>NZ_JABCRE010000004.1 GCF_012972675.1 Pontixanthobacter rizhaonensis | reverse complement strand
GCTTCAATCAACGCTCCCCACAAGCGAAGCAAGCGTGCCTCAAAGCTCTGTCCCACGGTCACATCATCGAAAACCCAGCAGGGCTCACCACCTTTTTGCAGACACCTGAAATCGTTGGAAAACCGTCGCCGAAACGGTCTCAAACCAGCGTTGTCTAAACAGTCGGTCTACACAATCGAGATGACGATGCAGGCGAAAACGCTGAGGAATCATCATCTTTTACTCGACGTGATCAAGGCGCGTAGCGCATTGATATGGTCGAATGAAAGCTTCTCTATGGCTTCGGCTAAGACAGATATCTCGAACCCTTTCCCGTAATAGTCAGCTACATCGAGCCCTGACTTGGTGCCTGTTCCCCATCCTCCGAGAATCATCGCGATCTCACGACTCACCTTTGCTTGACGGAGCGCGTCACGAAAGAGGTGCCGAAAGGAATGAAAGCTGGTCTTGGGCTCGCGCGCCTTTGCGTGGATCAAGAACAGGACAAACCACTTACTGAATGCTGTCGAGCGGAATCCATCCTGCCCCGCACATATGTCGAAAAACAGCTTGTCGTGCCCAGCATCATTTCGTTGCTCAACGAAATCAAGGATACCGAGGCTAAGCAAATCAGGATGGATCGGAACGACCCGTTCGCTAGAGCGAGTCTTCAAGTGCTTGTCATCTGTGCCGACCAGCGACCTCTCGGACACTGAGAAGCAAGCAATGCCCTCAAATGCACGGACATCTGCTGTGTCCAATTGGCAAATCTCATTCAGGCGCATGCCAGTATAGAGGGCGATCAGGATGACCCAGAAACGAGTGCCTCTCGGTCTCTTGCCGCCTGCCTTTGCATATCCAAGCTCGTCATCCTGACACCCAGTGAACAGCGGGGCGTTGAACATCGCTTCAAGCTGAAGGTGGGAGAATGGCAGACGCTTATCTACGCGTGCGATTGGATCGGCAAGTCGCAGACCCTTCAGATGGTTGCGTTCGAGGTAACCCTCTCGAACAGCCCAGTTCAGAACAACGCAGACTTTGTTGATGTAGATGTTGGCATTCGAGGGACTGATCACATTCTCGTAGCCTGTCGATCTCGCGTAGTCCGACGCCTGCTTTGGCGTCAGGTCAGGAAATGACCGTGACGCATTCTTGGGAAGGAAGCGCAGGGTTTCGAGAAACTCGCGGCAGGCTGCCCTCGTCATGTGACCGATTGGAGTTGATGCACCAATCATCGAGATCATGAAGCGACTGGTCGTTTCATACGCCAGCCTCGTTCTGGGCGACCAGTCTTGAGTTGGGTCAGCCAAGAAACGCTCTAGCACCGCTCCTACCGAAATCGTCTTTTCCTCGGCGACTTCACCACGTCGGGCGAGCGTGCTGTTTTCAACGGTGTGAAGCGATTGGTCGGACCGTTGAGACAACGGTTGAAGCAGCGTCGGATCAACAGTCAGTCCGATACTCAATCGAGCCTGCTCAAGTTTCTGTTCGATCTCCGCAATAACCGCGTGCGACCTTCGACGAGCTTCACTTTCGGAATCTGTTCTCAGCGATTTCCAAATCTCCCGCTTGCCAATCGTCTTGATTAGACCGTGCGGAACACGCTTTCTGACATGATAGATTCGACGCTTTCGCACGATGGCTGGCAGGCGTTTGTGTAGACGCCTTGTGTAGACATCACGTCGAGTAAAAGATGATGATTCCTCAGCGTTTTCGCCTGCATCGTCATCTCGATTGTGTAGACCGACTGTGTAGACAACGCTGGTTTGAGACCGTTTCGGCGACGGTTTTCCAACGATTTCAGGTGTCTGCAAAAAGGTGGTGAGCCCTGCTGGGTTCGAACCAGCGACCTACTGATTAAAAGTCAGTTGCTCTACCAACTGAGCTAAGGGCCCATCCACCGGAGGCGTCACCTAGGGATGGTGTGCGGCTTGGTCAAGCGGGCATTCAAGTGTTTTATCGCTAATCCTGTAATTGGGTCGCGCCAATCGGCTGCAATCTTGCTTGCAGGCCCCAGAACAAAGGGGCGATTGCGGAATTCAGGGTGCGGAATCTGCAATTCCGAATCGGCAAAAATATCGCCGCTCCACAGCACAATATCGAGGTCCAGCACACGCGAGGACCAGCGCTGACCGCGCCTCACCCCGAATCGCGCCTCGATTCGCTTCAGTGCCGCCAGCAATGGCTTTGGCTCCAGCAATGTTTCCAATACCAACACGCTGTTCGCATAGGTGCGGATTGATGGACCAATAGGGGCGCTATCTATAGCTTTAGAAGCCGCTAGAACGCTCCCCAAGGCCTCCAAATCATGCGCGGCTGTCCGGACCACCTGCGTGGGAGCGCCGAAGTTCTGGTGCCGTATGTTGGAGCCTAGAGCGATCAGGTATTTATGCATCGGCCGACATAGCTGAGGTGATCAGATATCTTCGCATAGACGCCCATAAAGCTGCGGCCGGCGATCACGGAAGAACCCCATACCCGCCCTATGCTTCGCAGCTTTCGCCAGATCGAAGGTGGAGACAAGCACGCCATCTTCTTCGGCGCCAAATTCACACACCAAATCGCCCCACTCATTCGCGATGAAGCTGTGCCCGTAAAACGTCTGGTCACCTTCCACACCGATCCGGTTCGCTGCAATCACCGGCATACAGTTCGACACAGCATGCCCTTGCATTGCACGCCGCCACATCCGGCTCGTATCGAGTTCCGTATCATAGGGCTCCGATCCGATAGCGGTAGGATAGAACAGCAGCTCCGCGCCCATCAGCGCCATCGCGCGGGCGCATTCCGGATACCACTGATCCCAGCAAATACCCACGCCGATTGTCGCGCCAAACACTTCCCACACCTTGAAGCCGCCATTGCCGGGCCGGAAATAGAACTTCTCCTCATAACCGGGGCCGTCAGGGATGTGGCTTTTCCGGTAAGTGCCGAGAACATCCCCGTCACAGCCGACCATCGCAATGGTATTGTAAAAGTGATGCCCGTCACGTTCAAAAAAACTGACAGGAATGGCCACGCGGAGCGCTTTTGCCAGCTTGCGCATCGCGATGACGGAGGGGTGTTCCAATGTCGGACGGGCGAGCGCGAACAGCGCTTCGTCTTCTTCACGGCAAAAATACGGGCCTGAAAACAGCTCAGGCGGCTGGATGATCTGCGCCCCCCGCTGCGCGGCGTGCTCTACCAGCTGGGCCACAGCATCGATATTCTCGGCCTCATCATCAGAGGCGAGCGGCAATTGAAGGGCGGCGACAGTAATTTCGGTCATGTCGCCGCCCTTAATATTAGTCTGCCTTTTTGAACAGCAGTGTCATCCGGTCGCTTTCGCCGATGGCGATATATTCTGACCGTTTGGCATCATCTTTGCCGGTTGCCAGCACAGGGGGCAACGTCCACACGCCGCGCTCCCAATTTGCGGGATCTTTCGCGTTGGCGTTGATCTCGCTCTCCGCGGCAAGTTCAAACCCGTTCGCTGCAAAGATCGCAACAACGTCTTGCTTACGCATATAGCCGCGTTGACGCGCACCGTAATCATCATAGCTGGCCCCCTCTGGGGCGCGGTGCTGGACCACACCGACCATGCCGTCATCTTTCAGCATCATCCGCGCCGCTTTCAGCACAGTATCGGCGCGGTTGCCGATATTCAGGCCGTGCATGGAACGGAAAATAACCACGCGGTCGACTGTGCCGGCCACATCGTCAGGCATTTCATCAGTCTCAAACGCTGTAACGGCGTCAGCTTCCACATCCATCATCTCTGCCAAGCTGGACTTGAAACTCTCTGTCCAGCCCTTCGAGCGCGCTTCCTGAGCCCGTGTACGATAGGCGCGGCCATCGCTGTCCTGATTGAACGCGATATATTTGCCTGACGGCATCAAATACGGCGCCAGCACACGAGTGTACCAGCCGCCGCCAGGGCCGTATTCCGCCACTGTCATATTTGGTTCAATTTGAAAAAACGCCAGAGTTTCAGCAGGATTGCGATATTGGTCACGGGCCCCATCATCGCCGCGCATATCGGACGCCAGCACTGCTGCCAGTTCCGCATTTTCGCTGTGGCCATCAGCCATTGCGGGGGCAGCCAAAGCCGCAGCGGCAAGCACTGCCGTGGCTGCAAAAATAGAACGCATAATCACTCTCCGGGGATATTTGTTAAACGTGGGCCGCACTCTAAGCGTGAATGAGGCGATGACAAGGGAACTCGCGGTTCCTATCTGTGTTCCAAGACAAACGACAAGAAAAGCGAGTACCGACCTATGGCAAATAGCGAACAAGCAATTATTGCAGGTGGATGCTTTTGGTGCACAGAGGCCGTGTTCCGCGACGTGATTGGCGTCAGCGAAGTGGAAAGCGGCTATATTGGCGGCACAACGCAAAACCCGACTTACAAAGAGGTGTGCACGGGGACCACCGGCCATGCCGAGGGAATACGGGTAACCTTCGATACCGATGTGATTTCGCTTGCAGAAATCTATGACGTATTTCTGGGCACGCATGATCCAACCCAATTGAACCGTCAGGGCGGCGACATAGGCACGCAGTACCGTAGTGCGATTTTTCCCCTAAACGATGCCCAGCGCGCAGAGGCAGACGCCGCGATTGGCCGTTGGAACGATGGAAATTCAGGAACAGCTGTGACAACTGTGGAAACCGCCGATACCTGGTATCCGGCAGAAGGGTATCATCAGGAATATTGGGAAGGTGAAGGCAAGAGCAATCCCTATTGCCTCGCCGTGATCCCGCCCAAAATCATGAAGCTGCGCAAGAGCTTTCAGGACAAGGTGAAAAGCTAGATACCGCCAGCGCATGAGTAACATCCACCCTGATAAACAATTCACGTATGATCGTGTCATGCATGGCGATGGGTCGATCAGTTTTCGTTGCTCTACGGATCAGGATGCATGGCCGTGGCTGGCGCTGCATCCCCACCATCCCATTGCAGTCCAAAATCTGCAATTCTGGGCAAGTGTGGAATGCGGGATGGAAAGCGGCGCCTTTGACGGTACCAAATGGACAGCGCTGACATGGACACGTTGGAGCTGCGGCATGGCCGATGTCGGCGGGTTCGCCCGTGGTGTATCGGATGCTGTCACTGAAGACGGCAAGCTTATGAGCCGCCTCACTCTGTTTGACGCCCATGACCGTGAAATTTGTTCCATGCTAAGCAAGGGTGTGGAATTCCGGACGCGTGATTTTGAAGCATGGCGGGCAAAAGCCAAACAAAACGGCGCCGATGCGCTGGATATCTCAAAGTTCGCCTTCGCCGCGCCTGAGGCGGTTGGTTCAGCCGGCATTGGCCCTGCCCTGATTGCGCCCTTACACAGCGGTAAAACGCCCGCGACAACAGGCCTGATGACGATGGACAATGCCTTCCCGCCTGCGCACCCTTACATGAGCGGATCAGGCGATCATGTGAATGCCACGCATCTTGCCGAAGCCGCCCATCAGTTTCTCCATTTGACCCAGCCCGAAAGACCGCTGCGGATAACCGGCGGGGAAATGCGCTTCACCAGCTATGTCGAATTGGGCCAGCCGTTCCAAGTGGAACAGGTCGATACCGGCGGCGGCTCTGTGACAGCCATAGTGCGCCAAGGAGGGCGCGATTGCACTCACATCAGGCTGACATTCGCCAGCAATTAGCGGTATTGCGCAGCGGTGATGAACTCACCGAACGTCTCGCACCAGATAACCACGGTCGAGTACTCTTCGATATTCACATCCGCCGGGATATCGAGCAGAAAACCATCGAAACTTTTCACAGAACCAATCCGCACGGCTTGCGATTTAATCGGCCCAAACTCGTCCTCATGCTCGACAAATTGTTTGGTCAGGTAGACCATGTAGTCAGGGCCCGGCGCAAGCGCGCCTTGATGGACAATGCGGTTTGCAGAAATACTGATGGTCCCCTCACCCCAGTGCAAGCCGTCGCTGCCTCGCAAGTCACGGGTCAGTTCTGCGCTAAATTCAGCAGCGGCAGCCTCTTGTTCCAGAACGGCTGCCTCCGGGGCAGGCTCCGCAATCAGGATAGGCAGAAGATATATCCCAAGACCAAACCCGATGCCGAGCGCGGCAATATGTGTGGCGGTTAACAACAATACGCGTTTCATAACTCTCTCCAACCTCGCCAGTCTTAGCGGATTATTTCACCCAGCGCCCGACAAAGAACCCGTCCAGCCCGCCAGCATCGCCCAACATACCCGGATCAGTGCGCAGCCAGCCATCATCGGTCGGCTCCAGCCCGTCAGGCAGTTCGTTGCTGGTGATGGGTGCTTGCTTCAGACCGACACTGTCTGCCTGTGCGATCCCTTCGGCATTTTCGAGTGAGCAGACAGCATAAATCAACGTGGCACCATCGGGCAGCCATCCGCTAGCACGTTCTAGCAGAGCGTTTTGCAGTTCAGCCTGCTCCTCGATCTGCCGATCCCCTATGCGGTGAACAACGTCGGGGTGGCGGCGTGCTGTGCCCGTCGCTGTGCAAGGCGCGTCCAGCAGGATCGCGTCGAATTGTTTGGCAGGCTGCCATGACAGCGCATTGGCCTTGATAATTTCCGCCTGAAGGCCTGTACGGTCCAAGTTCTGGCGCACCTTGCCCAACCTGCGCTCACTTATATCCAAAGCCGTGACTTGCCACCCGGCAGCAGCCAGTTGCAGCGTCTTACCGCCCGGCGCGGCGCATAGGTCCAACACACGTTTTGGCCCGGAATCGGAGGCCCCTGCACCCAACAGCCGAGCGGGCAAAGATGCAGCCAAATCCTGCACCCACCAATCACCATCTTTGAAACCGGGCAATTGATCCACCGGTGTACCGCGCGGCAAACGGATATGTCCGGGTGCAAGGCTGACCCCGCCCATCATTTCGGCCATTGCCTCCGTTTGCGACCAATCCTTCAGTGCCAGATCGAGTGGCGGCGGTGTCACGAGGCCAGCCGCGATAGCATCAGCGCGATCGCCCCAACGATCCGCCACGTCCTCTGGCAGCGTTGGTGCATCGGGCAAGGCCAAACCCTCCCGCTTGGTCAGGGTCGAAAATACACCATGCGCCAAACGCCGTGGTCCGCCGGTTAGCAGAGGCAAGGCGGTTGCAATGACCGCATGGGGCGGTGTGTCCAAGCGCAACCACTGCGCCAGCATCAACCGCAAAACAGACCGGGTTTTGGCATCATGCGGCAAGGGCTTTTGCATAGCGCTGTCGATCATCGTGTCGATATCGGTCAGCCAGCGCAAGGCCTCCCCCGCTATCGCTCGCGATAGTGCCTGATCGGCTGCCCCGCGAATATGGCGGTTGGCATTACGCTCCACCTGCTCAAGCGTTTCACCGCGGTGGAGCACCGCATCGATCATTTTGAGCGCAGCGCGGCGGGACGGCAGTCCGGGAACGTCACTCATGAGGAGAAATATCTGTCATATCACCGCGCCCATACAGCGCCTTGAAACCAATCGCCACCCGGCGCATTGAGAAACCATGACACAGCGCGCGACCAAACGACCCGATGGCTTCAAGAAACCGGCTCACTGGACCAATGATCCAGCGCCCCAGCCCAAAGCCGTGGACCCTCTTAAAGACGAACCCCGCGATCTATCCCCCACCCGCTATGGCGACTGGGAGAAAGACGGGATTGCCATCGATTTTTAGATCAGAGTGATTTGAAGGTGACGTTCAGGCCATCTTTGGGCTGCGGGATTGGCCACGGCTTCCATTCCGGATCATACCCTTCCGCAATCTCGATCTGGTAGCGGGTGAGAACCTGCGCCATCAGAATTTTGATCTGCATATAGGCGAAGTGCAGGCCAAGGCACATATGCGCGCCACCGCCAAACGGGACCCACGCATATTTATGGCGGGCCTTCACCTTGTCCGGGGTAAACCGCATCGGATCAAACTTGGTCGGTTCCGGCCAATGTTCTTCCATCATATGGACACCGGCAATACTGATACCAACCGGAGTGCCCGCAGGGATACGGTGCCCTCCAAATTCAAACTCTTTCAGCGCCCGGCGCGGCATGGATGGGACCGGCGGTATCAATCGCAACGCTTCCTTAAATGCCATTTCGGTGAGATCCAGCTTACCCAGATCATCATAAGACAGATCGCGCGGGTTACCATCTGCATCATGGCCGCCGGTTACTGCCAGAATTTCTTGCCGCAGCTTGTCCTGCCATTCGGGATTTTTCGCTAGCAACCAGATCAGTGACGTTGCCGATGATGTGATCGTGTCATGCGCGGCCATCATCAGGAAGTTCATGTGATCGACAACCTCGTCAACCGGAAGCAGCTCGCCATCTTCGCGGGTTGCGGTTGCGAATTGGCTAAACATATCCTGCCCGCCGCCTTCTTTGCGCCGGCGCAGTGTTTCTTTGGTGAAATAATCCACCAGGAATTCGCGGCCCTTCACGCCCTTGCGCATCAACGTAAACGGCAATGGCTTCCGGATGGGGGCAACCGATGCCTGCACCATATAGACAAACGCTTCGTTGATTTTATCCGATTCCGGGCCCCATGGCAGGCCGATAAAACTGTCCGCAGCCAAGTCGAGAGTGAGCTTTTTGATCGCCGGATAGAATTTCATCGGCGTATCCGCCCACGTGGCAACCTGCTGTGAAATACCGCGATTAAGCGCATCCGAATAATGCCGCATCGGGCCGGGTTTGAACGCTATCGACAAGGCTTTTCGGTCCGCCCGGTGATGGGCAAAATCCATCAGCATCAACCCGCGCGGGAACAGCTTGTCGAGCACCGCCCCCCAGCCTTGCTCCGATGAAAATATCTTATTGCGGTCAAACAGCATCAACTCGTTGGCGTCGGCGCCAAACAAAGCCACTTGGCGCGTACCAAAGGCGCGGTTGCGATAGACATTGCCGTATTTTGCAATCATCGCATATCCAAATTTGGCGGGATCAGCGAGCATCTTGAACGTGTTACCGACGATCGGCAGGCCGTCATCGCCCGGAATATGATCAAGCGCGTCAGCGGGAAGGCGTTCAGCCCAATGCTTGGGGGCAAACTGATCGGTATCAGGTGCGGAGCCCGGTTGGGAATCGGGCGTCTGTGCAAGTGTAGCCATGGTTTCCTCTCTTACTGACAGGAGTGTAAGTAATTCGCTCTAACCTGTCCAGCCTGACAATTCCCGCCTGATAATATGCTCCAGCATATCCATTCCGGGGGCGCTGGTGTTGAGGCAAGACAGCACTGCGAAATCCTCTCCGCCGGCATCTTGAAATTGTTCTTTGCCTTGGATCACCAGCTCTTCCAGAGTTTCCAGACAATCAGCGGAAAAACCCGGCGCGGCAATCGCCAGCCGTTTTGTACCCGCCGCAGCCTCTGCTTCCAGCGTATCATCGGTTGCAGGCTCCAGCCATTTGGCCGGGCCGAAGCGGGACTGAAAGCTCGTTTCAATCCGCATCCCGCCTGTGACGAGGGGATGGTCCGCCATTGCTTCGCTGACCAGCCGGGCGGTCTTGCGGCAATGGCAATGATAGGGATCGCCCAGATCATGCGTGCGCTGCGGCATCCCGTGAAAACTGAGCAGCAGCACTTCTGGCGTAAAGTCCAACCCTTCCAATTGGGTGGTTAGATCACTGACCAGCGCGCCAATATAGGCAGGATCGTCATGATAAGGCGGCAATGTGCGCAAGGCTGTCTGCCACCGCATCGCCTTCAGCTTGTCTGCCGCTTTATCGACCACGGTTGCTGTCGTGGCTCCCGAATATTGCGGATAGAGCGGTGCGAGAAGAATACGGTCGCACCCCGCATCCATCAGCTTCTGCAGCTGATCACCAATGGTCGGCTTGCCGTAACGCATCGCCCATTCCACATGAACACCGGCACCCAGCCGTTCCTGCAAACCTTCCGCCTGTGCTTTGGTGATGAAAGCCAAAGGCGATCCATCCTCCGTCCAGACTTGCTGATAGGCATGGGCCGATTTTTTGGGCCGTGTGTTCAGGATAATTCCGCGCAAAATCGGCTGCCAGGCGATGGGAGGGATCTCTACCACCCGCCGGTCAGACAAAAACTCTTTCAAATATGTCTTCACGGCTTTGGGCGTGGGTGCCTCTGGCGTGCCCAGATTGACAACCAGCACCCCCACATTGCCGCTGTGAACAGCGGGGTGATCGCTCGGCAAGGCTTGTGGCTGCCATGTCATGTTCGGTTAAAACCCTTCAGAGAACAGCGGCAGGCGGCGAAAACGCAGCCCGGTCGCAGAAAATAACGCATTTGCTATAGCAGGAGCGCATACTGCGGCTCCTAGTTCCCCGGGATCGAAAGGATCTTGCTCACTATCGATAAAATCCACTGCGATTTCTGGCGAGTTTGCCAATATGGGTAAGTCCAATTGAGCCAATCGCTGATTGGTCGGCAAACCGCCATTGTAAGACGTCGCAGACCCCAGTGCGAGCGATAGGCCGAAGATCAGCCCGCCTTCTATCTGTTGGCGGGCAATGTCCAAATTCACGATCCGGCCAATGTCCACTGCAGCGCTGATTTTAGACACTCGAACGCCGCCTTCATCCCGCTTTGCAGTGGCGATACACGCGATCCGGCCTTCGGCGTCACCGAAGGTCATCTTGTGGCAAGCAAGCCCCTGCCCGCTCTGGTCGCGCCCACCATCCCATTCCGCCAGCCGGGCCGCGCGCTGCAAGCAGGATACCAGACGCACATCCTGCCCCAGCATCTCGATCCGATAGGACAAGGGTTCGCGGCCAAACATAGCTGCGGTTTCATCGATGAAGCTCTCTACAAAAAATGCGGTGTAGCCATGCGCATTGCCCCGCATTCTGGCAGTCGAATGGCTGATTTGCGTCGGCACGTGGTCCACCGCAACATCCGCAATACCGTATGGCGGCATCGCTCCTTCTACGGCCATTGCATCGGCCTTGCCCGACACAGCGTTTCTGGCCGCCCACCGGGTTTTGTTTTCAAACAAGCGCTGGCCGCTTTCCAAGGCTGTCGGCGGCGTCGCAATGCGAAAACTCAATCCTTCGATAAAGCCATTGCCGCCATCGCGAAGTTTTGCCCAGACCAATGCAGCTGCAGGGGTACGCGGGATACCAGCCAATTGCTCTTGCCAGCGTGACCATACCAGTTGGACAGGACGGGGTTGGTCTTTGGAGATTTCCTTCGCAATCAAAGCCACTTCAATTGCATGATCATGCTCCAGCCGCCGGTCAAAACTGCCACCGGCTGGCATTGGATACAGAATGACGTCTTCTATCGACAGTCCAATCGCCTTAGCGGCAGCTTCACGCGCCCGCTCCGGCGCTTGGCTCGCGATCCACAGTTCCAACCGGCCATCAGCATATCGGGCAGTCGCTGTCGCAGTTTCCAGCGGTGCATGAACCGCCGGTGCGATCGAGTATCGCCGCGCAATATCCGGCTCACCCAAGGCATCGTCATTATCGCCCCGCCGCGCGATGCGATATGCCTTTCCGCTGCGCGCCGCCTCTTGCAACAGCTCCGGTACGGAATCGCTATTGGCCAGACCCTGTACGTCAAAACGAGGCTTCATCGCTTCGACCGCTTGGTCCGCGCTCCACCAGTCGGTTGCGACAGCAGCCAGCCAGCGCTTGCCTTCAACAACGCCAACAACCCGGTCATTGCCAGCAACGGCGCTGCTATCGAATTCGACCAATTCCGCCTTTTCAAGCGGTCCATGTTTGATTGCGGCATAGACCATGTCAGGCAACCGGACATCGCCTGCAAACAGATGCGTGCCATCTACTTTCGATGGCAAATCCAAGCGCGGATAATCAGTCGGCGCGTCAGCCTGTCCGGGTATCGGTGTTTCATAAGCGTATTCTGGTTTCAGTGGCGGCGGACTGGGCGCTTCCCGCGCTGCGGCACCTTCTACCAATTCTGCGAAACGGGCTTCTTTACCGTCATGCGTGATAAAGCCCGATCGTGCTTGGCATTCTTCTATCGGAACGCCCCATCGTTCTGCCGCCTCTGCCGTCAGCACGGCACGCGCCGAGGCTGCGGCCAACCGGCACGGGCGCTCATAAGCGGCCAAGGCTGTGCCATCTGCTGTTGCGGAAAATCGTGACAGCTGGGCATAGCGGGTTGCCAGAATATCGGTGCTGTCATCAATCGAACCAGACAATGCTGGTGCCCATAGCGCCGACCATTTTGCGGCCAGTGGAACATTGGCATAGGCGCCGCTTGGCGGGGCCGGCTCAACCGCGACTTGCCGCCAATCTGCGCCCAGCTCTACCGCCACGATCTGCGGTAGAAGAGTGCTAACGCCCTGCCCCATTTCCAGCTGCGGTACTGCGACTGTTACCACCCCGTCTGTGGCAATTTTCAGCCATGCATCAAACGCATATTCGCCGTTTCCTGCCTCCAGCGGAGTGGGAAAACTGCGCGGCCGCAAGGTCCACGCCACCAGCAAGCCACCGCCAACGGCTGCGCCCACTAGCACTCCGCGGCGGCTGATATGCATCCTCAGTTTGCCCCTGCCGGTACTGGATTATCCAGCCACGCAGCCAACTTGCCCGCGATCGCATGGAATGCTTCGGCATCCGGGCTATCGCTGCCAGCCAGCGGTTCACCGGCATCGCTCGATGTTCGGATATCGATTGCCAGCGGGATGCGGCCAAGGAATGGAATATCTGTGGCGTCAGATGCTGCCTCCACGCCGCCGGTACCAAATGGGTTGCTCACCTCACCGCAACTCGGGCAGGCGTAGCCCGACATATTCTCAACTAAGCCAATGATCGGCACTTTACCCGAATCGAACAGGTTGGCCGCCCGCTGTGCATCAATCAAAGCCAAGTCCTGAGGCGTTGATACAATCACCGCTCCGGCAGGTTTGAATTTTGACAACATGGTAAGCTGGACATCGCCCGTGCCCGGCGGCAAATCAATCAACAGTAACTCTACGTCACCCCAATGCGCATCTACCAATTGCGCCATCGCATTACCGGCCATCGGCCCGCGCCATGCCAACGCTTGGCCCGGTTCAACCAAGTGGCCCATCGACAGAACAGAAATACCGTGACGGCTGGGAACAGGGACCAGCTTCTCGTCACGTGCTTCAGGCTTTGCGCCTTTGTTATCGAAAATTGTCGGCTGGGATGGTCCGTAAACATCGGCATCAACGACGCCGACTTTCTTACCCATCCGCTTCAATGCGACCGCCAGATTGGCTGTAAGCGTTGATTTGCCCACGCCGCCTTTACCAGACCCGACCGCAATGATTGTTGGCGCGGCGGGCTTATCGGCCATCATGGCAACGCGCACTTCGGTAACGCCATCTGCCTCACCGATAATTTCTTTCACCGCGGATTCAATCCCGCTGCGGCGATCTGGTTCAAATCCAGAGGCATCGAGGACCAGCGTCACACGGCCTTCTTTGACCACGATATTGCGCACACGTTCTGCAATAGAATCGGGCAAGCGGGCTTTGAGTGATTGTTCGTCCATCGCGCGGTTTCCTAAGAGCTGCCGCGCCAAACCGCAACGGGCGCGGGCCGCAGAATACCCAATGTCGGCCCCCTGTCAGACCAACAGCACAGAAAATCGTACAAACCCCTCTGTTTTTCCCGCGCCGCGCACCTATAACGTAGGTATGAGCAATTTTGGTGATTTCGCAAAGAATGTCGGGCTGGCTATGGCTGGCAAAAGCCCTTGGGGCGGAAATGGTGACGGAAGCTCGGATGGAGCCGGCAGCGGAGAAGGCGGCGGTAAATCCGGCGGCCCGCGCAACCCGTGGCTTCCCGGTGGTTCCGGCGGCGGAGATGAACCGCGCCGCAGTGCCAACATTGAAGACATCTTCAAAAAACGCGGCCCGGAAGGCCCCCGAAAGGGTGGAGGCGGCCCCGGTGGTCCAAACTTCCAGATACCGCAGCGCCCGGGCGGCAAAAGCTGGTTCCCGCTGATCGCGATCATCATTGTCGTAGTGGCCGTGCTGCTCAGCAGTTTCCATTTGGTTGGTCCGAAAGAGCGGGCCGTGGTGAAAACCCTGGGCAGTTACAGCCGGACGCTGGAACCGGGTTTGAAATTCTCATTCCCCTATCCGATCGAGACGGTCGATATTGAAGACGTACAGGGTGTTCGCGCTGTTCGTATTCCAACCTCTGGCGAAAATGCAAAGCTGATCCTGACCGGCGATCAAAACTTGGTCGATCTCAGCTACATTGTCCGTTGGAACATCAAGGATTTGGAAGCTTTCAAGTTTCGTCTTGTCGAACCGATCGAGACTGTGAACGAGGTTGCAGAGGCCGCCATGCGTGCTTCGGTCGCTGAAAAAACTCTCGATGATACTTTCTCCGGTCAAGGCCGTGCAGAAATCGAGCAGGATGTCCGCGAAAGGATGCAAGCGACACTCGATACATATCAAGCCGGCATCGCGGTAATCGGTGTTGAAATTGATAAGGCCGACCCGCCATCAGAAGTTGTCGACGCCTTCCGTGACGTGTCTGTTGCAGAACAAAACGCTGACGGCGCAAGGAACACCGCACGCGGTTACGCACAGCAGGTTCTCGCGACAGCAGAGGGTGAGGCCGAAGCGTTTAACAAGGTCTATGAACAGTACCGGCTGGCGCCAGAAGTCACCCGCCAGCGGCTCTATTACGAGACAATGGAGCGTGTTTTGAGCCAGACTGACAAAACAATCGTCGAGGGCGGCAACGTAACACCGTACCTGCCACTGCCGGAACTGAGGAAGCGTGCCGCAACACCCCCCGCACCTGCACCGGCTCCAGCAGAACCAAATGCGGAGGGACAGTAAGATGGAAAACCTTTGGAATAACTATCGCGGCCCGTTCATCGCATTTGGCATAGTTTTGGTGGCCTTATTCTCCAGCGCTTATATCGTGCCGGAAGAAGAGCAAGTGGTGGTCATCCGGACGGGTGAACCCGTGCGAACAGTCAACACGCCAGGCGGCGAGAGTGCTGCAGGCCTGTACTTCAAGGTGCCCTTCATCGAAACAGCCCGCCGCGTTGAAAAGCGGGTGCTCGACTTGGAAATGACTGACGAGGAAGTCTTGTCCAACGACCAGCAACGATTGCTGGTAAATGCCTATGCCCGCTTCCGGATCGTCAATCCCGTGCGGATGGTCGAACGTGCCGGTGATACTGGCGGCGTGCGGGTCGCGCTTGAGCCAATCTTGAACTCCGTGCTGCGGCAGGAACTTGGCCGCCGGACATTCCAAGCGATGTTGACCGCAGAACGCGGATCGGCCTTGGCCAATGTCCGGGCCAATCTGGACCGTCAGGCCGCCCAATATGGCGCAGAAGTCATCGATGTGCAGATTAAACGCACCGACTTGCCCGATGGTGCGCCGCTGACATCCGCATTTGCCCGAATGGAAACCGACCGTGCGCGGGAAGCGCGTACTATCCGTGCGCAAGGGCAGCGTGACGCCGTGATCATTCGCGCTGAAGCCGATGCCGAAGCCGCAAAAACCTATGCCGATGCATTTGGCAAGGATCCCGGCTTTTATGATTTCTACCGTGCCATGCAGAGCTATGACACCACATTTGCCAAGCGCGAAGGTGGCCCTGAAAACGGGCTCGTGCTGTCTACCGAGAATGAATATCTCAGGCAGTTCAGAGGACAGCGTTAGTCGTTTGTCGATTGCAACAATTGGCCAGCAACGCCGTTCAAACAGCGTTCAGCCAATTTACCGTTGGTAGGTGTGGTGGGATACAGCGCCGATTGAGCGCCTAGAGATGAAGAGGAATAAAAGGACGTGAAGCCTGTGCGATATGCTTATGGATTAACTTCCGCGCTGCTGATTGGCGGCGCAGCTGTAACAATGGTTGGCGGTTTCCCCGCTGGCGCGCAAACTGCTGTTAACGAAGGCATCGAGATGCAGCGCGCCGTGCCGCGCGCCGGTGCGCCGGAGAGTTTTGCTGATCTGACAGCTCAGCTGCAACCCGCTGTGGTCAACATTTCTACCCGCCAACGGATCGAAGTGTCGCGCGGTAATTCGATTGCCGATCTGTTTGGTCTGCGCCGTCCGGGCCAAGGCCAAAACACTCCGCAAACACGGGAAGCCCAATCGCTGGGTTCCGGGTTTATCATTTCGGCTGATGGTTTTGTTGTGACCAACAATCACGTCGTCAGCCCAAATGGCCGCGGCACGGTCGAAGAAATCACCGTTACTATGCCTGATGGCAAGGAATATGATGCGGAACTGGTTGGCGCTGATGCAGCATCCGATCTTGCGGTTCTGAAAATCAATCGCAGCGAAGCCTTCCCGTTCGTGAAATTCGGCGATTCCGATCAAGCCCGTGTCGGTGACTGGGTCATTGCCATCGGCAACCCGTTTGGCCTTGGCGGAACAGTAACGTCCGGCATCGTTTCGGCGGTATCGCGGAATACAGGTTCCGGGGCTTATGATCGCTATATTCAAACAGATGCCAGTATTAACCGGGGTAACTCGGGCGGGCCTATGTTTGATATGCAGGGCAATGTGATCGGCATTAACAACGCCATCTTCTCGCCATCAGGCGGCAGCGTGGGCATCGGCTTTGCCATTCCAGCAGAAGTTGCCAAACCTATCGTCGCTCAATTGCGCGAAGGCCAGGATATCGAACGCGGCTTCTTGGGCGTCAGCATCCAGCCTGTAGACGAAGATCTGGCGGATTCGCTTGGCCTTGAAAAGAATGTTGGCGAATTTGTTCAAGCCGTATCTCCAGACGCTGCAGCCGACAAAGCCGGCATACGCGCTGGCGATATTGTGGTGGAAGTGAACAACAAGAAGGTCACGTCTGAACAAACATTGTCGTTCCTAGTGGCCAATATTGCGCCTGGTACGGAAATCCCGATTGCGCTTTACCGTGAAGGTAAGCGCCGCACGGTTACCGCCACAATCGGCAAACGTCCGAGCGAAGAAGAAATGCGCCAGCAGCAAATGTTTGCTGATCCGGAAGACGAAGAGACAGTTCCAGATTCGGCCGATAGTGGCCAGCTGGAAGAAACACTTGGTTTGCAAGTGGTTCCGCTGACACCGGCGATTAACCGCCAGTTGGGCTCTCCGGCAGACACTAGCGGTCTTGCCATCGCCCGGGTCGATCCGAATTCCGACGCCGCCCGCAAAGGTTTGCGCCGCCGGGATGTTATCCTCAGCGCGAACTATAAGTCGGTTGATAGCATCGCCAGTCTGGAAGCCATCGTAGACGAAGCCAAAACCGCAAATCGTGATGCTGTTCTGCTGCGGGTGCAGCGCCGCGGCCAACCGGCCCGCTACATCGCGATCCGGTTGCGGTAAGCGCCAGGCACACCCGCTATATCAAAAGGCCCCCTGCCGGATAACGACAGGGGGCCTTTTTGTGTTCGAGAGACTAGATCAGCGCATTTTATGAACCGTTGACCTTCATATTCCAACGCTTCTTGCAGACCCAGTCGAATGAAGAATTGGTGGAACCTACGGCATTATACTCAACGTCACCCGTCGCCCGGTACGTGTAGTATTTGTAATTGCTGTTACCGCGAATTCCAAATGCCCCGCAATCGGGCGTACCGTCGTCCTGATCGTGACAAACTTTGGCATATATCCGCTGATCGCACACATTACTGTACGTGACCGTGATTTTGCCGTTTTCCCAATTATGATCTGTTTGCTGCAGACACTTGGTTCGGTTGGATGTTTTGGCATCCCAGCACCCGTCATCATCAACCGATGTACGATAACTTGCGGAAGCAGACGATGACGCGATCAACAGCGCCGCCAAAGCAGTAAAGCGAATAGACATAAATTCCCCTCATCATAAGAATGAAATCAATATCCAATCGGTACTTCATTGCAGCGGTGTCGCTGTGATTTGGGTCACAATCACCAATTCTTATCCTGGATCTTCACTGTCAGGCGATGCTTCTGCAGCCGGATTTGGCGGCGTGGGCGGCGGAGCAGACCTATTGCGCTCTCCCGTCGCGCGTTCAAGAAAATCGTCGCTCGCGGCCGGCGGTCCATCCCCACCCGGCGTCTGCCGAGCAGGCGCTGCGCCAGGCCTACCTTGCTCACCATCAATGGGGAAAGCTGGATCGCGCGGTCCGTCCGGCCCGCCCGGCTCAATCAAATTGCCTTGTTCGTCGATGTAATAATAGTCTTCCGGATCACCGAAATAAAATTCCTCATCAGGCTCCAACTGCCATTCGGGCAGTTTCAGTTCTGTGTTGAATTTTTCGATCGGGCGATCCTTCACCGCATAACGCATATAGGCCGCAAAGGCGCGCGCCGGTGCCCGGCCGCCTTGTAATCCGGCAACTCGCTTTGCGTCATCCCGGCCCATCCAAACGCCCGTAGTTATACCGCTTGAAAAGCCGATGAACCAACCGTCTTTGTTCGATGAAGTGGTACCTGTTTTCCCCGCCACAGGCCTACCGATCTGGGCTGCCTTGCCGGTGCCGGTATTAACTGCCGTTTGCATCAGATCAGTCATACCAGCGGCAACATATTCCGGCACCAAACGCGACCCGCGCGCAGATTTATGCTGATACAGCGTCTCTCCGCTGGCTGTCGTGACTTTGACAATGCCATAAGGTTCAACCGAGCGCCCCCCGGCGGAAACCCCGGCGAACGCCCGTGTCATATCAATCACCCGCGTTTCGGAACTGCCCAGAACCATCGCAGGAAATGTTGAAATAGGTGTAGAGATGCCGAACCGCCGGGCCATGCTGGCGACTGTTCCAAAGCCCACTTCATTACCAAGCTGCGCCGCGACGGTGTTTTTGGAATAGGCAAACGCAGTGCGGACATTGATCTCGCCTGAAAATTTACCGTTTGAATTCTTCGGGCTCCAACCATCAATCGTCACCGGTGCGTCGACCACGCGATCTTCCGGTGTATATCCAGCTTCCAGTGCAGCAAGATACACGAACAATTTCCAAGCAGAGCCAGGCTGCCGCATGGCATCGGACGCGCGATTGTAATTCGTCTCGACATAATCCGTACCACCCACCATCGCCAGAATCGCGCCATCACGGTCAAGGCTGACCAGTGCGCCTTGCGCGCCATCAGGGGTATTGGATTTGATCGAAGCGGAGGCGGCCCGCTGCATACCGACATCCAGCGTGGTCCACACTTCAATCGGTTCAAATGTCTCGGGCAGCAGTAAATCCAGCTGCGGCAATGCCCAGTCGGTGAAGTACCGAACGGAGTTCTGGCCGCGTTCTTCCTTCAGTTTTACCGCCGATAAATCGACCGTAACATCCGGAGATATCCGTTCCTGCTCTTTCATCAACCGTAAGACGACTTGCGCCCGGTCAACCGCCGCTTGCACATCGGCCGTGGGTGAATAGCGCGACGGTGCCTTTACCAAGCCCGCAATAATCGCCGCCTCTGCGGTGCTGAGTTCAGTGGCGGGATGGCTGAAGAACTTCCGGCTTGCGCTGTCGATGCCATAAGCCCCGCCGCCGAAATACACTTTGTTCAAATAGAGCTCGAGAATTTGCTCTTTGGAAAATTTAGACTCCAAAGCCATAGCAAGAACTGCCTCGCGCAATTTCCGGTCGAGCGTACGATTGGAATTTAGAAAGACATTGCGGGCAAGCTGCTGAGTAATTGTTGATGTACCGGCAATCCGGCCATTGCCAGTGGCTGCAACATAGACTGCCCGTGCCAAGCCGATCGGATCGACCCCGAAGTGGCTCTTATACCGCCGGTCTTCGACCGCGATCATCGCCTCTTTCATAACATCCGGGATTTCGCCGCTATCGAGCCATTCGCCAAAACTGGGGCCCAGCTCAACTATTTCACTACCGTCTCTGGCGCGTACAATAATCGTCTGTGCTGTTTGTGTCGCTTTCAGCTCTTGATACGTCGGTAAAGAGCTCGCCGCGAACACAACCGCCAATCCGACAAACACAACAGCCAGGACACCGGCAAGAACACCGCCAATGATCAGGCGGCGAAACCACAACCGCCAACCGCTGAGCGGCTGTTTTGCCGGTTTGCGGTTGGCCTGAGCCCTCCTTCTGCTGCCGCGCTTCGCCATTGAATTAGAAACCCCACCATTCACACATCAATCGATGTTTTATGCATGCAGCACTTGTAACGCGGCGTGAACAGGAAACCAGCCCGATCGCTAGATGAAGTTCACGGTAGTTAAGAATTTTTGGAAAAGTCCAGAGACGCGCTGTTGATACAATAGCGCAAACCACCGGCATCCGGCGGACCATCGGGGAACACATGGCCCAAATGGCTATCGCAGTTTGAACATGTCACTTCCGTGCGAACCATACCGAAACTCTCGTCCCGATGCTCGCTCACCGCATCCCCGTCGGACGGGGCAGTGAATGCGGGCCAGCCGCATCCGCTATTATACTTCGCATCACTTTCGAACAGTTTTGCACCGCACGCACCGCAAAAATATTCACCATCCTCGAAATGCGTGTCATACTCGCCAGTGAAGGCCCGCTCGGTGCCCTTCTCGCGCAGAATATGGAAACGCTCGGGCGACAATGCTTCGCGCCATTCGCTGTCAGTGCGGCTTTTCGGATCAGACATATTCGAACTCCTTTACACGCAATATGGGGAGTATCTCGCTTGCCTCAAGCAGCGGCCTACCCGTCTACATCTGCGTAGTGGCTTGGCGGTTGGATTACTTCCATACGTTCGCTCAACAAAGGGCGGAAGCTGGGGCGGCTTTTGAAGATGGAATACCATCCCCGCGTCTGTTCGTGACCGGTCCAATCAATGCCGCCCAGATAGTCCGCCACGCTAATCTGAGCCGCAGCGGCCAAATCGGCGAGGCTCATCCGCGAGCCGGCCAGCCACGGCCTATTATCAATCAGATAGTCAATGTAATCGAGATGCCCATGCGCCATCTTCATCGCGTCTCGCAAACGCCGCGAGTCCGGTGGTTGGCGGGTAATGAGCCGTTTCATCATCCGCTCTTGCAGCAATGGCCCGGTGACATCGCTAAAGAAATTTTCGTCGAACAATGCGACCAATCGGCGGATTTCCGCCCGCCCCTTGACCGTACCGTTGATCATCGGTGCCTGCTCGACCGTCTCTTCAAAATACTCACAAATGGCGCGGCTATCGCACAAAGTGATCTTCTTTTCGGGATCGTGAAGAACCGGGGTTCTGCCCGCTGGATTTAAGCTGGCAAATTCATCCGTATCTTCCCACGGATTCTCACGCCACAATTCATAGCCAACGCCCTTCTCGCTCAGAAGAAGACGAACTTTCCGGCTGAACGGACAAAGAGGGAATTGATAGAGGCGCCACATGGTGATCCTATTGCCTCAAGCTGGGTGCCGCGTCCACATAGGACATCGTGTTCATTGCCGGATTATATTCCCGATGCACTCAACAGCAGCAGGCAGGATGGCATAATTTGATCCACTTGGTCATTATCCCACAAATCCTGCGCTTCGCGTTGCATGATGGAAGCGATTGCCGCGCGGTCCAGCCCGGTTTGATCCATCAACCGGGCAGAGCTGCGAACGAAGAATTCCTTACCGCGTTCATCAAGCGCCGGATATGCCAGCGCTTCGGGATTGCCACGCTTTTGCCCGTCCGCGACCATCGCAAAGGCCGCAGCACAGCGCAGCGTGGTCTTTTGTTCCAGCGACAAAGCGGGCTGATCTGCCTCCTGCGCCGTTGTACCGGCAGGCATTATCGTCAGGCCGATAGACCCGAGAACAGCTGTCGCAGCTATGAGAATCATCTTTCGCATTTCCGGATCATAGAACCAGCAAGATGAATATTCACCCGGCGATCACCCCCACGCCCCAAAAAAGTCTGCTGGAAATGCTCGCAAAACCCTAAGCTCACACCCATTGTAAGGAGAGACAATTTTGTAAAGGCAGGCCCATAATGACCGATTACCCCTCACTTCATCTTCTGATCGGCGGCGAGAAATTAGCGGGCGCTGGGCGTAATACGCAAGACGTGCTTAACCCTGCGACGGGCGAAGCCATCGGGACATTACCGCTGGCGACCCCTGCTGATTTGGACACAGCGCTGGATAATGCGGCCATGGGGTTTGCAGCCTGGCGTGCCGCAGCGCCTGAAAAACGGGCTTCAGTACTAACCGGGGCAGCACAATTATTGCGTGAACGCGCCGGGACGATCGCCGAAATTATGACCCGTGAACAAGGCAAGCCGCTGGCAGAAGCCAAAGGCGAAACGATTTACGGCGCGATGTTGCTGGAATTCTATGCCGGAGAGTGCAAGCGCATCTATGGCCGAACTATGCCCCGCCCGGCCGGTAAGCGCGCCGAAGTGCGGTATGAGCCTGTCGGGCCAATCGCCGCTTTCGCTCCGTGGAATTTCCCGGTCATTAACATCGCACGCAAAGTCGGCGGACCGATTGCCGCAGGCTGCTCTGTCATCGTCAAGCCGTCGGAAGAAACACCGGCATCCGCGCTGGCGACTGTTCAGTGCTTGCTCGATGCTGGCCTCCCTCCGGAAGTCTGCCAAGTGGTATTTGGCGTTCCCGATGAAGTCAGCCGTCATTTGATGGCCTCCCCCATCATACGCAAAATCAGCTTCACCGGCTCGACCGCCGTGGGCAAGCATCTAGCGGCCTTGGCGGCAGAAGATCTGAAACGCACCACTATGGAACTGGGCGGCCACGGGCCGGTATTGATCTTTGGCGACGCAGATATCGATCGCGCGCTTGATACGATGGCACCCAATGCCTTTCGCAATGCCGGTCAAGTGTGCGTCAGCCCGACACGCTTTATTGTTGAGGAACCTGTCTTCGACAAATTCCGCGACGGTTTCATCGAACGCGTGAAAGCGTTGAAAGTGGGCAATGGCCTGGAAGACGGTGTACAAATGGGGCCGATGGCCAATAGCCGCGGACCGGATCAGATCGAACGCATGGTTAGCGATGCGGTAGAGCATGGCGCGCATCTCGATACGGGCGGGGAACGGATTGGCAATCAAGGGTATTTCTATGCTCCGACTGTCTTGTCGCAGGTTCCCGACAATGCGGAAATCATGAATGAAGAACCCTTCGGTCCTGTCGCTATTATCAACCGCTATGCCGGTGAGGAAGAAATGCTCGCAGAAGCGAACCGCTTGCCATACGGTCTGGCAGCCTATGCCTGGTCGAACGACCCCGTCCGGCAAGAACGGCTGACCCAGCAGATTGAAGCCGGCATGATTGCGATCAATGCGGGCGGTGTCAGCGCGGTCGATATGCCCTTTGGCGGGGTAAAATGGTCAGGCCATGGGCATGAAGATGGCCATGAGGGCGTGATGGCTTGCATGGTCGCAAAATCGGTTCACGTCGGTTGACGGAATCATCTGCAGTCTCGAAAAGCAACTGAACGCTTGTCACCGAACCCCGTAAATAAAGGCCTCGTATGAAAACTAGAGCTGCCGTCGCTTTTGAAGCCAAGAAACCGCTTGAGATTGTCGAGCTTGATCTGGAAGGTCCAAAAGACGGCGAAGTGCTGGTCGAGATTATGGCAACGGGGATTTGCCATACCGATGCCTACACACTGGATGGCTTGGATTCGGAAGGATTGTTCCCGTCCGTACTGGGTCATGAGGGCGCTGGGATTGTCCGGGCGGTTGGTCCGGGCGTCACCTCTGTGACGCAGGACGATCACGTGATCCCTCTTTACACACCGGAATGCCGCCAGTGTAAGATGTGCCTGAGCGGGAAGACCAACCTGTGCTCCGCCATTCGCGAAACGCAGGGCAAAGGATTGATGCCGGACGGCACCAGCCGCTTTTCCTATAAGGGGGAAACGATCTACCATTATATGGGTTGCTCGACCTTCTCCAACTTTACCGTTCTGCCTGAGATAGCAGTGGCGAAAATCCGTGAAGATGCCCCGTTTAAGACCAGTTGTTATGTCGGTTGCGGGGTCACCACCGGCGTGGGCGCAGTGATCAATACGGCTGACGTAAAGCCGGGCGATAATATCGTAGTCTTCGGATTGGGCGGGATTGGCCTCAATGTTCTGCAGGGGGCAAAAATGGCCGGAGCCAACCGGATCGTGGGTGTCGATATCAATCCCGACCGAGAGGAATGGGGCCGCAAATTCGGGATGACCGATTTTGTGAACCCGCGCAATGTCGGCGATGTGGTCGAAACGCTGGTGAATATGCTCGATGGCGGGGCGGATTATACGTTCGATTGTACCGGTAATACCGAAGTTATGCGGCAAGCATTGGAAAGCTGCCACAAAGGCTGGGGCACCAGCATCATCATTGGCGTGGCAGAGGCCGGCAAAACCATCGAAACCCGCCCTTTCCAGCTTGTCACCGGCCGTAATTGGCGCGGTACGGCCTTTGGCGGCGCAAAAGGTCGCACCGATGTGCCCAAGATTGTCGATTGGTACATGAACGGCAAAATCCAGATCGACCCGATGATCACGCACACTCTAACCTTGGAAGAGATCAATAAGGGCTTCGACCTGATGCACGCCGGTGAAAGTATCCGTAGCGTGGTGGTATATTGATGGTTCAAACGACCCCTTCTAAAGTTGATCTGGCAGAAAAGTTTGGCCAGTTTTGCGACCATTGGGCACCGCGCATCGTGGCGCGCTATAACGACAATGAAGTGCGCCTCGCCAAGGCTGAGGGTGACTTTCAATGGCACAGCCACACTGACAGTGATGAACTGTTTCTGGTTGTTTCCGGCACACTGACAATGGAATTTCGTGGCCACACCGAGGTGCTGGAGCAAGGCCAGATGATTGTCGTCCCACGCGGAACCGAACACCGCCCCCGTGCGCTGAACGGAGAAGTGCAGATGGTGATCATCGACCCGAAAGATACTGCCAATACCGGCGACCCCGCAACCGCCACCAAGGCGATTGATCTATAATAGTAAGGAGAGAAGAATGCTGAACCACATAATGATCGGCTCAAGCGACATTGAAAAATCGAAGAGCTTTTACAACGCCGTTCTAGGCGTATTGGGCGCAGGCGAGCCCATGGCTCATGTCAATGACACAGGCCAAACCCGTCTGTTTTACCAACATGACGGATCAACCTTCTCTGTCAGCGAGCCTATCAATGGCAAGCCAGTGACCCCTTCCAACGGCAGCACTATTGGTTTTGCATGCAATTCACCGGATCAAATTCAGGAATTGCACGATGTCGCGGTCGCCAATGGCGGGACCAGCATTGAAGACCCTCCTGGCCTTCGCGAAGGCAGCATGGGGCCGATGTATCTGTGCTATTTCACCGATCCCGATGGTCACAAACTGTGCGGCATTCACCGTCCGGCCTAAGCCGAAATTCTAAGGAGAGAATTGTATGTTCAGCCATGTAATGGTCGGTGCCGATGATATCGATGCTGCAAAGAAATTTTATGATGCATGTTTTGTCGCTCTTGGCGGGCGCGAAGGCATGGTCGATCCTAAAGGCCGGGTGATGTACATCAAAGATGGCAGCATTTTCATCATCACCAAACCAATTGACGGCCAGCCAGCGACTCACGCCAATGGCGGGACAATCGGCTTTGCAGTCGACAGTCCTGAAATGGCCGAGGCATGGCACGCTGCGGGCGTCGCCAATGGCGGTACCGCAATCGAAGACCCACCGGGCATTCGTGAAGGCGGCGGCATGCAAATGCATCTTGCCTATCTGCGCGATCCAGCGGGCAACAAAGTCTGCACGATGATGCGAGTCGAATAACCGCAGCAGGTTACCTATAGCGGTTCGGTCCCAGCCGGGTGCAAAACTCGAATGAGATCGAACCGCATATTCATCTTCGATGTACACGGCATCTTCGCAGGCTCACACTGCGCCATTCGCCAAGTGATATTTGATGAATGCGGCTGATACTAGCCGCTGCGCCCTAGAATGAGCATAAAACAGGGCTTCATGTTTGGTGCGGTCGAGAAGACTCGAACTTCCACGGCCTTTCGGCCACAACGACCTCAACGTTGCGCGTCTACCAGTTCCGCCACGACCGCACTCAGTCAGCTAGGGAAGAAAACCGCCCCGCTTGGTAGGAGCGCGCCACTAGCAAAGGGTTTGCCCCTTCGCAAGCGCCGTCTGCAGGAAGTTTCACTGACTTTGAATTGATTGTGCAACCATCCAATCAGGAAGCCGGTACTCAGCTTGGTTTCCAGCCGATCTCGGCAAATTTCGCTGATTTGGGCACATCGGTTGCCACCTCGTTGATGGTCGTGCTTTCGCCGGGGGCGAGGCTGGCCTTTGGCGGCACAACTACCCAGCTATACACCACCCTATCGCGTTGATCGCGCATCAAAATCAGTATGGAAGGCACGCTCAGCTCGGCCCGACCGACATTGGTAATGGTGCCGCTTGCACTAAAAAATTCCGATCCGTCGGGCAATGTCCGACGGTCTTGCTGGTCTGCTGGAAAGTCTAGCACCAAATCCGGTTGCGCAACCGCGAAAGTCGGGCGGCTGACTGGAACCCATTCAGGCAAACCGTAATAGCTCACTGCACCAACCGTGATCATCGCAATTAAAGCAAACACCACACCCGCTGCTGTCCATATTTTGAGCGGATTGCGGCGCGGCCGGAAGGGCGGCTCGTAATCAAATTGCGACGCATCATCGTCAAACGGAATGTTGGGCTCACCTTCATCCTCCACCGCAACGACTGTAGGAGCGGCAGGTGGGGCAGGCGGCGCAGTTGGCGGGGCTGCCGGGGCAACAGATTCTGCATCCTTCGCCTGTTCAGGCTTGGGCATCGTCCTTGCAGATGTGAAATCATCAGACTGCGGAGGAACATGCGTGTTACTGAAACCGGGCTTAGGAGCAGGTTCAGGTTTTGACGGCGCGGCGTCTGGTTCCTCTGGCGCAGGCTCGACAGACGTTGGCGTAAAGTCCTTCAAGTTTCGAGCCGGGCCGTCTTGATGCCAGCTATGACGGCATTTTGCACAACGCACAGTTCGACCTTCAGCGCTAATGGCGTTATCAGGCACCACATAACGGGTCGAACAGGCGGGACATGAAATGATCATTGCAGCAATGCTCTTAGGACTGTGTGCAAATCGCAACAAGGCTTGTCCGACTGTATGAAGGTCACAGCACACCTTTTTTCCACATCGAAGGACGGCTATAGGCCGCATATCATGCTCATCTCGATCACTTTATCAGACCAAGACAGGTGTTCTTTATGACGACTGACCAAAATGAGGGCGTTACGTTCGATAATGTCGGCTTGCGGTATGGTACGGACCGCGAGGTGCTGAGCGATGTGTCCTTTACACTTTTTCCAGGAAGCTTTTACTTTCTGACTGGTGCCAGCGGTGCCGGAAAAACCTCCCTGCTCAAATTGCTTTATCTAGCTCAGCGCCCCTCTCGCGGTGCGATCAGGATGTTTGGCACCGATGTTATCACCTTGCCCCGCGATCGTTTGCCAGCCTACCGGCGCAGACTGGGCGTGGTATTTCAGGACTTTCGCTTGGTCCCGCACCTGTCTGCATTTGACAATATCGCATTGCCGCTCCGCGTATCCGGCGTGCGCGAGGCAGATTTGCACAAACCGGTAACAGATATGCTGGAATGGGTTGGGCTCTCCCACCGGGCAGAGGCCCATCCTGCGACACTGTCTGGTGGGGAGCAACAGCGGGTTGCCATTGCCCGCGCGGTGATTGGCCGACCCGATATGCTGGTGGCAGATGAACCAACCGGCAACGTTGATCCCGACATGGCGTTGAAATTGCTTCGCTTGTTTGAGGCTCTCAATCGTTTGGGCACAACGGTGGTGGTCGCGACACACGATGTACATTTGCTCAAGAAAGTCCCGGCGTCGCTGATTATGCGGCTAGATAAGGGCCGGCTGTCTGACCCGACAGGCGCCCTCCGCTATCCGCCGCGCCGCTCAGCTATGCAGCCCGGCAATGGTTCTTTGGAGCCTGAC
Source organism: Pontixanthobacter rizhaonensis (assembly GCF_012972675.1). Classification (GTDB taxonomy): domain Bacteria; phylum Pseudomonadota; class Alphaproteobacteria; order Sphingomonadales; family Sphingomonadaceae; genus Pontixanthobacter; species Pontixanthobacter rizhaonensis. The sequence continues at coordinate 59,050 of NZ_JABCRE010000004.1, read as the reverse complement.
ACATGAAGAAGCCGCCAACTCTCGGCAGCAAGACGGTTCGCGGGCTTAATCCGTTCGGCGGTGAACAGGCCGCCCAATTGGTGCCCCATACACGGCTAGCTGGGCCAGTGCCGTGGGTCATTGCGATTATGGTTGCGTTGACGGTCATTGCCGCCGCTGGCGGATTGGCCATGAGCAATGTCGCCTCAAACGCCCGGGCAGAATTGGCAGGCGGCGCTACTGTACAAATTATCGAGGCATCAGCTAGCGAGCGCAATCGGCAAGCAGCCATTGCGGAACAATTGCTGGCCGAACACCCGACGGTTGCGTCTGTCCAGCGTGTGTCTGACGAAGAGCTCAATACATTGCTGGAGCCATGGTTGGGTGTCGGGGCCAATAATAATGAAGCAGTGCCCGTACCGGCTCTGATTGATGTCAGGCTACGAGAAGACATTACCGAAGGGAATTTGAACACGCTGCGCGGATTATTGGCCAGTGCAGCTCCGGCCGCGCGGATCGATGCACAATCAAGCTGGCTTGGCCCGATTTTTTCTGCCCTGTCATCGCTGCAATGGCTGGCCGCTGCGCTGGTCATCTTGCTGGGCCTAACCAGTGCAGCGGCTGTGTGGTTGGCTGCCCGCACGGCCCTTGGTACTAATCATGATACGATCGAAGTCGTGCATTTGCTCGGCGGTACAGACCCGCAGATCGCCCGTATTTTTGAACGCTCTGTCGGTTTCGATGCCATCCTTGGCGGGGCGGTTGGACTGGCCTTGGGATTGGTGGCGATCTTGGTCTTGGGCGGTCAATTTGAACAGCTCGGCTCCGGCATGATTGCGGGCGGCGGGCTTGGATGGGTGGACTGGCTGCTCATCGCGCTGATACCGCTGGCCGGTGTGGCGGTGGCGGTTTTAACGGCCCGCCTGACCGTGATGGGCGCCCTTCGGCGGATGCTATGATGCGGCGTGTTCTGGCAACCCTTGCGATAATTTGGTTTATCGGCTTCGCGTGGTTCACCACTACCCTACCCGGCCCGTATGAGGGCGGCGTAAGTGAGGCAGTGATCGTACCAACCGGAGCCGCCGGGCGCATTGAACATGGGCTGGAAGTGCTGGCGAAAGATGAAGCCAAAGAAATGCTGGTGACGGGCGTTGACCGTGAAGTGAAGCCCGGTGAATTTGCCGCGCAGTTCAACGTCCCGATGGAAACAATGGAATGCTGCGTTACCCTTGGCTTTGACGCGGTTGATACCAGAGGCAACGCAACAGAAACCGCCGAATGGATCAAGAAACGGGGCGTCACAAAATTGCGGCTCGTAACCACAGATTGGCATATGCGCAGGGCACGCAATGAGCTGGAAAAACAGATTCCGGACAATGTAGAGATTATTGGCGATGCAGTTCAGTCTGAGCCCTCATTGCGGATCCTTTTTCTAGAATATCACAAATACATGGCGAGCCGTGTCGCCACCATGTGGCGGGGTTAGCTTGGTCATGCTGATTGTGCGCAATCTACTTTTCTATTCGGTGTTCTATTTGGTCAGCCCGATTTACATTATCGGCTCGGTCTTGGTGATGTATTTCAGCGTGCCCACTTTGCGCAGATTCGTCCGGGGGTGGTGCAATTTCCACCGCTGGTGCTTGCGCGTATTTATCGGGATAGAAATACGCACAGAAGGGACACCAGCCGATGAACCGGTGTTTTACGCAATCAAGCATGAGAGCTTTTTTGAAGCGATCGACGCGCCCGCTTTGTTTGATTGGCCTTCACCCTTTGCAAAGCGCGAATTGTTCTACATTCCCGGATGGGGTTGGGCAGCCAAAGTCTATGGCTGCGTGCCCGTAGATCGCGGCCAAGGTGCCAAGGCCTTGCGCGCTATGGTCAGTGCGGCACGGGCAATATCCGCGCAAGGGCGATCTTTAGTGATCTTTCCCGAAGGAACGCGGATGAAGCATGGTGAACGGGGTGAACTGCGCGCCGGTTTCGCCGGGCTCTATAAGCTGATCGGTCTGCCGGTTGTGCCCGTGGCCGTGAATAGCGGCCCTTTGTACCATCGCCGATTAAAGCGGCCCGGAATTATCACCTACCGGTTCGGGGAAATCATCCCGCCGGGTTTACCAAGAGCAGAGGTGGAAAGTCAGGTTCTGGACGCAATCAATTCTTTGAATGACAAGCCAGCAGCTTAAACGTCCTGCCCTTGCTCAATAATTGACCGGCGAATGGCGCGGGTGCGGGTAAACAGTTCATGCAAAGCATCACCGTCTCCGCGGCGGATGGCGCGTTGCAGCGCGGTAAGATCCTCTGTGAACCGGCCAAGCATTTCCAGAACAGCGTCCTTATTGTTCAAAAATACATCGCGCCACATTGTCGGATCGGAAGCCGCAATCCGCGTGAAATCACGAAAGCCACCTGCGGAATATTTGATCACTTCGCTGCGGGTCACTTCTTCCAAGTCAGAAGCTGTGCCAACAATTGTGTAGGCAATCAGATGCGGGATATGGCTGGTAACGGCCAGCACCAGATCGTGATGCTGGGCATCCATGATCTCGATTTTGGACCCAAGCGAACGCCAGAATTCAGATAGCGCCCCGATATCGGTTTCCGATACGTCATCCGGCGGAGTCAGAATACACCAACGGCCTTCAAACAGCTCAGCAAACCCCGCCTCTGGCCCGCTTTGTTCGGTACCCGCCACAGGGTGTGCCGGAATTACCGTAATATCAGGTAGGGCCGCCCGCAGCGTATCAGCCACAGACTGCTTGGATGAACCGACATCGCTGACAATCACGCCATCTGGCAAAGCGCTGCGAACCGCATCGGCGGCAAAGCCCATTGCACCAACCGGTACGCACAGAATGACTAAGTCAGCCTTCTCTGCCGCGGCTGCCGCTGTATCGCACACTGTCTGTACCAATCCGCGGTCGCGCGCGGCATTTCGCGCCTCAGGATCCGCATCATACCCCATCGTGCGGATATCGGGGCAGTGTTTGGCAATCGCCAAGCCGATCGAGCCGCCCAACAAACCAAGGCCGATAATACCAACAGATTGTATGGCCATTATGCCTGCTCCAGCAGATTGCGTAATATATCCATGACATCGTCCATCTGCTGCGTCGTGCCGATGGTAATGCGGAGACCGTGCGGCAAGCCCTGCCCCGGTAACCAGCGTGTAGCATAGCCGCCTCTTGCTAGGGCCTGATACGCCTCCTCAGCCGATACTGCCCCCTCGAACAGCACAAGCAGAAAGTTGGCTTTGCTAGATACCGCGCGAAGCCCATGATTGCCCAACCCTTCGATGAAGGTGGTGAAACGCTCCAATTCAGCAGCATTGTGATCGCGCGACCGGATGACAAAATCTTGATCGCCAACCGCAGCAAGAGCAGCCGCCTGCCCGTGATTGGTGACATTGAATGGTCCGCGAATACGGTTGAGTGATCCGATGATATCAGCATGACCCGTAGCCCAGCCGATACGTTCACCTGCCAATCCATAAATTTTGGAAAAGGTTCGCGTGATCAGGACATTGGTGTGCTGTGCCGCCAGATCCAGCCCCCCATCATTTTCATCCTCGCTCAAATATTCAGCATAAGCGTGATCAATCACCAACAATATGTGAGCCGGCAGTGCCGTGTGGAGCCGGGCTAACTCTTCTGCCTGCAAGAAGCTGCCGGTGGGGTTATTCGGGTTTGCGACAAACACCACACGGGTCTTTGATGTGATGGCGGCTAGCAGTGCATCGACATCCGTCCCAAAATCATCGTCAGGCGCGGTGATTGGCGTCGCGCCGCATTTCTTGGCGACAATTTCATAGAGCGAGAAACTGAAACGGCTGAACAGGATTTCATCACCGGGACCAGCATAGGCCTGAGCGGCAAGGCCCAACAGATCACCAGATCCGGCAGCGCATACTATCCGCGCTGGATCAATCCGGTGCAAATCGCCCAGCGCCGCGCGAAGCTCATGAGAATCCGGATCCGGATAATATGCAGGCGCCGGTGCCGCATTAAGCGCTGCCAGTGCATCGGCAGAAGTACCCAGCGGATTCTCATTCGCCGATAATTTAACCAGCTTTCCGCCGTCATCGCTATGCGCTTTGCCCGGTACATAGGCGTGGATCGCATTGATCCACGGTTTTGGCGTCGGCGCTGATGAGTTTTGCTCTTCCATAATGGGCGGGCGTCTACCGGTTTTCTGGGTATTAGGACAGAGTAGAAAGAATGGGCTATTGGCAAGCTAGGGTACCGAGGTCCGTTGACACACCCGCTAGGGTATCGCAATCGGCGCAGCAATGGTTTCCAACCCAGCCTTTCGCGCCGTGACGCTGCCCGATGCCTTGCCGCTTGATAGTGGTGAGGTTCTGGAGAATGTCTCTATCGCCTATGAAACCTATGGGGAATTGGCTGACGATAAAGGCAATGCCATTCTCCTTTGCCATGCATTGACGGGCGATCAATTCGTGGCGAGCGAGCATCCTGTCACGGGGAAGCCGGGTTGGTGGGAACGTATGGTCGGCCCCGGCCTACCCATTGATACAAACAGATACCATGTCATTTGCGCCAATGTGATCGGCAGCTGTATGGGATCGAGCGGGCCCGCCGCTCATGCCTCCGATGGCAAACCCTATGCCATGCGCTTTCCGGTCATCACCATTCGCGATATGGTCCGCGGACTGGTTGGCCTTCTCGATCATCTCGGCATTGCACAGCTGCACGCGGTTGTCGGCGGGTCAATGGGCGGAATGCAAGCATTGAGCCTGGCCGCCAACTTCCCTGACAGAGCGGCCAGGGTACTCGCCATTGCCACAACTGCGCGGCATTCTGCGCAGAATATCGCCTTCCACGAGGTTGGACGCCAAGCGATCATGGCGGACCCCAATTGGGCAGATGGTGATTACTACGCCAGCGGCAGCACCCCTGATTCCGGCTTGGCTGTTGCACGGATGGCAGCCCACATCACCTATTTGTCAGAAGCCGGACTGACCGATAAATTCGGGCGGCGTTTGCAAGATCGGCAATCCAAAAGCTTTGGTTTCGATGCGGATTTTCAGGTGGAAAGCTATCTACGCTATCAGGGCAGCGGGTTTACGCGGCGCTTCGATGCCAATTCTTACCTCTATATAACGCGGGCGATGGATTATTTTGATCTGGCTGAAGAATGTTCAGACGGTAAAGGAAGCGGCCTGCTGGCAGATGCTTTTGCAGGGACACCGGCACGCTTCTGTCTGGTCAGTTTTGACAGCGATTGGCTCTATCCAACGTCGGAAAGCCGCCATGTTGTCCATGCTCTCAATGCCGCAGGCGCACCGGTTAGCTTTGTGGAGCTGAGCGCCCCATACGGACATGACAGCTTCTTGTTGGAATCGCCCGAACTCGACCGGGTGGTTAAGGGGTTCATCGAATGACTGCGGCGCCCAATAACGCTCTGCGCCCCGATCTGGCAGTGATCTTTGATCATATCGAACCGGGCAGCCGGGCGCTGGATGTTGGATGCGGAGACGGCATATTGATGGCGGCTTTGCGCGACCAGAAGCAAGTGGATGCACGCGGGATTGAAATAAACGGTGCCAGCGTGGAACGCTGTGTCGCGCAAGGACTGTCAGTGGTGCAAGGCGATGCCGACCATGACCTAACGTTCTATCCTGACGGCGCCTTTGATTACGCCATTTTGAGCCAAACATTACAAACCGCCGCGCGGCCTGATCGGATAATGCAGGAACTGCTGCGGGTCGGCCGCCGCGCCTTTGTCAGTTTTCCGAACTTTGCATATTGGCGGATGCGTTGGGCACTGATGAGCAAAGGGCAAATGCCGGTGACACGGCACTTGCCGGTCACATGGTATGAGACGGAAAACATCCACCACGTCACGGTGAAAGACTTTGAATTGCTCGCCAATGATTTGGGTGTCGCAATCGCCAACCGCTGGTTCTTCACGCAGGAGCAGGAAATTGGCGAGATGGGCGCTAACTGGCGTGCGGAATATGCTCTGTTCGAGGTGGGCCGGGGCTGACGGTGTATCCGTTCCCCGCTACACTGCATCCGGAACCACTCGTCATGTGTTCCGTTTGTAGTTTAGGCAATCCCGGACGCATATATACATCCATCTATTTCTCAGGGTACAATACGGCTAATGATCACCTTACTCTCACCAGCGAAGAAACTTGATTTCGCTCCGCTGGAAACGGCACTGGACATTACTCATCCCCGCCTGACAGAAGACACTCGCGCAATTGCGAGCGTTGCCAAAGAACAATCCGCTGCTGACCTTAAAAAGCTCATGCATATTTCAGACAAATTGGCTGAACTGAATGCTGAACGGTTCAAGACCTTTGATCTTGATGGCCGCAGCAATTCAGCGAAACCGGCCGGGCTAACTTTTGACGGAGACGTTTATTGGGGGCTTGAGGCCAAGAGCATGTCAGCCGATACGCTTGCCTATGCCCAAGATCATTTGCGTATTTTATCCGGATTGTACGGCTTGCTGAGGCCAATGGATGCAATCCAGCCCTATCGGTTGGAAATGGGTACCAAACTGGCAAACCCGCGCGGAAAGTCCTTATATGATTTCTGGGGCAGCAAAATTGCCCGGACATTGGAGGAGGATTTGTCAGGCCATGCAGACCAGACGATCGTCAATCTCGCTTCCAATGAATATTTCAAGGCGGTCGACACCAAAGCTCTATCAGCACCGGTGGTCACAGCATCCTTTCTAAACGTCAAAGACGGCGAGGCACGCCGTTTAATGTATCACGTGAAGTTTGCACGCGGGCTTATGGCGCGCTGGATCATGGATAATGCGGTAGAGCGGGCACAAGATTTGAAAGATTTTAACGCTGAAGGCTATGCTTTTGATGCGAAGGCGTCGACCGACAGCGAGATGGTATTCAGCCGTAAACAACCCCCGGTTAAGAAGTAAGACACCGACCACACCGCCTTATTGGACTGAATGATTATGCCCGCCCCAACACTGAACGCTGCAGAGGTGAGCGCTGTCATCGAAATGGCGCTGAGCGACCATATCAGTTTTGCATCCATTGAACGCGAATACGGCCTGTCAGATAGTCAGGTTAAGGAGCTGATGCGCGACAATCTGAAACCGTCGAGCTATCGCAATTGGCGCAAACGCGTCCGGCAATTTGGCGACCGCCGGGAAATCTACAAATAGATTGCCCGCCGCTTTAAAGCATGGCGGTATCGATAGGTTCATCAAGCAACACCCGCCCTGCCAGCTCGAACGTAGCAGGGGAAACAACGATATGCTGGGTCACGACATGGGCATCGCGGAAACGGCGTTGCAGTGTGTTATTTAAATAGACCGAGCTGCCCCCGGCCAAAGTATACGCAACTTTGCAAACCTCCGCAGCCGTTTCGGCCATATGCGCACAGGCCAGTCGCAATTCGCCGCGCGCGCGAATGGATATCGCGTCATCGCTTCGTGCTTCTTGCCATGCGCTCTCGACAGCTTTTTCCATCAATGCCTCTGCCGCAGACAGCATAGCCTTGGCCTTGGCGATATCAGTCTGGACAGTGGCCCTCTGCGATTGACTGCGCCCGCCGCCCGTAGTGCGTTTGGCTTTGAGGAGGTCCACAATGTCAGTCAGTGCGCCCTTGGCATTGCCGAGAGCGACCGAGGCAACCCCTAATGACAGCAAGCCGAATAGCGGGAACTTATACAGCGGCGCGCGATTGCGCGGACTATCCAAAACGAAGGAAACGCTGCGCTCTTTAGGGACCCGTAAATTGGTCACCTTGAAGTCGCCAGAACCCGTCCCCTTAAGACCAGACACGTGCCACGTATCAATAAACTCCACCTCGCTCGCCGGGAAGAAAAGCATCCGGTGGATCGGCGCACCCTGCTCCGTTCGCTGTAATTCGCCATCTTTGAAAATCATAGCGCCACCACTCAGCCACGCACAGTTTGCAGAGCCAGAGCCCCATTGCCATTGACCATTCACAATATAGTGATCGCCATTGTCTTGCGCCTTGCCCATTGGCGCGAAAACGCCGCCATGGATATCGGCCGGATCGCCATAAACATCTGCTGCCACCTGATCATCCATATATGCACTGGCAAGCGTGGAAGTCGTGCCGATCATTACGCACCATGCCGCGCTGGCATTCGCTTCAGCCAATTGCGCCAATAATGATGACACGTGCCGCGGCGGCATTTCGTGACCGCCAAGAGCTGCGGGTTTCAGCATATTGAACAGACCGGCCTGGGCCAAACTTTCGGCCACATCAGCGGGCAAACGCCGCGCTTCTTCTATTTCCTCTGATCTGGCCAACAGGTCTGCAGAAAGGCGATCAATGGACTGGCTTAGTGTCATATCGTTCATAACCTCCAAGACACCACAACGCTGTGACGATGTCGAGGCATGTCCAGGTGATCTCCAAATTAAATAGAAGACGCCCAGCCTTCATCTGGAACCCAAGACATAGTATTTGCCCAATAAGATAGCACCGCCAAAGCCCAACCAAACAGGCGTTCCACTCCACGTTCTAAGCCCTCGACATCTGGACGGGCTAATGAAAATCTCTCGATTTGGGTAAAATGCGCACTTCGCGTGGATGACGGTGGCTATGGGGTGCCCGGTGTTTGGAAGGCTTGTATTTGGAAGGCTTGGGCTCGGGTGCTTTGTCAGATCGTAAAGTATCAGGCTTTGCCGTATGCGTATTGGACAGATGATCCAGATCGTCGGTCCGGTCTATCACATTGGTTGCCATCAAATGCACAACGCCTTCCCGGCTGCGCTGCACTTCGCCTTCGATCAGCATCAGGCGAGATGCCATAACTGCCCGCCGTAATCGCTTCATATGGCGTGCCCATAACAATGCGTTTACTACCCCCGTCTCATCCTCAATCGTGATGAAAATAGCATTCCCTTTACCTGGCCTTTGGCGGGTCAACACAACCCCGGCAGTGCGAACTTTCGCGCCGTTCTTGGCTGCATCTGTGTCTGCACAGCTGAGGATATTTTCCGCGCTGTAACGTGCCCGCAGAAATGCCATTGGATGGCCTTTAAGCGATAAGCGCGTAGTCTGATAATCTGCCACAACATGATCCGATAACGGCATGACAGGTAACGGCACGTCGCCTTCTTCGCGTAATTCCCGTTCCCGCGCTGCTGCGAATAAGGGCAGTTCCCCGCGAGGCATCCGGCGCACATCCCACAGCGCCTGCCGCCGGTCTTGACCGATGGATCGGCACGCATCTGCATCGGCCAACAGCCGCAATGCCCGGCGCGGTAAATCCGCCCGGCGGGCAAGGTCTTCGATGGACCTAAATGGCGCTTCACTGCGTGCAGCCACCAAACGCTCTGCCCATTCGGCGCGGAAACTATCAACTTGGCGTAGCCCTATCCTTAGCGCCAGCGTGCCATTATCGGCGGCTTCCAAACTGTTGTCCCATGTACTGGCGTTAATATCGACAGCGCGCACCTCTCCGCCGTGCTCACGCAAATCGCGAACCAGCTGGGCTGGGGCGTAAAATCCCATCGGCTGCGAGTTTAGCAATGCGCAGGTAAAAACAGCGGGATGATGGCATTTGATCCAGCTGGAAACATAGACCAACCGGGCGAAGGATAATGCGTGGCTTTCGGGGAAGCCATAACTGCCAAAACCCTGTATCTGCTGATAGCAGCGCTGGGCAAAAGCAGGTTCATAGCCGCGCGCAGCCATCCCCTGCACCATCTTCTGTTCAAATTGGTCGATCGTGCCAACATTGCGAAATGTCGCCATCGCGCGCCGCAAACGGTTGGCATCTTCGGGCGAGAAATCCGCTGCCACAATAGCCAGCTTCATCGCCTGTTCCTGGAACAAGGGAACGCCCAATGTCTTACCCAGAACACCGCGCAGTTCATCCGGATTGTGTGGCGGCTTGGGTGATGGGAAATGGACTTTCTCCACACCGGAACGGCGGCGCAGATAGGGGTGTACCATATCCCCTTCGATCGGGCCGGGCCGGACAATCGCAACCTGAATGACCAGATCATAAAGCTCGCGCGGCTTCAGACGCGGCAACATATTGATCTGGGCGCGGCTCTCGACCTGAAAGACCCCGATACTATCCCCTTTGCACAGCATATCATAAGTCGGGGTGTCTTCATGCTGGATCGTATCGAGCTCATAATCGCCCAGATTATGATGCCGCATCAGATCAAAGCTCTTTTGAATACAGGTCAGCATGCCCAGCGCCAGAATGTCGACCTTCATCAAACCAAGCGCGTCAATGTCGTCCTTGTCCCATTCGATGAATGTCCGGTCTTTCATCGCGCCATTATGAACCGGGACAATCTCATCCAATCGCCCTTGCGTCAGAACATAACCGCCAACGTGCTGCGACAAGTGGCGCGGAAATTCCAAGATCTGGTCGACCAGCAATTTCATCCGTTTGATGTCGGGATTTTCCAGGCTGAAACCGCTTTCTTCGACCCGGCTATCCTCCATATCTTTCGCGTAACTGCCCCATACCGTACTGACCATGCGGTTGGTCATATCTTCCGATAGGCCCAAGGCCTTGCCCACTTCACGCACCGCACTGCGCGGCCGGTAATGGATGACGGTTGCAGCGATCCCCGCACGGTCCCGGCCATAACGGCGATAGATGTACTGCATCACCTCCTCGCGCCGCTCATGTTCAAAATCGACATCAATATCCGGCGGTTCCTTGCGTTCTCTGGATACAAAGCGGGAGAAGAGAAGATTATGCTCGACCGGATCGACCGACGTGATTTTTAGCAAATAGCAGACAATGGAATTAGCAGCCGACCCACGCCCCTGGCACAGGATCGGCGGGTTCTGGCTACGCGCGAATTTCACGATATCGTGAACGGTCAGAAAGTAATATGCATAGTCCTGATCACGGATCAGAGAGAACTCTTCGGCCATCAATGCCCGGGCTTTGGCAGGAATACCATCAGGCCAGCGTTCCTGCGCTGCTTCTGTCACAATATGTTCAAGCCAATCCTGCGGTTCCCATCCATCGGGAACCGGTTCGTGCGGATATTCATAGCGAAGATCATCCAGCGTGAATCTGATGCGAGACAGGATGTCCTCGCCGGCGCTCACTGCCTTTGGGTATGCTGTGAACAGCCGTGTCATTTCCTTTGGCGGCTTTAAGTGCCGCTCCGCATTGGCGGCCAGCAATTTACCCGCTTCTGCAATGGTGGTGCCGTGGCGGATACAGGTCACAACATCATGCAAGGGCCGATCTTGCGGCTGCGCATAAAGCACATCATTGGTCGCCAGCATCGGAATTCCCAGACGCTCCGCCAGTGCCGCCTGCCGCGCCATCATGCGTTTGTCATGGCCATTATAGGGCATACACGCACCCAGCCACAGCCTGTCTGGCGCTGCCTCGCGCAATGTCTGCAAAGCGGGTTCATCCCGCTCACTATTCGCCGGGCGGGCCATAGCAATCAGCAGCAAATCTTCTGAATGCGCGATCAAATCCTTCAATTGCAGCAAGCAATCACCCTTTGCTGCGCGCAAATTTCCTACTGTCAAAAGCCGGGTTAACCTGCCCCATCCATAGCGGGTTGCCGGGTAGGCGACGATATCAGGCGTACCATCGACAAAACACAGCCGCGCACCAACCACCAGGCGAAAGGCGGAACCCGCGCGATCTTCTTCGGGTAAGCCATCCAATGCATCCCGCAAAGCGACATGGGCCCGCACCACCCCGGCGACAGTGTTACGATCTGCAATCCCGATTCCGCTGAGGCCCAATGCGATGGCCTCAGCCACTATATCCGATGGGTGCGATGCACCGCGCAAGAAGGAATAATTGGTCGCACAGACCAGCTCTGCGAACCCTGGCATCAGGCAAAGAGCCCATGCAAATACCACTGCGGGTCACTTGTCTCACGGCCATATAGACCATAGCGGAAGACCCAATACCGGCGGCCTGATGTATCTTCGATCCGAAAGTAATCGCGCGTCCATTGCCCTGCGCCAAGCGGGTCATCACCGCCCAACCACCACTCAGATGCAATCCGCTCCGGCCCTTCAAACCGAGTGACGTCACGCGATTTTCCGTGCCACCGAAACCGCTTGGGCGGACCATCAGGTATTTCCGCGATAACTGTAATGGGGTGCGGCGGGTCAAATAATTGCAAAGGCCGTACAGGTGGTTCTGCTTGCGTAGCAGCTGTCCAATTATGTTGCGTAGTATCATGAATAGCAGCACTGGCGACCTGACTTTTTTCGGGAATATGCGTGTCTCTGGACCGAAATGTCAGCAACCGATTACGGCCAAGGCGAACCGCCAACCGATCTAGAAATTCAGCGGAATTATCTTCTTCCCTGGCTTCTTTTTCCAACTGTGACTGATGCGGCTTAAGTGGGTCGGTGCGCAATATCCGCAGGCCAACACTATCAAATCCAAAACCGGGATCGAGCGGATCCGCCAGCGTATCCAGCCGTTCATCAAATAACCGCGTGATCGCCTTGGTATCACGACTTGGCAGGCCAGTTTCTACTTGGACATACTGAACGCGCCCATCGACACGGTGGAAGGATGCTTCAAAATGACGTCCGCCGCGATCTTCCTCGATCAACCGGATTTTGGCCTCTTCCAGTAATCCATGCAGCACCTTTAGAGCGTAAACCTTGCTGGCTATCGGCTCAGGAAAGCGCCTTTCAAACACCCAGGGGATTTCATGCCTGCGCGGGTTGAGCGGGCTTTCTGCGGCGCCGATTAATTTTTCCAACGCAAAGACTGCCCGGGTTCCAAAGCGGGCTGCAATTGCGGAACGGGGGCGGCTTGCAACCTCTCCTATGGTTTGTAATCCAGCCCGCCTCAGCCCAAGATCACCCTCTGCATCCAGTCGCAAGGCAGCCACTGGTAAAGCCTCAATGGCGCACATCTCGCTATTATGATGACCGCTGGAAAACTCTGCGAGCGCGCGCGCCGCATCGGTTGTAGAGGCGAGCCCGATGCGGACCGTGATCTGCCTCCGGCCAAGGTATTCTTTGACCGAGCGAGAGAGCTTTCTTTCTCCTCCGGATAAATGGGCACTGCCGCCAATGTCCATAATAATGATATCAGGCGGATAGACCGCAACATTGGGCGTATAGCGCGTGCATCCATCTGCAAGCCGATCCAAAAAATCTTCATCCGCAGCGGGATCAGAATTATAGATCTGCAATTCTGGCACCATCGCACGTGCATCTGCCAGCGTCATACCAGCCGCCAAGCCTTCATCACCGGCCAATGGGTTGATCGCTGCCAAACGCACCGCGCCCTTCTGCTTTTCCACAAAAGCGAACGGAGCGTCAGGCCCGGCGTTTAAACCCCCAGCTATGCGTAACCGGTTTGCCGGCAGGAATGGAAACCACAGCGCCAGAAAGCGGCGCGGCACTGTGATCGTTCCCGTTGGCGGCATTGCGTGCGGGGTCTTGGAAACGGCGCTGGTCACGGTTCCATTCCATCCGCCAGCTTTTTCCCGCAGGGCCGGATCGTTGCCGCAACAACGTCACATCGAGTACCGGATGCCCCGGTGCATTGGCTTCTAACGGTGTGGAAGGGGCCGATTGCACAGACCACCGTGTATCGGCTGTGCTGGGTTGTTCCCGTGCGCCAAGGCGCAGCATAAAGGCTGTTACGCCAGCCTGCCCTGCGGCCAATGTTAACCGGCGACTGGCGGTTAAATCCAATATGGCAGGCGATCCCCAACATTCGATAATTACCGACCCGAAACCTGTACAGCGCAGCGCATCTGCCGCACTGCGCAGCAGCACTGTGTCATCAGGCGCAACAGCCATGAGGAAAGCCGCAGGATCGCCGCCCAATTCTGCCAGACCGGCAGAATTGAATCGCCCGCCCTGGCGCGGAGCATCAAGTGTCCGCAGCCATAAAGTGCGTTTGCGCGGCTGCGTGGCGCATAGAGCCAGCATGGCGGCAAACCCCGCTGCACTGCCATTATCATCAGCGCTACTGGCAAAGATTTCATGCAATTGTCCACGCCGCAAACCTCCATCCAGATAGCTATCAAGAGCCGCATGGCCGGACAAAGCCATATCCCACGCAGCAGCCTTCCCCGATTGCCAATCCCCGGCAATCCGTTCGCGAATTGCGGAAAGGCTTTGAATCGAATCACGCATTTGTTCTTATTATGTTCTTTTCCCGGAATTGAACAGAGTTTTGTCAGTAGCGAGTAGCCGGAACGCTGCTGAAGGCTCGGTGCTGTACGCTCGAACAGCTTGACATACCCCAGCTTGATTATATGACTTGCATAACTTTACTGACTCGAAAGTCCTTATTCATGTCGCATCTCGTCAACCGTATCGAAGCCACTCTCCAGCCAACCGACAATCCGTATTTGACCGGTGCGTGGACCCCAAATTTCGATGAATATGATGCGGATAATATGGAGGTGATAGGGACAATCCCTGCTGACATAGACGGGATTTACGTCCGCAATACAGAAAACCCCGTCCACGAACCGATTGGCCGGTATCACCCTTTTGACGGGGACGGCATGCTCCACATGATGCGTTTTTCCTCCGGCAAAGCAGAATATAAAAACCGCTTCATCCGCACCAAGGGATTTGAAGCCGAAGCCGAAGCTGGCGAGGCGCTATGGGCTGGCTTCACTGTGCACCCCAAGAAATCAAAGCAACCCGGTTGCGGCATCGGATCGCATATGCGCGACAGTTCATCGACCGACGTCCTCGTCAGGAACGGCAAGATTCTTTCCACCTTCTGGCAGTGCGGCGATGGATATCTGCTCGATGCCGAAAGCCTCGACACGTTGGGAATTGAGGAATGGACTCCGGTAGAAGGCCTGTCCGCACACCCTAAGCTGGATGGAAATACCGGCGAGCTGATGTTCTTCAATTATGGCGATAAAGCGCCGCACATGCATTACGGTGTCGTTGGGCCTGACAACCAACTGAAGCACTATGTGCCCATCGAACTACCCGGTACGCGCTTGCCACATGATATGGCCATTTCGCCCAACTATTCGATCCTGAACGACTTTCCCATGTTTCCCATCCCGGAAGCACTCGAAAACGGATATTTTATCCCGCAATTCGATTCCACCAAGAAAGCGCGCTTCGCTGTTATACCCCGCTATGGCGCGTCTGAAGATGTGATGTGGTTTGAAGCTGACCCGACTTATGTCCTGCATTGGACTAATTGCTGGGAAGAAGGCGATGAACTGGTGTTGGAAGGCTATCATCAAAAAAGCCCGATGCCTGCACCGCTCGCCAATATGGAACCGCCGCACAGCTTGCTCTATGCCAATATCGACTTGCACTCGCTGCGCCCACACTTGCACCGCTGGCGCTTCAATCTGAAAACCGGTGCAACCACCGAACAGCGCGTGTGTGATGAAGAACATGTCGAATTTGGCAACATCAATCCCGAATATTACGGCCGCGAACATCGTTATGTGTACAGCGCCCATGGCGAAAAAGGCTGGTTCTTGTTCAACGGTCTGGTGAAGCATGACTTGAAAACCGGCACTGCCACCAAAGTACTGTTTGGCGAAGGCCGGTTTGGATCAGAAGCGCCCTTCATTCCGCGCAAAGGCGCCACGGCAGAGGATGACGGATACATTGTCAGCTTTGTGACGGACATGGTGCAAGACCGTTCGGAATGTGTCATCTTTGATGCGCAGAATTTGGAACAAGGCCCGGTTTGCCAGATCATCCTGCCACACCGCATTAGCAGTGGAACCCATGCGACATGGGCGGGCGCAGAAGAGCTGGCCACCTGAAGAAAAACGAGATTGGACACGGTATGAGCGTATATATTCTTGGCGGTCACCAGACCGATTTCGCGCAGAATTATTCACGCGAAGGCCGCTCTATCTTCAATTTGCTGGAAGATGGCGTCAACGGTGCCTTGGATGCAGCCTCACTTGATCCAACAGATGTTGAAGTTGCTCATGTTGGCAATTTCGTGGGTGAACTGTTTACTGGTCAAGGAATGCTGGGCGGATTTTTGGGCCACGTGCACCCCGCCCTCGCCGGTATCCCGGCATCACGGCACGAAGGCGCCTGCGCGTCGGGCTCGCTCGCCATGCTCGCCGCGATGGCAGACATAGAAGCGGGCCGGTATGATTGCGCCTGCGTGATTGGCATGGAGTATATGCGCAATGTCCCGGGCAAAATCGCGGGCGATCATTTAGGCGCTGCGGTTTGGGTTGGAGAAGAGGCAACCGAAGCCACTTTTGTCTGGCCCGCTATGTTTTCCGACTTGGCAGAAGAATATCATGCACGGCACGGCCTGAACCATGATCATTTGAAAGAAATCGCCAAGATCAATTTCGGCAATGCGCAGAAAAATCCCTATGCACAAACCCGCAAATGGACACTGACTGACCAGCATTTTGCCAATGATGACGAGCTCAATCCGGTTGTTGAAGGATGGATGCGCAGGCAGGATTGCAGCCAGATTACAGATGGTGCCGCCGTCCTGTTTTTGGGCTCGGAGGCGAAGGCTAAAAGCTACGCCAGCAAGCATAGCATCCCATTGGAAAGTCTGGCTAAAGTCAAAGGCTGGGGCCACACCACCGCACCGATGTTGATGGATACCAAGCTGAAATCCAGCCAACAATCCCCTTACCTTTTACCGTGGACGCGCAAAGCGATTACCGATGCCTATGCCCGTGCAGGCATTAATGGGCCTGATCAGCTTGACGCGATAGAAACGCATGACTGCTTCACCATCAACGAATATATCGCGATCGAACATTTCGGCATCACGCCGCCCGGCGAAGCGTGGAAAGCGGTTGAGGATGGGCGGATCGCGAGCACCGGGTCTATTCCGGTCAACCCATCGGGCGGATTGATGGGGATCGGCCATCCGGTTGGGGCAACGGGTGTGCGAATGGCGTTAGATGCGGCCAAACAAGTGACCGGCAATGCTGGCGATTATCAAGTCCGCGGCGCGCGTAATGTCGGGACATTCAATGTTGGCGGATCAGGCACAACCAATTGCAGTTTCGTGATCGGAACCTAAAAGCCGATGCAATCCGCAGTTTTTCGCTGACACAGCGCATCCAGAAAGCACTCTAAAGCGTACTTAAAGCATGACAGCGCAGCAGACCAATCCCAGAAGCAATCCTAAACTGGTCAGAACGTGCTCCATTTGGCGTGCATTGGAAGTTTTGGGTGATGTTCCCACTCTGCTTATTCTGGAAGCGATCTGGCTTGGCGAAAACCGCTTTGACCGGATTCATTCGCGAACGCGCTTATCCAAACCCTTGGTCACAGAACGTCTGAAAAAACTCAACGCGGACGGGATTTTGGAGCGCCGCCTCTATTGCGCCAAACCGCCCCGCTACGAACAAAAACTGACCCCAAAAGGCCGTGCGCTGTTTCCCGTAACAATGATGTTGCTGCGCTGGGAGAAAACCTGGTCATCCAGCGGTGATACGCTGGGTATGCGCTTGATCCACAATGATTGCGGCGCTCCTATCGAGCCAGAGCCGCTGTGCAGCCATTGCCAAGGCATCGTTCGCCCGCAGGATATCGAATGGCGCGAAGGCCCCGGCCTATCCATGATGGAACCGGAATATACGCGCCGCCGCCAGCACCGGAACCGTCAGGCGATTGCCGAAAATATCTCGCTCTTTACGGATTCTGCTGAATTGCTCGGGGATCGCTGGGCCGGGTTGGTCATGCGCGCGGCCTATACCGGCCTCCACAAATTCGATGCTATTCTGGAAGATAGCGGGATGGCGTCCAACATTCTGGCAGACCGTCTTGCCTGGCTGGTTGAGCACGGGTTTTTGAAAGCGACCCTGTATCAAAACAGCCCCGATCGGTTTGAATATCATACGACACCCAAATCGCTCGATTATCTACCGATCCTATTGATACTGCAGCACTGGGGTGATCAATATTACGGATCAGAAAAAGGGCCGCCGGTTATATTGCATCATACGCGCTGCAATTCTCAGCTCAATATTTATGCCGGATGCGGCAATTGCAAAGAGGAACTGCGCCTGTCCAATATCGGCGTAGAACGGAACCAATCCGGGGGCCAATAGTCTGATAGGGCAAGAGCATACTGCGGATACAATCGCAGGTGGCAGAATTTATGGAAACGGGGAAAGACATCATGAGCGGCACGAAACGGTCTTTAATCAGCCTGACCATCGTGGTGGTTGTTACATTGATCGGTCTGGCCTTTGCCTGGTTTACCGGCGCAAACGGCGCCACCAAAGGCGAATATTCGGTGTTCTTCCTATGCGCGCTGGTCGCCTTCGCGGTGAACTGGCTGGCCTATATCCCGTCCGCAATCGCCCAGACAGAGAAGTATTACGACTTTGTCGGGTCGCTCACCTATCTATCAATCATTATTGCAGCCTGTCTGTTGGCCGGGCCGCTTGATACGCGCGCCATCGTGGCCGCAGCAATGGTCACCATATGGTGCGTCAGGCTGGGCACTTTCCTGTTTTCACGCATCCAAGACAGCGGCCACGATTCACGCTTCGATCAAATCAAAGTGAACCCCGCACGGTTCTTGGTCGCTTGGACATTGCAAGCCCTATGGGCGATCTTCACGGCAGCAGCAGCTTTGGCGATTATTACCGCTACTGAGCGGGCGCCACTGGGTCTGTTCTTCTATCTCGGTGCGCTTGTATGGATCGGCGGCTTTGCCATCGAAGTCATCGCTGACCGGCAAAAAGGCGCGTTCCGCAAAGATCCGAGTAACAAGGGCAAGTTCATCCAATCAGGCCTTTGGGCATGGTCGCAGCACCCCAATTATTTTGGTGAGATCATGCTATGGACGGGAATGCTAATCATGGCCCTGCCGCTCCTGTCCGGGGCCGGATACCTGGTCATCTTGTCACCTGTTTTTGTGACCCTGCTTTTGACCAAAGTCAGCGGCATTCCGATGCTCGACAAAGCGGCGGAGGAAAAGTGGGGCGATGATCCCGCCTATCAGAAATATACCAAGGAAACGCCGGTGCTTATCCCGCGCCCTCCGCGGTCTTGAACCGCTTGGCACCCTGACGGCAGTTGATCGCTGCCCCAATCGCCTGGATTGAGCAATCTTTGGTATAACACCGGGCGTACTCTCGCCCCGGGGGCGACGCATTGTTACCCTGCGCCATAACGCTCCTGACAAAGGAGTGCCAAATTGGCGGAGGGACAATATGGAAGATCAAGAGCCTGAGGTAGAAAACACCGAAGCGACCGATCCGGCAGAAGGGGCCTATTGGCGGGAGAACATCCGCCTGCTGGCTGTCTTGATGACAATCTGGTTCGCCTGCTCATTCGGCGCGGGCATCCTGTTCCGTGATTTCCTCGATCAATTCTCGCTTGGCGGATATCCGCTTGGCTTCTGGTTTGCCCAGCAAGGTTCGATCTACATCTTCATCGCTTTGATTTTCTATTACGTCGTCAAAATGAAAAAGATCGAACGCAAATACGATCTCGACGATTGAGGGGCTGGTGATGGGAACGCAATCACTGATTTATCTGTTCGTCGGCCTCAGCTTCGCACTGTATATCGGAATCGCCATTTGGTCCCGTGCGGGATCCACCAAAGAATTCTACGTCGCTGGCGGCGGTGTCCATCCGGTCGTGAACGGAATGGCGACAGCCGCTGACTGGATGAGCGCGGCGAGCTTCATTTCAATGGCTGGTCTCATTGCTTTCCTAGGCTACGACGCATCGGTTTATTTGATGGGATGGACCGGCGGATATGTGATGCTGGCATTGTTGCTCGCCCCCTATCTGCGCAAATTTGGCCAGTTTACCGTGCCTGATTTTATCGGCACCCGGTATTATTCCAAAGCTGCCCGTGTGGTCGCCGTGATCTGCCTGATCTTTATCAGCTTTACCTATATTGCCGGGCAAATGCGCGGTGTCGGGATTGTATTCTCCCGCTTTCTTGATGTGTCGATTTTCTGGGGAGTGATCCTGGGCATGGGCATTGTCTTCATCTACGCAGTGCTCGGCGGAATGAAGGGGATCACCTACACCCAAGTCGCGCAATATTGCGTGTTGATTTTCGCCTATATGGTGCCAGCGTTTTTCCTCAGCTTCATGATCACGGGCACCCCAATCCCGCAAATCGGTTTGGGCTCAACCGTTAATGATGGATCGGGATTATACGTGCTGGAGAAGCTCAATCTCGTATTGGGAGATCTGGGGTTCGGGGCCTATACCGATGGCTCCAAAAGTATGATCGATGTGTTTTGTATCACCTTGGCGTTGATGGTTGGAACTGCCGGATTGCCGCACGTGATTGTGCGTTTCTTCACCGTGCCCAAGGCATCAGACGCGCGTAAATCGGCCGGTTGGGCACTGGTGTTTATCGCCTTGTTATACACCACCGCCCCGGCCGTTGGCGCCTTCGCACGGCTCAACTTCATCGATACCGTGAATGAAACCAGCTATTCCGAAGCGCCGGCTTGGTTCAAAAACTGGGAAGGCAATGATCTGATCGCGTTCCAAGACAAGAACGGCGACGGCGTGATGCAATATCGTTCCGGCAATGCTTTTGAAGGAAGCCCGGAATTTTCAGAGGGAACCGGCCCGTCGGGCGAACGGCTCGTCACCAATACGCCGGTTTCCGATAGCGAGAATGAAATTTACGTGGACCGCGATATCCTGACATTGGCCAATCCCGAAATCGGCAACCTGCCGGGTTGGGTGATTGCTTTAATGGCGGCTGGCGGATTGGCGGCGGCCCTGTCCACTGCGGCTGGCTTGCTGCTCGTGATATCCAGCTCGGTCAGTCACGATCTGCTCAAATCGACCTTCAAGCCGAACATTTCATCAAAACAGGAACTGCTCGCCGCAAGGTTGGCTGCAACCGCCGCGATTTGTGTGGCAGGGTATTTGGGTATCTATCCGCCCGGCTGGGTGGCGCAGGTGGTCGCCTTTGCATTCGGCCTGGCTGCCTCCAGCCTGTTTCCGGCGATCTTCATGGGCATCTTTTCCAAATCGATGAACAAAGAAGGTGCGATTGCCGGTATGGTCTCTGGGCTGGTATTTACGTTCAGCTATATTGTCTACTTCAAGCTGCTCAATCCAGCCGCCAATACTGCCGATAACTGGCTGTTTGGCGTATCACCGGAAGGGATTGGGGTAATCGGTATGCTGATCAACTTTGCCATCGCAATTGCGGTGTCCAAAGTGACCGCCAGCCCGCCGGCTGAAATCCGGAAACTGGTCGATTCCATTCGCGTACCGCGCGGTGCCGGGGATGCCCAAACGCACTAAAAGGCAAGGGATCGTCACCGGCTGTGAAATCCCTTGCCCTGCCGCTTACTTGTTTTGTCGATGTTCGATCAGGCGATCGACCAAAGAAGGGTCTGCCAGTGTCGATGTGTCACCCAGCGACCCGAAATCATTCTCCGCAATCTTGCGCAAGATACGCCGCATGATTTTGCCGGACCGGGTTTTGGGTAATCCATCGGTAAATTGCAGATGGTCAGGCGTAGCGATTGGCCCGATTTCCTTGCGGATATGCTGCCGTAACTCGGCATAGAGCTCGTCAGAACCTTCTTCGCCTGCATTGAGCGTGACATAACAATAAATGCCCTGCCCCTTAATATCGTGCGGATAACCGACCACTGCCGCTTCGGCCACAAGGCTGTGCAGAACCAAAGCGCTTTCAACCTCTGCCGTGCCCATACGGTGGCCGGACACGTTGATCACATCATCGACGCGGCCGGTAATTCGGTAATATCCATCCTCGTCCCGCTTGCAGCCATCACCGGTGAAATATTTGCCCTTATAGGTGCTGAAATAGGTTTGGATGAAACGGTCATGATCGCCATAGACGCTGCGCGCTTGACCCGGCCAACTGCCGGTTAGGCACAGATTGCCCTCGACCGCGCCATCCAGCACCGCGCCTTCGCCATCCACCAATTGCGGCGTGATCCCGAAAAATGGCAAACCGGCAGAACCGGGCTGCATATCATGCGCGCCGGGCAGCGTTGTGATCATCACACCGCCGGTTTCCGTTTGCCACCACGTATCAATTATCGGGCAGCGCTGTTCGCCGACCACGTCAAAATACCAACGCCATGCCTCCGGATTGATCGGCTCGCCCACGCTGCCCAGCAAGCGCAGCGATGATCTGTCCCGGCTGGTCACAAATTCATCGCCTTCGCGCATCAAGGCACGGATCGCGGTTGGCGCGGTGTATAAAATGTTGACCTGATGTTTGTCGATCACATCCCAGAAACGGCCATGATCAGGATAGTTGGGAACGCCTTCAAAGATGACGCTGGTCGCGCCATTCATCAGCGGCCCATAGACAATATAGCTATGCCCGGTGACCCAGCCGATATCCGCAGTGCACCAGTATATCTCGCCCGGCTGATAATCGAACGTGTAGTGGAACGTGGTGGCTGTCCAAACACCGTAGCCGCCGGTGGTGTGCAGTACGCCCTTGGGTGTCCCAGTCGAACCAGACGTGTATAGGATGAACAACGGATCCTCCGCATTCATCGGCTCGCACGGGCAATCGGCATCGCTGGCAAGATCGTGGTACCAATGATCGCGGCCCTCCGACATGGTCACATCCATCGCAGTATGTTTGACCACCAACACCGCTGACACATCAACACCATCATGTGTCAGCGCGGCATCGACATTGGCTTTAAGCGGCACAGCCTTGCCACCGCGCAATCCGCCATCTGCGGTAATCACAAACCGGCTGCCGCAGTCTTTCAACCGTCCCGCCAGCGCTTCCGGCGAAAAACCACCGAAGACAACTGAGTGGATCGCGCCAATACGGGCGCACGCCAGCATGGCTAGCACACCTTCGACAATCATCGGCATGTACAGCGTGACACGTTCCCCTTTGGTCACGCCCATCGCCTTCAGCGCATTGGCCATCCCGGTGACTTCTTGATGCAGATCACCGTAAGTAAGCGTTCGCGTCGGGCTGTCCGGATCATCGGGTTCAAAAATCAGTGCGACATCATCTGACCGCTCTGCAAGGTGCCGATCGACTGCGTTGTGGCACAGATTGAGCGAGCCATCTGAAAACCATGCAATCTGGGCCGGATCGAAGCTCCACTCCCCGCCCTTGGTTGGCTTCTTGTACCAGTCCAATCGCTCAGCTTGACCCAGCCAAAACGCATCCGGATTGTCTACCGATTGACGATACAAATCAGAATATTGCTCGCTCGTGCAATGCGTTGGATGATCACTGTTTGGGCGCGGGACCATTGTCGACATTCTCAAATCCTTTAATCGGCAGCATTCTGCCCTTTTGCAGTTAGTATGCCCTGCATTCTTCCGACAAGACAAGTGACCAATCCATATCCGCTGGAAGATTTGATAACGCTGGGGCCAATCCAGCTTTAGGAAGTATACATCTGACGCTTGCATTCCGACGCTGCGCTGCTCAAAGACAGCCCACCATATTCAAAAGGGTCAATACGCGTGCAAAAACACATCAAAACCACTCTTGCCATTCTGGGGCTAGCGGGCATTTCCGTGGCTGCACTGGCTGCGACTGCACCTGAAACACAGCAACAAAGCGCCGCTTGGCACAATGCCCAGCAAGCAGCTTTGGCCTCCCGCGAAGCGAAAGACGGTTGGGGCTGGATGGAAGGCGGCCTCATGTGGCGCCGGGTCAAAGGTGACGGTTCAGGGGAAAGACCGACAGTGCAAGACACTGTGACGCTGCACTACGCCGGTTCTCTGGTCGATGGGACAGAATTTGACAGTTCTTACACGCGCGGCGCACCGGCGACTTTCCCGCTCGGCCGGTTGATCCCAGCTTGGCAAATGGCAGTTCCCCAAATGGGCGTGGGCGACACGATTGAAATCGCCGTGCCATCTTCATTGGGATATGGACCTCGTGGTAAAGGGCCGATCCCGGGCGGCGCCACATTGCTGTTTACAATCGAGCTGATCGCCATTGAAGGGCGTTAATTACCAAGCACCAAGACTATGACTGACACGCCTGACACCCCATCTTTTCGCGTTGCTGCGCTGTACCAATTCACGCCGTTTGATGATCTGCTCGCCCTGCAAAAGCCCTTGGCTGCGTTATGCGAAGAAGAAGGCGTTCAAGGCACTATTTTGCTCGCATCAGAAGGGATCAACGGCACAATTGCCGGAACAGATGCCGGTATTGAGACAGTGCTCGGCCACATTCGCGCACTGCCGGGCTGCGCCAATATCGAAGTCAAAGAATCGCGCGCGCCCTCCATGCCATTTTACCGGATGAAAGTGCGCATCAAGAAAGAGATCGTTACGATGGGTCAGCCTCATCTCGATCCGGTGGGCGATGTGGGTACGTATGTCGCCCCGCAAGACTGGAATGCTCTGATCGACGATCCGGACACAATCGTGATCGATACCCGCAATGATTACGAGGTCGATATCGGCACCTTCACAGGGGCAATCGATCCCAAGACAGCCAGCTTCGGTGATTTTCCGGAATGGTTTCGCGCCAAGCGGGCAGAGTTTGAAAAAGACGGCAAAAGCCCGAAAATCGCAATGTTCTGCACCGGCGGAATACGCTGTGAAAAATCCACTGCCTTTCTCAAGAGCGAAGGCTTGGACGAAGTCTATCACCTAAAGGGCGGGATACTGTCCTACCTGGAACATATTCCGGAAGAGGAAAGCCGCTGGGAAGGCGAGTGTTTTGTTTTCGATGAACGCGTAAGCGTACGGCATGGCCTGGAGCCCGGGGATTACACCTTGTGCCGGGCATGCCGTATTCCTTTGACCGCAGAAGACTTAAAATCGGAACTGTACGAACACGGCATTACCTGCCCATCCTGTTACGGCGAACGAACGGATAAACAGCGCGCGCGTTACGCAGAACGGCAACGACAAGCGGCGTTGGCGAAAGCCCGCGGAGAGGGACATATCGGGGTCAAGCCTGTCAAGAAACCAAAGAAAGTCCAGCAGAACGGTGGCTGATCCGGTCCTCTACACATTCCGCCGCTGCCCCTATGCCATGCGCGCGCGGATGGCGCTCGCCGTAAGCGGAATACCCTGCGAAATGCGTGAAGTGAAATTACGCGAAAAACCGGCAGAGATGCTGGCCGCATCGCCCAAAGGGACGGTTCCGGTTCTGGTTATATCGGACGGTTCCGTCATTGATGAAAGTATCGATGTGATGCGCTGGGCCCTCTCCAAAGGGGACCCCGAAAATTGGCTCAGCGGTGATGACGCGGCGCTTATTGCTGCCAATGATGGCCCCTTCAAACATCATCTGGACCGGTACAAATATTCAACCCGGCACGGCACAGATGCAGCGGAGCATCGTGCTGCGTGCCTAACCATCCTGTTACAGCTGGAAGCACGTTTGGAACGCAGCTTATATCTGTGCGGCGATACACAAACCCTGACTGACGTCGCGATTATGCCTTTTATCCGGCAATTCGCCGCGACAGACAGAGAATGGCTTGATACGCAGCCACTGCCCAAATTGAGGGAATGGCTCGATCGTCAAATCGCGTCAGATCTTTTCACGACCATCATGGTCAAACGTGAACAATGGCGGCCTGCAGCTTGATCAGATGTGTGAGCCGCGCAGACGGTTTTGACCTTCTGATCGGTGATACGCTGATTATCGCCCACCGGCTGGATCGCCCGGCATTCACGGTGGGGCACGGCACGCCCGACATCGGGTCTGATAGAGGCCACTTTGATCTGTCTGACACGGCCACCTGGCGCACCGATTTAAACCACGCAGACATACGCGACGATCTGATCCATCTTGCCCCGAATGCTCAATCAGATGCCATGCTAACGCTGCGTATCAATGGCAACCATATCGAATTCACCAGCGCCGGCGAAACCATCAACCGGGTGTGGACGCGCTGCGAAGCAGAGCGCGATGAATATATCTGGGGCGGCGGGGAACAGATGTCCTATCTCAATCTGCGCGGCCGCACATTCCCGTTTTGGACCGGAGAACCCGGCGTTGGCCGCGACCCGCTCGCTGCTCCGCAAAACTCAGCCTCCACACCTGCCCATGTGGGGGATTATTGGACAACCTATTATCCGCAACCGACGTTTCTCTCTTCCAGAAACTACGCGCTTCATCTGGACAGCAGTGCCTATGCTGCATTCGATTTTACGGCCCAAGATCGGCATATCGTAGAGGTCTGGGAGGTGCCCGCCAAGATTGAGCTATTCAACGCGCCTGATCTTCCCGAACTTGTCGGCCAATTGGCACACCGGTTTGGCAAGCAGCCACAGCTGCCTGATTGGGCGATATCCGGGGCGATCATTGGCCTGAAAGACGGCATGAATAGCCTGGAGCGGCTGGATGCTATCATGGCAGCGGGTGTCCACGTATCCGGCCTGTGGTGCGAAGACTGGGTCGGTGTGCGTGAAACCAGCTTTGGACGCCGTTTATTTTGGGACTGGCAAGCGGATGAAAAACGCTATCCCAACCTCTCTGGTACAATCGCTCAATTGACCCGCCGGGACATCCGCTTTTTAGGTTATGTGAACCCCTATCTGGCGATTGACGGTCCGCTATTTTCGGTCGCGGCGGATGCCGGGTACCTTGTGCTCAGGCCCGATCATGATCAGCCATATTTGGTGGACTTCGGAGAGTTCACTTGCGGAATGATCGACCTCACCAATCCCGCAGCCTGCGACTGGTTTATCAACCGCGTGTTGACCCAAGAGATGCTGGATATCGGGATGAGCGGATGGATGGCAGATTTCGGTGAGTATCTGCCAGCGGATGCGCGATTATGGGATGGATCCGATCCGCTTCTGGCGCATAATAGATGGCCCGTATTGTGGGCAAAGATCAATGCGGAGGCGGTGCATCGAGCTGGCAAAACCGGCGATGCGACATTCTTCATGCGCGCCGGACATAGCGGTGTTGGCCAGCATTGCCCGCTGCTATGGGCCGGCGATCAATCGGTGGATTTTTCGCGGCATGACGGGATCGGCACAGCCATCACAGCGGCGCTATCTGCCGGGCTGGTCGGCAATGCATACCACCACAGTGACGTGGGCGGGTACACCAGCCTTGATGGCCGGACCCGCTCTGCCGAGTTGATCATGCGATGGGCCGAACTCGCCGCGTTCACGCCAGTAATGCGCACGCATGAGGGTAACCGGCCGGACGACAATCTACAGATCGATAGCGCCGAAGAAATTCTCTCCCACTTTGCCTATATGAGCAAAGTTCACGCGGCGCTTAGCCCCTATATTCGTAGCCTGTTCGAAGAAGCCGCTCAGAGCGGCCTGCCTGTGCAAAGGCCGGTGTTTCTGCATTATCAGCATGATCCAAACTGCTTTGACCTGCAATTTCACTATTTGTTTGGCCGGGATGTACTGGTCGTTCCCGTAATCGAAGAACATGCGCGGGAATGGCCCGTTTATTTGCCTGAGGGTGATGACTGGTTGCATCTATGGTCAGGCCAGCCTTATGCAGGGGGGAACTGGCTCACCATCGATGCGCCGCTTGGTGCGCCGCCCGTTTTCTACCGTGCGGGCAGCACCTTTGCTGCGCTGTTCAAATCCCTTTCAAATACCGGAAACTTCGCATGACTGATCAATTGTTGCCCGCCCTGCCGAAAACGCGGATTTTGTACGCAGGCGGTCCCGAAGTATCATCGGTCGCATGGGGCATGTGGCGGTTCGGTGATGTTGATCTGCAAACCGCCCGGGCGCGCATTGATGCTGCATTTGATGCCGGTATCACCTTCTTCGATACAGCAGATATTTATGGCTGCGATATGCCTGCTGGATTTGGCCATTCAGAGGCTTTGCTGGGTAAAGTATTTGCGGACGCGCCGGAACTACGCGGCCGGATGGTGCTGGCATCTAAAGGTGGGATTGTCCTGGGGACGCCCTACAACTCGTCACGCGAGTATATTGCGGCAGCCATTGATGCATCGCTGGCTAGGCTCGGCGTGGATCATATTGATCTGTGGCAAGTACACCGGCCCGACATACTAACCCATCCAACAGAGCTGGCAGAGGCGCTACAAACGGCCGTTAGTTCTGGCAAAGTGGGCGCCGTTGGCGTGTCCAATTTCACGTCTGCTCAGATTGATGCCTTGCGTGATGCGATGAACATTCCGCTGGTCAGCACACAGCCGGAATTCTCACCGCTTCATCTTAATCCATTGCAAAACGGTGAATTTGATCAAGCGATGCAGCATTCCCTGGCCGTTATGGCGTGGTCTCCGCTCGGCGGTGGACGGATCGCCGCCCCTGAAACCGATCGCGAAAAAGCTGTCGCCAGCGTGCTGGATCGCGTGGCGGAAGGCTTCGGCGTCTCCAGAGCAACAGCGACGTTTTCCTGGATTGCAGCCCATCCAGCGCGGCCTATCCCCATTATCGGCAGCCAAACGCCGGCCCGAATTGCAGAGGCCGCTGATATTTACAAAGTCACTTGGACCCGCAAGGCTTGGTACGATGTACTGCAAGCCGCGATGGGCGAAAACCTGCCCTAAGCGCTAGCTTAGCAAGGAAGCCAGAACGCGCCGCTTACCAGCGAAAGGGCGGCGGCCATGCATGACGAGATAATTGTCGACCAGCACCACATCACCGGCTTGCCATGCGTGATCATAGGTTAGCTCATCTGCGACGGCGATCACTTGCATCATGCTATCATGATCAATCGCGCTGCCATCGCCATAAGTGATGGAACGGGAGGCCTCGTTTCGGCTATCTGACCAACCGCGATAGGCCGCGATCAGTTGGTTGAAAAATGCACTCCGGCCTCCGCCAACATCTCGCACAGCATCAAGGCGGGGTGTCGTCACCCGCAGCGAACCATCTGCCTGCCAATCCCAGCTATACTCCAGATCTTCCAGCCGCGCTTCAGCATCAGCCTTGCTGCCGACGCTGAGCGTTGATTTCCAGCTGCGCCCTTGCCCCGATCCGGCATCGTCAGCAGCGGGCATTACATTGGTATATCGAACACCCTTTTCACGAAATGCCGCGATCAGGTCTGGCGTGTCTGCTTCCAGACGTTCGACCAACAAGTCCGAACGGCAGAGAGGTGTCGCACCGCCCTCCTCCGCAGCAATCTCGCAAAAGAAGAACAGCTTCGAGGGATAGATCGGTGTTTGCGCCATTTCGTGATGCAAAAAGATCTCGGTCGTTGGCGGCGCCTCATTCGCGGTGAACACCCGCGGCGTGACATTCACCCGCACGGCGTTTGAGAGAGACTTCGCATAGGCGAAATTCTCTCCCCCATACAATTCAACTGCGGCGTCAAAATATGCAGGATCGGGCACATTAAAATCGCGAAACAGCACCGCGCCTTTGGCGTTCAGCGCTTCTGCAATTAATTCGTGATTGGCGGACAAGAACGCGCCCAAATCACGGCTGCCCGACGGAAGGAAAGTCGCAGGATGGCTAAGGCTCGTGCTGGAAGTGCTGACCGCGTTGCTCATGCCAAACGCTTGCGCCTAACCAGCATCCCGCGTCAATAGTGTGACGGTGCCAGCGGAATTGCACGGTTGACGGTGCGGCGACAATCGGCTCATGAAATACTCTGATAGAGCAGGGGCTTTGGTGGATCAGGCGGAACAAATATCGGTTCTACAAGAGCTGTTTGGATGCGACACATCAACCGCGTCCATCGTGCGGGAAACCCTGACAATGGTGACCGCTCCGGCAGCAACCACGCTGGCCTTTCAGGGCGATCCCTCCGCCGACTGCCGCTTCGTGATTTCGGGCGCCATTGGTATGCGCGCGCTCAGCGAAGATGGGCAATATACCCAAATCGCGACGGTCGAGACAGGCGAGGTAGTTGGTGCCTTCCCCAACATCTGCGAACATAGTGTTGAGTTGGTAACGCAAGACGCAGTGGAAATGATCGTGATTGGTACCGCCCAGTTGCGCACGCTCGCTCAAGACCATTCCGGTGTCGGGCTGGGCTTAGCCAGCCTGTTTGCGCAGCAGTTAAGCAATGTTCTGGGCCAGATGGCGGCCCACGTCACGCTAACTGCATATGGCAGGGTCTATCAGGCGTTACTGGATATGGCGGATAGCACGGGGATGATCACCCCGGCGCCGGTCGTGACGGCGCTAGGTGTCAGAACACAGACTGCCCGCGAAACGGCATCACGCGCGATCAGCGATCTGTGCAAGGTCGGCGGCCTGACGAAATCGAAAAAACACTGGACCATAACATCCCGGCGCATGCTGGAAGATATGGTGGTCTAACCCTCAGCTAATCGCGAATAACGGCATGATGCCGCCGCTCCACCGCATGTCACCCGCCACTTCCACATTCACGGAAGTATCTTCGCTTTTCAAAGCGAACGCAGCGGCCTGTGTAGCAAGGCTTTGTCCCTTTTCTGCGCAGTCGAGCATGGCAGTCAGGCGCTGTTTCTCAAACGACGACAGTCCCGCGTCTTGAATGATCGCGTAACCGAGTACTGCTGGTTCGCGGCTATCTTGCGATGCGCGATAAGCTTCCGCCATTGTGCCAAACTGGGCGATACCCTGCCCCGTAGCCATAACGGGCACGGCGGGATGGTCAGGCAATCGGGTTGGCCCATGCCCATCACCTATCCGGCGCGCTTTCAACACAGTGGTGGCGTCGCTTAACAATGGTTGCGCATCACTGCTGCCCATAACCCGCAAGCGCTTGAATTCCGTCCGCAAGGACGCGGCATGATGCAGTGCCATACCAACGGCTGTTTCATCTCCCCGCCGCACAGCTGCAGCCCCTGGAACGACCGCGTCGCTCAATGCGGTGAAGCCATCTGCCTGATCCATCAGTCGGTCAAACCTGTCGCCCCATGAAAAATCGACTGCCGTGACCGAATGCTCGCGAAAAGCTGCGGGTTCGCACGGTAAGACGGCGTGGAGTTCCCCGCCGCGTTCCAGCAAGGCTTCGGCAATCCAGATATCCGCGCCCGCAGCCAACGCTCCGTAACCGAAACCGATATTCTCACGCTCAAGAAAAGACGCGATTTCATCCTGTGCCGCGGCATCATGCGCATCTGTGTGCATGAGGCCGCAAAATTGAATGACCTTAGGCGGACGAATTTGATCAAGCCATGCGCTGTCAATATTCAGCTCCTGACAGAGCAGCTCAAACTGGCCCAGCGTGGCCGCATGATCCTGATACGCTGCCGGTTGCCTGTCGACAGCTTGCCGCAACGCCCGCCGCGCGCCCAGTTCATCGCCGAGCAGCAACAGCGCCTCCGCACGGGTGGCGCCAAGCCAATAGGGTGTTTCCGCTTCATCAGGGTTAGCATCCAGCGCCGCGAGCACATCGCGGGCGAGTTTTTGGGATTGTGCAGGCTTGCCCGCCAGCAAGGAGAGCGAGGCCGCATTAATCAGGGGATAGCTGCCATCATCCAGCGCCCCGGCTTTGGCATAGAGCGCCGCAGACTCGCTGAATAGCCGGACCCGCTCAGCACCGTTAGCCCGTTTCGCCTGATCCTTCACCAGCCGCGCCTGCAATGTCAGCGCGCGCTGGTCTGTGTCGGAATCAAGCAGCCCGTGTTCCGCCATCATAGACCAAGCACGTCCGGGCGAACCCGAACGCGCAAGGCGAATGATGTGGGGGTATGGGTTGTTCATTGTGCGAATCAAATAAAGGGTACCTGTTTGTCTGGTGCGCCCCCATCAAACAGCGTGTCATTGCCGCCGCCAGGTGGGTTTTTAATCTCTGGATCAATTGTTATGGGTAGCCACTCCCAATCATCTGGATTGCTATCAGGGTCCGACTGCAAGAGGTCGATATTGATGCTGAATCCGTGTGATGATCCCATTCGACCGTCTCTATTGTGCTTTATGACGAAGGACACTTTTCGATAGCCAAGGATGATGTCATCGTTATCTGGGTGAGTAATAGCTTCGTCAGGCAGATATTTTAATTTGCCATAGAAATCTCGTAATTCTTCTTTCGTGGTAATGGCATCATACTGGTTCGAAAACCGCCACCATTTCTCGTTACCATCACAGTCGATATGGTCCAAAACCAGATTGATGACACAGTTTTTGCGGACGTTGATACTCGCAACTTTGCCATTATTCTTAGCGAGCAAAGTGACGGGTTTTTCGGGTCCAGTGGTAAGACCTGATGTAAAAATAATTCTACCCGGTGACGCTTCGGCTTCGAAATCTAACTTGATAGTCGCACTGTGTTCCGGAGTTTCACGGGTCGGTCGATCGTGATTAATCCGGTGCTGTTCATATCCTCCACGGGGCATTCTATTCTCCTTCTAGGGTTTCGATGAGTCTCTGAATTCGGTCACTCCAGACACGCCATTTCGCGTTGTCAGGGTCGAGGATTTTTAACTTTGCTGCCCTTGTTTGCGCGCGGAGAGCCAATTGCTTGGCGGCACCGGGGTCTTCCAATTTATGGTACAATTCACCAAGGCTCAGTTCGGCCAACATCAGGTTCTGCTTCAATTCTGCGGAATCCGGTTCAATTGCGATAGCCTCTTGGATGAGACCAAGCTGCCGTTGCCGAAGCAAAACGGCGTTTTCGCTGTCTCCCGCGGCATAAGACGAATCTGCATCCCACGCATATCTATTTGCCAGCTCGCTTTTGAGCTGAGTGCTGGGCGTATTCGCTGAGTGCAGACTTTCGATCTGGCGCGTGGCCTTACGGCAAGCGGTCAGCGCGACTTGCGGACGGACGGGCTCTTGCAAGGCCATTGCGCACACATTGCCCTCGGCAAAGCCCACCTCACGCTTGCTCCGATCGGCTTCTGGTGCGACCTTTAGAAGCCGATATGCCACGTCCCGATACGCGTGAAAATGCGGCATCGCTTTGGGAACTTGCCCCATTTCAAAATAGACTGCGCCCAGCCAATATTCGCTTTGGGCATGGGTGTAGAGAGCCTCTGGATTGGCGGGTTTTGCGTCCAACGCTTCCTGTGTAACCGTGTGTGCGTTCCCAAAAGAATCCAGAGCGCCTTGTCGGTCATCGACGCTCAGTTGATCCTCCCCTTCTGCATGCAGAATACGGGCCCAGCGCAGAGCGCTGTCGGTTGGCAGATCACCGAGATCGCCTTGGCTATTGTAAAACTGCGCGGCACGCGCGTTCACGGCCTTCATCACATCCAGCCGGCCAACCGCCCGCAAATCGGTCCGCAAGTCCGTCATCATGAATTCAATCACGCCCTCAGCTTCCTGC
This sequence comes from Pontixanthobacter rizhaonensis, assembly GCF_012972675.1. Classification (GTDB taxonomy): domain Bacteria; phylum Pseudomonadota; class Alphaproteobacteria; order Sphingomonadales; family Sphingomonadaceae; genus Pontixanthobacter; species Pontixanthobacter rizhaonensis. The sequence goes on along the minus strand of NZ_JABCRE010000004.1, from coordinate 26,038 downwards.
CTTTGGACCTGCGCTTCATTGCGGGATTGGAGGGCGAATGTTGTCATCAAGGCCATCACTACCATCGCCGCGACAGCAGTTACTGTGATCGCGGTCACACGGCGGACGCGGCGCTGCGCATCCCGATTGATCAGTGCGTCAAGCGGCACCCCCGCGATGCCCGCCACCACCTTTAGAAAGCCCAGTCGGGCGCCGTCCCCCTGCTTGCGCAAATCGGCGGCAAGCGGTTCGCGCCCTTGGCGGAGCGGCTCTGGAAATGCCTGTTCCGGTTCGCCGCGCAGTAAAGCCGCCAAGATCGGCCTGTCCGGATGTAATTCCCGGAACAGCTCGATTTCTCGCGCTACCCAAGGGGATTGCTGCGCATCGGGGGAGCATAGGACCACCAATGCGGCTGATTGGGACAGCGCCTCTTTCACGCTTTCGGTCAGGTCTTGCGCGGCGGGTAGATCCTCTCGGTCACGGAAGATTGCACCCACTCGGCCATCGGGCTCTATCGCTGCGGCTGTCTCGCGCAAATGTGCAGGCAGCCGGTATGTCTCAAGCTTACGATGAAACCGCTGGGCAGCTGCCTTATCGGCATGACTATAGCTGACGAAAGCGCGGAAACGGCCCTTTGGTTCAGAATTATTATTCACCCCGTCAGACAAAAACACCCCCCAATGCCCTGATACGACAGGAAGCCGATCAACCGGAGAGGAGTCAAGCACTCAGATGGCAGCGCGCATCACGCTGGCTTGGGCATTTCTTCACATCCCCTTTGACAAAGCTCGCCCTACTTCACTAATGCTAATGCAAATGACTCGCATTAGTATCGAGTCGAAGAAGGGGTACTTCCGTGCAAAAAGTAGAAATCTCTCATCTGGCGATCGCAGCTGCCAGCCTAGCTGCCATCTGTTGGTCTGGCGCCGCATCGGCCGATGACACCGCCCAAGCCGCCAAGGAGGGAGAGGCCTCCATTACTGTGACCGCAACCCGCGCTCCCCTTGAAATAGAAGACGCTCCTGCGACAGTAACTGTGATTGATGCAGAAGCGATTGCTGATGGGCTGGTCACGGATATTCGCGATCTGGTGCGTTTTGAGCCCGGCGTCACCGTTCGCCGCGCGCCCGCCCGCTTTGGCGCAGCACTTGGCACCACTGGCCGGGCAGGAAATGAAGACTTTAACATTCGCGGGATTGGCGGAAACCGGGTCCTCATCCAAGTCGATGGTATCAGAGCTCCGCAAGGTTTCAGCTTCGGGGCACAAGATGTCGGCCGCGGCAATGCGGCGGATGTCAGCCTGATCAAATCGGTCGAGATTCTGCGCGGACCTGCTTCCGCCTTTTACGGCAGTGACGGGCTGGCAGGGGCAATCAGTTTCACCACTTCGGACCCTGACGATTTAATCCAGCCGGGTGAAAATTACGGCGGCCTGGCGCGCGCACAATACAGCTCCGCCGATGATGAGTTTGCTGAAACGATCGCTATCGCCGGTGCGGCAGGTAATTTCTCTGCAATGCTGGCATATTCGCGGCGCGATTTCAGTGAACTGGACAATACAGGATCAATTGATGCCGAAGGCCCCACCCGTACAACCCCCAATCCGCAAGATGGCGAGTCCAACGCTTTCCTTGGCAAGCTGGTGTGGAATAATGGCAATCACCGCGTTCGGCTAACCGGCGAATATCTGGAGCGAGAGGTGTTTTCGGACATTCTCTCAGGCCGCGGCCCCGTCTTCCTGTTCGGCCCCACGCCTAGCTGGATTGTCGATAGCCTTACCGCGACGGACACAACGGAACGCACCAGAGCTTCAGCCGATTGGACATGGCAAGCAGACACAGAAGGCGACGGCCTGATCGATTACGCTCATGTCGCGGCATATTATCAGGATGGCAATGATACCCAGTTTGCCGACGAAGACCGTTCCCCAACAGGCGCCCGACCCCGCCCGGATCGTGAACGTCTGAACACGTTTGACAACCGCGTATATGGCGCGGCAGCAGATTTCCGATCCAGCTTCAATACAGGCAGCATCCAGCACACGCTCACCTTTGGCGGTGATGTCAGCTGGACCAAACAAGAAGGTCTGCGCGACGGTGTTGAACCGCCCTTTGGCGAAACCTTCCCCGCCCGTGCGTTCCCTGTCACCGATTTCACACTTGGCGGGTTTTTTGTCGGTGATGCTATTGAAGTGGGGGATGGGACATTTACGCTCTACCCCGCGCTGCGGTTTGATTTCTATGATCTGAACCCGACCGATGATCCATTGCTGCCAACATTCACAGCCACCGGCCAAGACGGATCGCGCCTTTCGCCCAAGGTTGGTGCCGTACTCAAGCTCGGCGGTGAGGTGCGTATCTTCGGGAATTATGCACAAGGTTTCAGAGCCCCGACACCGACACAAGTAAACAACTTCTTCGAGAACCTCGCCTTCGGCTACACCTCCGCACCCAATCCTGATCTGGCGCCGGAAACAAGCGAATCCTTCGAGCTTGGCATTCGTTATGCTTCAGATGACATCACCCTAACGCTGACCGGCTTTGTCGCGGACTATGACAATTTCATTAGCCAAGAGGTGATCAGCGGCACCGGCACACCCGCAGATCCTTCTGTGTTCCAGTTTATCAATCTGGACAGCGTGACTGTAAACGGGATTGAGGCGAAGGCTTCTTATCAGGCGGACAATGGCTTCCGCGCCCGCTTTGCAATGGCTCTTGCAGATGGCGATGTCATCTCGCCCGGATCTGCCGATGCGTCTCTATCGACAATTGACCCGCTGAATGCAGTTTTGGGGATAGGGTATCGTGATCCCGGCGACCGCTTCGGTGCGGAATTTATCACAACTTACAATGCGCAAAAGCCTGCCAGCGAAACCGTTGGCGTTTGCAATACAAGCGACTGTTTCCGTCCAGACGAATTCTTCATTTTCGACGCCACAGCCTTTGTCCGTGTGGCGCAGCAGCTGACCCTGCGGGCCGGTATCTTCAACATCGCTGACAAGAAATATTCTTACTGGAGCGATGTCCGGGGATTGGCGGCCACATCCACCATTACAGGTGCGTTCACCCAGCCGGGCCGCAACGCCAGCGTTTCGCTCAGTTTCCAATTCTAATAACCAAGGGATAAAGTCATGACATTTTTGAAAAATGCGCTGGCCGCGGCATTGCTCGCGAGTGCGATCTCCTCCTCGCCGGCCATCGCGCAACCTTCCGCAAACGCCGCGGCGGCCATGCCTGCGGATGAGCAAAAGAAGTTTGCCGAAGACCGCCAAGCCATTCTGGCAATGGCTGGCGACTATCAGGTGCAGTTCAAATTCACTGAAACTGTCGCTTTAACCGAAGGATATACGCCCAAAGATCCCTATCTTTCCGGCGGTTTTGAGATTGTCCGCGTGATTGAAGATACAGGTGACTTCATCAGCCTCCAACATATCCTTGTCGTTGGCGGTGAGCAGAAATTTCCAATAAAGCATTGGCGGCAAGACTGGCGGTATGAACCCGCAGAAGTGCTTAATTTTATCGGCGGCAATGCTTGGCAAATGAAGGATGTCGACACCACCGACAGTGACGGAGCCTGGTCTCAAACCGTGTACCAGGTGGACGATTCCCCCCGCTACGGCGCGGTTGGCAAATGGAGCCATGATAATGGCGTATCTGAATGGGTGCCGCCAGCAGAATGGCGCCCACTCCCCCGCAGGGACATGACCAAGCGCGATGATTATCACGCGGTTATCGCCATGAACCGTCATGCGATTACTCCAGCTGGCTGGGTGCATGAACAAGACAACGGCAAACTTGCTCTGGATGGCGAGCCGCGCATTCTGGTGCGCGAGGTTGGCGTCAACACCTATGTACACAGCGAGGATTTTCCAACCGAAGTGGGTGACGAATATTGGGCCAAAACATCATCGTACTGGGCTGGTATCCGCGCCCTTTGGAGCGGGATGGAGGCGTCCGGAAACCCCTTCGGCCTGGTCCAAAAAGGTGAACCCGACCGGCTTTATATGCCGCTGATGAATCTGGCTGACGCAGTCGCCAAAGGGGAAACACCAGCTGACGCGGCCTTGGAAAAAGCGAAGGCTGTTATGGCACGCGAAACCACGACAGACTTGCCACCGCTTGCAGCTCGTTTACGAGCTAAAGCAGAGAAAACCGATTACTAAGCAATACGGAAAACAGAATATGCGGCTTTTGAAATTATTAGGACTGGCTCCGCTTGTCGTCTCTTTGGCGGCGTGCGGTGAAATGGGCAGTGATACGGGCGGTGACGGCGATACGCTCGTCGTCTTTTCTTCCCGCCATTACGATTCCGATTACGCGCTTTATGAAGCTTTTGAGAAAGAAACAGGCGTTGATGTACGAACCATCGAAGCAGATGGGGACTTACTGGTAGAACGGGTAAAAACCGACGGCGAGAACAGTCCTGCAGATGTAATCATTACGGTTGATGCAGGCCGTCTATGGAGAGCTGAACAGGAAGGGTTGTTTGCGCCGGTTACGTCGCCAGCGCTGGAAGAAGCGGTCCCATCCGGTCTGCGCCACCCTGATGGCCTGTGGTATGGCTTGGCCAGCAGAGCGCGTGTTATCGTCCAAGCGACAGATCGCGTTTCTGATGGCGAGCTGACCGGGTACGAATCTTTGGCTGACCCCAAGTTCAAAGGCCGTGTGTGCGTGCGGTCTTCAGGCAACATTTACAACATCTCTCTGCTCGGCGCTTTGATAGATCGTTGGGGTGAAGACAAAGCCGAAGCATGGGCCACTGGTGTTGCATCCAACTTCGCCCGCGCACCCTTGGGCGGCGATACTGACCAGATCAAAGCGGTGATCGCTGGCGAATGTGACGTCGCCTTGGTCAATCACTATTACTTCGCGCGACTGATGCGGGAAGAGCCCGAAACTCTGAAAGGTCTTGAAATATTCTGGCCCGAAGAAGCACCCGGAGTGCACTTGAACGTATCGGGTATCGGCGTTGCCAAAAACGCGCCGCATCCGGAACTTGCGCTGCAATTTATTGAATTTGCAATGCAGGAAAAAGCCCAACGGTTCTTTGCCGAACTGACCGGCGAATATCCAGTGACCGGTGTGGCTTACGACAATCCTGCGCTTCCGAGCTTGGACAATCGGACAATCGACCCTATTGCGCTGGGCAAGCTTGGTGAAAATCAGGCCAAAGCGCAGCAGATTTTCGATAAAGCAGGATGGCCCTGAGCAACACTCTCACACGAAATTCGGGACAATCAGGCGCACCGCGCTGGAGCTTTGACCCGAAAATAGCCGGTATCATTGGGGCCATGATCTGCACGCTGCCGATCATGGCCCTGATACCTATGGCTGTGTCTGACGGAGGTGGGCATTTCGATCATTTGATCGACACGGTCTTGTTCACCTATTCCGTCAATTCTCTCATTCTCGTCGGGTCCGCCATGATGGGAACCACCCTATTGGCCATTCCAACCGCGTGGTTGATCGCCCGCTATGAATTTGCGGGCCGAACAGCGGCGATGGTATTGTTGCCGCTGCCACTGGCGATGCCGAGCTACGTCGCCGCCTATGCCTGGCTCTCAATGACCACGAGCGGCGGCGTTTTGAGTGATTACATACCGGTCGTAAGCGGCGTGGCTGGGGCTGCCTTTGTCTTTTCCATTTGCTTCTACCCCTATGTTTTCTTGCTCGCGCGGCAAGCCTTCGCCAGCGAAGGAAGCCAGAGTTTCGAAGCGGCCCGTATTCTGGGCGCCAGCCCGCTTCAGGCGTTCTGGACAGTCGCTCTGCCAATTGCCCGGCCAGCCATTATGGCTGGTGTCGCTTTGGTCGCGATGGAAACGCTGGCCGATTACGGCACGGTCGATTTCTTGGGCTCTCCCACATTTACGGTCGGCATTATCCGCGCGTGGATTTCATTCGGTGACCCCGAAGCAGCCGCGCGGATGGCGTTGATGCTTGTGATCCTGACACTGGTGTTTTTCGGTTTTGAACGCTGGATGCGCCGCAAACGCAGTGTCGCCCAAGCTGGCGGCCGTCACAAACCGTATCCGCGGGTCGCTCTCAGCAGGCCGGCAGGCTTGTTGGCTTTGGCGATATGCCTGCTGCCCACAACGATCGGCCTGTTCGTGCCTGCCGCACATCTGGCTGTGCTGGCGTTAGAGGCACCGCGCCTCGCGCCGGTTTGGGGTGCATTGCAAGGAACCGTGCTGCTTGCTGCAAGCTCTGCATTGCTGGCCACGCTGTTCGGCCTTGGCGCGGCATATGCATCGCGCAGTGGCGGGGCATTGGCAAAACTCTCCGTTCGCATTGCTCATGCCGGTTATGCCGTGCCCGGCGCCGTTGCCGCGCTAGGCGTGATTGCCATATTGGGCGGCTTGCAAAGCGCACTCAGTTCAGTCGGCGGTTTGACCGGCGTTGCAATCGCGGGCGGCGGCATATTCGCGCTGCTATTTGCCTATCAGGCCCGGTTTGCTGCGGCAGCCATCGGCCCGTGCGATAGTGCATTGGTGCGGATCACCCCGACCATGGACCAAGCCGCCCAATCGCTTGGCGCCAGCCGATTTGAAATTCTCCGCAAGATACACTTGCCGCTGGCCTCAAGCGGGCTGATGACAGCCGCCGCGCTGGTCTTTATCGAGGTGATGAAGGAATTGCCCGCAACCATGATTTTGCGGCCACTCGATTTTGACACGCTGGCAATAAGTGCGCATCATTTCGCGTCTGACGAACGTTTGGCGCAGGCCGCCCTGCCCTCTCTTATATTGGTCGGGTTGGGCGTGCCGGTGATGATGCTAATCAGCTGGCTTTCAGTAAGGAATACAGCATGACACACGCCGTTATGCAGATATCAGGATTGACCAAAACACGCGGCACACGGCGGGTTCTGGACGCCGTCAATCTCGAACTCCAGCCCGGGCGCGTCACTGCGATCCTTGGCCCTTCCGGAGCGGGCAAATCGACCCTGTTGCGGGCCATTGCAGGATTGGAAGATTGCGACGCCGGGACCATATCTGTGTCGGGCGAGGCATTGACTAACGGTCGGGCGCTTGTCCGGCCGGAGCACCGCAATATCGGGATGGTATTCCAGGACTTTTCGCTCTTCCCGCATCTCAGCATTATCGAGAATGTCATGTTCGGCCTTCGGACGGGTTCGGCAGCATCACGCAAAGATCGGGCCATAGAAATGCTGGCGCAGGTCCAGTTGGATAGCCGGGCAAACGATTACCCTCATATGCTGTCGGGCGGGGAACAACAGCGCGTTGCCTTGGCCCGCGCGCTTGCCCCGGCCCCGTCAACCGTACTGCTGGACGAAGCGTTCTCTGGCCTTGATAAAAGCCTTAGGGCGAAGTTGCGCGACATCGCTCTACAGGCCATTGCCGCCCAGGGCGCAGCCGCCTTGATGGTGACCCACGATGCGGAGGAGGCCATGTATATGGCCGATACTTTAGCCTTGATGATTGATGGCAGGATCGTCCAAAGCGGGACGCCAGCAGAACTCTATCTTCGGCCTGTTTCTGCCGCAGCCGCCGGTTTGCTTGGCGATGTGAACGCATATGATGGTTTTGTGAAAGATGGCACCTTCGTCACTCCTTTTGGTCAGATCGATGCGGCGGAACTGGCCGATGGACCGGCGCAATTGCTTGTGCGGCCAGAAGGCGTTGTCATCACCGCAGATCCATCAGCAGAAAATACTGTCAAGGAAACCCATACTCTCGGGGCCAATCAAGCGCTGACGATTGAAGCACCGACATCGCTGCGCTGGAATGTCCGCGCGCCCGTCGAACCCGCTATCCCGGCCGGCCAAATGGTTCGTACATCTTTAAACCCTGCGTTCTGCCAGATTATCGCCCAGTAGCATCAGGGGTGCCGGTCGCGCCAGTCGCGCCAGTCGCATCGTACCGATAGAGCCAATTCATCTGGTGTAAAATGGCGCCGGGCATCAGCCGTCCGGCAATGTGCATTGGACCATATGTGGCCAATTGCGACAAACGGTTCTTCCTGTGAAACCGGCCCATATTGGCCCGCGACCCGCGTTGGACAGCGCTGACCCGCGCAATGCGGCGATCGAAATAGGCACTCAACGCGTCAGGTAGCCCGGCTTCATCACGGGCGGAAACTTCCTGCGCCAATATAAAGCCATCCTCGATCGCCATCGCCGCCCCCTGCGCCAGAAATGGCAAGGTCGGATGGCACGCATCGCCCAGCAAGACCGCCCGTCCCTCACTCCAGTACGGCAGCGGCTCTCTATCGAACAATGCCCAGCGATAATGCTCCCGAGCCTTGGTGATCATCGTCTCAATTGTGGGATGCCATCCAGCGAAATCGGCAAGCGCTTGCGCTTTCGTGCCTCGATCCGTCCAACTCTCATGGGTCCAATCGGATTGTTCAACTACACCCACAAAGTTAGATAGGGCCCCGCCGCGAAGGCGATATGTCACCGCATGACGGCCAGCGCCTACCCACACGCAGGCTGTCGGTGGCGGAGCATAATCACCCAAGCTTTCGGTGGGTACGACAAGCCGCCAGGCTGCATTGCCGGTAAAGTTTGGTTGCTGTTTGCCCAACATCTGTTCGCGCACGGCCGACCGGATACCGTCCGCACCAACCAATAAATCTGCATCAATCACTGTGCCATCCGCGCAGCGAACAGCGATAGACTCGGGCGATTGTGAAAAGCCAGTCACCCGTTGGCCTAAAACAATCCTGATTGCAGCGGCAGACCGCGCCTTTTCCAGCAAGGCCGCAATCAAATCCGGCCGATGCAGATGCAAATATGCCGCACCCCAATCAGTTGTTGCCGCATCAGTGATGGACACAGTGAAGACCTCGCGGCCAGAACGTCCCATACGCATTTCCAAAGCGTGCGGCCGGAATGCGGCACGCCTGACGCCCTCGCCGACGCCCAGCGCATCAAGCACTTTCAAAGCATTGGGACTGATCTGAATACCCGCGCCGACATCATCAATCTCTGCTGCGCTTTCAAGCAAGGTCACCGCGTGCCCCAACTGGCTAAAGGCCAGTGCAGCAGTCAATCCGCCAATTCCGGCACCTGCGATAACAATCTTCATGCCTTGCGCCCTACCACCAAACCGCTGTGCCACGCACCCTGCAAAAACTCTCGCGCAGTACGGTGTTCTCAGGAACCAACCATAGCCAGATATTGAAGGAGAAAGATCTTGAAAACAAATGGTGCCCAGAAGAAGCATCGCACTGGTGAAGTAACCCCCTGTTCCTACAGTGTAAATCTGAGCGCCTTTGTAAAAAGGCCCGCAATTAGGCCCGCTCGCCCTTGGCTCAAATTCTTAACCATCTGATATAAAATAGTATTTTTGCCGCGCGCGAACTGAGGGAGCTTCGAGCCTCTAATGACCGTATTTAGGGGACGACCCCGTCTCTGAGATGGGTGGAAACGGATACTAGAGCGGAGGTCACTGAGATTTGTGGTGTCGGGGTCGGGAATGCGACGGCCTTGAGACCTCCAAGATAAAATGGGTCAGAAAAGAAACCAATCTGGCTGGCAAGGTTTAAGGCTGGTCTGCCAGACTGTCTGAATGTAAGCATATATCAACGATTGCGGCATTCGGATAATGATGAGACTTTTTTCGTATCGTAGAACACTTGGATTGACGTTTTGTACCGTTGCGGCTGCGATCGCTGGTGGTTGTACAGCATCACTAAATCCCTCCTATGAAACGCCGCTGGCCGAGGCGCCTGCGGGACCTGCGTCCTTGGCCTTTGTAGACCCGCCAGGCACCGCCAAACCCTCCACCTATTGGTACTGGGTAAGCGATGACATCTCCCGCGACGGGATCACCAAAGATCTCGAAGCGATGAAGCGGGTGGGTATCGGAGAAGCGTTGATCGGCAATGTTGACGTAAACAAGAGCAACCGCGGGCCGATAGCGTCCCTCTCCCCGGATTGGTGGGAGATGGTTACTTTCGCCATTGAGGAGGGGCAACGCATCGGTGTGGATGTAGGTTTGTTCAATTCGCCCGGCTGGAGCCAGTCTGGCGGGCCATGGGTCAAGCCCGAGCAGTCGATGCGCTTTGTCACTTCGCGGTCGATGAATGTTGAAGGCGGAAGGCGGATAACGACTACTCTCGAGCAACCGACCACATCATTTCAGCCCATTGCGACACTCGCTTTTCCTGCGCCGGCGTTTGACGGGCACGCGATCGCCCTGGATTGGGATGCCATCCGTTCGAATCTTTCAAGTGGCGATCTGTCATCTCTGTTCGATGGCAACCTTGATAGCGTCACTTCGATTCCCGCAGAGAACGGAACCGGCGGCGACCCTGCAGAGATCGTCTTGCGCACCAATGAGCCGGAGACGATCCGGGCGATCGAAATATTTCCAGCTGCACAAACCATGTTCGCGCAAATATCGCTGGAGGCCGGCGAAGAGGGCACATTCCGCAAAGTTGCCGACTTCGAGGTTGATCGGAGGGTGATCCGCCCGCAACTTGGGCCCAGAAATGACGGACCGGTCACCATTACATTTCCCCCGGCGACTGCCCGGGAATTCCGATTGACCATCACGTCTCTGCAGGGCCGACCGTCGGTTCCTCTGGCAGAAATCCGGCTCACCGGAGCCGGACGTGTCGAACGGCAGAACGAAAAACAGCTGGGCAAGCTGTGGCAGACTCCGAAGCCGCTTTGGGATGCATATATGTGGGACGATCCGGTGCCACTTGACGATCCATCGCTTGCGGTTTCGGTTGGAGAAGTCCGCGACATAAGCGCTTTTGTCGCAGGCGATGGGACACTTTCGTGGGATGCGCCAAGAGGGAACTGGGTGATTGCCCAGTTTGGTCTGGCTCCCACTAACGTCAAGAACGGGCCGTCCTCCCCGGCTGCGACCGGCCTCGAAATCGACAAGATGAACAGGAACCATGTCGAAAGCCATTTTGACGCCTATGTCGGAGAAGTACTGCGGCGCTTGCCGCCGGAACGCAGAAAATCCTTCAGGACAGTAGTAGCTGACAGCTACGAGCAAGGCGCACAGAACTGGACCGATGGCTATCGCAAACGGTTCCTCGACGCGTATGGCTATGACCCGGTGCCATGGCTTCCAGTGCTGACAGGGCGGGTGGTGGAAACGCGCGACAAATCGGAACGCTTTCTCTGGGATATGCGCCGCTTGGTCGCGGACATGATTGCCTATGAATATGTCGGCGGGCTACAGAAAAAGGCGCGGGAAAATGGTCTGAAACTATGGATCGAAAATTACGGTCATTGGGGCTTTCCCGGCGAGTTCATGCAATATGGCGGGCAATCCGATGAGGTCGCGGCCGAATTCTGGGTCAATCCCGAAGGACGCGGCGATATAGAAATCCGGGCCGCAGCCTCTACCGGACACGTTTACGGAAAGCAGCGGATTTCAGCCGAAGCATTCACGAATAATCGCACTGCTGCCTGGTCGCTTGCGCCGTGGTCACTCAGAAAAGTGGGAGACCGGGCCGCGGCGGAGGGCATCAACCACTTCGTGATGCATGTGTATATCCATCAGCCGCGCGATGAGTTGCCAGGTGTCAATGCCTGGTTCGGGACCGAATTCAATCGCAACAACACCTGGTTTGGGGAATCGGCATCGTGGTTTGACTATTTGAAGCGCCAGCACGGTGTTCTGCAGCAGGGCCACAATGTTGCTGATATTGCCTATTTCATTGGCGAAGATGTGCCCAAGATGATCGGTATCGTCGAGCCGGCGCTGCCCCCCGGCTATGACTATGATTTTGTGAACGGTGAGGCGATCCAGAGTTTGCTGGACGTTGGTGGTGGCGATTTGGTTCGCGCCGACGGCGGGCGATACGCTTTGCTGGTGCTTCCGCCGCAGAATACGATGCGGCCCGAATTGCTCCGTCGTCTTTCGGAAATGGTGAAAGCGGGAGCGGCTGTCTTTGGCCAGCGCCCGGTCCGATCGCCAAGCATGAAGGATTTCGGACTTGCCGATGCAGAAGTGCAATCACTCGCTCAAAGCATGTGGGGTGAATGTCAGGGCAGCGCGTCTCGGATGGTTTCGTATGGCCGGGGCAAAATCTTTTGCGGAGACGATCTCGAAGCCGCTTTGAGAAGCCTGGGGCGGACACCCGATATATCCGGCATCGATAGCAAAAACATAATGTGGAACCATCGCCGCACACTTAGCGAGGATATATATTTCGTTTCGAACCAGCTTGACGAGCCGGCTACGATCAGCCCGCGATTTCGATCGATCCGCAAATATGCCGAACTGTGGGATCCAGTCACCGGACGCCGTTTTGCTTTGCCCGATCCGGGCACGGATGGCTCTGTCGGTGAAATTAGCCTTGCCGAACACCAATCCGTATTTGTGGCTTTCACCGATGTCAGAAATAGTGACCTTCGAGACTATGTTGCGGCCCAGATGAGGTCCACGCTGCTCACGCTTGACGGGCCATGGTCAGTTGAATTCCACAACGAACGAACGGGTCCGATGTTGAAAACCTTTGAAACTCTTGTCGATTGGGCAGCGCATTCTGAGGACGCAGTGCGTTACCATAGCGGGAAAGCGACCTACAAAATTTCGTTCGAATACGACGGAAAGGATGGGGACGAGGTTTACTTGAAACTGGGTAAGGTGCGCGACCTCGCCATTGTTCGCCTGAACGGTGAAGCAGGGGCAACTGTGTGGTCTCATCCCTGGGAAGTGGACTTGTCTTTTGCGATCAAGTCTGGCCGCAATGAACTGGAGATCGATGTCATCAATACATGGGCCAACCGCATCATTGGTGACCTTCGCGATACCTCGCAGCCGCGCCAAACTGTAACCGTGCTCGATCATTATGACGCCAATTCTGCGTTGCTCCCAGGCGGATTGCTAGGCCCCGTCATAATTGAAAGACCAGCGATCCCGTGAAGCGCTCCGCAACCATCTGATCATGCAGGGATAGTAATACTATTCGGCTCCGGCTGTATTGCCCTCGCGGGGCGAAACTTCGGTGATGATCCGAACCGGCCCTATCAGGCCTGACGGAATCGTCTAAGCCCGAAGTTTCTACCATCTACGAGTATCGCCTTGGGCCGTTTTGATGCCCGGCGCGAGGTAGTGCCACTCGATGCTTCGCTCCTTCAACACAGCGATGATCTGCTCTTCGCTGAACCTGCTCCGCTTCATTCGTCCGTCTCCTTGTCAGGGCCGGACTCTACTTATCATTGGAGGAAATCTAGGGGCTCAGACCACGTCGTCGACTACTCGCTTTTGCGAGCCGGAACTCGCTTTCCCACCCAAGTTCTTAGTGCCCGAAAGCGGTCGCGCCGGATTGGCTAATCTGCAATACGAACAGGGGCTTCCAATGCCTCGTCGGCGGCGTTCGCATTTGACTGCCCGTGCGATCTTTCACGGATCAATTGCACCGGGCCGATCAAGCCCGAGGGCACGAGTGGATCATCTGCGGCAAAAAAGTCCTGAGTGGTAAAGGTTCTCCGCGAGCCGGGGGGCAGAGGTTGATTGTCGCTATACCATTTGACCATGGTGTTCTTAGGCCAGCGTTCAGCCTTCACAAAACCACTCGTATCTTCGAGCATTTCATCCCCAATCAGGCGGTTCACCCAGAGATTGGCAACCTCAATTTCAAGCGTGTTTTCGCCGCGCATGACGGCCGCTGTAATGTCCAGCTGGTTGGGTGACGTCCACACGGTGCCGATATCGCGGCCGTTCAATTTAACACTGGCAGTTACCTCGACCTGTCCGAGATCGAGCAGGATGCGCTCGCCCTCGGTCATTTTGCCTGACCAGTTGAATGTGTGGCGATATGTCGCCTTGCCCGAAAAGTGCTTGATCTCGGGATCCTCGGACGTGCGAAGATCGAACAATGTGTCGGTCTTGATCGTGGCCTTTCCGCTGTAGAGCGGATCGAATGCAATCGCCCATGGCCCGGTAAGGTCTTGCGCACGGAACCGCGTTACCGGCACCGGTTGCTTGAAGGTGTATTTGGGGTCGAATGCGAGGAAGGCGGATTCGCCAGCCATAAGCCTGATGGTCACCGCAGTCGTGCCGTTCGTTTGCAACTGTGAGGCCATTGGACGGGTGGTGCCCGTCACGGGGTCCCACAATTCGGGAGCATGTCCGCGCGCAGCAAAGGCTAAGTCGTAATACTGGTCCTCCTCGCCCAAATTAAGAAGGAAGAAGAAATCCGTTCCACCCACGCGCCGCTGAGTGAACAAGGGAAGTGCATAATCGGAAGTGATCCTAGGAGACAGCCCTTGCTGAGCAAAGACATGTTTGGCGTCATCACCTTGATGGGCTAGCGCAACTGCGACCCCCGCTGCGCGGGCTTCCTCCATCCGGGCAAGCGCTGCGTCGCTGGGGAAACGATTTTGCGGCCACCAGATCATCCCGTAGCTTTGTCCGGTTGGTACAACGAGTTTGCCATCAACAAATTGCGAGCGCTTCAGCAGCGTCTCTTCGTTGAGGCAATCGAATTCTACGCCTTTGGGAAGACGATCTGTCATGCTGTTCTTCTCAGGGCATCCAACAGGGCTGTCTGCGCCTACATAAAGGGCAATATCGACCACCGGCACGCCTTGACGCAGCAAGTAGTGCCCCCGCGCCATATATTCGAACCACGCCTTGCCGCCCTGATCCCACCACGGTTGGGTGCGGTCAAAATGCGAGCCATAGCGGTTCATGGTCATGCCCGGCATGACATGGGTGTTGGCCTGATGCGCGAAGCGGTGAAACATGAACTGGTTGATCCCGTTGACCCACGCCCTATCCCCCCATTTCTTCGCAAGCGCAGGCGAGAAATGCCAATTGATGGATTCGAACGCCGTGAAGGCTTCGGCGGCGATCATTTTCTTTCCGTAAAGCCGGCCAGCAGAGACTGCATCGTTAAGCTGCGCGACCTCGCGACCCATCCAGAATTCGCCGGTGGGGACCGATGCGGTGGAACCGATATCAACGTCGTCATACGGCCCCATGCCATAGGGCTGGACGTAGCTTTCCAAGCCTTGGCTTTCCATCATGTCGGCAAACACGCCGTAATAATTGTTGCGGATCAGATCAGCATTGAAGGAGCGTATTTCAGCCAACATGTCCCGGGTGTCCTTCGCGCTGGAGACAAGCCGCCCGGTATAGATGGGTAACCATGGAACAATTGATTGACCGAACTTTTCTGCAAAAAGCTCTTCGTACCCAGCAGTCCAATTCTGGCCGCCGACCTCGTAGCTGTCGATCATCACACCGTTTGTCGCGTTGGGCGCGACAGCTCTCGCGCGGTCGAGCACTGGCCCGATAAAGCCGTCATAATGCGCTTTGAAAGCGGCAGGCGCGAATTTGTCGACTTCGAAACCAGTCCCTTCGGGGGACGCAATGACATTGGTCGCGCCGGTTGAGGTGTAACCGAAGCGCAAGACCGTCCAATCGCCAGAGGGGAGAGTGGCATTCAGCTTGCCCGTATCATCCAGAGAAGCCGAAAGGTCGATGATCTGCGCCGGATCGATAAGCGCTTCGGACGCGCTATCCAGCTTGTCGGGCAATTGCGTGCCGGAACCCTGCGCCATGCTGGTGTGCAAGGTCACATCGGGAATACGCGGAACCGCCGACAATGTAAGCTCGCCAAACTCGATCTCCGCCGGGGTGGTGACTCGGAAATAGCGCGCTGTGGCAGGGGCAAATGCATCATCGACCATCCATTCAAACTTGCCGATACGGCGCGTTTTGAAAGCCTTCACATTCTCCCACGTCACTCCGTCATCCGATTTTTCGAGGCTCGCCGCGAGCCCTCTGCTCGGGGAGTTTTCCAGCAGCAGGCTTCGGACTGTGACGGCTTTGTCGTAGGCGAATTTCACCCAGCCCGGCTGTTCTTCGCTGGCAGGCAGAATGGCTTGGGTTTCGCGATTACCGTCAGTGACCAGATCGACTGAAAATGCTGGATCAGACGCAGAGATGGTAGGGCTCAATTTTGCATCAAGCTTCTCAGTTGCGAGGGCCGGATAGGCAATTACCGCCACATCTTCGTACAATCCTGCACGTGATACTGGCTGCTGCAGCTGCACATTCACGGGACCGCCCTCGACGATCGTTTCGCTCCAGACAATCCGCTTCATAGATTGCTCGGGTGTAATCCACGGCCCGCCGCTGGATGACCAGCCGTCCGCGTTGTGAAAATTAAACAGCAGGCCCAGCCGTTCACACTCTGCCGCGACATGCGCGATCAGGTCCAGATGCTCGGGCGAGTTGAAACGCACCGTCCCATGCGGAATGCCCTGAGTAACGTGAAACAGCACGATGCCGCCGACCCCTGCATCGGCCATTGCCTCTAGATCTTTGGTAATGCCCTCGCGGCTCATATTGCCGCTCATCACGTGAAACCATGTCCACGGACGGGCATCGGGCGGAGGGGACTGGAACTCCGCTTTTAGCTCTTGGATCGACGGGTTCGCAAATGCGTTTGTAGTGGCTGTAGCGCCGGCAATCGCCAGTGCGAGCTGGATAAATCCTGCTTTGAGACCGAAGCTCCAATTTGCGATGTCAAAGTTCACTGACCTTCTCCCCCGTGAACATGCTCGATGATGTCTATCGCGCTACAATAGGGCATAAACAATCACAAGCAATCAATTGTGATCGCATATTTGGCTCTCTTGGCGCAGTGGAATTTCAGATTCTTTATAGATGAAGGGCCGGCGCCCACATCGTCAATCATCTGTTGCCGAAGGGCGGCTTTCAATGCTGCTGGAGCCAATACCGGACTGTCAGCTTCCGGCCCAGTTTCTGCCGCGCAATTTACGGGCGGGTATCTACCTGGTTCTAAAGTTCGGTGGCTTTCCGGTCGGCAGTTTCCAGACGCAGGTCGGCAGCCGTCAAGCTGCCTCTGCAAACTTCCCGACCTTGATATCGTCCTCATGCGCCCGCGCTTGTGCGAGCTCATAGGCTGTCTGCATCCGCAGCAGAGTATCGGCCTTGATCCCGAAGGCCTTCTCAAAGCGGATCGCCATATCAGCAGAGAGGCTGGCATTGCCATTAAGCAGCGTGCTCAGCGCCTGCCGCGAGACACCGAAGTGTGTCGCAAGATCAGTCACGCTGACGCCGACAGGCTCGACAATTTCGCTCTTGAGCCAGTCACCGACATGGATGGCAAGCGACGAGTGCGTTTTAAGCGCCATGATAATCCTCCAGATCCATATCGACCAGCGCGCCTTCTTCATTCACTTTGAAGGTCAAGCGCCAGTTGCGTATTACAGTCATAGACCAAGTGCCTTTCCGGTCTGCAGTAAGTTCGTGGAGGCCGAAGTTTGGTGGTACGAACAGCTCATCCATACTTTCAGCGGCATCGATAAAGGCAAGCATCTTGCGCAGCCTGGCGACATCACCCACTAAGCCCTTAGCATTGCCAGTTTCGAAGAAGCGGCGCAGGCCTTTGTGCCTAATGGATTTGATTTCCATGGGGTCGTGCTAACCATTAAGCTTTGTTTTGTCAAGCGTCGCGCGACGCACGACAGAATTCTTTCAGCTGGAATCGGACCCGGTCGACACTCAAAAATGGGTCGCCGAAGAAAGCATTTGCGGGCCTCGGAATGTGGCTTTCTCAGAAGCCCACAGAAAGGCCCGCAAAAATTGAAGGCCGGGATGGTCCGGGACTAACAGAGATTCGAACGATGGAGACCGATAGACATTGAAAGAGAACGGAAAAGACGAGCCGAGACAATAGTTTGGAGAACCAATGTGAGTCCTCAAAAATTGTCATTTTCTCATTATATTTCAGTAGCTTAAGTCAATGGTGCCCAGAAGAGGACTCGAACCTCCACATCCTTGCGAATACATGCACCTGAAGCATGCGCGTCTACCAATTCCGCCATCTGGGCACCGGAGCAAGGCAGCCATGTAGCTGTCCTTGTGATAGGAGCGCGCCGATAGCGGGCAGGCAGGCGGCCTGTCAATGTATTTACGATTCTGCGTTTCACCGCATTCGGGCTTTCGGGAACTGTTGCGAGCCGCCGCACATTGCGGCATGGGGCTACCAATAATTCTGCGCCGGCTATGGCGTGTATCGAGAAGCGGATTTCGGACATGGCAAGTATGAACAATTTAGACGGCAAACTGGTCGTTATGGTCGGAGGCAGTGGCTATTTCGGCAGTCATATCGCTCAGGACTTATTGGCACGCGGAGCGCGGTTGCGCATAGCCAGCCGCAATCCGGAAAAAGGGTTCAATATCAAGCCATTGGCCGATTTAGGCCAACTGCAATTTGCGCGCTGCGATGTCACGAAGCCCGAAAGTGTGGCCGCCATTATGCAAGGGGCTGACCTGGTCGTGAATTTGGTCGGTGCGTTTGACGGCGATCTGATGGAACTGATCGGCAAAGGCGCGGGCAATGTCGCGGAAGCGGCCAAGGCCGCGGGTGCCAAGGCCATGGTCCATGTCAGTGCTATTGGGGCTGACGCAGAATCCGAGGCCGACTATGCGCGGGCCAAGGCTCTGGGCGAGAAGCTGGTTCATGATGCCTTCCCCAAGCCCGTCATTTTGCGCCCTTCAATTCTGTTCGGTGAGGAAGACGAATTCATTAACATGTTTGCCGGGATGGTCCGGATGTTACCAGCACTGCCGGTTTTCGGACCCGATGCACCATTGCAGATGATGTGGGTGGATGACGCGGCGGATGCGGTGGTTGCGGCGCTCGCAAACCCGGCCAAACATGGCGGAAAAATCTTCGAGATTGCCGGCCCTGAGCCGATCACGATGCTGGAATTGCACCAGAAAATCGCCGATGCGCAAGGGCGCGACCGTACTTTTATTAAAGTTCCTGACCCGATTTCCGGGATTTTTGCAGCCATGCCATTAACGCCGATGGGCCGCGATCAATGGATTTTGCTCAAAGCCGGAAATGTACCGTCGGGTGAGTATCCAGGCATGAAACAGCTGGGGCTAGAGCCCAAACCGCTGGACCTGTTTTTGGAACGATGGATGAAACGTTACCGCAAATATGGCCGGTTTACAGTAGCTGCCTAGACACAGGCTCAGGCTGTTTTACCGTCTGCCTCAGCGCCCAACGCTGGAGTGACATCGACGACGATAGGCTCAACCGTCAGGATCGGGCCCTTCGTTGCAGTGATCAACATACGCGTTCCAACAGGGCTGTCGGGCCCGCGGCCAATCCACTCGCTGTCGCCAACTTTAACCCGGCCTTCCCCGCCATCAATTGCCTGGGTGACAACTGCGCTCTCGCCAATCATTCGGCCACCGCGGTTGTTGAGCAAGGGGTCATCGCTGACGATCGGCTTATCGCGCAAGAACCGTTTGGCAGAATATGCGGCGATCAGAGCAAGCGAGACAAAATTGACCACTTGAAACGGCACACCCCAGTCAAAAACAAAGGTAAGTGCACCCGTGGCAATAGCGGCCACAGCCAGCCAAATAAGATACACGCCCGGTACAACCAGCTCCAGCGCCGCCAAAGCAAGGCCTATTGCAAGCCAAACCCATGCCGCATCCAGGCCTTCAAAAATATCCATCGGCTTTGTCCCTTTTAGCTCTTATCCGAAGAACGAGGGACGCTCGCCCGCGGTTTGCTGCGCGGTATGGGGGTGCCGGAACCACGCGCTTGATCGCCAACCGCATCTTTCACCAATTCGCCAATACCGCCCAACGATCCGATCAACTGTGTCGCCTCAACCGGGAATAGGATTGTTTTAGCGTTCGGGCTTTCAGCAAATTTTCCGACTGCCTTGGTGTATTCCTGAGCGATAAAGTAATTGATCGCTTGGCTGCCGGAACTGGCGATAGCATCAGAAACCATCTGGGTCGCCTTCGCTTCTGCCTCGGCCGCCCGCTCACGCGCTTCAGCATCCCGGAAAGCAGCCTCACGCTCGCCTTCCGCCGTCAAAATGGCAGATTGCTTGTCGCCCTCTGCCCGAAGAATGTTCGATGCCCGATCGCCTTCGGCTTCCAGAATCTCCGCACGTTTCAAGCGCTCGGCCTTCATTTGCCGTGCCATTGCTTCGGAAATATCGATGGGTGGGCGGATATCTTTGATCTCCACCCGCGTAATTTTGATTCCCCAAGGCGATGTCGCCTGATCGACTACGGACAGCAAACGGGCGTTAATTTCATCCCGTTTGGAAAGTGTCTCATCAAGGTCCATGCTGCCCATGACGGTCCGCAGGTTGGTTGTCGTGAGCGCCATGATAGCGCCATAGAGATTGCTGACTTCATACGCCGCCTTGCCAGCATCCAACACCTGGAAGAACACCACAGCATCAACGCCAACCATGGCGTTATCTTTCGTGATGATTTCCTGACCGGGAATGTCGAGCACTTGCTCCATCATGTTAATCTTATGACCAATCCGGTCGATAAAAGGCACAATGATATGCAAACCAGGCTCTGCCGACATGGTGTATTTGCCGAACCGTTCAACGGTATACACAAAGCCCTGTTTTACCACACGCACCGCCATCAGCAGGAACGCGACCAGCAAAACCAGCAACAAAATCAGAATGACGACGTCCATTATAGTATCCTCAGCGTGTGTTTCGCCCCGCACATAGGCGCGGCGGTGGTTCGGCGTTAAGCCCTGTAGACAGTACTACCTCGGCGCGGCGAAACTGCAAAGCGGTCAATCTAGGCAGTGGAGATCATCCCGCCATCGAGCACAATCGTTTGGCCGGTCATCCATGATGATGCATCGCTGGATAGGAAAATTGCGGTGCCGGCGATATCTTCCGGTTTGCCCATCCGGCCGCGCGGTATCTTGGTCAGCGTGAATTCCGTCATCGCGTCATTTTCGACAATCTGCTTGGTCATATTGCTGGGAAACAGGCCCGGCGCGATGGCGTTTACATTGATCCCGCTGCTAGCGAGATCAGCGCCCAGATGCTCGGTCAAATGGATGACCGCAGATTTACTCGCGGAATAGGCATAGGTTGGCATTCCCGAATTGCGGATGCCATTGATGGAGGCAATGTTAATCACGCGCGCGGGATTGTCTTTGCTGCCAGCAGCTTTCAGCAAAGGCAGAAATTTCTGGGTAGCGAAGAAGATGGATTTGATGTTGATATCCATCACCTTATCCCAGCCGCCTTCAGGAAAGTCTTCAATCGGCGCGCTCCAATTCGCGCCGGCATTGTTGATAAGAATATCAATCTTGTCTTCGTGCTTGCTAACCTCTGCGACAAAGGCCTCAATCCCCTCGACAGAAGCCATGTCGCCTTGGATCCCTATACATTCGCCAAATTCAGACAGCTCTTCCGCCATCGCGTGAAGGCGTTCGGCTTTTCGGGCGGTGATGTAGACTTTCGCACCATTTTCCAGCAGACCGCGCGCCATCATCGCGCCGATGCCGCTGGAACCGCCGGTTACTACTGCGACTTTGCCAGCAACATCAAAAAGAGTTTTCATTGTCATTCTATTTTCCAATCAATCCAGCCGGGTCCGGTCTGGGCCACCCGTTTTAAAAATTCAAAGCGCGCCTTGATACACAGCCAGCAGATCAGCCCATGCCTGTTCGGCGGGTGCTTCTGCATAGACAGGAGAATCCGGCACGGTCCAACCGTGGTCGCCAGCATAGACTTCTACTTTACTGCCAGATCCGGTCCGACTGATTACATCACTCAGAATGTCTTTTTCTTCTGGTGCCTTTGCGTCATCATTTTGGGCAATGGCAATGAGATAATGACCTTCTGTCCCGTCAATCAATGTGTGCGGGCTCATGGGATCATCAGCGATAACCAACCCGCCGCCATGGAAACTGGCGGCAGCTTTCACCCGGCCTGGAACGGCAGCGGCAGTCCACATCGCCAACGGACCGCCCATGCAGTAACCTTGGGTGCCGATCCCTTTGCTGCTATCCACTCCGCTCTGTTCATCAAGCCATTTCACGGCCGCCCGCGCATCATTCATGATCGCCTCAGGCGTATGTTTTTTGCGCATCTCGCGCGCTTTGGGCCAGCCTTCATTGCCCGCAAAATCGGCAAAATCTTCCCAGATTTGCCCCGCTTGATCACGGTAATAGGGATTGAGCACCAACACGGCATAGCCCCGCCCGGCAAGACGCCGCGCCATGTTCCGTTTCGCCTCGCGCAAACCTGCAATGTCAGGCCACAAAATCACTGCCGGATAAGGGCCACTGTCCGGAGCAACGAAAAAAGCATCCATTGTGCCGTCAGCGGTTTCAAAACTAACGCTGCTCTCACTCATCGCGGGTAAAGTGGTATCGTCATCCGCCCCTTCCGCGACGGGCGAACAGGCTGCCACCGCGGCCATCCCGCCCAACACGCCAAATTGCCGGCGGTTCAACCCCTCTTTGGCCCAGCGGGTAATTGCAGCTTCATCACACATCTGTTTTCTCCAATGCTCTATTTGGTGATCATGCTGCCCCCGCATCCAGACTGCAAGCGCTAAGCGTAAGATTGCGCGCGGGCTTCTGCTTGGTTACGCAGCGCCAAACCTACATTCCTGCCAATTATATCGAAAGCTCGCCCATGACTGATCAAATTCGCGTAGAGACCGCAAACCGCGTCACCACCGTCACGATCAATCGGCCCGACAAAAAGAACGCTATCAACCAGGCCATGTATGCCGCGATGGCCGACGCACTGATCGAATACGGCACCGATGATAGCATCCGCGCATTGGTGATCACGGGTGCAGGCGACTACTTCACTTCTGGAAATGATCTGGCGGATTTTTCGACCGGCAGTCAAAGCGACGAATTGCCTCCCGTTGCGCGCTTCCTGGATACGATCCAAACATGCGAAAAACCGGTAATAGGCGCGGTCAACGGCCCTGCCATCGGGGTCGGGCTGACCATGTTGCTTCATTGCGATCTCGTCTATGCCGCACAGCCAGCCACATTTGCGGCACCATTCGTTAGCCTAAGCTTGGTTCCGGAGGCGGCATCATCAATGCTACTTCCGGCTGCCGTTGGCATGGCGGTAGCCAATGATGTGTTCCTGACTGGGCGTGCTCTCACCGCAGAGGAAGCGTTGCAATTCGGTTTGGTGGCGCGGGTATTTTCCGCAGCTGAATTCAAAACAAAAACCCAGGAGTTGGCGTTGGCCGTCGCCAATTCAGCGCCGTCTGCGATGAAACGGTCCAAAGAACTGATCCGTCACAACCGCGCAGCAGTGACCGCGCATATGCACACCGAAAGCCAATATTTCCGCGAGCAATTGCTGTCGCCTGATTTTGCCGAAAGCGTCGCAGCCAAAATGCAGAAACGCCCGGCGGTGTTTAAGTGACGGCGAAATGACCCCATAGACTCGGCTACAAAACTTCGGCACACAGGTTTCAAAGGGCGACTGAATACAGCGCCTGAGACGGTAAAGTACTTGGGAGAGGGTACCTGATGAAAAGAGTCGCACTGGCCGCAGTGGCGCTGCTAACTGCCACCGCTACACTGACATCCTGCAAAGAAGCCATGAGCGAAAGCGGCATCAATGCTGAACGTCTGCTTGGCGCGCAAACCGATAATGCCAATTGGCTGACATACGGGCGCAATTACGAAGAACAACGCTTCAGCCCGTTGTCCGATATCAATACCGACAATGTCGGCGAACTGGGTCTGGCATGGTCCGCTGATATGGATACGGCGCGCGGTCAGGAAGCGACCCCGCTAGTCATTGACGGGATCATGTATTTCACCACCGCATGGAGCAAAGTGAAGGCCTATAACGCCGTGACTGGTGAAGAATTATGGACCTATGATCCGGAAGTTCCCGGTGAAACAGCGGTTAAGGCGTGCTGCGATGTCGTCAATCGCGGGCTTGCCACATGGGGCGATCATTTGTTCCTCGGAACGCTTGATGGGCGCCTCGTCAAGCTGGAGCGGGACACTGGCACGGTCGTATGGGAAAAAGTCACTGTTGATCAGGATAAGAGCTACACCGTAACCGGCGCGCCGCGTGTAATCGACGGCAAAGTGCTGATCGGCAATGGCGGCGCGGAATTTGGCGTGCGCGGTTATTTCGCCGCCTATGATGCCGGCAGCGGTGACGAATTATGGCGGTTCTACACTGTACCAGCGGGTGACGAGGATGAAAGCTCTCCCGAATATCTTCAGAAAGCGGCAGAGACATGGTCCGGCGATGTGTTGGGCAGTGAAAGCGGCATTGGCGGCGGCGGCACCGTGTGGGACGCGATGGCCTATGACCCCGAACTGGATCTGCTCTATATCGGTGTAGGCAATGGCAGCCCGTGGAACCGTTCATATCGGAGCCCCGGCGAAGATGGCACAGGCGAAGGGGATAATCTGTACCTGTCCAGCATTGTTGCAGTCCGCCCTGAAACCGGTGAATATGTCTGGCATTACCAGACTACACCGGGCGAAACATGGGACTTCACGGCGACACAGCACATCATGCTCGCCGATCTGGAAATTGAAGGCACGCAGCGTAAAGTGCTGATGCAAGCGCCCAAAAACGGCTTCTTCTACGTACTCGACCGCGAAACAGGCGAGTTCATCAGCGGTGATCCCTATGTGCCGGTGAACTGGGCAACCGGCATTGATGAAAATGGCCGGCCGATTGAAAATCCCGAAACACGGATTGATAAAACCGGCAAGCCTGCACTGGTCGCGCCGGGCGCATTGGGTGGTCACAACTGGCACCCGATGGCATTCCACCCCGATGAAGGCTTGGTCTATATTCCAGCGATGGAAGCGGCGATGGTCTATGCCCCGGAAGCCGACTGGAAGCCTGATACCAATCGCGGCTTCAATGTCGGGTTTGATCTGGCCGCAGGCGATTTACCACCTGATGAGGGCTTCCGCCGTGAAGTGGCCGGAACGCTGACTGGCCGGCTGATAGCCTGGGATCCGGTTGCACAAAAACCGCGCTGGACTGTCGAGCATGAAGGCCCGTGGAATGGCGGCCTGCTGGCCACTGGCGGGGGTCTTGTATTCCAAGGCACTGCAGGCAGCGAATTCAACGCCTATAATGCCGCCACAGGCGACAAATTATGGAGCTTCGCCGCGCAAACAGGCGTTGTTGCCCCGCCCATCACGTACACCGTCGGTGGCGAGCAATATATTGCGGTTCTGGCCGGTTGGGGCGGCGCCTATGCCTTGTCTGTTGATGGCGATCTGATGAAACGCAAAGCACCCGTGCGCAATGTCAGCCGGATGCTGGTGTTCAAAATCGGCGGAACGGCAGAATTACCTGCTGAAGTCGAAGTAGCCCAAATTCCGCTCGATCCACCACCAAGCCGTGCCGCGGCAGACGTGATTGCGGCTGGCGGGAAAAGCTATGCCCGCTATTGCGCGGTATGCCATGCACCGGGCGCTGTGGGTTCGACTGTCTTACCCGATCTGCGCCGCAGCGGAACCCTAGACAACAAAGCCGCTTGGCAAAGCGTGGTGCATGATGGATTGCTGAAAGATCGCGGAATGGCCAGCTTCTCCGGCTCGCTCACGCCCGATCAGATCGACGCGATCCGCGAATGGGTAATCTTCCGCGCCAATCAAGACAAAGTGATGGCCAGCGAGCAGTAGGACTTGAGTTTTTTCGCTTCACTATACTGTAGGCAATCAAATCTCCCCTCCCCTTGAGAAGGGGAGATTTAGGCTGCTAGCCGGTGCTGTGCCGGAACATCCGTCCCGCGATAGGAAATGATCGTCTCGCCCTGCCACTCATAGGCGATGGCGTAAAAACCGGCGGCAAGTACGTCGTCTTTATCTAACTCGGCTAAAGCATCTGTAACAATTTCCGCTGTCCCAATTTTTCCGACATTTGAGAGGCCGCCGACATTCTGGCCATATCCTCGACTATAGGAGTCCAACGCGAGCAACGAAAGAAACACTTCACGGTTCATAACTCAACCTTCCGTCTAAAATCAGTACTACCAATACGGTGAGCGGCAGGCATCTCGCCTAAAGTTTGGTCGGGTTTGCGCTTTACCAGCGAACCCCTATGTCGATCCAACCACCCCAATCTCTGTTCAATACCACTCGTGACCGGATCATCGGTCATCTGCACGGTGATGCGTTTAAGGGTGGTGCCTGTCCCAAAGCTGGCCGCCAGATCATCCGGGTCCACTTGCGCCACGCTGGTGGGATCAGACAGATCGCCAAAGGTCACCAGCATCGGATAGGCGGAACGGTTTCTAATATGGCCGCGATTGCGA
>NZ_JABCRE010000003.1 GCF_012972675.1 Pontixanthobacter rizhaonensis | reverse complement strand
ATTCTTGCCATCGCTCGATCGGACAGACGGGGTCAGCAGGAACATAACCTGCTTAGCCCAGTCCGCTTCGCTATCGGACCGCAGCAGGGCAAACAACACCTGCCCATCATCCAGATCAACGGTAACAGCCTCTCCGCGTAGCCGCTGGCTGACGCGGCCTGGTGTCGGAATAGAATACTCGCCCGCAATATTGGTCTGCACTTCGATCACGCTGGAGCCGCTCTTCAGACCCTCCGGCGTCTCCACCTCCACCGTCAGCCGGTACCGGTAATCGGGGGTGGGATCGGGGCCTAGTCCGCAGCCTGAAAGGACAAAGGCAGCGCCCAGCGCAACCCTTGAAAGAAAATTCCGTCTGTTCATACTCGCCACCTGCAACGCTGCCTGCTTTCACTATGAACGCTACACGTAATTGGGCAAATTATTGATTAAGCACCCCAATATGGGGACATCCCCTGCCCGCATCTTCGCGACTCGCATCCGCCCCGCTACGCATCTCACGTGAACACCGGAATCATCATAGGCAAAGACCGCAGCGGGCAGCCCTGTACCATTGATATGGAGGAGCTGCTCGCCACTCGGCTGCTGGTTCAGGGCAATAGCGGGTCCGGCAAATCGCACCTTTTGCGCCGCTTGCTGGAAGAAAGCGCCGATATGGTGCAGCAAGTGGTGATTGATCCCGAAGGCGATTTTACGTCTTTGGCCGATGTATTTTCGCACATCGTAATTGACGGCGCAGCGCATTCTGTGGCGGAGATTGAAGCCTTGGCGCGGCGGGTGCGGGAACACCGCGCATCGGTTGTGCTGGCTCTCGAAGGGCTCGATGTCGAACAGCAAATCCGCTGTGCCGCGCAATTTATCGGCGCGATGTTCGATGCTCCGCGCGAGCATTGGTATCCTGCGCTGGTGGTAGTGGACGAGGCGCAGATGTTTGCCCCCGCCGTTTCTGGCGAGATCAGCGAAGACACGCGCCGCCTGTCGATGAATGCCATGACCAATCTGATGTGCCGCGGGCGCAAGCGCGGGCTGGCAGGGATCGTCGCAACGCAGCGTCTGGCGAAGCTCGCCAAGAATGTTGCGGCGGAAGCTTCCAACTTCCTGATGGGGCGAACCTTCCTTGATATTGATATGATCCGTGCGGCGGATTTGCTGGGAATGGAACGGCGGCAGGCAGAGCAAATTCGCGATCTGGACCGGGGCAGTTTTTTGGGGCTCGGCCCCGCCATTACGCGCCGCCCGCTCTCGATCCATATCGGCCCGACCCGCACTGGCACCAAACGCAATGCGAGCGGATTGATGCCGCTGCCCGATGCAAAACCCGCCGAAATGGAAGCGCTGCTTCATGCGGAACTGGAAATAGAAGCTGCACCACCGCCAGTCGACCGGCCGGTTCCCGCTCCGCCGCCGGAAGACCTCTCCCGCAATCTCGATATTTTGGACACTTCCCCGGCACCAGCTGAGGCCAAGCCAGCAGACAGTGACGGGCCCGGCAATGATGGCCCAAGCCAGCAAGACATCGCGCGCAGCGCTTTACGCGCCCTCGCCGCTGATCCATCCAGCACCTATCAATCTGCCTCTAATCTATTTCAATCCTTCCTCACCAAATGCCGCGCAGCAGGCGCCCATGCAGTGGGAATGGATATGGAGCAATTCCGGCGTGAATTTGCCTTTGCTCTGGCCGGTATAGACCGGCTGGATGACGCGCAGCAGCACACCGCCCAGCAAATGGCAGCGCATGTCGATAGCGATATTCTGGCGCCCTATCTGGTCATTATCCGGTCCGCCTTTGAAGGCAAGGATGCGCCCGATACTGATGAATTGGCCGCCGCTTATGGAACCAGTTCCCCCGGCCGTATCCGCCGCTTGCTTGACCATATCGAAACGCTGGGCCTGATTGTCATCCGCGAGGAATATGGCGGCGGCCGCAGCCTGCTGGTTCCCGGAATCGACCCGAACATCGAACCGAACATCGAACCGAACGCCGAAGTACAAACGGTTTAGTATTTTGCCGCGCGCGTGTTAGGTTTCGCCCTGCAACGAATCGCGTCCTGATGCATTGAGTAACAATACACAGGTAGACATAATCGGAGAGAACGATGACCACGACATATCACAACCTTATTGACGGCGAGATGGTAAGCACATCAGCGACGATGGAGGTTCTCAACCCAGCCACGGAAAAAGCCATCGGCCTTGTTCCGTCTTGCGGGGCAGAGGAACTGGACCGCGCCGTTGCCGCCGCACGCAAAGCGTTCAAAACATGGTCCAAGACCCCGATTGATGATCGCCGCAAAGTGATCCAAGCGATGTCCGGCGCGATCAAGGAAAATGCGGATGAATTGTTCCGCCTGCTGACCAGCGAGCAAGGCAAGCCGCACGATCAGGCCAAGGGCGAGATTTACGGCGCAGCGGGCATGGTGGCCGCGCAATCAACGCTCAGCCTGGAAGATGAAGTCAACGAAGATAGCGACACGCGCCTGTCCCGTACCCGCCGCGTGCCCGTGGGCGTTGTCGGCGGTATTGTGCCGTGGAATTTCCCGGTGATGATGGCGATGCAGAAAATCGCGCCAGCTATGCTGAGCGGTTGCACCATCGTGCTCAAGCCGTCACCTTTCACGCCGCTGGCGACATTGCGCATTGCCGAACTGATTAAGGACATCGTCCCTGCTGGCGTGGTCAACATCATCACTGGTGAAGACACACTCGGCCCATTGATTACCGAGCATGAAGGGATCGATAAGATCACCTTCACCGGATCCACCGCGACCGGTAAAAAGATTATGGAAGGCGCATCGAAAGATTTGAAGCGCATCACTTTGGAACTGGGCGGCAATGATGCTTCCATCGTTCTGCCCGATGCCAATGTCGAAAAAGTCGCCGAGCAATTGTTCTGGTCCAGCTTCAGCAATGCAGGCCAAGTCTGCATCGCGGCCAAGCGCGTCTACATCCATGAAGACATTTATGATGAACTATCCGCCGCTATCGCTGAAGTCGCCAAAGGTGTGACTGTTGGTGACGGTTCGCAGCAGGGCACCGGTGTCGGCCCGATCCAGAACAAAAAACAGTTCGAGCGTGTATGCGAGCTGATCCAGGATGCGAAAGATAACGGCTATAAATTCCTGAGCGGCGGCGATGTTGACCCCTCGGGCACAGGCTATTTCGTACCACTGACCATTCTTGACAATCCGCCAGAAGATGCAAGGATTGTGGCCGAAGAACAGTTTGGCCCTGTCATGCCGTTGATGAAATTCAGCACCGATGATGAAGTGATCGAGCGTGCCAATAATTCCGAATATGGACTTGCCGGTGCCGTGTGGACCAAAGATACCGATAAAGGCGTGGCCATCGCAGAACAGCTGGAAACGGGCACTGTCTGGATCAATGAATACATGCACCTGTCCCCGTTCGCCCCGTTTGGCGGCCACAAACAATCGGGCTTCGGCGCGGAATATGGCACCGAAGGCTTGCTGGAGTTTACTTACCCGCAAGTGATCACAGTAAAAAAAGACGCGGCGGTTTAAGTCGCAGGCCATCTGCTTTGATAGAAAGGCGGCGCCCCACACGGGTGCCGCCTTTCGTGTATCTGGTGGTGGTTAGAATAGCAGATTGCCCAGAAAACGGCCTGGTATCAGCGTGAACAATCCAGCCACTATCAGGCCGATATATAGCCCCCGCATGGTCCCCTGGTGGCTGGCGATTCTACCCGTGCGTGCCGCGTACACAGCCCACGGGATGCTCACCAAAGTCAGCACCGAGAAAAAATGGATGAAGCTATATCCCGACCCAGCAATCCCAGTGCCAGGACGGCCGATCCAAAAACTCGCAATCGCCGTGATAACCATGAGGACGGCATATATTCTGCCCAACCACTTGTGCAGCAAATCGCCTTTTTTCCGGACCAATAGCACACCGCCGATTACCAAACATGGCAAAACGGTTGATAGATGAATAGCAATCGGCACTGTCAAAGAAACGGTGGCAGCGCTCTCTCCGCTGGCTTGTGAGTACGCTGCAAACCCACCGGTTGTTGCAGACAATACCGACAAAATAGCGGTTATAACTGCAGTGATCGCGACGCTGGCCAGCACATAGCCCCAGCTAGAGGGTTTTGCCCTACTGGGCTGTTCTTTTTCGTCAGCCATGTTCAGTTCTCTCTTGGCAATGGACTCAGTTCAATTGCATGATGAGAGGAATGACGGCTTGCTCAACCCAAACTACGCGAATGACACCGCTGATGCGTGAGTGGAGCTTACTTCATCCCATTCGCCCATTCACGAAACCGCAGACTACTGAATACATATGAAAACACGCCCGCTTACCAATTACATTGCCGAAATAGGCGTGATCGCTCTCGCTGGCTTGGTGCTGGCTCTAGTCGGACCGTTCGGTACAGATACAATGCCGCTTGGCGTTCGTTTCTCGTATTGGATCGGGGGACTGCTTGCGGCTTGGGTAGTGTTTAGATTGATCGTTGTCGCGATGTCTGAAATCACCAAGCTATTGGGCATATCAGACGTGTTCTCCTACCTACTCGCCATACCTCTGTTGGGCGGCCTAATCTTGATCGCACAGAGCGCGTTTGGCGGCCCGGCAGCAGGAACCGATCTGGCGGGAATATCAAGCTGGGCCTATGTGCAGATACTCGGATTAGGCTTGGCATTCTTTGTAATATTCTGGCTTATTTACGACCGGGCCGCCAATCACGCTGCGGAGAAGGAAAACGCACGGCTCAACACATCTCGCGAACGCACCGAACCAACAGGACTTGCAAACACAGCCTTGCATCAGAAACTGCCCGCCGGATTTGGCCCGATCATCGCGCTCTCGGTAGAAGACCACTATGTCCGCGTTCATTCCGTCCGCGAAAACGCAGCCGAACATAGCGAAATGCTGCTCATGAAGCTGTCCGACGCGATAGCACTGATGGGCGACGATACGGGCCTGCAAACCCATCGCAGCTGGTGGGTCGCGACGTGCGCCATCACGGGCCACACCCGCAACGGGCGCAATATCTATCTGACGCTGCCCTGCGGTATAAGTGCCCCCGTCTCACGCAATAATGTCGCAAAAGTCCGTGCAGCGGGTTTGCTCGATTAACGGCGCGAGCGTTAGCCGACCGCAGTCGCTTCTAGCTCGATCATAGTGGCCGGATCATACAGACGTGACACGCCCAGCAAAGTCGCGACTATTTCCGCGCCCTCACCAACATGGATCGGCATAATTTCTTCCGCCGCAGCCATAAAGGCATCGACATCGGTGGTGTAGAAATTCATCCGCACCAGATTGGCGGGTGTCATATCCGCAGCAGCCAATGCATCTTTCACGCATTGCCAAGCCGTTTTATATTGCGCGACAATATCGCCGGGATGCAACGGAGAGCCATCGGGACCCGAAGCCGTCTGGCCCGATAGGTACAGCGTCCGCGTATTGCCCGAAACTTCGATCGCATGGTTGAGGCCAAAACCCTGCAACCACGATGTGGGATTAAAATTGGTCTTTTTCATCAGGTCACTCCCCCTTTATACGGAAAGCTACCCGCAGCATCACCAAAACGCCAGCCGGTTACTACATCACCATTTTGGCGCTTTGCCCGTCATCGACTTTGAGAATCGCGCCAGTCACACATTCGCTCGCGGAGCCCACCAGATAGAGCAGGGTTGAATCGAGCTGCGCCGCCACCGGCACACGTTTACGCGCGACATGATCGCTCGGATCACCGATGCGGGCAAACATTCCGTCCGTCATTTCGCTCACGAACATTCCCGGTGCAATCGCATTGACGTTGATATTGGCATAGGCCCACTCAACACTCAGTGCCTCTGTCATACGGGCGATAGCCGTCTTGGTAACCGCATAGAGTGCCGCACCGCCGCCATCATAGCGGAAATGCGCGGTCGAGCTGATATTGACGATATTGCCCGGTTTCTTCGCATCAATCAGCCGCCGCGCGACTTCCGTCGCGAGCAACCACGGCGCGCGTAGATTTACTCCCAGCACCTGATCAACCAGCTCCACCGGCATTTTGTGCGCGCGCATTGCATCGGGCATTCCCGCATTGTTGACCAAGATATCGACAGTACCGAGCGCGGCCTCTGCAGCATCAACAGCGGCAACCAGAGCATCTGCGTCCAGCGCATCCATTGGGATCGCAGCGGCTTTACCGCCTGCGTCGGTAATCTCTTTGGCCAAAGCCTCCAGCCGGTCCACCCGCCGCGCGCAAAGCGCAACCGCCGCGCCCTGGCTCGCCAGAACGCGGGCAAACCGCTCCCCCAAACCGGATGAAGCCCCGGTCACCAATGCGACACGTCCGGTTAGGTCATGCGCTATATTGGGTAGTGGGTAATCGCTCATTATGCTCTCCGTTCAGGCGGTGTCTTTAGGGCGTTTGGCTGTCCAATCATACAGTTTGCCAAATCGCACCAATGCGCCGCCAATAAATGGTAGCACTACTATCCAGAACCGCACACCCAGCACGCCTTCCGGCGTTGCAATACTGAGGACAGCGGTTGACGCGAGGCCGATACAGGCGAGGATCAGGCCCAGGAACAAGCGCCAGCGCGGTACATCGCCCTTACCCATACCCTTCGGGTTTTCGCCTGCTTGTTCATAGCGTGCAAACAGCATGACCAACGGCAGTGTGAGCGCGATGTAGAGCACGAACCACACTGGCCGCGCCAACCACCACATCGCTGTGCCTGGCTCCACGCCCAGGCCCACTCCGCCCAGCATCCATGCCGCAACCAGAACCAGCACAAAGGCGGTGAGATGCCACAGATAGACGCTCATAATCATGCCGTTAATCAGCACCACGCTGGTCCAGATCCGGATATTGTCGAGCATCTTGCGCGCCTGCGGCTCTAACGCCAAAGC
Source organism: Pontixanthobacter rizhaonensis (assembly GCF_012972675.1). GTDB lineage: Bacteria > Pseudomonadota > Alphaproteobacteria > Sphingomonadales > Sphingomonadaceae > Pontixanthobacter > Pontixanthobacter rizhaonensis. Next base: position 1,044,815 of record NZ_JABCRE010000003.1, on the reverse strand, counting down.
AAAGCCGGTTTGCATAATCCCTAGCGCCAACAGCGCAATCGTGGGCGGCATCGAATTGGTGATGTCATTCCCGGGTACGCCAATCATCGCCACAGGATATGGGCCGATAAATACCAGCCCGAGCAAGGCAATCAGCCCGGAGGCACCCCACGCAAGCGCCTTGGCTGGTTTGGCGAAGTGCCCCTCGCCCCAAGCATAACCGAGCTGATGCACGGCCAGCCAGACAAAAGCGAAGTTGGTATATTTCAGATAAGCGACACCGAATTGATAGGTCAGCAGATCAACCGCAACCGCGCCGAGGACCAGCGCGAAGAATGACCCCATGCCCCACCGCTTCCACGCGGCGTGACTGAGCGGTACCACGGCCGTGACCATTATATAGACAGACAGAAACCACACCGGGATCAGTGCAAGCTGTGCCGCCATAGCGACAATGCCCCGTTCGATACCCATAACGGTCCCAAACATCGCGATACCAGTCCAGATCGCGAATAATGGCAGCACCGGATAGATCAGCCGCCTGAACCGGCTGGAGAACCAATGCGAATAGGTGCCATTATTACGGGTATTGGCGGACCAGCTGACGCCATTGGAAAAACCGCCCACCAGAAAGAACAGCGGCATTACTTGAAAGACCCAGGTCAGCCCTTGCGTCCATGGAATGATGCCGAGCAAGTTTCCGCCAACCACTGCGCCGCTCTCATCAATATACGGCGCAGCGACCAACCAGTGCCCGACCACCACGGCCAATATTGATAAGGCCCGCAAAAAATCGACGTAGCGGTTGCGCTCCGGCGGGGCCATCTCGGCCATCGCACGCGCACGGCCCCAAATCCCTTTTTTGGCCGGTTTGGTATCCGTCATTCACCACTCCTCTTAAAGCCAGAAGTGGGACTGTTCCTGTTACTTTTCAATGAATCCGCGTTCTAACCGCCGAACACAACAGTTCGCGCGCCGTTCAAAAGCACCCGTTCTTCCAAATGCAAACGAACGGCTTCTGCTAATACGCGGCTTTCGATGTCGCGACCTTTGCGGACCAGATCATCGGGGCTGTCAGCATGGGTTATTGCTTCCACTGATTGATGAATAATCGGCCCCTCATCCAGATCAGTGGTCACATAATGCGCGGTTGCACCAATCATTTTCACGCCGCGTGCATGGGCCTGATGATAGGGTTTGGCGCCTTTGAAACCGGGCAAGAAACTGTGGTGGATATTGATACAGCGACCAGAAAAATCGGCTGCCTGCTCGTCTGACAGAATTTGCATATAGCGTGCCAGCACGACGAGTTCGGCGCCTTTCTCGTCCGCAATTTCTCGCACCCGGGCTTCTTGCGCAGCTTTAGTCTCTCGCGTGATCGGCAGGTGGTAAAATGGCAAATCACTCAAATCTGTATGGCTGATCGCATCGGCGGGATGGTTAGAAATAATCGCGACCGGATCCATCGCCAGTTCCCCGATCCGCCACCGGTAAAGCAAGCTCGCCAGGCAGTGGTCAAACTTACTGACCATGATCACAACACGGCGCGGGCGATCACGCAGCGCAAGCTTCCAATTCATCCCGAACTGGCCAGCAATAGGATCGAATTCAGAACGCAGAACGCTCCTGCTCACTCCGGCAGGGTCAAATTCGACCCGCATGAAGAAAGCATCGCTGTCCCGATCATTGAATTGCTGTGCTTCAAGAACATTTCCGCCACGCTCGAACAGGAAATTCGTAACCCGCGCGGTAATGCCGGGGCGATCTGTGCAGCTTAGCGTGAGAACGAGTGGGTCAGACATCGCTCAACGCCCTCCCAACGCCTCTTCACTCTGCATCATCAGTTCCTGCATAATATCCGCCACTGGTTCTTCAGTCTTCAACATACCTACCGATTGACCCGCCATGATTGAACCGCTTTCGACATCCCCGTCGACAACTGCACGGCGCAGCGCGCCTGCCCAGAAGTGTTCGATTTGCAATTGCGCTTCGCCCATTTCAATCTCGCCCGCGTCGAGCATTTTGGCGACTTCGATCTGTTTGGCGGTAAACTCTTCGGACCCTTTGTTTTTAAGTGCGCGAACAGGGATCACTGGCAAGCGCGGATCAACTTGGACACTGGTAATCGCATCGCGCGCATTGGCACGGAAGAATGCTTTCTTGAAATTCTCATGGGCGATACTCTCTGTCGCGCAAGCAAAACGGGTACCGAGCTGAACCCCAACTGCGCCCATTTCCAAATAGCTAGCGATAGCTTCCCCGCGGCCAATACCACCGGCAACAAATACCAAATGATCTTCTGCCAACGCTGGCAGAAACTCTTGCGCCAAAACACTGGTCGAAACCGGACCGATATGACCGCCGGCTTCCATGCCCTCGATCACAAGCGCATCGCCGCCACTGCGCAACAGTTTCTTCGCCAACGCAAGTGTCGGTGCAAAGACGATAACTTTGGCGCCAAATTCCTTGATGGCCTCCACACTACCTTTGGGTGGAATACCGCCGGCCAAGACAACATGAGTAACGCCATGTTTCGCGCAGACGGCAATCAGATCGAGCAATTGCGGATGCATTGTAATAAGGTTCACACCAAACGGTTTATCCGTCAGGGCCTTAGTCGCTGCGATTTCTGTATCGAGCAAATCGGGCGTCATTGCCCCGCAAGCGATCACACCGAACCCACCGGCATTGCTGATCGCAGACACCAGATTGCGTTCAGACACCCAGCTCATTGCACCACACAAAATGGCATAGTCGGTCCCGAGGAAATCGGTCCCCCGTCGCATCAATTCGGTTGTCTTGGAAAATTGGCTCATACTGGCTCCGTTCGATATTGATTTGTGCTTTAAAGCCACTGCCGGACATCGGCAAGAACCCGTAAAGGGCGGTCAAATATTCTAAAATCGCCTTAGTCGATCATACTGATGCCATTAATCGTTTCGCTAAATGGAAAGAATCGCGCTATGGCGGGTTAGTACAGTGAGGCAAATTTAACAGGAGTTCCCAATGGCAGAAGCAGATCCACAAGTATCCGGTTGCCCGTTCAGCGCGGCAAGCGGCGATGTTCGCCCCCTTCACGGTCGGACCAATAAAGACTGGTGGCCTGATGCTGTCCAAGTTGACATTCTCCGCCAGAATGGTGGTTCGGTCGATCCGCAAGGCGATGATTTCGATTACGCTGAAGCCTTCAACGCCATCGACTACACTGCCCTGAAAGCAGATCTGACCGCGTTGATGACAGACGACCAGCCTTGGTGGCCGGCCGATTACGGCCATTACGGCCCATTCTTTATTCGTATGGCATGGCACGCAGCCGGCACATACCGCACCGGCGATGGCCGCGGCGGTTCGAGCAGCGGCCAACAACGGTTTGCCCCGCTCAACAGCTGGCCGGATAATGGCAACCTCGATAAGGCGCGCCGCCTGTTGTGGCCGGTAAAGCAGAAATACGGCAAACACATCAGCTGGGCCGATCTGTTCATCCTCGCCGGTAATGTCGCGATTGAAAGCATGGGCGGACCAGTCTTTGGTTTCGGCGGCGGACGCAAAGACGTGTTTGAGCCGGAAACTGTCTATTGGGGCACAGAGGAACTGTGGGTCGATACTGGCGCGGAAACCCGCATCAATCCTGAATCCGGTCTGGAACTGGAAGGCCCGCTTGCGGCGATCCAGATGGGTCTGATTTACGTCAACCCGGAAGGGCCAGGCGGCAATCCCGATCCGCTTCTGTCAGCCCGCGACATGCGCGAAACATTCGCGCGTATGGCGATGAATGACGAAGAAACTGTTGCTCTGACCGCTGGCGGCCACGCATTCGGTAAAGCGCATGGCGCGAAACCGGCGGATAGCTTTGGCGGTTCGCCGGAATCCGAAGCTCTTGCCTTGCAAGGGTTTGGCTGGCTGACTGATGCCGAAGAGATCGAAAAAGGTCACATCACAACCTCGGGCATTGAAGGTTCGTGGAGCAACACGCCGACAACATGGAACGGCAATTATTTCCGTTTGCTGATGGATTACGAATACGAGCTGGTTCACTCGCCAGCCGGTGCGCAGCAATGGCAGCCGATTGACCAGAAGGAAGAGGACATGGCGCCAGACGCCCGCGATCCTTCCAAGAAGGTTCCGACCATGATGACCACTGCCGATATGGCGCTGAAGATGGATCCGGAATATCGCAAGATATCCGAACGCTTCCGCAACGATCAAGCGGCACTGGATGATGCTTTTGCCCGTGCATGGTTCAAACTGTGCCACCGCGATATGGGGCCGAAAGTCCGGTATCAGGGTCCGGAAGTTCCCGAAGAAACACTGATCTGGATGGATCCGGTTCCTGAAGGCAGCACGCCATCAGATAGCGCGGTTTCAGATTTCAAAGCCAAAGCTCTGGATAGCGGTTTGAGCGTGGCCGAACTGGTGAAAGCCGCTTGGGCATCTGCATCAACTTATCGCAATTCAGACCACCGCGGCGGTGCCAATGGTGCCCGCGTACGCCTTGCCCCGCAAAATGGTTGGGCCGCAAACGATCCGGAAGAACTGGGCAAAGTGCTCAGCACTCTGGACGGCATCCGCGGTGATCTGTCGATGGCCGATGCGATTGTGCTGGCCGGTGCCGCAGCAATCGAAAAAGCCGCCAGCGATGCGGGCAGCAGCGTTTCGATTAATGTGACCACAGGCCGCGGCGACGCGACTGACGAGCATACCGATGCAGAAAGCTTCGAACCGATGGAGCCGTTTGCCGATGGTTTCCGCAATTATCTGAAAACGAAAGCCAGCGTGAAGACCGAAGAATTGCTGGTCGACAAAGCGCATCTGCTGGGCCTTTCGATGCCGGAAATGACTGCCTTGGTTGGCGGCATGCGGGCGCTGGGCGCAGTGGCGGGTAATACTGGCCACGGTGTTCTGACAGACCGCGCTGGCCAGCTCACCAATGACTTCTTCGTCAACCTGCTTGACATGGGCACAAAATGGGAAGTCGTGGACGGAAGCGGCGATGAAGAATTTGTTGGCCGTGACAGGGCAAGCGGTACAGAAAAGTACCGTGCAACCCGCACCGATCTGGTGTTCGGTTCCAACTCACAGCTTCGCGCACAAGCCGAAGTGTTCGCGGAAAGCGGCAATGAGCAGCTGTTCCTCGACACCTTCGTATCCGCATGGACCAAAGTGATGGATGCCGACCGGTTCGATCTGGGATAAGCATCCGCAAATAGAACCCTAAAGGGTCGCGAGAAGCCTCCTCATGTTTCGGCATGAGGGGGCTTTTTGTTAGAACCAGCCTGCTTCTTTTAACGCGGGTGCCGCAGCGCGCGACACGGGCGCTTCCAGATTGTTGTTCAGCAGCAAACGTATATTGCGCCCTTCACGCTTGGTCCCTTGCACTGCCGCGCGCGCCACCCACCAGCTACGGTGCACCTGCGCGCCGTCCAATCCATCTAGCTCAGCCACTGCATCGCGCATCCGCAGCAGGATCAGATCAGACCCCATGGCGGTATGCGCACGAACATAATGATCCTCCATCTCCAGCGCGATCAAATCGGTACCAAGCGACAGCGGAAGCCGTTCAAAAAAACGCGGCCGGAACTGCGTAACATCTTCGGGGGCGGGATCAGCCAGCGCCGCATTCCTCGCGTGTTCGTGCGGAACTGCATCCGCATTCCGCTTGCCGCGCTCAATAAGAATGAACAATACGGTGATGCTGGCCCCGATCGCCAAGACATTGATATAGGCAGCAAGCCCTTCCTGCGGGGTCGGCATGCGCGGCACATTTGGCAAAAAGCCGATACTCCAAACCGCAATGGCCATCGGAATGGTGGCCAGCAGCGTCACCCCGGTCCACAGCGCCCATTGCGGCAAATCCAGCTTGGCGTGCAACCAACCAACCGTCAGTCCCATGGGATTGTAAATACAATAACCCAACCACGCGAGCCCAATCCAACTGAGCAGGCGCGTGGCCATCGGTGCATTGACCGTACCAAACGGGCCAATCACTGCCAGCACAATCCCGATAAGTGTCATGATCGATAGGTCGATGACCAATTTGCGCGCCAGCCGTGCGCCTTTTCCGGGTGCCGTTTCACTCATATGCGCTGCAAAGTAACGCCCGTTCGCGCTTCGTAAAGTGGCAAACATACCGATTTGCGCCATTTTCACGAAGGATTTGCGCCGCCCGCGCAGACTGTATTGCGAGTGAACGGGCACGTTGCATGATGGCTCTCAACGGACCAGCTAAGGAGGCTTACATGACCAGCACAACACTCGCAGACTTTCACCCGGCACCCGCCAACACGCCCGCTAAGGCAGACTTTGAAATCGGCCCAATCGCCCGCACGCTGGTAAGCATTGCTGGTTTCACGATGACGTTTTTCTGCGTGATAGCGATTGGCCGTGGGCTGCTCGGCTTTGTACCGAACTTGCATCACTACAATAAATTGCCGGTCATCATCCATGTCGCGACTGTATTGCCGTGCATCCCGCTAGGTCTTTATGTGTTGCTGACACGCAAGGGTACTCCGCGCCACCGGATGCTGGGCAAGATCTGGCTTCTGCTGATGCTCATCACGGCAACCTCTGCCATCTTCATCCAATCAAGCGGCAGTTTCAGCTTCATCCATATCTTTGTGCCAGTTACTTTCCATGCCGCATGGAAAACTGTTGCGACCGCGCGCAAAGGCGACATTGCCGGGCACAAGAAACATCTGGTGCTGACCTATCTGGCCGCACTGATGATCCCGGGTATTGCCGCCTTCGCTCTGCCCGGCCGCCTCATGAATGTTTTGCTACTGGGCTAACCGTCATATCCGATTACGACTTTGCCCGCTGCGTCCTTTGCGATGCGGCGGGCTTCGTCTGTGGTGCCAGCACAGGCCAGTGCAACGCCCATCCGGCGGTAAGGGCGCGAAGTGGGCTTACCGAAAATCCGGACATCGGCACCGTTCTCCATCGCCCCGGCGAGGCCCGAATAGCTCAACGCCTCGCTATCCCGGTCCGCCAATATCACCGCGCTGGCCGATGGCCGCGCGCGGATCGTATCGGGCACTGGCAACCCCATAATAGCGCGCGCGTGAAGATCGAATTCGGTCAGGTTCTGGCTTAGCAATGTGACCATCCCGGTATCATGCGGGCGCGGGCTGAGTTCCGAGAAAATCACCTCTTCACCCTTTACAAAGAATTCGACCCCGAACAGACCATATCCCGCACCGTTACCGGCCAACGCATTGACGACTTTACGCGCCATATCTTGCGCAGATGCGATGGCCCCATCAGACATGGGGGTTGGCTGCCAGCTTTCCTGATAATCGCCGCGTTCCTGCCGGTGACCGATGGGCGGACAAAAGCTGACACCATCTTTATGACGAACGGTCAGCAAAGTAATCTCGTAATCGAAATCGACGAATTGTTCGACGATCACGCGCTTGCGGTCACCGCGCATATTGGCGGCAGCATAATCCCAAGCCTGTTCCAGTTCATCAGCAGAACGGACTGTGCTTTGCCCCTTGCCGCTGGACGACATGACCGGTTTTATGACGCAAGGCAGACCGGTAAACTCCGCGCCCGCCAACACTTCGTCCAAGCTTTCCGCATATCTGTAGCGCGAGGTCTTCAGCCCTAATTCCTGCGCCGCGACATCGCGGATGGCGTCGCGGTTCATGGTCAGCTGCGTCGCCCGGGCCGAGGGTACAATATTGACGCCCTCATCCTCCAGCTCCGCTAGCACTTCAGTGCGGATCGCCTCAACTTCAGGCACGACCAAGTCAGGTGAATGTTTGGCAATCGCCGCCCTCAGTGCATCGCCATCGAGCATAGAAAACACTTCATGGCTGTCTGCCAACTGCATCGCCGGTGCGTTATCATACGCATCGCACGCAATAATACAGGCGCCAAGGCGTTTGGCCGAGATGACAAATTCGCGGCCCAATTCGCCGGAACCAAGCAAGAGGATTTTTGCGGTGTGGCTCATGCGGCGATGTCCTCGAACACTCTCCACGCTTCATCCAAATTCGCGGGATAGAAACAGAATAGATCACTGCACGCCAGCCAAGACGCTACATTTGTGTGCAGTCCTGGATTTTTGCCTTTTGCGAGATTGCCACTTCGGTTCATACCGATTGTTCTTCGGTCCGTCTGTATAGCAACTAGCTGGGCGGAGATTTTCAAATTTGCGCTTGTCCAAATAGCTAATTTATTTTTATTCTTCACCACAACACATGCAGGCTTACCCGCACACATAAATCGGACGACTTTCTTGTTCTCGTTGTCGAGCTCAAGCCGACGGTGCCCAGTCGCAAGCGCGATTGCCCCCTTCACAAGCGGCCCACATTCGTCGTGGCCTAGGCTCATACTTACTCCGCCGCATCCAGCCCGTAAGCCGTGTGCAATACGCGCACAGCCAGTTCGGTTTCATCCTCATCGATAATCACGCTGACTTTGATTTCCGAGGTGGTGATGGCCTGAATATTGATGGCCCGATCAGCAAGCGATTTAAACATCGTGCTGGCGACACCGGCATGGCTTTTCATCCCCACACCAACGACACTGATCTTTGCAATGTGATCATCTGTGATGATCCGGTTAAACCCGATATTCCCCCGCTGGTCTTCCAGCAAAGCTTGCGCCCGCGCGAGATCGGTTTGCGGCACGGTGAAGGTGACGTCGGTTTCACCTTTATCGCGGCCCACATTCTGGATGATCATATCCACGTTAATCGACGCCCCAGCCAAGGGCTCAAAAATATTGGCCACTGCGCCGGGTTTATCAGGAACGCGGGTAAGAATGATTTTCGCTTCATTCTTGTCATGCGCGATGCCGGTTACGTGCTGGCGTTCCATCTCGCCTTCCTCCAAAATAGCGTCCATCTCTGTATCAGAGACAATCAAAGTTCCCGGCAAATCATCAGCCGGTGGGGCATCATCGCCCAGGAAACTGGAGAGGACCTGAATACGGACCCCTTCTTTCATAGCCAAACCGACAGAGCGGGTTTGCAAAACCTTTGCCCCGACAGAGGCCAGTTCCAACATTTCTTCATACGTGACCGCTTTTTGTTTACGTGCCTTGGCCACGATCCGCGGATCGGTGGTGTAGACGCCATCAACATCGGTATAGATATCACACCTATCCGCGCCGATGGCGGCCGCAACTGCAACTGCAGAAGTATCGGAACCGCCACGGCCCAGCGTCGTAATCCGGTTTTCGGAAGACACGCCCTGAAAGCCGGGAATGACGGCAATCTCGCCTCGTCCCAACGAATCGAGCAATTCTGGCGCATCAATAGTCTGCACGCGGGCTTTGGAGTGCGCTTCTACCGTGTTGATGGGCATTTGCCATCCCAGCCAGCTGCGCGCCTTACACCCGAGCGATTGCAGCGTCAGAGCAAGCAGCCCAGACGTGACCTGTTCACCGCTAGCCACAACCACGTCATATTCTGCGGGATCATACAGCGCATTGGCTTCACGGCAGAAATTGACCAGCCGGTCGGTTTCGCCGGCCATGGCCGAAACGACCACCGCGACCTCATGCCCGGCAGCTTGCTGACGGCGGACAATATTCGCCACCCGGCGGATACGCTCCGTCCCGGCCATCGACGTACCGCCAAATTTCATCACTATGCGGGCCAAGCTGTGTCTTCTCCAAAAGATGGCCCCATACTGGCGCCAGTTTCCCCGCGGTGTTAAGGTCGCATGATGAGTGATGCAACTGTAACTGCGAAAACGAATTCTACAGCCGCCCAAACTTCTGGCGCGACCATCCGCCCGGATGAAGCGGCACATTTTGGCGCGCTGGCCGCTGATTGGTGGGATCCGAAGGGATCTTCCGCCATGTTACATAAACTCAACCCGGTGCGTCTGGCTTACGTCCGAGAGGCGATTGATATGCATTGGGGCGGTGACATTCGCAGTGTAAAACCGCTTGCCGGCAAGACCGCGCTAGATGTGGGTTGCGGGGCTGGCCTGTTATGCGAGCCATTGGCCCGGATGGGCGGCGCGGTGACGGGCGTAGATGCAGCGCCGGAAAATACTGCGTCGGCGGCGCTTCATGCAGAGGGGAGCGGGCTGGATATACGCTATATGGCAGGAGAGATTGGCGCGCAGAATATCGGCGCTTTCGATCTGGTGACCAGCATGGAAGTGATCGAACATGTCGCGGATAAGCTGGCGTTTTTGAAAGAGCTGAAAGCGCGTTTGGCACCCGGCGGGCTAATGGTTCTTTCGACGCCCAACAGGACGGCTGCATCCCGCTTGCTGCTGGTCGAAGGCGCAGAAGCTATAGGTATGATCCCCAAGGGCACGCACCATTGGGATGATTTTATCACTCCGGATGAACTCGGTGATCTACTGGCCAGCATCGGAATGGTTATGAGCGAACCAACAGGTATCGCATTTAGCCCGTCCAAGGGTCTGCATCTCTCAGGCGATCTAGCGCTCAATTACATAGCGACCGCACGGCCAGAATAGCGTCACACAATACGCTGTGACTGTTCCGCCGTCGGCACCCAGCATTGGTCCAACCTACCGAAAATTCGGTAACGATTGCGCGCAATGAAACCATAAACGCTGTCGCGGATCGGTCGCGGAATGCAGTTTGCGGCAGCGGCGATTTTCCAAGGCCAGCCTAATTCCCGCCAGATGGCAATTGCAGCATCACTATCTCGCAAAATCCGATCTCCATCGACGACTATCAGTGTCTCCGGATTGGTTGGATCGATCCCAGCAGCCCGCATCAGCCCTGCTCCGACAGGCCCCTGCATGGCGGCAAGCCTGAAATGGCCGCGCCTGTCATATTTCAGCACAAACCGCGCATTGGCGGTACAGAGCACGCATACACCGTCAAAAACGATAATGGGATGAGAGGTATCGGTCAGACCTTCACTCGCCATCGCGTACTGCTTGTCGGCCATTGCGCCACAATGCTGCGCGCCCCGGATCGTCGCTGAACACACCGTCCACACCCGCAGCGGCCAGAAGGTCAAGCAAAGTGCTGTCATCACCAATCGCAGCCTCGCCGCCAGCCTGACGCAAGGGCGGCGGTAAAAAGACATTCTCTTTGCGCACGGTCCACGCATGGATAGCGCCAAGATCGCTCGCCGCAACATCGGCGACCAAACCAGTGGGGCTGCCATCGGCATTCAGGATCAGTGGGATATGCGCGCCTATGGCATCCGCATAAGATGCGATGGCAGCAAGACCTGTTGGTGTTGCCATTTCGGCGTAGGTCATGCCCGGCTCATCAGCGGGGCCGCCGTGACTATGTACCAATTGCACTAGCTTAAAATCGCTGCGCTGGTTTAACCGCTGCAATGGGCCGACTTCAAAGCATTGTATGTATACCGGGTCGGCGGGAGTGAGGCCAAGAGCTTTGAATTCGGTCAGCAACAAATCGACCACGTCGACGCCTTCCTCCTGCAACAGGAAGTTCGGATGCTTCAGTTCCGGATACAGCCCGATCCGGCGCCCCAGCGCTTTTTCTTTGGCCCGGATAAGAGACACAATCTCGGCAAAGGTGGGCACTTGATAGAGCCCGTCAAAATCAGTGTTGGATCGGCGCAGTGTCGGCAACCTTTCACGCGCCCGCAACGTTCGCAATTCTGCCAAAGTAAAGTCTTCTACGAACCATCCGGCAACCAATTGCCCGTCAATGGTCTTGCTTCGGCGGCGATCTTCAAATTCCTCCCGGTTGGCCACGTCTGTCGTGCCGGAAATCTCGTTTTCATGACGGGACACCAACACGCCGTCTTTCGTCACAACCAGATCGGGTTCGATATAATCGGCGCCTTGATCAATCGCGCGCTCATACGCGGCAAGAGTATGCTCAGGCCTTTCCCCACTCGCGCCGCGATGGGCGATGATAAGGAAATCACTATTCACACCTTGCGCCGAAGATATTGGAGCCATTGCAATTCCCATCAACGCCATCAGGCTCATAAAAAGGCAGCGGACCATTCGTCTTCCTTAAATCCGACCAAAATGCCGCCGGGATATTCTGCAACAGGCCGTTTGATCATACTGGGGTACTGCGCCATCAATGTGACAGCCTTGTGGCTATCGATATCCACCTTGTCGGCATCGTCCAATTTGCGAAAAGTGGTCCCGCGTTTGTTGAGCACAATATCCACGCCCTTGGCATCAACCCAAGCGGCCAGCTTTTCAGCATTTGCCCCTTCTTTCTTATAATCATGGAACACGTATTCGACGCCATTGGCATCACACCATTTCCGCGCTTTCTTCACCGTGTCGCAATTGGGGATGCCATAGAAATGTACGCTCATGATCGGTCCTTTGTAGAAAATTGATGGATACGCGGGGCGTCACATCCAAACAGCGTATAGCTTTCATAGTAGAGCTCGCGGCCGCGCGATTGAACTTCCAGGTGCTGGGCAACACGGCCCCAATTACGGGCGGCCTGTTCGGTTTCCCATTCAGACAAGGCCACAACTTCGCCGTCGGCGGCGGTATAGCTCTTGAACGATAAAAAGCCGGGTTGTGCCCGAGCCATACGCTCCATCGCTTCTGCCTCAACACCATACGCATCCGCATCAATATCGGTCCGTTTGCGGTTGCGGAATACCACCAAATACATGCTGTCTTACTTACCCCAAATGTGCGTCTGCTATAGCGACAGCGAGGGCGTCTGCCGCATCTGCACCGGCTAATTTCGCCCCGGGGAGCAAGATTTTAAGCATCGCTTGCACCTGGGATTTTTCGGCTGCGCCCGTGCCGACCACCGCTTTTTTAACCAGACGCGCGGCGTGTTCATGAACAGTGAGCTCACTGGCGCCGCATGCCGCCAGAACCACGCCGCGGGCTTGCGCCAATTTCAAGGTGGATTGCGGATTCTTATTCACAAACACCTCTTCTGCCGCAGCACGGTCTGGCTGATGGTCGGCAATAACCCCAGCGACACCGGATTGAAGCATCGCAAGCCTTACAGCCATCGGCGCTTTCGCATCAGTTTTGATCTGGCCGTTGGCGATGTGCTTTAACCGCGATCCCTCGGTCCGGATAACACCCCAGCCCGTACAGCTGAGCGATGGATCAAGGCCGAGGATGATCACTACCGACCGCTTACGCGTCGAGTTTCGCCATCACTTCATCAGAAATTTCATAATTGCCGGACACGTTCTGGACATCATCATCATCGTCCAGCGTATCGATCAATTTGAGCAGAACCTCTGCATCCTTCGCGTCCAGCTCTACAGTCAGATTGGGCTTCCATGCCAGTTTGACTGTTGCCGGTTCGCCCAGAGTTTTCTCAAGGGCATTCGCGACTGCGTGCAATTCATCACCGCCAGTCCAGATTTCATGACCATCTTCGGATGATTGGATATCTTCCGCACCGGCTTCCAATGCCGCTTCCAGAACCTCATCCTCGCTGCCCGCTTCTGCCGAATATTCGATATAGCCCAGCCGTTCAAAACCATGCGCAACCGAACCGGCAGTGCCCAAATTTCCGCCATTCTTGGCGAAAGCGGTGCGCACAGCAGTGGCGGTACGATTGCGGTTGTCAGTCAGTGTTTCCACGATGATCGCACTGCCGCCCGGGCCGTATCCTTCGTACCGGACCTCTTCATAATTCTCGTCATCGCCCGCAGTCGCTTTATCGATTGCGCGTTGGATATTATCCTTGGGCATGGACTGCCCCTTAGCCGTATTCACCGCCAGCCGTAGCCGCGGGTTCATATCGACATCAGGTGTCCCCATCTTCGCAGCCACGGTAATCTCGCGGCTAAGCTTCGAGAAAAGGTTGGACCGTTTTTTGTCCTGCGCACCTTTGCGGTGCATGATGTTTTTAAATTTGGAATGGCCTGCCATGGGAATCCGTTATGCTTTATTGGGTGTCTGCCTATCCGATAGCTTAGCCAAAGCGGAACGTCACCCCTAAGGTCTAAACCTTCACCGCGGTGCCGCTGGCACTGACCATCAGCATTGATCCGGTATCGCCGATGACTTCGTAATCCAAATCAATCCCGACCACGGCATTACCGCCCATTGCTGCACATTCAGCCTGAATTTCTTCAATCGCCTGCTTGCGGGCGTCACTCAAAATGCGTTCGTAAGAACCGGACCGGCCGCCGACAATATCGCGGATATTGGCAAAGAGATCACGAAACAGGTTAGCACCCACGATAACTTCACCGGTAACAATACCAAGATATTGCTGGATCGGTTGCCCTTCCAAAGTCGGCGTCGTGCTTACCGTAATTCCGCGTGCGTCTTTCCAAGGTCCGGGCATATGTCAGTTCTCCAACTCGTTTCAATGAGCTGTATTACTATCATAATACGCCGCTAAAATCAATTGATCACAAATCAACCGATTCCCAAGGCTGCTTTATATGTGTCGAGCACCATTTCCATTTCACTGCGGTCGTCTGGCTTCATTTTGCGCAGGCGAACAATTTGGCGCATGATTTTGGGGTCATACCCAACCGCTTTGGCTTCTGCGTAGACATCACGGATATCGTCAGCGATGCCTTTTTTCTCTTCCTCAAGACGCTCAATGCGTTCGATCAGCAGGCGCAGGCGGTCGTCAGTGGCTTCAGCCATGGGTTCAAAACTCCAATTGTATGAGAATCAGTTGATCAGGCTGATAGCGGGCGTCCGCGTGTCGGTGAAGATCGCGAATCCACAATTCACGGCTTATTTTTTGCAACGCTCGCTTTCATTCGTGCGAGCTGTTCTTCGGTGGCGGGCGATTGACGGGTCGCCTTCCATTCATCCTGCGGCATACCGTGGATGACTTCGCGAGCGCGGGCTTTATCACCATCAAACCCGGCTTCCATAATCCAGTCAGCCAAGCAGTTCCGGCAAAAGCCTGATAGCCCCATTAGATCGATGTTCTGCGCATCATGTCTATGCTGCAAATGCAGCACCAATCTGCGGAATGCAGCTGCAGCGACCGGGTCAGGTAGTGCCTCAAGATCATTCTTAGCATTCGTATCCACTGCCCATATCCTTCGTCTTTGGTCCTTGAGTTGCAATACAGCTCTGCCATAGGTCCTTCCCATGGAAAAGCGCGATCAGAAACATCTAGACCCCAAATACCTTGACCCCCGTGGGCGCAAGGTCAAGATTTTGGCCACTGTCGGCCCCGCCAGCCGTGATCCGGCCATGCTCCGCCGTCTGGTTTGGGCAGGCGTTGATGCATTCCGGGTCAATATGAGCCACGGCGAACATGCCACCCATGCAGAGACAATTGACGAAATACGCAGATTGGAAGCTGACCTTAATCGCCCGATCGCCATTTTCTGTGACTTGCAAGGGCCGAAACTGCGGGTTGGAAAATTCAAAGGTGGCAAGGCGGTGATCCGGCATTCGGGCCATTTCACGCTCGACCGCAATCCAGAACTTGGCGATGAGACCCGCGTTGAACTGCCCCATCCGGAACTGTTCGGACTGTTGGAAAAAGGCCAGAGGCTGCTCATCAATGACGGGAAAATCCAACTGACAGTTATTCGCGCGGATGAGAACGAGATTCTCTGTTCCGCAACGGTCGGCGGGGTCATCTCAGACCGCAAAGGCGTAAACGTTCCGGATGCGGAAATTCCGATCCCGGCATTGACGGCGAAAGACCGCAAAGACCTTGCTTTCGCCGTCGAAAAAGGGGCCGACTGGATTGGCCTATCCTTTGTGCAGCGCCCGGAAGATCTGGCAGAAGCACGCAAATTGATGGGCAGCTATGGCGCGCTTTGCGCCAAGATCGAAAAGCCGATGGCAGTCCGCCGGTTGGATGAAATCATCGAAATGTCGGACGGCATCATGGTGGCGCGCGGGGATTTAGGTGTCGAACTGTTACCCGAAGAAGTCCCCCCGCTACAAAAAGAGATCGTCAACAAAAGCCGTATCGCTGGAAAGCCAGTGATCGTTGCGACGCAGATGCTCGAATCGATGATCGAAAGCCCGGCACCAACACGCGCCGAAGTGTCCGATGTCGCCAATGCAGTGTATGATGGCGCAGATGCCGTTATGCTCAGCGCGGAAACCGCAGCGGGTGATTGGCCGGAAGAAGCCGTCGCCATTATGGACCGTATTTCGGCGCAGGTGGAACGCGATGGCGCTTATCTGGATCGTGTCCGTTTTCTGGAAACACCGCCAGACCGGACGACGGCGGATGCGCTGGCGCATAGCTGTATGACCATTGCCGATACGGTCAAAGTTGCGGCGATTACCGTCTTCACCGGATCGGGCAGCACAGCCCGCCGGGTTGCGCGCGAACGGCCATCGGTGCCGATGCTCGTGCTGACCCCGTCCCAGCGCACTGCGCGCCGCGTTGCTTTGTTGTGGGGCGCTCATGCGGTGACCACTAAAGATATCGGCAGTTTTGAAGAAATGATTGCGAAGGGCAAACGGATGGCTTTACGCCACCGTTTCGGCACAGCAGGCAGTAAGCTGATCGCTTTGGCGGGTGTGCCGTTTGGCACCCCGGGCAGCACCAATTTACTTCATGTTGTGACGCTTGCCGGTGATGAATTAGAAAAGCATGAAGGATAAACAGCCGCGTGGAATTTAATGATCTGCTGCAGCGGTATTTCGCCACTTCGCAATTTGACGAGATGACACCGGCCGCGATGGCTGCCGGCACGGAGCGAATGCAGGTAGATCTTGGCTTGGAAAAAGATCAGGGCAAGCGCTTCGCACTGTGGTCGCTGCTTTATATGCTTGGTGACGCGCCCGATCTGCAGGAGACTTTTGAAGATTCAGCCGATCAAGACGCCGCCCGCAACTTCATGGATATGATGGCAGCGTCAGAACCCGATCAATAGATCTGTCAGGTTGAGAGAGCCGCGCCCAACGCCGCTGCACCGGCTGGGTCGAAATACTCACGCAGAACTGTGATTTTGCCGTCTTCGATGGTGGCCACGATACACACCACCAAGTCAATTTCACCACCATTGGTGAATGTTCCGCGCACCCGGTGTTCTTCAACGAAGCCGCTGTCTGTGGCCGATCTAACCGCTTCTTCGTACCGGAAGTCAGGCGCGGCAGCTTTCACCGCAACGGCGAAATGCAGCACCGTGGCCAAATCCATCAACGGCCCGCCATTCTGGCTTGCTTTCAGATCAGGCGAACACAGCGCTTTGGCTGCGTCCGCATCCCCTGCTGCAAATCCGGCGAACAGAGCCTCTGCTATATCAGTGTTGTTCATCCGGCAGCCCGTTCCAACCGCCGACGCGCGGTTTCTTCGCCCAAGACGGGCAGCAACTCACCCATGTCCGGCCCATGGTTTTGGCCGGTCAGTGCCTGGCGCAGTGGCAAGAACAATCCCTTACCTTTTCGGCCCGTGCTGTCTTTGAGCGCGCTGGTCAACGCACCCCAGGGGTTATCACCCCAGCTCAGCGTTTTGGCGGCTTCAGCCAGATAGGCACGATCTTCGTCAGAGAATTCCGGCAATTCAATCGGCCCTGTGACAATCGCCCAATAATCATGTGCGCCAGATACGGTTTCCAGATTGGGCCTGATAGCATGCCATGCTTCCTCGCCCATGCCGTCGGGCAAGCGGTCTTGTACGCTGCCATAGTTCAGCTGATGGACAAGAGCGGTATTGATCCGTTCGAGATCCGCATCATCAAATTTCGCAGGAGCCCGGCCGAAGGTCGACAGATCAAACGTCTCTACCAGAGCCGCCACATCCGCGATTGGTTCCACGGGCAACGATGTGCCTAGCCGTGCCAACAAGGCAATGATTGCTTGGGGTTCGATGTCTTTCTCGCGGAATGCATCGCAGCCAAGCGATCCCAGACGCTTTGACAGCTTACCCTCTTTCCCGACCAACAATGCCTCATGACCAAACCGTGGCGGCGTAGCCCCCATCGCATCGAACATCTGCACCTGTACGGCAGTGTTGGAAACGTGATCTTCCCCGCGCAAAACGTCGGTGATGCCCATTTCAATATCATCCACGGCGCTGGGCAGCATATACAGCCACGATCCATCCGCACGGCGAATGACCGGATCGGATAATGTGGCAGGATCAAATTTCTGTGGGCCCCGCACCCCATCATCCCATGTGATGGGTGTACTATGATCCAGTTTGAACCGCCAATGTGGTGCGATGCCTTCAGCCGCCTTTGCCGCATGATCAGCATCGGTCAGCTCCAGCCCTGCCCGATCATAGATTGGCGGCTTACCACGGCCCAATTGTACTTTGCGCTTCAAATCCAGTTCTTGCGCCGTTTCATAGCAGCGGTAAACCCGGCCTGATGCACGCAGTTTTTCAAAGGCGGCGTCATAGTGATCCAGCCGCAGAGATTGGCGCTCCTCCCCATCAGGATGCATCCCGAGCCAGGCCAAGTCAGCACGGATGGCGACAGTATATTCTTCTTTGCTCCGCTCTGGGTCGGTATCATCAATCCGCAGCATGAATTTCCCGCCGGTTTTTTGGGCGAGCATCCAATTGTGCAAGGCAGTACGGATATTGCCGACATGAAGACGGCCAGTAGGCGACGGGGCAAAACGTGTGATAGTGGTCATGGGGCCGCAACTAGCCTTTGCAACGGGCTGCGACAAGCAGATGCTTTGCAACAGACAGCTAAGCAGCTAGCGTTTGGGGCATGAGCACAGAAACAGCACTCGCACATGCGATATCGACTGCCGGTCTGCCCGGTGCCTCCGCGATGATTGTCGATCGGGACGGTATCCGCTTCAGCGGTGCATGGGGTCAAGCAGACGCAGGTACGGGTGCACCCATGGCGCTTGATACGGTGTGTCAGATTGCCTCTATGACCAAGGCTCTGGTGTCAGTGGCCGCTATGCAATTGGTAGAGCAAGGCAAACTGACGTTGGATGGGCCGATTGGCGATGTGCTGCCCGAACTGGCCGACGCACAAGTTTTGGACGGGTTTGGAGAGGATGGCCAACCGCAGCTGCGCCCCGCAAACCGGTCAATCACACTCAGGCATCTGCTAACGCACACTGCCGGTCTCGGCTATTTCTTCGTGCAACCTCAAGTACTGCAATATTTCGGCGCAGTCGGGATGCCAGCACCGGGCTCCAAAGCCAGCATCACAATGCCGCTGATGTTCGATCCGGGTGAACAATGGGAATATGGCGTCGCCACTGACTGGGCGGGTTTGGCGGTAGAGGCCGCAAGCGGCATGACATTGGGTGACTATCTTCAAGCAAATATCTTCGAGCCGCTGGGAATGACCGACACGGCCTTTCGCCCGGAGCTATCAGACAACATGGCCAAAGTGCATGTGCGCGGCGAAGCTGGCGAGCTCGAAGCCACACCCATGAATTTGGGCGGCGGCGAATTTCAAAGCGGCGGCGGCGGGCTGTCCTCCACCGCGCCGGATTACGCGAAATTCCTGCAAATGGTGCTGCGGCAAGGGGAACTGGGCGGCAACCGCGTTTTGTCTGCGGAAAGCATCGCGGAAATGTCGCGCAACCAGATTGGCGATTTACGTGCGGGCTATATGGGGTCCGCTATGCCTGATCTGGCGCAGCCATTTGACACGTTCCCGGATCAGCACACCGGCTGGGGACTGGGCTTCCTGATCAATCCGGAGCCGATCGAAGGCGGCCGTTCTGCGGGTAGCTTGGCCTGGGCAGGAATCTTCAATTCCTATTACTGGATTGATCCTGCCGCAGGCGTTGCGGGTGTGTTCATCAGCCAGCTTTCCCCGTTTGGCGACCCGGGAGCTTTAGCCGCATTCAAAGAATTGGAGACAATGGCTTACGCTTAACCAACCCTATTTTGGCGCAATTTTGAAGCTGTGTTCGATATACAGGAACACTTCATTCTCGCTGGCTTGTTGCCAGTACAGTTCTGAGTCCAGGCCGTTAATCTCCACCCCGTAATCTGAGCCAAACAAACCGGCATAACGCTTCGCTTCGGCGGCCACTTCTTTGACAACAGCGAAGCGGTATTGATCCGGATTATCGATCGCCAAGGCGGTCGTGCCTGTTTCGATAAAGGAACGACCAGTGGCGGGGATAGTTTTTGCAAAAGCTTCAATCAGTTTGTCAGCGTCGCTCGCTCTCTGAACAGAACTGTCTACGGGAATCCGGGCATAGATCTGGACGCGATTTGTGTCGGGACGGCCACCATATGCAAGGGGAAGCTCCTCATAATTCTCGATCGTAACCGGACGCAGACTATAACTGCCAGCCACCAACGAAATTCCTGAACCACGCGAACGTTCAATGGCCGCGCGCAGCATTGCGTGCAGCTCTTGCTTGCGTTCATTTATATCTCGCGAGTCAGAGCTGACGAACATCGGTTTGACGAAATAATCCGCAGTGCGTGTCAGGCCGATTGCCGATTGATCATCGTCATAATATTCGTAGCTTGAGCGGTCGGACCGCTGAGCCGTAACAATCACCGCGCCGCTATCTTGTGCATGAGCGCCAACCGGTATGATCAGTCCAAATGCGCTTAACCCGATCAGAAGCTTTTGAATATTCATGTGTACCTCCTCCATTCCCACCAGAGTAGGTACTCATTTCAGAATGAACGCAAGAAAAACCCCGCCAGAACCGAAGTTCTGGCGGGGTTCTCTATTCGGTCAACCCAGCGGCTTATTCAGCGTCTGGTGTCTCCGGAGCAGTGCCGCCGCCCATGGCTGCAGCCATCGCGGCTTCATCCATAGGAGCATCAACAGGTGCATCTGTTTCTGGCTCTTCGATCACTTCACCAGCAGCTTCAGCCGCAGCAATCGCGTCTTGCTGTTTCTTCCACTGAGCCCGCAAAGCAGCATCACGGCTGGAGGCAGTGACACGCATCCGGTTCATACCCGCGCCGGTACCGGCAGGGATAAGACGGCCAACGATCACGTTCTCTTTCAGACCGATCAAGGTGTCTTTCTTTCCTTCGACCGCCGCTTGCGTCAGCACGCGAGTGGTTTCTTGGAAAGACGCCGCCGAGATGAAAGAACGCGTTTGCAGCGAAGCCTTAGTGATACCAAGCAGGATCGGCATACCTTCAGCCTTCGCCTGCTTCTTATCGAGTTTCGCATTATACTCGTGCATCTCTTCACGGTCGACTTGCTCGCCTGGCAGCAGCGTTGTGTCGCCGCCATTGGTGATTTCGACCTTTTGAAGCATCTGGCGAACGATCGTTTCGATGTGCTTATCGTTGATCTTCACACCTTGCAGACGATACACTTCCTGAATTTCGTCAACGAGATACTCAGCAAGCGCTTCGACACCCAGAACATCCAGAATGTCATGCGGGTTCGGGCTACCCGAAATCAGCGTATCGCCCTTCTTAACGAAATCGCCTTCCTGAACGTCGATGATCTTCGTCTTCGGGATCAGATACTCGACGCGATCTCCCTCCTCGGGAACAATCGCAATCTTACGCTTCGCTTTATATTCGCGGACGAATTCGATCTTACCAGAAATTTTGGCAATGATCGCATTGTCTTTCGGAATACGCGCCTCGAACAGCTCAGCAACGCGCGGCAAACCACCGGTAATGTCGCGGGTCTTGGCAGCTTCACGTGATGCACGGGCAAGAATGTCACCTGCCTGTACTTCTTGGCCGTCCTCAACCGACAGCGAAGTACCCGGTGCCAGCATATAACGCTGCGCATCGGTTTCGCCATCTTCGCCGATCACTTCCCCTTCACCGAGCAATGTCAGACGCGGACGAAGATCTTCTTTCTTCTTCCGGCCAGTTGCACGGTTTTCGGTAACAACACGCTGAGCGATACCAGTGGCATCATCAACGCGCTCTTCCATCGTCGTACCATCGATCAGATCTTGGAAGGTCACGCGGCCCGATTGCTCGGTAATGATTGGCAAGGAGAACGGATCCCACTCTGCCAGACGGTCGCCTTCTTTGATCTTCGCGCCAGATTTGTTGAGAATAACAGTACCATACGGCACTTTGTGCATCTCACGCTCACGGCCCTCGGCATCGATCACCACGATTTCACCGTTACGCGCCAAGGAGAGCATACGACCCTTCTTATCGGTAATGGTCGGCATGTCGCGATATTCAACAGTACCATCAGAAATCGCTTCGAGGTGCGATGTTTCATTAAGCTGCGCTGCACCGCCAATGTGGAATGTCCGCATTGTCAGCTGCGTACCCGGCTCACCGATGGACTGCGCGGCAATAACGCCAACAGCTTCACCGATATTTACCGGAGTACCGCGGGCCAGGTCACGTCCG
Organism: Pontixanthobacter rizhaonensis; assembly: GCF_012972675.1. Lineage (GTDB taxonomy): Bacteria > Pseudomonadota > Alphaproteobacteria > Sphingomonadales > Sphingomonadaceae > Pontixanthobacter > Pontixanthobacter rizhaonensis. The sequence goes on along the minus strand of NZ_JABCRE010000003.1, from coordinate 1,022,732 downwards.
TAACACTTGCCGCAGACGCCTTGATCGGCCTCACAAACCAGCGGCGAACGGATCTTGGCAGACTGAACTTCAGCAGCTTCGATTTCCGCAACCATCGGCTCGTCAAGCAATGTGCCCGATTTGACGATGACTTCACCGGTTTTGGCGTTGATCAGATCTTCCGCGGTAGTCCGGCCGAGAATACGCTCACCGAGCGAGGCGATTACAGAACCACCTTGAACGATAGCGCGCATTTCCAGCGCGTTGGTGGTTTTACAATCTTCCTCAACGATCACACAGTCTTGCGATACGTCAACCAAGCGGCGTGTCAGGTAACCAGAGTTAGCGGTCTTCAGCGCTGTATCCGCCAGGCCTTTACGGGCACCGTGGGTAGAGTTGAAATACTCAAGAACGGTCAAACCTTCTTTAAAGTTCGAGATAATCGGTGTTTCAATAATCTCGCCCGACGGTTTCGCCATCAAGCCGCGCATACCGGCAAGCTGCTTCATTTGAGCAGGCGAACCACGCGCACCGGAGTGTGCCATCATATAGATCGCGTTAATCGGTGCCTGCAGGCCGTCTTCATCGATTGGCTGAGCCTTAATCTCATCCATCATCGCATCAGCGACAGTATCACCACAACGTGACCATGCATCGATGACCTTGTTGTATTTTTCCTGCTGCGTGATCAGACCGTCTTGGTACTGCTGCTCGTAATCAGCAACCAGCGCCTTAGCCTCTTCGATCATGCCATCCTTGGTGTCAGGGATGATCATATCGTCCTTACCGAACGAAATACCGGCTTTGAACGCGTGCCGGAAACCAAGCGACATGATCGCATCGGCGAACAGAACCGTGTCTTTCTGGCCAGTGTGACGATACACTTGGTCGATCACGTCACCGATTTCCTTCTTCGTGAGAAGACGGTTGATGATGTCATACGGAACCTTGTGGTTCTTCGGCAGACACTCACCGATCAGCAAACGGCCCGGAGTGGTGGTGAAACGCTTAAGGACAATCTTACCCTTTTCATCGGCCTGCGGAACGCGGGTGATGATTTTCGAGTGAAGCGTTACGGCGCCCACTTCCAGAGCGTGATGCACTTCAGCCATATCGGCAAAGCGTGGCAGCTTCTCAATTTGCTCGCCATTGTCTTCGACGAATTCAGGCGTCTTTTCCTGACGGTCCATCGATAGGTAGTAAATCCCGAGGACCATATCCTGCGAAGGAACGATAATCGGCTTACCATTGGCAGGTGACAAGATGTTGTTGGTGGACATCATCAAGACACGCGCTTCCAGCTGGGCTTCCAGCGACAGCGGCACGTGAACAGCCATTTGGTCACCATCGAAGTCAGCGTTGAATGCCGAACAGACCAGCGGGTGCAGCTGGATGGCTTTACCTTCGATCAGGACGGGCTCGAACGCTTGAATACCAAGGCGGTGAAGCGTTGGCGCGCGGTTGAGCATAACGGGATGTTCACGGATGACTTCATCCAGAATGTCCCAGACTTCTTTACGCTCTTTCTCGACCCATTTCTTGGCTTGCTTCAGAGTCATGGAAAGACCCTTCGCATCAAGGCGCGCATAAATGAACGGCTTGAACAGTTCGAGCGCCATCTTTTTGGGCAGGCCGCACTGGTGCAGTTTCAATTCAGGGCCGGTCACAATGACCGAACGACCTGAATAGTCGACGCGCTTACCAAGCAAGTTCTGGCGGAAACGGCCCTGCTTACCCTTGAGCATATCGGACAGCGATTTCAGCGGACGCTTGTTCGCGCCCGTAATCACGCGGCCGCGGCGGCCATTGTCGAACAGCGCATCGACGGCTTCTTGAAGCATACGCTTCTCGTTCCGCACAATGATGTCTGGCGCGCGCAGTTCAATAAGGCGCTTCAAACGGTTGTTCCGGTTAATCACACGGCGATAGAGATCGTTCAGATCAGACGTCGCGAAACGGCCGCCATCCAGCGGAACCAGCGGACGCAGCTCTGGCGGGATAACCGGCACAACTTCAAGGATCATCCATTCAGGACGGTTACCTGAGTCAATGAAGCTCTCAACGACTTTCAAACGCTTGATGATCTTTTTCGGCTTGAGCGTAGACTTCGTGGTCCGCAGCTCTTCCATCAAATCGTCGCGCTCTTGCTCTAGATCGAGATCCATCAGCATGAATTTGACAGCTTCTGCACCGATGCCGGCGGAGAACGCGTCTTCGCCATATTCGTCTTGCGCTTCGACCATTTCGTCTTCGGTCATCAGCTGGAATTTCTCCAGCGGAGTAAGGCCCGGCTCGGTGACGATGTAGCTTTCGAAATAGAGCACACGCTCAAGCTGCTTCAATTGCATATCGAGCAGCAAACCAATGCGCGACGGCAGCGATTTGAGGAACCAGATGTGCGCGACCGGCGCAGCCAGTTCGATGTGACCCATCCGCTCGCGGCGGACTTTGGTTACGGTAACCTCAACGCCGCATTTTTCGCAGACGACGCCTTTGTACTTCATCCGCTTGTACTTGCCGCACAGACATTCGTAATCCTTTACAGGACCAAAAATGCGCGCGCAGAACAGGCCATCACGCTCCGGCTTGAATGTCCGGTAGTTGATGGTTTCCGGCTTCTTGATTTCGCCGAAGGACCAGCTGCGGATACGCTCTGGCGAGGCCAGACCGATCTGGATTTGGTCAAAGGTTTCCGGCTTAGCCAGCTGGTTGGTGAATTTGGTTAGGTCGTTCATAATTTCGCTCCGTTTCCCTCCTTCGGGAGGGTCAGGGTAAATCCTTCAGTGGCTTATTCGGCGGCAATCTTCATGCCGTCATCATCTTCATCTCCATCGGAGAGCGAGGACAATTCGACATTGAGACCCAGGCTGCGCATTTCCTTGACGAGAACGTTGAAGCTCTCTGGAATGCCCGCTTCGAAGGTGTCGTCACCCTTGACGATAGCTTCGTACACCTTGGTCCGTCCGATCACGTCATCCGACTTCACAGTGAGCATTTCCTGCAGCGTGTATGCCGCGCCGTAGGCCTGGAGTGCCCAGACCTCCATCTCACCGAAGCGCTGACCACCGAACTGCGCTTTACCACCCAGCGGCTGCTGCGTGACAAGCGAGTATGGGCCGATTGACCGCGCGTGGATCTTGTCGTCAACCAAGTGGTGCAGTTTGAGCATGTAGATATAGCCCACTGTCACCTGACGGTCGAAAGCATCACCGGTCCGGCCATCGAACAGCGTCACCTGACCGGAACCCGGCAGATTGGCGTTCTCCAGCATAGTGGTGACATCGCCTTCGCGCGCACCATCGAATACCGGCGTACCCATCGGAACACCGTTGGTAAGATTACCCGCGAGCTCGACGATTTCCGCAGTGGAACGCGCGTCGATTTCGGAATGATAATCCTCGCCATAGGCATGCTTCAAACGCTCGATCACTGCCTCTGGCGGAGGCGCCTTCGCATAATCTTCTGCAGCGTTCGGGTTAGCGGCTTTCCACTCGACCAGAGCTTCTGTGACCTGCTGACCAAGACCACGTGCGGCCATGCCCAAGTGAGTCTCGAAGATCTGACCGACGTTCATCCGCGATGGAACACCCAGCGGGTTCAGCACGATATCAACCGGGCTGCCATCTTCGAGGAACGGCATATCTTCTTGCGGCAGAATGCGGCTGATAACACCTTTGTTTCCGTGACGGCCCGCCATCTTATCGCCCGGTTGCAGCTTACGCTTCACCGCCACGAAGACTTTGACCATCTTCAGAACGCCCGGCATCAATTCGTCACCACGCTCCAGCTTCTCTTTACGATCTTCGAACTTGTCGTCGATGATCTTGATCGCTTCGTCATATTGCGTTTTGACGGCTTCGATTTGCTGCTGACGGCCATCATCGGCCACAGCAAATTTGAACCATTCGTGCTTTTCAACTTCGCCCAGGACTTCCTCGGTGATCTCACTACCCTTCTTAACACCTTTCGGTGCGGCAGAGGTGGTTTGACCAACCAGCATGTCGCGCAGACGGTTATATGTTGCACGGTTGAGGATCGCACGCTCATCGGCGCTATCTTTGCGCAGACGTTCGATTTCTTCCTGCTGGATCGCCCGTGTACGGTCATCAACTTCAATGCCGTGACGGTTGAACACCCGCACTTCAACAACAGTACCAGCAACACCCGGCGGCAAACGCAGCGAGGTATCGCGGACATCAGAGGCTTTCTCACCAAAGATGGCGCGCAGGAGTTTTTCTTCCGGCGTCATCGGGCTTTCGCCCTTCGGTGTGATTTTACCCGCAAGGATATCACCCGGATGCACTTCAGCACCGATATACACGATACCTGCTTCGTCGAGGTTGCGAAGCGCTTCCTCGCCGACATTTGGAATATCGCGCGTGATATCTTCTGGGCCAAGCTTCGTATCGCGGGCCATGACTTCAAATTCCTCGATGTGGATCGAGGTGAAGACGTCATCCTTCACGATACGTTCGCTGATCAGGATACTATCTTCATAGTTGTAGCCATTCCAAGGCATAAAGGCGACGAGGCTGTTCTTGCCCAGCGCCAGCTCACCAATATCAGTTGATGGACCATCAGCGATAATATCGCCCTTTTCGATAGTCTCACCCACCTTCACCAGCGGACGCTGGTTGATGCAGGTGTTTTGGTTGGAGCGTTGGAATTTCTGCAGCGTGTAAATGTCAACGCCGGACTGACCCGGTTCAACATCACCAATGGCACGGATCACGATACGGGTAGCGTCGACCTGGTCAACAATACCGCCGCGTGTCGCAGAAATCGCAGCGCCGGAATCGCGGGCCACAGTTTCTTCCATGCCCGTCCCGACGAACGGTGCTTCAGCTTTCACCAAAGGCACAGCCTGACGTTGCATGTTTGATCCCATCAATGCGCGGTTGGCGTCATCGTTTTCAAGGAATGGGATAAGCGATGCCGCCACCGAAACCAGCTGCTTCGGCGAGACGTCCATCAGAGTGATCTGATCGTTTGGCAGCATCACAAACTCGCCAGCCTGACGGGCAGAGACGAGATCTTCGACAAATGTACCATCGTCATTCAGCGCCGCAGATGCCTGCGCAACCGCGTGCTTCTGCTCTTCCATCGCTGACAGATAGGCAACTTCGCCTGTCACCTTGCCGTCTTTGACAGACCGGTATGGTGTTTCGATAAAGCCGTATTTGTTAACCCGGCTAAACGACGCCAAGCTGTTGATCAGACCAATGTTCGGTCCTTCCGGCGTTTCAATCGGACAAATGCGGCCATAGTGGGTCGGGTGAACGTCACGGACTTCGAAGCCGGCACGCTCACGGGTCAAGCCGCCAGGGCCCAGCGCAGAGACGCGGCGTTTATGCGTGACTTCTGACAGCGGGTTGGTCTGATCCATAAATTGCGACAGCTGCGAGGAACCGAAGAATTCACGAACCGCAGCAACTGCAGGCTTCGCATTGATCAGATCGTTTGGCATCACAGTCGACACATCGACCGAAGACATACGCTCCTTAACCGCGCGCTCCATACGAAGCAGACCGACACGGTACTGGTTTTCGAGAAGCTCGCCAACCGAACGAACACGGCGGTTGCCGAGGTTATCGATATCATCGACCTCGCCCTTGCCGTCTTTCAGATCGACCATTTCTTTTACCACGGCGAGGATGTCTTCCTTACGCAGGGTAGTAACGGTGTCTTCAGCGTCCAGTTCAAGACGCATATTCAGCTTTACCCGGCCAACAGCGGACAGGTCATAGCGTTCAGCGTCGAAGAACAGGCCTTCGAACAGGGCTTCAGCTGTTTCCTTGGTGGGCGGCTCGCCTGGACGCATAACCTTATAGATTGCTTCCAGACCTTCATCGCGGTTCTCTGCCTTATCGACGGCCAGAGTGTTGCGGATCCAAGGGCCGGTATTGATCTCGTCAATGTCCAGCAATTCGAGCTGATCGATGCCCGCATTGTCGAGCACTTCGAGGTTCTCTGCGGAGACCTCGTCACCGGCTTCGATGTAAATCCGGCCGGTTTTCTCGTCGATCAAATCGCGCGCTGCGTAGCGTGCGAAGACTTCTTCGGTCGGGATCAAAAGATCTGTCAGGCCGTCTTTCGCCGCTTTGTTGGCAGCACGAGGGCTGATCTTCTGGTTAGCCGCGAAAATCTCTTCGCCTGTTTTTGCATCGACCAATGCGAAGGCTGGCTTTGTATTGCGCCATGCGTCAGGAACGAATGGCATTTTCCAGCCACCTTCGGCGCCGCCCTTACCGGCCACGCGGTCCCAAGTGACGGTGTCATAGAAATGATCAAGAATACCTTCATGATCGAGACCCAGCGCGAATAGCAGGCTGGTGACCGGCAACTTACGCTTACGGTCGATCCGAACGTTGACGATGTCTTTCGCGTCGAATTCAAAGTCGAGCCACGAGCCGCGATAGGGAATTACGCGCGCTGCGAACAGCAACTTGCCAGAAGAATGCGTTTTACCGCGGTCATGGTCAAACAGCACACCAGGCGAACGGTGCATCTGGCTGACAATAACACGCTCTGTGCCGTTGATGATGAACGTGCCGTTATGCGTCATCAAAGGCATGTCGCCCATGTAAACGTCTTGCTCTTTAATATCGAGCACGGAACGGGTTTCAGTTTCCTGATCAACCTCAAACACGATCAAGCGCAAAGTTACCTTCATCGGCGCAGCGTAGGTAATACCGCGCTGGCGACATTCGGTGGTGTCGTATTTTGGCGGCTCCAGCTCGTAATGCACGAAATCCAGCTCGGCAGTGCCGGCGAAATCGCGAATCGGGAAGACACTCCGCAGCGTCTTTTCCAAACCAGACACATAGTCGATCGAGGGATCGGAACGCAGGAATTGCTCATAGCTTTCCCGCTGAACTTCGATCAGGTTTGGCATTTGTACGACTTCGTGCACATCGCCAAAAATCTTACGGATACGCTTCTTTGCAGTACCGGTATTTGCGCCCGACTTACGGGGTGCTTTCGCCTTGGTAGCCATAGGAGTTATTCGCCTATTCAATTGTGTAAGCCCTTCTACGCGGTGAAGAGCATTCAGTTTGTGTCTGCGCGGATCGACACTTCCATAGCGAGAGACGCAAAAAGACCGCAGCGAATCGCACCCGTTGTGGGCACTGCTGCAGCTTCAAAAAACGTCGCGAATATGGAAACGCACCTTCCTTCTTGGACCGACCCCCGCGCAAGGACCTGTCACTCTCGAAGAGTGCGGTTGACGCGCATATAGGAACGCTCCGTCCCCGTGTCAAAGGTAATCCGGCAGACGCACAGCACCCCAGCCAATGACCGCGCTTCGAAAGCCCTCAATTATCGTTTATCCATACTCTACATATTGTTTTTCGATATTATTGATTGACAATAAACCGACTCGGCATTATTGAATTTCGATATCAAGCATATTGGAGAACAACAAATGACAAACACGCTACAAAATTTAGCCGCCGGCATCGCCGCTATCGCTCTTGTCGCCGTCACATGGGTGCCGGTTGTAACTGTGCCGCCAGTTCAGGCGGCGACCCTGACCATCGCGCCATACATCGCCTGATCCAATCTACACTGGGAGACTAACATGAGCCCCGAACCGCAACCTCAACGCGACCTTTTACTCACAGCAGGGAAGGTCATGAGCCGCCTGTTACAAATAATCATCGGCATCGCGGCAGCAATTGTCGCCATTATCTTGCCTGTGATCCTGTTCAATACGGACCAGGTGGCCGAGAGGCTGGTGGAGGCAGGCAGCGAAGCAAGTCTGCCCATGATGCTGGCAGCAATTGTGGCGGTATTACTTCTTATTTTGATAGTCGCCGGACTCTCCTTTCATTTTTTTCGGCTGCTCAGCCAAATCATCGACACAGTGAGTGACGGGGAGCCCTTTACCGCCGACAATTCAGAGCGCCTGAACCGTATGGGGTGGATCGCCCTGACATTCCAGATCGCCTCAATACCGATCGGAGCGCTCGCCGCTTACATCGCAATCAATATACCTAGCGACGATTTTTCGGCTGACTTTGAATTCTCCTTAACCGGAATTCTGTTCGCGATCGTCCTGTTCATCCTTGCCCGCATATTCCGCCAAGGGGCTGCAATGCGTGACGATCTGGAAGGGACAATCTGATGATTGCCCGCTCCACATCCGCAGCTATCGCATGGAGCCATCTGGCACTGCGTTTCATTCGTCCGCTTATCGGCGTACTCACAATGATAGCTATCATCTGCGCGCCTTTGGCCATTGTTTTTCAAAACGAGGCATTTGCCGCGGTACAGCAACATTTCGGGGAACCCGCGAGCGCCTATCCAGCCAGCCACGTCGCTGCATTGATCGTATGCGGCGCCATCGTTCTCGGTCTGGTCTGGCTATTTCTCAAAACGCTGACAGCGATAGTAATGTCGGCCGAAAGAGCAGATCCTATCACGGTTCAGAATGCGGAACGGCTCGCCTTTATGGGCTGGATCATGGTGGCCATCCAACTTTTCAAATACCCGACCGCATGGCTCGGCCTTATTGTCGAGACCGCTTTTAAGGGACCAACATCAACCGTTGAAGTCAGCGGGACGTTGCTTGGCATTATTGCCGTTCTGACGCTGTTCCTATTGTCGAGTATTGTTCGCAGCGGCGCCGCAGCTCGCACCTATCCAGAAGGAGCCATCTGATGCCTGACACAACACACAATGACACTGGTATCGACAGCACAACAAACGGGAGCATTACCGTGAAACTTGACGATCTACTTCATGAGCGCCGGATGACACTGACGGAATTGGCCGAACGGGTTGGCCTCACATTGGCCAATCTCTCCATTCTAAAAACTGGCAAGGCGAAAGCGATCAGATTTTCGACACTGGCCGCGATTTGTCACGAACTCGATTGCCAGCCGGGTGATTTGCTAGGCTATGAAACTTTCTCGGAACAATAACCGTGGCGCCCCATTGGTAGGGCATACAACAAGGGGAAAACTAATGAAGAAATTAGCACTTATCGCACTACCTTTCGCTTTTGCTGTCACCGCGTGTGATGGCCCTGCCGAGAACATGGGCGAAGAGATCGATGACGTGACAGAAGCCGAAGGTGACGTCATGGACGAAAAAGCCGAGCTGGCTGAAGAGAAAGCTGATGTTGCCGAAGCAATGGGCGATGACGCTGTCCAGGCCGATCTTGAAGCCAATGCTGAAGCGATGGAAGACACCGCAGACGGCATGTAAGCTACAAAAAGTTAACAGCGAGAGGGCCCGTTACGCGAGTAGCGGGCCTTTTTGTATGGGTACTCCTGATATTCACGCCTTGAGGAGCGACTGCTTTTGGTTGACTCCTGAAGCGGGTCCGCTATTGGCCCTCTCGTTCGCTGGACTGACGGGTTCAGCGAACATCCGTCCAAGACAGCCGGTGATGGTAATTTGGCCATCTTAATTTCCAGCCTAGACGGGGATTAGAGATTTTCACGATGTGCCATATGGCCATCGTATCGCAGGCTCCTTCAACGGAACTGCACCCTCCTTCCCCATCAATGGACTCGCCTGTGATACTTTTGTGTCATGGACAAACGTAGCCGGTCGCCGGGCATATTGCCAGACGGCCATAGTGAAGGAGTAAGACATGGATCGTTCGCAAAAATCTGATGCGGTCGCAGCTCTTAACGCAACTTTTAACGAGAGCGGCGTGGTTGTTGTAACCCGCAATCTCGGCCTGACAGTGGCACAGTCCACTGAACTGCGCGGAAAGATGCGGGAAGCAGGTGCATCGTACAAGGTTGCGAAAAACCGTCTTGCCAAACTCGCCCTGAAAGACACGGATTATGACGGCCTTGGTGATCTGCTCACCGGCCCGACTGCTCTGGCAACATCCAGCGACCCAGTCGCTGCTGCCAAAGCTGCCGTGGAATTTGCCAAAAAGAACGACAACCTCGAAATCGTTGGCGGATCTATGGGCGGTCAGATGCTTGATGAAGCTGGCGTAAAGGCACTTGCCTCTATGCCGAGCCTTGACGAGCTTCGCGGCACGATTGTTGGCCTCGTTAACGCACCAGCGACGAAAATCGCTCAAGTCGTCAACGCACCAGCCAACAAGCTTGCACGGGTCTTTGGCGCATTTGCTGCCAAAGAAGCGGCGTAAGCGGTTTTTTGAATCGAATTTATCAGAGTGTAGCCCAGTTCCGGGAAACTCTGCCAAGTCAATTTATTGGAGTAAAGCATCATGGCCGATATCGCCAAGCTTGTTGAAGAACTATCAAAACTGACTGTCCTTGAGGCAGCTGAACTTGCCAAAGCACTCGAAGAAGAGTGGGGCGTTAGCGCTGCTGCAGCTGTTGCAGTTGCTGGCCCAGCCGCTGGTGGCGGTGAAGCTGCTGCTGAAGAGAAAGACGAATTCGACGTCGTTCTTACCGGTGACGGTGGCAAGAAAATCCAAGTGATTAAAGAAGTCCGCGCCATCACTGGCCTGGGTCTGACTGAAGCTAAAGGCCTCGTTGAAGGCGCACCTAAGCCCGTCAAAGAAGGCGTGAGCAAAGCTGAAGCTGAAGAAATCAAAGGCAAGATCGAAGCAGCCGGCGGTACTGTAGAACTCAAATAATTGAGCGCTGCAGACTGCTTGAGCCTTGCTCGAGTGATCTAGCTAGAATTTTGTAGGTGACTTGAAGCGCCTGCAGATGGGAGGGCGGTACCGCAAGGTGCCGCCCTTTTCGTTGAACGACTTCGGATTTCCAACTCCGCTCTTGGCAATATGCGGGAACTGCGGCAGCTATAACGGAACAGTTTAAGGGACTTACCAATATGCTTACCAAGACTCGTCTCATTGCAACCGTTGCCGTATCCGCCATGCTTGCGGCGACCCCGGCGCTGGCCCAAGATGTTGCGATATATAAACCCGGAGCGCCTGGCAGTGACGGCACCGTTCTGACGGCAGAGCAAGCCACCCAGCTTGCCGACAATAAATATTCGCCTGATGATGCGCGGTTTATGCGCGATATGATCCCGCATCATGGACAAGCGGTTGAACTGGCAAATCTGGTTGAGGGGCGCACCAACCAGCCCAAAGTGGTCGATATTGCGGGCCGGATCAAAGCCTCCCAAGCTGATGAAATCAGCTTTATGAAAGAATGGCTGCAAGAGCGCGGCGAACCCGTGATGATGGATATGTCCGCCCATGCGGGGCACGATATGTCCGCCCATTATGAAATGATGGGTATGGCCACACCCGCCGAAATGGCTGAGCTGGCGACCTTGGAAGGCACGGCATTTGACCGGCTGTTCCTAACGCTGATGATCGAGCATCACCGCGGCGCGCTGCGGATGGTGGAAGATTTGCTGGACCAGCCAGGCTCTGCTTCCGATCCAGTCCTGCTGGAATTCGTAAACGATATTGTCGCGGATCAAGAATCTGAAATCGAGCAAATGAACGGCATGCTGGCGGGCTTGTCTGAAGACCCCCGCGCCTCGCTGGCCGCAGGATTCCGAGATGCTGAAAGTGCCATTCTCAATCTTACGTTGGTCAGCTCACAGCCGAAGCCTGCCGGCTTTTTCGACCCAGCCAACCCCGCAGGCTTAAAGCCGGAAATTCCCGCAGATGAGGATGAAGACGAAAGTCCGGACGATTCAGAAACTGATCAGGACAACACATCGGACAGCGACGAAGAAAACAAAACACAGTTTGCTGAACGCAGTCCGCTGCTCAATTTTGCCAATACGGATATGGCCTTCTCCGGCGACATTATGGTTGCCGGAAACTATCACGGCTTCAACATCTACAAGTTGGGTACCGAGGGTATACCTAATCTGACCAGTTCAGTCGTTTGCCCGGGTGGTCAGGGCGATATCTCTATCGCTGGCGACTTGCTGATTATGTCGGTTGAGCAAACCCGCGGCCGCATTGATTGCGGCTTACAAGGGGTCGCTGACGATGTCAGCGATGAACGTTTCCGCGGCCTGCGTATCTTCGACATCAGCGACCTGACACGGCCGCGTCAGGTTGGCCTTGTCCAAACGTGTCGCGGATCTCATACGCATTCTATCGTTTCGCAAGATGATACATCAATCATCGTCTACAATTCCGGCACCTCTAGCATTAGAGACGGAGACGAGCTGGCAGGATGCGTAGGAAACGTGCCCGGAGACCAGCGCACGGCTTTATTCCGGATCGATGTTGTCGAAATTCCGATTGCCAATCCAGCAGCAGCCAAGATCATCGACAGCCCGACCGTATTTGCGGACCCCGAGAGCGGGCAGATTGCAGGACTGTGGCAGGGCGGCGATCACGGCGAAGGCACTCAGGATACCAATTCGACCAATCATTGCCACGATATTACGGTATTCCCTTCCCTGAATCTGGCTGCCGGTGCCTGTTCCGGCAACGGGATTATTTTTGATATTTCTGACCCGCGCGCGCCGAAACGGATCGACGAGGTGATCGACAAAGGTTTTGCCTATTGGCACTCCGCCACGTTCAATAATGATGGTACCAAAGTGCTGTTTACAGATGAGTGGGGCGGCGGCGGGCGGCCGCGTTGCCAAGCATCCGATCCAATGGATTGGGGCGCGAACGCGTTTTACGACATTGTCGACGGCAAGCTGGAAGCACGGGGTCAGTACAAAATTCCTGCGCCGCAAGGCGACAAAGAAAACTGCGTAGCCCATAACGGCTCGATCATTCCCGTACCCGGCCGCGATATCTTTGTTCAAGCCTGGTACCAAGGCGGTATTTCGGTGATCGATTTCACTGATTCGACCAACCCATTCGAGATCGCATATTTTGATCGTGGCCCGGTCGATGAGGACCAATTGATCACCGGCGGGTATTGGTCTGCTTATTGGTATAACGGCCGGATTTACGGCACAGAAATCGCGCGCGGATTGGATGTTTTCAAGCTCGAACCAAGCGAGTTTCTGACCGCTGAAGAAATTGCCGCAGCGGAGGCCGCAAATATGGGTGCAGTCTTTAACCCGCAAACGCAGGTACCCGTTACATGGCCAGCAGATGTCGCCGCCAAAGCCGAAGAGAGCCGCAAGGGCGGGTAAAACGCTTGGGCGGTCAGGCCAAGGGCAGCATTTGAAAACAGCATAAACCCGCTTCATCATTGCGTCTGCAATACTGATATTTTGATGCACTAAGGACACAAGCACTGGTCGCATTGCCTGCGAGAAAGGCAGCAATGGTTGACCTTTGGCCTTACGAAGCGGAACGGGCATTGAATGCCAACGCTGCAATCCAGTGATACGCCCTGGCGTACGGAATTAGGAGCCACCCTGCGGCTTTCCTGGCCGCTGGCGCTCGCCAACTTGCTGCAAATGCTGACATACGCGGTCGACGTCATTTTTATTGCACGGCTTGGCGAAGCACCTCTGGCTGCATCTGCATTGGCCGTGGCGCTGTTTGGATTGGTCCTGTGGGCGCTGTCCGGGCTTACCGGAGCAGTCGCTCCGGTGATCGCGGCTGAGCTGGGTGAACGTGCGCCAGCACTGCGCCCGGTGCGGCGGGCGACACGAATGGCATTGTGGCTGGCAGTACTAAGCGGCGGCGCGGGAATGATGGTCTGCCTGATGATCGGCCCCATCTCCCGCGTGACCGGTCAACAGCCTGAAATCATCCAGATGGCTACCGATTACACCGTTATTATCGTGTGGTCGATGATCCCGATGGTCATGGCCAATGTACTACGGTGTTTCGTGTCTGCTTTGGGCAGGCCGATCTTTGCAACGCTGATCACGGCCGCTGGCATCGGGGTGAATGCTCTGGCCAATTACGCTTTTGTCTTCGGCAATTTGGGCGCACCGGAACTCGGCTTACAAGGGGCGGCAATCGCCACCATCATCACAGCCGTGATAACCCTTACCATCTATATTCTCGCAATCCGGTTCGATAGCGTGATGCATCGCTACCGCATTTTCGGGCGTTGGTGGGTGCCTGATTGGGCCCGCTTCTGGTCCATCGTTCGGATCGGCACACCAATCGCGCTAACTATTACGGCGGAGGCTGGAATTTTTGGAGCGGCCGCCTTCTTGATGGGTAGCATTGGCACAGCGCAGCTCGCCGCCCACACCGTGGCATTGCAAATTGCAGCGCTGGCCTTTCAAATTCCCTTTGGCGTCGGTCAGGCCGCCACCATTCGCGTGGGGTATTTCTACGGCGCTCGGGACAAAGAAGGAATGGGCCGGGCCGGTTGGGCAGCGATCCTGATTGGAACAGGCTTCATGATCATCTCGTGCAGCGCCATGGTGCTCATGCCGCGCACTTTGCTGCATATTTATATTGATCCCGATGCAGCAAAGAACGCCGTACTGGTCGGCTTCGCGCTGCGATATCTTGTAATTGCAGCCGCCTTTCAATTGGTAGACGGGTTACAGGCGGTCGCGGCCGGTGCCTTGCGCGGCTTGCAGGACACTCGCATCCCCATGTGGATCGCCATCTTTTCTTACTGGGTACCCGGAATTGGTGTCGCGCTGTATCTGGGTTTTGTTGCCGGTTGGGGCGGAACCGGGGTCTGGGTCGGTCTCGCCACAGGACTGGCAGCCGCCGCTTTGTTACTCATTTGGCGATGGTTGCTGCGGGACCAGATCGGCCTGACGGAACGCCTGCAGCGACCGGATTAGACAAGTCCGCCGGCCCACTTAACGACTAACCGATTTTTTCACTGCCGGCGCTGTTGACTCTCACCACGCGCATACACATATGCCCCTCGCTGGCACTCTCAGACGGAGAGTGCCAATCATTCTATTCATCCACTCTAACGAAGAGGTCATAGACATGGCATTTCGTCCGTTACACGACCGCGTTTTGGTCCGCCGTATCGAAGCCGATCAAAAAACAGCTGGCGGTATCATCATCCCTGACAGCGCTCAGGAAAAGCCTAGCGAAGGTGAAATTGTTGCTGTTGGCAATGGTTCCAAAGCTGAAGATGGCACTGTTACCCCGCTCGACGTTGCCGCGGGTGACCGCGTCTTGTTCGGCAAATGGTCCGGCACCGAAGTCAAAGTCGACGGTGAAGACCTGCTGATCATGAAAGAAAGCGACGTCATGGGAGTGATCGGCTGATCCCGACACTCAAGTTCGCTCTAACGCGCACTTTCACATTATTCCAATTCAGGAGAAACAATCATGGCTGCTAAGGACGTAAAGTTCGGTCGCGACGCACGCGAAGGCATTCTTAAGGGCGTTGATACGCTCGCAAACGCTGTAAAAGTAACGCTCGGCCCTAAAGGTCGTAACGTTGTTATCGACAAAAGCTTCGGCGCACCGCGCATCACCAAAGACGGTGTTACGGTTGCCAAAGAAATCGAACTGTCAGACAAGTTCGAAAATATGGGCGCTCAAATGCTCAAGGAAGTTGCGTCCAAGACCAATGACCTCGCCGGTGACGGCACCACCACTGCAACAGTTTTGGGCCAGGCAATCGTTCGCGAAGGCATGAAATCTGTCGCAGCGGGTATGAACCCGATGGATCTGAAGCGTGGCATCGATACAGCCGTTGCCAAAGTTGTCGAAAACCTTGTCAGCCGGTCCAAAGAAGTCGCTGGTTCAGCAGAAGTCGCTCAAGTCGGCGTAATCTCTGCCAATGGCGACCGTGAAGTTGGCGAGAAAATCGCTGAAGCGATGGATAAAGTTGGCAAAGAAGGCGTTATCACTGTTGAAGAAGCCAAAGGCCTCGAATTTGAACTCGACGTCGTTGAAGGCATGCAGTTCGACCGTGGTTACCTGTCACCTTACTTCATCACCAATCCTGACAAGATGACTGTGGAACTCGAAAATCCATACATCCTGATCAACGAAGGCAAACTGACCAGCCTGCAAGCTATGCTGCCGGTTCTTGAAGCCGCCATGCAATCAGGCCGTCCTCTGCTGATCATCGCAGAAGACATCGAAGGCGAAGCGCTGGCTACTCTCGTGGTCAACAAGCTGCGCGGCGGCTTGAAAGTTGCTGCGGTCAAAGCCCCTGGTTTCGGCGACCGCCGGAAAGCCATGCTGCAAGACATCGCGATCCTGACAAAGGGCGAAATGGTCAGCGAAGATCTGGGTATCAAGCTCGAAAACGTCACATTGGGTATGCTCGGTGATGCCAAGCGTGTCACAATCGACAAAGACAACACCACCATCGTTGATGGTGCTGGTAGTCAGGACGATATCAAAGCCCGTGTCGGCGAAATCAAAGCACAAATGGAAGCTACCACTTCCGACTATGACCGCGAAAAACTGCAAGAACGCCTGGCGAAACTCGCTGGTGGTGTTGCTGTGATCAAGGTTGGCGGCGCTTCTGAAGTTGAAGTGAAAGAACGCAAAGACCGTGTTGATGATGCGCTCCACGCTACACGCGCTGCAGTTGAAGAAGGCATCGTCCCTGGCGGCGGTACCGCTCTTCTTTATGCAACCAAGGTTCTGGAAGGCGTCAAAGGCGACAATGATGACCAAACTCGCGGTATCGACATTGTTCGCCGTGCAATCCTCGCTCCAGTACGTCAGATTGCTGAGAACGCAGGCCATGACGGCGCTGTGATCTCTGGCAACTTGCTGCGCGAAGATGACGAAACACAAGGCTTCAATGCTGCAACCGACGTCTACGAAAATCTGGTAGACGCTGGCGTGATCGACCCTACAAAGGTTGTTCGTACTGCTCTGCAAGACGCAGCATCTGTTGCTGGCCTGCTGATCACTACCGAGGCGGCGATTACCGACGCACCGGAAGACAAAGCAGCTGGCGCCCCAGCAATGCCTGATATGGGCGGCATGGGCGGTATGGGCGGCGGCATGGGCTTCTAAGCCCGACGCGCTTCTTACAAAGCCAAACAGAAAGGCCCGGTGGAGCAATCCGCCGGGCCTTTTCTTATGTACCCTTCCCATTTCCTCAATGTTGGCGCATTGCCTTTGCTAACGAAATTGCAAATCTGAAGGACCGCCAACATGAAACGCTTTGCCGCTTTGCTTCTCGCCTCCGCCGCCCTGTCTGCTTGCGGGCAGATGGGGCAGCCGGTTGTGGCGACTCTGGAATGTTCAACCACTCAAACCGAGTGCATCAACACATGGTTCGACGCGAAATTTGACGAATTACTTGCCTTCAGCCCAATGCAGCAGACCGCGCTGGGTATGAAAACCGATTACGATAAAATCGACGATATGAGCATCGAGGCGGAGCAAGCGCAGCTGCTTTGGTGGCAGCAAACATCCGCCGAGATGGAAGCGAATTTCGATTACGAAGAACTATCCGATGATGCCAAACTGTCATGGGATATGTGGCAATTCCGCAAGGATTCCGCCGAAGCCGCTGCGCAATTCCGCGATCAACAATACATCCTGCATCAAATGGGCACGGCGCATTCGGGTCTGCCTACCTTCTTGATGAACCAACACAAGGTCGATGATGAGAGCGATATGACCGCTTTCATCGCGCGGCTTAGCGGGATTGGTACTGCGCTTGATCAATTGTTGGCTCGCGCGCAGGCCAATGCAGAAGCCGGCACGCGCCCGCCCCAATTTGCCTATGATGCGGTGATTGCAGAATCGCAGAAAATCACCACCGGCGAGCCGTTTACCGATGGCGAGCCATCCGCTTTATGGACCGCCACGCAGGAACGGCTTGCCGCTTTGGTCGAAAGCGGTGCCATTACCGAAGAGCGCGCCGACGAATTGCGCGGGGAAGCGCGGACTGCGCTAACTGACACCCTCGCCCCCGCCTATGCACGCATCGTCGCATGGTACACGGAAGACCGCGCCAATGCTGATGTCGAAGCCCAAGGCGCAAGCGAACTGGCCGATGGTACTGACTTTTATAATTACCGCCTGAACGCGATGACCACGACCGATCTGACGGCAGATGAAATCCACGATATCGGCCTGTCCGAAGTCGCGCGCATCCGCACCGAGATGGAAGCGATCAAGGATCAGGTGAATTTTGATGGCGATCTGCAAGCCTTCTTCACCTTCATACGCGAGGATGACCAGTTCTATTTCAGCAATGATGATAAGGGCGCTCAGGATTATATTGACGCTGCCAAAAGCCATTTGACCTTCATTGATACCAAATTGCCCGAATTTTTCGGCACTCTGCCTAAAGCTCCATTGGAAGTCCGGCGGGTCGAATCTTTCCGTGAGCAGGACGGTGCGCCGCAGCATTATCAAACCGGTACGCCCGACGGATCGCGCCCCGGTATTTATTACGCCCACCTGTCCGATATGCGGGCCATGTCGATCCCTTCGCTAGAGGTTATCGCCTATCATGAGGGCAATCCGGGCCACCATATGCAGCTATCAATTGCCCAGGAATTGACGGAGATTCCCAAGTTTCGCAGCCAGGGTTTCTATCTGCCGGCATTTGGCGAAGGATGGGCGCTTTATTCCGAACTGCTCGCCAAAGAAATGGGCGCGTATGACAACCCCTATTCAGACTTTGGCCGTTTGACGACAGAGATGTGGCGCGCGATCCGCTTGGTGGTCGACACGGGTATTCATTCCAAAGGGTGGAGCGAGCAGCAGGCGATTGATTATTTCCTCGCCAACTCGCCCATCCCCGAAGCCGCAGTGACAGCTGAAACACGCCGGTATTTCGTTATGCCCGGGCAAGCCACCGCGTATAAAATCGGGATGATCCGGATTCAAGAATTGCGCGCCAAAGCGGAAGAAGAACTGGGCGAAGATTTCGATATACGCGGGTTCCACGATACGGTTTTGGGCGGCGGATCTGTGCCGCTCGATCTGCTGGAAAAACGTGTGGATCAATGGGTGGCCGGGGTTCAATCCGCTAGCAGCTAACCCGTCATCTTAGTGGCGGGCTGATCTTTGAACGGGGCAGTCAGGGCGTGGGGTAATTCCACATCCTGCTGCCGCGCATCATCCACGCCGATGGTGATACTGCCTTGCGCTACATCATCGCGGAATGTGCCATGCAGCCGGTCCCAAATACTCAAGCCGCTGGTGAAATTACTATCCGCCTGCTCCGCCACCACAGAATGATGAATGCCATGCATTTTGGGCGTAGTGATCACAGCGGCAAGCAGATCATCGAGCCGCCCCGGCAGTTTCATATTGGAATGATGGAACAGGATCGAAAAATTGAAGATGTTCCGCCACCAGCGCAGACCGCGCGGCCCGACCCCTGACAAGCGCACTTGTGCCAATCGCCATGGCAGCGAGACAAACATATCGGCAGGATGAAAACGCACCGCCGTGCTCGCATCCATATCGGGATCAATGTGATGGACACGGTGGAACCGCCATAGAAACGGTACGCGGTGGGTGGCGACGTGCCACCAGTAAAACCCGTAATCCATGGCTATGATACCGGCGATCTCGCGCAATGGCCCCGGCAGTTTTTGCGCAATACCGCGTCTGCGCGCTTCGTTCTTCTGGGCAATCGCCTGAGTCAACGGTTCTTCCACCGCCGCCACAATCACTGCGCAACCTGCCCCCAAGGCAGCATTGCGGATATTGCGCGGAATTGCCGGCCGTGTCTGTGCGCGCAGCGGGCGTGTCCGCTCGGCCAGCAGAATTCCGCCCACCACCGCGCCTGCCGCAGCCACCAAAGCTATCTTACCCGCTTTCATGCAAATGCAATGCCTTATGGCGCGCGCCGCGTCGAGGGGTTAGAGTGTAGCGGATGACCACTCCGCTAATTTCAATCTTTTGCCGCTGGCCCACTCCCGGTGAAGCCAAGACACGACTGATCCCCGGCTTCGGTGCAGAAGGCGCAGCGGCAATCTATACCAAATTGCTCGCACATACGGTCGAGGTCGCCCGCACCTCAGGCATCGCATTTGAATTGCGCGTAAGCGGCGCACCGCCCGAACAGTTCCGCGAGGCACTGGGCGAGGATTTACAGGTCGTCGATCAGGGCTGCGGCGATCTGACCGACAAGCTTTCGCGCGTTCCGGCACCGGCCATTGTGATCGGAAGCGATTGCCCCGGTCTCACTCCGGCGATCTTGGTCGCAGCGCGCGATACTTTGTTGACCGACCCTATGGTGATCGGCCCGGCCAGCGATGGCGGATATTATCTGCTGGGATATAATCAGCCCGCTGACTTTGCTTTTACCGATATGGAATGGAGCACGGACAGCGTATTTGCCGAAACGCTCAAGCGGTTCGTCGCCCAAGGGATAAGACCAGCCGTTTTGCCGGAACTGAGCGACGTCGACACAGCGGCAGATTTGGAAGATTGGCCGGAATTTCTACCATGACCGGAATTTCTACCGCCAAACGTGTCGGGATCGTTCTGCCGGTGCTGAATGAAGCCGCTGCGCTACCGGCAATGTTTGGCGTATTGGGAACGCTGGACCCGCAGCCAGAGGCTATTCTATTCGTCGATGGCGGCAGCGATGATGCAACCTGCGATCTGATCCGTGCAGCGGGTTTTGACCTGCTTGAAACCGGCAAAGGCCGCGCAGTCCAGATCAATGCCGGGGTTGAAGCAATTGCAGCGGACTATGTCTGCGTGCTCCATGCCGACACCGTACCGCCCGCCGATATGGCGCGGGTGATTGCCGATACGTTGGCCGACCCGAAAATCGCGCTGGCCAGCTTTACGCCGCTCATCAAAGGGCCGGAGAAAACGCGCTGGTTCACCACATTCCATAATTGGATCAAGACCTGGTACGCGCCGATCATCACGCGCCCGCATCTGTTTGTGCGCGGGGTCCGGCTATTATTCGGCGACCATGCGATGTTTTTCCGCCGCGCGCAGTTTCTTGAAATTGGCGGCTGTACGCCCAGCGATGCGGTGATGGAGGAGGCCGATCTATGCGTTAAGTTTGCACGGCTTGGAAAAACCAAAATGGTGCGCCGCTGGGTCCACACTTCCGACCGCCGGATCACCGCATGGGGTCCGCTGAAAGCCAACTGGATCTATTTCAAAGTCGGCATTTTATGGGCCGTGGGCGCGCGCGGAAGAATGGCGAAAGACTATCCCGACGTCAGGTGACAGCAGTGGTTGGCCTACTCTGCTTTTAAGAACCCGACATCGATGCAATGGGTGATCAGCCGGTGCAAATAGTCTGCGCCGGTTGGCGGGCAAACCAGCCCGGTCATTTCTTGCCCCCCGCGATCATCAAATTGCGGGTTCCGCTGAAAATAGCTAGCATATAATCCTGCCACACGTTTGTAGAGTCGGCGTTCCAAGGCAGGCAATTCGGCCGGATCGAAACTATCGGGATCAACCAGCTTGGGCCGCTGGAATTGCGGGAACGCAGCGATCCCGTCGGTAAACATCTGCACTGGGATCGGACGGCCCGATACCAGATGATAGGCTCCGCCTTCCGCCCGCCGCATATTCTGCGCCAAGGCCACAATTCCCGCCGCAACATGGTCGAGCGGCACAAAATCCAGCGTTGCATCGGCGCGCGCAGGCATATGGCCCACGCGCCCTTCGGCAATCAGTTTGAACGCGGCATAGGTGGTGTCGAATTGCCGGATCAGGCCGGTTTCGCTTTCCCCGACAACGATGCTGGGGCGCGCGATCGCAAACGGGATGCCGCTCGCCCGCACCAGCTTTTCAGCAGAGGCTTTGCTGGCCTCGTACCCATTGGCAAAGCCGCTTGCCGGTACGCGATCCGCTTCTAGAATCGGGCCATTGCGGGTGCCGCACACATAGGCAGTGCTGACATGCAGGATCGGCATATTTCCCGACCGCGCAAATTCCACCGCATTGGCCGCGCCGCCCGTATTCACCCGGCGATAGGTCTCATCATCGAGATCAAAGCGCACCGTCGCGGCGCAGTGGATCAGCAGATCATGGGCGCCTGTCAGCCTGTTCCATTCCGCCGTATTCCAGCCGAACAAAGGCTGCGACACATCGCCCGAAACAATCTCGCTTGGCTCCACCGCGCTGCCATTATTGGCCAGTATCTCGCGGTTATTGTGGACGAGCGCAGTGACATTGTGCCCTGCCGATAATAGCCGCGCAGCCACCTCTCCGCCGATCAATCCGGCGGCTCCGGTCAGGAATATGTTCAACAGCAGGCAGCCGGTGTGTCTGAGCCGGAAACAGCTTCATCTGCAAACGGAATGGTGATCCCACAATCGGGGAATACGCCGTAATGTTTGCTGAAATCGCCGATAAATTCGAAATGCTCGGCAAAGCGCGTACTGCTGAGCATTTTCCAGCTATTACCGCAAATCGGGAATATCTTGCCCGCTTCGATATGGTGGTGATCGTCGAGTTCGAACACGCGCTCCTGCCCGCGCACTGTGCCCTTATAGATCACCGCTTGGCCGTAATCCTCGCACTGCATTTCCAGTTCGGGCAATTTGAACAGGCGGTATGTCGCGGAATGAAAAGCGATCCCGTCCAGCTTAGCCGCTACCTCTGCATCACCGATGCCAAGCGGGCGGCTGAACACCAGACGCGGATCCAAGAAGCCCGCTTTCTTGGCGTGATCGATAAAGTCGCCCCAATACAGCGCGCCCGACAGACATTCGCCGTGCAGCACCGGATCACCCAGCAAGTGACTTGGCACGCGGCGGTCCGAATAGACATCGGAGAAATACAGCTCCCCGCCCGGCTTGAGCAAGCGGTAGGCAGCAGAAAACACCGCTTGCTTGTCCGCCACCAGATTGATGACGCAGTTGGATACGATCACGTCATAATGGTTTTCCGGCAGATCAAGCTGGTCCAGCTTTTCAATATCGCCTTCAACAAACATCACATTGGATTTAGCAAAGCCGAATTTTTCGCGGTGCCATTCAAGATGTTCATTGGCGACCGCCAGCTGTTCAGGCGTCGTATCAACGCCTGTAACGGTACCATTCTCACCGACGATTTGAGCCAAGATATAGGCATCCTGCCCGCTACCCGATCCCAGATCGAGAATATGCGCGCCTTCAATTGCTTGGGGGCTCACCAAACCGCAGCCATAATAGCGCGCGCGGACCTCGTCATGCACATTGCGCATCGCATCCATAATCGCTGGCGGCGGTGCTTCCGTAGTGCAGCAAGCATCGGTTTTTAGGTCGTCAGAACCGCCCAAAACCTTACCATAATAATCGCGGCTATTTTCAATGTTCATGTAACGTATAATCCCGTTTGGCCGAATGACAGACCGAGTGTTGCGGTATGCTTGGCACAAATGAGTTCGCCTTGCAGCATCAATTTGTTACAGGCAGTGCAGAACTGGGGAAACCATGAAATTTACGCATGATGCAATTGTAATTGGTGGTGGCGCCGCAGGCCTGACCGCAGCGGGCGGCTGCGCGCTGTTTGGCCTCAACGTCGTCCTGATCGAGGGTAACAAAATGGGCGGCGAGTGCCTGAATAATGGCTGTGTCCCCAGCAAAGCGATCATTACCGCTGCGAAACGTGCACAGGAAGCCCGCGAGGAAAAACGCTACGGCGTACAACTGGCCGCGCCCCAGGTGGAGTGGGCCGGTGTCCACAAACACATCCACGATGCCATCGCGCATATTGCCCCGCATGATTCCAAGGAAACATTCGAGGAAATGGGCTGCGAGGTCATTATGGGCCGCGCGACTGTGACCGGCAAACACACTGTCGAAGTTGGTGGGCGCACTTTGAAAGCCCCGCGCATTGTCATCGCCACCGGATCAGAGCCGTTTGTCCCGCCGATCGACGGCCTTGATAGCGTGCCTTACCTCACCAATGAAAATCTGTTCGAACTGACCGAGCAGCCGGAACACCTCGTTATCATTGGAGGCGGTGTCATTGGCATGGAAATGGCACAAAGTTTCCGCCGCCTCGGCAGCGAAGTCACCGTGATCGAGCCGGGCAAACCGATGGGCCGCGATGATCGCGAGAGCGTGCAGATCGTGGTCGATACGATGAAGGATGAAGGCGTCCGCTTTGTCGAGGGCAAAGGCACCAAGGTTGAAGGCAAAACCGGCGCAATCACTGTCCACACCGATGGCGGCGAAGCGATTACCGGATCGCATCTGCTGATCGCAGTGGGCCGCTCTGCCCGCGTATCGGGTTTCGGGCTGGAAGAACTCGGCATTGAGCTCGGCCGTAACGGTATCAAAGTGGATGCCCGCCGCCGGACATCGATGAAAAACATCTATGCGATTGGCGATTGCCGCGAAGGGCCGCGCCTGACCCATGTCTCGGGCTATGAAGGCTCCAACGTGGCGCTGGAAATTACCACCGGCCTACCGACCAAAGTGGATTGGAAAGCCCTGCCCTGGTGTACCTATACCGAGCCGGAAGTCGCGCAAATCGGCCTGACCGAAGAAGACGCGCGCAAGGAATACGGCGATAAAGTCACGGTGATCAAAGAAGGCTTCGACCATAATGAGCGGGCGATTGCGGAGGATTCCACCAAAGGCCATCTCAAAGTCATTCTGAAAGGCAAGAAAGTGATCGGCGCGAGCATTTGCGGCAAGAACGCGGGCGAATTACTGCTACCGTTCACGCAAAGCATTACCGGCAAAAGCGACACATTCTCGCTCGGCTCTGCCATCATCAGCTACCCCACCCGCAGCGAGATTTCCAAAGCCGCAGCTTTTAGCGCATGGGAACCGACAGTTTTTGGTTCCTTACCGAAGAAATATGCCGGCTTCGTCGCCAAAATGCGCAGGACTTTCAATTGAACGACACCGATACCGATACATCACCGCGCAGCAAAAGCCGTAATGCACCCGCCGGGACCTCTCCGTTTCAGGTTCTGGCAGAGGCACTGCCGCAGGAGAAGTTTGCCGACCCTGAATGGACCGCGAAGGGCGAACGCCGCGCATCTGTGCCGATGACGGGGCTGGAAACGCTGTGGTTCAATACCGGCACATTGTGCAATCTTGCCTGCGTAAACTGCTATATTGAAAGCAGCCCGACCAATGATGCGCTGCTCTATATCAGCCGCGCCCATGTGACGCGGTTTCTGGACGAGATCGAAGCAGACCAGATTGGCACTACCGAAATCGGCTATACCGGCGGCGAACCGTTTATGAATCCCGAATTTGTCGCGATCCTGACCGATACTCTGGAACGCGGCTTCGATGCGCTGGTGCTGAGCAATGCGATGAAGCCAATGCGGCGGCATGAGGCGGCCTTGCTCGATCTGAAAGAGCGGTTTGGTGATAAGCTGACGATCCGCGTTAGCCTTGATCATTACACCAAAGATGCGCACGAAGCCGAACGCGGACCGCGCAGCTGGGAGCCGGGCACGAGCGGGCTGAAATGGCTATCCGATAAGGGCTTTTCCATCGCCGTTGCGGGCCGGATGTTGCCGAGCGAAACCATGGATGATGCCCGCGCAGGATATGGCGCGCTGTTCGCCGAAATGGGCATCTGCGTCGATGCAGCTGACCCGATGCGGATGGTGCTATTCCCCGAAATGGACGAGGCAAAAGACATCGCTGAAATCACAACCGAATGTTGGGGTATCCTGAACCAGAACCCCGCCGACATCATGTGCGCCACCAGCCGCATGGTCGTGCACCGCAAAGGCGAGGGCGCGCCCCGCGTCGCAGCGTGCACGCTGATCCCCTATGATGACGGCTTCGATATGGGCGCAACCTTGGCCGAGGCATCGCGCGACGTATCGCTCAACCACCCCCATTGCGCACGGTTCTGTGTGCTGGGCGGAGCGAGTTGCTCGGCTTAGGGCAACACATACCCGCCCTCTATCGTCGCCCCGGACTTGATCCGGGGCCCCGCTTAAGGGGCGTCACACCAACCGGTCAAACAAATCGGCCCAATCAGGATTACCCTTCTCGATCAGGTCAAACTTCCACGCTCGCCGCCAACGTTTGATGCGCTTTTCGTGAGCGATGCAATCCTCAATCGTGTCACCACGCTCCGCCCAAACCAGCTTCGTCAGGCCATATTGCTTGCAGAAATCAGAACCTGTTCCTTCGCGGTGCTGGAATACCCGCTGTGCCAGTGACGCTGTTACGCCGACCTACATCGTACCGCGATAACGGTCCGCCATGATGTATACCCATCCGCCTTTGCATTCGCGGTCCATATTACGACCACCGCCAAGCGGGACCCCGGATCAAGTCCGGGGTGACGAAGATTTGACAGGCCACTCTGTACTGAACTGAAAACCAAGACCCAATCGTTACCTTCAATCGCTCACCACTTCGTAACGTTGGACGATCCCGTCTTGACTGAAATCAATCACCAACCATTCAGAGTCTAGGCTGAAGAAACCGCGCTGATCGCCGAGCCGGTAAACACAATCCCATTCGTTGAAATATGCGGTGTCGCGGCACTCGCCGAGCAAATCAAACACCTGCTGCTTGGCCAATTCATCCAGCGTGCCACTTCGCGTGAGATGCTCGATCATCTCTACACGTGTTTGCGACCCATCATCCTTGGCCGCCCTCCAATCATCGCTGTCGAAGGCTCGGACGGGGAGATACCCAGTCATGAACAGCCAAGCAATGCACAAGATCAGAAACGCAAGCAGCGTACCGACGATCCAGCCTTTCCAGTCAAAGCGTGGGATCGTGTATTGATTCACCCCAAAACCCGCCCCGCCACAGCATCCAATTTCGCCAGCATCGCCGGATCGCGTGCATCAGGCGCGGTGATCATCGCGTAATCGAGCACCGTATCGAGCGGACACGCTTCACGCTCCGCCGGCAAAGCCGCGATAAATTGCTCGACCGTTTTGCGGGCAATTTCGCCATTGGCGTTCATTTGCGCGATAACTTCGCTGACCTCCACGAAAGCCGCATCTTCGCGCCAGCAATCATAGTCTGTGACCATGCCGACCAGAGCATAGGGTAGCTCTGCCTCGCGCGCCAATTTGGCTTCGGGCATGGCGGTCATACCGATGACGTGAGCCCCCCAGCTGCGATACATATGGCTTTCCGCGCGAGTGGAGAATTGCGGTCCTTCCATCGCCAGATAGGTCCCGCCTTGGGTCATGTTCCCGCCCGCTTTGTTCACGGCGGCGGCCGCCATGTCGGACAGGCGCGGGCAGACCGGTTCGGCCATGCTGACATGCGCGACCATGCCGGTGCCGAAGAAGCTGGAGCTGCGCGTTTTGGTCCGGTCGATAAATTGATCGACGACCACGAAGTGCCCCGGCGGCAATTCCTCCTGAAGCGAGCCGACAGAGGATATCGCCAGCAAGTCCGTACAGCCCGCGCGTTTCAGCGCATCAATATTGGCGCGCGCATTGACTTCGGATGGCGGGATTTTGTGGCCTCTGCCGTGGCGCGGCAGGAAGCGGACCTGCACGCCTCCCTCTTCGGGCCCAATACGCCCGCACAGGATTTCATCCGAGACTGTGCCGAAGGGCGAGTCCACTGCAATCCATTGCGCATCTTCCAGCGCGTCGATTTGATAGAGGCCGCTGCCCCCGATGATGCCGATTGTCCATGTGCTCATCACACTGGTTTAGCCGGATATTGCAGCAAAGGCGAGCATGGCCAGCAGAGCGGGCGGGGATCGTTTTCCTACATCGCCGAGCCTTGTTATGACTGTGCCAGACTACTGAAAAAGGTCGATTTACGGTCACCCTTCGGCGAAGCATAGCGGAATGTGTCAACTTTGATATTTGAGAAAAATATTATTATAATCAATGTGTTAAGTAATATTTCGCGGTTGACACAGTGTCAACTTCGTCACCTCAATCATACAGCCCCCTTCTGGGCCCCAAATAGCCAAACAGATACGCGCCCACTTTGCGCATCTGTATTTCTTCTGCGCCTTCGGTGATCCGGTAGCGCCGGTGATGCCGGTAAATATGTTCAAATGGAGTATGCCGTGAATATCCAATTCCGCCATGCACTTGCATTGCCTGATCGGCAGCTTGGCACACAAGCCGGTTCGCCCAGTAATTGCACATGCTGACTTTGTCCGACAGCTCGCTCTCGATCTGCTTGTGCGGCGTGTTGTCCATTTCCCATGCTGTCTTGTAGATCAGCATTCGCAGCATTTCGCACTGCGTCGCCAATTCAACCAGCGGGAATTGAATACCCTGATTGCGGGCGAGTTCCTGCCCGAATGGCTTGCGCTCGCGTGCATAGCGGACGCTTTCCTCAACGCAGAATGTCGCAGCGCCCAAGGAAGACGCCGCCTGCCGGATGCGGTTCTGGTGAACAAAGCTCTGCGCCAAAGCGAGGCCTTTGCCCTCCTCACCCAATATCGTGCTGTCGGGCACCCAAATATCGGTCAGGCTCAGGCGAGGATGGTCAGTGGGCATATTGAACGTCCACATCCATTCCTCGATTTTCAGCCCCTCAGTCGGGTTGGGCACCAAGAAACAGGTGATCCCGCGTGCATCGCCCGCTTCGCCGGATGTCCGCGCAAATGTGGCGCAGTGCGTCGCGACATGCATGCCGGTGATCCACATCTTCTCGCCATTGATCAACCAACCATCGACGCCATCCCGCGTCTCGCGCACGGCAGTAGTTTCCATATGCGTCGCGTCGCTGCCATGCTCTGCTTCGGTCAGCCCAAAGGCGACGCGGCGCGTCCGGTTAAACCCGCCATGGATAAATTCCTGCTTCTGTGCCTCGGTGCCAAACGTGTCGAACATTGCCACAAAGGGGAAATTCCCAACGATGGAATGTTCATTTTGCAAGTCGTTATGCAGGCCGAGCCCTTTAGCCGCAAAATGTTCGCGGATCACGGCCATCCAAAGGTTGGAGCCATCCTTGCCGCCATATTCCTTGGGCGCAGAAAACCGCCAATGGCCCGCCGCATCGGCGCGGCGCGTGGCTTCACTCAGCAGTTCTTCCCAATCCTCGCGCGGCAGGCCGCCCGCGTCAAAATCGGTCCGGGCATATTCACGGCGATGATCGAAGAAACGGATATTATCATCTTGCGCTTCCAGCGGTTTGATTTCCGCTTCGATAAACGCATCGAGTTCGGCGAGATAGGCAGTGAGGTCGGCAGGAATTGCGAAATCCATCAGTCTTTTCCAGTCCACTTTTTACGAGCTACGGCGAGCGCGGGGTATTTGGGAGAGTCGGCTGCCACTTTCTCCAGTGCGCCTCGGCGCAACAACGAAAGCCAAATGGGGTCGTTGAGCGACATGCCTTCCTCCATAACCAGTTTGGCAGCTTGGATATCGATCGTGGTGTCCCCCTCTTGCTCGCCTCGTGCCAACATCCCCAAAGCATTGCGGGCAACAGCCAGTTGGAAGCGATCATGGCCAGTTAGCCGGTCTTTAATGGTTACGAGCCATTCCGAAACCGCTTCCGCAAGCTCACCCGCCCACGCTTCGCCTGTGTACGTAAAGGTCAGATGCGGATCTGGAAGAGGCCGATCTCGCTCTGCTTCCGGCGCATCCTCCTCTAGCAACATCAGCAAATCCAATTCCTGCTCGCTCGTGCGGCGGGAAATAACTACGCGTTCGAGCATCCGGTCTTCGCCAGTCCGCCAATATTTGGCCATCTGCAAGCAGCCTAGGGCCCACCAAACAGTGCGATAGACCAACCAAAAGCGAAAGCGATCGGGATCGACCTTGCCCCCGCCAGCATTTTTATAGGCGGCAAAATACGCCTCCAAAGAACCCAGCCCAAGCGCTGGCCGATCAATTCGGGCAAAACGCCACACCGTCATGCATCCAAAGGCTAAATCCTCATGCGGGTCACCAAAATGGGCTAGTTCCCAATCTAGCACGCCGGTAAGTTTGCCGTCTTCTGCAAGCAAGTTACCCATCCGATAATCGCCATGATTGAGCACAGGCGTTACTGGGTCGGGGCAATTATCCATCAACCATTTCAGCCCAAGCGCAATGATCGGACGGTCACCGCCAGCCTCATCAAACTGAGCCTTCAGCCCCTCAATCCCCTGGCGGTAATCAAGTGTTGGAATGGCAACGGGTAACCGAGCAGGAGCAATGCCATGAATTCGCGCCAGATCGCGCGCAATCTCATCTAGCAGTTCAGCGGGCGAATTCATCGCCAATATTGCCTTCGGGTCGGGCGTACCGGGCAAGGCACGCATAATGAAACCGCTGCCGATGCCATCTTCAGCCGCCAGTTCACCCACAACTTCCGGAGCTGACACGCCGGCGCTGTGAGCTGCGCGGATAATGGCAGCTTCGACATCGTGGCCAAAGGGGCGATCGTTCATGAACTCCAAAGATGGTGCGCGCCGCAGCACATACAATTCGCCGTCAGCTTGGAACTTCCAGCTTTCCATCGTCGCACCGCCAGTCAACCGGACAATATCCGAAACCTGACCAAGATTCGCGCGGGTGCAACAAGACTGCAATCCATCAAGCAGTAACTCAAACGTTTGTGCGGAGCTCTCCATCGGCGAGGGTCTTGCATCCAATTGAACCGCGCACAAGAGCTGTCTTGCCTAGATAAACGGTCGGAAACCCATGCAATTATCCGTATTCTTCACCTTGGTCGCTTGGGCGTCTCTGTTCATCGCTAAGGGCGTTGCCGGACAGAATCGACGCTCGTTAAGACTGTGACAACCACAAATAAGGTATCAGCACCCCTATGCGATTGAACCTCAAAAACCTTCTACCCGTTGGCGCAGCCGCGATGCTCGCTTTATCAGCAGTCTCACCCGCGCAGGCTAACACCGACAATTTCGAACTGGCGTTCGATTCGGCGTTAGGCACGAAAGAAAGAGCACCCGAGCGATTTGAAGCAGTCTATGAGACTGGCTTTGAACAATATCTGGCCCGCGTTGCAGACGGTGACAAAGGGCGTATTGGTGTCGCAGCGATAGACCTAAGCACGGGAAAAGAAGTCTCTATCCTGGGTGATCAACGCTTCCCCATGGCAAGCACCAGTAAAGTAGCGATTGCCGCCACTTATCTGGCGGGCGTCGACCAAGGCCGCTGGACCCTGACCAGCGAATTTCCAGTTCTTATCCCGGTGCGGTCTGCACGGTTTTCTTCTGCCAGCGCGCCAGTGCGTGAAGGCAACTATCTGCCTGCACACAAACTGATAGAACTGATGATCAGCAAGAGTAGCAATGTGTCGACCGATGCACTGCTGCGCGTTGTAGGTGGCCCCCAAGCGGTGAATGCGTTTATGCGCCGCGCCGGCATTAGAGATTTTGAGTTAACCCGCAATATCGCCACCTTGGTGCGTGATGACGGGGAATATGACCCGGCGACAACAATTGATATGCGAGACAGTGCGTCTCCGCGGGCGATGGCGGGGCTGCTAGCGAGTATTTATCAGGGCCGGCTTTTGAGCAATAGCAGCCGGAATGTGTTGCTTGATGCAATGGCCAAGACCACAACCGGCAAACGGCGGATCAGATCGGCGGTGCCTGATCATTCCAACCTTCTTCACAAAACCGGTACACTCAACCGGACAGCCAGCGATATAGGCATTTTCCAGACGCCCGATGGACGGTCAATTGCGATAGCTATCTATGTGACAGGACAAAGCCTATCGAGCCAGCATGAGGCCGCCAATAAGCGCCAAGCGCGGCGTATGCGGGATGCCCGAATCGCCGATATTGCGCGGGTGTTATATGATGGGTTTTCCAATCCCAACCAAAGCCAGCAGATATGGACAAATTCAGAATACCGGACTGGCGGATAGTTTCTTAGAGGCCCCCAAAATGGGCCCCGAAATCTTAATCGCGCATAAGAAAAGGGCGGCACCTCGCGGTACCGCCCTTTCTATTTGCTAAAAAGCGAACTGCTTATTCAGCAGCTTCTTCGCCTTCCATAGCGCCTTCAGCAGCTGCAGCAGCGTCGTCAGCAGCGCCTTCCATTGCTTCGCCAGTTGCTTCCATGGCGTCGCCAGCAGCTTCGGTAGTCGCGTCAGCAGCGCCTTCCATTGCTTCGCCAGCAGCTTCCATGTTTGCTTCTGTGTCAGCAGCAACTGCGTCAGCAGCGTCGCCAGCAGTTTCAGCAGTTTCTGAGCAAGCAGCCAGAGTAAGAGCGGCGCCAGCAGCTGCGGCAGCGAGTACGATCTTGCGCATATTATAATTCCTTAAACAGCGAGTGGTTATCACACGCCCCTTCGGGGTCATGTGCGAAATCTCCCCAAAGGACAGACTTCGTGAATTCTAAATAATGGCGGAAATGTGGCATGGCAAGTGGATTCGGCCTCAATGTGCCTTTTTTTTGCCTTATTTTACGCTTCGGCGCAGAAAACCGCCCTTTTTGAACCCAAATAAAGTAAGCTGACCCAGCCTCTATCCGCTGCTAACAGCCTTACTATGGCCGAAAAACAGCACCTCTATCTCGTCGATGGCTCCGCATATATCTTCCGTGCATACCACCGTCTACCACCACTAACCGACCCGGAAGGCACGCCAGTTGGGGCAGTTTATGGTTATACAACAATGCTTTGGAAGCTCGCCGAGGATCTTGATAAAGCAGAGGGGCCGACTCACCTGGCAGTGATTCTCGACAAATCGAGTCACTCTTTCCGCAATGATATTTATCCGGAATATAAGGCCAACCGCCCTCCTCCGCCTGACGATCTGGTGCCCCAATTCCCTCTCATTCGCGATGCAACGCGCGCGTTCAGCCTGTCCTGTATAGAAGAACAAGGGCTAGAGGCGGATGATCTGATTGCATCCTACGCCCGTGCAGCGGCGGCCCAGAATTGGGATGTCACGATTGTGTCTTCCGACAAGGATCTGATGCAGTTGATTTCCGAAGGGGATGATTCTCGCGGTCGGATCGACATGCTGGATACGATGAAAAATCAGCGCATTTCCCTGCCGGAAGTCGCAGATAAATTCGGCGTGACACCTGACCTTGTTGGCGATGTCCTCGCTCTCATGGGGGATTCGGTTGATAATATTCCGGGTATCTTTGGCGTTGGACCGAAGACAGCGACTAAGCTGATCCAAGAACACGGCTCACTTACAGCAGCTCTTGATGCAGCGGCGGATATGAAGAAATCCAAGCTGAAAGAAAGGCTGATTGAACACCGGGCCGATGCAGAGCTGAGCCGTATATTGGTAGCGCTCAAAGAAGACTGCGACCTGCCAATGGCTATGGACGACTTCAAATTGGATGGCGTACCGGTTGAACCGCTTGCCGCGTTCCTCCAGAAACATGGCTTCACCAGCTTGCTGCGTAGGTTAGATGCCGGCAGCGGCAGCCCTGACAGAGCCAATGATCTCAACCCGGCAAAACCCGCAACCGCAGCAGACGTGGGCGATAGCGAAGGCAACCGTCAGGCGGTTCCAGATATGCCCGCGATTGACCGCAGCGCGTATGAGTGCGTTCAAGACATGGACACACTCAATCGTTGGATCGCCCGGTGCGAAGCCGCACGCGTCATCGCTGTCGATACCGAAACCAGCGCGCTCGATTCCATGCAGGCTGACTTGGTAGGGATCAGCTTGGCAGTCGCTCCGAATGAAGCCTGTTACATCCCGCTCGCGCATGGGGGGACAGACTTGTTGGCGGAAACGCCCCAGCAGATCGGTCTGCAAGATGCGCTCGCGGCTTTACGGCCGGTGCTGACAAATGATGCCATCCTGAAAATCGGCCAGAACATCAAATATGATCTGAATGTTCTGGCCAGATATGATGTCGATGTGACACCCGTTGATGACACCATGATCATCAGCTTTGCGCTGGATGCCGGACGCGGCGAAGCCGGCATTGGCGGCGGCCACGGGATGGACGAATTGTCTGTTCGCCACCTTGGGCATTCACCGCTAAGTTTCAAAGACGTCTGCGGTACGGGCAAAAAACAAATCCCGTTTGGTGAAGTCCCCCTGGACCGCGCGACAGAATATGCCGCAGAAGATGCTGATGTGACGTGGCGCTTACACAAACATATGAAACCGCGGCTCGCGATTGAAGGGGGAACCACTGTATACGAGCGTGTTGATCGGCCGTTGGTACCGGTCGTCGCGCAAATGGAACGTCACGGTATCAAAGTTGATCGTGCGGCCCTGTCACGCTTGTCTGAAGAATTCGCGACCCGCATGGCAGCGCTGGAGGGGGAAATCCACGGCGAGGCTGATCAGGAATTCACAATCGGCAGCCCGAAACAATTGGGCGAAATTCTGTTCGACAAGATGGGTTATAAGGGTGGACGCAAAGGTAAAAGCGGCCAGTATTCCACCGATCAGGCGATGCTCGAAAAATTGGCAGAGCAAGGCGCAACTATTGCCACCAAGGTCCTTGAATGGCGCCAGCTAAGCAAATTGAAGTCGACCTATACGGACGCATTGCAAGCCGCCATCAACCCGAAGACTGGCCGTGTTCACACCAGCTATTCGCTAACCGGTGCGCAAACGGGGCGGCTGTCATCTACCGATCCAAACTTGCAGAATATCCCGATCCGGACCGAAATCGGGCGGCAAATCCGAACTGCATTTGTTGCCGATACAGGCAACGTGCTTCTGGCTGCTGACTACTCGCAGATTGAGCTCAGGCTGGCAGCGCATATGGCGGATGTTCCCTCCCTCAAAGAAGCTTTTGCGGCGGGAGAGGACATTCACGCGCGCACTGCAAAGGAAATGTACGGGGAAGTAACCCGCGACACGCGGGCTCAGGCCAAAACGATCAACTTCGCTATTCTCTATGGTATTTCCCGCTGGGGCCTTGCTGGGCGTTTGGGCGTCGAAGCTGATGAAGCGCAGGCAATGATTGATCGCTACTTTGAACGGTTTCCCGGCATTCAGCGCTATATTGCCGAGACGCTCGAAAGCGTACGCGAACTGGGATATTCACAAACGCTATTTGGCCGAAAAACCTGGTTCCCCCGGATCAATTCCAAGAACGGGGCAGAACGGCAAGGCAGCGAACGCGCCGCGATCAATGCCCCGATACAAGGTACAAGTGCAGACATCATCAAACGGGCTATGGTGCGGATGATGCCGGCATTGACCGAGGCGGATCTAGGTCATGTCAGGATGCTGCTGCAAGTGCACGATGAACTCGTTTTTGAACTGCCTGAAGGCGATGTAGAAGCAGCAAAGCCCATCATCGAAAAAGTGATGGCGGACGCGGCCATGCCTGCTGTGACGTTAGATGTGCCGCTGGGCATTGAAATTGGGTCTGGCACCGATTGGGGCGCCGCGCATTGATAACCTGTAGCCCGACTTTCACGCCCATAAGGACGCATTATGTTTGATAAATTGAACCCCAGCACCTGGGAGATTGAATGGTTCAATGTCGGCATGGCTCTGGTGGCAGTGGTGGCCGCAACCATAGTTGCCTATTTCATATACAGGATCAGCTTTTCCGTGCTGGAACGGCTCGCCAAAGCATCCGAAACGGAAGCCGACAACTTGGTGCTGGAAAGCATCAGACGGCCAGTGAAATGGTCGCTGATCGCCATTGCCGTAACCGTGGTTGCGCAAGGGAACAGCGCATTGGCATTCGTTTGGGAGCCGATTGCGCAATTCGTACGTCCAGCGCTTTTGGGCTGGATCGCGTACACTCTGGTGAAAGCCTTTACCGCTGCAATGGAAATCCGGCTGGAGGCGTCCGATGATCCGGTGGCAGTGCGCAGCCGCAGGACACGGCTATCCATCCTGTCGCGAACGGCAACCTTTGCGATCATTTTCATCACCATCGGGCTAATGCTGTTCGCCATACCCGCTGTAAAATCAATCGGCACAACTTTGCTGGCATCAGCCGGTTTGGCCGCTCTCGCTGTCGGCGCAGCAGCGCAGCCTGCATTAAAATCGCTGATTGGCGGGATTCAAATGGCTTTGACCGAACCGCTGCGGATCGGTGATCTGGTTGTGGTAGATGGCCATACAGGACGTGTCGAAGAGATCCGGATGAGCTTCATCACAGTAAGAACCTGGGATCAGCGCGCCATTATTGTGCCCACCACCAGCGTACTGGATCATAGCTTTGAAAACTGGTCGCGCAAAAGCGAGCAATTGACCGGACCGGTCATGCTGCACCTTGATCCTGCGACGCGGATACAACCCATCCGCGAGGAGTTAGAGGCCTTTGTTACCACTCAAGAATTGTGGGACGGGCGAACAGTCCAATGCCTGATGACCGAGGCGTACCCCGAAAGCATCGAGCTGCGTTTGGCCGTTAGCGCACGGACGATCGGCGATCTCTGGACCCTTCGTTGCGCAATCCGCGAACATATGATCGAATGGCTACGCGACGAAATGCCTGAGGCGCTCATCCGCCACCGACTGGAAGTCGAGGGGGCCAATCAGCGCGTTCAGGGCAGCTAGAATCTATTCGTCAGGGCCGTGTTTCCTATCACGGGTCGGTTCAATCATACCGTCATGAACAAAGCCGATTGTCGGCTTCACTGCCGCTGCGCGCTTTTTTAATTCCCCGCGCATTTTCTTATACTCAGCTTCCATCTTTGAAGTGACAGTGGCGCGCGAGTCTTTCAATGCCTCTGTAAAGTCAGCGGCAGTGACCTCTTTGACATCACCCCCGGCTCTGCGCAAAGCATTGAGACCGGCACGCCGAACCACATCTTCCAAATCAGCGCCAGTGAACCGGTCCGCCTTCTTTGCGATCGTGGTGAAATCAACATCATCTGCCACAGGCATATTGGCAGCATGAATCCGCAAGATATGCTCACGCCCAGCAGGATCAGGCGTGCCAACATAAACCAGTTCGTCAAAACGGCCTGGCCGTAGCAATGCCGGATCCACCAGCGTGGGGCGGTTTGTCGCCCCAATCACGATCACGGATTGTAGCTCTTCCAGCCCATCCATTTCGGCCAGTATTGTATTCACAACGCGGCCGGTTACAGCCGGCTCTCCTTGTCCGCTGCCCCGCGCAGGCACCAGCGAGTCGATCTCGTCAATGAAGATCACACAGGGGGCGACTGAACGGGCGCGTTGGAACATTCTTGCGATCTGCTGTTCGCTTTCGCCGTACCATTTAGACAGCAAATCGCTGCTCTTCATCGAAATGAAGTTAGCCTCAGCTTCCTTTGCAACCGCTTTGGCCAGCAGCGTTTTACCTGTACCCGGCGGGCCGTAGAGCAAGAAGCCTTTGGCAGCACGAACGCCCAAACGTTCAAATGCCTCTGGGTTTTTCAGAGGCAGTTCGATGCCTTCTTTCAGATTGTCTATGGCATCATCAACGCCGCCAATATCGTCCCATCCCACATTGGGGACCTGCACCATCACTTCGCGCATCGCAGATGGCTGGACACGCTTAAGCGCTGACAAG
This sequence comes from Pontixanthobacter rizhaonensis, assembly GCF_012972675.1. Taxonomy (GTDB): domain Bacteria; phylum Pseudomonadota; class Alphaproteobacteria; order Sphingomonadales; family Sphingomonadaceae; genus Pontixanthobacter; species Pontixanthobacter rizhaonensis. Next base: position 985,803 of record NZ_JABCRE010000003.1, on the reverse strand, counting down.
AAATCTTCCCGCGTCACGCACAGATCATCAAGCACCTCTTGCGGGACTGTGCGTTCATCCAGATCAAGCTTCGGCATAATCCGGCGCACCGCATCAATGGCGGCTTCACGCGCTAGCGCCGCGATATCCGCCCCCACGAAACCGTGAGTGGTCTTTGCCAGCTCAGCCAAGTTGACCTTATCACCAATCGGCATACCGCGCGTATGGATCGCCAGTATTTCGCGGCGGCCTTTCTCATCCGGCACACCAATAACAATCTCGCGGTCGAAGCGGCCCGGACGGCGAAGAGCCTCATCTATCGCATCCGGGCGGTTGGTCGCGGCGATGACAACCAGATTTGCGCGCGCTTCAAGACCGTCCATCAGCGTGAGCAATTGCGCCACAAGGCGTTTCTCAGCCTCGCCCGGGACACGGTCCCGTTTTGGCGCGATAGAATCAATCTCGTCGATAAAAACGATGGCCGGCGCTGCTTTTGTAGCGGCCTCAAACACTTCGCGTAGTTTCTTCTCACTCTCACCATAGCCAGAGCCCATAATTTCCGGGCCATTTATGATGAAAAACTCTGCGTCGCTCTCATTGGCCACAGCCTGGGCCAAACGCGTTTTGCCAGTACCGGGGGGGCCATGCAGCAAGACGCCTTTAGGCGGATCGACGCCCAGCCGGGTAAACAGCTCAGGGTAACGTAGCGGCAGTTCAACCATTTCCCTGAGGGCTTGAATAGTATCGTCTATACCGCCGACATCATCATAATTGACGGCGGCCCGGCCGTCGCGCGGCTCTTCAAATTCTGCACGCAATTCAACTTCGGTATTTTCATCAATATGGACAATACCCTTGGGCGTGGTCGAAGCCACGGACAACCTTATCTGGGTAAGCGCATAGGCCGGGGTGTTAAACATCCGCTGCACTTGTGGCGGCATATTCTGGACAGGCTGCTGGCCAGTGGTGGCAACCAAGTCGCCTGTAACCACGGGTTTGCGAAAGAAATTGCGCTTGAGCGCCTGTGTCGGCCCCTGAAGCCGCATCTCGCGCTGCGCAGGCGCGAAGACTACGCGGGATGCAGGGCGGGATTCGGCACGCTTGATCGTGACATGTTCACCCGAGCCGGTTTCAGCATTACCGCGCTGCAACCCGTCCAGTCGAACAACATCAAGCGTTTGATCCTCGTCATAAGCGGGCATCGCGATCGCGACCGTGGCGCGCTTGCCCGCAATCTCAACCACATCGCCTTCGGTGATGCCTAACGCCTGAAATGCTGATCGCGGCATCCGCGCAATGCCTTGGCCGCTTTCTTCTTGTCGGGCAGCAGCAACTTGCAATCGGACCGATCCGTCTTTCGCGTCTGTCTCCGTCGGAGCCTTCTTGCCTGCCATGATGTTGCTGTCCCGTCGCTCTTTTTCGTGTGACCCCATAGCTAGGAACCGCACGCGCGGTATGCAAACGGCTTTTTGCCGGCACGTAGTTATAGGTAAGACCGCCTCATCGGACAGTTAAGCAAAAAAAGGGCCCAGCTGTTGCCAGCCGGGCCTGTAAAGTCTTGGGAGAGGATGCCTAAAAAGGCACCGTCTAAATGCACTCGAACCGGATTTTGTGCAAGTGCGAAAAGAACATTATATGGTGCAAATTATGCAACTAATGCCAAAATATGCTTAATGCGCTGATTTATCAAGCTTTATCCAAGCCCTGTCAGTTGCGTCATAAGCAAGAAAGCGGATCGGGATGGTTTCGCGTTGCAGCGCAGCATTATCGCCTGTTCGCAAAGGGGTGACACAGTGCAATCGCCCAATTACAGTTGCGATGCTTTAAGTGATGTAGAATGTTGGAAATCGATGTGAAAAAGCTGTTCCCCAATGCCGCCGCCGCTTTGGACGGTGTTTTAAGCAATGATATGCTGATCGCATCGGGTGGGTTTGGCCTATGCGGAATTCCAGAACGCTTTCTGGACGCCATCCGTGATAGCGGGGTCACAGGGCTGACTTTTGCCAGCAACAATGCCGGAATTGACAATGAAGGTATCGGCAAGCTTTTGCGGACCAAACAGGTCAAGAAAATGATTTCTTCCTATGTTGGCGAGAACAAGGAGTTTGAGCGCCAGTTCCTGTCTGGCGAATTAGAAGTAGAATTCTGCCCCCAAGGCACTTTGGCGGAGCGGATGCGCGCGGGTGGTGCTGGCATTCCGGGCTTTTACACCAAAACCGGGGTTGGCACGCAAGTGGCCGACGGCAAGGAGGTGAAAAATTTTGACGGAGAAGATTACATCCTCGAGCGCGGAATTTTTGCGGACCTTGCTATAGTAAAGGCATGGAAGGCGGATGAGACAGGCAACCTGATATTCAGGAAAACTGCACGCAATTTCAACTTACCTGCGGCCACATGCGGCAAGGTCTGTGTTGTGGAAGTAGAGGAAATCGTGCCTGCTGGTTCGCTAGACCCTGACAGCATTCATTTGCCCGGCGTATACGTACAACGCATGGTCATCGGTGCTCCATATGACAAAAAGATAGAGTTCCGAACAGTGCGCGAACGCGATGCTGGGGAAGAGGTAAGCGCATGAACAAGCCCCGCATGACCCTCACTCTACTGTTAGCCGCCCAAATTGCCTTACCTGGATGCGTAGCCGCAGTTATCCCGCTGGCAGCCAGCGGCGCCATACTAAACCAAGAGCGCAAGAGCGAGCCAGAACCGGAGCCAAAGTCAGAGCCAGATCTTCCTGTACTGCGGAAAGAAGATCGGGTTCTGACGCCGCCTGGTCCGGCATATGTCGATATTGCACCTCCACCAGCGAACACAGCACCGCCGGCACCGAACGAAACGGCCGACCCGGTTGGTGCAGAACCACCCACTGCCAGGGTACCAGCTGCCACGCCTGCCCGTAGCCTGAGAGCCTATGATGCTCTGCTCAGCTATGCGGTGACCGAAGCAGCCCGTGATCCTGTTGAACGGCCACGAATGTCTGCCGTGTTACAGGCACCAACTTCACTCAGCCCAGCACGTGCTGACTGCAGCATTCGCCCACCCGCCGTGCTGTTTGATCTCGACCCGGCAGACGGTTTGTTTGACCCTGACACTATGGATCATTCCGATCCGCTTCTTGATGTCATGGTGCGGAGGCTGCGCGCCGAAGCGATCGACATTTTTTGGATTTCCGGCCTACCTGCCCTGCGCGCCGGGGATGTTCGGAGGGTGCTGAAAAATTCAGGGCTCGACCCAAAAAGTGATGATGGCATTTTGCTCATCCAGCGCTCAGAAGATCGGAAACAGGAACGGCGCAAGCAACTGCAAGAAACGCATTGCTTGATCGCGATCGCTGGCGATACGCGATCCGATTTTGACGAGCTATATGAGTATCTGAAAACACCAGAGCTCGCTCAACCGCTCGAAGAATTGGTTGGTTCCGGTTGGTTCCTTGCCCCCCTCCCTCTAACTCAAGGACAATGAACATGTCTGATGTTGCTGCTGGCTGGACCCGCGATCAAATGGCGGCCCGCGCGGCTCAAGAGCTGCAAGATGGATATTACGTAAATCTCGGGATTGGTATTCCGACATTAGTGGCCAATCATATCCCGGACGGCGTACATGTGACCCTGCAATCCGAAAACGGAATGCTGGGCATTGGCCCCTTCCCTTATGATGATGAAGTGGATGCTGATCTAATCAATGCTGGCAAGCAGACTATCAGTGAGCTCCCTCACTCAGCCTATTTTGATAGCGCAGCCAGCTTTGCCATGATCCGCGGCGGTCATATCGATTTGACAGTTTTGGGAGCGATGGAAGTCGCGGCCAATGGCGACATTGCCAATTGGATGATCCCCGGCAAGATGATCAAAGGCATGGGCGGCGCAATGGATTTGGTCGCAGGTGTCAAAAAGATCATCGTGGTGATGGAACACACCAGCAAAAGCGGTGCGCCCAAATTCATTCCCGAATGCACGCTTCCACTAACCGGTAAGAATGTGGTTGATATGATCGTGACCGATTTGGCCGTCTTTCAACGCACCAGCCATGACGCTCCGTTCAAACTGACCGAATGTGCCCCCGGTATCTCACCAGAAGAAATCGCAGCAAAAACGACAGCGCATTACATCAGCGATTAGCGCTCGCCGTTTTGCCCGAATATGCGTTACCCCAACGCGGCCTTGAGCTTATCGACCAGATCGGTCTTCTCCCACGGGAACAGATCGCCTTCAGCTGTCCGGCCAAAATGCCCATAGGCAGCGCTATTGCGATAGATTGGCTTGTTCAGGCCGAGATGCGTGCGGATACCCTTTGGTGTTAATCGAACCAGGCTAGGAATGACGGCTTCGATGCGCCCTTCGTCCACTGTACCCGTGCCGTGTAAATCGACATAAATCGACAACGGCTCAGCCACGCCAATCGCATAGGAAAGCTGGATTGTGCAGCGGCGCGCCAGACCGGCGGCAACGATATTTTTCGCCAGATACCGCGTCACATAGGCCGCAGAACGGTCAACTTTGGTCGGATCTTTACCGCTGAATGCGCCGCCGCCATGTGGAGCAGCGCCGCCATAGGTATCGACAATGATCTTGCGGCCAGTCAGACCCGCGTCACCATCCGGTCCGCCAATTTCAAACTTACCGGTCGGATTGATGTGATACACTGTATTATCGGTCAGCAGATCAGCTGGCAGCAAGTCCGCCACCACGCCTTTCACGTAATCGCGTAGCTGCGTATATTTGCCTTCGTCACCTTCGCCATTATGGAAGTAGTAGCCAGGCGCATGCTGTGTCGAGACAACGATTGCAGTCGCTTCAACGGGGCGCTCATTGGCATAACGCAGTGTTACTTGGCTTTTGGTATCAGGCTCCAAAAACGGTGCCTTTCCGGATTTACGGTCCTGCGCCATCCGTTCCAAAATCTTGTGGCTATAATCCAGCGTCGCTGGCATCAAATCGGGGGTTTCATCGGACGCATAGCCGAACATAATGCCCTGGTCGCCAGCGCCTTCGTCTTTATCTTCGCCCGCATCAACGCCTTGCGCGATGTCGACCGACTGGCCGTGAAGATTGTTTTCAAACTTCAATGTTTCCCAGTGAAAGCCTTCTTGCTCATACCCGATCTCACGAACCGTATTGCGCACAGCCTGTTCGATCCGCTCTGGAATACCGGCTGCCCATTCGCCATTCTCGTAAATACCTTGCCCGCGGATTTCACCGGCCAAAACAACCAATTGGGTCGTGGTCATAGTCTCGCAAGCAATGCGGGCTTCTGGATCAATGCTGAGGAAAAGATCGACGATCGCATCAGAGATTTGATCGGAGACTTTATCGGGATGCCCTTCAGAAACACTTTCTGAAGTGAACAGGAATGAATTGCGCATAGGGCCTCATATAAAGAATTCTTTATGTCACAGGTCTACTAGCTGCGCAGCCCTCTCCTTGCAACCAATGATGTCTGCAAAACTGAGAGAGCGAGGAGAAGCATTGCCCACGCCAGTGGCAACATATTTCCCCACCGAGAAAACAGGGTTGGGCTGTTGGCTGGCGGCACCAAACCATCAAGCCGGGATGCCCGGTGCATCGGGATATGTTGGCGAACGACACCGTTGGCATCAATCACAGCGCTTATTCCCGTGGTGGTTGACCGCAAGACCGGCAGCCCCTCTTCAATCGCGCGCATTCTGGCCTGAGCCAAATGCTGCGGCGGGCCCCAAGCCCCAAACCATCCGTCATTTGACGGGTTGAAAATGTAGTCCGGCCGGTTTTCAGGATCGGTCACATCACCAGAAAACACAATCTCGTAACAGATCTGAATGCCCGCTTGTCCCCAGTCGCCCAAGTCCAATGTTTGCGGCCCCGGCCCGGGTAGGAAATCGATCGTGCCCGCCACCAAGCGTGTCGCCCCCAGCGGTTCCAACAACCATCGCAGCGCCAAATATTCACCATAGGGCACTAAATGCGCCTTGTCGTATCCGGCCACAATCGTGCCGTTTTCGTCAATCGCGGTTACTGCATTGCGCGCGCCATAGGCACGGCCATCCTTGATCTCCAGATCCACCGCCCCGGTAAGCAACAACCCACCCTCATCCACGACCCGCCCGATGCGAAAGCGTGCGAAAGCGGGATCCCCGCCAGCAGTCATCTGGTTATAATATCGCTGCGGATACCCGTCGCGCAGATAATCCGGCACACCGGATTCTGGCCACAGAACTAACCGCTTCCCGGTATCTTCAGCCTTGCGAGTCAACATGGCGGTGCGCAGGAACTGCGCTTCATACTGACTGGGATCGTTCAAGTTTTCCTGACGGGTATCAGGCTGCACCAAAGTAAAGGGCAACGTCCCTTCTACGCGCGGAACGAAGGTGTGCTGAAACGGGAAGTGCATCCCCGCAGTGATCACTGCAATAATACCAGCTGTGCCCAACCAAGCCCGCCGTGACAGCAGCACCGTGATCAAAACCGCCGCGACTATCAGCAAGCCTGACAAACCATAGGTACCCACCGATGGTAAAATGCTGGCGATACCCGGCTCTTCAAAGCCTCCTAAGAAGGCGAGACCCAAAGGATCCCAAGCAAAACCGGTAAAGACCCAGCTACGCAGCCACTCACTCAAGATCCAGCTGCCCGCAAAGGCCGTCCCGAAGGCGGGAAACCCTGCCCCGCGAGCAACCAGTTTGGCGCCCACCGCAGCCACAGCCGGATAAACAGCCAGATAGAGCGATAGCAATGGAACCGCTGCCCAACCCAGCAGAACCGGCATTTCTTCCTGATACGTGAAGGCGGTTGCGATCCAATTATTGGCCAGCGTGAAATGGCCAAGCCCGAAGAACCAGCCCGCCGCCGCTGCACTTTTCCAATTTACCGACCAGAACAGCAGCAGTGCAAACCCTGCCACTGCGATGAGGGTTAGTGGCCAAAGGCCTAAAGGCGGGAAACCGCATGCGGCCAATACGCCCAAGCACAGCGATGTGAGCTTGGGATAGGCCCGCGCCCGATCCGCTGCTTTCCGGAGCAAAGCCTCGATCCGCTTGCCCGCCATGATTACTTACTCGGCTGCTTCGACCGCTTCGTCATCACTCGCCTTCCGGCGACGGCGAGGGGCGCGCTTTGGCTTCTCTTCACCATCTCCGCCAATTTCTGGCGGCAAAACGGCGGCATCAATCTCGCTATCATCAGCCGCAGGCTTGCGTGCGCGAGGTTTCCGCGGCTTGCGTGTTTCTTTTACCGGTGCGTCATCGCCTTCATTCGCTTCTACGCCTTCGCTTGGGCCATCCGAGGCAGCACCATCGCTCTGTTCGTCACTCTCTTCGCCATCACGGGGCCGACGGCTCCGTCCGCGGTCTGAATTCCGGTCATTGCCGCGCCCGCCATCTTCACGCTCATCACGGCGGCCACGGCCACGGCGGTTGTTGCCCCGATCACTCCGGCCTTCACTGCGGGAATCGTCATCTTCCGAATCGTTTTGGTCTTCGCCAGATTCGCCGCGTTCTTCCTGACGTTTTGCCCGTGCTTCATCTTGACGCGCCTTGTTGTCGGCCAATACGCGGTGATAGTGATCGGCGAATTGCAGGTAATATTCTTGCTGCACCCGGTCGCCATTGTGATAGGCGTCCTGCGCCAGCTTCTTGTACTTATCGAGCAGTTGCGGCGCGTTACCGCGCGCTCTGCTATCAATCCGGTTCGCCTGATTGGCGCCACCTTGATTCCGATTGTTGTTATTACGACCGCGACGGCGATTGTTATTATTACGATGGTTATTCAAGGAATTCTCTTCCCGTTAACGACCAATGGCAGTGCATAGCGACCGCGCCGGTCAAACAATAATCCCCATCTGCAATTTGCCTGTTCCACTAGCATCAGCGCCGAAGCGCAAGCGATTTGCAAATGTTGGAGCTAGACCGGGTTGGAGGCAAAAGACCCGAACCCTCGATCTAATTGAAGGGGGTAAAGCCTGATTCGCTCTTTGCCAAGCTTTTATCGCAACAATAGCGCGCGGGGCCTGTGGGCAAGATCCCGAAACAGCTCGGCGGTAAACCCGCAGTCGCGGGATATCTGCCCCACGGGATCGGCCTGCAAGTGGCCGATTTCCAGAATTACTACCCCGCTATCCTCTAGCAATTCGCTCAATTGCGGCACCAATACCCTGTAATCGTCAAGCCCATCAGGTCCGGCGAACAACGCCGATGATGGTTCAAAGTCTTGAACAGATCGATCGAGAAGGAGAGTGGTTTCAACATAGGGCGGGTTCGCTACGATTACATCAAACCGGCCCAACCCCTTCTGCCATTCAGGCTCGTGCCAATCCCGCCTTAACAACCGGGCACGCTCCGCTAGGCCTAGCCGTGCAGCGTTTGCTGCGGCGACCGATAATGCGCCCAAAGACGCATCCACGCCTATTCCGACCATCCCTGGCCGTTCGGCCAGTATTGTAAGGAGTAGCGCCCCTGAACCTGTCCCCAAATCAAGAACGCGCGTGGCATTGCCGGAAAGGTCAAGCGCCACGTCAACGATTGTCTCGCTATCTCCGCGAGGGATGAGCACTTCGGGAGAGACCAAAAATTCGCGGCCGTAGAACTCCTGTTGGCCCAGAATATAGGCAACCGGTTCATGCCGTATCCGGCGCTTGAGCAGGTCATCAAATGCCGCGGGAACTTGCAGATCACCGCCGCGCAGCAGCATATCGGATCGCGACATCTGCAGGGCATGCGCCATCAATAATTCGGCATCCAGTCGCGCTGTGTCGGATGTATTCGCCAACCGCTGCGCGCTGTCGCGCAACGCAGCAGCCACAGTGCTCACGAATCCAGAGAAGCGAGGCGCTTGGCCTCATCTTCAGCAATCAATGCATCAATCAATTCTGGCAAACCCGTGCCTTCCAACACTTCGGGTAATTTGTGAAGCGTCAAGCCGATCCGGTGATCGGTGACCCGGCCTTGAGGAAAATTGTAGGTGCGGATACGTTCTGACCGATCTCCACTGCCCACCATTGCCTTGCGCGCTTCCGCTTCCTCTCCATGCGCTTCTGCACGCTTCAGATCATAGAGCCGCGTCCGCAGCACTTGCATCGCTTTATCGCGGTTTTTGTGCTGGCTACGTTGATCCTGCTGGATGACCACAAGACCCGTCGGCAAGTGGGTTAATCGGACTGCGGAATCGGTCGTATTGACGTGTTGGCCGCCAGCACCGGAGGCGCGGTAAATATCAATTTTCAGATCATTCGTATCGATATGGACGTCAACCTCGTCTGGCTCGGGCAGTACGGCCACTGTCGCCGCAGAGGTATGAATTCGGCCGCCACTTTCTGTGACCGGCACACGCTGGACGCGGTGGACGCCGCTTTCAAACTTCATCTTGGCAAACACGCCCGTACCCGTGACGTTGGCGACGATTTCCTTAAACCCGCCGACATCAGCAGCACTCATGCTGACTGGTTCCACCTTCCAGCCCATATCGGCGGCGAACTTCTCGTACATTCGGTAGAGATCACCGGCGAACAACGCCGCTTCATCCCCGCCTGTGCCAGCGCGAATTTCCAGCATCGCCGGCCGGGCATCGGCGCTATCACGCGGCAACATGGCAATAGCGAGCGCGCGTTCCTTATCAGGCAGCGCGGCATTCAATTCGGCCAGCTCTTCCTGTGCCATCGCCTTCATTTCTGGATCGGCCAGCATCTCCTCAAGCCCCGCGATTTCCTCACGGATCGCGCCGACTTCTGCGGCGATTTTGGCAACGGGTTCCAGCTCCGCATAGTCACGGCTTGCTTTGACGAATTCTTCCCCCTCCAGCGTGCCCGATGCCATGCGGGCCTCCAGCTCGGCAAAGCGGTTCGTGATTTGGCGAAGGCGTTCGGCGGGGATTTGCATCAGTCGAGGCTCAATGTCCGGGTGAGGTCCTGCAAGCGCTCCAACAAACTGCCATCTGCTTTGAACCGCATCTGGTTGGCGCCGTCACGGACGTCAAACGCTACGATACTGACCGCACCCGATTTAACCGCTTTATCATACCGCTTCCGTGCAGAGCCAGAGGCCATTAGTTCAGTAGATAGGCCCTCTCTTCTCAATAACTGCGCCGCCTCGATTGCTTTTGGTAGCAATACGTCATTCTCCACCACCACCATCACATCGGCGTGAGATTGGGCGGGCTCACCCACCAGCATCGCCAGCCGTTCAATCCCGGCCGCCCAGCCAACGCTTGGCGTGTGCAGCCCGCCCAGTGTCTCGATCAGTCCATCATACCGGCCGCCGCCCAAAACGGTGCCTTGCGCGCCAAGCCGGTCGGTCACGAATTCAAAAGCCGTGTGCCGGTAGTAATCAAAGCCGCGAACCAAGCGCGGGTTGCGGACATACTCTACACCTGCCGCCTTCAATCCTGCTTCGACCTGCCTGAAGAAATCGCGGGCTTCATCAGTCAGGAAATCATCAATCGGCGGTGCATCGGCAACAATCGCCTGATCGCCGGGGTTCTTGCTGTCCAGAATACGCAGTGGATTCACATCAAGCCGTGTCTGGCTGTCTTCACTCAGCTGACCGCGATGCCCTTCAAAATACTCGACCAATGCGCCCCGCCATGCGTCCCGGCTTTCCGGATCGCCCAGCGTGTTCAATTGCAGTGTGACGCCGTCATCGATGCCAAGCTCTTTCAGAAGCTGATCCGCCATTGCAAGCAGTTCAACATCGGCTTGCGGTTCACCCGCACCCAGCACCTCTGCATTGATCTGGTGGAACTGGCGATAACGACCCTTTTGCGGGCGCTCGTAGCGGAATAGCGGGCCGTGCGTTGCCAGTTTGAGCGGTGCGTGTTGCTGCCAACCATTGGTGATAAAGGCCCGCGCGATACCAGCGGTAAATTCCGGGCGCAGGGTCAGCGATTCACCGCCGCGATCTTCAAAAGAATACATTTCTTTTGACACAACATCAGTGGTTTCCCCCAATGGCCGGGCAAAAACCTCCGTCTTTTCAAAAACCGGCATTTCTGCACGGCGAAAGCGGTAGAGTTTGCGCACGCGCTCAAATGTCTCAACCACAAAGGCAAATGCTTCTGCTTCTGGACCGAAAATATCCTGCGTGCCGCGGATCGCTTTAAGGGTGTTCTGACTCATAAGTGCCGCTTAGGCGGTTGATGCAAAGCCCGCAATATACAGCTCGCAAGGCACCTTGCTTGGTGGGTAGCTGCCGCAGTGCAGCATTTTCTTCCTTGGCGAGCGCATGATGTCTGACTATTGGCGCATCAACACTTCCCCACTTTGCCCCCACAAAGGACAATCCTCATGGATATTAGCAAGATTAGTATAGGCGATAATCCGCCCGAAAGCCTGAACGTCATCATCGAAGTCCCGACTGGCGGCGAACCGGTTAAGTACGAATTTGATAAAGCTTCTGGCGCTTTATTTGTCGATCGCATCCTGCACACACCCATGCGGTATCCGGCCAATTACGGCTTTATTCCGCACACCTTGTCGCCTGATGGTGATCCATTAGATGCCTTGGTGATCGCGCGCACCCCATTTATCGCAGGCAGCGTGATACGCGCCCGCCCGATTGGTGTCCTAAACTTGGAAGACGAGCATGGCGGTGACGAGAAACTGATCTGCGTGCCCGTCGACACGACCTTCCCGTATTATTCGGATGTCGGCGAAACCAAAGATTTGCCATCAATCATTTTTCAGCAGATCGAACACTTCTTCACCCACTACAAAGACCTAGAGGCCGAAAAGTGGGTCAGGATCGGCCAATGGGGTGACGCTGAAGAAGCACGAAAAGTGGTTCTGGAAGCGATTGATCTGGCGAACAAGAGCTAGACGCCATTAAGCTCCCGCAATAGTCATGCCGTCCACCCTCACAGTGGGTACATTGACTGCCTGATGCATCGCCAGATCATCTGCCGGGGTCATTGCAGCATACATATCGAGCAGGTTTCCGGCGAGGGTAAAGCCGGAAACCGGTTCCGACAGGACGCCGTTTCTAATACGAAAACCGGATGCGGCACGGCTGTAATCACCGGTCACACCGTTGACGCCTTGGCCAACCAGTTCGGTGACCAGAATACCGTCCTCGACATCGGCGATCATCGCCTCTCGCGTGATTGCACCCGGCTGCATGTGCACATTTGTTACCGAAGCGCCCGGCGCGCCGCTGCCCCCGCGGGATGCGTGCCCCGTGGGTGCCAATCCCAGCTGACGGGCTGATGCAGCATTCAGTATCCAGCCGGTCACTTTGCCATTCTTTACCAGATCGCTTTGGCGAGTAAGCAAGCCCTCCCCGTCAAACGCGCGGGAACGGGGCCCGCGCAAGCGATGCGGATCATCCGTGATAATGATAGAATCCGGAAAAAGTTCATCCTCTAGACGGTCCAATAGAAAACTGGATCGGCGAGCAATGGCCGCCCCATTCATTGCGCCCAACAGATGACCGACAAGCGAATCACTAACCCGCGGATCAAACAGGATGGGGACACTACCGCTGGGCATGGTTTGGGGGTTGAGCCGGGCGACTGTACGTTCCCCTGCCAGAACACCAATGTCCGTCCCGCTGGGCAAGTCCGCTAAATGGCGTGCTGTGCGATAGGCATAGTCACGCTGCATAGCATCGCCTTCGCCGGCAATCACACTCGCGCTAATCCCGTGACTGGTCGCGCGATATGCACCGGAAAATCCATGACTCGTCGCGAGCGCAACCACGCTTTGCCCGAAACTGGCGCTGCCACCTTGGCTGTTGGTAACACCGGCAACGCCGCGCGCTGCCTCTTCGGCCTCCAGCGCGCGCGCCTTCAGTTCCGTCGGGCTGGGTTCCCCCGGGTCAGCCAGGTCCAAATCACGGTGGTCGGCTGCTGATGACAACATATGCTCTGGCGCCAGACCGGCATAAGGATCTTCAGGGGCCAACCGCGCCATCGCAACAGCGCGCTCTGCCATTTCCGCCGCCGCATCATTGGAAAAAGTACTGGCGCTTACAGTCGCAGATTGCTGGCCGATAAAGACCCGCAAACCAACCGCCTCCTCTTCCGATCGCTCCGCATCCTCTAATGCACCAAGGCGTACTGTGACGCTCTCGGAAGCGCTGGCAGACATTACTACATCCGCAGTCTCTGCCCCGGCTTTACGCGCAGCTTGCAGCATTCGTTCGCAGCGATCCAGCGCCGTGGAACTATCAATCATTTTCGGTTTCCGTCCGTTTCATAGGGCGGAGTTAGGGGCCAAAGCGGCGCCCTGCAATGGACCAACGCCGGGCCAGTCTCAATTAGGCTATCGTCGCAATCAGCTTGAAAAGCCCTGTGAGCGCGAATGGAAGGCCAAGCGCCATCAACCAGACAAGAGCCTGATCACGCCGAAACGCGCTGGACATCGCAGGATCGCTGGCCTGCGAATCGCTGATAGTCCGCCACCGTTTCTCAAAGGAACGACAAGCCGGGATGATGCCCAAAACCAACACGACCAGCGCAAACAGCGCCATCGATTTGATGCCTGTTTCTTTCATGGCACCAACTGTCAGGAAGATATGCAGCGCGGTATAAACGATCAGCGCATAGGCGACATTGTCGCTCATACTCTTGCGCCAATCACGCGTTTTGCCCGATATTTGCATCTCAGCCGAACCATTTTTGGCGGCGGCCACGGTGCTCTTCAGCGCCTTTGTCATGCGCTTTCTCCCCAATTGAAAACATCCTTTTCCGGCAAAGAGTATTTCAAACTACGGCCCGACAATCAAGCGCGGTAACCAAATTGCAACCTCGCACGGGGAATAAGGGGTCATGCACGAATCTTGCCAGTTTCTGCCTTTCAAGGGTTTTCAAGGACTCACTGAGTGCTACATGGTTAACCTATGAGCACGATGGACGAAGCCGATATCGCCCCAAATGCCGCCTCTGGCGCAGTGGATGCAACCGCGCCCCTGCCAAATGGCGGATTAGAAGTCATTTCGATTGCAAAATCCTATGACAAGAGAGCGATTCTCTCAGACATTTCGCTTAGCGTGGGCAAGGGCGAAGTGCTGGGACTGCTGGGGCCGAACGGGGCCGGCAAGACCACTTGTTTCTATTCTATCATGGGACTGGTTCGGCCTGATGCTGGCCGTATTTTAATGGATGGCGACGATGTCACCAACCTGCCCATGTATCGCCGCGCCATATTGGGGCTGGGATATCTGCCGCAAGAAACCAGTATTTTTCGCGGGATGACGGTGGAGCAGAACATCAACTGCGTGCTGGAGATGGTTGAACCCAACAAAGACACGCGGGAAGCCGAGTTGGAGCGTTTGCTGGACGAGTTTGGTCTGACTAGGCTGCGCGCCTCACCGGCGATGGCGCTATCAGGCGGTGAACGCAGGCGGTGCGAAATTGCCCGTGCGTTGGCGGCCAAACCATCGATCATGCTGCTGGATGAACCCTTCGCCGGAATCGACCCCCTGTCGATCAGCGATATTCGCGACTTGGTCAAAGATCTTAAGACACGCGGAATTGGCGTGCTGATAACCGATCACAATGTGCGGGAAACGCTGGAGATCGTTGATCGGGCCTGCATCATTTACGGCGGCCAAGTTCTATTTTCAGGAACGCCGCAAGATCTTGTTGCGGACGAGAACGTCAAACGCCTCTATCTGGGTGAAGGTTTCACTCTGTAATGGGCAACGCGGCGGCACTTTGAACTATGGCCCTGGGCCCACGCCTAGACCTTCGCCAGTCGCAATCGCTGGTCATGACGCCTCAATTGCAGCAGGCGATCAAATTACTTGCCCTGTCCAATCTGGAAATTGAGACGTTTATTGGCGATGCTCTGGAAGCCAACCCGCTGCTGGAAGCTGGCGAACTACGAAGTGATGAGGCGCGCCCCGCAGAAGACATTCCGACCGAACCGGCATCAGCCGATGCACCTTCGGCGGAAGAACCCGCCCTCGATATTGACCGGTCAGCGATTGACCAAGATCGTGATACCGGTGACGGCGAATGGGGCGCTGGTGGCGCCGGTGCGCCGCCAGATGATCTACCCGGAATTGAAGAGCGGAGCAGCGATACCCTGTCGCTTGCCGATCACCTCGACGCGCAGATTGGCAGCGTAACCGGCGATGCGCGCGAAGAATTCGTTGCCCGGCACCTGATCGGTCTGCTGGATGAAGCGGGATATTTGCGCAGCACGCTGAGGGAAGTCAGCGATGATCTGGCCATCCCGATCACAGAAGTTGAGCGGGCGTTGAGCACGGTCCAGGCGCTAGAACCGACCGGAGTGGGCGCACGCGATCTGGGCGAATGCCTAGCCCTGCAAGCGAAAGAAGCCGATCGTTACGATCCGTGCATGGCGCGGTTGATCGATAATCTGGAGCTGGTTGCGCGCGGCGAATTTGCCCGGCTGAAACGCATGTGCGATGTCGATGACGAAGATTTTGCCGACATGCTGAGCGAGCTGCGTGAGTATGATCCGAAACCCGGACTTGCCTATGGCACTGATATACAAGCCGCGGTTGTCCCCGATATATTGATCACAGCGGCCAAGGGCGGCGGCTGGGATATAGCGCTCAACGAAGCGACCCTGCCGCGTCTTATTGTGAATCGCGGGTATTATGTTGAATTGCGCGAAGGCTGCACTGACAAAGAGAGCCAAGGCTGGCTCAACGAAAAATTGGGCGATGCCAATTGGCTGATCAAAGCTTTGGACCAGCGTCAAAAGACTATTT
Source organism: Pontixanthobacter rizhaonensis (assembly GCF_012972675.1). Classification (GTDB taxonomy): domain Bacteria; phylum Pseudomonadota; class Alphaproteobacteria; order Sphingomonadales; family Sphingomonadaceae; genus Pontixanthobacter; species Pontixanthobacter rizhaonensis. Next base: position 970,184 of record NZ_JABCRE010000003.1, on the reverse strand, counting down.
TGAAAGTCGCATCCCAGATTGTGACCAAACAGGGCGGGTTTTTCGTCAATGGCGTATCGGAACTAAAACCGCTAACGCTCCGTGAGGTTGCTGAAGAAATCGATATGCACGAAAGCACGGTCAGCCGGGTTACATCGAATAAATATTTGCATTGCGAGCGCGGCACCTTTGAGCTCAAATATTTCTTTATGAGCGGGGTCGGCGGCGGAGCTGATGGAGAAGGCGGCGCATCTTCGGAAAGCGTGAAAGCGCGTATCAAAGCTCTTACCGATGCTGAAGAGCCGAAAAAAATTCTCTCGGACGACAAATTGGTCGAACTGCTAAAGGCCGAAGGGTTCGATCTGGCGCGCAGGACAGTCGCAAAGTATCGCGAAGCTATGGGCATCGGCAGCAGTGTGCAGCGCAGGCGCGCGAAGAAGATCGCGGGTATCTAGGCAATAAGGAACCCAAGGGTCACGCGGTACAGCCCCAGCGAGGAAACCGCGAGCCAGGATAGGTTTCCGAAAACAAAAACGTCCCGACTCGGAAACGAAACGACTCGCCGGATTCGGCCGGTTTACGGCTTATTAACCTTTTTTGTTCAGAAGTTTTGTGGTTAATCCAACGTAACACTGATTAGCGATGTGTTACCAGACGAATTCGGGGTAAAGGGGAACCACCCATGAGAGTACTGCTGATTGAAGACGAGCCAACAACAGCAAAAGCTATCGAGCTGATGCTGACGACTGAAGGCTTTAATGTCTATTCAACCGATCTGGGCGAAGAAGGCCTCGATCTGGGGAAGCTGTATGATTACGATATCATCCTTCTGGATCTGAACTTGCCAGACATGCACGGTTATGATGTGCTGAAAAAACTGCGCGTCGCCAAGGTGCAAACGCCCGTCCTTATCCTCTCAGGCATTGCCGAGATGGACAGCAAGATCCGCAGCTTCGGCTTCGGTGCTGACGATTACGTGACCAAGCCATTCCACCGCGAAGAGCTGGTTGCCCGCATCCACGCCGTTGTCCGCCGTTCCAAAGGACACAGCCAATCGGTCATCCGCACTGGTAAGCTGGCCGTGAACCTCGATGCCAAAACTGTCGAAGTCGATGGCGCCCGCGTTCACCTGACCGGTAAAGAATATGCCATGCTGGAGCTATTAAGCCTCCGCAAAGGCACGACGCTCACCAAGGAAATGTTCCTCAACCACCTATATGGCGGCATGGATGAGCCCGAACTCAAAATTATTGATGTCTTCATTTGCAAGCTGCGTAAGAAACTCAGCCACGCATGCGATGGCGAAAACTACATCGAAACAGTGTGGGGCCGTGGTTATGTCCTGCGCGATCCCGAAAGTGCTGCTGAAGCCGCTTAAGACGGCTTTAGGTTACCCTCAGCAACGGGTCTCCTGACGATTATAGACGCCCGCAGCATAAGCGCTGCGGGCGTCTATTAATATGTGTCACCCATATGCCCGGCTCTGACACACTAAATTAACCCTATCCCAACAGTCAGGCGGTATGCTGAAACCATGCACATAACCGCGCCTTCATCCACGCGTATTCACGCGATCGATGCGATCCGCGGGTTTTGCTTGCTCAACATCTTCATCAACCACATTTACGTTGGTGTACTGAACGGCTTCTCTCCATCACGGGTGATGTTTTCGGACAGCGCTGAAGCCTTTGTGTTCCTAGCAGGCATCTCGTGCTTTCTCGCCTACAGCCCGCGCGACAATCAACGATCGCTGGCAGAAGGGCGAGCCAAGGTTTGGCGGCGGGCGGTCACTCTGTTCTTGGTCAACATGGTCATCGCGTTCGCGTCGCTAGGCATATTGCTGGTATCAGCTACGTTCGCGGATCCGGCACATCCGGCAATTTTTCCAACCGAGATGATTCAGGAGCACGGCCTTGCCACCTATCTTTGGCACGTCCTCACCATGCAGCAAAACGTAGGATATACGGTTGTTCTGCGGCTGTACGTCGCGCTTTTGGTGGTCGCCCCGCTGTATATCTGGCTCGCCACAATTCGGTTCTGGCTGCCACTCATTCCTGCTGGGGCAATTTGGGTGACAGCTGGGCATTTTGGCCTGGTGGAGGTTAACAGTCTAAACCATGTCGACCTGGCGTTGACGCTTCTACCGTGGAATCTGGTGTTTGCTGTGGGCGTTGCGCTGGGTGCCGCCATCGTACAAAAACGAAGCTTCCCACAGCACAATATTCTGACCGGAGCAGCCGCCCTATTGGTATTGGCGGCGCCCATTTGCTTCGTCGTGCTAACCCGCCTTTCACCCGAGATACTAGACTGGGTGAACACCCGTAATGACTACTTCTGGACCGGTGCGAGCAAAACTCTGCAATCCCCGCTGCGAGTGTTGTATATGGCTGCCCTCGGCTACCTTTTCATCGCATGGCGCCATGCCCCTGTCGTACGGGCGGTTCATAGCGTTTCCGCCGGCAATCCCCTGACACAGCTGGGCCGCAAATCGCTCGAAGTCTTTGCCGCTGGTGCGATCTTGGCGGTTGCCGTCGACAATTTACTGTGGGCGCTATCGGTCAATCGGATCGTCCTATTGGAATCCGCGAATGCCATAGCGCTGGAAATTGCCCTGACCGCGGCAGCATTCGTCATCATGCTGCGTATCGCTCGCAGCGATCGGTTTACCACGGCCACAGTTAGCAGGCTCATTCAAGACACCGTATTCAACAAGCGTCGGCGCACAAATATAGCTAGGGCTTGAGGGCGATACACTCTGGCACTAAACGCGCAGCATGTCTGCCCATAAGCCTGGTGATCCCACCACTCTCAACCGTCTCTATGGCCGTTCCATCGGCAAGCCTTTGCGCGCGTATCAGCAAGGTCTGGTGGATGAATTTCTGCCGAAGATTGCCCCGCCGCTAGAAGGTCCAGTCACTTCGCAAGGGTTGTTTGACGATGACCGCCCGCTACATTTTGAGATTGGCTTTGGATCAGGCGAACATATGGCTGACCGCGCCGATATGCTGCCCGATCATGGTTTTATCGGGGCCGAGCCGTTTTTGAACGGTGTCGCCGCCGCCTTGGGTCATGCCAAAGACCGAAACTTGCCCAATATTCGTATCCATCACGGCGATGCGTTGGAAGTTCTCTCGCGCATTCCCGATGGCGCGCTCAGTTTCGTCTACCTTCTCCACCCTGACCCTTGGCCGAAAGCACGGCACGCCAAACGCCGGATGATGAATGATGGTCCGGTCAATATGATCGCGGATAAGCTAAGACTCGGCGGTGAATTTCGTTTCGGCACAGATCACGACATTTATCTACGTCATGCATTGATGATCATGCGCGGTCAGACAGACAAGTTTGAATGGCTCGCCGAAGGGCCTGATGATTGGCAAAACCGGCCCGGCGGATGGAGCGAAACACGGTATGAGCGCAAAGCCCGGGACGTATTCAAGCATGAAGTATGGTATTTCCGCTATCGGCGGAAATAGGTGAGGGCCAAGCTGTGAAATTCTTGGGATATATCTTCGGCACTATTGGGGCGGTTATGCTGGCCTTCACAGCGACGGTGCATTTCTATCAGCAAGCCGCTTTTGCAGACGCCATGTCCGCCCAAGGGACAGTGATTGGATATGGTCAGCGAAGCTCCAGCGGTTCTGCCTCGAGGGTACAGTTTCGTAACATAAACGGCCAATATCACCGGTTTGAAAGCAACGTCAGCAGTAGCCCTCCCCGCTACGCAGTAGGCGATCCGGTCACGGTCAAATATCAGCCTGACAAGCCAAGCAGTGCCGCAATTGACGACTTTCTTGGTAACTATCTGTTTGTGCTGATCTTTGGCGGCATTGGGTTTGTTTTCTTCGCGATCGGAGCAGGAATTTTAATCGCCGTTTTCGGACGCAAACGGACGATTGCCAAGCTGCTGAAGCGCGGCCTACCGATCCAAGCCAAATATATCGAAACCTACCGCGATACGAGCGTCAAAGTGAACGGCCGCAGCCCCTACCGCGTTGTCGCGCAGGCTACACACCCAGCGACCGGCAAATTACAGCAATTCAAAAGCGAGATGCTATGGATCGATCCAAGCGAGCAAATGGAGGGGCAATCCGTCAGAGTGCTAGTCAATCCGAACAAGCCTAAGCAGCACTATGTCGATTTGTCCGAATTCATTGGCGCGGATTGAACGCTAACCCACGACGCCGGCTGCGGCCAACACTGCCAACGTCAACACATCGGGTGCAATCGCCGTCATAGGGGCGATTTGCACCGGCTTCTCCATACCGATCAGCATCGGGCCAATTGTGTCATCCCCGCCCAATTCCTTGAGAATTTTTGCGGAAAGATTAGCTGATTGGAGCCCTGGCATAATCAAGACATTGGCTGGACCAGAGAGACGGCTGAATGGATAGAGCTCCATCACTTTCTTGTTCAGCGCGGCATCGGGCGCCATTTCGCCTTCATATTCAAAGCCCGGATCTTCCTGATCCAGAATGGCAACCGCACCGCGAATATTGTCCAGCCATTTCCCGCTTGGGTTGCCGAAGGTGGAATAGGACAAAAATGCCACGCGTGGCTCGTGGCCCATCCGGCGGGCAACCTCTGCCGTTTCACGGGCGATATGGGCCAGTTCTTCAGCGCTTGGACGCTCGTTAATCGTAGTGTCGGCAAGGAACGTTGTGTGGTTCTTGCCGATCATCATATGAATACCAAATGGCAGCGCGTCCTGCTTGGCATCCAGTACCAAATTCACCTCACGGGCAGTCTGTGCGAAGGTCCGCGTCAGACCGGAAATCAATGCATCACCGTGACCCAACGCAACCAACAAGGAAGCGAAAACGTTTCGCTCCTGATTGACCATCCTGCGGACATCACGCTCGGTATAGCCTTTGCGTTGCAGCCGCTTGTAGAGATACTCGACCATCGCGGGCACGTGCTCGCTATCGGCAGAGTTCTGAATTTCAAAATCGCGATGGTTTTCCACGCCCAGCATATGCATCTTGTCTGCAATTGCTTTCGTCCGGCCCACCAGAACAGGCGTGCCATAGCCGAAATCACGGAACTGGATGGCGGCACGCAGCACCACATCTTCTTCCGCTTCGGCAAATACCACGCGTTTGGGATTCGCCTTCGCAATTTCATAAGTGTTGGTCAGAACCGACGTGGTCGGGTTGAGGCGCGCTTTCAATGATTGGCGATAGACGTCAAAATCCGCAATGGGCGCTTTAGCTACGCCCGAATCCATCGCGGCTTTCGCAACGGCAGATGAGACAACTTCCATCAGGCGCGGATCAAACGGTGCCGGAATGATATAATCCGTTCCGAATTTGTGGTTCTTGCCATAAGCCGCTGCCACTTCATCGGGCACACGCTGGCGCGCAAGCTCTGCAATCGCGTGAGCTGCTGCCACTTTCATTTCCTCGTTAATACCGGTCGCCTGAACATCCAGCGCGCCGCGGAAGATAAACGGGAAACCCAGCACATTGTTAACCTGGTTGGGGAAATCGGAACGGCCGGTGGCGATAATCGCATCAGGACGGACAGCTTTGGCCTCATCGGGCAAAATTTCCGGATCAGGATTTGCCATGGCAAAGATTATCGGCTTGTCAGCCATCTTCTTCACCCATTCAGGCTTAAGTGCGCCCGCCGCCGATAGGCCCAGGAAGATATCAGCGCCTTCCAGTGCTTCTTCCAAACTACGCGCTTCTGTCGGCACGGCATGCGCGCTTTTCCATTGATCGACATTTTCACGGCCAGGATAGATCGGACCTTTGCGGTCGCATACAGTGACGTTTTCATGCGGCACGCCAATGCTCTTGATCAACGCAGTACAGGCCAAAGCAGATGCACCTGCCCCGTTTACTACCATCTTCACATCTTTGAAGTCCCGGCCGGTCAAGTGACAGGCGTTGATCAAGCCGGCTGCCGCAATAATCGCGGTCCCGTGTTGATCATCATGCATGATCGGAATGTTCATTTTTTCGCGCAGGGCCTGCTCGATAATAAAGCACTCCGGCGCAGCGATATCTTCCAGATTGATCCCGCCAAAGCTGGGTTCCATCAAAGCCACTGCATTGATGAAAGCTTCCGGGTCTTCTGTATCGAGTTCGATATCAATCGAGTCCACATCAGCGAAGCGTTTAAACAGAACCGCCTTTCCTTCCATCACAGGCTTGGATGCTAAAGCGCCTAAATTACCCATGCCCAGGATCGCGGTTCCGTTGGAAATAACTGCGACCAAGTTAGACCGCGCCGTGTATTTCGCAGCGGTTGAGGGATCATCAGCAATCGCCTGCACTGGTGCTGCAACACCGGGCGAGTAAGCGAGCGACAGATCGCGCTGGGTCGCCATCGGTTTGGACGCGATAATCTCGATTTTTCCGGGGCGGATCGTCTCGTGATAAAACAATGCTTCGCGAGTGGTAAAACCAGAATTCTTGTCGTCAGCCACAGCCGAAATCCCTTTTTTATAGAATATAGCGCTTCATCTAACCGAGCATCGGCGCAAGCGATAGGGGAAAGGCAACAAACCGCCCTTTCCGAATCGTTGCGGGCAAGGGTACGCCCAATGGATGGCCGGTAAGTCGACACCTATGATGGAGCAGTATCATGCTCTGAAAGAACAGGCAGAAGGCTGTTTGCTTTTCTACCGCATGGGTGACTTCTTCGAGCTGTTTTTCGATGATGCCAAACGGGCTGCCGCCATTCTGGATATCGCGCTGACCGCGCGCGGAAAAGACAGTGGGGAGCCGGTCCCCATGTGCGGTGTGCCCGTTCACGCCGCCGAGGGGTATTTGGCGCGGCTGATCAAGGCTGGTTGCCGTGTCGCTATTGCCGAACAGGTCGAGACGCCGGAAGAAGCCAAGAGGCGCGGCGGGTATAAAGCACTCGTAAAGCGCGATATCGTTCGCTTCGTTACTGCGGGCACACTAACCGAAGAAGCGTTACTTGAACCTCGCCGTGCCAACATGCTCGCGGCAATTTGTGACGTACGCGGTACGGTTGGACTGGCCAGCTGCGATATTTCGACCGGTAGAATGGTGCTTGAAAGCTGCCTTCCGGGTGACATCCCATCCGCTTTGGCGCGGATCGGAGCCAGCGAGATAATCTTCCCTGACAGCATGGATCCACCCGGTGACAATGCGATAAAACGCCCAAAGGGGGACTTCGGGAGCGATGACGGAGAGCGCCGCCTCAAACAGCTGCATGCGGTTAAAACGCTCGATGCTTTTGGCGATTTCTCGCGCGAGATGCTCGCCGCTGGAGGTGGGTTGGTCGCCTATCTTGACCATGTCGGTCGCGGTAATTTACCCTTATTGCTGCCGCCGGAGTTGCGGGCCGGTGAGGCGCAATTGGCGATGGATGAAGCCACCCGTGCCAGCCTAGAGATACTGACCTCGCAACAAGGCGGACGGGCGGGAAGTTTGGTCGCGGCCATCGATCGCTGCGTAACCGGCGCAGGAGCGCGGCAGTTGGCAGAGGATCTGGCCGCGCCTCTATGCGATCAGGCCGCCATCTCCCGCCGGCTCGAATTGGTAGAGTACATATATGGTGATCCGCTTTTAAGAGCCGATTTGCGCGATGTGCTTCGGGCCTTGCCGGACATTAGCCGGGCGCTGGGCCGTGTTGTTGCAGGGCGAGGTAGCCCGCGGGATCTGGGGCAGATTCGCGACGGATTGGCGGAAGCGCGCCGGATCAAAGACTTTCTCTCTGGCAAGCCGGATCAACCGCCTCTGCTCCTGTCGCTGCTACCGGCAATGGGCGGGCATGGGGCCTTGGTAGATCTGATGCAGCGCGCGCTGGTCGCAGCTCCGCCAACCGAACGTTCTCAGGGCGGCTTTATCGCGGAAGGGTTTGATGCCGCGCTTGACGAATTACGGGAGGTCTCTGGCAATGCCCGCCGGGCCATCGCTGCGTTAGAAGCCAGATACCGCGACGAGACTGGCATCACGGCATTGAAAATCAAGCATAATGGAGTGCTGGGGTACTTTATTGAAGTGCCCGCCAAACATGCCGATGCGTTGATGGCGCCCGATAGCGGTTTCACCCACCGCCAGACGATGGCAGGTGCAGTGCGGTTTAACTCATTGACACTGCACGAAGAGGCTGGCCGGATAACCGAAGCTGGCGGACGGGCACTCGCTGCAGAGGAAGCACATTTCGAAGAACTTATCGAACAGGTCGCCTCCGTGCGGGAAGCCATTGCCACCACCGCGACAGCTTTAGCGCGGCTGGATGTGGCGGCAGGTCAGGCAGAGAGGGCCGCCGAAGGCAGTTGGTGCAAACCAGCCATCAGAGACGATAACGCGATCACCATCACAGGTGGGCGCCACCCGGTCGTGGAAAGTGCGCTGTCAGCAACCGGGGATCGCTTCGTTGCGAATGATTGCACCCTTAAAAACGCAGACCGGCTCTGGCTGATCGGTGGCCCGAATATGGGCGGTAAATCGACCTTCCTCAGGCAGAATGCTTTGATCGTATTGCTGGCGCAGGCGGGCGGCTTTGTTCCGGCAGAGCGAGCCGAAATTGGTTTGGTCGATCGGCTGTTCAGTCGGGTAGGTGCCTCAGACAATCTCGCCAAAGGGCGGTCGACCTTCATGGTCGAGATGGTCGAGACTGCCGCTATCCTTGCGCAAGCGAGCGAACGCAGTTTTGTGATTCTCGATGAAGTTGGCCGCGGCACCTCGACCTATGACGGGCTAGCTCTAGCGTGGGCCGTGGTCGAGGCCGTGCATGAAACAAACCGCTGCCGCTGTTTGTTCGCAACCCATTATCATGAACTCGCCCGCCTCGCAGAAACCTGCGATTCCCTGTCACTCCACCACGTTCGGGCACGCGAATGGAAGGGAGACCTCGTCCTGCTTCATGAACTGGCAGAAGGTCCTGCTGATCGCAGCTATGGGCTGGCCGTGGCGCGCTTGGCAGGTATTCCAAAACCGGTGGTGTCCCGCGCGAAATCCGTATTGGCAAAGCTCGAGAAGGGGCGGGAGGAGACCGGCGGTCTTGCAGCGGGACTCGGGGATTTACCTCTGTTCGCGTCGGTCATTGCTGAAGACGAGAACGATGAGGAAACTACTTTCCTATCCCGCTTGCAAGAACTCGATATCGATGCCCTTTCGCCGCGCGAAGCGCTCGACCTGCTCTATCAATTGAAACGCGACGCTGAATCTACCAAACTTTAAGACCTGTTGGTCTACAGTTTTGCGTATGTTGGATTTACTTTCCCAGAACCGCCTTGTCGCGCTCGGACTGCTGTTGATCGCTGTGTATGGCGCAACGACCTACATGAACAGCGATGATGACAAGCTGAGTAGCGGCAACCCGGAGCAGATCGAAATGCCGCAGGAACGGGTAGAGGCCAGTGCGGCAGAGGAACCTCGCCCCACCCGTCGTCCACCGCCCCCACCCAGCCCGGAGGAATTCAATGAAGCCTCTGAAGATGGCGATGAAGGGCTGATTGACGATACAGCCGGTTTTGACCCGTCGCCGGAGGGGGATTCCGAGGGAGAGCCATCATTTGACGATTCCGATGATGGGAACGGCTATATCCCGACAACCGGTGGCTCTAGCCCGGAAGGCGAAGTCTCTGTAATAGTGGATAATGCCGAAATCGAATCCCAATTCAACTGACCTAGCCGAACAGAGAACAGATTGGGCTGAGGACCGAACCGTCCAAGCCACAGAACGAACATATGCCGGGTGGCAGCGCACTGCGTTTGCCGCAATCGGTATCGGCCTCGGCTTTAGGGCCTTATTCGGTGAATTCGATCCGCCATGGTTGGCCAAAGCCATTGCGACTGTTTTCATATTGCTCGGAGCAGCCGTATCGTGGTCCGCGCAGCGCAATGCCTGCCAGACTCTATCCCGCTTGGACAGTCATGACGTCGATCGGCCCGCGACGCTACAGATGCGCTGGCTTAGTTACATCGTAACGGCCGGTGCAATAATTCTCGCGATAGCCTTGTGGTTTTTACGAGAGTCTACCGCAGCTTAAAGCAACTTTATCGCGTAGGGACGGGCTCTTCACCGGAATAATCATAGAAGCCGCGACCGGTTTTGCGGCCAAGCCAGCCCGCTTCCACATATTTGACCAATAAAGGTGCGGGCCGATATTTGCTGTCGCCTGTTGTATCATACAGCACTTTGATAATTTCAAAGCACGTATCAAGGCCGACAAAATCGGCCAGTTGCAGCGGACCCATCGGGTGGTTCAATCCCAATCTGCAGCCCTTATCGATATCTTCAATATTGGCGGTGCTCTGCCCAAGGACAAATACCGCCTCGTTGATCATCGGCAGCAGAATCCGGTTTACGACAAAGCCCGGCTCGTCCTGAGACAATACCACTTGCTTGCCCAAACCTTCGGCGAATGCAGTGATCCGGTCGGTCGTCGCTTGCGCTGTGGCCAAGCCCGGAATGACTTCGATCAGCCCCATTACCGGCACTGGATTGAAGAAATGGAGGCCAATAAAGCGCGCCGGATCCGGTGCATAATTCGCCATACGTGTAATCGGTATGGAGCTGGTATTGCTGGCCATGATGGCACCATCGGCGAGGAATTCCCCAGCAGCTTCAAAAATAGCCTTTTTAACCTGCTCGCGCTCGGTTGCAGCCTCGATGATCAGTGCGGCATCCGCCATTGCAGCATTGTCAGCAATCGGCGTGATCCGTGCCAGCGCCGCTTCAGCCTCTGCAATCTCGATCTTGCCTCGGCCCACAAGTTTGCCAAGCGACTTGTCAATTCCAACCTTGGCCTTTTCTGCAACCGCCAGATCGATATCGGACAACAGCACTCTACCGCCGTTTTGAGCGACAGTTTGAGCGATGCCCGAGCCCATTTGGCCGGCACCAATAACAGCGATCTGATCCATTGAGTATTCCTTCGCACTTGCAGCAAAGTCAGCCTGTTAGCGGGTGATTCAGCGTATGACTAGCGCGGAAACCAAGCCCTACAGATATGCTATCGGCTTGCGCCCGGCACCCATTTAACATCCGCAGCGCCATTATCATTCAAAACGCGCGCCAAAACGAACAGATAGTCTGACAACCGGTTGATATAGGCCAAGGCGTTCGGGTTAACCGGCTCTGCCGCAGCAAGCTGGGTCATAGAGCGTTCCGCCCGGCGAACACTTGCCCGGGCAATATGCATTCGCGCAGCCGCTTCGCTGCCGCCGGGAAGAACGAAACTGGTCAGCGGAGCGAGGTTTTCGTTCAGGCTGTCAATCGCATCCTCCAACCAATCCACCTGGCTCGCTACAACCCGCAAAACCATTTCTGACGGTTCAAAGTCGTTACCGCCGATATCGCCCAGCGGCGTTGCGAGATCAGCGCCGAGATCGAAAAGATCATTCTGAATCCGCTCGACCGGATCCGCATAGGCGCCGCCTTGCAAAGAAATTGCGGCAAGCCCCAAAGCACTGTTCGCTTCATCGACGGCCCCGATCGCTTCGATACGGGCTGCATGTTTATCCACCCGCGACCCATCGACCAGACCGGTCGAACCATCATCGCCGGTTCGCGTATATATTTTGTTGAGTTTAACCACTTAGCCAGCCCGGCTAATCGCCAGAATAATCCCGACGACAATGATGGCCAATGCCTGATACTTGATCCGCGCGAACATGGCTTTGTTCTGCTTCATTTGCATTTCCGTCGCGTCTTGGCTTTCGCCTGTTTCCAGATCAATTTTGGTGCTTTGCATGAACGCCACAATCCCGCGCACAAGCGAGATAAGGACCATCACGCATAGGCCAACGAGAACGATGATAAACAGAGTTTGCATGGGAATGCCTTTACAGGATTAATGTGTGCTGTGTTGACGATAACGCCCGGCACGCAAATCGGTGCCCAATTGAATGCCATTCATACCCGATGCGCGCAAATCTGCCAATGATAGCGACCCGCGCCGCTTGGCCAGCTTGCGCCCTTCTTCGTCCACAATAAGCGGGTGATGATGCCAAGTGGGCACCGGTAGATCGAGCAATGATTGCAACAACCGGTGAATATGCGTTGCCGCAAACAGATCTTCGCCCCGTGTTACCAATGTCACGCCATCTTCGGCATCATCCAGAGTCGCCGCCAGGTGATAGCTTGCTGGCTCGCTTTTCCGGACCAGCACCACATCCCCAAGCGCGGCCGGGTCCGCTTGCTGATAACCTGCCAGGGCGTCCTGCCACTGCAACGGGCCGGATCGCCGGATGGCTTCTGCAACGTCCAATCGCAGCGCCGCTGGTTCGCTTGGCTGCAACGCCTTGCCCTTACATGTCCCAGGGTAAACCGGCCCCTCCGGCCCTGTCACCTCAGCGGCGGCGGCTATGTCTGACCGGGTGCAGATGCAGGGGTATAACAAACCCGCGCGTTCAAGTTGCTGGGCGACATCATCGTACCGTGTAAGCCGGGATGATTGGGCAGGCACTTCATCCCATGTCAGCCCAAGCCATACCAAATCTTCTCGAAACGCATCGGCAAGTTCTGGCCGGCTGCGCGCACCATCAATATCTTCGATCCGAACGAGAAAACGCCCGCCAGCATCCATCGCCAGATCATGTGCCGTAATCGCCGCAAATGCGTGTCCTAGATGGAGCATACCATTGGGGCTGGGGGCAAAACGAGTGACAATCATATTAGGTGCCGCACAGTAGCCTAAACGCCCTTCTTGATACGAATCGGCAGTAAATGCCTGTGGATTGCGGGGTTGTAACAGGGTTGACGCTGTTTGGTGCAAATGCTCATTTCATGTCCATCAGAAGGGAACGCCACAGTGTTCAAAGCCGAACTGATTGAACGTGCCGCGCAATTTAGAAGCGCAACCGAAGATGCGGGCAGCAACCTTTCCGCCTGCCCTGCCCTTGTGCTGAATGCGGATTATACGCCGCTGTCCTATTATCCGCTGAGCCTGTGGCCGTGGCAAACCGCGATCAAGGCGGTGTTTCTGGACCGGGTCGATATTGTCGCGAGTTATGACCGGGCGGTGCATTCGCCCTCGCTCGATATGCAAGTCCCGTCGGTTATTGCGCTGCGCCAATATGTGAAACCCAATGAATGGCCTGCCTTCACGCGCTTCAACCTTTTTCTGCGCGATAAGTTCGCCTGCCAATATTGCGGCAGCGGTGACAATCTGACCTTTGACCATGTTACGCCCCGGCGCCTTGGCGGAAAGACATCGTGGGAAAACATCGCGACGGCCTGTGCGCCCTGCAACATGAAGAAAGGCGGCCGCACGCCCAAACAAGCGCGGATGAAATCGGTCAGCCCGATCCGCCCGACCAGCTGGCAATTGCAAGAATTTGGCCGCGCCTATCCGCCCAATTACCTCCACGAAACATGGCGCGACTGGCTCTATTGGGATATTGAATTGGAGGGGTAAGCTATCAAAGAAGTCTTGCTAGAACTACTAAAACGCTTCGTCGAAATTCACGGTGTATCAAAGTTAGATTTGACTCAGCCCAAACTAGAATTTGATGCGGGGCCTCATACCCGCCCATCTCCCTTACACCTCGAACGCGGTGTGTACCTCTTCTTCCAAGGACATAGGTGGCTACGTGTCGGGCAAACCGCGTACTCACCGAGGTTTACGAGCCAGCATTACGGGACAAAGCGGGCTGGAAGCACATTTGCAAAAGACATTTGGTTAAATCGTGAGGAGTTTGGCTATACAGGCTTAGAACATGAAATCGATGCTTGGCTTTTTCAGAATTTTGGGCGGGCCAATATACGCCTTCCTATCGATTACGAGAGCCGAAACGGCAGTGATGATGGAGATGCGCTCAGCAAAATGCTAGAAGCTTTTTTCCATTTGAATTTACGCCCTAGATTCGAAGGGAAAAGACTACTGCCTTCTAAGTCACCGCAGCACGCTGTTTGAATTCTGGCCTATCCCAAGCGCCTGTTTCAAGAATCTCCTTCAGAGCAGCAACCGCCTTACCGGCATCCTCGAACGACACATAGGCTGGCGCAAAACCGAACCGCAGTACATCCGGATCGCGGAAATCGCCGATGATACCACGCGCGATCAGAGCTTGGCAGATCGCGTAAGCCTCTGGGTGATAATAGGATAATTGGCTGCCGCGCTGCGTTGGATGAGCCGGGCTGACCGGCTCCATTTGCGGGCAGTGTTCGGCCATCGCAGTGCGGAAGAATTCAGACAATGCGCGGGACTTGGCCACCAGTGGCTCCATCCCGATTTCCGCCATCAGCTCCACCCCGCTTTCCAGCGCCGCCATAGCCAAAATCGGCGGGGTGCCCGCAAGCATCCGACTGACACCCTCTGCTGGCTCATACTCGTCTGAAAAGGCGAAAGGCCGTGCGTGGCCCATCCAGCCGGTGATCGGTTGCTGGAAGGTTTCATGATGCCGCTCAGCCACATAGGCATAGGCGGGCGCACCTGGGCCGCCATTCAAGTATTTATAGCCGCAGCCCACCGCAAAATCAGCGTCGCATTCGTTCAAATCAACCGGCACTGCACCGCCGCTATGCGATAAATCCCACAGCACCAGAGCGCCCGCATCATGCGCCGCTTTGGTCAGCGCGGCCATATCGAACATCGCGCCCGTTTTGTAATGGACATGGGTGAGCATCAGCAGTGCGACATCTTCATTGAGCCCCTCGATAATCTGGTCACGATGAGCCAGACGTTGCTCGGCCATACCCTGCCCCGCGAGTCCTTGGATCATATACAGGTCGGTCGGAAAATTACCGGGTTCAGACAGAATGACTGTGCGCCCCGGACGCATCTTGAGCGCCGCGCCAATCAGTTTGGTAAGATTGACCGAGACACTATCGCAGGCAATCACTTCATGCGACTGCGCGCCTATCAATGGGGCGATCTTGGCCCCAATCCGCTGCGGGGTGCCGATCCAATCTGCGCTGTTCCAACTGCGTATCAGCCCGTCGCCCCATTCGGTGTCAACCACCTGCTGCAAACGGCCTCGCGTGCGCTTCGGCAATGCCCCTAAGGAATTGCCATCGAGGTAAATCACGCCTTCTGGCAGATCGAATTGATCGCGATAGGCGCGCAACGGATCAGCCGCATCAAGCGCTTTGGCTTCGTCCAGCAGACTCATGGCAATTCTCGCAAAATCGCGCGGACCGGGGAGGCATCTACACCCACAATCGGCAATGGCAGGGCAATCAGTTCGTACCGCCCCTCTGGGACATCATCGAGAACCAAGCCCTCCAATATTCGCATATCCGCCGCGAGCACTGCCTTATGCGCATCCATCGTCTTGGAATTTTGCGGATCGAGCGACGGTGTATCGATGCCGACCAGTCTAACCCCTTGGACCGCCAACCACTGGATCGCTTCCGGGGCAATCGCGGTGAAACCTTCGTCCCATGCATCATGCGGGAAGCTGTCATAGGTGCGAAACAGAACCCGGTCGGCAGAATGCAAATGCGGCAAATCACCGACTTCAATCGCGGCGCCGGTATTACGCGCATCCACCACCAGACATTCGCCGCAATAGATCGCGAGGTCGGCAGCGGCGCTGTCTTCACCGCTGGGATCATAATGCAGCGGCGCATCCGCATGGGTGCCGCTATGGGTGGAAAGCGTCAGCTTGGAAACATTGACGGGTGATCCATCATCCATCGCCCATGTTTGTTGGTGCGAGAAGGCCGTATCGCCCGGCCAAACCGGCAAATTCGCACGCAGGCGCTGGGTAATATCCCACAGTTTTCGGCTGCTCATATCGCGGTCCTCACAGACAGCAATTCCGGGAAAAATGTCTGTTTCAAGACCGCTTCCAGATAGGGAACGCCAGCCGTACCGCCCGTGCCTTTTTTATAACCGATAATGCGTTCGACCGTCTTTAGATGGCCAAACCGCCAACGCTGGAAATGATATTCCAGATCAACCAGTTTTTCTGCGAGTTCATATAAGTCCCAATATGTGCCGGGATCGCGATATATGTCCGCCCACGCCGCCTCCACTTCGGCAGAGGCCGTCCACGGGGTTTGCACGTCGCGTTCCAATAC
The DNA here is from genome assembly GCF_012972675.1 of Pontixanthobacter rizhaonensis. Taxonomy (GTDB): domain Bacteria; phylum Pseudomonadota; class Alphaproteobacteria; order Sphingomonadales; family Sphingomonadaceae; genus Pontixanthobacter; species Pontixanthobacter rizhaonensis. The sequence continues at coordinate 954,248 of NZ_JABCRE010000003.1, read as the reverse complement.
CTCCAGCGGGATCGCAAACCCCCGCCGCGCCAAAAGGCGGATCGCTTCATCATACAGGCTGGCACGGTCAAGTTCTGCAGTGAGCTTCGCGGCAATATCCGGGGTCGCCTCATGCATTGTCACCATATCGGGATTTCGGCCACCCAGCAGGAATTCCATCAACCGGTACTGCGCCGATTGGAAGCCGGACGAGCTACCTAAATGCGGCCTGACCAACGAATAATCATGCGGGGTCATAGTGGACAACACATCCCAACTGGAAATCAGCTGATTCTGCGCCCGCGCAACCCGCGACAACATTTTGAAAGCGGGCCGCAACGTGTCAGCTGCGATATACGTCCGGGCCTCTTCCAGTTCATGCAGGCACAGTTTCAGCCATAACTCGCTCGCCTGATGGACGACGATAAACAGCATCTCGTCATGGGCATCAGACGCTGGGTGCTGCGCCGATAGAATGCGCTCAAGATCGAGGTAGCTGGAATAGGTAACACTTTTGGTCATGCGCCAACTATAGGCACAATCTGGTATTATTTGAAACTATCTCGGTCGTGCCGAGATCAGCCTTCGATAATACGCGATTCTGGATGATGTTTATCAAGGTGCTTTTTAACGATCCGCAAATTGCGTGTGTTGGAACGGAAGAAGAAGTCTGCCGCATCGCCGACGACAGGCACCACGCCTAAAACCGCGTCAAAACCGACATTTCCAGCCATCCGCCAAATTTTCCATTGCGGAAGGCCAAGGTTCTTGGCTTCCCACACCAGATAGGCGCCCAGCGCAGTCGTGATGATATCGCCCAACACGGGTACCAAGCCGATGATCGAGTCCAACCCAATCGGTATCTTTGTGCCAGGCACTGAAAAGCTACGCTCCAGTAGCATTTCCATCGCTTCAATCCGTTTGCGAATGGAAACCGGATCGGTCCCCGTGGGTAATTCAAAACCCATAGGCTGGGCTTTTCCGCTATGGCTCTGCTCAGGCTCGGGCCGCAAAATCGTGGGCCGCTCAAATTGGGCCATGATGCTCTCCTTTACCCATTAGATGGGGCGTAAAGCCATGGGAAACAAGGGATGCAGCCCCCAGCGGTTCTCTTCAAACCCGTCAACTCCGCCGCGAATAAGCGACCATCTGATCGGTGCGCCAATTGGAATATACACGTTCTCCGCGAGCAAAACACGCTCCGCATCCGTGAATAATTCAAGCCGTGCGGCAGGGTCGCTTTCACTGGACGCTTGCCTCACCAGCGCGTCCGCTTCCTTGGAACATAGGGTTTTCACAACAGTGCAATTGAACTGGTTGAGAAACCACCGAACATCGCCGTAGCGGGCGATTTGATCCACCAGCATCAAATCAGCAGGTTGATCCGGCCCGGCGCGGGTCAATTCTACGCCCACTGCTGCATAATCAGCCGCCAGCTGATCAAACAGGATATCTGATCCCACACCTTCGGGAACGGCAAGCGAAATTCTCAAGTCGCCTCCGCCATTCGCACTTTTCCAAGCCGACACACGGGCACGCGCGCGGTCTTGGCGTGTCTCCAGAGACAGATCCGCCCACCGCTCGCCCGGCACAACATCTTCATCGGGAAGATCAGGCGGAATGATACGTGTTGTCGGGACCCAACCGCCAATATTAAACGGCTGCAACACCGTTTCACGATCTATTGCGAGCGCCAAGGCACCGCGATTATCAGCGCTTGCCAGAAAGCCGCGTTCATTCCGAACCGCCAAACCGAATAAGCCAAATACCGCATCGAGACGCACGGTACCGCTCGATAAAGGGCCTGTATCCGCCAGCGGCAAATCAAAAATTTGGCCGCCAAAAACTGCATCAACCGAACCTGCTTCAAACGCGTTGGTTGCATCTTCCGCCGTCTGGGCTGTCACAAAAACAGCCCGTTGCGCTTCCTCCCAGCCCTCTATTTCCGGCATCCCGCTGCGCTCAGGAGGGACAACTGTCAGCAATACACCAGAACCGGTTTCTTGCGCTTGCATCGGCCCAACACCCTGACCCGAGCGGCGCAAACCCAACTCTGGTTGAGCCAGAAGCTGCAGAAATTGAGGCATTGGCTTGGTCAGCCGAATTTCTACCACTCGCCCGGTCATGGCGCGGATATCATCAATGATCGCCAGATCGATACCCAGTGATGTCCCATTGAGCTGGCGAATGGTTCGGCGCAATTCCGCCCGAACGCTGGCCGCGGTCAGATCAGTTCCGTCGGCCCATTCCGAGTTCCGCAATCGAAAGATATAGCTGAGCCCGTCTTCTGTGACGATCCAACGCTCCGCGACAGCAGGCACAACAGCGCCTGTTTCGTCAATACTGACCAAACCTTCGGCAGTGGCCGCCCTGATATGCTGGGCAGAAGAAGCCAGCCTCAAGCCGTCGTTTGTAATGTCTTCACCCGAGCTGATAAACGCAATACGCGTCACATCATCATCGCCAGCCGCAGTGCACGCTGACGTCAATGAAACTACTGCAACAGCAGCCAAGCAAAGGGTGAATTTTTGGATCACGATCTGACAATAGCAGTTTCGCTGATCGTCGTCAGTGACCAAATTTTATGTGCGCGACAATCAATCAGAGATTTCTGACCTGCCCCCGATCAGCGCCATTGGTGAAGAGCGAAGAAGGCCGGGTAAAACGCGGAGATGTAAGGTCACCCCCGGAACTGACGGGCGCCCGCGCAAGCTTTGGATCGATCTCGCTAGCGAATGCGATACCGAAACGGCCATCTTGAACCCAAGCGACCACACCGTGGACCCAGCCGATGTTGCGAAGTTCGATCGAAAGTTTGGCACCGCGCGGCACATCTGGACCACCTTCAGCCATCATCCCGCCAGCGGAAAGGTTGCGAACTTTCACGCGATAAGACCCTGGAATGTCGTCGACACGTAATTCGGCCATCAGAAACAGGCTGTCACGTTCAATATTACGGGTGTCTACTCCAGACATGATCGCTGTCACTCCCAGGCTTTGGATTTATCTGCTCCGCCATGATCGGCGTTACATTTCCTGTAGCTGGGTAATGCCTAATGAAGCTTTAACGTAAAATAATGTTACGCAAGCGCCGAAGGACAGGTCGCGGCGATCAATCGTCGCGCGAGATTTTCTCCCGGCGCTCATGCGCCTCCTGCGCTTCAACGGTCATCGTCGCCACCGGCCGTGCCATTAAACGCTTCAAGCCTATCTCGTCACCCGTCACTTCACAAAAGCCATATTCGCCTTCGTCTATCTTGCGCATCGCCGAATCAATTTTTGCGATCAGCTTGCGCTGCCTGTCACGCGTTCTGAGCTCAATGCTCCAGTCTGTCTCGCTGGATGCGCGATCATTCAGGTCCGCATCACGGATCGGCCCATCTTGCAGCGACTGCAAGGTGGCTGATGATGCAGAATGAATTGATCCCTTCCATTCCAGCAGAAGTTTTCGAAAAAAGTCCTGCTGCTTAAGGCTCATATATTCTTCATCCTCGCTGGGCACATAATCAGCCCCCAGCGATTTTCTGACGCGTTCAAGAATATCAAGTTCGTCGGACGATCCGGTCGTCATAGTGCCTAAGGCTCCCAAAAGTTCCCCGTCCTCCTGATTAGTCGCGACGGTCCAGTTTTTTTCTGGCTTTATCGATGACCAATTGAGCGGGCCTATAGGCGGCGTTTTTTGTCGTTACAAGGCGCAATCGATATCGGGCACAGTTTGACACAAAACGTGTTTCGCCAAGCGCTGGACCACATGCACGATCATGCATGAGCCGTCTTGCAGCTGAATATTTTACACCCGGCATTAACCAATTGTTGACCATGTTGGGTGAATTCTTGGTCCGAAGCGGAAATCAGGTCCGCAAGTTGATGGGGGAAAGACCATGGAATTTACAGCAATTGATGGCGGCACAGCCGTTCCAGCGGATACCAAAGCAGCAGATTTGCTGGTGGCAAACTGCCTTGCTGCTGCCGCTCAGGGTGAAATTGGCGCATTTTACGATCTTGGTGTCGCGTTTTCCACGGGTAGCCATGGCGCGCCTTGCGACATGATCGAAGCGCATAAATGGTTCAATTTGGCCGCCACTAAGGGCCATGAAGAGGCCGCTTGGTGCCGGGCTGATATTGCTGATGAGATGACCGCCCGCGAAGTGGCTGAAGCACAACGCCGTGCACGCGAATGGCTGCGTACAGGCGACCGCAAAGTCGCCTAAACTGTACCTTCAAGCTCCTTTTTTGAAAGGGGTGCGGCGGTCCAGTATCATCTGATCCATGGCAATACCTTCTCGTTCCCGTTCAAGAAAATCGGCAACGGCGGAACGAAAGCCCGGGTCCGCGATCCAATGGGCAGACCATGTTTGTACAGGTTCATATCCCCGTGCCAATTTGTGCCCCCCTTGCGCACCAGCCTCTACCCGCTTGAGACCGCGGGCGATGGCGATATCAATCGCTTGATAATAGCACAGTTCAAAGTGCAGGAAACGCTTCTCCCGGCTGCACCCCCAATAGCGGCCATATAAAGCGCTCTTACCCGCGAAATTTAGCGCTCCGGCAATCGGAACATTACTTTCCAACGCCAATATCAGAATGATCCGCTCGCCCATCGTCTTGCCCATCAGGCTAAATGCTTCGCGGGTCAGGTACGGCTGGCCCCATTTTCGGGCACCGGTGTCTTGGTAAAAAGTCCAAAAAGCGTCCCAGTGGGTTTCGGTGATCTTATCGCCTGTCAGCGTGATAATCTCGACGCCGTCTTGAGCAGCCAGCCGTTCTTTGCGGACAGCCTTCCTTTTTCGAGATGCCAGACTGTCCAGAAAATCATCGAATGTTCGGTAATCCCGGTTTTCCCAATGAAACTGAATGTCGCTGCGCGGCAGCCAGCCGGCCTCCTCAAAAAACGGAAGCTGCGCCGGTTCCACGAAAGTTGCATGCGCGGATGAAAAACCATTGCTGGCGCATAATTGCTCTGCAGCCTGCAACAACGGCGCAGCATAAAGCGGATCGCTCAACAACAAACGCGGCCCAGTGGCCGGGGTAAAGGGGGCTGCGATCTGAAGTTTAGGATAATATTCACCCCCTGCTCGCTGATACGCATCGGCCCAAGACTGATCGAAAACATATTCGCCCTGACTGTGACCTTTGAGAAAGGCTGGCATCGCCGCCAGCATATCGCCAGCGTCATTTTCAATGATAATCGGGGTGGACTGCCAGCCAGTGCCAGAGCCAACGCTGCCAGATGCCTCTAGAGCAGTTAGAAAATCATACGATACGAAAGGGTTGTCCTGCCCTGCCAAGGCATCCCAACCATCTTTGGGTAATGCTCCGACAGAGCCGGCAACTTTGGCAATCAGGCCTTCTTCATTGAGCTCCGTCACCGGGGCTGTTCTTGCTCAGCAATGAGCGCGTCGGCATTGTTTACAGCTGTTTGACGCTGCTCTTCCGACTTCACAGTCCAAGTCAGCATGGGCAGTCCGCGTTTCCGTTGCTGCGCTGCAAACCTACTGGGTAGATCGATGATATTATAAGCGATGAAATCGGGCTTGGCCTGCCACATTGCGCGCCTCCGTTTCCAATTGGAACGCAGAGCAGGCTTTCCGGTTTCACGAATAACAAGACCCCGCACAGTGCGAGGTGAATGTTGGGCGAACCAGCCAGACACGCCAGGGTCGAAACTCATTACCGCGTGATCGCCCCGGTACCCCTCCAAAGCGCGTTGGACGGCAAGGCATAAAGATGCAGTTCGCCGGTCGAACGCTGATTTGAGTTCGATCAAGATTGGCACTTGCCCCGCCACTTGATCCAAAGTCCGCCCAAGCTGCGGAATTGCATCACTACTGCCAGCCAGAAAAATCTTTTCAATATCGGCAGCATCGCGCTGTGCCACGGGGCCCTTTTCCTCTGTCAGGCGGTCAAATTCCCAATCATGGAACACAACCGCCCGGCCATCGCGGCTACGCTGAACATCTAGTTCAATACCGATGCCTTGGCCAATCGCTTCGGCAAAACCGGACGGGGAATTTTCGGGCACGCCATTACCATGCAGCCCCCGATGGGCGTAATCCCAATCTTTCAACCATTGTACTCTATCAGGAGAGGGCGCCGGCGAGCGCCAATTATCAAGCGGGTTCCAAAGCAATGATTGCATCCACCTCTACTGCGGCATGAAGCGGCAAGACGGGCACGCCGACCGCACTGCGCGCGTGGCGACCTTTGTCGCCGAAGACATCGAACATCAATTCAGAAGCGCCATTCGCCACTTTAGGCTGGTCGGAAAAGTCGTCAGCAGAACAGACAAACGCCCCCAATTTGATAATCTGTGCAACTCGGTCCAGCGCAATATCAGCCCCAACCAATTGAGCCAAAATCATCATCCCGCAAGCACGAGCGGCTGCTGTACCGCGTTCCAAAGACACGTCTTGGCCCAATTTTCCGGTGACCAAATTTCCGTCTATGAACGGCAATTGGCCCGATATGTAAGCAACATTGTCATGCACCACAATCGGGACATAACTGGCCACTGGCGCGGCCGCCTTCGGCAAAGTGATACCCAATTCGGCTAAACGTGCTTCGATCTGCATATCTTACTCCCCGTGCAATTCCTTAAGCAGCCAAGGCAAGGCGGCGTCCCACTCATCAATCCGTGCATGAGCGTGCCCCGCTTCATGCGCGCAGTCGATATGCGGCGCAAGCATTGGCTCACCGCAAAGATGGAGCCGCTTTACCTGGGGGACGTCAACTGACACCGATTGATGATGCTGCGGCAGATCATCAATGAAGATCGTGGTCGAGGGCTGATATTCCTCAACAATCCGGGCCAAAGCGGGGCCTTTGGGACCTTGATTGGTGAACACCCGCGCGTGCAGCCCGTGCTTGGCCAGTTGCTCTGTTCGCATCGCCTGGCGTTCATCCGTCAGGTTTGTCAGAATAACGACATCAGCATTTTCTGCGATGGTGTTGATGCTCTCGATCGCTCCGGCGATCGGGTTTTGCCGGTGCATTTCTGTATCGAAGAAGCCCCCTAGCAGCCGCCAGATATCTTTCTCCCTGACAACCTCACCGCTATCCGTCCAGCGCATTGCATTGGCAAAGTTATTGCCTTCCATTTTGAAGGTAACGCCCTGGCCTTCCGCGAGCCAGTCGCGAAACGGTGCCACCATATACAGCAACACTTCGTCGCAGTCGGAAATCAATAGGGGTTTGGTCACAACAAATTCTCTTACACTAAACCGAGCTTGTCAGTTGTTGATGGGCGGAGACAATCGCCTCCGGCTTGATTTGCAGATCGTCGGCGGCCTTGGTCAAATCGGGTTCGTGCGCCAACAAAAATTCAAGCACAGCAGCCAGAACGCTTCGATCGTCCAAACGCTCCCGCAGAATATCAGGCGTGAGGCCGGTGAGCGACAACAGTCTGTCAGCGCGGTTTTCATCTCCCAAGATCCAGCCCAGCAATGCAAGGGCCAGTGTCTCTGGAGTTAAGCGCTCAGGAGATTCGTCATGTGTGATAATTGTCAGTTTCCTAAACCCAGCATATGGGACAGATGTAGCAGGCCCAAGACGTTATTCAGCCTTGCCAAGAATGAGTGAGCCAATGCCAAAGAGAATACTGGTTGTCGAGGATAACGACCTTAACCGCAAATTGTTCTGCGATGTCCTGAAAGCCAATGGCTACGAAACCGAACCGGTGGCCGATGGAGAGCTAGCGGTAAATGCCGCGCGCGCCTTTGCACCGGATTTGGTTATTATGGATATTCAACTGCCCAATATCTCGGGCCTGGACCTGATCTCTGCATTCAAACAAGATCAAAGTTTGGCCGACGCGCCAATTTTGGCAGTTACTGCCTATGCCGGTAAAGGCGATGAGGAACGGATCCGGGATGCCGGTGCAGAAGGCTATCTAAGCAAGCCTGTGTCGATTTCTCCTTTCATGGCAGCAGTCAAAAAGATGTTGGGCGATTAAGGTGCAAGCGCTTCTACCCCAAACGCAACCAAGGTGATCAGAAGGCCGCCAATGAATATGCGGTAAGCCAGCGCCAGAAATTTGTATTTCCGTTGGGCCAGCACCTGCCCGTTTTGATAAATATCATGCATCATCGTGCGGAAAACGGTTTCATCGGCGCGCATATCGTCGAGCACTGATTCAATCCACTCATCCTCGTCCAACGTGGCAAAATGCCCGAAAAACAAGCGATTGGTGTTGGTATGCGTCGGATCAGCCTTCTTCACGGAAGGGAGCACCGCCATGACCGCGCAAAGGGAACTGAGGAACGAAAAGACAGCCAGTAGCAACAGGGATGGCGGGACGTCACCAGCAAGGGACCGGCTGATTGACAAAGAAAACACCAGAAAAGTTGCCCCCATCAATATGGACGCTTTTTGATCCGCCATCTGCGACAAAGTTAAGGTGTTTAACTGCGCAGTTCGGATCATATGGATCGCGTTAGCCGAATAGATCGGGGCTTTGGGCGATGTTACGATTGTGGTTGCTTGGGCCGTAGCTGCTTGGGCCGCAGTTACTTTGTCTGGCGTGGAACCATCCGCCGATTGATTGATTTTCGCTTCGTCGGTCATGCTTTCCCCTTGCCCCCAACACACTGCACCCTGCAATTATGCGTGCACTGGCTTGCCATTGGCGCTATCGCTTGACAAGCAGGGGTTGTAACCGCTTTTCACCCTGATGGATGCGGCGCCGGATAATCGTTTGGACGCTGCTGGTTTAGATTTAGATTGGAATTGCCCCGATGGATCGCGCTGAAGTCGATAGTAAAATTCGCGACCTGATCGCACCCTTCAACAAAAAGGGTGTCGAGCTGACAGACGCTACCACATTCGTGAATGATCTCGAATTTGACAGTTTAACTGTGATGGATTTCGTGGCCGAGATCGAGGACGAATTCGACATTATTATCACTATGAACCAGCAAGCTGAGATCGAGACCTACGGCCTGCTGGTCGATGCCGTCACGAAGCTTCAGGACTGATTATGAACGCACAATCCGATATAGAGGCTGGCGGCGCCAACCAAGGCGATCTGTTCAGCAAGTTCGATGATTTCATCGCGATGCGAGATGGCATTCTGGCAAGCGGTGTGGAAGATCCCTTCAATTTGGTGATGGAGAAAGTGCTCTCCCCCACTCGCGCAATTTGTAACGGGCGGGACACTATTTTGCTCGGGACGTATAATTACATGGGCATGACCTTTGACCCGGATGTGATTGAGGCGGGCAAAGAAGCGCTGACTGAATTTGGTACCGGGACCACGGGCAGCCGCGTTCTCAACGGCACCTATCAAGGCCACAAGGAGTGCGAAGACGCACTCAAAGAATTTTATGACATGGACCATGCGATGGTCTTCTCAACCGGCTATCAAGCCAATTTGGGGATCATTTCTACGATCGCTGGAAAAGGCGATTACATCATTCTCGATATCGATAGCCATGCCAGCATTTGGGATGGCTGTGCGATGGGTAAGGCAGAAGCTGTACCCTTCAAGCACAATGATATCGAAGCGATGGAAAAACGGCTGAAGCGTGTTCCGGAAGGCGCCGGAAAGCTGGTAATTCTTGAAGGCGTTTACTCGATGCTGGGGGATGTGGCGCCGCTCAAGGAAATGGTACGGATCGCGAAAGAAAATGGCGCGATGGTGCTGGTAGATGAAGCGCATTCCATGGGCTTTATCGGCGAGAATGGCCGCGGCGTTTGTGAAGCAGCGGGGATTATCGATGATTGCGATTTCATCATCGGGACTTTCTCTAAGAGCGTCGGGACAGTGGGCGGCTTCTGCGTGTCCAACCATCCGAAGTTTGACGTGATGCGGTATGTATGCCGGCCATACGTGTTTACCGCGTCATTGCCGCCAAGCGTGGTGGCGACTGCCGCCACATCGATCCGCAAGCTGATGCACGGTTCAAACAAGCGCGCGCATCTTTGGGAAAATTCAAAGAACCTTCACGCGGGGCTAAAATCTTTGGGCTTCCAGCTGGGTACAGACACACCTGAAAGTGCCATCATCGCGGTTATCATGCCTGACCTGCAGAAAGGTGCGATGATGTGGGAGGCGCTCCTGAAAGAAGGGTTGTATGTCAACTTGGCGCGGCCGCCAGCGACGCCTGCCAACATGACACTTCTGCGGTGCTCGCTCTGTGCGGAACACACAGAGGAAGAAGTGCAAACAGTTTTGGGAATGTTTGAGCGTGCCGGGAAAGCCACCGGCATCATTTGATCCGGTGGCCTCGCTACGGCGAGGCACCGCAATTCCCGATTAGACGGTCTGAAGCTGGCTGGCTTCCAATTCGCATTGATCAACGGTTTCTTCCGTACCGCCGCTGAGAAAGGCGAGCGCCAAGAAACCGCCCACGACCAATATTACAAAGGCGGCGGTGACCAGTCCGAGATATTCGTCGATAATCCGCTTGATCGGCGCACCGAACAGCTGAAACAAAATGCCGACCGTCATAAAGATGATGGAGCGGCCGACGATGCTGGCGAAGATAAAGGTGGCCAAGTCCATCTCGATGAAGCCGGCGGTGATCGTCAACAATTTGAAGGGGACAGGCGTTGAAGCGGCCAAGATCACAGCCTCTGCCCCGTATTCGCGGAGAGTGCAGGCCGCGACAGGGAAGCTCTCGCTCAGACCCAACACGCCGATCAGCCATCCGCCGATCGTATCATACAGCCCCCAACCAATCGCATAGCCAAGCAGGGCCCCCGCCACCGAAGACGCTGTGGCGATAGCTGCAAAGCGCAGGGCCTTCTTCGGTTCAGCCAGGCACATCAGCCCTAGCAATGGATGCGGCGGAATCGGAAAGAAGCTGGATTCGATAAAGCAGAAGAACGCCAGCCACCACACCGCTTGCGGGTGCGCCGCCTTGTCCATCGTCCAATCATACAAACCGCGTAGCAAATTCATTGGGCTTTACCTTACACACCGCCGTGAGAACGCGGCAACTAGGCCAGCGGCAGTTGAGAGGCAATAGGATAATAATAACCTATTTGGTACTTTTTCATTGACATTGTCACGCTCTTTGGTTAGAGAACCAGAACATCGCGATAGACCGAATCAGAAAACGGGCAGCTCTCTCACAGCTTTGAGGGGCTGCCCGTTTGCGTTCAGAATGTCATTTGGCGGAGTGTCCCGATATTATGACCAGCAGCAGCGGCAAACGGCGCGCTAAACCTACGAAAATCAATCCAGCCTTCAAAGCCGGAGAAAAACCTAACCTCACACGCCACTGGCGCACATTATTTCTCGATTCACTGGCGGAAACCTCAAATGTATCGGAGGCTGCACGCCGGGCCAACGTAAACCCCAGCCGAGCTTACAAGGTGCGCCGGGAAGAACCTGATTTCGCCAGCGCTTGGCGCATTGCGCTGATGGAAGGGTACGCTCATCTGGAAATGGAAACCCTGCACCGTTTGCGCAACGGAACAGCGAAGGATGATCCGAAATTCGACATTGCCAACGCACTGCGCCTGTTAGCGATGCATAAAGATACGATCGCCCGTGCAATGGCACAGGAAGGAGCGGGCAGCGAAGCCGATGTCCTCGCTTCTATCAATGCCAAAATCGCCGCCATGCGTCGCCGTGAAGAAGCAGGCGGGGATGGGCGAAAAAACGCATCCGTGCTTACTCAAGGCAGTAAGATTGACTGACGGCATAGCGGCTTGGTTCAGGGAGCTGGGTGACGAGGGACGACGGCGCCTTTACACTGAACTAAACGAACCAGAACGCGCACAATTGCAGTTTCTCTGGGACATATGGGCGAGGCCAGAACAATTGGCACCTGCCGCCCGCTGGCGGATCTGGCTGATCTGCGCTGGCCGGGGTTTTGGCAAAACGCGGGCGGGTGCTGAATGGGTACGGCATATTGCCGTGCATCAGCCGGAGGCACGCATTGCTTTGGTCGGCGCATCGCTCGCCGAAGTAAGGGCGGTGATGGTCGAGGGGGAAAGCGGAATTTTGGCGATCTCGCCGCCTGCTTACCGGCCCAAATATGAATCTTCTTTGCGGCGCCTAAGCTGGCCCAATGGCGCACAAGCGATGCTCTATTCGGCAGCAGAGCCCGACAGCTTGCGCGGACCCCAGCACAGCCACGCATGGTGTGATGAGATTGCCAAATGGGACAGCGCGAATGGGCGCAGTATCAACGCATGGGATAATCTGATGATGGGGTTGAGGATCGGTAAACTGCCGCAGACCTTGGCCACAACCACACCGCGCGCCGTCGCTCTGATGCGAATCCTGCTCGGCCAAGTTGACGACCGTGAAACCATCCTGACGCGCGGAACGACATATGACAACGCAGCCAATTTGCCCGTCCGGTTCGTGGCCGCAATGCAGCAGACATATTCGGGCACTTCGCTCGGGCGCCAAGAGTTAGAGGGCACGATATTAAAAGACGCAGAAGGTGCTTTATGGTCCAGAACCCTGCTGGAAAGCAGCCGTGCGCGCCGCCCTGCAGAGAAACCAGTCCGTATCGTTGTCGGCGTCGATCCACCTGTCAGCGCCACGGGCGATGAATGCGGAATTATCGTCGCCGCGCAGTTAGAGGATGGGACAGCTGCTGTCCTGGCAGATTGTTCGGTCGGCAAATCCTCTCCGGAACAATGGGCCCGCGCAGTGGCTGAAGCAGCCAAGACTTGGTCCGCTGATCGGGTCATCGCGGAAGCCAATCAGGGCGGTGCGATGGTCGGCAGTGTATTGCGTGCAGCGGAGATTTCGCTTCCGGTTAGGCTTGTCCATGCCAGCCGGGGCAAAGTCACCCGCGCAGAGCCAATCGCGGCTTTATACGAAGCGGGCCGCGTCCATCACGCGGCGATGTTTCCGCAATTGGAAGATCAATTATGCGGCCTGATGGCGGGCGGCAAATATGAAGGGCCTGGCCGCAGCCCCGACCGCGCCGATGCACTGGTTTGGGCATTGCACGAGCTTATGCTCGGGCAGAGCGCGAGGCCAAGAATTAAATCGCTTTAATTTAGGAGCTTAGTGATTTTCCACACAAAATTTTTTGCAACTTCAGTTTTGTTATGCAAATTGCATAAGTCCAAGTTGGATAAAACCAACTGGGTGAGTGGTAGTCGCCCTACCGCTCAGTCTAGGTTAAAATGAAAACGACAACTGGTTAGGCCAGCGACGGGAGTGAGCGCAGACACGCTCCTCCCGGCCGAACCGCCAGCGCCTATAAGCACGTACATGTACGTGCTTCATAAGCTACCGCCTTTCTTTTGACGGGTTTCAGCCCGCTCTCCGGATGGCCCAATTGCCTCCGCCGGCTATCAGAGACGCACGGTTCCGGAAAAAAGACGGTAGGACGACTACCGATTCGTACCTTTTGCTAAAATGAGCCTCTACGCAAGACCGTTGGGCCTGATTTGTTCTGTTCTTGGGGATAACGCTCCAAAGGCAGTCTGAAACCGACTCTTTCATTGAAATCTGAGAGGAATTCTATGTCCCTCCTATCTAATATCGCTTCTGCCTTCAAAGGCGGGGGCGACAACCGCGTGCCTCTTGCGCGTGGCTTTATCTCGCCATGGGCAACCGCATTTGATGGCGGCAGCGCGCGCGCTCCTTTTGATTACGGCAATGCGGTTCAGCGCAGTTTTATAGAGAACCCTGTTGCACAAAGGGCCGCCAGAATCGTCGCCGAGGGGGTCGGGAGCGCGCCTGTATCAACCAGTGATCCCAAACTGCATGATCTGGTGAGCCATTCCAGCGCCGGCCAGTCTTTGCTCGAAACGCTGGCCTTGCACTTGCTGCTTCACGGCAATGGCTACATCCAGATTATGAAAGACGCAGCAGGCCAGCCAGTGGAACTGTTTGCCCTTCGGCCGGAACGGGTTTCAGTTGTGGCAGGTGATGATGGTTGGCCAACTGCCTACTCATATCGCTTGTCGGGCCGGACGCTGACTATCCCGCTAGAGGATGAGAATGGCTGGCCCAATCTGATCCATATTAAGAGCCTGCACCCCACCGATGATCATTACGGGGCGGGCAGCTTGGCCTCGGCAGAGCAAGCCGTTGCCATCCACAATGCCGCCAGTGATTGGAACCGGGCTTTGTTGGAAAATGCGGCACGGCCGTCTGGCGCGCTTGTCTATGATGCAGGCGAAGGCAGCGGTCTGACTACGGAGCAATTTGACCGGCTGAAGGCAGAGCTCAGGACGGCGTATTCAGGCCAAAACAATGCTGGCCGCCCGCTTTTACTGGAGGGCGGCCTGGACTGGAAAGCCATGTCGATGAGCCCCGCCGACATGGATTTCGCCACCCTGAAAAGCGCGGCGGCGCGTGATATTGCGCTGGCACTGGGTGTTCCGCCCATGCTCCTGGGTCTGCCGGGAGACAACACTTATGCCAATTATAAAGAAGCCAATCGGGCATTGTGGCGCCTGACCTTACTACCTCTGTCACGCAAGATTTTGGCCGGGCTGCAGCAGGGCCTTATGCCTTGGTTTGATGGTGCCACGCTGGCGGTCGACTTGGATCAGGTGGCTGCCCTCTCGGAAGATCGCGAACGCCTATGGTCGCAAGTGTCCGGCGCGGACTTCCTGAGTACCGAAGAGAAACGGGCCATGCTTGGGCTGCCTGCCGGGTCAATATTGGAAGGAGTTTCACAATGAACCGCCAAGATATGCTGGCCGGCCTAGTCTCCCAAGCTGCCGCAGAAGGCGGGGAATTGGTTACGCTTCGTGCAGTCATAGAAGAGGCGACCGAACTGGGCGCAGAACGGGCCATGCAACGGCTCGGCCTATCCGACGAGAATGCCCAGGATGATATCGATGAGCTGCGCGAATTGCTGCAAGCGTGGCGTGACGCCAAAGCCAGCGCGTCCAAGGCAGCAATCGCCTGGATCGTCCGAGGCATTTTGGCTTTATTGCTGATCGGTATTGCAGTCCGACTTGGGCTGCCGGAGATCTTACGTTGAAATTCGCGGGCTATGCCGCCCTGTTCGGCGTTGCTGATGCGGCAGGTGACACGATCGCCCCGGGTGCCTTCGCTGCTACACTCGCTGAACGTACAACGCCGCTGCCATTATTTTGGCAGCACCGGCCTGACCAACCAATCGGAGATGTCACCGCGATTGCAGAAGATGACACCGGATTGCGGGTCATCGCCCAGATCGACAATCCGCAAGGGCGTGCCGCGACAATGCTGGCGGCACGGCAAATCAGCGGCTTGTCCTTCGGCTATCGCGCCCGGCACTATCAAACACTGTCGGGCAACCGCTTATTGAAACAGGTGGATTTGTTCGAAGTCAGCCTCGTCACACACCCCCTTCAATACGGCGCACGCGTTCATCTGATCGCTTAGTTTCTCGCGCACCAAGTGCACTCTCCCCCACCCTACCCCCACTGAAAAGGTACTTCCTTGATGAATACAATTGTATCCAAAACCCCGAACCCGACCGCCGATGATCAACTCGAATCCAGCTTCGACATTGTTGCGCGGCAAGACAAAACGGAAAGCGATGTTGCAGCCCTTCGCTCGGATGTTGACGAGGTAAAAGCCCGGCTCGATAAAGTATCCAAGGCAGCTGCCCGGCCTGCTTTGGGCACCGATTCCGGCGCCGCAGAGGTGAAGGGCTTCATCGACGGCTATTTGCGTCACGGCCGTGAAACCGAACTCAAATCGATTTCTGGCCAGACGCCCTCTGATGGCGGCTATGCGGTGCCCCGCCAGATTGATGCCGTTATCGCCCGCGAACTGACAGAAATCAGCCCGATCCGTGCCATTGCGCAAGTCGTACAAACAGGCTCGGCGGGATATCGCAAGCTAGTGTCCACCGGCGGTACCGCCAGCGGCTGGGTTAGCGAAGCTGCTGCGCGCCCTGAAACCGACACGCCCCAATTTGCAGAGATCACCCCGCCCACTGGCGAACTCTACGCCAATCCAGCGGCCAGTCAGGCAATGCTGGACGATGCCGGTTTCGATCTGGAAAGCTGGCTCGCCAGCGAGATCGCAATGGAATTCGCCCGCGCTGAAGGAACCGCATTTATCAACGGGTCGGGTTCGGACCAACCTGCTGGCTTTCTGTCTGGCGCGGTAGCAACTGCAGAAGATGATGTTCGTGCATTCGGCGCGCTGCAATATATCGGATCAGGCGACAGTGCAGGCTTTGGCAGCGAACCGGAATCGCGGCTGATTGATCTGGTTCACACGCTCAAATCGGGGCACCGCCAAGGCGCCAGCTTTGTGATGAATTCCGCCACACTGGCAGAGGTTCGCAAGCTGAAAACCGCTGATGGCGCATTCTTGTGGCAACCTGGAATGGTGGAAGGGCAGCCCGACCGCTTGCTCGGTTATCCGGTGGTGGAGGCAGAAGATATGCCCGATATTGCAACTGGCACCTACCCGATCGCCTTTGGCAATTTCCGGAACGGCTATCTGATCGCGGAACGCAGCGCGACACAAATCTTGCGCGACCCGTTCACCAACAAACCGTTTGTCCACTTCTATGCGACCAAGCGTGTCGGCGGCGGCGTGTTGGATAGTGCCGCGATCAAACTGCTGAAGATCGAGCTCTAACAGCCGCTGGTCTGGCTGTATTGCCAGGCCACATCCTGACCAGTCCCCGGCAGAGTCGAGCCCCCTTCTCCTTTGCCGGTCCCCGCGCCCACGCTGCTGCATCCTCCTCCCTATGCTGGCGGCGTGGGCGCACCCTACTAAACCGGGAGACCGCCATGAAACGGGCTATCCTTGCCCCTGCCGAGCTTGGCGGGGCCGCTTTGAGCGAGCTGAAACATTGGCTCGCCATCCAGACAACGCATGAGGATGAGGCGTTAGTGCGCCTGATCCGGGCTGCACTTGATATTTGTGAAGCATTTACCGGGGTGATGCCCCTCGCCGCAACCTGCGAGGAGATCATTGCCGCTACACCGGATTGGCAGACGCTGGCCACCCGGCCAGTCCACGCCATCACGGGTGTTGAAGGCATCCTTTCCGACGGTGCTCGGTTGGTCTTGCCGGTAGATGCCTATGAAGTGGATATATCGCCAGACGGGAGCGGGTTAGTCCGCGTCAACCGGCCGGGCGCCGCGGGAAGAATGGCAGTCCGGTTCGCCGCTGGACTGGCGCCTGGGTGGGGATCGCTTCCTGATGGTCTGCGTCAGGGCATTATCCGGCTGGCGGCGCATCAATATCGCGAACGCGACGATGGCGGTGCCGCTCAGCCGCCCGCTGCCGTAACCGCGCTATGGCGACCTTGGCGGCGGATGCGGATCATATGATCCAAGCTAAACTGGCCAAACAAACGAACCGTCTCGGTGCCCGGTTGATCGCCAAGGCCACCCGCTTGGTCAAAGCGCAAATCACAGATCGCGCCGCACGTAACAACCGATCAATCTCGCATTGGCACAGGCCAGAACAGCTTTGGCCGCTGTTTGGTTCATCCCGCAAAGGCTGAAATTATGGAAGATATCCTCCGCACCGCCTTGCTATCGTGGCTCACGTCCGCGTCCGAGCTCTCAGAACGCATAAATAGCTTCACCGAAGAAGTTCCCGTTAGCGCAAGCCCGCCCTTCGTCACCATTGCGGCCACAGCCTCCACCGATTGGAGCACCAAAACCCGCAATGGCCGCGAGGTCCGGCTGGCTTTGCAGTTGCAGACACGCGGCGATGATACTGCCGATGACGGCCGATTGGTGAGCCTGATTGAGAAACGCATAGCCACCTTCCCCAAGGGGCAGGATGGGTTTTCCGTGATCAATACCCGTTTCCTACGGGCCCGGTCGGCGCGGCAACGCCGAAATCAGCTCAACATCCTGCTGGAATACAGCTTCCGCATTCTTCAAAACTCACCGGAGTAACCAATATGACTGCACAAAAAGGTTCCGCGTTCCTGCTGAAAATTGGCGATGGGGCACAGCCCCCATCTTACGAAACCGTCGCAGGTTTGCGCACCACGCAGATGTCTATCAACGGGGACACGGTGGTCGTGACCCACAAGGAATCTGGCGGTTGGCGGGATCTGTTGTCCGGCGCCGGAACCCGCTCAGTATCAGTAAGCGCAAGCGGTATATTTCTTGGCAGCAATGCCGAAACACTGATCCGCTCGCACGCCTTGGCTGGCACGATTGATGATTATGAATTGTCATTTGAAGACGGGGAGAAGCTCGTCGGCCGGTTCCTCGTCCAACGGCTGGATTATGCCGGAGATTTCAATGGAGAGCGCAACTACACGCTCCAGCTGGAAAGCTCAGGCGCAGTGTTACCGGTATGAACCAGACTGCCAACTCGCTCCGCGGTGAGGCAATGCTCACCATCGGCGGCCAAGACAAGTTGCTCCGACCGACATTCTCGGCACTGATTGCGGCGGAAGATGAGCTTGGGCCGCTATTGGCCATGGTTGAACGGGCAGCAAACGGGCAGCTTAAACTAGGCGAGTTGTCGGCGCTGTTCTGGCACTGCCTCGACGATCAAGAATCATACTCTCGCAATGACGTCGAAAACGCGATCATAGCCATCGGCCTGACGCGCTGTGCTGACCCGTTACGCGCAATATTGGCACAAATTCTCAAAGGTACACAATGACGCAAAGTTTCGCGCACGCCGCGCGATCCCTTGCCGGGCACGCGGCCCAGGCACTCGGTTGGAAACCCCATGATTTTTGGCAGGCAACACCCATAGAATTGGCCGTTTCCCTGGGAGAGAGCACAGCGGCACCCCCGACCATGTCGCGCTCTGAACTCAATAGTCTGATGGAGATAGATCAGAATGGATGCTGAAATTGATGAGCTGATAATTGATGTCAGAGCAAGCACGAGCGGTTTTGAAGCCGACATTGCAACGATGAAAGCCGGTGTCGATACCAATTTGGTCGATGGCTTTGGGCGGGCGGGTGCGGCTCTTGAAAAAGGGTTGGTCTCCGCAATCCGGCAAGGCAATTTAGGGTTCGATGATCTAAAAAGAGCTGCCTCGCAGGCTTTCGACCAGATAGCATCGGAAGCCCTCCAATTGGGTTTGGACCAGATTTTTGGCGGCGCTGGCAGCAGCAGTCCATCCGGATTGGGCGGGCTCATCGGGTCGGTCGGCGCGTTATTTGGTTTGCCGGGAAGGGCAACCGGCGGTCCGGTATCGCCAGGGCGCGGATATGTTGTTGGTGAACGCGGGCCTGAATTATTCATTCCCACAAGTGCAGGCCGGGTCGAAGCAAATGCCGCCGGATCGGGCGGTGCCAGAGACGTCAAAGTAGCCATACAGCTGAACGCACCACGCGGCGCATCTGCGCCAGCAGCGATGCAGCGGTCTTCGCGCCAAGTGGCCAGCGCGATCCGCCGCACGCTCGCGATCTGAACATCTCTTATTTTAAAACTGGTTAGGAACCCGCATGGCTTTTTGGCTCGCCCAGTCACGCTATGGGCAAGATAGCGACTACATCCAGCGCTTTGACCCCCGTTTTTGGACCGTCAATTTCCCCCGGCCAATGATGAGTTCGGTCACCGCGGAATCCCCTGACTCGATACGGGTCGATTGCGAATTCTACACAGAAGGTGATCTGGCAGGGTTGATCTGGTCGAGCGAGGACACTCTCAGCCATCCCTTGCTGAAGTATGAAACCCACCGCGACTATTCACGGAACACACTGCGCTTCCACTGGAAATCGTCGGGCTTGATACCGTTGGATGAACCGAACGGGCCGACTTTGACAATCGAAGGTCGGGATGCGGCCGGTGCCCCCGCGACCTGGTATGTCCGGCTGTGGAACTATGCAACCGGATCGCCGACTGATGCCGATATTGTGCTGCCGTTTTCGAAATTAGAAGCTGGGTTTTCTCTGCCTGGCCAGCCGGTCCATGTAAGCGACATTGACCGGATGTTTATCTCGTTTGTGCCAGTCGGCTTTGTCGCCAGCAGTAGCGAGCTATTGCAGCACCCGATCACAGCCCATGCCGAGATCAGCCAGATTTCCTGCGAGGGGCATCTGCCTCTGCTTGAAATCGGTAATGTCATATTGCCACCGCATGGTGAGCGCATGGCAACGGCCTATGATGATGCCTATAACCAAACACCAACACGCTTGATTAGAGAAGCGGTGGCATTGGGTTACCGCGATACCTTGCTGCACTATGTCGGAATGAGCCATTTTTTCCAACTGGTGAACGAGAGTGGTACGTTGTTGGTTCAACCCGGCGGCAAATTGGCCGTTTCCGCAACACGGTGGCACAATTCATTTCTGAATGCGGCAAAGGCTGCAGGATTTGAGGTTATCCTCTCGCTATCTTACGAAGTTTTTGCGGCGCACTGCCCACCAGAATGGCAACAACTCGCTTTTGACGGGGAAGCAGGCAGAACCGGATGGGACCCTCCATCCGCCCTCTTATCGCCGGCCAATAGCGCAGCGATGCGTTGGCTTCAAAGGGTGGCCATGCGGTTCACGCTATTGCAGAAATCGGCAGGATTACCGCTAAGGTTTCAGATCGGAGAACCATGGTGGTGGATCACGCCGGATGCGAAGCCCTGCCTGTATGATCAGTCCGCTGCCGCGCAGTTCGGCGGCAAACCGCCCATTATCGAGTCAATGAAGCAGCCGCTTGATGCCGCGCAAAAGGCTCTTCTCGATCAAGCAGGGGCGGTACTTGCCCAGTCAACAATTGACCTGGCCGGGGCGGTCCAACACATTGCGCGGGGCGCTGTAGAAGTGTCACTCCTCGCCTTTACCCCGACTATCCTCGATCCTGAAATGCCTGAATTGGCCCGAGCAAATGTGCCCGTTGGCTGGGCATGGCCCACATTTGATCGGCTGCAGCTCGAAGATTACGACTGGCTGACTGACGGTGCGGACGGGCTCCGCCGGCAGGCATACCATTCTTTCAATGAACGCCTTGGCTATCCGATTGACCGGCAAGACTATTTATCGGGTTTTGTGCTGAATCCGGAGGATGCCGACCTCTATTGGACCCGGATTGATGCCGGGCTTGATGAAGCTGCCGAGCGTGGGATCATCAGCCGATACGTTTGGGCACAACCACAAATCGCACGCGATGGCTATACGCGGCTTCCCCCAACACAGGATGAAACAATGCAAGCCTTTGATGATGTTCTTTATCCGCTGCCATTAGGGCGCAATACCGGGGTCAGCCCAGAATTCTCGACCTCAGTTGCAGTAACATCATCGGGCCATGAACGGCGTAATTCTTTGTGGGCTGATGCCCGGCTACACTTCGATGTTGGCCCCGGAATTCGATCAGAAGCCGAGTTGAAAACACTGATCGACTTTTTCCGTGCGAGGCGCGGTCCAGCAAAAGGGTTCAGAATAACAGATCCGTTCGATTACAGCTCGAACAGAATGACTGACACCCCGACGGCGTTGGACCAACCCATCGGCCAAGGGAATGGCACAAATGCGACGTTTCAGCTGAGTAAGTCCTATGGCGACCAACCAGAACCGCAGAAGCGTAACATCACGCGGCCAAGGCTTGGCAGCTTGCGGATCGCTGTAGATGGCGCCGAGATATCGGATTGGAGCTACCAGACAGGTGGCCGCGTCTTGCTGGATAGTGCACCACCCGCAGGTGCTACGGTCACTGCCGGTTTCTTGTTTGATGTCCCGGTACGGTTTCTGGAAGACAGATTGGATATCGTAAGCAGTCATTTTGCGGCAGGCGAAGCGCCCTCGGTGCCTTTGATAGAAATTAGAGAAGACCTGTGAGCACAGTCTTTTTTGCATCCGAACTAGAAGGGGTCGCTACCTACTGGCGCGTTTTCCGGCGTGATGGTGTGACGTTGGGTTTCACATCGCATGACCGCGATTTATGGTTCGGTGGTATCAATCATCGTGCGGCCCCGGGTATGCTCCCCAGCGCTATTCGGAAAACGTCGGACTTATCTGATGATAGCGCCGAAATGACCGGGGTGCTGTCGCATGACACGATTAGCGATAGCGATCTCAGAATTGGGCGATTCGACTATGCCAGAATTGAAGTCGGTGCAGTTGATTGGAGCGAGCTTAACCCAATGCCGTTATATTTTGGCTCTATCGGGCAAGTATCGACGCTGGATGGGCATTTCAGCGCAGATCTGCGGTCAACCAAGGCTGAATTGGCTAAGGATATTATTCCGCGCACCAGCCCTACATGTCGCGCTCAATTTTGCGGCCCAGGGTGTGGTTTGTCAGCTTCGCTTTTCACGCATTTGGGTTCCGTCACCGATGTTGATCGCAGTCTGAACGCTGTCACGATTACCATAGGTCCGGCGGAAGCCTTCGTTGGAGGGCGATTGCGATGGCTTGATGGACCAGCTGCAGGGCAAAGAACATTGGTTATGGGCATCCAGAACAACAATTTGATTCTGGCTGACACTTTGCCGCCTGCTATTGCGGGAGGTGTCACTGTGGAACTGCTGGAAGGCTGCGATCACCGCTTGGACACATGTGGCACCAGATTCGCGAACGCTATCAACTTTCAAGCTGAGCCCTTTTTACCCGGCAACGACTTGTTGGTCCGCGGGCCGACAACGCCTTGAACACTCGCGCTGATGCCGTGGCAAAGGCAGCAGAGGAATGCGAGGGTGCCGTGTTCAGGTTGCACGGCCGCGACCCCCGTTTCGGTTTAGACTGTGTGGGCCTCGTGCTCCATGCTTTGGCCAAATCAGGACATAGGCTTCCAATAATTCCCCCTT
Organism: Pontixanthobacter rizhaonensis; assembly: GCF_012972675.1. Taxonomy (GTDB): domain Bacteria; phylum Pseudomonadota; class Alphaproteobacteria; order Sphingomonadales; family Sphingomonadaceae; genus Pontixanthobacter; species Pontixanthobacter rizhaonensis. The sequence goes on along the minus strand of NZ_JABCRE010000003.1, from coordinate 931,666 downwards.
ACCGGCTTAGAAACGCCGAACACACATCTGTGCAGGCGGTAGCGGAGCAGCTTGGTTGGGATGTTTGCGATGGACCGGTTCAAAGGGGGGATATTGTCTCGACAATCCCGGGGCCAGCTCAGCTCCATTTTGTGATCGCCTCCAGCGCTACATCCTTCGTCCATGCTCATGCAGGGCTGGGCAAAGTGGTGATTTCACATGGGCCCTTGCCTTGGCCTTCTCATTATAATTTCCGGCTTTCTAGACAGGACTGACATATGGCTACTTTAGCACTGACCGCAGTAGGCACGGCGATAGGCGGGCCGATTGGCGGCGCTATTGGCGGGCTGCTGGGACGGACATTGGATAGTCAAATTCTTGGCTCAGATTCTCGTTCTGGCCCCAGGCTGGAAGAACTTGCCGTGTCGACTTCCAGTTATGGCTCCCCAATAGCTCAGCAATTCGGCACGATGCGGAGCGTTGGCAGCATCATATGGGCAACTGACCTGGTTGAAACTAGCGAGAGAAGCGGTGGTAAGGGCAGGCCCAGTGTCACGACGTATAATTACTCAACCTCGTTTGCAGTTTCGTTGTCGAGCAGACCTATCCACGGCATCGGCCGTATTTGGGCCAACGGAAATTTGTTGCGCGGTGCAAGCGGTGATCTGAAATCACCTGGCCTGTTCAGGATACACCAAGGATATGGCGACCAGATCCCTGACCCCTTAATTTCAGCAGCTGAAGGAGCGCATGCCCCCGCATTTCGCGGGACAGCCTATGTTGTCTTTGAAGATCTCGCCTTGGCCGATTTCGGCAATCGCATTCCGGCCCTTAGCTTTGAAATCTTCGCAGACACTCAGCCATTCACATTAACCGATATTGTCAATTCCTCGTCCGGCAACGACCATACCCAGGCTACACTTCGCGGCATACGCGGCTTCACCAACTCCGGCGGCAGCCTGATCGGTGCGCTGGATCTGATCGACAATGCGGTGCCGCTAGCTGTGGATGCAGGCAAGGCAAGCCTGACCGTTCAGAATGCCCCCCAATTTGAACAGGCCGCACCCAAACTTCCCGCGCCTGTGGCAAGCATGGATGGCAATGGCGCGATCAATCTTGGCGGTCAGGCTCTGAATCGGACAGAGCGGCAAAAGACGGAACCAATTGCCGTTCGGTATTATGATGTGGAGCGTGACTATCAGCTGGGCCTTCAACGACCCACCGGGCGCGCTAACCCAGGACCGGAACGCACCTTGGAACTGCCCGCTGCGACCACACCCGATGAAGCGCGCCGAATCGCCAATGCCGCTTCCCGGCGCCAAGCATCGAAGCGCGTGGTCCTTAGATGGAACATAACCGAGATCAGCGATGCAATCAGTCCTGGGAAGCTGGTTACTGTCCCGGGCTTTGACGGTAAGTGGCTGATTACTTCGTGGGAATGGCGCGAAATCGGCGTTGAGTTGGAGCTAGAACCGGTGAGGCCCGATTTCTCTGATACGTTCCTGGGCGAAGCTGGCGCATCCTCCAAGCCACAAGATGTCTTGTTCCCTCCGACGTCACTACGCGCTTTTGAGCTTCCTTGGGATGGAATAGGAACAGCTGATGAAGCACGCGTTTATGCTGCGGCATCTAGCGTGGACCAACACTGGGCAGGTGCGGCATTATTCAGCGAAGCAAACAGTGAACTGATCCCGATCGCAACAGCAGCCAGAACACAGCCCGTATCAGGTCGACTAATTGCTTCGCGACAACCTGGCCAAGCGCTTTTCCTAGACCGCAACGCAGCGCTTGAAGTCCACCTAGATTCGCCGGATATGCAATTCCCTCCCAGCTCAACCGAGATTATTGCAAACGGAAGAGCGCGGATACTCGTCGGTGACGAGATCGTTCAGTACCTCGACGCGACGCAAGTGGATGTCGACACTTGGAGGCTCCAAGGGCTCCTTCGAGGAAGAGGCGGGACAGAACACGCAGCGGTGGGAATTCACGAAATTGGCACCTTGGTGACGTTCCTTGACGATACGCTAACGCGCCTGCCCTCTCATTTGTCTGGTGGGACGAATCCGCTTTCGATAGCGGCCATTGGAAGGGGCGATAACAGCCCGGTCAGCGCCGTTGTTGAAAATAGAGGCGCCTCGCTTAGGCCCATCGCTCCCGTACACCCGAAGACAAAAGTACAAACCGACGGCGGCATTGTTGTTTCTTGGACCCGCCGCGCCCGCGGCGCTTGGGAATGGTTAGACGGGGTTGATGTTCCTTTGGTCGAAGAAGTTGAGCGATATTGCATCGGGATCGGGCCAACCGGACAGCCAAACCAGCTTTGGGTACGAAACGAACCCCAAATTGTTCTGACGTCCTCCATGCTGAACCCATTTCCCGGTCAAGCAATATGGGTGCAGCAGATTGGCCGCCACGCCAAATCGCACCCTCTGTTCCTGACCATATCGCCGTCATGATGGTTGTCGAAAAGAGCTGAAATAACAAGATTAGGAACGACCAAAAATGACTGAATCTACCGAAAATATGAGTAATTCAGGCCGATTCCGCCTACCCTTTCTGTTCAGCGGGCAGGCCCAGAAAGAGTTCTTTATCAACGAAGCGCTCGCAAAAATTGATTGCCTGCTTCACCCTGTGATCGGTGGCATATTATCGGCTCCGCCAGCGCAAGCCGATGATGGCGACACTTGGTTAGTTGGGCCAGCACCAACAGGCGAATGGGCCGGACAAGACGACAGTTTGGCTGTCTACCACGCAGGAACGTGGCAGTTCATACCGCCGCGATTCGGTTTGCGTGTATTCGACGCAGGTAGCAATCAGCCAATGCATTACACAACGAGCTGGACAACCGCACAGGCCCCGCAAGCGCCCCAATCCGGCGCGAACGCCGATATAGAATTGCGACAAGCCTTTACGGAATTGATCGAAGGCCTTAAGACACTGGGTATATTTGGCGTCACGTGACTGGAACATTTGCGCGACAAGACCATTTAGAGTGTCGAACCGACTAGGATTGTACGCGATTTTATAGTTATGAAGCCAGAAAGCGGCATAATTGCAACAGTTTGGCTTCATTGATTGCTTGCGACTCCTACAAGGGAAAGTTAGAAAACCATCAAATCGGTGGATTAAATTCGCTAATATAAGGGGAACTACATAATGCGGAAACTCGTCATAGGAATGGCGATGGCCTCAACGGCCCTTGCTTCGCCAGCTCTTGCGCGCGATGGTCAATGGTACGTTGAGGTCAACGGTGGCCCAATGGTCGTTGAAGACATCACGCTAGATGTGAGCAATGGAACAGACGATCTGGGTGTCGATACTGACTCTGGTTACGACTTCGGTGGCATAGTTGGCTACGATTTCGGCAGCTTCCGGTTGGAAACCGAAGCTAGCTATCGCGAAGCGGATATCAGCGCTTTGGACGTCGGGTCCTCAGGCATCCCGCAGCAAGGGTCAAACCTGACAAATCCAGGTCGTTTTAACGCTGCCGGTGATGTCAATGTTCTCAGCTTTATGCTGAACGGCCTGTTCGACTTTGGCGATGATGATGGCATTCAAGGTTTCGCTGGAGCTGGTATCGGCGTTGCTCGCACAGACTTTCAGGCAGTAGCAGTCCCGTCGGGTCCCGCTACAGCTTTTGACGACTCTGACACAGGATTGGCTTGGCAGCTTCTTGCAGGTGTTCGCGCGCCAATCAGTGATAGCTGGGATGCTGGCCTGCGCTACCGCATGTTTACCGCCGAAAGCATATCACTCGTAGATGCTGTTGGCCGCGATCTTGAAGGTAAGTTGCGCACACACTCTATTTTGGGCACGCTTACCTACAACTTCGGTGGTGCTCCTGAACCGGTAGTTGTGGCACCGCCACCACCGCCTCCTCCACCACCGCCTCCTCCACCGCCACCGCCACCACCACCCGTGGCAGCAGTCGAGTGTAACAAAGGCCCTTACATCGTATTCTTCGAATGGGATCAGTCCGATGTTACTCCGGAAGCGGCTACCATTTTGAACAGCGCTGTATCTGCATACGCTAACTGTGGCTCAGCCGCTGTTATGCTTGCTGGTCACGCTGACTCATCTGGTGCGAAAGCCTACAACGTAGGTCTTTCACAGCGTCGTAACGCAGCTGTTACGGAATATCTTGCTGGTCGGGGTATTCCTGCTGCACGTATTTCGAGCGAAGCATTCGGTGAGACTTCCTTGCCTGTGCCAACTGCTGACGGTGTTCGTGAACTTCAAAACCGTCGTGTTTCTGTGACTTACGGACCAGGTTCTGGCATGTAATTCGCATAAGCGATTAAAACTTAAAAAGGGGCTGGAGAAATCCAGCCCCTTTTTTATTGCCTCCCGCCAGCGTCGCTAAATTGTAGCAAGCCCGATCTCGTCGGTCGCTCGCTCAAAGTTTGAACTATAAAAGTCCAAAGAACGTCCATTCCCCAACGACGAAAGGCCTCCAGTCCAACCTAGGCCCACGAGAACTACGGCAATTGCTCAGAGTACCCTCGAAGCCGGATATGCCCCGCCCAACTAGCAATATTCAGCGCGGAGCCATTTCGCGGCAGTTATGCCACCCACGGTAGTTCAGCTGCCGCGAACTACGACATTGCTACGGCTCTGTCAGACAAAGCGACCACACATATTGCCAAACGGCCCACAAAGCTCCTTCAGCCGAAAGTACTGCCGCACTCTATTCCAGGGATCACTTTTTCCGCTCTCGCGACAGACGGCCTAAAGCCACTCAGGTCTCCGCAGCCTCTGGACGTAGTTCACGCTGTTCCAAAGGTCCGGAAACGAACGGCATTAGTCACACAACAATCCGCGATCCTGCTGACGACCCAGCGGTTTGGCTAAATCGCTTCGCCAGCTGCCCGCGCCCGTTCAACTACAGACGCTTCAGCCCCTGGCAGAAGACGATATGCGGCGATCAAAAGAATGCTGCCAATCGGTGCGGCCACCAACAGTGACAACACACCGGTCGACAGGCTTCCCGTTAACGTCGAGACCTGACCCGCCAGATACGGGCCAAGGGCCAGACCAACCAGCGTCGTCGACAAGAAGAATGTCGCCGTTGCAGTCCCCCGCATTCTCGGCAGAACCAAATCCTGCGACGTCGCTGCAGCTGCCCCTAATGCAGAGCTCGCAAACAGGCTGATCACAAAGTTCAGCAGATAGAACAGCCATACCGTCGATGTCGTAAACGCCACGATCAAAGGTATCACAGGCGCCAACACCCCGAACAAAACCACAAGCAAGCGTCCAGAGGGGTTCCGGTCACGAAGCATGTCGGCCACTTTGCCGCCAATGATCACACCCAGGAACCCGCCTAAGGCCCCGGGGCCACCGATCCACCAGCCAACGATGCTCGGCGACTCGCCCAATACCCGAATCGCATAAGGTGCCGCCCAGAAGCTGACCGCATAGGCTGCAAAGGCGACCATACCATAGCCGAGGATAGTGCATAGAAACGCCGGAGAGCCCCAGATCAGCGCAAAGGCTGGAGGGTCGCGCCGACGAAGTGTCGTTGCCCAAGAGAACACCGCGTAATAGCCAATGCCCAACGCGATCCACTGGGGAACATTGCCAGTGAGCAATATCAGACCGTAAGCGGCTCCGCCAATCGCCAATGCCCCAAGAATGTTCATCAACAACGCTCGCGAGCCGTGCTTCGCAGCCTGAAAAACCGTGAACGGCGGAATGACTGCGAACAGCTCGTTTACAAAGCCTCGAAACGGGTCACGAACGGGTTCAGAAACGATGCCATCCGCTTGGCCGCGAATCGGCTCTTTCAATGTGATCACCAAAGCTGCCAGCAGCAGACCCGGAATACCCACCGACAAAAACGCGGCCTGCCAGCCAACTAAGTCCAACGGACCGCCACCGGGGTACGCGTTGTTCCAGCGCTCTACGATCAAACCGCCAATGAACAGCGATATACCACCGCCAAGGTACAGCCCGGATGAATAGATGGCCAACGCGGTTGCCCGCATCCGCTTCGGAAACCAATCAGAAATCAACGAGTAAGCGGCTGGGCTGGCTGTCGCCTCGCCCACGCCCACGCCAATTCGTGCAACACCTAACGTTGTAAAGCTTTTGGCGAATCCGGATAAGGCGGTCATCGCAGACCAAAGAGCCAAACCGATCGTCATCAACCGAATGCGGTGCCAGCTATCGGCCAATTTGCCGAGAGGAATGCCAAAGAGTGCATAAAATACACCAAAGGCCGTCCCGTACAGAAACCCCAGATCGGCATCCCCAATCCCGAGATCGGCTTTAATGTCTTCTGCCAAAATCGACATGATGTTTCGGTCTACGAAGTTGAGAATGTAAACCAGCACAAGTATCCCGAGCGCATACCAGCTATATCCAGAGACCTTTACGTCGGCTGGTTGTTCAGCTGCGTCTACGGTGCCTTCATCGCTATTTTGCATATTGGATGCCATCCTCAAGACCGGCTTCTTCAAAGCCTTTTCTACGCAATCGGCAACTATCGCAGACTCCGCAAGCAAAACCTTCATCTGTCGGGTCGTAACAGGACCAGCTGAGGCCCGTATCAAGATTTAACCGTGCAGCTTCCGTGGCAATATCCGCCTTGGTCATATGTTGCAGCGGCGTGTGGATGTTGAACGGCGCCCCTTCAACGCCAGCCTTGGTCCCTAATCTCGCTGTTTCAGCAAAACTGGCGATAAATTCCGGCCTGCAATCCGGATATCCTGAATAGTCCAAGGCATTGACACCGATAAACAGGTCACGAGACCGTGTAACTTCCGCCCAAGCCAAAGTGAGCGACAAGAAGACCAGATTGCGGGCGGGTACATAGGTCACAGGAATATCATCCGTGACCCCGTCTTTGGGTACGAGAATATCATCGGTGAGCGCGCTACCGCCAAAGGCCCGCAGATCCAGGGGTAAAGTCACATGGCGGGTACAGCCCAATTGCGCAGCGATTGCCCTGGCCGATTCCAGCTCGACCCGATGGCGTTGGCCATAATCGATTGTTAGGGCGAACAGATCGAACCCCTGTTCTTGCGCCAATGCAGCAGAAACCATCGAATCCAGACCGCCGGACAGCAATACTACGGCAGACTTTTCGGCTTGAAGTGGGGAATTTTCCATAAGCGCTCGGCTAGTAGGAAATCAAACTTATCGCAACGATCAGTACTGTATCAAACAGCATTCTGAATGCTTATTTGCAGCTACCTGTCCTGCGAGCTTCCGCTGTAAATTCAAATGGTGATGAGCCGACACTGCCCTGGCCCGCAATTTGCACCAGCCGGTTTGTCTCTTTCCGGATATTCGTGCGGCCATAACCCATATTCCGGCAGGTGTATTGCACCGTGATCTCTCCGGTGCCGTCTTCGACCACATAGCGGCTACAATTCGCTTGTGGGTGGCGTAACTGAATCAGTTCTTGGCCGGTACGCAAACAGAGTTTCATGGGTTCTTCTCCGCCACGGAAACGGATCTCCCACTCACCACGCTCAAGCTGCTCCAGCATTTGCAATGTCGGCGCCTGCGCGGTGGCTGGGCCAATAAAGGCGCCGGCAGCAATTAAAGGAATCAAGACGGCGGGCATTCTCATTTGTAAGCATTACCACAGATCTGGAGTGAAGCGTAGCGAGGAAATCATGACATTAAGGACACACATACTGCGGACTAAGTGACTACACTGTCACCGGAAACACTCGGGAACAGAAAGCACAATCAACTCTGACCAACCCGTCAGTATCGCGCATGTCCTGCAGTTCTGTGTCAGAGAAGCGGCCAAGAACTTGTTGGTAATGTTCTGCGGAACAACGGCACCCACGGTGCAGCTCACATCCTTGCTCGACACGGATGCGGTCTTCCTCGTGGAACAGCCGCCAGACTAACCCCTCCATCGACAAGCTGGAATCCAACAGTTCGTCATGGCGAACTGTCCCTGCCAAAATTGATACATGCTCCCATTCTGGATGATCTAGCCGAGCATGAATTCTGTCCCGCCCCTCTTCACCGTCTGGCAGGTGCTGGATCAATAACCCGCCAGCCGTGCAGCCATCCGCATCATTGCTGATCGCCAGTCGGATCATGGTAGGAACTTGTTCTGATTGGATGAAATAGGCCTCGCATGCTTCGGCAAGCGAGTTGCCTTCCAAAGGTACAATGCCCTGATAGCGGCCCCCGGCTCCGACTCCATCAAACGTGATCGCGAGATACCCTTTACCAAACAGCGCGAAGAGCGACGGGTTAGATCCCAGTTCCGCCAGCTTATCGGCGTCGAACTTCACGTAACCCCGCACATCTCCGGCTTTGAAATCACATGCCAGCAAGCTCACCACGCCCTCCTGCGTTTGCGCTTGCATGGTCATCTGGGCGTCAGAGTCTTTAAGTAGACTGCCGATTAAAGCCGTCAGCACCAGCGCTTCGGCCAGCAGATGCATTATCGGGGGTGGATAGTCATGGGCCGACAGCACCTGGTTCAGTACAGCGTCCAGCCGCACCGCCCGACCGCGGGCGTCCCGCGCCGGCAAAGTGAAACCAAGTACTCTGTCGGCGAATATTTCAGATTGCATTTCCATAAACGCTATATGGGCAATGCCTTCGGGAAAGCCAGACCGCAGCAGTTCAGAGCTTGCCTAAGCACCACAGCAAAACGGATTTCTGCGCATGTAAGCGGTTCTCAGCCTCGTCAAAAACGACCGATTGGGGCCCTTCAAAGACGCTTTCGCTTACTTCATCGCCGACATGTGCAGGCAGGCAATGCAAAAAAATCGCATCGTCTTTGGCTAACGACATCAGGCCATCATTGACTTGAAATGGCTGCATTGCCGTCAACTTCTCGTCAGCGTCGTCCTGACCCATTGAAATCCAAGTGTCAGTCACAAGAACATCTGCACCAGCCGCAGCTTCATGTGCGTCATTCTTAACATCGACGCGGGCCCCTCCGGCACGCGCCAGATCGACAAACTCTTGGTCTGGCTCAAATCCGGCGGGGGTGCCCACCCGCACATTAAACTTCATCAGCCCGGCTGCTTCCAAGACAGAATGCAGCACATTATTGCCATCGCCCAGCCAAGCAACTTCCAGGCCGGGTAAAGCCTTTCCGTGTTCTATGACCGTCAACAGGTCCGCGACGATCTGGCAGGGGTGCGAACGATCAGTTAAGCCGTTAATTACAGGCACAGTGGCGTGTTTCGCCATCTCGATAATTTTTGAATGATCGTCTGTGCGGATCATAATGGCGTCTGCCATGCGGCTTAGAACGCGCGCAGTGTCCGCAATGGACTCGCCCCGGCCAAGCTGGCTGGTACCGCCTTCAAGTATCAGCGCCGTGCCGCCAAGTTGACGCATCGCCATGTCAAAACTGACCCGTGTGCGCGTAGAGCTTTTCTCGAAAATCATCGCCAGCACAAACCCTTCGAGCGGCTTGTCGCTATCTGCTTGGCCTTTGGCCCAAGATACACGCTTCGCTTTGCGGTCCTGCGCATCATTGATCATCGCCGCGAGAATATCGCCGCCGGCGTCAGATAAATCGAGAAAGTGGTTTTGACCGTTACTTAGTGCCATCACGCAGCCTCCGGCACGATATAATCAGCCGCACCAGCCGATAGTTTTGCGAAAAACTCTTCGATCTCCGCATCACCGATAACAAGCGGAGGCAACAGCCGTAATGTGTTGTCACCAGCAGCCACCAGCAGCAAATCATGGTTTTCCCGCAAGTGCAGAAAGAACGGCCGGCTCTCTACTTTCATTTTGATGCCAAGCATCAAGCCCTTGCCGCGAACGAGTTCAAACAGATCGGGGTAATTGCCAATAAACTGTTCCAGCCGTGTACGAAGCCGTTCGCCCTTGTCCTTAACAGAAGCAAGAAACTCGTCATTAGCCACAGCCTTCATAACTGCCGTGCCGGCGGCCATCGCAAGCGGGTTGCCGCCATAGGTCGAACCATGCGTTCCAAAAGTCATCCCGCGCGCGCCTTTCTCTGTGGCCAAACACGCCCCTAGCGGAAATCCGCCGCCGATGCCCTTCGCGGTCGCGAGGATATCTGGTTCGATCCCATATTGTTCATAGGCATAGAGCGTCCCAGTCCGCGCAACGCCGCATTGCACTTCATCCAGCGCAAGCATCAGATCATGCTCATCCGCGAGGGCACGCAGACCTTGCAAGAATGCATCGGAAGCCGGACGAATTCCGCCTTCGCCTTGGATAGGCTCTACCAAGAAACCAGCTGTGTTTGGCCCGATCAGCGCCTTAGCTGATTCAAGATCGTCAAACTCCGCATATTTGAACCCTTCCAGCAATGGCATAAAACCATGATGCATTTTCGTTTGGTTCGACGCGCTAATGGTGGCCATTGTGCGGCCATGGAACGCGTTGCTGAAGGTTATAATCTCATGCTTATGATCATTGCCGTGTGACTGGTGATAGGCGCGCACCGCTTTGATCGCTGTCTCCACCGCTTCTGCGCCAGAATTGGTAAAAAACACGGTATCTGCGAAAGTGGCATCGACCAGCATCTGCGCCAGCTTTTCCCCTTGGGGACTGCCGTAGAGGTTCGACACATGCATCAGCGTGTTCGCTTGTTCCTGAATTGCGCTGATCAATCCCTCATGCGAATGGCCGAGCAGATTGACCGCGATACCGCTGGCAAAATCGAGATAGCGGGTGCCATCTTCGTCGATCAAATGGCAATGCTCGCCGCGCACAGGACGAACACCGCACCGGGGGTAAACGGGCATCAGCGGGGTAATAGTCATTGCGGTATTCCTCATTCAATCGACACCGTAAGTGCCACCAAAAGCGAATGGCGACCCCACCGGAGCCGCCATTCAAATTTATATTCATCTGTAACTAGTTTGGTCAATCACCAAACCTACAAAGCGGTTGGCAACTGCCGGGTTACAAATGCGGCTGTCAGGCGTCCGCCGGGACGAGGTTGACTGCCGAATGTTTGCCTCGTCGGTCAACTTCTAGGTCGAACTTGTAACGCTCACCTTCATTGATCGCTGTGAGACCAGACCGTTCAACGGCGCTGATATGTACAAAAGCATCGGGCTGTCCGTCGTCACGCACAAGAAAGCCAAAGCCCTTCATTGCGTTGAAGAATTTGACCGTACCCGTTGCGCTGTCACCAGTTAGTTCGCGCTGTGGCGCGCCACCCCGATCACCGCCGCCAGCACGTTCACCACCGCCGCCGCTGCGTTTTTCAACCGGGATTACATCGCCGACAACTTGAATGTCTTGCGCAGACGTTTTTCCGCCGCGATCAACCAGATTGTACTCTAGGCCCTGACCTTCAGCCAGACCTTCGAGGCCAGCACGTTCGACTGCACTAATATGCACGAACACGTCTTCGCCGCCGCCTTCTTGTTGAATAAAGCCGAAGCCTTTTTCACCATTGAAGAATTTCACAACACCTTTGCCGGTACCAACAACCTGTGCAGGCATACGGTCACCGCCGCCTCCGCCGCGATTGCCGCCACCTTGACCGCCGCGGAAACCACCGCCGCCGCCACGATCACCACCGCCAAAACGGTCGCCGCCGCCGCGATTGCCGCCGCCGAAGCGATCTCCGCCTCCGCCGCCGTAGCTGTCACCGCCGCCAAAACCGCCGCCACTGCCGCCGCCGAACGGATCGAAGCTATCTTCACCAAAACCATCGCGCTTGTCACGGCCCCGGCCCCGACGCCCTCTATCATAACCCATAATCTAATACGTACTTTCGTCACCGTCCCGATAAAGTCATATGCTGTTAGCGTGAACGGCAACCGCACCCAGCACTTACGGATTATGGCGCAAAATGATTCAAAGCCAATCCTTTAGAGGCAGAACATAGCGCAAAAGGACGTCCTAAGCGAGCAATTTTGCCGACCCAGCGAGTCTGGCCCATTTATGTGACATTTCCGCATTCGGTTACGCCTTGCACATAAGCCTGTGCTGCGCCAAACGATAAGAGTAATTCTGGAGATAATGATGAGTGATTTCCGCCGCTTGACCGATTCGATATTGGCCAGCCCGCAAATTGGCTTAGCCGATATAGACGCCGCCAAAGCCCAAGGGGTCACGCTCATCATTAACAACCGGCCCGATGATGAAGAGGCTGGACAGATCGCTGGCCATGAAATTGAATCCGCGGCAGCGGCGGCCGGAATTGAATATATGGCGATTCCGATAGGGCAATCAGGCTTCAGTGCCCCGCAGGTGGAAGCCATGGCAAGCGCACTAGAAAATTCCACGGGACAGGTTCTGGCATATTGCCGATCAGGCACCCGATCGACCCTACTCTGGGCTTTATCCCAAGCCAGCCAAGGGTCAAATCCGGAAGAATTGGCCGCCCAAGCGATGGCCGCGGGCTATGATGTGTCGCCTGTAAGACCGGCGATGGACATGCTGGCTACGAAAAACGGGTAACGCCAGGCCTCAGCGCCCAGTCGCCTATTCGCATATCTCGACGAGCATCGAACTTTCTGCCAGTGGATAGCGAATGGACTATGTCATTCAGATCGGTGGCTCACTTGTGGCGATCTTGGCAGTGGCTTGGCTGGTCCGCAAAATGGGCCTCGGCGGTGATGTAAGAATCGCCAATGAGGCACATGCCTGGCTATTGGCCGATGAGGTTGAAAGCGGTTTTAAGCCAGTTGACACAACAATCGACAAAACGGGCTACGGCGCGTTGATGCGCGACGAGGCAGGCCGTATTTTGATATTGCGCCGCCACGGTTCCCACTTTGCAGGACGGGTCGTGACCAAGCGGCCAGAGGCGCGGCTCGACCAAGGGTTGTTGACCATCAAACCGGACGATAATCCCTTCGGAGCAATTACGCTCAATTTGGGTAGTGAAGCGGCCATTTGGGCTTCCAGCTTGCGCAGATTGGAACCAAACAATGTTTGATGAAGCGCCTTCATTCAGCCCAACCGAATATGCAGTTCCAGCCTTTGTGCTGCTCATTTTGATTGAAGTGATGTGGGCATGGAAACGGCGGTCAGAGAGTTATGAACCCCGCGACACCCTGACTTCCCTGATGTTTGGGCTAGGCAGCACTGTGGCAGGCGCTTTGTTCGGCAGTGCGGTCATAGCCGTATTTTTCTGGGCCTACGACTATCGTCTGTTCGACTTGGGCGAGCAATGGTGGCTCGTCTGGTGGGCTTGGCCGCTATGCTTTGTTCTGGACGATCTCAAATATTACTGGGTGCACCGCGCCGGTCATAGAATTCGCTGGTTTTGGGCGAGCCACGTCAACCATCATTCCAGCCAACATTATAATCTGAGCACCGCCTTGCGCCAGAGCTGGACCGGATCGTTTACACCGGGGTTCCTGTTCGGTTTACCGTTGGTGTTGGCCGGCTTCCATCCCGTAATGCTCGCGATCGCGGGCGGCTTTAATCTCATCTACCAGTTTTGGATTCATACCGAGGCGATTGACCGGATGCCGCGCTGGTTTGAGGTAGTGATGAACACGCCAAGCCACCACCGCGTTCACCACGCGACCAACCCCCGCTATCTTGATCGCAACTATGCCGGTGTGTTTATCATCTGGGACAAGATGTTCGGGACGTTTCAACAAGAAATGAAACAAGAGCGAATCCGGTATGGCATCGTCAAACAGCTGGGCAGTTTCAACCTGTTATGGGCGGTGTTCCACGAATGGATCGGCCTATTTCGCGATCTGTGGCACGCGCCATGGCGGTACAAATTGCTCTACCTCCTGCGCGAGCCAGGATGGACCCACGATGGTAGCCGGGAGACATCCGACATGATCCGCAGGCGCTGGCTGAAAGAGCAAGACCGCACCACGCCCCAACCAGTTGTTGAAAACAACGCAATTGCCGATCCCGATCAAGCCGCCTAACGTTTCCGTAAAGGAGAGGTTATGCAGCAGTTTGATGTGATCGTGATCGGCGGCGGCAGCGCGGGTAGCGCGGCAGCCGGCCGTTTAGCAGAAGATGGCACGCGGAATGTGTGCTTGCTGGAAGCAGGCGGAAAAAACGATAATTTCCTCGTCAAAACTCCTGGCATGATGCCGTTCCTTTTGAAAAACGCCAATTACCGGTTCGATACGGTCCCGCAGAAAGGACTGAACGGCCGGATAGGCTATCAACCGCGCGGCAAAGGGCTCGGCGGATCATCTGCGATCAACGCCATGGTCTATATCCGCGGTCATCGCTGGGATTATGACAATTGGGCAGCGATGGGCTGCGACGGTTGGGCCTATGATGATGTCTTGCCCTATTTCAAACGGTCCGAAGGCAATGTGCGTGGCGGTAACGAGTTCCACGGCGGCGACGGCCCCTTGTCAGTATCCGATCAGCACGCGGTTAACCCGACGAGCCGCGCCTTTGTCAGCAGTGCCGAGGCGCTCCAACTGCGCCGTAATGACGATTTCAATGGCGAACGCCAAGAAGGCTTCGGGATATATCAAGTAACCCAGAAAGACGGCGAGCGCTGGTCTGCTGCGCGCGCTTATATCGAACCAATGCGTGAGAAAGAAAACCTCACCATATTAACCGGTACGCTGGTGGAAAGACTGGTGATCGAGGATGGCCGCGTCACTGGTGTGGCCATCAAGCGCGGGCGCAAACGCGAAATGCTGACCGCTACCGGGGGTGTGATCCTGTCCGCTGGGGCATTCAACAGTCCGCAAATCCTGATGCTGTCAGGCATTGGTCCTGCGGACCATCTACAGGAACACGGCATAGATGTGGTGGTCGATAAACCTGCCGTTGGCAGTAATTTGCAGGACCATATTGATTACGTGTCGAGCTGGAAGACCGAGTCCAAAGATCCCATTGGCGACAGCCTCGCGGGCAGTTTCCGGATGGCGAAAGCAATCATCGAACATCGCCGAAAACGCACCGGGATTATGACCACACCCTATGCTGAGGCCGGCGGGTTTTGGAGCGTGATGCCGGATGCGCCAGCGCCTGATATTCAGTGGCATTTTGTACCAGCGATGCTGGAGGATCACGGACGCGAGAAAGTAAAGGGGCACGGGTTCTCGCTCCATGCCTGTGTTCTCAGGCCCGAAAGCCGCGGAACCGTGAAGCTCAACTCCAAAGATGCCGCCGCGGCGCCGCGTCTCGATCCCAATTTCCTCGATGATGACCGAGATATTGCGACATTGCGCGCGGGTATTCGGCTGTCGCACCGGATCGCAGAAGCCTCTCCGCTAGCAGACTATCAGCCGCAAGACCGTCACCCCGTCGATTTGAACAATGACGCAGCGCTGGACGAGTTGATCCGCAATAGATCAGACACCGTCTATCACCCGGTTGGCACGTGCCGGATGGGTTCAGACGATGGCAGCGTGGTGGATACAAAATTGAAAGCGAGAGGCGTTGACGGGCTTTGGATTGCCGATGCCAGCATCATGCCGAAGATCGTCAGCGGCAATACCAACGCGCCGAGCATTATGATTGGTGAGCGCTGCGCAGATTTTGTGAAAGAAGCGCTTGCGAACTAATCCACGGATCTGCGGCAATAACGCGATCAGGATATCGCCCGCAAAATAAAAAAAGGGCCGGAGCATAATGCCCCGGCCATAAAAGTGTTGTTCGCAGGAGGAACGTCGTGCGGCGGGAACGGGAGGGGAGAGGATCTCCCGGCCCCGCCGAACCTGGTGAATTAGTTGTAAGCGCGTTCGCCGTGCTCTGAGATATCGAGGCCGTCGACTTCGACTTCCTCGCTAACACGGAGACCGATCAGTGCTTTGACGATCAGGCCAGCAATCAAGGTACCGATACCGGCCCATGCGATTGTGACGAGTACGCCGTAAGTTTGAATGCCGAGCTGTGCGCCAACACCGACCGAGCCATCGCCAGGACCGCCGAGGAACGGCTGATAGGCAATCGCTGTACCGATCGCGCCGACAATGCCGCCCACGCCGTGGATGCCAAATGCATCAAGCGAATCGTCGTAGCCGAATTTGGCTTTGACCTTGGCCACGAAGAAGTAACATACCGCCGATGATACAATACCGAGCAGGATGGCACCAAATGGGCCTGAGTTGCCTGCGGCTGGAGTAACTGCAACCAGACCGGCGATCACACCCGAGCAGAAGCCCAAAGCAGAACCCTTGTGGCCCATCATCCGTTCAATAACCATCCAGGCAAGAGCGCCAGCGGCGGTCGCAACAAAGGTATTGATCATGGCAAGGCCAGCCGAACCGTCAGCTTCGAGAGCCGAACCAGCGTTAAAGCCGAACCAACCAACCCACAGAAGACCGGTACCGATCATGGTCATGGTAAGGCTGTGTGGCGGCATTGGCTCAGCCGGGTAGCCGCGGCGCTTGCCAAGAAGGTAAGCGAGCACGAGGCCAGAGATACCAGCATTGATGTGCACAACGGTACCGCCGGCAAAGTCGAGCGCGCCGTCTTCAAACAGCAAGCCACCGCCAGCCCATACCATGTGAGCAATCGGGAAATAGACGATAGTCAGCCAAATAGGCACGAATGCCATCACGGCGCTAAACTTCATCCGCTCTGCGGTTGCGCCCAGGATAAGTGCAGCCGTGATTGCGGCAAATGTCATCTGGAAGCTGATAAAGACATATTTGCTGATGACTTCATCAGTAAATGTCGCAGCGGTGCTGCTGGCGTCAGTGCCTGCCAAGAAGTAGCTTCCACCACTGATGAACAGGCCGAGAGTGCCTTCATATGTGGTGTCACCAAATGCCAGGGAATAGCCCCACATCACCCAGATCAGCATCGCCAAACAGGCTGTCGCGCCAATTTGGGTCATTGTGGAAAGCATGTTTTTGGAGCGGGTCAAACCGCCATAGAACAAGGTCAGACCGGGAATAATCATCAACAGCACCAAGACTGTTGCGGTCATCATCCAAGCATTGTTGCCTGGGTTGGCTACAGGTTCAGCGGCTTCCGCCGCCTCTTGCGCCCATGCTGGTACAGACGCAGCAAGCGACAAACCTAAAGCGCCAACACCGCTAAGTGTTTTGCGAATCATGGAAGTTTCCTTCTTTTCGAAATTGTTGCTCACAGCGCCGTCTCCCCGGTTTCACCGGTACGGATGCGGGTCGCATCAGCCAGGTCGAGCACGAAGATCTTGCCATCTCCGATGGTCTCGTTGCTGGCGGTTTTTTGGATCGTTTCGACGACTTGCGCAGCGATCTCGTCGCTGGCGGCAATTTCCAGCTTCACTTTAGGAAGCATATTGGTCGAATATTCGGCGCCCCGATAAATTTCGGTTTGGCCTTTTTGACGCCCGAAGCCTTTAACTTCCGAGACAGTCATACCAGCAACACCGATAGCGCCAAGCGCTTCGCGGACCTCGTCCAGTTTGAATGGTTTTATTACGGCGATGATGAACTTCATCGGTGCCCCCTTCGATAATAGCATGTATGTCGAGCAAGCGCCGACGCCGCATGCCTCGCAAACACTGTGCCAGAATCGAAAAGTTACCGAATCCCTAAAGGTGAGATCATCTCGCCATCGCGATTGATACTGACTAAATGCCTAATGTTTAGGCATTGCCTATTATGTAGGCAGTTTGAGTGTGGCCCAGACGGGCAAATGATCGGAGGCGCGGGCTGATAAGGCGCTATGATGCACGCCTAGCGCTCCGCATTGCCAGTCGCGAGTTCCGACTATCCGGTCAAAATAGGCAACCGGCTGCCGGCTGGGAAAGCTCCGGCCCGGGGCCAGAACTTGCCAATTCTGCGCAAATTCCTGCATCGCACCTGTTCGCCCACCCCATTGGTTAAAGTCTCCCATAAGGACAGTCGGACAAGCCGGCGAAGCGCCATAACTGTCTGCCAGAATGGCCTTTACTTGGGCTCTTCTACGCAATCCGGACAGATCAAGATGCGTCCCAAAAACCCGTATATACTGCCCTGTGCACCGCAGATCAGCCCGGATGGCACCGCGTGGCTCCAGCGTCGGCAAATGGATCGCCCGCGCATCGACAATTTCGATTGAACGACGCACCAGCATAGCATTACCGTGCCAGCCTATGCTGCGCGGGCGCCGGGCAACCGGCACCACTTTCCAGCCAGTATCGTCAATCAGCGCCCGGGGTAAAACACTGGCGCGCTGTCCGATCCGTAAATCGGCTTCTTGCAGGGCAATGATGTCAGCATCCAATTCCCGCAATACTGCGATGATCCTGGCAGGATCGCGCCGCAGATCGGTACCGACGGCTTTATGAATATTATAACTGGCGAATTTCAGACGCACGCCGTGATGCTTATTCATCACCGGCAATGAAGCGGTCGGTTGGCCTTGCCGGCAAGCCATCAATGCTCGCGATACGGGTCGACATCTTGGCAGCCCATTCGCTGGGATTGGCTTGTGCATGGGCTTTCTTCAAGGTGGGCCGCTCGCGTTCCATTGTCATCACGGGCACGCCCCAGCCGCAGCTGGTCTGGACGCTTTCTACAGAAATATCGAAGATCTGGCGTGTGCCGGGCATCATTGTAAAGTGCTGCGCCAACCCATCCCATTCAGCATCTTTGGGAAGAACCGGCACCGCACGCCCATATATACGCAAGATCAATGCGGGGTTCTCAAAATTGCAGAACATTACCGTAATGCGGCCATCAGCCAGACAATGGGCATTGGTTTCATTGCCCGAGCCGCCCAAGTCCAAATAAGCTACTCTATCCGGTGCCAAAACCCTGAAAGCATCATAGCCCTTAGGACTGAGATTGATCCGCGCATCCGCAGCCGCGGTGGCGACGAAAAACATCGGCTGCGCTGCAATCATCGCGATGTGTTTATCGTTCAGCCTGTCGAAGAACTCTGCCATGCGCTGATGCTAAGCTACGTTGGCTCTGCTGTCACCGCTCTTTTGTGGCGGAGAATTTCAGATCGGGGTGCTTCTCTTCTTGATAGCCGACGTCCCAAGGCGACTTGGCCATAAACACGATATCGCCGTCCCGATCTTTCGCCAAATTCGCGCGGTTGAAATCTTCAAACTGCTTGAGTGCTTCCGCATCCCCCTTGACCCAGCGGGCGGTGGCAAAAGGCGCAGGCTCCAGCGCTGCCTCAACCTTATATTCCGCCGACAGCCGTGAAATCAGCACTTCAAGCTGCAATTGGCCGACGACGCCGACAATATGGTTCGCGCCCAATTCAGGGTAGAAAACTTGGATAACTCCTTCTTCGGACAAATCATCCAACGCCTTGCGCAACTGCTTGGTCTTGGTCGGGTCTTTGAGCTGGACACGGCGCAGGATTTCCGGCGCGAAATTGGGCAGACCGGTAAAGCGCAGTTTATTATGCTCGCTCAGCGTATCGCCCACACGCAAAGTTCCGTGGTTGGGAATACCGATGATGTCGCCAGCCTCGGCCGTGTCGGCAATCTCCCGGTCCTGCGCGAAGAACAAAATCGGTGAGTGAATGGCGATAGGCTTGCCAAGACCGGAGGGCGTTAGCTTCATCCCGCGCTTAAATGTACCCGATACCTGCCGCATGAACGCGATCCGGTCACGGTGGTTGGGGTCCATATTGGCCTGCACTTTAAAGATGAAGCCGGTAACCTCATAATGATCCGGGCTTATCTGGTCATCACCGGCCGGTTGCGGACGCGGCGGCGGGGCGTATTTGGCAATCGCTTCGATCAGCTCGGTCACGCCGAAATTCTTAAGCGCCGATCCAAAATAAACCGGCGTCAAATCACCATTGCGATAGGCTTCCAGATCAAACTCGGGGTAGCCAATTTGGGCAAGCTCTGCTTCCTCAGCGAATTCTTCCGGCAGCACCGCATCCGCATCGCGCTTGCCCAGAAACTCTTTGGAATCGCCTTCCGGCCGTGCGACCAGTCCGGTCGCGTAATCCAATATGCCTTCAAACTGGCCGCCCATGCCGACAGGGAACATCTGCGGCGAGACATCCAGCGCCAGCATATCGGCAATCTCGTCCAGCAATTCAAATACAGGACGGCCTTCACGATCGACTTTATTGACGAAAGTAATGATCGGCACGCTGCGCAGACGGCAGACCTCGAACAGCTTGCGTGTTTGCGGCTCGATACCTTTTGCTGCATCAATCACCATGATCGCGGAATCGACAGCGGTCAGCGTGCGATAGGTATCTTCGGAAAAATCCTCGTGGCCCGGCGTATCCAAGAGGTTGAAAGTCACCCCGTCGCGCTCAAATGTCATCACACTGGATGTCACCGAAATACCGCGTTGCTGCTCAATCTTCATCCAGTCAGACCGCGCGCGGCGCGCTTGCCCGCGGGCCTTCACTTCCCCCGCAAGGTGGATCGCGCCGCCTTGCAGCAGCAGCTTTTCCGTCAATGTGGTTTTACCGGCATCAGGGTGCGAGATGATCGCAAAAGTACGGCGGGAATTCGTGGTCATGGCTTAGCCCCGAAGCTCCGCGCCCAATTTGCCGGCCGCAGCCACCACTCTGTCGGAAATCGCTTTCAGATCTTCATCCTTGTAGCTTTTTTCGGTGGGCTGAAGTGTCACTTCAATCGCGATTGATTTTTTGCCTTCGGGCACGCCCTGGCCAGCAAACACGTCAAATATACGCGCATCGATAATGTTGGCCTTGTCCGCACCTTTGACTATTCGTTGAAGGTCACCAGCAGGCAAGTCAGCCGGTACCAAAAATGCAAAATCGCGCAATACAGATTGCAATGCTGGCGGCGCGTAGGCGGTGCGGGCGAAATTACCGCCGCCCTTTTTGCCCGGAATAGCATCGAGGAATATTTCAACCGCGACAACCGGCACACCAATATCGAACGCTTCCAGTGTTTTGGGGTGCAGCGTGCCAAAGCGCGCCAAGACGTTTTTCGGTCCAAGACGCAAAGTTGCAGACTGCCCGGGATGGAATTGCACCCCGGCTTCGCCCATGACTTGAAGCTTCTCCGCCGGTGCCCCGGCCTCCGCCAGCAGGGCCATCGCTTCTGCTTTCGCATCCAGCGCATCAAAAGGCACTGCTTTGCCTGATGCCCAGCCGCGCGGGGCTTTTTCACCCGCCAACACGACGCCCAAAGTAGGCTTCTCGTTGCTAGACCCGTCAGTATTGCGGAAATATCTGCGGCCAATTTCAAACACGCGCAACGATGTCGCGCCGCGATCGACATTGCGCTTGGCCGCCATCAACAATCCGGGGATCATCGAAGGCCGCATTGCCTTCATATCTTCGCTGATCGGATTATCGAGCGTCCACAGGGTTCCTCCATCTGCGAAATGCTCTGCTTCCGGCACCGGCAGGAAAGACCAGGTCACTGCCTCGTTCAAACCGCGACCGGCCGCTGCACGGCGCACACGCCGCTCTTGCTTCTGTTCTGCCGAAGCGGTTGGCGCAGCAACCCCATCAGCGCGCGGCAAGGCAACGCTAGCCACGTCATCAATACCGAAAATCCGGACGACTTCTTCAACCAGATCAGCCGGGCCTTCAATGTCGTGACGGCGCAGCGGGGCCGTAACTGTCCAAGGATCGGTTGCGGAATCTACTGCGAAACCAAGAGACTGCAGAATATCTTTCTGACGGCTCACATCGACAGATACACCGCCCAGCTTCTGCGTGAATGCAGGATCGAAAATGATGGTTTTCGCATCGGATGGTGCAGCACCAGCGTGAACAGCCTCCGATGCTTTACCACCCGCCAATTCAGTAATCAGCCCGGTAAGCAGAGCCAATCCATCGTCCAAGAACGCAGGATCAACGCCGCGCTCAAACCGTGTGCGGGCATCTGACGCAAGCCCTAGCTTGCGCCCCGTCTGACCAATCCTGTCAGGGTTGAAATAGGCAATTTCGAGCAACACGTCGGTTGTTTCATCACTGCAACCGGAATGCTCACCGCCCATAATCCCAGCGACATCGTGCACGCCTTGGTCATCGGCAATCACAGTCATATCGCCAGTCAGTGTGTAGGTTTTCTCATTCAGCGCCACGACCTGCTCGCCATCCTTGGCGCGGCGGGCGACCACGGCGCCGGTAAGTTTCGCCAAATCATAGGCATGCGCGGGGCGGCCAAACGCTAACATCAGATAGTTGGTCAAATCGACGAGCAAAGAAATCGGGCGCTGGCCCGCACTTTGCAAACGTTGCGCCAGCCAGTCGGGAGACGGACCATTTTTGACGCCGGTAATGACTCGCCCGTAAAATGCAGAGCAGCCCTCTGGATCATCGGTGCGAATCTCTACCGGGCACTCGCCAGCAACATCGAATTTCGGGAATGCGATCGGTTTGAGCGTTCCCATACCCGCCGCCGCAAGGTCGCGGGCAATGCCATAGACACCCATACAGTCCGGCCGGTTTGGCGTAATCGCAACGTCAAAAACTGGGCTGGAACCATGATAGTCAGCAAAGCTGTGTCCGATGGGCGCATCATCCGGCAATTCGATAATGCCATCATGCTCGTCGCCCAGTTCCAGTTCGCGGACGGAACACATCATGCCATTGCTCTCGACACCGCGGATCGCGCTTTTGCGCAGTTCCATACCGTTTGACGGCACGACGGCGCCAGGTTGCCCAAGCACACCGATCATACCCGCGCGTGCGTTCGGTGCCCCGCAGACCACCTGCAAGGGATCCCCTGCGCCTGTATCAACGCTCAGCACTTGCAGCTTGTCTGCATCCGGATGTTTGGCAGCCGTAAGCACCTTGGCCACTGTGAAGCCGGCCAGCAGTTCTGCGGGATCTTCGATGCCTTCAACCTCAAGCCCGATACGGTTCATCGCGGCGGCAAGTTCGACAACAGTCGCTTCGGTTTCGAGATGGTCTTTAAGCCAGGTCAGAGAGAACTTCATGAGGACGCTCCTACACCGGCGGAAAGCGTGGGCTGGTCATACGGGCTGAACCCGTAATGCTGCAGCCAGCGGATATCGCCGTCAAAAAACGCCCGCAAATCATCCATTCCGTATTTCAGCATCGCAAGCCGGTCCACGCCGACCCCGAAGGCAAATCCTTGCCATTCATCCGGATCAAGCCCGGCAAATTCAATAACCCGGCGATTGACCATGCCGCTACCCAACAGCTCCATCCATGCGTGGCCCGGCGCATCGCCAGAACCGCCCAAAACCCGGCGACCTTTAACGATCGCAAACCCGACATCCACTTCGACCGAAGGTTCTGTGAACGGAAAGTAAGACGGGCGCAGGCGCAACACGATGTCATCGCGTTCAAAGAACGCTTTCAGGAATGTCTCCAATGTCCATTTTAAATGACCAAGATGGATGTCTTTATCGATTACCAGGCCTTCAACCTGATGGAACATCGGTGTGTGCGTCGCATCGCTATCGGACCGATAGACACGGCCCGGTGCGATGATCCGCAGCGGCGCGCCTTCATTCATCATGGTACGGATTTGTACTGGCGATGTATGCGTGCGCAGCAGCATGGCCCGATCATCCGCATCCCGATCAGGAAAGTAGAAGGTGTCATGCATTGCCCGTGCCGGGTGGTTTTCGTCCATATTAAGGGCGGTAAAGTTGTGCCAATCATCTTCCACTTCGGGGCCCGTTTTCACCGCAAAACCCAAATCGGCGAAAATCTCTGCCAGCTCATCCATCACTTGGCTTACGGGATGAACAGTGCCTTTCGGCGTTGCCGGAGCAGGCAAAGACAGATCGAGCGTTTCTGTGGCAAGCTTCCGGTCAAGCTCGACATCATCGATCGCTTGTTTGCGGTCCGCAATTGCATCCGCGACGGCTGCACGGGCTTGCTGGATCGCGGGCGCTTGTTCTTGCCGTTCTTCCGGCGTCATTTTGCCGAGCGTTTTCAAGAGCTGGCTGATCCAGCCTTGCTTGCCCAAGGCTTCAACGCGAAGCGCCTCCACAGCATCAGCGGTATCGGCAGCGGAAATCGCGGCCAGCGTATTTTTTTGGCGTGTATTCAAATCTGTCATGACGGGAGGCGCGCTAGCGCCTATTGCCGCGCAAAGCAAAGTAGCAATTTACGAAGTTGGAGCTTGCCCGCCTTCCGGCTGATCCAGTGTTTGCACCGCCGAGCCATGAGCGCGCATTCTTTCCCGCATAAAACCCATGATCACGGGGTGGTCCATCGCCGCATATTCTGACGGCGGCATGCCAAGAAATTTCTTACAATCACGGACGAAATGCGACTGGTCGAAATAGAGCGAATCTATCGCCCCGATCCATCCCAGCGAGGGGTCCATGACGAACTGCGCGAGGCTCCGCATAAATCTTTGCCTGCGTAGTAAGACTTTGGGTGAGAAGCCAAAGTGCTTGCGGCATAGCCGTTCTAGCGTGCGCTGATTGATGCCGCATAGCGTCGCCATTTCACACACTTGGGGCAATTCCGGCTCCAACAAGGCGGAGTGGATGGCCAGAATGCGCGGATCTTCTTTGCCGAAGCGCGGTGCGGTTTCCCGAAAGAAGTGATGAATGGCCGCCAACTGATCGGCCTCGCCCATCCCGCTTTGCAATATTTCATCCGCAAGGCCGCCAAATTGCGCAAACGCGTCTGAGGAGTAGGCATCCTGCACGCTATTGGCGAAGGTATCGGCAGGCTGCCCGACAAATGTGGCCCAACCGAGCGGCAACAGGCCAATGCCCCACATCCGACAATTTTTGATGGAAAACTGTAGCGGTAGGCTGCTCGGACCTGTCACTATGCACTGCGAGCCGGACAGTTTCTGGTCACCGATAACACAGTCGGGCCGATTGCCTGACATTATCCGAAGACCGGCCCATTCAGGATGCAGGGAATCCGTCATCGGGCAATCACTCTGAACTTCCGTTTCGACGTAGTAGAACGTCGTGAAGAACCGCTCCAAATCGGCGGGCGGTTCATAGAATGTCACTGATACTTGCGCATCTTGCGCCATACCCATCTGCCCCCATTTCTTGTCGGATTTCTACAAACCAGCAGCAAAACGCATTTGCTGTCAAGTTGCCGGTTTATCGAGCGTTTGCGCCGCCGACCCCTTGATTTGCGCCCGATCGCGCATGAAGCCGGCCAGGATCGGATGCTCCAGCACAGCATATTCGCTGGGCGTCATACCTAGGAACTTATGGCTCTCTCTCACAAAATGGGACTGGTCGTAATACAGCGCATCGAGCGTATTGCTCCAGCTCGCGTCTGGATCGAGCATAAAAGCACTGAGGGACCGCATAAAGCGCTGCCGGCGGATGAGAAGCTTTGGCGGGAAACCGAAAACGCGGCGGCACAACCGTTCCAATGTCCGTCCCCCCATCGCGCAATGATCAGCCATCGTTTGCACATCGGGCAAATCGGGTGCCATCAAACAATCGTGCACCTTTGTGATCCGCGGATCCTCTTTTCCGTGCCGCTGCGCATGAGAAAGAAAAAAGTCGGTCAGAAACGCAAGCTGCTGATCTTCGGCAAGGTCAGGGTCAAGCAACACCTCGGCCAGCGGAGCAAAGGCGCGAAAAGGAGGCTCCACCGCGCCGTCCACCAACCGGTTAGCCATTTCATTTGCCGGGGTACCGACAAAGGTGGCCCACCCCAGTGGCAGCAGGCCGATCCCCCAAAACCGGGATGATCCCATCGAGTATTCAGTAATCTGGCTCGACGGACCAGATGCAACAAATCGCGCTGAACTCAGCGTCCCGCCGTCTGGCGCATGGATCGAAGGGGCAGTGTCTGGAAAGAAGCGCAATGTGCCCCATTCAGGCTGCATAGCGTCTTCGACTATGCCATCAGCGTCGACAGTGCCGAAGCAAAAGGTCGTAAAGAACCTCTCCAATTCCGGTGGTGGTTGATGAAAACGTGCGTCGACGCGGCAAGCTGCGGTCATTCGGATGCTATCCCCATTGCATTCCTAGACTTCGCCAGTGGGTAAGCACGAATATTGCGAGAAATCCAGCGGACAAAATAAAAGGGCGACCAAATGGCCGCCCTTCATACACACCCAAAAGGTGTAGGGTGATTAGCGCATCAAGCCGGAATGGCTTTTTTCGCTTGTTCAATGATGGTTTTGAAAGCAGCGCCTTCATTCATCGCCAGATCAGCCATAACTTTTCGGTCAAGCTCGATACCGGCCAGTTTCACACCGTGCATGAACTGCGAGTATGTGAGACCTTCTGCGCGAACCGCAGCGTTGATCCGCTGGATCCACAATGCGCGGAAGTTGCGCTTCTTAACTTTCCGGTCGCGATATGCGTACTGGCCAGCCTTTTCGACTGCCTGACGTGCGACGCGAATCGTATTTTTACGGCGACCGCGATAGCCTTTGGCCTGATCGAGTAACCTTTTGTGTTTTTGGCGCGTGGTGACGCCGCGTTTAATGCGTGGCATTTTTCAAGTACTCCTAAATTTCCAAAAACCGGCTCAATCGAGACCGTAAGGGGCCCATTTCTTGATCGTCTTGACGTCATGGTCAGAGATCACGGACGTGCCGCGGTTTTGGCGGATATACTTGGCATTGTGGTGAGTCAGACGGTGACGCTTACCAGCGACGCCGTGTTTCACTTTGCCAGTTGCGGTGATTTTGAAGCGTTTCTTCACACCACTTTTGGTCTTCAGCTTGGGCATTTTTATCTCCTGAAAGGATATCGATTCGGAGACACGTTCAACCAGCCCTGGCAGCCCTAACGGCCAGACCGGAATATGAATCACGTGTCGGTGAAGCGCGCCCACTACGGGCAGAACGCCAGAATTGCAAGCCGGATTGTAAGCAGAATGATTGTCTAGCCCATCGCTTCCAGTACATCATCCAGACGTGCGGGATCGCCCAAGGCCAAAACGTTGCCATCACTCCCGGCGTCCAAAGGGTTGCCTTGCCAGTCTGACATAGTGCCCCCTGCCCCTTCCACGACGGGCACGAGCGCGGCATAATCATAAATCTGCAGTCCTGCTTCACAAACAATGTCGAGGTGCCCAGAGGCAAGCAGCCCGTAATTGTAGCAGTCGCCGCCATAGATGATGGTGCCCTGCCGTTCATTGCCGCCCACAGCAGCGGCCACTTTCATATAGGCACCCGCTTGGTCAGCATCGAAATAATGGGGGCTGCTGGTCGCCAATTTGGCCTCTGTCAGCGCGCGGCAGGTAGACGTCTTAACAGGGTTCCCGTTGAACGTAGTGCCAACTCCGATCTGCCCGACCCACCGTTCACCATTTATCGGTTGATCAATCACGCCAAGAACCGGCCAGCCGTCCTGCATCAAGGCAATGAGGGTGCCGAAAATAGGACGTCCGGCCATAAAGCTGATAGTGCCATCGATCGGGTCCAAAACCCATTGCCGGCCGGACGCTTCGTTCCGGGTGCCATATTCTTCTCCGATGATCCCATCAGCAGCGCGCTCATTCTCCAGAATAGCCCGCATTGCGGCTTCTGCGCTTTGGTCCGCTTCTGTGACCGGGGTTTTGTCTGCCTTCCGTGACTGGTCAAAATCGTTCCGAAACAACGGCCTAATCACGCTGCCAGCCACATCAGCAAGCCGGTTCGCCAGCGCGATATCCTGTTGAAGATTGGTCATACTTCGCTCATTTCCGTGCTAAAATCCCTGCGCCCTTGCCCAGACCAACGACCCGCTTGTTATAATAGTATTGTATAAATGCGACGGCGCATTAAGGAACGTTACAATTGTTCAACCGGGGGGTATCAATCAGTATTATGGGTATCGGATCACCCCCTTCAGGCAACACCGCTAACAGTCAAGAGACGGATAGCTACTCAGCTGAAACCGGGGCGACAAAAGATGGCGTTCCACTGTCACTAAACCGGCCACCGGCAGAAGACTTAACCCCCTGGATTGCCCGGGTTATGGTCGCAGTTGCCCAATCTCCTGACGGCACTGTATCAAATGGCTTACTGTGCAACGATGCTGGCTATGTCCGCACAGCAATCGGCGTTGATTGGACTGTCGAAACGGCGGATGGATCGCTCGCGATCCGTGACGAATCGTTTATCTGCGGGCAGCATTCCAAAGCTATGCCACTGCGTTTTGCGGGCGGCATCAAAGTCTCTGGTTTCATGCTGCGTCCCGGCGCCATGCGCGCTCTATTTGGGATAGATGATGGCAAGCTGATCGATCGCATCAAACCGATGGATTACGCCGGTATACCAGACGCGTCGCTGACCGGCTTATACGATCCCGAAATGACGCCCGAAGAGTGGCTTCGCGAAATCGAGAATTGGCTGCGGGAAACCATTGCCCGCAAGGGCTGCGAACAACCCGACGCTGTGTCTCAACATTTTGAAGTTGCCGCATTTGCCGATCCGAATCAGTCGATCACCGATTTCGCTGATGATCACAACGTAACTGCGCGGACGCTGCAGAGAATTATCAAGCGTGATTTCGGCCTCACACCGAAACAGATCATGCGGCGCGCCCGCACACTGGATCTTGCCGCGCGTTTGTGCGGTGTGGCTGACGAACAGGAAGAGGAAGAAATGTATCTTCGCTTCTTCGACCAATCGCATCAGATTCGTGAATTCATTGCCTTTTTTGGCATGACACCGCGGCAATTCCTGACCGACAGGCAAGGGCTGCTTACTCTAAGCCTCGAAATCCGTCAGGCACGCCGCTTAGAGCTGCTCAACCGGATTGATCCCGGCGCAATTCGGCCTTGGATGCAAGATCCGTTCACGGAACCGGGTTAAGTCGCAATCCCGCTTTTCGCGGTTAGTCAAACAGGGAGCTGACCGAACTTTCATCAGCAATGCGGCGCACTGCTTCACCGATCAACGGTGCCATAGCCAAAATCCGAATCCGGTCAGAATCCTGAGCGGAATCAGACGGCAAAATTGTATCGGTAATAACCAGCTCGGTCAGCGCAGATTCGTCAACCCGCGCTACCGCGCCGCCTGACAAGACACCGTGAGTGATATAGGCCGCAACGCTATTCGCGCCCTGGTCCAGCAAAGCTTGCGCTGCATTACACAGGGTGCCGCCTGAATCGACGATATCATCGATCAGAATGCAATGGCGCCCCTTCACGTCACCAATAATGTTCATCACTTCGGATTCGCCCGGCCGGTCACGGCGTTTGTCGACGATGGCGAGCGGCGCATTGTCCAAACGTTTTGCCAAAGCGCGTGCACGCACAACACCGCCCACATCAGGCGACACGACCATTAAATCTTGATCGCCATATCGGGCCTGAATGTCAGCCGCCATTACCGGAGCTGCATACAGATTGTCGGTCGGGATATCGAAGAAACCCTGAATCTGGCCAGCGTGAAGATCCACCGACAGAACCCGGTCCGCGCCGGCTTCCGTGATCAGATTGGCCACCAGCTTTGCCGAAATCGGTGTCCGCGGCCCGGGCTTACGGTCTTGCCGGGCATATCCGAAATACGGCACAACAGCCGTGATCCGGCGAGCTGACGCGCGTTTGAGCGCATCAATGCAGATCAGCAATTCCATGAGATTGTCATTGGCGGGAAAGCTGGTCGACTGAACGACAAACACATCTTCGCCGCGAACATTCTCGTGGATTTCTACGAATATTTCTTCATCGGCAAAACGCCGTACACTGGCATCGCACAGCGGAATTTCAAGGTAGGCGGCAACCGCCCGCGCCAGCGGAAGGTTGGAATTGGCAGCCATAATTTTCATGCGAATATCCCCAGTGCGCCCAAGAAGTGCGTAACGAATCGATTTAGGATTGGCTTAGCCGAGGAGGTGCGCTTTGCAACATGGCGCGCCCAGCCTTTCCCCAAGCGAAGACAGGGTCAGGCACTGTATCAGCGCGGCCGCACAGATCGGTTTAATCGATGCGGTGTTCACCCTTGATCCAGCGAACAGTCCCAGAACTGGCGCGCATCACCACACTTTCTGTAGTCATCACACCGCCGCGGCGACGCTTCACACCATCCAGCAGTGAACCACTGGTCACGCCAGTGGCTGCAAAAATACAGTCACCGCTGGCCAGATCTTCCAGTTTGTAGATGCGGTCCAGATCCTCGATACCCCACTTGCGGGCACGGGCTTTTTCATCGTCGTTGCGGAACACCAACCGTCCGTTGAACTGTCCGCCCACACACCGCAAAGCCGCTGCGGCCAAAACACCCTCTGGCGCACCACCCTGCCCCATATAGATATCAATAGTCGTATCCTCATCGGTGGTCGCGATGACCCCGGCAACGTCGCCGTCCGGGATCAATTGAATGCCGCAGCCGATCTCACGCAATTCGTTGATAATATCGCTGTGACGCGGACGATCGAGAACACATACTATGATATCGCTAGGCTTGACGCCTTTGGCTTCTGCAACAGCCGTCACATTCTCGGTCACGCTTTTTTCAAGACTGATAACGCCTTCTGGGTAGCCCGGGCCAACAGCCAACTTATCCATATAGGTGTCGGGCGCATTCAGGAGGCAGCCTTCTTCAGCAGCCGCCAACACGGCCAGCGCATTCGGCCCGGCTTTCGCCGTAATGGTTGTGCCTTCCAATGGATCAAGCGCGATATCAATTTTTGGGCCTTTACCGGGCGCACCGCCGACTTTCTCGCCAATGTAGAGCATCGGGGCTTCGTCGCGTTCCCCTTCACCGATGACGACAGTACCATCCATGTAAAGTTCGTCGAATGCGCCGCGCATCGCTTCTACAGCGGCGGCGTCAGCAGCCTTTTCGTCGCCGCGGCCGATCTCGCTGGAAGCTGCAATTGCAGCAGCTTCGGTAACGCGTACCATTTCCAAAACGAGAACACGATCTAGAGTTTGGCTAGGTGATACTTTGGTGTCGTTCATGACGAATTCAGTCCCTTTGGGCTGCTAAGGCTAATACAGTTCTTCGCGCTTACCCAGAGAGTGTTACTATGTCGAGAAGCGCGTCTTACGCCATCGCCCTATATTTATCGGTGCCGCTTGCGATCAATAGCCCGGCAATTGCCCAAAACGCACCGACAATTACCGCTGAGGACGCCTTGGCCCAAGCAGAAGAGGCCTATGGCCCGCCCGCACCAGAAAAAGAATGCGCGCCCCAGCAGGGTGATGAAATCGTCGTATGCGCCGAGGAAGAACAGGATCAATCACAATTTCGGGTAAAGTCCTCCTCAGAATTGGAACCCGAATCTGAAGAAGCATTGGATGACGGGACACCGCGCGCACCCGATGTGGCCGGGCCAGGGATATTTACCGGTCCGCCGACTATCGGCGGGCTTTGCATTCCAGGCCTGCAAAAATGCCCCCCGCCCCCAGCGTTGATAATTGATGTCACGGCGCTGCCTCAGGCCCCTGAAGGATCAGACGCTGATAAGATCGCCAAAGGGGAAATGCCGGGTCGTTGAACACCCGCCAGTAGTGTGATCCTATTCGCTGAGAATCCGCATGATCAGCGGCGGAGCAGTCAAGCTCTCGGAGCCCTTCAATAGCTCGACGGCTTTTGAGATATTACCTTCGGGCCCATCATGCGTAACCAGCGCTACCAACACTTCGCCGCCATCATTGGCGCGGCCCTGTTGAATAAGGCTTTCGATCGAAACATCCGCATCGCGCATTGCGGCCGTAATCTCCGCCAATACACCTGGCTTGTCTGTCACGGTGAACCGTAAATAGGCTTGGCCGGTACGATTGTCGGATACGGCCCGCGTCATCGGCACCAGCTGAGCCGTCGGAATAGAAAACGGGCTGCCGGTTTCTCCGCGCGCAATATCAATGATGTCCGCAACCACAGCACTAGCTGTAGGCCCATCGCCTGCGCCAGCGCCCTGAAAGAACAGCCTGCCGGAGAAATTGCCCTCCGCGACAACTGCATTGGTGGCACCGGTGGTATGGGCCAATGGGTGCCCTTTCGGCACAAGGCACGGTTTCACCTGTTGTAGCAATGCCGGGCTTTCTCCAGCAGTTGCTTCGACATCCGCCATGCCTATCAAGCGGATAACATACCCCAACGCATCGGCTTGCGTGATGTCAGCCGCACGGACGGAGGAAATACCCTCGCAATCGACGGCATCGAAATCGATCTGCGCGCCAAAGCTGATAGCCGCAAGGATCGACAATTTATGTGCGGCATCGACGCCTTCAATATCGAATGTCGGGTCGGCCTCAGCATAGCCCAGTTCTTGGGCATCTTTCAGCGTCGCGCCGAAATCCGCTCCACTATGCTCCATCGTAGACAGGATGTAGTTCGCTGTGCCGTTCAGGATGCCGTAAATGCGTTCAATCGAATTGGCCGCAGCCCCTTCACGCAGGCCTTTCACGATCGGAATGCCGCCTGCAACGGCGGCTTCAAACTTCAAAGCGGCGCCTTTATCTTCTGCAGCAGCTGCCAGCGCCTGGCCGTGATGGGCAATCATGGCCTTATTGGCGGTTACCAGGCTTTTGCCTGCTGCAATGGCATTGCGCGCCAATGCCAAAGCAGGTCCATCCGAACCGCCCACGAGTTCGACAACCACATCAACATCGCCGCGTGCAGCCAAGGCCGTCATGTCATCTTCCCACGCATAAGGGGACAAATCGACGCCCCGATCGCGGCCCTTATTGCGCGCGCTGACAGCCACGATTTCAATCGGCCGACCCGCCCGCGCCGTGACCAAATCAGCATTGGTGTCTAACAGTTTAATGACACCCACACCCACCGTTCCAACGCCAGCCAGGGCAATGCGGAGTGGCTTTGTGTTATCAGATTGGTTCGCAGTCATTATGTATGTGCTCCAAACGAGGCTCTGCTCTTCAGGCGAGACTTCTTAGCTGAGGGCTTCACGAACGGATGCCGGGATAGGGAGGGGTTTTCCGGTTGCCAAATCGACATGCACATTCACCAGTGCAATTTCTGCACGGAGATCGTCCTCATCCGCCGCAGTACCGTGCAATTCGATCTTGGTGGTCATGCTGCTATTGCCAAACCGCGTCGTCCAAACGCGTCCTTCGATTGTCTCAAGGGCACGGATCGGCTTTCGGAAGTTCACATCCGCATGGGCCACGTGGAACTCAATCGCCCCTTCGCCCGCCATACGGATATTGCGGTGCTGCCAATATTCAGTGACGATCAAATCTGCATATTCGAGATACCGCGCGTTAAATACGACCCCTTGGGGGTCTAGCTCAGCATAGCGGACACGGAAACGGTGGGTGAATGGTTCTGACATGCAGCGCCTTTAGACATTCTTGTCCTATCTAAGGAACCACATATTCTTGCGTTATCCCTAGCTATGCCTTTTCCATCCAGCTGAGGGAGCGGTTTATGGTCTGGCTCGCCCTATGGTCTCACTCTGGGGCAAGATCCCAATTGCTGGCGAACATAGCGATAGTCTGCGGCAGCCCTTTGCCGCGCCTCGCTACTGTCGGACAAATTGGCAGCCCGCGGAAGATCAGCGGGCAAGAAACACGCCAAGCGGTACCATTCTAAGGTTTGCGGGCGAGGCGGGCGGGCCGCCTGATCAACGATTTCTGACCAAGATACGCCCCATACAGGCGCCTGCCCCGGACGGCGAATGATTGTAAGCGAAACGGGTCCGTCATTCGCGGTAGAGAGGAATATCTGCGTTTCAGACTCGCCTGCAAGGTTCCCAGCGATCGACAAAGCATCCCGCACCCCAGTGATTGATGGGCGCGCATCTGCCGCAACCAGTTCCCCCAATATAGAGCGAAGATTGGTTTCCAATTGAGGGGACCACGCCAGTTGGGCTGTCGGGTTTACCAGTTGCAGATCACCGCGCCTTCCCGATGGCGGGCGAGTGAACAGAATCACCTCTGTTTTCTTCAACTTGGGCGCACGCCCCTTCGCATCCAGAGGGACATCCACCAGATAGCGAAGCGATTCGCCCACCGGGCTGGACCCGCTTAGCAATTCAATCGTGTTCGCTTCTATATATAGGCGCGCATAGCCCGGCCGCACGCCCACCGCTCGCTCTGGCTTCAGCTGTGCTTGTTTGCGAATCTGTGCCTTCAATACCAGATCTGCACCGTCTGCCAGATCCGCAAGATCCGCATAGGTTGCATTTTGCATCTCAAAATATTGTTGCGCTGACGGTGCATGGATTGGCGTGAAAGCCGCAACACAAACCCCAAGGCAAACCATCGCTGATGCAAAATTTCTTAGCATTTTCAATCCATTGGTAACTGCGGAGCAATGCCACATCAAAGTTGAGTTATGACCCATATCAGCGTTCTCGATGAATTACGCGTTAATCTATAAAGCATTTGCCCATGCTTCGCATCGTGGCTAAAGGTCAAAACAGCTACGGTAAAAAATAAGATAAAATCCGTTGGCTGGCCCGGGCCGGGTCTTTGGGCAACCGGCAGACTTAGCGTCTGCCACGTTCATAGAAATGGTTTGGGTAGACAAGCTTAAATGGGATCTCGCGTGGCTAATTCGGCCATGCAGAGAAAAACTGGCCGGGCCATGCCCGGCATTAGACGATGGAGTGATGCGACTGAATGGCCTACGCTGACCAACAGATGAGCGGTAACCGAGTTATCGCGCTGATCATCGTGGCGTTGATCCATATCGCTATCGGATATGTTCTCGTGACCGGACTTGCCTATGAAGGCATCAAGAAGGTTGTGGATCGTGTGACGACAGTGGATATCGACGAGCCGGAACCGGAACCGGAACCGGATGAACCACCGCCCCCAGAGGAAGTTCCAGACACAGCACCACCCCCGATCGTGGCGCCACCGCCGCCGATCAATGTGTCGACGACTCCGCCAACTGTGCAAACGCAGCCTACGATTCCGCCGCCGGCACCGGTAGCGGTTGCTGTTCCGCCGCCTGCACCAGTAGCGCCACCTCCACCACCACCGCCACCACCACCTCCGGCTTTCCAGCCTAAGGACCCGACACCACGGGGTAACCCTGGCCGGTGGGCAAGTCCACGTGACTATCCGTCACGGGCGCTGCGTGAAGAACGCGAGGGCGTTACCCGTTTCCGTGTCAATGTTGACGCGAACGGACGGGTATCAAGCTGTCAGGTTACGGGATCCAGCGGGCATAGCGACCTTGACGAAACCACTTGTAAGTTGATCTCCCGCCGCGGACGCTTCCGTGCAGCCACCGATGGGAACAACAAAGAAGTGGCGGGCACTTGGTCCAGCGCCGTTCGTTGGGAAATCCCGCAATAAGAATTCATTGGGCCGGCAAGGGGCCGGTCTGATTATCAATTTTATCAATTACGCTTCTTTCTGAGAGGAAACTCGCAATGACTATCGAAATTCTAGCGGCAGCAGCCGAAGTAAAGAACCAATTCGGCTTCTGGGAAGCCATGAACCAGGGCGGTGTAATCGCATGGTCCATCTTTGGTGTTCTCGTTATCATGTCTGTAGGTTCGTTCTACATCCTGATCACCAAGCTCCTTGAGCAATCCAAAGTGATGAAGCAGTACGAAGCTGTCCGCACCAATTTCTGGCGCGCGGGTTCGCTTAAAGAAGGCGCAACCAAGCTGGAAAAGAACAGCGCATGGCGTCAGCTGGTTGACGATGCTCTTGCAGCAGACGATCAGCACAGCAAAATGACCGACAGCTTGGAAGCACATGACTGGCTCCACGGCTCACTCGCTCGTTCAGAGTCTGCAATTAACGCGAAACTCGCTGGCGGTCTTCCGTTCCTGGCTTCGGTTGGTGCGACATCGCCATTCGTTGGTCTGCTTGGAACGGTTATCGGTATCTACCGCGCTCTGATCAACATCGGCCTTGCCGGTTCCGCATCGATCGACAAAGTTGCTGGCCCAGTTGGTGAAGCTTTGATCATGACTGCGATTGGTTTGCTTGTGGCTGTTCCTGCTGTGCTTTCGTACAACTGGCTGTCTTCACGCAACAAGCGCATTGCTGCCATGCTGACCGGTTTCTCGACTGACCTGCTTGCCAACCTTAACTCTGGCGGCACTGTAAAGCCGGCTGTTGCACCAGCAAAAGCTCCGGCTCAAAAGCCAGCTGCTAAGCCTGCTCCAGCGAAAAAAGCCTGATCCGGATGTATGGAGGGGGCAGTGCAAATTGCTCCCTCCACCGCAATCCAATAACCTTTAATTCAGGATAGGATGTAGCAATGGCTATTTCGGCAGGTGGAGGCGGAGGAGAAGACCGCCCCATGTCAGACATCAACACCACGCCTCTTGTAGACGTGATGTTGGTTCTATTGATCATCTTCCTTATCGCGGTTCCGGTCGCCATCCAGACGATCGAAAAGCTCAGAATTCCAATTATGGAAACTGCGGAGTCGAAGGATAAGGTTGAGAACTTGCTTCTGACCGTGGTGACAACCGATGCTGCTGGTCGCAGTGCAGGGGAAGCCGGTTATGAAGGGGCGTCGCGCGATGGCGAATGCCGGGTGTATTTCAACAATACCACGCTGGTGAATTCGCAGGAACTGTACGATCAGGCTTTTGAACGGCTTGATAACATCGTTCAAAGCGCAGGTGGCCCAGAGGCGATCATGGATAATCCGGATCAAATCCCACAGGTTCACATTCGGGGTGACGTAAACTCACCTTGGCGCTGTGTTGCTGGCACGATCTACAACGTTCAAGCGGCGGGTTATCCCACCGTTGGCTTCATTTCCAATCCGGTCGACCCTAACGGGTAACCGGAGCTGGAACGCAAGTAATTCAGGAGTAAACCACAATGGCAATGTCAGGCGGAAGCGATGATGGCGAGCCGATGATGGACATGAACACGACGCCGCTTATCGACGTCTTGCTCGTGCTTCTCATCATGTTCATCATTACCATCCCGGTAGCGACGCACTCGGTAGATATCGATCTGCCGCAGCCGAACCCGAACCCTCCGCCAGAGGATCAAATTGACCCGATCAAGAACAAGATTGTTCTTACGCAGGCTGATGAGATTCTTTGGAACGGGGATGCGATCAACCAAGAAGAATTGGTCCGTAATCTGAATATCACTAAGACGATTACACTAGAGCCCGAGCTTCAATTTGAGCCAGAGCCAAACGCCAGTTACGACCTTTCAGCACGAGTGCTGAACGTGATTAAGGCTTCTGGCGTGACCAAATTCGGTTTTGTCGGCAACGAGAAATACCGGACGCTTGGCACCACAGGAGCTGCTCCAGCTCAATAAGTGGCAAGACAGCAATATTTCTAAAAAGGGGCGGAGCAATCTGCCCCTTTTTTCTTGCCTCATTCCCAGCTGACCAAGCGGTGGTTTGCCAGCCCACCCTCCTTATGATACGTTCCCTCATCACAAAGGGAGAATAAGCATGGCTTTTACACCCGTTTCTAGCTCCAATTCCGGCGCCAATGAGCCGATGGGCGATCTGAACACAACGCCGCTAATCGATGTCTTACTGGTCCTTCTGGTGATGTTCATCATCACCATTCCCGTTGCCAGCCACTCGATCGATATTGATATGCCGGCAACAGACCTCCCGTTTGACCCGCCGCCGCTCGATCCGATCAAGAACAAGATCGTCATCACCGCCGATGACAGGCTCCTGTGGAACGGCGACCCGGTTACGCAAAGCCAGTTGAGTTCTGTACTGCTCGACACCAAATTGCTGCCGATTGAACCAGAACTCCAGTTCGAGCCGGAGGCCAACGTCCGCTATGATCTGGCTGCCGAAACTCTTGGCACTATCAAAGCCACCGGCGTCACCAAATTCGGCTTCGTCGGCAATCATCGTTACCGCAGTTTTGAAACCGCCGAATAGCGTCAAGCCGCTATTCTAAGGCTTCAATAGGGCCGACTCGCATCGCGGTGTCGGCCAGACTCTCAGCCTCTAAAAGCAGCTCATCATCAATCGCGCCCTGCGGCACGGATTCGCGGCCGATCATCACCATAATCGGGACGGCGAGCGGGCTTACCCGTTCCAATGTCATGTGATGAAGCTGCTCTGCCGACCGTTCGAGCAGATCCGCCAATCGGCCAACATCCGTCAGCCGCGCCCGCGCATCGGCCCACGCTGCCTCCAGCAGCACATGATCGGGCTCGTGCTTGCGCAGCACATCATAGATGAGGTCAGTCGAGAACGTCACTTGTTTACCCGACTTGCGCTTCCCGGGATGCTGGCGCTCTATCAAACCCGAAATCACCGCCACTTCACGAAATGCGCGGCGCAGCAAATGCGAATCCTGCACCCATTCTACAAATTCATCGGTCAGAATATCAGGCGACAATAGCGGCGCCGGATCATCGACCGGCCTGAGGCCCCATACGCCGAGCGAGTAATCATTGGCAACAAACCCGCCCGGTTGCAGGCCCAACACTTCCATCCGCCGCGTGATCAACATCCCGAGCGACTGGTTCGCATTCCAGCCTTCAAACGTGTAATAGACGGTATAATGCCGCTTCGAATGCGGGAAGCTTTCAACCAGCAATTGCCCCGGCTTTGGCAGGACAGAACGATAATCCTGCACTTCCAGCCATTCGCGGACATCGTCGGGGAAACGCCCCCACCCCGCCCGATTATCCAGCAAACCCTGCACTCTATCCGCCAGATGTGTGCTCAGCGGCATACGCGCGCCGCCATAAGACGGTATCACCGCAGCTTTGGCAGAGGCGCGGACGAACAAATCCATGTCTTTGATCTGCACCACTTCCAGACTCGTCCCAGAGAAAAAGAAAGTGTCGCCGGCCGACAAGGTCGCTCCAAAGTTTTCTTCTACCCGCCCGAGTGAACGACCATTCTTGAACCGGACATTCAGCATCTCGGCGTCGATAATGATCCCGGCATTGCGCCGGTGCCGGGCGGCGTGTTCCGGATGGGTCAGACGCCACACCCCGTCCCGATCGCGGATAATGCGTTTGAAACGATCATAGGCCCTCAGGGAATATCCCCCGGATTCCACAAATCCCAGCACGCGTGCCCATACGGCCTGATCAACCCAAGCATAGGATAGCGACGAGCGTATTTCGGCCAGCAATTCCTGTTCATCAAACGGGCCGGCACAGGCACAGGCCATCACATGCTGAGCCAGCACGTCCAGGCCGCCATCGCGAAAATCCTCGCCGTCACGCTGCCCTTCATCAACCGCATCTTTCGCCGCGGTTGCTTCAAGAAATTCAAACCGGTTGCCCGGGATCAGCATGGCCCGGCTGGGCTGATCCAACCGGTGGTTGGCGCGGCCTATCCTTTGTAACAGCCGCGAGGAGCCTTTCGGTGCGCCCATCTGCACCACACAGTCAATATCCCCCCAATCAACCCCTAGATCGAGACTGGCCGTGGCCACCAAAGCGCGTAATTCGCCCCGCGCCATCGCGCCCTCCACTTTACGGCGCGCTTCTGCGCTGAGCGATCCGTGATGGACGCCAATGGGCAGGTTCTCGTCATTCGCCTCCCACAGATTCTGGAAAATGAACTCGGCCAGAAACCGCGTATTGGTAAAGATCAATGTCGTGCGATTGGCTTTGATCGTCTCGATCAATTGCGGGATGGCCCAAGTCGCTGCGTGCCCGCCCCACGGCACTCTCTCTTCAATCGGCAGCAGGATTTCCAGATCGGGCTTAGCCCCTTTCTCACCCTCAACCAACGCCACCGAATCCAGATCACCCCATGGCGCAAGCCATGATTGATAGGCCGCAGGATCCGCCACGGTGGCCGATAAGGCGGCGCGTTGAAGCCCGGGCGCAATCGCTTGTAATCGAGATAGCGACAAAGCCAGCAAATCGCCGCGCTTTCCCGTCGCGAAGGCATGAACTTCGTCAATCACAATGCGCTTCAGACCCGCGAACATCATTATGCTGTCAGGATACGACAACAACAGAGACAGGGATTCCGGCGTTGTCAGCAGAATATGGGGCGGTTTACCCCGTTGGCGCTTCTTCCGGTCTGACGGCGTGTCACCGCTGCGCGTCTCGATCCTGATCGGCAAACCCATTTCTTCTACCGGCGCAACCAGGTTGCGCTGCACGTCATGCGCCAATGCT
This sequence comes from Pontixanthobacter rizhaonensis, assembly GCF_012972675.1. Taxonomy (GTDB): domain Bacteria; phylum Pseudomonadota; class Alphaproteobacteria; order Sphingomonadales; family Sphingomonadaceae; genus Pontixanthobacter; species Pontixanthobacter rizhaonensis. Next base: position 892,048 of record NZ_JABCRE010000003.1, on the reverse strand, counting down.
TTAAGCGGCGAGATATACAGCGTGTGCAAACCGTCATGCGGCGGCGCGCCGTCCAGTTTTGACGGGCAGAAATCTGCCAAAGTCGGTAAAAACCCTGCCAGCGTTTTTCCGGCGCCTGTGTCGGCTACCAGCATCGCGTGCTTACCCGCCAGAGCTGCGGCATACATGTCCCGTTGGTGATCGCGGATACGCCAATCGCGGGCTGCGAACCACGCTTCGATCTCTACCGGAACCCGCCCATTATCGGTCATGAGGCAGCGCTAGTCTGTAGGAAAGGGACACATGGGACACTGTATACGGGCAAATTTTCTGGTGAGCACGCCTCCGAGCGAAACGGCGTGCAACTGAGTGGGCGAAAGGGCAGGCACAGCGGTGAGAATTCTGGCCAATTCACGGGTGCAACCGGAATGGCAGATTGAAGGCTGAAAGGCGCGCGCTGCATAGCCACCAGACCTGAGCAGCTTTGCCGCGATTAGGAAAGACTGATCTTTCTGGGCCAGCCAGCCAGCGCCGCACGCCCTTCTTTGTCGCTATTCGCCGTAGGTATCCTCGGCCGCGCCATCCAAGATGCCGTAGCTGGAGCCCATATTATATTCCAAATCTTCCTCGCTGACACCCAGCAATTCGGACAAACGGGAGCGTTCTTCAGCCGTCAGATCATCATATGTTTTCTGCGGCGGCAAAGCTGCTGTGCGCTGTTCCATTTCTGCCATCATTGTAGGCATCATTTCCATCATTGCCGGCATCATTTCATTCATCGCGGACATGACTTGCGGATCGGCATAAATCAGCATCGATTGGCCGGCGTAATAGCTGCCAGTAGGTGTTTCGAAAAACGCGTTGAGCTCGGTCAGCTGCGCTTCGTTGAAGCGGACCGCATAGGCCCGGGCCAACCCGGCACGGTAGGAGGGTTCAATCCGGTCGACCAAATTGGTGATCATTTCCACCGCAGCCTGACCGGTAAGCCGGGTGCGCTCCTGAAACGCAGGATCAACGATCTCGGTAATTTCCTGCAATGTCGTGTCGCCTAAACCCGCCACCTGATCTTCCGGCACACCGCCAATCTGCGCGAAAGTAGCCACTGGCCATTCGCCCATTTTGCCGAACATATTGTCAAACATGGGCTGCATGGTTTCTTCCATCAGCTTGCGATAGGTGCCTTCGGGAAAGATCTGATCCACTGTGACCAAGGCAAGCGGCAAACGCCTCTCTTGCTCTGCGGTCAGCGGATCCGCCTCAAACATATCACCCAGCAGAGCGATAACTTCAGCGGCCTCTTCGGATTCTGCCTCGGTTTGCGCGGCCGCAGGAGCATTGAGCAGCAATGTAACTGCGGCGACCGATGCAGCAAATCTCTTCATCATATTGGCGACCCTTATAAAATGTTCAGCGGCCTAATGCCCGACGCTTTCTCCGCGTTCAAGGCCGGAGGCAGCGAGCTGTTCGTCAATCTGCGCCATCAGACGCTCCAGACCCGCCTCTGTCTCGCTCTCGGCGCGGGCCACAAGCACGTCTTGCGTATTCGATGCACGCAGCAGCCACCAGCCATCATCATTGGTCACGCGCACGCCGTCTGTGCCATCGACAACTGCCGGGCTGTCAGCGAGCCGCGCTTTGACTTCATCAATAGCGGCAAATTTCCGGCTCTCATCCACTTGAAAACGCATTTCCGGTGTATTGACCATGGCAGGCATCTCGCTGCGCAGTTCCGTAACCGATTTACCCAAGCGTGCAGAGGCCGTCAGCAAGCGGATTCCCGCATAGAGGGCATCATCATAGCCGTAATAATCGTCGGCAAAAAACACGTGGCCGCTCATCTCACCCGCCAATGGAGAACCAGTTTCCTTCATTTTGGACTTAATCAGGCTGTGCCCGGTCTTCCACATAACCGGCTGACCGCCCAATTTGGCAACGTGATCAAATAGGGCGCGGCTGGCCTTCACATCGGCGATAATGGTGGAACCCGGCATACGTTGCAGCAGGTCTTCGGCATAGATCATCAGCAGCTGATCGCCCCAAATGACGCGGCCCTGCCCGTCAATCGCGCCGATCCGGTCACCATCACCATCAAAAGCCACACCAAAATCGAGGTTCTTTTCCGCGACCACCGCACGCAAATCTTCCAGATTGGCTTCAACAGTGGGGTCAGGATGATGGTTCGGGAAATTTCCGTCTACTTCAGTAAACAGCAAATGATGCTCACCCGGCAGACGGGCTGCGAGCGCTTCCAGTGCGGGCCCAGCCGCACCGTTGCCGTTGTCCCAAGCGATCTTCAGGCCCGACATCGCGGTCAGATCGACCCCGTCCAGACCTTTCAGCATCCGCTCGATATAGGCATCCATAACATCACGGTGCTCGGACGTGCCGGTGCCATTATCCCAGTCGCCTTCAGCCGCCATGCGGCCGATCGTCAGAATATCCTCTCCGAAGAAAGGACGCCCTTGAAATACCATCTTGAAGCCGTTGTAATTGGCTGGATTATGGCTGCCGGTTATCTGAATGCCGCCATCCACCTCTTCGGCTGAGGCTGCGGCGTAATACAACATCGGGGTCGGCCCCATCCCAACCCGTATTGCGTCGCAGCCGCTTGCATTGAGACCTTCGACCAAAGCTTCTTCCAGCATGGTCGAGCTGGTCCGTCCATCATAGCCCACAGCCACGGTTTTGCCGCCAGCGCGCGTTAGCAAAGTGGCAAAGCCTCGCCCGATTGCGCGCGCATCTTCCGCCCCCAATGTCTCTCCAATTATTCCGCGAATGTCATATTCACGAAGGACGGTCGGATCGAAATTGTGGCTCATTATCTGTCTCTATCGGTTGGCCCGTCTTCCCCCGGATCGGGATAGGGCAAGGCGTTAATCAAAATATCACGCGCGGCATTGGCTTCATGCACTTGCTCATTAGTGCCGCCGCGATCCGGATGGACCATAGTGATCAACTGTTTATGAGCCTGTAATATCTCACTACGGGTTGCAGTTTCGCTAACGCCCAAAAGTTTTCTTGCGCGGAACAAGGCCTGGGACCGAGTGCTTTGCGTACGGGCAAAATCCCACGGCCATTTGCCGAAAAACACCCGGCACGCGATGCATGCCAATCCCGCAATAAGAAGGAACCGCATCATCGGTTCAAGCTAGCTCAAATTTCGGTTCTGCTTTGGTGACTTCGGGCAGCTGCAGACTGGCAAGAAGCGAGCGCATTTCCTGCCGCGCGACCAGATGGCTGGTGCCAAGTTCCCCCAAATGCCCCTTATCCAGCAACGTAAAGCCAGAGGGGAACAATTCGCGGTAGATGACACGCTCTGACAGGCCTTTTGCGACCCGAAAGCCAGCTCGCTTGGACAGTTCATGCAAGGCCTTCTCAATCCGCTGCATATTGCGCGCTTCGGTATGGCCGCCCCGATTGCGGACAACCACCCAGTCAATTTCCTTGCGCCGCTGGATCGCCCGGGTCTTACGCGTTTCCCAAATAAGCTCGGCATAGAAAGATAAACGGCGGACTTTGAAACTTTCCGCGTCCACTTGCCCGATCAGATCGAAATCAACGAAGCTATCATTCATCGGGGTCACCAGCGTATCGGATTCGGTCGCGGCATGGCGGGCAAACTCATCATCACGGCCCGGCGTGTCGATGATAAGAAAGTCCATTCCTTCTGCGAGCTCTGTCGCCATTGCGTCAAAATCAGCGACGCTATCACCCCGGAACACCTCACAACGCGCAGTCGGCAGATCGATCCCGCGCCGCTCCTGCGTCTCGGTTCGATTTTCAAAATAGCGATGCATTGTCCGTTGGCGCGGATCGAGGTCGATCGCTGCCACTTTTGCACCGCTATAAGCTAGCGCCACTGCCACATGGACGGCTGTAGTGGATTTCCCCGTCCCGCCCTTTTCATTGGCGAAGGTAATCCGGTGAGGTTGTCTATCAGCCAAGGCGGTCATCCCGTATTGTGGTTGTTTTCCAGTCCCGTGCGACGCTAGAGACCATGTGCAAATTGATACCGGAGGGATCGACGCCGTGCAAATTATCCACCAGCTCAAAATGTTGAGAAAGACGGTCAGCGAATTGCGCGCAGATGGCAGTACCGTAGCCATCGTGCCAACAATGGGCGCTTTGCACGAGGGGCATTTGACTCTGGTACGCGCGGCCAAACAGCGCGCAGACCATGTGATCGCGACGATCTTTGTGAACCCGACACAATTTGGTCCGAATGAAGATTTGGACGCATATCCGCGTCAACTGGCACAAGATGCCGCGATGCTTGAGGAAGAAGGGACGGCGGCTTTATGGGCGCCAGCCGTTGAAGAAATGTACCCTGGCGGCTTTTCCAGCAGCATCCGCGTAGCCGGTGTGAGCGAGGGATTTTGCGGTGCTGACCGGCCCGGCCATTTTGACGGAGTGGCCACAGTCGTATGTAAATTGTTCAATCAAGTCCGCCCGGACCTCGCCTTTTTCGGAGAGAAGGACTGGCAGCAATTGGCGGTTATCCGGCAAATGGCCCGCGACCTTGATCTGATGCTGCCCGAAGCAACCGACATTATCGGCGTACCGACCGTGCGTGAGGCGGATGGCTTGGCAATGAGCAGCCGCAACCGATATCTGGATAAAACGGACCGCGCGGCTGCGGTGGCCCTGCCCAATGGCATGAAACACGCCATTGCGGCCATTACGTCGGGAGATGCGGTCACTGAGGTTCTGGCGCAGCTCCAAAAATCGCTGATCGCCGCTGGCTTCGCTTCGGTCGATTATGCACAATTGGCCGATGCTGACAGCCTTAAGCCGCTAGACACCAAGCCCACAAAGCCCGCACGGCTGCTGGTCGCCGCCAGAATTGGCGGCACCAGGCTGATCGACAATATGGCAGTCCCAGGCTAAGCCGAGATTTATTCGCCTGACGGTTTACCGCCCTTGCGGTGCTTTTTCTTGGGTCCAGCCCGTTTCTGGGGGCCAGCCTTCCCCGCTGCGCCGCGCTCTACTCGCGGGCCGCGTTGTTTGACCGGCTTCTTGCCGCCTGACTGGCCACCAGATTTATCCCGGTCCCATTTTCCGGCACGTACGCCTTTACCGTCTTGGGCGCCATCTCGGGCGCTTTCTGCGCCGCCGCCGTCAGAACCATGCTTCTTGGCATAAGGTTTCTTCTTAAACGGCTTATCGCCGCGGGGTTTATCACCATAGCCGCCATCAGCGCCGCCACGCTTGCCATAGGGCTTGCGGTCGGAGCGATCACGCCCACCATCTCGGCCACCCTTACGGTTCTGGCGGGCTTCCATACGCGGGCCATGGTTGGAGCGTTCGATAAAGACCGGACGTTCCTGATCCTCAGACGCTGCGGTCCGCTCTATCGCATCGGCGACTTTGTCTGCGAGTTTGGTCGGGATCTGGAAAAAAGTCTCGTCCCCGCCAATACGGATCGCCCCGATTTCGTTCCGCGTCACGTGACCACGGCGGCAAATTAGCGGCAATATCCACCGCGCATCGGCATTATGTTTCCGGCCAATATCCATTCGGAACCAGGCAATATCTTCAAAGCCGGGACGGTGGCGTTCCTGCTGCGCTTCTTTGCGCGCTTCCGGCGTGTTCGGAATAAGTTCTTCAGGCTGGGGCATTTTGGAACGATGCGCTTGCACCAACGCTGCGGCGACGTCTTCTGCCGAGCGGTCTTCGAGCAAACGCCGGCCCAATGCGCGATCTTCCTCGTCCGCTTCAACCGGGGCAAGCAGCATTTCCATCAACCGCTCACGGTCCTGCTTGCGAATGGCATCAGGCGTCGGCGCATTGATCCAGTCCGCCTTGATTTTCGCGCCGCGCAACATGGATTCGACACGGCGGCGGCGTGGGTATGGCACCAGAATAACCGCCGTACCTTTTTTACCTGCACGGCCTGTCCGGCCCGAACGGTGCTGCAATGCCTCTGCATCACGCGGTACTTCTACGTGGATCACAAGGCTCAGCGTGGGCAAATCAATCCCGCGCGCCGCAACATCAGTCGCCACGCAAACACGCGCCCGGCGATCTCGCAAGGCCTGCATCGCCTGGTTGCGTTCTTGCTGGGAATGTTCGCCCGACAAAGCGACCACGGCAAAGCCGCGTTCCTGCAATGTCGCGTGCAAACGGCGTACCGCATCACGAGTCGCGCAGAAAAGAATGGCAGTTTCCGCTTCATGAAAACGCAGCAGATTGACCACAGCATTTTCAATTTCAGATGGTGAAATCGTTACTGCTTGATAGGAAATGTCCCCATGCCCGCGATCATCGCCAACGGTGGAAATACGCAAGGCATTTTCCTGATACCGCTTGGCCAATGAAACGATGGATTTGGGCATAGTGGCGGAGAACAACAATGTCCGGCGACCTTCGGGGGTGCCATCCAAAATGGCCTCCAGATCATCACGGAACCCCATATCGAGCATTTCGTCCGCTTCATCGAGAACGACTGCTTTAAGTTCTGACAGGTCTAGCGCGCCGCGTTCCAAGTGATCGCGCAGACGGCCCGGAGTACCCACCACGATTTGCGCACCGCCGCGCAGCGACCGGCGCTCTTTCGATGCGTCCATACCGCCAACACATGTCGCAATGCGCGCGCCAGCCTTGCCATATAACCAAACCAGCTCGCGGCTGACCTGCAAAGCCAATTCACGAGTCGGGGCCACAATCAACGAAATCGGCGCAATGCCATAGGCAACTTGGCCATCATCACCCAGCAATTGCTCGGCCATCGCCAAACCAAAGGCCACTGTTTTACCAGAACCGGTTTGCGCAGAAACGATCAAGTCCCGACCGGATGCTTCGGGTTCGATGACAGCAGATTGTACGGCAGTGGGGTTTTCATAGCCGCGTTCGGCCAGTGCCTCGCCAAGGATTGGCGGCAATTCGGAAAAATTCATGAGTCTCGCATTGTCTGGACAGACTGCTTGCAGCGCGTCCTGTTGGCTGCACCTCGCAGCGGTCAAACTCCGCCCATACACATAACAACGCCAATTGGCTTGTTCTTTTTGTGCAACTGCGAAGGGGCCCAACGATTAGGGCGGAGAATTGGAGCGGGTAAGGGGAATCGAACCCCTCTAGCTAGCTTGGAAGGCTAGAGCATTACCACTATGCTATACCCGCCCGCTCTTTGAGGCTGCGCGCTTGGCACTATCTGGCCGGATTCGTCAACCTTAGCGTTGCCCCAAACGCAATTTATCGCGCTGAAGGTCAATAGATTACACGATGCCTATCGGGCAGCATAACAAATCCGCCTTACCCTCTAGAAGCAAAACTGGCGCGAATTGCCTCTTACTATACGGTACCGGCGTGCTCACATATTGGTCTTTTGGACATCATACACCGCCATGCGCCGCCTGACACATCTCCAACGGCTTGAAGCCGAAAGCATCCACATCATGCGCGAGGTCGCCGCAGAGGCTACCAAGCCGGTCATGCTCTATTCCGTGGGCAAAGACAGCGCCGTGATGCTGCATCTAGCCAAAAAGGCGTTCTATCCGTCGCCCCCGCCCTTCCCGCTGCTGCATGTCGATACGACCTGGAAATTCCAAGACATGTATAAGCTGCGTGAGAAATCCGCGGTCGATGCCGGGATGGAATTGCTGGTCTGGCAAAATCCGGAGGCGCAAGATCGCGGGATCAACCCATTCGATCATGGTGCGCTCCACACCGATATGTGGAAGACGCAAGGATTGAAGCAGGCGCTTGACCATTATGGTTTCGACGCTGCCTTTGGCGGCGCCAGGCGTGATGAGGAAAAAAGCCGTGCTAAAGAACGGATTTTCAGTTTCCGCAGCGCCAATCACGGATGGGATCCCAAGCAACAGCGGCCCGAATTGTGGAACCTCTACAACGCCAAAAAAGCCAAGGGAGAAAGCATTCGCGTTTTCCCGCTAAGCAATTGGACCGAGCTGGATATCTGGCAGTATATAATGGCCGAAAATATCGAGATTGTGCCGCTCTATTTCGCGGCGCCGCGCCCGACATTTGAATATGAAGGCGGGTTGTTCATGGCCGATGATATCGAACGCCTGGAAAAAGTAATGAGGCAAAAACCGGAAATCACTGAACGATCCGTGCGCTTCAGGACATTGGGCTGTTTCCCGCTCACCGGAGCAGTGGAAAGCAACGCATCAACACTGGCGGAAGTGGTGCAGGAAATGCTGCTTACCACAACCAGCGAACGACAAGGCCGGGTTATTGACCAGGATGAAGGCGGTGCCGGAATGGAGAAGAAAAAGCAGGAGGGTTACTTCTGATGACTGATCCTGCAAACCAAGCCCCTACCTACGAAACTGATGCGCTCATTGCCGACGATATCGACGCCTATCTCGATCAGCATCAGAACAAATCGCTGTTGCGCTTCATCACTTGTGGCAGCGTGGATGACGGCAAGAGCACGCTGATCGGACGGCTGTTATACGATTCCAAAATGATCTTTGAAGATCAGCTGGCTGCGCTTGAAAACGATAGTAAGAAAGTCGGCACACAAGGGCAGGATATTGATTTTGCGCTGTTGGTGGATGGTCTCGCGGCAGAGCGCGAACAGGGCATTACTATTGATGTAGCCTACCGCTTTTTCGCGACTGAGAAGCGCAAATTTATTGTCGCGGATACTCCCGGGCACGAGCAATATACGCGCAACATGGTCACTGGCGCCTCCACAGCGGATTGCGCCATTATCTTGGTGGATGCGCGCAAGGGGATGCTCGTTCAGACCCGTCGCCATTCCTATTTGGCGCATTTGCTGGGCATCAAACATCTCGTGCTCGCCGTGAACAAGATGGATCTGGTAGAGTACAGCCAGGACGTGTTTGACGGGATCGTTGCCGATTACACTGCCTTTGCCGACAGTATTGGTATCGAAGCCTTCACCGCGATTCCTATATCCGGCTTCAAGGGTGACAACATTACCGCTGCACCTTCTGAGAATACGCCGTGGTATTCCGGCCCCGCTCTGATTGATCACCTTGAGACGATAGAGATCGCCAATACTACGGCGCAGGAACAGGCGTTCCGTATGCCGGTGCAATGGGTCAACCGCCCCAATCTGGATTTTCGCGGTTTCTCCGGCTTGGTCAGCACCGGATCAGTAGCACCCGGCGATACGGTGAGGATTGTCCCTTCGGGCAAGACCAGCACCGTCAAAAGCGTGGTGACCTTTGATGGTGAACAAGATGAAGCTGTTGCCGGGCAATCGGTTACGATAACTCTGGATGACGAAGTGGATTGCAGCCGGGGCGATGTAATTGCCGCGGCGGATAATCCGCCGGAAGCCTCCGACCAGTTCGAAGCGACTATCGTCTGGATGGATGAGGAAGCGCTGAAACCCGGACGTGGTTATTGGCTTAAACTCGCCAGCCAGATGGTGACTGCAACCGTTCAGGAACCGAAATACGAGATCAACGTAAACAGCGTTGGCGGCGCAGACGAACGGCTGGCCGCCAAGACTCTGGCACTCAATTCGATCGGGGTCGCAGAAATCCGCACCGACCGGCCGGTCACATTTGAACCTTATGCCGATAGCCGCTCGCTCGGCGGGTTTATTCTGATCGATAAGATCACCAATGCGACCGTTGGCGCGGGGATGCTGAATTTCAGCCTCCGCCGCGCATCCAATGTGCATTGGCAAGCAACGACGATAACGCGCGATGATCACGCTGATCTCAAAAACCAGCGCCCGCGGGTGCTGTGGTTCACCGGCTTGAGCGGCTCGGGCAAATCAACGATCGCGAATGCTGTTGAGCAACGCCTCAACCTGATGAACCGCCATACCTTCCTGCTGGACGGGGACAATGTCCGGCACGGCCTCAATAAAGATCTGGGCTTCACCGAAGCCGACCGGATTGAGAACATCCGCCGGGTAGGCGAAGTGGCCAAATTGATGACGGATGCCGGCTTGATTGTCTTGACCGCATTCATCAGCCCATTCCGCGCCGAACGGGACATGGTCCGGTCGATGATGGATGAGTGTGAATTCATCGAGATCTTCGTCGATACGCCATTGGACGTGGCCGAAAAACGCGATGTGAAAGGGCTCTACAAAAAGGCACGCAGCGGCGAGCTAAAGAATTTTACCGGCATCGACAGTCCATATGAGGCGCCAGATACACCGGAGATTCGCGTCAACACCGTCGAAATGACGGTGGAGGAAGCAGCCGATCATATTGTCAGCCAGATCATGCCGCTTAAGTGATCAGCTATGAGTGAAAACGCTTCCAACATCGCCGCCATGAGCGATGCCGCGCTGGCGGGCCATTTGGCTAAAGTCGCCGGTGACATTCTGCTGTCCGTACGTGGTAGCGGCGCCTTTAGCGGTAAAGCGCTGGGTAAAGCGGGCGATGAAACGGCGAACCAGTTTTTGGTTCATGCGATCAAAAGCCAGCGGCCTGATGATGGGCTGCTGTCCGAAGAAAGTAAGGACACGGCAGAGCGGCTTGCCCATAAGCGGGTCTGGATTATTGATCCCGTGGACGGCACCCGCGAATATGGCGAAGCGCGTTCTGACTGGGCAGTCCATGTCGGGCTGTCCATAGACGGGGTCGCTGAAATCGGCGCCGTAGCCCTGCCCGGTTGTGATGGGGGAGTGGTGTTGCGCACCGACAATCCGGCCCCCGTTCCAGCCTATGACGGCCCGCCGCGCTTGGTCGTCAGCCGGACGCGGCCTGCAAAAGAGGCAGTCGCAGTTTCCGAAGCGCTCAAGGGCGAGCTCGTACCGATGGGATCCGCGGGCGCAAAGGCAATGGCAATCGTGCGCGGCGAAGCGGAAATCTACCTCCATTCGGGCGGTCAATATGAATGGGATAGCTGCGCGCCCGCAGCGGTCGCCAAGGCCTATGGCCTGCATTGCAGCCGGATTGATGGCTCCCCGCTGCGGTACAATCAGACCGACACCTATTTGCCAGACTTGCTGATTTGCAAGCCGGAATGGGCTGATAAAGTGCTCAGCCTAGTGAGCGAGCTCTCAGACTAATCTTCTGTAGCGACTTGCTCCACCAGGCTACCCGGAGTGTCCGACGGAGCAGGTGGCGCAGGCTGTTCGGGGACAGAGATCGTCATTTCGACACGCCGGTTCGCGGCACGCGCCGTTTCATCAGGCGTGCCATCGGGCAGCGCATTGGGCCGAACGGGATTTTGCTCACCAAATGCAATTATCGCAATGCGCTCTTCCGCCACCCCGTTCAGCACGAGCCAGTCGCGCGCAGCTTCAGCACGCTGCTGCGAAGCACGTAGATTAGCCGCATCATCGCCCCCGGAATCGCTATGACCCCCAAGAGAAATCACGCCGCCGGCGGCCATTTGCGGGCTAGCCAGTGCGGCCTCCAACCGGGCAATTGCGGCGTCACTCAGCTCGCCACCTCCCCCGGCAAAAGGAATGGTCACATCAAGCGCTTCTAGTGCGGGCTCTGCGCGGGCAATATCCGCATCTGCCCGGACAATCGAGATTGGTTCAGCCGGCTTCGCTTCCGGATCGGCCTGCGGCGGCGGACTACCACGGTCACACGCAGCCAATGCAAGCGTTGCGGTCAATATGATGGTCCAGCGTTGTATCATATTCCGTTGCATCCTCATGTGGTTTGCGGCTTGGCCGCTTTGCGCCTGGCAGTATCTTTCAGCGCGCCCTCTTCCTTAGGGGGAGAGAAGGTGATGATGGTATCCCCGGCGCGCGGCTCTGGCCGGGCCGCGTGGGAGAAGAAACGCATTGTGCCGCTGGCACGCAATACCAGCAGCCTGTGCGATTCCTCCGGCAAAACGGCCTGGGCATCCTCGAAGGAGAATTCTTCGGACAAAGTCGTCTTACGGAAAACCCAGCCATCGGTTTGTCGCTGCTTCACATCATTGACGCCGAATCCCGATTCAAACAATGCGCGCCCGCGCAGCGATGGCGGCAACGCTTTCTTATCATCATGATCCACCGTTTCGCCCAGCTGATAGACCGAGTCCCGGCCAATTTCGTGGGCGAATTCGTTGCAAACCAGCGCATTGTAAGCCTCGTTATCGGTCACCGCGATGAGTGATTGATAAGCTGCCAAATCAAGATTGTGCTCAGTCGCCTCGTTCAGGATCTCACCATGGTAAAATGGCAAACCTCGGGTTCTGGCGGGGGCCAAACGTTCCCAACTGGAATCGACGATCATCACCGGGGTTTTGAGGGTTTGGAGATGTTCGGCAAGCTGGATGCTCCACCGGCTGGACCCCACAATGAGCAGTCCGGGCCGCGTATCGCCTTTGATCTTGAGCCAGCGCGCCACCAGATCAACGGTAAATCCGTGCGCCATAATTGTGGCCACAACGACCGCAAAGCTCAGCCCGATGAGGATATTGCCGTCGGCATAGCCCAGCTCGGTCAAGCGCAGCGCAAACAAGCCGGAAATGGCGACCAGCACGATCCCCCGCGGGGCAATCCACGCCAGAAACAAGCGCTCGTTCCAAGGCACTGTGCTGAAAGCCAGGCTTAACAGAATCGTTGCGGGGCGAACGAGGAACAACAGCGCAAACAAGAAGGCTGCGATATACCAGTTGAGCGGCTTCAGCTCAGCAATGTCGAGTGAGGCAGATAGCAGAATGAAAATTCCCGATACCAGAATCACCGCGATATTCTGTTTGAAGGGGTGGATGCTGCGCAGGCTCGACACGTTCATATTCGCCAGAGCGATGCCCATCACGGTAACCGCGACAAGGCCCGCCTCATGCTCGATCTGGTTGCTCAACACGAATACCGCGATCACGGTCGCAAGCAGCACAGGAACTTTGAGATATTCGGGGACCGCGCCGCGCGGGAATGCCCATGCAATCGCGCGCGCCGCCGCGTAGCCGATGAGGCCCGCAATGATAGCCGCGATGATCATCGGCGGCACCACTTGCATTAAAGTCGCATCAGGCAGTTCTGCGGATTTCCGAAAATATTCAAACGCGATCACTGCGCATAATGCGCCAATCGGATCATTGACGATGGCTTCCCATTTCAAGATCGCGGCGGGGCGCGTCTTGACCGACGATTGCCGCAGCAAGGGCATAACCACAGTGGGGCCAGTCACCACCAGAATGCCGCCAAACAATACCGCGACCGGCCAGTCGAGTTGGGCGATATGGTGGGCAGCCATAGCACCGAAAAACCAGCCGAGCGGAACGCCCAATATAACGAGCCTTATTACGCCATCGCCCGCATGGCGCAGTTCCTTGTAATTAAGGCTCAGCCCACCTTCGAACAGGATCAGTGCCACCCCGATTGCCACCATCGGCTCCAGCAAGTCACCAAAGGCGTGTTCCGGGTCAAACAGGCTAGAACCAAAGGCAAATTCAGCGCCGGGGCCAGCAAGAAATCCGGCGGCGAGCATCAGCACGATAGCTGGCCACCCGGTTCGCCATGCGAGCCATTGGGCACCGATGCCCAGAACGCCGACGAGCGCAATTACGAGAGCTTGTTCCTGCATAGTAAGTCAGTCGCCCTCAAAATCCATCAGTGCGGTTACCGCAACGTTCAACCGGGAAAGACGAGCTGCGCCCCCAAGGTCGGGCAAGTCGATCACGAAGAGCGCATTATCTACCTTCGCGCCAGCTTGGCGCAGTAGAGTAATGGCCGCTTCTGCTGTGCCGCCCGTGGCGATTAAATCATCGACGATCACGACGTTTTCACCATCGTTTACCGATAGCGGGTCCAGCTCCAACCGGTCGGTCCCATATTCCAGTTCATATTCAACGCCGATGGTCTCAACCGGTAACTTGCCGGGTTTGCGGATCAGAATGAACGGCAGCTTTAATTGCACCGCCACTGCCGCACCAAAAATGAAACCGCGCGCCTCCATCCCGGCAATGGCCTTCGCGCCCATAGCTTCAGCGCGGCCCGCCAAATGATCAATGGTCGACGCAAGCCCTTCGCCATGACCAATCAGGGTCGTGATGTCGCGAAACTGGATTCCGGGCTTAGGAAAATCGGGGACTGTTCGGACCAGAGGTTGGAGTTGAGCGATTTCCATAATGCGTCCCTACACGAAAAAGCCCCTCACATCACGCGGATGGAGGGGCTTTTTTCAAATTACCCGAAAATCAAAGAAAGCGTTCAATCTTTCTTCGGTTTTACCGCAGCCCAGATCTGCTGCTTGGACAAATATGCCAAGATAGTTGCGAAGAGCAGGAAGCCAAGGATCGGCCAGCCGGTTTGCTTGCGTTCAACCAGGCTGGGTTCCGCTGTCCATGCCAGGAAGGCAGCAACATCTTGCGACATTTGCGGCACCGTTGCCGGAGTACCATCTGTGTAAGTGACCTGATCCGTCGCCGTCAGCGGCGGAGCCATCGCAATGTTGAGGTTGGGGAAATACTCGTTGAAATAGAGACCCGTGGAGGTTTCAAAATCAGGGTACTTCGCAGTCAATTCTTCAGGGATCGGACCATAGCCAGCCAGCAGCGAGTGGATATAATTTGTTCCGTCACCGCGCGCCTTCGCCATCAAAGAAAGATCTGGCGGAATCGCATTGTTGTTAGCCGCAGCGGCCGCGACATCATTAGGGTAGACGTCAGGGAAGTTATCGGTCGGCAGACCCGGACGAAGAATGTCTTCACCAGTGTTCGGATCGATACCCGGCACTTGCCATTCTGCCGCCAAAGCTCTGACTTCAGCTTCGGTATACCCAATCTTTGCCAAATCGCGGAACGCGACAAATTTCAAAGAGTGGCAGGCGGCGCATACTTCTTTGTACACTTGGTAGCCGCGCTGGACTTGCGCCAAATCCCATGTGCCAAACGGGCCATCCTGCTGGAAATCAACTTTCGCTGGTTTCTTGTAGAATTCATACTCAGGCGCGCCCACTTTCTCCTCGGTGGCGTAGTTATACGCCCCGTTGAGGAATGAGAACAAGACGACGACTGTGAAGCCGAGGCCAATGAGGAGTCCACCAATACGGATCATGATCTATTCTCTCTCTAACGCTCAGGCCGTTGCCGCTGAACCAGCAGGCATCTTGGCGTCATCATCGGTACCCAGCACTGATTCCGTGATCGAGTATGGCAGCGGTTGAGGCTTCTCGATCGAGGAGATGATCGGCAAGATCACCAGGAAGTGCATGAAGTAATAGGCAGTCGCGATCTGACTGATCATCACATAGGGTTCTTCCGCTGGAGCGCCGCCGCAAATGAACAGCACAACCATTGTCGGGATCAAACCGAACCAGAAGAACTTGCGGAACAGCGGACGGTAATGGCCAGAACGTACCGGTGATTTATCAAGCCACGGCAAGAAGAACCACACCAGGATCGACGCGAACATTGCGATCACGCCCCACAGCTTGGCTGACAGGATGAAGTCGAAAGTGAACGCACGCAGGATCGCGTAGAACGGGTAGAAATACCATTCCGGAACGATGTGCGCCGGCGTCGCCAGTGGATTCGCTTCGATATAGTTATCCGGGTGACCCAGCATGTTGGGCACGAAGAACACGAACGACATGAAGATGATCAGGATCACGCCCAAGCCGAAGCCGTCTTTCGCGGTGTAATATGGGTGGAAAGGCAGCGTATCGCTTTCTTTCTTGATCTCGACACCCGTCGGGTTGGAAGACCCCGGAATGTGCAATGCCCAAATGTGCAGGATCACAACGCCCAGGATCACGAATGGCAGCAGGAAGTGCAAGCTGAAGAAACGGTTCAGCGCGGCGTTATCCGGCGCAAATCCGCCCAATAGCCATACTTGCAGCGGCTCACCCACTAGCGGGATTGCCCCGAACAGGCCGGTAATCACTTTTGCACCCCAGAAGCTCATTTGGCCCCAAGGCAGAACATAACCCATAAAGGCTGTGGCCATCATCAGCAGGAAGATCACCACGCCCAGCAACCAAATCATCTCCCGCGGGGCTTTATACGAACTGTAGAACAGGCCGCGGAAGATGTGGATGTAGACGACGATGAAGAAGAAGCTGGCGCCGTTGGCGTGCGAATAGCGCATCAGCCAGCCCCAGTTTACATCGCGCATAATGTGCTCTGTCGTCGCGAAGGCGACTTCCGCATTGGCAGCGTAATGCATAGCCAAGACGATACCTGTCACAATTTGCAGCATCAGGAAGAATCCGGCGAGAACACCGAA
This sequence comes from Pontixanthobacter rizhaonensis, assembly GCF_012972675.1. Lineage (GTDB taxonomy): Bacteria > Pseudomonadota > Alphaproteobacteria > Sphingomonadales > Sphingomonadaceae > Pontixanthobacter > Pontixanthobacter rizhaonensis. The sequence continues at coordinate 875,997 of NZ_JABCRE010000003.1, read as the reverse complement.
GTTCCAGAAATAGCTGAGATTGCGCGGCACCGGATAACCGGCCCCGACAGCATTATAGACAAAACGCGGCAATGGCAGCTTTTCGTCCATGAATTTCATGAAGCCGTTAGTCGGCTCATATTGGCGTGCCCAAGGAAAACTCATAGCGCTTCTCTTCTCACTTAGCCGACGGTGACGATAGTGTCGGAGGTGAATGCATATTCCGGCACCACCAGATTAGTAGGCGCAGGGCCTTTGCGGATACGGCCGGCAGTGTCATAGTGCGAACCGTGACAAGGGCAGAAATAGCCCCCATATTCGCCCTTCACTTCGCCCTCAGCTGCACCTTGCGGAACACAGCCCAAGTGGGTGCAAACACCCATAGTGATAAGCATATCCCGATGGCCTTCCTTCGTCCGATCATCGAGAGTTTCCGGATCACGGAGGTCTGCGATAGGCGTTTCACCCGCTTCAACAATTTCTTCCGGAGTCAAACGGCGCACAAACAGCGGCTGCTTACGGAAAATCGCCTTAACGGTCTGGCCCGGCTCAATCGCACTGACATCGATTTCGGTACTGCTTTCCGCGAGAACGTCTGCCGATGGAGCCATTTGACTCACGAGCGGTAGAACCACGAACACACCGCCAACACCGGCGGTGCCCACTGCTGCGATATGGATAAAGTCGCGCCGACGAACGCCGTCTTCGCTTTCTGTATCAGCCATTAGCCTGCCTTGCCTGCTTTTGCCGCACACTATGCGCGGCACACAAAAAATTCCCGGTCCTCAGGCGGCGCCCCGAAACAAGAATTGCCCAGCAATCCCCTTGCCCCAGTATACTGCCCTTACAGCGGGTGCACTAAAGGCACCGTGCCAAAGGCCGGTTTCCGCGCGCTGATAGACCGGTTGGGCGGCTGTGCCAACCGCCTTTTTGGCACTATCCATTCCATTTGGTGCAACGCCGCAGATTTTGGAAACACGTCTGGGCTAGGCTGGAAGGCCAATCACGCTTATTTGCCGGCCCTCGGTTGGTTCCTTGCGGTGGGTCGCCCGTCGATACGAATAGAACCGGGTATCATTTCCGTAAGTATCAAGCGCGACGTCATCAACATGACCGACCTTCGCCAAACCCAAACGATGGGCGGCGTAGGCGGGCAAATCAAACTGCCAATGGCCTGATCTGCCGTTACTAAAGAAGGCGGCATCCGCTTCGGAGAATCGGTGTCTGAAGGCGGCATCGACCTCATAATTCGCCTGTGCGATACACGGCCCGATCGCCGCACGAATATCAGGCCGTTTTGCGCCAAGCCCGACCATTGCCTCGACCGTATTTTCCAGCACACCGCCCACCGCGCCGCGCCATCCGGCATGAGCGGCGCCGATGACACGCGCTTTAGGATCCACTAGCAACACTGGCGCGCAATCTGCGGTTACAATTCCGAGCAAACATCCCGGCGCGGCGGTGACCATCGCGTCCGCTTCCGGTTGCTGCTCTGCTGTCCAAGGTTCAGCGCCGTCAATTGCGACGACATCCGCTGAATGCACTTGCTGCACACGCACCATTGGCACAGCGGGCAATCCGGCAAAGCCGCCCAGCCCTGCTTTGGTCGAGAAGCCATGCGGGATACTGCCGAGTAGGCTGGACTGCACATGATCGGTCACGTGTTAATCACCCAAGGACCGCGAAACTTGCTCAAACGTATCGCGCGACAGTGTTTTCACCGCCGCAATCCGCTCCAACTGTTCACGCATCAGCGCCGCCCGCTTCGGCTCGATCCGCCGCCACCGACCCAGCGGAGAGACGAACCGCGCCGCCGTTTGCGGATTGATGGGGTCGAGCGCGATAATCAGATCCGCAATCAGCCTATACCCTTCGCCATCTTCGGCATGGAACGCGTGCGGATTGGCGGCAAACGCCATATAGAGCGACCGAACGCGGTTGGGATTGCGCAGGGTGAAGTCCTTATGCTCCGCCAGCGCTTTGACATGTTCGATTGCCTTGGGATGAAGCGACGAGGCTTGCAGGGCAAACCACTTATCGACCACCAGTTCATTGTCCGCATAACGGCGATGAAAATCAATGAGCTTGTCGGTGCGTGCAGCTGTGCCAAGTCCGGCCAACACCATCAGCGCACCTTGGCGGTCAGTCATATTGTCGGCTGCGTCATATTGCCGGGCTGCCACTTTGGAACCCGACTCTGGATCACCGGATGCCAGATAGACTAGCGCCTGTGTTTTCACCTTACGCGCCCCGCGAGAGGCTTTCTCAAGACTAAATTCAAGCTGCGATACCCGGTCGTGCAAAGCGGCAAGTTCTGTCGCGAATCGCACACCAAGCCACGCTTTCAGATCTTCGCGCTGCTGATGGATGGCAGACGGATCAGCAACCTCCTGCTGTTCTGCCAAATAGGTGATACTTGGAAGCATCATCAATTCGCCGCGCATGGAATCGTCCAGAGCGCTATCGGTGATAATCGCACCGAAGGCCGTTCCGATTGCATCGCGAGCGGCATCACGGGCCTCATCGCTCAATCCGCCAGACGATGCAGCGGTAAGATGCCGGACCACCAAGTCCTGCATGGCTTCATACCGGGCAAAGGCATCATCATCATTCGCGGCCAAGAAAACCAGTTCATGATCTTCAATCTCGCGCGCGATGGTGACCGGAGCAGAAAAACCGCGATTGACCGAAAGCACCGGCTTCTGCGCAAACCCATCAAAGGTAAAGCGCTGCTCCGCCTGATTGCATAGCAGCAATTCCTCACCGCGATGCGTACCGGTCGCAGGGTCAAACAACGCGATTTTCAGTGGGATTGGCATCGGCTTTTTGATCGCTTGCCCCGGCGTGGCGGGTACGCTTTGATGGACCGTCAGGCTTGCCTCACCATCAGTGTAATTCATTGTCACCGTTACTTTTGGCGTACCGGCTTGCGAATACCAAAGGCGGAACTGCGTCAGATCCAGCCCTGCCCCGTCTTCCATTGCGGTGATGAAATCTTCGCAAGTTGCCGCTTCTCCATCATGCCGGTCGAAATACAGATCGGTGCCTTTACGAAACGCCTCCGGCCCGCACATCGTCCGCATCATACGAATAACTTCAGCGCCCTTATTGTAGATTGTGGCGGTGTAGAAATTGGAGATTTCGCGAAAACTATCGGGGCGGATCGGGTGCGCTAGAGGACCGGAATCTTCGGGGAATTGGACCCCGCGTAAAATGCGCACATCCTCAATCCGTTTAACCGCTTCACCCTGCATATCCTGACTGAACATCTGGTCGCGCAGAACGGTGAAGCCTTCTTTCAGGCTGAGCTGGAACCAGTCTTGGCATGTGATCCGGTTGCCTGACCAATTGTGGAAATACTCATGGGCAATAACCCCTTCCACACCGTCAAAATCGCCATCAGTCGCAGTGTCAGCATCGGCCAGCACATATTTGGTGTTGAATACGTTGAGCCCTTTATTTTCCATCGCGCCCATATTGAAATCGCTAACCGCCACGATGTTGAACACATCAAGATCATATTCGCGGCCAAAGACCTGTTCATCCCATTCCATCGATTTGATCAGAGATCGCATAGCGTGGTCGGTGCGCGGCAAATCGCCGTCACGCACATAGATCGCCAAATCAACCTCGCGCCCCGACATGGTCGTGAAACTGTCTGTATTGGCCACCAGATCACCCGCAACCAGCGCAAACAAATAGGATGGCTTGGGCCATGGATCGTGCCACTCAGCCCAATGGGTGCCATCTTCATTCTGGCCTTCGCCAGTTTGGTTGCCGTTGGATAAAAGAACCGGAAACAGGCTTTTCGGTCCGGTCATCGTGACAGTGTAAGTCGACAAAACATCAGGGCGGTCGGGGAAGAAAGTAATCCGCCGGAAGCCTTCCGCCTCGCATTGGGTGCACAGCATTCCGCCCGACGCATACAGCCCCATCAACTGGCTGTTCGCCGATGGGTCAATTTCAGTAACAATGCCCACCACGTGCGCGCCCGCACTCAGCGGAACGAGTAGGTCCGGGCCGTCCATCGTCCAATCGCTAATCTCCGCCCCGTCCACTGTAACTTGGGCGGCAGTGATGCCGTCACCGTTCAAACGCAGAACAGGTGATGGTTCGGCAGCCGGGTTCGGCTCCACCGATAAAGAAGATGTGACACGGGTTTTTTCAACACCTAGGTCAAATGCCAGCCGTGTTTCAGGTAACGCCCACGCAAATGGCGTATAGTCCTCCCGGCGAATAACCGGCGGTTCGTGCGGGGTCGGGGCAGCATCTGCCATCTCTGGGTTGGTCGCAATATCCATAGTGTGTATCTAAGTCTTTGTTACCGCGCGTCCAGCCCCATCGGATACTGAACCGCCACCGGTCGAGGCAATTGCTCTGTTCGTCTGCACGGCACGTTGACACCGGGCGATAAATACAGGCAGCGTCTGCACGTGTTTGAGGGGGTCTAAGTTGATGTTCGAAATTCTCGCCAGTGCCGCGCCCGGATTTGATGTAGAAGCCGCAACGCGCGCGTACCTTGAAACGCTGCAAGGTGCCGCACGCGAAAGTTCTGACGCATATTTCGAAGGCGGATACTGGCTTATATTATTCGGAGCGGCGGCTGCGGTTCTGGTCGATTGGCTGATTTTGCGTTTCGGATTGGCAAACCGGTTCCGCAATTTGGGTGAACGCGTCTTTAAGCGGCCATTTGCAATCACCTGGCTGACCGCATTGCTATACACATTGGTTGGTTGGGTCCTGAGCCTACCCTGGTCAATTTACACCGGCTTCGTGCGCGAGAAGCAATATGATCTACTCGATCAAAGCTTCGGGGCATGGATCGGGGAAAGCCTGATCGCGCTTGCGCTTGGGCTGGCCGTCATGCCGCTATTTATAGCTGTCATTTATGCTGTCATTCGCAAATCGCCGCGCGGCTGGTGGGCGTGGGGTACCGGGGTTGTCGGGCTGTTCTTGGCGGTGATGCTGATGGTTGCGCCCGTTTTCATCTCGCCTCTGTTCAATACCTACACGGAACTGGAAGACGGCCCGCTGCGTGAACGGATTGTGGCGATGGCTGCCCAATATGACGTGCCGGCGGACAACATCTATGTGTTCGATCAGTCGAAACAGCATAAACGCATTTCGGCCAATGTGTCCGGACTTGGCCCAACCATCCGGATTTCGCTCAATGATAACCTGCTAGAGCGTACCAGCGAGGAAGAGATCGTCGCCGTTATGGGGCACGAGCTGGGCCACTATAAGCTGAACCACGGCCTATGGCGGGTCACTTTCATGCTGACCATTATCGGATTGGGTTTGTTTGTTGTCAGCCGCGCTGCACCCTGGTTAATCCGTAAATATGGTGATCGCTGGGGCGTGCGCGACATTACAGACCCTGCGTCTTTGCCTGTTCTGGGGATCGTGCTTTCAGTGTATTTTATGCTGGCCACCCCGGCTTTCAACAACATCACGCGCGTGCAAGAGAACGAAGCCGACGCCTTTGGATTGGAAGCAGCGCAGGAGCCTGACGGCTTTGCACGCGCAGCGATGCGCCTCAGCGAATACCGCAAAATCGAGGCGGGGCCAGTGGAAGAATTCCTGTTCTACACCCACCCCTCTGGCGAAAACCGTGTACGGCGCTCTATGCAATGGAAGGCCGATAATGTGCCGAATGCAGCCATGATCGTGCCAGAAGAAGGCTACCTCGACCCGCAATGAGCCATATGCTGATCTTCGGGCTGGGCTATACCGCTTCGCGCCTCGCCGCAGCATTGCGAGAAGCCGAATGGACAGTTGATGCTACCGGCAGCGCAGGCAATGTCGACTTCGCTGACGAAGCTGCTGTGTGCCGGTTGCTGGCCGAAACCACCCACGTCGTTTCATCGGTTCCCCCGGCCGAGGGAACCGATCCCGTGCTTGACCGATATGGCGAGTACTTTGGCTCAGCTTGGCTCGGCTACCTTTCCTCAACCGGAGTGTATGGCGACGCTGCCGGCGCGTGGGTTGATGAAAGCGCTTCCACAGGCGGCGGGCGGCGCAAAGACCGCGCTGAGTGCGATGCCCGCTGGCTGGCAAAAGGCGCGCGCGCATTCCGTTTGCCGGGCATTTACGGCCCTCGCCGCAGCGCGTTTGAGCGGGTTCAAAGCGGCAAGGCCAATCGGATCGATTTACCCGGCCAAGTTTTCAGCAGGGTCCATGTGGATGACATCGTTGCGGGCGTAATCGCCGGTCTGGATGGCCCGCCGGGTGCGTATAATTTGTCTGACGACCTGCCCTGCCCGCAAAACACAATTATCGAAGAAGCCAGCCGTTTGCTGGGCATAGCGCCCCCGCCGCTACAAACCCTGGAAGAAGCCAATCTGTCGGAAATGGCATTGGGTTTTTATTCTGAGAACCGCCGCGTTGCCAACAGTAAGGCCAAGCGGGTTTTGGGATGGCAGCCGCAATATCCAGATTACCGAGCTGGCCTTCGCAGCCTACTTTAGGTTTTGCGCGCCCGCAGCGCCAGAACCATTCCTGCCAGCGCCAGCACCCCGCCCCCTGCCGATAGCCAAGACCATTGATAGCCTTCCACCACGGTGGAGATCAGCATCGCAACAATAATCACCAGCACCGCATTATAGGCTGCACGCCCTGCGCCGATCTTGCGGACGATGGTGTAATAAAGCGGAAATGTCACAACCGATCCGGCCAGACCCAGCCATGCTGCACCCGCCCAATATTCCCACCGGTCGGGGAATATTGGCGGCCCTGCGGTTGCCCAAGCCAGACCAAAATCGATGATAGTTCCATACAGCATCGACCACGCCAGCAGACTGACCATTGGCAGCGCCCTGCCGGTATCATTCGCTTGAACAACATTCGCAATAGACGCCGCAAGAATACCGCCCACCGCCAGCAATATGCCGGTCCCGACACTGCCGCCCAGCGGTGACAAGCGCGCTTCATGCAGCAGCAGCATCGCGATGCCAGCGATGGCCACCGCGCTTCCGACCAGAAAACGCGCGGTCACTGGCTGTTTCAAAATCAGGCGTCCGAACAATACATTGGGCACCATCAACAGGCCGAACATCACAGCCACCACGCCCGACGTCAAATGCAGTTCCGCGCGATAGACGAAATTGAAGTTGAGGCAGAATTGCGTGAGGCCGATAAACACGGCCAACAAGTGCCCGGCCCGCCCGATATTGAGGCTGCGCCCCATCACCAGCGCAACGGCGAACATCGCCGGTGTCGCCAAAGCGAAGCGATAGGTAATTGACCAGCTCGCCGGGACATCGCCAATTTGGCCGGTGATCACATACCACGTACTGCCCCAAATCAAGGCCGTGAGGAGAAATGGCAGCGCGATCGCTGGCCGCAACATAGTGTGCGGATTTTCAGGCGAATTGTCTGTATTCATAAGGCAGCGATTGCTTTGGACAGAGCAATCGCGTGCTCTTGCGGCGTGTTCCATGCTGTAACCAAACGCGCGGCATCCGTGCCCCAATCGTAAAATTCGAAGCCCTGATTGCGCAGCGCTTCACGCTCGGTTGCGGAGCAGTGCAAGAATATTTCGTTCGCCTCAACCGGATGCATCAGGCGTGTGCCAGCAACAGAGGCAATCTCCCCCGCTGCGGCATTGGCACTGCGCGCATTGCTGAGCCACAGTTCATCTTTGAGCATCGCCAGCAACTGCGCCGCCAGATAGCGGCCTTTGCTTTGCAAATGCCCTGCCCGTTTGCGCCTGTATCGGGCCACATCGGCCAGCGCGGTATCGAAAAACACGATCGCTTCCGCGCCCATGCCGCCATTCTTCACAAACCCGAAACTGAGCGCATCAACCGGCCCTGCCGTGTCTGCCGCATCCCCGCCAAGGAACGCGCAAGCATTGGCAAACCGGGCGCCGTCCATATGCAAGCCTAGACCGCGTTCTTTTGCCAAGGCGGAAATGGCCGCTATCTCATCAGGCCGGTACGCGCAGCCATATTCGCTGGCCTGAGTGATGGAAATCGCGTGTGGCTGGACCTGATGGACATCATTACGAATGGGGTCGATCACCGTCCGGATCGCATCGGGGGTCAATTTGGCGCTCTCACCATCGGCCAGCATCAGCTTTGCACCGTGGAGATAGAAACCGGGCGCGCCGCCTTCATCCATTTCGATATGCGCTTCGCGGTGGCATAGTACGCCGCCATGTGGAGGCACCATGCTGGCCAAGGCAAGGCAGTTGGCCGCGGTTCCTGTCGCGACCCACAGCACAGCGCATTCACGCCCAAACAGCGCGCCAAACGCTTCATCCAACTGCTGGGAAACGGCGTCACCATCGTAAGGCGAATCCGGCGCATCAGCAGCTTGCATCGCCGCCCATAGAGACGGGTGTACAGAGGCTGCGTTATCAGACAAGAATTGCATAGATGTCGTCATTGCGGAACGCCGTGGCCCAGAGCTGCGTTACATGCAAGACACATACTAAACCGAGGATAACAGCAATGGCTATTAATGGCGTTTCTATTACCCGTCATGGCGACGAGACTGCCGGCGAATATCACGCCCATATCGAAGGAACGGAGGCAATCGGCCGGCTGACCTGGGTGAAGCGCGGAAATGCCAGAGTAGCAGAGCATACTCTGGTACCGCGCGAAATTGGCGGGCGCGGGGTCGCGGCACAGCTGGTCGACGCGCTGGTGGCAGATGCCCGTGAACACGGGTTCACCATCGTACCGCAATGTTCCTATGTAGAGAAAAAGTTCGATCAAAACCCGGATTGGGCCGATCTGAGGGCCTAACCCACCAATTCGGAAAAATCCGTGCCTGCGATACTGCCCAAGATCGCCTGACGCAGTTCCTGCGCGCGTGCGATGGGTAAGCCTTCCAGTTCCAGCGTGCCGCCAGCGAGGCCGAAATACAGCGTCGCATAGCCGCGTTTTCTGGCAATAGGGCCTTGGACAATTTCAAGCGATTGAAGCTTGATCCGCGACGCGACATCCAGCTTCGGGGCCAGCCAGCCGCGTTTGATGAAGACATAGTCCGGACCCAGCGCGTTGAAATCAAAGCGCCACAGGAACATTTGGCGAAACGCCAACAGCGCCCCTATTGCGACCGCAATTAACGCGAATAGCGGCGATGCCAATCCCGACAGGGTCAGACCTACAGCCGCGCCCGCAGCGATCATCAACAGAACGCAAAAATCAACAATGGCGGCATCCACCCGAAACTCCCGGCTGCCGCGATACCACCGGGTTTCAGCCTGCGGATCAACCGCAAAGCCGGCCACACGCGCGATCGGGGCAATCTCCTCCATAGTGGCGAACGGCGCGACATCGTGACTTGCCGAGCCGCTATCTTGCGCGAGTGAGACGAAGCTGAGCGCGTGCCATCCAAAACGGCGGCGGATAAATCCGGTTTTCGTTTTGATCGCCTGAACGCGGTGCAGCGGCATCACCACATCGGTTTTGGTGAGTAATCCGCGCCTGCGGCGAAAGCCCTTGGCCGTTCGTTCCAGAACAAAACCCCAATCGCGCAATACCGTGCGGACCAGACCCGTCAGAGAGCCAACAATAAACAGAGTTATAAGCCCCATAGCCCCAGCAATGATTTGAACGGCGGGGCCCCAAGACGCCACGGCGCTGCCCGGATCTGCGAAATTGTCCCGCCAGAACTCCGCGTCCCATAAATTTATCGAAACAAAGGTTTCCGCATATTGGAACAGGCCGGCAAGCACTGCGAAAACGGCAAGCGAGAATTCAAACAGGCCAAAGGTAATCAGCCTCTTGTGACCCATCGCAAAGATGACGTCAGCGGGCTCCTCTTTGGCAGCTTCATTGGCAGAGGCTGCTTCGCCAATCGCAATTACCGCACCATCCTTGCGCTCTCTCACCAGATCCCGCAGGGTTTCGCCTTGATCTTCCGAGAGATAACGCAGCGTGATTTCCTCATCGCCGCCCGCGCCGGTTTCAAACTTCACCTGAACCAAGCCGAGCAGGCGCGGAAGCAGTGACTGTTCCAGGCTGACATCCTGGATCCGTTCATAGGGAACCGACCGTGCCGTGCGCGAAACAATGCCGCTTTCCACCCGAATATCCGTTGCGCCAACGATATATGTAAAACGCCGCCACGCCAGATAGGCAAACCCGCCAATGACAACCGCAATGACCAGACCGATGCCGAGCGCGGCGAACAGCGCCCACCATTTTTCCCGCATCGAAAAATAGGCCGCCGCCATTGGGAACAGCGCATTTTGCAATCCGGCAAGACCGGCAACCACCACGCTAAGCGGGTGCTTGCGCAAAGGTTCAGCACTGGCGGCAGCTGGCTCTATGTCTGCTTCTTGATCCACCACGATCAGGTGGTTTCCCGCTTAATATGTGCGCGGATCGTTTCGCGCATGGCCAAAGCATCATCATTGCCCAGGCCGGGTAAGTGAACAGACGAATTATGCGTCCCGGCTGTATGCACGGTCAGGGTGGCGATACCGTAAGCACGCTGCAATGGCCCTTGATCTACGTCAATATGCTGGACACGGCCGAACGGAACCACCGAATCATGGCGAAATAAAATGCCTCGGACAACGCGCAGCCGGTCATTGCCCAGATCATATCCGCGCGCTTGATAGCGCCGCAACGGCACCCGGATCACGATAAAGGCCGCGAGCAATACGGTTGGCACGACGAATATGCCGAAGGGTAGCAGTTCCGCCACTTCCAAGATGATCGATCCGATCACAAATGGCAGCACAAAAAGAATGGCAGAAATGCGCGTCACTTTGACGTGATTAGGGTGCAGAGCGGTCAAGCTATCGTCAGTATCATCCATAGTGAGTTGCATGGATAACACGCCGGCTATTTGCAAGCGTCTTCGGTCGTCGCGCCCAAAAGAACTGCGCGCCGCTTATGCTCTTTGGTTAAAACGCCGCCCGATCATGGCCGAAGTGATATTGGTTTTCTGTACATCGGTCGTGCCGCCTGCAATTCCCCACGCGAACCCGTCGCGCAAACGCTGTTCCATCGGATAGTCTTTGGAATAGCCATAGCCGCCCATGACCTGCACGCCCAATTGCGTGACTTCCCGAACGATTTCGTTGGAAAAGCATTTGGCGAGTGAACTTTCATATACCGTTGGCAATCCATCCTTGGCGCTGGCGGCTGCCCGCCAGATCAACAACCGCGCTGCGTCCACTTTCATGGCCATTTCGGCCAGTTTGATTTGCACAGCTTGGAAATCGACGATTGGCTTACCAAACGCTTGGCGTTCCTGCGTGTAAGCCAGCGCGTCTTCCAACGCCGCTGCCGCAACCCCCAAACCCATTGTTGCATTGCCGCAGCGCTCCAGCCCGAAAGCGCTCATCAATTGGCCGAACCCGCCGGCGCCGATGATCATATTGCCTTTGGGCACCCGGACATCATCCAAGAAGATATCGGCAGAGGGTATGCCGCGAAACCCCATCAGTTCCTCACGTTTACCGAATGAAACCCCCGCATCATCTTTCTCCACCAGCACAGCACCGATGCCTTTTGCGCCCGGTTGATCATCGAACCGGCAATAGGTGATGTAATATTCCGAATGCCCTGCACCGGAACTCCACCTTTTGCGGCCGTTCAGTACAATCTCGTCACCATCCATCACAGCACTGGTTGTAAGGTCGGTCAGCGCGGTACCTGCATCCGGTTCAGACATAGCAACCGCAACAATTTTCTCGCCCCGGATCACTTCCGGTAAAATCTTGGCTTTGAGGGCGTCGGACCCGAAATGCTCGACAGTACGAACTGGGCCAGTCAGCGCCTCAAACACCGGGAAAGCTACTGCGACGGAGATTTGGGCAAATTCCTCTAACACCAACAGAGCGTCCAGATGGCTCAAACCCAGACCGCCATATTGCTCCGGCAGATTGATTCCCAGGAAACCCAGCTCTCCATAGCGGCGCAGCACATCATGCGGGACAGGCTCGTCCTTGCGCTCCAACTCGCGGGCCAAATCGGGCAATTCCGCGCGTGCAAATTTCCGGGCGGCATCCTGCAATTCACGCTGTTGATCGCTTAAACCGAAATCCATCGCCTACTCTCCAAACTGTAATTCTTTGCCGCACGCTATTGCCCGCGCGGCCAAAGCTGGCAAGGTCCGCTGCGGCGTTAAGGGCGGGATTGAGGAGAGGTTCACTGGATAGCACAGGCGATAGCGCGGGCCTTTGGCTAACTCTGTCGAGTTGCGCTGCCTTTATGGCACTGGTGGCCGCCGTGTCATGGAGAATGACGCGCGGCAGTACCGGCTCAAGCGAGGGGTATTTCCTTGCTGGTAGGGGTTTGGGCGGCATCTTCATTGCCGGTTCGCTATTGCTAACCAATCTGTCCGCAGAACAGCTGATTGGCCTCAATGGATCGGCCTATGGCTACAATATGTCATCCATGGCGTGGGAAGTGACGGCGGCGGTTTCCACCATTGTCATGGCCCTGATATTTCTGCCTCGCTATCTCGCCGGGGCGTTCACCACTCTGCCCGAATTCTTGAAGAGCCGGTATGATGTCGGGGTACAGCAAATGTCGGCCGTGCTGTTCTTGCTGGGGTATGGTTTGGTCACGATCCCATCGGTGCTGTATTCCGGATCACTCGCCGTGATGAAGATTTTCGATGTACCACAGCTGTTCGGTATCGGTGAATTTCCGGCATTGGTTGTGATGGTGCTGGTCATCGGTTGCACAGGCGCGATCTATGCGGTTTTTGGCGGGCTGAAGGCTGTCGCAATATCCGACACGATCAATGGCATAGGCCTGCTGATCATCGGATTTCTGGTGCTCATTCTGGGCCTTATCGCGATTGGCGGCGGCGCATTTATGGAAGGGCTCACCCGGCTGGCGAGCAACCACCCGGAAAAACTCAATGCCATTGGCAGTTCGGATGACCCCACGCCATTCGGGACGATCTTCACCGGAATGTTGATCGCCAATCTGTTTTACTGGTGTACCAACCAATATGTGATCCAGCGGACATTGGCCGCGAAATCCTTGGCTGAAGGCCAGAAGGGCGTTTTGCTGTCCGGTTTCTTCAAAGTGCTGGTGCCGTTTCTGATGATGATCCCGGGGATCATTGCCTATCACCTCTACGGCCCCGGATTGACCACCATCGACCTCGCCTATCCCGCTCTCGTGCGGGACTTGTTGCCCGTTTGGCTGATGGGATTATTCTTGGCGGTCTTGCTGGGCGCGGTTTTCAGCTCGTTCAATTCGCTCGTAAACAGCGCTGCAACACTGTTCTGCCTCGACATTCTGCCAGCAATACGGGGTAAACCGCTCGCCGAAGCATCGGTAGTGCAAACCGCAAAATGGGCGAGCGCCGTGGTCGCGCTATTTTCCTTCGCGGTCGCGCCCTTATTATACTTCGCACCCGATGGATTGTGGCAGATCATCCGCATCTTCACCGGCTTCTATAATATTCCGATCATCACAATTGTGCTGGTGGGCCTGTTCACGCAGCGCGTACCGGCCATCGGTGCCAAGCTGGTGATCGTCTTCCATGTTGTCGCTTACGGCCTCGCCAAATTTATCTTCGACGATGTGATTACGATGCACTTCTTGCATCTATATGCGGTACTATTTGTGATCGAACTCGCGATCATGGCGGTTTGCTGCAAGCTCTATCCCCGCGACGTAGAAAGCGAAATGCCAAAGGCAGCCAAAACCGATATGACCCCGTGGCGCGGCGCGATCCCCACGGCCATCCTGCTGATGTCGCTGGTTATCGCCTGCTATTTGCTTTTCTCACCGATAGGCTTGGCCTCGGGCGAGCTCAGTACAGTCTTTTGGACCGCCATTGCGGCGCTTGTTGCGGGGAATGTTTTGGCAGCCCTCTGGCACCGCCGTATCGCATGACTGAGGGGCGCTTATGCTACCGGCATGGGCTCAAACCAAAGCAGGAGCCTCATTGGCAACGTTTGCGCGCTGGCTGCTTTATCGGCTTTCGTCCGTCAAAACGCGGCGGCAAGGGAACATGGATTGCCCGCGTTTACGACGAAGACACAGGCAAGTACCAAGTGAAGTCGCTAGGCGATTTCGGAATGCTGAAGGCAGTCGAGTTTGCAAGAGTGATCTCGAAAGAAATAGACAAGTTAGGCTTGGACGGCTCGGCAAGTTTGAGAGAAGTTGCTGCTGCGCTGAATGACATCGGAGTTCGGACACGAAGCGGAAGCCACAAGCACCCGACTTCAATCGCACGAGTGATCAAAAGGATTGATTGAATGCATTTGCTCGATATCGACCAGAACTGGGCCGTTAGCGGATAGGCTGCTCTTGGATGATCGGGTTCGCAAAGCTGACGCCACTCTCACACGCCATGATCGACGCCTGCGCTGGCGAATTGTGAGCAGAAAAACTTGATTCAGGTTTGTATGTTTTGGCTGTGAGTGAATGCGAAAGAAGCCAGCCGGGGTGGAGGACCCCGACTGGCTTCCCTTGGCCTAGGCAGCCCAAGATGGAGCTACTTAGAATTGGAACCGAACGCGAACACCGCCAGCGTGCGACTGGTAGCCGGAGGCGAAACGCCCGCGATACTCGGCCCCGACTGTCAGCCCGCCTTCGCTTACGAAGTCGAAACCAGCGGCAAAATCGAACCGCGATGCCGATGCTTCGTCTGCGACCACGGTGAAGGTGTCAGCGCCGCCGTTGAATGAACCTGCAACCGCGATTGGATCGCTGCTGAGATCATAAGCGTAATCGACGGTGGCGAACGGGATCACACCCGTTTGCGCTGTGCCGGATACCCGAACGCCAAGGCGTGTTTCGAGGAATTGCGCATTGTCGCTGTCGAGGCTGAGCCCAAGACCGCCTGTTTCCGTGAAGGTGTCACGAGACAGATCGGCATAGCGTAGCCCTACGCTTGGCGTGACGGCAACGCTTCCAGCATCGACATCGTAACCAACATTCAGGCTGGCATAGAGACCATCCACATTGCTGTCGCCGGTAACAACCGAGCCAAGGGCCGTGCGGCTGCTGTCAACGGAGTTGGTGGAGTATCCAAGCTCGGCATTGGCATAAGCCTGACCCAGATCGAAGCCGGCATAGGCACCAATCTGGAAAGCGTCGATCTGGCTGCGTGCACCGGCGGTACCGGCAGCTTCCAGTTCGATGTCGGCATAATTTGCGAGCACACCCACGGTGACAGTTTCACTGATCTGGCCATCAAGACCCAGAGTGAAGCCAGTTGCATCGGCGTTGTAGCCAAGCGAGCTTACGCTGGTTCCCTCGGCATCGGCGTTGCGGAAGAAGGCTTCGCCCCACAATCCGGTTCCCTTCTGACGCAGACGATCCTGAACAAGCGAGCTTGCGAAACGCTGGGTCTCGAAAATCTCGCGGGTCACGCCATCATTGATCGCCGGGAGAAGGTCGAGTGCAAGCGCTTCGAAACCGGCTGCATCGTCAACGCCATTCAGGGCGTCGAACACCGGTGCGGTCAGGCGATTGTTCGCCGTTGCGCTGGTGATCGCCGAACCGAAGCTGCTGATGTTGGCATCGGCCGATACATTGCCGAGATCCGCCGCATTTACAGCCACCGCAACCGATCCGAACACGACATCGTAGTCGATCAGGAAGTCGTTGTCGGCGACATTGACGGAGACACCATTGTTGGTGAAGCTGCCCGTTTCGGTCAGGACGTCGATGGTCCGCCCGACATCGGCTTGGCCGATCTGGTCAGTGGCGACGTTGATGACGCTTCCCATCCCCAGAACGGTGTCACCGTCAACAGCCAGGCTGTCCACATCGAGGTCGAAAGACAGTGTGCCGTTATGCGTCAGGCGTCCATCGAGAGTGCGGGCACCGGAAATGTCGGTGGTGCTGCCTGCGGCAGTGGTCACGGCGACAGTGTTCAGGATGTTGCCCTGAATGGAGTTACCCATGCCGGTGATTGAGAGAGTGTCCTCGAACGCGCTTGATCCAACGAAGTTACCGATCAAAGTGCCCCCGTCATTGACGACGTTAACTGCCGACAGGGCGTTACCAGCAAAGAAAGCGTTCACACCGCCGGACAAAATGCCCGAGTTGGTGATCACCGCACCAGTGTGATCGCCAGCACCAAGGTAAATACCGTGGTTGCCACCGGAGATCGTACCGGAGTTGGTGATTGAACCGGCGAGGTTCACACCGTTGACCACGCGAATACCGGCGACCGGACCCTGCATACTTTCCGAGTTGATCGTACCGGAGTTGATGATCGTCCCGTCAAAGGTTCCCATGTTTCCGGCATTGCCGATCCGCACGCCATCACCGGCCTGATTGTCCATAGGCCCAGCCTGACCGCGGCCCTGGATCGAGCCGGTGTTGGTCAGAGAAAAGGTGTTCGCTCCATCTGCAGCGCCGCCGATTTCGGCACCGAAGCCCGAACCGTTATTGCCCATGCCTGCATCGATCACGCCGCTGTTGTTGACGGCGAAATCATCTGCAGTCCCATCGGCATAGACGGTGCCGTTGCGCTGGTTGCCTGTGCCGAGGATCGATCCGGTGTTGTTCACCGTCAATCCAAAGCCATCAATGTTGAGCGCGCGGCTGTCTGACGAGATCGTTCCGGCGTTGTTGACCACACCGCCCGTGTGATCTGCGCCCATGCCCATGACCGGGTTGCCGAAATACAGGCCGTTTTGAACCCCGGAGATCACACCGCCCGTTTCGTTGGTAAGCGTGCCTTGGAAGCTGATGCCGTTGACGAAGCGGATGCCTGCAGTTGTGCCTTGCATGCTTTCAGAAGCAATGGTGCCCGAATTGGTGATCGTGCCATCGAACACGCCGATGTTGCCGACATTGCCGATGCGAACACCGTCGCCTGCGCCGCCGACAGCAGCGCTTGCCTGACCGCGGCCCTGGATGGTGCCGCTGTTGACGAGGTCGAACGTGTTGGCCCCATCGGCTGCACCGCCGATTTCCGCGCCAAAGCCCGAACCTTCATTGCCCATGCCGGCATCGATCACACCGCTGTTATTAACAGTGAAATTGTCGGCAGTGCCATCGGCATAAACTGTGCCGTTGCGCTGGTCACCGGTACCAAGGATGGACCCCGCATTGTTCAGCGTCAGGCCAAGCCCATCGATGTTAAATGCGCGGCTGTCCGATGAAATCACCCCGCCGTCGAGGTTGTTGACGACGCCGCCTGTGTGATCAGCACCGCCAGCAGGGACCGGGTTGCCGAAATAGACGCCGTTCTGAACGCCGCTGATGGTGCCCGAATTGTTGAGCACACCTTGGAAACTCGCCCCGTTCACAAAGCGGATGCCCGCTGTTGTGCCCTGAGCACTCTCAGAGTTGATTAGGCCAGAGTTTTCGATGGTTCCGGTGAACAAACCGGTGGTCGATCCCTCGAGTATTCCGCCCACGCGCTCGCGTTCGAAGCGCAAGCCGTCACCAGCAGTTGCAGCACCGGCATCAGCCTGACCACGGCCCTGAATGATGCCGGCATTAACGATGGTAAAGTCATTGCCTTCAGCCGAAAGTTCGACCGAGAAGCCTGCGCCTTCATTACCCATACCTGCGTCGATCACGCCGGTTTCGAGGTTGTTGAGGACAAATCCCTGCGCTGTGCTGTCGGCGTAGACCGTTCCGTTGCGCTGGTTACCCGCACCAAGGATACTGCCCGAGTTGTTAATCGTGAGACCAAGACCGTCAATGTTGAGCGCACGGCTTTCCGATTCGATCGTGCCCGAGTTGTTGACCACGGCCCCGGTGAAATCACCACCGCCCGCAGGGGTCGCGTTCCCGAAGTAGAGGCCATTGCTTACGCCGCCGATAAAGCCGTCATTGTTGATCGTGCCAGAAAAGCTGACACCGTTCACAAAGCGAATACCTGCCGTCGTGCCGCCGCCGCCAAGGCTGGCGATTGCACCGGTTTCGGAGTTGTTGATCGTACCGGTGAACAGGCCGGATGTGGTCCCGTCAAGCACGCCATTGACGCGTTCGCGTTCGAAACGGATGCCGTCACCTGCGAGCGGCGAACCAGCATCTTCAACGCTATCGCCGAGAATGTTGCCTTCGTTGTTGATGGTGAAGTTGTTGCCCTCTGCCGAAAGCTCGGCTGAGAAACCTGCACCGTTATTGCCCAGGCCCGGATCAACGAGCCCGAAATTATTGAACTCGAAATCCTGCGCGGTACTGTCGGCGTAAACCGTTCCGTTGCGCTGGTTGCCGGACCCGGCAATCACCGCGAAGTTGTTCACGACAAGGCCGGTGCCATCGATGTTCAGTGCGCGGCTGTCGGAGATAATCTGCCCGTCATTGTTGACCACGCCGCCCGTGTGATCGGCATCGCCGAAATACAGACCGTTGCGGACACCGGAAATCTCGCCGGTGTTGTTGAGCTCGCCCTGGAAACCGATGCGGTCGGCAAAACGGATTGCTGCGACCGTCCCTTGCTCGCTGTCGGAGGTGATGAGGCCGGAATTGTTGATCGTGCCTTCATAGATATAAGCAGGAGCAACACCCGGTCCGAAGAAGCGGATGCCGTCGCCAGCCGTTCCGCCCATTGCCGGCGCCTGACCGCGACCCGAGATTACGCCGGCATTATTGATCTCGCCGGTGATCGGCATTCCACCGCCGCCGACTTCGATTGCAACGCCTGCGCCTTCGACGCCTGCATCGATGACACCGTTCACACCGTTATTGATGACGATGTTGTTCGAAGTACGGTTGGCATAGACGGCGCCGTTGCGCTGACTGCCGGTGCCGAGGATGACGCCTTCATTGTTGAGCGTCGCATCAGTGCCGTCAAAGTTCACAACGCGTGATGCACCTTCGAGGCGCCCGGTTGCTGCATTGTTGATGATGGTACCCGTAGTGCCCTGATTCACTTGAATGGTCTGCGTCACGCCGGTGGTCGCGAGCGTACCGGCATTGTCTACAGTCACATCATTGTTTGCGACAACGACGACGGGAGCGCCCTCGACGGTGCTTGCCACTCCTGCGGCCGCGGAAATGGTCTCGCCATCCGCAACCGAGGTGACAGTTATATTATCGCCCTCAATGATCACTTGCTGAGCATGAGCTGCACCAGAGGTGAATAGAGCGAGGGTCGATGAAGTAAGAAGTAAACGACTGGCATTAAATGCCTGCTTGCGTGGATTGAAAGTTTTCATTGTGCTGCCTTTTCCATTGTTGAAAACTGGATGGAAAGCAGGCCGAGAAACTGGATAGGCCTGCCTTTCAAGGCAAGCAGATATGAGCAGTCCTTAGGTCTGTATAATACTTGCTCTCAATGGCCCTTATAGGCAAAAACTATAGCCTAAGTGATTGTTTATATACGGCATTATGTGTTCCCCAGAATCGCAAATAACCCACAAAAGCAGGTTAAAATTCTGTCGGTTTTATGTGGAGAGGAACGCGGATTTAACCGGCCATTGCAGCCGTCTTTCGGGTTGGCGGGTGTGCTTTGATCTGATCAACCAAAGCCATCAAAATATGCTCTCGCGGGCATCCAATGCGTGAGACAAATCCAATCTCGCGGCTGAATGATGGATCCTCAATTTCGATGAACCGCATGTTCTTGTTTGCGCATTGCAGCACCGGCCGTGCCAGCATCGGGATTAGCGCTGAACCATAGCCTTCATCGACAAAATGCGACATCGTCAGAAAATTCGTCGCAAAAGTCAGATCGGGCACATCAATACCAATGTTCTTAGCATTGCAAAGCGAGATCGTATCAGCCCGCAGGCAATGCTCTTCGGGTAGCAGGATTAGCTCCTCAACCGGCACATCGCAGACTGAAATCGTTGCTTCATTGGCGAGCCTATGATCGGCCGAGACCATGAGCAAAAGCGGCTCAATGAAGACAGGCGAGAAACGATAGCCAGCTCGGTCCACAGGGCCGCTCATCATCGCGACATCGACTGTGCGCTTCTCAAGCTCTTTCCAGATAGTATCCGTAGGTTGCTCACGAAAGATCGCGTTGAGATCCGGCGCGAGGTCTTTAATCGTCTGAGACACATAGGGCAGCACAAATGGCGCCAAAGTCGGGAATATGCCGATGCGCAGTGGGGCCGCCATCGGGTCATGATATTCGGCGGCGGTGTCTGTGATGCGCTGGGCAGAGCGAAGCATATCGCGTGCAGTCTCAACAATACGTAGCCCTGCATCTGTGGTTAGTACGCCATTAGTCGTGCGCGCAAACAGCTCCACTCCAAGCCGTTCTTCCAGCTTTTTGACCTGCGCAGATAGCGAAGGTTGGCTCACATTACATGCCTTTGCCGCACGCCCAAAATTGCGGTGGCGATCAATCGCGGCAACATATTCCAGATCACGTAAGTTCATAGTTTTACCTCACCAACTGCTGTTCGCAAGACTGGAGGCATTGGTTACATCCTGGCTCAATTAATTATCAAATAGCTGTTTTTTGAAACAACTATATGCCGGTATGTCCGCGAAAAACGTCCGCTTTCAGAAGCTGGTATCGCGGAAGCTACGTCTTAGATTGGGGCGCAAAGTTGCCGTTCCCAGCGCTCAATCGCCACGCGGCTCGACTTCCAATTATCTCTTCCGAAAGGGCGCAAGCAAAGGATCTCGCTATACCTAAAGCACACTCGCGCAGACCGTAATCTAGCGAGCACACCGTACCCCGCGAATTCGGGATATAAGACTCTGATATATCTTCAGAATAACGTTTTGGGCGGAATCAACCCGTATACGAGTAGAGCGGGTTTGCGCTGATCCGTGTGCAACTCATAGCGCGACAAGGTTCTGAAATAGCGATCGAAATTCGCCATAGTGCGCGAGTTGTTTGCGATCCGCACAGTTCGCCCGTGCTAAGCAGGCCAGCCGCTACGGCCCAAACTGTAACTTCTAACTGAAACAGTCGCCTAGAAGTTGCCCAGCCGGAGAAAATGCGGTTAGCTAGCGCTTCATGCCGGCGCATCTGGCAGGGAGGACCCGCGAATATTTGGACCGCCAGCCGTGCTTCGATTATCGGATTGCGACCTTAGCGGGCCTCGCGGAAGCTCGGTCAGCCTGACCCCCTGTTTTCCATACTCATTCCATACGGAGCGAGCGATGCTTAGTTAAGTCATTGAAAAACTGGCGCACCCGAGAGGAAAGGAAGTACGTCAATTTCTGTTTCCCTAAGTGGTTGATATATTTCAACTCAGCATATCACATGGCGCACCCTTGTGGGACAGTTTAGTGGGACTAGTATCTGGCTAGCGCGGCAAAAAGCGCCGCATTTTTATCCGTTGCGGGCTTTAATCTACGCAAGCTCAGGCGTGAAACCACCTTTTTGAGAATCTGATGGGATCAGCCCAACTGGATCATGCGACGTTTCGTTCGCCTGTAGAATTGGTTGTATTACTTCGTCTCGAATAAATGAGACAACCGGCACTGCAACCCCGTCTCCCGTCAAGTGATAGGTTTCTGTTGCGCTTTCGGGCAAAACAAAATCCGAGGCAAGGCCCATAAGCTTCGCAGATTCTAGAGGGGTAAGTAACCTCGTTCGGACCTTGGATCGATCAACAAAAATCAGGGTCTGTTTGCTTGAGCCTCCGAGAGGTACTCGTAAGCAACCAACAAGGCCATCAAATCGAATTTCTGCTCGCTGAATGCTACAACCTTTTGTGTCTTTTCTCATTCGCTTGTAGAGCGCCCCGATTTGCGGGAGTTTGTCCTTTTGTGCCCTGCTTAGTTTCTCTCGGTTGTTGTCATCCATCAACTCTATAAGGCGCCGCGTTTGATCGGCGGAATGCCAATCATTCGGATCGTTGATCGTTCCGACATAATCAGCGAGATCATGGCGTTTTGAAGCTGAAGGCAAAGCTGCCCACCAAATCCAAGACTTTCGGACCGCCCCTTCCAGCTTGTCAACTGCATCGATTATCGATTTCGTGTGAAGGTTAGCGACCGCAGATTCAGCATACAATTCTTCAGGTAGTTTCAAGTCAGCCCTGACACCGACGATAAAGAGGCGTCGGCGCGATTGTGGCAAGAAGGCGGATGCGTCCAACATCAACGCCCCAAGTCGATAACCTGCTTCATGCAAGCTTTCACAAATTGATCTGAAGTCATTTCCGTGATGGGAGGTCACCGCACCCATCACGTTCTCAAGAACAATGATCTTAGGGTGTTCATTGTTTCGAGCCTTATCGGCTATCAAGCTCCAAAATTGCCAAAATGCGCTAGAGCGATTGCCTGAAAGTCCGGCTCCATTCCCAGCAAGCGACAAGTCTTGGCAAGGGAACGACGCCCAAGCGAGATCAGCGATGCCCCAAAGGTCGGCCACTCCAATCTCGGCGACATCGCGCCGGTCCAAACTATCTGCACCCCAATTGGCTTCGTAGATATCCGCCTTTGCTGGATCATTGTCGTTTGCAAACAGGCACTTCCAGTTCCGACCAAGCCCGGCACGCGCCATTCCGCCACCTGAAAAAAACTCGTAAAAACTGGGCAACCGCGAACTCCGTACTTGTCAATGACCGGAGAATTAACTGGATATGTGCGAAATGGAAATTAGACTGGCATAATATTTATGGGAAAACGCATGTCCGACGATCAGCAACCGAAGCTCAAGTTCGCCCATAATGTCATCGAGCATCTTGGCATTAAGCTTTACCGAAATAAAACAGGGAACGTGCTCGCCGAATTGCTGGCAAACTGTTGGGACGCCGATGCTACGTGGGTAGACATTCTCATCGATCCCGCTGGTGGCGACAATGGCAACGGTTGCATTGCAATATTTGATGACGGGTCCGGCATGGATTTCCAGCTCATCAAGGACCATTACCTACATGTTGGGAAACCAAAGAGGCGCAAACCAAATGAGCGCTCGCCGGGTGGGCGGAGGCCAATGGGCCGCAAGGGGTTAGGCAAACTAGCGCCATTTGGCATCGCAAGAATAGTAGATGTCGTCACCATCAAGGCTGGACTGATCAACTGGTTTACACTCGACCTCGAAACCATTCTCAAGAAGGGGTCTGACGGTAGCTATCCTCCGGTATTTCAAGAACAAGACTTGGCGCTCATGTCCAGCGCCGCAGGTGACGACGAATATGTTGCATCAAAGGTCAACGAGTTTCGTGAGCGCCTCATTGCAGAAGATAAAGACTCGGGCACTGCGATCTTCTTGCGATCAATCAACGCCAATCAGTTTCCGCAGCGACCAGAAGTGGCCCAAGATTTGGGGGCCAGATTCACAGTTGTCTTGCTTCGTGACGATTTTGTGGTTCGGGTGAATGACCAGCGGCTAACCCACGCAGAGGCGCTGCCTGAGTTCGAATTTAGAATCCCTGAGGGCGACGGAACCTCAATCGAGATGGTGGAGGGAAAGGAAGTCAAATTTTGGGTTGGCTTTGTCGAGCGAGCCGAGTGGTCGTCCGACGAAGCTGGCGTGGGTGTTTTTGCGCACGGCAAAATTGCGCAAGCACGGCCCTATTTCTTCAACAAGAAGGGTAAAGAGGTATTTCAGCGTTACCTCTATGCCGTCGTTGAAGCCGATTGGCTCGACGAGGCTGAGAATGACCTGATCTCAACTGACCGGACCTCTATCGATTGGAGCGTAGATGAGCTGCAACCCCTATATAAGTGGGGGCAAAAAAAGGTGTCCAGCTGGATAACGCGGTACGAAGCATTTCGAAAAGACCGGCAGGATCAAGAAGTCAGGGATCAAGCGGACGAACTTCGAAAGTCGAAGGCGGTCAATACCTATTCAGCTGCCGAGAACGAGCAGATCGTGTCGCTAGTTTCGGATGCAACCCGCGAAATTGGCAAAACCAAGTCCGCTGAAGCCGCAAGAGAGCAACTTTTAATCGCAGTGTCGAAGGCTTGGATCAATCAGCCTACACGCGAGTTTTTGGGGAGCTTATGGGATAAACTGAGGGACACAAGCAGTTCGCCTGAGCAGATCACAGCTATCCTAAGCGAGCTTTCTTTTCATTCGGTTCCTGAGAAGATGGGTTTGGCTTTGACGTTTTCTCAGCGAGCATTTGCATTGTCGGTGCTGTATGAGCTGGTACATCGAAATGCCGAGCCGGATTTGCAGAAGCTTGTATCAGAGTTCCCTTGGATTCTTGAACCGAGAGGAGACCTTCTTACCGCAGACAAGACTTTGAAGACCACAACCGACCGGCTTGCAATGGCATTAAAACCTGAAGGCGCGAACAATCCTGGGCTAGTGATAAAAGGAATGACCGAACGGCAGCGCGCTGATTTTGTATTTTTGACATCTCCTGACAAGAAAATGATCAGGATTGCCGAGATTAAGAAACCAAGACTTCCTATGGGGAAGGAGGAAGTGCGTCAGCTCCAAGCCTATCTCGACTACGTGGAGGAAGCACACTCGGGCTCAACAGTAGAAGGGCTATTGGTTGGCAACAAAGCGGGCGTGAAAAATACAGACTCTAGAATCGAGGTAAAAGGCTGGGATGAAATCCTAAGCGAATGCAGGGCCATCTATGTCGAGATGGTAGCAAGTATGATTGAGATCGCTGATGTGCAGGGCGGCGACACACGATTGGAAATCATTCGTGATTTTGGTGGTGATGCAACTTGGGAGTTATTGACCAAACTCTCGGAAACTGACGAGAACCTCAAAATCCTGATCGGGAACTTCGAGAAACAAAGCCCCAGCGGATTGCCTTCCATGGCTGGGGCACCCGCCTCCCCAGCGTTGATCCCCCCCAAGGGCGGCGAATAGACTTTCACAAGGGATTGCAATCAGATTTTGCAATTACTTGCACCCCAAAATTGCTCCGGTGCATGTATCTACAAATTTTGTAAGCGTTACTCCCGAAAAACCCTAGAAATCCGCCATTATGCGAACGAGACCTTGTGCGGCATTTTTGCCGTTTTGTAGAGCGTCGAGCCTGTTGCAATCCCCTGCAATTTGGCCTGTTAGAAGAGTGATCGCTGCCTACTGAGGTATTGGGAGGCATGATCAGGCAAATCACGCTTAGAAACGCGGAGAAGGCTCTGTGTGGCACGTTCCTCGCTCCCATCCCGTAAGATGCTGACGGGATCGATATCATGCCGACGAAGCAACCACACCGACACATCCCATGTCCTGTGGCACTTGGCCGGATCGCCTTCGGCGCACATAACGGCGACATTCTCGTCCGTACTGGCCTTAGCAAGCTTAGAGATTGCGTTTGCAATTGCTTGCAATTCACGGTGGGCATGGTCGCCACCGAGCACCTCTCCAGCCCAGCGGTAGTGGATGCCTAATCGTTCGGACCACTTCTCAATCGCCTTCTGATCGAAATTTGGATTGCGCGACCACGGGCGGGATCGGACATCAATCAGTTGAGTGATGTTTCGTTTCTCAAGCTCACACGTGAACTCAGTTAGCGTCCTGTTCGAGTATCCCAATGTATAAATCATGTTTGAATCCAATGCTTTAGTTGCATTAAAGTCTAACTTTTTGACAACTCGCTGGACAGCCAAAATCGCTTGCTGCCACCAGTTTTTCCGCCTTGGACAAGCTATTCCAATTTCGTGATCGCAAAGCTATTGCTGTCGGCGCTCCTGCGAAATTCAGGGGTGGGGCTTCGTAACCCCAGAGCTTCCGGCCGGTCAGAGCATTCTGGCCGGGTGGCTGTCGCGTATGTCCAAGGTTCTGCCCAAAGGCGGCAGCGCCTTCGCGGAAGCCTAGGTTACGAACACCCGGCTTGGTCCGGGCGCCTCCGAAAGCATGGAGGCTAACGTTTCAGATCAAGAATACTCAGGTTCGCCCTTTACAGTCAGCGATGCCGTGTCGAAGGTAACAGAGGCTACCTTTGGCTCTCCATTGATCAACAATGTGTTGCGAGGGCATTTGGCCGAGGCAATTATCGCGCTAGCACTCGAACCCGAGTGGGAGTGGTGCAGCGGAGATTATTCGAGCTGGGACTTTCAATCTTGCTCAAAGGGCACACGACTTGAGGTGAAGCAGTCCGCTGCCAAGCAAAGCTGGGTATTGCATCCAGACAGCAAGCCAAGTGCGCCTAGATTTGATATCGCCGAGCGAAGCGGGCGCTGGGAAACAGACGGAACGTTCGTGACTGAAGTAGGAAGAGCCGCCCAAATCTACATCTTCGCCTATCACCCGATCTCTGATGAAAGCGCGGACCATCGACACCCATGCCAATGGAACTTCTACGTCACCCTGACCTCCAGCCTTCCTTCGACGAAATCGATAAGCCTCCGTAATCTCGAAGAGCTGTCAGCAAAATGCGGGATCGCTGGCCTCGCTCGGGCGGTCAATGCCGCTGAGGAAGACGTAGTCCGAGCCTCTTCAACGTCCGCTTGACCGTCATCGGATGCCACTTCCCCCCGTTCGCGGTGGGGATTGCAAGTACGTTCAATCGGTCTGCAAGCTGAGTAAGCGTTTTGCAGCCTGCTTCAAGCTCCGCCTCAATGCTGGGCTGGACCATCGAGGCATGCGCTGCTGCTGCTGCTTTGTTCTGTTTGGCTAAGACATGTCCATGCGCACCCAATACAACGCCGCGCTCCCTTGCTGCGGCCAAGGCTGCCTTGGTGCGCTCTGAGATCATTTCGCGCTCATGCTCTGCGAATGCTGATAGAATGTGCAGCATCAGCTTATTTGCATAAGGCGCATCGACCGCGACAAACTCGACACCCGCCTCCATCAGCGAAGAGACAAATGCCACGTTGCGAGCCAAGCGATCAAGTTTGGCAATGATCAGTGTCGCCTTATGACGGTTGCAGGCGGATAGGGCCGCTTGCAATTCGGGGCGGCTCTTCTTGCGACCGGACTCTGTTTCGACAAATACCTGCTCAAGGGTCTCCCCGATCTGGGAAGCGTAGTTTTCGATACTGGCCCTTTGAGC
This sequence comes from Pontixanthobacter rizhaonensis, assembly GCF_012972675.1. GTDB lineage: Bacteria > Pseudomonadota > Alphaproteobacteria > Sphingomonadales > Sphingomonadaceae > Pontixanthobacter > Pontixanthobacter rizhaonensis. The sequence goes on along the minus strand of NZ_JABCRE010000003.1, from coordinate 849,290 downwards.
TTCTAGTCCTAACCCCGATAATTGCTGTTTCCCCGTGGAAACCCTCAGATAACCGATTAGCGGCATTGCTCCTGAACATGTGTAGGTTGGTATATGTGTTAGAACTTGGCTGATGGTTGACCTGCTGTACAGTCAGAAGTGCGCCGGAGATGGATTCGTCTGTAGTTGCTCTTGTGCCATGTACGAATCAGGATAACCATATGGACTTGCCGCGAAGCACCAAGCAACAAGAAGCCGAAGCCACGTCCTTCGACATACTCCGCTACAAGCTAGCGAAGCACATTGGGATTTTCCGAAGTCAGACAGAAAGTGACTATGGGATCGACTTTGAGATCGAGCTAAAGATCAACGGACGTGTAACGGGGCGGTTGCTGAAGGCGCAGGTCAAATCTTCCAAGAAGTTCAAACCCAGAAAAGACGGGCTGGTTGCCGTAGGCGGCATTAAGCAATCCACATTGGCGTACTGGTGTGAAATCAGTCAGCAAACAAATGTCATCGCTTACGCAGTCGATCTCGAAAGCGAGATCATCTATTCTGCCTCAAATCTCTTTTGGCAGGCAACGAAACTGCTTGATGGAGGCGATGCATCAAAGTCGGTCGAATTTGTGCAACACGAGAGGCTTAAGGACGAGATGCCCGTGATCCTGACCTTGCTTGCATTTTCTCAACCTACAGTTCCGACCCTCATCAACTCACATCGAAGCGCCCTGCGCAATCTCAAGCAATATTTGGCGTTGCTCGACGCTGCCTACCAATACGATGCTGGTTCTCCTTTGCATGATCCTGACCATTTTGCTGAGCTGCTTGAAGTATGCGAAGTGCTGCTCTGGCGACAACTCGACAAGCTCTTTCCAACTAAGGAAGAGCGCAAGTATTGGGCAGATATAAGTTACTGGGACCAACGAGCGATGGAAGATGGTTGGGGAGAGCTTTGCTACGATGCGATCAAGCCCGTCGTCGCCAAGCTCGTTCCGGCACTAATTGCCGAACTGCAAAAACTCGAACGGCGCGTCCTTGCAGGGAAGTACTACTGGGCAAACTCAAACGCTCGCTATTTGAAGCTCGTCTATGAAACCACCCTCCCAGAAGACTTAGACATCGAGAGTCTACGTGATTTAACCTACGAATTTGATGCCCTACAAAAATCTGGGTTGGGAGATTACTTTGTTCAACAAGCGCGCCAGCCACATAGATCAAGCAGGCATGGTAAAAGCGCCGCCAAGTAGCTCAAGCGGCTGCCAGCAGCAGTTGCATAAGCCCAGTTTTTTGAACCCCTTCGCTCCATCCTGCCCAACTAAGCTTGCCAGCCACAAGTGGATTGGATGTGACTTGCAAGGCTTCATCGAAGCTTTGCTGCTGAACTGGTGTAAGCCCCAGCATCTGTGCTGCTTTTTCAGGCTTCATTGTTCGCGTGAGGGCATGATAGCTTAGCCAGTCCCTGCTGATTGGGTTTTGATCGCACACGAAGCCAACTTTCAGCCCTTTGAATGGATCGCTGAAATCAAGTAGTTTAGAGAAAGCATTGTACGGATGCTTTCGGCGGCTGGTGACTTCCACTCTTGTCACCTCTGTCGCCCCGTGCGGAGCATTTTTACCAGCCGCAATACGCTCGCGGCGGCGATCATAAACCTTCACAAAAGCATTGCCGGCGGGCTTTGATTTGAAGGGTTTGCGGTGCAAATAGATCGTTTCTAGAACATCATCTGCTCCGACATAATGCTGCCTTTTCCCGACGTAAGGATGGAAGATCACCAGATCGGAAGTTTGCAGACCGACAATGTCAACCGCAACATCCAGCATCGTGACTTTAGCCGATTGAAGAAGCGGCTTTATCGCAAATGGACCTTCTGCATTGGAGAGCATTGCGACGAGGGTCTTGAAGCCTTCAGGGCCTAGTTTCCTTGGATTTGTCGTTATCCAAAGCCGAGGGGGTGATTGTTTCGTAGGCCGCCGGAACTCGAAACGAACCATTGCTTCACGCTTACCTAAGCCCATCTCAACGAACCTGTATGGATATTCCCAAGCAGGATTATAGGCGTTGTTTAGGTGCTGAGAATTGCAAGGCTCGCCCTTTAGATGATCGCCAGTTTGCTTGACCCAGCTTGCAACCGACAGCCCACCAAATCCCGAAGAGTAGATTTCATCAGAGACATCAATTGCGAGCCTGATCTTATCAGGTAGCGGAACTGAGACCCTAGCTACCCATCCATTTGATAGCTCTACTACCGTCGGGAATGTACCATATGACGGCTTTGGCTTACCTACCGGTTGCCCCTTGTTATAGGAATGGAAATCGCCGTCTAAGAACTTTATCGGCAACTTCTTGCAACCTCGCCTTCCGTGGCACTAAGCTGACGTGTTTATAGCCCAAAAAGCGGCGGTAGGCTACGATTTATTGGTTAGGCGTTCAATGCTTCTTTGGGTCGAAGGGACCGCCCAGTTTTTCGACAACACTCTCTAAATACGGAAGCCTTTGGATAATTTCGAGCTTTCGCTCAAGCTGCTGTGTAACTCCGTACTTGCTGGAAATCGAGTTGATCGCTCGCCCTTGTACAATCGAAATCTCGTCCTCAGACGATCCAGCAGCTCGGAGATGGCTTGCCTGCGTATGCCGGAAGACATGAGACCCACGGCCTTCCGAATGTAAGCCGAACCTCTGGAAATGCCTGAGCCATAGCTTGCTCATTCCATCTCCACGCTTCTTCTCAGCGATCCGGATTTCGTAAAGGAGCCTGCGTTTCTTTTTCTGTCGGGCTTCAACAAACTCTCGCAGCCCAAGTTCAAGCAACTGAGGAGGAATCGGTAAGGCAAGAACCTGTAGGTCTTTCTTATGCCTCTTCGGCCAGCCCTCTGGTAGATTGCCCGGCTGAATTTTGAAATGCGGAATATCGCTATCGAACACAAAGTCAGAAGGAAGCAGCTGTGCGCATTCACCCCCGCGCATTCCGTAAACCAACTGGAGTACTCCAGCCCACCACTCACCACGCCGGCGAACGTAATCTCCAGCTTGGTACAGCGAATTTGGGCCTCTTGCACCAGCGAAGATCGGGATGCTGAATAGCTGGTCGATTTCGGACAGGCTGAGTGGTTTAGTCACTCGTGACGGAACCGCCTTCCCAGTTTTTAGGGTTAAGTCGACGGCTGCGTTCGGAACATCATACTCTTCTTGCAGCCAACTGAAGAATGCCTTGACCGAACGCCAGTACTTAGAGCGGGTCGCCGGATGTAGTTGCTCGCCATTTGGTAGGTTGAGGCGCCCTGCAAAAGAGGTCCGCTTTCCTTGTTGCTTCTGAAGTCTGTTCAGGTCATTTCGAAAGTCTCGAATCTCCGCTCTTGTTATACTGGAAACAGGCTTGTCGTCTCCGACACGTTCTCCCAGCCAAACGAGGACACGTTCGGCCTCATCGATAGGATTCTTGCTTTGGCCTAAAACGGCACCCGAATAGCTAACGAATAAGCTTCTGGCTCTGGCAAGCGTCAAATCAGGTCGATAGATCGAGGGGGGCGAAAGCCCATCATTCTGTTGCGCGGCCTGCCCGAGATCAGGTGGATCGCTGAAAACGACATCGTCGCTTTCGAACTTTCTCAGAGGCTCATTCAACTGATGAATGAAGTATCGCAGCTGCTGTCTCTTTGCCCGTGCAATCAATTGCAATGCGAGAACACGATCAACTGGAGCCACATCACCGGACACGTATTGGCGCAGCGCATCGGGCATCTCCGACTTCGCAAATGCATTTGCGAGGATCTGTTCGTCTAAAGCAAGAATTTCGGCCGCTGACTGCTCTAGCTGGAACCCAAGCTCCGCTCCTGATTGGTCCCCTAAAAACTCGTGCGGCTGGTCCACCTCTTGGCAAAGTTCTCTAAAATACAGCTTTGCTGCTTCTTCAAGCTGGTGGCGGGTCGCGTAAGTCATCTTTCCCAAGATAGCTATTGTTTCAGCAAACCAAAGGGCCGCGTCCGTTGCTCGGTACTTTGCAGTTGCTAGATCAGACGTTCGCAATGAACGGGATAGTTCTCCCAACTCCAGCTTGAGAACCAAACGTTTGGGAATGCGGAACCGCACATAGAAAACATTTCCTCGGCGGATCAAATGCGGGTGCCGAGTGCCGCTTTTCCTACCCACTGTGGTACACCATTGTGGGACAGTTGAACATTCGGCTGGATTGGCAGTTTCGCCAGCCCCTGTTTTTCATTGCCTTTTTGCCAAAATGGCGCACCCGACATGAAAACAATGGGCACTCAAATCATTGGGAAATTTCCGTCGATCTTCCCCGCTAACTGATTTCAATCTGTCGTTTCCGGTTCTTTCTCGTCAGTCAAAGCAGCTTCCTTTGCGATCACGGTATCGTATCCGCCAATCTTGGCGAGCCCTTCGTGGCTGTCGATTCCGGTATAGCGCAAAGATGCATCCTCATACCGCCGAAAGGCGAATACCGCGGCGTTCATGCGCTCGGTATTGAAGACCTTCAACTCGACCAAGAGGTTGAAATCAGCGACCGTTAGTCCGGTGACGGTGAGGAACAACTCCGGCTCAATCTTGGTGATTACGTCGACCAAGGTATTCTCGCGGAAATCGGTCAGATACATAAAAGCCGGGATGCGTGTGGCGAACTTGATCAGCTTCTCCTGAACCTTTTTGCGAAGGGATTTGTATTCCTTCTCCTCCTCGGTCAGCTCCTTCTTCTCTTTTTTGTCGAGCTCCCCGTCCTTCGCCTTTTTCTTGAGCTCCTTGACCTTCTCGCTCTTGTTGATGATCGTCTCGATCACATTGTCGCCCAGCGCGCGCCATCCCTCTATGCGCGCGACTGCCGACATGGCCTCTTCACTGTCCAACACACGGCGCAGCGTGTCATTATCGACGTTGACGAGCATCGCCGACTCCCACTTGCGCGCAAGCAGCGTGGCTGAAGTGCCGGCCATCGCCATATCGAGGATGCCACCAGCATCGATCTGCACCATGTTCGCGCCATCATAAGCTAGCACAGGCAAGAATGAGACAAGGTCCGCCACTGCCTTTTCAGGATTGGGCTCACCAGGAGAAAGGCCAATTCCGTATTCGGATATTTGACGCAAAGCACGCGTCGGCGCGAAATCAAATACGAAGCACGCCGGTTTCAGCACTTCTTCGCGGTTTGGGTCATCGCCGTCCGGGTTCTTGATTGACCATGGCGACTGCACGCGGAACGCGGCCTGGAAATAGGTTTCCGGCGATTTCAGATTACGCAGCATAAGGATCGAGGACCACTGGGGCACTGTCACCCCTGTGGTCAGCTTGCCGCAGGACATGACGATCGTCTTGGTGTCGTGACCACTGCCAATGGCTTCGCGGACAGGCGGCAATGCCTCTAGCCCCACACCTGCATCCGCTCCCGCCGAAACTACGACTTCGTATTCCTGCCAGAAGACGTTCTGATCTTCTTCCAGAAGATTCTTCATCGCATGGCATGCGGCAACATTTGGCAGAAACCAGAAGGCGTGATTGAGATAAGGTAGCAACCGCACATCGGAATACGGCCAAGGGGGCCGGGACTTGGTCTTCAAGCTTTCCAGTGCCTGCGAAGCACCAGAACCGCGAATGATTTCCAGCCATTTCTGGACTTCGTCCTTATGCTCGAACTGGGCTAGAATGCCTGTTCCCTTGGCTTTGAAAAACTCGTTGAGATCAAACTCGTCGAATTCACCGCCGCTGGCGATTGAGAGCAGTTCGTCCGGCATCTGATACGTCAACAAGCGCATCTGCGGCAGAGCGCCATAAGGATTGCGCTCGTTCGGATGCGCGGCGTCAAACTCTGCTTTGGCGCGCTGTTCATCGGTGTAGGTCCAGTTGAAAATCTGCTCTTCGATGAACTCACCGGTGGCCAAAGCTTTAAACGGCGTTCCGGACAGGTAGAGATACGCACGCGTCGTGATAGGCAGGAACAAATCCTGATCCTTGCCAGCGACATCCAACTCCTCGTTTACCTCGTCCAGCCCGATTGCATATTGCTCCTTGATCTCGGCCTTGGCAGCGGCATCGTCTTCGCCTTCAAACAGTTCCTTGGCGGAATCGCGCCATGCGCCGAAATGATACTCGTCGAATACGACAAGGTCCCAATTGATTGTGTGGATCCACTCATTCTTCGGTTTGATATTGCCCTGCCTATCGCGTCCGAGCAGGTTTTGGAACGACCCGAAATAGACCAGCGGCGTATCGGCAGCGACATCGCGCGGGTCACCGCCTGATTTTTGGGAGATATATTCCCAGCCATCGAAATCGACATGGTTTTGCAGATCCGCCTGCCAAGCATCTTCCACTGCCGGTTTGAAGGTGACCACCAGCACGCGCTTGGCTTTCAGCTTTTTCGCCAGCTGGTAGCTGGTGAACGTCTTGCCGAAGCGCATCTTGGCATTCCACAAAAAGCGGGGCACGGCATCGGCATCCTCGCTCCAGCGTGATTTATAATAATCATACGTCTGGTCGACAGCGTCGGTCTGTTCCTGGCGCATCACGAAGTCTTCGTGATGCGTGCCGCTAAGCCGCAAGCCTTTCCGCAATTCAGCTATGGCCGTTTTCACGTCGTCCGCGGTGCAGCGCAGCCACTCCCGCGAGCCATCCATATTTGGATTGGCGAATTTCTTATCGATTAGCCGCTGGCGGACATCATTATCGCGGAAAGTGCTGCCATCATCGCGCTCAGCCAAAGCATCGACATGGAGAGTATAGGTCTGCTGCATCTGGCCCTGCGATTGGCGGATACGCTCGTTGACATCCTCGCGGGTGGTTTGCCCGACCTTGATTAGTCCGGCATAAGCAGCGGGAGGATCATTCGGCGTCCACGCGTAGATGCGCAGCCGGGCCTCTGGCTTGGGACTCAGGACTTCGTCGACAGATGGCTTATTCACCGGAAGCTTCCATCGGACGGATCATGCTTTCGATGTATGCAATCTCATCTTGGTCAATCTCATACTTCTGATAAAGCTTCTCATCAGTCCAAACTTGATCCCAAGCTTGTAATGGAACCCACGAATAGGTGGATCGAAGAGCATGTTGAGTAATTTTCCTCAAAGAAACCAAGAATCTGAATAGCCTTGTTCTATAATAGCTTGCGAAACTCTCTGCTTCTTCTTTCGTTTTAAAAGGTGAGACTACGAGATAAGACTGAGTGCAAACGGCTGGCGGCGAAGCCACGATCTCTTTTCCCAATATTTGGTGTGGAAATGATTCCCCAGCGCCGTATGCTTCTGGAACCAAAACTTTCCACCTGTCGATTGATGTCGCATTCTTCTTAATCAGATCGCGCCTCACGAAACCAATCGAACGCTTTCCACGATTAATCAAATGCAGTGGTATGGAACCCGATTTCTTCTTTTCGTTCCAGTTCTTGAAGTTAGTCGCTATTCCATAGGGCGTGTCACCCGACACAAGGCTTAAAATTGAGTCTTCCTCTTTTTTAAGAACCTTTTTTAGTATCTCTAGAGCCCGCTCCTCCCTCACAAAAACGTCAAATTCACCTAAGTCACGAGATTTTTGCTCAGTTTCAATGCCATCCGATATCCGTGTTAGATTGCATGGCCCAGCTTGATCCCGATCCCACAGGAAAAAGCAGATACCACCTTTTATTTGGACGCCAGGAAATGCAGCCGCTGAATCAGTGTAATCCGTCAAGCCTCGAACATGGCCACCGCTTAGCATTTGCTCCCGGAAGCCAGCCAAACCCCGCCCCCCTGCCATCCATCTCGAGGGGATCACCATGCTGACAAAACGTGGCTGTAGATTGAACGCCTGCTCAACAAACAAATGGTATATCGATGAATCGCTACTCCCGCCTGCGCCGCCGGTCATTTGGTAGGGCGGGTTTCCGATGACGACGTCAAACTGCATTTTTCCTCCAAATAGCGCATCAAGGTGCGCATCGATCTTGCTGCTATGGATAAAGGCATAAGCGTAATTTTCGAACTCGAGCTCTCGGTCAAAAAGAGACTTGGGAGCACCGCAAAATTTGCACCTTTCTTTTTCCCATTTATGTTTGGTCCGCTCGAACCAGACGTTCCCGGCATCGTCGTCGAAGCTTTTCGCCACCGAGTGTTCACCGGTCGCGTTTTTCGAGCAATAAAGACTTCGCCGTGCCAACAGAGCTGTCAGCTGCGTAATACCGATGCCAAACACTTGCTTGGTTAGCACATGATCGACGCGCTCCTGTAAGTCTGGAACTTCACTTTCCAGACCCGCAATAAGTCGTTTGGCAATCTCCCGGAGAAACACGCCTGATTTGGTGCAGGGATCAAGAAACGTGACGCTGCTATCGGCCCAAATGTCTGCGCCGTCATTATCGGCAGCCCATGCCTCTGCCAGCGTATCGAGCATGCGGTTCGCAAATTCCGGGGGAGTGAACACCTCGTCATTGGACAGGTTGGCAATACAGCTCAACACATCCGGGTTGCGACCTTTCAAGGTGAATGGTGCAAGGTCACTCATTCGCCAATTTCCATATCAGTCTCCGTATCCAGCGCCGCCATATCACGCACAGTCATTGGCGGATGATCGCCACTTGGCTGAAAAATTTCATGATCGCCCAGATGGGAAAAGAGCGACCGTTCCTCCCGGAATTTTGCCATGCCGGTCAACACATCCAACCGGAAATCGCGGCGGTTGAACCTGCCTTTGCCGAGCGAGCTCCACTCAGCGACCGTGATCGGCCCACCATCAGCATCCTTCATGCTCATCGCATCGCCGTGAATTAGGTTGAGCGACAGGACATGCGAGCCAGCGCGGTAGAGATCGTCGCCCGGTTCCAAACCAAGATATTCGGCAAATACCCCCAACATCAGCGCGCGGCATTCGGCGATATTATCCGCCAACAATTCAATGCCATAGAGACTGGTGAGAGCCAGAAGGGCGTAATGCTTCTTCTCGAAATCGGACTTGCCGTATTTGGCCTCGACCGCTGCCAGCTTACGTTGCAGGATGGGCACGAGGAAATTGCCGCTCCCGCAGGCTGGCTCCAGAAACCGTGAATCAATCCGCTCTGTCTCGCCCTTCACCAGATCGAGCATTTTCTCGACCAGCCAAGGGGGAGTGAAGACCTCGCCATGGTCGGCGACCCGTGCCTTGGATTTGATTAGGGCTTTTTCCGATGTGCCCTGCAGTTTTTGTGGGGGCGATTTAGACCCTTCGACGGACTGCTGCGGTTTGCCGCGCAAAGGGACCGGAGTTGTCTGACTGCCACCGCCGTATCGGCCAATCGCGTCCAGCGAACGCATAACGCTTACTGGAGGCTTGGCCTCCCCGCTTTCCCACGCCTTGATCACTTCTTCGGTGACTTTGAATTCATTTGCCACGGCACTGAGCGTCAGCCCGGCATCCGTGCGTTTTACTGAGAACGAAGAAGGTTTTTTGTCTAGGGTCATCATAGCTTATCCCAGTTGATAGGACGCTGGTCGCAATTCGCAAAGCATGTTCCTCAAACCAGTGAAAAATTCGGACCATTTCAGAGGCTTGATGCGCCGAACCAGTAATAAGGTATTTCACTGGCCCGGCGCATTTTGAGGTAGTGGTTATGCGGGCATAGCGAGGCTTTCGGTCATTGATCGCTGAAGTTCGTCTGCATAAACCTGCAAGTCCGCACTAGCACTGTGATCAGGTCGGCGACGCAGAAATCCCGCGATGAGGGCAATAGCGCCGGGTGCGAACCGCAAACCGGAAATGCCCTGCGCGGTCAGCCATGCGATCTTTGCAATAGCCAGCAGAAGCGTATCAAGCTCCACATGATCGCGCAGCTCAGCCCATTCCTCCGGCGTCTTCGGCAGAGATACGACCGGTTTGGCAGCCACAAGTTCCTGCGGCACTCCAACGCGCAGCAAAACCTGAGACAGATGCGACCAGGTCCGTCCCCCGCCCTTCAGCATCAGCCCCAGATCGAGATGCGGGCGCGGACCGCGTCGGCCAGGCTGATCGATAAGCTGAGGTGGCAGCCGTAGCCGCTCTCCCATACTTGAGAGCAACAGCACTGGTATGTCGGTTGCCAGGCCGCCAAAGGTGAGGATTGGCTTTTCCTCGTTTATGCGAAGATGGTCGAACAGCTCCGAGACTACAGCCTGTTCGTCGCCCCAATCATATTGGGTCCAGCTTGATACTGCGCCGGTTGAAACGCGCCCCTCATCGTCCACGGCAAATTCAAAGCACGCGGCGGCCATCACGCGCTTTACGGCCGTCGCATGGTGCTTCGATTTGCTGTCGATGCTGCGATGCGCCTCATGGAGATGTTCATCCCACGCAAATTCGAGATCGGTGCTCAGATATGTTTTAGTCATTTCACTATTTTCCTTTCAGCCAGAATTGGCCAAAATCCTCTCAAATCAGAATTGAATGGGCCGGGCCCGTTCAAGCGCATGCCAGGCCTGATACGCAGCAAGCATGGCGCGATGCTGCGGATCCTCGCTGAGAACACCGGTGAGCCACGCAAGCCAGATGGCCTGCGCACGCTGCGGTGTCCGCGCTGCCGTCAGACCTTCGTCAGCATCAGGCGGGGCCAGTTCGATATCGTATGATCTACCGATAACAGACAGCGCGCGTTCGCTGGCAGAGATGTAATGGGCACGGCGATGGCGATGGTGGTCGCGAATGGGGAACGCATTTCGCTCTGCCCGGGTCAGACGATCATCATCCGGCAGCAATGCCAGCCTGTGAAGGTCCGGGCCGATATTTGTCAGGCAATCCGTGCGGCGATCTACCAGCGAGTGCATATCGGCGGTAGGGCCAAGCAAATCGTCAGACCGGTAGGAAAAGTGATGACGCTCGAACGCGACATCATCGCCCGAGCCGAGCGAGACCTTGAACGCGCCGATCGCGCGGATGGGCTGGACCCCGTCCGGGCATTGCTGGCGATACATGACCGCAAATGACACGGCGGACTGCGGATGGGAGTAGTGGTTCATATTCGATATCCCGAAACGCAGAGCGGGCGGTCATCGCAATGATGCCGCCCGCTCTGCTGGGTTGGATTTGGATGTAAGGAGGGTGTCCGCCGTATTCGGCAGGATTGCCCGAAAGTTGGTCAGCCGATGGCAGCTGCCAGTCTCGCTTGCCCGCGCTTGATCGACCGTTCGATCCTGGCCGAGGGCGAGCAAGATTTTCGAAACAGCTGATGCTGATAGTTCAGGGCGAAGATGCTGCGGCAGTCCCCGGAAACAAGGACAAGCGCCTTGTCATCCCGCAGGCTGGCTGCATGGGCCGGTGCGATTTCAACTCCGTCCGGCGTCCGGAAGAATACCAGAAGCAAGGCAGGCGTCTTGCTATCAGGGCCTTTCCACATGCCCATGACCATATCGCGGCTGCTCTCTTCAGCCAGGCAGGCAAGTCCCGTGAAGGTCCTGTCGGAGACCCCGTCCACTGCGCCGAAAAGCGATGCACTGGGCAAACAGATATTTTCCTTGACGCCCATTTCCCTGTGCAGGGCGCGCATCATTGCTTCGCGCGGACTGATGTCCGCGTTCAAAATCGTATTCATTCGATGTTCCTTGATTTTTAGTGACGACCTGATCGGTCGGAGCAGCTTTTTTCGTTCCCACGGACTGCTCAATCTCACCTTAGATTTGGACGCCCGGGCGGCCTTTCGAGCCGCCCGTCTCTCTTCAATCCTACCGCTGGTAACGTGTGTGCCATGTGATGTCCGAAATACGCAGACGCGCGTTCGGCATGGTCTCTTCAACCCAAATGGTTTCGTCGCCGGCCTTGTCCTGGCCAACCTCTACCCACCACGCATTACGGGCAGGGTTCCAGCGGAAGCCTCGCCGCTTCATCTCGCCGCGTTTGCCATAATAGGCGTTGATCACCTCGATCATGGTGGTCGGCTTCGCCGCCTTTTCCAGAACCTTGCCGACAACGGTTTCCCCGTCCGGCAGACGATGTGCCAGCAGGTTCACCAGCGCCTCGACATCAGCAAGCGCGCTGTGCGCCTTGGGAGCAAACAGTCCGATCTGGTTGATCAGATGGCCGAGCTTGGCTCCGTCGAATCCTGCGCCAATCCAGTCGAAATCGTTGAGGCTGCACGCCCACGCGAGGTTCTCGATATCCGGAAGAAAGCGCTCCGCGAATTTTCTGTCGAATCCGCTATTATGCGCAAGCACGACATCAGCTTGTCGCAGCACCTCTGCGAATGCTTCACGCCTGAAGTTTTTACCCGCAACATCGGCATCGGTGATGCCGGTGATCTGTGTGACGCGCTGCGGTATGGGCCGGCCGGGGTCCTGCGTGCCGCACCCTTTTCGCAGCACTCTGGTGATGCATCCGGTTGCGTCCACTTCGATCAGCGCGACGGCCATTTCGATGACCGCATCCTCTTCAGGATCAAATCCCGTGGTTTCGCAATCAATGGCAGCAACAATCGTGGTGGGTTGCACCGGGTTCGATATTTCAGGCCATTCGCCTAGCGGTGTGATCTTGCGCAGGACACGGCGGTCCGGATCGTCATCGCAACTACACTGGCGTTTTTTCGCTGCTGAACTCTCATCTTGTTTCATCATAATCTAGCCTTTCATGACGTCAGCGGACGGAACATTTTCCACCCTTTCACTCACGCCAGGTCAGGCTTCAGCCGATTGCCATTCCTTCATGCCGCCCCTCTGTGAATGCGGCTTTTCCAATTGTGGATTCGTGCGAATTTCTACGTCAGTCTCCGATGCTGCGCTGCTGCCCCTGAAGCTGGGCAAGACGTCTGCGATGAACGGCAGCGTCCCGCTCCATGAGAACCACGTCATCCGGCGGAAGCTGAATTGGCCAGCGTTTGTATTGGGCAGACGCGTCACCTGCGCACTTCTGATGCTCAGGCAGATTTGCATCTTTTGCAGCACGCCATTTGCGATAGAGCTTTTCAGTCTGACGTCTCTGGTCTGAGCGGATCCGCTGGGTCAGAATGCGCAGGAGACCGGTTGCCCGCCACTTCTCGGCACACCTACGGCGTTCCTCATCAGGCATGCGTGCAATGATACTGTCGTCGTCGCCGATATCCTCTTCGCGCACGTATCGCGCGAGCAATGGCGTCAGAATACGCTCCTGCTCGCGCTGCTGTGCGAGACGCTCCGCCATTGAACTCTGGACCGCCGGGTGAAGTATGGCTCCCCAATCAAGCCCGTGCTTCTCAAAGACCGGTGTGAGGGGCACAAACATCCCCCTGTGCGGTTCCTCAACTGCAAAGCGCTCGCCAGCCAGCAGAGCAACAATATGCTGCGGTCCCAAGCCTGACAGCTCGTAGCGCGTCGGAGATGCTCGCCCTGCATCGCCTGACGAGGAAGCGGCATCTGGCGCAGCCGCTTCTGGCTTCGGTATGTTTGTTGGTCCGGCCGATCCAGTCTGTTTTTCATCAGCATTGGTCCCGGTTGCTGCATTCACCGCATGCGCACCGTTTGCCTCACCGTTCCGCCATTCTGAGCGAAATGGATCATCCGTGTTGCCGATACGGGCAGGCGCATCTGTCCCCTCCGTGAAACTACGCACTGACGGTGCGATTTCAGTTTGGCCGCCTGCCGCCACTGCGCCTGTGGGTTTGAGCTCCCGCGCGGCTGCCGGCGAAGCGACATCGCATGGACCCAGCGGCCGAGACGATTGAGCTGGTTCACCTGAATCTGAAACCGGCCGAGCGAATACGCTCGCCCGAATACTCTGGATTTGATCGAGCCCCGCATCATATGAGTGAGGCACAAAATGCCGGCTGGTTTGCAAAATCTGCGCCTGACTTCTGATGGACGCTAGGCGGGCGGCCGACGACCGACTCATCTTCCTTGGCCAGGTCTTTTGAACCAGGCCGCGAGCGGAAGCGGAAATGCCAGCCAGTGATGCGACAACTGGCGCCGCCACACGCTTGGGAGCATCCTCATTTCTTATAGCGACTGCCGATGATGTAATGTTGGCGACTGCGTAAGGAGTAGCCCTACCTGCGGTTACAGGCTGTTGCTTCCGTAGACCGCCATTCGCCAGTTTCTGGATTCGGTGCAGCCGTTCCACAGCTGCCAGGCGCAATGACAGTGGTTTGGTCACGGAAAGGCCCGACGAACCACGTGACCGCAGAATCGAACGCACATCCAGTTTGGTGCCGCGCACGACAGTCCGGATGGACGCTCCATTTCGAACTTGCCGCAGCTTGTTCGCCTGTTCTGCAACGAGCCTGATCGCGTCATACGCCAGTTCTGACACACGGTTCGGTTGGACCGGCCGACGATTCCTAAAGCTTGCCATCAAGACCGAGAGTTTTTGACGTGCAGTTTGATCCAGCTGTCCAGGTTTAGGGCTACCAGCCCGGACTGCTCTGTGTAGCTTTGACATCATGCTATCCAGCGGTGCGCGCGCACCGCTGCGATGAATTTTGGCAGACTTCGCGGCTTGTAATTGTGCTGCGTGTTTCCGGATTTCATGAAGCTGGTGGCCGGCATCGATAATGCCACGGAGCCCTTGCATCTTGCCATGCGCGGCGTTCAGTCTGGTGGCCGTATTTCGCATACCTGTCACTGTGCTATTCAGCTTCTGCACTCCGGCGATTTTGTGAGCGCGCACGGCGGCTTCCTTCACCAGTCCCACAATTTTTTCCTGCATCGCAATCCTGTTCGAGAGGTGCTGAAGCGCGACCGAATGTTCGTTTGCTTCAACCCGGGCATTATTGCGTTCGACAACGCCGACCGGTTCGCCCTTGTCGTGCAGCGCCATGCGTTCCGGTCCGACATGTTCAGTAGCAACGGCGTCGATGCCGCGACGCTGATAGGACTGATGTGTATAGCGTTCCTCGAACCCGGCACGTCGGCATTCCATGTTGATGATGGCGGCGATTTCGGCCCGCATACGAAGTAGCCCCTCAGGCGTGAAAGGCTCGGTCAGCTTCTCCTCGGTGAAGGCCCATTCATGATCGCCAATATGTTCTGCAGGACGCATGGAGGCTGCAAAATGCGGATGAAAGTTGCGCTGTGAACCTTTCGCATCCGGGATGTGATTGGCAGCCATCCAGCCAAGTCCCAAGCGTCCGAAAACCTGGTCACCGATCGCCTGTGTTACCCGCCGGCGCTGTTCGGCATCAAAGAAATACGGGAGCGCTACAGTCATGCGAAACTGGACTTTGGAATTGGCGCGGTAGCCCTCCTCGATCGGTTCCAGCGCTTTCCAGAATGCGGCGCACTCCTCAACTGTCCTGCCGACATTCGACATCGGTTTCGCCAGCTGGATTTCCGGATCCTCCAGTCCGTCTTCCCGGAAGATATATTTGACATGGTCGGCTGCCCGACCGGATCGATATCCTTTCGATTTCTGACCGAGGTATCGCATCCTGACGAAGACGGCGATCCGCCCCCGTCCATCACGTATGGGAGCTTTGTATCTCCGGGCGCCCAATCGCAATGTAGTCGGATTGAGTCTCTTTTCGCGCTTGGGCTGTTTGCGCTCCGGGCTTTTTTCGACTTTCACATGAAAGGTCCGCCCCCAGGCCTTATTGCTTGGATGAAGCCCAAGTTCGCGAAGAATTTTCCGGACCTGCTTACCGTATTCGCGTTCGCCTTTTGCCTCTTTGATGGAACGAAGCCTCGCCGAGCGTTCACGGGCTTTCTCTGCGCTGCGTCCGTCGGACAGCAGGCGCCGCGCGGTGCGGCCATCCTTCATGATCGCGCTCACGCGGCCTGCGGTTGCAGGCATCGATTTTCCGTCGTATTCCAGTCTGATCACGCGAAGCGTCCTTGCCTAAAACAGGGGGTGGGGACTTCGAGCGGGGAGCGGGTGTTGACCATGCAAAGCAAGGGTCAACGTTTCTTGCGCGTCCCCACCCACTGAACCTCACGTCCTGTCGGTTTTTGACGTTCGCATTATTGAGAAATTTTGCGTCTCTAGTGCTGCAACTAAGTCTGCCGAGTACTTTTCACGCAAACTTCGGACGGGGGTTTCGAGAGGCTAGACTACCAAGCCTCTTCATTCGCATAAGGCTCAGAATGGCAGCTATGCGCCCCAATTTCTGTCGTTCAGCGTTAGACTTGCTAATCTCGAAAGCTGCCGCTTATCGAAGTTACGCCAATGATGCGCAGGGGTGCGCTGTGCGACGATTAGATCGTTGGGCGAAAAGGTCGCCGGGCGCTAAGGCTGCAATTGGATTTGCAGTTCGGCGAGTTCCTCGGTCACCATCTCAGTTCCGAGCAGGCTTTGCAGATATTCCAGCAGATCTTCTTGGCGGGGCTGACCGAAAGCCAGTCGATAGACGGTCAGGCTGCGCTTGAGCCATTCGAGCCGTCGGACCTCTCGGCTGAACGGCAGCGAGGGAACGCGGCGCTCGACTTTGACCGGGCCCTCATAGATCCAATAGGGGATGAGGTCGGAATCGATCTCGGTTTCGGCCCTCGCGGCGTCGAACATCGCTTGCCACGGATCATCGGGAACCGGCTCGGCGCCCTGGAGCACGCGGCCCTGACGATGTGCCAGGTTCAAGCGGATTGCGTGGCCCTTGAAGCGGTGAACGCGCCCCTCGCGCTGCTCCAGATCAACCGGGTTGCCGGGCAGATTCCAATGGTAGATCCGGTAGCAATAGGGGTGAAAATCGAGTCCCTCCTGGCCGACCGAGGTCGTCGCCAGCACAAACGGCCGGAAGGGTGAGTTGAAGGCTTCGCGGACGCTGCCGAGGCGCGCCGCGCCGCCTTCCGCGTCTTTGTAATCGGCCAGCCGCATGGCGAAGCGGCCGCGCATCTGGAACTTGTTGATGACCAGCTTCCTTCCTTCGACGATCGGGTCGTCGACATCAATCTGCGAGGGCCGGATGGACAGGGCGTCGAAGATCGCCTTGCTGACACCGGCGACGCGATCGGCCGACGGCCGCGCGCCGAGGCCTTCGGCGTCAACCAGATAGTGGACATATTCGTCGAGGACGGCCTGAAGGTTGTGCTCGACGCCATAGGTGAGCATTCGGTGCCAGTAGCGATCGTCGTCGTCCTTGCGCAGCAACGCAACGGCGTCGTGCTGATTGAACATGGTCCGAAATCCCCAGGCGACCTGATTGGCCGCCATCAGAAGCCGCGGATCATCCCAGTCGAGATCGGGGGCGATGCGGTGCAGCGCGCGCAGTGCGCACACCGCCGGGCTGCCGAGCGAGATGTCGACCAGCAGGTCCACTAGCGTTTCGCTGACCGGACCGAACTGGCGCTCGGTCGCGGCCGTGCGCAGCTCGGCGACATGCTCCTTGAAGCCCTCCTCGTCGCCCAGCATGGCGAAGCCGGAGGGCGACTCCACCCAGGCGACGGATCGCGCACCCGCCATCGCGTCGATGACAGCCGGAGCCGCCCATTCCCAGTCGCGGCCGTCGGCAGCATCTCCGGATCGCTGCGAAAGCGCTTCGACGCTCGTTCGCAGGCGCTCGGCGACGGCTTTCCGCATTTCGTCGGCGGAGAGCCGCTCGGGGTGCTCGGCGAAGATCGCCAGTGGATCGGCAAGCCGCGCCAGAGTCGGGGACGGATAGACCAAGTGCATGGCGCGCAGGCCGACCAGCCGGCCCTGGTTCTGGCGGAACTGGATGGGACGCGGCCGGACATGGCCGAAATAGCGCTGGCCGGCCGCCCCGACTCCCATGCGACGCTCGGCTTCGTAGGAGAGGATCGCCGCGATGGCGTCAGGGACCATCGACCAGGAGGAGAAGATCAGCGCCTTGGTCAGCGGCGGGCCTTGCCGCTCGGGACCGTAATAGGGCAGCGACGGCGAGATCCAGAGATGCTGGTCCAGTCCATCACGAAACAGGTCGTCCATCACGCCCCGCATCCGGCCGTTGGCCGGTTCGAGCGGCTCATAGGCGTCGAGGCGGCTGTGATCGAGCATGGCCGGACGGGCGCGCGCGAGCGCTTCGCGCAGATGTGTGGGCGGGCGGTCGAGATTGTCTCGCAAGAGGCGCTTGAAGGCGTAGTCCCGCATGAAGTTGAGCAGGTAGGGCGCTGACTTCCAGTGTTCGGTGATCTCGGGCGCTTCGAGCGCCCGGGCGACCTCTGAGACGGCGGCCGCCTGACGCAGATCCGCGGGCTGAATTGAGATCGCCATCGGCGGCTCACCGACCATCGAGTCCCGCTCAATCGTGCTCGCCACGCGCTCGGTGCGCGACATGACCTTGCGCAAATGCTGTTCGATGCTGCGCCGCGCCTCGATCGCCTCTGGTCTGGATCCCGGAAGCGCGTAGAGAAAGGCCCGGAACCGCCGCATCTCCCCTTCGAGCGTGGCGGCGACCTGGGGGCCGTTGTTGCGGCCGTAAAGGAAGGACAGGGTCTCCAGAAAGTCGCGATAGTGTTCGCCGTCGTCCGGCTCGTCGCCTGACAGGGTCAGCATCCGGTAGGGTGTGGCCGACAGCAGCAGCGTGCGGGCCGCATGGCCGTTACCGTCGGTGTAGTCGAACAGTTCGCGCGCGAGATCGGCCGCCGGCGTCTCGCCGTGGAGAAGATCGCGGAAGCGCTGAAACTCGTCCATGATGATGAGGTCGGGTTTCAGCACATCGATGCAGGCGTGCGAGAGCTTGGCTCGCAACCGGCCGATAAGCACGTTCCGGCGGTGACCCAGTTCGTAAGGGTAGGAGTCCCGCCGGCGTGGAAAGATGTCGCAGACCGCTTCGAGTTCTTCGAACAGAGCGGCGTCGGCTTCGACGTCGCGGCGGAAGCGGTCGATAATCCGCTGGTCGACGCCGTCCAGCGTCAGGTCGCGGACCGCAAAGTTCCAGCCGTCGACGCCGGCGCTGACCTGGAGCAGGTTGTGCAGCCCGCGCGGTCGCGAGACCCGGTCTTCCAGCAGCCGCAGGAGCAGGGCGCGCTCGCGGATGACGCCGGTCGTGGACCGCAGGTCGAAGGTGGTGCCCGGCGTCAGACTGATGAAGTTCACCTTGTTGGCGTCGAGGCCCTGGTCGCCGCGCACCTGAAGCGGGATCAGTGTCATGCGCGTCGGCAGTGCCAGCTCGCGCCGGTTAAGGACGTTTAGGCGGTTGAGGTTCTGCGCGGCGATCGCCTGGTTGGAGCAGATGTATAGGATGTCGATCCGCTCGCTCGTGTCCCAGAGCTTCTCGATCGTCCGCGCGATCACGCCGCGCGCGACCATGGTTTTCCCAAGGCCGACCTCATCGGCGACCAGGAACTGCCGCACTGGATCCTGATCAGCGTAAAGCCGATCAAACACATAGTCGACAGTGCGACGCTGGAACGCCTTGAGCGGCGCGAGGGCCGCGGCGGCCTCGAAACGGCTATCCGCCATGAACGGCGTCCTGGTCCTGGAGCGCGATGCGGAAGGAATCCCACAAAGTGCGGAAATCGTCGGGGATGGGATCGGCGCCGGTGTCGTTGCCTGCCTCCAAGCGGGTCATGAGCCGTTCGATCGCACGGAGGCGTTCGCCGCCGCGGCACAGCGCGCGGACCATGTCTTCGAGCAGCGGCGCATCGTCGGCCGCCGTCGCCCAGGCGCCGGCGCCCGCGCCTTCCTGCGCGGCCAGCGCCGCGCTGAATGGCTCGCCGAGCTCGGAGAGCAGAAGCCGTAAATAGCGGAAGAAGGCGTCGCGGCTGTCGATCGCCCAGCGCAGGATCGCGGCATGGCGCTCGGCGGGAAGCCCATCCATGGTAAGGCCGGTGCTGAACAGCGCGGACGCCTTCTCGGTCTCCTCGACCAGACGAAAGGCGAGGAAGCGGGTCAGGTCGACCATCGGCATCGCACCCAGGTCGACGGGCTCGCCGGAGCGCAGCGCCGATAGGACTTCGCAAGCATGTCCGTCGCCGCGGGTGATCGGCCAGACGGTCAGCGCCCCCACGCCCTTGAGCGGCAGCGGCTCCGATGTCGTCAGCCAGACGCGCCACGGGTGCTCCGCAGCGTCCTCGTCCGCGACTCGCTCGCAGCGTAACCGCAGCGCGCCCCGGCACAGGGCGCGGCGGGCCTCATCAAGCCGCCTCTCGGCGAAGATCACCGCCGGATCGACCGGCTCCAGCTCGCTGGGGACGAAGGAGCGGGTCAGACGCCCGAAGCCCTTCTCGCCCATAATCTGCTCGACGGTGCCGACGCGCGAGCGCTTGCCTTTGAGCGAGGCGAACAGCTCGACATTGTTGCCGGAGAGCAAGGCGGGCCGGGTCGCGTTGCCCGAGCCGACGGTCAGGACCGTATCCCAGCCGATCTCGGCGATGAAGGCCTTGGCATGGAGCCCCTGCAACGCGGTGGCGGACACCTCCTCGCCGTCTTCGCTGGCGGCCATCTCGTCGAGAACGGAGACGCGCTCGAAGTCGGCCAGCGTCTCGGGCTCGACGCAAGCCAGTTGATCGGGCCGACTGATGAGGATCGGCTTCTCCGCGCTCGGCAAGTCCGCCAGGAGGTCGAGTGCGTCGGTATCGCAGAACGGCGAGATGACGCCGAGGCGCGCGCAGCGCGGCGGTTGCCAGATGCTTCCGCCAAAGCCATTTAGCGCGAAGGAAACCTCGTCGAAGCGCTCGGGCGCCGTCCATCGGGCGCGGCGAATGTCCTGCGCGATCTCCTGGGTCAGCGCCCGCGCGTCGTCGGCGATGGGGCCCACGGCGAGGTCGGGCAGGCGGCTGATCAGGTCGAACAACGGTCGGTTGCCGGCGTCGGGGCGGCGCGTCAGCTCGCCGTCGAGGCGCAGCGAGATGTCCCAGCAACGGTCCCGAGTGAGGTTCCGCGAGAGGACGAGAAGCCTCAGCAAGGTGGGATCGCCGGCCCGGGTCGGCCGATACCGCAGAGCCCACATCTTCGGGTGAAAAGCGCCGCCGCGCGGCGCGGCGACCTCGACGATGATTTGTTCGAGCAGCGAGCAAAGCCGCGAACGCGGGCGACTCTGGGCTTGGAGATGTCCAGCGTCGGCAAAGACCACCAAACGTCCGGCGATCCGTTCGGCGCCCTCGAGCAGCGCCAAGGGATGCGAGAGGATGTCCTCGCGGTTCTCGGCGGCGAACAAGGCCAGACTGACTGGCGCCGCCAGCGCGGTTTCGAAATCGAGCGAGAAGGTCGTCGACACAGCGGCGTCGAAGACATAGCCGGGCGGCGGCTGCAGGCTATCGCCGTAGAGCACGCGGGTTTCGGGATCGAGGGTGGTCCTATTCAGCATCGGCGAGATCCTGCAAGTGCGATCGGGCCTGCGCCCATCGGAACGAGAGCCGATCGACACCCGAGGCGCCCGTCCAGCGGTCGCGCACGGTCCGGTTGGCGAAGCGCGACTGGCTGGTCTTGAGCTGTCGCTCGCGGTCCTCGACGAGCCGCGCGGCGGCAGCTTGGCGGTCGCCGACGATTTCACCGGACCGCACCAACTCGAGCCATTGGTCGACAAAGCGCTTGGCCGCCGGACGGATGCGGTGGGCCGGGTGATCGATGACCTGCCAAAAGGTGTCGAGTGACCAGGCGCGGATCGCGGGCATATTTAGGTTAGCGCGCCAGTCCTGCAGCCGCGATTGATAGTCCTCGACCCACTCAGGCTTGGCCCGCAGCTCGCTTAACAGCAGATTGTAGAAGAGCGAGGCACCGTGCATCACGCTGGAAAACAGCTCGCTATGAGCGACCAACGCCCGCGTGTCGTTGGGGAAATCCGCTAGATGCGGATGCTCCCAGATATAGTGGCAATCAGCCGCGTCGCCGCCGGCGCGGGCGAGGAAGGTCAGAAGGCTGCGTGGCTGATTCGCTACCAGCTGGTCGATGATGAACTGTGCTTCCTCGAGCGCGAGGCGAAAGGTCACCGCTTCCAGGAGGTCCGCCGGTCGGGCCGGCAGCGATGACGTCCAAATCTGGAAGGTCTGCGTTTCCGACGTGGCGTTTTCGGTCCTGCGGATTCGTGGCCGGCTACCTTGAAGATGGCTCAGCGAGGAAAAGAGGCTGTCGATCGAGCCGGGAAAGAGGCGGATGCCCCATGCCGAGAGCCCCGCCCAATAGACTGAACTGGGGAGCCTTTGCACGGCCGCGCCGGCGTCGCGGCCGATGATGCCGTTCGATTCTCCACCGGCCTTGAGCGCATTGGCGAGCCGGTTTTCAAGCGCGCGCGCCTCGGCGGTGAGCTGGTCCGGCCCGGCCGCCGACCCTTCCAGCATCTGGAACAGCCAGGGGATGAAGAGCACGTAACGCAGGCGCGTCTGGATTGTGCTGGTTCCAGGGAACAGGTGGTCGGCGATGGAATCACGGATGCCGCCGAGCCCGAGTTCGTCCCGGCTCTCCCGTTCCTGAAACAGCGACATGATCCGCTGCGCGCGCTGGCGCTCGGCCTCGTCGAAATCAATCCAAGCAAGTGACGACATCGGCCCCCGCCATTCTTTCTTCGGGCGCCCCGCGCCGATGTTGAGCCACGCTGCCCAGAACCTTGCCGTCGAGCGCCGGTCGGACAGGGAGCCGCAGCGACACCACTTCGCTAAAGAGGTCGTCCTGGCCGGCGGGGGTGGCGTTCGCCCGGGTCAGCATCGGTTCTCCCCTTCCGTCGGCGACTATGCTGCGACCGCCGCGAGCGGCGACGGCGTGACGGCGATGATCTCGCCGGTCGTAACCAGCACGATCAGTCCGCGCTCGGCGCCGGTCATGTCGAGATAGGCCCGCACCTGAGCGCGGTAGTGATCGACCGTCTCAGGGGTTGGCTCGACGTCGCTCTTCCAATCGATGACCACCTGCGGCGTCCCGTCGGCTCCCCGGGCGATGGCGTCGGCGACGCCAGCGGTCGCCTGCTCAACCTCATTGAGGAGCGACGACGCATAGACCGGGACCTCAGGGGTTAGGACAGGATGAAGCTCGGCGATTTCGGGCAAGGCGAGCGTGCGGACCACGCAGCTGGCAAGTTCAGCGGGTGAAAGGCCTAGAGATGGGTCCTCGACCACAGGCCGGTCGAGCGCCGCGATGAGCGAGCGCGCCCTATCGGTCAGCGCGGTGCTATCTTGCGCAGTCTCGCCGGTCAGCACCTCTTCGAACAGCTTGTGCAGGATCAGGCCGCGCTCGCGCCCGCCCTGGACGCTGGGGCGGCGGGCCTCGTCGTCGGGCTGGCGCTCGTCGCGCGCCGGCCAGATATCCCCCGCCGCCAAGGTTAGCACCGGGCCGCCGCCGCTTTCGTCACGGCTAGGCGCCAGCCAGATCAGGCGTCGTTGGCGCTCGGCGATGGCGGCGGCTTCCGCCGCGAAGCTCTCGCGGGTCTGCTGGTTGTCTCCGCCGGCCGCCGCTGCGACCCTCCCCAGCGGGAGATGAGCCACATCGAGCGCCGGAAGGTCGGCGAGCGACAGGTCGAGCAGCGAGATCCAGGCCGACTTAGAGGACATGGCGTCGAGGCGGGGCAGGACCAGCAGCTCGCGCGCCCGGGTGGCGGCAACATACCAGAGCCGGACGCGCTCGCGATCGAGCTCGGCCGTTTCCGCGTCGCGCACTTCGTCATAACCGGCCGGCTTCACGCCGAAGACCGGGCAGTAGAACGTATCGCTGTCGCGATCGGTCACTGCGTTTTCGGCCGACATGATGCCGGTCATCGTGTTGACCGGCACGACGATCGGCCACTCGAGCCCCTTGGCCGCGTGCATGGTGTAGAGCGCGACGGCTTCTTCCTGCGCGTCCGGCCGCCCCTCGATGGCGCGGGCTTCATCGGTCCACGCCGCGGTCATCGTCTCGGCGAAGGCGCGCAGCCCGCGAACCGCGAAAGCGGAGGCCAGGCTGAGATAGAGATCGACATTGGCGAGCGCCCGCTCGGCCTGGCCGCGGTGGCGGGCGAGCAGGATCGGCCGCACCCGCATCACGTCGACCGCTTGCGACAGCAGGTCGTGCGGCGTGGTGCTGTTGGTCCGGCGAATGAGGGCTTGCAGCCTTTCGATCACCGAACGCGCCAGCGGGTGGGCGATCTCACTGGCCTCCACGCCGAGGTTGAGACGCGGCAGGGCGTCGGGATCTTCCTCGGACCGGGGCAGCGCCCAGATGATGTCGAGCAGCTCTTCCTCGGTCAGGCCGACCAGCGGGCCGCGCAAGAGCGCGCCTAAGGCGAGCGTATCGCGTCGATCGGCGAGGACGCGGGTCAGCGCGATGAGATCCTGAACCTCCTGCCGGCGGAACAGGCCCTTGCCAGCCTGGGTGGCGACCGGGATGCCGTGCCGCTCCAAGGCCTCTTCGTAGCGCCACAGGTCGCTTCCGGTCGGCGCGAGCAGGGCGATGTCGCCCGGCCGGCAGACCCGGCTGACGCCGGAGCGACGATCGCGGATCATCTCGCTGCCGATCAGGCGGGAGCACAGCTCCGCGACGGCTTCGGCTTCGGCGTCGCGTTGCTGCTCGGCGCTCGCCTTGCCGTTCTCGTCGGCGGCGGCGACGTCCAGCGCGGCCACGCAAGGGGTCTCACCTCGGTCGGCATGGAACGGATCGAGCGCGGTGAAGCCCGGCTGGCCGTCCCTCGAAAGCAGCGTCTCGAAGCGCTCGTTCACATAGGTGAGGATCGGCGCGCAGGAACGGAAATTGGTTGAGATGGACAGGACGCTCTCGGCGTCCTGGGCGATGAAGGCGTCGCGCGCCCGGACATAGGCGCTGACGTCGGCGCCTCGGAAGCGGTAGATCGCCTGCTTCGGGTCGCCGACCAAGAACAGTGCGCCGGGACGGATCTGGAACTCGCTCCAATCGGCGGTCGCGCGCTCGGAGGGTGGCTCGCCGCACAGCCGCCAGAAAATCTCGATCTGCAGCGGGTCTGTGTCCTGGAATTCGTCAACGAGAACTCGCGTGAAGCGCGCGCCCAGCATCCGGCGGACCTCGTCATGATCACGCAGTAGATCGCGCGCGGCGAAGATCAGGTCGTCGAATTCGAGCAAGGCGGCCGAACGCTTGTAGTCCCGGAAGCGCTCGAGCACCGGCTGCACCTGCGCGATTAGATCGGCCAGCACGCGGCTGGCGACATTCTGGAGCAAGACCCGCCACACCTGACAGCACGCCGCATAGTGGCCCTCGGCCGCCGCGTAGAGGCGCTCGCCGTCGGCCTTGGCCAGGCCCTCGCGTTTGGCGGCCTCCATCCATTTGCCCTTCTTCTTGAAGGCCAGAAACGAGCCGCTCTTGGTGCAGAGATCGGTGTGCGGCGGTGTCACCAGCAGCTGGATGAGCCCGGACGGCGTTTCGGCGACTGAGGCATCCTCCATCGCCTGGGCCATCTCGGAGAACCGCTCGGCGAACATCGCGGTTTCGTTCTCGACCGCGGGCGCGGTCTGGATGAAGTCCGAGAAGGCCTCGGTCGCGTCATGGAAGGCGTGCAGATGCGGTGCGAGCGGCGTCACGGGCGGCGCCGACACGGTGCGACGCTTGCGCAGGTTGTCGACAATCTTATGGATCAGCCCGACGGTCTCGTCGGGGCTTTGCAACACCATTTCGGCGATGATGCCGCCCTGGCCGCCGGAAAGCTGCTCGCGCAGCCAAGCGTCAACGATCTCGATGAAGGCGAGGTCGGCCTGGTTGCGGTCCATTACGCCGGCGCCCGGATCGATGTCGGCCTCGACCGGATAGGGCTTGATCAGGCGCTGGCAGAAGCCGTGGATCGTAGAGCAGGTGATCTCGTCGATCGTCGCGGAGGCCACAGCGAGGTTGGCCTTGTGGATTTCCGACAGACCGTCCGGGAAGGCGATCCGCAGTTCGGTCGGGATGGTCCCAGCCACGAGGTCGGCGACGAAGTCGCGGACGCGGATCAAAAGTTCGCTCGCGGCCAGCTCGGTGAAAGTGACCGCCGCGATGGATCTGGGCGCGACCGCTTCGGCCAGCAAGGCGGCGATGCGGCCGGCCATGACGGCCGTCTTGCCCGAACCCGCGCCGGCCTCCACCAAGATGGACCGGTCATGGACGCTGATCGCAGCGCGGCGGGCACTGTCGTCACGCAGGGCTTTAGTTGCGGCGGTCATCACTGGGCCTCCCAGACTTGCGCGGCGTCGCCAAACATATCGGTCGCGGCGGGCAGCTTGCGTTTGCAGTAGGTGGCGCCTGCGTTCGCCGGCAGGGCGAAGGCAAGGTCGTCATAGGTTCCGCCGGTGTCGGGCCCGATGAGGGCGTGCCCGGCGGTCAGGTAGGCGCGCGCCGCCTGCAGATAGCCGGTGATCTCGACTAAGGTGGCTTCCGGATCGGCGAGCTGGAGATCGACCTGCTCGCGCGGGAAGAGCAGAGAGGCGCTGATCGAGACCTCGGATCCGAGCAGCGCCTTGACGGCGAAGGCGTAGAGGCAGCGCTGCAACTCGCGGCCGCCGTCGAGGCTGATGTCCTCCCTAGGCGGGCGCCCGGTCTTGTAGTCCCGAACCAGGGCGCGCTTGCCGTCGCCCGACAGGTCGAGACGGTCGATGTAGCCGTTGATCCGGAAGTCCGCGTCGGGGATTTCGACCGGGATCTTGGAATCCCAGGGGCTGTCGACTTCCGGCTTGGGCTCCAAGCCGCCAAAGGCCACTTCTCCATAGGAACGGGCGTCCGGCAGCCGCTCGTCGCCAAAGGTGAGCGCGCGGCTCGTCAGGATGCGGGCGTCGTCGAGCGTCCGGCGCCAGATCACCTCCGGCGGCACAGCGCGTTCGCTCTCCCAGACCCCGGCGATCTCGCGCGTGGCCTCCTGCACGGTGGCTTCGATCTGCGCCTCGTCGGCGTTGGCCAGACCGCCGTCGGCCTCCAACTTCTGGAGCGCCAGATCGAGCGTCATGTGGACGAGGTCGCCCATGCCCAGGGCGTCGAGAACTAGAGGATCGGCGCCTCTCTCGGGCATACGCAGCCGCATCGCGTAGCGCCAGACGAAGCCGAGCGGGCTACGCAGGAGGAGGCGGAGCGAGCTTGCCGACTGGGTGCGGTCGAGGATGGCCAGCAAGAGCGGGTGTTCGGCGCGCACCAGGCCATCGTGCGGCGTGATCTCCTTTCGGTGCCAGTTGCGCCAGCAGGCCGTGGCGGCGACCGCCTGGGGCGCGTCGGCAAACTCCTGCGGGCGCGCCATCAACCGATCGGTCTCGCTGAAGGCATGAGCCGGGACCGCGTTGCGGCGGACGTAGGTCTCCTCGCCATAAGCGCCGAGCAGCGAGCTGCGGCCGAGCAGCCGCCCTTCACTGTCGCGGCGCGCGCGCGACAGCACCACTTGGCGTTCGGTCGTGGCGAGGATTGTCTCGAAGTCCTGGCGATCGGCCGCCGCGACCGGCAGGGGATCGAGTTCGGCGGTGGGAATGACATGGTCGGAGATCAGGCGGTCTTCGGAGATGCTCCGCGGCCATCGCGACGAATTTAGCCCGATCAAGCGAACGAACCGGCGCGGCGAGGCCGCCAAGGCGCTGGCGGGCATCCAGACGACCGAGACGCATGCCTCGAAGCCGTCGTCCTGCTTGAGATTCTCCAGCGTTGTGTCGAGTGATCCGGTCGGCCCCGCCAGCAGCGCCTTGCGCCAGATTGCCAGGGCTCGGCCGCTGAGCAGCGCCGCGCCGATCTCCTCGGCGGCGCTGTGGCCCTTGCCCAGGAGCTCAACGATGCCGCGCAAGATGGGGGTGTGGTCTTGCTTGTCAGGCCAGTCCGCAGCGGTCAGGCGCCCAAGCAGACGCGTCCAGGCCGAGACCGAGGCAAGCGGCGCGTCGGTCGGCAAAATGCGCAGCCAGCCCGCGGGCAGCGTCTGGAGCGGACCGGCCTCGGACCCGCACAGCGCCGCAAGACGGCGCACCCGGGTCTGCGACAAGCCGCGAACGAGGATGTCGGCGAGCGCGGCGGCCGCCTGACCCTCGCGAGTGGTGGTGACCTTGATCCCGTGGATGAAGTGAAGGTCGAGGTTCGCGTCGGCGCGAAGCGACAGGAAATGGTCATCATATTCCGCCGTTGAGGCGGCGGCGATGGCGATGTCCGCCGGCTCGGCCTCGCCGGAAGCCAAGAGCGAGCGCGCCCAGCGAATCGCCTCGATAGCCTCATGATACGCCGTGGCGGCGCTTTCCGCCCGAATCGCCGGGGCCTGCAGCGCTTCGCGTGCGATGGTGACACCGGTCGCCTCGAGCCAGGGCGGCGTGGGCCGAGGGCCCGCCGTCCAGATCACTTGGGTGCAGCCGGTCAGCGCCGCAAGCAGCGGGCGCCAGCACGGCGACAGCTCAGTGAGGCTGACGATCTCGACCGGTCCGAGAACGGCCTTGGCGTGAGCGAGACGCTGACAAGCGGTCGTGACCAGGTCGCAGGGCCGCATCATGCCCGGTGGTAGTTGCGCAAGCACCGCCGCTTCGAGTCGCGCAATTGAGTCGAGACGCGGATGCTCGTGGACGCGGGAGTTGAGGTCGATGCCGGCGCGCCAGGCCTTGCGCAGGGTGTCGGCCGAGGCGTCGACCATGCCGGGCAGGAGCTTGATGCCTTCAAGTTCGCCGAGCGAGGTGTCCGGCAGGACGGCCTGGATCGCGGTGCGCAGGCCTTCGTCGTCGATCGGTCTCGCAAAGCCGCCGGCGAGGCGGACCGCTAGCTGCTCGAACGACATAATCTGCAGGCCGTGCCGGCGGTGGCGTGCGGCGTCGAGGCGAAGCTCACGCATCGCCATGCGCCCGTGGGCGACGATGGTCCGCCGGTCGGTCATTCTGGTCATCGTCCTCGTCTCTCCGCCCTGTTGCCCGGCACGGTTCCGCTTGACGCGACTCCGTGGTGGGAATAAAAACTAAATGCGTCGTGCAGATATGTCCATATAGTTTTTATCTGCATTAGTCGGAGGACGATTTCGGATGGATGGCCTGGCCACCTTGAAGTGGAGCGTGGAGCGTCGACTCGAGTTTATCGAGTTCCGCCTGTTCTGGGAGGGCGGGGTCAATCGCTCGGACATCATCGACATGTTCGACGTGTCGGTGCCGCAGGCCTCGAAGGATTTGACGCTCTATCAGGAGCGTGCGCCCCACAACGCGATCTACGACAAGAGTGCCAAGCGCTACGTCGCCGGCGCGCAGTTTGAACCCCATTTTATGAAGCTCGACCCCTCCGGTTATCTGTCCCCTCTACGCTCGGTGGCCGAGGGCCTGATCGATATCTCGGACTCATGGATCTGCGAGGTTCCCGACACCGACATCGCGCTGACGCCACATAGAGATATTGATGCGAAAGTGCTGAGGACGGTGCTGGGTGCGGTGCGAGACCACCGTTCGATCGATGTTCACTATCAGTCGATGAGCAACGATCGCCCCGACCCGATATGGCGACGGATCAAACCGCATGCCTTCGGCTATGACGGCTTTCGCTGGCACGTGCGCGCCTATTGCCACGTCACCGACAAGTTCAAGGACTTTCTCCTGCCGCGCATTCTTGACGTCGGGGAGATGGGCGACGGAGGCGCGGACGCGCTGGAGGACGCGCTGTGGCAGGAGCGGTTCGGGGTCGAGATCGGCCCGCATCCTGACTTGACCGCAAGCCAGAAGGCGGTCGTCGCCAAGGATTTCGGGATGGAGGGCGGCTCGGCCATTCTCACTGTGCGCTACGCCATGCTGTTCTATGTATTGAAGCGACTGGGCCTGCTGGGTGATGCAGCGAAGCAGCCCGCGCGCAGCCAGCACATTGTCGTCGTCAATCGGGTTGAGACCGAGGCGGCCTTGGAGAAGGCTGAATTCCTGGTCTAGTAGGACTAGATTGGCAGGGCGCTGCGCCGCGGAAGGGATGAGCGGCACCCTTCGTCTGCCAAGAGCACTGGGTTTTCTCGTTAGCTGCCGTTCCGCTATCGGCCCACTTCTGGCCTCCATTTGTATCAACTTGAATCCATACTGGATGAATGTTGGCATTATGTTCTTGCCAAATCATCAAGCATCGGTATATCTCAACCGTCCCTGAAGCCTTGATTGGCGAGTCGTGATGCAAGTCTGGACCATGTGATGGTCTTTGCTGATACGCCGGGATGGCAAGAAGCTGGTAAGCCATAACCTGACGCTGCAGACAGGCGTCTTGTTGCCGTCGACGAATAGTCGGAGGCGTCGTCCGTGGGTTGAAAATTCCCCTTAAGTGACTGTCCAACAGGTCGCTTTTCACCATTAGACCCCGTTTTTGGACGGGGGTGAAAAGGACGACCTGTGACCATTTTTCTGCGTAATTCCCAACCGCCAATATCCGTAGTGGGCATCTCTGCCGATTATGACGTTGCACACGGCAATCCAGTCGCAGCCCTGACTTCGCGACTTAGTTGCAGCTTTAGACGCGATCACTCAGCCTATCGTGCCTGTTCGAACATCCGGACAAGGAGCATTTTAAATGTATTACGATAAAGCGACCGCCGCGCTGGAGCAGGAACTGCGCAGGGAAGAAGCAAAGCTGCAGAAAATCCAGGATCAAGCGGCCGAAAAAAAGCGGAAACTGCGTGCCGTTAAAAGCAGACTATTCGCTACGACCAAGTCCGACAAATGGCATGCAATGGCCCTGACCGCAGAAGCCAGACGTATTGGATTCACCGGTGAACACGCCGAAGCGCTGTTCCACCTCCGTAACTTGTCACTCAGTGATTATGTGGAGGCGGTGACACCATTCGCCAATGCGAAAGCAGAGGCTTCAATACTGAGCGTCGAATATGACGCTGTGCGGGCCAACTACACAGATTGGACTGAGCTGGGAAAACACCAGCACTGGGATCGCGCTCGCCGCGAATATGAAGCAGAGGTCGAAGGATTCAAGAAATGGCAGGCCGAAAACCCTGACAAGACAAGCTGGCGTGATAAGCCTGCCACCAAGAACCAGTATTTCCTGATCTGGAGAACTGCAGAACACCTCGGCATCCAGCAGCCTCTCAACCTGAAGTGCGGCGAAGCACATGACTGGCTCGACAACCACGATGCCAACCTTCGCTTTCGCGCTGCGCTAGCGGCCGAGACCGATTCACAACCGGTGACAGCGCCGCCAACCAACCAGCCAGCCAGCAAGCCTGTTCGCGATGAGGCAGCACAACCTAAAAGCTCGTCAAGTTCGGAGAATCCTGATGGATGATCCGAATACTGAAAGGCTGGTCCAACTGAGACATAAGCGTTGCCGCTATCCGAGCATTGAAGCGCTTGAAGAGGACATAAGCGAATATCGGGCGTCACTTATCGCAAGAAGCAGCGCGGAGGGATCATGGTCACGCGGCGAACGAGAGCAAATCCTCAAGGATTTGGACGACTATAGCGATATGCTGGACGAGCATATGGTGTGGTGTTCGGAAATTGACCTGCATTCACGGCACCTTGAACAACAGCTCAGGGCCGATCTCAAGAATCTGCCGGATCCGTTCGGAGCAACTGATGCTTGACCCAGGCGCACGTATCGCACTCGTGTGTGAACGCGAAAGGCTGGGAAAGCGCATCGATGATGCCAGCACCGAAAGTCTCTACGCCGCCAGCATTGTCGGGTGGGACTTTACGAACGATCGTTCCGCACCCGATCCGCCAAATTTTGGAATGTGGCGCACTCCTCTTCTGCTGACTGGTTCCTGCCTCACCGAGATCGATCCGTCCCGGCCGGCGGTGGTTCATGCGGAAATGACCAGGGCAGAACTGTATAACGGGTTCTGGAGGCTGGCCCGAATTCTACCGGAGGCGCAAGACACCTATGCTGACGAAGATTTTGTCAAAACAGCCCCCGGCGATTTCTACTCGACTGTGGCCAGACGAAATTCAGCAGTAAGGCCTCTGGCCGACCGGGACTGGCTTATCTTTTCGCTCTTCGGACACACAAACCGGGATGCGGCCGATTTTGTGCATGCTGCCCTGATCAAAGAGCCCGAAATCGGAAGAATGCTGGCAAGTAAGCGTTTTGAGGAAGCGCTGGAGATCTGTCCGGACCTTTTGGATTGGAAATGGCCACCAGAAACCCTTGCGCGTTGGGAGACAACCGGCGGAAAGGATTATCTGCCTCCGTTCCTGTTCCTCGTGCTGCTTTCAGAATTTCAGCGCCTTGCCCAGAATGTGACGGCGCAAATTACCTTGTCGTTCCGTGCGGACGGAAGTCGTCTTACAATAGCGTCTGCCGTTGAGGACTTGGCGGCAGTCAATTCTGATTATGTCGGTTCAGGCTACAAGATTTTCGAAAATTGCATCGCTGGTCTGACAACGCTTGTCCCGTTGCAAACCTACGCGCTGGTTCCCGAGGAACGCGTCATGAGCAGCCGCAATGCTCTGGCTGGCATCAAACATACTGAAAAGGCTTTCTGCATATTGAATGATGCGATTTCGAACGGGCCTGAAGATACTTTAGCAAGATTATCTGGTTCTTCCGACCAGTCGCGTTCAGGATTTGTCGCTCAGGCTGTGATCGCTCATCCCGATCATCGGCGGGACAGAAAGGTCAGGGGCGGCAAGGTGGTCGTCAGAACGGAGTATCTCGCAAAACATTACGGTCTGAATTGGATCGAGCATGCCTATTTTGGCCAATTTCAACTCGCATCGGCTGCTGAAGCTTTCAACATGAAGTATCGACACGCAAGATTACCAAAACGGGCTCCGCACAATAAACTTTCGATAGTGAGCCGCAGGCAGGCCATAGCACGCATTGCGAATGCGTGGCTCGAAACAGCGCACACGGCAGCCTACAAGAAACTTTGCAGGGAGTTTGAGATTGTTCAGGCGAGGAACGAGCGTGGCAGCGAACTGCCTTCCAGCTTTTGTGGCAATGAAAATGCTAAGCCGCAGACCGTAGCAACGAAAAAGAGATTCATCGGCACGCATTTTGAAGAAAGTGTCGAGCCATCACTCTCTATTGTGGACACCAATGTGAAGATCAAAGCCAGACTGCTTTCAAACATGGAAAAGCTGGCTGCGAGGAAACCAGTAAAAGGACTGCCGGGCTTCACCGCCGAGTATCGTCCTACACTTTGGTATGAGATGCCTAAAAAACTCAATGATATTGGTTTTTGGATTGGCCGCAGATTGGTTGCGCAGCAGGGTAAGATCGCCAATCTTCCGTTGACGTCACCGTTGATCGTGCAGGAAATTCTCTCAGATATCGATCTCTACCGATATGCCCCTTCGCGGATCGAGGATCGGGCAGCACAGAATCTCGCCATGACACTCGGCGAGTTCTCGCTTGATCCGATGCATGCATTCTTTCGGCGAAAGGGAATTAAGTTCGCAGGTTGGGCTGCGTCGATGGCAAAGCCGATTCTGACTTACCTGCACCACTAGGATTTTGACGATGCGCAACAAGCGTCGTCATGAAAGCGAAGGCATCACAAAACGAGGCAAGCCGAGAAGATTCGCGGCGACTGGTTGCACTGCCAGAGAAGGTCGAGCTGCAAATCGTGCTTCCAGAAAATGCGGCGACAGAGGCCGAGTTGCTCGATCGATTGATAGGCCAACAAATCATCGTGCTGTTCGAAGGCGAAGCGAATAGGAAGTAAGAAGGGATTATATATGGATAGTCTGGCGGGCCGCAAATGCGTGGTATACGCCCGTGTTAGCACAATTGAGCAGGCCAATAATAATATTTCAATCCCGGACCAGCAGGCCCAAGGCGAACGATATGTTTCTGAACGTGCTGGCACATATGTAAAGACCTACATTGAGCCGGGTGCGAGTGCGACAACTACCGCACGGCGAGTTTATCAGGAGATGCTCACCGACGGCAGAGATGGACATTTCGACGTGGTCATCACCCATTCGCTTTCCCGGATGTTTCGGAATGCTTTGGACTATCTCCAGGCTCGTGCAGAGTTTCGTGCGGCCGGCATCAAACTGATCTCGATAACGCAGGATTTTTCTAGCGATCCCGCAGGAGAGCTGGCGCTTTCGATGGTAGCGATCTTCGATGAGTATCATTCGGCAGAAAATGCGAAGCACGTCAAACGCACGATGCTTGAGAATGCCCGCCGTGGATACTGGAACGGTCAGACGCCTTCCTTGGGGTTCAAAACCACCAGTGTTCCGCAGCCGAAGGGAAAAGATCGCAAAAAGCTCGTAGTGGACGAGGAGACCGCTCCACTCGTGCGCTTCATTTTTAGCACGTATGTTCATGGCACGCCTAACGGACCGATCGGCATCACCAAACTAGCGGCTTTGCTAAACGAGCGTGGTGACACCGTTCGTGGGAAAAAATTCCACGTCTCCAACGTCCACTTCATCCTTACGAACACTGCCTACATTGGCGTCGTGTTTTTCAACAAGCGCGATTCACGCGCCAAGGTCACTCGTCCGGAATCAGAGTGGGTTCCCATGAGTGTGCCGCCAATCATTGACGAAGAACTTTTCTATGCAGCGCAGGCCCAAATGTCAGCGCGCGATCCCAAGATGGGCAGCGCTGCAGAGCGCACGAAGAAGAATCTTCTCACCAAAAAGGTCAAGTGCGGAACCGGAAATGAAGATGGATGCGGCGGCGGCATGACGACCGCCACAGGCAAATCTGGTCAGCACCGATATTACGCTTGTCATGCTTCCAGCAAAGCGGGGAAATCCGAATGCCCAGGTCGATGGACCCCAATGGACAAGCTCGACAATCTTGTTGTTGAAAGTGTAATTGAAAAGGTGCTGGCACCCGACCGCCTTTCCAAACTTCTGGAAGCATGGCTTGATCGCAGTGCACATGGCGAAACTCAGGATCGCAAGGAACTGAAAAGTCTTCGGTCACGCCAGACTCGCCTGGAAGGTGAAAGTGCTTCAGTTATCAAACTAGTCCGTAACGGAATTCTTTCACCAGACGACCCTCAGGTCGAAAAAGAATTGGGTCAAATTGCGGCACAGAAACGCGCGTTGGCAGCGGACATTGACGCCCTCGAGCGCAAGCTGGCCGACCCTGCAAAGGCCATCACACCACAGATTCTGACCAAGTTTGGCGATCTGATCTCAAATACGATGCGCGATCGCACCAACCCTTTGCGTCAGGCATATGTGGACCTTCTCATCTCACGGGTCGAGGTGGGCAACGACGTCGTTCGTATTATGGGAACCAAGACCGCTCTGTCCCGCGCAGCAAACGGGACACCGCCGCATGCGGTGCCCAGAACTGAACGGGAATGGTGCACCCGAGAGGATTCGAACCTCTGGCCTCTGCCTTCGGAGGGCAGCGCTCTATCCAGCTGAGCTACGGGTGCTGATGCTAAAGCGCGGTGTTGCGCTTCGATATTGGGGCCGCTTAGCAAAGGGGCGAAGGCCTTGCCAGTGCTAAACGCATTACACGCACGAAGAGGCCCATTAGCGATTTGGCAATGGCTTTGCCTTATCGCGATGCGCCATGGATCAGACACCGCCACGATTTTCAAAACCCGTCAATGCGGAACCGTCGCGCGGGGCCAGCACGCTGACCAGACAGTGGGCGGCGTTGCAGGATGCGGGGAGCGCAATCGCGACCCTGGCCAACCTTGCACCGGAAGAACCATCCCAGAAAACGCGGCAGTTTCCAGTATTGATCAAAGATGTCGATGGATGGCGGCTGGAACTGGCAAAGAACCAAGTGGCCGATATGACTGCGATGATGCAGCCCGGTCTTGCCGCTTTGCTCGCCGTCAATGCACGGGGCCAAGACGCTACCGCTGCGGCGATAACTCTATGGCGCGAATATCATGCGGCACGCGAAGCGGTTTTGGCGCTGCTGCCGGAAGCTGGCGCTATGGGGCCGCGCCGCACTGCTTAGACCCGGACCAGAAATAGAACGCTTGACCATGTTCTTTTTATGTTCCATTTCAGACTCATGTCTGAGCCTGCCTTAACCCTGCCGAAATCCGTACCAACCGAGCCATTAGCGGGCGTCGCAGAGGCATCACCCAGCGCGCAATCTGTGGCGCGCGGAATTGCCCGCCTGTTTGGCCGCAACGATATTTGGTGCGTGTCCGAAATGCCGCTGCGCAACGGACGGCGGGCGGATCTTATGGGGATCGATCCGAAGGGACGGATTGTTATTGTTGAGATCAAAGTAAGCCGCGCGGACTTGCTCGGGGACCATAAATGGCCCGACTATCTGGAATATTGCGACCGCTTTTACTGGGGACTGCCCACGCAATTCGATGCCAGCCCGCTATCTGGTGAGGCATTTATGCCGGATAGCTGCGGCGTGATTATGGCCGATGCCTATGATGCGGAAATCGTCCGGCCTGCGCCGTCGCGCCCGCTGGCTGCTGCTCGGCGCAAGGTCGAGATAGAGCGTTTGGCGCGCGCATCCATGCGCCGGCAGGTGATCGCTGCGGATCCGGAATGCAGCGCTTGGAAGCCTTAGATCATTAAGCCTGTTACTGAGCGATTGGCTGCGGCATAAGGCCCGCAATGCTGCTCGCAATAACCACTGCTGCGATTTTGATGACTGCCATTGTGGCGGTCCGCTATGTGATAACCAGCGGTTTTTTTGCCTGGGCGACATCGCGGGTCCGGCCTGGGCTGTATGATGCAATGGGCGGGCAAATCCGTACAGAGATTGGCTGGTCGCTGCTCTCTGCTGCGATATATGGCGTCCCGGCAGGGATTGTCGCTTGGGGATGGCGCCATCAAGGGTGGACAGTGGTCTACTCCGATCTGTCAGAATACCCTCTATGGTATGCACCGCTATCTCTGCTGCTCTATTTGTTGGCCCATGACACGTGGTTTTACTGGACCCACCGGTGGATGCATCAACCCAAATGGTTCAAACGTGCCCATGCGGTCCATCATGCCAGTCGCCCGCCAACGGCGTGGGCGGCGATGAGCTTTCACCCGATTGAGGCATTAACCGGCGCGGTGGTGATCCCGTTTCTGGTATTTGTCATTCCCGTACATGTGGGCGTGCTAGGCGGTGTTTTGGCGATCATGACCATCATGGGGATCACCAATCACATGGGATGGGAAATGTTCCCTAGGGCACTTGTTCATTCCCGGTTGGGGAATTGGCTGATAACAGCCAGCCATCATCAGAAACATCATGAGGCATATTCATGCAATTACGGTCTATATTTTCGGTTTTGGGACCGGCTGTGCGGAACCGATCGGGGACTGTCCGGCGCCTTTCTGCCGCAGGATCGTTAAGCGCAGCAGCGATCATGCTGGTCAGCAATAGTGCCGGCGGCAGCACGGTCACCGTCACCGCCACGAATCTGCGGTCTGATGAAGGCGTGGTGCGCGCCTGTATGACCACCAATCCCAAACGCTTTCCCAAATGCCGCGGTGACGCCAATTCCTATTCCGCTGTTGTCCCTGCGGGTACAACGGTGACCTTCCGCTTCAAAAACGTCAAACCGGGCCGCTATGCC
The DNA here is from genome assembly GCF_012972675.1 of Pontixanthobacter rizhaonensis. GTDB lineage: Bacteria > Pseudomonadota > Alphaproteobacteria > Sphingomonadales > Sphingomonadaceae > Pontixanthobacter > Pontixanthobacter rizhaonensis. The sequence goes on along the minus strand of NZ_JABCRE010000003.1, from coordinate 812,253 downwards.
ATCGCGATGCTGCATGATGAGAATGATAATGGCAAAGCAGACCGGGCGCTGATGATGATGCCCAAAGAAGGATACGGGTTTTCCCGTGACGCCAAAGTACGAATGGGGCCGCCCAAATTCAAAGCTGCGGCATTTGACGTCGGCACGGCAGATCAGGCGCAAACGATCAAAATGCGCTACATGCTCTAACACGCGGTTGATCACCGACGCCAACCCGCCAACCGGTCCATCTGACTGGTAAAGCGTTCTTAACGCAATGTTTACCACACCCCTGCAAAAGGCTCCTTGAAACACCACCAAGGGGGCTTTTGGGGCCATGGATAATTTGCGCGGAAACTTTGATTCAGCCGGTTTTGGCGATGACGAGCGCGATTATGACTATGCGGATGACGAGGCAGGCCATGAGCCGCCACCCGCTGCCATCGGCACAGATGAGCGCCGCATGCAAGTGCGCGCCTATAATCATTGGGCCGGTCAGCTCGAAGACCGCAGCTTCCCCTCGATAGAAGACCTTGATCCAGATGCGCTGACAGACTTCGGTCCGTTCAGTGTGCTGCTCGATTTTACTGCTGGTATGGACAATCCCGGGGTGCAATTCCTTGGCGATAAATTGGCGGATGAATGCGGCACTGAGGGGCAAATTGAAACGTTGTCGGATGTGCCCAGCCGGTCACTTCTGAGCCGCATCACCGATCACTACATGCAAATTTTGGCGAATCAGGCACCGATTGGTTTCGAGGCTGAATTCATCAACCAGCGCGATGCCACAATCCTGTATCGCGGCATTCTGCTGCCCTATTCCAGCGATGGCGAAACAATTGACTTCATCTATGGTGTGATCAATTGGAAAGAGATGGCGGATCAAATCACCTCTGACGAATTGCTGCTGGAAATTGATCAAGCCCTTGAAGCCGAGGATGCCGAGCCTCGCCATGCCGAGCCGGTAACCGACTGGGCAGATGGCCCGGCCGCCGATGCACTGTCAGCAGATGGCTCTGAAGAAGAGCCGGCCGCACCCGCATTCAGCGCTCCTGATTTGGGCATTGGTGGTTCCGAGGAAAATGCCGAGGACGACAATACGATGGATGATGATCCGGTCGTGTCCCGGATGGCATCCCTGATCCACCCTCGCAAAAGCAGCGTCTCCAAGCTCTCGGCCGAGTTTGATGATGAGGAGCTGGATGAAGGCGAACAAGATCCCGACTTCTCGGTTCTATCCAAGGGCTTTGGCAGCTCTTCACTGGAAGACCGCTTCGACAATCCTGCCGATAATGAAGCGCCAGCCGCGGCGGTGTCTTCGCCTGATGTGGTGGAAGTCCAAGGTGAAGATCAAGCCGACTTGTATGACTGCCTCGCCGAGGCGCGCCAACTCGCGCAAGATGCGCACAGTTCGGAAGATCGCACTCGTGCTACGCTCTATGCTGCCGTCAGCCGTGCTTACGACGTCTGCCTCGCTGCCCAAGATGCGCCAGAAGAATTTGACGAGCTGATCAGTGACAATGGCCTAACCGTCCAAGATCGCGCACCGATGACGCCAATCGTGAAATTGGTATTCGGGGCCGATTATGACAAAACCCGCCTGACCGAATATGCTTCCGTCCTGTCGCACGCACAGCGTGTCGGTATTGAACGCGGCGGCTTGCAGAGCTTTCTCGCCAATGCGGAAGGCGGCCTGAAAGGCGTTGTCTCTACCGAACGGCGCATCCGCAAGGAAGAAAGTGGAAAGACCGTTGAACCAGCCGACCGGCCGCGCGAAAAGATCGCCAAGAAGCTGCGCGTATTGGAAACACACTCACTCGATTCCATCGACCCGCAAGGGGCGGAATTTGGTGTCGTGATGATCCGCCGCTTAACCACTGGCGAAGTGGTTGTGCTGGGCGAAGTATCAGACGATATCGCTTTGGTCGAAAAGGTGGCCCGCAAGCTTATTTAGAGCGTTTCTTGCTCCCTTTGCCGGATGATCTTCGGGGCTGATCAAGCAGCCTTGCGCTGCGGCCCGTTCACACCAGGCTTGCATATCGGCCCTTCCCGCCGCACATCGCCCCCGCGATATTACACAATCTCGGGGCGGCAATGGCGACGAAGGGCAGAAAACTTATGGCGTGGACCATTGGTACAATTGTGGTTCTGGCCATTGCCGCATTTATTGCGCTGCAATTCGCGATCAATCGTAACGGCCCGGCAGTGTTGAACGCCGTAGATCGGCTGACTGGTGGTGATCGCGGCACGCAACTTGTGATGACCCACACATATGGCGATTCCGCATTCCAGAAGCTGGCCGTTTATGCGGCTGATGGCGCGGCTGATGGCGATGATACCGGGCCAAAGCCGGTGCTGGTCTTTGCCCATGGCGGCAGTTGGCGCAGCGGCGATCCGGATGATTACGGCTTTATTGGCCGCGCCATCGCGCCGGAAGGGTTTGTCGTAGTCCTCGCCGGATATCGGTTGGGCGACGAAAGTATTTTCCCCGCAATTCTGGAAGACACTGCCAGCGTGATCGCGTGGACGAAACACAACATCGCGCGGTATGGCGGTGATCCCGACGCCATCTATATCTCTGGCCATTCCGCCGGTGCTTACAACGTCGTGATGACTGCATTGGATCGGCAGTGGCTTGGCCGTGCGGGTTTGGATGATGACGCAATCAAGGGCGTTATCGGGCTGTCCGGCCCATATGATTTTTTCCCTTTCGATAGCGATTCCACCAAATTCACCTTTGGCAGCACACCCAACGCGGAACAGGTGACGCAGCCGATCGCTTTCGCCCGCGGGGATGCCCCGCCCATGCTGTTGATGAGCGGCGAGAAAGACACGGTTGTGCGCCCGCGCAATACCCGCGTTCTGGCCGCTAAAATATCCGAGATGGGCGGCACTGCGCAAACGCGGTTTTTCCCGGAAATGGACCATATCGCCATTCTGACCGCCATCGCCAGCCCGTGGCGCCGTGATCCCGCCGTGCTGGAAGCGATCACGGATTTCGTCAAAGAGACAGAACAGGCCCGCCAAACGCAGATTTCAGTTCCCGTTCAGGCAGAATCGCCTTAGCCTCTATCCCATGTCGAACCCACATCGCTTATTGGCACGCTTACTCGCCCTGATCGCTGCCATTTCAATGGCGGTTCAACCTGTTCAAGCGCAATCGATCCTGCGCGATGCGGAAACAGAGGCGCTGCTGCGTGACATGGCCGCTCCGCTGGTAGAGGCCGCGGGCTTAGAGCCGCAAAATGTTGACATCGTGATGATCAACAATCCCTCAATCAACGCTTTCGTTGCTGGCGGCCAAGTGGTCTATATTCATGGCGGCCTGATCGACGCCGCTGACACCGCTAACGAAGTGCAAGGCGTGATTGCCCACGAATTGGGCCACATCACCGGCGGGCATATTATCCGGTCGAGCGAAGGCATCAGTAAAGCGGGAAATATCTCCATCCTGTCGATGATACTTGGCGCAGCTGCGGTTCTTGCTGGCGCAAGCGAGGCAGGTCTGGGCGTTATTGCCGCGGGACAACAAGCGGCCATTGGACGATTTCTGGCATTCTCACGCGTGCAGGAATCGAGTGCCGATGCTGCCGGGGCAACATATCTGTCCCGCGCGGGCATATCAGGCCGGGGATCGCTGGAGTTTTTCGGAAAACTGCAAAATCTTGAATTTCGCTATGGCCGCAGCCAGGCGGATGAAGCCACCTTTAGCCGAACTCACCCGCTGTCCGGTGACCGGATTGCAGTGCTGCGCGACACGTACGAGGCTGATCCCGCCTGGAACGCGCCGGATGATCCTGAACTGCAAAGGCGGTTTGAACGCGTGAAAGCAAAGCTGTTTGGATACCAATCCGAACCGCGGCGAACATTGCAGCGCTATCCCGAAACACGGACAGACACGCCCGCCCGATATGCCCGCGCTTATGCCTATCACAAGGATGCCTTGGTCAACAAAGCACTGGCCGAGGCCGAAGAGCTGCTGGCGAGCGATCCCGATGATCCGTATTTTCTCGAACTGAAAGGGCAAGTGCTGCTCGAATCGGGCCGGCCGCAAGACGCGTTGATACCGCTGCGTAAAGCGACCAAGCTCAGCCGGAGTGAGCCGCTGATAGCCTCGATGTTTGGCCACGCCTTGATCGCAACGGAAGACAAAACCCACTTTGAAGAAGCGGAGCACATCTTGCGAACGGCGGTGGCCCGTGACCGTTATAACCCATTTGCATGGTATCAGTTGGGCGTGGTGTATGCCGCGAGTGGCGATATGCCCAGAGCGCGGCTGGCCAGCGCAGAACAGCAGATTATGCGGCGGCAATATGACTTGGCGATCCGTAGCGCGCAGGTGGCGGAAGCGGGCCTGCCGGAAGGGTCGCCCGATTGGATACGCGCGCAAGATATTGGCTTGCAAGCCCGCGCCGAGCTTGAGCAGCTGCGCGACAGGCGCTAGCGCAGCAGGATGGGAAACACATCTATCCGGTCGCTCGCCCTCACGGCTTGTTTTGCGTTCATCTTTGGCTTTGGCGGTGCAGCTATCTTTTCATGGGCGGGCATGGGCCATGCCCAAACGAAAGCCTATTTGCTGGAGAATCCGGAAATTCTTCCGGAAATGGTCGCCAATTATGAACGGCAAGAAGCCCGCAAAAGGCTCGCCGACGTGGCAGGTGACGTTAGCGCGCCGTTCCCCGGGGCAGTATTGGGCAATCCGCAAGGTTCAGTGACGCTGGTCGAATTTACCGATTATGGCTGCGGCTATTGCCGGATGAGCACCCAGCATGTGCAAGAACTCATCGCCAAGAACCCTGAATTGCGTGTCGTGGTACGCGAATGGCCAATATTTGAAGGCAGCGATCGCGCCGCAAAAATGGCTTTGGCCGCCGCCAAACAAGGCAAGTTTGACGCATTCCATATTGCAATGTTTGCGCAAGGTCCCCCTAGCCAAGCTAACATTCTGGCCGCAGCCGGGGCGGCTGGGTTGGATTTGGCGTTGGCAGAAGAATTCATCAATTCACCAGAAGCCGGATTTGAACTATCCAAAAACACAGCATTCGCGCAGCAACTCGGCTTTTCCGGCACGCCCAGCTGGGTCGTCGGGGACAGCACGTTTGAAGGCGCTGTCGGCGTGGCCAAATTGCAGGAAGCCATCGACGCAGCCAGCGCATCGTAACGCGCTGATGCCCGCCACGTTCGCACGATTATTCCTTGCGCTTGGCTGTTTGATAGCCGCGCCGGTGCCTTCCCAAGGCAGCGATGCAGGCAACACAGATTTGGCAGAGCGTTTTGCCGCGCTCCAGAAACACGATGCGTACTTGCAACAGACTGGATGGCGGCTGCTCACCGGCAATGCATCGTTCTGTACGGACACCGAAAAATCCATCGGTATGTTGGTCCAAGACGCAGGTGCTTATGGGCAAGCCAAGGCGATCCGCAATGTGCGCGGCATTGAAGGGGATTTCTTCGTGCAAGCAGTGGTTCCGGGTGCAGGGGCTGATCAAGCCGGTATAACGGTCGGGGCGGAATTGATTGCGGTGGACGGCAAGCCGCTGCGATCTCTGCCTTTATCCGAATCCGAGCCGTGGCAACGGCTGGTGACGATCAACCGCATGATTACGGAATCGCTGGGCGCCAGCGGTACGGTCGCGCTGTCTCTACTCCATGCCGAAAACGCCGGGGCCATGACAGCCCGCGGCAATGTCATATGCGCCGGCCATTTTGAACTGATCAGCAACAGCGCCAATGCCAGCACCAACGGGTACCGGGTCGCGATTGGAGAGGACAGTCCCGCTTTTGCTTATCCCGAAGCAGAATTTGCCGCGCTGCTCGCGCATGAATTGGCGCATGTCGTCTTGGGCCATACACAGTGGCTGGATAAGCACGGCCGCAAGCGCAAGAATGTGCGTCAGACGGAGCGGGAAGCAGATCGGTTGATGCCGTGGCTGCTCGCCAATGCGGGCTATCCGCCAGAGGCAGCCTTGCAGTTTATGAACCGCTGGGGACCGCGCCATAGCGGCGGGATTTTCCGCAAGCGCACCCATGATGGCTGGGATGAACGGGCAGAATTTATCGCCGCCGAACTGCCTTTGGTGGCGCAGTCCATGGCACAGCATGGCAGCGCGCACTGGCCGAGCGACTTTGCCCGGCAACCCGGCATTATCCGCGCGCCGAATTAAGCCGGTTAGTCGTCGCTGACATACATCGAACTGAGCGGTTTTGCGAACACACGGCGTAGCATTGGTTCGAAGAACTCCAGGCTTTCGCTGTCATAGTCGGGGTCAAACGCCGCCTGATCGTATTTTTCGCAGAACTCTGCGCAGGCATCAAAGTGTGGACTGTCGCGGAATGTGTCGCGCACATCTTTGTCCATTCCAAGGAAATGGAAGAAGTAATATCCCTGAAAGGCGCCGTGATGCTGGCAAATCCAGTGCTCCTGCTCAGTCACAAACGGCTTCAGAATGGCGGCTGCGACTTCGGGGTGATTATAAGTTCCCAGCGTATCACCGATATCGTGCAACAGTGCCATCACCACATAGCGTTCACCGCGGCCATCACGGTGAGCGCGCGTCGCTGTTTGGAGTGAATGCTCCATCCGGCAGACCGGAAAGCCGCCAAAATCACCCTCAAGCAACTTCAAATGGGTTAGCACGCGGTCGGGAAGGTCAGAGGCAAACTCCATGTAATGCTTGCTGATAATTGACCAGTCTTCCTGAGTGCCTTCTTTCATCTCGCGAAATTTGGCGTGGTCCGCCCCAACCGCCGTCTGCCCAGCTTCCATCTGCCCGGTTTTGATATCCATTCCGCCCATCTCCCATGATTTTCCGCGAATTGTCTTATGTACGATACAGTAAGTCGCGCAATCCACAAAACAGCAATGCTATTTCGGCAAAAGTTGGTCTAAGGGTACACTTATGGCTGTCTTGCCCTTTGAACCCACGCCGTTCTTCGCGAATAAGAACCGGGCCTTCTGGACCATGCAATTTGCGGGTTGGGGCGGTGCATTTCTGCTGCGCGCGATGGCGGCGATTGCGAACCAGCAGCCCCCTTCGCTTTTACTGCAACTCCTGATCAGCGCGATCACCGGATTTTCGGTCACGTTGGTGCTTTCAGTAATCTACAGAGAACTGATTAACCGCCGGCCGGTGATCACATGGGGTATCACTGCATTCGTGCTGGCTCTGTCGGTGGGGCTGTACACATTTGTCGATGCGTGGGTTCTACAATTGACGCGGACCAATGATGACACGTCTTTCACGCAATTGCTGATTGGCCTGTTTTATCTGCCAATGACGCTGCTGGGTGCATGGTCTGCGCTCTATTATGCGATCAATTTTTTCCTTCAGGTGGAAGAACAGGCAGACCGGCTGGAACGATTGGAAATGCAGGCCACCAGCGCGCAGCTGGCCATGCTGCGTTACCAGCTCAATCCGCATTTCCTGTTCAATACCCTCAATTCCATCAGCACACTGGTTTTGCTCAAACAGACCGAGCCCGCCAATGCGATGCTGACGCGCCTATCCTCTTTCCTGCGCCATACGTTGCTGACTCAGGCGAGCGGCAAGGTAACGCTCGCCCAAGAGGTTGAGACATTGCAGCTCTATCTGGGTATTGAGCGGATGCGGTTTGAAGAACGCCTGCGCACAGAATTCCGGATCGAGCCGGAAGCGGCCAAAGGGTGCTTGCCGTCAATGCTGCTCCAGCCCTTGGTGGAAAACGCGATCAAATATGCTGTGTCGCCGCAAGAAGAAGGCGCGCGGATCAGCTTATCTGCGCAGCTGGTTGGCACAAGGCTGCGTATAACCGTGTCCGATACCGGGCCCGGATTGCACGCCAAAGGCGGAAGGCCGCACCTGCCCGATGCCGTGACCGGTGATAATCAGGCCGTGTCTACTGGTGTCGGCTTGCCCAATATTCGTGACCGGCTTGCGCAAGCTTATGGCGATAACCATCTGTTTGAAATCCGGACGCCGCCAACCGGCGGGTTCACTGTGATTATTGAGCTACCCTACGAAACGGCTCGTGAGGCCCGCGAAAACGATCCCTCTGCTGCGGCAACACTTCAACCGCCGCCCCATGCGCTGGACGCCCCCAAGCCAGTGTCATCCCCCGAACAACCCATCCCTAACGGGCAGATTGGAACCGTCACATGACCATCCGTGCGATTATCGTTGATGATGAAAAACTCGCCATCCAAGGATTACAGCTGCGCTTGCAAGCCTTCGATGATGTCGAAATTATCGATACTTGCGTCAATGGCCGCGAAGCCATCCGCAAGATTAAAACGCAAAAACCCGATGTGGTTTTTCTCGACATCCAGATGCCCGGTTTTGACGGATTTAGCGTGGTCAAAGGCGTCATGGGCGTACAGCCGCCGCTGATTGTTTTTGTGACAGCATATCAGGAACACGCGGTTCGGGCTTTTGAAGCCAATGCAGTCAATTATCTGATGAAGCCGGTGGATGAAGACCAGTTGGCGGATACGATCGAACGGGTTCGGGTCCGTTTGGCGGAGAAGAAATCCAGCGAAGATGCGGAAAAACTCCTCAACGTTCTCGCCGAGGTTGCGCCCGATGCGGCGGAAGAATTTACCGAGAATGACGGTGAAAGCGCCGAACGGTTTGAAAAACTGATCAATGTGAAAGATCGCGGCCAGATCTTCCGGGTCGAGGTGGAAACAATCGAACATATCGAAGCCGCCGGCGACTATATGTGCATCTATACGGGCGACAATTCGCTGATCCTGCGGGAAACGATGAAGGATCTGGAACGGCGGCTTGATCCGCGCAAATTCCAGCGTGTCCACCGCTCGACCATCGTCAATCTGGACCAGGTCCGGCAAGTGAAGCCGCACACCAATGGCGAATGCTTCTTGGTGCTGGATTCGGGCGCGGAAGTGAAAGTCAGCCGGTCGTACCGCGATGTCGTCGCGCGCTTTGTACATTGAGGAGAGCGGGCTTTGACTCACTGGTCGCTTGAGGGGTTCGACCTCCAGAAATTCGTCACGGACACATTGGCCGAAGATCTTGGTGAAGGGCTGCCGGGCGGCGGCCATGATGTAACCAGCGAAAGCGTTATTCCGGCCGATGCGCGCTTTTCAGGGGTGATGGATAGCCGCGATCCAATATCCGTCGCGGGATTACCGGTGGCCGAGGCGTTTTTCCGGTCGCTGGAACCGGCAATGGACATCGAAATTCTGGTCGAGGAAGGCGCGCAAGTGCCAGCCGGGACCGATTTGATGCGCCTGTCGGGCAATGCCCGCGCGATGCTGACCGCAGAACGCGCCGCGCTTAACACAGTCCAGCATCTATCAGGCATCGCCACCATGGTCCGCGAATATGTCGATGTGATGGACAATCCGGACTGCACCCTGCTCGATACGCGCAAAACCATTCCCGGCCTGCGTCACCTTGAAAAATACGCGGTGCGTATGGGTGGCGGCAATAATCACCGGATGGGCCTGTGGGATGCCGCGATGATCAAGGACAACCACGTTCTTGTCGCCGGTGATGTGGCCGAAGCTGTGCGCCGGGCCCGCGATGCCGGGGTCGCGCAGATTATCTGCGAAGTGGACCGGCTGGACCAGATCGAACCCGCATTGCACGCCGGGGCAACGCGGCTGCTGCTCGATAATATGGAACCGCCCATTTTGCGCGAAGCCGTCGCAATGGTGGCCGGCAGAGTGCCCACCGAAGCATCGGGCGGTATCAATCTGGATACGATCAAAGCCAAGGCGGCAACCGGCGTCGATTATGTCTCGGTTGGCAGGCTCACGCAAAGCGCGCCCGCCGCTGATATCGGTTTGGATTTCACACCCGAATGAGGCGGGCAGGGGCACTGATAGTCGCTGCTCTGGTGGGCATCGCCGCCAATGGCGCAGCAACAGCCCCCGCCTATGCCCAAGCCTATCAATGCCGGATGCCCGCGGCGATCTCTGTCCCGCAAGTCACTCGCGAAAGGCCGCCCCGCTCTGTTCCGATTACCGGCTATACTCTCGCGCTCAGCTGGTCGCCTGAATTTTGTAAGGGGCGCGAAATGCAATCGGGCCAGCGCACCCAATGTTCAGGCCGGAACGGGCGGTTTGGCTTTATCGTCCACGGCCTGTGGCCCGATGGCAGAAACACATGGCCGCAATGGTGCAGCAATCCGCGGCGGCTTTCCCCGGCAGAGGCGCGCCAGAATATGTGCATGACACCCTCGGCCAAACTGCTCGCGCGGCAATGGGCCAAACATGGCAGCTGCATGGTGCGCAAGCCGGAAACCTATTTCAAAGTCACCCGCATATTGTGGAACAGTCTGCGGATGCCGCCAACCGACCGCCTTTCGCGCGACGAGGCGCTGACGGCGGGGCAGTTTCGCGATGCCTTCATCCGGTCCAACCCGGACTGGCCGCGCTCGGCAGTGGGCATCGACTTGAACCAGCGCGGATGGCTGGAAGAAGTAAGGCTGTGTTACGGCAAAGACTTCATGCCCAAAAGATGCGAACGGCGGCGTTATGGTCCGGCGGATAGCACGCCGATGAAAATCTGGCGCGGGATGTGAAGACGGCAGTTTGTGGGGTGGAGAACGGACAATCGGCCTTGGACAATTTGTAGACAACGGTTTGAGAGACGCTAAGCTCAACGGTGATGCCATTTACGCCATTCCATTTGGGCCCTGGGGTTCTGTTCAAGTCCGTAGGTGGCCGAAGATTCAGTTTCATGGTATTTGGAGGTGCTCAAGTTCTGATGGACTTGGAGCCGCTAGTGAGAATTGTTCGTGGCGACACCATCCTCCACGGCTATACTCACACGGTCCTCGGCGCGTTTCTTATTGCTTTGATTGCGGGCCTCATCGGACGGCCTATCAGCCTCTACGTGCTAAAACTTCTGCAAATCCGCCATTCCAATTTCGGGTGGTCGGTCTCATTCTCAACGGCTTTCGTAGGAACCTACTCGCACATCGTTTTCGATGCCATGATGCACGCAGACATGCGACCGCTCTGGCCGCTTGCTGAAATGAACCCATTGTTGGGACTAGTATCGATTCCGCAAATACATTTGCTGTGCCTTGTTTCCGCCGTGTTAGCTGGGTGCATCGCGGTCACAAGGGTTGCTATTCGCACGAAATCGACCGCGGACTGATGTCCGCAATTGGGTCGTTAGCCGACCTTGTGATCATCGCCGCTCCCTAAAGAACGCTTTTAACAACTCTGCCGCCTCGCTCGCGCCCATGCCCGAATACACGTCTGGCCGGTGCAAGCATTGCGCCTGCTCAAACACCCGTGTGCCATGTTCTACTGCGCCCCCCTTTGGATCGGCCGCCGCGTAATACAGCTTGCCAATCCGCGCATGAGCAATCGCGCCCGCGCACATCGCGCAGGGTTCCAGCGTCACCCATAATTCGCAGTCGATCAGCCGGTCATTGCCCAATATCCGGGCTGCTTCGCGAATCGCGACAATCTCTGCATGGGCGGTGGGATCATGATCCTCGCGCGGCGAGTTATAGCCTTCTGCGATACATTCGTTTCCGCGCATTATTACCGCGCCCACTGGCACTTCGCCCCGCTCGGCTGCTTGCTGTGCGAGGGCCAGCGCGCGCTGCATGGGTTGCGGAAGGGGCCAACGGGTCATGACAACGCGCTACCCTGTGCGGCACGCGGTCGCAACTCACGGCTTGGCTATGGGAGTTTTGCTTGACGATTCGGTATCTGAAAGCTAGTTGCGCGCCTTTCCGGGATAACACCCAGCAAATTTCGGCAGCCAGCATTTGTTTGGCCGCCCCCAACCGAACGAGAGAAACCATGTCGCGCATCTGCGAACTGACCGGCAAAGGTCGCCTAACTGGCAACAATGTAAGCCACGCCAACAACAAGACGAAGCGTGTCTTCTTGCCTAACCTGCAGAATGTTACTCTGCTCAGCGAAAAGCTGGAGCGTAGCTTCAAATTCCGCGTATCGACCAATGGTCTGCGTTCGGTTGAGCATAATGGCGGTCTCGACAATTGGTTGCTTAAAACGAAAGACGAAAAGCTTTCCAAGGGCGCGCTCAAAGTGAAGCGTGAACTTAAGAAGGCAACTAAAGAAGCTGCCTAATCTGGCACTCTGATCTGACAGCAGTCTGTCGGATACAATCAGATATTACGGCTTAGAAAGGCGCTCGGTATTTCCGGGCGCCTTTTCTGTGGGCTGTGCCGGATCCCACCTAAGGCGCATCAACAATGTCCGCTGCAGAAAACCCGCGCCATTATCGTCGGAAATAACCCACAGGGTCAGGCTTCCGTCGAGATTCTCCTCAAAAGTGAGGCCTTCCATATTGTCGCTGGGTATAGGCGGGGCGATTGCACCGATCACGTCGCCTGACCACACCGTATCTTCTGCGATGGCTGCGGGATCGGCTAGAACAATCTTCGCGGTAAAATAGGGCAGCGGGGCGAAATGCACCGCGCGGACAAGGATCAGCGCGCGCCCATCAGGGATCTGGACCATATCAACCGGCCGATAGCCAGACGGCGGCTTGAAAGTGAACTCCAGCGCTTCGGCACCCGCCACCGGATCGGATGGAAACAGCAGACCGGGAAAACCGATACCGCCCCAATCATTATAGCCTTCCGACACGACGATAAAGCGGCCATCGGCCAAGCGCGCCATCGATTCCGGCCCTGAATTGGATGACCAATCCTCCATCTGCGGGGGCTCCACCCTGTCGCTATCCCTCAGCGCAGCATCGAACCGCTCAATCGTATTGGACCCTTCAAAACCGACCCATATCCGGCCCGTATCCGGATCACGCGTAAGCGATTCAATATCGATATATTTCTTCCGCCGCACAGTACGCCCGGCAAAGGTTTCTATGCGAATATCCCCGTCTGCTCCCGGTTTGGGGAAGCGCAGTAGCTGCCCCGCATCGCTGGCCGACAGAAACCGGCCATCATCATCAATCAGCAAAGAGGAATAGCTGCCGAAAAGGCTGTTGGGGCTGGTGAGGTGCCACACGCCGGTCACCTCCACCTCGCCTATATTACTATCGGGCACATCCAGCGGGGTCAGCGTAAGGATCTGATCGTAATTGGCTTCGGGTATAGGGGATCTGATCCATGTGCCAGGGGTCAGGCCGACGATCACCCCGATCAGCACCAGCCACCGGAATATGCGTTTCGCTTTTGAACGGGTCATAGGCGCGTCACGGCCGGAGGGATCAGTTCATCGGGCCGGTAAACAACAGCGGATCAAGCCGCGCATTGCGCCATTTGATGCTCCAGTGCAGATGCGGGCCAGTTGCCCGGCCGGTTGATCCGATATTGCCGATATACTGGCCTTGCGTGACCATATCACCCTCACTCACGGCGAGCTTGGACGCATGAAGAAACGCACTGTTGAGACCCGATCCGTGATCGATGATCAGCAAGCGCCCTTCGAGCGAGAAATTGTTCCGCGCCAGCACCACCACCCCGTCAGCCGGAGCAACAAAGGGCACACCATTCCCCGGTGCGATATCAATTCCCGAATGATAGCTTCCCGGCTCTCCGCGATAGATACGCTGCGATCCGAAACGGCCCGAAATCCGGCCCTTGACCGGCCAGATAAAGTCTTGCCGGTACCCTGTGGCACCCGTGACTTTCAGGCGGGCATTCCAGATGGCGTCCAGCTCCGGCTGTCTGCGTTTCATAAAGGCGGCACTGGCACCGCCAGACCGGCGCGCCACATTGACGCGCTCGATATTCCATTTGCGCGGAGCAATCGAAAGCCGCGCCGCCTTGGTGGTGCCATTGGCAAGTTCAGCGCGCAGCACGGCTTCACTGCCCGCATCACGGTCAAACGCAGCGAAATAGCCATTTTCGCTATCCAGCTCTAGCGGGACATCGCCCAAAAACGCATTCACGGTGCCAAACGGCGCAGTGCCCTTAATCCAGCCGCCCTGAGTCAGCTCACCTGCATAAGTGAACTCGACCGGACCCGTGCGTTCGGGCTGCGGTTGCGCAGGTGGCGGGGACGTAACCGCCTGTGTGCGGATGACAGGCTCGCTGCGCATTTCCGGCTGCGTTGTCGCGGATGGGGCCGCGCCATCGCCGCCCATCGCCGCGCTGCCGCACGCGGCCAACAATGCCAACCCAAGGATAGAAGCGACCGTTTTCATTCGCCGTCAGCCAATCGGCGGGTGGCGATTTCGGCGCTAGCATACGCTTCTTGGAAATCGACGCTCCAATAGCGCAATTCTTCCAGCGGAATTTGCTCCGCCGTGACAGCGCACAGGACATAGGGGCCAGGCTTCATCACGCGGAAACCGTTGGGGCCAAAGGCGAGTTTGGCGGCTTTATCGCCGGAGGACATTAACATGGGGGTGCCTTTAACAAGATGTATCTATCCGAACAAATCATCTTGGCGGGATTGTGCCGGATCAGATCGGGTTTTGCGAGGAGGTTTGGGTTTAGCGGGCGGCGCCTGAACCGATCCTGAGGGCGCGACATCCAGAACACCATCGGCAAACTCGACCGATAAACGGCCTTCAGCAGCCGCGGTGGCTTTGGTGCGGACCAGATTACCGCGAGCATCTTTCACCAGCACAAATCCGCGTTTGAGCGGCGCTTTGGGATCCAAGGATTTGAACACACGGCCCAGCGCAGACAATCGCTCCGCATCGCGGGTCATCCGGCCTGTCGCCAAGGCCGGGGTTAGTCTGACAGCATCGAGCCGGTCGCGCGCACGGTCAATTTTCGCCAGCAATAGCGGCGCAGAAAGACGGGCTGTATCGGCCTGTAATGCCTCCCGCGCTTTGCTCGCCCGATCTTTCAATCCGCGCTGCAAACGGTCGGACATTTCATCCAGCCGCTGCGTCGATGGTTGGAGCAGCGCCTCCAGCTTGGGCAGCCGCTGCGCGCGCGCATCCAGCCGTTCCTTACCCAGAGTGATCGGCCGCACGATGGCACGTTTCTGGCGGTGGGCAAAATCTTCCACCGTCGCTGCCAGCTCTCCGCGTACCGGCACTGCCATTTCCGCCGCGGCGGTGGGCGTGGGCGCGCGGCGGTCTGCGGCAAAATCAGCCAATGTCGTATCGGTTTCATGGCCGACGGCGGAAATCACCGGAATGGGGCAGTCGGCAATGGCGCGGACCACGACTTCTTCGTTGAAGCCCCACAAATCCTCGATCGAACCGCCCCCGCGGGCCACGATCAACACATCTGGCTTGGGCATTGTATCAGGCAAAGCGGAAAAGCCGCGAATGGCCTCCGCCACTTGTTCCGCAGAGCCTTTGCCCTGCACCAATACCGGCCAGACCAGCACATGGCTGGGGAAACGGTCCGCCAGCCGGTGCAGAATATCGCGAATAACCGCGCCAGTGGGCGATGTGACCACAGCGATGGTTTTGGGCAGGAACGGCAAGGGCTTCTTACGTTCAGCGGCGAACAGCCCCTCCGCCTCCAGCCTTGTCCGTGTTTTTTCAAGCAGGGCCAGCAAAGCGCCCTCACCCGCAATTTCCATCCCCTCCATCACGATCTGGTATTTGGACCGGCCCGCATAGGTCGTCAGCTTACCTGTCGCGACCACTTCGATTCCGTCTTCGGGCACAAAGCCCAGCCGCCCCGCATTGCCGCGCCACATCACGCCATCAATAACGGCCTTTTCGTCTTTCAAGCTGCAATAGAGATGCCCCGATGCCGCGCGTTTTACGCCTGACAATTCGCCGCGCAGCCGGACGTAACCGAACTGATCCTCCACCGTGCGCTTCAACTTGGCGGAAATTTCGGTGATCGACAGCGGCTCTGCGTTGTCGCCCGAGCGGCTTCGCGCTACCAAGCCGCCTTCATTGGGATCATCACTGAAAGAAGACCGGGACATGAATATCCTTTTGCTGGGATCGGGCGGACGTGAACACGCATTGGCGTGGAAATTGGCGCAGTCATCACTGCTAAGCGGGGCGCACGATACTCTCTACGCTGCGCCGGGCAACCCCGGTATTGCAGATCATGCCCAATGCATCCCGCTGGATGCCGCCGATCATGCGGCCGTGATCAGTTTCTGCGTCAAACATGACATCGGCTTGGTCGTTATCGGCCCGGAAGCGCCGCTGGTAGACGGTTTGGGCGATAGCCTGCGCAATCAAGACATTGCCGTATTCGGTCCCTCTCAGGCAGCCGCACAATTGGAAGGCAGCAAGGGCTTCACCAAAGATCTGTGCGAACGGGCCAACATTCCCACGGCTGGCTATGTCCGCACCAAATCTTTGGACGAGGCGATCAGCACGCTGGACAAATTCACCCCGCCCTATGTGTTGAAGGCAGACGGGCTGGCAGCCGGTAAAGGCGTGGTCATTCCCGAAACCCATGCCGAAGCCGTAGTAGCCCTCACTGATATGTTCGGCGGGCGCTTCGGTGCAGCGGGCGCAGAAGTGGTGATCGAAGAATTTATGCGC
Source organism: Pontixanthobacter rizhaonensis (assembly GCF_012972675.1). Classification (GTDB taxonomy): domain Bacteria; phylum Pseudomonadota; class Alphaproteobacteria; order Sphingomonadales; family Sphingomonadaceae; genus Pontixanthobacter; species Pontixanthobacter rizhaonensis. Next base: position 795,901 of record NZ_JABCRE010000003.1, on the reverse strand, counting down.
GGCGAGGAAGCGAGCTTCTTCGCACTCACCGATGGCACCGCCATTCTGCCCTTCGGCAGCGCGCAAGACCATAAGCGCGTGGGCGAAGGCGATACCGGCCCCAATACCGGCGGCATGGGCGCATATAGCCCTGCACCAGTGTTGACGGCGGAATTGGAAGCGCAAGTGATGCGCCAGATCATCCAGCCAACCGTCGATACTCTGCGGGCCGAGGGAATGGCCTACTCAGGCGTACTTTTCGCCGGGCTGATGCTGACTGACGAAGGCCCCAAGCTGATCGAATATAATTGCCGTTTCGGCGACCCGGAATGCCAAGTGCTGATGACCCGGCTACACAGCGATCTGGGCGAAGTGATGCTCGCCTGCGCCAAAGGTGACTTGGCCGCGCAAGCACCTGCCAAGTTCGCAGAGGAAACCGCGCTGACGGTAGTGATGGCCGCGAAAGGCTATCCCGAAGCGCCTGAAAAAGGCGGCGCCGTTGATCTGGGCGATGCCGAGGCGAAAGGCGCAAAAATCTTCCATGCTGGCACCAAGCGCGATGATGCGGGATCACTGACTGCAAGTGGAGGCCGCGTGCTCAATGTCACCGCCACCGGCGCCAATGTGACCGCAGCACAAAGCGCCGCCTATACAGCAGTGGACGCGATCACGTTCGACACCGGCTTCTGCCGCCGCGACATTGGCTGGCGCGAAGTCGCGCGGGAGGCGGGTAAATAAAGCCCAGCTTGTATCAAAAAATTGTACCGTATAACCTCTAGCTATGAGCGATAAAAAACCGACACGTAAAGTTCTGAAGGGCGAGGATGCTATAGAACTTTGGCGTCGAGGGCGGGAAGTTTGGAACGCTTGGGTCGAACAAAATCCTGAGGCGGACGTAAACTTTTCCAGCCAATCATTTAATGGTCCTAACAACCTGCCACTAAGATCGGTCGATTTCACAGGTTTTATTTTTCCAAATGGCTTCATCAACTTCGCTGACGCCAAACTGGGTGATGGTAACGTCTGGTTTGTAGATGCTGAATTTGGCCGGGGAAACGTCAACTTTTACCGCACTAAATTCGGGAAAGGTAACGTAAGTTTTTCAGACGCAAAATTTGGAAGTGGGGATATTAACTTCGCCAACGCAAAGTTTGGTGATGGGCATATCAATTTCTCCAACACGGAATTCAACACAGGGACCGTCGATTTTTCTTATGTCGAATTTAGCTCAGGAGACGTCAGCTTTCACGGAACTAATTTTGGAGAAGGTAATACGTACTTTATAGGTGCCACATTTGATCGCGGCGATATTCGATTCTACGAATCGTCGTTCGGTAAGGGTCAATTAATGTTCGACAATACTGACTTTGGATCAGGTGCCATGTTATTTGAAAAGACTGAGTTCAAGTCCAACTGTGTGACCTTTAGGTACTGTAATTTTGCCGGTCCATCGCATTTTGTTGATTTACAAAGAATGGATTGTCCAAGGACCTTTAGCTTCGAGGGGGCCGGATTTGAGAAACTGTTCACTTTCTCTCACTTTGGAATAATGGGTTGTCCTCTAGATTTGCGCCGAACAAAGATGAGCCATGACGTGGTCGTCAACGATATTCAGTGCCAATTCGATGCAGAACCAATGCCAAATTGGGCCTCCGCTGCCAGTCAATATTGGTCAGGCATGCCAGAACGCTCCGCCCCCGTTTGGCGTTGGACCACTAAGGCTTCAGACCGTGAAGACAGCCAACGATTTCGCCGCTTGAAAGAACTCGCCCTGTCCAATCGCAACCATGCAAAAGCGCTCGAATTTCATGTGCAGGAAATCCAAAGCAAGCGCGGACATGAAACGCGCTGGTGGCAAACAGCGGCGCAGTTCCTATTCTGGTTGCTCGGCGATTATGGCCGGAGTGTGTTTCGGCCATTTATCTGGCTGATCGCAACATGGGTCGGCTTTGCCGCCTATTTCTTCGCTTACAGTACAGAGCAAAGCGCCAAGTTCTCCGCCGCGCTTGCCTATTCGGGCAGTCATATGCTGGCTTTCATCCCCACCGGGCGCACTGCACGGTTGCAAGGGCAGGAATGGCTGTTTGGAGAGGATACTCTGGTTCCAGCATCGGCGCTGGGCGTGGGCGCTGCGGAAAGCATCCTATCCGTTATCCTGCTATTCCTGCTCGGCCTTGGACTGCGCAATCTGTTCCGTGTTTAGGCGGCTGTCCTACATCGCCAGCAAGAGCTACCAGACAGGCTGCTCTTTCCCATCGTCAGCACACCAGCGCGCTTTTGGCGCATAGTCCGCGTCTTGCGCATTCCTTGCGCGCAAGTGTCAACTTCGCCATTCAGCAATAACCATCTGATTACACGGCGCTATTTGCCGAAAATCAAAGTTGACGCAGTGTCAACTTTGTCAACTTCGCGCTGCGCCCATCAAGCGGCGCAATCGGTCGGGACAATCAATCGCCCAGTTTTGCCGCGACCAAGGCTTGCAAATCCGCCTCTGGCCGGGCGCCGTAATGGGAGATCACTTCGGCAGCGCAAATCGCGCCGCGCGTCAGGCAGTTTTCGAGGCTTTCTTCCTTTACGTGGCCGGACAGGAAACCCGCCGCGAACAGGTCGCCTGCTCCGGTTGTATCGACCACGGCGTCAACCGCTTCTGCCGCCACTTCACCGCGCGTCCCATTGGCGATGGCGACCGCGCCATTGGGGCCTTTGGTCGCAACCAGAACCGGCACGTTGGGCGATAATTTGGCGAGACCGGCTTCAAAATCATCCTCGCCCGTCAGCGTCGCCAATTCACCTTCATTGACGAACAGAATATCGATTAAACCTTCCGCAATCAGCGCGCGGAAATCATCGCCGTGGCGGTCAATTACGAAGCTTTCTGACGCAGTGAAGGCGACTTTGCGGCCCGCATTGCGGGATACTTCGATGGCACGGCGCATTGCGCTGCGCGGTTCTTCCGGATCCCACAGATAGCCTTCCAGATAGAGGATTTTCGCGTCGGCGATCGCTTCTTCGCTCAAGGCGGCAGGCGGCAGGAACTGGCTCGCGCCCAGAAACGTGTTCATCGTCCGCTCCCCATCGGGGGTGACAAAGATCAGGCAGCGCGCGGTTGGCGGTTCGCCTTCACGGGCAGGCGTATCAAAATCAATACCAGCGGCGCGGATATCGTGGCTGAACACATCGCCCAGCTGATCGCTCGCCACTTGGCCGATAAAGGCGCACCGGGCGCCCAATGTCGCAAGGCCCGCCAGCGTATTGGCTGCTGAACCACCCGAAATCTCCTTCGCCGGTCCCATCGCTTTATACAGATCGCGCGCGCCGTCGGCATCAATCAGAGACATCCCGCCTTTAGCCATTTGCAGCTCTTCGATCAGAGCATCATCACACGGGGCCATCACATCAACAATCGCATTGCCGATGGCGATCACATCATAGCGGGGGGAATTGTCGGAATTGGGCATGGTAATCCTCTGCAAGACGCAACCCGCTGCAAGGCAGGGGCAAGAAATGATGCCGCGCGCCTAGCCGCTTGCGCGCGTGCCGCCAAGCAAGAGATTGACCTTTTGCCATATTCACCGGCAAAGCGGGCTGTATGAGCAGTGTAGTTTCCGCAATGAGCAAGGCCATCAGCCAATTGGGTGACCGTCGGATTATGGCCGTGCTACTCAAAAGCGTGGCGCTGACCCTGGCGATATTTGCCGTTTTGGGAGTGGCCGCTTTTGTCGCGCTCGACACCGCGCTGGCCGAATGGACCGGCTCTTACAGTGACGAGATCGGCGCCATACTGGCGGTGATCTTGACGGTTCTGGGCGGTTGGCTGTTGTTCCGCGTGGTCGCGTTGGCAGTGGTCCAGTTCTTTGCCGATGAAATCATCAGCGCGGTGGAGCAAGCACATTATCCCCGTCAGGCCGACACCGCGCGCAACCTGCCCTTTGCCGAAGAAGTGAAGAATTCGGCCAAGGGAATCGGCAGGACGCTCGCCGCCAATCTGCTGGCTTTGGTGCTGGCGATACCGCTGTTTTTTACAGCCATCGGGCCAGCGGTGGTGTTTTGGGTGGTCAATGCATGGCTGCTGGGCCGGGAATTGCAGGATATGGTGTGGCTGCGGCATCGCCATTCCGGTGGCGGGCATCCATCGCACCCGCCCTTGTCCAAGTTGGAACGTTTCCTGCTGGGCGGCGCAATTGCCGCACTATTGGTCGTTCCTTTCCTTAACTTGCTTGCACCAATCATCGGGGCGGCTAGTGCAACCCATCTCGTCCACCGGCGAAACGGACCCGAATATGCCGCGTAAATTAGTCATTGCCTTACTGCCGCTTTTGGGCGCTTGCGCTGCGACGGCTGTGCCGCCGCCTTTGGGCCAACCCGCCGCGCCAACCACCTCGACCCGGCCGCCGCCGCAATCGACCAAGCCTTTGCCGGCCACACCTGCGCCATCATCGGGTGGTTTTCGCGCGCCGCGGGTGATGAGTGTCCCCGGGCTGGAGGGCGTGATCGGCGCCGATAGTAACGGGTTGCAGCGAATGTTCGGCGAACCACGGCTCAATGTGACCGAGGGCGATGCAAGGAAGCTGCAATTTAGCGGGCAATCCTGCGTGTTGGATGTGTACCTATACCCCCTGCGTAAGGGTGCCCAACCGACCGCCACCTATGTCGATGCGCGCCGGGCCAGTGACGGGCTCGACGTGGATCGAGCCTCCTGCGTGGCTGCTCTTAAACGGTAAAAGCTCGATACTAACCCGAATTTAAGGGTATTATGCGAGGGGCGAATGGACTGAAATAAGGATCCATCACGCCATGAGCTTCCAATTTGCCGAATTAGCAAAAACCGCCAGTGCAGACGGCGTCATTTCTCCGGATGAACTATTGGCATTGCGCCAACTGGGCTGGGGTGACGGTGAAATTCACCGCGGCGAAGCGGAAGCGATCTTTGTGATCAACCATGCCCTGACCGCGCCAGACGATGCGTGGGTGGATTTCTTCGTCGAAGCGATTGGCGAATTTGTCCTCAACGGCAGCGAACCACGCGGCTATGTGGACCAGGAAGAAGCCGACTGGCTGATCGGCGCGCTAGACCAAGATGGCAGGCTGGAAACGATGGCCGAGCTGGAACTGCTCGCCCGGATTATGGAGCGTGCCGGCAACGTGCCCGACACACTCAAACATTACGCGCTCAAACAAATCGAAGCCGCCGTTTTGACCGGCCAGGGACCGACACGCTGCGGCGGTGAATTATCGGCCCATCAGATTACCAGTGCCGAATGCGCGCTCATCCGGCGCTTTATCTTTTCCAGCGGCGGACATGGACCGGCCGCTGTCAGCCGATTCGATGCAGAGATGTTGTTCCGCCTGAAAGACGATACGCTTGGCCAAACTAACGCAGCCGACTGGCAAAACCTATTCGTCGATGGTGTTGCGAACTATTTGAAAGGCTTCACACTCGCAAACGCACAGGTTTCGCACGAAAGGCGCAAAGAGCTTGAAGCATTTGTGGCCGATGACTCGGCAAATGTGGGCCGGTTCTTCCGCCGGATGGCGACAGAGGCACCCAACGTCCGCAACAATTTCGGCGTAGTGTTCGGTAAGAAGTTTACCGCGCCGTCGATTGCAGATCGAGCTGCCGCGGGCGACGAAGTGACGAGCAATGAACGCAAATGGCTGGATGGCCAGATTGAAAACGACGGACACATCGACGCGCTGGAGCGTGCTTTACTTAACCGTATTGCAGCAGACCTCGCTTAGGGGCAGCGGCCGCCGCATAGATCGCGTCAGACCATGAAGCTTTCACCACAGCCGCAGGCGCCTTTGGCGTTGGGGTTTTCAAAGGTGAAGCCAGCGGTGAAATCATCCTCGACCCAGTCCATCACAGATCCAACAAGATAGAGTACGCTGGCCCCGTCGATGTAAAAAATACCACCTGGGGTTTCGATTTTCTCGTCAAACTTTACTTCTTCGGTCACATAATCGACCGAGTAAGCCAAACCGGAGCACCCCCGGCGAGGGGTCGATAGTTTCACGCCGATAGCATCAGCGGGAGCTTGCGACATCAGATGCGCAATACGGGCCTCTGCCCCTTGCGTCAGCGTAACAGCGGCCGGGACCTGCCGGGTTTTTACGTCAACCATTATAGCATCCCCAGTTCAAGGCGGGCTTCATCGCTCATCTTCTGCGGGTCCCATGGCGGGTCCCACACCAACACAACCTCTGCATCGCGGACACCCGGTACCGATCCTGCTCTCAGCTCAACTTCAGCTGGCATGGATTCAGCGACCGGGCAGTTCGGCGTGGTCAGCGTCATGCTGACCACCACATCGCTTTCGTCATCCACTTCAACGCCGTAGATTAGACCCAAATCGTAAATATTGACCGGGATCTCCGGATCATAAATCTCTTTCAAGGCGGCGATCACCGCGTCGTGAATTGCACCGCCCGGTTCGCCATCAGCAACCTGCTCAGGCTTTTTCTGGAGAAAGCCTTCCAGGTAGTCACGCTTGCGCTCCAGCTTCTCGCCCATGCTTTCAGGCGCAGGTTCTACTGCATCTTCGACACGTGCGCGCTTGGCAGGAGCAACCGCGACTACTTCCTCGACAGCAATTTTACGCTCTTGGTTTGCATTTCCAGTCATTGGTCCGGTCATTGCCCAAAAATCCTTGTCGTCCGTTCAATTCCGCGCAGCAGCGCGTCAATATCGCTCTCGTCGCTATAAAGCCCAAAACTGGCGCGTGCCGTTGCCGATACGCCCAGATGCGCCATCAATGGCTGTGCGCAGTGATGGCCCGCCCGAATTGCGACATTTTCTTCATCCAATATGGTGCCCAAATCGTGCGGATGAACCCCTTCCATTTCAAACGAGACTATACCCGCAGATTTGTCCGGCCCAAACAAACGGATGGAGTTCATAGCACGCAATTCACTGCGCAGCTTGGCAGCCAGCGCGCTTTCATGGGCAAATAGCTGCTCCATATCCAGCGCTTGTGTGTAATCAATCGCCGCATGCAAAGCGATGGCTTCTGTAATCATCGGCGTCCCTGCCTCAAACCGTTGTGGCGGCGGGGCATAGGTCGAGTTTTCAAAGGTCACGGTGTCGATCATCGCGCCTCCACCTTGGTAGGGTGGCATCGCGGCCAGCAGTTCTTCACGTGCCCACAGGACACCAATACCGGTCGGCCCGTATAGCTTATGTGCGGACAAAACATAGAAATCGCAGTCGAGCTCTGTCATACTCAGCCGCATCCGCGGGGCCGCTTGGCAGCCATCGAGCAGCAGCTTGGCACCGACGGAATGGGCTAGCTTTGCAGCCCGCTTCACACCCAAAATAGAACCGAGCACATTGGAAACATGGGCAAGCGCAACGATTTTGTGCTGCGGCGTGAGCATTGTCTCTAACGCATCAAGATCAATCAAATGGTCGTCGGTTAGCGGGCAGACATCAATCTCGGCGCCAGTGGCCTTGGCAATCATTTGCCACGGCACAATGTTGGAATGATGCTCCAACTGGCTCAGCATAATCCGGTCACCGGCTTTCAGATTCAAGCCGCCCCAACTATGCGCAACCAGATTGATCCCTTCGGTCGCGCCGCGCACAAACACGATCTCGTTTTCCGACTTTGCGCCGATAAAATCGGCAACGCGGCGCCGTGCGGCTTCGTAGGCCAGTGTCATATCGGCGGATCGGGAATACACGCCGCGATGGACCGTCGCATAGTCACGGCCCAGTGCATTGCTCATCGCGTCGATCACAGCCTGCGGCTTTTGCGCGGTCGCAGCGGTGTCGAGATAATGCCAAGCGTCTCCGCCCGGTGTCATCAGCCCGGGAAAGTCAGCTTTGCGAGAAAGAATAGCTGCTTGCGTCACATTGCCCCCGCATCCAGCGCGGCCAAGGCATGGTCGAGCATCGCTTCGCGCTGCTCCGCATCATCCAATTCAGCAAAAGCATCACCAATGAATGCTTGGATCAATAACTTGCGGGCAATGTGCGGCGGAATTCCGCGCGCTGCCATATAATACCGCGCTTGCTCATCCAGCTGACCGATAGCGGCACCGTGCGCGCACAGTACATCATCGGCGAAGATTTCCAGTTCCGGTTTGGTATTCGCCGTCGCACCCTTTTCCAGCAAAATAGCGCGGAAGTTCTGGCCTGCGTCCGTCTTTTGAGCATCACGCGCGACTTCAATCCTGCCCAAGAAATTACCAACTGACTTGCCCCATTGGACCGCGCGGATCACTTGGTTAGATGTTGCATTTGGATGCGCGTGTTTGGTGCGGGTCACGAATTCCTGCACGCTATCGCCACCGCCCAATGTGACACCGCCAAATTCAAAATGCGCGCCGTCTTCCAGCGTTACTTCAACCTCGACACGGCCATAGTGATTGCCCGCCAATGTGGCGAAGCTTTCAAAACGGCCGCCTGCACCGACGTGGACGCGTACCCGTTCCATCACGCCGTCCGGGTGGTCAACCGGGAGGTAGTTTTGCACTTCGCGAACAGTTTCACCAGCTAGGACCGTAACCGTCCGCCAATTGTGGATCACTACAGGGTCCGCTTGCTTGAGGAATTCAGCGTCGCTGTAACGCCAATCCTCTTCGCGTGTTGTGGGGAGAGCAGTGACCGTCATTATGCCGCTTCCGCCATAATGCCGTCATAGCCTTCACTCTCCAGACGGAGCGCCAAGTCAGGGCCGCCTGTCTTCACGATCCGGCCATCAGCAAGAACGTGCACTTTGTCGGGCTTCACATAATCAAGCAGGCGTTGATAGTGAGTAATCAGGAGAACGCCCTTATTGTCTGCGCGCATTATTTGGTTGATGCCGTCACCCACAATACGCAATGCATCGATGTCCAAACCGCTATCGGTTTCATCAAGAACTGCGAATTTCGGACCCAAGATACCCATCTGAACCATCTCGGAACGCTTTTTCTCGCCGCCGGAAAACCCGACATTCACCTGCCGCTTGAGCATTTCCATATCGAGTTTGAGCAGGCCTGCTTTTTCACGTGCCAGTTTCAGAAAGTCGCCGCCCGATAGCGGTTCTTCACCGCGTGCAGCGCGCTGGGCATTCAGCGCCTCCCGCAAAAACTGCACATTGGAAACACCGGGTATCTCAACCGGATATTGGAAGCCGAGGAACAGTCCTTCAGCGGCCCGCTCATGCGGGTCCATATCAAGCAGATCCTTGCCATCAAAGCTGACCGAACCGGAAGTCACTTCGTAGCCTGGCCGGCCGCCCAAAACATAAGAGAGTGTACTTTTACCGGCGCCATTGGGGCCCATAATGGCGTGCACTTCGCCCGCGTCTACTTCCAGGGTTAAACCTTTGAGAATTTCGGTATCACCGACCGTGGCGTGAAGGTTTTCAATTTTCAGCATAATTGATCTGCGTCTTTCAAGGAATTGAATGGGATTAATAGCGGCTGCGGTGAAACCGCTCTTCGCCATCATTGTCGCCAAATTGGATTGTGTTACCGGCTGCGATACGTGGACGTTCAAATGGCTTGTCCAGCTCTGCGCCAATAGTCGCAACGACAGTATCGAGATCTTCCATGACCTCTATTTGGGAAAAGCGCATTACCCGCACCCCAACGTCGTTAAGCTTGCGATCGGATAATTGTTCTATCGTGTGATCGGCGTCGGTCTCACCGCTGATTTCAACAACCAGCCAACGGGTTTTACACGCAAAGTCGACCACAGAAGAGCCCATCACAACCTCACGGTTAAACGCAAAATTATTGAGGCCTTTATCCTTCAGAACCGCCCAAAGCTGCTTATGCGCAGCCGTCGGATGCCGGCGGTTAAACCGCGCCCGATCATAAAGCTTATCCTTGCGCGCTTCGGAAATATTCCAACCCGCAGTTTTGTCAGCTTTAGTTGCCTCACCGGAGCCCAAGGAGAGTTTCTTGCGCTCGGTCACAGGCCCTCGTCCTCACCAACAGAAGGGTCATTTTGACTAGCGGATGTCTGGATTTGGTCAGCATAAGGGTTGCCCGCCAGATCTTGTGCAATTTGTACATCAATATCTCTACCGCGCTCGATATGAATCTTGCGGAGCGTTTCAAACACCAGAGATACTTTCTCGGGAGTCATTGCAGGATAGCGGCCAGATTTGGCAAGGATGGCATTCGCGTCCTTTTGGGCCTGCTTGCCTTTCTTCTCACACGATTCAACGGCCTTGCGATGCTGCCCTTCAAAAGTATAGCCTTCACCAGCGATTACCTCCTCAGACTGAAGGCAGTTGTAGTAACCAGCCACGGAGGCGTCGATTACGAACGGGTACTCGATAGTCCAAGTCTTAGGTTGTTCAGGGTATTCAGCAATAGCCGCCTGCGACTGCAGTCCGATAACGAACGATGCCAATGCAATGCTAAGCATGGTGTATTCTCCATGTATGAGTTGTCTTGCGGGTCATGACTATCCGACCGAACCTTCTAGGCTGATTCCCAGCAGCTTTTGCGCTTCCACAGCGAATTCCATAGGCAATTGCTTGAGCACTTCTTTGGCAAAGCCATTGACGATCAGCCCGACCGCTTCTTCTTCGCCCAATCCGCGCTGCATGGCATAGAACAGCTGGTCGTCGCTGATTTTACTGGTCGTTGCCTCGTGCTCGATCTGGGCGGTTGGGTTTTTCACTTCGATATACGGCACGGTATGCGCACCGCAGGTATCGCCGAGCAACAGACTGTCACATTGCGTGAAGTTGCGGACATTATCTGCATTGGCGCCAACCCGAACAAGCCCGCGATAGGTGTTGTCAGACTTGCCGGCGCTAATACCCTTGGAGATGATCGTAGAGCGGCTTCCCTTGCCGTTATGGATCATCTTGGTGCCGGTATCGGCCTGCTGGTAATTGTTAGTCACTGCGACAGAGTAAAACTCACCCACGCTGTCTTCGCCATTGAGGACGCATGACGGGTACTTCCAAGTGACCGCGCTGCCCGTTTCCACTTGGGTCCAGCTCACTTTGGAGCGCGCGCCTTGGCACAAAGCGCGTTTGGTGACGAAATTATAGATCCCGCCCTTGCCTTCAGCGTCACCCGGATACCAGTTTTGAACGGTCGAATATTTGATCTCGGCGTCGTCCATCGCGACAAGTTCAACCACTGCTGCGTGCAATTGGTTCTCGTCGCGCATCGGCGCGGTGCAGCCTTCCAGATAAGACACATAGCTGCCTTTTTCCGCCACAATCAGTGTCCGCTCAAACTGGCCGGTATTCTCCGCATTAATCCGGAAATAGGTGCTCAGCTCCATCGGACAGCGGACACCTTCTGGGATGTAGACAAAGGTTCCATCCGAAAACACCGCGCAATTGAGCGTCGCGAAGTAATTATCCTGCATCGGCACCACTTTGCCGAGCCACTTCTTCACCAGATCAGGATATTCCTTGATCGCTTCAGAGATCGACCGGAAGATAACACCTGCCTTTTCAAGCTCTTCGCGAAAGGTTGTGGCAACCGATACACTGTCAAACACCGCATCGACCGCAACTTTGCGTGCGCCTTCCACACCGGCGAGCACTTCCTGCTCGGCGATTGGGATACCCAGCTTATCGTAAACCCGCTTAATTTCCGGATCGAGTTCATCCAAAGAACCCAGTACGGGTTTCTTCGTCGGTGCCGCATAATAATACGCGTCTTGATAATCGATTTTTGGATAGCCCAGCTTGGCCCAATCCGGCTCTTCCATCGTCTGCCACATACGGAACGCTTTGAGACGCCAATCGAGCATCCATTGCGGCTCTTCCTTTTTGCCGCTGATAAACCGCACAGTATCTTCGTTCAGACCCTTCGGCGCGAATTCCTGCTCAATATCAGACGAGAACCCGTGCTCATACGTCTCCAGGCTTTTGGCGGCATCGCGTGCCGCCTTGTCCTGAATTTCTTCTTCAGGGGCAGCATCCAAGATCTTGTCGCCCGACAGAGTGGTTTGTTCGTTCATACCAGTTCCTGATGAGGTGTAGTTTGCGCCAAACGCGTGAGCGGAATATCCGCCAACGCGCCGCGCAGTGCTTGATTAACAATTGGCCAGTGAGGCCGGACCGCGCAATTCTGTTCCAGTCCGCATTCGTGCGCATTGCTGTCCACGCAGGCCGTCAGCGCAATAGGCCCTTCAATGGCTTCGACAATATCAGCCAAAGTAATGGCCGCTGCCGGGCGAGCGAGCTGCAAACCGCCCCCCGCACCGCGAACAGAGCGGAGCAAGCTTGCCGCAGTAAGCTTGCTGACAACTTTCTGGACGGTTGGCCCCGGCAAGCCGGTTTCCGCCGCCAATTCAGACGCAGATACACGGCCGCCACCGCAATGCTGTGCAGCGGCAGCCATAGTAACAACGGCGTAATCGGCAAGATTGGACAATCGCATATCAGAGTAAACTTAAATTGGACTGATTCGTTCCAATTTCATCTAGTCGCGCGATTCCACCCTTTCAACGGCAAAACACCTGTTGCGAGTCGTTAGCAGATAAGAGGGGCTAGTCCTCCGTCATCGACGCTTTGCGGGCGCGAATGAAATTATCGACATTCTCTTCCATAATCGACAGCGGAACCGGGCCATTCTTCAGGATGACATCGTGGAATTCACGAATGTCATAGGCGGTCCCCAGCTCGGTTTTCGCCCGTGACCGCAGTTCCATGATCTTAAGCTTGCCAATCATGTAGGCTGTGGCTTGCCCGGGATAGACAGCATAGCGCTCAATCGCCTTGCGAATATCACCGTCTGGATTGGGCGTATTATCCGTCAGATATTGAATCGCTTTCTCTCGGCTCCACCGCTTGTGGTGCAGCCCTGTATCGACCACCAACCTACACGCGCGCCATAGCTCCATGCCCAAACGGCCAAAATCGGAGTAAGGGTCTTGATAGAAACCCATATCTTTACCCAATTCCTCCGAATACAGGCCCCAACCTTCCGAATAGGCAGTCACACCGCCAAAGCGGCGAAACGCAGGTACATCACCAAGCTGCGTTTGAATGGAAAGCTGCAAATGGTGGCCAGGCAGGCCTTCATGATAAGCGAGCGCCTCCATTTCATTCTTCGACATATCGCGCAGATTATACAGGTTCACGTAATAGGTACCGGGGCGCGAGCCATCGGGGGCAGGCCGCTGATAAAACGCCTTACCAGCGCTTTGCTCACGAAACGCCTCGACCGGTTTAATCACCAGAGGATCGGTTGGTAGCACACCGAAAAACTCCGGCATCTTTTCGCCGAGCGCATCAATTTTGGCCGTCGCATCGGCGATATATTCTTCGCGGCTGGTGTAGAAGAACTGGTCGTCGGTACGCGTAAACTGGAAGAAATCCTGCAGACTGCCTTCAAAACCGACCGTCTTCATAATAGCGCGCATCTCACCATGGATACGCTCGACCTCGCGCAGACCGATGTCGTGGATTTCATCAGCAGTAAGATCGGTCGTGGTATAGTTTGCGAGAAGCGCCTTATAATAGGCTGCACCTTCGGGAAAGCGCCAAACGCCATCATCGGTCGGGGCGATGGCCTGTTGCCGCTTCAGTTCCGCCAAAAGCCGTTGATAGGCGGGCAAGGCATGCTGATTCCAGGCCAATGGGGCGGCCTTGCCGAGAGTGTCCAACGCTTCAGATGACTCTCCCGCCGCCTGTGATAGACCGGCCAACTTCGCGGAAAAGTCTTCCAACACCGCGTTATCATCACCGGCTGCAAGCAGGTTTTCAATGTCCTTGATGACATAGGGATACACCCAGTCCGGCGGCATCACACCCGCGTCTGCGCGCGCTTTTGACTCGGCGGTTAAGGCATCAATCGCTGGCCCCAGCCCGCGTATCCTCTCAACATAGGCGGCCGCATCGCTTGGCGTTGAAACCCGGTGAATATTGATCAAAAACGCCGGAAGCTGGCTTTGCGCGCCATTCATCTGGTCAAAGACATAACCATATTTACGGAACCTAAACCGCTCGGCTCCGCGCTCTGCAACGGCTTCAAATAACCGGTAAGACAGCGCATCCTGATCTGACAGTTCTGCCAGATCATAAGTGCCGCGCATCGTCTGCGCGGTCGATTGCAGCAAATCGTTACTTGCCACTTCAGCCGCATCGGAGAAATCGCCCCACTTGCTGTAATCATCGTCCCGAATACCGCGATATGCCTTTGACAAAGGAGACAGTTCAAGCTGAGCCGCGTCGTATTCTTCAAACAGCCCGTTGATTGTCTGCGCAGGTGCTTCAGCCGCAGCAGAACCCTCAGCGGAAACGGGCGCAGCAGATGCGGCCGTACTCACAGGTTCGCTATAGGTAGAAGAACATGCCGCAAGGCTAACAGCCCCGCAGCCGAGCATCAGATATTTACGGACCATCGCACATCTCCAAACAGAAATAATGACGGGCCTTTAATCAGGAAATGGCAGCGTCGGCCAGACTAACCGGCACACCACGCCCAGATTACGCAAAAAAAGGGGCAGCCCCATTTCCGGAACTGCCCCCTAAAGTCGAGGAACTCTATACATGGAAGTAAGAGCCCTTCGGGTCGCAAGGAAGCGTATAGATCGCTTTCTAAATTGCAGATTGTATGGAAACGACAGTAATTGACGTTCTTAAACTAATTGCATTTTATCAGAGGCTTACGATATGAATTACAATGGCATATCGACAGTGCCGGAGCATATGGGCATAGGCGTTGACCCATGATTTTCAATCTGATCAAGCCCGCCCTTTTTACGCTCGATCCTGAGCGTGCACATCTGCTTACCCTAGCTGGTCTACAAGCCATGCCCGCCGGACCTAAGCCCAAGGCAGGCAAACTCGCAGTAGATGTGGCAGGTATCCAATTTCCAAACCCCGTCGGAATGGCCGCCGGATTTGATAAAGACGGTGAAGTGCCGGATGCTGTGCTGGGCCTTGGGTTTGGGTTTGCCGAAGTTGGCTCGATCACCCCGCTCCCGCAAGCTGGCAATCCCAAGCCGAGGCTGTTCAGGCTGGTCCAGGACAAGGCCGTGATCAACCGCATGGGATTTAACAATGGCGGCGCGAAGGCGGCGGCAGAGCGGCTCCATGCCCGCCAGTCACGCGGCGGCGTTCTGGGCATTAATATCGGCGCGAATAAGGATTCGGCGGATCGAATTGCTGATTATGCAAAAATGACCCGGATCATGGCGCCGCTGGCCACTTATCTCGCGGTCAATATCTCCAGCCCCAACACTCCGGGCCTGCGGGCGTTGCAAGATGAAGGCGCTTTGGTCGCTTTACTCGATGCTGTTCTTGAAGCGCGCGGAGAAAATGGCCCGCCGATTTTTTTGAAAGTTGCGCCTGATCTGACCCCGACGGACATCGATGCCATTGCCCGTATCGTGATGGACAAATCGCTTGGCGCCCTGATCGTTTCCAACACGACAATCAGCAGACCTTCGCTGCAGTCCCATCATATAGGAGAGACCGGCGGCTTGTCCGGCGCTCCGCTAAAATCGCTCGCGCTGCAGCGTATCAGAGATTTTCGTTCCGCCGCCCGCGGTGCAATTCCTTTGGTGGGTGTCGGCGGGATCGCCAGCGCTGAAGATGCTTGGGAAAGAATCCGCGCCGGTGCCAGCTTGGTCCAGTTATATAGCGCTCTAGTCTATGAGGGGCCCGGTTTGGCGAAGCGGATCACACGGACCTTGCCCAAACTGATGGCCCGCGACGGATTTTCCACCATTGCAGAGGCGATAGGAACCGAATAGCGTTCCGCCCATGACCACAACCAAACGATTTCGCCCTTTCGCCGGACAATTGGGAGCGTTGGGAACAGCAGCCCTGTTGCTGGCCGCCTGCACACCGCCGGAACACATGAATTCTGTTCCTATTGCTGAAAATACCGATGCACCGCGTGTAACAGGCGCAGTGACTGCGGCAGACCCGCGCGCGGAGGCCGCTGGCGAAGCTATGCTGGCCCGAGGGGGTTCTGCTACAGATGCGGCAATTGCTGTCATGTTGGCGCTGACTGTTGTGGAGCCTCAAAGCTCTGGCATTGGCGGGGGCGGGTTTATCGTGCGCGGTACAGCCGATGGCGCAGTGACCAGCTTCGACGGCCGCGAAACTGCACCCGCTGGGGCTGATCCTCAGTGGTTTATCGGCGAAGATGGCGAGCTGCGCGATTATCGCACCACCGTGCGCAGCGGGCTCAGCGTTGGTGTCCCCGGGAACATTGCGGTTGCCGCCAAAGCCCATGCAGCGCACGGAAAGCTGGCTTGGGCGGAACTGTTCCAACCAGCGATAGCATTGGCCCGCGATGGTTTTACGATGAATGTCAGGCTCAATGAATCGCTGTCTACCCGCTTTGATCGGGCGGGGCTGACGGAATTTGGCCGTGATCTCTATTACAATGCAGATGAGACACCCAAAGCGGTGGGTACTACCCTCAAAAATCCAGCGATAGCCGGGATGCTGGAAGCGGTTGCCAACACAGGTCCGGAGGCCTTTTATGCTTCCCCATCAGCGATTCAGATGGCTGATATGGTAAAGGCTGCAACGCCGCGCAGCGGCGGCATGACACCGGCTGATGTGGCGGGATATGTGGCAAAAGAACGCGAGGCGGTATGCGGCACCTATCGCGGCTATCGCATTTGCGGCATGGGACCGCCATCATCGGGCGCAGTCGCGGTCACGCAGATACTTGGACAGCTGGAACGCTTTGACCTGACAGCGCTCGGCGCGGACAATCCGGTAACATGGCATCTATTTCTGGAATCGCAGCGATTGGCCTATGCGGATCGTGAAATCTATTTGGCCGATAGTGATTTTGTCGATGTCCCTGTCAAACAACTGATCAACACAGAGTATCTGGCGCAGCGCAGCGCATTGATCCGCGCGGATGCGGCTTTGGAAAGCGTCAGCCCGGGGACACCGCGCGGGGTTACACAGGCCTTCGCAGATGGTGACGAGCCACCGGAAAATGGCACGTCGCATTTAGCAGTGATCGACAGCGCGGGAACAATGATCAGCTATACTTCGACTATCGAAGGGGCGTTCGGGTCTGGACTGATACATCACGGGTTTTATCTCAATAATGAGCTGACCGATTTCAGCCGCTCACCGGAAAAGGATGGCAAACCGGTCGCCAACCGGATTGAGGCAGGTAAGCGGCCCCGTAGCTCTATGGCGCCAACCATCATTTACGACCCGGACGGCAAACCGGTCGCAGCCATCGGGGCCGCTGGCGGTACGACAATTCCGGTGCAAACGGCCCGCAGTATTATCGGTATTATCGACTTCGGCCTGTCCGCAGAGGATGCATTGGGATTGCCGCTGATTATGGCATTTGGCAGCCGTGTACTGGTTGAAGAAGGCACGTGGTTGGAGGCAAGAAAGGCCGAATTCGAGGCCCTGGGACACGGGCAAATCGTGGCACGAAAGCCCCCACTGAAAGCTGGAGCCATCGTTTGGAATGGAGCCGGGTGGGACAGTGCCCGCGACCCGCGGCTGAAAGGAAAGCTAGAATATACCAAATAGCCGCACACCTGACCGGCAGCATATCGTAGCTTGCCCGACATAGGGTGGAACTGTAGATCGTCATCAACCGTTACAGCGGAACGAAAAATGGGAGCAGGAGAGCATTTTGCAGCTATCCGATGTTGATACCGCCAGAAATCTGGTCGAACTCTTTCTGAAACGCACCGATGAGAAAGGCTCTGCAGCGTTTCTAGGAGCCAAGCGCGATGGCGAGTGGCAGACCGAAACGTGGCAGGAAGTGGCTGACAAGGTTTGCCTGCTGGCCGAGAATTTGCGGAAGATCGGTCTGGGTGACGGTGACCGGGTCATGATCGTTTCCGAAAATCGACCCGAATGGTGCATTGTCGATCTGGCCATCATGGCCGCCGGATGCATATCGGTACCCGCCTACATCACCAATACCGAAAGGGACCACGTACATATCCTCGACAATTCGGGCGCTAAGGCAGTGTTCGTGTCCAATGCAAAGTTGGCTACGCCGTTGCTACCAGCGATCATGCGAACAGGTATTGCAGAACATCTGATCACCATTGATGCAATTCCCCCCTTCCAATCTGGCGACCTTACCTGTCGCAGCTGGGCATCAATGCTCATTGGCGATGCCGCACAAGCTCGCGCGGCTGTCACCAATCGCATCGCGTCTATTGGACGCGATCAAACCGCCTGCATCATTTATACCAGCGGGACCGGCGGCGCGCCCCGCGGCGTGATGCAGCATCATGGCTCGATTTTGTGCAATGTGGCTGGCGCTGCTGAGATTTTGGAATCTGACTTCGGGCTGGATGAGAATGAGCGGTTCCTCAGCTTCTTGCCTCTCAGCCACGCATATGAGCATTCCGGCGGGCAATATCTGCCGATCGGTGCCGGTGCGCAGATCTACTATTCCGAAGGGCTGGAAAAGCTTGCGAGCAATATCGAAGAAGTACAGCCCACCATCATGGTGGTGGTGCCGCGACTGTTTGAAGTCCTCCGCACCCGGATCATGAAACAAGTGTCGCAGCAGGGCAAAGTCGCAAACTATCTTATGGACCGCGCCCTATCGATCGGTGAGCATAAATTCGAAGGCCGCAACCGGCTCCGCGATCGACCGATGAATCTGATCGTGGAAAAGCTGCTGCGACCCAAAATTCGTGCAAAGTTCGGTGGCCGGATCAAGGCGATGGTATCCGGCGGCGCGCCGCTCAACCCGGATGTCGGGATATTCTTTGAAGCGATGGGCCTAACCATGCTGCAAGGTTATGGCCAAACCGAAGCCGGCCCGGTGATCAGTTGCAACAGACCCGCAGCCGGCATTGCAATGGACACTGTGGGGCCGCCGATGCGGGGCGTTGAGATCAAAATCGCCGACGATGGAGAGATCCTCTGCCGCGGCGAATTGGTCATGCATGGTTATTGGCAGAATGAAGCTGAAACCAAACGAACGCTGATCGATGGCTGGCTTCATACCGGCGATATTGGCCACCTAGACGAGCGCGGTCGGATCAAAATTACCGACCGTAAGAAAGATATGATCGTCAACGACAAGGGTGATAATGTTGCGCCGCAGAAGATCGAAGGAATGCTGACGCTGCAACCGGAAATTGCGCAAGCGATGGTTGCTGGCGATAAACGTCCTTATGTGGTCGGGTTGATCGTACCAGATGCCGAATGGGCACTGGAATGGTCACGCGCGAATGACGAAAAATTCGATCTGACTGCCTTGCAGGACCTGCCGGCTTTTCGCAGCGCAATCAGCGATGCGGTTGCCCGTGTGAGCAAGGAATTGTCAGTCACCGAAAAAGTCCGGCGATACGCCTTTGCTGATGAGCCTTTCGCTATCGAAAACGAGGAAATGACGCCAAGCCTCAAGATCCGCCGCCACAAAATCCGTGACCGGTATCAGGAGCGTTTGGACGCATTGTATAAGAAGTAGGGCCTAGGCCGCTTCTTGCTCGATAAACTCTGGGAAGAAGCTGGGCTTCGCATCGGACCAACCCGGCGCCGTCGCGGCAGCTTCGCTCAGGCTTTGCAGCAACATCTTGCGGCGGTTCGGGCGGATTTGCGGCAAGGCTGCGGCGGCGCAGAATGCGCTTGGTAGCCAAGGACGGGCATCGGGGCCCAGCAACCGTTCGTACAAAAAGCGAAACGCCGAAAAACAATCCAACCGTTCTTGCGCCAGATCAAACGCTGCCACCCGGGTGAGTTTGCCGATAAAGCCTTCGATTGCATCAAAGCCGGTTTCGTTCGGCACGCTTTCCCGCAGGACTTTCAATTCCTGATAAGAGACATACTGGCGGCGGATGGCTGCATTTTCAGCGGCATCGCGCGCCCAGATCTTGAAGGCATCTTGCCGGCCCAAACCAATGTCGAGACTGCGCCGGATATAGCGCTGCTCTGCCGGTTCAAAGCTCGCAAATTCGCGCATCTCAGCGATAGTCAATGATGCATTACTTGTGGCAGCCATGACGAAGTTTCCTTGTGTTACAAGGTAGACTGTCGTCGAACATGGTTAATTTTGGGTTAGCACTCTGGCTAAATTAGTCCCGCCAATGGGCTGCTGGGATCAGCATATTTGCGAGTGGCCATCCGGCCTGCACAATACGCATCGCGGCCTGCGGCAACCGCCAGCTTCATGGCGCGGGCCATCCGAACAGGATCGGCTGCCTCAGCAATCGCCGTATTCATAAGTACGCCGTCAACGCCCAGTTCCATGGCCACCGCCGCATCTGACGCAGTACCAACGCCGGCATCCACCAAGACAGGCACGCTCGCGCCTTCAACAATCAGGCGGATGGTCACACGGTTCTGAATGCCAAGTCCGGAACCAATCGGCGCGCCTAGCGGCATAATGGCGACGGCGCCTGCTTCCTCCAGTTGTTTCGCAGCGATCGGATCATCGACGCAATAGACCATCGGGTGGAAACCCTCTTTCGCCAATACTTCTGTCGCCTTCAGCGTTTCACGCATATCCGGATATAAGGTGCGCGCTTCGCCCAAAACCTCCAGCTTGACCAAGTCCCAGCCGCCAGCCTCACGCGCCAGTCGCAGTGTACGGATGGCATCATCGGCTGTAAAACAGCCCGCAGTATTGGGCAGATACGTGACTTTCTTCGGATCGATGAAATCGGTCAGCATCGGCGCTTTGGGGTCGGTCACATTGACCCGGCGAACAGCGACCGTAACGATTTCCGCGCCGGAGGCTTCCAAAGCAGCGGCATTCTGGGCAAAGTCTTTATACTTCCCGGTCCCGACAATCAGCCGCGATCGAAATGTTTTGCCGGCAACGCTCCAGCTATCATTTTCTGCCGGATGATCGCCCCCGCCCACAAAATGAACCACTTCCAACACATCGCCATCATTCAACGATGCATCTGACAGCGTCGAACGCGGTACGATATCACCATTACGTTCAACCGCTACCTTGGCTGGATCGAGCTCCAATTCATTGACGAGCTGGGCGATTGTTGCGGCAGTGGTTTGGCGGGTATCACCATTCACCGTGATGGATTTGGGTGTGATGGATTGAGAATTCGCGTTTGGCTGGGTCATACCCGCCAAATAGCGCTCAACGCGCGGCGCGCAAGTTGAGTATGTGTCCAATCGACACGAGAGCGACGCCCAATACGGTCAAAACGACCTCCTGCGGCCCGTGTGGAACCACCAATGCGCTACCCATAGTCAGCAACCCGGTAACCGCGACAATAGAAGGAATAGTCTGCCGATGTTGCAGCGCGCCCCAGCCAATAGCCGCCGCCGCGATAATCAGCGCTAAAGCCAATCCGACACGGTGAATTTCGGGTGCCAACAAAATTTCGCCGCCGATCCCCAATGCAGACACAATGAAGATACTCAGCACACAATGCGCGGCGCATAACCCGGAGAGGGCGAGCCCCGCGCGGTCGATGCGGGTACGAAAGGCTTGCGTGGCGCGAGTCATGGTGAGGCCCATGTATGTGACGCTATATCATTCTGCAAGCTGCAATTGATGTTGCACATATTGATCTTGCCTATCTGGCGGCCTCCTATCATGGGATACACCATGACAGACAGTGCCACATCCGCCGAACTTACCCCCACTGTGCCGCCAATCACGGGCAGGCCAGAGCTGCTCGCCCGATGGCTCTATTCGGTTGCTGCGGTGATTGTCGTCATGGTTATTGTCGGCGGGATTACACGGTTAACCGAATCGGGCCTATCGATTACAGAGTGGAAACCGGTCACTGGCGCGATACCGCCGCTTAATGATGCACAATGGCAGGCAGAATTCGACGCCTACAAGCAAATCGGCGAGTATCAGCAGGTCAGCGGGCCTGCAGGGATGACACTGGCAGATTACAAATTCATCTATTTTTGGGAATGGTTTCACCGGCTGCTAGGGCGGTTTATCGGTCTGATCTATGCCCTGCCTCTGGCGTGGTTCTGGATCAAAAATTACATTCCCAGCGGTTATAAGTGGCGTCTGGTCGCGCTGTTGGCGCTAGGTGGTCTCCAAGGAACATTCGGTTGGTATATGGTGCGCTCGGGCCTTTCGACCGAAATGACCGATGTCAGCCACTTCTGGCTGTCCATCCACTTGTTGACCGCTTTATTCACGTTGGGGGGGCTGATTTGGACCGCTCTGGATTTGGGGCGGCTCGCAGCTATTCCCAATGCACGCCCAGCAAAATTCACAGGCATGGCCTGGGCGGTCAGTGCTATTCTGTTTATCCAGTTGCTTTTAGGAGCGTGGGTGGCTGGCCTTAACGCGGGCTTGGCTTCTGATACGTGGCCGCTGATGCAAGATCGGCTGGTGCCGGAATTCGACCTTGCCAAAGGCTGGTTCTGGGCCATGACACATGACCCCTACCTGCTACATTTTCTGCATCGCTGGTGGGCTTGGGTTGCTGTGGCAGCGCTCATTATCCTTTCGCGTAAAGTCAGGCCGTTTGACCGCCGCGCATCCATCGCCATCCATTCTGCATTCGGAATCCAGATCATTCTCGGCATTGCTACGGTCTGGACGGGTGTCGACCTGTGGATCGCCACAGCCCACCAAGGGGTTGGCGCATTGCTGGTGGCCGCGACCGCATGGGGCATGCATTTGATCGGCAGGACCGCGTAAATTCAGAAGATAGCTCGATTCTATCAGCTCAAACTGGCTGCGGTATTATTTTACCTCTCTTGTGAGGCCCGGAATTGCTTGACTTACACACGGTTTGCGAACAAACGGCGCGCTCTCTTCAGTCCATTACGGATTCGAGAATCAGTTTCACATTTGAAAAGCAAGAATGCCCTCAGGGTGCTTGCATTTATAGGAATGGACATAGCCCATGAAGGCTCTCAGCAAGACCACACAGTCGGCAAAGCCGGCAGAGGTCGAAAAGAAATGGCATATTATCGATGCCGACGGTCTCGTCGTTGGACGTTTGGCTGCAATTGTCGCCAACATCCTGCGCGGCAAGCACAAGCCAAGCTACACCCCGCATGTTGATTGCGGCGATCATGTAATCATTATCAATGCCGACAAGGTGAAATTCACCGGCGGCAAGATGACCGGCAAAATCTATTACAAGCACACCGGCCACCCGGGCGGGATCAAGGAAACCACACCTGCGAAGATCCTCGAAGGTCGTTTTCCAGAGCGTGTCATGGAAAAAGCTATTCAGCGCATGATCCCGCGCGGTCCTTTGGGCCGCGCGCAAATGAAAGCGCTGCACCTTTATAATGGTACCGAGCACCCGCATGAAGGCCAGAAGCCTGAAGTGCTCGATGTTGCCTCGATGAACCGTAAGAATAAGGCGTCTGCATAATGGCTGATGAAAACAACACTGTTTCCGATCTCGCAGATCTGAAAACCATCGCCGGTGATGCACCCGCGGCTGATGCTGCTGTTGCCGCTGAAAATGGTGAAGTTGCTGCCGCGCCGGCAACGCCAACCATGCCTCTGCGCGAGCAGGAGCTGGACCAGTACGGCCGTGCATATGCCACGGGTCGCCGTAAAGATGCGACTGCACGTGTTTGGCTAAAGCCCGGCACCGGCAAGATTACTGTCAACGGCCGCGACCAGGAAGTGTATTTTGCACGTCCAACTCTGCGTCTTGTGATCAACCAGCCTTTCACCATCACAGAGCGTGAAGGCCAGTATGACATTATCGCCACTGTTCGCGGCGGCGGCCTGTCCGGTCAAGCGGGTGCGGTAAAGCACGGTATCAGCCAAGCATTGGCTAAATATGAGCCAACATTGCGCGCCACTGTCAAAGCCGCTGGCTTCCTGACACGCGATAGCCGTGTTGTTGAACGTAAGAAATACGGCCGGGCGAAAGCGCGTCGTAGCTTCCAGTTCTCTAAGCGTTAATTCTGCTAGAATTCTGCAAGGCGGGGCATTTGGCCTTGGCCTTTCCAGATCAAAAACAAGGGGCGGTCCAGAAATGGGCCGCCTTTTTGTTATGCCTCTACAAACACGCGCTGTTCGACATGGATGTGGCGATGCGGTGTGATGGTAACAACATTGTAGCCCGGATCGGCACCCCGCAAACGAGTGGATAATGTACCCGCCCCGATCATGCGCACAGACCTATTACCGTAAGCACGCATCAGATCGAACGGCACATGGACGTGCCCTGTCAAAATTGCATCCGCGCCAGCCTCGGCAATAGCATTGAACGCGTTAGTCCCGCCGATAGTCGGATTTTTATCATCCGGCTGGGCAGGCAATAATGGATGGTGACACGTCACTATCTTTAACCGCGCATCATCTTTTAGCGTTTCCAAGGAAGCCAGCGTTGCGGCCAATGCCTCTTTACGGACATATCCGTCAGACCACGGGAAACGAGGCTGTATTCTGACAGTTGTTTTGAGCGGAATGAAAACGCAATGCGGCAACGCAACCGGGGCCCGCACCAATTCTGCAAGAGTGCCGTACCGCTTGTAGGGCTGTGTAAAACGCTCCCACAAATTGTAATATGGCATATCGTGATTGCCCGGCTCCAAAGTAACCAGCGTGTCCAGACTCTCAAAAAACCGCCGCGCCTGATCAAACTGTTTGTGTGTGGCCCGCTGCGTCAAGTCACCGGTGCAAACCACTACGTCTGGCTTCTCCGCATGCACGGCCGCTGCAAACCAATCGATGGCGCGCGGGTTCTCGACGCCGAAATGGACATCACTGACGTGAAAGATAGTGTGAGCGTTCATCAGAAAAGTCTGTTCCTATCGCCGATCTTCACACTCGCCCTCCCAATATCAGCCATCCGGATACACCATTAAGCCCGCTATAAACCAGATAACCCCATACCAGATTGGGCCAACCATTCGCCGCCAACAGCAACGCGGCCAGTAACACACCGAATTCCAACGCGAAGGCAATTTTCCGGCCAGTAGGGTTGGAGAGCCAGGCTATTTGACGGGTCATCGGATGATTGCTCTCCATAACAGCTTTATGAAGCGCAAAATTCCCGACTCCCAATACAAAAATCACTGCAATCGCTAACATATGGCAGTTGTGCGGAAACCTTCGTCGGGTCGCAAGTGTTGTTTATCCGGCAAAGTACAGCGTCTGTCTTGAAAGAAGCCAAACGGTCGATGGCATTGGCTCGATAGTCGAACCGTTGGTGCTTCGGCCGCCCACCTCCCCTATTTCAATACTACGCGATGAGCCTTTCATCCCCTTCACCGGAAAGGCCCGCGAATGGAGGTATACTATGAAAAAGACTCTGATCAGTTTGGCAACCATGGCTGCGCTGGCAGCGACCACACCGGCATATGCTGAAACCAAATCTGTCGACTATCGAGATCTCAATTTAGCTAGTCCACAGGGTCAAGCGGCACTTCAGAAGCGGCTTGATCATGCTGCTCGCGAGGTGTGTGGTTTGAACACCAAGACGCTAGGCACTCGTATCCGCTCAAGCGATGCCCAGAAGTGCTACATCGCGGCCAAAAAGCAGGCGGCAAGTCAAATGACTGTAGTGGTCAATGAAGAACGCCTGGGCGGATAGCATCGCCCTATCAAATTGGCGGTTGAGCATCACCGATCGTCATACCCCTCCTGCGCAGGCTTAATCTGTGCGGGGTTATAGCCCGAACTGGTTCAGTCCCCCGGTTCGGGCTATTTTTTACAAAGGGGTATCGCCCCAGTGTTTGGAGGCTAGCGGCCGGCCATCGCTTTAACTTTGGGCAGATAGGTGCGTCCGATGCGTAATGCTTCTCCATCGCCAAGCTCTACCGACCACACACCCAACCCGTCATGACGCAATCCGCGAATACTGTCGCGCCGCAATATGGTGGAGCGGTGAATGCGGATAAACTCGCCGGGATCCAATCGTTTTTCCAGGCCGGCAATCGTCTGTAGCAACAGATAGGTACGGTCGCCGACATGCAGGCGGACGTAGTCTCTTTCTGCATCGATCTGGCTGACTTGAGACACTTCTATTCGCAGCAATTCACTGCGATGCGGTACCCACAGCTCGCTTAGCCATTCGCTGTCCTTGGCCTCTTGGACACCCCGGCGGGCCAATGCGCGTTCGATGGCACGTTCCAGCCGTTCGGTCGCTACCGGTTTGAGGACATAGTCAACGGCATCAAGATCAAACGCTTCAACTGCGAAATGATCATGGGCCGTGACAAAAACAATTGCCGGGGGTTTGGAGAGTTTGGCCACTTTGCGTGCAACCGACAAGCCATCTACTTCCGGCATAGTCATATCCAATAGGATTAGATCAGGCGAAAGGGCTTCTATCAACCGGAGCGCGGCGGCCCCGTCATTTGCGGTTCCGATGACTGACAATGCGGCGATCTTGGAACAGATGACTTGCATCCGCTCGACAGCCAATGGCTCATCATCAACGATCAACGTGCGCAGAGTGTCTGCCACTGCCTCTGTCATGCCACACCATCCCGTTTCTTGAGTGGAACGCGGATCTCCGTCGAATATCCGCCTTCAATCGGGCCTGCGGCGATACTGGCTTCTTTGCCAAACCTAGCCTCCAGCCGATCTCTTACATTGGCCAAACCAATACCGAAGCCGTGCTTCGCAGCACTTTCCTGCGCTCCTGGCCCATCGTCGCTGACAGTAATGGCCAATCTGCCAAAATCCTCCCGGGCAGCCACGGTGATCGTAACCGGCCGGTTTAGCGGCGCAACCGCATATTTCACCGAGTTTTCAATCAATGGTTGCAAGATCATTCCCGGGATGTTGGCATCTTCCAGCTCGGCTGGAAGACGGACCGTTGATCTCAGGCGGTCCGGAAAACGAATAGCCTCGATCTCTAGGTAATGTTGCTGCAGGGCAAATTCGTCAGCGAGGATGACATCAGATGTCGGTTCATCAGCCAGTGAATGGCGATAGAAGTTCGACAGGGTTTGAATCATATTCTCTGCCCGGTCAGTTTTGCCGGTCATCACCAAAGCGCTCAGTGAATTGAGCGAATTGAACAGAAAGTGCGGATTCACTTGATAGCGTAACGACCGCAATTCCGCTTCTTTGGCCTGCCTGCGGAAACGGCTTTCGCGGCGCTCCGCGACTTGTGCCTGCGCGCCTGCCAATAACGCGAAATACAAAGAGCACCACGCTAACAGCAAGAAATAGCGACCGATTGCGATGTCGACAATTGACCGCCATCGCTCCCAGCCGGAAGCTTGTTGAATCATAAATTCCTGAGGCGCCTCTTCAGCGCCGCCTTGCCCCGAATTTTCCCCATTTGAGGGAACTTCGATAAAGATATTGCCAGATTCATCTTGCCGCAAACCAACGCCGCGCTCTTTTGCGATTTTTTGAGTGACCTGCGGTTGCACAGACGCAAAAATCAATTGGTTGGCCTGCGCCACAATGATCGCTGCAGGCAGTGCCAAAACAATGGCGGCGGAGGCTTTCACCCACAGCGTCCGCCGATCGAGCAGCCGCAGCAGCAACCACAAAACAAATGTCACACTTACCCCTGCAAGTGTGACAATTCCCCGGCGCCATAGAAGCTCAAACTCCGCATCGAGACCCACAATTGAGCCGCGCAACGTAGTAAGCAGGAAATAGCATAGCCATATCCCCAACATCGAGATCAACACGGTGCGGAATGGCACCCGGGCAGGGGCGCTTGAGGAGAAATCCAGAGCCATAATCTATGCTCTCTTTAATGCACTTTGGCCCTGTCAGACCAGAACAGCGGTCGAAAAGTTTCGGTCCTTCGTCGAGCTGACACGCCCCAGTCTGGATCACGTTTAGCCTGGATCAGGCGAGCAAGCCTTCTTTGGCGATTTTCTCTTTCCACCGCGCCGGGGCCAAAGTGTGGACGTTATTGCCAGCGCTATCGACCGCCACAGTCACCGGCATATTTTCGACAGTGAACTCGTAGATGGCTTCCATGCCAAGATCTTCAAAACCCACCACTTTGGCCTCTTTAATAGCGCGGCTGACCAAATAGGCTGCCCCGCCGGTGGCCATGAGGTAAGACACTTTGAACCGGCTGATCACATCAACCGCATCAGCGCCTCTCTCCGCCTTGCCAATCATGGCCAAAAGGCCCTGATCAAGCATCATTTCGGTGAATTTATCCATCCGCGTAGCAGTTGTGGGACCCGCAGGGCCGACAGCTTCGCCCATTACAGGATCGACCGGACCGACGTAATAGATGGCGCGACCTTTGAAATTGACGGGCAGTTCTTCGCCTTTCGCCAACATATCCTGGATACGCTTATGCGCTGCGTCGCGGCCTGTCAGCATCTTGCCAGACAGCAATAGACGATCGCCGTGTTCCCAGCTTTCCACCTCTGCTTGTGTCAACGTATCAAGATTGACGCGTTTTGCGCTGCTATCCGGCTGCCAGTTCACATCCGGCCATTCATCCAATTTCGGCTGCTCCAGATAGGTCGGCCCAGATCCGTCTAGTGTGAAATGGGCGTGCCGGGTCGCAGCGCAATTCGGGATCATCGCCACTGGCTTGCCTGCCGCATGACACGGTGCGTCATAAATCTTCACATCAAGAACAGTCGACAGGCCGCCCAGCCCTTGAGCGCCGACACCCTGGGCATTGACGGCGTCAAAAATATCGATCCGCAGTTGTTCAATATCGTTTTGCGCACCGCGTTTTTTGAGCTGGCCCATATCAATCGGGTCCATCAAGCTCTGTTTGGCAAGCTTAACGCAATGCTCGGCCGTACCGCCAATACCGATCCCCAGCATTCCAGGCGGACACCAGCCGGCGCCCATGCTCGGGATTTGATCGAGAACCCAGTCAACGATATTATCTGACGGATTCATCATTTTGAATTTTGATTTGTTTTCGCTGCCACCGCCCTTGGCGGCTACGTCGATCGACACGGTATCACCTGGCACCATTTCGACCGACAAGACCGAAGGTGTATTGTCGCGCGTATTGCGGCGAGTGAATGCAGGATCGGCCAAGATCGAAGCACGGAGCTTGTTTTCAGGATGCGTGTAAGCCCTGCGCACACCTTCATCGACGACTTCTTGCAGGCTGAGCTTCGAATCAAGGCGGCAATTTTGGCCCCATTTGACGAACACGTTGACAATGCCAGTATCCTGACACAGCGGCCGGTGCCCCTCGGCGCACATCCGGCTATTCGTAAGAATTTGTGCAATTGCATCTTTAGCAGCAGGACCCTGTTCGGCTTCATATGCGTCACCCAAGGCACGAATATAGTCCATTGGATGATAATAGGAGATGTATTGCAGCGCGTCAGCCACGCTTTCGATCAGATCATCTTCTGTAATTATCACCATGTCACTCATCGAATCCATACTCCTACCGGTCGATTGCATCTCGTCTTTCCTGCCCCATAGGCGGAGGTGGGGGCCAGCGTCAAAGCACTTGGCCGCCGCCGCTGTTGGGCCTAAAGCCCCGGTATCGCCAACTGGATTGACCAACTGTATTATTGATGTAATACAGCTATCGATCAAATTTGAAGAGCAATCATGACTGTAACTGCAACCAAAACCGCCCCAACAGACGCCCTGGCCGCCAGTTCCGCAGCCTCCCGCCGCGCGATGGTCGACAGTCAATTACGGACCAGCGGCGTCAATGCCGAGTTCGTTTTGGAGCGTATGTTATTGGTCCCGCGCGAAAATCATGTCCCCGGCCATGCTCAGGGTACCGCTTATATTGATCGCGCAATCACATTGGAAAATGGCCGGAAAATCGCGGCACCGTTATTTTATGGAATGCTCCTAGAAGAAGCACAACCAAAGGCCAGTGACACTGTTTTGGTCGTGGACGCAGGTAGTGGATATTTGCCAGCATTGGTTGGCCCCTTGGTCGGCCAGGTTGATGTTATCTCACCTGAGGAGGCGGTCACCAGCAGCCCTAAACGCACAACCTATTCGCTGGTTCTTATCGACGGTGCCGTAGAAAGCATCGGCCAGCCACTTGCCAAACGAATGGCTGCTGATGGGCGAATTGTGACTGGTGTCAGCAAGCAAGGTGTAACCCGCCTCGCTACCGGGCGCAAAGCGGGTGATGACGTGGCACTGCTGCCGCTGGCTGAGATCGGTATTCCGCGTCTTTCTGAATTCGATACCGAGAAAAGCTGGAGCTTCTAAGCATGAATGGCAGCACGGCACCGCGACTAAGAACATCAGCAAAGGCGATCACGCTGGCGCTGATGGCGAGTGCTGCTGCCATTGCTTCTCCTGCATCTGCAGATTCGTTGCGGGACGCCTTAGTTGGCGCCTATAAAACCAACCCTACATTACAAGCTGCGCGGGCCAACCAACGCGCGACGGATGAAGGGGTGACGATTGCGAAGTCTGGCGGCTTACCCACGGTAAGTGCATCGGCTCAGCATATCGAATTCCTCCGCCGCTCCGCCAACAGTTTTACCGCGCCTACACGAACGTTGCAGGCCGGTATTGATTTGGGTGTTCCAGTCTATACCGGCGGTGCCGTCAAAAATGGCATAAAGGCGGCAAAAGAACGCGTCGCAGCCGGACAAGCCAGATTGAGAGCGACAGAATCGTCCATCTTTAGTCTGGTCGTTGCCGCTTATATGGATGTCGTTCGTAACGAGGCGATTGTTGGCCTGTCGCGAAATCAGGTAGAAGTCCTGACTATCAATCTGGAAGCCACGAGCGATAGGTTTGAAATTGGTGATCTCACTCGGACGGATATCGCGCAGTCACAATCCAGATTGGCCGTGGCGCTGAGCGATCTACGGTCTGCTGAAGCGAATCTGATCAATGCGCGGGAAGTGTACATCCAACTGGTAGGATCTGCTCCTGATGCGTTGGAGCCCCCGCCCCCGCTGCCGGGACTGCCGGATAATCCGCAAGAAGCGGTCTATACAGCGCTGGAATTCAACCCCGACCTTATTGCTGCCAAGGAAGATGCCGAAGCCGCCGGCTTTGACGTCAAAACAGCCGGTGCCGGCAGATTGCCGACCGTTTCGTTGTTCGCCAACGGAGATTACAATGACTTCTACGGCACATTAGGCGGCCCAACCTCCAGCAATTTTGCGCAGAGTGAAAAAACGGCCAATGCCGGTGTCTCCCTCACCATACCTATTTTCCAAGGCGGGCGGATCGCGGCGCAACAAAGACAAGCCCAGGCCAGAGCCTCAAGCGCGTTGGAACAGGTGATCGCGACTGAACGCAATGTCATCGCTCAGGTTCGCGCGTCATATTCCAGCTGGATTGCTGCGAACGCGATTATCGAATCATCGCAAAGTGCGGTGGCTGCGGCAGAACTCGGTCTGGAGGGTGTTCGCGCTGAAAATACCGTTGGCAACAGAACCATTCTGGATATCCTCAATGCAGAGCAAGAACTGCTTTCGGCGCGCGTCCAATTGGTGACAGCGCGGCGCAACGCCTATGTGGCCGGTTTCGCGCTGCTTGCAGCCATGGGGAAAGCGGAAGCCCGGGACCTTGGCCTTGAGGGGGATGGTCTGTTGTATGATCCCACACTCAATTATAACCGCGTAAAGAACAAAATCTGGGACTGGGACCGCGATCCCACACCAGAAGCAATTTCCACGCGAACCGTTGACATTTCGGCGCCAGATGCGAAGATTCCTGCCATCGGGCCGATTGATGATCGCTCGGGAACTGGTCAATAAGGGTCAGGTTGCAGGGTTGAGGAAGTAATTCATGCGCCAAGATGGTGAAGCTTCGGTCGAAGAGATACTTGAATCAATCAAGAAAGTGATTGCGCGCGACAACCGCACAAGTGCTGAAACTGAACGCAAGAAACGGACGACTAAGGGCGTTGATTCAGATGAAGGGCAAGCCTCCACCGATGACACGGCTGATGATGTTCTCGACCTAGGGTCCGCAGCCTTCTTTGAAGATGATGCAGACAGCGAAGAAGAAGATTTCTCAAGCCCGCTGATTGGGGACGCTGTACGTGCGTCCATGCAAGAAAATCTGGCTGCGCTGGCGATGATATCCGAGCCCAGCACACCGCCGCAAATCGTGCGAAGCGGTGAAACCTCGCTAGAAGGCATGGTGCGGGAGATGTTGCGCCCCATGCTGGCGGAATGGCTCGACCAAAATCTGCCCGGCATGGTCGAATCCATGGTCCGGAACGAAATCAACCGGATTGCCGGTAAGCGCAGCTAAGACCGCCTCCCCAAACCAATATCACTTGCGCCTTTTGGGTGAGCGTTTAGTTCTGCCCGACATGATCAAAAAAACCTGGCTGGTAGCCTCCCTCGCTGCATCTACGCTCGCGCTTGTAACAGCGACTCCCGCTTTGGCGGATCACGGCGATCACACGGCGGAACATCCACCGATGAGCGCTGTCGACTTAGTCACCATGCCGCGTCTGAGCGCCCCGACAGTGACGCCGGATGGCCGTTTCGCGGTCTATTCAGTCACCACTAGGGATCCAAAGACCCTGGACAGCGACACCGCGATCTATCTGCAAGACCTCAACCGAACCGGTAGTGATCCCGTGGTGATCGACCTTGGTGGCTCGGCCCATGATCTTACATTTGGATCTGACAGCTTTTTGTACTTTCTGTCCGACCGTCCATCGAATGACACAGATGATTCTGCTGATGCGGTGACACAAGTCTGGCGCGCGGCATTGGAAGCAGACGGCAATGTGACCGGACCGATGCAGGTCACGAACGTTAAAGCTGATGTGCATGGCTTTAAACTATCGCCTGATACGTCCAAAATCGCCTTGTTTGGGGATATCAGCCGGGACTGCGTAACCTTCGGCTGTGATAATGATGGCACCGCCCATTTGCCGGGACCAGGTACGGGACGGTTATATGATGCAGAGGATGGCTTTTTCCGCCACTGGGACCAGTGGGAGACACCCGGCACATTCAGCAGATTGTTTGCCTTCGATCTAATCAATGGCAAGGCCAGCTCTGGCGTTGCGGTTGATGGCCAGAACGCCGAAACCGGCCTGGTTGGCGATACGCCGACCAAGCCATTTGGCGGCGGTGAAGAGATCGCGTGGTCCGCGGACAGCACAGGCATCTACTTTGCCGCACGCCAATCCAATGCAGCCGAACCGACATCAACCAATGTCGACATCTATTGGTCAACGCTAGACGGCGGGGCACCGCAAAATTTGACTGCTGAAAACCTGGCAACCGATACATTGCCGTCGCCATCACCTGATGGAAAATGGCTTGCCTACGCTGCGATGGAACGGCCGGGTTACGAATCCGATCGCCTGGTGATTCACTTGCGTGATGTGGAAACGGGCGCAGCGCGCGCGCTGACAGGTGATTTTGACCGTTCTTTCGGGTCACTGACATGGACACGCGATTCGCGCTGGATCATCGCCGGCGCACAAGATGTCCTCGACACGCCTGCTTTCAAGATTGATCCGCGTTCCGGAACAGTCGAACGGCTCGATCTGATGGCTGGCAACGAAGCCCGAATCGGCGGCGTTACGCCGATTGGTAATGACAGTCTTCTGTTCACGCGCAATTCGATCGGAGGGCCATCCGAGCTCTATTTATCCAAAGGATGGCAGCAGGGGACTCCTCTCACCGATGTCGCTACATCTCTGCTTGGGGAGCGTGCTTCGGTCGTGACCACGCGCTTCAACTTCAAAGGTGCCAATGACGAGACGGTCTGGGGCCAGATTACCAAGTTGGAGAATGGCGACGCTTCGATGCCTGCGATCCTCTATGTTCACGGCGGCCCGCAAGGCAGCTTTAACGATGGATGGTCAAGCAGATGGAACCCCCGCGTGGTGGCGAGCCAAGGCTATGCGGTTATCTCTGTCGATTTCCACGGTAGCTCTGGTTACGGGCAAGCCTTCACAGATTCGATCAATCAAGACTGGGGCGGCAAACCGCTTGAGGACTTGCAAAAAGGACTGGCTGCCGCGCTTGATCTAGATCCGCAGATCAATGGTGAAAAAGTATGCGCAATGGGCGCATCCTATGGCGGCTATATGATGAACTGGATTGCCGGAAAATGGCCCGACCGGTTCAACTGTCTTGTGCAGCATGACGGTTTATTCGACATGCGCAGCTTCTATTATACTACCGAAGAGCTATGGTTTCCGCGCTGGGATTTTGGCGGATCGTACAATGAAGTCCCTGAGAATTATGAGAAATGGAATCCGGTTAATCATGTCAGTAACTGGCAAACTCCAATGCTGGTGATCACCGGAGAGAAAGATTACCGGGTCCCCTATTCGCAAGGGTTGCAAAGCTTCACGGCGCTGCAGGAACAAAATGTTCCGGCAAAGCTGTTGGTGTTCCCGGATGAAAACCACTGGGTTCTGGGCGCGAAAAACTCCTTGCAATGGCACAATACAGTGTTCGACTGGCTCGACACCTATTTGGGCGAGGACGCCGACACAGAATGAGTGACACACCGGTAAATGACGCGGACCTGATCCGGGCTGAGCTCGCGATGAGAAAGATCGGCGCTGAAACAATTGAGCGGCAGATCTTTCTGTGTGCTGTCTCCGAAAAGCAAAAGTGCTGCAGCGAAGAAGCCGGTCGGCAGTCGTGGAATTATCTGAAGAAACGCCTCAAGCAACTTGGCCTGGTCGGGCCGAAACAGCACGGCGGAACAGGCGGCGTACAGCGGGCCAAGGCAGACTGCTTACAGATATGCGCCGCAGGCCCGATCGCTGTCGTTTGGCCAGAGAATATTTGGTATCATTCCTGCACAGAAGACGTGCTCGAGCGGATCATTCAGCAGCATCTGATTGGCGGTGAACCGGTGGAGGAATTCAGATTGCGCGGGCAGCCGGCAGAATAACGCTGGGCAGGATCATTTATCGGTGTCGTCCCAGTGGTCGTCATCCATCAGATCGCTTACCGATTCATCATGACCGGTGCCGCTGGATAGGAATACCAGCCCCATCAACGCCGCTGTCAGTAACATCATAAACCCGATACCCAGAGCAGTAGCGATGTAGAAGTGAACCGTCGCTTCGCTCTCGCCATCATACAGCAATGCGATGGCGATGATCACTACACCAATGGTCACAAACAGCATGAAACGCATCAAGCGTTTATACCGTGCCCACGCATAAGCAGCGGTTTCTGGGTCATCCAAGGGAGATTTTGGTATCATATCCCCCTCCATGCTCTGCCAGAAACGCTCTGGCAATGGCCCAATGGGCTGCTTTTCTTGCAACAGACCGTGCGGATTCGCCAACAGCGCGATTTCATGGCATCCTGCGCAGCGCGAAAGGAGGGAGTAGAGATGGATATTTCTAAACTGATTGAAGATCGCAGCGCGGGGGATGTTATTACCTGTGACGTCAATGATCTGGTGCGTGACACTATCGCTGTATTAGCGGGCAAACGAATCGGCGCGCTTCCGGTAATGAAAGCAGGCTCACTGGCCGGGATTTTCTCGGAGCGCGACGTGATTTACCGGATGGCAGAAGAAGGCTCGGCTTGTCTGGACAAACGCGTGGGGGAGGTCATGACAGCGCCCGCAATCACGGTCGACGCAGGCGCAAAGGTCGATGATGCACTGGCCATGATGACACGCCGCCGAATCCGCCACCTGCCAGTGGTCGATCAGGGCCATATGTGCGGGTTTATCTCGATTGGCGATTTGGTGAAGTCCCGGATGGACGAGGTTGAGCTAGAAGCGGAAGCAATGCGAAACTACATTCAGACCGCTTGAGCCATGCTCCAGGACTCCCTACATAGCAGGCATGGGACAAATGCTGACATTGACCGAATCTGCCGCAAAACGCGTGGCATGGATTGCAGATAAGCAATCAAAGCCTGCGATTTTACGCCTATCGGTTGAAGGCGGGGGATGCTCCGGCTTCCAATATAAGTTTGATTTGGCCGACCAAGCGGATGGGGACGATTCGGTGAGCGAAACCAGCGGTGTCCAGCTGGTGGTTGATCCGCTCAGTCTCGATCTGGTGAATGGCAGCGTAGTAGATTTTGTCGAATCGCTGGGCGGCGCGGCGTTTCGCGTTGAAAATCCTAACGCTGCGGCAGGTTGCGGCTGCGGATCGAGCTTCGGCATCTAGTGCGGATCGCCACTTACAATATTAACGGGGTGAAGGCGCGTTTGCCGCGCTTGCTCGAATGGTTGGATGAAACGCGCCCGAAAGTGGCCTGTTTGCAAGAAGTCAAAAGCCAGGATGCGGGTTTCCCGGCCGAAGAATTTGAAAAGATTGGCTATAAAGCCATCTGGCACGGTCAAAAAAGCTTCAATGGCGTCGCTATATTAGCGGACGGCGTGGAACCGGTGGAAACACAGCGCGGACTACCGGGCGACCCTGAGGATGAGCAGGCCCGCTATCTTGAGGCTGACGTCAATGGCGTTCGGATTGCGTGTATCTACTTGCCCAATGGCAATCCGCTGCCAGGCCCTAAATTTGATTACAAGATCGCATGGATGAAACGCCTCCGCGCTCGGATGCAGGAACTGTCAGCGCTGGAAATCCCTTGTGCGATTGTGGGTGATTATAATGTCATCCCTGAAGATGACGATGTTTGGGCGTCCAAGGCGATGGAATCCGACGCGCTGATGCAACCCGAATCCAGAGATGCCTACGCCCGGTTACTCGCTGATGGGTGGACCGATGCGGTTCGGACGCTGAATCCGCGTGGCGGCGTTTGGACCTATTGGGACTACCAGGCAGGCGCATGGCAGCGGGATCACGGCTTTCGGATCGACCACCTATTGCTCACTCCGGAACTGGCAGATCGAATGACCGCCGTTGGTGTCGACCGTGAATATCGCGGCCGCGAAAAGGCAAGCGATCACACACCAGTGTGGGTGGAAATATCCACCCCATAGAAAAAGCCCCCGCCATTTCAGGCGAGGGCTTTCAATTTCATAAGGTCCGCCGATTAGCGGTAGAAAATATGTGTGTTGATGGTCGCCCGGCGCGTCTTGCTCCGGCTCCAACGCGGTGACACATATTTTGCGTGGAAATAGAGCGAGTCTTGCGCTTCGCTTTCCCAATGGCCTTCATGGGCAATCCGAGCGATAGCCTTTGCCCGTTTCCAGGCTTTGGTCTGTTCGCGGATACGCGGCATGGAGCCGTTCCGGACGAATGAGAATTGGGAGCGCTGATACACTACGCCGCAATAACTTGACGGGAAGCGGCTGGATTCAGCGCGGTTGATCACAACTTGTGCGACAGCCAACTGACCCGCCAATGGCTCGCCGCGGGCTTCAAAATAGATGGTACCAGCAAGACATTGCATTTCGCGGGAAAGGTCACCGGAGATGTCAGTTTCAGCAATCAGCGCACGCAACGACGAAGCGTCGGAAGGCGCGGTGATGGTCTCTTCTGGTTCTTCCGGTATCGGCTGAACCACGGGTTGGGATACGAAAACCGGAACGATTTCATCAGTCACTGTTACCGGCGCAATTTCGGTCTGGCCGGCAGGAACGGGAATCTCTGTTTCAACGCCTTCTTGGGCGTTGGCGCCAGACATTTCTGCACTGGCGAAAGCAATAGTAGCTGTCGCTGCGATTGCGACAAAACCTGCAAAATGGGTCTTACGAGCCATGAAAATACAACATTATGCGGTGAACGAGCACTGGCGCAGGCGGGACCTGAAGGGGTAGTCAAATTAAAGAAGGGTCCAAAAATATGGCCTGCCGGCCGTCCCCCGTCTGCGTGCTAACATAATGGCCGAATGCCATTCCGCCGCCTGCGCATCGGAAGTTCGTGGGGTCAAATAGTTACAAATGAAT
This sequence comes from Pontixanthobacter rizhaonensis, assembly GCF_012972675.1. GTDB lineage: Bacteria > Pseudomonadota > Alphaproteobacteria > Sphingomonadales > Sphingomonadaceae > Pontixanthobacter > Pontixanthobacter rizhaonensis. The sequence continues at coordinate 758,416 of NZ_JABCRE010000003.1, read as the reverse complement.
GCGAGTCAATCTATTTATGCTGCAGTGCGGCAAAGCGTTCTGCATCCGCGATATCCAGCTCCACAATCCAAATATCCGGGTCCTGTTGGCGGCGTTTGGTTAAATATTCGTTAAATTTTAAAGGGTTATCGATGTCCTGTTCCCGCGTAACCGTGAATGGCCGCGAACCATCCAATTGCGGCATCCGCTCATAAAGACGGTCAGGCCCGCCTCGGCCCAATGTTACAATTAGCAGCGTACCGGCATCGCGCTCGCCCTTGGCCAGGACGGTGGCGAAGCCCCCCGCATTCTGCACCGCGAGGATCAAACCTGAAACTTCTATATGTGTGGGTAGGCGATCAGTCATAACAGCCCATGTCACTATTATCCGTCGCTATAGCCAGGCAGTCCGGATAGCGGAATGTGAGACCGCATGAATGTGCCGGTGCCACGGCCTATCTCGTCGCCTTCTTCGTCTATCAGGCGGGATTCTGCGACAAATACTCGCCGTTTACCGCTGACCCAATGGCCCTCTGCGATAACGCGCCCCTCTTTAACCGGCTTGGTGAAGTGCAAATTGAAAGAGGTCGTCAATAAAAAGCGGTCTGTGACCAAAGTGTTGGCCGCATAGAAGGCAGCATCATCGAGCATCTTGAAATAAATGGTACCATGAGCCGCACCAGCTGCATGATAGGCCTGCTCCGTAACCTGAAACTCCAGCCGTGAGCGGCCTTCTTCGGTGATTTTAAGCGTCGAATCGAACAATTGGTTCACTGGTGCCGACTGGTATAATCGCTCCAAAGCACGGAAATGCGATTGTGCGCCGGGCACTTTGGCCCCGTCATCGCTGGCTGACTTACGCGGCGTCACGATCCGTCACATTGGTAATCATGGCATATAGCTCCTCACCATTTGCGGCGTTGCTCAGCGCTTCATGCATGGTGTCATCGCGGACAAGACGCGAAATGGCAGCCAGTGCATGCAAGTGCGCAACACCCGAACCTTCAGGTGACAGCAGCCCGAATACAAGGTCAACCGGCATCCCGTCAGCAGCAGTAAAATCAATTGCAGATTTGAGTCGCAAAACAACGGAAACCGGACGGGTAATGCCGGTAATCCGTGCGTGCGGGATGGCAACGCCGCGGCCGAAACCAGTGCTGCCTAACGCCTCACGTTCCTGCAGCGCTTCTAAAACAGCCAATCGATCAACATCATAGATCGCGGAAAATTTCTCAGCCAACGCATCAAGAACATCGGCCTTGGTGCCAGCTTCCGTAATGCCCACGGCGTCGGGTTTCAGTCTAAAATTTGCATCCAGCATTGGTCAGTTACTTCAAACAAAAGGGGGTACCGCACCAATTTATGGCGTCTGAAAAGCGGATCGAAATACCGACCCGCTCTAGCGAAATCCTGCGGTTGGCTCTCGTCAGCGTGAGGGTCGCTGCGGAGTCCTAGCTTGGTTCAACCCATCCGATCGAACCATCTTGGCGGCGATAAACCATATTATGCCGCCCAGTGCCAGCATTTTTGAAGAATAGTGCATTCGTATCACGCAAATCCAGCATCATAACTGCGTCGGCCACAGTCGATTCGGGAATATCGACCTTCGTTTCAGCAATGATAGGTGGTGCGTCCGGTGCTTCTTCTTCCTGCTCTGGCTCGTCCGCTGCAAAAATGGTGTAGGCAGCTTCCTCCTCTTTCACTGCATGCGCCGCTTGTTCGTGGCGATCCTTGATGCGCCGTTTGTAACGCCGGATTTGCTTTTCAATCTTAGCAGCAGCCTTGTCGACAGACTGATGCGCGTCATGCGCTTCTGCATGACCTTTGACCGTTAACCCATGCATCACATGCGTAACGATGTCGCAGCTAAAGGCCCCCGCGGGCGCCTTTCCCAGCGTCACATGGGAAGATATTGCGCGTCCAAAGTACTTTTCGACAATAGCATTCAGGCGGTCAGCGGCATGATCCTGCAATGCAGCACCGGTTTCAACTTGGTGGCCTGAAACGCGAATATCCATTGTCGTTTTCTCCTTTAGGATGGTGGTCTTATAATCGTTCTGTTCAGCTTCCCCAAAGGGGTGACTGGATCTGCTTTAAAAACTCTTGATGCCGGGCCATTTCTTCTGCCGATGCGACATGCGGGCGGGGCTCTCTAACCGTCTTTCGCAAAACTTGGCTTTGCACGATCGGGGCTTCGGCAGCTTCTGCGGGCGCGTCAGCCGCTAATTCAAGGCCGATTTGCCGGCCACCCAACAGCTCAACATAAACTTGCGCCAACAGCTCAGCATCCAACAGCGCGCCGTGTTTAACCCGGTGGCTACGATCGACCCCATACCGCGAACACAACGCGTCGAGCGAATTCTTGGCGCCAGGGTGCTTTTTACGGGCAATCGCCACCGTATCGACCATCCGGTCAAGCGACACTGTGGCCAAACCAGCGATCTCCAGCTCGTTGTTCAAGAAACCAAAATCAAAGCTGGCATTATGCGCGACAAGCGGTGCATCGCCGATAAAATCGAGCAATTCCGCAGCCGTATCGCGAAACAAAGGTTTATCTGACAGAAACGCGCTAGATAGGCCGTGAACACCTTCCGCAGCGGCCGGCATGTCGCGTTCCGGATTGTAATAGGCGTGATAGGTAGCCCCGGTTTCAACCCGGTTGACCATCTCGACACAGCCCATCTCGACCATCCGGTCCCCGTTTTTGGGATCGAAGCCAGTAGTTTCGGTATCGAAAACAATCTCTCGCATTGGATTCAATATCGGACGCAAACCTGCTTTAAGCAAGGGGTGATCGACGCCTTTTTACAGCGTCTTACCCGCCAATGTCTCAATCAGCCGTTCAACCTGGGTTTGTGTTTCGGCCAATGTGCAGGAGGTATCGATCACGAAATCAGCCTGTGCGCGTTTTTCCGCATCGGGCATTTGCAGCGAAAGAATATGTTCAAACTTTTCCGTCGTCATGTGCGGGCGGGCAAGCACTCTTGCGCGCTGGACATCCGCCGGGGCCGACACCACCACAATGTGATCGACCAGACTATGTCCGCCCTTTTCAAACAGCAAAGGTATATCAAACACCACGAGCGACGTTCCGCTATTCTCCGACAGAAATGTCTCGCGCTTCTGGGCCACTGCGGGGTGCATAATCGCCTCTAGCCGGGCCAAGGCCTCTGGATCGGCAAAAACCTGCTGCCCCAAGGCATCGCGGTCGACACCTGCCGGGCCAGTGCTGCCCGGAAAAGCCGCTTCAATAGCCTCCAACAAATCACCTTGCGGCACCTGCATTGCGCGGACTTCCGCATCTGCATCAAATACGGGCACACCGGCACTGGCAAACATTTCAGCGATAGTGGATTTACCCATACCAATCGAGCCGGTTAGACCAATAATTCGAGGCTGGTTTTGAACGCTCATTCCATCAACCTTTTTCGCAAATCGGTATCGAATCCTCTGGGTGGAGGTTGATCAAAAAACAGCGCAAAGGCTTCGGCAGCTTGACCAATCAGCATCGCTAACCCGTCAATAGTCTCAAATCCTGCGGCCTTGGCATCTTGAAGAAACCGGGTTTCGACGGGATCGGTCACGATATCATAGACGATACTACCGGGCGGTGCATGGCTGAAATCAAATGCTAAAGGGGGTTGGCCTCGCATTCCCAAAGGGCTCGCATTAACGATCACATCCAAACACCCTTCGCGGTCATCAAATGCAAAGTCTGTTGGCCCGGAAAAATGCGATAAAGCGACGCTGTGATGGTCACCACCCTTTGCTTGCTCTTCAAGCATGGCTGCTGCCTTTTGGACATTGCGCCCTGCCAGAACGATAACCATACCCTGATCAGAAAGTCCGGTTACCAACGCTCTGGCAGCGCCGCCCGTGCCTAAGATACGGGCCATTCGAAACAGATAGTCCTGCGACAGATGGCTTTGTAGCGGTTCAAGAAAGCCGCCAACATCGGTGTTGTGACCTAACAACGATCCATCTTCTTGCCTGATCACGGTATTGACCGCCCCGATCCGCTGAGCCAGCGGAGTGAGCTGATCAAGAAGGGGGACGATCGCTTGCTTATGCGGCATTGTGACATTGCAACCACGCCAGTTCTTGTCCGCTTTGCGTTCTGTCAGATAGTCTGCAAGACCATCTGGAGCCACGCGGGTTTTGTCATAGGCGGCATCCAGCCCGCATTTTTCCAGCCAAAATCCATGAATAAGCGGAGATTTGGACTGAGCGATCGGATCGCCGATGACTTCGGCATACAGTTTGTCCGCGCTTGGTATAGTCATGCTGGCAGCACATCTTGGTCGCGCAGCGCGCCCAATACAGCCAGTAACGGCATTCCCAGAACGGTAAATTGATCACCTTCGATACGGTCGAACAACTGGACCCCCATTGCCTCTATCCGAAACGCGCCGACACAATAGGATACTTCGGGCCATTCTGCGTCCAGATAGGACTGAATGAAACCCTCCGACAATGGGCGGACATAGAGCCGCGCCGCGGCGGCGGTCTGCCACACCACATCGCCTGAACGGACCAGGGCGGCACCGCTATGCAGCTCCATCACTTTGCCAGAGAAGAAACGCAAATGTTCAGCCGCGTTGTCCCGGCTAACCGGCTTATTAAACCGTTTGCCATCCACCACCACCAAGGAATCGCTTCCGAGTACCAACCCGTCGGGATAGAGCGCCGACACAGCGCGGGCCTTAGCCACCGCCAAACCCGATGCAATATGGGCGGATGTCTCTCCCGCCATATTTGTTTCAATGCCGCGCTCGTCAATATCCGCTGGAACAGCTTGATAAGCGACGCCCGCGGCGTCGAGCATTGCTTTACGGCTAGCGCTTTTTGAAGCGAGGATAATCATATTGGCTTGGGTCCGACTTTAGGCGGCGTATCCCTGCGTTCCCGTTCACCCACGAGATTGATAACGGCAGCCGCGGTCTCTTCAATGGAACGGCGGGTTACATCAATCACTGGCCAGCCATTATCGGCAAACATCCGGCGGGCAAACTTCACTTCCTCGCGGACCCGGTCATCATTGACGTAGGATGTTTCCGTTTGCTCGTTCAAACTCAACAACCGGTTCCGGCGAATTTGAACCAAACGTTCTGGCGCAGTCGTCAGCCCAACCACAAGCGGCTTGCGAAGTTTATACAACACATCAGGCGGCGGGCTTTCTATAACCAGCGGTATATTGGCCGTTTTAAAGCCGCGGTTAGCGAGATAAATGCTGGTGGGTGTTTTGGATGAGCGTGATACGCCGGCCAAGACGATATCTGCCTCTTCCCAATTTTCCCAACCGACCCCGTCATCATGGGCGATTGTGTAATGGATAGCGTCGACGCGCTTGAAATAGGCATCGTCCATCAAGTGTTGCCGGCCGGGCCGGCCATGCGCGGCTTGGCCAAGCTGATCCTCCAACGCGGCGGTCACCGCATCGAGGGCGGGTACCGCTGGAAGGCTTAGTTGGCGGCAATGATCTTCCAGCCGCTCGCGGGTCTCTGGATTAACCAGCGTGAACAATACGAGACCCGGATTTTCGGCCAATTGGGGAACAATCCGGTCAAGATGCTGCCGGGACCTGACCATTGGCCAGAAATGCCGTATAATGTCGGCGTCTTCAAATTGGGCAAGCGCGGCTTTCGCGACCATTTCCAATGTTTCGCCGGTGGAATCTGACACAAGGTGAAGGTGAAGACGGCTCATATGTTGGGCGATACTTTCGGTGGAATATAACCGGGCGGCAGGCTGTGGATGAAACCCAGCATAAACCACGGGATAATCCTGACGACAAGTTCCAGCGCACTTTCCATGCCCAATCCGAGTCATTTCCAAGATGATTTTTGGACAAGCTTCTATGGTTTTAGACAGGCTGGGGACAACGTGGATATCTAATCGTTGACGCGGAGAAGCTGGGATTCGCCTTGGCAAAAACCTGTTGTGCTCTGGGATAAATCAGGCATGGCGGCGCAATCCCCGATATCCACAGGGCCAACATACTCCATCATCCTATTTAAATACTTATATTATTTAGTAAGAAGGCCCTCATGCCCGGAATTCTTCTCGACACAATGCGCGGTCAGCGCAGCGATCACATACCCCTTTGGCTTATGCGTCAGGCTGGGCGCTATTTGCCTGAATATCGCGCATTACGGGCCGATAAGGGCGGCTTTCTGGAACTGGTTTACGATTCTGACGCTGCGGCGGAAGTAACCGTTCAACCGATCGACCGGTTTGGTTTTGACGGTGCCATTCTGTTTTCCGATATTTTGATTATTCCCTATGCGATGGGTCAGAAGCTGGAGTTTTTGGCTGGCGAGGGCCCTAAGCTCTCCCCGACATTGGTTGATCATGCCCTGAGCAGCTTGGAAGCGGTGCCAGAGCGCCTTTCCCCGATTTACAGCACCGTTACGAAGGTGAGGGAGCGTTTGGGCCCTGAAACTACCTTGCTGGGCTTTGCAGGGTCACCCTGGACAGTAGCCACCTATATGGTCGCCGGTGAGGGGAGCCGTGATCAACATCAGACACGAGCAATGGCGTATCAAAACCCGGAAGCGTTTGGTGAAATCATTGATGCTATCGCTGATCTGACCATCGAATATCTGGTTGGCCAGATTAACGCAGGCGCGGAAGCGGTTCAGCTGTTTGACAGTTGGTCCGGAAGTCTTGCCCCAACTGAATTTGAAAGATGGGTGATTGCACCCAATGCAAAGATTGTTGCTGCCTTGGCCGAGCGATGCCCGGATGTGCCGGTCATCGGTTTTCCAAAAGGCGCCGGTGAAAAATTACCTGCCTATATCCGCGAAACGGGTGTGAACGCTGCGGGTCTTGATGAAACTATCGATCCTTTATGGGCTGCCAAAGCCTTGCCAGACTCTCTCCCTGTTCAAGGCAATCTGGATCCACTGATGTTATTATCGGGCGGGCCAGCTTTGGAAAAAGCCGCAAAACGCATTCTCGAAGCATTTGGTGACCGGCCCCATGTGTTCAATCTGGGGCATGGGATCGGGCAGTTCACGCCAATCGCACATGTGGAAGAACTGGTTGCGATAATTCGCGGATGGCAGGGGTGATTTCACCAATGATTTGCGGTAGGGGATAATCATGCAAGAAATTCTCCTCCCGATCTATCCTTGGCTGAAGGCCGGCCATCTCATATTCGTGATCTTCTGGATGGCGGGCTTGTTTATGCTGCCGCGCTTCTTTGTGTATCATCAGGAAGATGGTGCGCCCGGATCAGAGATGGATGCGCTGTGGACCAGCCGTGAGCAAAAACTGCTGAAAATCATCTTGTTGCCTTCGATCATTGTTGTTTGGGTACTGGGTTTGGCGTTGATGTCAGCCGTACAAGCACACACACAAGGCTGGTTTCATGCAAAGTTTCTGCTGGTGATTATCCTGTCGGGTTATCACGGCTGGCTTGCCGCTTATGCCAAAAAGCTGGCGCGCGGAGAACGTCCGATGCAAGGTAAAGCGCTGCGTTTGGCCAATGAAGTTCCCGGAATATTGGCGGCCATCATCGTAATTCTGGTCGTGGTAAAACCGTTCTAGTTTCGCAAACAGATTGACGCGGGAAACAGCCGCGCCTAATTCCTCGGTCAACGGTCAAGGATTGCTTGATGCAATCCCAGTCTGCTTTCACCAAGCCCGATAGACTGGCCAAGCTACATTCTAATACACCCGATATGGGTTTTGAAAGACACTCGACATGCATCTTAAAGATTTGAAACTGAAAGCTCCGGCTGAGCTTGTCAGTATGGCCGAAGAACTCGGTGTGGAAGGTGCATCTACGATGCGCCGGCAGGATTTGATGTTCTGCATTCTGCGCGAGTTGGCTGAAGATGAAGAATATACCGCAGATATTATGGGGATCGGTACCATCGAAGTCCTGCAAGACGGCTTTGGCTTTCTTCGCAGCCCCGAAGCGAATTATCTTGCAGGTCCGGACGATATTTATGTTTCGCCCAATCAAGTTCGCAAATGGGGTTTGCGCACCGGTGACACCGTAGAAGGCGAAATTCGCGCACCGAAAGAGGGTGAACGGTATTTTGCGATTACGAAACTGACGACTGTCAACTTTGAAGATCCTGACCAAGTCCGGATGCGGACCAATTTTGACAATCTGACACCGCTCTATCCAGAGCAGAAATTGTCGCTTGATACGCTTGATCCCACCGTAAAAGACAAATCAGCCCGAGTGATCGATATCATTTCACCACAGGGTAAAGGCCAGCGGGCACTGATTGTTGCACCGCCGCGGACCGGTAAAACTGTCCTTTTGCAGAATATTGCCAAAGCGATCACGGATAATCATCCAGAGGTCTTCCTGTTGGTTCTACTGGTCGATGAACGTCCTGAAGAAGTGACAGACATGCAGCGCAGCGTGAAAGGCGAAGTCATTTCTTCCACCTTTGACGAACCTGCAACTCGGCACGTTCAAGTTGCTGAAATGGTTATCGAAAAAGCGAAGCGATTGGTCGAGCATAAGCGCGATGTCGTGATCTTGCTCGATTCCATTACCCGTTTGGGCCGGGCCTACAACACGGTCGTACCAAGCTCCGGTAAAGTCCTTACTGGCGGTGTCGATGCGAATGCGCTCCAGCGTCCGAAGCGCTTCTTCGGTGCTGCGCGTAATATTGAAGAGGGTGGTTCTCTGTCGATCATTGCAACCGCGCTGATCGATACTGGCAGCCGGATGGATGAAGTGATCTTTGAAGAGTTCAAAGGCACGGGTAACTCCGAAATCGTTCTGGACCGTAAGGTTGCCGATAAACGGATCTTCCCAGCATTGGATGTTGGTAAGTCTGGCACCCGTAAGGAAGAGCTTCTGGTCGAGAAGGACAAGCTGTCTAAAATGTGGGTGCTGCGCCGCATCCTCATGCAGATGGGAACGATCGATGCGATGGAGTTCTTGCTCGACAAGATGAAAGATTCCAAAACCAACGAAGATTTCTTCGATACCATGAACCAGTGATGAGAGGGTGGGTGCGAACCTGCAGAGGCGAGCACCGGCCCCTTGTTTCAGAGCATTCTTTCGCTAAGGACGAACCATGCTTCGCCAGTACCTCTATGTCAGCACAGCCCCCGGTCTTGAGCGTGATGATCTCAAGGGTATTATTGAATCGTGCGAACGGAACAATGAAGAGCGCGGGATTACCGGCTTGCTTGTTTATAACGGGCGAAACTTCCTCCAACTTTTGGAAGGGGAAGAAGCTGATTTGTTATGGGTAATGCGGCGGATCAGTACTGATCCGCGCCATAGCGGTCTGTCAGTGCTCGAAGATGTTGCCGCTGAAGAGCGCGGATGTCCCGATTGGCTGATGCGGCATATCCGTTTGGTTGACAAAATTGAAGATCGCCGCGCGAGCCTTGAAGAACAATTGCCGAGCGGGCTGAATGATCAGCTAAAGCGTATCATTCTCAATTTTGCTGCTCTTAATTGAGGGTTTAGCCGGCTGCTTTTTTATCACGCTCAAGTTGGGCGCCCATCATTTCCCAGATCTTGTTGACGGCCTTAAGCGGCCTTACCATGACTTTGAAATCAATGATCTTTCCCTGATCGTTAAAGGTGATCATATCGATCCCGTTGAGCTGGATCCCATCAAGATTTGAGGTGAATTCCAAGATTGCATGCGGGCCGTCGGTAATGTCGCGGACATATTCAAACCCGGTGTTGGCAAATGTCTGACCCGCGGCTGAAAGATACGCAATTACTTTTGCTTTGCCTGCCTGGGGTGTGTGAACGACGGGCGAATGAAAAACACACTCATCGGCGATGATCGTAGCCAATGCCTCCGGGCTGCTACCATTTTCGGCAATCCTGTGCCAAGCGGCGAGATGATGGGATGCGTTTGTCATGATACTCTCCTGAAACTCTCAGCGCTGGCGACATTCCAATGTTGGGCAATTTTCAGACTGTCCGGGTCGCTGAGCAATTGGCCAGGTTTTGCGAATTCATAGATAGCATCCACTGCTTTGGATTTTGCCCCGTTGAGCCGTTCTCGCATATCATGTGCGCCGATATCCCACGGTGTCTCTAAGCCCATAGCGACCACTATTTCGCGCAAACTGTGTATAGTCTGATCGTGAAAACGGGCGACTCTTGGCCCCTTGTCATCAACGATAAGACCCTTTTGACGCCATGCTTTTTGCGTTGCGACACCGCTTGGGCAATTGCCGGTATGGCATTCCATTGACTGAACGCAGCCAAGCGCAAACATGAAGGGGCGGGCGGCGTTGCACCAGTCTGCGCCAAGCGCAAACGCCTTGGCCATTTGCGCGCCTGAGTGGATTTTGCCCGAGGCAGCTATTTTGACGCGATCTTTAAGGTCGGTTCCAACCAACGCGTTGCGGACGAAAATTAACCCTTCGCGCAGCGGCATTCCTACAGAGTTTGAGAATTCTAGCGGGGCTGCGCCTGTGCCACCTTCTGCCCCGTCCACCGTGATGAAATCGGGCGTTATCCCTGTGTTTAACATGGCCTTGGTGATGGCAAAGACTTCGTGAGGTTGGCCGACGCAAAGCTTGATGCCAACCGGCTTGCCGCCGCTCATTTCGCGCAATGACGCGATCCATTCGAGCATTTCAATCGGTGTGCTGAACGCGGAATGCGCAGCGGGGGATAGGCAATCCTCGCCGACAGGGATACCGCGAGCCTCAGCAATTTCTGGCGTGACTTTCTTACCGGGAAGGACTCCGCCATGGCCCGGCTTTGCGCCTTGGCTCAGTTTGATCTCGATCATTTTGACCTGATCATCTTGTGCATTGTCAGCGAAGCGCTGGGAATCAAACCCGCCATCAACAGCGCGACATCCAAAATACCCGCTACCGATTTCCCAAATTAAATCTCCGCCATGCGCACGGTGGTAGCGGCTGATGCTGCCTTCACCGGTATTATGGGCGAAGCTGCCTTGTTGCGCACCATAGTTCAGCGCTTCAATGGCCCGGGCCGATAGGGAGCCGAAGCTCATCGCGGAGATATTGAGCAGCGATGACTGATAGGGCCGCGCTCCTTCGGACCCCACGGCGACCCGCCATTCTTTCGGAGCTTGGTCATTCGGTAAAACCGAATGGCTGAGCCATTCATATTCGTCAGAATAGACGTCAAGCTCTGTGCCCATTGGGTGGGAATCGAGATCACCTTTGGCTCTGGCATATACAAGTGCGCGCGCCTGATGGCTAAACGGCCGGCCCTCCAGATCGCTTTCCACCACATAGGCCTGCGCAAACGGCCGTAGTTCTTCCATGATCCAGCGGACACGCGCTACCAGCGGGTAATTGCGTCTGAGGGAGTGGCGGGTCTGGAAGAAATCCCACAGTGCAACCACCGTAAGGGGTATCAAAAGCCACAGCGCCCCTCTCGTCAAAGGGTAAATTGCAGTTGCGATAGTGAGAATGATCAGTCCAGCGGGGACGAGGTATCGAGGTGCGACGAACATCAATGATGATCCTTGTTTCCGGCTAAACCTTGGAATTACGGCAAAACAACCTAACTCTTGTGGACTTACTTGGCCATATGATCATTATGGCAGGCAAGATATGGCATCGTTTAGCCGCAGGGAGAGCCGCAATGAAAGTCCAAGTCGAAATCGATTGCTCACCGGAGGAGGCACGGTCGTTCTTGGGGTTGCCAGATGTCGGGAAAGCGAACGACGTCTATGTCGAGACGGTCACAAAGGCGATGAAGGGCGTTAGTAACCCTGAACAACTCCAGCAATTTGCCAAGCAATTGGCTCCGATGGGCCAAGTTGGCTTCAAACTATTCCAAAACTTCGTAGAGGGCGCGGCGTCAGCTGCCACTTCGTCCGGCAAATCTACCAAATCAGACTAATTTACCCCAGAAGGGCGTGATGGATACAATCTACGCTCTTTCAAGCGGAGCACCTCCGGCTGGCATAGCGGTAATTCGTGTCAGCGGCCCGTCTGCAGGCGCAGCACTGGAAAAGCTATCCGGAGCCTTACCACAGCCGCGTCGCGCAAGCGTTCGCCGCTTGGTGGACAGCGCGGGCATGGTTCTGGACGAAGCGCTGGTTCTATGGTTGCCCGGCCCGCGAACGGCAACTGGCGAAGATACAGCGGAACTGCATTTGCACGGGGGTAGGGCGGTTATCACAGCTGTCGAGGAGGCCCTGGCATTGTGCCCGGGTTTACGGAAAGCCGAGCCAGGAGAGTTTACCCGGCGGTCATTTGCCAATGGCCGAATGGACTTGGCAGAGGCCGAAGGGCTCGCCGACCTCCTTAGCGCAGAAACCGAGCTGCAACGCCGGTCGGCGATGGCCTTGGTCGGGGGGGCGTTTTCCACCCAAGTGACAACTTGGCGCGAGACGGTTTTACAGCTGTCTGCGCATGTCGAAGCGGTTTTGGATTTTTCCGACGAAGATGATGTGGCTGCGTTACCGCAAGAATTCATCGATCACGCGAGCAACCTTCGGGAAGAGTTATCAGCCTGGCTGGATCGCCCGAAGGTAGAGAGGCTGAAAGATGGTATCCGGGTTGTTCTCGCCGGGCCGCCCAACAGCGGGAAATCGACCCTGTTCAACGCCTTGTTGCGCGATAATGCAGCAATTATTTCGCCGGTCGCAGGAACCACTCGAGATGTCTTGGAAAGACCCGTAGCTCTGGCGGGTATCCCGTTCACATTTGTCGATACCGCGGGCCTCCGTCTGGATAGTGAGGACGCTATCGAACAAATCGGTATAGAGCGGGCACATCAACAAACAGATATTGCCGATCTGGTTCTTTGGCTTGGCCCCGAAGGGGATGGCCCCGATGAAGCATGGGAAATTGATGCCCAATGTGATGTGGCAGACCGGCGATCAAAAAAGTCAGCATTATTATCGCTGTCCGCGCAGACAGGCGAGGGCATGGATGATTTGCTGGAGCGGCTGATCGATTTTGCGCAAGGATTGATGCCCAAACCCGGAGACGTGGCGCTGAACGCGCGGCAGCACGCGTTGATTGGTGAGGCTTACGATGCGTGTGAGGACATCGAGCAAATCGAGGACCCGCTATTGGTCGGCGAGCAGTTGCGTGTTGTGCGTTTGGCGTTCGATAAGTTGATCGGACGAGCATCAACCGAAGACATGCTAGATGCGCTTTTCGGGCGGTTTTGTATCGGGAAGTAGGTGTTTCACGTGAAACACTCTCATTTTGAGACCGAGATCACCGTAATCTGTCTTTGACGCTGGGCATGACCTTGCCTATCTCCGGCTTATGCAAAAGTTCGATATTCTCGTTATTGGCGGCGGACACGCGGGTGTTGAAGCTGCAGCGGTGGCTGCGCGGATGGGTGCGCGTGTCGGTCTGGTGAATTTTGAGCTCGACGCCATTGGTGCAATGAGCTGCAACCCGGCGATTGGTGGGTTGGGCAAAGGTCATTTGGTGCGCGAAGTTGACGCGTTTGACGGGCTGATTGGCCGAGCGGCTGATGCTGGCGCCATCCATTACCGCATGCTCAACCGCTCTAAGGGCAGTGCAGTCTGGGGCCCGCGGGTTCAGGCGGATCGCAAACTGTTCAAGGCTTCTGTTCAAGCGCAACTTAAAACTCAGGGTGATCTCACTCTGATCGAAGGCGAGGCAGCTAGCTTGCGTTTGGCGGGTGGCCGTGTGGAAGGCCTCAATCTGGCTGACGGCACGGCCCTAGGGGCTCCCCATGTTATCCTGTGTACCGGGACGTTTCTAGGCGGCACTTTGTTTCGCGGAGAAGAACGTTTCGAGGGTGGCCGGATTGGCGAGAATGCGGCGCAGAAGCTCGCAGACCAAATGCGCGATGCCGACTTGCCGATGGCGAGGCTGAAGACCGGCACACCTCCACGGTTGGATGGCAGGACCATTGATTGGTCTGTGTTGGAGGAGCAGTCGTCTGACAGTGAGCATTGGACAATGTCGCCAATGAACGCGGCTCGCCTCAACCCGCAGATCTTTTGCGCAATTACGCGCACAAATGCGCGTAGCCACGATATTATCCGGGCTAATCTTCATCGGTCGCCGTTATTCTCAGGCGCGATTGATGCGCAGGGCCCGCGCTATTGTCCGTCCATTGAAGACAAGATCCACCGGTTTGGCGACCGTGACGGGCACCAGATCTTCTTGGAGCCAGAGGGGCTCGATACCCATTTGGTCTATCCTAACGGCATTAGTACGTCATTACCCGTCGATGTTCAGCTGGACATGGTGCGTGCAATGGATGGTCTGTCACAGGTTGAAATGGCAGTGCCAGGCTATGCGGTCGAGTATGATCATATTGACCCGAGAGCTCTGACGACAGGGTTGGAGCTGCGCGATATTGGTGGGCTGTACTGTGCGGGCCAGATTAATGGCACTACCGGATATGAAGAAGCGGCCGCCCAAGGCCTTGTGGCCGGGATGCATGCTGCGGCTGCCGTTCTGGAGCGCGATCCGCCCGCTCTCGACAGAGCGAACTCGTACATTGCCGTGATGGTGGATGATCTTACGCTGCACGGCGTAACAGAGCCCTATCGGATGCTGACATCGCGCGCCGAATACCGCCTGCGATTACGTGCAAATAATGCCACAACCCGGCTGACACCCCTGGCCAAGGAATTGGGCTGTATTGGTGAAGAGCGGGCAAAGTGGTTCGAACGGCGTTTAACTACGCTCTCCGATTGGCGCGAAGGATTCACGGCGCAAGTGAATGCGACAGAATTGGAAAGCGCAGGGCTTCCAGTGAAGCGCGATGGTGGCAAAAGGTCTTTGAGCGAATGGCTCCGTTTCAAAGGTGTTGATCTGGCGGCGGTGACACGCTGGCTGCCAGACGGGTTTGATCCTGACAGCGAGTTGGCAAGCGAGCTTCAAGAGGATGCAACCTATGCGCCTTATCTGGCCCGCCAGGAGGCTGAGTTGAGAAATCTGAGATCGAGCGAGGCCGTGTGCCTGGCACCTGACTTCCCATTTGCATCGGTACCTGGCTTGTCGAATGAAATGGTCGAGCGGCTGTCCCAGTCCAAGCCAGCTACACTGGCAGCGGCCGGGCGCGTCGCTGGTATCACTCCGGCTGCACTATCTGCTCTGCTGGTCCATGCACGCCGGTTGGAGCAAATTGCCGCATGAATATTTCCCGTGTTCGCGACGAACAGAGCGCTCGGTCATTTGTTAAGAACCTGTCCAGCGCCGAGGCAGTGGAGAAACTCGACCTCTTCCTAGCTGCGTTGCGTGAAGAGAATACCCGTCAAAACCTCGTCGCCAAGCCGACGCTTGAAATCGCGTGGCAAAGACATTTGGCGGATAGCGCGCAGCTTCTAACCCATGTTTCACGTGAAACAGGTATGTGGATGGATCTGGGAACCGGGGCGGGGCTGCCCGGCCTGGTGATAGCGATAATGCGGCCCGATCGCCCGGTTATGCTGGTCGAATCACGGCGCCGGCGAATCGATTGGTTGGAGCGCATGGTCGACGAGCTGGACCTGTTTAAGTGCGAAGTGGCTGGCACACGATTAGAGAATGTAGAAACTGTCCCGGCCGCGGTCATTTCCGCCCGGGCCTTCGCGCCGCTGCGATCTATCCTCGACTTGTCCGCAAGATTCTCCACAGCGCAAACTGTCTTTGTGTTGCCGAAAGGGCGTTCCGCGGCGCAAGAATTGGAAGAATCATCCAGAAAGGTCCGTCAAATGTTCCACGTGGAACAATCGGTCACCGACGATGATGCGGGAATTTTGGTTGGGAAGTTGGCAAAGGGGCTTAGAAAAGCGACATGATTACCATTGCAATTGCTAACCAAAAGGGCGGTGTAGGCAAAACAACGACCGCTATTAATATCGCGACCGCCATGGCTGCGACGGGATGGCGAACATTGCTGATTGATCTCGACCCCCAGGGCAACGCATCCACGGGCATGGGGGTTTCTGCTGATGATCGTCAGCGTTCAACCTATGATATTCTGGTTGAAGAAGCTCCATTGGCCGATTGTATTCAAGAAACAAATATCCCTGGGCTGGATATCGTGCCGGCCACTGTTGATCTCAGTGGTGCAGAGGTTGAGCTTGTTTCGGTTGAGGATCGCACTGCGCGGCTGAGTTCTGCTTTGGCGAATCACGCCGGTCACGACATTTGCTTTATTGATTGCCCGCCATCGCTTGGATTGTTGACGCTGAACGCACTTGGGGCGGCCGACACGCTGATGGTCCCGCTTCAATGCGAGTTCTTCGCGTTGGAGGGGTTGAGCCAATTATTGCAGACCGTCGAACGCGTTCAGCAGCGTTTCAACCCCGATCTGGGCATTGTAGGCGTGGTTTTGACGATGTTTGACCGCAGAAATCGCCTGACAGACCAGGTTTCCGATGATGTTCGCGATTGTTTGGGAGGGCTGGTGTTCGATTCGGTCATTCCGCGCAATGTCCGTTTATCCGAAGCACCCAGTCATGGATTGCCAGCGTTAGTGTATGATCACGGCTGCTCGGGCAGCAGAGCCTATATCGCTTTGGCGCGTGAACTAATCGGTAGATTGCCAGAAAAAAGGAAAGCCGCATGAGCAACGACCCCAGCGATCCTATTCGATTGACGGTCCCGCCACGTGTCGGTCCAGACAAGAAACGCAAACTGGGCAAGGGTTTGGGGGCGCTTCTTGGTGAAACACGTAAAGAAGAACCTTTGGTGGTAAACAATGCGGCTGAGACCGCGCAGTCTACCGATACCGGTCAAACAACTACGAAAACCGCCAGTGGGTTGGCCTCTATCGATGTGGCTGCGATTGAGCCTCTTCCTGGGCAGCCGCGCACTCATTTTGACGAATCTGCTTTAGATGATCTGGCTGCATCGATTGCGCAGCGAGGTGTAATTCAACCGATCATCGTTCGTCCCGTTGCGAATGGCCGGTATCAATTGGTCGCGGGCGAACGCCGCTGGCGTGCCGCGCAAAAGGCGCAGTTGCATCAGATCCCTGCAATTATTCGCGATCTCGATAATCTCGAAGTGATGGCTCTTGCACTGATCGAGAATATTCAGCGCGAAGACCTGAACCCGGTCGAGGAGGCGAGGGCCTATCACCGTCTGGCTGAGCAAGAGCACATGACTCAGGGTGAAATCGCCAAGCTGGTCGACAAATCGCGGAGCCATGTCGCCAATCTCCAACGGCTGTTGGCCCTGCCTGAGGAGGTATTGGCGCTGGTTGAGGGTGAAAGCCTGTCCATGGGGCACGCACGGGCTTTGATCGGGCATGAGGACGCCGTTGCTCTGGCTAAGCAGGCTGTCGCCAAGAAAATGTCGGTTCGCGATGTTGAAAAGCTCGTGAAATCATTCGGCGGACCCGCGGAAACAAGCCGGCGGCAAGCACGCCCTTCGCGTGATTCTGCAAAAGATGCAGACATTGCGGCTGTCCAAACCCATCTGGAAGAGTTTCTGGGTCTGCCGGTGTCTATCAAAACAGACAGTGATCCGCGATCCGGTGTGGTGACAATTCGTTATAGAACGCTGGATCAGCTGGATCTGGTTTGCCAGCGCCTGACCGGCGGAGATATTTAGCGCGGCTTTTTGAGGTCTGCCGTCCGCGATCGGGACAACCGCGTTTTTACAATCAATTGTTAACTCGGGCGGCCTATGCAGCCTGAGGATCACTATGATTACACGTAGATTCTCTCTTATTGCCGTATCGGCTATCTTGGGCGTTGCTAGCTTCGCCGCGAGCATGCCTGTCCGTGCAGAGACCCAGACATTTACGTGGCCTGTAGAGCTGACAATTCTCGAAGGCTGTGCAATATCAGCCACACCGATGAATTTCGGGTTGATTACCGGGCAAGTCAATCGTCCGACCACGACCGCGCAAATCTCATTGCTGTGTAATCCTAACATCAATTACGAAATTTCAATTGATAATGGTTTGAATGCAAATGGTAATACCCGCCGAATGCGTAATCCGGACAATGGACGCCATCTGCGTTACCGAATCTATAGCAATGCGGGTCTAACACAGCGTTGGGATAACACGGCCAATCGCCGCGTTAGCGGAAATAGTGGGGCCACTGGCTTTATTTCGCATACAGCTTACGGCGAGATCCGTAACGCAAACGCCGGGGCACGCACTGGCGCCTATTATGACACGGTTACCGTCACCGTAGAGTTCTGAGCCAAGGCTTAGCCAGCGGCCCGTCTAGCGGGCGCGATCTCCCCGCCCAAACCCTGTTCTAAATTTACATGTAACATCAAATTAATCATCTAACATCTTAATTTCGTTACATTATTTATCCATCTGTCGGAGCGATACCGACTCTTTCTCTCCAAAATTAACCGTTTCTATACGGCCCATACGTATTTCCCCTCTTGCCACTAAAACCAAGGGGCTAGGAGACTAAAATAATGCGTAAAATTATAATGATGGCAGCGGGTGCTGCTGTTCTTTCGGCGTCGCCTGCAATCGCAGCAACCGAAGACACCACAATGGACGTTACTGCCAACGTTCTGAACAGCTGCACAGTCAGCGCCACACCAATGGCATTCGGTACACTGACCACACTCGGTACAGGTAACATCGATTCGTCATCTACTGTAGGCGTCACCTGTACTCTGGGTGCGACTTATGTCGTTTCCATGGATGACGGCGCAAACGATGATGCTGGTCAACGCCGTTTGGCTCACGCCACCGACGCTACGCAGTTCATCGCATATGACGTTTACTCAGACGCAGCACGTTCCACTGTATGGAATGCAGCGACTACTCCAGCAGCTGCTACAGGCACTGGCGCTCAGCAAGATCTGACTGCTTACGGCCGTATTCCAAGCACAGCTGCTGCCGTGATTGCTGGTAACTACAGCGACAGTGTTGTCGTCACAGTTACTTTCTAATCCAGAAATAAGATGATGAGCGGTGCTATGAAACTTCACCAGATTGCCCTTTTGCCAGCTTTTGTTCTGCTTTCGAGCGGAGTAGCGCAGGCGCAAGATAACCAATCCGCTGCGACCAGCGTTGATGATCGCAGAGCGAATGTTTCATTGGCACCGCTTCGCATCGAAATGGATGGGGAGCAAAGGGCAGAAACCCTGCGCGTTCTCAATCCATCGAGCCGCGCCATTGGCGTTCAGGTTCGAGCATTTGGCTGGAAACAAGAAGCTGGCGAAGACGTCTACTTCCCTTCCAACGCCGTTATGGTTTCCCCGTCGATCATTACTATTGATCCAGGCGCAACCCAGATATTCCGAGTTGTCCGCCGCGACCAGCCCGCCGAAGGTGAGCGCCGGTTTCGCGTTGCGATTGATCAGCTTCCCGACCCTGAATTGATGCGTTCGGGCGAAGCCCAGGCACGTATCCGGTTCACTATTCCCATGTTCCTCGATCGGGCGTCTGCCACGCCCGTAAACATGGCCTGGTCTATTGGGCCAGAGGGTTTGCGCGCCACAAATTCCGGTCAGCAAACAGCTCGTATGGTTAATTTGAGCCTAACCAAAGCCAATGGCGAACCGCTCGGCGTCGATACGTCGGGCCTCTATTATGTTCACGGCGGTAGTGAGAAGGTGTGGGAGTTTCCCGGCGCCTGTTCTGCTGGCCCGATCACCATAACCGCGTCAATTGATGACGAAGAGGTCAATGCGCAGGCTATCAACACCTGCGGCTAAACGCCTCGCACCCTTTTCTTTCGCGTTTGCGGTACTGATTTCGGGTCAAACCCCGGTTCATGCCCAAGCGGCGGACCCGTTTGCCCTACCGACAGACATTACGATCGCTGATGCTCGTTCAGGCGAGGCGGAGGGCCCCGGCCTTAGCGCGATTGCAGTCGATGGTCGCTCGCTCGCCCGGATGGTGGAATTGGCATATGTCGATGGTGAACTGGCTATCGACGCAAAATCGGCCGAAATGGCCAGCCTGCCACTCGATGTCGGTGCAACCGGTCTTATTCCGCTCAAAAGTCTGAAACTCGCTGATTGGTCATTCGATAAGCTTAGCCAGCGGTTGAGTGTGACGCTGTTCCGCAACAAAGACGGCGTTAATGATGTCAATCTGGCGCGCTTCCAACGGACGGGTGGCGGTGATAGATCACCACTTCCGGCAATGTTGATCAATTATGATCTCAGTTCGACAATAAACAAGAACGGCGTGCAGGCCGCTGCGGTGGTTTCACCCCGCGTAGTGTATGGCAATTTCCAAGCGGGCGGATCTGTTCAATATATCTCGCAACCCGCGGCAGGGCAGAGCCACATTCGCCGCCTCGACACCACCGTGACCTTTGCGATGCCTGAAAAAGGCTTAGTAGTTCGCGGGGGTGACACCATTACTTCGGGCACACAAAGCCAACGGCCGCTGCGAATCGGCGGATTGCAGTTTGGTACCGATTTCGCCCTCAGGCCTGATCTGGTCACCAACCCGCTGCCGGCATTTGAAGGCAGCGTGGCCGTGCCGACAGGCTTGGACCTTATTATCAATGACAGGCGCTTTACTTCCGCAGAGTTGGAAGCGGGCGAATTTCAGGTGCGAAACATTCCGGTTAGTCCGGGGCGCGGGGAAGTCTCCGTCATTGTCCAGGATGAGCTGGGGCGGGAGGTCGTGCAGAATGCGCGAATATATGTTTCCAGAAATCTGCTAGCCCCCGGCCTATGGAAGGGGGCAGCCAATGTCGGCTATGTCAGGCGACGATTTGGCCAAGTAAGCAATGACTATCGTGACCTTGTGGGCACGTTCTTTCTGAGGAGAGGCTTTTCAAAAAGTCTCTCCTTCGGTGTTTCTGGGGAAGTGGGTATTGGGCTCAAAAACTTTGGGGCCCAGTTTGAAACGACTGTTTTCGACCGTGCTTTGGTGTTTTCTGAGCTTCGTTACAGCAAAACAGCCCAAAACAGCGGGTTTTTGCTTAGAACCGGAGTCGAATCGGTTGGTGATCGCTTCTCTGTCCGCGCCGACGCGGTGATACCATCAAAAGGGTATCGCGATTTGGCAGCTCAAGGGGGTGATCCGACCCCTGCTCAGCAGATCAATGCCTCAATCAACTTCAATTTGCGCGATACGATGCGGTTCCAGTTCGCGGCGAGCCGTCAAAAACGTCATTTTGACCCTCGTTTTCCGCAGCAGACCCGAAAAGTAGAAGTTTTGCGGGCGAATTTCCGTACATCCATTAACGACTCGATCGATTTCTACAGCGATGTGTCTTACCGGCGCAGCGACCGGTCCAACCTCGCCTTTATGGCCGGGATAAGTATCCAGCTGGGTAAGAAACGTTCTGCTCAGGCCAGTATTACCCGCAGCGGCGGTAGAAACAGTGCGCAAGCCGCCTTCTTCCGACCTGACACAGAGGCTGGGGAAATAGGCTATGGCATACAAGCGTTGGCTTCGGAGCGGTCACGTATCGCAGGCAATGCCGCGTGGCGGAGCCGCCATACCCGCTTAGAAGGGCAAGCGGAGTATAATGGCGGTCAACTGGCCGGCCGGGTCAATGCGCGCGGTACGCTGATCTTTGCGGGCAATACCTTTTATGCACGCAATCAAACGGGCGGCTCCTATGCGTTGGTGGAAACGGGCAAAGTGCCAGGGATTACTGTGATGCGGGAAAATCGCGAAGCAGGTGTAACCGATAGTCAGGGACGGTTGCTGGTAGAATCGCTCACTCCGTTGGTTCCGCTCCAATTCGATATCGATCCGGACAAGCTGCCGTTTGATGCGATTGCCCGGTCAACCTATCGCCGTGTTGTCGTCTCGCGCGGGGGTGTCGCATCGGTCAAGCTGGATGTCGATGCCTATCGTTCACAGTTGATCAAGCTGGTCGACGCGCTGGGCAGGCCGCTGGAAGTGGGGACACAGTTGACCGCGCAGCCTTCAGGCACAGAGTATATGGTAGGCTATGACGGCCTGCTCGATTTCAATATCTTGTCCGGCGATGAGACCTTTACGATTACACAGGCAGGGCGTGCGCCTTGCTCCATGTCGATCCCGATAGGAGAGATTGAGAGCTTTGATATTCCAGAGGGCCGCGCGAGCTGTATAGGCTTGGACTTGGCTCAGGCCGAGATAACCGGGCCCGGTGAATGAACGGGTGAACAGACTGGAGGAATGCACGGCCTAATGATCAAAGCCCCGGCTTCCAACGACAAATGGTTAAAGTCGCGCGGCGCAACTTTAACCATTATCGTCAGCGAAGGATTAGTAAGTCACAGCCGTTTGGCCGGGAGACTCAGTTGCCCTTAATGTACCGGGTCCGCTTGGTAGGCTGAGGTGCTACCTTGATCCGTTTGGTCGGACGCGGGGCGACGTGGCGCTGGGCAGGTACATGCTCGTAAGTTGTCACATGCTCTTCAACGGTTTCGTAAGTCACGATCTCACGGGTAACGGCGCGCTGCGGTACCTGGATCAGTACCGGTACCAGCATCATTTGCTGATGACCGTAATAGTGGCCTTGTTGACCGTAACCGTTTGAATAATATGCCAAATACTGCTCGCAGTAATCAGATACCTCATCGCGGCTCGCGCGATTGCCACTATCAATTGCGCTACCAATCGCCAGGCCTGCCAGGCCGCCGACGCCAGCGCCGATCAACGTACCGCCAAGACGGTCACCGCGACCGGCGATGCGGTTGCCGATTAATCCGCCAGCAGCAGCACCGACGAGTCCGCCGATGACATTGCCATTGCCGTCGCGCCGTTGACCGCGGCCAACACGGTCGCGGCATTCATCGAGCCATGCGTCACGGTCAAAATTCTGGTGCCGTTGGATCTGTCCATGATGCGGAACTGCATGCCCTTGATAGATCACTGGTTGCTGCCCGCCATGTTGCGGATAGATGACCGGTTGGGCGCTGTTTTGGGTATAAACAACCTGCTGCGGAACCGCTTGCTGTGGAACAGTGTGCCGGACAACTTCTCTTTCAACACGATATTCCGGTTGAGGAGCGCGGTAATCGTCCCGCACTACATAGTCCGCACCGGCTGCCGCTTCGTCGCGCACGGCCGGTAGTGGCTGAACAACGGGCTGCTGGCGGTAAATGATTTGCTGTGCAGCTGGCGCGGCTGGAACGGCGCGTGCATATTCATATGCGCGTTCTTCATAGGTCATTTCCGGCTGTGCAACCGCTGGTGATGCTGCCACGATCGCGCTGGCAGCTACGGACATTGAAACAAGCTGACGGATCGTCATGGCTATCCCCTTAAAAAGCTAAATACCGGTCGATTCCCGGCGTTAAGGAGTTGTATACCACTGGGACTGGCCGAAACCGAAGGGTTCAGCAGCCACTGTCCCGTTTCGGGGCGATTATCTCCGCCGCCGTAAACAGTTGTCAGGATAGGTTTTAGATAGAGCCAGACAGGCGGGCGGCGAGCAATTCTACGCCTGCTGCATCGTCCGCATCAAAATACCCCTTAGTGGGGCTGTCGAGATCAATCACTGCGCAAACCTCCGCGTCCCGGTAGACGGGTACCACCAATTCGGAGGCGCTTACTGCATCACAGGCGATGTGTCCGGGAAACTCGTGAACATCTGCCACCAATTGTGTTTGTCCGCTCTTGGCCGCTGCGCCGCAGACGCCTTGATCCAAGGGAATGCGAATACAGGCGGGCCGTCCGATGAAAGGGCCCAGCACCAACTCGCCTTCTACCAATCGATAGAAGCCGGCCCAGTTCAGACCAGGTATAAACTCAGCCATCAACGCTGCGACATTGGCCATATTGGCCACCACATCATTTTCACCAGAGATAAGCGCCTCGGCGGCATCGGCCAGTTGGCGGTACCGTTCCGGCTTGGGAAGATCGGGATCTGCGGTGAAATCAAACATATGACCCATCTAGTACCATGCGGGATTGCCGCAAGGCCAGACACGGCCTATTCTACGGACTATGACAAAAACACGCAAAATTCTCCTGTCCGTCCTGGCCATCCTCATTCTGCTGGCTTTGGCGTTTTACTGGTTGTCCCGCGGCGATACGGCTGATTTGTCGGTTGCAGAAGTAACCGGAACTGATCCGGTATTGCAGGAACCCAATGCCGAGGCAGTGCCCACTGTTAATATCGCGGAGCCGGTCGGCTGGGCCGATGGTGAAAAGCCCACCGCTGCAGAAGGGCTGGCCGTCACCCGCTTTGCAGAAGGTTTGGACCATCCGCGTGTGATGCATACTTTACCCAATGGCGATGTGCTGGTGACACTGACGCGATCACCGGCCTCTGCTGATGGGGGCGGTATCACGGCTTGGATAGCAGATTGGCTGATGACAAAAGCGGGTGCCAAAGGGGAATCCCCCAATCAGCTGGTTTTGCTGCGCGATGCAGATGGAGACGGGGCGGCAGAAGAGCGCGTTGTGCTCACGGATGCCCTCGACTCCCCTTCTGGTATCGCTTGGGCCAACGACACATTATACATCGCCAATCACAACGCAGTTTTATCATTTCCCTATACATTGGGGCAAATGTCGGTGGACGCAGAGCCGACCAAACTGATGGATCTGCCGCCGGGTGGCGGACATTGGATGCGCAATATCGAGCTAAATCCTGAAGCGACCGAGCTGTATATCGCTGTCGGGTCTGTCTCCAATATCGGCGAAAATGGCATGGAGATCGAAGAAGGTCGCGCTGCGATTTGGGAATATTCTCTCGAAACAGCAAGATCGCGGATCTTTGCGACGGGCCTACGCAACCCTAACGGATTGGATTGGAGCCCGTGGACGGGAGAGCTTTGGGCCACTGTGAACGAGCGCGATATGCTCGGTTCTGATCTGGTGCCTGATTATCTGACCAATGTCCCATTGGGCGCGCAATATGGTTGGCCGTGGCTCTATTACCGGAGCAATATTGATGACCGTGTTAAGGCCCCGATGCCAGCCTATCTGATGGAATATGCGCGGAAGCCGGTTTACGCCGTTGGTCCGCACGTTGCGGCGCTTGGCATGGTATTTACCAAGGGCGGTCACCGGATGGGCGATGGATTTGCCCAGGGCGCATTTATCGCCCAGCACGGATCATGGAATCGCAAACCCGCATCGGGCTATGATGTGGTCTATGTTGCATTTGATGATCTGGGCAACCCGGTTGGGAAGCCAGTGCCGGTACTGACCGACTTTTTGACCGGAGAGGGTACCACCCGCGGCCGCCCTACATGGGCGGAATGGGCTGGCGATGGCGCTCTGCTGATTAGCGACGATACGGCCGGTATTATCTGGCGGGTAGAAGCTCCCGGCGCCGAACCAGGGGCGGCCATTGCAGAGCTCACTGGCAAATCACTCCCGCCTCAACGCGAATTGCGCGGTGATCCGCGCGCCAGCTTTACCGAGGAATTTGCGCGCGAAGTGCCGATGCCGCTGAACTAAGCGGCATCAAGACCATGTTTTAACCCGCCAGTTGTTCAGCGCTCAGCGCGTACAGCAGCGCCGCGCCATGCGTGGCCGATGCCTTTAGCCCGGCCGCTTCTGGCACCACATGGTCAAGGAAATAGCGCGTTGTTACCGGCTTGATGGCGGCGAGTGCCGGGCTGCTGCCGTTATCGACTGCCTGTTTCTGCAACAGCATTTGCCAACCGGCGACAGCAATGGCTGACATGGTGCAAAACGGCACGCTGCCGGCGAGTTTGTCATCGAGAGACGCTGTGTCACGCATCCATTCCGCGATGTGCGCGCATGTCTTGGCCAAGTCAGCCAAAGCGGGTTCATCCGCCGCATCACACACAATATCAGCCATCAGTGCTGCATAGGCTGCACCATTTTCCAAGCCGAGTTTGCGCGTGACCAAATCTGCCGCCTGAATGCCGTTTGTGCCTTCATAAATCGGGGCGATGCGGGCATCGCGGTAATGCTGTGCTGCGCCGGTTTCTTCGACAAAGCCCATTCCGCCATGGATCTGAATACCGATGCTGGCGACATCAATACCCGTATCAGTTCCCCAGGCTTTGATCATGGGGACCAGAATATCACCGCGCATTCCCGCGTCTTTGTCACCCAAAGTACCGCGATCGGTCTGGCCGGCTGTGTAATATAGCAAGGCGCGCGTCGCTTCGGTGAGTGATTTCATTCGCAGCAACATCCGCCGCACATCCGGATGCTCCACGATTGCTACCGGTTCACGATCAGCCGCACCGGCGCGCGCTGACTGCACCCGGTCATTCGCATAATATATCGCTTGTTGCAGAGCCCGCTCGGCGATTTGGACGCCTTGGCTGCCGACATTGATCCGGGCATTATTCATCATTGTAAACATCGCCGCCAGACCGCGGTTTTCTGCGCCGATCAGCTCGCCAATGCATTCGCCATTGTCGCCATAGCTCATCACGCATGTGGGCGAGGCATTGATGCCCAGCTTATGTTCGATACTGACACAGCGCAGATCGTTTCTGGCTCCAAGCGAACCGTCGGCGTTCACGTGGTACTTTGGCACTACAAACAGCGAAATGCCGCGGCTACCCTCGGGCGCACCGGGCAGGCGGGCCAGAACCAAATGGATGATGTTCTTGGCCAAATCATGCTCACCCCAAGTGATATAGATTTTCTGCCCCTGGATTTTGTATTTGCCGGCATGTTCACCGGATTCAATCAGTTCAGCAGTGGATCGCAGGGCGCCCACATCGCTGCCAGCTTGCGGCTCTGTCAGATTCATCGTGCCAGACCATTCGCCGCTGACCAATTGCGGCATATACATTGCCTTTTGCGCTTCGCTGCCGTGGTGTTCGATGGCTTCAATGGCACCGACCGACAACATCGGCAGCAAGGTAAATGCCATATTGGCCGCGCCAAGGTTTTCGATGACGTTGCAGGCCAGTGTAAAGGGCAGCCCCTGCCCGCCAAATTCGGTGGGGGATGCAATCGAGTTCCACCCCTGCGCCACATATTGGTCATACGCCGCTTCAAAACCGTCTGGCAAACGCACTACACCGTTCTCTAGCTGTGCGCCTTCCAGATCACCGATACGGTTGAGGGGGGCAAACTCGCCAGCGGCAAATGCGCCAACGCCTTCGACAATTGCCTCCACCATATCAGCCTCCGCAGCGGCGAATGTCTCGCTCTGGGCGAGTTCTTCGATCCCTGCATTGACTTTGATCGCGAGCAATTGATCTTGGGTGGGGGCGGTGAAGGGCGTCATTCTTGCGAACCTCTTGGCGGTTATTGTCACGGCATTATAGCTGCGACTCTCTTGGCATTTGTCGTCCCCATCTATAGCGCGGCGGCATGAGCGACAAGAACGCTACGGAATCACTACGCGCAGACCCGCCGGGAATATCCCGCGCGGCCGAAATTCTGCGAAATGAGGGGATTGTCGCTGTTCCGACAGAGACGGTTTACGGCCTTGCAGCGCGCGCTGACAGTGATCTGGCAGTGGCCAAGATATATGCTGCCAAGGGGCGCCCCGGGTTGAACCCCCTGATTGTCCATGTCGCGCAGATGGAACAAGCCGAGGCGTTGGCCGAGTTTTCGCAAGAGGCGCGGCGGGTCGCGGCGACAGTCTGGCCGGGCGCAGTGACATTGGTTCTGCCCAAGCGAAGCGATGCACCTTTGGCGGACAGTGTTTCTGCCGGGCTGAGTACAATTGCCCTTCGGATGCCGGACCATCCGGTGATGAAAGCCGTCATCGAAGAAGCGGGAACGGCCCTTGCTGCGCCATCGGCCAATCGCAGCAACACGATCAGTCCGACAACGGCAGATCATGTGGCTGCAACGCTGGATGGTAGAATTGATCTCATTCTTGATGGCGGGGAGTGTAAGAAAGGCTTGGAATCGAGTATATTGGCCATCCGCCAAGACGGCACTTGGGAAGAATTGCGCCCCGGACCGGTTGATTTGGATTTGTTGCATCAACACTTCCATGGCGCGCCTATGCGGCCGGCCCCAGCAAAGGAAGGTATCGAAGCACCGGGCCAATTGAAGCGTCATTATTCGCCGGGAAAACCGATCCGAATGGGTGCGACGGCGGGTAAGAGCGATGAGTTCTTGATCGGATTTGGTCCGGTTGCCAGTGATTGCACTCTTTCGGCCAAAGGTGATTTGGGCGAAGCAGCTGCCCGGCTCTATGCGTGCTTACACGAAGCTGCTCAGGCAGTTCAGCCAAAGATCGCTATTGCTTCAATACCTGCCGAAGGGGTGGGCGTGGCAATCAATGACCGGCTGCGAAGGGCGGCCGCTTAATTTTGGGTTTAGCGGTTGGGCGGCGGCGGCGGCATACGCCCAAGCAGCGCCTGAATTTCTTGGTAGGTCGCCCTAGCATCAAGGCAGGCGTTTTTGTCCCCATCCATGCAATCTTCCCGCTCATCGCTATAGCGGCGTTCTAATTTACCGATTTCCTTTTCCGCCTCACGAAGTTCCCGGCCGCGTTTCTCGTCTTTTTCAGACTGGCTTGTCGTGGCCAGATCAACTGCAGAGCTTGCAGCCCGGACGGGCAAAGTGGCCACGTCCAGTGCTGTTTTGGCGATACAGCCTGAGAGAGCCAAAGTGGCTAGCGTAAGGGGAATCGTAAAAATGCCGCGCATGGAAGTATTCCTTCTACGCGCGGCATTACCATATTTTGGGCGGATGTGCCCGATTTATTCGGAATCCGCTGATGTGCCGTCATCCGATGGAGCGCTGGTGCCAGGCTTGCAGTTGAGAGAGCCGGAGCCCATTGCGTTGAGATTACAACTCGCATTGCCGGTAACATTCACGCTTCCACTGCCAGCAATGCTCGCTTCAACAGTTCCGTCGGAGGCAAAATTGGCGCTGCCTGATCCGGCGATTGAGATATCCGCATTGTCTGCTTTCAAAGCCGGCATGTTGGCGCTGCCGGAGCCCATCAAGGCAACTTCAAGAACATCCGTTTCACCTGTACCCGCAAAGCCGCCGCTGCCCGCGATTGATATTTCAAGCCGTTGTGAATCAATCCCCGAAACCTCTACGTCGCCCGATCCGGCGATGTTGATCTCGGCCGCCGCCGCCAAAGCATCGGAGGTAATATTGCCGGAGCCAGCCATATCAATCTCGGTCGGTGCGGGCATGGTGACTCGTACAGTGGTGGCGGTGCCGCCTGACCAATTGCCGCTTTCACGGGCGATACCCAGCATTCCGCCTTCCAATGAGAAACGCATTTTAGCGACGTCTTCTGCATCGCCCTCCACGTCAATCGACAATGTTTCGCCGGTGGTGATGATGACGGTATCGCCGCTGGCCAAAGCCAATTCGGTGGGTGCGTCGCCCGATTGATCAAGCTCTGCCAAAGGCACACCATCGGAACTTCCGATATCCATGTCCATCGAGCAGCCAGCGGCTGTGACGGCTAACGCGATAACGGCGATGGACCCGGCGGCTTTGAAAAATCTGTTTTGCATAATAGCACTCCCTATCTGTATTGCATAGGTAATACACTGGGCGCCGCAAAACAAGGTAGACAAATGAAAAGGGCCGCCCGTTTGGACGACCCTGATCGAATACAATTGGTGATCTGTCGATCAACTTTCCTCTTCAGGATTGTCGTAATATTGCGGCGCGTGTTCGCGCAAAATGTCGAGCACCTTCTCAAGCGCGGTTGGCTCATCCGTCTTGTCCATCGCCGCCAGTTCGCGCGCGAGGCGGCTTGAAGCGGCTTCAAAAATCTGCCGCTCTGAATAGCTTTGCTCTGGCTGATCGTCCGGACGGAACAAATCGCGGGTAACCTCAGCGATCGAAACCAAGTCACCGGAATTGATCTTCGCTTCGTACTCCTGCGCCCGGCGGCTCCACATGGTGCGCTTGACTTTTGGTTTGCCCTTGAGCGTCTCCATCGCTTCTTTCAGCGTTTTGTCACTCGACAGTTTCCGCATGCCAATGGCTTCAACCTTGTTGGTTGGTACGCGCAGTGTCATCCGCTCTTTTTCGAAGCGCAAGACATACAGCTCCAGCTGCATACCAGCGATTTCTTCGTTCTGAATCTCGGTAACACGGCCAACACCGTGTTTCGGGTAGACGACATAGTCGCCAACATCAAAGGCGAGGCCCTTGGCTGCCATATTCAATCCTTTCTTGCGGGTCGGTGCCGATAGATAGTCAAAAGCTCTGTTGGCCCCATCCAAAGATGCGACCACTTTCGCGTTCAAATTGTCTATTTGTGGTCCGCGCCCTTCCAGATACTCAAATCCTGCCGGGACCAAACCGGCAAGCTTGAATAGTCTTATAACACAATCGCAATAATATTGCGAGTCGTCTGGGATTTCACCGCTTACATGGACGGAAGGTGGTGGGTTTAGTCGCCTTCGCCAGGCTCTTCAGAGAAGAACTTTTCAAACTTCCCTTCTGCGCCTTTGTGCTCATCCGCATCGGCCGGTGGATCTTTCTGGCTGGTGATATTGGGCCACTCAGCAGAATATTTGGTATTCAGCTCAAGCCACTTTTCCAGATTGTCTTCCGTATCGGGCAGGATCGCCTCGGCAGGACATTCAGGTTCACACACGCCGCAATCAATGCATTCGCTCGGATTGATGACGAGCATATTCTCGCCTTCATAGAAGCAATCAACGGGACAGACCTCTACGCAATCTGTGTATTTGCATTTAATGCATGCGTCAGTGACGACGTAAGTCATGGTGGGCAGATCCCTTTTAATTCGATCGTGTGTTGCTGTTTGCTATGGCGTTTTCCGCGCCGGGGTCAAGATCGTCATAGCACAAACGCGCTTCAGCCGCGCTGCGCCGACGATCGGGAAGCGTGAGAATCCGGACAATTCGGACCGTTTTCCCGATGGGAAAGGTCAAAACATCACCAATCGCGACAGTGTGGCTTGTTCGGGTCACACGAATATTTGTGCATCGCAGATGACCTGACTCGATCAGCACCTGCGCTTGGCTTCGTGTCCTTACGAAGCGCAGATAGCACAGAAGCCGGTCGATTCTCACCTGACACTCACCTCACACTCATGGGGCGGCCTATCTCACCAGATCGGCCAAGCCAGCAAAGGCATTGCCCGTGGCGGGTTTGGCTGGTGCGGCGCGTTGCTGCTTCCGCCGGGACGGGCGCCACTCCCAATTGGGCGGTGCGCTGGGGCCAAAGGCCCCTTCGGCCAGCTTGCGGGGTGGGTGAAGCCGGAAACCTGCGGCCCCCAGCAATCTCTCGAAGCTGTCCGGCGTCAATCCTGTTGAAATGGCCAACGCTTGATCAATCCGGAAACGCTTTTGCTTGCCCTTCGGGTCAAGTTTTGCGCGTGCTTCATGCGCTGCTTTCAGCAGTTTTTCAGCCACATCGATGCGGACAAATTGCTTACCTGCCGGGCGGTAGCCGGAGGGGAGCTTTCCTTTGCCCTCGATAACCGGGATCATCGCCTCCTGCAGCGGGCGCCGATCCACCCCCAGGGCATGGAGCAACTGGCGCGGTGCCGGCTTGAGCAGCAATGGAGAAAAGATATCGAGCGCCCCGAATGTGACGCCTAGACGGCGCAAGAAAGGCCTCATTTCCTTGGGTAAATGGTGCAGCCCGGCTTTTTCGCGCGAGATGAATCCATGACCCGCAATTAGCGTCAGCAGCAATGCACGGGCTTCTGATCCGGCATCTGGGTCACGCGTTGCCGCCTCCATTTTGGCTAACGGTTCCAGCGCCTTTGATTTCGCCTCCAGCCATGTCTCGATGGCCGTTTCCAAGGCTGCGCGGTCACTATCCGCCAGCAACGACAAATCCTTGCCGGCCGTCACTTTCAAGCGAGTTGACCCCGTTTTGGGCGCAATCGTTCCGATCTGTTGCGAGCCTTGCCGAATACTGCCTTTGGCAATGGTGAGGCTGTCCATCCCTTCAGCGATAAGGGCCTGCGCCTTATCGCCCAAAATGCGGGGAAGTGCTTTTTCCGCCGCGGACAAAAGCATTTTTCGATCTGCATGGTTGGCTGCCTGGTCAACGGTAAAGCGGAAGCCATCGATCCGGCCAATGGGCTCATCCTCGACACACAACACACCGTCGTCTGACAGTGTGACTGGCAGTAATGAGGGGTCTTGGCCCAGCGTTTTCATCAGTATGGCAGTCCTTCTATTCACAAATCGTTCCGTCAACCGGCCGTGCAGGGCATCGGAGAGTTTGGCCTCCGCTGCGCGCGCTCTGGCTGCCATTTCATCGCGGGCCAGCACCCAGTCGGGCCTTTGGCAAATATACGCCCAACTCCGGATTGCCGCAATCCGCCCCTGTATCGCATGAATGTCACCTTGGACATTGTCGAGCTCCGCAATCCGCGCCGCGATATAGTCTGCACCCAAATAACCGCCGCGCAGGTCCTGCCACAAGCGGGCTACAAAGCGGGAATGGGTTTCAGCCCCTTGCTGCCGGAAATCGGGCAGTGAACACACTTCCCAGAACCGCCGGACATTGCCGCTGCCGCGTATCTCGGCTGCGAATGGTTCGTCAGCCAATCGTTTCAGCACTGCCAAATCAATCGCTTCTGGTGCGACGGTCAGTTCTGTTTCGTGCGGCACCCGTTCCAAATCGGCGATTAACGTCCCGATGGAATTGTATCGCGGCTCTGAATCCCGCCAATAGAGTTTGGTCAGCGGGGCGAAGTGATGATCCTCTATTGCGTAGATATCTTCTTCAGAAAATTCAGCGGGTTGGTCATCTTTACCACCCGTCATGACGCCGAATGTCCCGTCGGTTTGATGCCGTCCTGCCCGCCCGGCGATTTGGGCCATCTCTGCCGGTATCAACCGCCGCTGCCGCACGCCGTCGAATTTTACCAAGGATGCAAAAGCCACATGGCGGACATCCAGATTAAGCCCCATACCAATGGCGTCGGTCGCCACGATGTAATCCACTTCACCGGACTGGAAGAGCTCAACCTGGCGGTTACGCGTTTCCGGGCTAAGAGCGCCCATCACCACAGCAGATCCGCCGCGAAAACGGCGCAGCATTTCAGCGACGGCGTAAACCTGCTCGGCGGAGAACGCGACGATGGCGCTGCGCGGGGGCAGCCGGGATAATTTGCGCGGGCCAATATGCGTTAGGGTGGAGAAGCGCGGCCGTTCGGTGATTTCGGCATCGGGTATCAGTGATCTGACAATCGGTGCCAGCGTTGCCGCGCCAAGTAGCAGCGTTTCTTCCCGTCCCCGGGCATTGAGTAGGCGGTCGGTGAAAATATGACCGCGTTCGCGGTTCCCGCCCAGCTGCGCTTCATCCAGCGCCACAAACGCATGACCCCCGCCGTCAGACGGCATGGCTTCAGCGGTGCAGCAGAAATACCGGGCATTAGGGGGCTCGATCCGTTCTTCCCCGGTAATGAGCGCAACTTGGGCTTCGCCTTTAATTGCGACAACGCGGTCATATACTTCACGGGCGAGAAGGCGCAGCGGAAAACCCATAAGGCCGCTGGAATGCGCGCACATTCTTTCGATCGCGAGATGGGTCTTGCCGGTGTTGGTCGGCCCCAACACGGCTTTGACTGTGGATGTATGATCGTTGCGGGGTGTCACTATGGGAATGTGGCAGTAGCGAAGGTCTGCTGCAACCGTTCACCGCAGATGATCAACAATCTGTCCTGCCGAGGATCCAAATCACCGATTCTTTGCCTGACATTAACCTTGATTGTATAGAGAATTTACAGAAGCTGGGGCGGGCCGGTTGTCCATACGTGCCGCCAAGACTGCAAAGGTAGGAGACCGCGTTGGATAGCCCGCGCCGTGACAACATTGTTGAAACGTCCGCGACCGACCCTTTTGGGCCGGGAGAGGATTGGCGCACTGCTGTCTTGACGCATGACCAGATCGTGCATGATGACCAGCCTGCCAAACGCAAAGTGATCCAGCGCGCAAGAGGAATTACAGAAAAGTTGGGCGAGTGGCGTTTCACGGTGTCGGAAAAACTGCATGCGATGGATCTTGCGCCTGACCTTGCGGAAAATATCGGTAGCGGAAGATGGTTCCGCGGTGCCGGTACATTGGCTATTTTGTCTGCTGTGTCCCTGGCACTATGGCCCGATTTTGCGCCGCTTGAAGCTGCGCCGGCAATGCAAGTCGATGATGGCGTCCGGGATGAATTCCGCAGCCAGATGATTCTGCCCCTGGCGTTGGGAGCAGACTCCGGCCGTCATATGGGGGCGACGCCCTCTGTCATAGAACTGGAAAGCGCGCCGGAACGGCCGCAACTGGATTTGCTGGCCACCTTGGCCCGTGGTGACAGTTTTAAGCGTATGCTCCAGCGTGCCGGTGTCGGGTCAGGTGACGCCAGCCGCGTAAATGAGCTTATTTCGCGGGCGATCAATCTCAGCGATATCGAATCGGGTACTCAGGTTGATATCACTCTGGGGCGGCGGCCAGAACGCGGCGCAGCAAGACCGCTTGATTCTCTCAACTTCCGTGCGCGGTTCGATCTGGCGCTGGAGATTGCGCGGGTCGACGGCAATCTGTCACTCAAACGCATACCTATTACGGTTGATGATACACCGCTGCGGATCCGCGGCACAGTCGGCAACAGCTTATACCGATCCGCACGTGCGGCTGGCGCACCCGCCAGTGCGGTTCAACAATTTCTCAAAACGCTCGGCGATCAGGTGGATATGAGCCGTTCGGTTAGCCCGACGGATACTTTTGATATCATCGTGGCGCACCGCCGTGCTGCAACAGGTGAACGACAGGCGGGAAAACTGCTCTACGCGGGGATCGATCGCGCGGGCGTTTCAAAAATCCAATTGATGCGCTGGGGCAGCGATGGCCGTTTCTATGAAGCCTCTGGTGTCGGGGAGCAGCGTAGCGGCCTTGTTGCACCTGTGCCCGGTCCGATCAGTTCCCGTTTCGGGATGCGCCGGCATCCGATCCTGGGCTATCGCAGGATGCACTCCGGCATGGATTTCCGCGCCCGTCACGGAACGCCAATTGTGGCTGTGACCGATGGCCGCGTGGTTGGCGCAGGCCGAATGGGCGGTTGCGGTAACGCGGTGCGCCTCAATCATGGCGGCGGCATGGAGACACGATATTGCCATATGAGCCGCATGGCGGTCCGGCGCGGTCAATCGGTCCGCCGCGGTCAAGTGATTGGCTATGTCGGTTCTACCGGTCTCTCAACTGGCCCACACCTTCACTATGAAATGTATCGGGGCGGCAGAGCCGTTAATCCGGCAACCGTAAAATTTGTCACCCGCGCGCAGCTGTCTGGCGAAGAACTGCGTAAGTTCCGCAGTGCTCTGGCCGCTTTAAAAACGGTAGAGGCGGGTGAAGCCTTTGCCGATATCGAACCCGATGTCCCGGTGGATGCAGAGCCGGTTCGAGAAATCGACAAGTTGGAACAGCCCAAGCCGGTTGGCTAAGGGCATGTTTCGTTTGCGGGCAATTGATGTGCGCTCGTATTTCCGGCACAGCCTTCAGCATGACAGGATTATTCCCCGACACCCGTTTGCGCCGCACCCGCTCTGCTGCGTGGAGCAGGGCCATGCACCGCGAAAACCAATTTACGCCAGCAGATCTGATTTGGCCGTTATTTGTGACCGAAGGGGAAGCGGTTGAAGAACCGATCGGCTCTTTGCCCGGTGTCTCGCGCTGGTCGGTCGATGCTGTGGCTACTCGTGCCAAAGAGGCTATTGATCTGGGTATTCCATGTGTTGCGCTATTTCCCAACACCCAAGCGGATCGCCGCAGTGATGACGGGGCAGAGGCGCTCAATCCTGACAATTTGATGTGCCGCGCAATCCGCGCAATCCGGGATACTTGCGGACACGATATAGGGATTCTGACCGATGTCGCGCTCGATCCGTACACCGCACATGGGCAGGATGGCTTGCTCGATGAAGCTGGCTATGTCGTGAATGATCCGACGGTCGAAATTTTGACGCAGCAAGCACTCAACCAGGCTGCAGCAGGCGCTGATATTATCGCCCCGTCGGATATGATGGATGGCAGGATTGGCGCGATCCGGCGTGCGCTGGAGAGTGAAGGGCACGTCAATGTCCAGATCATGGCCTATGCGGCCAAATATGCTTCGGCATTTTACGGACCATTTCGCGATGCTGTGGGGTCGGGCGGCTTGCTGAAAGGTGACAAGAAATCTTACCAGATGGACCCGGCCAACGGGGAAGAAGCCTTGCGCGAGGTTGCATTGGACCTGTCCGAAGGGGCTGACAGCGTAATGGTTAAACCCGGGCTGCCCTATCTGGATATTGTCCGCCGCGTAAAAGAGCGATTTGAAGTCCCAACTTTCGCGTATCATGTGAGCGGAGAATACGCGATGATCGAAGCGGCTGCCGCTGCTGGCGCAGGGGACCGCGATGGCTTGGTGATGGAAACGCTGACCAGTTTCAAACGGGCGGGTTGCACCGGTGTTCTCACATACCATGCGGAGCACGCCGCGCGTCTGATGCATGGTTGATGTGCGATGGGTGATCTGGTTCTGGAAACCGCGCGTCTGGTGATGCGCAAACCGCAAGAGGGCGATGCGGTTTTACACGACCTACACCTCAATACTCCGGCGATGATGGAATATCTCGGCGGTGTTAAAGAGCCGCATCAGCTGGAAGCGAAGCTGGCCAAATCCGAGGCGCTTTTCGCCCGCGAAGGGTTTGGCTTCGCAATGGTGATCGAGAAGTCGACCGGTGATCTTGTCGGCCATTGTGGCTTGAAGCGGGTCGACAATCCTATGGCCAAGAATTTGGGCGATCTGGAGATTGGTTGGCTCATCCGTCAGGATCGCTGGCGGATGGGCTATGCAGGGGAAGCCGTCCGCGCAGTTCTTGATGATGCGTTCGCCCGCGACCTTGCCCCATATATTGTCGCGCTAACGAGCGAGCGGAATGAGCCAAGTTGGCGATTTATGGAGAAGCTGGGCATGACACGTCGACGTGATTTGGAATTTGACGATCCAACATATTCCGACAGGGATAATCCCACCATCGTCTACCAGATCGCTGCAAAAGACTAGGAGCACAATCGATGACAACATTCCGTCATGAAACAGAACGCCTGATCATGCGGGACTGGCGGAATGAGGATTGGCCGGAGTTTCTGCGGCACACCAACACGCCGGCGGTCATGGAATGGTTGGGCGGGGTTTTGACGGACGACAAATACCCTTGGATCCAGGACCGGTTGGAGGGATATAGCCGTGACAACGGCTTCACGTTCTGGGTGCTCGAACGCAAGCAAGACGGTGGGCATCTGGCAGGGGAAATCATCGGGTTTTGCGGTCTGAAAATGTCAAATCAACCGGGCGGCCCCATAGGGGAGCATGAAGTCGGTTGGCGTTTGCGTGAAGACGCATGGGGCCATGGCTATGCCAAAGAAGCGGCGCGGGAAAGCCTGAAGCTCGGCTTTGAAACATTTGGCGCGCCGCACATTATCGCGCTTACAGTGGAGCCCAATACAGGTAGCTGGGGTTTGATGAAACGGCTGGGTATGCGCCGGCGCGAAGATCTCGATTATAAAAATAGCGACTTTGGCACGGATACGATTATCGTTTATTCGATTGACCGGGCAGAATGGGAACAGACACTATGAGCGAACAAACATTGGCCCGGCCGGGCGTTACTATCGTGCCGATCCATGGCAAGACACCGAAGATCCATGAAACCGCCTTCATCGCGCCAGGATGTGTCCTGATCGGCGATATCGAAATCGGGGCGGAATCATCGGTTTGGTATAATTGTGTCTTGCGGGCCGATGTTTTCACGATCCGGATTGGAGAGCGTACCAATATTCAAGATGGCACTATCGTCCATTGTGACCCGCCGCACCCGGGTGATGCGGAAGGATCACCAGCCGTGATTGGGGATGATGTGCTGATCGGCCATATGGCGATGGTCCACGGCTGCACGATCGAGGATCGCGGCTTTGTCGGTCTGGGCGCGATCGCGATGAATAAGTCGCGGATTGGCAGCGATGCTATGCTGGCGGCGGGGGCAATGTTGACCGAGGGTAAAGTTATGGAGCCCCGCCAGCTATGGGCCGGGCGGCCAGCGAAGTTTTTGCGTGATTTGCCGGAGCCCGCGATTGCGGGAATGCAAGCGGGGGTGATGCATTATACCGAAAACGCCAAACATCATGCAGCAGCGATAGCCGCAGCGGGTCTGACGTAATTCTCGATCCGGCTCAGCGCTGAATCCGTTGGCGCGCAGATGTCGCGCCGCGCAACATCTGGCGTCATTCGCAAGCTATTCCGTCGGCATTTTGGTGATGTAAGGCATCATATGCGGGACGAAATCGGCTTTACCCAATGGCACACCCGCTTGGCGCAGGATGGCGTAAGCGGTGGTCAGATGAAAATAGAAATTCGGCAATGACCAGTCACGGACATATTGCTCCGCCGTTAGTGTGAATTGCATCCCGTTGGGAATATCCATCACAATTGTTGAGTGTGCATCGACCAGCTCATTTTCTTCAACGCCCGCAAGGAAGCCGTCCATCTCGGCCAAAACGGCTTTAGCTGATGCCAGAGTGGTTTCATTATCATCGCGCGAGGTGAAAGTGCGGTCTGTAAGACGGGCCACCGCCTCGCCTGGCTGGTTCGACAAGAACCGCAGCTGTGTGGCTAAAGGATGCATATCATCGGCCAGCTTCGCATCGAGCAGTGCATCCCCGCCTTCATGCGCCTGCGCCTTGGTCAGCATCGCTGACAGCGTGGTCAAGCTGCGGCGATAGATCGGCAAAGTGCTTTCAAACAACGTCATGGGGGATTCTCCTTTGCGTTCCCGTAATCGTCGCTTGATTGCAGTACAACTCAATTGCTGATTAAGGCATGCAGCGCTTCAATCCGGTCGGCTTCATGTGCGGGCTTGTCCCACCGGATCCGGTGGATGCGCGGGAACCGCATGGCAAGGCCGGATTTGTGCCGTTTGCTTTCGTGGACGCTGTCAAAGGCCACTTCAAAGACGAGCGTTTTCTCTGTTTCCCGGACGGGGCCAAAACGGTTGATCGTATGCTGCCGCACATACCGGTCGATCTTCTTCAATTCTGCATCGGTAAACCCTGAATAGGCTTTGCCCACAGGCAGCAGCTCGGCCCCGCCGTCGGAAATCTGGTCGGGATCACCATTCCAACAGCCGAATGTATAGTCGGAATAGAAGCTTGACCGCTTCCCGCTACCGCGCTGCGCATACATCAACACACAATCGATCAGCAGCGGATCACGTTTCCATTTGTACCACAGACCCGTTTTGCGCCCGGCGCTATAAGGTGCATCGCGTTTTTTGAGCATGAGCCCTTCAATAGCATCGTCTCTGGCGGCTT
The DNA here is from genome assembly GCF_012972675.1 of Pontixanthobacter rizhaonensis. GTDB lineage: Bacteria > Pseudomonadota > Alphaproteobacteria > Sphingomonadales > Sphingomonadaceae > Pontixanthobacter > Pontixanthobacter rizhaonensis. Next base: position 719,422 of record NZ_JABCRE010000003.1, on the reverse strand, counting down.
GGCGTATCTCCGCCAGTTCCGCGAAGCTACCGGCTTCGACAATGGCGGAAATATCGAAATGGCTCTGCGGAAGGTGCGGCATCAAGGCTTCCAGCCGCGTGCGGCGCTCCTCCCAGCCCAGAGCCCGCACATCCTCTCCATCCGACTGCATAACGTCATACAGCCGGACAAAGGCAGGAAACTCGGCGAGCATTTTCTTGCTCACTGTTTTGCGGCCAAGGCGCTGCTGCAATGCATTGAAACTTGCGGCCCCGCCGCTCGCTCCGCCTTGGACCGAACCGCGCACCAACAGCTCGCCATCCAAGACCGCGGGGATCTGCAACGCATCGACCAGTTCAGGGAATGTCGCGGAGATATCATCGCCGGACCGCGAATAGAGGCGTGTCTCACTGCCCTGATCACTTGTGACATGGACCAATTGCACCCGGATACCGTCCCATTTCCATTCTGCGGCATATTCATCCATCGACACTTCGGTATCCCCCAGTGGATGGGCGAGCATGAACGGACGGAATAAAGGGATATTCTCTGTATCAGGCGGCTCATTGCCATCGGCAGCCCAGGCGAATAGATCGGTATAGGGCGGCTTAAGGGCGTGCCAATATTCCTCCACATCTTCGACAGAGACATCGAAGGCTTGCGCAAATGCTGTTTTGCCCAGACGCGTAGAGATGCCGATGCGCATCGCGCCTGTCGCCAGCTTCAGCAGCGCATACCGTCCTGACGAATCAAGCCGGTCCAATAATTGGGCAAGCTCGCCCGTAACTGAGGACCGGTTCATGGCTGAGAGTAACGACACGGCCTCGCTGACGGTTGGCGGCGGCGCGACGTCTCCCGCCGGCTCGGGCCACAGCAAGCTGGCGGTTTCCGCAGTGTCGCCAACGAAATCCCGGCTGAGAGACCATAAGACCGGATCAATCCGGTCTTTCATCAGGTTGCGGATGGCGGTGCTTTTGACGGCCTTGAAGTCAAGCCCGTCGGTCAAAGCAGCCAGCGCCCAGCCGCGATCTGGATCTGGTGTCGCGCGGAGATACTCGGCAATCAGCCGCAACTTTTCATTGCGGCTGCGAGTGAATACCAGCATATCAATAAGTGCGGCAAACCTCTCCACCGGTCAGACGCCCCTGACCGTTGGCATCATGAATGTGCTGTTGCCGATGAAGGAACCGGAATTATGAAACTTGCTTTGGTCACTGCCTCTCTGCTGCTTGCCACTTCCGTGTCGGCGCAAGACACAGAAACAGCTGTAGAGGAAACGGTTGAAACCAAAGCTGCGGCCTTCACCATCGACACGCCAATCGCGGATTTGATGGCGGATGAGCGCGCCAAGGCCGTGGTTGATAAACATATTCCCGGTATCGAAGCCCATCCGGCTTACGAGCAAATCAAGGGGTTTAGTTTGCCAATGGTTCAACCGTTTTCGGAAGGTGCCATTACGGACGAGATGCTCGCCGCAATTGCTGCGGATTTGGCTGAGCTCGGTTAAACCGGCCGCCTTGGTCGCCGCGGACTTATTCACCGCGCGCCTATTCATCTTCATCTTCCCGGCCAATCATGGCGAGGGCACGGCCCTTGCGTTGATGCAATTCGCACCAGCGCAATAGCGCGTCCTCGCGGCCATGTGTGATCCAGGTTTCCTGCGGGTTTACATCCTCTATTGTTTGGGTCAGCTCTGTCCAATCGGCATGATCGGAGACGATCAAGGGCAGCTCGACATTACGCTGCCGCGCCCGTTGCCGTACCCGCATCCAACCTGATGCCATCGCCGTGATCGGGTCGGGCATACGCCGGGCCCAACGGTCATTAAGGGCGGAAGGCGGACAGATGATGATCTGCCCGCGCATTGCGTCTTTTTCTGTATCCGCGACCAATCTCAGATCGCCCAGATCGACGCCATGATCCTGATAGAGAGCGCACATTCTCTCCATCGCCCCGTGAAGATAGATCGGATCGGTATGTCCGGCAGCCCTCAGCTCTGCAATCACGCGCTGGGCCTTGCCCAAAGCATAGGCGCCAACCAGCACGGATCGTTCAGGGTGCGCCGCCAGCGCGTCTGTTATTTTCGCTATCTCCCCTGCGATTGGCGGGTGGATGAACAAAGGCAGGCCGAAGGTCGCTTCGGTGATGAAGATATCGCAGGGCGTTACGGCGAATTCTGCGCATGTCGGGTCGCTGCGGCGTTTATAGTCACCCGTGATAACAACACGTTCGCCCGCATGTTCGAGCAATATCTGCGCGGAGCCCAATACATGGCCCGCGGGTGTATAGGTTGCGCGAACCTGACCCGGTAATGTGATAGTTTCCCCGTATAGGGCTAGCGTCGCGCCGTCATCTGTTGCGTAGCGCAACTTCATGATCGCCAGAGTTTCTGGGGTGGCAATGGTTGTGCCATGCCCGCCGCGCGCATGATCGGCATGGCCATGCGTTACCAACGCCGTCTCCACCGCGCGTGAGGGATCGATCCAACAATCAGCCGGGGCGATATAGATACCGTGAGGGTGCGGTTGGATCCACGAAAAATCAGCGGTCATGGAGTTAGAATGAAATGAGGACGCGAACCGTTCCCGATCCGCGCCCTCTTTACGTGGTTTTGTCTGGCGATTTCTGGCTGAAAGCTCAACTTTTATCGTCGGTCGCGTCACCGGTACTTTCGCCAGCATCAGCATCCGGTGTCTTCGGTGCCGTTTTCTTTTTGGCTGCGGGCTTTTTACGCGGCTTGGGTTTTGCTGCGGATTTGGGCGGGGCGGGTGACACCTCGAAAGCCGGCTTGCCGTCTTTCACCGTCACATGCACTTCGCCGCCATCGACCAGCTTTCCGAATAGAAGTTCTTCCGCGAGTGGCTGTTTAATCTCGTCTTGGATCAAACGGCCCATCGGGCGGGCGCCATAGAGTTTGTCATATCCCTTGGACGCGAGCCAATCGCGTGCATCACTGTCAAATTGGATATGAACATTTTGGTCGGCCAGTTGCAGTTCGAGTTGCAGAATGAACTTGTCGACAACGCGGCTGACTGTGTCTTTGCCCAAATAGGCAAATGGTACGATCGCATCGAGGCGGTTGCGGAATTCCGGCGTGAACATTTTTTTCACAGCTTCAGTACCGGCATCCGCTTTGGATACATCGCCAAAGCCAATGCCGCTGCGCGCCATATCGGATGCGCCCGCATTGGTTGTCATGATCAGCACTACGTTGCGGAAATCGACCGTCTTGCCATGATGGTCGGTCAGGCGGCCATTATCCATCACTTGCAACAGGATATTGAACAGATCGGGGTGAGCTTTCTCGATCTCGTCGAGCAACAACACGCAATGCGGATTTTGATCGATCGCATCGGTCAGCAATCCGCCCTGATCATATCCGACATACCCAGGGGGGGCACCGATCAATCGGGAAACGCTGTGGCGTTCCATATATTCCGACATATCAAAGCGCTTTAACTCGATCCCCATGATGGAGGCGAGTTGGCGTGCCACTTCGGTTTTACCGACGCCGGTTGGGCCGCTGAACAGGAAGGAGCCGATCGGCTTATCCGGGTCGCGCAAACCGGCACGGCTCAACTTCATCGCGGTTGATAGGCGTGTGATCGCTTCATCCTGCCCGAAGACAACATGTTTGAGATCGCGGCCGAGATTTTCGAGCGCTTTCTTATCATCCTTGGAAACGGATTTCGGCGGGATACGCGCCATCGTCGCGATGACTTGCTCGATCTCGCGCGCGGTAATTTTCTTTTTGCGGCGGCTTGGCGGCACCAGCATTTGCATCGCGCCAACCTCGTCAATCACATCAATCGCTTTGTCCGGCAATTTGCGGTCATTGATATAGCGCGCCGACAGCTCGACCGCGGTTTTAATAGCGTCAGGCGTATAGCGTACTTTGTGATGGTCTTCGAACGCGCTGCGCAAACCTTTGAGGATTTTAACGGTATCCTCGATCGTTGGCTCATTCACATCGATTTTCTGGAACCGGCGCAGCAAGGCACGATCTTTCTCGAAATGATTGCGGAACTCTTTGTATGTCGTTGACCCGACACAGCGGATTGAACCGTTGCTGAGCGCCGGTTTGAGCAAATTGGACGCATCCATTGCCCCGCCGCTGGTTGCCCCGGCACCGATCACCGTATGAATCTCGTCAATAAACAGAACCGCATCGGGCATCTGCTCCAATTCCGTCACGACTTGCTTGAGCCGTTCTTCAAAATCACCCCGATACCGGGTGCCAGCCAGCAATGCGCCCATATCCAGAGAATAGATCACAGCATCGGCCAGAACTTCCGGCACATCGCCTTCAACAATCTTGCGGGCGAGCCCTTCAGCGATTGCGGTTTTACCAACGCCGGGATCGCCAACATAAAGCGGGTTATTCTTGCTGCGGCGGCAAAGGATTTGAACAGTCCGGTCTACTTCGGGCCCGCGGCCAATCAGCGGATCGATTTTACCGTTTTCTGCCTTCGCGTTCAGATTGACGGTAAATTGGTCCAGCGCGGTTTCTTTCTTACCGCCTTCTGCACTTTTCTCTTCCCCTTGAACCTCTTCAGTCCCCTGTGGAGCTTTGCTGGGGTCAACTTGCTTGCCGCCTTTGCCAATGCCGTGGCTGATAAAGCTGACCGCATCGAGGCGGCTCATATCCTGCTGCTGCAAGAAATACACAGCATAGGAATCGCGTTCCGAGAACAGGGCAACCAGCACATTCGCCCCGGTTACAGTGTCTTTGCCAGAGGATTGCACGTGCAGAATAGCGCGTTGGATCACACGCTGGAAACCGGCGGTTGGCTGCGGATCAGCGCTTTCTTCCGTTTGTAGGGATTGATATTCCTGATCGAGATAGGTTCTCACCACCTCGCCCAGTTCTTTCACGTCTACGCCGCATGCGCCCATTACTTGTATCGCATCCTCATCATCAATCAGGGCGAGCAGCAGATGCTCCAACGTCGCATATTCATGCCGCCGGTCGGAGGCATTGGTCAGCGCAGCGTGGAGCGTTTTTTCAAGGTTTTGGGCAAAACTTGGCATTCAGTTCACTTTCAGCGTGTGTGGCAGCTTGTGGAGCGCGATCAGAGACGGGGTTATCCCCTTAAGGCAATATGAGCAGATAGGGTTAACCTGCGTTAAACAATTTTCAGCTTTGTGGCCGTTGGTAAAGGATGGAAGATATCCCAAGCTAACTCGGCTTCCCGAATAATGCATCAGCCGCTTTCCGATGGGCTGATGCGGCATCACGATGCGCCTCGACCCGGGCAATCTCTGTTTTCAAGAGATTGATCCGTTCCGCGAGCTCATCTTGCGAGTAGGGTGCCAGATCTTCTCCAGAGAGTTTCTCTGCCGCGTCGCCTCGTGGGCGTGGAAGATCGTCATCTTGCATCTGGTTACAACTTCGCAAGCAACGGTGCTTGCTGTCAACACAAGGTGGGGTTAGTTCCGGCGCATCGCAACCCCTTAACCGTCAGGTGTTTCTCCTGAGCAACAGGGCAAGCGATGTTGGGTGGAAAAATCAGATAGTGGGGACTTAGGATTGTGATACCGAACGTGATGACAGCGATGGGCTTTGATAGCCCGGGCGGACCGGATGTGTTTCGTGCTGAGGAACTGCCTGTGCCGACGCCAGGTGAAGGCGAAGTGTTGATCCGCGTTGCCTATGCAGGTGTGAACCGGCCCGATGTCATCCAACGGATGGGTCACTATCCGCCGCCGCCGGGCGCATCGCCAATACCAGGGTTGGAAATTGCCGGCGAAGTGGTTGCGCAAGGAACATCGGTTACCCCTGATGCAATTGGCCAGAATGTTTGCGCGCTCGTCACCGGGGGCGGCTATGCTGAATATTGTATCGCCAAATTCAGTCACTGCCTTCCTGTTCCGGCGAACGTATCTTTGGCTGAAGCGGCAGCTTTGCCAGAAACATTATTCACTGTTTGGCACAATGTCTTTCAGCGCGGCTGGGCGTGTGACGGAGAAACTTTGCTGGTACATGGAGGCACCAGCGGCATCGGCACCATGGCGATCAAACTTGCCAAGCTGTTTGAGCTGACTGTTATTGTGACCTGCGGGTCCGATGAAAAATGTGCAGCGGCGGTCAAAATCGGCGCGGATCATGCGGTCAACTATCGCAACACCGATTTCGTCGAAGAGGTGAAGCGGATCACTGGCGGTAAGGGTGTACAGCTTGTGCTGGACATGGTCTCCGGCGACTATGTGCCGCGCAACCTTGCCTGCTTAGCGGAAGACGGACGTCACGTTACGATTGCGGTTTTGGGCGGCATGACAGCCGAGCTCAATATGGCCCAGATTATGGTAAGGCGCCTGACCTTGACCGGTTCCACTTTGAGAGCGCGGCCAGATGCGTTTAAAGATCTGTTATGTGATGAGATTTTCCGGACCGTTTGGCCATCGGTGGAGGATGGCACGCTTCGCCCGGAAATGGATCGTAGTTTCCCACTGGCCGAAGTGGGCGCGGCGCACACCCGTATGGAAGCGGGCGACCACATTGGAAAGATCGTTCTGAAAGTGGGCGGATGAGCGAGGGCTACACCCTCCATGAAGATCCGCGCAGTGGCAATTGCTATAAGATTAAAATGGTTGCCTCATACCTGGGTATTCCCCTGACAATTCGGGCATACGATATTCTTAAAGGTGAGACCCGCACACCGGAATTCGCCGCGAATGTCAGCAAGGCCAACGCCATACCCGTGCTGGAAATTCAGGATGATCTCGGCCCGCGCTTTATCCCGGAAAGCAATGCGGCTTGCTGGTATTTGGCCGAAGGGTCCGACTTGATCCCTGAAGGCCGGTTTAACCGGGCTGAAATGCTGCGCTGGATGTTCTTTGAACAAAACACGCACGAGCCGAATATCGCCACATTGCGATTCTGGTACCAGTTTGTGGGTGTGGACAATCTGTCTGAAGAGCAAAAAGCGATGATTACCGCCAAGTCCAACACAGCGGTCTCTGCTTTACGATTGCTCGAAGACCATTTGGCAACGCGCGACTGGATGGTGGGCGACGCGGCCACTCTCGCTGACGTTGTATTGTTTCCGTACACGCAAACAGCAGAAGAATCGCGCTTTCCACTCGCCAATTATCCCGCGATCGGACGTTGGCTTGAGCGCGTTGAAAACGTACCGGCTCTTACGCCTCCTCGGTAAATGTAAGCATCCTACCAGCCGTCTGGATCGGTATCCGCGCCCTCTGCTTCATCCATGGGCTTTCCGAAGGATGATGCGTCATCGTCAGGATCGCTCATGGGATCTGGGTCGAAGGCGGCTTGATCGGGGTCGGATTCTGAATCCCAATCATCGCTCAATCCATCATTCTCGCCAACACTGGAATCGAAAAAGGCAGAGCCACCAGCCGCGAGCCGTTTTTCAACCGCTTCCAAATCGTCCATATGCTGTAGAACAACCGCCAAGCTCATCATGGATGTTTCCAAGCTCGCTGTTGGCCGCCCGAAACTGTTGCTGTCCTCCATTCTGGTCGCCCAGCTTTTGAGGTCGCGTTTGATTGCCCGCTCAACCCTGTCTTCGGCCACATATTTCTGTTTGCCGTCGACCCGTCCTTTAACGGCCGGGATGTCCACCATCACTGCAACTTGCGTCGGGGTGCTATCGCTGTCGGTGACCGAAAACCTGACTGTTCCGTTGTCGTATCCATCGCTGGCCGGGATAGCATATTCGATCACCCCGCCATCAGACACGGTTCGCATTATCGATTTTGTGCCTGAAACCAGCGGAGCGCCGGTGATGTTCATTCCGGCCAGGCTCGTCAGCGCTGCGTCGCTTGAACGCTCTACAGAGATGACGAAATCATCGCTATCAGAACCGCAAGCGCTTAATACACCGCCCAGTGCCGCAACCAAAACCCAACGCTTCATCATTCCCCCTGTTTGGCGGTGGTTGTATTGGCGATAAGGCTAATATCTACTTAATCCCCCTACCCTGCTTCCATTCCCATACGGTTCCCAGAACCAATGACGGGCAGACCATCGGCGCTTTTATGGTATTCACTTGCCCAATCGTGGCCCTTGCCCTAGATCATCCACGCAACGGCCGCTCCGAAAGGGGCGGCCCTTCTATTTTGTAACAGATTTTCGCTGGAGATTATCCCGTGGCCACTACTCAAGCTAAACCGCTTATGCCGCATGCGACTGCCACTTGGCTGATTGACAACACCTCGCTTGGTTTTGAACAAATCGCTGAGTTTTGCGGGCTGCACATTCTTGAAGTGCAGGCGATGGCAGACGATCTGGCGGGCAGCAAATATACGGGCCGCGACCCTGTGCACTCCGGTGAATTGACACAGGAAGAGATTGAACGCGGACAAGCAGACTCATCATACAGCCTGCGGATGCAGAAGGCGCCGGTTGAAGTTACCCGGACAAAAGGCCCGCGCTACACGCCGGTTTCCAAGCGGCAGGATAAGCCCGATGGGATTGCATGGATTATTCGCAACCATCCTGAAATTTCTGACGCCCAGATTTCAAAGCTGATCGGCACTACGCGGAACACGATCAATGCGATCCGCGACCGTAGCCACTGGAACATCCAGAATATTCAACCCAAAGATCCTGTGACATTGGGGCTTTGTTCCCAACGTGAGCTTGACGCTGTTGTCGCCAAGGCGGCGAAAAACATTCCGGCCCCTGAGGTTGATGAAGAAGCAGAAGTGACTGCACCGGTCGCACCAGTCGTCAGCGACAAAGACAAACTGATTGCCGAGCTGCATGCTGAGCGTGCCGAAGCAGAGAAAGCAGCCTCTGAAGCGGCGCAAGAGGCAGAAGCTGCGGCGTGGTTGGAAGCAAAGCGTGCAGCTGAAGAATCCGGTGAAGCTACCGGCGGGGAAGAAGTTTCGCCGCCAGCGAGCGAATAAATCGCAAATTGACGAAAAAAGCGGCTGTTTTCGCTTCGGGAGGAGTCCTTTACTCTTGCCTGAAAGAGACTGTTCCGTCATCCTGCTTACATGAATGTAAGTAACGTAAACCCATTCGCTGACATGGCGTATCATCACCCGAAGCCGTGGGACACTCAGTTTGAGCCTATGGCTCTGCCAGAGATGTTTGCCCGTACTACGCGAACGGCGCCTGACGCCGCGCTCGCGTACTTCATGGGACGGAGCTTTACATACCGCGATCTATTTTGTGATGCACAGCGTTTTGCCTTGGCTCTTAAGGCCAACGGGATCGGGGCTGGTGACCGTGTTGGCTTGTTCTTGCCCAACGTCCCCACCTACATTTCCGCCTATTACGGCGCGATGATGGCTGGTGCGGTGGTCGTGAATTTCTCGCCGCTCTACTCGGTTGAGGAACTGGCCCAACAGGTTGCGGATTCGGGCACACGGATGCTGGTGACTGTCGATGTGCCAGAACTATTCGCCACCGCAGAAGCCGTTTTGCGCTGCTCTGAGCTGGAAACTTTGGTAATTGGAGAGCTGGCGGCGATGTTGCCGACAGTGAAAGGTTTGGCAATGAAGCTGTTCGCCCGCAGCAAAATCGCCAAAGTTTCCTATTCATCCGACATCTTGCGATGGAAGGATTTGCAGGCGCAGTCTGCTGCGCCGGCCACAATTGATGCCAAACACCCCGATCTACCCGAAGTGGCAGTCGATAATTTGGCGTTGCTGCAATATACTGGCGGCACCACCGGCGTTCCGAAAGGCGCCATGCTTACCCATTCAAACTTATCGATGAACGCCCAGCAAGTCGCGTCCATCAATCCATTTGATGATGTGCAGAACGAAGTGTTCATGGGCGGCCTGCCGATGTTTCACGTGTTTGCGAATACGGCGCTACTCAATCATGCCGTTGTGACGGGAGCTTCTATTGCGATGGTCCCGCGCTTTGAAGTGGCGCAAGTTCTTGATACCATCGACAAGCACGGTACCACGGGCTTTCCCGGTGTGCCGACCATGTTCCAGGCACTGCTCGACAACCCCAAATTGGCGAAGACAGATCTGTCTTCGCTAAAAGTGTGTATTTCTGGTGGGGCACCGCTGTCGGCGCCGACGCGTGAGCAATTTGAAGCAGCAACCGGTGTGCGCGTCGTGGAAGGGTACGGTTTAACCGAGAGTTCCGGCGTGGTGTCGGTCAACCCCTATGAGGGCAAGCGCAAATCCGGCACAATCGGGCAAGTGGTTCCCGGTACGCAGGTGCGCTTCGTTGACAAAGAAGATCCGTGCCAGCCTGCCGCAGCAGGTGAGCCAGGCGAGCTCGTCATTCGCGGCCCGCAAATTATGCAAGGATACTGGAACCGGCCCGAGACTGACACTTCCACATTTGTGGAAATTGACGGAGAGAAATGGTTGCGGACCGGTGATGTGGCAATCCGCGATGAAGAGGGTTTCATCAAGATTGTCGACCGCACCAAAGACATGATCGCTGTTGGCGGGTTCAAAGTCTTCCCCAGCCAGGTTGAGGCTGTACTGGTTGAACATGACGCCATCAAAGAAGCGCTCGTTCTGGGAATGCCTGACGACTATCTAGGGGAAACGCCTCATGCCTTTGTCACGCTCAACTCGGGGCAATCGGCTTCGCCTGACGAACTGACCGCATGGCTCAATTCCCGCGTTGGCAAGCATGAACGTGTGACCAATATGGTCATCCGGGACGAGTTACCCAAAACGATGATTGGGAAGCTGGATCGGAAGGCCTTGAGGGCGGAAGTCTCAGAAGCCGTCGGCGGCTGACGCCAAGTTTGGGTGCGGATTAACTTGCAACGCTAAGCGCTGGTTCACCGTTTTTGCCAGTGTTTGGCTTAGCCGGGGCTGCGCTGCTGGCTTTCTTTGGGGCAAACCGCCCTTCTACTTCTGCACCTTGTTCAATGGTAAGCGCGTCATAATGTACGTCACCGTGAATTTTGGCACTGCGCAGGATAACCAGCTCGCGCGCAGAGATAGACCCTTTGACTGTGCCGGCCATACGGGCACTTTCAGCTTCGATTGCGCCCTCGATCATGCTGGTTTCGCCTTGAACAATAGAGGCGCAAGTGATGTCACCCGCGATCTTCCCGTCCACATGCAATTCCGTGGTAGCGGAGATATCGCCTGTAATCGTTACGTCGGATCCAATGACGGAAAATGTTGAGTTATTGGCCACAGACTTACTCGGCTGACTGACGCGCGGTGTCGTCGGTTCGGGCTTCTTTGAGAACATTGGGGGCTCTTTCCAAGAATGGGCGGGGGTTTACCGCGCGATCATTTATCCGCACTTCAAAATGCAGGTGCGGTCCGGTGCTGCGGCCAGTATTGCCAATCGCTCCGATCACTTCCCCTGCATCAACATATTGCCCCTCGGCAGCGGCAAAGCGAGACATATGTGCGTAGCGCGTCATCATGCCATTGCCGTGCGTAATTTCTACTGTCTTTCCGTAACCGGATTTCCAGCCAGAGAAGCTAACCTTTCCATCGGCTGCAGCGTAAATAGGCGCGCCATGTGGTCCGCGGAAATCAAGGCCGGAATGCATTGCCCCGCCGCCATTGAAGGGGTCGCGGCGATAGCCAAAGCCGGAAGAGATGTTCTCTTTTGCGGCTGGCGCGACCTGTGGGATCCCGTTCAATCCGCGTTCCAGTGCTGCCATCCGGGCCATACTGAGGCCAAGCCGCTCAAATCGGGGGTCGATCTGTCCGTTCGCGCCAGTAGCGAGTTGTTCTAACGGACCGCCCATGGCTTCCATATTGGCATTTGTGACCATTGCCTTGGGGTCAAGACCCAGCTTGCGGATCGCAGTTTCTGCGCGAGCGGCGCGGCGATCGGCAAAGCGCGTAAGGCGCTCAACAAATTTAAGCTGACGCGCTTCCAATTCCGCAAGGGCGGCCGCTTCAGGGATCAGCGCGCTGACTTTGGAAACAGTTTCATCAGCTTCCGTGCTGGAATCGGTCACTGTCTCGTCTGTGCGGACATCATCAGGAAGAGCGGAGTTGATCGCTTCCAAAAAGTCCTGGCGGTTGCTCAGATCATCCATGACCTTGCTAATATCGTCAGAATATTCGGCAACGCGTTCTTCCGCAGTGGCAATTTTGGCTTCACGCTCCAGCAACGAGCTCCGGTCTGCCTGAGCGCGATATTGGCTCCAGGCCATAACCGCCATTGATATTGCCCAAGCTAGCAGTGCCGCAACAATGACAGCTGCGGCAATTTTTTGCATGGTGGATGAGATTTTGATGAATCGGACTTGGCCTTGCGACCGCATGAAAAACTCGCGGTCTGGAAACCAGTCGGCCAAGCGGCTTGTCCATCCGCCGGCAGATAATTCGTTGTCCAAAAAGCTTCCCCGTGACCGATTCTTTTCTTCGATCGTGCGGCTACCATGCGAATCGCCGGTCGTCGAATCGGTTTACCTTTTGATTACGCCGAGCTGACGGAGTCGCGCGGTGAAGTGATGTCTGGGCGTTGAATGCAAGTGATTTTGCCTTCTTCACGGTCGATTTTTAAGCTCCATGATCAGCCAACAGGGCGCTGACGTGGCCGAATTTCGCTGCTAAGCGTAGCCTATGACTATCCATCCTGATCAAGAGCGCTCTCCTGAGAGTATCGTCCTGGATTGTGCGCAGCGCGCTCGCGCCGCTCAATTACCGTTGGCGGCATTAAGTGACATCCAGAAAGCTGAAGCGTTGCACGCCGCTGCTGCGTCTTTGCGCCGATCATGCGGACCTATTTTGCAGGCCAATTCCTGTGACATAGACGCAGCCACATCAGCGGGTTTGTCTGCTGCCATGATCGATCGCTTGCGGCTCGATTCTGACCGATTAGAGGGCATCGCCAAGGCTGTTGACGCTGTGGCAGATCTGCCTGATCCGGTTGGCCAGATTATAGATCAAAGCACGCCCCCAAATGGCCTGCAGCTCAGCCGCGTTCGCGTACCAATTGGCGTGCTCGGCATTATCTATGAAAGCCGTCCCAACGTGACGGCGGATGCGGCTGCATTATGCGTGCGTGCAGGGAATGCAGTGCTGCTGAGGGGCGGAAGCGAGGCCGTGCACTCTAACACCGCGATCCATGCGGCGTTTGTGGAAGGTTTGGTAGCAAGCGGCGTTCCGGCAGATGCAGTGCAATTGATCCCGACACAAGATCGAGCGGCGGTTGGCGCGATGCTGGCGGCGGCGGGGCTGATCGATATGATTATACCGCGAGGAGGCAAGGGGCTGGTCGAACGCGTCCAAGCCGATGCGCGGGTGCCGGTTCTCGCGCATCTCGACGGTATTTGTCACACATATTTGCACAGCGCCGCCGACACGGCGATGGCGGGTGACATTGCATTTAACGCGAAAATGCGCCGGACAGGTATCTGCGGTGCGATGGAAACTCTTTTGATCGATGCGCAATTTAGCGCGTCGGCTGCCGTTCTTGGCCGCTTGCTTGATGCCGGCTGTGAAGTGCGCGGTGACGCGCGTGCCCAAGCATTGGATAGCCGGATTGTGCCGGCCGGTGATGCCGATTGGGGCACTGAATATCTCGAACCAATCGTGTCCGTCCGTATCGTGGATGGCTTGGGCGAGGCATTGGCGCATATTGCGGAACATTCTTCCCATCATACTGACGTGATTGTGACCTCCGACGATGCGGCGGCAGAGCAGTTCTTGAATACGGTCGATTCGGCCATCGTTATGGTCAATGCATCTAGCCAATTTGCCGATGGCGGGGAGTTTGGACTGGGTGCCGAGATCGGTATTGCAACGGGCAGATTGCACGCGCGCGGGCCTGTCGCTCTTGAAGGGCTGACGACGTACAAATGGTGCGTGCGCGGCTCGGGTCAGGTGCGGCCTTAAGATGCGGATTGCCTTACTTGGCGGCAGCTTTAATCCAGCGCATGGCGGCCACCGGAAAATCACTCGATTTGTGATAGAATCGTTGGGTTTGGACGAGGCCTGGTGGCTCGTCTCCCCGGGTAACCCGTCGAAACCAAAGGCTGGAATGGCGCCGCTGTCAGCCCGCGTCAAATCAGCAGCCGTCCAAGCCCGCCGGGCACCGATACGGGTGACAGCGATCGAACAACAGATGGGGACGCGGTATACATGCGATACGTTGGCAGCGTTGTCGCGCCGTTATCCAAAGCATGAATTCGTCTGGGTAATGGGGTCAGACAATCTGGCCGAATTCCACCGATGGCGGCAGTGGCGGACAATCGCACGGACAATGCCGATTGCGGTTGTGGCGCGCCCGGGCTATAACAGCCACGTTATTGCGAGCCCAGCAATGGCGTGGTTGCGACGATACCGTGTCGGATCAGATTTTTTTCAGAGCAGGGCCAATTGGAGCGCACCGGCACTGGTGACATTACGATTCGATCCCGATCCACGATCCGCGACGGCAATTCGCCGCGCTGATCCAAATTGGGCGTCCCGAATTTCGGATAGTGCAACCCGCGACCAAGTTACTCACCAGCTCATAACAACCGACGCGCCTCAAGGATCTGCATTATGATTGCTGCGGCTGTATCCTTTTATTTGAACGAAGACACATCATGCATACAGGAGTATCGGAAACGCCTATGACTCAGGCGCCAACACCCCCCCAAACGGATGATCAAGGCGCTGAAACGCTCCAAGTCATTGCAGAGCCTGGCACACCGCTGGCCGTGGTTCATGATCAGCTTGATCAGGATCAGGCACAGGACATGGTCACGATCCCTCTTGCTGGTAAATCCAGCATTGCCGACCATATGGTCATTGCCTCCGGTCGCTCGACACGGCAAGTCGCGGCGATGGCTCAGAAAATGGCTGAACGGCTCAAGAAAGAAGGCCACGGGCCTGTGCGTCTTGAAGGGTTACCTGCTGCCGATTGGGTATTGATTGACGCTGGTGATGTGGTTGTCCATCTGTTCCGCCCTGAAGTGCGCAGCTTCTATAATCTGGAACGTATGTGGGCATTCGGTGATGCACCGCCCGTGGCAACGGGTTCCGCATAACAAAGCTTCAAAGGCTCAATGGACGGGTGAACGACAATGCTATTGCACGTCATTGCGCGCGGTAAGATTGCCAGATCACCTGAGGCCGAGTTGGTCAGCCGTTATCAAAAACGGATCACTTGGCCCCTAAAGCTCACAGAACTCCCCGAAACTGGTGGCCGTATTCCGCCGCCCCAAACGCCTGTGCGGACAGTCTTGCTGGACGAGCGCGGCAAACAATTTGGATCGGAAGCATTTGCCGGCCTTATCGGTGATTGGCGCGATAATGGTGTGCGGGAAACGCGCTTTGTCATCGGTGCTGCGGATGGTCATACAAAAGCAGAGCGGGAGAATGCGGACGTTCTGCTGGCCTTTGGTCAGGCCACATGGCCGCATTTATTGGCCCGTGCGATGGTGTTGGAACAGATATACCGCGCAACCGCGATCCTTGCCGGCCACCCCTATCATCGGGCAGGGTAAGCTATGCGCCGCACATCATTTATTGCCGGATTAGTTTCGGTCGGCGCTTTTGCCGGGACGGTTGTCTGGGCCCAGCAAGGCGGCACAGTGGGCTCTGCGTCAGAAGCCCGCGACGCGTTGCAGCGCGCTTTGGCGGAAGCGAATGCGGCCGATATTCGCGGCAAAGAGCTTGAGGAAAAAGCGAGGCAAGCCAGCGATGCAGCTGAAAAGACAGCCCGCGAGGCGGCCGCACTTGCTGCACGTATTCAACAGGCTGAAGCTGACATAGCCGCAGCCGAGGCCCGAATTGCGATCATTGATGGCGAGCGGGCCAAGCTTAGCCGCCGGTTGGCAGAGAGGCGCGAGCCATTGGTCAGGCTAACCGGCGCATTGCAAAAAATGGCGCGGCGCCCTTTGGCATTGTCTGCTCTCAAACCTGGCAGCATCCGTGAGACAGTCTATCTTAGGGCGATGCTGGAAAGTACCATACCGCAAGTCCGTGATAGGACCGCTGCCTTGCGAGCAGAAATTATCCGGGGCCAGCAATTGGAGCGCGAGGCGCAGCAAGCTTTGGCCGCCTTGCAGAGTGGTGAAGCCGAACTGAGCACTCGGCGATCACGGCTCGTCACTCTTGAAACGCAGCAGCGGCTGGTTTCAAGGCAGACGGGCGGTGAGGCGGACAGAGAAAATGAGCGTGCCTTGGCTTTGGCCGAGGAGGCGCGCGATCTCGATTCTCTGGTCGATCGGTTTGATGCTGAGGCGGCCACCCGCAAATCGCTCGCTGAGCTTTCCGGCCCTGTTCTACGTCCGGATAGTCCGAGCCAGAGCATTGCCGCAGCCGGGCCAGCGCCGACGCCAGCCTCAACCGGGCCTGTCGCAGGTTTTCAGCTGCCCGTCTCGGGCCGTACTGTTGCAGGTTTTGGCGGTACTGGTGAAGGCGGGGTTCGCAACAAAGGTATTTCTCTGGCCCCGCGCGGCGGCGCTCAGGTTATCGCACCAGCTGAAGGGCGTGTGGCGTTTGCCGGGCCATATCGCGGCTATTCCAGAATTGTCATTCTGGAACATGAGGGCAGTTGGACCAGTCTTGTCACGGGCATGGCCAGAACGGACGTGAATGTCGGAGACGAGATTGTTGCCGGTGCCCCTTTAGGCGTGGCCGGTATCGAAGGCCCGGTTGTGACGTTTGAACTACGCCGTGATGGCACGCCGGTTAATCCGCTCGACTATATCCGCTAACCGAAAGGTTTGCTGTGTCGTTCGCCCCGCTCTGGGACGGCTGCGCAATCATCATCTGGCGTTCAGACGTATTGCGCGATACACCATAGGGAATTGAGAGGTTTTCGTATGAAGTTCGCTGCCCTTGCCCGTTCCGCCGCCTTGGTTACCGCCGTGGCTCTTATTCCTGCAACAACGGCTGGTTTCGCGCAGGTAGATGGCCGCGTCGGCCCCGAGTTCTCGAAACTTTTCGCGACCTATCAGCAAATCAAGGCCAATTACGTCGAGCCTGTTGATGATGAAAAACTGATTCGCGGTGCAATTGATGGCATGTTGGCATCGCTCGATCCCCATTCCGGCTATCTGGATGGGTCTGATCTGCAACGCTTGAACACCATGATCGACGGCAATTATTCCGGTCTTGGCCTATCGGTGGTTATGGAAGATGGGGCTGTAAAAGTGGTCTCGCCATTTCGCGGAAGCCCGGCTGAGGATGCCGGGGTGAAAGCAGGCGATTACATCACGCATCTTGAAGGCAAATTGATCTACGGCGGTGAGCTGGATGAAGCCGTTAGCCAGATGCGAGGGCCTGCGGGAACCTCAATCCGCTTGACGATATTCCGCACCGGACGGGAAGAACCCTTCGACGTTACGGTAAAACGCGGTGTTATCGAGCTTGAGCCCGTCACGCATACTCTCGAGGCTGGAAATATCGGCGTTATTACGGTCAACGAATTCTCCCGCGATGTTGGCGCCGATGTGCTTTCAGCCTGGCAAAAAATCCAGCGGGAGGCGGCCGGCCGGGTGGCTGGTTTGGTCCTCGATTTGCGCTCCAACCCGGGCGGTTCGCTCGATGAGGCTGTCGCTTTGTCTGACCTGTTTCTGGACCGTGGCCGGATCGTTTCACAACGAGGCCGCGCCACGGGTGAGACCATTTTGTATGATGCTGAATCAGTATTCCGCGGCGAGATCGCGGAAGACCTGCCAATGATTGTGTTGATCGATGCGGGATCTGCATCGGCATCCGAAATTGTTGCAGGGGCGCTGCAGGACCATCGCCGTGCGGTGATCATGGGAGATCAGAGTTTCGGCAAGGGTAGTGTTCAGACATTGCTACCTTTAACTCGGAACAGCGCGCTGAAGCTTACAACCGCTCGGTATTACACCCCTGCCGGTAAGTCTGTGCAGGAGGGCGGGATTACGCCGGATATCAAAGTTCCGCAGCTTTCCGATCCCGACCTTGAACGCCGTGCAAAATTCCAGATGCGCGAATCCGATTTGCGCGGTCATCTGGTGAACGAGCTGGCTCTGGAAGACAAAGCGTTGGAAACCGACAAGCTCGACGATCCCCGCTTCCAACTGACGGCGGCGGAGCTTGAAGCGCAGGGTGTGGAGGATTTTCAGCTGCATTATGCGCTCCAAACCTTGCAGCGCACCACGCCAAATGCGGTTGCACGCGCTCGATAAAGGCCTAGTTAGATGGTATGGTTTTAACCCCGACCGCAGACTTTGCCTCACGCCGTGCCACAAGCCTTGCTCGGCGTATCGCTATTGCGGTTCCAGCCTTGCTGCTGGGCGGCGCCTATATTTCCGAATTGGGCTTCGGCTTGTATCCCTGTGAGATGTGCTGGTGGCAGCGCTGGCCCCACTTCGTTGCCCTAGGGTTTGCGGCGCTGGCCCTTTTTGTTCCGCTACCGCGGTTGTGGATCGTACTTGCAGCCACTGCGATGCTGGTATCCGGCGCAATCGGCGGGTTCCACGCCGGTGTCGAATATGGCTGGTGGGAAGGAATTACCGGCTGCGCAATGACCCTATCCGGCAATGGCGCAAGCGCGCTTGATTCGGTGATGAATGCGCCGATGATCCGCTGCGATCAGGCCCCTTGGGATTTGTTCGGCATAAGCTTGGCTGGTGGGAATTTCCTGATCTCAACCGGAACAGCGGTGGTCGTTGCTGCGTTAGTGTTGAAACCGGCCGTGAAGGAGACTGTGTGATGGACAAATCGGAACTCGATCGCATGATTCGGGTCGACCAAGCTGGTGAATTTGGCGCCACGCGAATTTATGCCGGGCAATTGGCTGTTATGGGCGACCGGCATCCACTCTCCGCAGAAATCACCGCTATGGCTGCACAGGAAGATGTGCATCATGAGAAATTTAATGCGCTGATGGCGGAGCGGGGCGTTCGGCCCACGGCGCTGCACCCGTTTTGGTCGGTGGCCGGTTATGCATTGGGCGCGGGGACCGCACTGCTCGGCCCGGAAGCGGCAATGGCTTGTACTGCTGCGGTCGAGACCGAGATCGACAAGCATTACTCGGACCAGTTGGACGCATTGGCCGAGAATAATGCGGATCCTGAGCTATCGGAAATGATCGAAGAATTTCGGGAAGATGAGCGTGAGCACCGTGATGCCGCTTTCGCTGCTGGTGCGGAAAAAGCCCCTGCCTATCCATTGCTGTCGGGAGTAATACGGCTTGGCTGCCGGGCGGCGATCAAGATTTCCGAACGCATCTAAAGCTTCATCCCTTATTCACAGCGAATTGTGCTAAGGGTCCCCAATCAGTAATTTCTACGGATAGTCACGATGAAACGCATTATCGCCTCCCTTTGCCTTGCAGGCTCCATGGCCATCGCCGCGCCTGCCTCCGCACAAGAAGAAGTCAGCGACAATGTGTGCATGGCGATCGTGTATGGTGATGATGAGGCACCGCAGTGTGACGAAAACGAGATTGTTGTGGTTGCGCGGTTGCCGGAAGGTGATCGCTACCGCATTCCCGAGACACTTCGCTTCTCCGACAACCCGGAAAACGAAGCTTGGGCGAAGAGAGTAGAATCGCTCGAGATGGTGGGGGCATTCGGGACGTTGTCGTGTTCGACTGCGGGCGCGGGTGGTTTCACCGGCTGTACCCAACAATTGCTCGAACAAGCTTATGGCGAAAAACGCGAAGATTCTAATGTCCGATTTAGTGAATTGATCGCTGCTGCACGCGCCGACCGGATGAGCGAGATCGACGCATTGGCTGCGGAAGAGCAGGCCCGTGTCGAACAGATAGAGAAAGAATATATCGAGCGGCTGGAGCGAGAGCGTGCAAGTGAAATACCGGACGGCGCTGAGAGCGAATTGCCTTCACCATCTGGGAATTAACCCCGGATAGGAGGAATTAACCTTCCTGCGCTATAGGGCTGGCTATGAGCAAGCCCATCAAGATTTTGTCGATTTTCGGCACTCGTCCCGAAGCCATTAAGTTCTTCCCGCTAATCCACGCATTGGACGCAGATCCGCGGTTTGACTCGCGCGTGTGCGTGTCTGGCCAACATCGCGGAATGCTGGATCAAGTGCTCGAGATAGCGGATATTGTCCCGCATCATGATCTAGACCTTATGCAGCCTGACCAGACGCTGGATAGTCTGACAGCTAATCTTTTGACCGGTATCGGTAAAGTGCTGGATGAAGAACAGCCGGATTGGGTTGTCGTTCAGGGCGATACAGCAACGGCTATGAGCGGCGCTCTTGCTGCCTATTACCGCAAAATCCCGGTGGCTCATGTCGAGGCGGGTTTGCGCAGCGGCAACATCCACCATCCTTGGCCAGAAGAGGTGAACCGCAAAATTGTCGGTAGCTTTGCGGCCTTGCATTTCGCCCCGACCGAAACAGCCGCCAATGCTTTGAAACGCGAAACGATCGATCCGGCGACCATCCATGTCACTGGCAATACAGTGATTGACGCGCTCCATTGGATTACGGCCCAGATCGAAAACCGTCCGGAACTGGCTGCTAACCTTGCTGATCTAGAAACGCGTTTTTCTGGCAAACGTATTATCGGCGTAACCAGTCATCGGCGCGAAAACTTTGGCGGTGGGATGGAAGCGATTGCAGACGCCATTCGCCAGATTGCCGTGCGTGACGATGTTGCGATGATCTTCCCCGTCCATCTTAACCCGAACGTCCGTAAGGTTATGAACGCCGAGCTAGAAGGCCTCGACAATGTGGCCTTGATTGAACCACTCGATTACCCGCATTTTGCCCGTCTGCTGGATATTTGCACATTAATGCTCACCGATAGTGGCGGCGTCCAGGAAGAAGCTCCGGCGCTGGGCAAGCCTGTGCTTGTGATGCGGGAAACGACTGAGCGGCCAGAAGGTGTCGAGGCGGGAACCGCGAAGCTGGTGGGAACCGACACTGATATGATCGTCGAAGAATGCTTTAAGCTGCTCGATGATGAATCCGCTTATGCCGCTATGTCGACAGCCCACAACCCGTTCGGCGACGGCAAATCCGTGTCACGGATTGTAGAGGCTTTGGCTAAATCCTGAAATTTGGGTGCCGGTCAGCAGCGTTACCGCAATATTTACTAACTACCTCTAATGCCGACCCATAGAAACTTACCTATGGAATGATCATGCGCGGCGACAACAAACCTACTACTTGTGTTATTGGCCTTGGCTATATTGGACTTCCGACCGCCGCTATTATTGCGCGGTCCAACTGTCCGGTAACGGGGATTGATGTCTCGCAGGAGGTTGTCGATACGATCAATCGCGGTGAAATCCATATTGAAGAAGTCGATCTCGACGGTCTTGTTCGCGGGGTTGTTCAGCGCGGTACCCTCAAAGCATCGACCCAAATTGTTCCAGCAGATGTGTTCGTCATTGCTGTCCCCACTCCGTTTGAAAAAGATGGTAAGCACACTCCAGACACCTCTTACGTGATGTCTGCGGCGACAGAAGTCGCGGGTGTGTTGAAACACGGCGATACGATTATCCTTGAATCGACGTCGCCTGTGGGAACCACAGAAGCCATGCGCGATATGATTGCCGGGC
The DNA here is from genome assembly GCF_012972675.1 of Pontixanthobacter rizhaonensis. GTDB lineage: Bacteria > Pseudomonadota > Alphaproteobacteria > Sphingomonadales > Sphingomonadaceae > Pontixanthobacter > Pontixanthobacter rizhaonensis. The sequence continues at coordinate 698,063 of NZ_JABCRE010000003.1, read as the reverse complement.
TTCGACCCGACCTCAAAATGCCTGGAAAAACGGACGGGACTCCCGATGTCTCCATCGCGTATTGCCCGGAACGCGTTCTTCCGGGTAAAATCTTGGAAGAGCTGACGCATAATGACCGCTCAATTGGCGGAATTACGCCGCGTTGTGCCCGTAAAGCGCTAGCTTTTTACAAGCAATTTGTCCGCGGGACCTGCGTAACAACAGACGCCCGCTCAGCCGAAATGACGAAGTTGGTCGAAAATGCCTATCGTGACGTGAATATTGCGTTCGCCAACGAACTGTCGATGATCTCGGATGCAATGGATCTTGACGTTTGGGAAGTGATCAAACTTGCCAACCGTCACCCACGGGTCAACATTTTGCAGCCTGGACCTGGCGTTGGCGGGCATTGTATTGCCGTTGATCCATACTTCATCATGCACGGCGCCCCTGATCATTCGCCGCTCATCCGCACGGGCCGTGAAGTGAATGATGGCAAGATGCATCATGTGGTGGAAGCAGCCAGCAAATTGATTGAAGACAATCCGGGCGTGCCTGTCGCTTGTCTCGGCCTTGCTTTTAAGGCCAACATTGATGATTTCCGCGAAAGCCCCGCACGGTTTATTGCAGGTAAGATCGCGCGCCAGTTTGGCGAACGGGTGAAGATTGTCGAGCCCTATGCAAGCGCGCTTCCAAAAGAGTTTGATAACACTGGCGCGGAGCTGGTGGATATCGATTTTGCGCTTGAAAATTGCGGTATCCTGATCGTTCTGGTCGATCATGACATTTTCAAAGTTGTACCAGCGGAAGAACGCTCGACCGCTCTGGTGTATGATACGCGGGGGATCTGGCCTGATGCCGGCTCTAAGGCCGTCAAGCCGAGCTTGCGACTGGCGAGTTAACGATAGCTAGACGCCGTAATAGGCGCGATACCATTCAACAAACTGCCGGATACCCTCTCGGAAATCGGTTTGCGGCTGATACCCCGTTAGGCTTTTGAGCAGTTCCGCATTTGCCCATGTTGCAGGCACGTCGCCCTTCTGCATGTCCATATAATTGCGCTTGGCTTCTTTGCCGCATTGACGTTCGATCTCGTCGATAAAGGCGGTCAGTTTCACCTTATCGCTATTGCCGATATTGACGACCCGGAATGGTGCGACCGGCGAGAGGCTGTCCCCTTCGGCAATATCGTCTTTGCTTGCGGGCCGTTCAGGAGCTGCGTCGATCAGCAAGCGGATGCCGCGCACCAAGTCAGTTACAAAGGTGAAGTCCCGGTACATCTCGCCATGATTGTAAATATCAATCGGTGTGCCTTCGAGAATGCCTTTGGTAAATTTGAACAGGGCCATGTCAGGACGGCCCCATGGCCCATAGACTGTAAAAAAGCGGAACATCGTCGTCGGCAAGTTCCACAAATGGGCATAGCTATGCGCCATCGATTCATTGGCTTTTTTGGTGGCTGCGTAGAACGTCATGGGCGTTTCCACCCGCTCCAGTTCGTCAAACGGCATTTCTTCATTTGCGCCATAGACAGAGCTTGTGGAGGCCATCAACAAGTGGTCGACGCCCAACTCGCGAGCGCATTCCATGATGTTAAAAGTGCCAACAATGTTGGCGTCCAAATAGGCCCGCGGATTTTCGAGACTATACCGGACGCCGGCTTGGGCTGCCAAGTGAACGATGACGTCAGGCTTTTCGGCCATCATCAATTTCTGCAATGCCTCAAAGTCTTCCAGCATGCCGATATGGGCGCTGAAATGCTCGTTTTGCAGCAGCATTTGGTGCCGGCGTTCCTTAATCCGGACGTCATAATAGTCGGTCATTCCGTCGAAGCCGATGACCTGGAACCCTTCTTTCAGGAGCAGGTTGGACAGGTGAAAACCGATGAATCCAGCAGATCCGGTGACGAAGACTTTACGCATGGGAATGAAGCTTTCACATTTCGTTGTATTATAATCGAGAACCATGGCACTGATGGTCGGCGCGAGGGCTTTGCGGGTCTTAATCAGAAGCGACGGGACAATCCGCCACTAACCAAGACTTTGCTAAAAAACAAATGATTGCATATATCCGTCTACAGGACGTCGACCTATAGGAAGAGACCGGTTTCACCAAAAAGCGATGTATGCGACACAATGTCGTTGACGTGGGAATCGACCTTTTTTGCTGAGCAAACAGGAAGCACAGAATTGTCAAAAATAGCTATCATTGGCCTAGGGTATGTCGGTTTGCCATTGGCTGTAGAGTTTGGAAAGAAACGGACAGTTGTCGGCTTCGATATCGATGGCGATCGAATTGCAGCGCTCAATCGAGGTGAAGACTCCACCAGAGAAACCGATGCCCAGGATTTTGCTGACGCAAAGCACCTCACGTTTACAGACGATCTGGAACACCTCCGCGACTGTTCTATCTACATCGTTACGGTACCAACCCCAATTGACGAGCACCGGCGTCCGGATCTGACACCTTTGCTGAAAGCCTCGGAAACCGTCGGGAGGGTGCTGGGCGCTGGTGATATCGTGATCTACGAGAGCACAGTTTATCCTGGGGCCACCGAGGAAGACTGCGTGCCAGTTCTTGAAAGCGTTTCAGGGTTGAAGTTCAACACAGACTTCTTTTGCGGTTATAGCCCGGAACGTATTAATCCTGGAGATAAGACACATCGACTGCCGACGATCACCAAAGTGACGTCGGGATCGACACCCGAAATTGCCGATCAAGTGGATGCTCTTTATCAGGAAATTATTACTGCAGGCACCTTTAAGGCGGAGTCGATCAGTGTCGCAGAAGCCGCGAAGGTGATCGAGAACACCCAGCGCGACCTCAATATTGCTCTGGTTAACGAGCTGGCGATTATCTTCGACAGGATGGATATCGATACTGCTGCCGTGCTGGAAGCTGCTGGTACCAAGTGGAACTTCTTGCCGTTCAGACCGGGGTTGGTAGGTGGCCACTGTATTGGCGTCGATCCTTATTACCTGACCCACAAGGCCGAGGCCTTGGGCTATTATCCTGATGTGATTCTTGCGGGCCGCCGGACCAATGATGGGATGGGTAATTATGTGGCGCAGCAATTAGTCAAAGGGCTGATCAGAAAGAGAATTCAGATCAACGGCGCGCGCGTGTTGGTTTTGGGCTTGGCGTTTAAGGAAAACTGCCCTGATCTGCGCAACACCAGAGTGGTCGATGTAGTCCGAGAGTTAGACAGCTTTGGGATGCAAGTGGACGTCTATGATCCGCAAGCGAATGTGGACCAGGCGCAGCATGAGTATGGCATCGAATTGATCGAGGCGCCGGTCGTTGGATCCTATGATGCAATCGTATTGGCCGTCGCGCATAACGAATTTCTCGCTTTGGGTGCGGAAGGTATTCAAGCCTTTGGAAAGCCGCAAAATGTTTTGTATGATTTGAAGTCTGTATTGCCTCTCGACGCATCAGACCACAGGCTATGATACTGGTCGCTACCGAAAGTCCGTGCGCTTATCGGCGGTGCAGAAGGGGTTTCAATCGTCGAAGTACAGTCGCAAACATGATGGTTATATCAAAGCACAGGCTGGAATGCCGCTGATAGATAAGGTCAATTTTGGCTTTTTGCGGCACGCAAATGCGGCAATAAATATCTTCCGCCTCAGAAGGATCGCTCGTGTCTTTTAGCAGCCATTCTTCATGATGATGATACAAAAGCGATGCCAGGCCAGTTACCCCAGGCCGATTGCGCAACACTTTTTCATATGTGTCATCACACATTTCAACATAGCGCCGCAGCGGAGGCCGTGGACCAACAAAGCTCATGTCGCCTTTTAAGATGTTCCACAGCTGCGGTAGCTCGTCGAGCCTACTACTGCGTAGCCATTTACCCAACGTTGTGACACGGCTCTGATTGTAGCCGCCAGTGGCTCTTAGGCTGTCAGATGAACTGCGCATCGTCCTGAATTTTACGAGCCTAAACGATGTGGTGGGCGTTTTCATACGCTCGGAAATATATAATACGGGCGCGCCGTCAAAAAGGATGACGAGAATGGTGATGCTCAGCAGAATGGGTGCTGCTGCGATCAAAATCAGTATCGCGACAATGATGTCAAAAGCGCGTTTCATTGGCGTCATGGTTAGATCACGCTTCAAGCCGTTGGCGATAATAGTGTCCCAAAGCCTTGATAACGGTATCCTGATCGAAATCGGATACTGCCATCTCTCTGCCTTGTTTGGCGAAAGCGGCGTATAGCTCGCCGTCAGTGGCAAGTTCGACCAGTGCATTGGCCAATTCTTCGGCATTGCCCGGCTCCACCAGAATACCGGTTTCCCTATCGCGGACCGCGCAGTCAATTCCGTAAATTCTGGACGCGACGGTGGGTTTGCCCATTGCCGCCGCTTCGATCAAAATAGACCCGAACCCTTCGCGAAAACTGGGCAGCACAATGACGTCTGACAACGCAATATAGTGTTCTGGATTGGCAGTGTATCCGCGTGTGGTGAGGCTGGATCCGATCTTCTGCTTTAGTATAGGCTCAATGTCGGCTTCGTCTGGACCGACCAAAACCAACCGTAAAGGTCTGGCGATACGTTTCTGAGCGATCTCAAACGCTTCGCCCAGTATTAATAAGCCTTTGTCGATATTCATCCGGCCAAGAAACATGATAACCCATTCATTTGCGGCGTTATCTATTTCGCCCAACAATTCAGCCTCCTTTTTGACGGCTGGATGAAAGCGGCTAAGATCGACCCCGGATATGGAACCAGCGCCAATCACGGCGCCCTGTTCGGAAGTAAGAACCCCCTCTGTTCGTAAAAAGTCGAGCTGCGTTTGACTGTCAGCCAGCTGTGATGTTGACAGGCGTGCTATAAACCAGTCAATATACTTGAATATCCATCGTGATAGACCCGTCCGCGTTGCCCAAACCTGCCCCTGAAAAGTATGTACCCGCTTCGGCACTCTCACTAAGGCGCTGGCCAGCATTCCTAACAGGCCACCTTTGGGCGTGACAGTCTGCACCAAATCTGGTCTTTCTTTGCGCAATTCTTGGCATAGGGCGATCAGCGCTCTTAAATCCGCCAGTGGCTCAATGCGTCGCCGCAGTGGCAATTCCACGATACGGCAGGGCACATCCAGCGTTTTCAGAAACTCTGGATCGTCATTCCCGACATACACAATGATCGAAAATTCTTCGGCCAGCTTGTGAATTATGGGGATCCAAAAGAACTTAAAATTGACCACGGAATGCATGATCACTGCAATGGTTTTCTTATTCTTCATTGTGCTCACAACATTCCCATAGATTTGGCGAGGTTACTTTTCGTTAGACCCACTCAGCTCCACAGAGCGGATTTTGTCCAGATCCCGCTCAAATTGGTCAATCAGATATTGCTCCAGAGTGCCGCTAGACCGTCTGCGGATCAGAGCGTCAAATCGGCCAGAAGCAATGATCCCGTTTAAAACTATACTCTTAGCGACGGATTTCAGGATGTGGCGCGCTTCCCAAAGGTTGCGCCTATATTTCCATAGCGTTCGGCGGTCGACCCGATATGATCGGAATAGCTTATCGGGGGTTACGCTATCCAATTCGCGTACATAATAAAGCGCCTCTGGAATAATCTCTACCTTCAGATCTTGGGAACGGCTGGCTCTCATCCATAGATCATAATCTTGAGCGATCGCCACGTTCTGATCATACGGATGTTCGAGCATCCAAGACCGCCGGGCCATCACCGCCGCATGGACAATCCCCGCCCCGCGTTTCGCTGCCAGATGCTCGCGCTTGATGGCTGTGTCAAAATGCCATCGTTTGCCGACTGGCCGATCTTCAGCATCTATCGAGAGTAAACCGCTCGAAACGAAATCAAGGTCTGGTCTGGCGGTCAACAGCGCCAGCTGCTTTTCTAGCCTGTCAGTTGCCATCAGATCATCGGCATCCATCCGGGCAATAATGTCACAATTGGTAATCTGTGTTATCTGATTGAGTCTGGTTGCAAGCTTCCGATTATGTCCGTCAGAAATGACTTTCACTCTGGGGTCGCGGATACTTTCGGCAATCTGCAATGATCTGTCGGTAGATCCATCATCTACTAGGAATAGTTCCCAGTCCTGATGGGTTTGGGCGAATACGGATTTTATAGCATCGAGCAGATACTTCTCGGCGTTAAAGAATGGAATTCCAACGGTAATTTTCATGTCAGCAGACCCGTATCACTTCCTTCGGCAGAACCACAAAATTGCACTGGATTAAAGCCGGGCTGCATAAGGAATATATCCACCTATCTGACTGATGAAAGCGATATAAAATACCAATCCTGAAATGACCGAGACGATTAAAAAGAATGCCTGATTTTTTGAGTTCGTCTGGGACATGATCAGCAAAGGCCAGATAAAAATGAGTGCCTGTAGCGGGTAAATGGCCATTCTGGTTATCTCGACGTACAGGCCGGCCATCGTGACGGTCAGATAAATCAGCGTGCCCAAGATAACCATCGCCAAGAGCTTGTCATAATCCGGCCACACGGCTGCTAGGACAAAGGATCGAACGGCAGCAAGGCCCACCGATGATAGAACGAAAAAGGCGGTCAGCAATGTGGCCCCAGTTTCATTCCGCTCGGCATAAGTCTCATAGCGCTCGTTCAACAGACCTGCGAACCTAAACACGTCTTCTGGGAAAAATGTAATGAGAGTGCAGGCGATTATCATACTGCCAACCGTGAGCGGCGAGACACCCCTGCGAAAAACGAAATATAGAGGAATCATGACCAGCGCAGAAACATGGAATGTCCCGGCAAGAAGGCATAGCAATGCGTAATGCCAAAATTTACCGCGGAGCAGCTGGGGTACGGCCAGTATGAACACTGCCGCCGCCAAGCCCTGACGCAGACCATTCATATGGAACAGGAAAAATCCAAGCGCGATTAACAGAAAAAGAGATAAAGCGGGGTTGGCAGAATAGCGAATAATGGAATGGAAATAGCAAGCCACCACGATTGCCGATACGACAACTAAAAAACCGGTCACTTCAAACTGCAGGGCCAATGCCACAGCATAGACTGCTTTAACGCCTATTTCGGCAGAGCCCCTGACATCCCATATTTGCAGCTGCGACTGTAGAAACTCATATCGTGAAACATAGACTTGCGTATCTGCGCCCACTTCATTTGCGCGAATGCCTGCAAAAATGACCAGCATGACCAAGGTCAGCAACCAAATTGCCGCGCTAGGACGTGCCGCAACCCTCGGCGATTGGGCAGCAAAGGCCAGAGCGGTCATACCGATCAATAGTGCAAGATATGGTAGCATTGTCAGCCGTCAGAAGCTTGTGCAGGTTTACTGGCCTGCTCCAGCGAAGTCAGAATAACTTCCCTATGCGCCGCGCAGCGAATAACATTCATCGCGATCATTTTTTGCTTCCGAGTATACAGAAGCTTGACCAAAAGCCCTTTCAATAGCTTATTTATCCGCGTTGCCCATAACCCCAACCCAAACGCATGGGGCAGATTCTGGTTGCCGAGCGTCGCGCAAAATTGCACCCATTTTTGTTCTATAACAGCTGGATCGGCGGCCAATTGGGATCTTTGATTGAGCTGTGTCAGCACCAGTTCAGCCCGATTTGGTGGAAGCAAATCCACCTTCCCGTGCGTGTCAGAACCGATTGGAAGTAATTGCACTTCACAACTTGCTTTGGCTGACTTTTTGGTCTTGGAAATGGTTATTGAAACCGCCAATCCCTCGTTCCATTGATCGTTATGAGGGCGGTGACCGTAAACGGCATTGCCCTGCCCATATAGAATTTGCCCACCCTGATAGTGTTCCAGGGTGCCGATCACGTGACTATGCTGGCACAGTACCAAATTGGCGCCATTGCGGATCAGCGCTCTGCAAGTGTTTGCCAATTCGGGGCTGGGGAAGGCGTAGTCTTCGATCCCGCCATGATAGAGAACGACTGTAAAGTCGCATTCTAGAGCGCAGTCTCTAATGCGCTCTAGATCAGTCAACGGGTCAAAGATGTGCGCGCCTGCACACGTGTCACTGACGGCGTTGAATTCTCGTTCAGCGACCGCGATTATGCCGATTTTTAGACCATTGTTCTCAATGACTCTTGGTGCTGCAGCTTCATCCGGAGATGCGCCGCCGCCAACCGGAGCGACAGAGGCATTACGCAGTGCCTCGACTGTTTCCAATACGCCATCACTGCCGCAATCTTGAATGTGATTATTGGCAATGCCCAGAATATCAAATCCGGCGCGCGACAAAACCTGAGCATCGGTTGGCTTTGCGCGCAATATCGGCCCTGTCTTTACCGCATCCAGGGCTGCCAATGACAATGCGCATTCCAAATTCCCGACCGTAACATCCGCAGTTTGCAGCAGGGGGAGTAACGTGCCGAAGATTGCTTTTTCGTCACCACTATCAAATAACGACCGAGTGCCTTCCGCGGGACAGATATCGCCAAGGATCAGGATGTTCACCGAATTTCCCACTGGATATGCGCTCCCAAATTAGCGCTCATAACCGCGCCATGCGTGTTCAACGATTTTGACACTCGTCTCAATCGAGAAGCCACTGTTTTGGAATGCTTGATCAATTTGAGCACTGTCTACCGGGTCTCGGACAGATGCCTGCATAATCGCGTCTGCCCACATTTCTGTATCATATTGCTCGACAAAATCCACCAAGTTTAACCCCATATCAACCGCTGGGGGGAAGCCGGTCGATAGCACACACGCCTTCCCGGCGGCCTGTGCTTCTATCGCTACGATTCCAAAGCCCTCTTTGAGAGCGGGGCTGGCAAACACATCAAAGCCTGCCATCTGGCCCGGTATGTCGCCGCGTTCGCCCATCAAATAAACACAGTCTTCCAAGCCATCAGCGGCGATAGCAGCGCGAATTTTGTCTGCGTAATCGGATTCAGCCTCCCGTCCGACAATGCGCAGTTCAACGGCCGTGCCCCGTCTGCGCAACAGGCTGCATACCGCAATCAGAAACAGCACATTCTTATGCCGTACTATCCGCCCCACCGTGCCGATTACCAGCGGACGCGGCTGGTCGGAGGCGGCTTTGTTTGTAATCGCCCCCGCCTTTTGCATTGCCATGATGTAAGGCGAGACATTGATGGCATTTGGCACGATTGCCCGGTGCTGCTTCCTGAGTGAGAAGGGCAAGAAAAGGCTTTTGAAAGCGGGCTTGGAACACGCCCAAAGATGCGTCGCGAGAAAGGTAAATAACACTCGGCTGATCAGCAATTCAAGCTGTGCCAAAATTCGGTAGCGCCATGTCCCGCGGAAAGTGATTTCCGCATGGGAGTGGACAATTATCCTAGGTATCTTGTGAAGAGCGGCGGCCACGGCCACCAACCCGCTTCGGGCGTTCAAATGAATATGAATGACGTCTGGGGTACCATGTTGGGCGATATGGTCCTTAAACGCTTCTAGATAGGCCAACACACCGCTCTGCATGGGAGTGGTGATGGGAGCTATTGCCCCTCCAAGCGCCTGAATTTCCTGATCAAAATGGGCAGAACCGGCTAAGTAGCTGTCCCGACAATGTACCAGAAACGTAACATCGATATCGGCGCTTTTGTGGCGCATCAATTCCATGATCATCACCTCGGCGCCGCCCATCTCCATAGGTCCGATTGCGTGCCAAACTTTGAGGTGATCCGATGGCATGATTACGTGTCTGAGCGGCGGACCGCACGAACATATAGCCGCTGGCATTGCGCCTCTGAGCCGCAGTAGAACAAATTTGATTTATAATATTTGAACACGCGACTCAAAAGGCCATCGTGGTTTAGGATAAAGAGCTTGTTGGCAAGAATTCTGTTCAGCCATCGTCTTTTCTTAGAAATCTTCTCAAATGGTATCACTTCCTCGACAGTGAAAAATTTCTCAAGCTCGGCCCGAATAGTCGCGGCATCAAAGTGTCTAAAGTGATGCGGATCGGTCGGCATATTAACGTGCGGCACAGTCAGATGCAAAACTCCGTCCGCGGCCATTAAATCTTTGACGCTATGTAGAAAGGCCTCTCCTTTAGCCGGTTCGATGTGTTCATAGACCTCCATCAAAACAGCTACGTCGAAGGAGTCCTTGCGGGGGTCTGCGATCAGGTCACACGCGACAAATTCGATACTGCTGCGCGCATTCAATGCCTTAGCGAGCCCTATGGCTCTTTCGGAATAATCAATCCCGGCAACGCGCGCATATGGGAAGCACCGGGCAAGTTCTGAGGTGAGACGACCGTCACCGCACCCGATATCCACTATGGAAACCCGCTTTTTCTCTTTGCCGATTCTCTCCAACAGAAAGTCGATCGCGGAGGCATAGTTGAGATGCCAATCATAAAAACGCGCAACCCCAAATTTCGGCGGAATGCCGGTGAGGTAGTGATATGGAAAATCATACCAACTCTCCTGGACGAGTTGTTGTTCTTGCATGTTGTCAGACATTGTTCATCTCATTTGCAGAAGGGAGGCTAAGCATATCACCACACGTGAAATCAAATTGATCCGGTCTAAAGTCAGGCAGGCCGCTGGCAGGGTAAAAGGTAAGTTCCCCGAAAAACAGCCGATCATCGACATCATAGAAATCCACCCGCACAAATGGATGCCCCGTTGCCAGTTTCTGTGCCAGTTTCACCATTTCGTCTAACGTACCGGGCTTTGGAATGGTAATATCTGACCGCGGGGTCAAATCCTTTCCGAAAGGTAGTAATTCCCAATCCACACTATAGAAATTCTGCGCATGCTCAGCAGACGCCCGGCCCGAATTGGCTTGAATAAACTCAGCGATGCCGCCGAAACAAAACACCTTGTAATCGCGAAGGCCGCCGCTGGAATCTTCCAGATATTCTTCAATCACTAGCCTTCTGGGGATGTTCTTATATGGCCATTCCCGACCGTTCCAGAATATCCCCTGCTGCAGCCAGCTGGCAAGCCTCACTTTGGCCGATTTCACGTCGAGAGACCGTTTGTCTTGGCAAATCAAATTCCAGCCACTGGCATGGGCCGCTTTCACCACAAATTGGTTGGGTAGGGCACTGAAATCAATGTCTTCGACCGACGATACGCAGGCCAGTTGCTCATTCAGCAAATGTCCGTATCCCTTATCTGTCAAGTAGGTGCGCACCTCGTGTTTGTCAGCCAAGATGGTCTGCACCGCAGGTCGATAATTCAGCTTAAGCCATTGCATTTTCTCGCTGAACCGAACGGGGTTTTCCAAGTCAGGTTCTCGGCCGGCATAGCGTTTATACAAGTGGATGACCGCTTGCCGATCATCGAATTTGCGCAGGTTTATGGCTGCCCGCAATCGCAACCAGTTCATCCAGCATAGATAGAGCCATGTCTGCTCATTCTTCTTGGCAACCAGCCACTCGCGGGCGCGGTGTATCAAGTTGCTCATGCCGTCACAGCAATCTTGGATAGCCAACGGTAAAGCTGCCGGGTATTTGTCCAAAGTGCCAGAGCCAGTTTGGCACTGGTCTGGCCGTTTAGGGCCTTGAAAAAGGTTCTGGCCCGCCAGCGCAAAGGCTTGTTTGATCGAATATATTCTGTGTGGGTGGCAGAATATCGGTTGGTAATCATATCCAGCACCCTTGGCTTCAAGTCAGGGTCGATGATGTCATATACACCGGCCCATGCCTCAAGCTGCCGCTGCACAAGGATATCTCCATAGACCTGCTCCAAGCCGGAAGTGCGCAAATATTCCGCCACTTGGTCCAGAATATGGAAATAATCAGCCCGCTTCCAGCTAGTTTTGGCTGTCGTGGCATTGGGCTGCTGCCTGTAAAAAACCAGCCTCTCGGAAACCAAAGCAATTTTGTTAAGTGCAGTCATCTGCACCCAATGCGGAGGGACGTCTTGATATGTCAGCCCATTTGCAAATTGGATCTTGTGCTGCAGCAGTGCATCGCGCCGTATCAGGCGTGTCCAAGCGAATGCGGGAAGCGCCAACAGAGCGGAGCGGTCATCACCATCTATTGTCGCCAAGCGGGAACTGGTGCTGGAGGTACTGATCGCGGTTTCATCTGAAAATGTTGTAAAGTCCCACAGGACCATATCGGCATCGGCTGCTTGGCCAGCACTGACCGCTTTTTCGAGCATATCTTTACGGAAGATATCGTCACCATCAAGGAACGTCACCCAATCGCCGCGCGCGATCACAATCGCATCGTTGCGGGCTGCCGCCAGCCCGCCGTTTTGCGACTTAAATACCAACCGAATACGGGTGTCTTGGTCAGCATAATGCTGCAGAATCTTGCGCGTATTGTCGGTTGATCCATCGTCGACGATAATGAATTCAAAGTCCGTGAAACTTTGGCTCAGTACGCTCTCAACGCTGGCTGCGACATATGGAGCCACGTTATACGTCGCCATAGTTACGGATATTGTGGGAGGCGCGCCAGCTATCGACATTGCGTTGCGTGTTAGTCCTTAAAATGGTCGATGTGCCGCCTTACGCTACGCCCCATAGTGGCGACGGCGCAATAATCCAAGTATGGACGCATCGATTTTTAGGTGCCGCCAAACCGACCACCAGAAGAGTATGTTCCAAACGACAATCGAGCATCCGGTTGCGACGGCGGCCCCAGACGCGCCATATGTGGGTATGAGCGCCAGATTTAGTGACACATTCACCGATGTAGAAATCAGCAGCCCGCGGAACCCAGCCTGTTCATTCCCGGTCATGACCAACAGCGGCCAGACAATACCAAAGAAGCCATTGATCAGCTGCGCGATCGATAGGATGATCAGCGGGCTGAGCGCATTGGCAAATTCTTGTCCGTAGATCACCCGGATAAGCACATCGCCATACACTGCGAACAGGGCCATTACCGGCGCCGCCATGATGATAGAGGCCAATGCCGAAAGCGAGGCCAGCTTCTGCAATTCACCGAAATTCTTCTTCTTAAAATAGCGGCTGACGTAAGGCATTGCGACAAGCTGAATGGCCGATAGACCAAAGATCACAAAAGTGGCGGCGGAAACGGCTATCTTATATTCGCCGACCTCAGCGTTGGTGCGCATCACACCAATCATCATCAGGTCGAGGTTTTGGTTGATAATATGCAGTCCCGACATGAGCGCGATGGGTACGATTGCTTTGGCCCAAGCGCGGTTTTGGAACACATACGGGGTGCCCGTTTTGTACCGCTTGCCCAACCGTTTACGCAAGAATAGCATGGCGACCAACCCTGCCAAAATGGTGGCCACAAGATTGACCGAAAGGGCAAGTGTGGTGTCCAGTGTGTAATCGGTCTGCGTCCAGATAACAAAGATGACAGCGACAATAGCGAACGGGCGAAGCACCTCGATTGGCAACTGCCCCAAAACAATATGTCGCAGCCCGCGCAAAGCGGCGCCGAAGGTTCCGGTAATTGCCAGCGGCAATATGATCGCCGCCGCCAAAATATAAACCCATTTCTGATCCGATGCTTGATCAGCAAATATAATGGCAACGCCAATAAATGCCCCGGCCATGAACAGCCCCAGCGTCATATTCCATCGCAATGCCCAAACTCTGATACTTTCGATAGCGGGCCAGTCTTGGACCGCATCGGCGCTGGCAGTTTCGCGTACGACCAAGGTCGGCACCCCCATCTGGATCGGGATGGATAGTAACGACGTTACCGACAACGCAAAAACATACAATCCAAAGCTATCCGCACCCAACGCGCGAGCCAACACGACCGAGGATAGCAGCGTCGCGATCAAAGACAGGACTCTGACAAACAGTCCTCCAGAACCGGCGGCGAGTATGGTCTTGACCTGATTTACCCACTTCTCGCTGGAAAAGTATCGTTGCATCATCGGGAACGGCATAGCGGAGTCGGGCCTATTTATGGCAGGCTGTGTTTCCAGCCATTTTGACGGTCTGCAATCGGTTTAGCAGCATCGCGTGAGATAGCTACTAATAGCCCTGCTGCGAAACATGATTCAAGAATGCGTCAGGTAGCTATTTTGCAGGGTTCAAACAGCCATCAATCCGGCTTTACACAGGTGGCAAAATACCCAGTGGTCGATTGATCGTCCCGGGTTATTCGATCCAGCAGCAATAGGACAGCAAATAGGGGAAGGCCCAAAATGATGACTAGCCCCCCGATCAGTTGCCTTTTTTTGCCTTTCGAAAATATTGAGCGGGTCAAAAGAACAATGATCGATTCATAATAATGATTGCGCACGCGAATGGATAGGTCCGAATATTCCGCAAGAAGATGCTCCAGCCCATGACGAGTGAAGCGCCAAAAATCATAAGGGGCTTCGTGAATGCCGAATACGAACGGGGTACTGATAATAAACCGGCCGCCTGGCTTGAGTACTCTGTTGATTTCATCGAGCGCTGCCTTGGGTTCGAAAACGTGCTCCAATACCTCCAGCATAAAGACTGCGTCGAAGCTTTCATTGTCAAATGTCAGCTGCGTGGCATCCATGACAATGTCAGGTTTGCGCGCGGGGTCGATATCCACCGTAGTTGCTTCAATCCCGGCTTGACCCTTGATCATGGTGTCCAGCAGACCGCCTGCGCCAATGCAGAGAACTCGGCTGCCTTGAGGCAAAATTGCCAGTTCGGCCTCCAGCCACTGATACAGGTTCGCGCGGGAGAACCGTTTCGATAGTTTCGCGAGGGACGCATAACCAGTTCTCAAAATTGTACTCATTGTCGGGCAAGCCTTTGGCGCTGGGTGGTTTGAAAATGCAGTAGATTATTCGCTTAGCAGCTGTTTGCGCAGCAGCCAGTGGCCCGCGCGTAGCCGAAGAGTAAACCAGAAGGCAACTATGGCGGTGAAATGGCCTGCGGCTGACATGTTCGTTCGGCGTCTGTTCGTTGGGTGATCTGTGTGATTGCGAGCGAGGCGTCGCTCAGCTAGCGATGTCGCATGAACGCTGCAAGTCAAACTACAAAAACCACATTTCTCGGATTGGATGTTGTCCGCTTCACCGCCGCCTTGATGGTGTGCTTTTACCACCTTGCCTATTGGTGGTGGAGACCTGACTTGGCTACGACGGGGGGGGGGGGCTTCAGGGATGGCATCCAATCCCCGGTATCAGCAGCAGGATGGATCGGTGTGCCAATCTTCTTTGTATTGTCCGGGTTTGTCATCGCGTACTCGGCTCAGCAAAGATCAAGCAGCAATTTCCTCAAAGGCCGTATTTCAAGATTATATCCGGCCGCTTGGATTTGTGCTTCAATTACAGTCGTCTCGGGGATCCTATTCTCGGCTGAGTTTGAACTGGTACGATATCTTAACTCAATCATATTGAACCCACTCGGGCCTTGGGTCAGCGGTGTTTACTGGACATTGGCCGTGGAATTGGTGTTCTATGTCTTGGTCGCGATAGTGCTGTGGGTGGCTGGGGCTAAATACTTACATTCTTTTGCCATTTTGCTTGGTAGCTGGAGCATGGCATATTGGGGATTGAAGGTTATTCAGGATTTTGTAGGCTTTGACCTCGGAATCAATCTGCAAATCGCTGGCGACTACGAATATCTGACCCTATCTCGGACTGGCTGCTACTTCGCTTTAGGTATGTTGCTGTGGCAAACGACTAAATCCGGTTGGACACCCTTTCGTCTCTTGTTTGCAAGTGGTTTAGTGTTGTCTGGCTTGGCGGCCAATGTAGGGGCCGCGCGTACGTATCTACTTGTCGATCCGCTGGGAGCCGCACCATTGTTGTTACCAGCAGCAATTTGGTTGATGGCTTTGGCGGCGATGTACTGTTCAGTGCACTTTGCTGAAGCGATCAACGCTGTGTTGGGCAGCCAGCGGAACGTGATCCGCTCTTTAGGTTTAGCAACTTATCCATTGTATTTGGTGCATAGTGAGCTAGGCCGGGATATAATGCTGAGCCTAACGAATTTGCCAGCGTATCTGGCTTTGTGGCTGACAATACTGGCGCTAGTGGCTCTCTCTCTTGGAATTGTCGAACTGGAAAAACTTATCAGGCAACCGCTTACAAGTTTACTGCATGGCCAGGCCCGGAAAAATGATGCGAGGAGATAGAGCAAGGCCGGTTTTTCGGGTTCGCAGCTCCTAATCTGGCCGATATTCCAACGGCAGACTCAGTAGTTTTTCAACCAGTCCTTCGAAATTGTTGGAGGTACAAAAATTTTCTAGCTCTTGTAGGTGACTTTCCAGAACTTCTCGCTCTAGAAATGGCTCGTTTGACCGTCTGATTGATGGGTGGCGGGTTTCTTCTTCCTCGCCCGCGACGAGCAATTCTTCGTAGAGCTTTTCACCTGGCCGGAGTCCAGTGAACCGGATTTCTATTTCATGTGGTTGCAGCGGATCATTAGCCGCTGCGCTATCAGGCATTCTTGGCTGATAGCCAGATAGGGAAATAACTCGCTGTGCGAGCTTCACGATTTCAACCGGTTCGCCCATGTCCAGCAGGAATACATCACCCCCACGGGCCATAGCGCATGATTGGATAACCAGCAGTGCCGCTTCCTCGATTGTCATGAAAAACCGGTTGATCTTTGGGTGCGTGACCGTGACCGGCCCCCCTTCATCAATTTGTTTTCGGAACAATGGAATGACCGAACCCGATGATCCTAGTACATTGCCAAAGCGAACCATCGCAAACCGGGTTCTCACGGCGCCGTCAACCGATGCATTTTTGGCCGCGTCATTGGCGTAGGCCTGGCAAATTAACTCTGCCAAACGTTTTGATGCGCCCATAATATTGGTTGGGCGCACGGCTTTGTCGGTTGAAATCAGCGTGAAGTGAGCAACACCAAATTCCTGCGCCATGCGAACGAGGGCCAAGGTGCCAAAAACATTGTTCCGCAGCCCTTCAACCGAGTTATTTTCGATAAGCGGCACGTGCTTATATGCAGCCGCGTGATACACCGTGTCCACCGAGAACGACCGGAAGACATGTCGCAGCCTAGTTTCGTCTTGAACCGAACCCAGAATGGCTTCGATTTTCGTATCGATATTATGTACAGCACGTAGCTTCTGCAGGCTCAGTTCCACAGTGTATAATGCGAGCTCGGACTGTTCAAACAGGATAATCCGTTGGGGTTTTTGCAGCAATACCTTTCGGCAAATTTCCGATCCAATTGATCCGCCCGCACCTGAGACCAAGATGGTTTTGTCAGAGGTGTTTTTACTGAGAAGCTCTGGCAGAGGCTTGCTGGCAACCCGGCCGAGTAGATCCTCGATCTGTAAGTCTCGTGTGTCGTCAATGGACACTCGACCGGAAATCAGTTCGTCAACGCTCGGCACGGTCTTCACTTTAACGGGCAGCGGTTCCAGTTCTTTGAGAATGGCTTGTCTCTGAGGAGCAGCCAAGCTGGGCATCGCCAGGAAAATTCGCTCGACATCATTGTTCTCGATCAGTTCTGCAAGCTTTGTTGGCGAAGAGACTCTCAGCCCAGCAATGCTCAAGCCTTCTAGCTCGCGATCATCGTCGACCATTCCGACTATCTTGTAATCGTTGTTGCTAGCGAGGCTATTTGCAAGTTGCCGGCCTGAAGTGCCTGCACCGTAAATGATCGCTTTCCGGCGCTTGCCAACCAATGTTGCAAGGTAGATCGTGTGGACGATCCATCGCATTGCGAACCATCCGACTGATAGTATTAGGGCCGTGATGAAAGGCACGGAACGAGGCAGCAACGACGGGTTGTATAAGGATATCACCATAAATAGAGCCCAGACTGTCCCTATTTTCAACGCGAAGTTGCTTGCGTTACCGGCACTGTTTTCAAACCGGACGATATTATTGTAATAGCCGAGCTTGAGAAAACAGAAGGTGCATATAAGCGCAACCGGGATACCAATTAGCCAGTTTTGCATCAGTAGCACGCTGGTGAATGCATCAAATCGCAGGCATAGCGCTGCCAGCAGTGCAAAGACAATCAGCCCAACGTCTGCCGCAATTTGAATCCGACGCTTCTTTTTACGTGGAACGTCAAAAATATAGCTTGCGAGGTCACTCGACAAGGTCGCATCTCCGGGGTGGCCCAGCGCAAAAACGGCGGGGTGTGGAAATTCTGACACCACATCTGGCGATGAAACTCAAGCTAGGATTGCGGGGCAGCAGCGTGTTTGCTGATTCGGCGAACCATGCCGTCAGAGGGATGAAGCGAGCCTAGCTGACCTTACAACTAAAGCGGAGTGGTGTATGCACTATAGCGCGTTCACCGCAAACCCGTGCAATAACACAGGAATCGACCCCGATCCGGGTTGGGTCCTCTATGTGATGCGTAACTTAATGTCAGGTGAAGTTAAGAACAATTATGAACCGGTCTAAGAGGACTAAACGGCTTACCGACATAATGGCCCTGTGTGTGTTGGTTGCTTTATTAGCGATTGCCGCATTACTGGGCGGTAGCTCGCGGCCCGATGCCAGCCAACTCCTTTTCCTTCGCCCCGCCAGCGTTTTGTTACTGACCGTAGCAATATTACTGGCAACGCCTTC
Organism: Pontixanthobacter rizhaonensis; assembly: GCF_012972675.1. Lineage (GTDB taxonomy): Bacteria > Pseudomonadota > Alphaproteobacteria > Sphingomonadales > Sphingomonadaceae > Pontixanthobacter > Pontixanthobacter rizhaonensis. The sequence goes on along the minus strand of NZ_JABCRE010000003.1, from coordinate 679,689 downwards.
CCGTCTTAGCTCCGTCCGAATCCCGTTAATTTTGCTGCAGCTGCTGGCAGGAGTGATGATTCTGCAATTGGTCCCGCTCCCGCCTTCGGTTTGGCAGTCTTTACCTGGTCGAGAATTGGTCACCCAACTCGGCTTGTCTTTGGGAATGGAAGAAATTTGGCGCCCGCTATCTTTGACCCCTTCGCGCACCCTAAACGCGCTCTTCAGCTTGGTTGTGCCAGCAGCGGCGTTGATCTTATTGTCGGTTCAATCACAGCGCCGTCGTATAATTTTGCTCTCATTCATCGGCATTGGCGTTGGTAATGCTTTGCTTGGTTTGGTGCAAATAGGCACAGGATTCGGGTATATATATGATATAACCAATCTTGGATCGCCCGTCGGGTTCTTTGCAAACCGGAACCACGCAGCGATTATGCATGCGCTCACTTTGATAGCAATTGCCCGCACACTTATCAGCAGGGGGATTGGTTTGGACCACATGGCTCTGCGGGCTGGCCTTTACGGAGCCTATATCGTCGTACTTTTGGCGGCGATAACTAGTGGGTCTAGGGCTGGGCTCGTCGCGACTATCTTTGCCACCGCGATTAGCGTGTACTTGCTGTGGTTGCAGGGGCGGCAACATCGTCCAGAGGATGGGGCGACCAAATGGGTGCCTGCGCTCGGCAGGTCTTGGCAGAGTTTGGGTTGGGTCGTTACGGCAATGCTGTTGCTTGGCACTTTCGTTGCTTTTGATCGGATACCTGCTTTACAAAGGTTAGGGGGTGGTGATCCATTGTCTGATTTGCGTTGGACGCTTTTGCCAGTCTTACAGGAAATGATCGCCGTTCATTGGGTTTTTGGCTCTGGTTTTGGTTCTTTTGAAGAAGTCTTTCACATTTATGAGGCCGAGCAATTGCTCCAGCCCAGCTATCTGAACCAAGCTCATAACGACTGGGCCCAGTTTCTGATCGAGGGTGGCATCTTGTCCGGATGTTTGTTGCTGGCAGGCGGCGCTGCACTGGTTGGAGGATTGATCCGCTTGGCCTTGAGCGCGAACACACAAGCTGGTTTGGTAGTGTTTTGGCTCAGCGCGATCGCAATTACAGCGTTCGCCAGTGCGGTCGATTACCCTTTGCGGGCGCCTCTCTTTCAAGTGATGATGGCCCATTTTATCATATTGTTCTGCCTCGATTGTCGAGCGATTAGGCCTGACAGTTCTCGGGCTCTCAGTTGACTGTGGGTCACTAGTTGAAAGCTCTTGCATCTAAGGCATCGGTGGTTAAACGAAGTTAGGTAGTACGTGAAGGAAGTCATGCGCACATTTTTTAGAGCTTTTTTGGCGTCCCTTGTGCTGAGCGTTGGACTGACTGGTTGTGCATCTGGCTCAGTGATGACCGGCGCCGCTCCGTCTATTACGCTTACAACACTGTCTGAATTACCTGCGCCGAGTAAGGCAACGGCCTATACAATTGACCCGCTGCAGAAATTGCAGATCGAGGTTGCTGATGTTCCATTGCTCAGCGGTAATTTTTTGACTGATGAAGAGGGCTATATTAGCTATCCCTTGGTTGGAGATTTGCTGTTGGCGGGAAAGACACCCAATCAAGCCGCGAGAATGATCAGCGATAGGCTGCGGGGTGATTATGTCGTAGATCCTCAAGTGCGCGTATTGCCACAAGCAGAGGTGTTACAGTCTGTTTCTGTGGGCGGAGAGGTGGCAAAGCCAGGGAGCTATACCGCCACCGAGGCCGCCACTCTTTTGCGCGCGGTTAACAGTGCTGGCGGCTTGTCGGATTTGGCTAAGTTGGATGATGTGCTTGTTCTGCGCACCGTAGATGATCAGGACTACATCGGTGTGTATAATATCCAAGCAATTCAGAGGGGTAACTACCCTGATCCAGCGATTTATCCTGGTGACATAGTTACTGTTGGTGACTCAGTGGCGCGGAAGCGAGTGGATTCCATACTTCAGTTTGTCCCACTGCTGTCCAGCAGCATTCTCCTTCTGAATACCATAGTGAGATGATCGCGAACAGAAATGAGTAAAGATACTGGCCCTGTACGCGTGCTCTCGGAGCACAATGAGCCCGATGGCGGCAATCCTTCGGTTTCATTGTTGCAAATAGACTTTGAAAGGTTCTGGATACAAGCCCTCAACCTCAAATATTGGTTGCTTGGGATTGTGGTGATCGGCCTGCTGATTGGCCTCATTGTGACGCTTTTATCGACAAGCCTCTACCGCGCGACCGCGCGCGTCGAGATTTCATTAGTTCGCCAGAATGTTGTCTCGTCCCAGCCGCTTGAGGTGGAGAGTCGATTCAGCGAGCAGCAATATTATGATACGCAGTTTGAACTGTTGCAATCCCGGTCATTAGTCAACCGTGTGATTGCCTCGGGCAACCTCGCTCGTGATGAAGAGCTATTGGCTGCTATTGGATTGGATCCTTCACAAGAGATCACCGAACGCACTCTTGGCACGATCTTGCTTGGCAACGTCCAGATCAATCCTTTAGATCGGACCAGTCTTGTTGATATCAGCTATTCTAGCGCCAGCCGTGAAGTGTCAGCTCGCATAGCTAATCTGTGGGCCAACGAGTATATCGCAGCTAACTACCAGAAGCGTTTCGGCGCAAACATAGAGGCACGGGACTTTCTTGAGGGGCAGATTGCGGAATTGCGCGATAAGCTTGCCATAACCGAGAGGGAGCTGGTTGATTATGCTAACGCAAACGAGTTGGTGATCATAGATACTGGGCGTGAATCCGGTGGTTCTGACGCGGCTTCTCAGACGCTGGTTGGTGCTGAACTAGCTGCGTTGAACACTGCGCTGGCCACTGCGACCACTGAACGCATCCAAGCAGAGAGTGCACTCAATGCAGGATCGACTGGCGAAACAGGAGCGGCATCCGCAGCGGCCCTTCGGGGGCGTCTCGCTGAAGAGCAGGCAGAGCTTGCTGAGTTGCGTTCGAAATTTGGTCCAGAATACCCTGAGATCAAGGCTAAGTTGGCCGAAATCTCCGCACTACAAGAGGCGCTAAACGTCGAAAGCAGTATTGATAATGGTGCTCTTCAAGCTGCTTACCGCAAAGCTTTGCTCCAAGAGCGTGCGCTGCGGACAAAACTGGCGGATGTGAAGGGCTCCTTTTTGGGCCAGCAAGGGCAAGGAATCCAGTACGGTATATTGAAGCGGGAAGTGGATACGAACCGCGAATTATATGATGCTTTGCTCCAACGATATAAAGAGCTTGAGGCTGCGGGAGCTGGCAAGAATAATGTCACGCTGGTCGATGCGGCGAGCACTCCTTTAAAGGCATATTCGCCGTCGCTGCTCGTCAATCTGTTTGTTGGGTTGGGGGCCGGTCTCCTCGCCGCTGCGGCGGTTGTTTATTTGCGTGAGACGATGGACCGTACCGTGCGTGACCCGAATGATGTGCGCAACAAGCTAGGAATTGTGCCGCTTGGTCTTATTCCAAGAGTGCAAGGCGCGGACATTGTTGATGAGCTGCTTCGTCGCAGTTCCGAAGTCAGTGAGGCTTACACCGCAGCACGGACCAATATGACGTTCTTGACTGCGACTGGCGCGCCGAGAGCCTTGATGCTTACCAGTACGCGTCCCAATGAGGGTAAGACCCTTTCAGGTGTGGCGCTGGCGCGTAGCTTTGCCCAATTGGGTAAGAAAGTGCTTTTGGTTGACGCGGATTTGCGGCATTCTGGGATAAGTGACTTTATCGGACTAGCAACCGATCCCGGCAAGGGCCTGAGCACTTTGTTAAGCGGGGGTGGCACGTTGGCCGAAGCTGCTGTTTGGGTTGAGGAACATGGTTTTGATTTGTTGCCTGCTGGCCATCGACCGCCCAACCCTGTGGAACTGCTCTCAGGGTCAAAACTTAAAGAAATTGTAGACATGGCGCTGGACACTTATGATCAAGTGATTGTCGACGGCGCACCTGTGCTCGGCCTTGCTGATGCATTGGAAGTATCACGTGCTGTTGAAGGGGTTGTCTACATTGTAGAGTCAAATGGTGCGAATATTCGGGCTGTTCAAACGGCATTGGGGCGCCTTGCCACTGCGAATGCTACCATCTTCGGCGCGGTCGTTACAAAATTGGATCAAAGAAACGCAGCCTACGGCTACGGCTACGGCTACGGCTACGGCTATGGCTATGGCTATGGCGATACCCCCGAAGAAGAGTGATAGTGTTCAAACGATCTTTCAATTTGATACTTGTTGCGATTTTTGGGATCAGTGTTTCCGCTATTTTCTTCCTACAAGCTTTAAGCGCTACGCAAACACGAACTAACCCTGCCTACGCAAGTATGGCTAATCCATGGAATGGGCTTGCATATGAACAGCTAGCTCTACGGCAATTTCGTCTGACGGCGGTGTCGCCAGAGACCTTGGCTGCCGGCGCAACGAACGCCAGAGTGCTCGCTTTGAAAGCCTTTGAATTAGAACCGCTAACACCCATTGCTCTATCACTGGCCGCAATTTCCGAAGAGGAGTCTAGCCGTAAAATACAGATTCTGGATGCCGCTGGCAGTCTCAATAGGCGGAACTTGATGCTTCAAGGACTGCTATTGCAGCGAAGTCTAGAGTATCAAGATTACCCGTCTACTTTGGCAACGCTTGACCGAATTTTGCGTGTGCATCCGACAAAATCGGATTTATTTTTTCCAGTCCTGGCCCGATCTTTAGAGAATGACGACGCCTTGCCTGCGCTGGCCAGCATTTTAGATCAAGGGCCCGTTTGGCAGAAAAAGTTCTTTCAAGCAGCGGTCAATCAACCGTCCGTCCTTTCGAACTTGGCAAAGTTGCGTCTATCCAGAAACAAAGTGGACGCTGCGATCGATGCCCGCCTCATATCCGCGCTGGCACTACAGAATGAAATGACGGCAGCGGCTGAAATCTATGAGAGAGCTACTGGACAAAATGGTTTGGAGGCATCTGCATCTGAATTGTCTTGGCAATCAAACTTTCCTCCTTTTGATTGGCAGTTGGCTAGCGACAGCGGCTTACGTGCGCAACCGAGTCGCGATCAAGACGTTCTTGAGGTCTATGCACGCAGCGGCGATGGAGGCGTTTGGGCAGAGCGCATCATCAGCAACCCAGCCCGACCGTTCAATATTACATTCCGTCACAACCTTTTGCCTGCCGCCCAAGTCGCCGATGCTCGTCTACGGGTAGCATGCAGCAATCTTGACGCTACAATTGTTGAGCACCGGTTTTCAGAGGGCGAAAATCAGGTCATCATTCCGACGGTTTCTTGCCAGTACTTAAGGATATCTCTTTCTGGACGGTCATGGAGTGGGCGAAGTCCTGTGCGTGGAAGCATCGAGAAACTGCAGTTATCGGTTGATTGACTGTCGACAGAGATGTGGTTCAATCCAACGCAATATCGGGTGCGTCTTCTTGCTTCATGCCGACTACATGATATCCGCCATCGACGTGGTGGACTTCGCCTGTGACGCCTGAGGACAGGTCGGACAGGAAGTACACGCCTGAACCGCCGACATCGTCAATCGTTACATTACGGCGCAATGGCGAGTTCAGTTCATTCCATTTCAGAATGTAGCGGAAATCGCCAATCCCGCTGGCGGCGAGCGTCTTAATCGGCCCCGCGCTGATGGCGTTGACGCGGATATTCTTCGGCCCCAGGTCATTTGCCAGATATTGAACGCTGGTTTCAAGAGCGGCTTTGGCTACGCCCATTACGTTATAATGCGGGATGACTTTTTCTGCGCCGTAATAGCTTAGCGTCAGGATTGACCCGCCTTCAGGCATCATCTCCGCCGCCCGCTTGGTCACAGCCACGAGGCTATAGGCGGAGATATTCATCGTCATAAGGAAATTGTCGAGGCTCGTATCAAGATACTGTCCGCGCAGCTCTGCCTTGTCTGAAAAGCCTATCGCGTGAACGACAAAGTCAATCGTGTCCCAGCGGCTTTTCAGCGTTTCGAAGGCGGCATCCAGAGCGGACATTTCTGACACGTCGCATTCAAAGGTGAAGTCAGATCCCAGCCGTTCAGCCAGCGGCTTAACGCGCTTCGCCAGCGCATCACCTTGGTAAGTGAACGCTAGCTCTGCGCCCTGCTCGCTCAGCTGTTTTGCTATGCCCCACGCAATCGATTTCTCGTTTGCCAGACCCATAATCAGCCCGCGTTTTCCTGCCATCAAACCGTTCATTGTGCTTGATCCTTCTGCACTGCTTCGCCGTCTATATCGTTCGCCGTTTCCGCATCAAGCGGTTCGGCCAATGCGGCATTGAATTCTGCGCCAATAACCATTCCCAGCCCAACCAGCCAGAAAAAGAACAGCGTTATCATGATCCCTGCCAAACTACCGTAGGTCAGATCATAAGTGAAAAAGCCGGATAACACCCGCGGCAAGGCGATGGCCACCGCGATCCACCAAACGGTCACCAATGCCGCGCCTGGCCATTTGGGATAGCGCCGCCCGCGATATTCAATTGGTGTCAGTGTAATGAACAGCATAAAGATCGAACCAAAGAGACCAATTGCCGGAATAATGCGGGAGAAGGACAGCTCGTTGATCGCCTCCATAAACCACGGAATATAGGCCGCGATGACCTGCTGCGCTGCCCCGATGACAAATTGTGCGATCAGGGACAGCATCAGCACCACCACGGATGCAATGATAATCCCGACCGATAGCAGTCTCGACCGCCAGAAAGCGAGCGTGGCCTCTGTCCCATAAGCGCGCCGGAGAATATCACGGATAGTCTCAATCAGGCCAGAAGCGCTCCACAGTCCGGCAGCACCGCCTAGCCATAGAAGCGCGCCGTTTCTGGCTTCTACCACATCACGCGCCACAGGTTCGATAACGCTCGCTACGACGGGTGGTAGCGCCGCCAGCAGAGCCTGTACCAATGCCAGTCTTTCGCTTTCCTCGCCAATGGCGGAGAAGATAGCAGCTCCCAAAATGAAGAAGGGAAAAATCGACAGCATTGCAAGGTAAGCAAGGTTGCCAGCGTGGATTGTGCCATCGTTCCATGCGCCGGAAATGGTGCGATTGATAACTTGATAAATCCGCGTGCTTGGGCCGATTTTGTCCTGCAATCCGTCTTTCAGCGCGTCACGTTTCCGCCGCCGGGCCTCGGGGGAAAGTGACGGCACTGGTACCGAACCGGTTTGGCGAATATCGCTAATGGATCAGGGCTTTCATCTGCGGCAATTTGTTTAGACACCCATTTCCTTACGGGGATTGCCGGTATCTTGCCACCCATCCAGCCGCTCATTCAGATCGGAAAGGTCTTCGGGCAAGATAATCTCCAGCGTCACCAGCTGATCGCCGCGCGTGCCGTTCTTTTTGGAGAAGCCTTTCCCTTTCAAGCGCAGCACGGTCCCGCCATTGGTCCCGGGTTTTATCGTCATCATCACCGCGCCATCTACGGTGGGCACTTTGATTTTGGCCCCGCGAACCGCCTCGTCCAGTGTGATAGGCAAATCCATCCGCACAGCATCGCCGTCTCTGCGGAAATAGGCATGGGTATCGACCGTGATTAGCACAATCCCGTCACCGGCACCGCCCGGGCCAGACTCTCCCTTGCCTTTAAGCCGGACTTTTGTTCCGTTTTCGACACCGGCTGGCAGCTTCATGTCGATGGTTTTACCATCTGCCAGCGTAATGCGTTGATCTGTCCTGCTGGCCGCATCTATAAACGGGACGCGCAGCCGATAGGTGATTTCCGCGCCTTTCCTCGGCGGTGGAGGCGGCGGTCTGCGGCCAAAACCGGAGGGGCCCCCTGGGCCGCGGGCGCCCGCCGCGCCGCCGCCAAACAGGCCTTCAAAAATATCCCCTAGATCAACACCATCTTGTGAAAATCCCTCAAAGTCCTGAGCGCTGAAACCACCCTGTGGATGCCGGCCGCCACCGCCGCGTGCACCACCGAACCCGCCGCCCATGCCGCCGAAAGGACTGGCCGGATTGCCTTCTGCGTCGATCTCGCCGCGATCGAACTGTCCGCGCTTCGCCTTGTCGGACAGCAAATCATAGGCATTGGTCGCGGCGGAAAAGCGCTCTGTCGCCTTGGGGTTATCCTTGTTTTTATCAGGATGGAGTTCTTTGGCGAGCTTCCGGTAAGCGCTTTTGATTTCGCTTTCGGACGCAGTGCGCGGAACACCCAGGATTTTATACGGATCACTCATACCGTGTTAGCTAGGTGCAACAGTGCCGCCGTGCAAGCTAATGCTGTGTTTCAATTGCTCCTGCGACAATTCCTTTGCAGCCTATCCGGTTGGCGTTAGAGACCCCGCATGAGCACCGATCAACTCCACAGTGAAGTCCCCTCCAGCGATCCATTCGCCCTGTTTGACGTTTGGTTTAAAGAGGCCCGCGAAACTGAGATCAACGATTCCAATGCAATGGCACTGGCGACATCGACGCCAGACGGCGCGCCATCTGTTAGGATGGTTTTGCTGAAGGGTCATGGCCCGCATGGCTTCACCTTTTATACCAATGCGGAAAGCCGCAAGGGCGGTGAAATTCGGGCCAATGCCCAAGCGGCATTGTTGTTTCACTGGAAAAGCCTGAGGCGGCAGATCCGGATTGAAGGCCCGCTTTCAGAAGTCGCGCCCGACGTGGCCGATGCCTATTTTCACAGCCGTTCACGGGATTCCCAACTGGGCGCAGTCGCGTCTGACCAGTCCCGGCCGCTGCCGGAACGGGCCAGGTTTGTGGAACGCTTTGCCGAAGCGGAGAAGCGGTTCGAGGGGAAGCAAGTGGAGCGACCAGCCCATTGGACTGGCTTTACCATCACCCCGCAAGCGTTTGAGTTCTGGCTTGATCGCCCCAACCGCCTGCACGATCGCCGCCGGTTTGTCCGGGACGGTGAAGGCTGGAACGATCAGCTGCTCTATCCCTGATCACATCACTATACTGCGAGGACATATGCTATGACACGCTTGCCCTATTGGCACGTTGACGCTTTTGCTGAACAACCCTTTGCGGGCAATCAGGCCGCGGTCATGCCGCTTCAGGAATGGTTGGATGATGCGGTGCTGCTGGCCATAGCGGAAGAAAACAACTTCGCGGAGACTGCGTTTTTGGTGCCTGATGGGACCGGTGCTGCGGATTATGAATTGCGTTGGTTTACCCCCACTTCGGAGGTAGCGTTGTGCGGCCATGCGACGTTGGCAAGCGGCCATGTTGTCTTGAGCCGTGATGGCGGCGATGTGGTGACGTTCCGCACGCGCAAGGCAGGGGTTCTGGAGGTCCGCAAGGCTCAAGCGGGCTATGAGCTGTCGTTACCGGTGACGTTGGTAGAGCAGCGAAACGACGCTGACTTGCTATCAGCGCTAGGCGCGTCAGGTGAAGTGTTCCATTCCTATTCCGGGGCAGAGCAAACCGCGATCATCTTGTTTGAAAACGAAGCTGCTATCCGCGCATTGTCGCCGGATATCCGCGCGCTAGGCCAGATCGATATCATGGCCATCTGCACTGCCCCTGGTGAGGAGCATGATGTCGTCAGCCGGGTTTTTGTTCCTGCATGGGGCGTAGATGAAGACAGCGTAACCGGTTCTGCCCACGCAGCGCTTACTCCGTTCTGGGCCGCGAAACTGGGCAAAAATCAATTCACCGCCCACCAAGCGTCGCAGCGCGGGGGTGATCTGGTCTGCCGGTTAGAGGGCGATCGCGCTTGGCTTGGCGGGCCCTGTGTCACGGTGGTTGAGGGAACTTTCTACCTTTCGGGGTAGAGTTCCATAATATCCGCCAGCTCTTGCAGCATGGGCGGGCGTTCTTCGCTGGTGGAATGGCCCAGACGGACAATGGTCAGCCCCTGACTTGGCGAAACCAACACATATTGCCCCATATGCCCGATGGCCGCGAACATGTTGTCGGGTGCGCGATTGGGAAATAGCGGATGCTGGTCGTCCCCCGTCGGCCGGTTTAGCCATGTTTGCCCGCCATAATGCGGGCTTCGCGGGCTGGGTGTGGTCATAAAATCGATCCATTTGCGCGGGATCAATTGTGCCCCGCGTACCGACCCGCCATTGCGCAGAAATTCACCAAACTTGCCCCAGTCCCTAGCTGTGGCGTGCATCAAGCTGCCGCCGATCAAGGTGCCGTTTGCGTCATATTCAGGCACCATCGAATCCATGCCGATAGGGCCGAATAGCCTCGTCCTGAGATATGTATCTACTGCTGTACGGCGGATATCGGGGTCGCTGCTGTCGGTAAGAACACGCGCGGCAATATCTGCCAGAATGACGGTTGTGTTGCTGGAATATTCAAACTTGGCACCGGGTTCTGCTTCCAGCGGCTGCGATGTCGCCCAATCGGCCATGTCATCGCGGCCATCCATGAATAACATCCGCACTTCAGCCGATTCATAAGGTGGATCACCGGCTTCTGTGTGGCGCAGTCCAGCCCGCATTTGTAGCAGTTGGCGCAACGTGATCTCGGCGCGCGGATCTCCGGGACGATTCCATCGCGGTTCGGGGACCGATTCGTCCAATCGCAGGCGCCCGTCTGAAACCAGCATGCCGATCATTACGGCAGTAATGGTTTTGGCCATCGACCAACTGATAAGGCGGGTGTTTTCATCATAGCCTTCGCCATACCGCTCAGCCACGATTGCACCATTATGATATACCAGAAGCGATCGGGTTTCGCCCAATGCCGGTTTGGAAAAGAGATCGTCTATTTGGCGGGCAACGACATCGCTCGGTGCCCCGGCATCATCCGAAACAGCTTTCAACGCATCCTCGCTGAGAGGGTGCTCAGCCGGGGGCGGCCCACTGCATCCGGATATACCAGCCAACAGAAGGGCTGGTAGGATAGCAATACGCGCGATATGGGCAGGGAAACGTCCGGTCATGGATGCTTCACTCGCGCACAGGAAAACACTTGGCAATGGTTAAAACGACATCCTCGCCGTCCCGGTCACGCCGTTGGCCTTGGGTAGTGTTGGTTCTGTTGATTGTCGCCGCGATCGCAGTTTGGTTCTACCGCGCACCGATACAAGGCTATGCCGGTGCGGGCACCGCATACACAGCGCGCGTGGCGTGCTCTTGCCGGTTTGTCGGGGGGCGTGATTTGGATGACTGCGCGAAGGATAAACTGGCAGGCATGGAGCTTATCTCGCTCAAAGAAGATGCTGAAGCCAAAAGCGTGACAGCCCGTTTTCCTTTGATTGTTTCGGAAACGGCGACCTACCGTGAAGGGTATGGCTGTGTGCTGGAAAGCTGGCCGGATTGATCACCCGTAGGCGGTTTAATCCGTAGAATCGATCCAGCCGCCACCCACAACACGTTCGCCGCAATAGATAACGGCTGCCTGCCCTGGCGCGACCCCAAATTCGGGATTTTCGAACCGGATAGTAGTGGCTGCGCCATCGCCCAATGGTCCATCAAGCGTAATCGGCACTGGCTTGGACAGAGAGCGGACTTTGGCAGTTAGCGGGGCATCGGGTAGCGGGCCGATACGGTTGGTCTCGATGATATTGGCTGAATGCACCGCCAGCATGATCTTCGGTCCGACCAGAACCTGCGCCTTGGCAGCATCTAGGCCGACGACATAAAGCGGCTCGGCCAGTCCGCCGATTTCAAGTCCGCGGCGCTGGCCAACGGTATAATGAATGACACCTTTGTGTTGGCCCAGCTCTTCGCCGGTTTGCGCATGGACAATCGCGCCCGGCTGGCCGCCTTCGGGGCGGATCGAGCGGACGATTTTTGCATAATCGCCGTCTGGGACGAAGCAGATGTCCTGACTGTCGGGCTTGGCTGCGTTCCGCAGGCCAGCCTGTTCGGCCAATTCGCGCACTTGCGTTTTTGGCAGGCCGCCCAGCGGATACCGGATGAAGTCGAGCTGTTGATCGGTCGTCGCATAGAGAAAATAGGACTGGTCGCGGGCCGGATCCAATGCGCGGTGTAATTCTGGACCAGCCGCCCCAATGACCCGGCGGACATAGTGGCCTGTCGCCAGGCAGTCTGCGCCCAGCTCTTTCGCCATACGCAGCAGGTCTGTGAATTTCGGACCCATATTGCAGCGAATGCAAGGCACCGGAGTTTTGCCCGACAGATAATCATCAGCAAATTGTTCGACCACTTCTTCCCGAAACGCGCTTTCGTGATCAAATACGTAATGTGCAATACCCAGATTATCGGCCACCGCCCTTGCGTCGCTAATATCATCGCCGGCGCAGCAGGCGCCTTTGCGGCCGGTGGCTGCGCCGTAATCATAGAGCTGCAGCGTAATACCAATGACTTCTGCACCGGTTGCTGCGGCGAGCGCGGCCACAACCGATGAATCGACACCGCCAGACATGGCGACAACGATGCGGCATTCGGCTGCCGGACGCGGCAGGTCAAATAAGGCAGCGGTATCCAAAGAGGAATCGAAGAGAGCTTGAGCGGTCATAGCCGCGCCTTTACACGGCGCGATCTCATACTGCTAGTGCGCTAGTCCGGCCCGATTATCGAGCGGCAAAGATGCCATATCGCGGCGTTCACCTTCTCTTTGGTAATCCTAATCAGATGTAAACTGCGGCTTTACCTGATTTTGACCAAGCGGTTCTAGAAGGCGGGAATGTTCGAAGGATCTATCCCCCAATTCGACTCGGTCGAGTCGTCAGGTATGAGTGGTTTGCGCCGTGTTGAATGGGCGGCGCTTGTCGCTCGGCTTGATGCTGCTCGCGAACTGCGCCGTGATGTCGTCCGCTCTGCCCGAGCTACCGGCACACCAGCTGCTGGCAGCTTTTCTGCCTTGTCACAGGTGGAGGTTCAGGATGATTCCTCGATTGTTAACAAAATTGCCGGCGGCGTTAACCCTACAATTTTAGGGCATCGCAAAACCGACGCGTCAAAGATGTTGGCGAGCACAGAGACTGTGCAGACGCCAAGCAGAGAGCAACCATGATCGAGAACCAAAAAATCCGTCCGGCAAAAGTTATCGGTCCTCTGGGTGAGCCGCTGTCTATCGACGATTTGCCGCCACCATCGACGAAACGCTGGGTTGTGCGGCGCAAGGCCGAAGTGGTTGCTGCTGTAAATGGTGGTCTGTTGACCATTGATGACGTATTGGAACGGTACGGGTTAACGCTGGAAGAATTCGCTTCTTGGCAGCGCGCTGTAGATCGTTCCGGGATGCAAGGGCTACGCGTCACGCGCATTCAGCATTATCGCGATCTGTACGAGCGCCAGCTTAAATACTGACATTGATAGCTTTGCCGGCACAGCGTCAGCCTAGGCAAAATACCCAAAACTGACTATCCCCTGATCTTCTCAAGTCCACTTGAGGAACATTTTGCGCGTCCTATCGTTATTTGGTCGAAGCAAAGTGATATAAAACAGGAGGTTGTTATGGGTTGGATTATTGCATTGGTCGTTGGCGGAGTCGCCGGTTGGCTCGCTAGCTTGGTGATGAACCGCGATGCGTCGATGGGTATTTTTTGGAATATCGTCGTTGGTTGTGTCGGTTCTGTCATCGGTAACTGGGTTGCCGGATATTTTGGTATTTCCGGTAGCGTTCAGGAATTTTCGATCACGGGTTTGGCCGTAGCGGTTGTCGGCGCAGTTATCTTGCTGGGTATCGTGAACCTCGTTCAGCGTGGCCGTGTTCGCTAAGCTGTTGAACTTAGATTGATTGTAAGGGCGGGGAAATGAGCAATTTCCTCGCCCTTATCGTATGCGTCATTTACGCGTTTCATCGGTCTAAAACGTCGCCTGTCGAACCTACCCTTGCCTGTGTTGAATGACCGGCTTAGCGGCTAAGATGAAAAAACACGCGCATTGCGCCGGGTGATATATATGTGTAACACACCCTTCTGGAACGAGATCAAAGGCGATCAGGACAAGCGATGAATTACCAAACAAACGTCCGGGCAGAAACCGCCGACCATCCGAGCGAACAGTTCGATATGCAGGGAACGCATACCAAACCCAGCCGCAAGATCGCCTACATTGTGATCGCCCTGTTGTTGCTTGGCGCGATTGCCGCAGCCTATTTCTATGTCACCAATGGGGCAGGCGCGACACCTGCGGCTGATGACCGCGAAGGGCAGGCTGCTGCGATTAGCGTAATCGCACCCGGCAAAACCACTATCGAGGGTCAGATTAATGCCACCGGCACTTTGGCTGCGCGGCGTGAGCTCCCCGTTGGTGTCGCTGGCGAAGGCGGCCGAGTAACACTGGTTCCAGTAGAGGCTGGCGATTGGGTCCGTGCGGGCCAAGTGTTGGCTGTGATTGATCGTTCGGTTCAAAATCAACAAATTGCCAGCCAGTCTGCTCAGGTGAGTGTCGCAAAAGCTGATGCCGATCTGGCGCAAGCCAATCTGGACCGCGCGCTCAAACTGGTGGAGCGGGGCTTTATCAGTAAGGCGGATATTGACCGGCTTACCGCCACACGCGATGCGGCAAATGCGCGTGTAAAAGTGGCTGAGGCGCAGGTCGGGGAAACCCGCGCGCGCAATTCTCGCCTCAATATTGTGGCGCCGGCAGCGGGGCTTATTCTGGAGCGGATGGTGGAGCCTGGCCAAGTGGTAAGCGCTGGGTCGGGTGCTTTGTTCCGGATCGCGCGCGGCGGTGAAATGGAAATGCTCGCGCAATTGAGCGAAGTGGATCTGGCCACATTATCTGCCGGTCTTGCGGCGTCGATTACGCCCACTGGATCAGATAAAAGCTTCGAAGGCCAAATCTGGCAAGTGTCGCCGGTTATTGACCCGCAAAGCCGCCAAGGGACAGCGCGCATCGCTTTGTCATATGCGCCCGAATTGCGTCCCGGCGGTTTCGCCAACGCAACAATTGCCAGCGGCACGGTTGTCGCCCCCATTCTGCCAGAATCCGCGCTGTTGTCGGATGATGAGGGGGCGTTTGTATATGTTGTCGGCAAAGAGAATAAAGTGGAGCGCCGCCGTGTGAAAACCGGCCTCGTAACCGCGCAAGGAATTGCAGTGGTCGATGGTCTGGAAGGCAGTGAGCGCGTGGTTTACCAGGCCGGCGGGTTCTTGACTGAAGGCGAGCTCATCAGTCCGCAGCTGGTCGATGCGGCCGGCAAGGCGATCGAGGGTTAGTCGCTATGGATTTCCGGAACATATCCGCTTGGTCGATTAGAAACCCGGTTATTCCGCTGGTGTTCTTTGTCGCCATTTCATTGGCGGGCATCCTCAGTTTCAATGATATGGATGTGGTGAACAACCCGGATATCGATTTTCCGGCTGTGAATGTTTCTATCTCGCAACCGGGCGCCGCCCCGACAGAAATTGAAAACCAGATCACCCAAATCGTGGAATCTGCAGTTAGCAATATCAACGGCGTAAATTCTCTCAATTCGACAGCACGCGAAGGCAGTACCAATACTTTCATCGAATTCGAGATCGGGACCGATCCCAATGATGCAGTGGCAGAAGTAAAGAACGCGGTTGATACGATCCGCGGAAGCCTGCCTGATGGCATCCTTGAACCGCGTATCAGCAAAGAGGAGATCGCAGGCGGCTTCCTGGGTATCTATGCGGTTGAAGCCGATGACATGACCATTGAACAACTCAGTTGGTTCATTGATGATTCTGTCGCCAAACGTCTTTTGACGATTGATGGCATGGGCGAAGCGGGCCGTTTCGGCGGTGTGGACCGCGAAATCGAGGTGGTTCTGGATCCCGCGAAGATGCAGGCGCTGGGCGTGACTGCGAGCCAAATCAACCAAGTATTGCGATCCGACAATCTCGATGCAGCAGGCGGGATGGCAGAGATTGGCGGAACCCGCCAGTCCGTGCGCGTTCTGGGTAATGTCGACACCGCGTATGATTTATCCCAGAAGCAGATTCGCCTGGGCAATGGCCGCACTGTGCAATTGTCATCAGTGGCGACTGTACGCGATGGCTACAGCGAGCGGAGCTCGATCAGCAAAGTACGCGACAAGGAAGTCGTGAACTTCTTCATGGCGCGCGCCAAGGGCGCCTCGGATGTCACGGTGTTTGAAGAAGCCAAAGTGATTATCGCTGAAATCGAAGCAGAAAACCCCGGTGTGACGTTCATCCCCCTGTTCGATACGGTTAAGTACACTCAAGACCAATATGACAGTTCGATCGCTGCAATGGTTGAAGGCGCCATTCTGGCTGTTGTTGTGGTGTTCTTCTTTCTGCGTGATTGGCGGGCGACGGTGATTTCGGCAATTGCCATTCCGCTTTCCGCTATCCCGACATTCTGGTTCATGGATCTGCTGGGTTTCAACCTCAATCAACTGTCCTTGCTGGCATTGGGATTGGTGGCGGGTGTTCTGGTGGATGACGCCATTGTGGAGATCGAGAATATCGTGCGCCATATGCGGATGGGCAAATCCGCCTATCAGGCATCCATCGATGCTGCCGATGAAATCGGGCTGCCGGTGGTGGCCACATCATTCTGTATCGTTGCCGTGTTTCTGCCAGTGGGATTGATGCCCGGTATTCCGGGACAGTTCTTCAAGAATTTTGGCATAACCGTGGTGATTGCCGTTTTGATGAGCCTCGCCGTGGCGCGGATGATTACCCCGATGCTGGCTGCCTATTTTCTGCAGGCCAAAGGTCACGCGGAACATGGTGAAGGCCCGTGGATGGACCGGTATATGAATTTGCTACACTGGTCGCTCGACCGGTCAAAGACAGTGGCGATGCGGGCTGGTTTGGAGCCTGTCCGCAAGCGGTTCTTCTATGTTCTGTCTGCCATATCTGTGTTGCTGTTGCTGATCGTTGCATCAGGCGGCGTGGTTATTGTCGGTCACGACCTGTTGTCAGGATTGGCCATCCCGTCGACATTGGCAAGCGCCGTGGTAGCCGATTCCAACAGCATGGGGTGGTGGCTGATCAACAAGCCGCTGGAGCTTGTTCAATTGGCTGTCGCGCTTGCCGCCGGTCTACTTTCCGTATTCCTGATTTTCGGCATTATCCGTTTGGCCACCCGCTCAATGGGTCGGCGTTTGTCAGAGGGCTGGCGTTATCTCGAAGCCCGTTTTCATGATCACCGGGTGTGGATGGTCGGGGTTGGCTACTTCTCGCTGTTGCTGACAATTCTATTGTTCATGAACGTCCCCGCCGCGTTTCAGCCAACAACCGACAATGAAAATAGCCAAATCACTTTGGAAATGGTCCCCGGAACCACTTTGGAGACGACCGCCCGCGTATCGGGCGCCGTGACAGACATTCTCTACGAACAGCCTGAAGTCCTGCGGGCGTTGGAGCGTGTTCGTGAAGGCAATGCGACAATCTACATCACACTGAAAGAGGATCGGCAAAAAACGTCGATAGAATTCGAACGTGATCTCGCGCCCGTATTGGCGAAAATACCTGATGCCCGGGTGCGGTTCCAGTCCCAATCTGGGGGTTTTGGTAGCGGACGTGATCTAACCATTATGCTGGCCGGGTCTGACCCTGCTTTGCTGGAAGAAACCGCGTCTACTTTGGTATCGCAAATGAAGGGGCTTGATACACTTGTCGCACCCCGCATCACCGCCGATATGAACCGTCCCGAGTTGTTGATTACTCCGCGTGCCGATATTGCTGCGGAATTGGGTGTAACCACTGCGGCCTTAAGCCAGACCATCCGCATCGCCACCATGGGCGAGATCGAGCAGAATGCCGCGAAATTCTCGCTCTCCGACCGCCAGATCCCGATCCGTGTGAAGCTGCCGACGGCATCGCGCGGCGATTTAACGACAATCGCCAATCTGCCGGTGCAAACGGCCAGTGGCGGCTCTGTACCACTTGAGCGGGTCGCTGAAATCTCATTTGGATCAGGGCCGACCACTATCCAGCGCTATAACCAGAACCGCCGTATTCTGGTTGGTGCGGATTTGGCGCAAGGCGTGATCAAAGGCACAGCGCAGGAGCAGATCGAGACATTGCCCATTCTCGCGGCGCTTCCGCAAGGTGTCATCCGCGATAGTGTGGGCGAGGATGCTTGGCAGGCCGAGCTGATGGAAAGCCTGAATATTGCTGTTCTGTCCGGCGTATTGCTGGTGTTTGCGGTTCTGGTGTTGCTGTATAAGCGGCTGATGAGCCCGCTGGTCAATATGACATCGCTGGCATTGGCCCCGCTTGGCGGGATATTCCTGATCTGGCTGGTCGGCCAGGCGCAATCCATGCCGGTCTATATTGGCATTCTTCTATTGCTGGGGATCGTGTCGAAGAACTCCATCCTGCTGATTGATTTTGCGATCGAAGAAATGGCCAAAGGAACCGACAAATTGGCGGCAATACTCGATGCCGGCCATAAACGGGCGCAGCCTATTGTCATGACGACAGTGGCGATGACTGCAGGCATGGTGCCTACGGCCTTTTCCGGTTTGATCGGGTCTGGTGATGGCGCGTGGCGCGCACCGATGGGCACGGTCGTGATCGGCGGCTTGATCTTGTCTACGGTGCTTACATTGATGATCGTCCCTGCCGGGTTCAGCCTGGCAGATGGCCTTGAGAAACGTATGGGTCCATGGCTGCGCAATCGGTTCCTGACCTATAAGCCGGGGGACGAGAACCAGACGGGCTTTGCCGAGGGCGAAGGGCCCGGGGCCGTTCCTGCCGAGTGATACCTTACCATCTGGAACAGCAGGCGATGTGGCGGTAGAAGGCCCAGCCATGAGCTTAGCCCCGAGCCCCAAATTGCCGCCAGATACCGCGCGTAATATGCGGATCACTGCGACCCTGATGCTGGTGCTGATGGCGGGGCTGTTCCTGCTGTCGAAGCAATATCTCGAATTCCACCCCGGCTGGGGTTATCTCCATGCCTTTGCAGAGGCTGCCATGGTCGGCGGTATTGCAGACTGGTTTGCGGTCACGGCATTGTTCCGCCACCCGCTCGGCATTCCGATCCCGCATACGGCGATTATCCCGACAAACAAGAACCGGATCGCCGATACTATGGCGGACTTCTTGCGGAGCAATTTCCTGACACCTGCGGTCGTAGCGCGCCGGATGCACAATATGAATATGGCCCGCGCAATGGGCGAATTTCTGGAACAGCCGACACAGGGGTCGCAATCACGTATCGGAGCAGGTGCGGCAGAACTGATTGCCGGGATCTTTGAATCGCTCGATCCGGAACGGCTGGGCGGGCAGGTTCGTACCGGGCTGAAACAGCAGATGGCGAAGCTCGAAGTATCGCCGCTCGCCGGCCAAATGCTGTCCACCACGATTGCGGATCGCAAACACTTACCATTGATCGACGCGTTGGTCCGCTGGTCGGGGCTGACATTGGAAGACAATGAAGAGATGGTCCGGGAAATGATTAGCGAGCGAGCCAATGGCTTGCTCCGCTGGACCGGGCTGGACGAGCGGCTATCAAGCTCGGTCCTCGATGGTTTGTACCGGTTGCTGGCCGAAGTGTTGATCGATCCTGACCATCCCTTGCGCGACAAGATCGAGCAAGGCTTGCAAGAGCTGGCCCAGAATTTGATCCATGACCCGGCAATGCGCGCCAAAGTCGAGCGGATGAAGAATGAGCTCATCGAAAACGAAGCCGTAGCCGATTGGTGGCAAGGCGTGTGGGAACGCATCCGCGGCGGCATGATTCGCATGGCACGCAATCCTGATACGGTGCTTGGCGGCCAGATCGGGGAGAGCTTGGCCGAACTGGGTAAAGCCCTGCGCGAAGATGCTCTGCTGCAAACCCAGATTAACCGCTTCGCCCGCCGCACGGCTGTGGGCATCGCCACGCGTTACGGCGATCAGATCGTCCAATTGGTATCGGAGACTGTTCGCCGGTGGGACGCCCAAACCATTACTGACCGGATCGAAGGCGCAGTGGGGCGCGATCTCCAGTTCATTCGGATCAACGGCACGATGGTAGGCGGGCTGGTCGGCGTGACCATCCATTTCCTGGATAGTCTGTTTTAGCGGTTGTATTCGCTTCACAGGCCCGCAAAGAAAAGGGGCCCGACCTTCGCAGGCGGACCCCTTTTGTGTGCTATATACGGTTAGCGATTACAGCTTACCAAGAAGCTCCGGTACAACTTTGTACAAATCACCAACCAAGCCGATATCGGCGACTTGGAAGATCGGTGCATCTTCATCTTTGTTGATGGCGATGATTGTCTTGGAATCTTTCATTCCCGCCAAGTGTTGGATCGCGCCGGAGATACCGATGGCGATATACACTTCAGGCGCAACAATCTTACCGGTCTGGCCCACTTGATAGTCGTTGGGGACATACCCTGCGTCAACAGCGGCGCGTGATGCACCAATGCCTGCACCCAGCTTGTCAGCCAGCGGAGTGATCACTTCCTCAAACGTTGCAGCATCTTTCAATGCGCGCCCGCCGGATACGATGATCTTGGCACTGGTCAGTTCAGGACGTTCGCTCTTCGCGATTTCCGCACTGACGAATTCTGACGTACCCGCATCACCCGGGCCGGAAACAGCCTCAACTGTACCCGAACCGCCTTCAGTGGCAGCTTTATCGAACGCGGTACCGCGCACGGTGATAACCAATTTCGCATCGCTGCTTTCCACTGTGGCAATCGCGTTGCCAGCATAGATCGGGCGCGTGAAAGTCTTGTCGCCTTCGACTGAAAGAATGTCAGAAATCTGCATCACGTCGAGCAATGCTGCGACGCGCGGTGCGATGTTTTTGCCGCTGGTGGTGGCTGGCGCAAGAAATGCGTCGTGGTCTGCCATCAATCCGGCGGCCAGGGGCGCTACGTTTTCAGCCAATTGATTGGCGTAAGCCGCGTCATCTGCCAGATGCACCTTGTCCACGCCAGCAATTTTGGCCGCTTCGTCCGCAACTGCTGCGCAGCCTGAGCCGGCAACGAGCAAATGCACTTCACCCAATTTGGATGCGGCAGTTACAACGGCCAGAGTGGCGTCTTTGACCGACGAATTATCGTGTTCAACGAGAACCAGAGTTTTCATTATGCGACTCCCAATGCTTTAAGCTTCGCAACCAGCGCATCCACATCTTCAACCTTTTCACCAGCCTGGCGAACGGGTGGCTCGCTGACATTGGTGGTGGTCAGGCGCGGCGCAATATCGACGCCGAAATCGGCTGGCGTCTTGCTGTCGAGCGGCTTCTTCTTGGCTTTCATGATGTTTGGCAGAGACGCATAGCGCGGCTCATTCAAACGCAAATCGGTGGTGACGATGGCTGGCAGAGCCAGTTTCACTGTTTCCAGACCACCATCAATTTCGCGCTTAACGACAACACTGTCGCCATCAATTTCTACTGTGTTGGCGAAGGTGCCTTGCGGGCGCTCCATCAAAGCTGCCAGCATTTGACCGGTCTGGTTACTATCGTCAGAGATCGATTGTTTGCCCAGCAGGATCAATCCGGGATTTTCATCTGCGGCGATCGCTTTGAGTATCTTGGCAACAGCCAGTGGCTCTACTTCTTCATCTGTCTCGACGAGGATCGCCCGGTCCGCACCCATTGCCAACGCCGTGCGCAAGGTCTCTTGCGCCTTTGCCGGACCGACAGATACCGCGATGATTTCTTCTGCCTTGCCCGCTTCTTTTAAACGGATGGCTTCTTCAACTGCGATTTCGTCAAACGGGTTCATGCTCATCTTAACGTTCGCAAGATCAACACCGGTGCCGTCCGCTTTCACGCGTGGCTTTACGTTATAATCGATAACCCGTTTTACGGGTACGAGGATTTTCATAGTGTACCTTTCCTCTTTCCAGAAACTCTGTCCCGTGGCCTAGCTTGCGTTTACGTAAACGTCAAGTTGGGCAACTTCTCCAAAACATGGCTTTGAAGGCTTAACTCGCATAGATGCTGTCGCGTTCCAATTGGCGTCGGTCAAGCTGGAACTTTGGGGCGTTTGCTTGGCGCACCAGGCGTCAGCCCGGCGCTGGTACAGCAGATGGTATGGCTCGCCGCGATGCATTTTCAGCATGATTCGCAGACAGGATATGAGTAGCCCGCCGAACAATGGCCAACGCATATGAAAAAGGCGGACGAGAACCAATCCCGCCCGCCTTTAAAAGCCTGTGAAGAGGTCGGCTTATGCCGCTTGCTTGACCTCAGCGACGATTTTCTTCGCCGCATCGCCCAGATCATCCGCCGCCACGATTGGCAGGCCCGAATTGGCCAGAATGTCTTTACCCTGCTGAACGTTGGTACCTTCTAAACGGACGACCAGCGGAACCGAGAGGTTCACGTCTTTCGCCGCCTGAACGATACCGTCCGCAATCACGTCACATTTCATGATGCCGCCAAAGATGTTCACCAGAATGCCTTCTACGGCAGGGTCTTTCAGAATGATCTTGAACGCCGCAGTCACTTTTTCAGTGGTTGCGCCGCCGCCAACATCCAGGAAGTTGGCCGGAAACGCGCCGTTGAGCTTGATGATGTCCATTGTCGCCATCGCCAGACCAGCGCCATTGACCATGCAGCCGATATTACCGTCCAGCTTGATGTAAGCGAGATCATATTCGCTCGCTTCGACTTCCGCCGGATCTTCTTCAGTTTCGTCGCGCATCGCTTCGACATCTTTATGACGATAGAGCGCGTTGCCATCGAAGCTCATTTTGGTGTCCAGCACAAGCAGTTCGCCGGCCTTGGTTTCCACCAGAGGGTTGATCTCGAGCATCTCTGTGTCGAGTTCCATGAACGCAGTGTAGAGCTTGGCTGCCAGCTTCTGGCATTGTTTGTTGAGATCGCCGGTCAGCTTCAGCGCGAAGGCCACGGCGCGGCCGTGATGCGGCATAAAGCCTTGGGCCGGATCGATGGTGATCGTGGTGATCAGCTCTGGAGTGTTGTGTGCGACATCTTCAATGTCCATCCCGCCTTCGGTTGAGGCAACCATGGCGACTTGGCCTGTGGCGCGGTCAACCAACATGGCAAGATAGTATTCTTGTTCAATATCGACGCCATCTGTGACGTAGAGGCGGTTGACTTGCTTGCCCTCGTCACCGGTCTGGATGGTGACCAGCGTATTACCGAGCATTTCTTTCGCATCCGCTTCCACATCTTCGATGCTTTTGGCGAGGCGTACACCGCCTTTTGCGTCAGGGCCCAGTTCCTTGAACTTCCCTTTGCCGCGGCCACCCGCATGGATTTGTGCTTTGACGACATAGAGTGGTCCAGGCAATTTTTTGGCACCCGCAACTGCTTCTTCTACTGTCAGAGCAGCGTGACCGGTGGGGATACCGATGCCATATTTTGCGAGCAGTTCTTTGGCCTGATATTCGTGAATATTCATGGAATGTCCGTCTTTCCGAGCAAATTTAGGGAGAAAGCGATAAATCTGCTGGCCGCCTAAGCATGGATTCGCGCGGTTGAAAAGGCTCGAAACGCAAAACAGTGAGGGTTGAATTGTTGCGCGATGCCATCCAACAGCATTGGCAGATGATTGATCGCTCCCGCCTCGACGCAATTCTCGATGAAGCTGGGAAAATTGCGTTCGGATTTTGGCCCGGTGCCGGGCATGAAGTCACCAGTTGGGAGAAAGAGCCGGGGAGCCCGGTTTCGGAGGCCGATATCGAGGTCGATGGCTTTCTTCGGCACGAGTTAGGAAAACTTTTGCCGTCTGCCGGTTGGCTTTCGGAAGAGACAGCGGATGATCCCAAACGGCTCGATAAAGGCCTGATTTGGCTCGTTGATCCTATCGACGGCACACGGGATTTCCTGCGTGGGCGCGCGGGTTGGTGCGTTTCGGTTGCGCTCATCAGTGAAGGCAAACCGTTGCTGGGGATGCTCGACGCCCCAGCGCGCCAGGAAAAATGGGTGGCTGAGGCTGGCAAGGGAGCGTGGCGGAACGGCATTGCTCTTAATGCCTCGACCCGGCAGGAGTTTGCCGGAGCAAGAGTGCCTGCTGTGTCCCTGCAAAAAGTTGATCAGATCTTGTCGATGGTGGATCAACCGAACTCGATCGCCCTGCGGGTTGCGATGGTTGGCGCAGACGAGGCGGATTTGGTGGCGACGCTCCGTTGGGGTTTTGAATGGGATATCGGCGCAGCGGCTCTTATTGCGCGCGAAGCAGGGGCGGCCGTCAGCGATGCGTTTGGCCGTCCGTTCCTGTATAATAAGCGTGACCCGCGCGCTTTTGGTCTGCTGGTGAGCGCACCAGCGATTCACACAGATGCAATTGACCATCTGGCGGATCGGGCCGCCATTATCGCGACCCAATAAAAAAGGGCCGGCTTTGCAGCCAGCCCCTTCTCGATGCCCCTCAGCGAGTGGCATATTCAATTTAGTGACTAACCACCTTGGGCAGCATCTACATCCGCTTGTGTAATCGGAATGATCTTAATCTCGACCCGGCGATTCATCGCACGGCCTTCAGCAGTGGCGTTGTCTGCAATCGGTGCAGTCTCACCAAAGCCCTGCCAGCGAATGCGTGCTGAATTGACACCGCGCGACGTCATATAGTTCGAGACCGCTTGTGCGCGCTGCTCAGACAAACGTTGGTTGAATGCGTCCGAACCAGTCGAATCAGTGTGGCCGTAAACGTCTATCAGACTGTCGGGATATTGGCGCAAGCTACCGGCCACAGTGTCCAGAGTGCTGCGGAAAGATGGTTTGATAGTGTAGCTGCCAACGTCGAAGGTGACGCCATCGGGCAAGTTCACGAGAACTGCATTGCCGCCATCAACCTCAGTTACATCAACACCTGAACCGGCAGTCTGCTCTTTCAGTTCTTTGATCTGCTGGTCCATGTTGTAGCCAACAACACCGCCAGCCACACCGCCGACGCCGGCGCCAATGATGCGCCCGGTTTTGCCGCCAATAACACCGCCCAGCAGTCCGCCCAGCACGGCGCCGCCAACACCGCCAATGGCCGTGCGGGATACTTTCTGTTGTCCGGTGTTCGGATCGGTGACGCAGCCAGATACTGTCATTAGAGATACTGCCGCTAGGCTTGATACGAATATCCGTGAGTTCTTCATCGGTTGTCCCTCCTAAGGAGTTGCCATGGTGCCCATAAGCGGGCGTTTCCCACGTTAGGCGTCTGTTACATGAACAGGCAAGGAACGATGGGGTTCCGACAGTGCGACGAGATACATCAATTTACGACGAATCGTGAAAATCGTCCCTCTGGCACTCTCCCGGATTTCTGCTAGCGAATAGGAGTGACTCCTTTTCCTTGGCCTGACCTGCTGATTATCGGCGGCTTGATCGTTCTCAACGGTGTGTTCGCCATGTCCGAACTCGCCATTGTTTCTGCGCGTACAGCGCGCCTGCAAGCGGCGGCTGAGAAAGGTAGCGGCGCTGCCAAAACAGCAATTGCTTTGGCGGCTGACCCGGGCAAGTTTCTGTCGACCGTCCAGATTGGCATTACACTCATCAGCATCGTCGCGGGTGCGTATTCCGGGTCCAGTCTCGGCACTCCGGCGGGTGAACGGCTGGCGGCGATCGGCGTGCCAGAGGAATATGCGGCGGAAACAGGCTTTGTGCTGGCCATCGCCCTGACGACCTATTTCACTTTGGTGGTGGGCGAATTGGTACCGAAGCAAATGGCCTTGCGCGCTGCGGTTCCGATTGCGCTGGTCATGGCGCGCCCGATGGCGCTGCTGGCCAAAATCGCTGCCCCGCTGGTGTGGCTACTCGATTCGTCGTCCGGCCTATTGATCCGGCTGCTGGGTGTTCGCCGCAGCGGCCAATCCAGTGTTACGGCTGAAGAGCTGCATATGATTTTTGCCGATGCGACCAATTCGGGCGTGATCGAGGCGGATCAGCATCAAATCCTAACGGGGGCGGTTCGCTTGGCAGAACGCCCTGTTCGCGAAGTGATGACCCCGAGGACCGAGGTCGATTGGCTGCATATTGATGCGGATGAAGCAGCGATTCGTGCGACCATAGAGGAAAGCCCGCATTCCTTGCTACCCGTTGCAGAAGGATCGCCCGATACGATCCTTGGCGTGGTGAAAGTCCGTGAAGTGCTGGCGTTGATGGTCGCGGGTAAAAAAGTGAACTTGAAACGCCTGATGAAGAAGGCGGAAATCGTGCCTGATCAACTGGATGCCATGGATGCGCTACGCAGCTTGCAACAGTCTGAGGTTGCGATGGCAATGGTGCATGATGAATATGGCCATCTGGACGGGATCGTGACGCCGGTTGATTTGCTGACTGCGCTGGTCGGCCAATTTGTGAGCGACGTTGACGAAGGCGATGCGCCGACATTTATTGAGCGCGAGGACGGGCTGCTAATTATCGCCGGCGGGATGTCGGCAGACGAAATGGCTGATCGGCTGGGCCTCACCTATGATGACACGCGCGAATTTGCCACCGCTGCGGGGTTTGTGTTGTCGGTACTTAAGAAGCTACCTCTTGAGGGCGACAGCTTTGTGGAACAAGGCTGGCGCTTCGAGGTGATCGATATGGATGCCCGCAAGATCGGTAAATTACTGGTCAGCAAAGCGAATTAGGGGCTTTTTGGCCTCTAACGCCCTGCGACCGAGCGACCAAACAGAATACTCAACCGGGAATAATCGCCTGACTGTTTTGGCCGTCACCTTCTGGGGCGGCAATAATATCACGCGTTACACTGCCTTTGGCGACCGTGTTTGTCGCAGGATCGCCAACAGACGACCGGATACCCGGCGCTGCAGTACCCGCACGGTCAAGCGCGCTGGTTTCCACCGCGCTGCGCGCCGCTGGGCCGCCGAACAAGGCTTCCAGAGCTTGCTCGGACGCTGTGCCTTCGGATGGGCGAGGTGCGCCCGGTGATGGCGGGACCAAGTTAAAATCTGGCGGAACAACCAATGGGGCTTGCCGCTGAACAGCGAATTCGTCTGGGCGCTCACGAGTTAAAAACCCGCCGCTGCCGCATGATGCCAGCATTGCGCTCGCCGCGCTTAGAAGGATGAGTGTGCTTACTTTACGCATATCAGCTCTCCGCAGCTTTACGCCGCTTCATTCGTGTCAGTGGGTTCCTTATCGCGCACGAAGAAGGAACGGGCAAGGATGATCACAACACCGATGGTGATAGCCGCATCGGCAACGTTGAAAATCAGGAACGGGCTGAACCCGTTAATGTGAAAATCTGCATAATCGAGGACATAGCCATAATCATACCGGTCAATAATATTGCCGAGCGCGCCGCCAAGGATCATCGACAGTCCGATAATATCGCCGAGCGCCTTTTCGCGGAGCATCCAGATGAAGACAACCAGCGCGATCAGCGCGGTTACGCCGACCAGCGCCCAGCGCATTTCTGGTGAAGTCGCTTCGAACATGCCCATTGATACGCCGTAATTATGCGTCCGGTGAAGCGCGAAGAAAGGCAGCAAATCAATCCGATCGCCCAGCTTCATCGCCAGATCGACATCGACCACTTTCTTGATCCATTGATCCGCGACAAAGATAACCGTCGCCAATACCAGCCCGATGATGCGATTTTTGGTCAGGAAGCTCATGCCGCTGCCTCCTCTGCTGCATCATAGGCTGTAACAACCTCCGCGCAGCGACCGCATAAGTCGCCATCTGCCGTTACTTCGGGCAGCAAGCGCCAGCATCGGCCGCATTTGTGATCGGATGTCCGCGTAACTTTCACATCATCCCCTTGGCCGCGCGTGACTGACGCAGCGATGAACAGTTCGGCCAAATCGGCATCTGTGAAACCGGCTGGCACTTTGTCAGCCGGCACAATAACATCGGCTTCGAGCCCGGAACGGATGGTTTTCTCGCGCCGCAAAGGTTCGATTGCTTCCATCACAGTCTCGCGCAATTCGCGCAGCGCCGTCCACCGCGCCGTATCCGAACCAACTTGCGGGATGCTTGGCCATTCAAGCAGATGAACGCTGCCCTGCTGTTCGTTGTCTTCGGGGTAACGCGCTCTCCAGACTTCTTCTGATGTATAGACCAGAACCGGTGCGGTATAGCGGATCAGCGCGTGGAACAGGATATCCAGCACGGTGCGATAGGCGCGGCGTTTGGGGTCATTCTCATCATCGCAATAGAGGCAGTCTTTGCGGATATCGAAGAAGAATGCCGACAAATCTTCATTGCAGAAATCGACTAGCAACCGCGTGTAGGTGTTGAAGTCATAATCATCGACCGCTTGGCGCAATTTGCGGTCAAGCTCTGCCAATTCAGACAGGATGTAGACTTCCAGTTCCGGAATTTCCGCATCATCGCCCAAATCGCCAACAAACCCGTCGAGCGCGCCAAGCAAATAGCGGAAAGTGTTGCGCAATTTGCGGTAGGTGTCGCCAACCCCTTTCAGGATTTCATCACCGATCCGGTGGTCTTCGGTAAAATCGACACTGAGCGCCCATAGGCGGATAATATCCGCACCATATTGCTCCATCACTTTCAACGGATTGACGGTGTTACCCAGGCTCTTGGACATTTTCATGCCCTTGGAATCCATAGTAAAGCCGTGTGTCAGTACGTCCTTATACGGTGCGCGGCCGCGCGTACCGCAGCTTTCCAGCAGGCTTGATTGGAACCAGCCGCGATGCTGGTCGCTGCCTTCCAGATAGAGGTCTGCGGGGGATTGCAGTTCGGGCCATTCGTCTGTTTCCAGAACGAAGGCATGGGTAGAACCGCTGTCAAACCACACGTCCAGAATGTCACTGACCATTTCATAGTCATCGGGGTTACGATCGGCGCCAAGGAATTCAGCGGCGCGGCTTTTGTCCCATGCATCGACCGTGTCTGCGGTAATCGCAGCCTGAATGCGCGCGTTCACTTCCGGATCCACCAGCAATTCGCCAGATTCGCGGTGAACAAACAGCGCAATCGGCACGCCCCATGCGCGCTGGCGGCTGATCAGCCAGTCAGGCCGGCCTTCGACCATAGAACGCAAACGGTTACGCCCCTTTTCAGGGATAAAGCGGGTTGCTTCAATTTCTTCCATGGCGCGCGCGCGCAAGGTGGGCGCACCGTCAATATGCTCCAGCCGCTCGTCAATCGCGATGAACCATTGCGGGGTGCAGCGGTAAACGACTTTGGCCTTGGAACGCCATGAATGCGGGTAGCTATGCGCATAATCGGCGCTGGCCGAAAGAAGCGCGCCCGCCTCCCGCAAGTCCGAACAAATCGGGCCTTCGGGCGAGTTGAACGGTTTGTTGATCACGCTGCGGCGGCGTTCTTTGCCGTCGGCGTCTTTGTCATCTGCACCCAACCACAGCCAGTCATCGCGGTAACGGCCATCGCCCATAACGGCGAAAACCGGATCAATCCCGTTGGCCTTGCATAGATCGAAATCATCCTCGCCGTGATCGGGCGACATATGGACGATGCCGGTACCGCTATCGGTGGTGACAAAATCGCCTGCGAGCATGGGGCGCGGTTTGGCATAGAACCCGCCGAGATGGTGCATCGGGTGGCGAACGATGGTTCCTGCGAGCTGGTCACCGCCGCAGACCGTGTAATGTTTTACACTGCTGTTGTCGTATTCACAGCCAATTCGCAGAAGGAAGCTAGGAATAAGCTTGTCTGCCATGAACAAGAGTTTCCCGCGCCACTTTTCAAGATGCGGTTTATCGTCAATTTCATCAGTTTTGATCTCGAACGTCGAGTATTCGACATCCGGCCCATAAGCCAAAGCCTGATTCACCGGAATCGTCCAAGGAGTAGTCGTCCAGATTACCGCATGAGCGCCAACCAATTCCTCAATCGGCGATTCCACAATTTCGAACGCCACATCGATTTGTGGGCTGTCGGTCAAATCCGCATATTCTACTTCGGCATCAGCCAAGGCGGTTTCTTCTACCGGCGACCACATCACTGGCTTCGCCCCGCGATAGAGCTGGCCGGTTTCGGCGAATTTGTGCAATTCCGCAACAATTGCGCCTTCTGCCTCGGGGCGCATGGTTAGATAGGGTTTGTCCCACCGGCCATTAATGCCCAGCCGCTTCAACTGGTCGCGCTGCACGTCGACCCATTTCTGGGCGTAATCGCGGCATTCGGCGCGGAATTCTTTCGGCGGAACGTCGTTCTTGTTTTTCTTTTTCTTCCGATACAGCTCTTCGATCTTCCATTCGATCGGCAGACCGTGGCAATCCCAGCCAGGCACGTAAGGCGCATCTTTGCCAAGCAGGCTTTGCGTGCGCACCACAGTGTCTTTCAGCACATGGTTCAGCGCATGGCCGATATGCATATCGCCGTTTGCATAGGGCGGGCCATCATGCAGGATGAATTTCTCGCGGCCAGCGCGTGCCTCGCGCAGTTTTTCATACAGGCCAATCTCTTCCCAGCGGGCCTGAATACCCGGTTCCTTCTGCGGAAGGCCGGCTTTCATGGGGAACGCAGTCTTCGGCAGGAAGACTGTGGGGCGATAATCGCGGGAATTGTCGTCATTTGGCATAGCGTAGGGCCGTTATCCGAAACTGCGCCCGATGGAAACCGCAATTGCCTTCAATAGCGCGTACTTCATCACGCTCTTACTCTCGGGCGGCGCGGCGACGCTTCAGCGCGGCGTCCAGCGCGTCGCTCTGTTCCTCGGTTCGGCTGTTGAAGGCTGGGCGCAATGACGGGCCGATGGTGTAGATATCATCGACCCACAACCACCCGTTAAAGCTGCGCGGAATGTCGCCCAATTGTTCAGGTATATCGACCCCGCGCGGATAATTATCAGGCAATTGTGGGCCCAGCATGATCATCTGCACATCATGCTCCTCCATCCGCGCGATCATCCGGTTGGGCCAGCCGGGCAAGGTCCATTGCAGATCGAGCGCGATGAAAATGGTGCCGCCTTTGCAGCTGTCCGGCATAATTCCGAACCAGCCCATCACTGTATAATCCGTGGTGCATTGCTTGGCACCTTGCGTGCTGAAAGCCCATGCATCCGGCGCAAGTTCTTTGAGCCGGGCGATTACATCTTGGTGACCGTAGAAAATATCACGGCCATTTGCGATATTGTGATCAGCCGCTTTCAGGGCTGCCACAAGCAGGTCGGCCTCATCCGGGTTTTTGCTTTTGAAATTGAACGCCAGCCGTGTGCGGAAGGCGGCTTTCAGCCCCTCTTCTAGAGTTGCTATGCCCCCGATATGCTGGCCCCGAAACGGGAACGTCTTGCCCCCATCCGCTGTGTAGCCATAGCCGATATCGAGAGCTTTGAGTTCTGCCATCGTGAAATCACGCGTGTCGCCCGACGCCTCGGTGCGGCAATCGACGGTCCAATCATGGAATAAAGCGATCTGGCCATCTTTGGTCGGCGCGATATCAACTTCGATCATCTGAGCGCCCAATTCGCGCGCAGCAATGATCGAATCTGCGGTGTTCTCCAGGAAGCCATGCACCGGCTGTTCGATCCGGGTGGCCGTGCAATCATCGCGGCCCAGATCGGTTTGGTCATACGCTTGATACACCCCGCGATGGGCGATCAATTTGACGTTACCTTTGGGATTGGGGGCGAGCCAACTGGCATTGATGACCGTCAGCATAACAAAGCCCAGCGCCAGCACCGTACCGATGCGCTTGGCCCATATCATCCGAGCAGCCGCCGCGCTTCGTCGCAGTCTTTTTCCATTTGTTCCATCAGGCCGTCGAGCGAATCGAACTTGGCTTCGCCGCGCAGGAAGTGATGGAATGCCACCTCGATTTCTTGCCCGTAAAGGTCGCCGGAAAAATCGAAGAAATACGGTTCCAGCAGCTCTTTGGCGGGTGTGAATTGTGGGCGAATTCCAATATTTGCGGCACCCTTTAGCTCTTCGCCAGTCGCCAGAATTTTACCGGTGACGGCATAAATACCGAATTTGGGCCGCAAGTAGCTTTCCACCGAGAGATTGGCTGTCGGGTAACCGATTTCACGCCCGCGCTTGTCGCCATGCTGTACGATCCCACGAATGGCGAAAGGGCGGGACAGTAGTCGCGCGGCTTCTTGCGGATCCCCTTCTCGTAAAGCGTCGCGGATACGGCTGGAGGAAATGACTTTATCCGCATCACCAACCGGCCCGATAGTGCGCGCCCGGATGCCATATTCTGATCCGGCATCGGCGAGCACTTGCACATTGCCGCCACGCGCTTTGCCGAAAGTGAAATCTTCACCGGTAACCACGCCCGCAACGCCAAGCCGTTTGGCCAGCACCTCGCCAATATAATCCTCTGCCGAAGTCGCGGCGAGTTCTGCATCGAAATGGAAGACGAGCATCGCTGTTGCGCCAGCTTCCAGATATAGCTCTTGCCGCTGTTCCAGGGTGGTAAGGCGGAACGGCTCTATATCGGGCTTGAAAAACCGCACCGGGTGCGGGTCGAACGTTGCCACAATCGCGGGGCGCCCCTCTTCCCGGGCCCAGCGAATGGCTTCGCCTGCAACGGCCTGATGTCCCTTATGAAACCCGTCAAAATTACCCAGCGCAACAATCGCGCCGCGCAAGCTGTCGGGCACTGGTTCACGGTGATCGAGCCATCTCATGTGGCAGGCTCCAAAGACAGGAAGGAATAGGCTGGGCCGTCACCGTCTGCCGGGTGATCGTGCCGTTCAGTGACCACCCAAGCATTGCTGAGTTCGGGCATAAAAGTATCGCCCTCATAATCGGAGTGGATTTGGGTGAGTTCGATGCGGTCAGCCAAGGGTAAAAACACATCGTAGATCGCAGCGCCGCCAATAACACTTACGTCGCCATCGCCTGCCATCGCCAGCGCTTCTTTAACCGAATGCGCAATTTCGGCCCCTTCCGCCTCGAAATTATCATGCCGTGTCAGCACGATATGACGGCGGCCGGGCAGAAGGCCGGGCAGACTTTCAAAGGTCTTGCGGCCCATAATCATCGGTTTGCCGATGGTGAGGGCTTTGAAGCGCTTCAGGTCAGCGGGCAGTCGCCACGGTAAATCGCCATCCTTGCCAATCACGCCATTGGCGGCGCGGGCATATATAAGCGTGATGGTCTGGCTCATTGGGTGCTGCCTGAACCCTCTGCATCGCGCGTGATGCGTGTCACATGGCCCATCTTGCGGCCATCGCGCGCTTGTTTCTTGCCGTATAGGTGTAAATGTGTGTCCGGCTCGCTCAGCATTTCGAGCGCAGTATTGGCGGCTTTGCCGATGATGTTATCCATCACAATATGCGGAGCGATTGTACTGGTATCACCTAGGGGCAGGCCCGCGACTGCCCGAATGTGGTTTTCAAATTGGCTCGTGGCGGCGCCTTCGATTGTCCAATGGCCGGAATTGTGAACCCGCGGGGCCATTTCATTGAACACAGGACCGGCCGCTGTGGCAAAGAACTCACAAGTGAGCACACCAACATAATCCAGCCGCTGTGCAATG
The DNA here is from genome assembly GCF_012972675.1 of Pontixanthobacter rizhaonensis. Classification (GTDB taxonomy): domain Bacteria; phylum Pseudomonadota; class Alphaproteobacteria; order Sphingomonadales; family Sphingomonadaceae; genus Pontixanthobacter; species Pontixanthobacter rizhaonensis. The sequence goes on along the minus strand of NZ_JABCRE010000003.1, from coordinate 646,626 downwards.
GCGGCGGCGAGTGCGCGCGCCGGTTTCAATTGGCCGGCAATAGCGGCGCCAGCCGGAATGGTCGAATGCGCCAAAATGCCATTTTCGTGAACATTTTCGGCGCTATCCCAATAGCGTATCTCGCCGTCCTTAGAACGCACCAGAATGACGGAGAACTCTGCAGAAAAATCGACGAAACCCTCGTAGATTGCGGGCATATCAGGCACTCGCAAACCCTCCGCATCGCGGACTGACCCGATCCGCCATTGGCCTTTGCCATCATAGCCATCGCGCCGCGTCTTGAGTATGCCGGGCGTGCCAATCCGTTCAACTGCGCGCATCAATTCTTCATGCGTGTCGACAGTGGCATAGGCCGCAGGCGTACCGCCCAATTCCTCGACAAACCTTTTTTCCGCCAAGCGGTCCTGCGCCGTTTCAAGTGCGCGGGGGTGCGGCGTTATGCGGTCTGCAATGGGTGCCAGCGGTGCCACGGGGACATTCTCAAATTCCCACGTTACTGCGTCGCATTGCTGGATGAAAGCGGTCAGCGCCGCAGTGTCATCCCATTTGTTACAAAAAAAATCGCGGCTCACCTCGGCAGCCACGCTGTCTTTTTCCGGTGCGTAGATGATAGTGTGAAAGCCGAGCTGCGCGGCAGACATGGCCATCATCCGGCCAAGCTGGCCGCCGCCCAAAATTCCGATTGTTCCCCCCGGTTTCAGCATCAGATGGCCACCATTATTCTACTGGACGCTCCGTAACTGCATCACTGCGCGCCGCGCGCCAAGCCTTCAGGCGCGCTGTCAGTGCTGGGTCGCTGGTGGCCAAGATTGATGCCGCCAACAGGCCGGCATTGGTGGCCCCTGCTTCGCCAATCGCCAAGGTACCAGTGGGCACACCCGCTGGCATTTGCACGATCGACAGCAAGCTATCCATACCCGACAGTGCCTTGGACTGGATCGGGACGCCCAGAACAGGCAAATGCGTCATCGCGGCGATCATACCGGGCAAGTGGGCCGCACCGCCCGCACCGGCGATAATAACCGATAGTCCTTGATCGGCTGCGCCCTTGGCGAAATCCGCCATTCGGTCCGGCGTGCGGTGGGCGGAGACAATCCGTACGTCGCTGGCCACCTCCAGCTCTTCCAGCACTTTGGCGGCGCATTGCATGGTTGGCCAGTCGGACTGGCTGCCCATCACAATCGCAACTTTTGGCGCTGCAGCCGTCATTTCATGTCCTTCAGATAAAACCGCTCACCCGGCTGCATCGCGTCATCAAATTCATATATGATTGGCTGGCCGGTTGGGATTTCCAAACCGGTGATATCATCATCGGAAATACCCGAAAGGTGCTTTACCAAGGCACGCAAAGAGTTGCCGTGGGCAGAAATGATCACGGTTTCGCCGCTCGCCAATACGGGCAGAACATCGCTTTCCCAATACGGCAGAACGCGTTCAATAGTCAGCTTAAGGCTTTCGGTGTTAGGAATGTCGATCCCGGCATAGCGGGGGTCCTTGGTCAGATCATACTCGCTACCACTTTCCATCTCTGGTGGCGGCACATCGAAGCTGCGGCGCCAAATATGGACTTGGTCGTCGCCATGTTTGTCGCGCGTCTCTTGCTTGTTGAGTCCGGTCAATCCGCCGTAATGACGTTCGTTGAGCCGCCAGTCTTTGGTGACCGGAAGCCATAATCTGCCCGCTTCTTCCAATGCAAGATTGAGCGTTTTGATTGCGCGTGTCTGAAATGATGTAAACGCGGCGGTCGGCAAAATGCCTTTTTCGGCCATCAGCGCGCCAGCTGCTTTTGCTTCCGCTACGCCCTTCTCTGTCAGATCAACATCCCACCAGCCGGTGAACCGGTTTTCGAGATTCCACTGGCTTTGACCGTGGCGAACAAGAATAAGTGTAGGCAAGAGATGCGCTCCGAAGCGTTTTTGGGAGCAATTGGCGTTAGCTCTGATCGACCGGCTTGGAAAGGCTTTCTGTGTCTGAGCTGTCAATTTGCCGTGCTTGCGCCTTCCTGCGGCGTAAATTTTCGCGCAGTTTCTCTGCTAAGCGCTCTTCACGCGTCTTTTTTGGGGAATCGGTAGCCATTGGGAAAGCTATTGCCGCTAAAGACGTCTTTCCTCAAGGGCTAGGGCATGTCGCTGCTTGACTTTATCCGACAGCGCGACAATAGCGCGCCCCTTGAAACGGTACGCTGCTGTAGCTCAGTGGTAGAGCGCGTCATTGGTAATGACGAGGTCGGGAGTTCAATTCTCCCTAGCAGCACCATCACTTCCGCTTAGTGTTAGAACGGCTCCCTGCGGGCAGTGCATAAAGCTTGCTGCCTGTGTGGGTATCGAGTGGGTGGTGCTTTAAGCAGGGAGGCTATCGTTCGTAATGATGGGGTCAGAGGTTCGAGTCCTCTAAGTGCACCACTACTTCCAGTATGGAAATCATAGGCTCTCTGTGGAAGGTCCTTGAGCTTGGAGGAGTGGCTTTGCCTGCTGGAAGGGCAAAACTTACGGTGGACCTAAGCGGCATATCAAAGAAGCGTCAGTTTGCTGTTTCGATCCAAAATATCGGATTGCTCTTGGCTATAGTGTGCGACGTCGAGGTAGCCGGTGTTGTGGACGCCGCCTTCGCAGCGGGAAGGCCCTCTAGGGTAGGTGGCGCAGGTGGTACCGAAAGTGACCCAAACAGCGATGCTTCCAAATGCACTTGCGTGAACTTTTGTGCACTGCAATATCGTTTACATGAGAATCGCAATCGTCGACGAAAGCGCAGTGCGCGCCTCGATTATCGAGGATGGGCTGTCTGAATTTGACGATTATGAGACGTTTGTAATCGCGCAACGCGATGGACTGCTTGCTCAGATAGCTAAAATCGAACCCGACATCGTTCTGATGGATCTTGGTAACCCGTCGCGCGATGTGTTGGAGGAGTACTTTGCCGTCAGCCGGGTCTTGGATCGACCCATTGCGATGTTTGTCGATGAATCTGATGATGAGGCGATTACCTCTTCGATTGATGCCGGGGTGTCTGCGTATGTGGTGGATGGTCTAGCGGCCCATCGGATCAAACCATTACTCGACCTTGCCGTGAAACGGTTTAATGCATTTGCGCGCCTCCAGACAGAGCTGAGTGAGGCCAAGGGTAAGCTTGCCGCGCGTGAATCAATCGACAAGGCAAAGCGAATCCTCATGGATAGCCGAGGAATTTCGGAGCCTGAAGCTTACGCCGAACTGCGCCGTAAAGCGATGGAATCGAGCAAACGTATCGCAACAATTGCCGAGGCCGTGGTGACGGCGCATGAACTAATGGGAGACCAATCGTGACCGAGCAACTGACAATTGGTTTCCTGCCCCTGGTCGACGCTTGCTTGCCGATCTTGGCGAAAGAACATGGCTTTGCGGAGGAAGAAGGCGTCGATGTGTCGTTCATTCGCGATGCGTCTTGGGCAACGGTATTGGACCGCCTACTTTACGGGCACAGCGACGCGGCGCATTTGGTCGCACCGTTGGCGATAGCAACAACGCTTGGTCGTGGCAGGCCTGCCCAGCCAATTAGTGTCCCGTTCCTTCTGGGGCTGAATGGCAATGCCATCACACTGCGGCCCGAACTCTCTGCCACTGTCGGTACGCGCGGACAAATGGGTGCTCCGGCTGCAGTTGGAGAGAGGTTACGCAAAGAGGCTGTTCTCGCAGCGAAGAGCGGGCGTAAACTTCGGTTTGGTGTCGTACATCGCTATTCCAGCCACAACTACATATTGCGCTATTGGCTTGCGGCTTGCGGCATTAAGCCCGACCAAGACGTAGAGATTGTCACCGTTGCTCCGCCTTTTGTAGTCGATGCGCTAGGCAATGGTGCGCTTGACGGTGTTTGCGTTGGAGAACCCTATAATAGTTACGCGGTTGATCGCGGGTTGGGTGATATCGTTCTGACTACATCACAGATATGGCGGCGCGGCGTGGAGAAGGTGCTGGCTCTGCGCGAGCCGGTGATGGTTGAGAAACAGGGTGCGGTAGAAGCCCTTATCCGCGCAATGCGCAAAGCGGGCGCGCACTTTATCGACCCGGCCAATTGGGAAGAGAATGCCCATATCTTGGCCAGGGCTGATTACCTTGACGGTGATCCAAAACCGATACAGCGGGCACTGTCGGATCGGCTTGTTCTATCTCAAGGACAACCTCCAGAAGTGTTCTCTGATTTTATGTTCCAGCACAGTGAAGCGGCGAATTTCCCATGGATCAGCCAGGCGCGCTGGCTCTATTCGCAAATGCTGCGCTGGGACTCGATGGAATATGACCCATCCGAGGCTGAAGCCGCCACACGTGTTTTCCGACCAGATATATACCGCAGTGCAATACGCGGGACCGGTGACGATCTACCCGCTGCGAATGCTAAGGTGGAGGGTAGCGTTCAAGCACCGCTAGGTGTCGGAGCCGAAGAAGGTTCTATTACATTAAAAAATAACGTATTTTTTGATGGGCGCGCTTTTGATCCAGATGAGTTGGAAACGTACGTTCAGCACGATAATTAACAGAAATCGTATGCTGCAGTGCAAAAAACGCTTTACGCGGCGCACCCGAATCGGTTAGCTACACCGCATCAATCGAGCGTTGTCCAAAGGCGGACAGAGAACCGTACGTTTGATAGATTTCAACATTGCGTGGCAACGATGCCGCCCGAACTGGTCTTCTTCAGGGAAACCATTCGAGGCGGCTTTTTTGTGTGCGCATCAAACAGACGATGGGTCAGATAAGCATGTTCAAGAGTATCTCTTTCAATCGCCGAGGTGTAATAGCAGCGGTCGCTGCAAGTATGATTTTGGCATCTTGCGGATCTAGCAATGAAGATGTTGTCGCACCTGCGAACCTTGATGGCGCAGTCGAAAAGGCCAATCTGACGTTGGGATTCATCAAGCTGACCGACATGGCACCACTCGCCATCGCAAAGGAAAAAGGCTTTTTCGCGGAAGAAGGCCTCAATGTGACGTTGGAGCCCCAAGCGAACTGGAAGGTCTTGTTGGATGGCGTGATCGGCGGACAATTAGACGGCGCGCATATGCTTGCAGGTCAGCCAATCGCGGCGACCATAGGCTACGGTACAAAAGCTGACTTGATCGCGCCGCTAAGCCTCGACTTGAATGGAAATGCGATCACTGTTTCAAACAAAGTCTGGGAGATGATCAAAGATGATCTGCCGCAGGAAAACGGCAAGCCCAAGCACCCGATCTCGGCATCGGCGCTTAAGCCAGTAGTCGCCAGCTTCGAAGAGCAAGGCAAGCCGTTTAAAATGGGCATGGTATTCCCGGTCAGCACACACAATTATGAACTGCGTTATTGGCTTGCCGCTGGTGGTTTAAATCCCGGCTTCTATACGCCTGGGGATGTTGGCGGGTTGGTGGATGCTGACGTCCAGCTTTCTGTCACGCCTCCTCCGCAAATGCCGGCGACACTGGAAGCAGGTACGATCGAAGGGTATTGCGTCGGCGAACCTTGGAATCAGGCGGCCGTATTCAAAAAGATCGGTGTTCCGGTTATTACCGATCATCAGATTTGGAATGACAACCCGGAGAAAGTGTTCGGCCTGCGCGAAGACTTTGCTGAGAAGAACCCTGCCACAACCGCTGCTGTTTTGCGGGCAATCATTAAAGCGCAGAAGTGGCTCGATGAAGATGGCGGGAAGAACCGACCAGAAGCTGTAGAAATCTTGGCTCGACCAAATTACGTTGGCGCCGATGCCGAAGTGATTGCCGCTTCAATGACAGGCAAGTTCACCTTTGAACCGGGCGACACACGCGATGCCCCGGGTTTCAACATCTTCTTCGATAAATATGCCGGTTACCCGTTCTATTCGGACGCTATCTGGTACCTCACGCAAATGCGCCGTTGGGGCCAAATTGCGGAAGACCAGACGGACGAATGGTATGTCCAACAGGCCAAGTCCATCTATCGTCCGGACCTTTATTTGGCTGCCGCCAATTCGCTGGCCGAAGAAGGCGTGATCGCTGCATCAGACATTCCTGAAACGGATGGCTTCAAGGGGGAGCAAAGCGGCTTCATCGATGGGATTATCTTCGATGGCTCGCAACCAAATGCTTACCTCGCGAAGTTCAAAATTGGGCTTCAAAAAGGCCAAACCGTGACTGCCGCCGGCGTCAAGTAAGCAACGCCTATCCCAAGGTCCAAGGAGCACAAAATGGCAACCGCATACGCTGATGACAAAGCACCACCAAAGCCCGCTGAAATAGAAGCGGTAGAAAGGGGCGCTAAAGCAATTACAACCGACGCAACGAGTGGTAGTAAGCCCTCCGTGGCGGATGGTGAGGGTTTCCGTAAATTCCTGGGTAGATGGGGGGAGCCGTTGATCGCTCCCATCGCGGGAATTGTCATTTTCCTCGGACTTTGGGCTCTGCTTGCCCCGCAAGTTGACACATCACTGGGCGCTTTGCCTGGCCCAGTTGAAGTCGCTGAGCAAGGTGGAGCACTCTACGATGAATGGGTCGCGGCGAACGATCAAGAAGCTGAATTCTATGCCGCGCAAGATGACGCCAACGAAGCCGCTATCGCAGCGGGAAATCCTGGTGCTGTTCGCGACTTTGAATATGCTGGCGCACCTACTTTCGTCGATCAGATATTCACGTCGCTCTACACGGTCGCGCTCGGGTTTTTATTGGCGACCATTATCGCGGTTCCACTCGGTTTGATCAGCGGTCTCTCGCGAATGTTCAACGCGGCGATTAATCCACTGGTCCAGATTATGAAACCCGTAAGCCCGCTCGCTTGGCTTCCGATTGTCACCATGGTTGTTTCGGCGACGATCACCAGCGCAGATCCGCTATTGGCAAAGAGCTTCGTTATCTCTGCCATTGTTGTGACCCTTTGTTCGCTATGGCCAACGCTTATCAATACCGCTGTCGGTACCGCTTCAATTGACAAAGACCTTTTGAATGTCGGGAAAGTATTGAAGTTAGGCTGGTTTGCCAAACTGACCCGGCTCGTCCTCCCATCCTCACTTCCGTACATATTTACAGGCATGCGTCTTTCGCTGGGCGTGGGCTGGATGGTTCTTATTGCGGCAGAAATGCTCGCTCAGAATCCTGGCCTTGGCAAGTTTGTTTGGGACGAATTCCAAAATGGGAGTTCGCAAAGTTTGGCACGCATTATGTTTGCGGTGATTGTCATTGGCCTAATCGGCTTTGGTCTCGACCGGATCATGATGGGGCTTCAGTCACTCGCATCGCGCAACCGGACTGTTTGAGGAGGCCTTGATGACCAACCATCCCATTTTGTCGCTTAGAGGCGTGACCAAAAGCTACTCTGGCCAGACGGGTGCAACTACCGAAGTCCTGGGCGGGATTGATCTCGAAGTCGAGGAGGGAGAATTTGTTGCAATCCTCGGTTTCTCGGGCGCGGGTAAAACCACGCTGATCTCGTCGGTAGCAGGATTGGTGGAACCTGATTCCGGCGAGATCTTACTTCGCGGCGAACCGGTTGATGGTTCTGGCCGGGATCGAGGTCTGGTCTTCCAGTCGTATTCCCTGTTTCCTTGGCTGAGCGTTGAGCAGAACGTCGCGCTAGCAGTCGAAGCGGTCCATAAGAACCGGAGCAAATCGGAGCGCGACGAGCTCATAAAGCAGAAGGTGGAGTTGGTCGGCTTGGGCCATGCAATGGACCGAAAGCCGTCTGAGCTTTCCGGTGGAATGCGTCAGCGTGTTGCAGTGGCCCGGGCATTGGCGATGGAGCCAGAAATTTTGCTTCTGGACGAACCTCTGTCGGCGCTCGATGCTCTCACTCGTGCTAAGCTACAAGACGAGATCGAGCGTATCCGCAAGGAAGAAAAGCGTACGATTATCCTTGTTACCAACGATGTGGATGAGGCCTTGCTGCTCGCCGATCGGGTGGCCGTTATGACACCGGCACCGGCCGCAACAATTGGGAAGATTTTTGATGTAAATGTGCCTCGCCCTCGTGAACGTGAAGCGATGAACGATGATGCTGCGTTTATCAGACTACGCACAGACATTGTTACCTATCTCGGTGGATTGAACGAGAGTATTGCCCTTGCGACAACTGAAACGGTCGCATTGCCGGATGTTGCGCCGCTTGATCTGGCGCCGCCGCCAAAGGCCTATCGCGACGCGGCTCAAAGCTCGGTCACGCAGCGCTATTTGGAGTTCTTTAAGCTCAAGAAGATTTACCCAACTCCAAAAGGGCCACTGACCGTCGTTGAAGATTTCAACCTATTGATGAACAAGGGTGAATTTATCACCCTGATTGGCCATTCTGGCTGCGGTAAATCGACCGTCCTCACCATGGCTGCAGGCCTGAATGAGATTAGCGGTGGCGGGATCGTGCTAGACAACCGCGAGATTGAAACTGCCGGTCCGGATAAGGCGGTAGTGTTCCAAGCCCCCAGTTTGATGCCCTGGCTGACCGCACGCCAAAATGTCGATTTGGGCGTTAATCGCGTCTACGCGCAAGCTGGCAAGGGCGAACGCCGAGACATTGTCGATTACTACCTCGACCGCGTTGGCCTGGCCGATTCAAAGGACAAAATGGCAGCGGAAATGTCCAATGGAATGCGCCAGCGTGTTGGCTTGGCCAGGGCATTTGCGCTCAGCCCGCGCTTGTTGCTGCTCGATGAACCCTTCGGGATGCTCGATAGTCTCACACGTTGGGATTTGCAGGATGTTCTGACAGAAGTCTGGAATCGTACGAAAGTGACGGCGATCATGGTGACGCATGATGTGGATGAGGCCATTTTGATGGCCGATCGCGTAGTCATGATGACCAATGGCCCACACGCTACCATCGGTAAGATCCTGAAAATCGACCTGCCGCGCCCACGCGATCGCAAGGCTTTGCTCGATCATCCGAAATTCTACGAATACCGGCAGGAAGTTCTCCGCTTCCTGGCGGAATATGACCATGGACCAGCCAGCAAGGCGGCCTAAAAAAAACAGGGAATGATGCCTGAAACCAAACAATTTTCAGGGAGCAAATATATGAGCTTGAAATTAATGGCCACCGCATCTGCCATGATTATGGCAGCTTGCGGAACGAATTCTTACGCGCAAGATCAAGCCGCCAAGGAAGCACCTAAACAACCTTGGGGAGGCCCGGTTGAGTTTGCCGAAGGAGTTACATTCGACCCCATCATTGATGCGCGCATCCGGCTGGAAACTTCTGAACAAGCCAACGCTGCGGGCGATGCCACGGCGGTAACCGCACGGCTGCGTTTTGGCGGCGAAGTCAAAACCAACGGTTTCTCGTTTCTGGCAGAGGCAGAGGGCTCGCTCGCTATCGTGGACGATTTCAACGACACTTTGCCCGGTAACGGGATTGAGCCGTTTTCTGTTGTTCCCGATCCGGAAACGGTCGAACTAAACCGTCTACAAATTGCCTATAAAGGTGATGGATACGGTGTGACTGTCGGTCGCCAGAGGATTATTCTGGGTAATTCGCGCTTCGTAGGTAATGTCGGCTGGCGGCAGAATGAACAGACTTTTGACGCAATACGCGGCACGGCAAAGATTGGCCCGGTCAGCGTCGATGCCACATATTCCAATTCCCAGCGCACAATCTTTGGATCCGAAAGCCCCAATGAGTTTCTCGATGGCGATTTAGTGTTACTGAATGCCGGCGTAAAGGCTGGCCCGATTGACGTAACCGGCTTCGCCTACCTTATCGATTATGACACGCGTCTTGCGTTCTCCAGTCAGACGTACGGACTGATAGCCAAGGCAACAATTCCCGCGGGCGGGCTCAAAATCAATGCTATGGGCAGCTATGCCCGCCAGTCTGACTATGGCAACAATCCAACACGCTATGACGCTGATTATCTACATGGCGAGCTGGGGATGGACATTTCCGGTTTCTCACTCAAGGCGGGTTACGAGCAACTGGGCAGCGATGGCGGAACCTCCGCATTCCAAACACCTCTCGCGACATTACACAAGTTCAACGGCTGGGCAGATCTGTTTCTGACAACACCAGCCAACGGCTTGCAGGACGTTTATGCCGGCGGGGGGTACACCTTCAAGATTGGCGGGCTGCCAGCATTCAAGACGGCGGTGGTCTATCATGACTTTTCCAGCGACACGGGGTCATTCGACTACGGTAGCGAGTGGGATGCCTCGGTTGGGTTCAAGCTCGGTAAAGTCGGTTTGCTTGTGAAATACGCCAATTATCAGGCGGACACGTTCGGCGTCGATACCGAAAAGCTGTGGGTACAAGCCGGAATAAGCTTCTAAATACGAAACCGGCGGGCTGATAAATGCTGCACTGCAAAAGAAGACACTTGTCTGCCCGCCGAAAGTACTGGTATGAACGTGTGACAGGCCGATTCCATGCCGCCCAATGACGGGCGAGATAGCACATCGGCTAATCATACGAAAACGTGGCAACGGCGCCGCCTAGTCTATCCTTCGGGACGAGGCTTGGCGGCTTTTTTGCGTGCGTGTTGGCTTTGGCCGAAGGGAATTGAATGTGAACGCACCAGCAAGCTTTGATGCGCAATCCGGCAGCGGGGGGGAGAGAGAACGGCTCATTGTCATCGGCAATGGCATGGCCGGGTGCCGGGCGATTGAGGAAGTCCTCGAACGCGACCCCGAACGCTACGATATCGTGATTTTTGGCGCGGAACCCCGCGTCAATTACAACCGGATCATGCTCTCCCCAGTTCTGGCTGGCGAGAAGACATTCGATGAAATCGTCATCAATGGCCAAGATTGGTATGACAAAAACACGATTACCTTGGTCTCCGGTGATCCGGTTCAGAAAATCGATCGCGATCGCAAGATGGTTGTCTCGGTGTCTGGCCATACAGAATATTATGATCGGCTGCTGATCGCGACCGGCTCAGACCCGTTCATTATTCCGGTGCCTGGTAATGACCTGTCGGGTGTGGTCACATTCCGCGATCTAGACGATGTCGACAAGATGCTTGCAGCGGCCGAGGGCGGCGGCAATGCCGTTGTCATTGGCGGAGGCTTGTTGGGACTTGAAGCTGCTCATGGATTGTCGCTGCGCGGCATGAACGTAACGGTCTTGCATTTGATGCCTACGCTAATGGAGCGGCAACTCGACGAGGCGGCTGGCTGGCTATTGAAGGAAGAGCTGGAAAGGCGCGGCCAAACAATTCGGATTGGTGCCGACACGCAGGCGATCCTTGGCAAGGACGGCCATGTTTCTGGCGTTCAGCTGAAAGATGGAACCGAGATTGAGGCTGACATCGTCGTGATGGCGGTCGGAATCAGACCATCTACCGGCCTCGCCTCATCAGCAGGCCTCGATACAGAGCGCGGCATCATGGTCGACGATCACATGGTCACATCTGATCCAGCAATCATGGCGGTGGGCGAATGCGTACAGCACCGGGGCGCTTGTTACGGGCTTGTCGCGCCACTTTGGGATATGTGCCGTGCGTTGGCTGATCATTTGACCGACCAGCCTAGTGGTTACGAAGGCTCGGTCACCTCGACCAAGCTGAAGGTGTCGGGCATCGACCTGTTTTCCGCTGGTGACTTCTCCGGCAGTGATGGCAGCGAAGACATTGTGATGCGCGATGCATCACGCGGCATCTACAAGCGTGTGGTGGTACAGGACAACAAGCTTATCGGCGCGGTTCTTTATGGCGATACCGCTGACGGGAATTGGTATTTCGATCTGCTCAAGAAAGGCGAGGATATTTCCGATATCCGCGAAGCACTAATCTTCGGCCAAGCCTTCGCCTCGGGGAGCACCTCGCTGGACCCTAATTCAGCCGTTGCAGCTATGTCAGATGATACAGAAATCTGCGGTTGCAACGGCGTTTCCAAAGCGAAAGTTGTCGGCACAATCCTCGGCGGCGCAACCAGCCTCGACGCGGTGCGGTCTAGTTGTAAGGCATCGGCCAGTTGCGGATCTTGCACCGGGATAGTCGAGAGCTTGCTCGTGCTGACACTCGGCGATGATGTCGAAGAAGGTGCGAAGACGATGTGCAAATGCACAGGTTTCGGTCACGGGGATGTGCGCAAACTGATTGTCGAGAAAGGCCTCCGCGAGATCCCGCAAGTGATGCAGGAACTGCACTGGACCACGCCAGAAGGTTGTTCTTCCTGTCGTCCTGCTCTGAACTACTATCTGCTTTGCGCGTATCCCGGCGACTATATCGACGACCAACAGAGCCGTTTCGTCAATGAACGGATGCATGCAAATATCCAGAAAGACGGTACCTATTCGGTTGTGCCGCGGATGTGGGGCGGGCTGACCAATCCCAAAGAGCTGCGAGCAATTGCCGATGTCGTTGAAAAATATGACGCACCTATGGTGAAGGTTACCGGTGGCCAAAGACTCGACATTTTTGGTATCAAAAAAGACGATCTCCCCGCTGTCTGGGCTGATCTGAATGCTGCGGGAATGGTCTCTGGCCATGCCTACGGTAAATCACTGCGCACGGTAAAAACTTGTGTTGGCAGCGAATGGTGCCGCTTCGGCACGCAGGATTCGACGGGACTCGGCGTAAAGCTGGAACATATGACCTGGGGCAGTTGGATGCCGCATAAGTTCAAGATCGCAGTCAGCGGCTGTCCGCGCAATTGTGCTGAGGCAACGATCAAAGACTTTGGGATCATCTGCGTTGATAGCGGCTACGAGTTGCAAGTCGGAGGAAACGGTGGAATGAAACTTCGCGGCACGGATTTGCTCTGCAAGGTTGAAACCGAACAGCAAGTGATGGAGCATTGCGCAGCCTTCGTGCAACTTTATCGCGAGGAGGCCTACTACCTTGAGCGCACCGCGCCGTGGATCGAGCGTGTGGGGCTGGAGTACGTACAGTCAAAGCTGTTCGATGATCCCGATGCGCTGGGTGAGTATGCGCAGCGTTTCTACTACTCGCAAAGCTTCTGCCAAGATGATCCTTGGGCAAAACGTGCCGACCGCGAACGCGCCGATCTGCACAGCCATATCGCTGAGTTACGGCCCTTGGCCTTGGAGCCAGCGCAATGACGACTCCCAAGAGCGGACCAATAACTGGCAAATGGCTCGATATCGGTCCAGTTACCCAAATCGAACCGGGAAGCGCGCGCACCTTGCCTGTCGCAGGTGGTGAGGAGATCGCTGTATTCCGTACCATGCAAAGCGAATGCTATGCGCTGATCAATAAATGCCCACATAAGCAAGGCCCGCTTAGTCAAGGGCTTGTCCATGGTTCAGTCGTAACCTGTCCGCTGCACAATTGGAATATCTCGCTCAAGACGGGCAAGGCGCTCGGCGATGACGAAGGCTGCGTTCCAACCATACCGATGCGGGTGGATGCCGGGCGAATGTTATTATTGCGCGAAGCGGCAATCGGCGGCGGCATAATTGCCCCAGCAGACGAGGTCGCCTGAGGCGATGGAGCCGATCCGTACCACTTGTGCCTATTGCGGCGTAGGATGCGGTATTTCGGCGACCGTCACTGGCGAACGGTCGGTTGATATTGCGGGCGATGTCAGCCATCCGGCGAATTACGGCAAGCTCTGTTCCAAAGGCACGCATCTGGGCGAGACCGTCGGACTAGACGGCCGCTTGCTCTATCCAGAAATCGCCGGCCAGCGGGTAGCTTGGGATCATGCGCTCGACGCAGTTGCAGGCCGGATGCGCGATTGCATCCACGAGCATGGGCCAGATAGTGTGGCGCTGTATGTCTCAGGGCAATTGCTGACCGAAGATTACTACGTCGCCAACAAGCTCGCCAAAGGCTTCATCGGCACGGGCAATATCGACACCAATTCGCGCCTCTGCATGGCCAGTGCGGTGGCGGCCCATAACCGGGCATTTGGGGAGGATGTGGTTCCCGTCAATTATGACGATCTGGATGAGACCGATCTGGTACTTCTGGTCGGCTCTAACACGGCGTGGTGCCACCCCGTCATCTGGCAGAGAATAGAACAAGCACGGGCCGAGCGGGGCACCAAGATTGTTGTGATCGATCCGCGTCGAACTGAAACCGCCGAGCAGGCCGATCTCCATATCGCTGTTCCGCCAGATGGCGATGTGGCGCTATTCAATGCCTTGCTCGCCGAAATGATGCAGCGGGGCGAGTTGGACGAAGCTTACATCGCGGACCACTGCGTCAAACCTGAAGGGTTCTGGGAAGGTTTGGACAATACTTTGCATGGCCTCTCGGCATCAGACTTTAATGCGCTGGCGGGTCTTGTCGCCTCACATCCGCGTATGATTACTCTGTTCAGCCAAGGCGCTAACCAGTCGGTCGGTGGCACGGATAAAGGCAATGCGATCATCAACCTTCATCTTGCGACCGGCAGGATTGCTCGAACGGGAGCAGGGCCATTCAGCATCACCGGGCAGCCAAATGCGATGGGCGGGCGCGAGGTCGGGGGACTCGCTAATATGCTTGCCTGTCATCTGGGGTTTTCGGACAGCGAGTTGGCTGATGTCGCGACGTTTTGGGGTGCGCCCAATATGTGTAGCGGACCTGGTCACAAGGCAGTCGATATGTTCCGCGCGGTCCATGACGGACGGATCAAATTCATTTGGGTGATGGCGACCAATCCCGCCGTTTCTATGCCCGATGCTGGTTTTGTGCGCGAGGCTCTTGAGCGCTGCCCGACTGTAGTTGTTTCTGACGTGATGGCCGATACTGATACCGGTCGGCTTGCGGATATTCGCTTGCCGGCGCTGGGGTGGGGCGAGAAAGACGGCACGGTTACAAACTCCGAACGCCGCGTCAGTCGCCAGCGTGCGCTGTTTTCTCCACCGGGCGAAACCCGCGCAGATTGGCGCATCATTTGCGATGTGGCCACGCGACTTGGCTATGGTGATGCGTTTGGCTTTACCGGACCTTCTGCTATTTTTCGCGAATATGCCGCTATGACTGCGCTTGCTTCGAAATATGGAAAATTGCTCGATCTTTCAGAGCATCAGACGCTTAGTGATAACGAGTATGAGGCTATGGAGCCGTTTCGTTGGGGCGGAGAACGGCCCTTTGCAGAGGGCTTCTCAACCAGCCACCGGAAAGCCCAATTGGTGCCAGTCGCGATACCCAAGATCTGCACCGATCTTGAATTTCCGTTGCGGCTGAATACGGGCCGCTATCGCGATCAGTGGCATACCATGACGCGCACGGGCCTCAGTCCGAAACTCTCGCTCCACCGCCGCGAGCCATTGCTCGAAGTGCATCCAGACGATGCGGCTCGAGACGGCCTTGAGCAAGGCGGGCTCGCAGAAATAGCCACGCCGTTTGGTAGCGGCATTTTTCGCGTAGAAGTCACTGAAGGCCAGCGCGCTGGCGAGATATTCGCCCCTATTCATTGGACCGATGCAATGGGAAGTCTCGGAAGAGCGGGAAGGCTGGCAAAAGATGCCACCGACCCAGTTTCAGGCCAGCCGGGTTTCAAAGACACACCCGCTAGGCTCGCCCCCGTCGAACCAGCTTGGCGTGCATTTCTGGTGCAGCAAGATATTATCGACCCCAAGGTTCCCTATTGGAGCCGGTCACGTATCGAAGGTGGATGGCTGACAGAGCTGGCCGGAAGCGCGGACAAGAACGGGGCTATAGATGTGGATGCGCTGCTCCCCGCAGGACATCGCAGCGAGGTAAGCGATCTGGCGCGCGGGATGCGCCGGGTCTCGGTCGCAGATGATGCCGGAACATTGATCGCGGCGCTTTATGTCACGCGGTTCGGCGAACTGCCTGCGCGCGACTGGATTTCCGCGCAATTGGGCCAAGCGGACAGCGCCGCCGGTGAACGTCTCGCTGGTCGTCCTTCCACTCCGCTGCCCGAAAAGGGCGCAATTGTCTGCGTGTGTCACGGGGTTGGAGAGAACGAGATTTTCGCCGCGTGCGATACGGGCGCAACCAGCGTCGAGGCCATTGGGGCATGCACTGCGGCAGGCACAAATTGCGGTAGCTGCCGCCCAGCAATTGCGCAGATGCTCGCCTCGCTTGAACTGGAACTGGAGGAAGCGGCGCAATGAACGACTTTACCCCTGGCATGGTCTGGCTTGTTGGTGCTGGCCCCGGCGATCCTGAACTGCTGACGCGCAAGGCTGAGAGATTGCTCGTCGCGGCTGATGTGGTGTTTTACGATGCTTTAGTCGGACTGAATGTGCTTGCCCTCGCTAGAAATGCCCGGTTGGTTAGTGTCGGCAAGAGAGCTGGCCGCCACTCCAAGGACCAAAGCTCAATCAACGAGCTGATTGTGGAAGCTGCACAAGCCGGGTACAAGGTCGTGCGATTGAAGGGCGGCGATCCATCTGTTTTCGGCCGTTCAATGGAAGAGCTCGCAGCGCTGCGCAATGCGGGGATCGGGGCAAGTATTTGCCCTGGGATTACTACCGCGAGCGCCGCCGCAGCCTCGGCTGGCGTTTCACTGTCTTTGCGCGGGTTGGCGCGGCGCATCCAATTTGTCACTGCGCACAGCCGGACGGGTGATACACTTGATTTGGATTGGCGCGCGCTTGCCGATGGGCAGTCGACTCTTGCATTCTACATGGGCCGATCCGCAGCTGGAGAGATTAGTCGAAACCTGCTGGCGGCCGGTTTAGGCAAGGATACACCCGTTCTTATCGCTTGCAATGTCAGCCTGCCAGAAGAGCGGTTGCTAAATACGAGATTAGACCTGCTGGCGCTCGCCACCGCGACAATTGCGGAGGATTTGCCGACATTGATACTCGTCGGTGAGGCTGTGGAATCATCGCAAATCGGCGAAGTGATCGAAACACTGAACGAGGCCACGCATGACCATCCATAGTAAGTTGTCAACCGCTTCTAACAGCTGCGCTGCGACAGTGGATTTCGCGACGGCTCAGGCGATTCTCCGTCTGGCTGCCTTGCCGCTTGGCAGTGAGACGGTCGCTTTGGAGAAGGCCGGTCGTCGGATTTTGGCTGAGCCTGTATTGGCAAAGATCAATTCGCCAAGGTTCGACGTGGCCGCAATGGATGGATACGCGGTACGGAGCACAGATATTGCTGCTGGCCACAACCGTTTTAAGGTAGTTGGGGAAAGCTATCCAGGATCAGCTCGTATTACGCTTGCCGGGCCTAAAAAAGCGATGCGCATAATGACAGGCGCGCCAATGCCCATAGGTGCAGATCGCATTGTCGTTCTTGAGCAATGCATAGTCGAGGGCGATTTCGTAACGATCCCAGAAACTCTGCACAACAAGCCGCATGTACGACCGCGCGGCTCAGATTTTGTATGTGGGGACACTTTGTTGGAGCAGGGGGCAACCATAAACCCTAACGCGCTAGTCCTTGCTGCTGCGTCAGATGCCAACAAGCTAGTGGTTCATCGCCGACCTCGCCTATCTTGTCTGGCTAGCGGTGATGAACTGGTCGATTCAGGCGATGCCAGTTCCACGGGTACCGCCATTCCAGACAGTCTTTCGCAAGCTGTTTTGCTGCTCGGTCGGCAATGGGGCGCCAAGTCGGGTAAAGCATCCCGCGTCAAAGACACGCCCGAAGCAATTGAAGGTGCAGCGCGGGATCTTTTGCCCGATTGCGACGTCCTTGCTGTGATTGGTGGTGCATCGCGCGGTGACCGCGATTTCGCGCGCGCTGGTCTGGTCCCGCTCGGATTGAGCATCAACTTTGCAGGCATCGCAATGAAACCAGGTAAGCCGGTATGGTATGGCCGCATCGGGGATCGGCACATATTAGGACTCCCGGGAAATCCGGTAGCCGCCATGACAATTGCTCGCTTGTTCCTTGCCCCATTGTTGACCGGTCTTGGGGGACGGGGGACCGAAGCTGGCCTGCGCACCCACTATCTTCCGCTTGCCGATGCGGTTCAATGTGCACCGCGCGAACAGTTCTTGTGCGGTTATGAAGATGAAGGTCATATCCGGTTGATCAAACGCCAATCCGCATCGCGCCAGCTGTCATTACAAGCTGCTGATATTCTTGTGCAAGTTCCAGCGGGGTCCCATGACTATCCAGCGGGAACTCAAATGGCAACCTACCGGTTCTGACTGCGATGCGGCTGTTAGGCGTGATACTCGCTGGCGGTAAATCACGCCGGTTCGGCAGTGATAAGGCTCGTGCAATGGTGGCAGGGAAGCCGCTCATGCAGCATGCCATTGATGCGCTCGCTACCCAAACCAATGAGTTGGTGATTTCAGGGCATTCTTGGCCGGGAATGGTTTCCATTGAGGACAAACCAAAGCCCGACCTTGGCCCGTTGGGCGGGCTTAACGCCGCACTCTCCTATGCCGCTAAGAATGGCTTTGATGCAGTTCTTAGCCTGCCGGTCGACGTATATCCTATCCCGTCCGACTTAACCGATAGGCTCGCTGCTGAAAGTCCGCGCTTTCTTGTCAGGCACTTTGCCACGGGCTGCTGGCCGGCATCACTCGCGAGTTTGCTAGACCAACATCTTTCTGAAGGAAATCGGTCTGTCAGGTCATGGATCGAGAGATGTGGAGCAAAACCAATCGAGTTCCGCAACGATCGGATCAGTAATATAAACAGACCTGAGGATATCCCGTGAAACCTCATCTAAGACATAAATTAACCTGGTGTTCGGTTGGCGGATACCGAGGAAACCAGGCGGTGGATTGCTTCGAATGTCCGTCTCCACCCCCAGTTTATGCCATCTCGAGGTGGCAAGGACCTGCCCGTTAGCTGCCATCGGCTAGCATCCTTCAAACTTCATTGCAGGTATAGCGCAGGTCGAATTTCTGAACCCTGTTGGACCACAAAACTTTCAATAGTAAAACAGTAAATCCGGAACTCAGCACAGTTTGGGAACCGCGTGGGTCGTTGGTAAAACACCAACCCAATGTAAGCCAACGCCATTGATAACGTTAACGTTTCTGAAAACCATCCCTTGCTTTGGTAATGACGAGGTCGGGAGTTCAATTCGCCCTAGCAGCACCATCAACAACGGCGTTTGATCTCGGTGATATTAATAATTGCCGCATTGGCCATCAAACCCCGACATCACCGAAGGTAGCGCTCAGCCGGCGGCTCACCGCGGTTGCAAGAGGCTGGGTGGCGATTGAGCATGTCAGCGATTGCGGCAGTCTATTTCTGTAGAAGTTTTCTGTTTCCAATCGCTCGCTTTACTCTGAAACAAAGCAACCGACGGTCTGATACTGGCCAAAACTCGCCCCGCCTGTGACAATGACGGGGCCGCTTACGATCCATGCGTGTGCTTTTAGGGCGCTCTCCGCAGCGCTATTTCCATTGCTATGGGTGTCTCTGCGCAACCCGAAAAATAGCGCATAGGGGATGCTATATAGGCCAAGGATGCACCGGGCCGTCATGGCTTGGGGAAAGCAATTGGCTTCCCATGGAGAATATTTGGCGGCGATCTTGATGGCGCTGCTGATGATTCGCGCGCGTGCTTCCTGCCTGTGCGTGATGAGCGGCGTTCGCGGGGCTGTGCCATCCAACACGCCCAATCGATGGGCATAGTGCTTAAACGGGGTAGTGTTGATAATCAGTCGGCAGATTCCCAGCAGCACCCACGCAGGCGCCAGCCATAGAAAGAACAGTGGTGGCTGGCTGATGGCGGTGGCGCATTTTTGTTTGAATTTGGCTAACACAGTGTCACGCTATCGCCCTGTATCCCGCCGGGCAACCTGCCATGTGCACCTGACCAGGACCCATAGTCAGCTGCCGGAGCGGCCAACGCCGACTGTGCCCAGCACAGATCGTTTGAGAAAGTCGTGGAAGGCTGTGCTCCATAGCTGGGTTGATCGGACGATCATCGGGCTCTGCCGAAACCCTGCCAAAATCGAATTGGGCAGCCACGGTTTCATGGGTCCGTTATAATGGAGCACCGCGGCGTCCGAAAGCGTCGTGCCGGACTGTTCGATAATAGCGTCCCCATAGGCAAGCAGGTAGTTATAGGCCGGGCTGACGAGCGTGGCACGGTCAGCAAAGTGCAGATTGTACAGGAGTTGATCGGTATGTCCCGTGCGGACTTTCTGCCATCGTTCCGGCGAGATACGGCGGATAATGGCAGCGTAATTATCGGCCGAACATTGGCCGCGATCCACCAGCATCAAACCGGCATTGAAAGGCGTCTGTAGAACATCAGCTGCAGCATCGAGCGCAACCTCCGTGAAGGTTTTCGGGTCACGCCCGAACCCGCGATAATATGCACCATCCCCGCAGCAGACCACTGCGCTGTCATGCGCCCACAAACTGGCGATGGATCCCCGGAAGAGCAAGTCGCTGTCGCAGAACAGGACTTTATCATAGCCGGTTAATGCGAACATTTCGACCGAGAGAAAGCGCGCTTGGCGAGATTTCATCCCGGGATATGCACTGGTCAAACGATCCACGGCCTCTGTCAGCTGATGGCCTGCGGACTTGAATTTCAAAGATTCAAAATGTGCCTCCAAAATGGCGCGGGATTGCTCGCTCAGTCCATTGTGGATGATGCAGATGTCGCCAGAAAATTGCTTATGGTGCTGCAAAAACGAATCCAGCATGACAATTGTGCCCGGTAAAAAATTGTCGCTGGTTACGGTGGCAATGCAGTAATTGTGTTGGTTGGTGCTGATGCTGATTTCCTGCGTTTGTGCCATGGGGTTTGGTTTTTCTGATGTGGCTATCTGCAGCGGAGAGCAATTTTCTGCGCATCAACCAAGATCAAGCAACTTCAAAGTGTTTTGGACACTTCCATAGGCTTGCCCGGCCTTGAGCCTGCTTGGTTCGATACAGTCTATCAATCGAGGCATATCGACATAATGTCCGCGGCTGGTGGTCAAATCCCCTGATTGTAATTCTTGCCGGATCCGCTCGATCGTCTCGAAGAACGGTTCCAGCAAGGCGTCTATCCGTTGGTGTTCCGCTTTGCTTTGGTTCCAACAGATTTCTTTTGGCAGAATATCGCGCATAGCATTGCGAAAAATCCAGCGATTCCATTTCCCGCGTTTGAACTGGCTGCTGGGTATGGCCAGCGCGAATTCTGTAATTCTGCGATCGAGCAGAGGGTACCGGTACTCAATGCCGTGCGGTCGGCCATTCGCGGCCCATGCCTCCAATCGCCGCGTAACGAGACCATCATCCATCTGCTGGATCTGGCTCTTTCTCACGCTGCGAAAACTATAGCTCTCGGGCTTCTCCGGCTTCATCTTGGCTTGAAAATCTGGATGAATGTAGGATTGCATTTGCCGCGTGCGTTTCGGCTTGCCGATTTTCCAATTGGCATAGCGGTTCAAGACAGATGGAAGAAAGGCGGGCATGATGGTTTCTGACCATAAGGCTTTAAAGCCGCGGCGCCCCTTCAATCGCAGTTCTTGGAACAGCGTTATCCAGCGACCGGATAATAACAGTTCAGGATAATAGCTCCGCCCATTATTGGAGATGGATTGGTCACCGCCCCAGCCCGAAAGGATCACACCCAAATTGTTCGCGGCAGCGTGTTGTTGGATGGCATCCTCATTGACCAATGTGCGCCCGCAAGGTTCGCGTGTCCCGTCGCGCAGGAACATGGCATACAGCCCGTCAGTATCAGGCACTACGTAATCGACTTGCAGCCCGGTCTGCTGCTGAAGGGCGGCAATCAGCCTGTGTTCCGGGCCTGTTGCCTGTGTTTCGTCTACTGGCGGTTGCCACGATAGGCCCAGTGGCTGATCACGGTTTTGAGAATGCAATTGCTGGACCGCAATCTGCGCGATGGCAGAGGAGTCGAGCCCGCCGGAAATATGGACACCCAGACTTTGATCAGTTCGGATACGGTCTTCAACCGCTTTGCCCAGCAAATCCCTGAGAGCTTGGGCATAGGATGCGTCGTTTGGATAGCTGATAGGTGCCACGGCGCGCGGATCCCAATAGCGGTGCAATTCTACACCGTCAGAATCGACGGAAAGGCTATGCCCTGCCGGTAATTTCTTCACCCCTTCATAATAGGTCTGCTGCTTTGAGTAGAAATTCCCCGAAAGAAGGCTGTGGGCCAGATAGTCTTCGTTAAGCGGACAGGGTTCCTCACTGGCGGCCAGGACCCCGCGAATATCGCTGGCGAAGGTAAAGCCATCCGGGGTGTTCTGATAGAAGAATGACCGCGCCCCGATATGGTCACGCGCACAGAACAATCGCCGTTTACCGGGGTCCCATATCGCGAAGGCATAATCGCCGATCAGGTATTCCGGGCATGCATCGCCCCATTTCCGGTAGGCGTGCAGGATCAGGTCACCAGCAGCCATAGTGTACGCTTGGCCAGGCGGCAGATCGAGCAGACGTAGCAAGGTTTCTTGATCGTCGATGCGTGCATCAGCGGCGATTTCCATGCCGCTATTTTCGTCACAGTAACGGGCGCTAGCGTCTGCCTTTGAGCCGCTTCTCGGAAGGGCAAAGGTGCCAAAAACGGGGCGCGGGCTCGCTGGTGTCTGCGGAATTTCCGTTGGCCAGACCTCAGTATTGCTGAGCCCCAAATCGCAAAAGGCACCCGTCATCTTCTTGATCGGGCTCCGTCCGCAGCCTGAACCGCGGGGATATATTCCGCCTATCGCTGTCACTGCGGCGCGTTCAAGTTGTGAGCCGCAGCAGGGCATTGCGATCGCGCCATATGCTCAATGGGTAACAATCAGTTTGCGGCCCAGCAAATCGTCCAGGAATTCCAAAGTGTCAGCCTGGCACGTGGCTGCATCGACAGTGAATGCGTCGCACAGATCAGCGCATAATTGTTTGATAATAATGGGTTCATCCAGCTTTCGCCAAATATAGGACGCGATCTCGTCAAAATCGTAATACTCCCCGTTTTCGACGTTCATCATCACGATATTGTTGTCGAGATCAGAGAAAATAACAGCGTCGTCGTGAGACACTGTGCTTTCGATTTCTAACTTCACTATGCTCTCCCCATATGTGTAGCCGATAATTGGATTATGCGTTTGCCGCCGATTGTTTCTGCCTCAATCATAGGAGAAACGGAACATCAAATCCCGATGCTTTTCAACAACCCTGCCGATTTGTGCTTCGGTCAGTTTCTGGCGGCCGGTACCGGCCTGTCCCTCGCGAAAGAAAGATTGTGCCGATGGCCGCTTTTCGCGAAATGTTTCCCGCTGTTCGTTCTGTCTTAGCGTATCAAAATCTGCATTATGCGCTGCTCGTTGTGCCCGTGCGATATCAACTTCCAATCCGCTAAAACGCACGATACGTTCAAAAGTGGCAACCGTATCAGCGATGAGATCTTCGTATCGCACAATGAGCGTTTCCAATACATCCTGTTCGGTCCAACCCGTCACATGGTCAGCCCAAGTGCCCAAATGCTCGCCGAATTGTCCACTGCCGCCGGGTAACTTGCTGGCGGTATCTGTCATGAAAGCGATGATCGCATCCGGTTCTTGCCCTTGGTGATGACCAAAGGATGGGACTATGTCTAACGGATTGCGGATGATGTAGATGGCTTTGTACCCTGATGCCGCAGGGAACAGCGGCCCATCAGAGGGCGGATAGCCAAATGCGTCATGCGTTTTGATGAAAGTTATGCCGCTGCTCTGCTTTGCCAGTTCTTCGTGGAAGATCGGTCTTGCGCTGGCGATTTCGCCATCCGTCATTTCGGCGGACGCAATTCCCATTGTCTCGTCGAACAGATACCTGTCGAGATGGATGGAATTGCCCAGCAACGCATTAATGCTGGCGGGAGACTGTTCGGTGTGCAGATAATTGGTCAGCAGAGCCCGAACCCACGTGTTGCCGGATTTTGGATAAGAGGCGAGCCAGACTATCGACATCGTATTATGCCGTGCTGTGTGCGGGGCTAACGGACGGGCTACAAGCGTGCGGCGGCGGGGCTATGTGCTGGGTAACGGCATCCGCCAGTTCATGAATGAGGAACGGCTTTGCTGGGCGGGCAATCCCGGCGACGTTCACCAAGCGGGCCAGTTTCGTCACCGATTCAAAATATACCGGCCCAAGCTCCTGACCAAGGTAAAAGTTCTTGCGGAATGTGAACAGCGATAACGCCTGAAAACTCTCAGCTGATTGCAGCGGCTGGATATCGATTGTCGGGCGGTTATGCGTGCTAAGGGAAAATATCTTATGGATCGGCAAGGGCTGATTGCAGAAGGATTCTGCGGGAACCAAATATTTGTCCAGTTCGGCGCGCAGCTTGCGGTTGACGCCTCGCTGCTCTCCGAGCCCGTCAATTGAATCGCCCCATAGCCGAGTGGTGGGCGAGGATGGCAACATGGTGGCTGTGCCATCATCATCAAATGTGATCGCTGAAACATCGTCAGATATCATCGGAAAGCCGCGTTTTTGCATGGCCCGGCACAAGGTTGATTTGCCCGCTCCGGATTTCCCCATGAACAGAACCGCACCCTGCGCAGTTTGAACCGCACTGGCGTGCAAAGTGAACAATTGGCGCTGCTGCAATAATGCGGTGAGTGCGGAGCCGGTGAAGAAGGCCATCACATCGTGCAGCGAAGCGTCTGGGTGTTTCTCAACCAGGATGTGATTGCCGCCAGTGACCAGATATTTGGCGATATGATCAAGCTCTAGCAGGAAATGGCTCTTTGATGCCTCCCAACCGCGATAGCGCATGAGTTTCCCCTGCCGGTGCGCTTCGAGATGGGGCTCCACCGATCCGAAGCGGACCAGCACATCGGGCTCTGCAAATGCCTCTTCAATCAAGCCTGCCAGCTCGAAATCGGACTGAAAATTAAGCCCATGAGCTCGGTGCTGGAAGTGCGGCATGGTATCAGCCTTCCTCGCCGGTTTGCTGATAGGCGCGGGATTGATCAAAATGTTCAAAGATTAAATGAATACGGTCCTCATCACCCCGATTGATAGCGCTATGATGGACAATATTATTGACCTCGTAAGCTCTGCCGACTTCCAAATGCTGCGCGGTGTCACCCACGGTGAATATCGCATCCGGATTGCTGATCAGCGGCACATGGATTTTGTGCGTATAGGCGTGCGATCCTTGCCCATCGCTATGCGCCCCGATGCGCTCACCTGCCGGAAGGCGAGCCAACATGACTTTGGGATAGACTGTCTCGCGGTGCCTGTAACCGGCGGTCACTTGCTCCATCACAGGTAAAAGCTTGGGCCGCCAAATATCCCATATTCTGTTGGAATAGAAATCTTGCGGATCGCGATTATGGCGAATGAAGCGGAAGACAATATGACGGGTCTTGCCCAAGACAGGAAAGTCATTTTCCTTGCAACTATCCTGTCCGGCCCAAACAGCCTCAGAGAGCTGGCCGACAGCACTGGCCAAAGCCGTGACGTCGGCCGAGCCTAGATCGCGTATAGTCCCTGGTTTTTTTACTGGCGGGATGCGGGCTAATGCCTGCATAATGTCCGTTCGGCCGCTAGTGCGTCAAGACTGATAAAAGCCGTCTTCTTGTTGGCTAACCGGAACTACGGCGCTCTCGGTTCTATTCACCGGAACATTGGAATTGATCTTTGGTTTCGTCCAAGTACGTTTTGTGCCTTGAGCATTGTTTGTTTTCTCAGCAGCCATAAAATTCACCCCTAAATATTTATGACATCAGTCTCTACACGGACTGCAACAACAGAACAATGGCAAAGTTAGCGGGCTCTTTTTTGTATTCTATTCGCACGCTTTGCTACTTTGCGGCCGGCTGGCTCTTGTGGAGAGTTCTCAGGTCAGGCAATTGGGTACAGGTTGGCTCCTGTAAAATCGTCGCGGGAATCGAGAAACTTTGACGGATATCAGGGGTGATAGCGTTGTCTGGCATGGGTAAAATTGGCTTTCCATCCCTTCGCCGTGGTGGTGATTACAGAACGCTGATCGCACTTGCGGTGTTGATCGGACTGGTGCTGACATTCTGGCTTGGTTCCAGATATCCTGCGCTTGACGAAAAAGCGATCATGGGCGGAGATACGCCTTTGTCTGGCCTGTCCTTCGAGATTGTTTTTGATATTCTTCCCGATAGTCCGCGGTGGTGGAGCTTCGTCGCAAATACCGGCAATTGGATTGCAACAAACGTCAAAGGTATGACCTTTGGCGTTCTGTTTGGCGCCGTAGCGCTTACCCTGCTTTCTTTGGTGAAGACCCGCTCCTTTGAAAACGGCTTTGCCAATGCGGCCTTAGGGGCGGTGATCGGTGCGCCGCTTGGTGTCTGTGTCAATTGTGCAGCGCCGATTGCCTTGGGGCTTCATGCTGGCCGAATGCGGCTGGAAACCACATTATCCGCGCTGATTGCGTCGCCAACGCTTAATATCATTGTGGTGACGATGAGCTTCACACTGCTTCCGCTTCACATTGCATTGACCAAGCTTATCCTGACGGTGCTGCTGGTTTTGTTGATTGTCCCTTTGCTATGCCGATATGTGCTGGTGGAAGAGACGCAGCTCACCAAGGACGGCGTCTCCAATCTGGCGAAGGTTTCAGAGACGCGCGGCCTGACTGCCTGGATTGGCAAGTCACTGGGGTCTGACATACATCAGCAAGCACCGGATGGTCTGGTGGGATCGCTGATATGGTTTGCTCGCAATTATTTGCGAAATCTGTTTTTCATTGGCTTGATTACCGTTCCGATGATGTTTCTCGCGGCCATGATGGGCGCCGTTGTCGCGATGGATTTTGACAGCGCGTCTTTGGTCAATGCATTGCCGAGATCAGGTGCCATTCCCGTCTTACTGGCGATGCTGGCGATTGCGATTGTTGCCAGCTTTGTGCCGGCACCGATAGCTTTGGACGTCATTTTGACGATTGTTCTGATGGGTATTGGCCTTGCGTCTTTCTACAGCACGGCGGTTCTCATCGCGCTTGGCTCTTTCAGCGTATATGCGTTCATTATTCTATGGCGGGCCGTATCGCTGCGGACCGCGCTCAGCCTTTGGGCGGCGACAATCGCATTGGCAATGATCGGGGGGGTAATCGCCATGAAAACCCAGCCGCTCGAAATGAGACTGCAAGCCCAGCGCACCACGGCTTTCATCGAAAGTCGCGCAGGTTTTGATATGCCGGCTTTACCGGCCCTGCCAAAGGCCGCCGATCTTGAAGCATTGTCGCCGGGGATAGGGTCGCAAGCGATCGAAAGCACACCATTGCCCATCGGCTATTCAACCAGCGAAGGCAGTACTATAACGGCGAAGTTCGCGCAGCTTGGCTCTGGAAATGTGACAGGCCGCAGTGAAGGTGGGTTACCCTTTGATCGTGTCCCTGGGGCGCAACTTGGTTTTGACGATATCGGAACCCAAACTCCGCTTCACGAATTTGCACCCAGCATGATGGTTGGCGGGATAGCGGCGGGGGACATTCACAATGATGGCTGGACAGATATCGTTTTCCGCCGCCCATTGGGTGCCCGAGGGCTATCTCTTTATGCCAATATTGGCGGAAAATACGAGCGGCAGGAACTTGATCTGGGGCCAGTAGGCGAACTTCAGATTGCCAACACAGCATTTGCCGACCTTGATAATGATGGCTGGCTTGACCTTATTGTGACGAGTTTTTGGGATGGCCTATACATCTTCACCAATAGATCGGGACAGTTCGATCAGGATAGTATGATCCATGTTCCTGGTCCTGCATCGACGACCACTATGGCCGTGTCATTTTCTGATATTGACGGAGATGGTTGGCTCGACATCTTGCTGGGTGAGTGGGCTTCTCGTCAGGGAAAAGAAGGATGGGCCCGTTTGCAGCCATCCACCACCGCCAACAGGATTGTTTGGAATGACGGAGACGGTAATTTTAGGGCGGAAAGCGTCGCTGGATCAATTGGGCAAACGTTGACTGGATTGGTGACTGATGTGAACCGCGATGGGCGACCCGATTATCTGAAGGGCGATGATTTCAAAGCCACCGATCAGTTTGTCTTTTTCTCACCCGATGGTCGAACGCGTTCTGATAAATCGCTACAGCCGTTTCCCTACTTTGTACAAACCAGCATGAGCTATGACGAGGGTGACTGGAATAACGACCTGATCCCGGATTATTATGGCGGACAAATCTCCGAACCACACGGCAGCGAGCAAAGAACCAGTGTTCGCGGAGAAGGGCGTATCCTGAAGGTCTGCCAACAATTTGGGCGAGACTTTGGTTGGGCGAATGACCGTGTTCGCCAATGCGCTGCGGAAATGCTCTCGGTCGACCAGATCCGCGCATTTCGGACTGGCTTCACTTATAATCTATGTCAGTCTGAAATTCTGTCAGACCGGGATGCCACTTTATGCGGTATCGGGCACTTTTTAGGCTCCACGAAGAATAGTGATTTTTTTGAAAAGGGAATTTCAGGCGAAGGTGCTTTTGAACGGTGCAGTAGCGCGCTTAAACGCTGGCCGTTTGCCGGCCGCTATTGCGAAACTTTCAAGCTTCCGATGGTGGATGCCATGAGCAATGAAGAAATTGAACGACTGCATAAGCCAGCCATCAGAGCGGGCAATATTTTGATGACGGGCGGAGCGGCAGGCAGTTTCACCAATATGGCACCGGAACAGCAAGTGGATTTCCCTGGCTGGACCTGGAATAGCCGCTTTACCGATCTAGATCAGGATGGCTGGCAGGATTTGTTGGTGATGACGGGTGCGTGGTTTTCTGTCAGCAGAACCACGACCAATGTATTCTATCGGAATGAAGGCGGAACATTCGCTGATCGGACGGAGCAATTCGGCTTTACGGATGTGACTCCATCTTACAGCTTTGCGGCTCTGGATTTCGATCGCGATGGTGACATCGACGTTATACGTCCCCCTGATGGCAAAGCCGTAGTTGTGCACCGCAATGAAAAACCCAGCGGCCCGGCATTATGGGTTCACCTGCGTGATCGTATCGGCAACCGGATGGGTATTGATGCCCGGGTGACTATATGCGTTGACGGCATAACGCAGCCGCAGCCGGGCAAATGCCAAACCCGCCCGATCAATGCCGGGGGAGGGTTTATGTCGTTTGACCCCATCGCCGCGCATTTCGGATTGGGTAACGCAAAGAATGTCTCCCTCATTCAAGTGGTTTGGCGTGATGGAGAGACTACAGATATTCGGCCCGACAGCCTGCTGGGCGGAGAAGTGACCATTAGCCGCCAGAAATGACCTCTACCGGCTATGGGGAGCCGGAAGCAGGAAGCAGGAAGCAGGAAGCCGATGGGGGCGGGTTGCCAGCCCGCCCTGCGTCCGTTTGCATCAATTGACAGCGCGCTCTTTGCCTTCCCAATATGGGGCACGCAATTCTCTCCGCAGGATTTTGCCGGAGGGATTGCGCGGTAGCGCGTCGATGAAGTCGACAGTCTTCGGGCATTTGAAGCCTGCGATATTATCCTTGGCATAAGCGATAACATCTTGTTCTGTCAGGCCTGAGCCCGGTTTCGCCACCACGACCGCTTTGACCGCTTCACCCCATTTTTCATCAGGAATGCCGATCACGGCAATATCCGCGATATCAGGGTGGCCGTAGACTGCGCTTTCAACCTCTGCCGGATAGACATTCTCTCCGCCGGAAATGATCATGTCTTTGATCCGGTCCTGAATGTACAAATAGCCTTCTTCATCAAGCATGCCCGCATCGCCAGTACGGAACCAGCCATCGCCGATCATAGCTTTTGCGTTTTCTTCAGGGCGGTTCCAATAGCCGAGCATCACACAATCACTCTTGATGGCGACCTCACCTGTCTCGCCCGCGGGCAGCGGGTTCAAATCCTCATCCAAAATCCGCACTTCGACCCCGGGCATTGGCTGACCCGCAGATTTCATCACATGTTCGCGCCCTTTGACATTTTCGGGCTTATGATCGCCGGGCGACAGGCTGATGACGGTGCCGAATGTCTCTGTCAGACCGTAGAGCTGGGCAAAATCGCATTTGAGGCGTTCTACCCCTTCTTTCAGCATGTCGAGCGGGATCGGGCTGGCGCCGTATGTCAGGCCTTTGACAGACGAGAAATCCGCATTGGCGGCATCGGGATGGGCCAACATGATACCAAGTGCGGCGGGGACAATGAAGATCCACGCGACTTGGTACTTCTGCGTATCCGCGATCATCAAGGCGGGGTCGAATTCGCGGTGGATGATCAGTTCCTGCCCGCCCAATACTGCGCCCAATGCAGTGCCGACACCGGCGATATGGCCATAGGGCATGGCGAAAATCATCGTTTCGCCGCGTTCGGCGCAATACCAATAGATATTGTGCTTCTTCATCAACGGACGAAGGTTGGTGCCGTTGTGATGGCTTAGCACCACGCCTTTGGGTAGCCCGGTGGTGCCTGACGTATACAATTGCAGCAGCGCGTCTTGCGCACCCACTTCGGTGGTAACCGGTGCATCTGATTGTCCATCGCGCCAACTGTCAAAGCTGTCATCTGTTTGGATCGTTTCGCCTTCAAAGGGCAATTGTGCCGCAAATTCCGGTTCGACGAACAGAATCTTCGCGCCTGAATCATTGAGAATGAAATCGACTTCTTTGGGGGACAGCCGCCAAATAATCGGGATGAAGACGATACCGGCGCGCGCGGCACCCATCGCCAGTTCTACCGAACGGTCGCTATTTTTGCCGAAATATGCGATCCGGTCACCTTTAGACAGGCCCATCGCTGCGAGGCCATTGGCAATCTGGGTCGCGTGCCGGTCATAGGTTTTATAATCAGTGGTCCGGTCACCAAAGCGCAATGCGATTTGATCAGGCATTTCGGCAGCATGGGCCGTCAGCGCTTCACCATAGGTCGGGTAATAGATTGCCTCTTCGGACATATACTTACTTCTCCAGCATCCTCATGGCCGAATCATTCGGCTCGTATGAATGCGATCATGTCCGTTTCGCGCCCCGCCGTAAACGGTCTGCTTAGGGCGTCTTGGATCAAGTAAAGCCGTTCTCTAGAAAATGGATGGCGCAGCCAGCCAGAATTGCCGTCCCGTGGGGCAACGCTGTTTCATCAACATGCATTCGGGGCGAATGGATTCCGCAACATGAGGCCCAATTGTCCCCCTCTGGCGCAACGCCCAGAAAGAACATGGCGCCGGGCACTTTTTCCAGCAGATAGGCGAAATCTTCCGCGCCCATGATCGGTGCGGGTAAATTACGCCAAGCATGGACGCCCAGTGTCGCTTCTGTAACGGCCTGCCCGATCGCGACCGCGCGGGCGTCGCAGATCGTTACCGGGAACCCTTCGGTAATGGTGATATCCGCTGAAAGACCGTGCGCATCTGCAATGCCGGTGGCGACTTGGCGCATCAGTTTTTGCACCTCACTGCGGTTTTCCGGCGAAAGCGTGCGTATCGTCCCGCTCAATGACGCATGATCGGGGATGACGTTATGTGCTGTACCTGCATTCAGCTGCGTAACGGTGACAACAACCGCATCGCTGGCGTTGAAGCGCCGCGTTACCATAGCCTGTATCGCAGCCACAATTTCACACGCGGCAGGCACCGGATCACGCGTGTCATGGGGCATGGATGCATGGCCGCCCTGGCCGGTTATCCGGATATCAAACTGGTCTGCTGCCGCCATGAGCGGGCCGGGCTTACCGGCGATCACACCGTGGGCGGCATTGGGCATGATATGCAGCGCAAAGGCGGCGTCTGGCAGCGGGTCAATCAGCCCGTCATCGAGCATGAAGCGGGCACCGTGATACCCTTCCTCGCCCGGCTGGAACATGAATTGCACTTCGCCGGCCAAAGTGTCCTGCCGGGCGCATAGTAGCTCTGCAGCGCCCGCCAGCATTGCGGTATGTGTGTCATGACCGCAGGCGTGCATCCGGCCTTCTATAGTGGAGGCAAACTCCAGACCTGTATGTTCTTGCATCGGCAAGGCATCCATATCGCCGCGCAACAACACGCGCGGCCCGGCCTGTGCGCCTTTCAACGTGGCGACCATGCCAGTTGTCGAGCCGCCTTCCCGCCAGCTGAGCGGCAGATGGGCCAGCGCAGCCCGCACCTTGGCGCTGGTTTTGGGCGTGTGCAGGCCAAGTTCTGGCTCTGAATGGATATCGCGGCGCAGAGATATGATTTTGTCAGACAGGCCACGGGCGGTTTCGAGGAGATCAGGTGTCAGCATCAGGCAAAGATAACCGCATGATTGGCGATCGTCGCCCCATAATGTGCCAAAAAGCCTAGTGAAATATTCTGAGTTGCGGCTAAAGCGGCGTCATCATGAACGAGACACCATCCAACTTACCCCCCTGCGGCGGTCTGCTGGCCGATGGCGGCCCGAAGGTTGGTGTTATCTATAATCCGCGCAGTCACCGCAATCAGGGCCGTGATCTGGACTGCGTTGCGTCGGGCAATGTGTTGGTCGAACAACCGGCGACACGCGATGATATTACCGCGGCGCTGCATCTTTTCGCGCGCGAGAATATTGAATATCTGATCATCAATGGCGGCGACGGGACCGTGCGCGATGTGCTCACTTGCGGCTATGCTGTGTTTGGTGATGACTGGCCGGAAGTGGCCGTGCTGCCAAAGGGTAAGACGAACGCGCTGAATGTTGATCTTGGCGCGCCGGCTGACTGGAATTTGGCAGAAGCGATCGGATCGCTTGCTGATGGTAAACGCATCAAACGCCACACAATGAAAGTGCAGGCGGCAGATGGCAGTGCGCAGCCGCGTCTTGGCTTTATCTTGGGTGCTGGTGGTTTCACTCTTGGCGTACGTGCGGGGCAGGAAGCCCACCGGATGGGGGCATTCAACAGTTTCGCGGTCGGGGCCACCACAGCGTGGGGCGTATTGCAAGGGCTGTTCGGCGGCGATGATAATGTTTGGCGGCGCGGCGTTGGTATCAAGCTGGAGCTAGGGGCGGAACGCGCTGTGTTTGCCCGCAGTACTTACGGCGAAGCGGCGCGTCGGTTCGTTATGATGTCTTCCACGCTTGAGAAATTTCCGGTTGGCATCAAGCTGTTCGGGCCTGAGAAAGCGGGCCTTAAGATCGCGGTGGTTGACCACCCACGCCGCAGGATGATGGCGTTGCTGCCGCTCATTTTGGCGGGTTGGAACCCCCCGTGGTTGGCAGAGGTCGGGGTGCATTTCGTTTCTACTGATCAATATGTATTGACGATTGAAGACGAATTCATCCTGGACGGGGAGGCATACCCGCAAGGCCGGTATGCTGTATCCAAAGGGCCAGAATTGTCCTTCGTCGTTCCCAAATGATGGCGTTAACCCAGCGGGTCGAACGGCAGCTCGATCGGTCAGTTGATCCGGCTGTTGCCGCTTTTGCAGAGGTGCTGGCCCGGAAGGCTGGCGCAGTCGGGGCGCTGTTTTATGGATCCAACCTTCGGACCGGTGAGCTGGAAGGCGTATTGGATTTCTATTTGCTAACGCCCGGCCCGCAGCTCGACCGGATCTGGCCGCGCGTCAGCTATCATGAATGGGATTATCAGGGCACTACGCTAAGAGCCAAGGTGGCGACAATGCCCATCAGTCTGTTCCATGATGCTGCATCGGGTATGCTGCGGGACACCACCATTTGGGCGCGCTTTGTCCAGCCGAGCGGGTTGGTTTGGCGGTGCGATGAAAGTGCCAAACAGCAAATTGTTGCCGCTATCGAGGCCGCAGCAGGGACCGCCGCGCGTTTTGCTGCCGCGCTGGGCCCCCAATCCGGTTCGGAAAGCGATTTTTGGCGGGCGTTGTTTCAGGAAACGTACAAGGCGGAATTCCGGGTCGAAAAATCGGGGCGTGAAGACTCGATTTTGTCGCTTAATCGGGATCATTTTGACGGGTTGCTGCCGCTGGCTTGGCGGCACGCGGGTATAGAGTTCCGCGAAGCTGGCGGTGCGTTATCGGTGGATTGGCGCGGCGGAGAAAAAGGCCAGATCCTGCGCCGGTGGCGCAGCAAACGCCGATGGGGCAAGCCGCTTAATGTCATCCGCTTGCTCAAGGCCAGCACCACGTTTGAAGGTGCGGCTCGCTATGCCGGATGGAAAATAGAGCGCCACACGGGGGTGCCGGTTGAAATCACTCCGTGGCGGGAGAAACATCCCGTTCTGGCCGCCCCTGCCGTTCTGTTCAGCGTCTGGAAGGCCAAGCGCCGCCGCAACTGACGCGGCTTACATATATTTCATATTGATTGTGATCGACGTAACGCCTTCGCCAACGGTAAAGCGTGTTTTTTTGTAGCTTGGCTTGCCCAGGTTGAAGATGTTGATGCTGGGGTTGTTGGACATACCGCCGCCATCACTGCTGAGGTCGGTTTTGCCGTTGCCATTTTTGTCATGGCGAACAGCGATCCCATATACCCCTGCCGCTGGCACCGGCATACAAAAGGTCATCGTCCCCGCGCGGGCAGATGTTTGAATACGGTTGATCCAGCGGCCGCTTTTCAGCCAATCTGCTTTTACACCGCGATAACTTTGAACCCGCATATTGCCGGTTGATGTCTCGATGCCGCGAACCGTTACTTTAACGGCTGGGCCAGACGATGCACTGCAATTGCTGAGGTTGTTACTGATTGTTTGACGGTATTGTCCCCATGCAGGGACGGATACGGCCATGCTACCCGCCGCAAGGAGTGTGGCCCCGGTTCTGAGCAATTTTAAGCCTGTCATGATTACCCTATTATTCTGTTGGCCATTTTAGAGCCACGCTAATGTGCGATCGGCGCAATATCACGCCTCGATATGACACGCATATGCCAGAGTTCCCCTGAATTTGGGCTGAATTGAACCGGATTTGCCCGTTTTGCTGGCTTGTAAGGCGGTGCGATGTGGAAAAACACCTATCCCCAGCTTGTGGGGGCGGTGCTCGACTCCTACGCCCAGAAATTATTCGCAACGAGGCGCTTTTATGGCCCAGCCGCTGATTTCACCCTCCATTTTATCTGCCGATTTTTCGCGGCTGGGCGAAGAGGTGCGCGCAATCGATGCTGCGGGGGCGGATTGGGTCCATGTCGATGTGATGGACGGACATTA
Source organism: Pontixanthobacter rizhaonensis (assembly GCF_012972675.1). GTDB lineage: Bacteria > Pseudomonadota > Alphaproteobacteria > Sphingomonadales > Sphingomonadaceae > Pontixanthobacter > Pontixanthobacter rizhaonensis. The sequence continues at coordinate 611,905 of NZ_JABCRE010000003.1, read as the reverse complement.
TGTCCCCAACATTACAATCGGCCCTGATGTTGTGAAGGCGCTGCGGCCGCATACAGAAAAGACGTTCGATGTCCATCTGATGATCAGCCCGGTTGACGCGTATCTGGAAGCATTCGCGAATGCCGGTGCCGATATTATTACAGTTCATCCAGAAGCTGGCGCGCATACGCACCGCACGGTTCAGGCGATCAAGAACCTGGGCAAGAAGGCCGGAGTGTCCCTCAACCCGGCCACGCCAGAATCTGCGCTTCAATATTTGATTGATGATATCGATTTGGTTCTGGTGATGAGTGTTAACCCCGGATTTGGCGGGCAGAGCTTTATCTCCAGCCAATTGCGTAAAGTCGAGGCTATTCGCCGGATGATTGATGCAACGGGCCGTGATATCCACTTGGAAGTCGATGGCGGCGTGAACGCCGAAACAGCACGGCAATGTGTTGACGCCGGCGCCGACGTTTTGGTTGCCGGATCTGCCACGTTCAAAGGTGGTCCGACCCAGTATGCGGCCAATATCGCGGCGCTGAAGGGCGCTGCCTGATGGTTGATGCTGCGGCTTCAGAACTGAACCGGGGGTCTGCGCCTGCAGGCGATACTGATAATTCTGCTGACAATAGTTCAGCGATCCCGCTCAGTGATGATGCTTCAGATGCGTTGGTCATAGACGCAGAAGATGCGCAAACAGCCAAGCGCGAAACGCTGGAGCCCGGGCGCGCGCTGGCGATTGCGGATTTTGCGCCACCTTCGATCGGTGCGGGCGAGAAGCTAATTCGGTTGGCTTACCGGTTGGGCGTCCCTGCCTCTACGCTGACATCGCCTTTCTCGAAACCTGCGAAGCCGCGCTTGCTGGCCACTGTAAACTCCCCGCTGCCCGGTGACCGGGCTGCCGGTGTGGCTCTGCGCGCAGGGCATTTTCTTGTGCACGGTGTGAAAGCGCCGATCACACAGATGGATTTTTCGGCCAAGGCCCGGCTGACGCCGCCATTTGAACGGTCTGTTCACGGGTTCGCATGGCTGCGCGATCTATCCGCTTCTGCCCCCCGTGAACAATGCACGCAAACAGCCGAGCGGGTGATGACCGAATGGCTGAATGCCAATGAAAAACCAGCCAAAGGTGCGCCGTGGAATGTCGAGCTGGTTGGTCACCGGCTGCTTAACTGGTTGGTCCACGCGCCGTTGATCTTATCCGGTAATAAGCCGCATCAGCGTACCCGGACAATAGAAGCGATTGCGGAGACAGCGCGGTGGCTCGACCGTAATGTCAGCAAGGCTGATGATCGGCTGGGCGAAGTGGCTGGCTGGTGCGGCATTACCGCTGCCGGTCTGCTGCTACCTGAAGGCCATCCGCGCCGGTTGTTCGGTGAAGCCGGTCTTATCCGCGCTTTGGGTGATCTGGTGGCAGATGATGGCGGCGTATTGTCGCGTAGCCCGCTGGCGCAGATGGATGCGATTGGTCTGCTGATCGATGTTTCTGCTTGCTACCGCGCCCGCGAACTGGATCCGCCAGAGGCATTGGGCACAATGCTTGATCTATTGGTCCCGCCCTTGCTGACTTTGGTCCATGCCGATGGCGCGCTGGGCGGGTGGCAAGGCGCAGGTGCCGTGCGTGCAAGCAAGCTGGCCGGATTGATCGAGGCCAGCGGTGTACGGACCCGCCCGCTTAAAGACGTCCGCCAATGGGGCTATCAGCGCATTGCCGGCAACAAAACGACATTGCAATTTGATGCGGCACCGCCGCCTTTGTCGCGTCATGCGCGGGCAGGCTGCGCGTCGACATTGGCATTTGAATTGTGTGCTGGCGGGCAAAGGATCATCGTCAATTGCGGCGGAGCGGCATTTGCCGGCGGCCAAGTTCCGGCGCGGATCGAACAAGGTCTGCGCGCGACGGCAGCCCATTCTACGCTGACATTAGAGGATGCAAATTCCACCGCCGTCCACATCAATGGCAAGCTGGGCGCGGGCGTTGCCGAAGTGGAAGTGGACCGCAAGGCGCTGCGGCTCGGCCAGGGGTTGGCCACGCGTATTGCTGCCAGCCATGATGGATATGCAGCCCGCTTTGGCCTCACCCACCAGCGGGTGCTGATCATGCGCGAGGATGGCAGTGAATTGCGCGGTGAAGATCTTCTCACGCCGGCCGGCAAAAAGGGTAAGCGCGGCAAGATCGGCTTTGCGATCCGTTTTCACATCGGGCCGGGTATCGAATTGGGTCTGTCGGAAGACAAAAAGGGCGCGGGCCTGGCATTGCCCGACGGCAGTTATTGGCAGTTCCGTTTGGCAGCCACAGATGGCGGCGGCACATTGTCTATAGAAGAAAGCATGTGGGTTGATGGCGGCGGGCGCCCGCAACCGATCCAGCAATTGGTGATCCAAGGAATGACATCGCGCGGCGGAGCAAGTTTCTCCTGGCTGCTTAAGAAAATGGGATAATTTTCCAATGAATGACGTGACTATCAAACGGGCCCTGCTGTCAGTGTCCGACAAAAGCGGTTTGGTAGAGCTTGGCCAATCCTTGGCACAACGCGGTGTTGAGCTGGTTTCTACCGGCGGAACCGCCAAGGCTTTGCGTGATGCGGGATTGACGGTCAAAGATGTGTCCGACCTAACCGGATTTCCGGAAATGATGGATGGCCGGGTCAAGACATTGCACCCGATGGTGCATGGCGGTTTGCTGGCGGTGCGCGACAATCCGGAGCATTTCGCGGCTATGGAACAACACGCGATTGGCGCCATTGATCTGGTGGTGGTCAATCTTTATCCGTTTGAAGCCACCGTTATGCGCGGTGCAGAACGGCCTGACATCATCGAGAATATCGATATTGGCGGACCGAGCATGGTGCGTTCTGCGGCGAAGAACCACCAATTCGTCACCATTGTGACTGACCCTGCGGATTACACCACATTGACGGCAGAATTGGATGGGCAAGACGGCGCGACGTCACTCGGTTTCCGTAAGCAAATGGCGGCCAAAGCTTTTGCCGCCACCGCCGCGTATGATTCGATGATCAGCCAGTGGTTTGCCTTTGCCGATCAGGGGCAAATGTTCCCCGATATGCTGGCGGTGAACGGCAAGGCTCCGGTTGAGCTGCGCTATGGTGAAAACCCGCATCAGAACGCGGCGCTGTACACGCCGGTTGGCCCGCATGCGCAAGGCATTGCTCAGGCCGAACAGCTGCAAGGCAAAGCCCTGAGCTACAATAATTACAATGATGCCGATGCCGCGCTGGAACTGTGCGCGGAATTTGCGGGCGGCGACCCTGCGGTGGTGATTGTCAAACACGCCAACCCTTGCGGTGTGGCACAGCGCGCCAGTTTGCTGGAAGCGTGGGAAGAGGCGCTGGCCTGTGACAGTGTGTCCGCCTTTGGCGGCATCGTTGCGGTCAATGTTCCGCTGGACGGCCCGACTGCCGAGGCGATTTGCGCGATCTTTACCGAAGTCGTGATTGCCCCATCAGTTAGCGATGAAGCACGCGAGGCCTTTGCGAAGAAGAAGAATCTGCGGCTTCTGGTGACAGGCGACTTGCCCGATCCGCGCCGCGGCGGTCTGGCGATCAAGCCCATTACTGGCGGCCTGCTGGTTCAATCGCGCGACAATGGCGCGATTACCGAAGCGGATCTGAAAGTGGTGACGGAGCGTCAGCCGACGGAGCAGGAATTGAAGGACTGTCTGTTCGCATGGACGGTGGCGCGCCATGTGAAATCCAATGCGATTGTCTATGCCAAAGACGGCGCCACGGCGGGCATTGGCGCGGGCCAGATGAACCGGCGCGATAGCTCTCGCATTGCTGCGATGAAGGCGGCGGAAGCCGCGGAAAAATACCAATGGGCCGCCTCCCGCGCGGTTGGCAGTGCGGTTGCTTCTGATGCGTTTTTCCCTTTTGCCGATGGCTTGCTGGCAGCGGCAGAGGCGGGCGCCACTGCGATTATTCAGCCGGGCGGTTCGATGCGTGATGATGAAGTGATTGCGGCGGCCAATGATGCGGGTCTGGCAATGGTGCTCACGGGAATGCGGCACTTCCGCCACTAGATTTATTTGGCGCCAATGCCGACCAAGTGAAACCTTTCCGGCTCCCTCAACGTACATCCTAGTAACAACAAAGCGTTCACCCACCGGTCAGCCGATGGAATTATAGCTGCTTTGCAAGATATTAGATGTGAAGATGACACGCCATGAGCTTATTGAAATCTGATTTGACCCGCAATTTCGCCCTGGGATTTGTCTTGGGTGGATTGATCGTCGCTTTCCAGATCAGTCCTGATCTTGGGTCGCAATTGGTACCCGAAGCGGTAGCGGCGGTGATCCGATGAAACGGCATTTCCTCGCGGCAATGGTTCCGTTGGCTATCGCGTCAGCGATTGTAATTCCGGCCTATAGTCAATCTGCTGCGGCGCTTGAGCGCCCTGTCGCTGCACCGGCGGCGAAGCGTTTTGCCAATGAAGGTAACGGCCTGAAAACGGCGGTTTTCGCGGGCGGCTGCTTTTGGGGTGTCGAGGCAGTCTTCAGCCACGTCAAAGGCGTAAAAAGTGCTGTTTCGGGATATCATGGCGGCAATGCAGCAACCGCGACTTACGAGAAAACCAATACCGGCGTCACCGGTCACGCCGAGGCAGTGCGCGTGGTCTATGATCCCAAAATCGTCCGCTATGACCAGCTTCTGCAGATCTTCTTTTCGGTGACTGCTGATCCGACTTTGCGCAATCGGCAAGGGCCCGATCGAGGCAGCCAGTACCGCGCCGCCTTGGTTCCGTTGAGCGCTGAGCAACGCAAGGTCGCGGCTGCTTACTTGAAGCAAATGCAGGCTTCGGGAAAATGGAGCAGCCCGATTGTGACCGAGATTGAAGCCTATAAGAAGTTCTACAAGGCGGAAACGTACCACCAGGACTTTATGGTCAAAAACCCACGGCACGGATATATTGTCCGGTGGGACAAGCCAAAAGTGGCGGCTTTGAAGGCCATGTATCCTTCCCATTACCGCAGCACCTTTATCCGTAACTAAGCCAAGATTGGGCAGGTGCTGGAAACTGGGGCTGAGACACGCTATGTCTACAGCATGGGCAAGCACAATCATTCTCACCAAGAGCATTCCGGCGACAGTTTGATGGATGCAGCCAGCGCGTCTTTGATCGCCGCTGGCGAGCAGTGGACGAATATGCGCGCCGATGTCTTTGAAGAGTTGGCGCGCCACGAAAAGCCTGCCTCGGCCTATGATATCGCGGATAATTTGTCTGCCAAACGGGGCAAGCGGGTCGCACCGAACAGCGTTTACCGAATTCTGGATTTGTTCGTGACCAACAATCTCGCGCTGCGTGTGGAAAGTTCAAACGCCTATTTGGCCAACAGCCATCCGGGCTGCACCCATGATTGTATTTTCCTGGTGTGCGACGATTGCGGTGAAGCGACTCACGTCGATAGCGATGACGTGTCCCGGACTGTGCGAGCCATTGCAGAGCAGCGTAACTTTGCTGCCCGCCGGCCGGTGATCGAGATCCGGGGCATTTGCGCCAGCTGCAACTAAATGTACTTCCGCGAAAAAACTGACGGCATTCGGTGTTAGTCTGAATCGACAAGCGGTTCAGGGCCAGCTACCACCCCGGTATGTCTGTAAAGCCTGATACCCCCCTTCTCGACACGGTGGATACACCGCTCGATCTGCGTAAACTGAAGCCGGAGCAGCTCCGCCAATTGTCGGACGAATTGCGGGCGGAGATGATCTCCGCAGTCGGATCGACCGGCGGGCATTTGGGGTCAGGTCTCGGCGTGGTCGAATTGACTGTCGCGATCCATTACGTTTTCAACACGCCCGACGACCGGTTGATCTGGGATGTTGGCCACCAGGCCTATCCTCACAAAATCCTCACCGGCCGCCGCGACCGGATCCGGACGTTGCGCCAAGGCGGCGGGCTCAGCGGTTTCACCAAGCGTAGTGAAAGCGAATATGATCCGTTCGGGGCGGCGCACTCGTCTACCTCCATTTCTGCGGGTCTGGGCTTTGCGATTGCCAACAAGCTGAATGACAAGCCGGGAAAAGGCATTGCGGTCATTGGGGATGGCGCGATGAGCGCGGGCATGGCCTATGAAGCGATGAATAATGCTGAACAGGCGGGCAACCGGCTGGTGGTTATTCTGAATGATAATGACATGTCGATCGCACCGCCGGTTGGCGGCCTCAGCGCGTATCTCGCCAGAATGGTCTCATCGAGCGAATATATGGGGCTTCGCAGCCTCGCCTCCAAAGCGATGTCGAAACTGTCACGCCGCGCCCACAAGGCGGTTGGCAAGGCAGAAGAATATACCCGCGGCATGGTCACCGGCGGCACGTTGTTTGAAGAACTGGGCTTCTATTATGTCGGGCCAATTGACGGGCACAATCTGGATCATTTGATCCCAGTGCTGGAAAATGTGCGTGATGCTGATGAAGGCCCTGTGCTGATCCACGTGGTGACGACAAAGGGCAAGGGGTATGAACCCGCCGAAAGCAGCGCCGATAAATATCACGGTGTCGCTAAGTTTGACGTCATCACCGGCAAGCAAAAGAAATCATCGGGCGGGCCGCCAAACTATCAGAATGTGTTTGGCGAAACGCTGGCCAAGCTGGCGGAGACGGATAAGCGGATCTGTGCGATTACCGCGGCGATGCCATCGGGCACAGGTGTAGACAAATTCGCGCAAGCGCACCCTGAACGGTCGTTCGATGTCGGTATCGCAGAACAGCACGGCGTCACGTTTGCGGCTGGTTTGGCCGCGCAAGGGATGCGGCCATTTGCCGCCATCTATTCAACGTTTCTTCAACGCGCCTATGACCAAATCGTCCATGACGTCGCGATTCAGAATTTGCCGGTCCGTTTCGCAATCGACCGCGCTGGATTGGTCGGCGCTGATGGTGCGACCCATGCAGGTTCATTTGACGTCACCTATCTGGCGACGCTGCCCAATTTTGTGGTGATGGCAGCCGCTGACGAGGCGGAACTGGTCCATATGACCTACACGGCTGCGGAATATGATGATGGCCCGATTGCACTGCGCTATCCACGCGGTGCGGGGGTAGGCGTCGACCTTCCCGAAACACCGCAAAAGCTGGAGATTGGCAAGGGCCGTATCGTCCGCGAAGGGACCAAGGTTGCGCTGCTGTCGCTGGGCACGCGTTTGGCAGAAAGCCTGAAAGCTGCTGATGATTTGGAGGCTAAGGGTCTGTCGACCACAGTGGCCGATCTGCGCTTCGCTAAGCCGCTCGACACCGATATGATCGAACGTTTGATGCGGACACATGAAGTTGTGGTCACAGTTGAAGAAGCCGCCATTGGCGGGCTTGGCGCGCATGTGTTGACCTTCGCCAGCGATAACGGACTGACCGATAGCGGTTTGAAAATCCGCACATTGCGTTTGCCGGACCTATTCCAGGATCATGACGCACCGGACAAACAATATGACGAAGCGGGCTTGAACGCTCCGCATATTGTTGATGCCGTGCTGAAGGCGCTGCGTCACAATAGTGCGGGCGTTGAAGAGGCGCGGGCCTAAGCCAAGCCTACCCATGCGTTGGTTGATCGGGATCGGATTGCTGTGCGGAGCTGTGTATATCGCAGTCACCGGGTTCCTCTACTCGCAGCAAACACAGCTGATTTACCCCGCGCCCGACATGATTTCTCCGCTGCCCGCTGGCTTTGAAGAGGTCGTGCTGACGACCTCGGACGGCATAGAGTTACGGTCATTTTACCGCCCTGCCTCTGCGGGCCAGCCGACCGCTGTCTATTTCCACGGCAATGGCGGGACATTGTATGGCAGCTTGGTGGCAACCGAACAGATTGCCGTTGCGGGATATGGTTTGCTGCTGGTGGAATATCGCGGATATGGCGGTAATGCTGGCAGCCCGTCAGAAGACGGTTTCTATGCCGATGGCCGCGCTGCCTTGGCGTTTCTGCGCGAGCGACAGATTGCCGAGAGCGACACCATCTTGATGGGCAATTCGATCGGTACTGGCACAGCCGTGCAGCTCGCCACAGAGATTACGCCTAAAGCGCTGCTGCTGACAGCGCCCTTTACCAGCTTGCCCGATGTTGCGGCTGATGTGCTGTGGTGGCTGCCCGTCCGGCTGCTGATCCGTGACCAATATGACAGCCACGCCAAGATCGGTGATGTCAACGCGCCCATTCTGGTGCTGCACGGTTCTGCGGATGAGCTGATCCCCTACCAGCAGGGGCAGGCTTTGGCAGCCGAGACTGCGCGGGCGGATTTTCAATTGTTTGCAGGCGAGGGCCACAATTTGATTTTCACCCCCGCGGTGCAGGCTGCACAAGTGGAGTGGCTTGCCGGGCTGTGATCGCCTAGCGTGGCACCCTGTCAATGAACGGAGCCCAAAAATGTCTTTGCTGACTGTGACGACCGCCAATCACGTGACCACCCTAACGCTCGACCGGCCTGATAGTATGAATGCGCTGGGGGCGGACGGTGATGGCGCGGAATTTGAGGCGGCGTGCAACGCAATCAATGCGGACACCGATGTTCGGTGCGTTATCTTAACCGGCGCGGGCCGGGCGTTTTCGGCGGGCGGCGATGTGAAGGCAATGCGCGAACGGACCGGGAATTTCGGCGGCGCGCCGATTGATATCGCCAATGGATATCGTACCAACATCCACCGGATCTTGCGCGGGCTTTATGGTTTGCAGGTCCCGTTGATCGCAGCGATTAATGGGCCGGCGATAGGGCTGGGGTGTGATCTGGCCTGTTTGGGGGATATCCGGATCGCTTCTGATCGTGCCAAATTTGGCGTCACCTTTCTCAAACTGGGGATCATCCCCGGTGATGGCGGAACGTGGATTTTGCCGCGAGTGATCGGTGAAGCGCGTGCGGCGGAGCTGTTTTATACCGGCGATGTGATTGATGCTGGCACGGCTGCCGAATGGGGGCTTGTCAGCCGTGTTATTGAGAGCGACCGGCTGATGGATGAAGCAGGCGCGATGGCGGCGAAAATTGCCGCCATGCCGCCGCATTCACTTCGCCAAACCAAGAACCTGCTCAGGCAAGGCCGTTCTATTTCCTATGATACGGCGTTGGAAATGGCCGCCAACACTCAGGCTTTGATGCATCATACCGAAGATCACATCGAAGGCATCGATGCGCTGCTGGAAAAGCGCGCGGGCGTTTTCAAAGGGCGTTAAAACCAGCGCCAAATGCCTGCGTCATAACCGCTCAACGGGATATGTGCCCAGCTGAAGGCCAGCCACAACACAACGCCAATGGACCACGGCATGACGCCAGCGCCAATTATCTTGGTCCAATGCGGCCAATAGCTGGTTTTGGCTTCCCAACCAGCCCACGCATCGCCCATCAATGTGCGTTTCTTCCGGTCCTGCATGTGAGCACCGACGAGCGCCAAGAACAGGACTGTTGTGGCCACGATCAAAGTGCGCGCGGTGGGCGCGGCGATGATATGCGCGGCCGCCCAAAGGGCAAAGCCCCACATCATCGGGTGGCGGGTGACTGCAAAGACACCTTTCGGATCAGCCTGTGCCGCCTCCTCAGCCCCCGGCGCAGGCAAGGCCGGATTGCCGCTCATTGATCCGGCATATAGAACCATCGCGATCAGCGTTAGCGCACTGGCAATTCCCCAGCTGACAGTATCGAACCCTGCCCACAAAGGGGGCGCGGCGGGCTCCACTGCGGTAAAGGCGAAATACATCCAGACGATACAGCCCAGGCTGACAAGCGAATATACACCCATAAAGCCGCTTTGCCCCAACGCACCGACCAGTTGCGCGCGTAGCGGATGCGACATGGCAAAGTGCGTGCCGACCAGCGCGATGCTGGCGGCGAGTAGCGAGATGAGTGCTTGATCCATGATGTTTCTCTCCCTTGGCAGGAGAAAGCACACTAGGTCCCTAAATGCAACTCATATCCAATATGCGGTTACCGTTTGAGTGTTACTTGGCCGGTGCGGATTACAGTGCCTTGGGCGGCGGGAGCGGGTTGGACCCCGCTTATCCCCGCCTTCGCTCCAGTTGGCGCTGTACCTACCAATCATACGCTTTGGGCAAGTCGCTTTCATCAAGGTCTTTATACCGGTCGCGCAACCGTGTCTGGTGGTTGGTAAGCGGTTGTTCGATCCCGTCGATAAACACTTTGGTTGGCGCGCTGGATACTTCCAACGGGTCACCATCCCAGATCACAACATCCGCCGCAGCGCCAGCTTTCAGCACGCCGTATTTTCCGCCAAAACCGGAAATCTCTGCGGGTATGGACGTGATGCTTGCCAAGGCCTCGCCCCATGTCAGACCAGAGGCGCCCGGCACTTTGGACAGAGCCACCAAATTGCCTGCAAATTGCGGGGCTGTGCGCGGCCCGGTGATCCCGCCGGACAATCCGCCCAGCGCGACTGTCACGCCCGCATCGACCATCCGGCCGACATTGCTCTGGGTCGCACCCAGCTCTTCAAAATTCGCGGGCAGATTGTCCAACGGGTCAGCGATAACGGGAACGCCCGATGCGGCGATTGCATCTGCCACAATCCAGCCTTCGCTGACCCCGACAAGGACCATATCGAGTTTGGGATAGGTTGACCGAAGTGCCAGCACGGCGCGAATGTCCGCCGCGCGTTCAACATGAACGTACAGCTTCTGGCTGCCGCCAATTACACTGACCAAAGCCGCCGCATCCGCGCGGGTGAGTAAGCTCGCCTCTGCGTTCCAATTGCCGGCTGCGTAGGCTTTCGCCTCGTGCAGGGCATTGGCGAATTCAGCATAGGCTGCAACCCGGCTGCCACCGGCTAGCCGGGCACCAGTTTCCCCAAGCAGTACCAGCTGGAAAGATTTTGCCGCGACAATGGCATCCGGGTCTGCGCCCAGATCGATTGCCGCCCCTTGTCCGGCAAAGATCGATCCGCTCGGACCCGTCGAAATCGTCGCCCGTGTAACGCCGCCAGCGCGGCTCACTGCGATATGTTGAGAGGCATAATTGACCGCTGTCGAGGCATCCAGCGCGGCCCCGAACAGGCTGTCACCGGCGCGGATATCGTTGCTTTCGCTCACCGCGCCAACGTCCCACAGACCCAGATTGGTCAGCGGCATAAAGATGCCGGGCGATACCCATTGCCCCCGCGCGTCAACCATTGTGCCGGACTGCCTGCCAGCAGGAGCATTCGCCGCAGTTCCGGCGAAAACGATCGTGCCATTTCTGACAATCACCATGCCATCATCAATCGGATCGCTGCCATCGCCGATTGCTAGTTTGGCGTTAGTGATGGTCACGTCTTGTGCCGATACGGCCGTTGGCAAAGCAAGGGCAAGCGTCGCCGCTGCAAGTTTCAGAAACGCCTTCATTTCACGTCTCCTTCGCCCGGTTGGCCGAGCTCAAAATCACTAACCGGTCGCCGTTTGGGATCGTTTGCATCATACAGCAATGCACCATCGACCCAGACTTTTTCAGGCCGGGAATAGACGCTGAGCGGATCGCCGTTCCACAACACCACATCGGCCATTTTACCCGCTGTCAAACTGCCGGTTTGGTCGTCAATACCCATGGCTTTTGCTGCATTGAGAGTGATCCAGGAAATGACGTCGGCATCGCTAATGTCGATCCCGATCCGTTTGCCTGCCGCTTGCGCTTTGGCGGCTTCCTGATTGAGTCGCTGGATACCGTTCTCATCGTCCGAATGGATAACTACGCAGGCACCGGCCTGTTGGATCAGAGCCGCGTTTTCCGGTATCCCGTCATAGCTTTCCATCTTGAAGCCATACCAATCGGCCCAAACCGCAGAGCACACATCATTTTCGCGTAGCAGATCACCAATCTTGTAGCTTTCAACCGCATGGTGGAATGTGCTGACGGTATAGCCAAATTCCTTGGCCATATCGATCACCAACGCCATTTCATCGGCCCGGTAACAGTGATTGTGGATCTGGATCTCGCCATCCAGAACACCGGCGAGCGTCTCATTTGCGAGATCGCGATTTTTGCGGTCGCCGTCGGCATATTGCTGGGCATCAATCCATGTTTGCCGGTTTACCGCAAAGTTACCCATACGGGTGGATGGCATCCTCCCCTTGCCGCCATAGACGCGTTTGGGGTTTTCCCCGCAGGCCATTTTCATGCCATGCGGCGCACCGGGGAACTTCATCCCTTGGACTGTCCGGCTGGGTACATTTTTAAGCGTGACCGTGCGCCCGCCCATCAGGTTGGCGGAGCCGGGCAGAATTTGCAGTGACGTGATGCCGCCATTGGCCATCGCTCTGCTAAAGCCCGGATCCTGCGGCCAAATGGAGTGTTCGGCCCAGACTTCGGGTGTCGTCGGGCTGGTTGCTTCATTACCGTCTGCATGGGCTTGGACCGACGGTGTCGGATAGTCGCCAAGGTGGCTGTGAATGTCGATAATGCCGGGCGTAACAACCTTGCCGGTGCCGTCGACGACATTGTCTACCTCTGGCGGACGCGACGTGGGGCCGCCAACAGCAGCAATCTTGCCGTCTTTCATATGGACCCAGCCATTGTCCCAGCCGCCGCCTGCGCCGTCAAATACGGACACCGGAATGATCAGAGTCTCGGCCGAGGGATAGGCTTGATAGGTCGACGCATAAGGCGTTTCGGCCTGCGGTGCGGGCGCATCCGATGCGCTTGCGGGCTTCGACTGGCCCGAGGCGGAACACGCAGCGAGCGCCACCGCGCCCCCCAATATGGTCAAGGCACGGTAGCGCATCACTTTATTCTCCAACCATTATTAGTCACCCGATCTGATCAGGTTTTGTCAGTTACGCTTTAGTGGCGGGATGAACGCCGCCTTCTTGCGCTTCCAATCCGGCTTCGGCTGCACCGGCCAAAGTATCATCGGCCAGCGTATCCAGATGCATCAGCTTCTTGACCAGCGGGCTGATGACCATGACGGCCACACCAATACCGACAGCGTACCAGCCAACGGTCCCGTACACATCGAGCACAAGCTGCTTGCCAGCCTCTTCTCCGACGCCTTCACCGCCTGTTGCCGATGCAATCAGTCCGGCAGCGAAGTTGCCGAGTGCCGATGCAAAGAACCATGTTCCCATGATCAGCGACGCCATATGCGCCGGTGCGAGCCGGTTCATGGCGCTGAGGCCGACAGGGCTAAGGCACAGCTCGCCAGTTGTATGGAGCAGGTAGATCAGGAAGATGAAGATCACCGGTGTCGGCACATTCACGCCAACCGATTCCGCACCCCAGACGAGTACGAGGAAACCAAGACCAACCTGAATAATGGCGAGGCCGAATTTCATCGGTGTCGAAGGCTCGGCTCCTTTACGGGCCAAGCTCTGCCACATCATGGCGAACACTGGTGCCAGCAAGACGATATAGATCGCATTGATCGACTGGAACATCGACGCATTCACGCCGCCAGTTTCAACGTGCCGGTCGGTAAACAGGTTCAGTGATGAGCCTGCTTGCTCGAACAGAGCCCAGAATACGATCGAAGTGAGGATCAGGAACATCGCCGCGAAAATACGGTCACGTTCTTCCGGGGCCAGCTTTGTGACAGCAGTGAACAGCACATAGAGCACCAGGCCGCCGCCGAAGATACCCAGCACGATACCGACCAATTCTTGGAATTGGATGGCAGTCCAGCATAGCAGAACCATGGCCAGGCCAGCGCCGTAAATGCCCCATTCTTTCCCGCCTGCAATTTTGGCCGGATCTTTGGGTTCACCCTTGCCCATCAGCAGGGGTTTGCCGAGCACGAAGAACACCAGGCCGATCAGCATACCGAAGCCGGCCAGACCGAAGCCGTATTCCCAGCCATATGTTTGACCAAGGAAGCCGCAAATGATCGATGCGGTCGCCGCGCCGACGTTAATACCCATGTAGAAAATGGTATAGGCAGGATCACGGCGGATATCGGTGCGCGAATACAGCTGCCCGACGATGACCGAAATGTTGGCCTTCAGGAAACCCGAACCAACGATAATCAGCGCCAACGCCAACCAGAACACATTGATAAATGGATCAGCTTGTCCGCCGTCACCTTCAAACGCCATGAAGAAGTGACCAAAGGTGAGCAATACCGCGCCGAAGACAACAGCTTTGCGCTGCCCCAAATAACGGTCAGCCAGATAGCCGCCAACTACCGGAGTGATATAGACCAGCGCCGTGTAAGCGCCGTAGATTACCGAGGCTTCGGAATCTGAAAACATCCAATGCTGGACAAGGTAAAAAATGAGCAGGGCGCGCATTCCGTAGTACGAAAAACGCTCCCACATTTCTGCAAGGAACAGAAGGAACAGACCCTTTGGATGGCCTGCAAATTCCGGCTGCGGACGTGTGACGATGTAAGACCCGCCAAACAGAAACACTGCGAGTGCCACTACTGCGATCCAGAACGTCCACATTTCAAACGCTGAATCGAACGTGAAAATAAGCTCATGCATGGGCGTGCGCCCCCCTCAATTTATCTTGTCTGGCCCATGCTCCCAACAGAGGGGCCGAAAGGCGGCACACTAACGCCAGAATTTTTCATGGGAAGAGCTAGTTTCACATGAAACTGCAAATCCGGGATATTTCGGGGAACTTGACGCGGCGCAGTGTATTATGTCACTGAGGCACCAAGCGCTTGAAAAAGCAGGTAAGGAAGCAACCATGACCCAGCAATCCCGCCCGGTATATTTGAAGCTGCGCGATCAAATCGCGGCAGCTATCATTGAAGGTGAGTATGCGGAGGGCGCAATGCTGCCATCAGTTCGGGCCTTTGCGGCGGCGCAAGGCGCCAACCCGTTGACGGTCGCCAAAGCCTATCAGCAATTTCAGACCGATGGTTTGGTCGAAGTGCAGCGCGGCGTGGGGATGTATGTTGTTGCCGGTGCCGCCGATAAGCTGCGCGCCACAGAGCGAGCGCAATTTTTGCGCGAAGAATGGCCGGAAATTCGCTCACGGATGGACCGTTTGGGCATTTCCACGCGCGAATTGCTCGAATCTGTCTAATTTTGGGGCGTTTCTGAGCCTGTAACGACTCAATTTCACCAAACCGTGCGTGCGCCGATTGCGCGGGAAGCTACTCTCTGGCATTGTAAATTCCGGGATGAATGGTCTGTGGGGGCCCTTTGCCGTTTAATCGCGGCATTTTCTTGCGTGTATATGCGGGGAAGAATTGAGGAGAAAGAGATGATACGGTCCGAATTGTTGCAGGCTTTGGCCAAGGACAATCCAGATCTGCGAAGCGAAGAGATCGAGCAGGTTGTGGACGTCTTTTTTGACGAGATTACGAAGCGCCTTGCCGAGGGCGGCCGCGTGGAGCTGCGCGGCTTTGGTGCGTTTTCCACCCGCGAAAGAGAACCGCGCACAGGCCGCAACCCGCGCACTGGTGAAACGGTTGAAGTACCCTCTAAACGGGTGCCCTATTTCAAACCCGGCAAGGAAATGCGTGAGCGTTTAAACCGCTAACCGGCCTACAGGTTGGCCAAAAGACAGACTCCATCTGCTTTTTTCGCATGGAGCGATTGGCCTTTTCGATTTGAGCCGTTAGGGGAATTTCCACGCAGTCAAATGCGGGTCTGCCCGAGTGGACCGGCAAATATGCGGGTGTGGCGGAATGGTAGACGCCGGGGACTTAAAATCCCCTGATCTTTGATCGTGCTGGTTCGAGTCCAGTCACCCGTACCACCCCCGGAAGCCATCGGCGGGCGCGTTAACTACCACGATCTGCTGCGATAGGCGTTTTTCCATATTGCCGGACCCAAGCAGCGGTAACCACCTTCCTATAACGTTGGTCCAGACATCAGCTCCATTGGTGTGAATGACGTTTGGGGAAAGTAGTGCACATAGCTAGAGATCATACGCCGTCTGAAGCGGAAACATTGGACTTGGAAGAGCGCAGAGCCCCGCGATTCACGTTGCTTATCCGCACGGCCAAGCTCATCATCGAAGACAGGCAGTATCTTTGTGTGGTGCGTGATATCTCCATGACGGGTGCAAGCATCAAGAGTTTCCATCCGGTTCCCGAAGGGAAACGGACGGCACTCGAATTCCCGACCGGCGATGTGTATCCCGCCGAAATGGTTTGGCAGAAAGACGGCGAGGCCGGCTTCCAGTTTCACACGCCGATCGATGTTGAAGACATCATTATGGCGACGGGTGAATATCCCAAACGGGACCTGCGGTTCGATGTGGAGCTGCCGCTTCAGATAGAAGGGGATAGTCTCCCCATTCCCGCACAGCTGGCGAATGTGTCCCGCCAAGGTGGGCTAATCCATTGTGACACCGCACTTGCGATCGGGCAGCCGCTAAGGATCAAGGCCCCGGGCTTGCCTGATATTGAGGCACGGGTGCGCTGGCGCAAAGGCCAGGCCTATGGATTGGTGCTGGATACGACATTCTCGCTCGTCGATCTGGCGGCATTGATTGACCGGTTGCATAGCCGCAACGCACGTGCCGCGCCGAATCCCGCGTGCCGCCAACCTGCGGCGACTGCCCGGCAATCGACTTGATAGGGGCAGGACGGCGTGTGCTTTTTAGGGCCGCGTTAACTTTGCGCTAACCAATTTCCTTCACCCCAGCCTCACACACCTAAACGGGGGCTTAAATGAGCAAGCGCGATTGTCCGCAAGTACCGAACGAAACGTCAAACGAGCGGGTTGTCCCGGACGAACTGGACGTCGACGTTGCCATTATTGGCGCTGGGCCAGCCGGGCTTACCGCAGGGTATCTGCTGACTAAGCAGGGCAAAAGCGTTGCCATTATCGAAAAAGATGAAACCTATGTCGGCGGGATCAGCCGCACGGTGGAGCATGAAGGTTACCGCTTCGACATTGGCGGGCACCGGTTTTTCTCCAAAAGCCAGCAAGTGGTCGATCTGTGGGATGAAATCCTGCCCGATGATTTCATCCAGCGCCCACGGATGAGCCGGATCTATTATGAAGGCAAATTCTATTCCTATCCATTGCGCGCATTTGAAGCGCTCGGCAATTTGGGCATTCTACGCTCGACTGCCTGCATGGTCAGCTATTTGCGTTACAAACTGTTTCCCATTGCAGAAGTGAAAAGCTTTGAGGATTGGACGACCAACCAGTTTGGCAAGAAACTCTATTCAATCTTCTTCAAGACTTACACCGAGAAAGTCTGGGGTATGCCATGCGACGAAATGAGCGCGGACTGGGCCGCCCAACGGATTAAGGGTCTGTCTTTGTGGAGCGCGGTGATCGATGGTCTTAAGCGGTCGATGGGTCTGAACAAGGCACCCAATGATGGCCAAGCTGCGAAAACGCTGCTGGAAACATTCCGCTATCCGCGCCTCGGCCCGGGCATGATGTGGGACGCCGCGCGTGACAAGATTCTGGCTGCTGGCGGCACCATTATTATGGGCCACGGCCTGGAACAGCTGGCATCTGACGGTAAAGGCGGCTGGCGGATGCGTGCCGCCGATAAGGATGGCAAGACGGTTGTCGTCAAAGCCAAAGATGCGATCAGTTCAGCCCCGATGCGCGAGTTGGCGAAGCGGATGCATCCTTTGCCCGAAAGCACCCTGCAAGCGAATGACTTGAAATATCGTGATTTCCTGACCGTGGCGCTCAAGATTAAATCGGATGATCTGTTCCCCGATAACTGGATTTATATCCATGACGACAAGGTGCAGGTTGGCCGGGTGCAGAACTTCCGCAGCTGGTCGCCGGAAATGGTCCCGGATGAGGGCGTTGCCTGTGTCGGCCTGGAATATTTCTGTTTCGAGAATGACGGTCTGTGGTCATCATCCGATGATGATCTGATCGAACTGGCCAAGAAAGAAATGGCCATTTTGGGTCTGTGCGATCCTGCCGATGTGATTGGCGGCGCGGTGGTCCGTCAGGAAAAAGCCTATCCCGTTTATGATGAAGACTATGCCGCGAATGTCGATGTGATGCGGCAAGAGCTGGAAGAGAAACATCCAACATTGCATCTGGTCGGCCGCAACGGAATGCACCGGTATAATAACCAAGATCACGCGATGATGACCGCGATGCTGACGACGGAGAATATCCTCGCGGGTGAGCGGTTATACGACACATGGTGCGTCAATGAAGATGCCGAATATCACGAAGCGGGAGATGAAGGGGATGAGAAAGTCATGCCGACCCGCGAAGCAGGCTATATGCCAGTAAGCGATGATCAGGCAGCTGCCTTGCAATCGCTGATGCCGGTACCTGAACGCATTCGTGATACTGACACGGATGATTCGCCCGATCGCAAAGTGGCCTAGCCGGTATTTGGGGGCAGCAGTGACCGAGATTTTCCATAAATTGCGCGACATTCGCTTGCTGAGATATCTGCTGGCAAGCGTTGGCGCATTGGCGGTTGATGTCGGTTGTTTCCTGATGCTGTTGGCGGCTGGAATGCTGGCCGCACCTGCCTCCGCCATTGGATATAGCGCCGGTATTCTGGCGCATTGGCTGCTTTCAAGCCGGACTGTTTTCACCGATACCGTGGCAGAGCGCGGCCAAGAACGGACCAAGCAGAAGGCACTGTTTGTCATGTCTGCATTGGCTGGTCTGGCACTGACTACTATGATTGTCGGCACGGCCGATTATTGGGCGTTCGATCCGCGCCCGGCCAAGCTGATTGCCATTGCTGCCAGCTTCACACTGACATGGCTTTTGCGCAGCCGCGTTGTTTTCAAACCGGCCCAATAGTCCCCTCTGGCTATGGCAAAAGCAGCTCATACCACGGCCCTGCAAAGAATAGCTGCTTGGCTAAGCGGTCCCAATGCGCGGATCGCTGTCATCTGGAGTGTGCTGTCGCTGATTTTCATCGGCAGCGGTTTGCAAGGTTTAATGCGGGGGCAATTTCCCGATCCGGATGATGCCCTGCGTCTGGTGCAAATCCGCGATTTGCTCGCCGGGCAAAGCTGGTGGGATGTTACCCAATACCGGATCGATCCCGTCACCGGCACGCAAATGCATTGGTCAAGACTGGTTGATCTGCCGCTTGCTCTGCTGATTGGAGGGCTGACACCGTTATTGGGCGCATCGCTGGCTGAAACTGTGACGCTGATTGCGGTTCCGCTTCTGACTTTGGGTGTTGTATTATTCATCATTGGCGGTCTGGCACGGCGATGGCTGGGCGTTGAAGCCATGACCTTTGCCTGCCTAACTCTCGGCCTGCTCGCCCCGCTGGTGTTCCAGCTTCAGCCGATGCGGATTGATCATCATGGGTGGCAGATTGGTATGGTTGCGGCGTCGCTATGGGGCGTCGCGCATAATTCTGCCATCAGGGGCGGGTGCATGGCCGGTTTCGCAATGGCCCTGGGTTTGAGTATTTCGTTGGAGATCCTCCCGCTTGTTGCCGCGACAGGCATAGTGCTGGCGCTGAGGTGGCTGCGCGATCACGCAGGGCGCTCGTGGCTGGCCAGTTACATGGTGAGCCTGGCAGCGGGGCTGACGGTCATTTTCCTGACCACCCGCGGGCTTGGTGATCTGGCGCAATATTGCGATGCTGTGTCGCCTGCGCATCTGGCGTTCTTTGGCATCACTGCGTTGGGGACAGCGGTGATTGCGCTGTTGCCAGCGCTCCCACGTTGGGCCTGGCTCTTATCCTTTGCTTGTGTCGGCGCGCTGGGCATTGCTGTGTTTGGCAGTTTCTCGCCCACTTGTTTGACCACGCCATTTGCACAGCTTGATCCAGTGGTCCGTGATTACTGGTACGTGCACATTTCTGAAGGCCGGCCGCTGTGGGAGCAGGAATTGGCAAGCGCGCTTCCGATGGCGTTTCAACTGTTGGTTGGCTTGGCGGCTGCCATCATGCTGGCGGTAAAGGGCAAGCCCGAGCAGCGCCTGCGGTGGGCAGAATATGCATTTCTCTTGCTGGCAAGTATTGCCTTGGCGCTGCTGGTATGGCGCGCCGCGGCTTTTGCGGCTTTGCTGGCGGCTATCCCGCTTGGCTGGCTGGTCACGAAACTTCTGGAGCAGCTGCACTCTGCGCCCGCTTTGGCGGGGAAATTGCTAGCCAGCGGCGCGATCATAGTGGTGCTGCTGCCATCATCACCGGTCTCTTTGTATACGGCTCTTACGCCGCGCGATGTGCCGACCGGTAATCAGTCCGGTGCTCAGTCTGGGGGGGAACACCCTATCAGCCCGACGGTGACCGATGCCCGGTGTGACCTGCGCGGGCAAGCGGCCAAGCTTAACCTGCTTCCGGCTGGCACCATTCTGGCCCCGCTGGATGCAGGGCCATCTATCCTGCTGGAATCCCATCATAGCGTGGTCGCGACCAGTCACCACCGGGCCGAGATGGCTATGCGCGATGTGATTTTGACGTTCGTTGGCCCGATTGAGGATGCCCGCGCGGCCGCGAAGCAGCGCGGTGCCGGGTATATCCTGATGTGTTCGGACTTGGCCGAAGCCAACCTGTACGCACGCGGCAATCCAGACGGATTGGCGGCGCTTCTGATTGCTGGCGATACGCCCGATTGGTTGGAACCCGTGCCGCTGGATGGGCAGCCAGCCCAGCCCGCTGAATTCGGCATTTGGAAAATCCGTTAGCCGGAAATAGACGGGGTTGAGATAAGGCTTAGGAAGCGATGAAATCCATCGCAGCGCCATTCATGCAATATCGCTTGCCGGTTGGCTGCGGCCCGTCATTAAATACGTGCCCTAAATGCCCGCCGCAATCGGCGCAGAGAACCTCTGTCCGCGGATATCCGATTTTGTAATCGGTCTGGGTCGCAATGGCGCCAGGCAAGGGTTTCCAAAAACTGGGCCAACCGGTGCGGCTGTCATATTTGGTGGAGGAGGAATAGAGCCGGTTATCGCATCCGGCACAAATAAAGGTGCCTTTGCGTTTTTCCTTGTCGAGCGGCGAGCTGTAGGGCCGTTCTGTTCCAGCTTGCCGTAGAATATAATATTCCGACTTAGACAGCTTGGCGCGCCATTGCGCATCGGTCCGCGTGATCGGAAAGCTCTTCGCATCAGCAGGCGCGCTGCCGCAAGCCGACAGCAGCGGCAATGCTGCCCCGGCAGACAAAAAACCAATGAACTGGCGGCGGTTTGATGATGGGCTGTCCGTCATAGCATCCTCGGGCGAAAAGTTTCTCTCACTGAGTATATACGACGGGACAGCGCCAAAAGTTGCATCCGAACGCCCTAAAACTTCGTGACTTCCACTTCCAACTTGCGGAAGCCATGCACGAAATTCGCTTTCACCCGTTCGACATCACCGGCAACATGCACCCGCATCCGTCGTTTGTGCATTTCTTCCAGCAAAATCCGCAGCTGTAATTCTGCCAAACGCGCACCCACGCAGCGGTGAATGCCGTAGCCAAATGCCAGATGGCGGCGGGCATTTTCGCGGGTAATGTCGAGCTTCTCAGCATCGTCGAACAGCGCTTCATCACGGTTTGCAGATAGATACCACAGGACCAGCTTGTCGCCTTTTTTGATTTGCTCGCCAAACAGTTCGGTGTCTTCACTGGCAGTGCGGCGCATATGGGCCAGCGGCGTCTGGTAACGGATACATTCCTGCACCGCGTTGGGGATCAAATCGGGCTGCTCTTCGAACAATTTACGCTGGTCAGGGAATTTGTCAAAAGCATGGATAATGCCCGACATCGTGTTGCGGGTGGTGTCATTGCCGCCCACGATCAGCAGGATCAGATTGCCCATAAATTCGCGCGGGTCCATCTGGTTCATCGCGGGCGAATGGATCATCATCGAAATGAGATCGGGGCCGGGTTCTTCCTCTTGCGCGCGCTCCATCCATAATTTCTGGAAATAGGCGCCCATCTGGTGGAGCACTTTTTCGCGTTCCTGAGTCAGATCTTTGACTGTCGCGATTTCCGTATCGCCCGCCCAATCGGACCAATAGGTGAGCAAGCGGCGGTCTTCCCATGGGAAGCCGAACAAAATGGCGAGCATTCCTGTGGTGAGTTCGATTGAGACTGTATCCACCCAGTCGAACACTTCGCCTTCGGGCAGGGAATCGAGCAATTCGCCGGTGCGGCGGCGGATTTCATCATCCATCCGCTTCATTTCCGCCGGAGTGAATGCAGGCGCGACAGTGCGGCGCTGGCCGGTATGTTTGGGCCGGTCCATCGCGATGAACATCGGCAGTTCCAGACCCGCCTCTTCCTCGCGTTCCAGAATGGTGATGCCGCCATGTTCCCAGCTGGAGGAAAACAGTTCTGGCAAAGCTTCAATGTGCTGGATCGCCTTGTTGGATACCACATTCCAATAAGCGCCATAAGGGCTTTCGGGTACATAGTGGAGCGGGCCTTTGGCGCGCATTTCGGCAAAGATTGGCTGCCACCGGTCTTCCGCGTAAATATCGCTGCGGCTAACATCATAGGGGTGGGTATGCGTTGGCGTATCTTCCGGATGCATTTCCAGATGTTTGAGCAGAACCTCATACGCGGTTGGCGAGGTTGGATATTCGGGCTGTCCGTCTGCTTTTTCCGGGGCAATCGTTGCCATGACATTCTCTCCTATGCCGCACCGCGTTGTCGCAGTGTCGATTTATGAGAGTATCCTGACCTTCCTTACATCAATGTCAATAGTAAGTTGCGGTTTGCGACCTAACTGTATGGGTGTCTGGAATTACGTTGCGCCCAACCGTCCGTTTATTGCCGTCGCTGCACGTGTCATTGGTCTGGTGTTTGGCCGCGCTTATGCATCAGCTTTGGTCCGGCGATGCCACCAGCGCGCTTTCTTTCCGCCGCGCGGTCCTGAATTCATGACCTTTCGGCGGAATAATGTCGCCCCGGCTTTCACGAAGATCGCAACCGCAATGGCTTGCCATGCAATAGCGAGCGCGTGCGGCCACAATGTGTCGACTTGGGCGGCGCGTGCCAGCATTGCAAAGGGTGAACTAAACGGGAAAATCGCGGCCGCCAGCTCCACCGCTGTTCCCGGCTTCGCCATTGCATAGCTGGCGAAGAAGAACACAATCAGCTGCATCATGGTCACCGGCATGGACAGCGTTTGTACCTCGCGCACCGTCGCGGCCATGGATCCGATCGCCAGAAACAACGAGCCAAGGATGAGATAACCCATCGCGAAATAGACCACTCCGAGTGCCAGGAAGATGGGCCAACCCACTGCCGGTGCGGCAAAGCTGCCCATGCTGAAACCGCCAGCAAGGAAGATCAGGCCGCCCACGCTGCCCCACACTGCGATGCCGACAAAAGACACGCCAAGCATTGCGAACAGCTTTCCGAGGAATACCGAGTCCATCGGGATCGCTGCGGCGAGCACTTCGATGATCTTATTACCTTTTTCCTCAACCAGATTGGACAGCACCATTCCGCCCAGCAGCATAGTGAGAAGGAACAATAGCATTTGCCCGGCTTGTGCGGTTTGAATGCGATTGCGCTTTTCAGCAGCGCCGCTGGTGGCGACTTTTTCAAATGTGATGTCAGGGAACTGCGTTGCTGAAGCCCCCACACTGTTGGCGGCGATCAAACTCACCTGGCCTCGCCACCGGTCGATTTGACCTTCGGGTGCAACCAATGTGGGTTCAGCAGGGGTCCCGCTGACAATTGCGGCCAGATTGCCGCGCTTGGTTTTGAGCACTTCAACCGGCTCAAGCGTTTTCTGCTCCTCGTCAAGGGTGACCAATGGGGGGATATATCCGCCCAGTTCCTCTCGCAATTGCGCTGCGGAGGCGACCATTGCAGCGCTGTCGGCTTCGCTCATGGCGATGCCGATCTCTGCTGCTGTGGCCTCGCGTTGGACTTCGCTACCGATGCCGCCAGCCAATCCGCCGACAATGATCGGGAATAGAGGGCCCAGCAAAAAGAACAGGAAAGCCCGGCTGAACAAAATCGCCAGAAAGTCGCGGCGCGCGATGACATAGGCGGCTTGCAAAGTGCTGAGCCGTGACGATGCATGGTGGGAGGCGGTCGGGTTACTCATCAATTATTCTCCGCCGCATTGTCGGCTTCCAGAGCGCGTGCCGCAGCTTCCCCGGCAATATGGACAAAGGCATCGTGCAAACCGGCGCGTTCGATGGATAGCGATTGAATGCCTGCTTCGCCCTCGATCAGCGCCCGCAGCAGGGTTTCAATGCCGCTTTCGGGTAAAGAGAAATACCAGAAATCCCCTTCGCGCCGGGCATCATCGGGCAGTGCGCTGCGCCAACGGCCATCGGTTTCGCGCGTTTCCAGGCGTACTTGCGCCGGAATACGGTCGCGCGCGGCCTCGACGGAACCGGCATAGGGCACTTTACCGCCAGCGATAATCGCCACGCCTTCACACAGGCGCTCTGCGTGATGGATAACATGGGTCGAGAAAATGACCGTCGTTCCATTATCGGCAAGCTCGCGGATCATCCGCTCCAGCTTGCCCTGATTGATCGCGTCGAGACCGGAAAATGGCTCGTCGAGCACGACCAGTTTAGGCCGGTGGACCAGCGTGCCCAGCAATTGCACCGTCTGCGCCATCCCTTTTGACAGCTGGCGGATTTGCTTATCGGCTGCGTGGCCCAGATCATGCCGTTCAAGCAATTCACGGCCGCGCGCTTTGCCTTCTTCCAGCGGCAATCCGCGCAGCGCGCCCATAAAGCCAATCGCTTCATAGGCCTTCATTGCAGGATATAGCCCGCGCTCTTCGGGCAGATAGCCGATCAGTTTCGCGATTTCGTGTGGTTCATCATGGCCGAATATACGGCGAACACCGTCATCGGGATCGATAATGCCCAGCAGCATCCGGATAGTGGTCGTCTTGCCGGCCCCGTTTGGTCCCAATATGCCGTAAATCGCTCCCTCAGGCACAGACAGGTCGACGCCGTCGACGGCGCGTGTACCTGCAAATTCCTTCACCAATCCGCGCGCTTCAATGGCGAGCGGGCGGGTGTCTGCGGTTTGGGGAGCATTGTCTTGCGCGAGTGTATCGCTTAGCGGCATATCCATAGATGCCGGTTACGCGCCGCGTATGAACGGGAGCAACCCCAATTATGGTTAACGCGCCGGTAATTACTGGAACGCTTATCAAGGATTTGCAGCAGCGGATGGTTGCCGAGGCCCGGCGATTGGGCTTTGTCAGCGTGGGTTTTGCCTCGGCTGAAGACGATCCTGTACGGGCACAGCGGCTGCGCAATTGGCTGGAGGCGGGCCATCACGGAGCGATGGGCTGGATGGAGGATCGCGCCGATGTGCGTCAGGGCCCCCGTTCTATGTGGCCAGAGGCGCAGAGCGTGATTGCGCTGGGCATGAGCTACGCGCCCGATGTTGATCCGTTGGCATTGGAGGATCAGCCAGAGAAGGCGCGCATTTCTGTCTATGCACGCGGGCGCGATTATCATGATGTGGTGAAGAAGGCGCTGAAAGCGCTTGCGCGGTGGCTGGTCGCGGAAGCCAAGAAGGCTGGTCTGGAAGAACCGCAATTGAAAGTCTTCGTCGATACCGCCCCGGTCATGGAAAAACCCTTGGGCGAAGCGTCCGGCATTGGCTGGCAGGGCAAGCATAGCAATTTGGTCAGCACCGATCACGGCAGCTGGCTATTCCTGGGCGCGATGTACACCACCGTCCCTTTCGCGCCTGATGCCGCGCATGAAAATCGCTGCGGTTCATGCTCTGCCTGTCATGATGCGTGCCCGACAGATGCATTTCCCGAACCCTATATCGTCGATGCGCGGCGCTGTATTTCCTATCTTACGATCGAGCATAAGGGGCCGATTCCAGAAGAGTTCCGCAAACCAATGGGGAACCGGATTTACGGTTGCGATGATTGTCTGGCGGTATGCCCATGGAACAAGTTTGCCCAAACCGCCGCACGCCATAAATCCTTCACGTCGCGCGCCGAACTGGACGAGCCCGATCTGGCGGATTTTTTGACCTTGGACGATGCCGGCTTTCGCACGTTGTTTTCCGGCTCACCCATCAAGCGGATCGGGCGCGACCGGTTCGTCCGCAATTGTCTGATTGCGGCAGGCAATTCGCAAGCGGCGGCGCTGGTTGAGCCGGTCAAGGCGCTGTGCGCGGATAGTGATCCGGTGGTCGCAGAAGCTGCCCAGTGGGCTTTGGCAGAACTTACAGCAGCGACTTAAGCAAAATCTCCGTGTCTGCCAGTGCAGCGGGATCCGGTGAAATTCCCGCTTCGATCAGCTTACGCCCTTGGACATAATCCTTCGTATTGTTGACGCAATCAAGCGCGATGATGCGGCCTTCTTTCAGGTAGATAACCGAAAACTTCCGGTCCGCCGGATCGCCCCGCAGAACTGTCTGATCATAACCGATAGAGAGACCGGCGGTTTGCAGTTTCAAATCATATTGGTTTGACCAGAACCACGGAAACGCTTTGTAAGGCTGTTTGTCACCCATGATGGATTTGGCAGTGGTGGTCGCCATGTCATTGGCATTCTGGACCGATTCCACCCTGATCACAGCGCCTTCGGCATAGGCACTGGCATGGGCTGCGCAGTCACCGATGGCGTGAATGTCTTCCAAGGTTGTCCGGCACACTTCGTCCACATCGACCCCGTTTGCGCCAGATGCACCAGCGGCGATCAGCGGGCCGACAGATGGCACGATCCCGATCCCGGCTATGACCAAATCAGCGGGAATGGTTTCACCGCTTTCGAGCAAAACCCCGGTGACTTTACCGTCTTCACCGGTTATGCTTTCAAGCTTGGTTTCAAGCCGGATATCGACGCCTTGGGCGCGGTGTTCTGCTTGATAAAATTCGGAAAGTTCTTCGCCTGCTACCCGGGCCAAAACGCGCGGTAATGCTTCGAGTACGGTCACCTCGCGGCCAAGTTTGCGCAGGACAGCGGCGGCTTCCAGGCCGATGTAACCGCCACCGACAACAACGGCTTTTTGCGCGCCTGCATCGAGCGCCGCCATGATCCGGTCAGAATCGGGCTTATTGCGCACTGTAAACACGCCGTCCAAATCGGAACCTGGACAGGATAGCCGCCGCGCATCCCCGCCAGTGGCCCAAATCAGCTTTCGGTAAGACATCTGGCTGTCATCGCCGAGCGTGATGACTTTGCGCATCGCATCGATCTCCACCACGGGATGCCCCAGCCGGAGATCGACATTCTTATCCTCCCAAAAGGCTGGTGGACGAATATAGAGCCGTTCAAACGGTTTTTCCCGCGCCAGATACTCTTTTGACAGAGGCGGACGTTCATAGGGGGCAACGCGCTCCCGCCCGACCATTGCGATGGTGCCTTCATGGCCATTTTGGCGCAGAGCAATGGCTGCTTGTGCGCCGCCATGCCCGGTTCCCACGATGATAATATCTGCGTGATCCATCCCAAATGCGTCGGACGAATTGCGCCCTTGGTCAACCCGCTATTTTCTTTTAGCGACCCAATAGGTTGCGGGCTTGGCTGGCAATTTGCGCGAGCATTGCCGGGGCAACAGGCGTTTGCGTTTGTGCGCGGCCAATCATGGACCGGAACTGCCGAATCGCATTTTCATGCTTTGCCGCCCAGCCAGCTACCGCTTTTGCGGGATCATCCTTGGCCCCCTTGCGACGAGCAATCCGGCGCAGGAATTCCAACCGCATTTGCTGGAAATCTCTGGCCAGTCCAGCCACCAGCAAGCGCTCCCACACATCGGACGGGTTCATCAGCGCGGCTGTGCCCTGCGCCCAATCCAGCCCCAGCCGTTCGCCCAAATCTGTAAAGGCGAGTGTCAGCGGGCGGCTTTCAATATTGGCATCGCGTGCAAGAGCGGCAAGACCGATGGCGCCGTCCATATCATACAGATGCGCGACTTCGGCCGCGATAGCTTCTGGCGCACCGGCATCGACCAACTGCTGTTTAAGATTGCTCGAGAGATGCTGTGTCTCTTTGGCAAGCAGTCCATCGGTCACAGACAGATCAGTGACACCATCTTGCAGGCGAGTGATCATTTCCGACGGTAAGTGAAGGCTCGCGCCGGCCCTCAGCAAGTCTGCCATCTGGCTGCGCATGGCAGCCGCAACATGATCAAACAGCATCAAGCGGGCATGTTCCGGCATGGCCGCTGTTTCCAGCTTCGCCCACAAGCCATCTACATTGAACAATCGTTCGGCGGCGACAAAAGACCCACAGACATCGGCCAGTCCCACACCTTCTTCCTCGGCCAGTTCAAATGGGTGGACAATGCCCAACCGGTTAATGACCCGGTTTGCCAATTTGGTCGCGATGATTTCCCGGCGAAGACGGTGTGTTTCGATCTCCCCGCTGTATGTTTTGCGCATCGGGGTCGGGAAATAATCGCTGAGCGAGCCTGCCAAACTGGCATCATCGGGCAGCCCGCTCGCTTCGATCTTGTCTTGCAAGACCAGTTTTGTCGAGCTGAGTAGAACGGCCAGTTCGGGCCGGGTGAGGCCGATCCCGTCAGCCGCCCGGCGGGATAGGACATCATTGGGTGCAAGCCCTTCTGTGTGCCGGTCCAGCGCGCCGCGATCTTCCAGCGTTTCAATCAGCCGCAATTGGGAATCTGCGGCCTTGGCGCCGCCCAGTTCAGCGATAGACAAAGCCAAAGCTTGCAGGCGGTTATCTTCCAATACCAACGCTGACACTTCATCGGTCATTTCCGCCAGCAATATGTTGCGCTTTTTCTCCGACAATTTGCCGGATCGCCGCGCGGCGGCCAATGCGATCTTGATATTGACCTCGTTATCGGAGCAATCAACACCGGCGGAATTGTCGATAAAGTCGGTATTGATCCGGCCGCCCAGTATCGAAAACTCGATCCGCGCGGCTTGAGTGACGCCCAGATTGGCACCTTCACCAATCACTTTGACGCGCAAGTCTTTCGCATCAACGCGCAGCGTGTCGTTGGCAGGATCACCAACCGCTGCGTTATTTTCAGCAGCGGCCTTAATATAGGTCCCAATCCCGCCAAACCACAGCAAGTCGACCGGCGCTTTGACGATGGCTGAAATGAGCGCCTCTGGTTCGATCTCAGCCGCATCAATGCCCAGCGCTTTGCGCGCCGCGGCGGACAGTTTGATGATCTTGGCGGACCGCGAATAGACCCCGCCACCTTTGGATATCAGATTGCTGTCATAATCTTCCCAGCTGGAGCGGGGCAGATCGAACATCCGCTTACGCTCTTTCCAGCTTGCTGCGGCATCTGGGTTGGGATCGATAAATATGTGCCGGTGATCGAAAGCAGCCATCAGGCGGATTGATTGCGATAACAGCATACCATTGCCGAACACATCGCCCGACATATCGCCGCAGCCGACCACGCTCACCGGATCGTTTTGGACATCGACACCCATTTCCAGGAAATGCCGCTGCACAGATACCCACGCGCCCTTTGCGGTGATACCCATAGCCTTGTGGTCATATCCGTTGGAACCGCCACTCGCAAACGCATCATCGAGCCAGAAATCACGCGATTCCGCGATCGCATTGGCGACGTCAGAAAACCGCGCCGTGCCTTTGTCTGCGGCAACCACAAAATACGGATCTTGCCCGTCGGTTGGGAGCACGGCCTCCGGGTGGACGATTTTCTCATCCACGATGTTGTCGGTAATCGACAGCAATGTGCGGATGAACAGCTCGTAACTCGCTTGGCCTTCAGCGGCCCAAGCATCACGGTCCTTCACGGGTGAAGGCAGTTGCTTGGGATAAAATCCGCCTTTTGCACCGGTCGGCACGATAACGGCGTTTTTGACTCGTTGGGCCTTCATCAAGCCGAGTATTTCCGTGCGGAAATCGTCCCGCCGGTCAGACCAGCGCAGCCCGCCACGCGCGACGGGGCCGGACCGCAAATGGATCCCCTCGACACGGCGCGAATAGACAAAGATCTCTCGCCACGGCACTGGCTTTGGCAAGTTTGGTACCAGGTCGGACTGTATCTTGAAAGCAAGCGCTTCCGCTGCTGCCGGCGCAAAACTGTTCGTCCGCAGGATCGCTTTGATCAGCGCATGATAGAGGCGTAGCAGCCGATCGTCATTGATCGCTGCCACTTTCGCCAGGCCTTGCTTGATCGCGGCTTCGGCAGCATCGATGGCTGCCCGACGATCGCCGGAGAATTCCGGATCATGCGCCGCCGCAAACCGGCGGATCAGTGCCCGGGTTACATCCGGGGCACGGTACAATGCATCGACGACTGTATAGATGGTGAAAGTCGTCCCCGCTTGGCGGAGATAGCGATAAAAGGCGCGGAGCCATTCGGCCTCGCCCGCTGACAGACCGGTGCCAATGACCAGCCGGTTAAACGGATCATCTTCTGCTGTTTCATTCAGGACAGCCGTGATGGCCGCTTCGATGGGGCGGGCGCGGGCCAGAATGTCAGTGATGGCGTCGCCTTCGGGCAATTCAATGATGAAGTCATGAATTGTGCCGAGTGTGCCATCACCCAATGTCGTGGGGACTTCAGACAGGACTTCAAAGCCGAAATTTTCCAACGCCGGGACCGCATCGGACAAGGGCAACGCGCCCTCATGCTCATAGATTTTGAGCCGCAGGCAACCTTCCGGGTCGCTATCCATACGGTAGAGGCGCGCATCGCGTTGACCGCTAACGCTGTCATCCGAACTTTCGCCTGCGATCAAGGGCCGCATACGGCGGATATCGCGCGCTGCCTCTTGTGCGCCGTAAGCGGCGCGGTAAGCGGGCGGGAAAATATCGGCGAAGCGCGCAGCAATCGCAGCGGCACGGCCAGCATCTTCAAAACCGGCCAATTCCTGTTCAACCGCCTCTGGCCAACCGCGCAGCATATCTTGCAATTGCTGTTCCAGCTCTGCTTCAGCCCAATCGGTGCCGCCAGCCCGGATATCCAGCACGAAGCGCAAAGTGGCGAGATTGCCCCCTTCGACTTGCAAGCTCCAATCGAGCAATTCCGCGCCAGCGCCTTTTTCGAGCAATCGCTGGATGTCTTGGCGGACCTGTGTGGAGAGCATGTCGCGCGGCAGCCAGACAAAGGCGAACAAATGGCGGGCCAGCGGGGCCTGCACAATCGCGAGGCGCGGGCGCGGCCGGTCGACCAGGCTCATGACGGCACCCGCGATACGGGCCACATCTGCCGATGAGAAACCGATAATCAAATCATGCGGCAAGGCGGTTAATGCATGGACCAGGGCTTTTCCGGCATGGCCTCTGCTGTCGAAACCGAACTTGTCCATCAGCTCGGTCATATGGGTGCGCAGGCGCGGTACTTCTGTGGGCACCGCTGCCAATGCCGCACTGGTCCAGACACCGGCATGGATCGATAGGCTGACCACTTTGCCGCCGGATTTCACCGGAACGATAAACAGATCAAGCGGCACACGCCGATGGACCAGAGCCACTCTGTTAGCCTTAACAATCAGAGGCAGATTGGCGTGCGCGTTGGCTGGATCATCAAACCACGCAAATGCCCGGTCATAAGACGCGTCTGCCAGAAGCACCTTTGCGCTCCGTCTGCAAATCCCCAAGGCACCCGATTGGGATCCATCGCGGCCGCGCACCAAATGCCCCAGCTGTGTGAGCATACCGTCTTCCAGCCATCTGAGAAGCGCGGCACCTTCTGTGTCATCAATCTGCTCTGCATCTTTTATCACAGCTTTGCGCAATTTCGGCCAATCGCTCACTGCGACACGGACATCTCCCAGCGTGGTGCGCAGGGCCTTTTCCAGCTCCCGCCTTTGTTTGGCGTCGATCCGGGCAGTTTCGATGTAAATCATCGATTCGCGCGATGCATCGGCTGTGTCTTTGCCGGAAATTGCCTCCAGATTACCTGTATCGCTACGCTGAACTGGGACCACCGGATGGACCAGCCGGTCGATTGCCAGCCCTTGGGCGGCAATCGTGGCAGCAATTGAATCCACCAAAAACGGCATATCATCATTGACGATGGCGATGCGCGTAAAGCGGCGTTCATCGCTCGCACTGGTGAGGCTGAGGGCAGAGCGTTTGGCGTCGCGCTGGGCCGCGGTATCGATCACAAAGGCCGCCGCTTCTTTGAGCCGCTCTGCCGCGAATGGCGCCTCTCCCGGTAGCAGCGATTCGCCCATATGCGTGGTCAGTGCGTTCACCAGCTTGGCCTGATCCGCCAATCGCGATGTTGTGGAAGAACTGGTACCCATCCGCCGTGCTCCGTCAGACACTGTGTGCCTTTGTTATTTTCTTGCTGTCTGCTTTATTTATTGTGCGCAAATAGCCGACAGCGATCAGGCCTGCAAGCCGGGTTGACCCTACGGTAGGTGATTTCACTGCTACGCGCCTAAGGGCAAGGGAGCCTAGGCGGCAAGTGCGTTCATGGTCAGTGCCAAAGACCGGGTGCGATGTTCAGGGTCATAGGTTGAACCCGCGACGATTATCTCGTCCGCATCGGTACGCTTGATGAATGCCTCAATCGTGTCCTTCACCCTTTGCGGGGAACCGATCGCGCTGGCTTGACCAATATGGGCGAGCATGGCTTTGGCAGGTGCCGGTAGGCTGTCGCGGTAGTTTTCAATCGGCGGGGGGAGCTTGCCCGGTGTGCCGCTGCGCAGCCTTACAAAGGCTTGCAATTGGGACGATGCGATCCATTCCGCCTCGTCATCGCTATCGGCGGCGATCACTGTCATGGCCGCCATTGCATAGGGCCGATCCAAAGCCGCAGAGGGTTGGAAATCCCGCCGGTAGATCGACAATGCTTCGTCCAGATGATCAGGCGCGAAATGCGAGGCAAAGGCGTAGGGCAGACCGAGCTTGGCCGCCAATTGCGCGCCAAACAGGCTGGAGCCCAGCATCCACATATCGACCGCTGCGCCCATACCGGGCGTGGCTGTGATTGGCAGATCAATATCACCGGTTAACAAAGCGTGCAGTTCCACCACATCATTGGGGAAATATTCGGCTGCTTGGCCAAGGTTCTTGCGCAAGGCCTGGCCAAATCGCTGATCCGCGCCCGGTGCACGGCCCAGCCCCAGATCAATCCTGCCGGGAAACAGCGCGTCCAGCGTGCCGAATTGTTCAGCAATCACAAACGGATTGTGATTGGGCAGCATAATCCCGCCGGACCCGATCCGGATGCTGGACGTGGCATTTCCGATATGCGCAAGCACAACCGAAGCCGCTGCGCCGGCGATACCTTCCATCGCGTGATGTTCCGCCACCCAGAACCGCTTATAGCCGTGCTGTTCGGCAGCTTGGGCCAGTGACACGGATGCGGCATAGGCTTCTGTAAGAGAGCCCCCTTCGCGCACGGGCACCAGATCAAGAACGGATAGCGGAATCATTCTGTGGTCAATTGCTCCAGATAGCCCTGCGCGGTTGCGGCTGCGGGTGAATCGGGGTTTAGCGTGATCACTGTCTGCCAGTTTTGTCGGGCGCTGTCTTCATCGCCTGCCAAGATTGCGATAACCCCCGCTTCCAGCGCAATCTCGGGATTGGTCAGGTTAAGCTTCGCAGCTTGCTCAATCTGGCTGCGGGCTGTCTCCAGATCACCGCTACGCCGGGCCAAGGTCGCCGATAGCAACCACGCCTGCGAACTGCCGGGGGCCAATCTACGGGCAGAGGCGAGAGAGACGCCAGCAGCCTCGGTCTCGCCCAGAGCGACTTGCGCCCGCGCGCGGTCGAGCCACATTTCTGCTTCCAAAGCGGCAAAACCGCTCCTGGCGGCATCGGGAATGGCCTGATCCAACATGGCCAGGCCGCCCTGCGCATCCCCGGATGTGATAAGAGCGTTGGCGGCGATCGCGCCCAGCCGTGCTTTGTATTTTGAGTTGATGACCGCCGGTTCACTGCGCGCCGCCACGAAACTGGCGGCGGCGGCTTCCCAATTGCCGCTTTGCGCTTCGGCATAGCCGCGGCAATGCAGCCCATGGGCACGTGTCAGACCAATTGTGGTTTCCAACCAGATATTGGCTTCGGCTTGCGCCGCCACAGGGTCTTCCTCGGCACGTATCAGGCATAATGCCAGCGGGTCAGCAGTCGGCGTTACCTCGGCCTGCTCCTGTTGGGATTGCTGCCTGCGCAGTTCAAATGGCAGTGGTTCCAGCGCCGGCGCAGAGGGGTTGGGGCCCACTTGTAGGGCAAAAATAAGAGCGGCAGATAACAACAGACAATCTCCGAAAACGATTAGTCGGGGTCGGCCGGGAGATTTTCCAAGACGGATAGCAGCAGTGCAATATCTTGATCCCGCGACAAGCGATGGTCGCCGTCTTTGACCAAATGGACCTGTACCGCAGCAGAACGAAGCGCTTCGGAAAGCTGCATACTAATATCCCAAGGCACATCGTTGTCTTGCTGGCCGTGTAACAAGCGCACCGGGCAGTCGATCGGGATTGATCTGTTCAGGCGTTTGAGAGTTTCTGCATCCTGCCAAAACAGCGCATGGGTTGGCGTGGGTTCGGGGCCGTAAGGGTTGTCTTCAAAGACTGTCTCACCAGCCGTCAGTTTGGCCTTTTGTCCTTCGTCAAAACCCCAGCTGGAAAAATCCGGTGCGGCGGCGATACCCACCATACTCTTCAGCTTTGAACCCAAATATTCCCCGACCAGCAGCATGAGCCAGCCGCCCATTGATGATCCGATCAGTGTTACCTGATCAATCGGCAATATATCGATAAGAGCGGCAACTTCATCTCGCCACTGGCTCAAACTTCCATCTGCGAAATCGCCATCGCTTGAACCGCATCCCGAATAATCGAGCAGCACACAGGACCGGCCATGCGCCTGCGCCCAATCCATTGTCGCGGTTGCCTTGCCGCCATCCATATCGGACATGTAGCCTGGCAAAAAC
Organism: Pontixanthobacter rizhaonensis; assembly: GCF_012972675.1. Taxonomy (GTDB): domain Bacteria; phylum Pseudomonadota; class Alphaproteobacteria; order Sphingomonadales; family Sphingomonadaceae; genus Pontixanthobacter; species Pontixanthobacter rizhaonensis. Next base: position 577,349 of record NZ_JABCRE010000003.1, on the reverse strand, counting down.
ACCAATGTTGGCCCCAAACCGTCATGGAAACGGTAGGCGATTTTCTGCCCGGATGGCAGGGTGTGGAATTGGATGTCAGGCACGGTGCTTCAGATGATCGGCTGTCGATGCCAATATGTCAGTAAAGCGCGGGAAGAGTGATGGGATCATCGCATTGGCCAGCCTTATCGGCACCCCCACAGGCGGCCAGCGCGGCAGCTAATAGAAGAACTGTAAAGCGCATTCTATTCCCCTTCTTCTTGCCCCCGCTCGAATATATCCTCGATGGTCATAGCAAAGATATCAGCGATCTTGAAGGCCAAAGGCAGCGATGGATCATATTTCCCGGTTTCGATGGCGTTGACGCTCTGCCGTGACACGCCCAATCGGTTTGCCAAGTCTTGTTGGCTCCAGTCGTTTTCAGCCCTGAGAACCTTGAGGCAGTTCTTCATACCGCGCCCCAGGTTCCGTATTGAACGCGGTTCATAATTGCGCCCAGCCCCAAACCGGCGAACCATGCGACGGCAACCCAATAGGCATCCAGATGTGGTACGACGTCAGCAGCTTCTAAGAAGCCCCAGATTGATGCCGCACTGAGCGCAAATCCGGTTGCAACCAGCGATTGCCGGACTATCAGCATCCGCATAAATTCGTCCTGCTCCTCCACAATCAGACGCCCAATGGCCCAGAAGATGCCGATGATGGCTAGGCCGGGCAGTATCGCCAGAAATGCGCGCAAAGCTATGGGCGGATCGCCACTGGCGGTGGCGAATGTCATTAATGCAAACGCAGCAAGATAGGCGGATGTGGATACGGCAACGCGCTTTATATACCGTTTTTGCGCTTCCCCTTTGCCGAGGCATGACCCGTCATCGACCCTGCGATTGGCGGCTTTCATTAAGGGGAAGGTCAGGCCAAGCGGAACCAGAATCAAGAATATCAGATAAGGCGTTTGTTCAATCGCTTTGGTGACAATGAGGGCGGAAATGATGGCATAAGAGGCCAGCATCAAACCGGCCCAGAACCACGGGCTGTGCCCGCCGGATGTTGGCGCGTTTTCATTTGTCATGATTTTGCTCCGCAATTCCGCGTCTTGCCCATCAATACGCTGGGGAAAATGGCGAGCAGAGCAAGCGGCGCCCATTGGGCAGTTTCTTCGGGTACGATCCCCGCCACAGCCAACAGCGCTATCCCGATCATGGCGAATGCCAGCAAAATAGCCTTATGAATATGAGTCATGATCAATGTTCCTTTTCACTATGTAAAGCGTCATTTACATTGTAATTTGGTAATGTCAAGTGTCCTTTGCATAATGATTGGCTACCTTGTCTGGGTGCGTGTGAGTCTTGGTGCTGACGCAGATCGGGTTTAGGGCGGTGTCATGATCAACGCCGATGCCGCTACGCCCAATGCCATTACCGCGCTCAATCGCCGGGATCTGTTTCGCGCCAGTGTCGCCGGCGTGGCCGGATTGGCTGCCATTCCCGAAATCGCATCGGCCAGGCTTTCAACCGGCTTTGGTTTCGGGGTGGCCAGCGGGGAGCCAAGCGCGACCAGCGTTCTTCTATGGACGCGCTACACCGCGCTTCAGGAGACAGCGCTTGAATGGCAAGTGGCCGCTGATGACAGCTTTTCGGTAATCATCGCAGGCGGTTCGGTGCTGGCAAAACCGGAAAGGGACTTTTGCGTTAAGCCCGTCGCGGAAGGGTTGCAGCCCGGCACATGGTATTATTACCGCTTTATCGATCCGGCAGGCGCGTTCTCTGACGTTGGCCGGACACGCACCTTGCCAGCGGGCGCTGTCGACAATTTTCGGCTGGGCGTGTTTTCCTGTTCAAATCTGGGCTTCGGATATTTCAACGCCTATGGCCATGCAGCCCAGCAGAACGCGTTCGATCTGATCCTGCATCTTGGTGACTATTTCTATGAATATGCCGATGGCCGGTATCCCTCGGCCAGTCAGAAGGTTGCAGGACGGGTCAGTTGGCCGGACACCGAAACCGTGGCTTTGGCGGATTACCGCCTGCGCCATGCGAGTTACCGCGCTGATCCGGATTTGCGCCGCCTGACCCAGCTTTACCCCATGATACTGGGCTGGGACGATCATGAAAGCGCCAATGATAGCTGGGCAGGCGGCGCTGAAAACCACGATGATAGCGAAGGCGATTGGGCCGCTCGCAAGCGTGCAGCGGTTCGCGCATACCGTGAATGGCTTCCTGTATCGGATGCGGATTATGCGGAATATGAGGTCGGCGATCTGGCCACTCTGTTCCGATTGGAAACCCGCCTGGGCGCCCGGTCCGAACAGTTTAGCGTCGAAAAAGTGCTGGAGGAAACAACCAGCACGGAAGACATCACCGCATCGCTCGATAGCTTCCGGAACGGCGCATATGTCGATCCGGCGCGGTCTATGCTGGGCAACGCTCAGGAAGATTGGCTCGCCGCTGGCCTTGCCGCTTCGCGCAAAGCGGGCAAGATATGGCAAGTGCTTGCCCAACAGGTGCTGGTCGGCAAATTGGCCAGTCCGGATAGTTTGCTGGAGGGGCTTGCGGCAATGGCTCCGGAAGAATTCAGGTCACGGCTTCAAGCGGCTGCCCTTGCCAGCAAAGCGGGTTTGCCCCTGAATATGGACGCTTGGGATGGTTATCCTGCAGCCCGCGACCGATTGCTTGCCTCTGCCCTCAATGCGGATGCGAACCTGCTGGTACTGGCGGGCGATACTCACAATGCCTGGGCGTTTGATCTGGCCCATGATGGCGAACGGGCCGGTGCCGAGTTTGGTGTGCAAGGCGTGACATCGCCTGGCCTTGAAACCTATCTCGGGATGGTGCCGCCGGACGTGATGCAAAAGTCTTTAGTAGGCCGCAATCCTGAGCTGCAATGGGCAGATACCAGCCAGCGCGGCTATATGGCGGTGGAGCTCACTCCGCAGCAGGCCAGCTGCGAATGGCGGTTTGTGGATGGCATCAAATCCCGCTCGACACGGCTGGCAGCGACACACCGGATGGTCAGCGCAGCAGGGTCAAATAGAGTTTCTAACGGTTAGCCGTTTGGGGGCAGCCTCAGCGAAGATATTGGCCAGCCAAGATCGGTCCGGCGCCCGGCCGGCGCAGGATAACCGCATATCTATCTGCCTTGGCGTTGCGCAATTGGCGCGCTGCGATGGAAAAAGACTGGCGCACCGGGCTGCTGGGCGCAAGACGCGTCTCGCGGCGCACCACATTGGTGTAGCTGATCGACCGCCCGCCATTTTCGCCGCGAGCGATTGGGACCGTTTCATGCGCGGATAGGGCGACGAGCATAAGTTCACTGGCGCCAGAAACTTTGCCGTCTATGCGCACGGTATAGCCGCCATTTGCGGCTGGCGTGACAGCGAGGCTCGGCCGGTTTGTCATCGCGGCATTGCGCGACAAAGCGCTGACGCTGCGCGCGTTGGAACCGACCGCTCCGTGCCGGCCATTAACGACAATTTGCGGTGTGTAGACGCCAGCACCTTCATTGCCTTTGCGGGCGTAAGCGCGCTGCAATGCGGTGTTTTCTTCGCGCGCGAGTGTGTCTTTCCAACCCAGCCGATCCCAATAGGTAACCGGCCGCGTGATCACCAACAAAGACCGGTCTTTCGCCAGTTGCGCGGCGAGCTTGTCTGCCGGCGGGCAAGAGGAACAGCCTTGGCTGGTGAATAGCTCCAGAACAACCGGGGCATCCGCAGATGCGAGCGGAGCGGCCTTGGCCACATCGGCCAGCCGTGCGTCGGACATACCGGAACCCGACGGGTTGATCGCCAAAAAGGTAATGGCGGCCAATCCCAGTCCAGCCAGTGTTGCGACGATTTTCATAGAGATGCTCCGCGATATCCGTGTTCAGGGGGATATTCGCAGGCGAAAGGCGAAAGGTTACGCCTCAGCGTGCTATCTTAGAATGGAAGCGTAGTTCCGGCCAGCGCCAATGCCGCTGCACAACCGATGACTATCCCGGCGCGGGCACTTTCCATCAGGGTGTTTTCCAGCCGGTCACTTTCCAGCCGGGCATTTTTGAGCGATGCCAGTGCAGGATTGCGCAATGCGGTTTGAATCTTTGCCATAGGGTGCTTTTTACAGGCAAAGGTAAACGAAGCGTTAAGGGTTCACTTTGGTGAATGAAGCGATGGCATCTGCTGGCTGGCGCAGTGAAACCCGCCGCCGCCTGCCAGCACGGCATCTGCGGGCAGACCAACTGTTTCGCGGTCCGGAAATAACGCGCTGATCGCGCTCACCGCTGCTGCATCATTGGCGCAGCCGAATGTTGGCACCACCACCAAATGGCTGGTGATGGCAAAATTGGCATAGCTGGCGGGTTCGATCACGCCGTCACGGATCACACGGCCGGGCGAGGGTATATCGCAAACGCTTATTCCCGCCGCATGGGCGCGGCGCCTCACATCGTCATAAATGGCGATATTGGGATCATCAGCGCCCTCTGGCACGGCGACAGCCAGTGTGCGCGGCGCCACAAACCGCGCCAGATTATCAACGTGCCCATCGGTGTGGTCGTTGATCAAGCCATCACCCAGCCACAGGATGTGTTCAAAGCCCAGATCATCCAGCAGCCGCTGTTCTATCTGCTCACGATCCAGCGCGGGGTTGCGGTTGGGATTGAGCAGGCATTGCTGGGTAGTGACAACCAGTCCCGCCCCATCACCATCAATCGCGCCGCCTTCCAGCACCCAATCATGCTGGTCGATTGCCAAACCGGCATCGTCTGCAATTTCTGCACCGATGGCTGTATCGCCCGGCATTTCATATTTGCCGCCCCAGCCATTAAAACCGAACTGCGCGGCTTTTCTGGAGCTGCCGTCGCTCAACACCAAAGGCCCGGTATCGCGCAGCCAGATATCGCCATAGACGCGCTGTTCGAGAGTGACTGCGCTGCTGACCAGCTCCGCCGCGCGGCCTTGATTGGCAACATCGCGTACCAGTAAACGCACCTCTTGCCCGCTTTCGGCGACTGCATTGGCGAAAGCGGCAATCTGTTCCTGAGCCCGCGCGAGATAGCCCGGCCATTCTTCTGCGTCATGCGGAAAGCCGATCCACAACCAGTCCTGCGGTGCCCATTCGGGCGGCATGGCAAAGGTCATGAACCGGCGTTTCGTGTCAGGTCAGAATAGCGCTGGGTTCAGCAGCCGGTTTCGGCCGCCGCGCAGCTGTCTTTGCGGATGGCTTCAAACTCGTCGCCTTCGACCCAGCCCGGCCAGCTGGTGCTGTTGCCCAACATTCTGCCAAGACGGTAGAACAATTGCAGATCGGCCATCACGCCGCTCCAATCCCAGTCTTCGCTAAATTCGTCTTTTGGCCCGTGATAGCGGTTTTCGCGGTAATCCTTGGCCACAGCTTCACCCGCTTCACGCCCGCCTTCGACAAGATCTTCGCCGCCATCAACATACAGCATTGGCACACCGCGTTTGGCAAAAGCGAAGTGATCAGAGCGGTAGTAATAGCCGGCTTCTGGCGACGGGTTTGGCGTGGCGACGCGGCCATCGGCTTCCAGCGCTTTATTCAGGAAATCATCCAGCCGTGATTTGCCGGGGCCAACCACTGTGACATCCTTGGATTCGCCAGCGATCAGGAAGGCATCCATATTGATGCCGCCGACAGTTTGCGCCAGCGGGAACACCGGATTGGAAGCGTAATAATCAGCGCCGAGCAGGCCCTGTTCTTCCGCAGTTACCGCCAGAAACACCAAGCTGCGCGCGGGTGCGCCCGCCTTGGCATGGGCTTCGGCCAAGGCCACAAGGGCAGCGGTGCCGGTTGCGTTGTCTACTGCGCCGTTACAAATATCATCGCCATCGGGGGCGGGGGTACAGCGGCCCAGATGATCCCAGTGGGCCGTATGCATGATATATTCGTCAGGCCGTTCGCTGCCTTCCAGCATCGCGATCACGTTTTGCGATTCGTATGAGCGGATATCATTGGCAAAACTTGTGCCGACAGTGAGGCCGAGCGGCACAGCTTTGAAATCTTCGCTTTTCGCCTGATCAGAGAGCGCTTCGAGATCTTGGCCAGCGGCGGCAAGGATTTGCGCGCCCACTTCATTACGCACCCAGCCGTTCATCTGGGTGAGCGCCGGTGCATTGTCACCACGCTGGGCATAGGCTTGCGGGCCGGACCAGCTGCTTTCGACCACATTCCAGCCATAGGATGCCGGTTCTGTGTCGTGAATAATCAATGCGCCAGCGGCACCCTGGCGCGCGGCTTCTTCATATTTATACGTCCAGCGCCCGTAATATGTCATGGCTTTGCCATTGAACGGGCCTTCCAGACTTTCCGTGCCAAAGTCGGGATCATTGACCAGAATGACGGCGGTTTTGCCGGTCATATCCAGACCTTCATAATCGTTCCAACCGCGCTCCGGCGCGTTGACACCGTAACCGACAAATACCAGCTCGCTATCTGCCAAGGTGGTTTGCGCCTCTTCGCGGTAGCTTACCCCGACCCAGTCTTTGGCGAAATCGAAGCTGAGATCGACGGCTTCCCCTTCAGGATTGGAGCCTTGCACCGTCAGAGGCGCGAAGTCTTTGCCGGTAATCTCCACCAGCGGCACTTTCTGGACCCAGCTATCGCCATTGCCCGGCTTCAAGCCGACACGCTCAAACTGTTCGATCAGCAGGGCGACAGTTTTCTCTTCGCCAATCGTGCCCGGCATCCGGCCTTCAAATTCATCCAAAGACAGGGTGCGCGTGATATCGACCATTGTCTCTTGCGAGATTTCGCCCGGTGCTGCGTCAGGAATGTCGAGTTCCGGGGCGGCTTTACACGCGCCCAAAGCGAGGACGGCGGAAGCGGCAATCAAAGTGCGGATCATGAAATTATCCTATTTTGTTGAACGTGCCTCATTGCAAAGGAAGCCAATCGGGGCAAGAGCATGGTCATGTCTGACCACGGAATGTCTGAGCATCGACAAGAATATGAGGCCCCACTTGAAGCCTGGCGATCAGCGATCGCGCGGGCGCGGGCGCACTCTCCCTATTTATGTAATGCGCTGGATCGTCAGCCGGAATTGGAAGCTTTGCTGGCGGATGGGGATGCCCGCTCGGCGCTGACCTTTGCGGCTGCCGCCGGTGATGGTGTTGCAGAAACGGGCAGCGCTCTGCGCCGTGAAAAACAGGCGCTCGCCACCACATTGGCAATTGGTGATCTGGCGGGCGCATTTCCGGTCGGGTTTGTGATGCAGCAATTGTCGGATTTCGCGGATCGGGCATTGGACCGCGCGATAGGGTCGGTAATTAACAAGCGCGTGCCTGATGCGGAGCCGAAGGGGTTCATCGGCATTGCGCTGGGGAAACATGGTGCGGGGGAGCTGAATTATAGTTCTGATATTGACCCGATCCTGCTCTATGATCCCGACACCTTGCCCCGGCGGGACCGCGATGAGCCGGGCGAGGCCGCGCAACGATATGCACGCGGGATCGTCCAGACGCTGTCCGATGCCACAGCGGAAGGCTATGTATTTCGGGTTGATCTGCGGCTGCGCCCGGCATCCGAAGTGAGCCCGCTGGCGATTTCTTTAAATGCGGCATTATCCCATTATGAATCGTCCGCTTTGTCGTGGGAACGGGCGGCGTTTATCCGTGCCCGTGCGGCGGCAGGGGATATTGCCGCGGGCGAGAGCTTCCTGTCTGCGATCAATCCGTTTGTATGGCGGCGCAGCCTGGATTTTGGCGCGATTGAAGAAATCAGCCGCCTGACCGCCCGGATAAGGGAGACTTATCAAGGGCCGCTCACACCGTCGCCGGATTACAATGTAAAACAAGGGCGCGGCGGTATTCGCGAAGTCGAATTTTTTGCACAAACGCATCAGCTTATCCGTGGCGGACGCGATGAAAGCTTGCGGTCACGCAGTACGCGCGGGGCGTTGGATAGTCTGGCAGCGGCAGAGGTTATTACGCCAGAGGATGCGGCGATGATGGGCGAATCGTATGACCGGCTGCGCATTATCGAACACCGGCTGCAAATGGTTCATGACCATCAGACCCATAGCTTGCCCGGTGGTGATGCGCTGGACAATGTCGCGCAGCTAGGTGGATATTCTGGCGGGCAGGCCCTGCTCGATGATCTGACCGATATTACCAATCAAGTGGCTGCGCGGTTCGACCGCTTGATTGACGTAGAACCCGGCAATAGCTCGGCAGCGCCGACGGGCGGTGCCTTGCGCAACGATATTGCCCAATTGGGTTTTGATGATCCAGACGCGCTGGCCCGCCGCGTCGCTTCGTGGACTGACGGGCACATCCGTTCGCTCAAAAGCGGTGCGGCCATTGCCGCTTTTGATGCGATTTCGCCAGCTTTGCTGGAAGCCTTGGCATCCGCGCCTGACCCGCAAAGGGCCATTTTAAGGTGGGAAAATTTTCTCGAACGCGCCTCTAGCGCGATCAACTTGTTTCGCCTGTTGGAAGCGCGGCCCGGACTGTTCGATCGGCTCATCCGCATTCTGACACTGGCGGATCCGTTGGCGGATGATCTATGTGACCGGCCAGACTTGTTTGACGCTTTGGTGGATCAAAGCGCGCTCGACCTGCCCAGCGATGTGGCTGCTATTGCCGCAGAAATTGGCCGGGATGATATGCGGGCGGATTATGAATTCACGCTCGACCGTATCCGCATCGTTACGGGCGAAAAGCGGTTTGCGCTGGGTGTGCAGTTGATTGAGAATATCCACGATCCGCTGGATGTGGCGGCCGGTCTGGCCCGGGTTGCCGAAGCAGCCTTATGTAAAGCGGCCTTGGCTGCGGCAGAAGAATTCGCGGTCAAGCATGGGCGCATTCCCGGCAGCGAGTTGTCGATTGTCGGGCTGGGGCGTTTGGGCGGCGGCCGGCTGACCCATATGTCGGATCTTGATATAGTGTATATCTTCAGCGGACGGCAGGACGCTGAGTCCGATGGCGAACGCCCTTTGGGGGCGTCGCTATATTATAACCGGCTGGCACAGCGGATCAGTGCCGCGGTGAGCGTACCAACAGCGCAAGGCGCGCTGTATGAGGTCGACACCCGTTTACGGCCGCAAGGCGCGCAAGGTCCGCTGGCCGTAAGCATAGAGAGTTTTGCCAAATATCAGCGCGAAGATGCTTGGACGTGGGAGCATATGGCACTCACCAGAGCGCGGGTGCTTACCGGATCGCCTGCAATATGCAGCGGGATTGAAAGCGTATTCGCTGATGTGCTGGCGGTGGAACGCGATGAAACGAAACTGCGCGAAGATGTGTTGGCGATGCGGCAGCAAATGGCCGATCATAAAAAGCCGAATGGCCCGTTAGATGCAAAGCTGCTTCGCGGGGCACTCGTCGATCTGGAATTTTTGATCCATTATTTGCAGCTGAAAGAACGCGCGGCTCTGATCCCGGATCTGGGACTGGCCGTTCGTGAATTGGTGCGGCTTGATCTGTTGCCTGACGCACTCATTGCTGCACATGATATGATGACTAGATTGCTCGTCGCCGGGCGGCTGCTGGCACCGGGTCAGCAGCAGGTTTCACCCAGCGCCGCGGCGCAATTGGCACAATTATGCGGATGCCGGGACCCAAATGACCTGTCGCGCGTGTTTACAGCAGCACGCCATGATGTAGCGGATAGCTGGCACCGCATCTTTGGAATAGAATTGGAGATAGACCCATGAGCACCCCTCTCGAAGCAGGCATAAAAATTCCCGATATCGCGATGGGCACGCCCGAAGGCGGGGAAGTGAAGCCGTCTGATTTCGCAGGGCAAAAACTGGTTCTGTTTTTCTACCCCAAAGACAACACGCCGGGCTGCACGACAGAAGCGAAAGACTTCACCGCGATGAAGGCAGATTTCGACGCAGCGGGTACCGCGATCCTCGGGATCAGCAAGGATTCGGCAAAGAAGCACCAGAACTTTATCGCCAAACATGATCTGACAGTGGCGCTTGCCACCGATGCAGAAGAAGGCGGGCTGAGCGACACGTTGGGTATTTGGACCGAGAAACAAATGTACGGCAAAACCTATATGGGCATGGTCCGTACCACCATCCTGGTGGGTGCTGATGGCGTGATTGCGCAGGTATGGAACAAGGTGAAAGTCAAAGGCCATGCGGAAGAAGTCCTAGCGGCTGCGCAAGCACTTTGAACGTTTCAAAGCCTTCTTTCAGCGCTGCTGTGTCCGCAGCATTGTTAACCGCTGATCCGCGCGCCAAGACGATGGCGGCGCGCGACGCGGCGCGGGATTGGCGGCTTGGCCGGTTGGACTTTACCTTTGATACGCCGATGCCAAAACGCCCGGCATGGCCGGACAAGCCAGAGCTGTTGGACCCGCGCGATATGCCCAGACGCGGGAAAGGCGGGTCCGCGAAAGGGCGCATAGCGCTGTGGCATGCCTTGGCGCATATCGAATTCGTCGCCATTGACCTCGCGCTCGACATGGCCGGGCGGTTTGGCGAACAGATGGGCCGGGATTTCGTATCCGATTTTATGGCTGTTGCAGCGGATGAAGCGATGCATTTCGCGATTCTCGACCGCAAGCTGCGCCAGCTGGGTAGTTATTACGGAGCTCTGCCTGCCCATGCCGGTCTATGGGAAACGGCCGAACGGACATCGCATGATGTCGCGGCAAGGCTGGCGATTGTGCCAATGGTTCTGGAGGCGCGCGGGCTGGATGTGACGCCGGCCACATTGGAGCGCGTGCGCGCGCAAGGTGACGAGAACGGCGCAAAAATACTGGCGCGAATCCTGGACGACGAAATTCGGCACGTCGCGATAGGGACCAAGCATTTCATCGCGTATTGCACAGAATCGACACAATCACCGGGTGATTCACCACAAAAACGTTGGAAATCCTTGGTTCAGGAACATTTTCGGGGCGGTCTTAAGGCTCCGTTCAACGACTCGGCGCGTCTTGCAGCCGGTTTGTCGCGAGACTTCTATGACAGCCTTGCTTCGTAAATGTTTCCGACTGTAACCCACAATCAGCGAAATAAAGGGACCCCGAAACGGGTTTTTGCTTTTCGAAAATGATCCTCGCGATTTGGTTTAAGTCGCAAACAAAGGACGATTTGTGGTCGTATCATCTCTGAAACGCGGTTTGGCAGCTGCTTCTCTTGCATTTGCCGGTTTTGTCACCGTCGCTGCATCGCCAGCTATCGCCAATACCAGCGCCGCTACTGCTGATGTGACCGCGCCGATTGTGGATGCACCGAACAACGCAATTACTGGCGGAGACAAACAATTCAGCGAATTGTTTGCGCGCTGGGAAGCGCTTGATGGTGCAGATGATATCGCCCCGGCGCCAATGCCCAGCATTTCTATCCCTTCACGTATGCCCGTCGATAATGCGCGCTTGTCCAGCAGCTATGGCATGCGCACGCATCCCGTTCTTGGCGGTCGCCGCAATCACAGCGGGATCGATTTGGCGGCCCCGACCGGCACACCGATTTATGCGACTGCCGACGGTATCGTAAGCCGCGCAGATCGTTCACGCACATATGGGTTGGTCACATATATTGAACACGGCGCCCAAGTGCAGACCCGTTACGCCCACATGTCACGCATGGTGGTTGCAGACGGTCAAGCGGTGAAGAAGGGCGATGTGATCGGCTATGTCGGCTCCACTGGTCGCTCCACCGGCCCGCATCTCCATTATGAAGTACGGATCAGTGGACGCGCGGTGAACCCGATGCCATATATGGCTGAAACCGACGCCCAGCGGGCATTCGCCTTGGTAACTGGCGAAGGTGGTCGCGGCGGCCGGTAAGTTGCGCTAAGCCTGCACATTATCTAGTTTAAGACGACATCGGAGAGGGTGTCTGTTTTTTGAAGCGGCGGTGATCGATCAATCGATCCCGCCGCTTTTTTAATGGCACGCGGACAGGATGTTTTTGGCGTCGCTTTTCACTTGCGGAGGCCGATGGTGTGAATAGGATGGTTCCTAAGAGAGGAACCCCCAATGCACCCCATTCAATTCGCCAAGAGCCAACCCGACCACCCAGCCATTATCATGGCCGGCAGCGGAGAAACTGTAACCTACCGGGAAATGGACGATGCCGCCAATCGCATGGCGCATTGGTTGCGCGCGCAGGGCCTGAATGAAGGCGATGCGTTTGGCGTGCTGATGGAAAATAACGCGCGCTATCATGAGACCTATTGGGCTTCACAGCGTGCAGGAACGGTACTTGTGCCCATCTCGACCCATCTCACGGCCAGCGAGATCGCGTATATCCTCGATGATAGTGATGCCAAACTGCTGATCACCACGCCGAAATTCGATGCAATAGTTGCTGAGCTTCCCAGTCTTGGGGCGGACCTGCCGACTTTGACTTTTGGTGCAGGCGGGGAGACTACTCTGGCTGCGCTGCCCAGCGAGCAAATTGCCGACCAAGTTGTTGGCCGGGTTATGCTGTATAGCTCCGGCACGACCGGGCGCCCGAAGGGTATTCTTCCCGCTCCACCCGAAGATCCAGCGGTAGAGGCCCCGGTCCCGTTGATGGGTCTTGCCACAATGGGTTTCCAGATGAAGGCCGACGGGAGCGCGATTTATCTGTCGCCTGCTCCGCTGTATCATGCTGCTCCGCTCGCGTGGTCTAGCACGATCCACCGGCTTGGCGGCACTGTCGTCGTCATGGAGAAATTTGATCCGGAAGGGGCGTTGGCGGCGATCGAAAAATACAAGATCAACAGCAGCCAATGGGTGCCAACCCATTTCGTGCGGATGCTCAAATTACCCGAAGATGTGCGCAGCAAATACGATCTGTCATCGCACGCCAGCGCAATCCATGCAGCGGCTCCGTGTCCATCCGACATCAAGCGCGCGATGATTGAATGGTGGGGGCCAATCATCTTTGAATATTACGCCGGTAGTGAAGGCAACGGCATGACTATGGTCAGCAGCGCGGACTGGGTCACGCATGAAGGCACAGTAGGGCGTGCGATTCTGGGGACTATCCATGTATGTGACGACGCCGGTAACGAAGTCCCTGTTGGCGATGAAGGGGTGATCTTTTTTGAAAGTCCTTACCCGTTCGCGTATCATAAGGACGATGCCAAAACCAAAGAAGCCACCCACCCTAAAGGCTGGACGACGCTGGGGGATATCGGGAGGCTGGATGAAGACGGGTTTCTCTATCTGACCGACCGCCGCAGCAATATGATCATTTCCGGTGGCGTAAATATTTACCCGCAGGAAGTCGAAAATCTGCTGGTGAGCCATGACAAGATTATGGACGCTGCCGTGATCGGTGCGCCGTGCCCGGAAATGGGAGAGAAAGTGGTCGCCGTGGTACAGCCTGTGTCGATGGACGAAGCGGGCGACCAGCTTCAAGCCGAATTGACCGATTATCTGTCTGGCGAGCTGGCGCGCCTCAAAATGCCTAAAGTGTTTGATTTCAGAGCCGAGTTGCCACGCGAAGCCAATGGCAAGCTGTATAAGCGCAAGCTGAAAGAAGAATATCAGATCGCCGCAAAGCAGGGGGCGTAACATGGGCAGCGAAGCTTCGGCCACTCAAGAACCAACCATACAGGGCAAGTTGGCGCGCACGGTAATTGATCCGGCGTCCTATGCGGATTGGGACAATCTCCTCGACGCATTTGACCATATCCGCGCAGCTACGCCGGTGGTCAAAGTTCTGCCGGATCAGGAGGGGGTGTTTGACCCGTTCTGGCTGATCACCCGCTATGACGATGTGATGCGGGTGTCGAAGGATAATCAGACCTTCCTCAACAATCCGCGCACGGTGGTATTCTCTCTTAATGAGGGGATCGAATTCGCCAAGCAAATGACCGGCGGCAGCCCGCATATGGTGGCCAGCCTGGTGACCTTCGATGGGCCAGTTCATATGAAGTACCGCAAGCTGACGCAGGAATGGTTCATGCCAAAGAATCTGCGCTCGGTAGAGGATGAAATCCGTAGCTTGGCCGATGCGACGGTGCAGCGGCTGATCGATGCCGGAACCGACATAGTCGATTTTGTCCCGCTCGTTTCAGCGCCCTATCCGCTGCACGTGGTGATGCAGATTATGGGCGTGCCTGAAGAAGACGAACCGCGCATGCTAATGCTGACCCAGCAAATGTTCGGCGGGCAGGATGAAGATCTGAACCAGTCAGGCATGAAAGACATGACGGTGGAGCAGATCACCCAATTGGTCGCGGGTGCGGTCAAGGATTTTGAAGCCTATTTTGCCAAGATCACCGCAGAAAAACGCGCCAATCCGACCGGCGATGTCGCCAGCACAATTGCCAACGCGTTGATTGATGGCGAACCGCTGAATGACCGCGATATGATGGGGTACTACATCATTCTGGCCGCCGCCGGGCATGATACGACATCGGCCTCAACCGCGGGCGCGATGCTGGCCTTGGCACAAGATCCGGAGCAGTTTGCCCGCGTTAAAGCGGACCGGTCGCTGCTTGCGGGGATTGTCGAAGAAGCGATCCGTTGGACCAGCCCGGTCCAGCATTTTATGCGCACAGCGGCCGAGGATGTGGAGATCGGCGGGCAGCAGATCAAAAAAGGCGATTGGCTGATGATCAATTATGTCGCGGCCAACCACGATCCTGCCCAGTTTGATGATCCGCGCACTTTTGATGCGGCGCGTTCACCCAACCGCCATTTGGCCTTTGGCGCGGGCGGGCATCAATGTTTGGGGCTCCATCTGGCGCGGCTCGAAATGCGTATCCTGTTTGAGACATTGCTGGATAAGCTCGACAGTATCGAGCTGGCCGGTGAACCCGCGCGGTCCAAATCCACCTTTGTTGGCGGCTTGAAAACGCTGCCGCTCCGGATCAAAGCCTCTGCCGCATGACCGATCCGCTTGATTTTGCCGGTAAGCGGGTACTGATAGTTGGTGGCTCCAGCGGAATCGGTAACGGGATGGCGCAAGCATTTCGGCAACGCGGTGCGCAAGTGAATGTATGGGGCACCCGGGCGCAGGCATCAGATTATGACGGCGTAGAAGGCTCCGATTTGGAAGGGCTGCACTACACATCGGTGGATGTGGGCAATCCAGACGCGGTGGATGCGGCCCCGTCATTCGATCAGCTGGACGTTCTCATCCTGTGCCAAGGTGCAGTGAAATATCGCCGGGCAGAATTTGAACGGGAGGGCTGGGACGCGGTAATGGATATCAATCTCAATTCCGTAATGGACTGCGCCCGTAAGTTTCATGATGCGCTTGCCGCGACCGGTGGTGCTTTGATTGTGGTAAGCTCAACTGCGGCCTTCCACGCGACCTTGGGCAACCCGGCCTATGCTGCATCAAAAGCCGGTGCGGTCGCCCTGGTGCGAACACTCGCGGCGTCTTGGGCTGGTGACGGTATCCGGGTAAACGGCATCGCACCGGGCTTCGTGGCTACGAAGATGACCAAAGTCACCACCGATCATCCGGGGCGTTTGGAAGGCGCTCTTGCCAAAATCCCTGTGGGTAGGATGGGCGAGCCAGCCGAAATGGCGGGCGCCGCCATGTTCTTGGCATCCCCATTATCGTCTTATATTCTAGGACAGACACTCATAGTCGATGGCGGTCTGACGCTGGCTTAGCGTCATAGCGGCTTCAACCGTTCATGCTTTTCTGACTCGCATTCAGCGTGGTTGTTGATCGCGGCCATGACTTGGCACCCATCAATTTCGCCACCTCGGCAATTTTCGATCATGCGTTTTAATTCGCGTTCTAAGGCTTCAAGTTGAGCAAGCCGCTTTTGCACTTCGACAAGCTGCTGTTGGGCGATTGAGTCCACTGCAGAACAATCCTGATCAGGGGCGGTCTGTAATCGGATCAAATCCTTGATAGCATCTATCGAAAAGCCAAGTTCGCGGGCGTGCCGGATGAACGACAGGCGCTCCACATCAACCATCCCATACAGCCTTTGCCCGCTTGCACTGCGGTCTGGTGTGCCCATCAGCCCGATAGTTTCATAATAGCGGATGGTGGTCACTTTGACGTTTGCCGCACGAGAGAGGCGGCCAATTGTCAGTGGTTTCATATAAATGAGTCTTCCCGCTTGCCTCTATAGTGACTGTAGACTGTATCACTTGCATCGAATCACAATCAAGAGAGTGAAGCGATGACCAAATCCCGCCCATCAAAGCCCTATAAAGCGCCGAGAAAGCTCTATTTTCCGCCGCTCTTACAGTTCTTGCTGTGCGCAATTGCGACGTATTGCTTGGCGGCAAACACCCTCGCTTTGGCGTATCAGTCCGCACCCATATTTTGGCTATCTATCCCAATTGCATTGGCGGGGTTGCTGATGGTGCTGATCTCTGTTCGATCATTTGCGAAGGAGGAGACAACAGTTAACCCGATTGCGCCCGAAAAGGCAGGGCGATTGGTAACGACAGGCCCATACCGTTTTACAAGAAACCCGATGTATCTCGGGATGTTGCTGCTTCTTGTTGCTGTTGCCTTGGCCATTCAGAACACCACCGCCTTGGGCGGACCACTGCTTTTCATGGCTTCGATTACCTTCTTGCAAATCATCCCGGAAGAGCGGGTTCTGAAAGAAAACTTTGGCAGCGCCTTTGCCGCATATCGCCGGCAGACGCGGCGTTGGCTGTAGGAGCGCCGCCGATGATCGATCTACCCTATTCCCTATCATGGATACTGTTTGGAATATCGGCCAGCGCAGTTTGCGCGATCATCTTCCTATCCTTGCTTGCTGTTTCGACCGGGATGTTTGAATTTTTCCCGCCACCCTCAAAGGATAGTTGGCAGCACCGCACGTTTATGGGGTTGTTTCGCCTATTCCTCTACCCAATGGTGGGGCTTTCGCTTTTGTCATTCGAGCCTGTGCCTTCCGCATATGCGCTTGCGCAATATGGTGTTGGCATTGTTTTGCTGGTGACGGGGTTCTCCCTCGCTTTTTGGATCACTCTTCAGATGGGTTGGCGCAATGCCTTTGGTGAAAAGAATGGTCTTAAGACCCGAGGTTGGTTCAGCATCAGCCGGAATCCTGTCTACGTTGCCACATGGATCGGGATGATCGGCTGGGGGCTTCTCGCAAACACAGGCGTTGTTTGGATATTGTTGGCGCTTTGGGCGACCATGTATCTGCTCGCCCCAATTTTTGAAGAACCGTGGCTGGAACAACAATATGGCCAAGAATATTTGGACTATAAGAGCCACACAAGGCGGTTTCTATGACGGTGCGTTTCCATAGTATCGTTAGCCGTATCTACCCTGTAATTGCGGGTTGCATTTTTCTCGGGTTGGGAGCGGTTACTCTGATCCACCCAGAAATTCTGGGCTATTACGCGATCAATCTCGACCAACCTTCTGCACGCACAGCCGTGCGTGCGATGATCGGTGGGGGCGAAATAGGAATCGCTTTCATACTACTGCTCGGGGGCTACATGGCTTTGTCATCCCGCCAGCGCAGCCTAATTGCCGCAGTAATTTTCATCTTCGTTGGGTTAAGCAGGCTGTTGGGTGCCTATGTTGAAGAGATAGACCAGCTGACAATCCAGCCTTTTCGGGAAGCGGCTATCGAAATAACGCTCGGCGCCTTAGGCTTCTGGGCAGCACGCTGTTCGGACGCCGGGCTGGCGGGTGGACATGTTTCCTACTCAGATGATACGGATTAAGTGCGCCATGCTCTTTCTCATCGTCCGCTCTGTCATACAGCAATTGGCACACGCTCAGCTCCAGCCCGCAAAAGTCACACATATTTCGCGGCAAAGGTCACAGCCGTATAGTCGGGCGGGTAGCTAACCGACTAAAAATCCGCCAAAAATTTGCAAAGTCACAGTTTCGAAAACCGGTGGGACCGTGTCTTTCCTACTTTATCCCAACAATCGCTGGGCCATCGCGCGGACATCTGCGCCCATATCGTCCCGCTCCAGCGCCAGCGCCAATGTCGCCTCGACAAAGCCAAGCTTGCTGCCGCAATCGAAACGGCGGCCCTGGAATGTGACCGCATTAAACGCCTGATCGCCAATCATCTTGGCCATCGCGTCGGTCAATTGGATTTCGCCGCCAGCGCCTTTGCCTTGATTTTCCAGCGTCCGCATGACTTCGGGTTGCAGGATATAGCGGCCCGATACGATCTTGTTGGACGGGGCCTGATCCACAGGTGGTTTTTCGACGAGGCCCTTCACTTCGGTGAGCGCGCCATTAGATGCGCCCGGATCAATCACGCCGTAGCTGCTCACTTCCTCATGCGGCACTTCCAGCACGCTGATCAGATTGCCGCCAACTTCATTATAGGCGTCGACCATTTGTTTCATGCAGCCGGTTCCGCCGCCCTTTTGCGCGACCATCAATTCATCGGGCAGCAGAATGGCGAAAGGTTCATCGCCAACAATCGCCCGCGCGCACCAGATCGCATGACCAAGGCCAAGCGGAACTTGCTGGCGGACTGTAATAATATCGCCGGGGGTTGCGCGGGTCGCATCGAGCACGGACATATCCTTGTCACGCTCGCCCATGGTCGCTTCGAGTTCGTAAGCGACATCGAAATGTTCGACGATAGCGGTTTTGCCGCGGCCGGTTACGAAGATGATTTGCTCGATTCCCGCCTCGCGCGCTTCGTCCACGGCATATTGAATGAGCGGCCTGTCGACGATCGGAAGCAGCTCTTTCGGGATCGCTTTAGTAGCGGGAAGGAACCGTGTGCCGAGGCCGGCGACGGGGAAAACGGCTTTTTTGATCGGTTTGCGCTGGGTCATAAGGTCTCGACGTAAGGTTACTATGGATGATCCGTCAACTAGTGGAAACGTATTTCGATGACGTTACCGGCTGCATTGGTATTGCCCTCTTGGTCATTCTGGCTAAACCACCGCGATGGACAAGATTGTAATACAAGGCGGAAAACGCCTATCGGGCAGCATCCCCATTTCTGGCGCGAAGAACTCAGCCCTCACGCTGATCCCCTGCGCGTTGCTGACAGAGGAACCGCTGACTCTGCGTAATTTGCCGCGGTTGGCGGATATTGATGGCTTCCAGCATTTGATGACGCAGTTTGGTGTCTCAACGGGGATTCGCGGCAATCGTCCGGAAGAATTCGGCCGGGTGGTGACATATGAGGCGGCCAGGCTGACCTCGACGGTTGCTCCGTATGATCTGGTGCGCAAGATGCGGGCATCGATTCTGGTGCTTGGCCCCATGCTGGCACGGGCGGGTGAAGCGACAGTGTCGCTGCCGGGCGGCTGCGCGATCGGTAACCGTCCGATTGATCTGCATCTCAAAGCGATGGAAGCGATGGGTGCGGAAATTGAATTGGCGGCAGGATATGTTCGGGCTCACGCACCAGATGGCGGGCTTCCGGGCGGTGACTATACCTTCCCTGTGGTGTCTGTTGGAGCGACTGAAAACGCTTTGATGACCGCATCATTGGCTAATGGCACCACGCGGTTGACCAATGCCGCGCGCGAGCCGGAAATTGTCGATTTGTGTAATTTGCTGGTCGCGATGGGCGCAGAAATTGAAAATATCGGCAGTTCTGACCTGACTATACACGGTGTTAAACGGCTGAACGGGGCGACGTATAAAGTCATGCCTGACCGTATCGAGGCGGGATCCTATGCCTGCGCGGCTGCCATAACCGGCGGTGAAGTGCATCTCGATGGTGCCAAAGCGGATGATATGACGTCAACTTTGCAGGCATTGCGGGATATCGGCGTTGAGGTAACGAGCGATAAGACCGGCGTGACGGTTGCAGCCAATGGTCCGCTCAAGGCGGTAGATCTTACCACTGCACCTTTCCCGGGATTGGCGACAGATATGCAGGCGCAGCTGATGGCGCTACTCTGCAAAGCGGAAGGGACCAGCGTTCTGACCGAGACGATCTTTGAAAACCGTTTCATGCACGTGCCCGAACTCAACCGGATGAGCGCCAATATCGAAACCAATGGCCGCACCGCCGTGGTGCGCGGGACAGACACGCTCACTGGCGCGGAAGTGATGGCGACTGATTTAAGAGCGTCGATGAGCTTGGTGATTGCCGGCCTCGCCGCAGAAGGCGAAACGCAAGTCCGCCGCCTATACCATTTGGATCGCGGTTATGAGCGGTTGGAAGAAAAGCTGGCGCTGGTCGGCGCGGATATTGAACGCGTAGGCGACGACTAAGGGTTTAAGCCTGGCTCACTAGCCATACTCTGATCGCACTGGCCAAGCCGGGCGGTGTATCGGCCTGAATGCGTTCTGCATCAATCTGCGCGACGAGGGCGTTGATCGGCAGAGCGAGCCTTTCTGCTTCCTTCATGAGCATATCCCAAAAAACCGGTTCCAGACTGATCGACGTCTTATGCTTATCGATTTGCACCGAGTATTTTACGGGTGGGTGGTAGGGTGTGATCATGCTGACACCCTTAGTACATATGTTGGCCCCCATTGATACTCATGGTTGAGCCGGTCACAAAGCCAGCATCGTCCGAGCAAAGAAATGCGACCCCGCGCGCAATCTCGCTGGCTTCACCCAACCGGCCAACAGGTATTTTGGCGACAATCTTTTCCAAGACGGGTTCGGGTACTGCGGCGACCATATCCGTGTCGATATAGCCGGGCGCGATGGCATTGACGGTCACGCCAACCTTTGCACCTTCTTGAGCCAGCGCTTTGGTAAATCCGTGAATGCCGCTTTTTGCTGCGGCGTAATTCACTTGGCCATATTGGCCCGCTTGCCCGTTGATTGAGCCGATATTGACGATCCGCCCCCATTTCCTGTCGCGCATTCCGGGAAAGCATGCTTTTGCCATGTTGAAACAGCCGCCCAGATTGATCCGCATGACTTCGTTCCAATCATCGAAGCTCATCTTGTGAAGTGTCCCATCGCGCGTGATACCAGCGTTGTTGACGACAGCATCTACTGGGCCAAACTCCGCCTCAACCCCTGCGCATCCATCCAAGCACGCTTGGTGATCACCGACATCCCATTTGCGCGCTGCGATCCCCGTTTCAGCAGTGAATGCCCGCGCCGCCGCATCATTCCCGCCGTAATTGGCAATAACGGTGAAACCGTCTTGCGTAAGGTGTTCGCAAATGGCCCGGCCAATACCGCGTGTGCCGCCAGTGACTATTGCTATGCGTGCCATATGGAATTCCTACCCCCTTTGTACCTTACCCTATGACCTTACGGCACCGGAGTATTACGGGGAAGACAAGCCGCGTCCATTCATAGCTATTTATAAGATAGGCATCCGCAGGTCACAGTGCTGTGTGGATTAGAAGCGGAACTGCGTTCCGACATAAACAGCTTGGCTGTCCTGAACCGAATCGGTCAGCGGATCGAGGCGATCGCGTTCTTGCGACAGGCGTACACCCGCGGTGACATCAAGGTTCTTTGTTACCCGGTATGCACCGCCCAGATCGACGGATTGGTCGCCCAAGGCGTCACGTGTACGCGGGGAACGGCCAGTTTTTTCTTCGGCGTCCAATACGATGCGCGGTTGGAACCGGCTCGGCTTGCTTTTCGCAATACCCTTAGCTGGCTGATATTCGGCCAGATCAGGCATAGCCACGTCGCGCACGGCAGAGGTGCGGGCTGTAGCAGAGAGGTCTGGCGCCTTGGTGAAGCTCTGATAGCCTCGGGCGACGCCCAGATTATACCGTGTCGGCGCGATCGCGACTGCGCGGGCGCCCGGTGCAGAGCGCGCAATGGCCCCGGCTGGGCGAATCGAAATTGCGTTAGCCGCATCATTATTGACACGGACCGCGACTGTTACCGTGCGGTTGCCGGTGGATGCGGAACCCGCAGGTGTGAAGCCGAGATCCAAACCCTTGGCGCGCATCGAATCTTGTACCCGTTTCGCAAGTTGCGGGTCGACAGAGGCGGGTGTGAAGAAAGCAAAATCGGGGGAATTAGGGCCGGTTAAAACCTCTGCTTTACCGCCAAGTGCCCAGCCAGCTGTAGGAATCGCAAGCGCAATTGTTGCTGCAGCGCCAAGCGCCAAAGCAATTTTGCCCTTACTTCCTGTCAGTTTTGGCTGTGCCATCGCCTAAATTTCTTGCCCCATTAATTACGTCAATATCGCCAATTAAACAGATCTAATGATGAACTGTTCCTGACTCCTACCTTACGGCTAAGATGCTGGTGATACGAACAAGGTAGCCGGTTGGCCAGCTTTTCCACAGCCTATGGCGGCGATGAGTACAAACTGTTGCAGTCTTCCCACAGCTATGTGGGTTGAATATGCAGTCGGTTAGCGCAATTTTGCGGGATTAAGCGCCCATTCACCGCCTCAAGCGTCCTATGCCTTGCTGCTTTTCTGTGGCGAGCTATAGAGAACATGACGCCAAGCATTGGCCCGATAGTTAAGGTAATTTGGAAACATTATGACTGCACGCGCAACATCTTCCACTATTTCACAGCTGGTCATCGGCGCCGCTGCACTTGCTGGCCTGACTGCTTGTGGCGGTTCTGACCGGCCAACTGCGGATTTGGCTGCCGCACAGGTTACGACGATCGGTGTGAATTCTTATCTGTGGCGTGCGTCGCTCGATACGGTCAGTTTCGCCCCGCTGTTGCAGGCAGATAGTGCTGGCGGCGTTATCGTGACCGATTGGTATGCGAACCCGACCAACCCGAGTGAACGCGTGAAAATGACAATCACGATCTTGGACCAGGATTTGCGGGCTGACGCGCTGCGTGTGGCTGCAAGCCGGCAAGTTGCCCAAGGCGGCGGCTGGGTGGATGCCCCCGTTCAGGCTGCGACGGTTCAGAAGCTGGAAGGCATCATTCTGACCAAGGCGCGCGAATTGCGCCGCCAATCTGTTTCTAGCTAGGTCTGTTTCCAGCTAACTATCCCGATTCTATCCGAACTCTATTTTCACAGGCCTGATATGACCGACACTGGTTTCGATGCCCGCTTTGAGCCTGGGCAGGCTGACGCGCGTTGGCAAAAAGCATGGGACGAGGCGAAGTGCTTCGTCGCGGATTCTAACAGTCCGAAACCGAAAAGCTATGTGCTTGAAATGTTTCCCTATCCATCCGGGCGCATCCATATCGGGCACGTGCGCAATTATACCATGGGTGATGTTCTAGCGCGCTACAAGAAGATGCGCGGGCATGAGGTTCTGCATCCGATGGGGTGGGATGCCTTCGGGATGCCAGCTGAAAATGCAGCGATGGAAAAGGGTGTGCATCCCGGCGGTTGGACCCGCGACAATATCGCCAACATGAAAGCGCAGCTCAAACGGATTGGTTTTGCGCTGGATTGGACCCGCGAGTTTGCGACCTGCGACCCTGAATATTACGGGCATGAGCAGGCACTATTCATTGATATGTTCAAAGCCGGGTTGGTCTATCGCAAGGAAAGCGAAGTTAACTGGGATCCGGTTGATCAGACGGTTCTGGCCAACGAACAAGTCATCGACGGCAAGGGTTGGCGGTCGGGCGCTCAGATCGAAAAGCGCAAGCTGAGCCAGTGGTTTTTGAAGATCACAGATTTTGCCGAAGAACTGCTCGAAGGTTTGGGCGAGCTCGAAAACTGGCCAGACAAAGTTCGGTTGATGCAGGAAAACTGGATCGGTAAAAGCCAAGGCCTCCAGTTGAAATTTGCTTTGAGTGATGGGCAATCGGTTGAGGTCTACTCAACTCGTCCGGATACTATTTTCGGTGCCAGCTTTATTGCGGTGGCGGCGGACCATCCGATCGCGCAGGGTGTGGCTGCTGACAATTCGGCAGCACAGGCTTTCGTTGAAAAGTGTAAAGCGGGCGGCACAACCGCGGCGGAACTGGAAACAGCCGAGAAGCTTGGTTTTGATACGGGCATCACAGCAGTGCACCCGATCACTGGCGCGGACCTGCCTGTCTATATCGCTAACTTTGTCCTGATGGATTATGGCACTGGCGCGGTGATGGGTGTCCCCGGACATGACCAGCGCGATTTTGAATTTTCGACCAAATATGGTTTGCCGATCTTGCGCGTGGTTGCTGCGGACAAGACTGCGGCAGACGCGCCGATCACCGAAGCGGAAGCGGGCGATGGGGTGCTGGTTAACTCAGCCTTCCTCAATGGCAAGACGGTCAATGAAGCCAAAGCCTTGATTGTCTCCCGGGCAGAGGATGAAAATTGGGGTGAGGGCAAGACCGTGTGGCGGTTGCGCGATTGGGGTGTTTCCCGTCAGCGTTATTGGGGCACGCCAATCCCGTTCATCCATTGTGACACATGCGGCGTCGTTCCAGCGCCTAAGGAAAGCTTGCCGATCGAGCTTCCCGAAGATGTAGACTTTCAAACGCCTGGCAATCCCTTGGTGCGGCATCCGACTTGGAAACATGTCGAATGCCCGAGCTGCGGCGGCCAAGCCGAGCGCGAGACGGACACGCTCGATACTTTCACCAATAGCTCATGGTATTTCCTGCGATTTGCCAGCCAGCCTGAGGATCGGCCATTCGATCCAGAAGAAGTCGCCAAATGGCTGCCTGTAGAGCAGTATATTGGCGGGATTGAGCATGCGATCTTGCATTTGCTTTACGCGCGTTTCTGGACCCGCGCCCTCAAACACACAGGCCATATCGACGTGGCGGAGCCTTTCGGCAGCCTGTTTACCCAGGGTATGGTTACGCATGAGACATATTCTCGTAGCGCGCCCGAAGATGGCCGGATCAGCTATTTCACGCCGAGTGAAGTAGAGCGTTCAGCCGATTCCGCGACTTTGAAGTCAGATGGTTCTGCGGTGGATGTTGGCCGCGTCATCAAAATGTCGAAGTCGAAGAAGAATGTGGTCGATCCGGACGAGATTATAGCCAGTTACGGTGCCGATGCGGTCCGCTGGTTTATGCTGTCGGACAGCCCGCCCGAGCGGGATTTGCCGTGGTCGGAAGCGGGCATTGAAGGCTGCTCTCGCTTCGTTCACCGCCTCTGGCGTCTGTTCGGGCAGTTTGATGCCGATGCGCAGGGCCGTGACAAAGCTTTGGACCGGAAAACCCATCAGACCATCGCCGCGGTGGCAGAAGATATTGAGGCATTGTCCTTCAATAAGGCGGTTGCCCGTTTGTACGAGCTTACCGGCGCCACGGAAAAGGCGACGCCGTCTGAAAGCCGGAATGAAGCAATCCGCTCCATATTGCTGATGTCTTCACCGATGATGCCGCATTTGGCGGAAGAGGCATGGTCGAAATTGGACGGGGACGGGCTCGCTGCGATGGCGGCATGGCCGGATGTCGACCCGGCCTTGTTGGTTGACGACGAGGTGACCATTGCGATCCAGCACAAGGGCAAATTGCGTGATACGCTCACGGTTGCGAAAGGTTTGCCCAAAGATCAAATGGAAGAACTGGCGCTTGCAAGCGAGAAGGTCCAACGGTCGCTGGACGGCGCAGAAGTGCGCAAAATTATTGTAGTCCCGGACAGATTGGTGAATATCGTTACCTGATGCGGAGTCTCATTGCCCTTTTTGCTGTTGTCATGCTGTCTGCTTGCGGGCTGCAGCCGATGTATGCTGGCGGCAGTAATGGGGTTGTCGCGCGTGGGCTTAGTTCGGTTGATATTGCCCCAATCCCGGGTCAGGCCGGCTGGTTGATGCGTAACGCACTGCGCGACCGGATGGGGGTCGCGGGTAAGGCGGAACCGCGGTATCGATTGGATGTCAGGCTAGACGATCAGTTGGAAGGATTGGCTGTTCTGGGCGATGATACGATCGCGCGGGAACGGCGCACATTACGGGCACGGTATCAGCTGGTCGATATCGCCACCGGCACTATTGTGTTGGATGCGACCGCTGGGTCGGATGCAGGTATTGACGTCGTGTCGAGCGAATATGCAACGATCGCGGCAGAGCAAACGGCCTTGGAAAACCTCTCACAACAGGTTGCAGACCGGATTGTAGCCCAAGTCGCCCTGACCCTGCGCGAGGGCGCGTGAAGGCGACACAAAAGGATTTCGGCGGCGGCCGGATTCCGCAGGCCGTCCATAACTGTAGAGTGTTTTTTCTGTGCGGCCCTGATGAGGCTGGTGCATCTGCCGCTGCGCGGATGATCATCGGCAGCTTTGCTGATGCCGGGGAGACGGTCGACATATCCGGTTCGGATCTGCGTAAAGACCCGGTCCGATTGGGTGATGAAGCGCGATCTTCATCCTTGTTCGGCGACCAGCGCCATATTTTCGTGCGTGCCACAGGGGACGAGGCACACGATGCGGTCAAGACTTTGCTCGCGGGTGTTGATGGCGGAGAGCCAGAGGCGTTTCCTGTTGTAATCGTCGCTACTTCGGCGACTGATAAATCGCGCACCGCGAAGCTGCTCGAGAAGCGGGATGATGCGTTGGTGGCAATGTTTTGGCCGCCTGACCTTGGCTCGGTTACCAGTTCGGTGCGGACGATGGCCGATTCGGTTGGGCTCCAGCTCAATGGCGATATAGCAGAGCGGATCGCCCGCGCTTCTGGCTTGGATGTACGGCTCGCTCAGTCGGAAGTGGAGAAGCTGGCTCTGTATCTGGGGGCGGATCCTACCTCTCCCAAAACGGCTGATGGCGATGCGTTGGCAGCGATTGGGGCGAAGACAGAAGATGACGGGTTTATGCCGCTGGTCAACGCTGTGCTGTCGGGGGAAGTGGGCAAGTTGCCGGCTGAATTACGGCGAATGCATGAACTCTCGATCAATCCGGTTGGGCTGTTGCTGGCGATGGAACGCAGAGCGGCGCAATTGGCGCAACTGTCAGCCAAGATTGGGCCTCAGGGTGATATTGGCAGCGTGATCCAGTCAGAAAAACGCGCGCGCCGGATATTTTGGAAGGACGAGCGCGACTTGTCTGCCCAAATTCGCCGATGGAGAGGAAAGAAGCTGGAGCGTCTGGTGAGTAAGCTGACGGGATTGCATCGCGCATTGCTTAGTAACAGCCACTCAGCTGAGCTGCTGTTGGCCCAAGGGCTGACAGAAATAGCCCGTGCTGCTGCTGTTCGGCGTAGCTAACCTAAATGGTTCGCCGGAAAGAAGCTGTGAACCAATTTTGATGATTTAGTTGTTCGGAACAGAGAAGGTTCCACTGACCCGGCCACTGGATGACGGCGTGGACGTGCCATCTTCACCTGTGACAGATGAGGATCCCGATGCCCGGCCATCGACGCTGGAGATACCGCTCCTTAAGTCGATCACTAACCGTCCCCCGTTTAGGGTATCATTGCCCCGCCTAAGGCTGACATTCCCCGCCAGCGTGATGATCCGGCGATTGAAGTCATATATGGCGGTATCCCCGCGTGCGGCTTCTCCGCCGCGTGTCACCTGCACACCGCCAGTGGCGGTGATCCGCTGAATGCTAAGGCTGCCAGCGTCGGTATAATTGACCAGCGTACGGGCGGCCCGCACTCGCAATCCGGCTTGCGTGATGTCGACATTGCCCGACAATATCACGCGGTTTTGATTGTCCTGCAATTCAATCCGGTCAGCGGCATAGTTGACGGGCGCGTTCGAATTATGCGCGGCGATTGCCTGCGCATTCAGCTGTATTCCGCCCAGCGTCACCACCGTCACCGCGAATCCCAGAAGGGCATATTGGCCGGCATTCTTCAGCGAAAAACTCATCATGGTATCCTCAATGCGCCGGGCGTCATGCGCAGTTTTGCGTTGCCGTCCAATGCCAATGTTCTGTTCGCCAGGTCGGCTTCCAATCGGTTGGCCGAGAACGTACCTGCAGGAATTGTCCCCGCTATCCCGCCGCTGCCGACCATCCGTCTTGCCTTAAGATCCACCGCGACGCCGCGTGCCATCATACTGTAACCGTCGGCAGCTGTCAGCCGGACTTCGCTGTCCACGTCGACCGTTTCGGCATCAATGTCGTATTGGCCTGTATCTGCTGCCAGCTTGCTGGGGCCTTCCGGCAGAAGAATACGCGCGACCAGATCCTTCATGCGTACCAGGCCCTCTTGGCTCGAACGCTGAACTGCCTCACCCGCAGTCAAAGAGAAAGGCCGCCCCCGGTCATCCTGACCTCGGTAAAGCGCATTATCCACGCGCAGACGTTCATCAATGACAGCCACTTTGTTACGGTCCAGCAGAAAGCTGACTTCCCCCCGCGGTGATAGCGGCGTGATGACCATTAGGGCGGCAAGCACACCGACGCCCATCGGGAGTGTTTTGCCGAGAATGCTGACAAGCTTGTCATGAGAGCCGCCGGGCACAGCAAAGTGCTGGCGTTTGCTGCGCCGTTCCTTCGCCTCGTCGGTCTCAATCCGTTTTTGCTTGCCCATACTGGCTACCTGCGTTCCGCGTGATTAAGCGTGGCTGAAAATGTCGTGATCCGCCCAGCCAGCAATATCGAGCCGCGCGCGTGTTGGCAGAAAGTCGAAACAAGCTTGCGCCATTTCAGTTCGTCCTTCGCGGGCCAAACGCTCGACCATGACATCATGCAGGCGGTGCAAATACCGGACATCGGATGCGGCATAATCACGCTGCGCATCATTGATTTCAGGGGCGCCCCAATCGGAGCTCTGTTGTGCCTTTGAAATTTCACCGCCGAGCAATTCAACCACCAGATTCTTCAACCCGTGCCGGTCGGTATAGGTTCTGGTCATTTTACTGGCGATCTTGGTGCAGAATACCGGACTGGCCTCTACCCCGAGATAATATTCAATCGCTGCCAGATCGAATCTGGCAAAGTGATACAGCTTAATCCGCGAGGGATCGGCCAATACTGCTTTCAAATTCGGCGCATCGTAAGCACTGCCGACTTTAAAGCGCACCAGATGTTCATCGCCTTGACCATCGCTGATCTGGACGACGCATAGCCGGTCACGAGGGGTAATCAGGCCCATCGTTTCAGTATCGACTGCAACCGGCCCTTGGGCGAGGACGCCTTCAGGTAAATCTTCTTCGTGGAAATATACTGCCATTTCCCTCCCTTAGTCGCGTTGGGGATGGAGGGAAAGGGGCGGCTGGCCGGTAATGTTTCGAACGGTTAGGTTATGCCGATGACAACAGATGCTATCCCCAACAGTTGGTGCGAAGTTTTGACCCCGGTTTTGCAAACGGCTGAGGGGCGTAAGCTGGGCGGGTGGTTGGCCGCGCAAGAGGCTGAGGGTAAGATAATCTACCCACCTCGCGGGCAAAGACTGCGCGCTTTGGAATTGACCCCGCTCGACAAGGTCAAAGCCGTAATACTGGGCCAAGATCCCTATCACGGACCGGGCCAGGCACACGGCTTGAGTTTCTCAGTCGCAGCCGGCGTCAAAATCCCGCCTTCGCTGGTCAATATTTATAAAGAGCTGGAAAGTGACCTGGGTATTCCGGCGGCGAGTCACGGAAATTTGGAGCATTGGGCGCGGCAAGGGGTATTGTTGCTCAACACCTCGCTGACTGTGGAAGCGCGCCACGCGGGCAGCCACGCTGGTAAGGGCTGGGATGCGATCACAGATGCAATCATTGCGTCAGTGGCGAACCGTGACGTCTCCAGCGCGTTTGTACTGTGGGGCAGCCATGCGCAAAAGAAAGCAGACAGAATTGACGCGCTCGAGCACGATAGCGGCCATCTGGTAATCCGCAGCCCTCATCCGAGCCCCCTGTCATCCTATCGCGGCTTTTTCGGTTCTAAGCCGTTTAGCGCGATTAATACGTTTTTGGCCAAGCAAGGCCGTGCCCCGATTGATTGGCAGTTGCCGGAAATCGGCGATGGCGATGACAGAGGCTGATCCCAACAGGTTCAAACGGCAAAAGGTGTTTTAAACATCAAAACAGCGCGGTCAGTCTCAACCCTGTGGTGATCCCGACGGCGCGTGGACTAATTGCTGAATCGACAATCTGAAGATTGCCTGTGAGACGGAGCGTTTTCGCAAGGCCAACCGTATAGAAGGCTTCCACACCTTCCTCATCCTGCAACGGGATGCGATTGCGCAGTGCATTGACCAAACCATCGGCCAGGGAATACCGGAAATAAGTTACACCGAACCGGTCTTGTGGCCGTTTTTTTGGGTTGCCGGCGATCCCGATAAATCCGCTTGCATCGAGGAAAGTCGGGTCGCCATTGGAGAGGTAAAGTTGGCCGAAAATACCGATGCCGTTGCCCGGCACCGCCGCATCTTCTGACAGATATTGGTCAACCGTCAGAATGACACTGAATTCACCTTTGCGGTTGCCGAAACTTGATCCTGGGCCGGGTACCAAGGCAGCAGGTAAGGATCCCGCTGCCACTTCGCTTCTGGTGGAACCGGCAAATTTAATTCCATAATAGCCGCGTTTCCCGCCGACCCGAACAGGGAAGGTCGCGGACGCCAATATGCCGACGCCTTTTGAGAACGGATCTTCCAGCCCGCTCCGCCGTGATTGCAGTTCAGGATCAAAGATAATCGCGCGAAGCAGAACCTTTTCCGTCGGTACATTGATAAGGGCGCCAGTGACCGAACCTGGCACAATAGCGCTTGGCGGAAGCGCTACCGCGAGATTTTGGAAGCCTTCATGCCCGCCGCCACCCTGAAGAGGGGTCAGCGCGGCAAGGTCCAGAATGTTGATTTTGCCGACGGTTAATGAGGCGCCGCTCTTCCACCGTTTGGTCACGTTGATCGACAGATCAAACACGTCTCCGTCGCCGGGATAGAATAGCTGAGCGTTTTCCGGGATCAGGCCAATCTCGCCATTACTGCTTTTGCCATATTTGAATTCTGGATGGACATGCAGCGATAGGGAATCGTCGATCCCGACAGCGCTGCCCTTAACATCAATATAGGCGTCTGCTTTCCCGCCATAGCGCAGCGTTTGGTCGGCATCGCCGCTCACTGGTAAGTCGAGGAATTGCGACCAAATGCCGCGTATGGTTACGCGTTCAGCGGTCTTGGCGGGTTCTGGCGGGGGCGGGGTTTGCGCACCATCATTTCCGCTATCGGCCGTTTCGACCTGATCGGCGGACGTATCGACAACTGTATGCACCACTTCTTCTTGGAGCTGCAATTCCGAGGCAAGAACGGGCGAGGACGTGCCGCATAATAGCGCGCAAGCAAGACTAAGGGGCGCTGCCCGTGAGAGAACCAGCCACGAAGGGGTCAATAAAAGACGCATTATTTGATGTCTAAATCAAATGCGTCCCCAAGCATTTGATCAATGATCCTCCGTATAATACCGCATTGTTTTACAATACTATTTATGGAGTCATATATTTAGCAAAAAGTGAATGACATCAAGTGATTTGTCGAATCAAATCACCTGTTCTTTAGTGTTTAGGGAGAAGTCTGCCCCGGAACGGATCCGGGACAGTTCTGCTCGATACTTCCCTAATTTGGCAATTCACTGACGCCCATCAGCGCTTGATCCACGGCACGCGCGCATTGGCGGCCCTCTTTAATTGCCCAAACAATCAATGACTGGCCGCGCCGCATATCACCGCAGGCAAAGACGTTGTCTTGGCTGGTGGCATAATTCGACGTGTTGGCGGCGACGTTACCGCGTTTGTCCAGTTCTACACCGGCGCGGTCCAGCAGGCCGCTTTTCTTTGGCCCGGTGAAGCCCATGGCAAGCAGGATAAGATCTGCAGGCAGAGTGAAGGTGCTGCCCTCAATCTCTACCATTTGCCGGTCTTTCCATTCTACTTTTACGCATTCAAGCCCTGCGACATCGCCGTCTTTCTCGATCACTCGCTTGGCCAAAACCGACCAATCGCGCGTTGCCCCTTCTTCATGGCTGGAAGAGGTGCGCATTTTCATTGGCCAGTTTGGCCAAGTCATGGCCTTGTCTTCCTTTTCAGGAGGCTGGGGCATAATTTCGAGCTGGGTGACGCTTTTGGCGCCTTGGCGATTGGATGTACCGACGCAATCCGATCCGGTGTCGCCGCCGCCAATTACAATCACGTCTTTGCCTTCGGCAGACAAAGTTCCGCGCGGTGCGGCGCGCACTTCATCATCGCCAGCATTGCGTTTATTTTGCTGCATCAGGAATTCCATCGCCAGTCGGACGCCGGATAATTCGGCGCCGGGCACGTCAAGAATACGCGCTTCCTCAGCCCCGCCGGACAGAACAACGGCATCAAAATTTTCCCGCAATGCAGAGAAAGACACTTCCACCCCGACTTCAGCCGATGTCTTAAACGTGACACCTTCGGCTTCCATTTGGACGGCGCGGCGATTGATCAGATGCTTTTCCATCTTGAAGTCAGGAATGCCGTAACGAAGCAAGCCGCCGATCCGGTCATTCTTCTCGAACACCGTCACCGCATGCCCGGCTCGGGCCAGCTGTTGGGCGCATGCCATCCCGGCCGCACCGGAACCGATAATTGCGACAGATTTTCCAGTAGAATGCGTGGCTGGTTGTGGTTTGATCCACCCTTCTTTCCACCCGCGGTCGACAATCGCGCATTCAATGCTTTTGATCGTGACCGGTTGGTCGATGAGGTTAAGGGTACAACTTGCCTCGCACGGTGCAGGGCATACCCGGCCTGTGAATTCGGGAAAGTTATTGGTCGAATGCAAGACTTCCAGTGCGTTCTGCCAATCGCCCTTGTAAACCAGATCATTCCAGTCCGGGATGATGTTATCGACCGGGCAGCCATTGTGGCAATAAGGGATCCCGCAATCCATGCAGCGCGCAGCCTGATCTTTGAGCTCGCTTTCGGCTGGCTCGACAACGAACTCTTTGTAGTTCTTCAGCCGTTCGCCGGGTTTGATATAATCGCGTTCGCGGCGGTCAATTTCGAGAAAACCAGTATCTTTGCCCATATCGCTTACTCCGCTGCCACTGTCGCTGCTTCAGCGCGCTCGGCCTCAATCTGGCGGAGCGCACGAGCATAATCGCGCGGCATAATTTTTTTGAATTTCGGCAGTTCTGCATCCCAATTGGCGAGGATATCAGACGCCTTTTGGCTGCCCGTATGCAGTTGATGCCGTTCGATCAGAATGCGTAAACGTTGGGCATCATGGCGAAGCATATCACCCATGCCCATATCGTTTACGCTGATACCGCGCTGCTGCGGATATCCAGCGCCCTCATCATCGCTGGCGTCACGGGAAATCTCTTCAATATCGACTTGCGCCATATTGCACAGATCCGCGAAGTCCCCGTCGGGATCGTAAGCATAGGCGATCCCGCCCGACATTCCTGCGGCGAAGTTACGGCCGGTTTTACCCAGAACGCATACCACGCCGCCGGTCATATATTCACAGCAGTGATCGCCCGCGCCTTCGACGACAGTGACTGCGCCCGAGTTTCGGACGGCGAACCGTTCGCCTGCGACGCCGGCAAAATAGGCTTCACCAGCGACCGCGCCATAGAGAACAGTATTGCCGACGATGATGTTTTCGGATGGTGTTCGGTCGACATTATCCGGCTGTTTCACGATAATTCTGCCGCCAGACAGACCCTTGCCGACATAGTCATTGGCATCGCCAGTCAGATCAAGAGTGACACCGTGAGCAAGCCAAGCACCAAAGCTCTGGCCCGCCACACCAGTCAGATTGATTCGAATGGTGTCAGGCTTCAATCCTGCATGGCCATGCGCCTTGGCGATTTCACCTGATAGCATGGTCCCCGCGGTCCGGTTTACGTTACGGATTTCCATATCGATCTGCACCGGCTCACCTGATTGGATCGCGCCTTGGCATTTCTCAATCAGGATGTTGTCCATCGCTGCCGCCAGGCCGTGATCCTGTGTTTCCGTGTGGAACAGCTGTTTGCCTTCTTCCAGCTGTACGCTGTGGAGCAATTTGCCCAGATCAACACCATCGGCTTTCCAGTGGCGGTCCACCCGCTTGGTGCCGATGCGGTCGACCCGGCCGACCATTTCTTCGATAGTGCGGAAGCCCATTTCTGCCATTATCTGGCGGACCTCTTCAGCAACGAAGAAGAAGTAATTGATGATGTGCTCTGGCGTGCCGGTGAAGCGTTTGCGCAGAACCGGGTCCTGTGTTGCAACACCTACGGGGCAAGTATTCAAATGGCATTTGCGCATCATGATACAGCCAGCGGCAATCAACGGCGCGGTTGCAAATCCAAACTCGTCAGCACCCAGCAAAGCGCCGATTGCGACATCGCGGCCAGTGCGGAGGCCGCCATCGACCTGAACAGCAATCCGGCTACGCAAATCATTGAGCAACAAGGTCTGCTGGGTTTCTGCCAGCCCGATTTCCCATGGGCTGCCCGCATGTGTCAGGCTGGTAAGCGGGGACGCACCCGTGCCGCCTTCATAACCAGAGACCGTTACGTGGTCCGCGCGTGCTTTTGAAACACCAGCGGCAACTGTGCCGACGCCCACTTCGGAGACGAGTTTCACAGAAACCCGGGCCTTAGGCTGCACGTTTTTCAGATCATGGATCAGCTGTGCCAGATCCTCGATTGAGTAAATGTCATGGTGAGGCGGCGGTGAAATCAGCCCGACACCCGGTGTTGAATGGCGCACAGCGCCGATTCGTTTATCCACCTTGTGGCCCGGCAACTGTCCGCCCTCGCCTGGCTTTGCACCTTGCGCCATTTTGATCTGGATATCGTCTGAATTGACCAGATATTCGGTGGTCACGCCGAACCGGCCAGAAGCAACCTGCTTAATCCGGCTGCGCATGGAATCGCCATTTTCCATCGGGGTAAAGCGGTTCACTTCCTCGCCGCCTTCGCCCGTGTTGGAGCGGCCGCCCAGACGGTTCATCGCAATCGCCATGGTGCTGTGCGCTTCGTGACTGATGGAGCCGAAGCTCATCGCGCCGGTAGAGAACCGTTTGACGATTTCTGACGCGGGCTCGACCTCGCTTAAGTCAAGCGGTTGATCGGCAGGCTTTAATTCCATCAGCCCGCGGATCGTCAGCAATCGTTCGGATTGTTCGTTGATCGATTTGGAGAATTCTTCGTAATTTTTCGGGTCGTTACCTCTTACCGCATGCTGCAAGCTGGCAACATTGCCCGGTGTCCAGGCGTGGTCTTCACCGCGCAAGCGATATTGGTATATTCCGCCAACATCGAGCATGCCCTTGTAAAGCGGGTTGTCACCATAGGCGGTTGCGTGACGGCGGACTGCTTCTTCTGCAACCTGTGCCAGACCGATGCCTTCAATGGTGGTTGCTGTACCTTTGAAGTAGTGATCGATGAATTCTGAGGACAAACCAACAGCGTCAAAGATCTGCGCACCGCAATAGGATTGATAGGTCGAGATGCCCATCTTGGACATTACTTTTAGGATGCCTTTACCGACAGCCTTGATGTAGTTTGTCTCGACCTGCTCTTGCGTCATGTCCGGATATTTTTCGGACCGCAATTGCTCCAGCGTTTCGAAGGCAAGGTAGGGGTTGATCGCTTCCGCGCCGTAACCGGCCAAGACACAGTAATGGTGCACTTCGCGCGCTTCACCGGTTTCGACGACAAGGCCGGTCTGCATCCGGAGGCCCTGACGGACCAAATGATGGTGGACGGCGGCCGTGGCCAGCAATGCTGGCATCGGTATCCGGTCTGGACCTTGGGCGCGGTCGGATAGAACCAAGATATTGTGATCTTGAAGGACCGCCTCCGTCGCTGCCCAGCACATTTCTTTCAGGGCAAGAGCGAGACCGTCAGCCCCAGTGGAGGCATCCCAGGTAATATCGATTGTCTCGGTCCGAAACGCGCCATCCAAAGCGGCTTCTACGGATCTGATTTTGGCCAGATCATCATTGGTCAGGATCGGTTGGCTGACTTCCAGCCGCTTATGCGTACCGGCATCGCGGCCCAGCAAGTTGGGACGCGGCCCCACCATGGACAGCAAGCTCATCACCAATTCTTCCCGGATCGGGTCGATTGGCGGGTTCGTTACTTGCGCGAAGTTCTGTTTGAAATAATCGTATAGCAGCCGGCTTTTGTCGGATAGCACAGCGAGCGGCGTATCCGTGCCCATCGAGCCAATCGGGTCATTACCGTCGACGGCCATTGGCTCCAAGAATTTGCTGATATCTTCTTGCGTATAGCCAAAGCTCTGCTGGCATTGGAGCAGAGTGGTGCGGTTATCCGGGACTTCTGCAAGCTCCGGCTCGATAGTATCGAGGTCTTCCAGCTTATATTGGGCCTTGTCCAGCCAGTCCGCGTAAGGTGCCGCACCTGCAAGGTCGGCCTTCAGCTCCGCATCTTCGATGATCCGGCCTTCTTCCAGATCAATCAGCAGCATTTTGCCCGGTTGCAAACGCCATTTGCGGGTGATGTCTTCTTCTTTGAACGGCAATACGCCGCTTTCCGAAGCCAGGCAGACGATGTCATCTTTGGTGACACAGAAACGGGCAGGGCGCAGACCGTTGCGATCCAGCGTCGCCCCGATTTGACGCCCGTCAGTAAAGGCCACTGCTGCCGGGCCATCCCATGGCTCCATCAAAGCGGCGTGGTATTCATAAAATGCCCGGCGCTCTGGTTCCATCAGCGGGTTCTTGGCCCACGCTTCCGGCATCAAGATCATCATCGCGTGCGCGAGGCTGTATCCACCGGCGAGGAGCAATTCGAGTGCATTGTCAAGGCAAGCTGTGTCAGATTGACCATGCGGGATGAGCGGCCACATCTTATCAAGATCCGGACCCAGCAACTCGCTTTCCATGGTCCTGCGCCGCGCGTTCATCCAGTTCACATTGCCGCGAACTGTGTTGATTTCGCCATTATGGGCGATCAGGCGGTAAGGGTGTGCGAGCCGCCAGCTTGGGAAGGTGTTGGTCGAAAACCGTTGGTGGACCAAGCCAAGCGCAGAAACGCAATCCGGGTCGCGCAAATCATCGTAGAACGAGCCAACTTGGTTAGCGAGTAGCAAGCCTTTGTACACAATGGTACGGCTAGAGAAGCTTGGGATATAGGTTTTTGTCAGGTCAGGCAGATCATGTTTTTCCGCCAGCCGCCCCAGAGGATTGAGGGTTTGCTTGCGAATTACAATCAGTTTGCGTTCAAATGCGTCCTGGTCTGCGCAATTTTCGCCGCGCGCAATAATGCATTGCTGCATAACCGGCATTGTCTCGATGACAGCATCGCCTAGACCATCCAAAGTTGTCGGGACATCACGCCAGCCAACGACCTTCTGACCTTCTTTGGTAACGAATCGCTCGAGCTGCTGGGTAACGAAGGCTCTGGCGGTTTCGTCTTGCGGCATAAAGCACATGGCCACAGCGTATTCGCCTGGCGCAGGGAGCGAGTGGCCGGCGCCGTCGGCCCATTTGCGGAAAAGCGGATCTGGCAATTGCAGCAGAATACCAGCGCCGTCACCCAGAAGCGGATCTGCCCCAACGGCGCCGCGGTGATCAATATTGTTCAGAATTTCAAGGGATTGCGTGACGATGGAATGGGACTTTGTACCCTTAATATGCGCGACCAAACCAACGCCGCAGGCGTCGTGCTCATTTCGTGGATCGTACAGCCCCTCAGGCGCAGGGTATCCCATGCATTACTTCCTATCATGTCAGGTGCCGACGCTGAGGTCCCGCACCCCATACCGGCAGTGTATCGTGTTTCCTCGCCTTTCAGCGTCGGAAAGTTTCACGAACCACCGTCATGGCGACATGAAAAGATTTTTGCAACTGCGAAGGGGCAAGATATCGTATGCGCGGCACAAGTTGGGCCTGTCCTACAGCGCTCTGATGCGAGCGCCCCTAGGGGCAGGCAAATGCCGCGCAACACCTGTTGCGCAATTTGCAGCGTTTGGGGCGTGTTAGGCTGCGCCGCTCATTTTCTGTAGCTTCTCAAGAGCGTCACGAAGCGCTCGCTCTGTCTCGCTATTATTCGCGGCAGTAGACGCTTGGGGTGCAATCCCTTGCGGTGCGTCGAAGGCCCTAGGTTTCGGAGCAGGCTCAGCCTGTTGCGGTTCGGCAGGTGACGCCGATCCTAAAGCATCGTGAGCGGAGCCGGCGTGTTGACCCGGAAAGACCACAACAGGTTCGGCAGTGTTGGGACGGTCAAACTCCGCATCGATGCGAACGAACTCTTGACCAGCGTTAAGCGGGCTTTTGAGGGAGAGGAGGGAGCTGAATTCTGAGTCCCCATCAGCGCCAGTGTCTGCGCCAATATCTGGGGCAGTATCTGCAGCGTTTTCTACCGGTTCTGGTTTGGCAAATCGATTAGGCGACACATTCAGCGACAAACCCAAATCTTCGATACCGTCAAAAGCGTCTTCCTCTAATTCTTCATCGAGAGTCATCGGCTGAAGTGAGGAAGGCATGGCATTGGGTGCAGATTGCGCGAATGAAGGCAGAGGTTGAATGTGCTGCGGTTCCGCTGCTGGTGCGGCAGGTGCTGTTTCTTCCGGATTGGATCGACGAAATACCGGAGGTTCGATCTCGGTTTCGTCCGTTATGTTCTGTTCGAACGGATTATACGGAGCGGCCTTAGGCTGTTGAGCCTTGGCATCTTCCATTTTTTTGTTTTGTAGCGCGAGAGCAAACCGTTCGACCAATTCGACCATTCCCAGATCGGAAAGTGATTGGTCAAGCACAGGCTGACCTGATGCTTCTACCGTGGTGGGCTCTGCATGTACGGCGCTATCCGTCGAATGGTCATCCTGACCAAGCTCGTTATTTGCGGCATGTTGCGACAGCGGATTATAGGCTGTCGCTTCTGCGGGCGTGGTCAGTCTTTGGGTCATAGCAGCGAGCTCCTCTCTCGGTGTTAAGGGAGTAGTTTCATCGTAGGAGGCAGACCCCGCAGATGCGTTAACAGGTATGGTTTCACTCGCAGTAAAGCTGGTGCGATCATTATCTTCGGCCGCCCATTCGGGCTCCGGAACGGGCATTGCAATCGGGGCTTGTTCTACCAATTCCTCGGATTGTTGGTCAGGCACGGACGCTTCTTCGGTTAGTCCCAGCTCATCAAGATCCAAGGTATCTGTTGTATCGCTTTCAATTGCGGATGGTTCATCCTCGCGCGGCGTTTCAGGGGCCGGATCAATCGTCAGACTCTCGCCAGGTAACGGCGCGCTTTCCAGATATTCGCTTGGCCCGCTGTCATCCGTGACGGCCAATGCCCGCCGCCTGCCAGTGTAACGGCCCGGTGTCTGTGCGGCATCCGCGATCGGCTCATCAAGATATTCAGACCCCAACTCCTCATGCGCAGAAATTGGTCGTTTCTGGCCGGGGTCATTTTTTTGTTCGCCGCGCTTGGCTGGCGAGATGGCACGTTCAGATGTCGTATTGCCCTGTGCTGCTGCCACTTTGCGCGCAATGAACACACCGGCAATCGCACCCGCGACGGCAGCTACGCCCGCAATTAGCAAACGCGCTGTCATACCCAAAGGGGGCGCCGCTGCGCTGACAACCGAGGAAAGCCCGGTCGCGGTCGCTAATTTCTCAAATAGCATAACAGGCAGCACAAGACTGCCGAGCCCTAAAAGCGCTGCAAACCACAAAGCGACGACCGCTGGAAACGCGGGGTGCGTACTGATCGCAGCTTGTTTGCCAGTCTGCTTTCGGTTTTTTCCGAACACGTGGTCGCCTCTTATTGCCTTCAAGCTGGCGACTGCACTTATGCGGCGGTCGCGATACTCTGATTGGCTTTCGGGGTTAACAGACGTTGGTAAACGCTTTGATAACGATAAATGTTCTGGGCCCAGTCATGGCGGTCTGTGATGTGGAGTTTGGCGCGATTACGCATGGCATCCCAATCATCGCGGCTGTC
Organism: Pontixanthobacter rizhaonensis; assembly: GCF_012972675.1. Taxonomy (GTDB): domain Bacteria; phylum Pseudomonadota; class Alphaproteobacteria; order Sphingomonadales; family Sphingomonadaceae; genus Pontixanthobacter; species Pontixanthobacter rizhaonensis. The sequence continues at coordinate 537,964 of NZ_JABCRE010000003.1, read as the reverse complement.
ATAAAGGTCGCTTAGCGCAGCGGCGCATCCGGCGGGATCGTCTGCGGGGAAAAGCACTCCGGTTTCGCGATCGGTAATGAGTTCCCTATGCCCGCCCACATCAGACGCGGCGACTATGCGCCGCTGTGCCATCGCCTCAAGCGGCTTGAGCGGAGTCACCAAATCGGTCAAGCGACTGGCCTTTCTGGGATACGCCAGAATATCGATCAGAGAGTAGTACCGTTCCACTTGGTCATGCGGCACACGGCCGGTAAAATGTATGGCCTGCCCAGCTGGGGAAGCGGCTGCTTGCTGCCGCAAAGCCTCGTCGCGCGGCCCGCCGCCGATCAATAATAGCTGGGCACTTGGCTGGAGGGCCAACAAATGAGGCATCGAAGCGATTAAATCGTCCAGCCCCTCGTAGTCGTAGAAACTGCCGATAAAACCAATTACTGGCCCACCGGCAGGCAATCCAAGTTCTTTCGCCAGAGCTTCATCGCGCGGCGGTGGATCACCGAACAGAGATAAATCTACGCCGTTGGGCGAAATACCTATTTTTCCGCCATTATGACCGCGTTTGATCAGGTCATCTCGCAAGCCATGACAAATGGTGAAAACAGCATCTGCTCCGGTCACAACATGATTCTCCAAGGCGCGGGTCATCCGGTATTTGAGTGAACCTTCGCTACCTGTGCCGTTGCCAACCGCAGCATCTTCCCAGAACGCACGAATCTCATAGACCAGCGGTATGCCGAGTTTGCGAGCTGCTTTCAGCCCGGCATGTCCGCATAGCGCCGGGGAATGCGCATGGAGAATATCCGGGCGCCATTCTTCGGCGGTGGTTTCAATGGCGTGGGCCAAGGCGCCAACTTCACGCAGTTCCCGCACACCAACGGGCCCATCTGCAGTCCCTGGCGTGCGATAAAAGGTCAAACCTTCGGTCTCTTGCACCATCGGCCCATCTGCCGCGTGACGCTGCCCAGTAATTCCGCGGACATCCATCCCGGCGTTTTGCTGGCTTTTCATGATCGCACGGGTGCGAAAGGTGTAGCCGCTATGAAGCGGCAAGGAATGATCGAGAATATGAAGAATGCGGGTCATGTGACCGTAATTAGCCAAGTAACCTTAACGCGCCGTCAACCCCGTGCTGCTAACTGGCCTCAGACCTTCCGCTGGAGCCTTGTTCTGTAACGTGATCGACTATTTCGCCCTTGCCCTTACGCATTCCTTAATACTGCTTGCGCTTATTCGCGCTGTCAGCCGGAATGAACTGGACCGAGAGCCAGAGCTGGACGTTAAACGAGAAAGCCCGGAAGAACGCCGGAAGCGGAGGGCCAAAGATGCTTGATCTTGCCCTGTTCGGATTTCTTATGGCGTTCCTTGCCATCGGATTCCGGCGCCCGTTTGTGTGGGTGCTCGCCTATATTTACGTCGACATCCTGGCGCCAGGAAAAATGGGCTTCACCATTATGCCCGCGATCAGTCCTTCGCTGCTAACATTTGTTGCGGCATTTGCGGGATGGCTCCTGACCGACCCAAAAAAGGGTGCAAAATTCACCTTTCGCCAAGGCTTGATCGCTGCGCTGCTATTCTACTGCTGGTGGACGACATCCCAAGCAGACTTTCCCGAATTTGCGGCCACCAAGTGGGACTGGGTCTGGAAGGCTATGTTCTTTGCGATATTTCTACCGCTGACATTGACTACCAAGCTCCGGATCGAGGCAGCTCTTCTCACGATGGTGATAACCGTTAGTGCCATTGTCATCAGTGCAGGTATCAAGATTATTCTTGGCGGGGGCGGCTATGAAAACAAGCTGTTCTTCGTGAATGACAACAGCGGTATCTATGAAAGCTCCACGCTTGCCGCGGTGGCGATTTGTAGCATTCCGATTGTGTTGTGGTTCAATAAATACGGCACGATCTTCAAACCGGATTGGCGTGTGAAACTTTTTTCTACCGGTTTGATCTTTTCGTGCCTGCTCATTCCTGTCGGCACAGAAGCGCGGACGGGTCTGGTGTGTATTGCGGTTTTGCTGGTGCTTGCATTGCGAGACGTAAAGCGGCGGCTCACATTTATTATGGCCGGGGCGACGCTGGTGTTTGTCGCGCTGCCGTTCCTTCCGCAATCCTATTACGACCGGATGGCTACCCTTGGTAGTACCGACGGGGACGAGTCCGCCTCCACCCGCTTGAAGGTGTGGGAATGGACATTTGACTATGCCTTGGAAAATCCCACCGGCGGCGGTTTCGATTCGTTCCGGGGGAATAAGTTCACTTATGATATCCCGATCCGGCAGGAGACCGGCAACACGACTTCTGTCGAATATCGTGAAGTAGTAGATGAAGGGCGCGCGTTCCACTCAGCAGTGTTTGAAATGCTGGGCGAGCAAGGCTGGCCGGGCCTGTTCGTATGGTTATGGATCCATGCGTTGGGCTTGTGGCATATGGAGCGTATTCGCCGCAAATGGCGCAAACTGCAAGGCGACGGCGAGCAGTGGCAAGCGCCGCTCGCCACTGCATTGCAATACGCCCAGATCATTTATCTGGTCGGCTCTCTGTTCCAAGGTATTGCCTATCAGCCCTATGTTTTGATGCTGGTTGCATTGCAATGCGCGCTGTGGACGTACTGCAAGCGGCTCGATTCGCATCGGGCGGTTCACGGACCGCTTGCTGCACCGGCTGAGCCAGAGCCGCCCAAGCGCCGTGTTCCGCCGCGTCTTTCGCCCAGCACGCCGTAGCGGCAGGTTGACGTTTACGGAAACCTCGTTGCGCTAACCTCCGATATGCTCCATGTAGCGTTGCAACATACACAGCTACATGGAGAGAAACATGTCACCGCAAGATATCGCAGCCAAGGTCGGCGAAGTTATTGGTACCAGCGAATGGGCCGAAATGAGCCAAGAGCGTATCAATCAATTCGCTGATGCAACTGGTGACCATCAGTTCATCCACATCAATGAAGAAGCTGCAAAAATGACGCCGTTTGGCGGCACAATTGCGCATGGTTTCCTGACGCTCTCGATGATTCCTTACCTATCCGCTGAATCCAACATGCCTCGCATGGAAGGCATCAAGATGGGTGTGAATTATGGCGGCAACAAAACCCGCTTCATCGCCCCGGTACGCAGTGGCAAGCGTATCCGCGGCCATTGGAAGCTGACCGAAATGGTCGAAAAACGTCCTGGTCAGTGGCAACAGACTTGCGAAATTACCATCGAGATCGAAGGCGAAGATAAGCCTGCCCTGATCTGCGAATGGATCACCATGTTTTTCGTTTAAATTGGGTTCTTCGTCTGATTTTCATCCCCTCCCCGGGAATTAGACTGAGTCACTATCATATAAGGAGTTCGCCATGCGCGACGCAGTAATCGTTTCCGCCGCCCGTACCGGTATGGGCAAAGCCTATAAGGGCGCCTTCAATTCTACCCCAGGGGCAACACTTGGGGCCTATGCTCTGGCGCCTGCAATCGAACGTGCCGGCGTCGAAGCTGGCGAGATCGACGATGTGGTATGGGGCGCTGCGTTGCAGCAGGGCGCACAGGCAGGCAACCTTGGACGGCAAGTTGCGCTGCGGGCAGGGTGCCCGATTGGTGTATCTGGCATGACCATTGACCGCCAGTGCTCGTCAGGCCTGATGGCTATCGCCACTGCTTCCAAGCAAGTTGTGATCGACCGTATGGATATTGTTGCTGCTGGTGGTCAAGAATCGATCAGCCTGGTGCAGACACCGGAAATGCGGATGATGCCGGATCCATCCCTGATGGCCATGCACGGTGCCATTTACATGCCGATGCTGCAGACCGCTGAAACTGTGGCTCAGCGTTATAAGATTAGCCGTGAAGCTCAAGACGAATATGGTCTGCAATCGCAGCAACGTACCGCTGCTGCGCAAGAAGCCGGCTTGTTTGATGATGAAATCGTTTCGGTTAGCACCACTCACAAGGTGAAAGACCGTGAAACGGGCGAAGTATCTGATGCGGATGTCACCATTGCCAAAGATGAAGGCAACCGTCCTTCGACTACTTTGGAAGGCTTGCAATCGCTGCAACCCGTTCTTGGTCCTGATACGACCATTACCGCTGGTAACGCATCGCAGCTGTCCGATGGTTCAGCAGCTGTGGTTGTAATGGAAGCCAAACTTGCAGAACAACGCGGCCTGCAGCCGCTCGGCCGGTGTGTCGGTATGGCAATGGCGGGTACTGAACCCGACGAAATGGGCATCGGCCCGGTTTACGCCATTCCCAAGCTGCTGAAGCGTTTTGACTTGACGGTGGATGATATCGACCTGTGGGAATTGAATGAAGCGTTCGCGGTTCAAGTCATCTATTGCCGTGACCAGCTCGGCATCGATAATGATAAGTTGAACGTGAATGGCGGTTCGATTTCTATCGGCCACCCTTACGGTATGACGGGCGCGCGCTGCGTCGGCCACATCCTGCGTGAAGGCCAGCGCCGCAAAGCCAAATACGGTGTTGTCACCATGTGTGTTGGCGGCGGCATGGGTGCTGCAGGTCTGTTCGAGATCTTCTGAAGCGGCTGATCAGGCAACTTGCCAAAACTAACCAAGCGGCCCATTCTCTCAACCGAGAGGATGGGCCGTTTTGGGTATTATGGAAATTATCGGAATAGCCGGCAGTGTCAGCTTGCTGTCGGGCTGGCGGCTTTATCTGTCGGTTCTGGCGACTGGTATTGCGATGCAAGCCGGTGTCGTGCCGCTCCCCGAACATCTTGAGAGTCTGCAGATTCTTGCCAATCCGTGGGTCATGGGGGTCGCTGGGCTTGCTGCTGTATGTGAGTTTTTTGCCGATAAGGTGGCGTGGCTCGATACCTTGTGGGATACGGTCCATACGCTGATCAGACCTATCGGCGGCGCGCTGTTGGCGCTGGCAATTGTCGATCCTTCCGATCCTGCAACTCAAGTCATTGCCTTCATTCTAGGCGGCGGAGGTGCATTGCTTTCGCATGGGGGCAAGGCTGGCGCACGAGCTGTGGTCAATACAAGCCCGGAGCCGGTGACCAACGTGGCTGTGTCCACTGTGGAGGATGTGGCCACCGCTGGATTGCTCTATGCCGCTTACGAATACCCCTATTGGGCAGGCGGCATCGCAATGGTATTGTTGGTGCTGACGATATGGCTGCTGATGCTAGCCCGGCGGATCATCAAACAGATATTCAGTTTCGGCAAAACCCCGCGCGAGCTGCCGCCCGCTTGAAGCTGGTATTAGCCTGAGTGATCGGCAATGAACTCTTCAACCACGGGGGCAACTTTATCGCGCCATTTGCTGCCGTTGAAAATGCCGTAATGTCCGGCACCTTCGGCGACGTAATACCGCTTCTTTTTCTCAGAGAGTTTATCGGCCAGTGTCAGTGCTGCCTTGGTTTGACCCAAGCCTGAAATGTCGTCACGTTCGCCTTCAACAGCGAGTATCGCGGTCTGCTTGATTTCATGCAGGTCGACCACTTTACCCCGATGTACGAATGTCCCGTTCGGGATAGAATGCTTTTGGAATACTTCCTCGACCGTTTGGAGGTAAAATTCCGCAGTCATGTCGCACACCGCACGATATTCATCATAGAAATCTTTGGTAGCTTGGGCACTGTCATCATCGCCTTTGGTGAGGTGCTTGAACATCTCGTAATGGCTCAACATGTGGGCACCGAGGTTCATGCTCATGAAGCTCGCCAGTTGCAAAAAGCCAGGGTAAACGCGCCGGCCTGCGCCGCGATGGTTCATAGGAACAGTTGCAATAACAGTCTGGCGGAACCAGCTGATCGGGCGCTCCATCGCCATATCGTTGACGGTCGTGGGTGATTCCCGCGTATCGATTGGCCCACCCATCATGGTCAGCGTATCGGGCATGCATGGGTGTTTATCGCGGTTCATGATCGCGGTCGCTGCGAAGGCTGGCACCGATGGTTGGCATACAGCCATCATGTTTGCGTTAGGCCCAATATGCTCAAGGAACTCGATAATATAATCTATGTAGTCGTCGAGGTCGAAAGACCCTTCGTGCTGGGGAACGGTTTTGGCATCAGCCCAATCAGTAATATACACCTCGCAGCTGTCGATCATCCGTTCGACCGTTCCGCGCAGCAATGTTGCATAATGCCCGCTCATTGGAGCGATTATCAGCAGTTTCGGTGCGTCTTCGGGCAAGTCATCCCGCACGAACCGCTTTAGATCGCCAAATGGTTTATTGACCACGGTCGCTTCGGTGACCGCGTGCTGGGTATCGCCCACCGTTACTGTTTCGATCCCGAAGGCGGGCTTCCCATATGGTGCTGCCGCGTGGGCAAACACTTCCAGCGCCGACGCTGCTGCCGGGCCAAGCCCCATATATCCCATTGGCAAGCGGGGGTTGGTTAGCAGTTCTGCGCCGATCGAGGCCCAAGCGCTGGCGCTGGATAGCCAAGCGCGCTGCATTTCATAGGCATGATAAAGCAAATAATGTCCCCTGCGGCAAACCTTCTAGTCCCTGTTACGGGAAATTGTGCAGTGCACCATGCGCGTAATGGACAGTCAGCGCAAACACTCTTTGCCTTTCTCAATTGCAAAATTGGGCAAATCGACGCTGACTGGTGGATTTTGCCACCGCTGCACCCTATTTCAGCACTATGGACGCTGAAGAGATCGCAGTAGATATCCCGCAGAGCGAAGCGGGCGGATCAGTATCGAACCGAGGGAAACAGGACGAGGTAGATCCCAAGCCAGCCAAAACGCTTGGTCCATTGAAAATGATATGGTCGGAAATGGCCAATTACCCTTCCAAAGTTGGCCTTGCTTTGATCGCATTGATGATCACTGCCTCTGCCACCTTGGCGATCCCTTATGGCTTTAAACTGATCGTTGATGATGGTTTTGCGGCAGGCGGTGATCTGGAGCAAATCGGCAATCTGTTTAAAGGATTGCTGGCGGTCGTTGTGGTTCTGTCAATTGGTACCGCATTACGCTTCTACTTCGTCAGTTGGCTAGGCGAGAGAGTGGTCGCCGATATCCGGTTGAAAGTTCAAGCAAACTTGCTGCGACTTGGGCCAGCATTCTATGAAGAGAATAGCCCGAAAGAGATCAGTTCGCGGATGACTGCTGATACTGCTTTGATCGAGCAGGTTGTCGGCACAACTGTGTCAGTCGCGATACGGAATGTTTTGATGGGTCTGGGCGGTACGGTGATGCTGTTCTGGCTGGCCCCGACCTTGGCGGTGGGCCTGCTAATGGCGATACCGCTGATCATTATTCCGATCATGGTGTTCAGCCGCAGAGTGCGTAATATCTCGCGCAACAGTCAAGACCGGGTTGCCGACATTGGTTCGATGACCTCCGAAACATTGGGCGCGATGAAAGTAGTGCAGGCTTTCAACCAAGAGGCCCGCGAAAAAGACCGTTTTGGCGGCGCTGTCGAAGCGACGTTTGATACAGCCAAGCAGCGCATCATGCTGCGGTCTGTGATGACCTCGGTTATCATTCTGTTTATTTTCGGTTCAATCACGATGGTGATGTGGCGCGGTGCAGTGGGCGTGAGCACCGGTGAAATCACCGGCGGTACGATCACTGCGTTTGTACTCGTTGGCGGCTTGGTGGCCGGGGCGTTCGGGGCCCTGACAGAAGTGTATGGCGATCTGCTGCGCGGTGCTGGCGCGGCGAGCAGGCTGAACGAATTATTGAATGAGAAGCCCGCAATTGCGCCTCCGGCACGGCCGCAAGCTTTGCCCGAACCGCCAAGGGGTAGCCTGTCATTCCGGCAGGTTACCTTCCGTTATCCTACGCGCCTCGAAACGCCGGCGATCAAAGATTTTACTCTTGAAGTCGAACCGGGGGAGACTGTCGCGATTGTCGGGCCTTCCGGCGGCGGGAAATCGACGATCTTCCAATTGGCAGAACGCTTTTACGACCCTCAAGCCGGATCTATCAGGATCGACGGGGTTCCGCTTACCAGCGCTGACCCGGCGGATGTTCGCCGGCGTATTGCGCTGGTACCGCAAGATGGAGTTTTGTTCTCTGCCAATGCTCGTGATAATTTGCGTTACGGCAATTGGGAGGCGTCCGACGATCAAATCTGGGAAGCGGCGCGGGCCGCCAATGCAGAGAAGTTTTTACGCGAATTGCCGGACGGTCTCGACACGTATTTGGGCGAGAGCGGAACGCGCCTGTCAGGCGGTCAACAACAGCGGATCGCTATCGCTCGGGCGTTACTGCGGGATGCGCCCATCTTGTTACTAGACGAGGCCACTAGCGCGCTCGATGCGGAAAGTGAGCAATTGGTTCAGCAAGCGCTGGACCGGCTGATGTCGACCAGAACTACGCTGGTAATCGCTCATAGGCTGGCCACGGTGCGGTCCGCTGATCGGATCGTCGTGCTCGAAGACGGGCAAATGGTGGAGCAGGGCACCCATGCGGCACTCTCCGATGCGGGCGGTCTATATAGCCGCCTGGCAGCGTTGCAGTTTACTGCCAGCGAAAGCGCCTAAGCAGCGTTTTCCTCTTGGTTGTTTGGTTCGACTGCGTAGTATTTTCGACCAACTGCAAGTTCGCACGACAAACCGCTGCTGTCTTGACGTAACCCCGCTATGACGGTCTTCATGGAAGCTTAGGCTTAAAATTTAGGGCGCTGATCGCCCTTGGGAGCAAAACAATATGATACGGAATTTTCTTGCCGTTGGCACAAGCGCTTTGGCTCTGGCCATCACCGCCCCCGCTATCGCTGATGAGCATGACCACGATCACGGGACGATTGAGTTTTTGGCTGAAACGGCTGAGACCGAAGGCGGAGAAGAGGCGGCTGAGGTCGCAACACCAACCATGAGCTTTGGCGAATGGGGTGTGGATCCGGATCTGATTGATAACACGATCCATCCTGGAGATGACTTTTTCGCTCATGTGAATTCCAAATGGCTCAAGGCCAATCCCTTGCCGCCGCAATATTCTCGGTTCGGAGCCTTCAATCTCCTGCGGGAGAAGTCGACATCCGATGTGAAGACATTGGTTGATGAACTTGTGGCTGCACAGCCAGCTGCAGGAAGCAGCGAACGCCGCATCGTGGACGCTTATAACGCGTTCTATGATACCGATGCGATTGATGCCGCTGGCTTGACCCCGGCCTACCCGTATCTGAGTGAAATATTCGCAGCCACCTCGCTTGAAAAGCTGGCTTCTGTGTGGAGCAAGCCGGGTTACAATTCCCCGGTGGGTGGCTTTGTGACTGTCGATCAAAAACAGCCGGACACTTACACGGTTTACGTCTTTTCTGGTGGTTTGGGTTTGCCTGACCGGACATATTATTCGGACGACAGCGAAAAAGGCCGCGGCATCCAGAAGGATTACCGGGCCTATCTTTCGTTTCTTTTCAAAGAGGCGGGTTATGGAGATCCCGATGCCACCGCGTCAGCTGTTTACAACTTTGAAAATAGAATTGCCTCGGACATTTCGTGGGACCGGGCGGTACGCCGTAACCGTGACCTCAGCTACACATCTTTCTCTGCAGAAGAGCTGGTCGCTCTGGCCGGCGATTTCCCGGTGGCGACGATGCTGCAAGAAACCGGTATGGACGCATCCGAAAAATTTGTTCTGACACAAGTTCCGCCAAGTGCCGAACGCGCGAAGGAATTGGGTCTTGATGAGGCGACGCTTGCCAAAATTGGCAAAGGCACGCCGGGTATGTTCGCGTTACTGGCCGAAACGGATGTCGCCACATTGCAAGCTTGGACCGCTGCCCGTTTCCTCTCCGGTAATTCGGGCGTTTTACCGACCCGTTTCGATGAAGCGAACTTCGCTTTTTATGGTCGTACATTGCGCGGCCAGCCGGAACAGCGGGAACGTTGGAAGCGGGCGATTTCTGAGACAGAAAGCCATTTGGGCGAAGTGCTAGGCAAGTCTTATGTTGAACGGTATTTCCCGCCGGAAAACAAAAAAGCCATGGACGAGCTGGTCGCCAATTTGCGGACAGCGATGGGCCAAAGTATCGACGAGCTGGAATGGATGGGCGAAGCGACCAAGGTGGAAGCACGGGCTAAGCTGGCCAGCTTCGATCCGAAAATCGGCTACCGCGACAATCTTGAAACCTATGAAGGCTTGATGATTGTCGGTGATGATCCGCTCGCCAACCGTATGTCGGCAGCAGCATGGGCATTAAAAGACAATGTCAGCAAATTAGGGAAGCCAATTGATCGGACTGAGTGGGGCATGTTGCCGCAAACGGTAAATGCCTATTACAACCCTTCCAAGAACGAGATCGCATTCCCGGCAGCGATTTTGCAGCAGCCATTCTTTGGCATCTCTGCGGATCTGGCCGTCAATTATGGCGCAATCGGCGGTGTTATCGGTCACGAAATCGGTCATGGTTTCGACGATCAAGGCGCCAAGAGTGACGGGACCGGCAAGCTGCGTAATTGGTGGCAGCCGGAAGATCTGGCCAACTTTAAAGAGCGCGGCGATAAGCTGGCAGCGCAATATGACAAGTTCTGCCCGCTTGATGATGGCACTACATGCCTCAATGGCCGTCTCACCTTGGGCGAAAACATTGGTGATGTGGGCGGTCTCAGCCTCGCCTATCGTGCTTATAAACTGGCCTTGAATGGTGAAGAGGCTCCCGTGATTGACGGGCTGACCGGTGATCAGCGCTTCTTCCTCGCTTGGGCGCAGGTATGGCGTTCGCAGAATCGCGAAGAATCGATGCGCCAACGCATCCGGGTTGGACCGCACAGTTTGGAAGAATTCCGCGTAAATGGTGTCGTGCGTCAAATGGATGCTTGGTACGAAGCGTTCGGTGTTACTGAAGACCACGCAATGTATATTCCGCCAGAAGAACGCGTCCGCATTTGGTAATTTTGCGTGTAGGCGGGCGGGCTGAGATCGCTTAGGGTCTTGACTTGCCCGCCTTCATTGCGAAGGCAGCACTTCGATTATCAAGCGTGAAGAACGTTTGGCCTGTATGAAAGTGTTTCGCCCCGCATGACCCTTTTCCAGCAAATCCTGATTGCCCTAGTGCAGGGTATTACCGAATTTTTGCCCATCTCTTCCTCTGGGCATTTGATCCTGATCCCCTATCTTACCGACTTACCGGATCAAGGACCGCTGATTGATGTGGCTGTCCACGTCGGGTCATTGCTGGCGATTATCGTCTATTTCTTCAAAGATGTGGTGGTTTTGGCGCGGGGCGGCTTCGCCAGTATCGGTGTCGGAGCAAGCGCCCCTAACGCCCCTGCTGAACGAAAATTGTTCTGGTGGATTGCCCTGGGCACAATTCCGGCCGTGGTCTTTGGCCTGTCGATCAAAATGGGCGTGTTCAACGGCCTTGCAAGCAATGTGTTCGGGATCGAAATTATCGATGGCGACTTGATGAGCTCGATCCGTTTTATTGATTTGATCGCGTTCAATCTGATTTTTTACGGGATTCTTTTGGGCATCGCTGATTGGGTCGGAAAAGAGATCAAGGTCTTTGAAGATATGAGCTGGCGTGATGGTCTGATCGTTGGCCTTGCACAGGCTCTGGCGATCATTCCGGGTACCAGCCGTTCAGGTGTTACGATGACCGCAGCCCGCGCCCTTGGCTATAAACGGGTCGAGGCAGCGCGTTTCTCTTTCTTGCTATCCATCCCCGCGGTGGCGGGTGCAGGCGTTCTGATTGTGCCGGAGATTTTCGAAGCCGGCACCGCTCTTGCGTGGGACGCCTTAGTTGCCGGTGTACTGACCTTCATCGCTGCGTTTTTGACGATGGCGTTCTTGATGAACTTCTTGAAGAAGGCATCGATGATGGTCTTTGTGATTTACCGGGTTGTGATGGGCGTGGCCTTGTTCTGGATATTCTAAACGGGCTTCGCGCCGCTGCCTCTGCCCCCGCGCAGCAGATATTCCTGCGTCCCGCGGTTCACCACATAATCGACGTCAATCACCGCAGAATTGGCGTAAGTGAACGCTGGCGGCAAATTCTTATATAGCCGGTCAAAATCACGTTCGACGGTTTGTTTGAACAAATCCGCAAAGCTCTCGATCACAAAATAGGTCGGCTGCAAATCATCAATGACGTAATCGGTGCGCATCACGCGGTCGACATTGAGCATGATCCGGTTGGGGCTTTCTGCTTCCACCGCGAATTTCGCTTCGGTTGGTCCGGATAGGATGCCAGCGCCATAGGCCCGGACATCGTCGCCTTCCATGATTAGGCCGAATTCGACTGTGTACCAATAGAGCGCACCCAGGGCTTTCAGGCGGTTATATTTCATCGCTTTCCACCCTGCCTTGCCATATTCCTGCATATAATCGGCATAGGTTGGATCGGTCAGCATCGGCACATGGCCAAACACATCATGAAACACGTCCGGTTCCTGAATATAGTCGAACGTCTCGCGGGTGCGGATGAAATTCCCGGCTGGGAAGCGCCGGTTGGCCAAATGCCAGAAAAACACATGATCAGGGATCAGCATGGGCACGGGCACCACGCTCCATCCGGTCAATCTGTCCAATTCTTCTGAAAGACGACCAAATTCTGGCACACCGCCGCGGCTTAGATCAAGCTTGTCCAGCCCCTCAATAAAGGCCGTCGCGGCGCGTCCCGGCAAAACTGCCATCTGCCGTGCAAACAGCTCGTCCCAGATCGCATGATCTGCCGAGCTGTAATCTGCCTGTTTCGGCTCAAGCCAATCAGACCCTAAATGTGCCGGCTTCTGTAACGGCGCCGTGAAAATATCTGCCGACATGTCGGGCAGGGTGGTAAAATCGGTCGGAGTTTCTGTTATGCTCACCATAGTTTCATTCGATACCATCTGCGGCAGTTCACGTCACCTGTTACAAGCGCTGCAGATATAGGGAGAGATGCATTGGCCAAGCTAAAGCGCAAGGAATACGACAAACTGCTCGAGCCGTTGGAGGAAGAACTGGTCGCGATGGCGCGTTGGGCACGGCACACAGGCGCGCGGATTTGCGTGATTTTTGAAGGGCGCGATACGGCGGGCAAAGGCGGTGCGATCCGCGCGGTCAGCCAGCGTCTCAATCCGCGCCAATGCAAGATTGTTGCGCTCGCCAAACCCAATGAGCAGGAAATGACTCAGTGGTATTTCCAGCGTTACGCAGCGTACTTGCCGGCTGCCGGGGAAATCGTTCTGTTTGACCGCAGCTGGTATAACCGCGCGGGCGTGGAAAAAGTGATGGGCTTCACCGATGATGCGAAGGTCGAGCGGTTTTTGAAAGAGGCGCCAACATTTGAAAAACTGCTGACCGATGACGGTATTTTATTGTTCAAATACTGGCTGACGACGGATCAGGAAAAGCAGGAAGAGCGGCTGGCAGAACGGCTGGAAGACCCGCTGAAACGCTGGAAACTTTCCCCTATCGATCTCGCCGCGCGCGAACAATATGATGCCTATACCAAGGCGCGAGAGGCCATGCTGGCGGCAACGCATAGCGACCATGCTCCGTGGACTTTGGTGGATTTCAACGATCAAAAACGGGGGCGATTAACACTGGTCCGCGACCTGCTCGACCGGTTGCCCGATACGCATATTGACCCGCCTGAACTGGTATTCCCGGATTTGGGGCACGATCCAATTGAAGAGAGTTACGACGTGTTGAAACCGATTGAGAACTATCCGGTCGAGTAAGATGGCTTTTTGACGGGCCGGATTAAACTGCCCGTTCAAACAATGCCGCAATGCCCTGTCCGCCGCCGATGCACATGGTTTCCAAGCCGAAGCGTGCATCCCGGCGGTGCATTTCGTGCGCCATATCGGCAAGAATACGACCGCCAGTCGCGCCAATCGGGTGGCCGAGCGAGATACCCGAACCGTTGACGTTGAGCATATCCATCCGGCTGTCAGTGTCGCTCCAGCCCCAGCCCTTCAGCACGGCCAGTACTTGCGGGGCGAAGGCTTCGTTCAGTTCGACCAGATCAACATCGCTCCATGATTTGCCGGTGCGCCCGAACAGGCGATCAACGGCTGGCACGGGGCCGATACCCATTCTTGAAGGATCGCAACCGGCCGCTGCCCAGCTATCGAACCACAGCAAGGGTTCAAGACCTAGTTCTTCAAGCTTGTCTTCGGCAACCACCAGACAGGCGGCTGCCGCGTCGTTTTGCTGGCTGGCATTACCAGCGGTGACGACGGCATCGGGATTGGTTTTGCCTTCGATCGCGCGCAATGCGCCAAGGCTGTCCATACTCGCATCCGCACGGAAGCCTTCGTCACGAGCAAAGGTAACCGGATCACTCCGGCGCTGTGGTATTTCCACCGGCACCAATTGCGCATCGAATTTCCCGGCGGCCCAAGCTGCAGCCGCGTTCTGGTGGCTGCGTACAGCGTAGGCATCAGATGCCTCGCGGCTGATTGCGTAATCTTTGGCGAGGTTTTCCGCGGTTTCGATCATGCCGCTGATCACGCCGAAGCGTTCGATCGGTTGGCTCATCAACCGGCCGCGCGTTAGCCGGTCGTGGAATTTGAGATCACCAAAGCGAATGCCTTTGCGGATATCGGTGGAGTAATGCTCGACATTGGACATACTTTCCACGCCGCCTGCCACCACGACATCAGCAGCGCCGGTTTGGATCATCATCGCAGCGTTGATCACAGCTTGCAGGCCCGAGCCACAGCGCCGATCCAATTGATAGCCGGGGACTTCGATGGGCAAGCCCGCGGCAAGCCAGCTCCACCGGCCAATCGCGGGGGCCTCCGCGCTGCCATACCCTTGGCTGAAAACCACATCATCGACCCGCGCCGGATCAATCCCGCTGCGCTCTATCAGCGCCTTCAGAATGATCGCGCCCAACGCGCCCGCCTCCAACGGTGCCAGCGAGCCGAGAAATTTTCCAACAGGTGTCCTTAGCGGATGGGCGATCGCAACGCGTCTGAGTGTCATATCTATTCCTTATCGCTTCCAGCGACGATGCCACTATCCATCAATTTTCCTATGGCTCCTGATCCAAGCCCCAGTCTTTCTGCCAGTATTTCTTCGCTATTGGCCCCCAGATAGGGTGCAGGATGCGGCGCACCGCGTTCCCGTTCCGGCATATTGGCGAAGGGCCCCGCTGCGGGATATTCAAAGCCGCTTGGGTTGTGTGGAGACGTGCCGAATAGCGGGTTGTCGTGAACCAGATCGGGGTCATTCGCGGTTTCATACATGGTGCGGTACCGCTCGAAAGTGGTGCCTGCTTTGGCCAGCCTGTCGGCCAGCGCATCATAATCCATGGTATCCGCGACGCTTTGGAATAGAGCGAACAATTCATCGCGGTGGGTGAAGCGGTTGTGATCGCTGGTGGTAAAGTCGACTGAGTGGGCTGCTTCAATGGCCGCCACCTGCTGTCCGACATCAAAGGCCTCGACCAGGCCGGCCCACTGTTTGGCGGTCAAAGCTGCGACCATAAAGCGCTTGCCGTCGCGGCTCATAAAGTCGCGCCCGAATGCGCCCCAAATGGCGTTGCCCAGCCGCTGCCGGTCGCTACCGCGATAGAGCATCTCCGCCATGGCTCCGGAATTGGCGACTGTGCCGATCGCTACATCACCTAGGGGAATACGCAATTCGCTGCCTTCGCCGGTCATATCGCGGTGACGCAACGCAGCAAGCAGCGCAAAAGCGGTATAGGCGCCGCAGATAAAGTCCCATGCTGGCAGCAGCTGATTAACCGGCGGGGCAGTGTCGGGATCCCAGTCTGCAGGGCCGGTCATCAGCGGGTAACCGCTGGCAGCATTCACAGTGAAATCCATTGCCTGGCGGCCATCGCCCCAACCCATAATGCGGGCCGTGATAATGTCTTCGCGCGCTTCTTTCAGCTTGGCATGGCTGAGAAAGCTTTTTTCCGGGACATTGGTAATCAGCTGACCTGTTTTGGCTGCGAGTTCCTGAACCAATTCGCGCCCTTCAGATTTTCGCATATCCAGCGCGACACTCTTTTTCGCGCGGTTGAGGTTTTCCCAACTGAGCGACCGGCCTTCTTCGGTTAACTGATACCGGTCATAATCCAGCCCTCCGCCAATCTGATCGACCCGGATGACCTCTGCACCCATCTGCGCGCAATATAGGCCGGCCGTGGGGGATGCGACAAAGCTGGAAACTTCAATGACCGATAGGCCGCTCAATAGCTGGTACATTAAGCGCTGACTCCAGCTGCAAAGTTACGGAGCATTTGCTTGGCAATTACCAATTGCATAATCTGCGTGGTTCCCTCGTAAATGCGGTAGATACGGCTATCGCGAAAGAACCGCTCTGCTTCATATTCTGCCAAATAACCGGCCCCGCCATGTATCTGGACACAGCGATCAGCCACGCGGCCGCACATTTCGGAAGCAAACATTTTGGTGCTGGCACATTCGATGATCGCCTTGCCTTCGTTGGCTTTGGCGCTTGAATCGCGGAGCATACATTCGCCAGCGTAAATCTCCGCCTCGCTGTCAGCCAGCATTGCTTGAACCAGCTGGAATTGCGCGATGGGTTCACCAAAGGCTTTGCGTTCATTGGCGTATTTGACGGCCGTATCCAGAATGCGGCGGGCATAGCCGCAGCTTGCCGCGGCTACTGAAAGCCGCCCATTATCCAGGCTTTGCATGGCCGTGGCGAAACCGCGCCCTTCTTCGCCGCCGAGCAGGGCGTTGCCGGGGACTTTGACATCGTCCAGATAGATATCGGCAATATGGCTACCCGCCTGACCCATTTTGCGGTCGGGTTTCCCAACCGAGATGCCCGCGCTTTCCATGTCGACCAGAAAGGCACTGACATGGGCGTTCTTTGGAAGCGCCTCGTCGTTAGTGCGCGCCATGATCAGGCCCAGCTTAGCGTGCGGTGCATTGGTGATGTAACGCTTTGATCCGTTGAGGACATAGCCATTTCCGTCACGCTTGGCGGTCGTGGCCATTGCCGCGCTGTCTGATCCAGAGCCGGGTTCTGTCAGCCCGAAACAGGCAATTTCGCCCGCAGCCAAACGCGGCAACCATTCACTTTTCTGCTCTTCGGTGCCGGAGTTTTTGAGTGCGGAACACACCATGCCCAAGTTGATCGAGGTGATGGAACGATAGGCAGGCAAAGCATAGCTCAATACGCGGATGGTTTCGACATATTGCGGGATGTTCATGCCCGATCCGCCATATTCTTCAGGCATCGTCAGTCCGAATAGCCCCATCTCGCGCATTTCGTTGACCAGTTCATCCGGGATCGCATCATTTGCGATAACATCATCTTCTGCTGGGATCAGTCTTTCGCGCACATAGCGTTGCAGCTGATCGATAAATTGACTGAAGATTTCAGGGTCCATGCCTGCATTGACCATCGGGCGATCCTCTCTCGTAATTCACAATTTTTAGTATTGCGGCCGACTTTATTCGCTGGCGGTATTGTTACCGTCGCCGCTGTCATTTTCGCCGGTCGCTGCATCTTGCGGCAGTCTTTTCGCTTCGATCATTTCAGCAGCTTCGTCGAGCGCTTTTGCTTCACCGACGCTAACGCCGCCGGGGCCAGGATCATTGTCTGAGGAGCCGCACGCAGTGAGCGCTGCGGTGGCCGATAGTAGCAATCCAGCGAGGGGTAAAATCTTGTTCATCGCCCCACCATAGCGGCATTTCACCAAAGGAAAAGCGGGCGAATCGCTGATGCAATTCGCCCGCTTTATATTTCTCAGCAAAGGCTGAGCCAGTGCTTACATTTTGTCTTTTGCAGCGTCTGCAGCTTTTTCCATCATCTGGCCGGCCTTTTCTTTGGCAGCCTCTTTGCCAGCTTCCATTGCTTTGTCAGCTTCTGCTTTCACAGCGGCTTCGACGTCAGCAGCAGCAGCAGCGGCTGCATCACCAGCGCCTTCTGCTTCGGCTGCAACAGCTTCGCTAGCGCCTGTTTCTTCTGCGACAGCTTCTTCGCCAGCGGCTTCAGCAGCGACTTCTTCGCCTTCAGCAACTTCTTCCATTGCTGTGTCAGCAGCGGCTTCTACTGTTTCTGCTTCGGCGTCTGTTGATGCGTCATCAGCGCTACCGCAAGCGGCGAGTGCCAGAGCGGCGGTTGAGGCGAATGCGACATATGCGAATTTTTTCATGTGTATGCTCCCTTACTGAAACTTGTTGTCGCAGCGCTGTGCCATGTTGGCTGCGCTAGCGACTCGGGGGTCTTAGACGCGCATGCCGTCAGGGCAAAGGCCAAATATGTGGGTAACGGGATTCACGGGGCCGGTTCTGTCTGGCATGGAGCGGCTTATGGCGGCGGATTCCGAACTTGCTGAGACAGACTTCCCTGCGCTGGACAGGGCGCGTTCAACGCTGCGGGACGTGTTCGGGTTTGACCGTTTCCGTGGTCGGCAGACGGATGTGCTCAGGCGGATTTTGGATGGGCAATCGACGTTGGCCGTGATGCCGACGGGTGCGGGTAAGTCGCTGACGTATCAATTGCCCGCCATTATGCTGGAAGGGACATGTGTAGTAATCTCGCCCTTGATCGCTCTGATGCATGACCAGCTACGATCAGCCCAGGCGAACGGTATACGTGCAGCCACACTCACCAGCGCTGATGCGGATTGGCGAGAGACTATGGATGCGTTCCGTGCGGGCCAGTTGGACTTGCTCTATGTCGCTCCGGAACGGGCCAGCCAACCACAATTTGCCGACTTTTTAACTGCCTCACCAGTGGCTTTGTTTGCGATTGACGAGGCACACTGCGTTTCAGAATGGGGGCATGATTTCCGGCCGGACTATCGTCAGATGCAGCATTTGATGGACCAGTTCCCTGACGTGCCCAGACTGGCGCTGACGGCGACTGCGGACGAGCGCACACGCCGCGATATTCTGGGGCAATTGGGCATCCCAAAGGAAGGGCTGGTATTGGCCGGATTTGATCGGCCCAACATTCAGTACACTATTCACCACCGGGACAATCCGGTGCGACAAGTGACCGCGATTATGGAAGAAATTTCTGGCCCCGGCATTGTCTACGCGCCAACCCGCCGCAAGGTGGAGGATCTGGCAGAAAAACTAGCCGCCGCTACCGGCCGTACAGTGCTGCCCTACCATGCGGGGCTGCCCGTTGAAGAACGCGCCGCAAATCAGGCAGCATTTGTGGCATCAGAAGATATTGTGATTGTCGCGACGATCGCTTTTGGAATGGGGATCGATAAGCCAGATGTGCGTTTTGTTGCGCATGCCGGCATTCCTAAATCTATCGAGGCCTATTATCAGGAGACAGGCCGTGCCGGGCGTGACGGTGACCCTGCCAAAGCGATGCTGTTTTGGGGGGCAGGGGATTTCGCTCAAGCGCGCCAGCGGCTGAGTGAATTGCCAGAAGAACGGCGCAACGATGAGCGGGCACGGCTGGATATGCTGGCGGCCTTGGTCGAAACCCCGAAATGCAGGCGCGCGGTTCTATTGAGGCACTTTGGTGAAAGCCCGCCCGATGGATGCGGTAATTGCGACAATTGTCTCAATCCGCCAGACGTTACCAACGTGACCGAAACAGCCCGCAAACTGCTTTCCGCAGTCTACCGAACGGGCCAGAGTTTTGGCTTTGGACATCTGCAAAAAGTCCTGACCGGCAGCAGAGACGACCGTATCGCCCAAAAGGGCCACGACTCTCTGAGTGTTTATGGCATCGTTGAGCCCGAGGAGGCACAATTGCTTCAACCGTTGTCTCGGGCAATGCAAGCGCGCGGTGCGCTGGTTGCGACTGAACATGGCGGGTTGGCTTTGGCGGGTGACGCGAAAGCAATTCTGAAGGGCCAGCAAGAGGTCGAAATCGTCATCCCGCCCAAACGGTCCCGCCGCAGCGGAAGAGGCGGGAGCACTGCGAACCCAGTGGGGAATCCGCTGTTCGAGGCGCTTAGGGAGAAGCGCCGCGAACTGGCGGCAAGCTTGGGTGTGCCGCCATATGTAATCTTTCATGACGCCACTTTGCGAGAATTTACGCTGCAACGTCCCGCCAATTTGACCGATATGTCCAGCATCACCGGCGTTGGTAAGAAAAAACTCGACGCCTATGGTGATGATTTTCTGGCCGTTATCAGGCAATTTTGACCTAGCGCAGCCATCAAAAGCGTTAGCGGAGCGTTAACCCTTTCGTACTACGCCGGTCCGCATGGAAAACTTTGCACGCACATCGCCCGCTCGCCCTTCGATTAAACTGATCGGCGTACTCGCCGCACTGGCTGTTGCTGCTATCCCAGCTGCCGCAGTATTTGCGCAGGATAGGGCGGCGTTTACCGTCGTAGAGACGGGGCGCGGATTTAGCACTCTACAAGATGCCGTCGATGCGATTGGCGGCGGTACAGGCACGATTGCCGTTGCGGCCGGAACTCATCGCCAATGTGCGGTGCAATCCGCCGGTTCAATATCATATATGGCATCCCAACCGGGGCAGGCCATTTTTGAAGGCGTAACGTGTGAGGGCAAGGCAGCGTTGGTCTTGCGCGGCCGCGAAGCCAATGTTTCGGGCCTTGTGTTCCGCCGGATGGCGGTGGCCGACTTTAATGGTGCCGGCATTCGCTTGGAACAGGGTAATCTCACGGTCGCCCAAAGCTGGTTCCTGGATAGCCAGCAAGGCATTCTGACCGGCAACGACGCGAATGGGCGGATTGTTATCGACAAATCGACATTCTCTGGCCTTGGCACATGCGAAGGCGCGGGCGGTTGTGCCCATTCTATCTACATTGGCGATTACGGCCACCTTCGGGTCACGCGCAGCAGGTTCGAAAAAGGCCGCGGCGGGCATTACGTCAAAGCACGCGCAAAACGTGTTGACGTGGCGTCATCCAGTTTCGACGATTCCGCCGGTAGCTCGACCAACTATATGATCGATTTACCAGCTGGAGCTACAGGCCAGATTACCAATAATTGGTTCGTTCAGGGCCAGAGCAAAGAAAACTACTCCGCGTTTATCGCAGTTGGTGCGGAGCAAAAATTGCATAGCTCTGACGGCTTGCAGATTGCTGGCAATGATGCCCGTTTGGCCCCCAACGTTCGCCGCAATACTATTTTCGTGGCGGATTGGTCTGGTGCCAATCTGGATATCGGCCCGAACAACCTTGGGTCCGGCCTAAGCCGGTTTGAGCGCCGGTAAGACGCACACCGTCCCTTCAGAATAGATTGAACAGACTCCCAGTGCCGCCTAACGGGGGCATTCCGCGACTTACGCCAATGGGATACCAGTATGTTCGACCGACTGTTTATTTGGCTGCAATATATATTGCCGCAGCACGGGCTATCCAAGCTGGCGGGGGCTGTCGCGCGCAGTGAACGGCCTTGGCTGCGAGATCGGCTGATCGGCAAATTCATTCAGTCGTATAAAGTGAACATGGCGGAGGCGGAGCGGCCCGAAGGCCAGTACCGTAATTTCAACGATTTCTTCACGCGCGCACTGAAACCGGATGCGCGGCCTTTGGCAGATGCGACTACCAGCGTTCTCTGTCCTGCCGACGGTGCAGTCAGCCAGATCGGTTCTATTGAGGACGGACGAATTTTTCAGGCTAAAGGCCAAAGCTATAGCGCCGTTGAACTGCTTGGAGGGGATGCTGAACTCGCGCAGCGTTTTGAAGGTGGGAATTTCGCGACGATCTATCTTTCGCCGAGCGATTATCACCGGGTCCACATGGCAGCCGCCGGAACGCTGGAGAGTACGACATATGTCCCCGGAGATCTGTTTTCTGTGAACACAGTGACGGCAGAGAATGTACCGCGCCTATTTGCCCGAAATGAGAGACTTTCGTCGGTCTTTGCAACCCCTCGGGGAGCGATGGCCAGCGTTATGGTCGGCGCGATGATCGTTGCAAGTATCGAGACTGTGTGGGGCGGGTTGGTGACCCCTCATCAAAAGAGGGTGGCGACGCAGACCTTCGGGTCAGGCGTTTCCCAGCCACAGATTTTCGAGGCTGGCGATGAAATGGGCCGCTTCCTGCTTGGTTCCACTGTCATTCTTTTGTTTGAACCGGGCGCAATGGCCTGGGATGACGCCTTGGTATCGGGCAGTGTCGTTCGCATGGGACAGGCCTTGGGCACTTGGCTGTAAACCTGCTTATCTAAAAGCCTTTGCATATTGGACGATACCGCTGGGCCGATCTCCGCTTATCACCAATCGCTGAAAATATTCGGCTGGCGGCCCGGGATATTGCAGTTCCGGATCATGCTCGAAACCAAAGCGTGAATAATATTCCGGACTTCCGAGCAGGATAATTCCGCGCGCGCCGCGCTGCTCCATTTCAGCAATGCCGCGATTGACCAATGCAGACCCAATCCCAAAACTTTGCTTTAGCGGGATCACAGATATTGGCCCCAATCCGTACCAGTTCTGCGTTCCATCGCTAATCGTCACTGGGGAGAATGCGATGTGGCCAATGATGGCCTTGTCATTGCTTTCGGCGACCAGAGATAGTGTCAAATCGCCATCATTCCGTAAGCCATTGACCAAATGATGTTCGTCGCCATCGCTAAACGGCATTGTTCTGAAAGCTGCTTCGGTTAGCGCATAAATGGCATTTACGTCTTCTGGCTGCTCGTGCCGGATGGCGATTTCATGGGTTGCCGTTTTTGTCATGTGAGTAAGTGCCCTGAACGGTCCCGTTTCGTTGCGAGATAGCGGCGATTATGCGGATTATCGGGGAGCTGATGCTGAACACGCTCGGAAATGATAATGCCGGCGCTGCTCAGGGCATCAACCTTTTTCGGATTATTGGTCATCAGCTTGATCGACTGAACACCAAGCAATTCCAGCATCCGTGCCGCCACCCGAAAATCACGTGCCTCATCCGGCAGTCCCAACCGCTGATTGGCATCAACTGTGTCAAACCCCTGATCTTGCAAATTATACGCGCGGAGCTTGTTGACCAGCCCGATCCCGCGGCCTTCTTGTCGCATATAGAGCAATATGCCCCATCCGCGGCTTTCGGTTTCGTCAGCCATTGCGTGTAGAGCCGCGTCCAATTGCGGGCCGCAATCACATTTCAAGCTGCCAAGCACATCGCCGGTCAGACATTCTGAATGGAGCCGAACAAGGGGTTCTCTGTCCGCGCTTTGCTCACCGATAATCAACGCGACATGTTCGCGCATGTCATTGGCGCTACGAAAGGCTATGATCTCGGCATCGGTTTGCGCGCTAACTGGTAAACGTGCCCGTGTGGCAAGCGTTAGCTGTACCGTGTCACTCCAATCACCAAGGTCGCCGGAGTGCACAAATTCTGCCTCCCCGGCATTGTCCGGATTGACTAGGAAGGCAGGCAGAATTCCCGCCAGACGCGCCAGCTCCATCGCGGCTACTGCATCATCTTCCCAAATGATCGGTTCGGCTTTGAACGGCCCCTTCATAGGATGCGCCAGATCAAGCGCAGGATCAGCAATGGGCCGGGCATTTTGAAGCGAGAGTGGCTCAGCCGCGCGAATAATAACCGGGGCATGCGGCGCGGCCGCATCCCGCTGATTGGCGAGCTTAAGTGTCGCTGCTCTCGCGCAGGAGATAA
Source organism: Pontixanthobacter rizhaonensis (assembly GCF_012972675.1). Taxonomy (GTDB): domain Bacteria; phylum Pseudomonadota; class Alphaproteobacteria; order Sphingomonadales; family Sphingomonadaceae; genus Pontixanthobacter; species Pontixanthobacter rizhaonensis. The sequence goes on along the minus strand of NZ_JABCRE010000003.1, from coordinate 514,595 downwards.
GCATCCGGGAGGCGTTAGCTTCCACAGCCACCCCGGTTTCTACAGGCAACAAAACGGTGCCGCTGCCAAGGGTAATAGGCCAGCCGTGACGCAGCGCATCAATTGCGCGGGCCACCCGGCGGGAAGGGCTGGGCGTTTTCGCAGTCAGAGATCGAACTCCGTCACTAACGGAATATGGTCTGAGGGCTTCTCCCACCCTCTGCAATCTTCATGAATGCGATGTGCGGAGGCTGTATTCGCCAATGCTGGGGAGGCCCACATATGATCGAGCCTGCGACCGCGGTCGCCAACCCGGTAGTCTTTCGATCGATAGCTCCACCAGCTGAAATAGCGGTCGGGAGCTTTGATGAATTCGCGGCCTATATCGGTCCAATTATGGGCCGCTTGGAAGCGCGCGAGCGTTTCCACTTCTAAAGGGGTGTGGCTGACGACCTTCAGCAATTGCTTGTGGCTCCACACATCACTTTCGAGCGGCGCGATGTTGAAATCTCCGACAATCAATGTCGGGCGTTCGATTGAACCAGCCCAGTCGGTCATGCGGCCAAGAAAATCGAGCTTCTGTCCGAACTTCGGATTGACCTCACGATCGGCCACATCGCCCCCCGCCGGCACGTATACGTTCTCGATCACCATATCTTGGCCCGGCCCCAGGCCGCGCCCGGTGAGCTCAACCCCAACATGGCGGGCTTCACCGTTGGCTTGCCAATCGTGACGGCTATATTCCTGCATTGGGATGCGGCTGACTGTTGCCACGCCGTGATATCCCTTCTGGCCGTGAACCGCGTGATAGGTGTAGCCCAATGCATTGAAGGCTTCGAACGGGAAAGTTTCTTCGACCGTTTTGATTTCCTGCAAACACAAAACATCCGGGGCGTGTTCCTTCAGGAAACGCTCTACAATCGGCATACGCAGGCGGACGGAATTGATATTCCAAGATGCAACTGAAACCATGAGTGGGGCGATAGGCGGAGCAGCGCGATCTGTCTATCTGATGCAGGCAATTGGCTCGTCGGATCGTGAAAAGTCCATTGTTAGACAGGAAAACCCCCGCGCCGGGGGCATTGGCGCGAGGGTTCCGTCTTAGCGTTCGTCACGCTGTACAAGGCGGCTATCTAACCGGAGTCTAGGATAACAGGGGGGAACCCGACTCCAGCCGCTTTGTAAAATCAGAATAAGCCGGGCTGGCTTTCCGTCTCATGAACAGGCCCGGGCAGCCCGTCGCAATCTGGCCACTGGCTGCCCGCGAATCGACGATTACCTGCGACGGGTTGACCGGCGAGGGTCACGATATGTGAATCGCTTGTCGGATACGGCCATGCCGTATTTGTGATTGCGCAACCGGACTGTTGTTCTGTGATTCTGCGAATCAAGAGCCACCCAGTTGGTAAGCTGCCATCCGCCGGGTGCGGAGGCCTTTTTTATGAAGATCAATGTGATGACACCGAATTCGGGCCGGTTTGGATCGCGAACCTCAACACTCAACACATCACTGCGCCCGGTATCGATCAACTTGCCGAACTTTGCGATATCGCGCTTCGGATCGAGCAATGCTCCGAGAGGAGAGTTGCGGATTGGCCAGCGCTGTACTTGATTTACCTCGTAATCAACCAAGGTGAGTGACTTGCCGTTGGAAACCACCAACAGTGGTACACCATCCTGATATTGAAACCGGATTTTTCCAGGGCTTTTCAATGTCATGACACCGCTGATGGCTTGGCCTTGCCGGTCTGTCTGAGTGAAGTCAGCAGTCATGGTGGTGATGGATCGAAGCGCGTCGACTGCACCGTCCAAGTTGTTGCTCGCTGCAGCCACAGGAGCGGCGGGAGCGATCATTGCCGCTGGTGCGAGCAACATCAACGCGGCCGCACAGGCTGTGCGAACCGGCTTGCGAAGAATTTTTGAAGCAATAGTCATAGCTCGGCCAATAGCGGCAGAGAATTGAACCGTCACTGAATTATCGCACATATCATTGTTCAGACAACGATATCTTGGCGATATCGCATTACTTGATTTTGGCTTCCTTGAACTCGACGTGCTTACGCACAACGGGGTCATACTTGCGGAAGGTCATCTTCTCAGTGATGTTGCGTGGGTTCTTTTTGGTTGTGTAGTAAAAACCCGTGTCTGCAGTCGAGACGAGCTTGATCTTGACGGTTGCTGGCTTCGCCATGACGGTATCCTAAAAATCGCTAAAGCCCGAATCAGGGCCGAAAAACAAACAGGCGGCGCACCCGTATGGTGGGGTTGCCGCCCTTCAAGCCGCGCCAAATGGGGTAAAGCCCCTAAAATGTCAAGCATTCTGCGCCTACACAGGCCTGCCGGGTGACTTGGTGATTAGAACTGAACTTTCCCGCGCCCTGCTTTGATTGTGCCGCGGTTCTTTTTCGCCTTGATCCGCTTTTCCTTGCCGACCCGGTTCAGGCGGCTTTTCTTGCGGGTTTTGGGTTCTTTCTGAGCATCCTCAAGCAGTGCGGAGAGGCGCGCTCTGGCATCGTCGCGATTCGCTTCTTGAGTACGGTAATTTCGCGCCGTCAGCACGATTTCCCCTTTGGATGTCAGTCGTGAACCGGCTGCTGCTTTCAAGCGATTAAATACAGGGGGGGAGAGCCGCAAGGCAAAGACATTGAGCCGTAGCTGTACGGCTGTCGCCACCTTGTTTACATTTTGACCCCCGGGCCCTGAGCTGGTGATGAAGCTTTCCTCAACGATCGCCAGTGCCCGAGAAACTACATCATCCATCACTGAACCCGAGTTCAATGAAGTCGGCTGGCATTGGCGCCATCGCTTCGATTGCTGGCTTACCGTCCCGCTCCACCGTGATTTTGGAGGCGTGCAGCATTGTCCGTTTTGCGCCGGTGGGTGTGCCATGGACAGGGCCATACACAGGGTCGCCTAATAGAGGTACGCCTAAGCCAGTTTCTGCGTGGACCCGGATTTGATGGGTCCGGCCGGTCTCTGGCCGGAATTCCAACAGACTGTTCCCGTCTTTTACATCCAAGGTCCGCCAATGGGTCACGGATGGCTTGCCATCGACATCACGCACCATGCGCCATCCCTTTTCAGCGCTGCTAATTTTGCCAAGCGGAAGGTCAATCGTGCCTTCGCTATCAGACAGTTCGCCCGCTATGATGCCAAGATATATTTTCCCGACCAATCGTTCCTGAAATGCCATCGCAAAGCGTTTCACGGCCTTGGGGTTGCGGGCAAGCAAGAGACAGCCAGATGTGTCTGTATCGAGGCGGTGCACTGCGATTGGCGGCCGTTTGAACCCCAGCTTTAGTGTATGGAAATAATCGGCCAGACAGGTCCCGCCGCTGCGGGGCGGATCAACCGGTAACCCGGCTGGCTTGTCGATCACCAGTGCTTCACCATCTTCATAGACGATCGGAATTTTTGCCGTAATCGGCACATTCATGGTTGTTTTGATAGTCATGGTTTGAGTGTTCCTGGCATCAGGCCGCGCACTGCGTTTCCGAGCAGGAAGCCATTGGTAAGATCATTGAGTGCTAGTTCTGTCTCGATAGCGCGGCCGCTTTCAATCAGCGAGCGGCGCATCACACCAGGCAGAAGGCCCAGCGCCAGTGGCGGCGTGTGCAAAACGCCATCGCGTTCAACAAAAACGCTGGTCCAGCACCCCTCTGTGACCAACCCGTCATCGCGAATGAAGATTGTTTCATCCGCTTGGCTGGCTTTGGCTACAGACAGCCCTTCCTCGTAGAAATGCCGGTGTGACGTTTTGTGGCGCAGCCGCCAGTCACCGGTATCGACGGGCAGGGGCAGCGCAATACATTGCAGAGCCTGCTGTAGATTGGGTTCAAGCGGCTGCGTTTCCAGTGCGATAGCCCCGGAGCGGGTGCAGAGCAGCCGGACTTTCGCCGGTGTCTCCAAATCAAAGCATAAGGCGTGGATTTGGTTGCGGGCACCGTGGCGGTCGAAGCTGAAACCCAGTTCCCCGGCGCTGGATTTCATACGTTCGAGATGCAGCTCAAGCAGCTCGATACCTTGTTCCGGGTGAAACCGCATGGTCTCAATCAGATCAAACGCCGCTGCTGTGTGTTCTGGAGAGGTTTGCCGGGCGAAACCGCCTTTGATCAGCGTTTCCCGCCATTCTGCCATCGGTTCGCTATCTGCGACGATGGCAGATCCGACGCCCAGAATGGCATCACCCTGATCATTCTCGATCGGATTCAACCGTAATGTCCGGATCGCAACATTGAATGCCGCTTCGCCGCTTGCGCTAATCCGGCCCATCGCGCCGCAATAGGGACCGCGCGCATCCCGTTCGGTGTCGCTGATAAGTTCCATCGCACGGATTTTGGGCGCCCCGGTGATGGATCCGCAGGGGAATATTGCGCCAATGAGATCAGATGCGCCTTTCCCTGGTTGCAGGGTCGCTTTTACAGAGGACACCATTTGATGGACCGTCGGATAGGTTTCGACCGCAAAGGGGGCTTCCACAGTAACACTGCCTGCCTCGGCGACGCGGGAAAGATCGTTGCGCATCAGGTCCAGGATCATCAGATTTTCGGCCTTGTCCTTTTCAGAATTCGCAAGATCTGCAGCCAACGCGGCATCCTCTTGGCGGTCTTCGGACCGTGGCCGAGTGCCTTTCATCGGCTTTACCTTGATTGCGTTGTCTTTGAGGCTGAAAAACAATTCGGGCGAGAGGCTGAGCAGCCAATGTGACCCATCGAAAATCATCCCGCCATATCCTGCCTGCGCTGCGGGACGTAGTTTCTGATAAAGAGATATCGGATCACCGCGATAAGAACCGGCCAAAGGCAATGTAAGATTGGCTTGGTAAATGTCGCCTGCTGCGATGGCTTCCTGCAATGCGGTAAAAGCTGCTGCATAGCCACCGACAGAGATTTGCGGATCAAGCGGTCCGATCGATCCTTCGCCGCTGCCATGTTCGGTCAGCCATGCATCAACACCATCATGCGGGATGATCTGTTCTTCGCCAAACAATCCCAGCCACACTAGCGGACCAGAGGCTCCGCTGCGACCTGCGGCGGTGGCAGAGAGCTTTCCTTCCAAAGCCAGGCCAGCTTCATAGGCGATATACCCCGCAAGCGTGCCGCCAGTGGCGATTCGTGCAGCATCAGCCTGCGCCAATATATCCGCGACTTGCCCGGCTTGCCTTGCGACAAAAACCTGATCAGGCGCAGTGAATAAATGTGCGTCGACCCCGCCGCTGGCGCGGGCATCATCGAGCAAAACAAAAGGGTGCCGGTCGGACATGGATCCAGCCTTAGCTTGTCAAACGCGCAAGTCGAGTACTTGACCGCATATGCCGGGCTGCTCCACAGCCGTTACATAGCAAATTCCGCGATGGAGATGACGACGATGGGCAGTATTTTTCTGGGGTTGGGCGGCAATGGCGAGCAGCAATCGCTAGATTTGGGCCGGGCCAATCGGCACGGCCTTATCGCTGGTGCAACCGGAACGGGTAAAACCGTAACTCTGCAAGGCATGGCGGAGAGCTTCTCTGCAAACGGTGTGCCTGTGTTCGTGGCTGACGTGAAAGGCGATCTATCGGGGATCGCAATGCCGGGCTCCCCGACGTTCAAGCATGCCGATAAACTGGAAGGCCGCGCCAAAGAGCTGGGCATGGATAATTATGCCTATTCCGATAATCCTGCGATTTTCTGGGATTTGTTTGGTGAGCAAGGCCATCCAATCCGCACCACAATCAGCGAAATGGGCCCATTATTGCTGGCTCGTTTGCTCGACCTCAACGATACGCAAGAGGGGGTCCTGCAGATCATCTTCAAATATGCGGATGAGAACGGGTTGCTCCTGCTCGATTTTGAAGACCTGCAAGCGATCCTTCTTTACGCTTCGCAGAATTCAAAAGAACTGTCTTCGACCTATGGCAATGTCAGCAAGCAGAGCGTTGGCGCGATCCAACGGCAATTACTGAGTTTTGAAGCCCAAGGCGCCGATTTGTTTTTCGGTGAACCGGCGCTGGAAATTGACGATTTTCTGCAAGTGGATGAGCAAGGGCGCGGCTACATCAATGTTCTGGCCGCTGATAAATTGATGCGCAGCCCAAAGCTCTATGCGACTTTCCTTTTGTGGCTGCTGGCAGAATTGTTTGAGACTTTGCCCGAGGTGGGCGATTCGGAAAAACCGAAGCTCGTCTTCTTCTTTGATGAGGCGCATTTGTTGTTTGATGATGCGCCCAAGGCGCTCGAAGACAAGATTGAGCAAGTCGTTCGCTTGATCCGGTCCAAAGGTGTCGGTGTGTTTTTTGTCACTCAAAACCCTATCGACATTCCAGAAGAAGTTGCGGGCCAGTTGGGTAACCGGGTGCAGCATGCACTGCGCGCCTTTACGCCGCGCGATAAGAAAGCAATCAAGGCCGCTGCCGATACTTTCCGGATTAATGAGGAGCTGGATGTCGAAGAAGCGATCACCGAGCTAAAGGTGGGTGAGGCTTTGGTATCGACATTGATGGATGACGGCGCACCGTCAGTGGTTCAGCGGACCCTGATTAAACCGCCACGGTCACGGCTTGGCCCGCTGACCAAGAAAGAACGCGCGATCATCAAATCCATCAGCCCGGTTGAGGGCAAGTATGATGAGCAGGTCGACCGCGAAAGCGCTGAAGAGGTTCTTGCGGCCAAAGCGGTGGACGCGGCAGAAACCGCGAAGGAAGTGGAAGAGAAGGGCGTAGAAGAAGTCGGCAAGCGGTCCCGCAAAAGCAAAAGCCTGTGGGAGAAAGCCCTTAGCCGGGGCACGAAAGTTGCCGCTGGCTCAGCCGCAAGTCTCGCCGCCGCAGCGGTGCTTGGCAAAAAATCCCGGGCCAACCCGATGAAGTCTGGCGTCACATCTGTAGCCGGCTCCATCGCTACCGATTTGGCGGGTCCATTGGCAGGCCGCTTTGTTCGCAATCTGATTGGTGGTTTGATGCGGTAATGGGGCCGCGTGGTGATCGGGCTGACTAGCTTTTAGCGGACTGCGGGTGACCAGATCAGGGGCAATTGTATTTCCGCCCGAAGGCCGCCTTCTGGTTTGTTGGACAGAGTCAGTTCGCCGCCATGCTGTTGCGCAATCGCGCGGGTAATGGTCAGGCCTAATCCAGCGCCGCCCGTCTCGCGGTTGCGTGACGTTTCGCCGCGTGTGAATGGTTGGAGCATCTCCTCAATTCTATCTGATTCAATACCAGGACCGCTATCATCCACCCGTATGGTGACGGCCTCCGGTGTTGTAATCAGCGATACCTCTGCCGCATTGCCATACCGAATGGCATTACTGATCAGGTTTCGAATGCCCCGCCTCAGCCAAGTGATGTAGATGGGGTAGACCACTCTGGTTGTTTCGGCGACGGTGACCGGCCGGCCGCGATCCTCAAACTCCTCTACGACTGAGCCGAGCAAGGCAGACAATTCCGCCCGTTCAGGGGCTTCATGCGCTTTACCCACCCGTGCCAGCGTCAGGATATCATCAAGCGTTTGGGTAATGTCTTCAATGCTTGCGGCCATCTTGCTGCGTTCATGTTCATCTGTGACCGATTCGATACGGACACGAAGCGCGGCCAAAGGCGTTTTCAGATCATGGCCGATAGCGCCGAGCATGACATCCTTTTCGCTCAACAGGCCGGCAATGCGTGTTTCCATGACGTTGTGAGCAGCAATAAGACGGCGGATATCTTCTGGCCCGTTTTGTTGCAGCGGCGCGGTGGAAATAGCGTTCTGGCCAAATTCCTCGGTTCGCTTGGTAAGTTCGCCGAGCGGCCGGGTGATCCGTCTGAGCAGAAGAAATAACAGCCCAATCAAGATGACATATAAAACGAGCGTTTGAAGCACAATCGTTGTGACAGCGGCTCTTGGACCATTGGGTATCGGGATGCGGGCCAATTGCCACTCGGCCGCGCCAGGTTGACGAAGCGCCGCAACCAGCAGGCGAGTTTCGTCGTCACCCCTGCGGGCTAAGCGGCGCTGCAGGCGTGGATTCGATTGAACAAATGGGTCGGCAGCGGCGTCCCGCTTGACGATCACAATCTCTTCCGCAGCAATCCCCTCGCGCGCAAGTATCTTTTTCAGTTCGCTCTCAAGGTTCGCGTCTCGCGTCTCGCCAGTGAGAAGTTCAGCAGTTGTTGCCGTTTCTAGCGGCAATGGTCTGGGAAGCCGTCGACTTACCTCACGGGGCACGCCCGCCCTGCGTGCACCGCGCCGCATTTCCCTGAAAGCGCGGGGACCCTCTGGCGCAATCAGCCGAAAGGCTGCAGAGTTAAGAACCGCCTGCTCTCTGCGGTTCTCCCCCGCTTGAAATAGCAGAACGGCGGATACGGTCTGGGCGAGCAAAAGGGCAAGTGCGACAGTTAGCAGCACTTGCCCCAATAGGCTTTTGGGCCACAGACGCATGGCCTATCGGTCTTCCGTGGGGGCTGGTGACACTGTTTCTGCCGGAGCGCGCCGTACATCCGCAGCGAAACGGTACCCACCACCTCTAACCGTCAGGATCAATTCGGGATTGCGGCTATTGCGTTCAATCTTCCTGCGGAGCCGGCTAATTTGGTTATCGACCGCGCGATCAAAAAGATGGGCTTCGCGGCCTTGCACCATGTCGAGCAATTGGTCGCGGTCGAGAACTTGTCGGGGCCGTTCCAAAAAGGCGAGCAAGAGCCGATATTCCGCCGTTGAAATAGAAATAACCGCACCTTCCGGGTCGATCAATTTCTGTTTGAGAGGGTCCAATTGCCAGCCTTCAAAGACAAAGACCACGTCTTCTTCTGTTGCGCTTGCCGGGCCGGCCTTGGATGCGCGGCGCAAGACTGACCGGATGCGGGCGACCAGCTCACGCGGTTCGAACGGCTTAACAACGTAGTCGTCGGCGCCGATCTCCAACCCAATTATGCGGTCGGTCGCTTCACCTTTTGCTGTCAGCAGGATGACCGGAAGACCGCGTGCTTCCACCAAATGCCGGCACAACGACAAACCGTCTTCCCCGGGCATCATTATGTCGAGCAAGACCAGATCCGGTGTAAAATCCAGCATGGCGCTGCGGGCTGCGGCGGCACTTTCTGCGGATTGCACGGCAAACCCCTGGCGAGCGAGATACTCGGCCAGAGGTTCACGTAGGGTCAATTCATCATCGACCAGCAGAATTTGGGTAGGCGCTGTTTCCGTCATAACGTTGATCCAGCACCTATCCTTGATTGTGTAAAGCGATCAACCGTAATCAGTTCGCAGAGCGCTGGGCCTTACGAGCGGCTTTGCGTTCTTGGCGTTGTTGCCGCATTTCTGCGCGCACTGCCTTGCGCTCTTCCTGACTGATCTGACCATCGCCATTGGCATCCGCTTTGGCAAATCGTGCAGTTGTCGCAGCGTCGAATTCCGCCCGGGATATTGCTTTGTCCCCATTGCTATCTGCTTGACGGAGCATGGCCATGCCGCGCTTGCCGCCTTTTTTGCCGCGCATACGGTCGCCGCGTTTACCGCGCTTCTCGCCTCGCATTTCACGTGCTGCATCCATTTCGGCCTGCGACACGCCGCCGCTATTATCGGTATCGAGTTTGGCGAAACGTTCTGCGCTGCGGCCAACACGGCGTTCTTTTTTTGCTGTCTTGCGGGCTTCCCGCGCTGCAGTCATTTCTGCTTGCGTTACTTCGCCATCACCGTTTGCGTCTGCCTCTGCAAAACGCTTTGCCTTGCGGGCTTCACGATCACTGGCATTGATAACGCCGTCACCGTTAACATCCATCCGGGTGAACATTTTGTCAGCATGCGCTTCATGTTCGGCCAGCGTGACAATCTTGTCGCCATTTGCGTCCGGGCCTTTCTTGCCGCCATGATTGGCTGCGATTGCCGCTGTACCGCCAGCCAAAGCAAGCGCCGCAACAGACAGGCCCAAAGGTATTCTCTTGTTCAATTTACGCATCTCTATTCTCCAATCGTTTTTCGATTGAGTCACGACGACACCTTTCTTTGGGGTAAGGGCCGTGAGTGAGGGAGGACCATAAGGCATCGCCGCAACTCGCAATACCTTTCTAAGGGCCGATTGTCGCAGGAATATGCCGTTAGAGAATGGAATTGTCGCAGATTGTCGCAGGTTTCGTAAGCCGTTCAGCCAAACGAAAGCTGCCACAATCCGCGTATTCTTGTGACAGGCGGCGCCTATCCAGAAGTCATAGCGAAGACGTTCAGCTTGTTCCCGTCAGGATCACGGAAATATCCGGCGTAAAAGCCATCATCACCGCGCGGGCCGGGCGCGCCCTCGTCACTGCCACCATTGGCGAGGGCAGCGTCATACACGGCTTGAACCTTGTCGGTCGTATCAACCGCCAATGCGGCCATTGTGCCATTTCCGACGGTTGCTGCTTCCCCGTCGAACGGCTTTGTGGCCGCGATGCCCGGCGCGCCGCCCATTTCACCCCACGCGATAAAGGTGTCGAAATCCATCATCCGGCCGACACCCATTACGTTTGCGATTGCATCATAAAACGCCGCTGCGCGTGGCAGATCGTTGGTCCCTAAGGTAACATAACCGAGCATTATTTTCTCCTGATTGTCCACTCGTAGAGATAGAACATTAGAAGAACAGATTTTGGGGCGCAAGCCAACTAAATCGGCAAGCACGCGTCCTTAAGCCAAGCCAAAACCTCACCTTCCAATTGCGGAGCAAGGATATCGTAGGTGGTTGCGTGATAGTCATTCCACCACTGCTTTTCTTCCGCAGTCAACAAAGTAATATCGAGCATGTCGCGTGCCATTGGCGCCCATGTGAGATTTTCAAATCCAAGATAGGTCCCTTCCGCGCCTTGGATGTCACGTTTCTCAACCAATACAAGATTTTCGATCCGGATGCCGAAAGCGCCAGCCTTGTAATAACCAGGCTCGTTAGACAGGATCATCCCGGCAAACAGTTCCTGGCCGGTGCCCGCTTGCCCGCCAGACGATTTTGCAATCCGCTGCGGGCCCTCATGCACTGCCAGAAAACTCCCGACGCCGTGGCCGGTGCCATGCGCGTAATCGACCCCGGCTTCCCACAGGTATTGCCGTGCAAATGCATCCAGTTGCGATCCGTTGGTACCTTGCGGAAAGATCGCCCGTGCAATCTGAATGTGCCCTTTAAGCACCCGTGTGTACCGGTCGCGAACTTCTGCGGAGGGTTCCGATTTTTCGCCGGGGCCAGCAATCCATACTGTGCGGGTGATGTCAGTTGTACCGTCGAGATACTGCCCGCCGGAATCGCACAGGAATACGCTGCCCGGTTCAATGTCCAGATTGCTGTCTTCATCAACGCGGTAATGGCACAGTGCGCCATTGGGGCCGGATGCAGAGATCGTGTCAAAACTCTGATCTTTCAGGACGCCGGTCTCATCCCGGAATGCGCGGAGCTTGGCGGCTGCCGACAATTCCGTCTGACCGCCTTTAGACGGTTCATAAGATAGCCAATGCAGAAACTTTGCAATCGCTGCACCGTCGCGTGCCTGGGCATGGCGGTGCCCTTGACGTTCGACGGGGTTTTTGATCGCTTTGGGTAGGATCGCCGGATCACGCAGCGCCACGGGGGTCGCCCCGCCATCTGAAAGAGTTTGGAAAATCGCCGCGACCCCAAAATCGGGATCCACGGCGACTGTCTTGCCTTTCATACCGCTGAGGCGTGCCGAAAATTGATCACGGTTGGTGATGGTAACGGCATTGCCCAAGTGTTGCTCCACCTCAGGCGTCACTTTCTCAGGCGCGATAAACAGCTCTGCCGTCCCGTCAGCATGGGCCACGAGATAAGACAGCGCAACTGGCGTACGGTCGACGTCCGCGCCGCGAATATTGAGCATCCACGCAATCGAATCGAGCGCAGAGATTACTGCGGAATCGACCTCTTCCGCTTTCAACCAATCTGCAACTTGCGCGCGTTTTTCTGCACTCGATTGGCCGGCATGCTCATCATCGTGAACAAATGCCGGGGCTGGTGATGGGGCGGGTTGGTCGCTCCATACGGCGTCAATGGGATTATGCTCTACTGCAACCAGCTCTGCGCCTTTTTTTGCAAGTGCAGCGGCTAAGCTTTCTGCCCAGCTCTTGGTGTGCAACCAAGCGTCATAGCCGATCCGAGCGCCAGCTTCGACATTGGCGACGAGCCATTTGGCGTGATTTGTTTCCAATGTTGATTCGTAATCATATAAAGTGCCGTCGACCTGATCACGCACTTGGATCGTGTATCGTCCATCGACAAACATCGCTGCCTTATGTGTCAGGATGATCGCACTACCGGCGGAGCCGCCAAAGCCCGTCAGCCATTCCAGCCGCTGCGCATAGGCGCCGACATATTCTGACATATGCTCATCCGAGATCGGCACCACAAAGCCATCCAGCTTCTGTTGTTTCAATTCTTCACGCAGGGCAGAAATACGGGCTTTGTGAGTTTGCATAAGCATTTGGCAGATCCTGATTTGGCTTTTGCGGTGTGTCGCGTATTGAGGGTAATATAGTTTCATATGATCCGGGTTGCCACCCGCGATCGCTTTCAACCGCTTCACCATCCAATGGGGACACTACCATGAAAATCGCACCCGTCGCCATGTTTGCTCTCGCTACTGGACTGATGGCCGCGCCGCTCTCGGCTCAAAACGCCCCTGCTACTGAGGAAAACACCATTTTGACTGAAGGTACTTTGACCGCTCCACCCGTCGCTGAAAAGCGGGAGCACAGCTATACCCATCATGGGATCACTATCTCCGATCCCTACCATTGGCTGAAAGACCAGTCCTACCCGACAATCGATGATGAAGATGTGCTGGACTATGTAAAAGCGGAGAACGCTTGGTTCGAGCAAAACATGGCACCGCGCAAGGCGCAGATCGACACATTGTTTGAGGAACTGAAGGGCCGCGTCAAAGAAGATGACAGCTCGGTCCCGCAAAAGGATGGCGATTACCTGTATTGGACCGAAGTGGCCGAGGGGAAAGAATACCGGCTGTGGTACCGTGAACCGGTGGCCGGCGGCGACAAGCAGCTCATGCTGGACGAAAACGTGCTGGCAGACGGCAAGGACTATTTCCGTCTTGGGGCATTCTCGGTCAGCGATAGCGGGCGCTATCTGGCCTATTCCTATGACGATAATGGTAGCGAGCGGTTCACTGCGCGGATCAAAGATTTGGAAACAGGTGATTTGCTGGATGATGTCATCCCGGAAACGCTGTCTGGCTTGATCTGGGTCAAGGATGATACCGGCATTGTCTACGGCAAAGCGAACGCCAACTGGCGGACCGACAATGCCCGCTTGCACAGGGTTGGTACGCCTTCGGAACAAGACATTGAATTGTATAAAGAGGCCGATGAGGGTTTCCGTGTCGGCGCTGGCTTGTCCTCTCAGGAAGACTGGCTGATCATCGCCACCGGTGACAATGAAACCAGCGAAGTGCGGATTGTTCCCTCGAATGATCCGACAGGTGAGCAAATTGTCATCAAACCGCGTGTGAAGGGCGTTGAATACAGCGTCGATATTCGCGACGGTAAAATCTACATTCACACCAATGATGACCACGTGAATTTCCGTCTTGCCACGGCTTCGCTAGAGACGCCCGGGGAATGGACGACGGCCATTCCGGGATCAGACGCGTTTTACCTGACGGATTTTGATCTGTTCAAAGACTTCTACGTGACAGAGGGGCGGTTGAACGGCCTCGATCAGGTGCAGATGCGCTCTTATGAAGACCCTGCCGCGATCACACCGATTGCATTTCCGGAAGCAAGCTATTCGGCCGGATTGTCCAACAATCCCGAATATGATGTGAGCAAACTGCGGCTGACATATGAAAGTATGATCACACCGGATTCTGTTTATGATTACAACATCGCTGATGCCGAGTTGGAGCTGTTAAAGCAGCAGGAAATCCCATCCGGCTATGATGCTTCTCTTTACACCACCCAGCGAGTGAATGTGACCGCGCGTGATGGGACGCAAGTACCTGTCAGCGTGGTGATGCGTAAAGATCGGCCGATGGGCGGTCCGCTGCATCTCTACGCCTATGGCGCTTACGGCTATGCGGTCCCACCGGGTTTCTCGTCCACCCGGTTGAGCTTGCTCGACCGCGGTGTTGCTTATGCCATCGCGCATATTCGCGGCGGCGATGATCTGGGACGCAATTGGTACCTTCAAGGGAAACTCAACGAGCGGACCAATACGTTCAATGATTTTGTCGATGTCGCCAAAGGCCTCGCCAAAGAAGGCTTTACGGCGGAAGGCAAAATCAGTGCGAGCGGCGGGTCTGCTGGGGGTGAATTGATGGGTGTAGTGCTCAACACTGATCCGCAGCTTTGGTCTTCAGTGGCGGCCCATGTGCCCTTTGTCGATGTGCTCAGCACGATGCTTGATGAAAGCCTGCCGCTGACACCGGGCGAGTGGCCTGAATGGGGCAACCCGATCGAGAGCAAACAAGCATTTGCCTATATCCTCAGCTATAGTCCTTATGACCAAGTGAGCGCGCAGGATTATCCGCCGTTGCTGGTAACCGCAGGACTGAACGATCCGCGTGTGACATATTGGGAGCCGGCTAAATGGGTGGCGAAATTGCGGGACACCAAAACTGACGACAACGAGCTGCTTCTCAAGACCAATATGGGCGCCGGGCATGGCGGCAAATCGGGTCGTTTCACTGCGCTGTACGAAACCGCTGAGGAATTCGCCTTTATCCTGAGCCATCACGGCATTGACGAGTAATCGATCATTGACGGAGCCGTTTCGCAAAACCTTTACCGCCGCGCCTGAACACATCGATGTGATGGGCCACGTCAATAATGCGGTGTGGGTGCAGTGGGTGCAGGATATGGCGACCGCCCATTGGGATGCGGTCGCTGATCCGGCCCATATGGCCGAGTTTGTGTGGCTCGTGACCCGGCATGAAATCGACTATCGCGGCAATGTTGCTGAAGGCGAGACTGTGACCGGAACGACATGGATTCCTGGCGAGAGTAAAGGCGCGCAATCTGCTCGGCGGGTGGACTTTACCAATGAAGCCGGCAAGGTCATCGTTTCCGCCAATACGATGTGGGCCATGCTGCACCGCGAAACCGGACGTTTGGCCCGTATACGCCCAGAAATTATTGCGCCATTCCTTTTAGAAATCGAGTGATCCTATGACCCAACCCGCTCTATTTGATCCTTTGACGCTGCCCAATGGCAGCACTCTGCCGAACCGCGTCTGCAAGGCCGCGATGGAGGAAAATTTGGCTGACCAACCCGGCCAGTATCCGGGGGAGCGACTGTTCCGGCTCTATGATCGCTGGGCCAAGGGCGGCACCGGTTTGCTGCTTTCCGGCAACGTTATGGTCGACCCATCCGCGCTGACGGGGCCAGGCGGCGTCGTGCTGGAGAAAGGCACCGATCTCACGCCGTTCAAGCAATGGGCTAAAATCGGCAAGTCGCATGGTGGGCAATTCTGGCTGCAGATCAGCCATCCGGGGCGGCAGTTATATAAGAGCCTGAGCGAAACGGCTGTTTCACCGTCGGGTGTCGAGTTGGACTTGGGCAAATTCTCGTCATTGTTCGCACCGGTCCGCAAGCTGGAAGTGGCAGAGATCGAAACGATCATCACTCGTTTCGCCGACACCGCAGAAGCCGCACAGGAAGCGGGCTTTGACGGGGTGCAAATCCACGGTGCACATGGATATTTGATCAGCCAGTTCCTCTCACCGCTCAACAATAAGCGGGATGATGAATGGGGCGGCAGCCTTGAAAACCGCGCGCGCTTCCTGATCCGCATAGTTGAAGCAGTGCGTAAAAGAGTGAAACTGTCTTTCGGGGTGGGCCTGAAATTGAACTCGGCTGATTTCCAGCGCGGCGGTTTTGACGCAGACGATTCCCGGCAAGTGGTTGAATGGTTAAACGGCCATGGTCTTGATTTTGTCGAGCTTTCGGGCGGCAGTTATGAAAGTCCCGCCATGCAAGGTAATGCGCAAGAGGAAACATCGGGCAAGAAAGCATCGACGATGGAGCGAGAGGCCTATTTTGTGGACTTCGCGCGCGATATCGCCACCATCGCCGATATGTCGATCATGGTCACTGGCGGGATTACCAAACTCGCGACAGCAGAGGCGGCGCTAGCGCAGGACGAAAACGGCTTTGGCGTTGAAATCCTCGGCATTGCCCGGGTATTGGCGAGTGACCCTGACTTGCCCAATAACTGGCAGCGGCAGAGCAATGTGGATGTCACGATGCCAGCCGTCAGATGGTCCAACCAGACTTTGGGCGCGCTCGCTGTGATGGGCCTCACCAAAGCCCAGATTGAACGGATGGCAGCAGGTAAAGAGCCCGGTATGGGCGGTTGGCCGCTGAAGGCACTGATTGCGGATCAAATACGCGCCGCCAGCCGGGCCAAAAATTACCGCAAATGGCGCGTCGCTTAGCTATCCCGCTCTAGCCAATAACACTGCTTACCGGCACGTGATCATAGCCCAGCTCTTCAGCGACAGCTTGATATGTAACGCCGCCAGCATGGATGTTGAGCCCTTCGGCAAGATGCGGGTCACGGCGCATGGCTTCTTTCCAACCATCGCGTGCCATTCGCAGAGCGTGGGGTAGTGTGACATTGTTGAGCGCATAGGTGCTGGTCCGTGCGACCGCGCCGGGCATATTCGCCACACAATAATGGACGATATTGTCGACGATATATGTCGGGTCTGCGTGCGTGGTTGCCTTTGACGTTTCAAAGCAGCCACCTTGGTCAATCGCGACATCGACCAGCACCGCACCAGGTTTCATATCAGACAGCATTTCGCGGGTGATAAGCTTAGGCGCAGCGGCACCGGGAATAAGGACAGCGCCGATAACCAGATCGGCCTCTGCAACGGCCTCATGTAAGTTCGACCGGTTGGAAAAGCGGGTGCTTGCGCGGTTTTCAAAGAATGTCCCGACCTTGTCGAGCACTTCCGGATTGCGGTCGAGAATCGAAACTTGCCCGCCAAGGCCAACTGCCATTTGCGCAGCGTTAAAGCCTACAACGCCGCCGCCAATGACCACGACTTTGCCCGGCATCACGCCAGGTACACCGCCAAGCAGAACACCGCGTCCGCCATGTTCTTTCTGTAAAGCCGCTGCACCGGCTTGAATGCTCATGCGTCCCGCAACCTGGCTCATCGGTTTGAGCAGTGGCAGCAAGCCGTCAGGACCGGTTACGGTTTCATAGGCGATTGCGGTCACACCCGATTTCACCAGATCGGCGGTTTGCTCCGGATCAGGTGCAAGGTGCAAATAGGTATAGAGGAGCTGGCCTTCGCGCAGTTTGGCGCGTTCGACGGCTTGAGGCTCTTTGACTTTTACCACCATTTCACAGTCCGCGAAAATTGGATCAGGACCATCGACGATGGTCGCCCGTGCGGCGCGATATTCTTCGTCGGTGGCGCCGATGCCCAACCCTGCGCCGCTTTCAATCCATACTTCGTGCCCGTTTACAGCCAGCTCGCGTGCGCTTTCTGGTGTAAGGCCGACGCGGTATTCGTGGTTCTTGATTTCTTTGGGGCAACCGATGCGCATGGGAAGGTCTCCTTGATGCAATCTGGTTACAAGTGAAACGACCTTGCTGCAACCAGAGAATAAGTTGTGCCGTTGTTGGCGGTGACTTGATGTGTCGGTGGGTGCGTCGCGAAACTGTCATAATCGGGACATATTGGCGTCAAAATAGCTTCACGAAAATGCAAAGGTTTACTGCATGAAACGCCTATTTTCAGTTTCCAAAAATCGCGCGTCAGGCTCTGTTTTGGCGCTTGCCGCCGCGTGCGCATGGGCACCGCCTGTTTTGGCCCAAGATGATGCCGCGAATGCAGGTGTCGCCAAAGAACTCGCTGAAATGCGCGCTCAAATGGCAGCAATGGCGCAGCGGATTGCGGAGCTGGAAAGCGACCTTGCAGAAACAGAAATAGCGGTGGAGACTGTTGCGACAACTGCGGCTGCGCCGCCGCCGCCCGCCCCTGCGGCCAGCACTCAAGTCAACTGGAAGGGCGCGCCTGAGATCAAAGGCGAAGGAGGCTGGAGCTTCAAGCCGCGCGGTCGGATCAATATTGACGCCGGTTTTGTAAATGCGCCTGATTCTACTGGCGCGGAAGAAGGCTTCGGTAGCGAAGCCCGCCGGATCCGTCTTGGTGTACAAGGCACCATTCCCGGCGGCTTCGGATACAAAGTCGAGGCAGATTTGGCGGGTGATGAAGTAGCTCTGACTGATGCGATTTTGACGTATAAAGATAGCGGACTGACACTGTCCGTTGGCCAGCATAACAATTTCCAAAGCCTCGAAGAGCTGTCCAGCAGCCTGAATACATCGTTTATCGAACGTGCTGCCTTTACTGACGCATTCGGGTTTGAACGCCGTATTGGTGCATCGGCGCAATATAGCGGCGGTGATGTTCTGGTTCAGGCTGGTCTGTTCACCGGCAACAGCGCTGACTTGCCGGCCAAAGATTGGAGCGCGGATGGTCGCGTAGTCTTCATGCCAAAGTTGGGCGAAACGCAATTGCACCTTGGCTCGTCCGTTCACTATCGTTCACTCGAAAGTGGGTCGTCAGTCCGGTATCGTCAGCGTCCATTGGTGCATTTTACAGGTCAACGTTTCATCAACACTGGTAATATCGGTGCTGAAAGCGAGTTTGGACTGGGTCTGGAAGCAGCCGCAATTAGCGGTCCGTTCCATTTCGCCGCAGAAACTTATTGGCAAAAAGCTGATCGCGGCGCCGCTTTGGCCAACCCAACATTCTTTGGCGGCTCGGCGGAGGTGGGGTATTTCCTGACCAAAGGCGATACGCGTGGTTATAAGAGCGGCACGTTTGGCCGGGTTAAGCCAGCCAATCCGATTGGCGAAGGCGGAATGGGAGCATGGCAAGTAAATGCCCGCTATGATCGTCTCGACCTTAACGACGCAGGGATCATTGGCGGTACGCAGGACAGCTATCAATTCTCGCTCATCTGGACGATGACAGATTATACTCGCTTGCTCCTCAATTATGCGCGGTTGAATTATAATGATGCCGTGCTGCCTGCGGCGGGTGGGGATACATCCTATGGTGTGGATGCCTTCGGCGTTCGTGCCCAAATCGACTTCTAAATTTCAACTGAGGCAAGCTGGCGGCTTGTCACAAATGGGTCATACTTTGCCCATAACCGCCAACTGATATTGTTACAGGGATCAAAAATCATGCGTCTATCTATGAAATCTGCGCTTATTGCAGCATCCGCTCTTACCTTGGCCGCTTGCGGCGGCGCTGGCGGCGACAGCCGCGATTCAGTCCGCGTAGTGGGCTCTTCTACTGTATTTCCATTTGCTAAGACTGTTGCGGAAAACGCCGCAATCTCCAATCCCGGTATGACTGCTCCGTTGATCGAATCAACTGGCAGCGGTGGCGGTTTCCAGCTGTTCTGTAACGGTGTTGGTGCGCAAACGCCTGACATCACCAACGCCTCGCGCCGGATGAAGGCTTCCGAATTTGCAACATGCCAAGAGAATGGCGTGACTGACATCATCGAAGTTCAGGTTGGTCTTGATGGTATTGCTTTCGCCTCTGCGCAAGGCGGCATCATGATGAACCTAACACCGGAAATCGTCTATCGAGCGCTGGCTGCAGCCCCATATGGCGGCGAGCAAACAACCCAGCTTTGGTCCGACGTTGACCCGTCGCTGCCGAGCGAGCCAATCCTGGTATATGGTCCGCCATCCAGCTCTGGCACCCGTGATGCGCTCAAAGAACTGGTTCTGGAGGCTGGTTGTAAAGCCAATGCCGATATGAAAGCGCTTAAAGAAACTGACGAAGACAAATATGACCAAGTTTGCACCGAAGTGCGCAGCGACGGGAAATATGTTGATCAGGGTGAGCAAGACAATCTGATCGTCCAAAAGATCAGCAACAACAATAAATCCATTGGTGTGTTCGGCTATTCCTATCTCGAAGAGAATGCTGACAAGGTTCAGGGTCTGCCGATGAACGGTTCAGAGCCAACCTACGAGAACATTTCCAGCTTCGCTTATCCCGGTGCCCGCCCGCTCTTCATGTATGTTAAGAAGGCGCATGTCGATGCGATCCCGGGTCTGAAAGAATATATGGCCGAATGGGCAAAGAGCTGGGATGCTGACGGCCCGCTTGCGAAAATCGGCCTGGTGGCATCCCCCGATGATGTTCGCGCTGCCAACCTCGCGAAGGTTACCGACCTGACACCAATGACGGGTGACGAGCTGAAGTAACTTCGGTTTACTAGAATAGAAAAGCCGCCCTTATGCATTCAGCAAAGGGCGGCTTTTTTGTGCTTGGGTTGGATTTTTAAAGCGGGTTGCCATCTTGATCGCGGAAAATCTCCCGGCGACCAACATGGTTGGCTGGGCCGACTAGCCCTTCGCTCTCCATCCGTTCAATCCATTTAGCGGCGGTGTTGTAACCAACGCCCATTTGCCGTTGGAGCCAGCTGCCGGAGGCTTTCTGCGCTTCGAACACAGCTTGGCAAGCCTGCCGGTATTTCCGTTCAGCCGGATCGTCACTCGCGGTCACATCATCTTCATACGCGAAGCCGCCGCCTTCTTCCGGCTCTTCGGTTACGGCGTCGACATATTCAGGCTTGCCCTGCGTGCGCCAATGATCAGCCACGCTTTCAACTTCTTCATCAGAAACGAAAGGACAATGGACGCGGACCATCGCGCCGCTATTCGGCTTATATAGCATATCGCCTTTACCCAGCAGTTGTTCGCTGCCCTGCTCGCCCAAAATGGTCCGGCTGTCGATCCGGCTGGTCACCTTGAAGCTAATCCGGGTCGGCAGGTTGGCCTTGATAACGCCGGTAATGACATCGACGGACGGGCGCTGGGTTGCCATGATCAAATGGATCCCCGCAGCACGGGATTTCTGACTGAGACGCTGGATCAGCACCTCAATCTCTTTGCCGACGGTGACCATCAAATCGGCCAATTCATCAACAATCAGAACGATCTGCGGCAATGGTTCGTAATCAAGCTGCTCTTCCTCATACAGCTCTTCGCCTGTCTCAGGATCAAAACCGGTTTGCACACGGCGGCCAAGGGGCTTGCCCTTGGCAATAGAATTACGGACTTTCTCGTTAAACCCGGCAATATTGCGCGAACTGACGCTCGACATCATCCGGTAGCGGCGTTCCATCTCCTCGACCGCCCATTTTAGGGCGCGCACAGATTTGTGCGGCTCCGTAACCACGGGAGACAGCAGGTGGGGAATATCATCGTAGGTTTTGAGCTCGAGCACCTTGGGGTCGATCAGGATCAGACGACATTCAGCAGGCGTGAAGCGATAGAGCAGGCTGAGTAGAATACAGTTGAGGCCAACCGATTTACCCGATCCGGTTGTACCCGCGACCAGCAAGTGCGGCATGGCGGCAAGATCTGCGACGATCGGCTCACCGGCAATGTCTTTACCAAGGATAATCGGCAAAGACCCTTTGGAATCGACGAAATCCTCGCACGCAGCCAGTTCTTTCAGAACAACCATTTGCCGGTGGGTATTAGGCAGTTCGATACCCATGACTGTCTTGCCGGGAATTGGTGACACGCGGGCGCTGATGGCAGACATATTGCGTGCAATATCTTCGGCCAAACCGACGACGCGGGCAGACTTGATGCCGGGTGCTGGCTCCAATTCGTACATTGTAACAACTGGGCCGGTCCGTACCGCAGTGATTTCGCCTTTGACGTTGAAGTCATCCAGCACAGTTTCCAACAAGCGCGCATTGCGCTCCAGCGCTAGCTTATCGAGCTTGGGCGCATTGTCTTCGGGTGGTTCTTCCAACAGATCGAGGCTGGGCAGCTCGTAATCCGCAAACATATCGCGCTGTTTGGCTTTTGCCAGCGGTGCCTTTTTCGGAGGCCTACTGGGATCGGTGATTGTTGGTGCCCGGCGTTCGGACTGCTCGATAATCGCTTCGGAAGCCGGCGTGTCAGAACTGATCGCCTTGGGTTTGCGTTTTGGCAATAATGGTGCCGCAACCTCCGGCATCGCGATACTTGGTGCCCGCTTTAAGAATATCGGCAAAGTGAGCAGCGATACCCAATCAATAGCAAACACGCGCGTTACCAGCACACCGCCGCCAATCAGACTGGCCACACCCAGTGCGACGCTGATCCAGCCACCAACCCCTTCCGGGAATTGGCCAGCGATTGCAGTGACCGCCCCAGCGCCCAGCAGGCCAGTCATCCCGCCTAGAGAGGCGGGTAAGGTGCCGCCCGGCCCGCCAAACCATAGGGACAGTACTGTGCCCAGCAGAGCCATTGCCAGCAGCAACATACCGACCGGTCGCCACCAGCGTGTATCGGTATCGATGTCTTCTTCCTCGACATCACGCCATAATTTTCGTGCGAATATATACAGCAATGGCAGCAACAGGATCGCGGGCCAGCCGAAGATCAATAGAACGAAGTCTGCCGTCCATGCGCCGCCTACGCCCATGTAATTGCTTACATCTGTGGTGGCAGCAGCTGTCGATGAACTGGGATCAGATTGGGTGTAGCTGAACAGCGCCAGACCGAGGAACAGCATTGCCCCAAACAGTATGACGGCACCCGCCATTTGGGCAGCCCGCCTGAAAGAGCGGCGAAAGGCTGCTCTCCAATCAGTGTGTGTTGCCTTGCGAACCGCGCGGCTGGCCATAATGAACCCCTATCTTCGATCAATCATGCATCATGGACCTTGCCGGACTCACCCGTCAAGAATCCTGCGTTGAAACGAGTCCGTCTATCGCTGCCCAGTTGGGCCAACCAAGCCTTCGCGCCGTTAGCGGGGTCATACCGCCCAATGCTATTACCGGCGTCTCGGTTTTTCGGGTCAACATCCGAAACCGAACCGGACCCAGCACCTGCGTATCAGGGTGCGACCGGGTCGGGAATACTGGAGACAGGACAATGGCATCTGCGCCCGCCCGATCTGCCGCGATAATTTCCTTGGCATTGTGGGCTGTCGCGAGCTTTATCAACGCATCGTCGCGCGGCATTTTTTCGGCTGGGCCGTAAAGGCCATCGGCCCCCCATTTGCGTGTGGCGACGGGGCTATCCGACAAGATGACGATGTGCCCATATCTGCGGGCGAGGGCTGCCAAGCTGTCAAACCGTTTGCGCCTATCGATATCGGACAGATGATAATGGCGAAACACAAATCCCGATCCGCGGGGCAGCGCTTTCAGGCTGTCCGCCAGCCACGCATCGTTGCGTGCATCGCTGAGTAGCCAAAGCTTGGGCATAGTCCTGCCGTCTTTGAAAGTGAGGGTCTGGTCTTGCGCCATAGCCGCGTTATAGCGGAGCATTATGGACAATACAGCTTCCCTTGACGATACTCCGTTGGAAACCGTGCGCGCCAAGCTGGCAAAAGTGGCCAAGATCGCGCGCCGTGAAGCAGAAGACATCACGCTGATCGCTGTGAGCAAGACCCATCCGGCAGACAGTATCTTGCCGTTATTGGAACAAGGCCAGCGTGTTTTCGGTGAAAACCGCGTGCAGGAGGCAGAGGGCAAGTGGCCTGAGTTACGCGATAGCTATCCGGATGTAGAATTACATTTGATCGGGCAATTGCAATCCAACAAAGCGGAAGAGGCAGTTGCTCTGTTCGATTATATCCATTCGCTTGACCGGCCCAGCCTGCTGAAGGCTCTTCGCAAGGCAATGGACAAAGCGGGACGCCGCGTCCCCTGCTTCATTCAGGTGAACATTGGCGATGAAGAGCAGAAGGGCGGATGCGCGATTTCTGAGCTGCCAGCCTTTATCGTTCAGGTCCGCGATGCGGAGATTCCCATTGCGGGCTTAATGTGTATTCCTCCATCCGACATCGAACCGGCTCCGTTTTTTGCCTTTATGGATAAGCTTGCACGTGATCACGGTTTGCCCGGCAGGAGTATGGGTATGAGCGGTGATTATGATACCGCGATTATGCAGGGTGCAACGCATATTCGGGTTGGTACCGCTCTGTTTGGCGCGCGGAAGCCGGTGGGCGGGTGAGTGCCGAGCTTGATAGGCTGAGCCAGTTTATCGCAGTCTGGCGCGAACCGCTGGAAAGCCAGGCTACAGTACTGTTCGAAGCGCGTATGTTGGGTAGTGCGTTAAGCAATCATACGGAACTGGCAGACACGCTTGTTGAGTCACTCGGCCTCTCTCCAATCGGTATGAATTGGGAAATGCTCGACGATACTGCTGACAAAGCGGCGCCACGTTCTGCACGGGCTGCATTTTGCGATGCGCTGTGTAACAATATGGTATTCTCATCGACCGAGTGGTTAGGCGAAAGCCGCGCTTCGCAGTGCTACGCCGATTTTAGCTCAAGCTTTAATCCATCTTATCGTACCATCTTAACCAACCGGCTGGATATTGGCTGGAATCCCATTTCCGCGGCTACTTTTGAATGGGCTTTTGTGGGGTTCGATGACCGGAAAATCGCCTTGTTATTGCTAACTGCGGAAGATTGAGCACCAACAAAAAAGGGGCACCCGTAGGCGCCCCTTATCTGTTTTAATGATCCGCAGATTAGAACTCGAAAGTCACTTCCGCGCCAACCTGACGGCCTTTGCTCAGCGGCGAGAAGGTGCCCGCAGCTGGTGAAGGGTCGAATGGCCGGTTTACACCGTTGGAGAATGCCCCTGTTCCGAATGGAAGCTGGGTATCACCGCCAACGGTAACTTGGTCGAGCATGTTCTTACCGTAGATAGAGAATGCCAAACCTTCGACGGGTGTATTCCACGTCACGTTCAGATCGAGCTGAGTCCGGTCCTGAACGAAACCGAAATTGTTGTCGGTGTAGGCGAACTCGTCACGATATTGCAGGTTGACGCGGCTCACGACGGAGCTGTTGCCAAGATCCAATTCGTGAATTGCGCCGACGCCCCAAGTGACAGGCGGTACGCGTGGCAATGACAGCGCTTCATCTGCCGCGTCGATCATGCCGTCGCTGGAGATATCGAACCGGACTTCGTCATAATTGGCATCGATAATCCCGATATTGGCGGTGAACAGCAAACCGTCCGAGACGCGCATCCGTGCTTCTGCTTCGAAGCCAAAGATCGTCGCATCGGCAGTGTTCAAAATGAACTGAGAGACGCCTTCAGGGATAGAGCTTTGGTTCACTTCACGCTGCATATCGTTGATCTTGGTCACGTAGGCAGCCGCGTTGATAGTGAACGCACCGTCAAATGTCTGGTACTTACCGCCGATTTCGTAGTTATCGACCTTCTCTTCATCGAATGCGAAGTTGCCGCCGGTGGCGGGCAAAACGACATTTTCAAACAAAGCGACGTTCGTGATACGGAAGTTATAGCCGCCGGAACGGTATCCGCGGGTCCAGTGCGAGTAGATCTGACCATCGTCAAACTCGTATTGGAGGCCCAGTTTAGGCGACCAGTTTGACCAGCTTTCGCTGTCGGTAAAGCCGTTACTTTCCCCAGCGATGAACGGGTTCGTGCCGGACGTTGGGCAGGTCCCTTGTATAACCGAACACGCGGGGCGCGGGCGTACATAAGTGACGCCTGCATCTTTTTCTTCCCGGCTCCACCGGATACCGGCAATTACGCTCAATGCGTCAGTCAGGTTGAACTGACCCGATGCAAAAGCGCCCAACACTTGGTGATCCTGCTGGCCGCCGCCCCAGAAGGTCGCCGGTGCGGATGGGATGAGGCGGTTTTCTGTATAGGCGATCGACTGATCGAAGAAGAAGCCGCCGACTGTCAGCTGGACGTTGTCGAAGTCCATTGCATAGCGCAGCTCGTTCGAAATCTGATCCTGCTCGGTTTCCGTGTTGGAATGGAAAATGGTTACCGGAAGGGAGTCGATATCAGCGTCTGTCGTAGCCGCATAATCGCGATATCCGAACACGTTGGTCAATGTACCAGGGCCGATATCCAGTTCGGTCGTGATGCTACCGGTCCAGATTTCATTGGCATAGCCGCCGCGATTGTTGATTGAGAAATCGAAGCTTTCCCGGTCAAACTGACCGCGGTTTTGACCAGCTGGTCCGTCGCCGTCGCTTTCGAAATAATCAAGTTTACCTGTAATAGTGAGGTCACCGAAGCGCCCTTCCAAGGCACCGCGGAAAATCTTGGTTTCGGCAGCGCCGAAATTCTCGCCATCAAACAGGTTGGTGAAATAGCCATCGTCATTGTTGTAATACGCGCCAACTTTGAACAGCAGCGTGTCTTCAATGATCGGGCCCGAAACTACACCGCTGACAGTGTAGTTTGCGCCGCCACGGCCGTCATCCACGAACGGGCCGTCAACAGCCGCGCGGAATTTGCCCTGAAATTCTTCGGTGGGATTGCCGGTGTTGATCAGCACTGCACCGCCGGTGACGTTGCGGCCGAACAAGACGCCTTGCGGGCCGCGCAGAATTTCAACGCTGTCGAGATCGAACAGGTCGAACACAACGCCGCCATTAAAGCCGAGGTAAACACCATCGACAAATACACCAACAGTAGGATCAATTGACGGGATCGAGCTGTTGATGCCCAGGCCGCGAATAGAGAAGTTGGCGGTGCCGCGTGATGTACCGATCTGGTCGAGCGATACGTTTGGTGCCGAGTAAGACAGGCTTTCCACGTCGCGAACTTTGAGCGCATCGAGGCTTGCTGCGTTAAATGCAGTTACTGCCAGCGGCACATCTTGCACATCTTCAGCATTGCGGGACTTGGTGCCGGTCACAACGATAATGTCGAGGCTATCCAAGGCGCTTGTGCTCTCAGCTGCGTCGTCTTGGGGTGTGGCGGTATCTTGCGCATAGGCGATCTGGGGGGCCATGATCATGCCTGCGCCGAGCAACGCAAGCGTGCCCTTCGATGGTGTGGTTTTCAAGATTGTCTCTCCTAAAGGGGGTAACCGGAGTTGATTCCGCGCGTCCCTTTAGTCACAAATGTGTAAAACGCAATCCAGTTCCGACTAAGCGCTTTCCAGCTCTGCCTGACGACTATCGCTAGCCGCATCAAGCAGTTCTGCTTCGATGTTTTCCAACCTCTCTGTGGCGGATATCTTCTCGCCCATCAGGTCGGTCACATAAAATGTATCGGCAGCACGTTCGCCATAGGCAGTGATATGTGCAGAATGAACGATTAGCTGACTTTCAAACAGAGCGCGGGCCAGCCGGTTCAGCAAGGCTGGGCGATCACGGGCATTGACTTCGATCACCGTAAATCTGTTCGATGCACTATTATCAAAAATCACACGCGGCTGGATATTGAAAGCTTTAGACCGGCTGATTGGCAAAGGCCGCTTTGCAAGCTTTGGTGCCAATTCCACGCGATTGGCCAATGCGTCGCTGATTGCCGTTTTGATCCGCTCCAGCTGACTGGCTTCATAGAACGGTGCACCGACAGGGTCTTGGATCAGGAAATTATCGACTGCCCAGCCATTGCGCATAGTGTGAATACGCGCGTCAATGATGTTCGCACCGGCCAAATGGATGCCGCCAGCGATCCGGTAGAATAGGCCGGGATGATCAGCGGCAATCACGCTCACCAGAGTAGCGCCGCGTTCTTCTTCATACTCGCAGTGGATGGATAGCTGTTCGCCTAGTGACTGGGCTACAGAATATTGGACGATGTTCCGGGCGATCACATCATCAGTTTCGGCCAGCCAATAAGAGTCGGTGTAGATATCACCATACTCGTCGATCAGATGGGCTCTGTCGCCCAGCTGCTCACGGACCAGAGCTTTTGTGGCAGCAATCCGTTCGCTGCGGCCATGCCGGACATGGCCGAGGCGCAAGCGTTCTTGCGACACATCATATAGCTCGCCGAGCAACTGCCCCTTCCAGCTATTCCAAGTACCAGGGCCAACTGCGCGAATGTCTACGGCGGTCAGAAGCATAAGATTACGCAGGCGTTCCTGGCTTTGGACTTGCCCGACAAAATCTTCGATCGTTTTGGGATCGGCCAAATCCCGTTTGAAGGCGGTTGCGCTCATCAGCAAATGGGCACGCACAAGCCATGCGACCATTGCTGTTTCACCCTTGGTCAATCCGAAGCGCGGGCACAATTCATAGGCGACTTGTTCGCCCAATACGGAATGGTCGCCGCCCCTGCCTTTGGCAATATCGTGCAGCAGGACAGCGACATAAATGGCACGTCTGGAAGCAACGCGGTGGATTAATCTGGCACCGCGTGGGTGATCATCTGTGAGCTCACCCTTTTCAATTCGGCTGAGCAGGCCGATCGCGCGGATTGTATGCTCATCAACCGTATAGTGATGATACATATCGAACTGCATTTGCGAGTTTACCCGGCCGAAATCAGGCACGAACTTCCCGAAAACACCGGCTTCATTCATCCATCGCAGAACGGTTTCGGGGTCGTTTCTTCCAGCGAGTAATTGCAAGAACAATGCGTTGGCTCTGGGATCTTTGCGGATCGGCCCTTTAATATGCACCGCGTCGCGATCAATTTGCCGCATGGTATCAGGATGGATCTCAATTCCCTCCTCCTCTGCGATTTGGAAGATTTCTATCAGACGGACGGGATCATCGCGGAACCAATCATCGCCGGGCACACCGATCTTTCCGCCAAACACCTGGTAACCTTTATGCGTTCTGGCTTTGGCAGTGAAGGCCGCAAGGAACCCTTTGCGGCTGCGTTTTTTGGCAAATTGATCGTCAATATGGGCAAGAAATATCCCGGTAAGGCTGCCCACGCGTTTGGCTTGTATGAAGTAAAACTGCATGAAGCGTTCGACCGAACTTTTACCGGTCCGATCCGCGAAATTCATCCGCGTCGCTATTTCGCGCTGTAAGTCGAATGTAAGCCGGTCTTCCGCCCGTCCGGTCAAGATATGTAAGTGACAACGCACCGCGAGCAGAAAGGCCTCCGCGCGGCGGAATGACTTATATTCCTGCTTGGTCAACAGACCCACTTCAATCAAGTCGGCAGCGCTACGGACTTTGTGAATATATTTGCCAATCCAATAGAGAGTGTGAAGATCGCGCAAGCCGCCTTTGCCGTCTTTGACATTGGGTTCGACCACATAACGGCTATCTCCCATCCGCTTGTGCCTCGCATCTCTCTCGGCCAGCTTCTCCGATATATATTGGCGCTCGGTTCCATGCACGACTTCGGTGAAGAAACGGCGGGCAGACTCGTCATAGAGCTCGCGGTCACCCCACAAATACCGGCCTTCCAATAAGGCGGTCCGAATGGTCAGGTCTTCTTTGGCCATCCGCACCATTTCATCCAGTGTACGGCTCGAATGCCCAACCTGAAGGCCCATATCCCAAAGGAAATAGAGCATCGCCTCGATCACCTGTTCGCACCACGGTGTTCGCCGGGCCGGGGTGAGGAAGGCAATGTCTACGTCCGAATGCGGTGCCATTTCCGCACGGCCATATCCGCCCACAGCCATGACCGCGATACGCTCGTTTTTCGATCGGTTGGCAGAAGGGAACACATGCTGTGTCACATGGTCATAAAGCAGCCTTACAAGCTGATCGACGAGGAACGCTTGGCCGCCTGAACATTCGTGCCCGGAAGCGGGCTTCTCTGCCAGGCGCTTGGCCAGTTCTGCGCGGCCAGCCTCCAGCGCGTCACGCAACAGGGCAACAATTGCACCACGCGCTTTCTCACCGTATTCATCTACCAGAGAGGAAATCTCCCCAGCCAGCGCGCGTCTGTCAATGATCGCGCGCTGTTTGGGGATTTTTGCTTGGTTCAAGGCTGTTCTTTCCGGCTAAGTTACTTCTGCATTACGCGATCAGATCGCCTGCAAACATAGTCCGAACTGTGCGCTTGTCGATCTTTTGCGTACCTAGTCGCGGCAAAGCTGTATCTGATTGCCAAATATGCTCGACGAGCGGCACTTTGAACGGGGCGAGCTTGGTCAGCATAAATTCGCGGACATCGCCCGGTGTCATCGATTGGCCTTCTTTCATGTAGTACACTGCGGCAGGGACTTCACCCATCCGTTCGTCCGGTATACCAAACACGGAACATTCGGCGATGCCTTCATGTCCGTAGATACCCGCCTCAACTTCGATGCAGGTGATGTTCTCGCCGCCGCGAATGATGATGTCTTTCTTGCGGTCAACGATAAACAGATACTCATCCTCGTCGAGATATCCGAGGTCGCCGGTGCGGAAAAAGCCATCTTTGGTGAAGGCAGCTTCGGTTGCTTGATCATTTTTCCAATAGCCGCGGAAATTGGCCACGGTGCGGAAGCATACTTCTCCCATGGTCCCTTGCGGGAGTTTATTGCCATCATCATCCAGAATGGCGATTTCTACGATAGGCTGACTGGCTTTGCCGGTGCTGCCTGGTTTGGCGAGATAGTTTTCATTGAAGTTGCCGCAACCAACACCGTTTGTTTCTGTCAAACCGTAACCGAGCAGCGGGAATCCTTCGGGGAAGGCGTCTTTAATCTTGGTAACGTGATCTGTCGGGCGCGGCGCGCCGCCTGCTGCGAAACTCTTACAAGCAGTCAGATCGAAATTGCCGCGTTCCGGGTGAGTGGCGATTTCGTAGCTCATCAGCGGAACTCCGACGAAATAGCTGACTTTCTCCGCTTCCATCAGGCGCAGTGCCTCAAGCGCATCCCATTTCGGCATCATCACCAGCTTACGGGCGATGCCATAGCTTTGCAGGAATAACGGTACTTCCCCGGTTACGTGGAACAGTGGCACGGCGATCAGCGCGCAGGGTTGCTCTGTAGGTTCATTGCCTTGCTGGGTGAGCAATATCTTGGCCATCGCGCTTTGCGCAATGTAGCTCATGGTTCCAGCCATTACGCCGCGATGATCGGACCATGCTCCTTTTGAAGCACCGGTTGAACCGGAAGTGTAGAGAATGGTCGCCAAATCATCAGGGCCCAACTCGCCAAGCATTGCCATGGCGGTATCACCATCAGCCCAGGTTGAGGCCAGCCCTTCTGATGGATCGCCATCATGACCGAACAGCACGATCTTGGCACAATGTTCATTGCCTTCGATCCGTTTTGCCCGGCCTTCATCCGCCAGTACCACCGTACATTCTGCCAGATTGATGGCGTCGGCAAGTTCTTCACCGATGGAGAAGCCGTTGAGCAATGTCGCACAGCCGCCCGCCATGATGATACCCATATAGGAGATGATCCAATTGGCAGAGTTGCGAGCCGCTATGCCGACCCGGTCGCCTTTTTTGATCCCATGCGTTTGCGCTAAGCCCGCAGCGACGTGGGTCGCAGCGGCATAACATTCACCGAAAGTCAGGCGCAGATCACCATCGACCAAGAAGGTCAGGTCTTTATGCTCGTTGCAATAATGTGCGAAATAATGGGCGAGGCTAGGGGGTGCATTTTTAAAAGCTGGCAGTTGCTGGCCAAACTGTTCGTGCGGAACAGTTTCAAACGGCATTCCTGGCTGAACCAATGTGTCCATAATGGCGGTAAGGGTGGTGTCCAACTGTGTGGGCATCTTTTTTAGTATCCTCTCAATAACGTTCTGCCCGTTTGCTCGGGCGTTGAAACGTGAAACTTAGTGAAGAGCAGACTTCCCCTCCAAGACTGCCTATGCCAATAGCTCCCATGGAATGATCGATTTCACTCAATTGTTCCCCACAGAATCTAGACCTTCATCAAGGTACTTAAGGGGTTAGGCACTTGCTGTCACTATTGGCCGTATCCGCGGCAGCTACACCGATCCAATGGGCTGATTTGGGCCTGACACCGGGCATCGATCTGGGCTTTTTTTTGCTGCGCTGGTATTCGCTGGCGTATCTGGGCGGAATTCTTTTTGCCTATTGGCACGTTTCCAAGATGATCAAAGCCCCCGGGGCGCCGATGGCCCAGCGGCACGTGGACGACCTGTTTTTCTATTGTACTCTGGGTGTCATTCTCGGCGGTAGGCTGGGTTATGCGCTGTTTTACAAGCCGGAACTTTTTGTCGGATTTGAAGGCGACGGTTTCGTGTCTTGGGAATTGCTGCGCCTGTGGGACGGCGGAATGAGCTTCCACGGCGGCGTTCTTGGCGTGTTGGTGGCTATCGCATTTGTTTGCCGTCAGGGTGATCTGAAATTTTTGAGAGTGTGCGATTACATCGCGGTCAATGTCCCAATGGGAATGCTCCTTGGCCGTCTTGCCAACTTTGTGAACGGCGAATTGTGGGGCCGCGAAACCAATGTGGCGTGGGCGATGGTATTTCCGGATGGCGGGGACATCGCACGGCATCCCTCGCAGCTTTATCAAGCCGGCCTAGAAGGGCTGCTTCTGTTGATGGTATTGCTCTATTTATTCTGGCGCACTGGCGCGCGGTTCCGCACAGGTATGCTGGTGGGCACTTTCACATTCGGGATGGGTCTTGCCCGGTTTATCAACGAGTTTTTCCGTCAACCTGATGCGCATTTGACCGAATTTGCCCAATCGACCGGCTTGTCGATGGGGCAATGGCTGTCGATACCGATGATAATTGTTGGTATTGGCTTGGTGCTATGGTCTATGCGCAAGCCGCCGCGCGGCAGCGGTGCCTAACAGCAAAGCGGCTTTATTGTGCCAATTTCGGAACCGACTGACGATTTGGGAAGCATCTTCCGCCGACTGATCCAGAATACGGGTCCGATGTCGCTCGCCCAATTTATGGGCGAAAGCAACGCGCGCTATTACGCGGCTAAAGATCCTATTGGGCTGGGCGACGGGGTTTCGGGGGATTTCATCACGGCCCCGGAAATCAGCCAGATGTTCGGTGAACTAATCGGCTTGTGGCTGGCGGATATGTGGATCAATGCGGGCCGCGAAGAACCGGTATATTATGTCGAATTGGGACCGGGGCGCGGTACACTTGCGCAGGACGCGCTTAGGGCAGCGCGCAATTATGGCCTTGAACCCGCAGTACATTTTATCGAAACATCCGGCACGCTGAAAGATATCCAGCTGAAGGCGGTGCCGGGCGCTTTGTGGCATGATGACCTTTCGTCTCTGCCCACCGATGGTCCAATGCTGTTGGTTGCCAATGAATTTCTTGATGCATTGCCGATCCGCCAATTGGTCCGCATGGCCAGCGGCTGGCGGGAACGGTTGGTCGGTCTTGGCGGTGATGACTTCATCTTCGTCGCTGGGGATCAGCCCATGGATGCAGCAGTGCCGGCGGGCTGGAAGGACGCGGCAGAGGGTACGATTCTGGAAACCTGCCCGGCGGCCGCCGCGATATTATTTGAGGTAGCGGGCCGGTTGGAACAGCAGGGCGGTGCCGCGCTATTCATCGATTATGGCCATACGGAATTGCAGGCCGGGTCGACCTTCCAAGCTGTACAAAGCCATGAAAAAGTATCGCCTTTTGATGCGCCCGGTACCGCCGATCTCACCGCCTTGGTCGATTTTGGAACATTGGCCCAAATCGCAAAGTCACGCGGGGTCCGGCATATTGGCACGGCCACTCAAGGCGATTGGCTGCGCGGCCTTGGTATTGAAACACGCGCGAAGCATCTGGCACAGCGGGCACCGCAACACGCAGCCGATATTGATGCGGCGCTTCACCGATTGGTGGCAGATGATCAAATGGGGAAATTGTTTAAGGTGATGGGTCTCGCGGGCCCCAAATGGATTGGCGGCGCTGCTTTTTCTGCTGTCGTACCAGAAAGCTAAAGCCCAATCGCCGTCGCCAGGGCTGCTGCTGCATCACGGGGCGATTGTTTATCATCCAGCCGGTCGACTGCCAGATTGGCTTCACGCATTTGATCGACCGAGATCGCGCCGATTAACGGTGAAAGTGTATCGATCAATTTCTGATCCTGTGCCGCTTCAGGTGATACCATCAGCAAGGCATCATAAGACGGGAAGGCCCCCTTCGTATCCTCGATAATCATCAGCTTGTCAGCCACAATTCGTCCGTCAGACGTGTAGGCGGAAATAACATCTGCTTCCCCGCCGGTCAGCGCATCATACATAAAAGTCGTGGTGAAATTGCGTTGCCGTTCAAAGTTTAGTCCGTAGGCATCGCGCACCGCAATCCATTCCGGGCGGTCGAAAAATTCGACATCACCGCCCACGGTTAGCTGTGATGATCGGCGCGCCAGATCGGCAATGGTGGTGATGCCCAATTCTTCGGCCCGATCCTGCCGCATCGCTAGCGCGTAGGCATTTTCAAAACCCAGCTTTCCCAGAACCAATGTTCCAGTAGTTTCCCGTTCCCACTCCACCAACGTATCATAAATGACCTCGCGGCCCGGATTATCGTTTCGCTTTAGCTGGTTGGTCCATAGCGTCCCGGTATAATCAAAAGAGATATCAATCTCGCTACTGGTCAAAGCATTGTGGACAACAGCAGACCCCAATCCGTCGCGGTACTCTACAGCGTAACCGGCATCCTCCAACTGTTTGCCGACCAACTGGGCTAGAATGTATTGTTCTGAGAAGCTCTTAGCACCAATGACAATTGGATCTTCATCGCTGCTGTCGCGGAGCGACCATGCCGCAGTGATAACTCCTAGGGCAGCAATCGCTGCACCGCCCCAGATCAGCCATTTCTTCCGCTCTGCGAAACCGCGTTCCACCGCGCCAAGCAGCGTATCTGCGATAATCGCTAACCCCGCGGACGCGATACACCCGGCCAAAACCAGCGCCCAGTTTTGCGTTTGCAGGCCCGCAAAAATTGCATCCCCCAAACTGGGTTGCCCGATTGTCGTAGACAGTGTTGCAGCACCAATCGTCCAGACAGCGGCAGTCCGGATGCCAGCCATAATATACGGCGCTGCCAAGGGTGCCTCCACCAGACGGAGCTTCTGCCAGCCAGTCATGCCCACGCCGTCTGCTGCTTCGAGCACGCCAGCAGCCATATGTTCGCGGGCGGTCACCGAGTTACGCAGAATTGGCAATAAAGCATATAATGCGAGGGCAAGCAGCGCTGGTAAGAAGCCCAATGTTGGCAAGCCTTCACCAAAAACGACTCTCAGGCTCAGCAAGATTGGAAAGAACAAAGCCAGCAATGCAAGCGCGGGGATCGTTTGCACCAAGCTGGCAAATCCCAGCACGATTTTCGCCACAGGCGGGGAACGGCTGGCCCAGACTGCCAGCGGCAGAGCAACAGAAATGCCCAGGGCCAACGCGGCTGCGGCCAGCAACACATGCGAAGCGAGCTTGTCCCCCAAGCCGAATAGGGCAATCATGATATCGCTCATGAGGCCAGATCCGCCAACGCTTTGGCCTGATCGCGCGGAACTGCAACCAATTCCTGAGCGGTCGTGCAGCCTTTGCCCGATAGCAATTCCCGCGGGGTGCAGTCGGTAACTATGGTGCCTGCTTCCATCACCAAAACACGATCTGCCAACAGCAGTGCTTCGGCCATATCATGCGTGACCATAACTGTTGTTAGCGCTAGTCGGTCATGCAGTGCACGTACCCGTTTTCCTAATGCGTCGCGCGTGACCGGATCAAGGGCACCAAACGGTTCATCCATCAGCAGCAATTTGGGATCAGCTGCCAAGGCCCGCGCCACGCCAATCCGCTGCCGTTGACCGCCGGACAATTCATGCGGCATCCTTGCGGCATAGCTTTTATCCAGTTCCACCCCGTCCAGTAGATCGGCGATGCGTTCTACTGGCAGGCGTGTCCCTGATAGGCGCGGCCCGATCGCTATATTTTCAGCCACGGTCAGATGCGGGAATAATCCAATGCCTTGGAAGACATAACCCATGGTACGGCGCAGTTCCGGGGCAAAAACCGTGCGAACGTCCTGTCCATCGATCAATACGCAGCCGCTATCGGGCTCTACCAAGCGATTGATCATCTTCATCAAAGTTGATTTGCCCGACCCGGATGCGCCAACCAATGCGACAAAGCTGCCATCCTCTATGTCGAGGGAGACATTGCCTACAGCTGTCACTTGGCCGAAACACTTGGTCGTTTCGCGAAAAGAAATGGCGGGTACAGCGTGCGTCACCGTGGTACCCTAGGGCACCCACGGTCTGCGTCAAACCTCTAACAAGCGCTTCTACAACGAGGCCAGCGGTACCGAGAGAGTGGCGATCAGGCCGGTAGCGGCAAAGTTCCGGTCCAACGTGCCGGCCAATTGCCCATTTACGCTTTTTTCAACCAAGCGTGACCCGAAGCCGGTTCCCCGTTCTTCTGGCGGGGGTGGGCCGCCGCGTTCCTGCCAGATAATAGTAACGTGAGTGGCAGAGACTTTCGCTGTGATATCAACCGCTCCATCAACGACCGAAAATGACCCATATTTCGCGCAATTGGTGGCCAGTTCGTGGAATACCAGCGCCAAAGGTGTGGCGGACCGCCCGCTTACCGGTGCATCATCACCGGTGATCGAAAGCTGTGTGCCAGGCAAGTTGGCATAGGGGGCCATCAGTTTCCCGATTAAGCCCTGCAACGTCTCATTTGCCGCTGTCTGTTGGTCGGTGACATAAGTGTGCGCGCGGTTAAGCGCTTGGAGCGTTTTCGTAATATCTTGAGTAAACGGACCCGCTTCGGGATAATCGCGGCTTTTCAGCGCAACCAGCCCGCCCACTACCGCGAAGATATTTTTGATCCGGTGCGACAATTCACGTGTGAGCAGATCTTGCTCTTCTGTGCGCACCCGCGCGTCGTGAATATCGGTCAGAGTGCCAAACCACTGCGCCGGGCGTCGATCTGGCCCGTCAACCGGAAGCCCGCGCGCCAGCATCCAGCGATATTCGCCGTCTTGTCGCAGCATCCGGAACTCGGCTTCGTAAGTCACCCCTTCAGTCCGTGCAGCATCCCATGCGGCGGACCACTCGGCGCGGTCATCGGGATGAAACACGCTTTCAAATTCTTGGCTGATCATGACGCTGTCATCAAAACCAGTAAATTCAAACCAGGGCCGATTGAAATAATCGAATGTGCCATCTGCCTTAGCCGACCAGGCCATATCGGGAATACTGTCAGCCAGAGTCTGCAGACGTTTTCGGCCCAGTTCAAATTCAGCATGGGCTGCCAAAATTTCCCGCCGGTGCCGTAGCCGGCGCATAACCGCCTGACCAAGCACCTTAAGTCCGTTGATCTGTAGCTCGGTCAGTCCTTCGGGACGCGGTGTCTGGTCGATCACACACAGAGCGCCCAGTGGCGCGCCATCATGGCTGATCAATGGCTGACCGGCATAGAACCGGACATGCTGCTTCCCAGTAACGACTGCATAATGGGCGAAGCGATCATCCTGGGTGGCGTCGGTAACTTGCATCACATCATGGCCAAGCATGGCATGCGCGCAAAAGCTGGTGCTGCGCTTGGTTTCAGTTTCTTCAATGCCGATCCTGGTCAAAAACCGCTGCCGCTCCTCTTCGACAAGACTGACCATCGCAGTGGGTACATTGCACAATTGTGCGGCAAAGGCTGAAATCGCGGAAAGTTCAGGATCATCGTCCAGCTGATCCAGATCATAGGCCAGCAAAACTTCATTGCGCCTCGCTTCAACGGTCATGTCCGGGGCGGGCGGGGCGGCATCAGGCCAGGGTTCAAATTGTTCGATAGGCATTGCGTTCAGGGGCTCTTTAGGGGGAAAGGTGCAGTCCATCAAATGGTTTAGCTGGGTCGGCGCCGATATATATAATCCGGCAGAGTGTAATTGGCGCCTGCTATATTTGCGGCGTTTGCGCGGCTCGGCTATGCGCCGATAAACAAGTTTCAGGAGTAACTATGCGCGCGACCCCCGATTTCGATTTCCAGCTGGGTGAAACTGCCGAAATGATCCGCGAGACCACAGCTCGTTTTGCGGATGAGCAGATTGCCCCGCTGGCAGAAAAGGCAGATCGCGAAGATTGGTTCCCGCGTGAACTTTGGCAGCCAATGGGAGAGCTGGGCCTACATGGTTTGACTGTGCCGGAGGAAGATGGCGGGCTTGGGCTTGGTTATCTTGAGCACGTTATCGCCGTAGAGGAAGTCAGCCGCGCGAGCGCCTCGGTCGGGCTGTCCTACGGCGCGCATTCTAATTTGTGCGTCAACCAGATCAAGGCTTGGGGTAACTCTGAGCAAAAGGCGAAATATCTGCCCAAGCTGATCAGCGGCGAGCATGTCGGCTCTCTGGCGATGAGCGAAGCCAGCGCGGGGTCCGATGTCGTGTCGATGAAATTAAAGGCTGACGCGGTGCAGGGCGGATACGTTCTCAACGGAACCAAGTTCTGGATCACCAATGCGGCCTATGCCGATACGCTGGTGGTCTATGCCAAAACCGCACCAGAGGCTGGATCGCGCGGCATCACATCCTTCCTGATCGAGAAAGACATGCCCGGTTTCAGCATCGGGCAGAAAATCGACAAGATGGGGATGCGCGGCTCGCCTACGGCAGAGCTGGTGTTTGATGATTGCGAAGTGCCCGAAGAAAACGTGATGGGCCCGGTTCATGGCGGTGTCGGCGTGCTGATGAGCGGGCTGGATTATGAGCGCGTTGTGCTGTCGGGTATTCAGCTTGGCATTATGCAGGCGTGTCTTGATACGGTTATTCCGTATCTGCGCGAGCGTAAGCAGTTCGGCAAACCGATCGGATCGTTCCAGCTGATGCAGGCGAAAGTGGCCGATATGTATGTCGCGCTGCAATCGGCACGCGCCTATACCTACGCGGTGGCCAAAGCGTGCGATGCGGGCCAGACGACGCGCTTCGATGCGGCGGGCGTTATCCTGCTATCGAGCGAAAATGCCTTCCGCGTGGCAGCCGAGGCTGTGCAAGCATTAGGCGGCGCTGGCTACACCAAAGACTGGCCAGTAGAGCGGTATCTGCGCGATGCGAAACTGCTCGATATCGGCGCAGGAACGAATGAGATCCGCCGGATGCTGATCGGCCGCGAATTGATCGGGGCGGCGGGTTGATGCCGGTCTATATGATCTCCCGCATGACCATTCATGACCGGACGGAATATGACAAATATGAAGAGCAGTTCTTCGGTATTTTTGAAAAGTTCGAAGGCAAATTGCTCAGCGTTGATGAGGAACCTCAAGTGGTTGCTGGAGAGTGGAGTGCGACGCGGTCGGTATTGATTGAGTTTCCGGACAAGCCCAAACTGTTCGCGTGGCTAACCTCGCCAGAATATCAGGCGATCGGCAAGCACCGTGATGCCGGTAGCACTGCTGAGGCGATTATCGTCAAAGGGATGGAAGACGAATAGATGACCGCACCGACCCTCACCTCAAAGCTCGATCTCGAAAGCCCTGAGGCTAAAGCCAATGCGGCGCATAATCGGGCGCTCAATGACGAATTGCGAGCCAAGGTTGCGCAGGCTGCGCTGGGCGGCAGCGAAGGCAGCCGCGAGCGGCAAGTTTCGCGGGGCAAGCTGCTGCCGCGTGACCGCGTCGAACGCTTGCTTGATCCCGGATCGCCATTCTTAGAGATCGGCCAGCTCGCGGCCAATGGCATGTATGGCAAAGATGATATTGCCGCTGCCGGGATGATTGCCGGGATTGGCCGCGTGTCGGGACGGCAGGCGATGATTGTGTGCAATGATGCCACCGTGAAGGGCGGCACCTATTATCCGATGACAGTGAAGAAGCATCTGCGCGCGCAAGAAATCGCGGCGGAGAACAACCTTCCCTGCGTCTATCTGGTCGATAGCGGCGGCGCGAATTTGCCGCACCAAGCCGAAGTGTTCCCCGACCGCGACCACTTTGGCCGTATCTTCTTCAACCAAGCCAATATGTCGGCGCGCGGTATTGCGCAGATTGCCTGCGTCATGGGCAGCTGCACCGCGGGCGGGGCCTATGTTCCTGCCATGTCAGACGAGACGGTGATCGTCCGCGAGCAAGGCACGATCTTCCTCGCCGGTCCGCCTTTGGTAAAAGCCGCAACAGGCGAAGAAATTAGCGCTGAAGACCTTGGCGGCGGCGATCTGCACGCGAAGAAATCGGGCGTGGTTGATCATCTGGCCGAAAATGACGAACACGCGCTAACCATCGTGCGCGATATTGTCAGCCACCTGGGCCACAATGAAGGCGCGAAAGTTGATCGCAAGGACCCACGCCCGCCGAATTTCGATGCAGAAGAACTCTATTCCATTATCCCTGACGATGTCCGCGCGCCTTATGATGTGAAGGAAGTGATCGCGCGGATCGTTGACGGGTCCGAATTTCACGAATTCAAAGCGCATTATGGTAGCACTCTGGTGTGCGGTTTCGCCCATATTTGGGGGATGCCGGTGGCGATCCTCGCCAATAATGGCGTGCTGTTTTCCGAAAGCGCGCAAAAAGGCGCACACTTTATCGAACTGGCGGCGCAGCGCGGTATTCCTCTGCTATTCCTGCAAAATATCTCCGGCTTTATGGTCGGGGGGAAATATGAGGCGGAGGGTATTGCTAAGCATGGGGCCAAACTGGTGACGGCGGTTGCCACGGCGCAAGTGCCCAAAATCACCGTAGTGATCGGCGGCAGCTTTGGCGCGGGCAATTACGGTATGGCGGGCCGTGCATACTCACCGCGCTTCCTGTTCACTTGGCCCAATGCGCGGATCAGCGTGATGGGCGGCGAGCAGGCCGCAAGCGTACTGGCGACCGTCCACCGCGATGCGGATAGCTGGAGTGAGGAAGAGGCGGAGGCTTTCAAAGCCCCGATCCGCCAGAAATACGAAGACGAAGGCAATCCCTATTACGCCACCGCGCGTCTATGGGATGACGGCGTGATTGATCCTGCGCAGACGAGGGATGTGCTGGGCCTCGCCTTTGCCGCGACTCTGGAAGCACCGTTCGCAGATCGTCCACGCTTTGGTGTGTTCAGGATGTGATCAATCCTCCCCGAGTTCGCTTGGGGGGGGATTATGAGGATTAATTGAAACCCTCTCGCTTTCCCA
This sequence comes from Pontixanthobacter rizhaonensis, assembly GCF_012972675.1. Taxonomy (GTDB): domain Bacteria; phylum Pseudomonadota; class Alphaproteobacteria; order Sphingomonadales; family Sphingomonadaceae; genus Pontixanthobacter; species Pontixanthobacter rizhaonensis. The sequence continues at coordinate 473,939 of NZ_JABCRE010000003.1, read as the reverse complement.
AACGTAGCTGCTAATTAGGCTGCTACTGGGAGAGAACATGACACAAGAGACCACCCGCACACCATCGCTGCTATCGCGCATTGTGCGGCGGATTATCATCTGGCTCTATGATTTGAAGGGGTGGCAAATTGAAGGTGGCTTGCCCAAAGGTATCTCGAAATATGTGATAGCGGGCGCTCCGCATTCCTCCAATTGGGACTTTGTTTTCTTTGCCGGGGCGACCGAGAAAGAAGGTGTGAAACCGAACTTCATGGGCAAGCATACTTTGTTTAAAGGGGTCATGCGCAATTTCATGTTCGATATGGGCGGCATCCCGATTGATCGGACGAAACGCGCCAATGTGGTCGAACAAGTCGCAGCAGAATACGCGAAGCGCGACGAGTTGGCCTTGGTCATCGCCGCGGAGGGATCGCGCACTACCGACGGCACGTGGAAATCAGGTTTCTATAATATCGCACGCGCGGCCAATGTGCCGATTGTGGCGGCCTGGGTGTGTAACGAGCGGAATATTCTAGGCTTCAGCCCGCCGATGATGCCAACCGGAGATTACGCCGCTGACCTCAACCGGATCGCCGATTTTATGTTGTCGAAATTGCCGGATTACCCGCGCTATCACGTGCTCAAAGCGCAGGCTCAAAAACTGTTGGCTGAGGCACAGGATTAAGGGGCCTTCATCCCATGGATAGCCAGGTGCTGTTCGTCGATGAAACGCGCTGGAGTTCAAGATATGACTTTAAGCGGCGCGGGGGCATACCTACATATCCAGCATAGCAGAATTGAGGGCAGCCCAGTGACTGAAACGGATCTTCAAAACGAACGCAGCCGATATGTTGGTCTTGCGATGGACGCTGTCCAAAGGCGCGGTGAAGCGGTGACTCGCGCGGTGCTGGCAACAGAAGCGCGCACACCCCGCGCCCGCATCGACGCACTTTTCCCTGAAGAAAACGACCTGTTTGATGCAATTGTCGCCGAATGGTTCGCGCCGCATGTGGCAATCATGGAAGAGGTTGTCGCTGCTGATATGCCAGTGAACCGGAAGCTGTATGAATTTTTTGCTCGCCGTTTTCTGCATATGCGCAAGCGATATCATGCGGACCCGGCGACATTTCAGCTATATTGTGAATTGGGTCGCGATAATTTCAAGCAGATCGAGAGCTATGTCGATTTGGGGGATCATTATCTGAGCGAGCTGATCGCACAGGCACAGGCGGATGGGTATCTATCGGGCGTGTCGATTGCTGATGCACTTAGCCTGATCAACCAGATGCTACACTGCTATATCCAGACCGATATTCTACTGTATCTGGATCACCGATTGAGCGAGGCCAAACTTGGCCGGATCATTGATACGATCCTTGCTGGTCTGTCGTCAGATCAGGGGCAGGCACAGGGCGTAACCGGTTTGCGCGTCGCCTAATCCGGCAAGACAGCTTGAATGGTCTTCACCCTGCCCAGTTCGGGTAGTTGGATGACGTCGGCTGTATTCAGATAGGCTTCCATCCCATCAAGATCGGTCGGACCGGTGACCACATCGGTACCATCTTTGAACACTGTGAAACTGTCGCCGCCAGCGGCCAGAAAGCTGTTCATCGTCACACGGTAGGTCGCTGCCGGATCAATTGCTTCCCCGTCCAGCGTAGCCGATACGACCCGATCCCCAATGGCGCGGTTATTATCCCACACCATGGCAAAGCCTTTCGAGGGTGAAAATGTCTGAACAAAGCCTTCGTCATCAAACTGCTGCTCCAGCAGCGCGAGCAATTGCGCGCCCGTAAAGCTCTTGGTGATCAGCGTATTTCCGAACGGTTGAACTGTGTAAATATCGCCGTAACTGATGGTGCCGTCGGTCTGTGGTATCAGGCTGGTGCGGATGCCTGAATTGTTCATAAACGCGATCTGTGCACCGGCCTCCCGCGTGGCGAATAATTGCGCATCGGCAATAAGATTACCCAGCGCGGTTTCTTCAGTTGGCGGTCCCGGATCACGCGCCTCTCCGCTGATTTTGCCAACCGGACGCGTAGCCGCTTCCCGGGATGCGTTTACGTATAGTTCCACATAGGCAGCAACTTCTGGATCGGGCACGAATTGCACGAAATCCGGATTGGGTATTGCGGCATTGCCATCGCGGTCGGTGCCTACGCTTTGAATGATTACATTGTCCGCCAATTTTGCCGTGACTTCTCCGGAAACGGGATCAATCATCATGGTGATATCGGTTAGCATAGACCCGCCATAGCCTGCACTGGTCACAAGAAAGTCCCGCGCGGGATCAATGGCGGAATAGTCGCAGACATAGGATCTGTGGGTATGGCCAGAGATCACGACATCCACTTTGGGATCCAGCTTAGCTAGGATATCAAGCAACGGACCGTCGACGCCGCCGCAGCTCTTATCGTTGTACCCCACGCGGGTGGTCAGACCTTGGTGGATGGTGACAACAATCGCATCTGCGCCGTCCGCTTCAAGTACAGGGATCAGATCGTTGATCGCCTTTGCCTCATCAATGAAATCGAGACCGGCGACTCCGCTGGGGGTCACAAGAGTGGGTGTTTCTTTCAGGGTTAAGCCGATGATCCCGACGGTTACGGCGCTGTCTCCTGTTCCAAAAGTCTTCATGCCGTGGCCCGGGAACAAAGTGTCGCCATCGGGCATGATGACGTTGGCGGCGAGAAATTTGAACTCGGCCCCGGGATAGGGATCTTCCACTGCGCAGGGCGTGCGCAGCGTGTGCTTCTCGCAGCCGCCTTCTTGGATGCGGCGTAGCTCTTTCCATCCGCGATCAAATTCGTGATTGCCCACTGCATTGAAATCAAGGCCGAGACGATTCATTGCGCCAATTGAAGGCTCATCGAGAAAAATCGATGAGGCCAGCGGGCTGCCGCCAATCAAGTCTCCGGCTGCAATGGTCAGGCTGTGCTCTGTCTTGGCACGGTAGGTTTCCACCGCGGTGGTCAAATAAGCCGCGCCGGCAGCATAGACCTGTTGCTGTTCACCATCATTATCAGTGAACCGTATAGGTCGGCGGATTGGTTCAATATTGCCATGAAAATCGTTGAGACCGATGATCTTCACTTCGACCGGCGCAACCATTGCAGCAGATGGCGACGCGCTGTTGACGTCTGGATTGGCAGCACAGGCTGACATTGTGCAAGTCGCGAGAATAAGGGCGGCGAACCGTTTGGTCTTAGATGTGATCATAAGAGCATTACTAGCTGCTGATTATGACAACGCAAAGTGCGTTGATCTGGCGGAGCGCCCGGGCAAAGACGGCTTGCGGCGATCTTGGCGCACTATCTTCGCTTGGGAGCTAAAGCCCGTCCGCCGCCGCTGCCGCGCTGGCCCAAGCCCATTGGAAATTATAGCCGCCCAGCCATCCGGTGACATCCACGGCTTCACCAATTACAAACAGGCCCGGGACTTTTTTTGCCTCCATCGTTTTGGAAGAAAGCTCGGCAGTGTCGATTCCGCCTGATGTCACTTCCGCTTTGGCAAATCCTTCGGTCCCATTGGGATGGAATGTCCATTTCCGTAATTGCGTTTCCGCCTCGCGCAGGGCTTTGTCAGATATGTTGCCGAGCTCGGTTTCCAGTCCCAGTCGGTCCGAAAGAGTGGCTGCCAGCCTGTCGGACAGACCATCTTTCAGTTGCGTTTTGAGAGTGCTGCGCGGTGCAGCGCGTTTCGCTTCGAGTAACCACCCTTCATCCCGATCGGGCAGGAAATCTATGGTGATCGGTTCGCCATGTTTCCAATAGGAAGAGACTTGTAGAATAGATGGCCCCGACAGGCCTTTATGCGTGAACAAAGCTGCTTCATGAAATGTGACTTTGCCGCTGGTGGCATCGACATTGGCAGACACGCCCGACAAATCGCGAAACAAAACGTCTTCGCCGCCAAGCGTCAGGGGTACCAGCGCGGGCCGTGGCTCGACAATTTTCAGGCCGAATTGACGGGCCAGATCATAGGCAAACCCGGTTGCACCCATCTTCGGGATGGAGGGCCCGCCAGTGGCGATTACCAACGCTTGACTGGTATATGTATCACCGCCGGTTGTTACACAGAAACCATCAGCATCGTGCGCTGTGCTGGCGACTTCTGCTTCGCACAAGACACGCACTTTGCCGCCATATTGCTCCGCCTTCGTGCATTCTTCTAACAGCATGGCCACAATTTGCTTGGCGCTGCTGTCACAGAATAATTGCCCCAGCGTCTTTTCGTGCCACGCAATGTCGTAGCTTTCGATCAGGTCCAGAAAATCACACGGGGTATAGCGGCTGAGCGCGGATTTGGCGAAATGCGGATTGGCGGAAAGGTAATTGGCGGGCCCGGCCCCGATATTCGTGAAATTGCACCGGCCCCCGCCCGATATCAGAATCTTTTTGCCGGGTTTCTCGCTCCGTTCCAGAACCAGTACTGTCTTACCGCGCTGGCCAGCTCTGGCTGCACAGAACAGTCCGGCTGCACCGCCGCCCAAAATGATCACATCATAATGCATGAGAGATTATTCTACCGCAGCATCTGGCGCTGGATTGACAGGCGTATTCTTGGACAAAGTCCAGCCTGCCAGAAACAGTCCGGCAACCAAGGGGCCAACCACGATGCCGGATAGCCCCATCAGGCTAATTCCGCCCAGCGTGGTGATCAAAACGATCCAATCAGGGATGCCGGTATCGCGCCCCACCAAGATCGGGCGCAACACGTTGTCGGCCATCCCAATCACCAAGACGCCCGAGATGATAACCAAGACACCTTGCCAGATTGCCCCTGTGGCCAGCAGATAGGCCGCAACCGGTAGCCAAACGATCGCCGGGCCTAGCGCGGGTAACAGGGAAAATACTGCCATTAGCAGCCCCAGCAGCAGAACGGATGGCATACCCACGACCCAGAAGGTCATGGCGCCAAGAGCGCCTTGCACCAGCCCTACCACCACTGATCCTTTGATCGTTGCGCGCACAATGGATAGGAATTTGGTGGTAAGTTTACTGGCAATAGATCGCTCCATCGGCAGTGCCGCGACCACAGTTTCCCCTATATGCGGCCCGTCGCGTAATAGGAAAAAAGTGACATATAGGCCGACACCAAAGGCGATCACAAAGCTCAAAGCGCTGCCACCAATGACGACGGCTTGCTGGGCAAGGACGCCGGTACTCTCACGCGCAAAGTCTTGAACCCGGTCAAGCAATGAACTGATCGTGCCGAGACCAGAATTGTTCAGCGAAGCCTGAATGCCAGCGGGTAGAGCATCGAAAATTTTGGTGAACCACGCGCTGACATCGATTTCATTATCACGGAATGCCAGAAACAATTCGGCCGCCTGTTCCACTATCATCGTGCCAATCCACAAGGTTGGCAGAATAACGGCGAATGTGATGATCATCAGCGCCGCGAGAGCTGCGCGGTTCGCGCTCTGTTTGAATATCGGCAACAGGCGCTGGTTGAGTGGTTGGAACATGATGGCAGCCAAGGCCGCCCACAACAGTGACGACGCGAACGGCCATACCACGATGATCAGAGCAATACTGATCAGCGCCAGAAACAGGATGAAGCCGCCCCGCTGCAGTCCGTTCGCCATGCTGTCTTGCGTCATGCTTGACCTCTCATCTCTTATCGCCGCCAGTCATTCAGATCGTCATCCTCTGCGAGTGCATATTTGAGGCTGGCGCCGACCATTAGGCCAGACAGGAGAATAATCGCCATCGCCCAAAACCAATAGGGCAGCAGCAATGCGTTGGCGATGGCGCCAGTGTCGGACAGCATGATTTGCCCGTCAATCACCGCGCTTTCCGAAAACAGATAATCCCAGTCGCGAAACATACTCATGGCGGCCAATATGCCAAGGAACTGCAGAGCGAACCGGACCAGCCAGTCCTTACCCTTCCATGCTGCCGCCGCCAGAGCCACTGCGATCATGGGCAAGACTATCACGCCGGTCGTGCTGCGTACCCATATAACGGTCGATAGGCCGATACAGACTGCAAGAACAATCAACGTGGGCCGCCAATATTGCTGCTTGCTGCTGGCGAGGATCAGGATCGATCCGATCATCGTTGGGCCAAGCGGCCCGCCTGCGCTGATAAATGCACTGGCGATGGGCGATTCTGGTCCTTCATGATAAGATTGTGCGACGCCGGATCCGTCGGGGTATATTTTGAGCAGCTCAAACTCATGCCCCATCAATATGGCTGTCAGTCCGTGGCCCATTTCATGGAACCACGTGGTCAATATTGTGAAGGGATAGATCAGGAAGTTACCCAGCGGCAATTGCGGTAAAAACACCACAATCACACCCGCCAGGATCAGGCGGCCAACTTGCTCTTCCTGAGAACCCGGGCGGACCGCCCAACTCATGATGCGGCTATATGCATCAGATCAAACGTCGAGGTTGGCAACGTTGAGAGCATTGTCCTGAATGAACTCCCGCCGTGGTTCGACCACATCGCCCATCAAACGTGTGAAAATCTCGTCGGTGACATCAGCGTCTTCGACTTTGACCTGCAACAGAGCGCGATTTTCCGGGTCAAGCGTGGTTTCCCACAATTGTTCGGCGTTCATCTCGCCCAACCCTTTGTAGCGCTGGCTGGATAGGCCTTTGCGGCCAGCTTTCAGTACGGCATCAAGCAGTTGTGTGGGCCGGGTGATCGCATCTGCATCGCTGACATCGAGCGTTTCTGTCTCGCCATCTTCGTCATCAGTCGCAGTGCCCTTAACCAAGCGCGCCGGAGCAGCATAGACATCGGCATTTTCGCTCGCCAAACGATGCAGTTTTCTTGCCTCTGCACTGTCAACAAAGGCAGCTTCAATCTCATGAGCATCCGTTACGCCGCGCCAGATGCGCTTCATCAGGATAGACCCGTCGCTGCGCATTTCCGAGGACCACTTCGCCTCGCTATCGCCCATCTGCAAACGTGCCGCCGCCGTCGATAAGGCAGCTTCTCTGCTGGCTTGATCTAGGCCCGGCTCAAACGATCCGGCCAGGGCCATTGCTTCGATCATGCCGGCGTCATATTTGTTCGGAACAAAGGCCATCAAATTGCGGATGCGCAGGGCATGTTCGACAAGCCCTTCCAATTCCGCACCGCCGCGTGCTCCGCCTTCGCTTTCGAGCAAACGCCCTTGCAACCCGCCGGCGACCAAATACCGATCCATCGCGGCTTGGTCTTTCAGATAGACCTCGCTGCGACCCTTCATCACTTTGAACAAAGGCGGCTGCGCGATGAACAAGTGCCCGTTTTTGATGATTTCGGGCATTTGACGATGGAAGAAAGTGAGCAGCAACGTCCGGATATGCGCTCCATCAACGTCAGCATCGGTCATAATGACGATCTTGTGATATCGTAGCTTCTCGATGTTAAATTCGTCACGAATGCCAGTACCCATCGCTTGGATAAGCGTGCCGACTTCTTTGGATGAGATGATCCGGTCAAAACGTGCGCGTTCGACATTCAGGATCTTACCTTTAAGCGGCAAAATGGCCTGATAGTGACGATCACGCCCTTGTTTTGCGGAGCCGCCGGCGGAGTCGCCCTCCACCAGGAACAGTTCGGATTTCGCGGGGTCACGTTCTTGGCAATCGGCCAGTTTACCGGGCAGGCTGGCAATATCCATCGCGCCTTTACGCCGGGTGAGTTCGCGCGCTTTCTTGGCTGCTTCGCGTGCGGCTGCGGCGTCGATGACTTTTTGAATGATGGTTTTCGCATGCGCCGGATTCTCCTCCAGCCATTCGGTCATTTTGTCGCTCATCAGGCTTTCGAGCGGTTGACGCACTTCGGAAGACACCAGCTTATCTTTCGTTTGGCTGGAGAATTTGGGGTCAGGCAATTTAACCGACACAATGGCGGTTAGGCCTTCACGCATATCTTCACCGGAGAGGGAGACTTTCTCCTTCTTGAGCATTCCTGAGGAAGCCGCATACCCGTTTAGAGTGCGGGTCAGCGCAGCCCGGAACGCCGCCAAATGGGTGCCGCCATCGCGCTGCGGGATGTTGTTGGTGAAGCACAGCACGTTCTCATAGTACGAATCGTTCCATTCCAGCGCGACATCAATCCCGATACCGTCGCGCTCTGCGGAAATCGCAATGGGATCCGGAATGAGCGCTTGCTTGTTGCGGTCAAGGAATGACACGAATGCACCAATGCCGCCTTCGTAATACAGATCGTGCTCAACCGGTTCCTCAGCGCGCTTGTCACGGATCAGGATACGGACGCCGGAATTGAGGAACGCCAGCTCGCGGTAGCGATGCTCCAGCTTGTCAAAGTCATAAACGGTGACGTTTTTAAACGTGTCTTCGCTGGCCATGAAGGTAACGCGAGTGCCCTTTTTCAAGCCATTATCATCGCCATTGCTGGCTACCGGTGGAGCGTCGCCTTTGATTTCCAATGAGTTGACTGCGTCGCCATGCTCGAAACGCATCCAGTGCTCTTTGCCGTCACGCCAAATAACCAGCTCAAGCCATTCGGACAGCGCATTCACCACCGAGACGCCAACGCCGTGAAGGCCGCCGGAAACCTTATAGGCGTTTTCGTCATTGGTGTTGTCGAACTTACCGCCAGCGTGAAGCTGGGTCATGATAACCTCGGCAGCCGAAACCCCTTCTTCGCTGTGCATACCCACGGGGATTCCGCGGCCATTATCTTCAACGGATACGGATCCATCCGGATTGAGCTCTATCAGAACGAGGTCGCAGTGCCCCGCCAGCGCTTCATCAATCGCGTTGTCTGATACCTCGAACACCATGTGGTGCAGGCCGCTGCCATCGTCTGTGTCGCCGATATACATACCGGGGCGCTTACGGACCGCATCCAGCCCTTTGAGAACTTTGATCGAATCGGCCCCATATTCGCCTTGCTGGACGACTTTTTCGGGTGCGGATGGCGGCGTATTTTCAGGTGTTTCGCTCATGCTGATTATATAGGCGCGACAAGGCGATATCCAAAGCGGAATGGCGGTTCTTACCCACAGTTACCGCCGTAATGGTTTCAAATGTAACCGGTTGACGAAAAGTCCTTTGCGGCGCATTCCTTCGGGATGCTGTCTGTACTCGACATTTTCCGGATCGGCATTGGTCCCTCAAGTTCGCATACGGTGGGGCCCATGCGTATTTCCGCGATGTTTATCCGCGCGCTTAAACGGTCGGGTAAACTGGGCCGCGTTGCTCGGATCCATATTGAGTTGCAGGGTTCGCTTGCCTTGACCGGAATAGGTCACGGGACGCCGCGGGCGGCCATTTTGGGGCTGGCGGGGCACAAGCCAGAAACCTTCAATCCGGCGAAAGGTGATGCCCAGTTCGAGCGTCTGGAGCGTGACCATCTGCTCGCGCTGGCAGGGAGACACGACATCTCGTTTGACCAGCACGAAGATGTCGATCTTGCCGGGCACATTGTACCAGACATCCATCCCAACGGAATGCGGCTGCGCGCGTTTGACGAGCGCGGTGTTATCCTCTCTGATCGCACATATTATTCAACCGGTGGGGGCTTTGTCGCAACAGAGCGGCAGCTTAAGAAAGCGCCAAAGAATGATCGGATCGAAGTGGGCCGGCAAGTGCCGTATCGCTTTGGCTCAGCAAGTGATTTACTAGAGCTGTGTGACACGCATTCGCTGTCGATCGACGACGTGATTCTTCAGAACGAAGACGCCATGCGACCCCGCGAAAAGACCGAAGCCGGGCTCGATGCCATCGCCAAAGCGATGGATGATTCTATCGCGCGCGGTTTGGAAAAAACTGGGATCTTGCCCGGCGGACTGAATGTGCGGCGCCGCGCTCCGGAATTATGGGCCAAACTGTCAGCTGCGCCGCAATCGAATGAACGGGAGCAGCTGTTTGATTGGCTCAATTGTTTCGCCATGGCTGTGAACGAGGAAAATGCCGCTGGTGGTAAAGTCGTCACTGCACCGACCAATGGTGCTGCTGGTATTTTGCCAGCTGTGATGCGTTTTTATTGCCTCGATTCGGAAGAGAAAGCGTGCCGTTCCGCTCGTCGGAAATTTTTGCTTACTGCCGGAGCAATCGGGCTGCTGTATAAGCAGCGGGCATCTATTTCAGGGGCAGAAATGGGATGTCAGGGCGAGGTCGGGGTGGCATGTTCGATGGCGGCCGGTGGGTTGGCAGCGTTTTGGGGCGGATCCCCGACACAAATTGCCAGCGCAGCAGAAATCGGCATGGAGCATAATCTTGGTCTAACCTGCGATCCGGTGGGCGGTCTTGTGCAAGTGCCATGTATTGAACGCAATGCGATCGGCGCAGTGAAAGCGGTGAACGCTGCCCGATTGGCTCTCCACCGCGATGAAGTCACCTTGGTATCGCTCGACCAAGTGATCGAAACGATGCGCCAAACAGGGCTTGATATGTCGACCAAGTATAAAGAGACGAGCCAGGGCGGCTTAGCGGTGAATGTAATCGAGTGTTGATCAGTTCGGCGGTCCGTCTACGGTTCGCTGCATGACTCAAGACGACATTATCGCGAAGCTCGAACAACCCTACGGCACATATCGAGAAATTATTCATGATTGGGCGGCGGTTCGCGGTTACAAGCCCGCCCTGCGTGATGATGCAGTGACATTAAACTGGCAGGAAGTCGCCGACCAGGTTGAGCGGATTGCAGCGCGGCTTCAGCAAACCGGATTGCAGCGCGGGCAGTCAGTGGCGATCTTGGGCACTTCGACCACTCAATATGCTTTGGTGTTTCTTGCGGCGATTGTGGCGGGGGGAGTCGCTGCGCCGCTTACAACCAGTGCCAGCCCGGATCAGCTGGCGGGGATGGCCAAAGATTCGGGCGCAAAGCATCTGTTTATTGACCGCGCAAAATTGACCGAATTGGGTGATAGTTTCCTGCCTGAGATGGACCGGATTATTCTGGATGAAGAGCTGGCAGGCTGGATGGCGCCTGAAGGCACTGTTTCGATACCCCACCATCCTATCGGTGAAGAGCCGTTCAACATCATTTATTCGAGCGGAACGACCGGTGTTCCCAAGGGTATCGTGCATTCGCATGCGATGCGTTGGTTTCAATTTGCGGCGACAGCTGCACGCGCTTACTCGCCTGATTCCAAGGCACTTGCGTCCACACCGCTCTATTCCAACACCACAATGGTCTGTTTCTTATCGTCTGTATTGGCCGGTGCGTGCACCACAATCATGGGCAAATTTGACACCAAGAAGTGGCTCGAGATTGCCCAGCGTGACGGCACGACCCATACGATGCTGGTCCCGGTTCAATATCGTCGCTTGATGCAGGAGCCAGATTTTGATCAGTTTGATCTGTCTACCCTGGCCTTGAAATACTGCACTTCGGCGCCGTTTCCGGCGGACCTCAAAGCTGAAGTGTTGAAGCGGATGCCGGGTGCATTGATAGAGATTTATGGCATGACTGAAGGCGGGGTGACCTGTTTGCTCTATGCGCATGAATATCCGGACAAGCTACACACGGTTGGCCAACCGGCACCCGGCCATGCATTAAAAGTGCTCGATGATGAGGATCAGGAAGTGCCCGCCGGAACGCCGGGTAATCTGGTTGGTATTTCGCCTGCCATGATGGTTGGCTACAAAAACCGAGAGAAGGCCACCAGCGAAGCGCAGTGGATCAATCCAAGTGATGGCAGCGTGTGGATGCGGATGGGTGATATTGGCCGGATCGATGCAGATGGTTTTGTCGAATTGGTTGGCCGTGCCAAGGACATGATTATCTCAGGTGGGTTCAATATCTATCCGGTGGATCTCGAAAGCGAGCTTTTGAAAGAAGACGGAGTTGTCGAAGCGGCAGTCATTGGCGTGCCGAGTGAGAAATGGGGTGAGACACCGGTTGGCTTTGTCACTCTGGCCGGCGATGCCTCTGCCGAGACAGTTTTGGCAGCGGTCAACGGGCGTTTGGGCAAAACCCAGCGGTTGGCGATGCTGCATGCAATTGATGAAATGCCGCGTAGCCATATTGGAAAATTGCTAAAGACGGAATTGCGTGAAGAAGCCGCCCGCCGCGGGCTACCTGGCTGACCGGCATTAAGTGTCGGAAATTCTGACAAATAGCGGATCAGCGAAATCGCGTTAACCACTAGGATGCCTGAAAAACCGGGGCTTGCCGAAACTGGCATCTAATCTGCATTAACTTCAGTCATACGCATGGTTTCTACAGCCAAACGCCTGATCGAGCGTAAAATGATCGTCTTCTAGAGGGCTGGTTCGGCTTAGGCTGCACCGGCCCTTTCCTATTGGAAAGGTGGCAGGCGGTAAACGACAGCTGGGCTGGCAGAGAGCCTGCGGCACCAATGTGTGATTGAGCGAGTGGCGATTGGGGGAGACGCGGCTGATGCAATATCAGGGGTATCTGGCATTCAGCCGCGTCTCCGATCGCTATCATTCCTAGAGCGGGCAGCCAAATTGGGGGAGGGCTGCCGCTGTGCTGCACTCGCAGGCAGCGGAATGAATAGCCGGGTTAATCCGCGCATCAAATGCTGCTTCATAATCCCGATAGTCCCGGCAGAAGTTGGGAGAGGAGGATGTTTCCGCCGGTATGCTTTCCAGATAATGTTGCAAACGATCGCACGCAAATGAGAAAATTCTCATATATGTTCAGTTTTTTGCAACCTTAGATGAAATAGAGAAGCGGACTTACGCAATTGCAGGGCTGAGCAGCAATCCGCTGATCGAAGCAGCAAAGACAAAAGCTACAGCTCTTTCAGATAGGATACGCATAGAAAATTCCTTTCAAGTTGTTGGTCGCAGGCGTGATGTGCTGCGATATCTGGATGGCATTTCGCCAGCTTTGTATCATTGGTTACACTCGTTGAAATTTTATTACGGTTCAGGGAAATTTGATGTCGCCTAAAGGAGGGATCGCTCTGCACCCCGATGCCGCGATCCTTCATCGTCGTTGACGGGGGCATTCGCACGCTTGCCAGCATGCAGATCGCTCCGTAACGCCTTGGCGCATGAACTCAGATCATCTCCCCGATTCCATCCTTATTGTCGATTTTGGCAGCCAAGTTACCCAACTGATTGCCCGCCGCGTGCGCGAAGCCGGTGTCTATTCAGAGATCGCGCCCTTCACGATGGCGGAGGAAGCCTTCCACCGGATGAAGCCCAAAGGGATCATTTTGTCAGGGTCGCCAGCAGGTGTACCCGATGAAGGATCCCCGCGTGCGCCCGATATACTGTTCAATGCTGGCGTCCCGATTCTTGGCATTTGTTACGGCCAACAAGTGATGAGCCATCAATTGGGCGGCGAAGTCCGGCGCGGCCATGAAGTGGGGGATGGCAGTGGAAACCGGGGCGGGGAATTTGGCAGAGCCTTTCTGACCGTTACCAAAGAATGCGCCCTGTTTGATGGCCTGTGGGACGTCGGTGATCGTCATCAAGTCTGGATGAGCCACGGCGATAAAGTGACTCAGTTCGCGCCTGGATTTGAAATCGTGGCGACCAGTGATGGCGCGCCATTTGCGGTAATCGCCGATGAAGCCCGGAAGTTTTACGGCACACAATTCCATCCGGAAGTGGTGCACACCCCGGATGGGGCGAAGCTGCTGGCTAATTTTGTCCGTCATGTTTGCGGGCTGAAAGGCGATTGGACGATGGCTGCCTATCGCGACACCAAAATTGCTGAAATTCGCGCGCAGGTTGGCGACAAGAAAGTCATTTGCGGGCTTTCTGGCGGTGTCGACAGCTCTGTGGCTGCCATCCTTATCCACGAAGCAATCGGCGACCAGCTGACGTGCGTTTTTGTTGATCATGGATTGCTCCGCCAGAACGAGCGCGAACAAGTCGAAACGATGTTCCGTGATCACTATAATATCCCGCTGGTGGTGGTTGACGCGGAACAGCGTTTCATGGCGGGCCTTGCAGGGCAAACTGATCCTGAGAAGAAACGAAAGTTTATCGGCGGCGAATTCATCAACGTGTTTGAGGAAGAAGCAGCCAAAGTGGGTGGTGCAGACTTTCTGGCTCAAGGAACGCTCTATCCCGATGTGATCGAAAGCGTATCTTTCACCGGCGGACCTAGTGTGACCATCAAGAGCCACCACAACGTAGGTGGTTTGCCCGAACGCATGAATATGCAGCTGGTTGAGCCGCTGCGCGAACTGTTCAAGGATGAAGTCCGTGATTTGGGCCGAGAGCTTGGTCTGCCAGATATGTTTGTTGGCCGTCACCCATTCCCGGGGCCAGGTCTAGCCATCCGGATTCCAGGTGAAGTGACCAAAGAGCGCTGCGATATCCTTCGTAAAGCCGATGCGATCTATCTCGAAGAAATCCGCAATGCCGGTTTGTATGATGCGATCTGGCAAGCTTTCGCGGTATTGTTACCGGTCAAGACCGTCGGCGTTATGGGCGACGCGCGCACTTACGATAATGTGTGCGGATTACGCGCAGTGACCAGTACCGATGGAATGACGGCTGATGTCTATCCCTTCGATGCCAGCTTCCTGACCAATTGCGCGACGCGGATTGTGAATGAGGTTCAGGGCATTAATCGCGTTGTATATGACTATACCAGCAAGCCGCCTGGCACGATCGAGTGGGAGTAACCCAGCGCGTTTGACGGCTGCGTTTTGCAACCTTTGTCGACATCGCGCGTTCTGATAAGTCTCGGGCCATCATTCAAACTCAAGGGACCTCCTCATGATCACCATTATCCGCAATGCCGCCCCTGCCGCCATCCTGTTTCTGGCCGCGTGTTCATCTGGTCCTGCAGAGCCGCCTGCACTTACTGGGGATGCTTGGACCGTCGATGATACGGCTTCAAAACTCTCTTACGTATCCATCAAGCAAGATCAGTTTGCGGAAACGAATTCGTTCGAAAGGGTCAGCGGGACACTTTCTGCTGATGGCGCGGCAAACATCGCGATAGATCTCGCTTCGGTGAGTACAGGTGTTGATATCCGCAATGAACGGATGCGTGATGTGTTCTTCGTCGTGGCCGATAACCCGACTGCTAATATTACCGCGCAAATTGACCCATCATTATTTGCTAAGCTGGGCGTGGGGGAGAGTGCATCGACGGTTCTGGATGGCACGCTGTCGCTAAATGGCATTGGAGCACCGTTTCAGGCGAACGTTACGGTGACGCGGGCCGGGCCGGACCGTGTCCTTGCAGTGTCAGACAAGCCCGTGATCGTCGAAGCCAGTCAGTTTGAGCTTGCTGAGAGGCTGACCCAACTGCAAGAACTTGCTGGGCTTTCGTCCATCACACCCACCGTTCCAGTCACGTTTTCCTTGGTGTTTAAGCGCTGACACTGCATCGCATAGCGCCATGCAATTACCTCTCGGTGCTGACCCACGCAGTGAACAGTTGCTGCGCATACACGCGGCACTGATCGCTGCGTTTGGCCGCATTCAAAGCCCTGATAATAAACGCCGTGACCCCGTTTGGACGCTGGTGCAGGGCGTCATCGGTGCCCGCACCAAGACATCAGTCTCGAACGCGGCCACTGACGCGTTGTTATCCCGGTTCGGTTCTTGGGAAGGCGTTTCACAAGCACCTCTAGCGGCCGTCACTGAGGTGCTTGGAAATCAGACTTTTCCCGAACAATCAGCGCAGCGGCTGCAAGCATGTCTGAAACAGATAGTGGCCGAGCGTGGTGCTGTCGATCTAAGACATTTGTCCAACCTCGATACCGCAGACATGATGGATTGGCTCGAAACCCTACCGGGTGTCGCGCGCAAAATCAGTGCGGGGATTGCGAATACCAGTATGTTTGAACGGCGAGTATTGGTGCTGGACACGCATCATCGCCGTGTCATGCAGCGAATGGGGCTAGTGCCTGCCAAGGCGGACACCACGCGTGCCTATGAAGCGTTGATGCCCGTACTGCCTGCAGAATGGACGGCCAAAGACATAGATGAGCACCATTTGCTAGTGAAACGGGTCGGGCAGACAATCTGCCGACCATCTGTGACGTATTGCAACCGGTGTGCGCTTCGTTCTGAGTGCCAAACAGGAGCGCTAGGTGGTGCGTGAAAAGGGTCGTTTGAGTTTTGCAATGATTGTGGGTTTGGCGGGCCTTGCTGTGCTTGCCTTTGCCGGGAATTCTCTTTTGGCACGGGCCGCGCTGGCTGATGGTGCTACTGAAGCGGGTGTGTTTTCCGCAATCCGGCTAACTGCTGGCGCGTTAGTGTTGCTGCCATTTCTGCGGGGAAGACCGACCACTTCGGACATTCCCGGTGCCGCCGCATTGCTAGTGTATGTCGCGGGGTTTTCCTTTGCATATCTCACTCTTCCGGCCGCGACAGGTGCACTAATTTTGTTCGGCTGTGTGCAGGCGAGTGTGATGACGATTGGTATTGTTCAAGGAGACCGACCAAGCTTCGCTAGTTGGGCCGGTTTGGCCATCGCATTGTCCGGTCTCGGTTGGCTCTTTCTGCCGGGCAGCGAGGGCGCCGCGATAGGTCCTGCGGCGATGATGGCGGTCGCGGGGCTAGCCTGGGGCCTTTACACGATCATCGGACGGCGCGGCACCGATCCCACGCGCAATACGGCAGCCAGTTTTCTGCTCGCGGCGCCACTTGCATTGCCGCTCATTCTTTTGGATCAGAGCTTGCCGTCACTTAGCGGGGTAATTCTTGCGGTTGTGTCTGGCGCGCTCACATCTGGGCTGGGTTATGTGATTTGGTATCGGGTTACGCCTCATCTCTCATTGGCTACGACCGCTACAGTACAGCTCGCGACACCCATCATTGCGGCACTGGGCGGAGCGGCCTTGCTGGCGGAGCCGTTGACGGTCGATATTGCTGTGGCGGGTGGTCTTATTGTTGGTGGGATCGTATTGACTATCCGGAAATAGGAAAAGCACCCGTGATCGGCTCACTCAGTCCGTCGCGTTCTTATACAGTCACAAAGGGTAACGGCGCCGTTATTTTTATGCGCAATGCCCGGGACGAAAACTATGGGCTATGCGGTTCTAACGGCATTGATCGGGACGCTTTCCGTCTGGTCTGAACAGAATATCTGCAAAGAGTGGCTCGTCATTTCGGGACCGTACCGAACGCATCAATTCAGCGGCGGAGAAACCGTGGTCAGCCAACCAGACGAACAGTTCTTTAGAGCTATAACTACCATTGAATCGATGGCCGATGGATACCTCGCACAGGATGAATTCGCAGCGATCCAGCAAGCCTTCCGATCCGATGAGAACGTCCAACTCGTGTCCTTCCGTATCGATCTTCAAGCCTATTCTTCCGTATTCGGGGCTCCCCGCAATCTCGTCTAGCCGGTTGATTGGGACGTCTTGTCGCTCGATTGGGTTTGCTGATCGGGTAAGAGTAGTGCGTTGATAGAGTGAGGAGCGCGACGCCCGTCCAAGATCAACATGCAATATTGCTGACCCCTTGGTTGCGCCCGCTGCTGCTGTATGAATCAGCACATTTCGGCCCTGGAGCTCTTCAACCAACTGGGTTGGGACTGGCAAAGGATCGACAAGAACGAGCCGCGCCTCTGGAAACTGCGCGTATAGCCACTGCGTACCATCCGCGACGCCCACATCAATCAGCGTATCAATCTGCAAATCAGCCGGCAGCGTTAACGCGTCTTTCTGCGACTTAGCCATACGCCCCCTTAAAACCAATCGATTGAGTGTCGCTTTATATATGCAATCGGTACTGCATAGCGAAGAAGTTCACTAATTATATGAAGCTGACGTTACGGCATCGCGCAATCGGAATACGCTCAGCTGATTGAATCTTGCAATGCGCTACAAACTGGTCAACTCATTAGAAAATTTTGCAATGTTTTGAGGGAGAGAAACTATGAAAACCGCGATCACCGAAATGTTTGGTATCGAGCATCCGATCATCCAAGGCGGCATGCACTATGTCGGTTTTGCTGAGATGGCTGCTGCCGTTTCCAATGCGGGTGGTCTGGGTATCATCACCGCGCTGACCCAAAAAACTCCTGCTGATCTGGCCAATGAAATCGCCCGCTGCAAGGACATGACGGACAAGCCGATTGGGGTGAACGTCACATTCCTGCCAACAGTCAATGCGCCGGACTATCCCGCAATTATCAAGACTATCATCGAAGGCGGGGTTACGGTGGTGGAGACTGCCGGAAACAACCCGGTGGCGGTGTTGCCGCACCTAAAGGATGCAGGGATCAAGGTGATCCACAAATGCACCGCAGTACGCCATGCTCTGAAAGCACAGAACATTGGCTGTGACGCTGTATCGGTCGACGGTTTTGAGTGCGGCGGTCACCCTGGCGAAGATGATATCCCGAACTTCATCTTGTTGCCGCGCGCGGCTGACGAACTGGAAATCCCGTTCGTTTCCTCAGGCGGGATGGCTGATGGCCGGTCGCTGATGGCATCTATCGCCC
Source organism: Pontixanthobacter rizhaonensis (assembly GCF_012972675.1). Classification (GTDB taxonomy): domain Bacteria; phylum Pseudomonadota; class Alphaproteobacteria; order Sphingomonadales; family Sphingomonadaceae; genus Pontixanthobacter; species Pontixanthobacter rizhaonensis. Next base: position 455,646 of record NZ_JABCRE010000003.1, on the reverse strand, counting down.
TGGGCGCAGCGGGTATGAATATGGGGACGCGCTTTATCGCCACTAAAGAAGCGCCTGTGCACGAGAATGTTAAAGCAGCGATTGTTGCTGCGAGCGAGCTAGACACACGTCTGGTCATGCGTCCATTGCGCAATACAGAGCGCGTGATGACGAATGATGCGGTTGAGGAATTGCTCAAGATCGAGAAAGAAAAGGGCGATGATCTGAAGTTTGAGGATGTTATCGAACAGGTCGCAGGCGTGTATCCGCGCATTATGATGGACGGTGAGATGGACGCAGGCGCATGGAGCTGCGGCATGGTTGCAGGCTTGATCAACGACATTCCGACCTGCCAAGAACTGATGGACCGGATCATGGGTGAAGCAGAAGATATCCGCCAGCGGATGAACGCGATCTCGGCGTAAGTTGCTCATTGAAAAGGGCTCGGGCGCCTTTGCGTTCCCGAGCCCTTTTTCCAGACGGCAATGTTGGTTTAGCCGTCCTTCTTGACTTTCTTATATGGCACGAACTCGCTGAGGAAGATATTGCCGGTATAAAATCCAGTAAATGGGTCAATTGTCGTTACAATGTCGGTCTTGCATAAACGGTTGCCAAATGGCCGGGTAACTAACGTGTCATGCTTATCGATATTTTGAGGATCACGCGGAACGTTCACGTATAGCGTGCTGCCCCGTTTGTAGACGAGTGCGGTCCCGTCGATCACGGTCAGGTTTGATGTTGGAAACAGCCGCACACAGCTTGTGGGCTCGCCAGCTTCCCGGCCCTCGAGCATCTTGGCCAGCTTGATTTCGCCCTTGGTGGGTTCTGCAACTTCAGCCGTTACGGGTCCCGCCATCACAGCTGCCGCGATGACCGGTGCTACGAATAATGCAACTTTTCTCATTACGCCTTCTCCTGAATGTCAGCTGCCAACCTCAGCTTTCTTCTTTGGTGTACGGAACAAACTCCCCCAAGAGTATAATGGGTCCCGGAAATGATCCATTGGCTAATCGATTTCGCATTTCGACTTGGTCCCTCTCGCACAAGGCGGTCCCGAACTTCCTGAAAACAGGCAAGTCGAATTCATCCAAAAACTGCGGAGTATTTGTCCGGTTAACATAGACAGTGCGACCGCTGCGAAACACCATCGCGGTATCATCAATAATCCTGACTCCGCGGTGCTGTGATTCGCGTAAACAGCGTACAGGTTCACCGGCGACACGGCCTTCTAGCAGTTCGGCCAGTTCGGCTTCGCCGGGCGATATCTCTTGCTCTGCTTGGTCTTCGGCGATGGCAGGAGAGACTGCCATGGCGCTCATAGCGCCCATAACAACCCAGTTTCGGATCAGCTTTTTCATGATTCGTATCATCGCAGACCTTCCTGAACGCTGGATGAGCGCGATTTGGATGGCGAACTACGCAGTGCCGCCAACTGTGAGCTCGCCAACAAGCAAGGTCGGCTGACCTACGCCTGCCGGTACGCTTTGACCGCCCTTGCCGCAGATGCCGATGCCCTCGTCCAGGGCCATATCGTTACCAATCGCCTCGACTTTCGTGAGGACGCTCGGGCCGTCACCAATCAGGGTGGCCCCTTTGATTGGGGCGCCCAACTTGCCGTTTTCTACCAAATAGGCTTCGGTGCAGGAAAAGGTGAATCGGCCTGATACGATATCGACTTGCCCACCGCCAAAGCTCTTTGCAAAAATGCCTGACTTCATGCCTTTCAGTATCTCTTCGGGATCATCATTGCCTGCGCGCATGAATGTATTGGTCATGCGCGGCATGGGGGCGTGCTGATACGATTCGCGCCGACCGTTGCCCGTGGGTTTCACCCCCATCAAACGGGCGTTAAGCCGGTCCTGCATGTATCCTTTTAAGATACCATCTTCTATCAGCACTGTCTCTTCAGTCGGAGTGCCTTCGTCATCGAGCGATAGCGAACCGCGCCGATTGGCCAGAGTCCCGTCGTCCACCACGGTCACTCCCGGAGCGGCAACGCGCTCCCCTATGCGGCCCGAAAACGCGCTGGTCCCCTTGCGGTTAAAGTCGCCTTCTAACCCATGCCCGACAGCCTCATGCAGCAGTACGCCTGGCCAGCCGGGGCCAAGTAAAACTGGCATTTCGCCCGCAGGCGCATCGACGCTGTCCAAATTCACCATTGCCTGTCGGACAGCTTCATCGACCGCGTGGGACCATTCGCTTTCTTCAAAAAGCTTGTCATACAGATAGCGTCCGCCAAACCCGTATGAACCGCGCTCCCGTCGGCCGTTTGCCTCGGCGACAATGCTGACATTGAGACGCACCAGCGGCCGGATATCAGTCGCTCTAAATCCGTCAGCGCGGACAATTTCTACCACGCTCCAACTGGCTGCTAGGGATGCGGTAACCTGAGCAACCTTTGGATCGCGCGCACGGGCTGCGGCATCAATGCTTTCCAGCAAAGCCACTTTCTTGGCAAAGGGCACTGCATCAAGCGGGCTTGCATCAGTGTAAAGCCGCCGATTGCTGCGCCCTGGCGGCGCGCTCATTACCTGTTTTGCAGGATCGAGCAATTGGAGCGTTTCGCCTGCCCGGCGGATCGCAGCCGCACTGATATCATTGGCGTGAGCAAAGCCGGTCATTTCGCCCGATACGCCGCGCAAACCAAACCCGCCATCGCGGGAATAGTCCGCCGTTTTCAATCGTCCATCGTCAAACGTGAACGCCTCGCTGGCGGAATGCTGCAAATACAGCTCCCCATCATCACATTGGGAAAGCGTTTCAGCGGTTAGCGCAAGCGCGTCATCCGGGGTCAATTGGTCGTCGCGATAAAGCAAGGAACGGGGATCTGCTGTGGTCATCCCTGCAATATAGTCGCTTATCGGCTAAAAGTCAGGTGAACCTTGAAATGCGATGGGCTGTTGTCGCGGGTATATTGAAATAGCTGGAGAGAAACATCGACATCTTCACTTTCCGTCGTTTCAATGGTCGCACCATAGTCATGCTCGATAATCAAACGATCCACGGCGGATTCGCGCACGGTGTCGACCAGCAGAACAGGCATACAGCGCGCCATTTCAAGGCGCAGCTCTTCGATTTTCTCTCTTGAAGCGGCTTCGCCCGTATCGAAATCCCAACTGCAGCCAATCTCGAAATAGGTGCGCGGTAAGCTCAGTTCGCAATCACTCGCACCCGCGATGAGATCGGCTTTTCCGCGATGGCGAAGCTCCAGCAGTCCGGCACGGTCAAATCCGACCGACAGGTGTCTGAGCTTGGAATTATCGGGCGCAAGCAACGCATCAATTGATGCGCAATCATTGCGGGCATAGGCTGTAGTTGGGAGTGCAAGAGCCAGTGCAATTGCGGCGGCGCGCATTATGGCTTGGCGCGCAGCCACCTTAGCTGGTGGTATCAGCTGGGCCACCGATCAAGACAAACCGCCGGTCACAATAGCCGCAATCGACAAAACCGCTTTCGTCGATTTCCAGATAGACCTTGGGATGCCCTAGCGCTGCAGGGCGGTACCCTGCGCCGCCGCGAATATCGGTTGCCCCGTCACAGCTGACGCGGCGTGTGTCGACGGTGATGATGTCAGTTGCGGTGTTGCTCATAGGTTCTGCCGATAATTGGCATTGGCCCAAGGTGCAAGCTTGTGCGTGATATGTCTCAGAGAAATTCGGGTGCTGTGACACCAATGGCAGCCAATGCAACGTCGTGCGGCATGGGCGCATGAAGCGGCCGACTGCGTTGTGTGGGGCGTGCTTTGCCAAACTGCGCTGCGAATTTATTGATCAAACGGGTCATGATCATTGCCCCTAGTGGTGAGCTCCTAAAGTATAGTTAATGCGACGCTAACCATGATCGGGTCTTTACGAATACGCGGCGAGGGCCTTAGGGACGCGGGTATGAGCAATCCTCCTGCAATCCAGATCCGTGATGTCGTCAAACGCTATGCCGGTGTGAAGGGCGAAGAAGGTAAACTCGCACTGAAGGGGGTCAGTTTCGACGTGCCGGAAGGCGGCATTTTCGGTCTGCTTGGCCCGAACGGCGCTGGCAAATCGACATTGATCAATGTGCTTGCGGGTTTGGTGACCAAAACCAGCGGTAGCGCAGAGATTTGGGGCTTCGATATTGATGAACAGCGCCGCAATGCAAAACGCGCTATCGGTATCGTTCCGCAGGAAATTGTCTTCGATCCATTTTTTACACCGTATGAGGTGTTGGAAAATCAGGCTGGTTTTTACGGGATAGCCAAGAGCTTGCGCCGGTCAGAAAAATTGCTCGAGGCGGTTCATCTTGCGGATAAGCGTGACGCCTATGCGCGGACATTGTCAGGCGGAATGAAGCGCCGTTTGCTGATTGCCAAGGCGATGGTGCACACGCCGCCAATTCTGGTGCTTGATGAACCGACGGCTGGTGTCGATGTGGAGCTGCGCCGTTTGCTGTGGGAACTGGTCCAACAGCTGAATGATGATGGCGTGACGGTTGTCCTCACCACACACTACTTGGAAGAAGCCGAGCAATTATGTGACCGGATTGCGATTATCAATCATGGCGAATTGATTGCGAATAAGCCGACTCGCGAAATGGTCGATATGGCGCGTGAGAAAATCGTTGCCGTTACCGTCGGCAGCGATCTGTCCGCGGCGCCGGCACACGAAGCGTTTGTGAAATCAGAACTGTCTGGCGAACGCGGCGTGGAAGTAACGTATAACAAAGACAAGCTGACTGCCGGGCAAGTACTCGCGATTTTGCAAGAACAAGGTCTTATCGTTGAAGATGTGACCACGCGCGAAGCCGATCTGGAAGATGTGTTTGTCTCGCTCACCAGTCAGGCCGCAGGGGAATAATCCGATGCTGCTCATCATCGGTACGGTTCGTATGCCCGCAGAAATGCTTCACGAGGCGCGTTACGCCATGCAGGAAATGATCGAGGCCAGTCAGGCGGAAGATGGCTGTATCACCTATTCCTACTCTGAAGACGTTATTGAGCCGGGCCTTGTCCATGTCACAGAAATGTGGCGCGACCGAGAGGCACTGGAAGCACATTTTGAAACCGAACATCTGGCGGAATGGCGCGCCAATTGGGACCGGTTCGGCATTCACGACCGCGATTTACAGCTGTTTGAAGCGGATAACGCGGAACGGATTTAAGCAGCTCCGGCTTGCCCCGATAGCGGCACTCGCCCATGAGGGCGGCCTATGACTACACAATATGACGTTTTGATCATTGGTTCCGGTGCGGCCGGCCTTACTGCGGCGTTGGCGTTGGCCGAGCACAAGAAAGTGCTCGTTTTGGCCAAGGGCGGGCTTGATGGCGGTTCCACTGCTTGGGCGCAGGGCGGCATTGCGGCTGTGCTGGATGCGGGCGATACGTTTGACCATCACATCCACGACACAATGCGTGCAGGCGCAGGTTTAAACCGGCAGGACACTGTCGAGTTTGTGATTGAACGCGCACCCCGGTCAATTGAGCGGTTGGTGGAACTGGGTGTGCCGTTCAATCAGGATTCGGGGGATTTGCACCTCACGCGAGAGGGCGGCCATTCGCATCGGCGGATCGTCCATGTCGATGATGCAACTGGCTGGGCGGTGCAGGAAGCTTTGCTGAACGCTGCCAATGCGAATCCGAATATCACCATGCTGGCGGGCCGCGCTTGTGTTGACCTCATCACTGGCCGCAACGGACAGGCATATTCTGGGTCCGGCCGTGTGTGGGGTGCCTATGCGCTTAACCAAACAACGGGTGAGGTGGAATCATACACTGCGCGCGCAACCATCCTGGCGGCCGGCGGCGCTGGCCGGGTGTATCAATTCAGCACGGCTCCGCGCGGTGCCACGGGCGATGGGATCGCAATGGCATGGCGTGCGGGTGCGCGTGTGTCGAATATGGAAATGATGCAATTCCACCCGACATGCTTGTATAATCTGGAGGTCAAAAACTTTTTGATCACGGAGGCAGTTCGCGGTGAAGGCGGGCATTTGCTGCACCCTGAAACGGGCCACCGTTTTATGGCGGATTATGATCCGGAGCGGATGGAGCTTGCCCCGCGTGATGTGGTGGCCCGTGCGATCGATGACCAGATCAAACGCTATGGGCTCGACTATGTACATCTGGATATCAGCCATCAGCCCGCCGATTTTGTGAAGGGCCATTTCCCGACTATTTATGACAAGCTGATGGGTCTCGGCATTGATATGACCAAGGGACCGATCCCGGTTGTCCCGGCGCAGCATTATACCTGTGGCGGGGTGCTGGTTGGGCTGGATGCACGAACTGACTTGCCTGGCCTATGGGCTGCGGGCGAAGTGACCGAAAGCGGCCTCCACGGTGCCAACCGTCTCGCTTCCAACAGTTTGCTGGAATGCTTCGTATTTGGCGAAGCCGCCGCGCGTGACATTTTGGGCCGGTGGGATGAATTGCTGGAGCCGCCCAAGATCAAAGAGTGGGATGAAAGCCGCGTCACTGATTCCGATGAAGAAGTGGTCGTCAAACAGAACTGGACTGAAATCCGCCGGTTCATGTGGAATTATGTCGGCATTGTCCGGACGACTAAGCGGTTGGAGCGAGCCCGCAACCGCATCGAAATGATGAACAAGGAAGTCGACGATTATTACGGCAGCTTCCGCGTCACCACCGATTTGATTGAACTGCGCAACCTGTTGCAATCGGCCGAACTGATTGTGAAATCTGCACTGGCACGGCACGAAAGCCGGGGTTTGCATTATACGCTCGACTACCCCGAGACGGCGGATCAGGCGCGGGATACGATTTTGGTACCGTAGTGCGGGGCAGAAAACCGCGCACCGCTTGGCCCGGTGGTATCCGACCGAGCATAATCTAATAGTGTTGAGAAGTCATGGAGCGGGCGAGGCGATTCGAACGCCCGACCCCAACCTTGGCAAGGTTGTGCTCTACCCCTGAGCTACGCCCGCTCACTTAGACGTTTCCAATTATCCGGTATTGCCGGGTAACCAGCACCGAGAAAGTGAATCACTTAGTCCCGGTGGGGAAGCGGCCAACTAGCAGCGGTTGTCGAACCCCGCAAGGCCAAAATTGCGCTTTTGAAACGCTCTGGTAACACTCCCTGTTTCGCCCTTCACTTATTCGCTAGACGCCCCACATAGAGGCTGAACGTTTTGGGCAGTTTAACACCGTAAAGGATAGAGCATTGGCAAGCATGGGGCTGAATATCGAGGAACAGAAGGCGGTTGAGCGGTTCAAGACCAATGTGGTCGAGCCATCCATGCACAAATTGGTGATTCTGGACTTTTGGGCAGAATGGTGCGGCCCGTGCAAGGCGCTGGCGCCGATGCTCGAAAAAGTGGCCGCCGAATATGCCGATAAGGGTGTCATTCTCGTCAAAGTGAATGTTGATGAGGACAAATTTATTGCCGGGCAGTTTCAAGTTCAGTCGATTCCAACAGTCTATGCCATGTTCCAAGGACAGCCGGTTGCAGACCTGACGCCGGCACGGACCGAATCGCAGATGAAACAGATGCTGGATGACCTGCTGGCAAAACTGCCACTGTCATCCGAAGGAGCAGCGGCTCCGGAACAGGATGTCGGCCAATTTATTGAAATGGCCGAGCAGGTACTGGCCGAAGGTGATGCAGAACGAGCCGCAGGCGTGTTTATGCAGGTTGTGCAAATGGCGCCAGAAAATGTTCCTGCGCATTCCGGTTTGATTCGCGCCTTGGTAGTTGGCGGCCGCACCGAAGAAGCGCAAAGTATCGTAGATGCGCTGACCGACGAAATGAAGGCAGATGCCTCTATCCAGCAAGCCTTAAGCGCGCTGGAACTGGCGGGTACGGCTGTGGATGACGGTGAATTGCAAGGTTTGCGTGATCAATACGCCAGCAATGCGGGCGATATGGATGCCGGTTTGGCGTTGGCAGACGCTGCATATGCGGCTGGCCACCGCGATGAAGCGGCGGATATTCTCCTCGGCATGGTAGAGGCGGACCGCGCATGGAATGAAGGTGCTGCCCGCACAAAATTGCTCCAGATTTTCGAGGCTGTCGGTTTAGAAGACGAATGGGTCGTGGGCACGCGCCGCCGCCTGTCGAAGATTCTGTTCAGCTGACGTGATGGCAAAAAGGCTATCCATCTTCCCGCTTACTGGCGCTCTGCTGTTTCCCGGATTGCAGATGCCGTTGCATATTTTTGAACCGCGTTATCGTGCTTTGGTATCCGATGCGTTGGCCCGTGACCGGCGGATTGCGATGATCCAACCACAAAAACCGGTAGAGGGCGCGCCCTTGTTTCAGATCGGCTGTGTCGGGCGCATCGGTGATGTCGAGGCGCTGGAAGACGGGCGTTATAATGTGGTGCTTGAAGGCGAGAGCCGCTTCCGGGTCATCCGCGAGCTAGAAGTCACCACGCAATTCCGGCAAATCGAAGCGGAATTGTTGGAACAGCCTGAAGACGAATTTCTCAGCTCTATCGAGCGAGCCAGCTTTGAACGCGAAGCGAAACGGTTTGCCGATGCGCAGGGTTACAGTGTGGATTGGGATTCCGTTACGCGGCTGGACGATGTTTCGCTGATCGACGGCGTATCCCAAATCGCACCGTTTGATCCAGCCGCTAAGCAAGCGTTGCTGGAGGCGAACACGCTCAATGAACGCTGCGAATTACTGGTCCAATTGATGCAGTTTTTCGCGCGCCGTGACGGCGATGACGACCGCGTAACACTGCAATAGGCTGCTGCCGATCCCATCATTTGTGGATCCTGGCAAAGGAACAGAGCGGCTCAAGACATAAAGCTGCCGCGCAACCCGTCGATTACATATTGGGCGGCCAGCGCGGCCAACAAGACACCCAGTAGCCGGGTGATGACGGCTTCAACCCGCGCACCAAACAGGCGCATCAGCGGGCCAGCCGCAACCAAGGCAAGCATCGTAAGAACCAGTACAAAGCCAAGCGCACCCAGAACAACCAATGTCTCTTCTGTGGTGGTGGCCTCATTCATCAATAGCATGATAGCGGCGATCGCCCCGGGTCCAGCCAGCATCGGCATTGCCATTGGAAATACCGAAACGTCTTCAATCTCCGGGTTGGCGCTGACCTTGTGGGCGCGTTCCTCGCGGCGCTGTGTCCGCTTCTCAAACACCATTTCAAACGCAATCCAGAACAGCATCAATCCGCCCGCGATCCGGAAAGAGTCCAGTTCGATATGCAATGCGCCGAGCAATTGTTCGCCAAACAGTGCGAAAATTAGCAGGATCACGGCGGCGATTACGCTGGCGCGGATCGCCATTGTGCGGGCTTGCGCTGCGCTCGCCCCTTTGGTCAGTCCGGCATAGATCGGGGCACAGCCCGGCGGATCAATAACGACAAACAGAGTAATGAAGGCGGATATGAACAGTTCGGTCATGGGGCAGGGAGTTCTCTAATCGGCAGAAGCCGGTCCCTTAGACTCGTCTAGTGCGAGTTTCCACTCTCCACCTTCGACATAGTGCGCAACTATCCGCCTGCCACCATCGCTGTCATGTTGCCATCGCCATTGGAGCGTCCTGTCGCGAGATATTCCTCCAGCCTGTTCTACGCCATCTATAAGTGGCGCAGCCATGGGCGCTGGAGTGGGCAGGTCCCGTTTGGGGCAATCTGCCACGAAGCCTTGAATGGTATCAAACGCAGTGACTCGGATTTCATTTTCCGAGGCAGAGCCGCTTGGCGAGGGAGGTGGTGGCTGCGGATTGTCCAGCGCGGCCAGATGATATTTCCATTGATATTCGTTGGGGCCGGAGCTCTGCCACACCCTCACGAAATCGCCCACTTCACCGGCAGGGGTGCGAAACCGCCCCTTGCTGAGTGCGAGACTGCCATCGCAGCTGATCCAGACAGAGCGCGGGTTCCATCGCGCTGTTTCTGACGGGTTGCCTTGGCGTGAAAGCCATTCGGCCGCGGATACTGGCCCATCTTGCTGATGAATAAGCGCCCCTATTGCAGCGTAATCCGAGAAGGCCGACCATTGGCCGGTTTCGCGGGCCAGTCGTTCAAAAGCGACCTCGGTGGCGACTACCTTGCTGGGTTGACCGGCACCGGGGGCAATCGCCAAGGCGCGATCAATCCGCTTTTTCAGTGCGCCGGACGGGGCCCCGCCGGTGCAGCCGGCCAGAAATGCGGTTGCAATGGCAAGACCGATCAAGCGCATCATAGGGTGGTGTCAGTCAGCGCGATATTCTCATTCCGGTGCGCAGCCACCAGAGTGTTACGAAGCAATACTGCAATCGTCATCGGGCCAACCCCGCCCGGGACTGGCGTGATAGCACCAGCCACTTCACTCGCCTCGCCATAGGCGACATCGCCCACAAGCTTGCCTTTCTCAGCGCCAGGTTCCGGCGGCAAGCGGTTGATGCCCACATCGATCACCGTGGCGCCCGGTTTCAACCAATCGGCCCGCACCATTTCAGGGCGGCCAACAGCAGCCACAACGATATCGGCGCCTCGCAGAAGTTCAGGCAGATTTTTCGTCCGGCTATGTGCGATTGTAACGGTGCAGCTTTCAGCCAGCAGCAATTGTGCCATTGGCTTACCAACCAGAATGGATCGGCCAATCACGACTGCGTTCATGCCGCTGAGGTCGCCGTGAATATCCTTTAGCAGCATCAAACTGCCAAGCGGTGTGCATGGCACCAGCCCGTCCAACCCGAGGGCAAGGCGGCCCGTACTGACAGGCGTAAGGCCATCGACGTCTTTGGCCGGAGCAATCCTGTCCACCACCGCCTGCTCGTTCAAATGAGCCGGCAAAGGCAGCTGAACCAAGATCCCGTCTACTTCCGGGTTAGCATTGAGCGTGTCGACCAGACCTTCAAGTTGTTCTTGGGTGGCATCTGTAGGCAGACGGTGTTCAAAGCTGTTCATATTGGCGGCGACCGTCGCCTTGCCCTTGGAACGGACATAGACCTGACTGGCTGGATCATCCCCCACCAGTACGACAGCAAGCCCCGCCTTACGGCCAGCTTTACCGGCGAAATCAGCCGCAATGGTACCCACGCGTTCGCGTAAACCGGCAGCGAAGGCTTTTCCGTCAATCCGCCGTGCGCTCATGATGTGGCGACGCTTTGCAGGATGATCATCAGGGCGTTGAGGCCAAGAATCAAAACCAATGGTGAGAAATCAATCGCCCCGGTTGAGGGCATAATCCGGCGGATCGGGCCAAGAACAGGCTCCATCAGCGCGTTGATCGAAGTATAAATCTGTACGACAAACTGGTTGCTTTGGTTGATCACATTAAACGCGAACAGCAAGCCGATCACGAACTGGATGATGACCAGCATCACAAACACGTTGATCAGCATTCCGAGTATCTGGATAAAGGCAATCATGGGTTAGGCTTTCAAAGATTGGAAACTTGGTACTACTCATATGTGGTCATTTTCAGGTGTATCAACACCCTAACACAGATACTAGGTGCTTTTTGACCCCACACTATTCCGGGCGCTGACAAGCGTACCCGCCCCGCGCGAGGTGAAGAATTCCAGTAACATGGCATGTGGCACGCGCCCATCCAGAACAACAGCCGCATCGCACCCCGCCTCTACTGCGTTGACGCAGGTTTCCAGCTTGGGGATCATGCCGCCGCTGATGGTGCCATCCTCTTTCAAGGCGGCGACATCATCGGGTGATAGATCGGTCAGAAGCTTTCCGGTTTTGTCAAGTACGCCAGCCACATCAGTAAGCAGGAAGAGCCGCGCTGCACCCAGCGCAGAGGCTATCGCGCCCGCCATCGTATCGGCGTTGATGTTGTAGGTATGGCCATCTGCGCCCGCGCCGATCGGTGCGATTATCGGGATCATCCCCGATGCCACGACCGTATCGATGATGGCAGTATCCACAGTGGTTGGTTCACCAACGAAGCCCAGATCAATCGCGCGTTCGATGTTGCTTTCCGGGTCGCGCGCAGTCCGTTCTACCTTGGTCGCGGTGACCAGGCCGCCATCTTTTCCGGAAATACCAATGGCCTTGCCACCTGCTTTGGCGATCCAACCGACCAATTCTTTATTGATCGCGCCGGATAGTACCATTTCAGCGACTTCGGCTGTGGCTTTATCGGTCACGCGGAGGCCGTCGATAAATTCGCTCTCCACCCCCAGCTTCTTAAGCATTGCGCCGATTTGCGGGCCGCCGCCATGCACAACCACTGGATTAATCCCGACTGCGCGCAGCAGCACAATATCCTCTGCAAACTCGCGCGCAGCTTTGGGATCGCCCATCGCGTGGCCGCCATATTTCACAACAAATGTCCGCCCGGCATAACGCTGGAAATACGGCAAAGCCTCGATCAGCGTTTCCGCCTTGGTCAATGTGGTTGTGTCGTCCGAGGGTGGTGTGTCGGCGGCGCTCATGGCGGAATCCTTCGCGGTGTATTGGTGGCGTTTAGCGGTTCCCTGCGCGGTAGGGAAGTATCGCGGTGCCTGCGCGTGGATAGGAATTCTACTTAAGTACCCATACGAATTGGATGCCCTTCTGAAAGCGAGCAGGCTTTGGGCGTGTTCATCCTGTCCTTGATCATAGCCAATGCCGTTTTGCAGGCGGGTATATCCGATGTACCAGCCCGCAGTCATATCGCCGCTTTTCAACCATGCGGAACTGGCCCCCGAGTGACGTGCATTGTCGATGGTGACACTTTCTGGCTCGATGGCCAAAAGGTTCGCGTGGCGGATATCAACACGCCGGAAATATCCCGCCCACGGTGCGCGCTTGAGAAAGCTAAGGGGGACAAAGCGACTGCCCGCATGATGCAGCTTCTTAATCAAGGGCCGTTTGAACTCGCACGCAACGGCCGGGACGAGGATCGGCATGGGCGTAAGCTGCGTATCGTCATGCGGGGCGGGCAATCGCTGGGCGATACACTTATTCAGGAAGGGCTGGCCGAGCCGTGGATAGGGCGGCGCAAAAACTGGTGTTGACCGTTCGGTCGCTGCTCTTTTCTGCCACGTGGAATTCTGGAACAGCACGGCATGGTCAAACCACCGCGCTTCCATACCAAACCCCTCCGACGGCGCCGGCGTACGCCCGGTGCGCTTTGGAAAACGATCAAGGCGCTCCTCACATTGCTCAGCGTGTTAGCGATTGGCGCGCTGTTAATGCGTTACAACGCGGCGACTGAAGATTGGCAACCATCGAGCCAGCGCTTTTCCTTATGCAGCGACAGGTCATCAGATGCGTGCGTGATTGATGGCGACACGATCATCATTGGCAAGCGCAAGATCAGGCTCACGGGCTACAACGCTCCGGAATTGGCGGGGGAATGTCCGGCAGAAACCGCTCTTGCCCGCAAGTCCCGCGATGCGCTTCTGCAATGGCTCAACCAAGGCGCGTTTGAAATGAGCGGCGGTGATGAGGCTGCCTATGACCAATATGGGCGGGAGCTGCGCGAAATCCGGCGCGGCAATGTGCTGCTGGCGGATCGCATGATCGACGCTGATCTTGCGCAGGGATCGGGCTGGGGTTTCGTGCGCGGCGGGTGGTGCGAGTAACCCCGCCAGAGCGCGGCACTTTCCAGTTGCCCGGTTCATCGTTAGAGTGCTCCAGATGCATTAGAGGGGACATGCTGCCATGACCAATATACCTGACCAGAAAATACCGACACCGCCCGCCAATGGCGGTTTTGACCTTAACAACCCGACGATTATCAGCCTGCTCTATCTGGGGTCGTTCATCACCGGGATTACGGGCTTGGTCGGGATTATCCTCGCTTATGTCTGGCGCGGTGATCAGGAGCCGTGGGCCGCATCGCATTTTACCTTCCTTATCCGCACATTCTGGATTGGCCTGATCGCATCGATTGTCAGCGCCATGCTGACCATTATCCTGATTGGCATCCCGATGCTGATTGCCGTGTCTGTCTGGTTCGCCGTTCGCAGCGTGGTGTCGATTGTCAAAGCCCAGCGCCGCGAACCGATGCCAAACCCGGAAACGCTGTGGATCTGATGCGCAGCGTCCTTCGCAGCTCTGCCGCCGCGTGTGCCATCCTCGCGCTGGCGGCGTGCGGTCAACAATCTGCCCCTGCGGAAACCGCTCCGCAGGATGCCTTCTGGGCGGCGCTATCATCGCATTGCGGCAAAGCGTTTAACGGGCGCTTGACCAGCCAGGACGCAGCCGACGCCGATATGGCCGGCAGCGCGATGGTGATGCATGTCCGCGAATGCAGCGACACGTCGATTTCGGTGCCGTTCCATATCCAGGAGGCGGACGGCGAATGGAACCGCTCGCGCACTTGGGTTGTCACCCGCACTGGGGATGGCCCCAATACTGGCCCCAACACCGGCCTGCGCCTGAAGCACGACCACCGGCATAAGGATGGGGAGCCTGATGCCGTCACCATGTATGGCGGCGATACAGCCGATGCGGGGGAGGCGGGCGCGCAGCAATTCCCCGTCGACCAGTTCAGCATCGATATGTTTAAGCGTGAAGGGCTGGACGTCTCCGTTACCAATGTGTGGCGGGTTGAAGTGGATCCGGCAGATGCGGAGAATGCGCAATTCGCCTATCAATTGAAACGCACGGTGGAAGGCGGAGCGCCTGAGCCGCGCCTGTTCCGGGTGGAATTTGACCTGACCAATCCGGTGGAGCCGCCGCCCGCCCCGTGGGGTTTTTAACCCGCACGGAACAGATCACCGCGCAATATCCCCCGCCCCCCGCCCCCCGCCGCGTCGCGCCGCGCGAAGTTGACAAAGTTGACACACTGTCACCCGGCATAATATCGCCCAAACCATTGATAATGGGCGGGTTTTCTCTCTCTGGCGAAGTTGACACATGCAAGAAAGAAATGGCGGTGGTTCGCGGGGCAGGCATGGGCGCAGCCTAGCGCATGAACCACAGTGTAGGACAGGGTTCTAACACCTGTCTTTGCGCCGCCCGCCGCCTTGCGATAAGCACCCGGTATGAGGATCACGGAACGCCCCTTGCCCGCAGACAGCTTGCTCGCGCTGCATAATCCGCCCGCCGCCTATCATGATTGCTTTACCGCTGATGTCGCGGGCGCGGTTACGCTGCCCGAATATATCACCGCGTTCTATAACAGCGCCGCCTTCCGGCCCGAACGCTGGGCGCTGCGCCTGATTGGGGCAAAGCTGCCCGGCGGATTGGGCGCGGTAGAGGTGGCCGCACTGGCCAGCGGAGAGGCCAACACTTTCGCGGCATGGAGCGTGGAGGCACGCACCGATACCGAAATCCTGCTGAGGGATTTTCAAGGGCGGACGTGCAGTTGGCTGAAAGCCGAACCCCTCGCCAGCGATGCCCCCACTATCGCCCGCACAACCCGCCTCTATTTCGGCAGCGGCGTGCGCCAGCCCGATACGCCGATCTTCAAAATATTGATGCCGGTGCACCGCTGGTACGCAAAGGCGCTACTCCGCTCTGCCATTGGCTGACTGGAAACCCCGCAACACGCGCAGGGCCCGCGCGCTGCGGCGTTGCGCCACACCGGCAGAACGCGCCCTGTGGGCCTATCTGTCGCGGTCTGCATTGGGGGTGAAATTCAGCCGCCAAATGCCGGTCGGCCCGTTCTTTGCCGATTTCCTCTGCCGGTCACTTAAGCTGGTGATTGAGCTGGATGGCCACTCGCACGATATCGCGCCGCAGCGCGACCCGATCCGCGACCGCTGGCTAATCGATCATGGCTATAGCGTGCTGCATTTCACCAATGGTGATATTCGCGGCAATGTAGAGGGTGTGGTCACTACGATCCGCCTGAAAATTGAGGAACTTCAATCGCTCCCGCCCGCGGGAGGGAAGCGAGACGTATCCGGGCCACCGGATTAGTCGCAGCAGGGTGGGCCAAAGCACACAATACGCGGCTGTTACCAAGCTGAAAACCCGGACCAAGCCAGTGCCCACCCCTAACCCCTCCCGTAAACGGTAGGGGGACAAGACCACCAAGACCCAACATCCGCCATATCCTCCCCTCCCGCAAGCGGGAGGGGCTGGGTCTCCACTATTCATATAGAGTACCAAAGTTGGCGATCACTGCGCTCAACAGTTTCCGAAACTATGGACGGTCAAAGCCGGCTATTCACGACCAGCCGGCCTTAATCATGGTTCATCTGGTATTTGGGCAGCACCCTTCGGTTTCGTTAAACGTTCGATTTGGTAGTTCAGGAATCGATTCCATCAGATTTGTTCTGATCCTTCGACGGTCCACTTGTGCTTGAGGCCAGAAAACCTGGTAGACGAATCTTGATCGCTTCCCTGAACGGCGTTTTGCGCAAAAGCCTCTCTGGATGTTCCGCAAAGCGTAGAAGGAGGCTGCCCCTCAACTGCTCCAGCAAAGAGTCATCGACAGACAATTCGTCCTTATACCCAGAGTATGCAAGCGAGGCCGCCGCTTTCTCAGCATAGTCCATCCGCAATGTTTCAAGCGCCGAAATTTGTTTCGTAGTGAAATATATTACATATACTAAAGGAGCCAATACAGTAGCCCTGAGGAGCGTAATGTAAATCGCTCTACTATCTAGAATAGCACCATTACCATCAGCTGCAGTTCGTTCCAGAGACGGGAGCACGTAGAACGCAGCAATGAACACTGCAGCTATAGCTGTGACATATAAGATTCCCGTGAATACGTAAGACTTGGCTTTTAGCCCCGCGGATTCTTTCAAATAGGAAGCGGCCAGTCCTGCTTGATTTGACAGTGAGAGAACATCTTGAGCACGATTCTCGACATCTTTTAGTCGACCCAGCAAAGCATCGATTTCGAGTTTCGTTTTGTTTAGTGTCAAGTTTGATTGTTCTACCAGAGCCTTCGCGGTTGCACTTTTTGTTAGAACATCGTCAATTTGATCTAACTTGGCCTCGGCTCTACGCTTTAGTGATTCAAGTGACTTTCCCCGAGCATCGCCAGAAGCCAATTTTTCAACAAGGACTCGAACTTTTTTTATTTTCTCAGCAGCTTCCTTTGCGCTTTCGCTTGCGACATTGGTTGAAGCCTCTGCGTTCTTGGCGTTTTCTTGGAAGCTCTCGGCAGAGGCTGCCGCATTTTGTGAGATTTGTTCGTAGCTCTGCGCGTCTACACTTAACCTTTGCAGTTCTCGAACGTACTGATCCTTGACTTCCCGCACTTTATGATAGTGTTTGCCGACGGCCTTCGAAAGCCGACTTTCGCAAGCAATAAGACCAGAAAGTGTAGTTTTAACAAAATTATCTCCGCCTGCCTCGATCGCACTTGGAACATCTTTGGCTAATGAGACTGCATATTCACCGATATGCCCACTTGTATGCGCTAAATATTCTGGATGTTGCACATTCCGTTGGTCGACTTTCTTTAACAGCTCTGAAATGCCGGTAAGTAGACGATAAAAGTCCTGATGCCAAAACCCCGGAATGACTTCTCTAATCGTAGGTCCTTGCCGAATGAATAATCGCCGCGCTTCAGCTGCGGCTTCATCAAATCTAGATTGGAATCCTGACAAATAAACCTCCACACATTTAGATGGCTATTTAAGGAACAATCTAGAACGCGCAAGTTTTACTCCGCCGCAACAGGCTCCCCGCCAGTATCACCGAACAGGCCCGGGCCGTCATCGACGGCTTCGTCATTGGCTTCATCACCGGCGCCCGCTTTTTTGCGGTTGTCGAAGCTGGACCAGACATCTTGCCAATTGCCCTTGGTCGCGCCTTTGGAATATTCGGTCGCGCGGGTTTCGAAGAAGTTGGCGTGCTCCACACCGTTCAGCAGCGGGGCGAGCCATGGCAGCGGGTGGTCCTCCACCATGTAAATCGCCGGTAGGCCCAGCTGGCTCAGCCGCCAGTCCGCGATGTAGCGGATATATTTCTTGATCTCTTTCGCGGTCATGCCGGGCACGGGGCCTTGCTCGAACGCCAGATCGATGAAGTTATCTTCCAGACGGACTGTTTTCTGACAGGCGTCGATAATGTCTTCTTTGACCGCTTTGTTCAGGCAGCCGGTTTCCTCGCAGAACGCGTGGAACATCCGGATGATGCCTTCGCAATGAAGGCTTTCATCGCGGACAGACCAGCTGACGATTTGGCCCATGCCCTTCATCTTGTTGAAGCGCGGGAAATTCATCAGCATGGCGAAGCTGGCGAACAGCTGTAGCCCTTCGGTGAAGCCGCCAAACATGGCCAGCGTACGGGCAATATCGGCATCATTATCAACGCCGAATTCTTGCAGATAATCGTGCTTGGCCTTCATTTCCTCATATTCGAGGAACATCCCGTATTCGCTTTCGGGCATCCCGATTGTGTCGAGCAAGTGGGAGTATGCCGCAATATGGACGGTTTCCATATTGGAGAATGCGGCGAGCATCATTTTCACTTCGGTCGGCTTGAAAATGCGGCCGTATTTTTCGTGATAGCAATCCTGCACTTCTACATCGGCCTGGGTGAAGAAACGGAAGATTTGCGTCAGCAGATTACGCTCATGATCGGTCAGGTTTTGCGCCCAGTCACGGCAGTCTTCCCCCAGCGGAACTTCTTCCGGCATCCAGTGGATTTGCTGTTGGCGTTTCCAGAAATCAAACGCCCAAGGATATTCAAAGGGTTTGTAAGTCTTTCTGGCTTCGAGCAACGACATGTAGTGTCTCCGTGGGATCAAATGAACTATTGGTTGTACAGAATCAGATTTGGGAATCGAGAGCAAGTGCAAAGATTGCACGTGGATAAGTGGTTGCAAAAAACGCTTGCTGAAACGCGGACTGAGGGTCTGTGCGGATTCGCCCTAGCGCCAAGGCTCGCAAAAAGTTTTCACCTGAAAACCTTGCCACGCAGATTTAGGTGATCATCGCCAAACCGACCGTCAATAATGTCGCGACTACGGGCACAATGACGGTCACCACGCCGACATCCTTATAGGCCTGTTTATGGGTCAGCTGCGTAATGGTCAGCATCGCGATCACCGCGCCGCAATGGGGCAGGCTGTCAAACCCGCCGCTGGCCATCGCGACAATCCGGTGCAGTTCTTCCGGATCAATACCCTTGGCCAGATACGGGTCGGCCAGCGTCGCCATGAAAATCTGCAACCCGCCCGACGATGAACCGGTGATCCCCGACACGGCACTGGCGGCGGTAAAGACCGATAGCAGCGGCGGCAGATCCGCGCCCAGCACTGCGGAGGTGAAAGTGGCAAACCCGCTTGTTTGCGCCACAACGCCGCCAAATCCGATCACCGCTGATGTGGCGATCAACGGCATAATCGCATCCTGCGTGCCATTGCCCATTAGCCGCAGCCCGCCTTTGCGGATTGCCGGGAACAATGCGACCGCGATGACGCTGGCCAGGATCAGCGCCATGGATGGCCATATCACCGGCTGGCTATTGGCGAATTGCAGGATGGCAGAACTGCCCCCGATACCCGCCAGTTCCAACAGCCGCGGGGCCAAAATGGTGCCGATCACAACGATCATGGGGATCAGCGCCAGTGCCCAATGCGGCATATCCTTCTGGATCGCGTCCAGATCGGGAATGACATCATTCGGCCCGGCAACAAAGCCTTCGCCCGCGGCGCGCGCTTTCACCCGTTCGCGCTCCAGATAGAACATCCCCAGCGCCAGCATCACAGCCCCGCCAAACAGGCCCAGCCCGGCGCCGGCAAACAAATCCGTGCCCAGTTTCAAGGTCGGGATGACATTGTGGATCGACGGCGTTCCCGGCAGCGCCGTCAGCGTAAATGTACCCGCACCCAGCGCCGCCGCGCCGCAGAACAGCCGCTTGGGAATGTCCGCCTCTTTCAGCAAGCGCAGGCCCAGCGGGTACATCGCGAAAATGACCACGAACACCACCACTCCGCCATAGGTCAGCAGCGCGCAAGACAGCACCGTAATCCACAAAGCCCGGTGCGCGCCTAGCCGCCGGACCAGCGCCATCGCGATGCTGGTGGCGGCGTGGCTATCACCCATCAGCCGCCCGAATATGGCGCCCGCCGCGAACAGCAAAAAGAACCGCCCGGCAAAGGTAAAGGCGCCCAAATCACCAAAGGCGTAAGAATTGGAGAGGCTGTCTGCCAGGGGCAGCGCATTGGTGGCGATCACGACAAGAGAGCACAGGACAGAGGCGAAGACGATGTTCACATCGCGCAGCGCCAGCCAGATCAACAGACCGAGGCCCGCCAGCAGGCCCAATAATCCGATCATCCCAAACTCCTCTAAAACCCTAGAACTCCAAAAAACCCGGCTATCAGCGGCGGACGCTTTCTGCGCCTCTGTCTCGCTGATGCCATACGATTAGCTCAATAATTCAAAACTTTGCCATATCAGAAACACCGCAAGACCGCCGCACACGCTGCCAAAACCGCGCCCGACCAAGGGGCGTTTCTTGCCGACCCCGCTCCACAAGACAAAGGCCAGAAATAACAGCGCGGCAATACTCAGCGCATTGAAAACAAGCTGTGCGACCATATCAGCCTCCGCTCTTTTTGGAGCCGAAGAACGATCCGCCGCCCAGCACCGTAATGCCTAGGAAAAAGCCGAAATCGTACCAGCCGCCTTTATTGGGTACGGCATAGACCGCAATGTCGGGGTTGAAGAGCGATCCGATAAAGGACCACGGAAAGATAAAGCCGTGCCAAATGCCCCATAGAAAGCCGGGCGTTCCAACTTCTTTGGTAACGCCCGCATCAATTTGGGATGCACAAGCGGAGAGGGTGACCGCCAGCAGTATGGCAACCGCGGCTGTGCGGATCGGGTTCACAAGTCTCTCCTTTAATCCAAATTCGAGATGTAGGTAACATGGCCACCTACAACCGAAAAGGCCGAACCACATGACGGCTAGTGTCAGTGATACGGCCTTTTCAGATTACCCGCGTTCATTCACATGAACGGAGCGCATTTACTGGCAGCTCAAACATTCCTCATAATCGGTTTGCGGTGCGGCGGCCATTAGTTCGATTGTTGCGGCGTCAGCGGTGTTGTCCGCCTCTACACCGCCAGCAAAACCGGCGCGTTGGATTGATTTGGAGCGCAGATAGTACAGCGATTTGATGCCTTTTTCCCATGCTTGGAAGTGCAGCATCATCAGATCCCATTTATCGACATCAGCCGGGATAAACAGGTTGAGGCTTTGTGCCTGATCGATGAATGGCGCGCGGTCGGCGGCATATTCGAGCAGATAGCGCTGATCGACTTCAAAGCTGGTTTTGAAGGTCGCTTTTTCTTCTTCGCTCAGGAAGTCGAGATGCGCGACGCTGCCGCCATTTTCCAGAATGGAATTCCATACATTGGTGGAATCCTTGCTCTTATCGCGCAGCAATTTTTCCAGATACGGGTTCTTCACAACGAAGCTGCCCGACAGGGTTTTGTGCGTGTAGATATTGGCCGGGATCGGTTCGATACAGGCGCTGGTGCCGCCGCAGATGATCGAAATAGACGCAGTCGGGGCAATCGCCATTTTGCAGCTGAACCGCTCCATAGAGCCCATTTCTTCTGCATCGGGGCAGGGGCCGCGCTCATGCGCCAAAACCATGCTGGCTTCTTCTGCTTTGCCGCTAATGTGCTTGAACATTTTCAGGTTCCAGACCTTCGCCATGGAGCCTTCCAACGCAATGTTTTTCGATTGGAGGAAGGAGTGGAAGCCCATCACGCCCAAACCAACAGACCGTTCACGCATCGCGGAATATTTGGCCCGTTCCATTTCTGGCGGGGCGCGGTCGATATAATCCTGAAGGACATTATCGAGCATCCGCATCACATCTTCGATGAAGCCTTTTTCCTCGTTCCACTCATCCCATTTTTCAAGGTTGAGCGATGACAGGCAGCATACGGCGGTCCGGTCATTGCCAAGGTGGTCGATACCGGTCGGCAGAGTGATTTCGCTACACAGGTTAGAGGTGGACACTTTCAGGCCCAGCTCGCGGTGATGCTTGGGCATCATCCGGTTCACTGTGTCGTTAAAGACGATGTAAGGCTCACCCGTGGCGAGGCGTGTTTCAACCAGTTTCTGGAACAGGCTGCGCGCATCCACTTCACCGCGTACTTCGCCGGTTTTGGGTGATAGCAGCTCAAACTTATCGCCGGACCGGACTGCTTCCATGAATTTATCGGTCAGCAATACGCCGTGGTGCAGGTTCAATGCCTTGCGGTTAAAATCGCCCGATGCTTTGCGAATTTCGAGGAATTCTTCGATTTCCGGGTGCGATACGTCGAGATAGCACGCGGCCGATCCGCGGCGCAGCGACCCTTGCGAGATTGCCAGCGTCAGACTGTCCATCACGCGCACAAACGGGATAATGCCGCTGGTTTTGCCGTTCAGGCCAACCGGTTCCCCGATACCGCGCACATTGCCCCAATAGGTACCAATGCCGCCGCCCTTGGATGCGAGCCAGACGTTTTCATTCCACGTATCAACAATGCCGCCAAGGCTGTCGGATACGGAATTGAGATAGCAGGAGATCGGCAGGCCGCGCGCGGTTCCGCCATTCGACAGAACCGGTGTCGCCGGCATGAACCACAAGCGGCTGATATAATCATACAGGCGCTGGGCGTGTTCCTGATCATCCGCATAGGCATCAGCCACACGCGCAAACAGATCCTGGAATTTTTCACCGGGCAACAAATAGCGGTCAATCAGCGTTTCTTTGCCAAACTCGGTCAGCAGATCGTCACGGCTTTCATCAATCGTGATGGTGAACCGGCGGTCATTGACCTTCTTACTATCGTCTTCGGGCGCGGCAGCTTTGGCCATTTCGCCCATGGCACCAGCAAGCGCTTCGCCAGCTTTCGCGGCGATCAGTTCTTCACTGCCCAGATCATCATTTTCCATCGCCACTGCTGCTTTCTGTTGTGCCTTAGGCGCGTTGGCTGGGGCGGTATCCTCACGAGTTGTTGTCTCGTTTGTTTCCTCAAGGCCCATTGCCGCTTCGTCCCCAGTCCGTAATTCCATGTGTGCTGCCCGCCTTACCAAATTGTCGCCATCCGTTTCCTGATGGCCGATGTTCTCATTCCGTTCGATTCGGCGGAGTATGCTCCACCTTAGCATTTCTGCGCCGACCGCGGGGGAATTACTTATCCCCGTAGATACCCCCAGACCTGCATTTGCCCTGCCTTTACCGCCCAAATCCAGACCGAATCATCCCCCCGCAGGCTTTTCAGTCCGTTTCGGTGAACAACAAGGTCTAGTAGGTGCCCCCTCAGGCCTAACCACTAGATAGTGAATCAATGGCGACTCTGGCGCAAGAGGGTAAATCGAAATTAACCACCTTCAGCCTGCCATGATTGGGGGTGTGTTAGGTTGCTGCAACGCAGCGACGCGGCAGAAATCCTCAGGTCTTGCGCAGCGCAAGACCTTAAATGAATCTGGGAAAAAATATTTTGCGGGAAAAGTGAATTTCAGGGCTTTGATTCAATCGAATCGAGGCGCGTAATTTTTGTGCGCGAGACGGCCTCAGGCAGCGGCTAAATTACCGTGCGATTTGATCCCCACGTTTGACCGTATGCTGAAAAATACTGACCCTGCGAGCCGTTTGTCGCTCACAGGGTCAATCACATTCCTAAAGCGGGGCTTAGTCTGTTTCGGTCATTGGCGTCAGATCAATGGACTGGCCGCCTTGCTCGATAGTCAGTTTGGTGACGATATCATTGTCTACCGTAAACACGATTTTCGCACTGACACCTTGGACGTTAAACTCCGTCTCGCTTTCCGGCCGCAGCACGAGCGCCGGCTGTCCGCCAAGCTTGCCAGTGATACCGCCGCCTTCGCGCGGCGCGATGACCAATTTTCCGACTGCGGGACTTTCATATGTACCGACGTACCGTGCCAATACGGTTTCTGAGACGGTAATGTCCGCTATTTCGGGCATAGGTCCGACATATTTGGCAAGCTCAGCCTTTTCCGCGCCGTTCTGGTGCATCTGCATGACCAGCTGACCACCCTCTTCAGCTTCGATCTGCATCCATGTCAGGCTGTTCGGGCCGTAGAAGAAGCGATTGCCGCCGGCGGGGAACACTTCACTTTCAGAACCGCCGCTGCGCAGGGTGTAGAATTTACCGTCGCGGGCAAAGAACTGCCGGGTATCTTCCCCGTTGATTTGATAGACACCCAATAGCGGTTCCACCGCCGCCATATCGACTTCTACTTGGCTAAATTCGGGATAGGGGTTCTCGATTGCCATTGCAGCAATCCGGTTCATCACCATGCCGGGGCTGGTTTGCGGTGCATCAGAATTGGCAAAAACCGCGACGAACACGTCATGCTCTGGCAGATATACGCTGTCGGTCGAAAATCCGAAGACACCGCCGCTATGGCCAAAGGCTTTGGCGCCGCGAACATCGCTTTGCCCCATGCCATATCCGTAATCGATATCTGTGCCATCTGGCAAAACGGTGGGCGAATTCATCGCTGTGTAGCTCGTTTGGCTCAGCACTTTGCCGCTATGTAGTGCGTTGGCCCAGCTTGCCATATCCAGCACATTGCCGCGTAACGCGCCTGCTGCGTGCGGGACCTGTGCGTGCACTTTTTGCGATAGGCGGAAGGCCCCGTCTTCGCCGCGAACGGAATAACCAATTGCCATATTGGGCACGCTGGCTTCATCTTCAAAACTGGCGATGGTGGTCAGGCCCAGCGGTGCGGAAATGCGGTCGACAATCGCTTGATCCCATGTCTTCCCCGTTACTGCTTCGATAATCGCACCGATCAGCACGTAACCGCTATTATTATAATTGAAATTGGAACCCGGCTGGAACTCCATCGGTTGATCGCTAAATTCGGCGATCAATTCGGCCGTGGTGAACGCCTTCTGTGTATTCACTTCGCCCATCCATCCAGGAATGCCGGTGTAGGATTGAATACCAGATGTGTGGTTGAGCAAGTGCCGCACTGTTACTTCTTTCCCAGCACCGGGATAGTCGGGCAGGAACTTTGACAGCGGATCATCAAGCGACAGCTCGCCTTCATCAGCCAATTGCAAAATCACCGCAGCGGCGAATTGCTTGGTGATCGATGCAAAGCGAAAGACCGTGTCGGGCGTCACTTGCGCGCCTGTTTCCAGATTGGCGACGCCTTGCCCGCCGCTGTATATCACTTCACCATTTTCGGTCACAACCACCGCCGCGCCGGGTCCGTCTTCGGCATAGGATTTGTCGAGCAAGGCTTCGACATCGGCCGCCAGAGTGTCGGGCGCGGCCAGCGCCGCATGAGGTATAAAGCTAACGCTGGCTAAAGCGGCAGCGAGGACGAGCGGCGCACGTGATACCATGATCATTTCTCCCATAGGTGATTTACTAACGTAATACACTTATGGGGAATGACAAGTGTCAACCTGTCCGCGCCGCCATCAACGGACGCTGACGTCCGGTTGCCCGCCCTACGCTGACTGTGCGTGCGCGGAGATATCATCCGCTATGGTATCGACCAGTTCCATCGGCAGATCATGCCCCCATCCCGGATAGGTCTTGATAGCTGCGCCGGGAATATGCGCGGCGGTATCGCGGCCGCCTTCTACGGGTACCAGCGGATCATCTTCACCGTGCAGTACCAAGGTAGGCACAGTGATATTTTTGATCATGCTGCGCCGGTCACCATCAGCGACGATCGCTGAAAGATGGCGTGTCGCGCCTTCGGGATAGACGCTGCGCTGGACGCTTTGACGGACCCGGGCGCGCAACTTTTCTTCTTCGGCCGGATAGCCGGGGCTGCCAATGGTACGCGACAGCTTCACCCCGTGATCGACCAACGCCTCTTCTTCCATGCTGGCCGGGCGAGTGATCAGGACTTTCATCGCTTCCTTTTTAGCAGGGGGCAGTTTGGCGTGGCCCGTGCTGGAAAAGACCGAGGTTAAAGACAGCGTTTTGGCGGCGTGTTTCACGGCAAAATGCTGGGCGATCATACCGCCCATACTTGCGCCAACGATATGCGCCTTCTCGATCCCGAGCGCATCGAGCAGCCCGGCGCCATCATCGGCCATATCAGACAAAGTGTATGGCACTTTGGGCGTGATCCCCAATTTGGTGAGGATCGTCATCTTGATAATGCCGGGCGCTTTCACCCCGTCAAACTTATGGCTGAGCCCGACATCGCGATTGTCGTACCGGATAACGCGAAAACCGCGCGAGACGAGCGCGTCGACCAATTCGATAGGCCACAAGGTCAATTGCGCGCCGAAGCCCATAATAAGCAGCATTGGCGGATGTGACGGGTCACCGTGCTCCTCATAGTGGATCGGAATTCCGTTGGCGGTGATTTGTGGCATTGCTCTCTCCGGTATATCTTGCAGCCTAAAGACCGCATTATGCAGCGCGCGACAAGAGCAGCCCCGGCAATTGAGCGATTTTTCTAACGGAGGGATATGATGGATAGAGAAAGTACACCCGAACAAGAGCCCGGATATTTCCGCCAAATCGCGGAATTGTTTCGCGGAGAGTTGGGCTGGGTCAGCTGGCTTCTGATGGCAGCGCAACTGATACTGTTCGCCGCGTCTCTCTATGCAGCGTGTCGGTTCTTTCAGGCGACAGATGTTCTGGAAGCGCTCCGCTGGGGCCTACCCTCCGCCACGCTGCTGATCATTGCGACCCTGACCAAGCTGACCCTATGGCCGAGCCTGCAAGCCAACCGTATTATTCGGGAAGTGAAGCGGCTGGAGGAGTTGCTCGCCCAGCGATAATGCAAGGGCAACCCCGATGGCGTGATCCCCAGCTCCATTGCGGCTTCGCTAACGCGGCATCCATCTTGCGGTTGATCGACGAATTGCCGCGTTTTGTCGGCTTCGCGACGATTGGCGCTTGCATCCCGGCTGGCATTCTCTAGAGCGAATGAGACGTTGTAACATTAATTAAAGGCATTTCTGTGATTCCTCTCAACACTTCCCGCTTACTTTTGAGTGCCTCTGTGCTGCCAATATGCATGGCGATGGCGCCAGCCACCGCCTTCGCGCAGGATACAGCCACAGCCGGTCAGCCGGCAGACGGCCAGATCGAAGACGACCTTCACAATCGCCGCCTCAATGCGAATGGGGAGATTGTGGTGAGCGCAGTGGGTATTACCCAGCTCGATATTCTTGCCGGTAGCGCCATTTTGGAAAGCACTGATTTGCAGCGTAATCTGGATGGCCAGCTTGGCACGGTGTTGGAAAAGCTGCCCGGCGTATCGTCAAGCGGTTTTGCCCCCGGTGCATCACGTCCGATCCTACGTGGTTTTTCAGGCGAGCGGGTGAAAGTATTGATCAACGGTATCGGTGCAATCGATGCTTCCAACACGTCGGATGACCACGCGGTGTCGATTGATCCCCTGAACGTGGAGCGGATCGAAGTTCTGCGCGGGCCTGCGGTTATTCTCTATGGCAGTCAGGCCATTGGCGGGGCCGTCAACGTGATTGATAAACGGATCCCGCAGCGCATTCCGCAAGAGGCGTTTCATCTTGATACCGTGCTCACGGCAGACACTGCTTCTAACCTTTTGCAAGGCGGGGCGTCGCTGGATGTTCCGATTGGCGAAAACTTTGTTGTGCACGTGAACGGTTCTTACCGCGATAGCGGCGATATTGATGTGCCGGGCTTTACCGCCAGCCCCGATTTGCGTGCAGATCTGCTGGCTGATGCCTTGGAAGAAGAAGGCGAAGGCGAGCTGGAAGAAGCTGAAGAGCTACGTGAAGCCGCCAATCAAAGCGGCAGATTGCCCAACAGCGCCGTCGAAACATGGACCGGCAATGTCGGTTTTGCGTTCATTCAAGGTGGCAGCAGCATCGGCGCATCCTTCGGCGTGTATGATACGCTGTACGGCGTGCCCGGAAACCCGGATGGCGGCCACCATCATGGCGAAGAAGAAGGCGAAGGCGGTGAAGAGGAAGAGGGCGAAGAGGTCGTCACCATCGATCTGCGCCAATACCGCGCTGAGATGGCCGGTACGGTTGCGCTTGGCGGCGGCTTTTTCTCAGAGCTGCGCACGCGGGTTGGCTATAGCGACTATACCCACACGGAATTTGAAGGCGACGAAGTTGGCACCGTGTTCGAGGTGCAGGGTTTTGAAGCCCGCGCAGAACTGATCCAGACACCAAGAGACAATTGGCGCGGGTCATGGGGCCTTCAATACACCTACCGTGATTTTGAAGCGATTGGTGAAGAGGCTTTCGTCCAGCCGAACCGTACAGACCAATTCGCGGTATTCGGTTTGCAAGAATTCGACCTGACCAACAATATCCAGTTGGAAGGCGCACTGCGCTTTGAACAAACCGACGTCAGTTCCGACACACTGGCCGTTGACCGCAACTTTGATACTGTTTCAGGCGCTGTGTCATTGGCGTATGAAACCGAAGGGGGCTTGCGCTTTGGTATCACCGGTTCCCGCGCAGAACGGGCGCCAGCGGCTGAGGAACTGTTTGCCGATGGTCCGCATATCGCCACGCAGACTTTTGAAATCGGCGATGTTAATCTGGACACCGAAAAAGCATGGGGCATCGAAGCCTTCCTGCGCGGCAATATCGGCCCGGCAAGCGTCAACTTTGCCGTGTTCCATAATTCATTTGATGACTTCATCTTCCTGTCTGGCACAGGTCTGGAAGAAGACGATCTGCCAGTTTTTGAATTCCGTCAGGAAGATGCTGACTATTTCGGTATTGAGGGGCAAATCACTGTGCCGCTGATCGATAGCGGTCCATTCACATTGCTGGCCGATCTACGCGGCGACTATATTCAGGCAGAGCTGTCTGACGGAACACCGCTGCCGCGTATTCCGGCGCTGAATTTCCTTGGTGCTTTGGAAGCGCAAACTGGCCCGTTTGACGCGCGAATTGAAACGCAATGGTTCGACAGCCAGACTGATGTTGCGCCATTTGAAACCGCGACAGACAGCTTCACATTGGTGAACGCATCGCTCGCTTGGCGGCCCTTGCAAGACCGGTCGAATGTGACGGTGATGGTCCAGGCGGACAATATCTTTGATGCAGAAGGCCGTCGTCACACGAGCTTCACTAAAGAATTCGTCCCCAATATCGGGCGTAATTTCAAAGTGAGCGTGCGCACCAGTTTCTAAGCGCATTGCGGACAAAGACAAAAAGCATAAGGGGCGCGGCAGAGATATCTGCCGCGCCCCTTTATCATGGTACTACCTGTTAACTGGTTCTACCGGGCCTACTCGGCCGAGAATGTAATCTCTGCATGATCTTCGAGACGCTGGACCAGCGCTTCGCCCAGGAATGAACCCGGCGTGCCAATGCCGCCTTCCTTGTCGCAGGACAGTAAGCCAATACAGGTCTCTGTGATCATCCGGCTGGTTGAGCCATAGCCCGGATCATATTTGCCTTTAACGCCAAAGTGGATGCTTTCGCCATCCGCCATTTCACCAACAAACAGCACATCATAGAAACCGTTCTCACGCTCTTCCTTGCTGGGTCCTTCGCCCGGCTTGGGCGGTTTTGCCCCAAACGGGTTTTTGAGCATTTCGGCTGCGGCCTTGGCGGCTTTCTCGCCCATTTCACCCGCGCTGGTCAGCATCATTTCATCATATTTGAAATCTTCGCCATAGGGGTGGCCCAGCAGGAAGTTGGTGCGATGCACGTTTTTGGTGTTGATCGCAGCCATGATGAAAGGCGCGGCCCATTTGCCCAGACCCGCGTCATATTCCGGGATCATGCCGCTGGGCTGGTTGGGCCCTTCAAAGCCCGGCGTCAGACCGAAAGAGCTTTGCAAAATCGGGATCAGTTTGGGGTTTTTGGCGATCGACTTCATCGTTTCGGTCAGGCTGGCTGCGGTGCCGCCGCTAAATGTTCCCTGCATCGCGCGCACGCGGCCCTTAACCCGCGGTGCGGGCTTGCCGAACTTTGCGACAGCTTCTTTCTGCAGCATCAAGACGCCCAGATCGAACGGGATCGAATCAAACCCGCTGGAGAAACAGATGCGCGCGCCGCTGGCTTTGGCTGCCTCGTGATGTTGGTCAATCTTTTCGCGCATCCAGCCCGGCTCGCCGCAGAGATCAGCGTAATCAGTGCCGGTTTTGACGCAGGCCTCGACCAGTTCATTGCCGTAAACCTGATATGGCCCAACCGTGGTCAGAACCACTTTGGTCCGGTTACACATGGCTTCCAAGCTGGCTGGATCGGCCGCATCGGCCACGATCAGCGGAGTATCTGCCGGTGCACCGATCAAATCGCGCACTTCTTCCAATTTGGCTTGGCTACGGCCCGCCATCGCCCATTTAGGGCCATCATCACGGCTGCCATAATGGTTGGACAGATATTCAGCGACCAAGCGCCCAGTATAGCCGGTTGCTCCATAAACAACGATATCAAATTCGTTCATGCATACTCTCCTAAGTTGCCACCTGAATGGGCGCGCAATGTCAGAGAGTCAAAGCCGCTACGGCACTATGCGTTCCCGATTGCGCCCCCAATTGCGCTGTCGGGCTCCCAATGTTCCACTGGCACACGCGGCAGCACGCCGGTTTGGCTGGATATTGCCAGCAGCGTGCCGTCTTCTGCGTAGTGCCGGGCTTGCCCGGACACGGTGCCGCGATCAAACGCGGCGAGTTCGGTTACGGTCAGCACCCATCCCGGCGGGGCGGCTTGAATGAAACGGAAGGTCGCATCGAGGCTGGAGCCGGTGCGTGTTCGCGGGTGCGCGCCCAAGAAAAAGTCGGATACCAATGCAAGGAACGGCGCATCCAGCGCGAATCCGGCGCGGGACCGTGTCCACACCGCTTCGATACCGCGATCCGGATCATCCAACGCAACGCGGCGCTCCACTTGGCCAATCAGATTGTCATCCGTCCCGTTAGGATCAGGAAGTTTCTGCTCCAGATCATCGGGGTGCGGCACGGCGGGCATCCGGGCAAAGATATGGCTATCGGACGGTTCGCGCGCACCCACAGCGGCGCTAATCCGTTGGAAGTGCCGTTCGCCAGATGTGATATCGACGGCCCATTGGCCGATACTGCGCCCGCCGCCCAATTGCTCGCAGCTGATTTCCAATGTTTCAGCGCCGTGTGATGGTGCCAGAAATTGGATGGTAGCCCACAGCAAGGGCATCTCGCTCGCCTGCTGCAAAGCATCGATTCCGGCAGCCAAAGCGACGCCGCCCATGACAAAGGGGTTGCCGTCAGGCCCAACGGTAGCGGGCCGTGTAACCGGTAAAATAAAGCGCCCGGCATCTGCGTGCCCGTGCGGATCGGGCAGTGTGTGCCAGAAAGGCGCTTTGGCGATCACAACTTCGGCAGCGTCACGCCTTTTTGGCCCATATATTTGCCCGCGCGGTCGGCATAGGTCACTTCGGGCCGGTCATTGCCTTTCAGGAACAGGAACTGGCACGCGCCTTCATTGGCGTATATTTTCGCAGGCAGCGGGGTGGTGTTGGAAAATTCCAGCGTGACATGGCCTTCCCAGCCCGGCTCCAGCGGTGTCACATTCACAATGATGCCGCAGCGTGCATAGGTGCTTTTGCCAAGGCAGATCACCAAAACGTCTTCTGGGATACGGAAATATTCCACCGTCCGCGCCAGCGCGAAGCTGTTGGGCGGAATAATGCAGACATCGGTTTCGCGGTCGACAAAGTTTTTGGGATCAAATTCCTTGGGATCAACCACGCTGCTGTCGACATTGGTGAATATCTTGAACTCGGGCGCCACGCGCGCATCATAGCCGAAGGAACTGAGCCCGTAAGAAATACATCCGTCACGCCGTTGTGCTTCCACAAACGGTTCGATCATTGCATTGTCCTGCGCCTGAGCGCGGATCCATTTATCGTTGAGAATCGCCATGCTGCTGTGATTCCCGAAGCAAGCAGACGGAGCAAGTCATGCGCGGTCTTTTTTGCCGGATTCGTTCCGGAACGGGTATGGCCTACCGGATACGTTTGGCACCCAGATCGGGATTAAGCGCAGCAATATGGTTGAGCCATTTCTTGGGCCGCCGCAGCATCTTTTTGGGATAATCGACCTTCAAACCGGCAATTTTTGCCATCGCACCAACGAAATGGATGCAATTGCGCGTATCCAGATCATAATATTTGCCCGGCTGATCACGCCATGCGCGCATTGTGGCGCGCACCCGTTCCACCTGTGCATCGGTTAACGTGACAGAGAAATGCCGATTGGTCTTTTTGATGTATTTCTGGTCTTCCACCATGATGTCATGTTCAACCGGGCCGGACAGAATGGCGGTTGAGACTTTCTTGGCAGTGAAGCCGTAATTCTCGTCCACCGCAGCGCCGCTGCCCTGCATCGTGCCTTTGAGGACCACGAAAGTGTGCGGGT
The DNA here is from genome assembly GCF_012972675.1 of Pontixanthobacter rizhaonensis. Taxonomy (GTDB): domain Bacteria; phylum Pseudomonadota; class Alphaproteobacteria; order Sphingomonadales; family Sphingomonadaceae; genus Pontixanthobacter; species Pontixanthobacter rizhaonensis. Next base: position 423,557 of record NZ_JABCRE010000003.1, on the reverse strand, counting down.
ACCGGCCAAACAGAACCGAGCCGTTAAAGCTATGGAAGCTCATGGTTACTTCCGCCGCAGCAGGCAGTGACCATCCCGAAACCAGCAATGCGGCAATAAGCGAGAATAGACGGATCATATGCAGTAGCTTAATCTGCCGTCAGCTGGCGAGCAAGCTGGCATTCCCGCCCGCTGCTGTCGTGTCGATACACACAACGCGCTCGGTTGCGAAGCGCGCGACATAATGCGGCCCGCCCGCTTTCGGGCCGGTTCCTGATAGGCCTTCCCCGCCAAATGGCTGGCTTTCCACCACCGCGCCGATCTGGTTGCGGTTGACGTAGAAATTGCCGACCTTTGCTTTGGCTTCCACCAGCCGCCGTGTTGCTTCGATCCTGCTATGCAGCCCCAGCGTTAAGCCAAAGCCGGTTGCGTTGATGTCCTCTATCACCTGTTCCAGCTCATCCGCCTTAAAGCGTGCGACGTGGAGGATCGGCCCGAAATTCTCGCGCTTGAGATCAAGGATAGAATCGATTTCGATAATGGTCGGCGCGACAAAGCAGCCGGTCGTGCCGGTACCCTTGGGCAATTTGCGCCGCCATACAGTGCGGCCAGCCTTCTTGCGGCGCGCAACATGGCGTTCGAGCGCGGCCTTTGCATCAGGGTCGATAACGGGACCGACATCGGTAGAAAGCAGGGTAGGGTCACCAATATCCAGCGCATCAAACGCGCCCCAGATCATGGCGAGGGTTTCGTCAAAAATGTCCTCTTGCAGATAGAGCATCCGCTGCGCGGAACAGCGCTGCCCCGCGCTTTGGAAAGCGCTGGCGATTACATCGCGCGTCACCTGTTCGGGCAGGGCGGAACTGTCGACAATCATCGCGTTCTGCCCTCCGGTTTCCGCAATGAAGGTAGCGATGGGCCCCTCCCTGGCGGCCAGCGAACGATTGATCGCGCGGGCCGTATCGGTTGATCCGGTGAACGCGACACCGGCAAGGCGCGGGTCGGACGTGATCATCTCGCCGACATCGCCTGCCCCCGGCAGCAATTGGAATACAGCCTCAGGAATGCCCGCCTGATGGCAGAGCTTCACCGCCAAGGCCGCAATCAAAGGGGTTTGTTCAGCAGGTTTGGCGACCACGGTATTGCCCGCTGCCAGGGCCGCTGCGGCCGGGCCGATAAAGATAGCCAGCGGGAAATTCCACGGGCTGATAGTGGCAAATACCCCGCGCCCGGCCATGCTCAGCCGGTTTTCTTCCCCGGTCGGGCCGGGCAGCATTACCGGCTGCGTAAACATTCGCCGGGCTTCACCTGCATAATAGCGCAGAAAGTCCACTGCCTCGCGGAGTTCCAGCACAGCATCAACCAGAGTTTTGCCCGCTTCGCGCTGGCACAGCGATAGAAATTCGGCGCTGTTCTGTTCAAACAGATCGGCAGCCGCCTCCAGCAAGAGCGCGCGTTTTTCACCGCCGAGGCCATTCCAGCCCGCCTGAATGTCGGATGCCTGTGTGATGGCGTTGGTGATTTCTTCGGGCAGCGAATCCCGCCGCGTGCCGACCTCTTTGCCCAGATCTTGTGGCTTGTTGATCGGAGCGATCTCTGCCTCAAAATCAGGGTCATCGCTGCAAAAGGTTGGCTCGGCAGTCCAGTGTACATCGTCCAATTCCGCAAGCCGCGCTGCCAAGGGATCATGCTCCAGCGGATTGGACAGATCGATCCCGGCGCTATTGATCCGGCCCGGGAATATATTTGCGGGCAGCGGGATGGCCGGATTGCGTTTGGGGTTGAGGCCAGACAGTTCAGCTACGGGATCTCCGGCTAGTTCTATCGCGGGCACTTCGGCGTCTGCCATCCGGTTGACGAAGGATGAATTGGCACCGTTTTCCAGCAATCGGCGCACCAGATAGGCCAGCAAATCCTTGTGTCCGCCCACCGGTGCATAGATGCGAACCGGTGTCGGGCTGGGTGCCTCGCGCTTGGCAAGCTCTTCAAAAATATCTTCGCCCATGCCGTGCAGACGCTGGAATTCAAACGCCCCTTGGTGTGCGCCAGCCAAGGCTTTGATCGCGCCCACAGTGTAAGCGTTATGGGTGGCGAATGCCGGATAAATTGCATCGCGGGCATTCAGCAATTTCGCCGCGCAAGCGAGGTAGGAGACATCGGTCGCCACTTTGCGGGTAAACACCGGATAATCTGTAAACCCGCCGACTTGGCTGACCTTGATTTCGGTATCCCAATAGGCGCCTTTGACCAGACGAACCATAAATTGCCGGTCATATCGGCGGGCAAGCTTGATCACCCAATCGCACAGCGGCGCTGCGCGTTTCTGATAGGCTTGGATCGCCAGGCCGAACCCTTGCCAGCCGGTGGGGGTGCCATTGGCGAACACATGATCATCCGCTGCAAGCGTTTCGATGATGTTCATCGACAGCTCAAGCCGGTCTGCTTCTTCGGCGTCAATGGTGAAGTGAATATCCGCATCGCGCGCTTTGATGGCGAGCGCTTTCAGGATCGGCAGCAGCGCCGCCTTGGCAGCGTCTGCGTGGAGATAATCATATTTGGGATATAGCGCAGACAGCTTCACCGAAATGCCGGGTGATTGCCCGACACCGCCGGCAGCTTCCTGCGCCAGACGTTCAATCGCCGCTTCGTATGACACACGGTATCGTTCCGCATCGGCAAACGTCATCGCCGCTTCGCCCAGCATATCGAAGCTATGGGTCAGGCCCTGTTTACGCTCCGGTGCTGCGCGCTTCAGCGCCTCTTCAATGGTCCGGCCAAAGACAAATTGACCGCCCAGAATGCGCATGGCCTGCAATGTGGCTTTCCGGATAACGGGTTCCCCCAGCCGGCCCACGGTGCGTTTCAATGTCGCGCCCATTCCGCGCTGATGTTCATCCGGGCGTTCCAGAACTTCGCCGGTCATCATCAAAGAGAAAGTGGCCGCATTGACGAAGGTGGAAGAGCTTTCCCCCAGATGCTCGCTCCAATCAATGTCGCCAATCTTGTCCCGGATGAGCGCATCCGCAGTCTCTACATCTGGCACCCTGAGCAGGGCCTCTGCCAAGCACATCAGAGCAATGCCCTCTTCAGTATTGAGGCCAAACTGATGGAGGAATGCATCGATCCCACTGGCTTTTCGCTTACGCGCGCCTTCCACCAAGCTGATCGCCAATTCGGCGGCTTCTTGATGGAGTTTGCTAGCAGGTGCTGCCTGCTGTATTCGCTCCTCCGCACACGCATTCTCGTCTTGGCGATAGGCCAAACGAAACTGGGTACGATCAAGCGGCGCGGGTTTGGTCATCAGCGACTCTTTCTATGATGGTATTTCCAGCGATCTGGACCTAGTTTCAATTGCAATCAAGTCTTGTGACGCGCGGGCGGCTGGCGCATGGATGAAAAGTGAATTGTAAGGAGAGCGCGTGTGGCCGGACGGTATTTTGACGAGTGGGCGATTGGCGACCGGATTGATCACGAAATTCGCCGCACCGTTACGGAAACAGACAATCTGTTATTCTCCACCATGACCCACAATCCGCAGCCCCTGCATTTGGATGCAGAAGCGGCGAAGGAATCCGAATTTGGCCAGATTTTGGTCAATGGCACTTTCACTTTCTCCTTGATGGTTGGCCTGTCCGTGGGCGACACGACCTTGGGAACATTGGTCGCTAATCTGGGCTATGATGCCTTGGTGATGCCCAAGCCGGTGTTCATCGGCGATACGTTGCGAGCGACCAGCGAAGTGACAGCTTTGAAAGAGTCCAAGTCACGCCCCACTGCGGGGATTGTAACGTTCCAACATGAACTGCTTAATCAGCGTAACGAAGTGGTTGTCCGGTGCAGCCGTTCCGCATTGCTCAAAAAGTCCCAGCCTTGACCTAAGCGTAAACTCTGGCACTGTTTGCGCTGGAATCACCGATAAGCGTGATCGTGGAGGGGCATGTGAAGAAGTATCTTGGAATCGCGGCAGTCATTGTACTGATTGCTGGGGCAGGCTGGTGGTTGTTTGGCCGTGATAATCCAGAGGCGACAGCGCGTCAGGTTGCCAATGCCGAAGCCAGCGTTGAACTGACCCCCTATCCGCAGCAGGTTTTATGGGGTGACACCCATCTTCACACAGACAATTCGATCGATGCATTCGGGTTTGGTACCCGGCTTGGGCCTGAGGCGGCTTTGCGGTTCGCGCGCGGCGAAAAAGTAACCGCGACCAGCGGTATGGAGGCCCAGATTGCGCGGCCGCTCGATTTCTTGGTGATTGCCGATCACAGCGACGGGCTTGGTGCAACGCGCCGGTTATATGATGCACCGCGTATCGCCATTCAGGATCCGACCCTGCTCAAGTGGCACGACATGATGCACGAATCGCCAGAACAATCGCAACGGGCGATTGGCGAACTGATTACTGCTGCCTCCAATGGCACCTTGCCAGAGGCGCTGCGCGATCCTGAAAATCAGGAAAAGGCGACGCGGACTATCTGGACCAAGCATCTGGCCACACTCGACAAGTTTTATGATCCCGGCACTTTCACGCCGATTGCAGGCTATGAATGGACATTGATGCCGGGCGGGAACAATTTGCACCGCGTGGTGATGTACCGGGATGGCTATGACAAGACATCCAAAACATTGCCTTTCCCCGGGCTGGACGGGCAGGTTGATGGCTTGTTCGATTATATGGACGCTTATGAAGAGGCAACCGGCGGCCGGGTGCTGGCAATCCCGCATAATTCCAACCTGTCCAATGGCTTGATGTTTGAGCTGACTACCCCTGATGGTGGCCCGATGACGGCGGAATATGCGCGCAAACGTGCGCAAAGAGAGCCGGTGGTTGAGGCAACACAGATCAAGGGCGACAGCGAATCGCATCCGTTTCTTTCACCCAATGATGAATTCGCGAACTTTGGCGATGTCGGGTGGGAGATTGGCAATCTGTCTTTGACCGAAGCCAAAGAAGATTCTCAACTGGCTGGTGAATATCTGCGTGAAGCGTTGAAGCGCGGACTGTCGATTGAACAGCAAACCGGTGTGAACCCGTATAAATTCGGGATGATCGGCTCGACCGACAGCCACACCAGTCTGGCCACGGCTGACGAGGATAATTTCTTCGGCAAGCATACCGGCAATGAACCCAATGGTGAGCGGGCCAATGCGCCGCAAAATTTGGGAACCCGGGTGGGCCGTTTTGGCTGGCATTATCTCGCCAGCGGTTATGCGGCGGTTTGGGCCAAGGGAAACACCAGAGCCGAAATTTTCGATGCCATGATGCGGCGGGAAGTGTACGCCACCACCGGCCCGCGCATGGTGGTGCGTTTCTTTGGCGGATATGATTTTTCCGACAATGATTTCACTGCTGATTGGGTGGAAAACGCCTATACTAAAGGCGTGCCAATGGGCGGGGAATTGTCTGATAATGGCAGCGCTCCGCAATTCATTGTATCAGCCTTGAAAGACCCCGACGGTGCCCATCTGGACCGCGTTCAAATTGTCAAAGGCTGGATCACAGCCGATGGCGCGCTGCGCGAGAAAGTGTTCGATGTTGTCTGGTCCGACATGGATTCCCGCCGGCCCGTGGGCGGCAAAGTGCCCGGCGTTGGCGATACAGTAGATCGCGCGGCAGCGACCTATACCAATGATATCGGGGCCCCTGAATTGCAGACAGTCTGGGCCGATCCGGAATATAGCGAAGGGCAGAATGCGTTTTATTATGTCCGCGTGCTGGAAATCCCGACTCCGCGCTGGACCCTGTTTGACGCGGTCCGGTTCGGTTTTGAATTGAGCGCGGAGGCGCTGGCCGATTCTGTGTCTCAGGAACGGGCGTACACATCACCCATATGGGTCGGGCCGCCAGCAACCGATGCAACGCAAGAAAGCTAGATCACGGCCTGATATCGGGGCAAAAATATCATGACGTTACCCAACTGGGCCCGTGAGCCATTGGTGCATTTTTTGGTCGCCGGTGCTGCGGTTTTTGCGTTCTTTGTCTGGAAAGGCGAACCCGCTGATCCGGCCAGCCGCGATATCACCATCACGCAGGAAGATCGCGCGCGACTGTCTTTGCAGTGGGAACAGATGATGCAACGCCCGCCCACCGATGCAGAGCTGGACAGCCTGACCGAAACCTGGCTGCGGGAAGAGGTGCTGTACCGCGAGGCGTTGCGGCTGGGTTTAGACCGCGATGATGCAGTGGTCCGCAAACGGCTCGCCAATAAGATGGACTATTTGGCGACCAGTATCGCGGAAACCGCCCAGCCTTCCGATCGCACATTGGAAGCATGGCTGGCGGACAATCCGCACCGCTTTGCAGACGATACTACCTACAGCTTTGATCAGCTGTATTTCGCTGACAAGGATACTGCCATTGCAGCTTTGGAAAGCCTGTCAGGCGGCCAGAACGGGGCGGATATGGGCGACACCATTTCTCTGCCGGGGACGATGGATGCTGGCACGGCCGGGGCCATCGAAAGGCAGTTTGGCATTGCGTTTCTGGAGGGCTTGAACGGCGGTAAGCCATCACCGGATTGGACCGGGCCGGTGCCATCAGGGTTCGGCTGGCATCTTATCCGGCTGCGCGCCCGGACTGCGGGCCGCGTGCCCCCTTTGGTCGATATTCGGGGCCGGGTGGAAAGTGACTGGCGCAATGAAACTCTGGCCCAGCGGCGCGATGATGCCTATCAATTGCTGCGCGATGCCTATCAGGTGGATATCCAAAAGTGAGATGGATTGCCGCCTTTCTGTTGGCGATGATGTGTTCGGTGCCAGCCCAAGCTGATGAGCTGAGGCCCGGCTATCTTGAACTGACCGAAACCCAATCCGGCATATGGTCGATCGGTTGGAAATTGCCTTATACCACCCCGCCTACCGACGCGCCTTCTCCGCCCATTCTACCGGATAATTGCGAATATTCGGGCGAGGCAAAGGTCGGTACCGCAGCAGCTGCGATCATCGGGTCAGCGACTGCCGGGTGCGAAGGGTCTATTGCCGGTAAAGCATTTTCCATGCCCGGCTTAACCGGCCAAGCAGATATGCTGGTCCGGATCCAACCGCTGGAAGAACCGGCGCAGGCATTGCGGCTGACGGCGGCCAATCCTGAGGCAGTGATCGCAGTGCAGCCCGACACTGCGCAGGTGCTCAAAACCTATTTCATATTGGGGGTCGAGCATATTTTGGCGGGCTGGGATCACTTGCTGTTTGTGATCGCATTGGTCTTGCTGGTGCAGAGCTGGCGAATGGTTGTGGCGGCTGCGACTGCCTTTACCCTCGCGCACTCCATCACGCTGGCGGCGGCTGCGCTAGGCTTTGTCGGTCTGCCCGGCGGGCCGGTGGAGGCGTTGATCGCGCTGTCGATTGTGTTCCTTGCAGTGGAAATTTTGCGCGGCGCAGACGAAGCCGCCGACACGCATCTTGATATCCGCACACCCCGCACATGGACGCGGCGCTTCCCGTGGATTGTGGCGTTTCTGTTTGGCCTGCTGCACGGCTTCGGCTTTGCCGGTGCGCTGACATCAATTGGCTTGCCGGAGGGAGATATTGTCGCCGCATTGCTGGCGTTTAATGTGGGGGTTGAGGCGGGCCAATTGCTAGTGGTTGCGGCGGTGCTGGCGCTGCTCGCCCTTATTCGCAAAGCCGCCAGCGCCGCGATGGAACCAGCGGTCCGGATTGCATCTTACGGCATCGGCATTACCGGCGCCTATTGGCTGATCGACCGGGTGGCGATTTAGCGCGCGATACGTCCTTCATTGCCGCCCAATGCCTGCCATAACAGAACCCGCGCCCGCTCTGCCCGGCCGCGTGCGGCAGCGGCCCGTTCGCCCGAACTATCGGCCACGCGGCGCGCATCGAGTACGGTGAGGAAATTGGCCAGACCGGCGCGAAAACGCACATCGGCAAGTTCTGCGGCGCGGGTCGCGCTGGCTTCCTCGCGCATCGCGGCTTGCAGCTCCCGGTCCGCTGCCGCGACCAGGCCATATGCCGCTTCGGCATCGCCCAGCGCGCCAAATACCGCGCCGCGATAGGCTTGGAAGGCGGCCTGTTTATCCGCCGCCGCGCTGTCGATTTGCGCCTGTATCCGGCCAAAATCAAACAATGGCGCAAGCAGCGATCCGCCCGCCGAACCGGCTATCGCATCATCATCAAGCAGAGTGCTGGTGTCGAAAGTCAGCAGACCAAGCGCCGCCGATAGCGTCAATTGCGGGAAACGGTTTGCAGCAGCGGCGTAGAGATCCGCGTCACTCGCGGCGAGCCGTGCGGCGGCTGCCTGCACATCGGGACGGCTGGTGAGCAATGCAGATGGTGCGCTTGCGGGTGCTGCGGGTGTACTCGCGCCGGGGGCAAGCAGTCTCAACGCATCGCGGACTTGCTGGCCGGATTGCGCGGTTAATGCCACCAATCGCCCGATAATCTGCGCCCGCTGGCTATCCAATGCGCTGATCCGGCTTCGGCTTTGCTCGGCAGCGGTTTCTGCGCGGACCCGGTCAAAGCCGGGCGCAATTCCGGCGCGCTCGCGAATATCGGCCAGAGCGACGAGCGATTCGGCTGCAACCAGATCCTCGCCCAGAGCATCCTCGCGCGCTGACAAAGTACGCCAGTCAATCACCGCCCCGGCAATTTCCGCAAGGATCGAAATACGCACGGCGGCGGCGTCGGCTCCGGCGGCTTCGGTCAGGCTGAGGGCAGATCGTTCCTGCGCGCGCAAGCGGCCAAACAGATCGGGATCCCACGCGGCGGACAATGTTCCGCCATAGGATAATTGCTCGGTATCGATGGAAAATCCGCCGGGCAGATTGTCGCCAAATTGCGCGGCATTGGTCCGCGTGCCAGTGGCCGATACGCTGCCGCTCACCGATGGCATCCGGTTTGCGCCTGCACCCGAGGCGCGCGCTCTCGCGCTATCGACCCGTGCGGCGGCTTCCAGAATGCTCGGCCCGTTGTCCAAGGCTGCCTGCGCCAAGGCTGTGAAGGCCGGATCGGACACCGGCAGCAATGCTGCGACTGTGGCCGTGTCGCTGGCGGCGGCGCTGAAGGCAAAACTTTGCGGCAGTTCGGGCGGCGGTGTCGCGATCTCGGGGGCCGGTCCCGCGACACAGGCGCTCACAGCCAGACTAGCCGCAGCGGTTAGCAATAGATGCGCGCGTCTCATTCGCCGTCGCCCTGTTCTGCGCCCTTGTCACCGCTTTCGGCGGTTTTTTCAGCGGGCCCGTCTTCAGCAGTCTTGTCTCCCTTGGCCGGAATAAACGCATCGACTTGCTGCCCGACACGGAAAAGCCCGTCTGTCTCGGGCAATTGATAGAGCACTTGCAGCACCCGCACATCGACCCGCTCGGCGGCTGAATTTGTCAGCGATGTTTTGGGCACAACCAGCGGTTCCGCCCGGACAAAGCTGGCTTGCACTTGCTCACCTGCCGCGCCGCGCGGGGAGACGGTGGCGGGCGCGCCCATGCTGACGCGGTTGATATCCGCCTCGTCAATATCGATCCGGATATAGAGCGGGCGCGTTTCACCCATGCGGATAAAGGGCGCACTATTCCCGCCGCCCTGCGTGGAAACAAATTCGCCCGGACGGATATTCACGGCGAGAATTTCCCCCGCCATTGGTGCGCGAACGGTCAAACGGCCCAGCTCTGTCCGTGCGCTTCCCGCGCGGGCTTCCGCCGCATTGAGGCGCGAACGGGCGAGCTGCAGGCGGCTATTCGCGGCGCTCGCTTCGCCCTCGGCGCGGATGACTTCGGATCGCGAGACAGCGGCGGCATCTTCAACCTGGCGGTACAAAGCCAATTGCTGCTGCGCTGTGCGGCGCGCGGTTTGCGCTTCATTGATCGAGGCGCGCGCTTCGGCGATGGCGGCGTTGCTTTCGTTCAGACTGGACCGGATCGCGCGGTCATCGACCGTAAACAGCACTTGGCCTTTTTCCACGAAGTCACCGGCCTGCACACGCAGGTCGGTAATGATGCCCGGCAGTGCGGTGCCGATATCGACCAGTTCGCTGGACGGCTCCACCAGACCGGCTCCGGCAACGCGCGCGGAATCTGCGAGTTGACCGCTGGCGCGCGGCGGCTCCTGATCGGGGTCCGACAATTCACGGTCGGGCAAGCCATTCCAGATAAAGATGGCGGCGATAATGAGGCCAATCACCGCAATGACGGGTAGCACTTTGCGCGAGAAGCTGAAATTTTCAGGGAGCAATGCCATCGGTTGGTTCCTTGGGCTTTATCGGGCGGGGTTAATGGTCGTCCGGCATGTCGGTGCCGTCATGGGTGATGCGTCCGTCTTCCAGAACGAGGATACGGTCGGCGAGATCGAAAATGCGGTTATCATGGGTGACGATAATGACCGAGCGGTCCTCCGCCACGCCCACTTCGCGCAGCAGATCCATCACTTTGCGGCCCGATTTTGCATCGAGGGCAGCGGTCGGTTCATCGCAGACGACCAGTCTTGGTTCGTGAACCAGAGCGCGGGCAATTGCGACCCGCTGCTGCTGTCCGCCCGATAGCTGGTTGGGCAGCTTGGCCGCCTGATCGCCAATATTGAGCTTCTCCAGCATCGCCACGGCGCGCTCGCGCGCTTCGAGCCGGTTCATGCCTTGGGCGATCAAGGGCACGGCGGCGTTCGAGGCCGCATCAATCGAGGGGATCAGATTATATTGCTGGAAAATAAAGCCGATATTTTGCAGCCGGAAATTGACCAGCTCATTGTCCGACAGCGCATAGATATCGGTGCCGAAAACTTCCACATCGCCGTCGGTCGGCCACAAAATCCCGCACATGATCGAAATCATGGTGGTTTTGCCCGATCCGGATTCGCCCACCAGATAGGTCAGCTCTCCCGGGCAGACGTCCAGATCAATGCCGTGCAGGACGCGGATGGTCTGCTGTCCGGCTTTGAAATCGCGCGTGACACCGCGGGTGCGGATGGCGGGTTGGGGCTTGGTATCGGAAACGCTCATCTGAACACCGCCGCCGGTTCTGTTTTCATCACTCCGCGCAGGGCAATCCATCCGGTCAGCACAATGATCAGCACCATGGCGACCAGCGAAATCAGAGGCACTTGCCACGGGATATAGAACCCTTTGAACGTCGGATCGCCGGAGAAGGAGTAGATGAATGCGACCGTGCCCAGCACACCCAAACCATAGCCGATCATTCCGACCATAAATGCCTGTGCGGCAACCATTCCGGCAATTTTGCGGTTGGTGACGCCAATCGCTTTGAGAGCGCCGAACTGTTTGATGTTGTCGCGGATGAACAGGCTGAATGTCAGCCCGACAATCGCCACCCCGACAATGAAGCCGAGAATAACCGTTATCCCGAAATTCAGCGGAATTCCGGTATTTTCCATAATGAAATCGATGCCGTTCTGGGCAAGCTTTTCACGCGGGAGAGCCTTGAGGCCGGTCTTTTCCGATATGCGCGCGGCCAGTTCTTCGCTCGAAACCCCGTCCGATGTGCCGACCAGCACGAAACTCAACCGGTTGCGTGATCCCGGGACATAACGCAGCGCCTGACTATATTTGGTATAGAGAGCGACCTGGCTGGTGAAGCTCGGTATCGTATCCGCGACGCCGCGTATCACCGCGCGCTGATCGTTCAGTTCGAGCCGCTCGCCCACCGGGCTGATGCCGCCTTCAAACATACGCGTGGTGCCGACATCATCAATAATGACGCTGTCGGGTTGAAACAGAACCGACTTGCTGCCTTCAATCATACTGGGCGGCAGGCCGATCAAAGTGGCATCATCCACGCCGATAATCTCGACGCCTTCAAGATCGCCATCTTTCGTGCGCACCGATGCAACCGCGCGTAAATGCGGCACCGCCCAGTCAACTCCGGTTACGCCGCGCACTTTGTCCAGCGCGGTTGAGGGCATGGCAAAGTTGACCTCGGTGGTCCGGCTGACTTCGTCCATCACCCACACATCGGCCTCTGTGACGTTATACACGCCGCTCGCCCCGCGTTCGACCAGATTGACGAAAATCGTCAGCTGCTGGGTGATAAGCAAGGTTGAGAAGGCAATGCCAAACAGCAAGCCATAGAACTTTTGCTTGTCGCCGGTGAGCATTCGGATGGCGATCCAGAGCACGCAGATGCCTCTCGGTTGATGCGGGTTGTGATTCGTACATCACTACCCTACATATTGAACGGTATCGTTTAACTGAACGGAGCCGTTCACTTTGTCAAGAGAGCCCGCTGAAAAAATGAATTCGCGTATCGGCAGGCCTGCCGATGCGGCCAAGCGCGAGGCGATAATCGCGGCAGCATCCCGAATGTTTTTCGAGGTAGGGTTCGCGGCAACTGCGATTGAGCAAGTTGCCAGCAAGGCGGGTGTTTCCAAGGTGACAGTGTATAATCACTTCGGAGATAAGCGGGGGCTGTTCAAAGCCACGGTCGAACATGAGTGCGAAAAAATGCGCGACTATTTCGATCTGGATGTGAGCGAGGGCAAAGATCTGAGCCTGCGTTTGCGCGAACTGGGTGAAGCCATGACGGCGTTTTTGGCTCGTCCGGAAATGACCCGGTTTGAACTGCGCATCGCCGCTGAAACCGAGCATGAACCGGAAATCGGCCGCTCGTTCTTGCAGGCAGGCCCATATAATATGCGTCAGACTTTTGCAGGTTGGCTGGCGAATGAAGTGGAATGCGGCCGCTTGGAGATCGATGATCTGTATCTGGCCGCCGAACAATTTGTTTCGATGTGCAAGGGTTTTGCCGATCTGGAACGGCGTTTTGGCGCTGTAATGGATGCGCAGCGCAATCAGGAAAGGATTGATGGCGCGGTCCATGTGTTCCTCAAAACCTATGGTCGATCAGAGTAATCGAAAAACAAACCGGTCCGCTTATCCTTGCATTAGCTTGCCATTCACTTGTCCCACCCTACATTATCAAGGTGAGAAAGGACTCCTTCGCCGATGAACGACGATAACGAACCACAAGCACCCAACCCATGGATCAAGAGTTTGATGATCTGGGGTGGTATTTTTATGGCACTGCTATTGGTGGTGACCATGTTTGGCGGCGCTGGCCAGCCCGCCTCGACCGAGATCCAATATTCGGGTTTCCGCGATAAAGTCGCGGAAGGCTCTGTGGAGGAAGTCCAGATCGGTCCGGACAAGATTACCGGCAAGCTGAAAAACGGTGAATATTTCACCACCGTGCCTGTCGCAACGGACAGTAAGTTGACCGAGCTGCTGGAGGAAAAAGGCGTAACCTATTCCGGCGCAGCACGCGATACGATGAATCCGCTGCTTTATATCTTGATCCAGTCCCTGCCATTCATTCTGATTTTGGGCATTGCATTCTTTGCTCTGCGTCAGGTGCAAAAGGGTGGCGGCGCTGGTGGTGCGATGGGCTTTGGCAAATCCAAAGCCAAGTTGCTGACCGAGCGCTCGGGCAAAGTTACCTTTGACGATGTCGCCGGTATTGATGAGGCGCGCGAAGAACTGGAAGAAGTTGTCGAGTTTCTAAAAGACCCGCAGCGTTTTTCCAAACTGGGCGGTCAAATCCCCAAAGGCGCATTGCTGGTCGGTTCGCCTGGTACCGGTAAAACGCTGCTGGCCCGCGCTATTGCGGGTGAAGCAGGCGTGCCGTTCTTCACAATTTCGGGCTCTGACTTTGTTGAAATGTTTGTCGGTGTCGGCGCCAGCCGTGTCCGCGATATGTTTGAACAGGCGAAGAAGAATGCGCCGTGCATTGTGTTTATCGACGAGATTGACGCTGTTGGCCGCCACCGCGGTAATGGCGTTGGAAATTCCAATGATGAACGCGAGCAGACACTCAACCAATTGCTGGTCGAGATGGACGGTTTTGAAGCCAATGAAGGTATCATCATTGTCGCGGCAACCAACCGCCCCGATGTACTCGATCCTGCGTTGCTTCGTCCGGGCCGGTTCGACCGTCAGGTGGTTGTCCCGATCCCAGATATTGATGGACGGGAAAAGATCCTTGGCGTTCACATGAAGAAAACGCCTTTGGCGCCTGACGTAAATGCACGCACGATCGCGCGCGGGACACCCGGTTTCTCCGGTGCTGATCTGGCCAATCTGGTCAATGAAGCCGCGTTGCTGGCCGCGCGCCGTAACAAGCGTCTGGTCGCTATGCAGGAATTTGAAGACGCCAAAGACAAGGTCATGATGGGCACAGAACGCCGCAGCATGGTCATGACAGAAGAAGAAAAGAAGATGACTGCTTATCACGAGGCCGGCCACGCGCTGGTGTCGCTGAACGAGCCGGCATCGGATCCGATTCACAAGGCGACTATCATTCCGCGCGGCCGCGCATTGGGCATGGTCATGCGTTTGCCGGAACGGGACAATTATTCGTACCACCGCGATAAAATGCACGCCAACCTGGCGGTCGCGATGGGCGGACGTGTCGCAGAAGATATCATTTTCGGGCACGACAAAGTCTCCAGCGGGGCATCGTCAGATATCCAATACGCCACCGACCTGGCGCGGAATATGGTGACCAAGTGGGGTATGTCTGAAAAGCTTGGCCCATTGCAATATGAAGCCAGCCAGGAAGGTTATCTGGGCATGGGTCAGACGCAGCGCACAATGGGCGGTGCAGAGACCAACAAGCTGATCGATTCAGAGATCAAAGCGCTGGTTGAAGGCGGTCTGAAGCGTGCAGAAGACGTGCTGAAATCGCAGGAAGACAAGCTGCATCTGCTGGCTCAAGCGATGCTGGAATATGAAACGCTCACCGGCGATGAGATTAACCAGCTGATGGAAACGGGCAAGATGGACCGGCCTGACCAACCCACGGGAACGGGTACAGTGAAACCTGTTTCTGGTTCCACCATTCCCAAAGCCGGGAAAAAATTCGGTGGATCGGGCGGTGCAACGCCGCAAGGTGCCTGATACCGGCCAATACCGGTTCACCCGATATTCAATGCTAATCCAAGACAAGGGCTTCTGATTATTCAGGAGCCCTTTCTCTATGCGCTATGTTGCCCTCGCTGTTCTCTCTGCCAGTCTTGCTGCATCACCGCTCGCGGCCAAGGCTGGCGATATGTCACTGGCCGTCTTTATGCCCAAGGCTGAGGCGTTGATGGCGAAGGGGCCGCTGGCTGTTATGTCCAGCGAGATGGGCATCGTTAAAGGTGAAGTGGAGGGCGCTGCCAAGACCTATCGCGCGCGGATTACGAGCGACAAGAAAGCCGGTAAGGCCCCGCATAGCTGCCCGCCGAAGAAGGGCGCGATGGACAGTGGTGAATTGATGAAGCACTTCAGCACATACCCCGTATCCCGCCGGAGCAGCACGACCGTTCGTATGGCGTTCTTCGATCTAATGAAGAAGAAATACCCCTGCTAAAGCGCGCCCAGCAGCAGCAACAGCCACAGGAATATGAACACCACGCCAAACAGGATCATATTGGCGAGCGATATTGTGCGCCACAATGCCCCGCGGCGTGACAATTCATAGCCGTATTTGAGCTGTTTGTAGATGTGCAGAATGGGCACGAATATGCCTGACAATATCACAATCTGCAGCGGTACCCCGACGATCCCCAAAACTGACAATGCCAGATATAATAGCGACATAAACGCCAGCGAATAGGTAACGAAAATCGCGTGATCATAGACTTTGAAACGGCGCTTCCAGAAAAATAGCACCCACACAAACGGGACTGAAATGGGAATAAGCAACCACGAGAATTTGTAGCTGTTATTTTGCATCTTATACAGCATCAGGCTGGGGTTTTCGCGCCATTTCTTGATGATGCCATCGTCAAAGCTCTTGATCCCGGTGCCATTAAAGCTGACTTCAGAATTATCGCCTTGGCCCAGCACATCAGTGAGCTGCCCAATTCCCTTCGCCGCAGTTTCCAGATCTTGTAATCTGCGTTCCGCTTCTGCCCGTTCCGGATCATCTGGTGACAATTCGGATAGGCTGGCCCGCGCTTCGTCTATTTGCTGTTCGGCGTTGGCTTGGGCCTGCGTTAAATCCGGCTGCAGATCAGCCGATTGTTCGATGTTCGTTGGCGTGGTTATCCCGGCCAGCTGGAATACCGCAAACATCAGAAAGACCGAAAACAGGAACATCGCCATGGGCGATACAAATTTGGCCCGTTCCCCATTGATATAGCGCCGGGTAATTTCGCCGGGCTTGAACATCAGCAAAGGCAAGGTCCGCCACAGCTTCCCATCCAGATGCAACACACCGTGCATCAGATCGTGGCCAAACGCAGCCAAGGTACGGTGTAAATGGGCTTTCTGCCCGCACTGGCTGCAATACGGGCCGGTGATGGCGGCCCCGCAATTCAGGCATTCGCTTTCATCGAAGTGGCCTTTGGTGGCCGCCTGCGCTGCACCTTCGCCATGTTCATTTTCCACTGCCCGGGCAGCCAAGCCGCCCTCTGCAATTTGCCCCACTGCTTCGATGCCGTCCCCGCTCATATTGGCAACGTAGCGAAGGCTGCTTCAGAAGGCGAGTATGTTGTCCGAACGAGAAAGGCCGCCCCGATAAGGAGCGGCCTTCTCATGACCTGGCGGGGCCTATGTCCAGCGTATAAGCGGGATCAAACCCGGTGGGCCGCCGGAGCTATTAGCCCTCGTAATCGGAACCGATCGAGGTTGAGCGGGTCGGCGCAGATGCCGTAATCCGCAATGCTTCCGCAGATTGGCTCAGCGATGCGACTTCATCCGCTTCGTCTTCATCGTCCGGCAGGATTTTCTGCAAGCTGGTGACGACGCCTTCTTTCAAGTCTTTCGGCTTGATCGTTTGCTCGGCAACTTCGCGCAGAGCAACAACCGGGTTCTTATCCCGGTCACGGTCGAGGGTCAGTTCAGCACCGCCAGAAATCTCGCGTGCGCGCTGTGCGGCAAGCAAAACAAGATCAAAACGGTTAGGAACCTTATCAACGCAATCTTCGACGGTAACGCGCGCCATGGGCACTCCGATAAAACAAGTGTTTCGGGAAAGAACGCCAAATAGGCAGAGCTTGCGCGCGAGTCAAGAATTTGCGGGCCATCGCCGCAGTCAACAGCATGAGATCAGCAGCAGGGAGGCAATAGCATTGGGGCAACAGCATGGGGGGTTGCCGCGGCGTTGCGGCATCGCCAGATAGGAAACGTGCCCGACACAGCTTCCTCTCTCGAATATAGCGACCCGTCACCGTTTTCGGTCGACGCCCAAGGCACGGCTTTCACCTTCTTGCCATCCGGGCGTGATCGCCTGCAAATGTTGCTGGATGTAATCACACAGGCGCAGACGTCGCTGCGCGTATTCTACTATATGTTTCAAGATGACGGAGCCGGGCGGCAAGTGCGCGATGCGCTTGCTGATGCGGCCAAGCGCGGTGTCGATGTCAGGCTGCTGGTTGATCGGTTTGGCACCGATGCCAGCGATGGGTTCTTTGCCCCGATCATCGAAGCGGGCGGCTCGTTCGCTGTCTTCTCTGCCAAATGGTCGCGCCGTTACTTCATCCGGAACCATCAAAAGATGGTTGTGGCGGATAAGGAAACGGCATTGGTCGGCGGGTTCAACGTATCGGAACATTACTTTGCCCCCCCAAGTGAAAACGGATGGACCGATCTTGGGGTCCGGATGGTTGGCGGCGCAACCGAGCCGTTGTGCGATTGGTTCGAGAACCTTTGGAGCTGGGCAACCGACGGGACCAGCCAGTTCCGTGCCGTGCGCCAACTGGTGCGCGATTGGGAGCCCGGCGATGGCCCGGTGCAGCTTACCGTGGGCGGCCCCACCCGGGCCCCCAGCAATTGGGCGCGGCGGGTTAAACGGGACTTGATACGGGCCAAACGGCTCGATCTGGTGATGGCGTATTTCTCCCCACCGCTGAGCTTCCGGCGATTAATCAAGCGGATTGCAAAACGGGGTGCGGCGCGCCTGATAATGGCGGGTAAATCGGATAATGGAGCGACCATTGGCGCTGCGCGTGCGCTATATGGCGGGATGCTGCGCAAAGGCGCGGACATTTATGAATTCCAGCCGAGCAAGCTTCATATGAAGCTGATCGTGATTGATGACATTACCTATTTCGGCAGCGCCAATTTTGATCACCGATCCATCAGGCTGAATTTGGAAATGATGTTCCGGGTGGAGGATGCGGCCTTGGCGCAGCGGATGCGGGAATTTATCGATGATCTGGCAGACGCGTCACAGCACGTCACCTATGCCGTGCACAAACAGCGCAGCAACCCCTGGACCCAGCTGAAATGGCGGCTGGGATGGTTTTTGGTGACGACGCTGGATTACACCGTCACCCGCAGTCTGAATGCCGGGAATTAGGTGTAGCGGATTAATTAAAGCGAGCTGTCGTAATTGGCACGTGGATCGTCATCGGCAAGGTCGGAGAATTTGGTGATCCGCGCTTCAAATTTCATCCGCACTTTGCCGGTGGAACCGTGCCGCTGTTTCGCGACCACCAGTTCGGCGAGCCCGAATACCTGTTCCATTTCTGCCATCCATGCTGCGTGCGCTTCATGAACCTTTTGATCATCGGTTTCGATGGGCCGTTTGGGTTCTTTTGATTGGACGTAATAATCCTCCCGGTAGACGAACCAGACCATATCCGCGTCTTGTTCAATCGAACCGGATTCGCGCAAATCGGACAGCATCGGTGTTTTGTCTTCGCGTTGTTCCACCGCCCGGCTGAGCTGGGACAGCGCAATCACGGGCACTTCCAATTCCTTGGCCAGCGTTTTCAAACCACGGGAAATTTCCGAAATCTCGTTGACCCGGTTGTCATTCGCGCGGCCGGTTCCTTGCAGCAATTGCAGGTAATCGACCACGATTAAACCGATGTCATGTTTGCGTTTCAGACGCCGTGCGCGCGTGCGCAACGCTGCGATCGTCAGCGCAGGCGTATCATCGATAAATAGCGGCAGATCGGCAAGGCGCTGGCTGGCAAAGCTGAGCCGTTGGAAATCCTCGCGGCTAATCTTACCCATCCTCAACGCTTCTGATGAAATACCCGCTTGTTCCGACAAAATACGCGTGGCCAGCTGGTCTGCGCTCATCTCCAGACTGAAAAAGGCGACCGGCGCTCCAACCGACTTTTCAATCCCGTCTGCCTGATCGCGCAAAAATCTGTCCGCACAGTTAAATGCGATATTGGTGACGAGCGAGGTTTTACCCATGCCGGGGCGGCCAGCCAGAATGATCAAATCGGAATCGTGCAAGCCACCGATCTTCTGGTTGATACTGGTCAGACCGGTCGTCTTGCCGGAGATACTGCCGCCAGAATTAATCGCGGTTTCAATCAGGCCCAGCGCTTTATGCGATGCCAGGCTGAAGGAAGAGGCTTCGCTTTGTCCGCCGGCGCCTTCTGCGACATTGAACAGAGACGCTTCAGCCAATTCAATCTGCTGCATCGGCGCGACGTCTACCGACGTATCCAGAGCGCCCTCGACCAGATTGCGCCCGACGCTGACCAGTTCCCGCAACAATGCCAGATCGTAAATTTGCTGCGCCAATTCACGCGGGGCGAGCAGGCCCTGGCCGTCTGCTGTCAGGCGGGCGAGGTAAGTGATCCCGCCCAGCTCTTTCAACGCTTCATCTGCCTCAAAATAAGGTTTCAGCGTAACGGGCGTCACAACCGCACCGCGATCGAGCAAGGTCAGCACGCGTTCGTAGACGCGCTGATGGACCGGTTCAAAAAAATGCTCGGGGCGAATCGTCGTCGGCAGTTCTTCAATCACCCGGTTGTCGATCAGCACGGCACCCAAATATGCCGCCTCAGCCTCTATATTCGCGGGCAGTGCAGGGCTTTTTACCGTCACATCGTTGGTATCAGGGGAAGGGCGCTCAAGAAGATCATGCTCGGTCATGGGGCGTCTTTGCGCGGGCCGAGCACCCAATGGCAAGGCAATTGCGACAAATCGGTTTGTGGATAGTGGGGATGACTGCCGAAAGGGTTGCGCCGCCCCCTCTGCATCTGCGAAGGGAGGCGCTCTATGCCGGATATTCCAAACCCAAATTGGCGGATTGCCGATATCACGCTCGACGAGGATACGATCCTGTGGCGCAGCGCGGATATTGAGCAGGAACGGCGAGTCGCAATCTTCGATTTGATCGAAGAAAATACCTTCAAACCGGTTCGCGCGGCAGAGGCCGGGCATAATGGCCCGTACCATTTGGCATTGGCCGTGCAGGATGGCCGTTTGGCGCTCACGATTACCACGCCAGAGGGGCAATTGCTCGAATCGCTGATCTTGGGTCTGGCCCGTTTTCGCCGCCCCATCCGGGATTATTTTGCGATTTGCGATAGTTATTATCAAGCGATCCGCAAAGCGACTCCAACAGAAATCGAAACGATCGATATGGCACGCAGGGGTGTTCATAATGGCGCAGCGGAATTGCTGTTGGAACGGCTGGAAGGCAAAGTAGAAACCGACTTTGCGACTGCGCGCCGACTGTTTACGCTGATCTGCGTGCTTCATATTAAGGGATAGCTGGGCAGTGGCGCGCAAACGAAAATCCCGTGGGTGGCTGTGGCGCGCAATTGCCCTGCTGCTGCTATTGGTTGCTGCGGGGGCAGTGTGGCTGTGGTGGGATGTGCAGCACTGGACGCCGGAAGAAAGTGTCTATCCCGACCAAGGCGCATTTGTCGGTGCCGGTAATGGCTTGGTGAACTTTCGGACCTTGGGCGCGATCGGTGCTAGTTTTGTCTATCTGGAAGCGAGTGAGGGTGCCAAGGGACAAGACGCCCGGTTCACCCGCAATTACGCTGCGGCCAAAGAAGCCGGTTTACAGGTCGGGGCGGCGCATAATTTCGATCCGTGTGTGCTGGCTGATGGCCAGTCGGCCAATTTTGCAACCATGGTCCCCCGCCAAGGCGATCTGCTACCGTCTGCAATTGCATTGACGATCACTGCCAAGGATTGTCCCAAACGCGTGAGCGATGCCGCGATTGAAAGCGAGTTGATGACCTTGATCAACCAGATCGAGAACCATACCGGCAAGCCAGCGATCCTGAAGATATCTGCGGAATTTGAGGAGCAATACGCGATCTCTGCCAAGCTGGAACGCAATTTGTGGGTCAGCCAGACGCGTTTTGCGCCGACTTATACGCAGCGCCCCTGGCTGCTCTGGTCGGCCAATCAGCATTTGCAGTCTGCCGCGTCTGAACAGCCCATCGAATGGGTCGCCGTGCAGCCATGATCGGGCTATGGGTACAGGCATATGACCGATGACAATCTGATCGCCGCAGCCCGCGCTGCGGCTGACAATTCATACTCACCCTATTCCAACTTCGCGGTTGGGGCCGCGCTTCGTTTTGCTGATGGCAGCGTTGTGACTGGCACCAATATCGAAAATGCGAGCTATGGCTTGGCGCTATGCGCAGAAACTGTCGCCGTGGCGAATGCGATGGCACAGGGTGTGCGCGGCGGCTTGGAAGCGGTGGCAGTGACCGGCCCCGCGGCGGATCCCATCACCCCCTGCGGCCGCTGCCGTCAGGTTCTGAACGAGCTGGCGCAGCTCGGCAGTACCGATCCGGACATTCTGTGTGTCGGCGCGGATACCGTAAGGCGCGTGAAGTTAAGCGTGCTGCTGCCAGAGGCATTCGGCCCCGCCAGCCTCACCTAACCAGCCTCAGATAGCCGTCTTGGCTGCGTCTTAGAAAAGACCCTTGAAGACTTTTCCGACGGTGTCCAAGGGGTTGGCGCGCAGGCTGCGCTCTTCCTTGCTCATATAGTTGAAGATACCGTCCAGCCCTTGATCGGTCACGGTCGTGCTCATGCCATCGCGTGACAGGCCGACTTTGCGGACAAAGCTGTGTTGCTGCGATAGAGAATCGAGCTGCCGATAGGCACCCAGATCGCCCAAAGCGGTGTCGATCAGCGGCTTCAATTTGCTGTGCAGATCATCATTGGCGCTGCTGCGCAGATATTGCGTTCCGCCATCGCCAGTTTTGACGATTCCGGGGACATCGTTGAAGGAAATATCGTTGATCGCGTTGCGGAAGATCGGCTTGGCTTCTCCGGCAGCGAGACCAGCGGCATTATTGACCGACTTAATCAGCCCATCAAGAATGCCCAGCTTCTGCCCTGCGCCCAGAATCGATCCAAGCAAACCGCCGCTATTGCCGACAAATGGCAGGCCGATGCGAACATCTTTGTCGCCGTAGAAAGCGCCGGGGACCGATAGCTTATCCAGCGCGCCATCCGATGCGGAACCCAGCAAGCTGCCAATATTGAGGCCTTGTGCTTGCGCCAAAGAACCAAATGGCAAGAGCGCGCCGACTGCCGCTGTGCCAATTATAAACCGCCGCCGATCAAAGGTTGCCTGCTTCTGCACTGTCATTCTCCTTCTATCCCCGCGCTAAAGTGTAGCGGAAAGCGGGCCAGAAGGTAAGTTGGGCGCAAACGAGTTTACATTGATGAAGCGTAGATGACTGGGAGCCTGTTAGCCGTCCAGAAATTCAAGCAAGGCAGCCAGACAATCGCGGCCCAGCATTTTGCAGCGTTCAGGCGACCAGTTCTGCTCTGCATCCGGCGCATCGTCATTGTCTTTATACGGCATTTCCAGCGTCATCGCGGGGCAGCCGAAACGGTGCGCTACTTGATTGGTCGACATCCCCAAATTGCCTTTGCCCGCCGGAGTTTTGGGATAACCCAGCTTGGTTTGGAAATCGGGTGTGCGCCGATCAAGGATCGCTTCGTAGCGATTATACTGGTCAAGATGGTCCTGGGTCAGGCCGGGAATGCCCTCGTACCCTGCAAGAAATACTGCGGGAATGGCTTCATCGCCGTGAATATCCATCGCAAAATCGACGCCGGTTTGGTCCATCTTGGCCAAAATGGCTTTTACCTCCGGTGCGCGGTTATCCGCCGGATCCAGCCATTCTCGGTTGAGATTGGCACCCACCGCGTTGGTGCGCAGATGGCCGCGGCGTGACCCGTCAGGATTGCAGTTGGGTACCACATGGAATGTGCATTTACGGCGCAATTCGCGGGCCACTGTATCGCTGAGGTCGGTCAGGCATTCCAGCGCGCCTTCCATCCACCATTCTGCTTGCGTTTCGCCGGGGTGCTGGCGGGCATAGAGCCAGACCTGTGTGTCACCCTCGCCAAAGCTGAGATAGTCGAGCGGTTGGCCATCGAGCGTTTCGCCGATCCGTTCATACGTCACATCTTCGCTGGCTGCGCATTCTGCCACCAGATCATGATGGCGCTCCATTGAATACGGCGCGAAGTACGCAAAATAGGCAATGTCGCTCGCCGGGGTGTGGCGAATGGTCAGCGTCCCGCCATTTTGCTTTGGGTCATAGGTTGTCGCTGCAACGCCCCAATATTCGCGGTCTTCGCTTACGCGGGCATTGTAATTTGGCCAGCCGCCCGGATAGGCAGAGCTTTCCATCTGCTCCATCTTGAGTTCGATTTCTTGCCCGGCCGCTCCGCAGACGCGGAAATGGAACCACTGCTTAAACTCCGACTGGTGATCGTGCTTGATCGCCAGACGGGCTGTTGTGCCATCAATGGCCAATACTTCGATATTGCCGCTGTCGAATGCGGCATCGATATGAATCTGTGTCAATTTGCGACCCTTACCTCAACGGTTTCACCATTATTGCCGGGAAACTCGCGGAACAGAGCGTCTGCGATTGCAGACGCGTTGGATGCGCTATCGGACAAAGATGAATTGTCACTTACCGCAAAGCTGGCGCGGCCTTCCCACAAAACATCACTAGACGCTGCATCGCGAATGCGAACCGCCATGTCCGTGCCAACCATTTCTCGCTGTCCGCCGCCAAGATTGAGGCCAATGCCCAATCCCAGACCTGAGCCGTAAGAACCGGTTGACCCGCCAACACCGACGCTGACGGGGTTTTGCTTACGCTCTTCCTGCGCGATATAGCGATCTACAGAAACTTGCGCGATATATTGCGCATCATCGCGGGCAACCTCGCGGTAACCCAGCTCTGTCAGTTCAGCCGCGAGCGCGGATTTGTAAGGCGACAGATCAACCGCAATCACTCCATCATCAGGGGCGCTTTCGATAAAGACTGTTCCTGTACCCAACTGGGCAACGGTGGCAGTTTGATGGAAGCGCGTGATTTCAACCGGGCTGACCCGCGGGCCAGCGACGCAGGCCGACAAGGTGGCTGCAAGAATAGCGGCAGCGGCAAAGTTCTGCATTTTCATAAGACGTCTCCTGAAATCCCCATACGCGGCTTAGCCAGCCGATGCCAGACTGCCTGAGGCAAAGACTGGTAAACAAACTTGTCCGGCGTTAACTAATCGCTTGGCCTGAATTGCTAATGAAGGCCAAATTTTACGGGAAGGCGCTTAACGTTATGTCGAAACCAACAGTCCTCGTTACCGGCGGTGCTGGATATATTGGAAGCCATGCAGTGCTGGCATTGTTGGATGCGGGTTGGCCCGTGGCTGTGGTGGACAATCTTACCACGGGTTTCCGTTTCGCCGTTCCAGATGCGGTCCAGTTTTATGAAGGTGACATCGAAGACGGCGCATTGTTGGTTCGCATCATTGCCGAGCAGAAGGTCGGGGCAATCATGCATTTTGCCGGATCGATTGTGGTCCCCGAATCGGTCGAGAACCCGCTCAAATATTATCACAACAACACCGTCAAAAGTCGGGCGTTGATTGACGCTGCCGTAACCGGCGGCGTGCCCCATTTCATCTTCAGTTCGACCGCCGCGACATATGGCGTGCCAGAAGTGTCGCCGGTAACAGAGGATACCCCGCAAAAACCCATCAACCCCTATGGCTGGTCAAAGCTGATGACCGAGCAGATGCTGGGTGACACAGCCTTTGCACATGATCTGAATTTTTGTGCTTTGCGCTATTTCAACGTCGCCGGGGCAGATCCGCAGGCGCGCAGCGGGCAATCCACGGCGGGGGCTACCCACCTGATTAAAGTGGCGGTTGAGGCCGCATTGGGCAAGCGCGAGTCCGTTGCTGTTTTCGGCACTGATTATGACACCGCAGATGGCACTGGCGTCCGCGACTATATCCATGTTTCCGATCTAGCGGCGGCGCATGTGCTGGCGCTGGAGGCGCTGATTGAACAGCCGGAGCGTTCGCTCACCATGAATTGCGGCTATGGCGATGGGTTCTCTGTATTGGAAGTGCTGGATGCGGTGGACCGTGTCACAAACCGGACAATCACCCGGGTGATGGAGCCGCGCCGCGCCGGCGATCCTGCGGCGCTTATTTCGGACCCGTCGCGTATTCGCGCCACTCTGCCGTGGCAGCCAAAACACGCCAATCTGGACGAGATTATCGCCCACGCATTGCAATGGGAACGCAAGCTGGGTGAAATTCGCGGCGAATAGGGCGGCGAAAGGCAGATATTGCGCCGACAATACCTTGACTGATTATGATTCGCCGCCTAACTGCGCGACTGAAATTCCGGCATCGGGGTCTGTCTCCGGTGCCCTTCTTTTTGGAAATCGATCGATGAAAATCCGTAACAGCCTCAAGTCGCTGAAAAACCGTCACCGCGATTGCCGCGTTATTCGCCGCCGTGGTCGTACCTATGTGATCAACAAAACCAACCGCCGTTTCAAGGCGCGTCAGGGCTAATATGCCTACGCCGCGATGGTCTCGCGGCGGCATAGATCACATCATTAATTACAGGAGCCTCTGCGAAAGCGGGGGCTTTTTGTATGTCTGAGGCAGGTTTCAGCGATATGCAGAAAAACGGCCAGATTGCTGCCGTGGTGTTTGACGTCGGGCGGGTGATAGTCAGATGGAATCTGCGCTATCTGTTTGCCCGGTTGATTGAGGATGCGGACGAGCTTGATTGGTTTTTGACCAATGTTGTAACCGAGGAATGGCATTTTCAGCACGATGCCGGCCGCGATCTTGCGGATATGGTGCCCGAACGGCAGGCTGAGTTTCCTCAATATGCCAGCTTGATAGAGGCCTATCGGGATCGCTTTCTGGAGACGATCCCAGGGCCGATCCCCGGTACTGCTGATTTGATGAACCGGCTTGATGCAGCCGCGGTGCCGCTGTTTGCGATCACCAATTTTGGGGACGAGTTTTGGGCGCAATTCCGGCCGACACGGCCCGAACTGGATTTGCTGCGCGATACGGTAGTGTCCGGTACGGAAAAGCTGGTGAAGCCTGATCCGGCGATTTTCCAATTGGCGGAGCAGCGGTTTGGTTTTCCGGCGAGGGATATGCTGTTCATTGATGATAACGCCGCCAATATTGCCAGCGCGGACAGGCTTGGTTGGCAAACACATTTGTTCACCGATGCACCCACCTTGGAAGCAGACCTTAAGGCGCGCGGTCTTATACTCTGACAGGGCCTATGCTGGCTGATAAAAAACGGCCCCCGGATCATACCGGAGGCCGCTGAAGTAACCCTATCATTTAAGAGGATGAGGGTGAGGATAGGGTCGTGATAGTTCAGGGGGTGGGGATTACTTGCCGTTACACTTGGCCAGCTTGTCTGCCGCCAGCTCGTTGCCTTTGCTGGTGAACTTCGTGATGGTGCCCACTTCACGGGCCAGACGCTGACACATAACGACCGGGCGCGATGTGCCTTTGCCGGCTACGCAGCTGGTGCCTTCGCAGCGGAATACAGTGCCGCGCACAATCATGCGGGATTCGCTAGCCGGCTGGGCCAGCTCAACTGTGTAATATGGGCCGCTTGAGCGCGCTTCGGCGGCGGTGGGGGTCACAGCGGCGCCGATAGTGAGAGTGCTATAAAGCAGAGCAACTGAGGCAGCGCCTACAGTGCGGAACAGCTTATTCGACAGTGAAGGGGAGAGGGTCATGTCAGCTTCCTTTAGAGAGAGTGTTGGTTGTTGAAATATATTCCAACTGGCCGATCTAGATAACCAGTTGCGAATCACTACCTAGTTAGATAGATTGCAAGTTGCAACTAAAAACTTAATTTGGATATTGAGGGATACGCAAAGCGCGTTAGAGTGTTCCCATAAGGAAAGAAAAATATGGGCGATCTAAGAGAGCCGCTGAACGAATTGACCGATTGCGGTCTACCGGGCGCATTGGAAGTAATGGGCGAACGCTGGTCATTCATGATCCTGCGCGCAAGCTTTAACGGGCTGCACCATTTTGAAGAATTCCTGACAGAGCTCGGTATCGCTCGTAATATCTTGTCGAACCGGCTGGCCAATCTGGTGGCGCATGGCATTCTCAATCGGGAGCCTTGCGCCGATGATAAACGCCGGATCGAATACCGTCTGACAGAAAAGGGCTTCGATTTATTGCCTGCCATGCTGGCGCTGCGCCAATGGGGTCAGAAATACGGCGTAGAGATTACCGAAAACCCGGTACTTGTTGATGAAGTAGATCGGTTGCCCATCGGCCCGGTATCCATCTTGTCACATGATGGCCGTATTTTGGGGCCTGAGGATTTGCGACTGACGGAGCCTGAAAATCTAGGTGTCCGGGCAGACGGCACCACTGCCGTTCCGGGAAAATTTGGCAAGAATGGCAATGTCGCGCATCTGGCGGGAACATCTGCACGCGCCGTCAATGGCTGATTGAACGGGCGGGGCGGTACCAGCCCGCGCGGGCAGGCCTATGCGTCGGCCAGCAATTTTTCCGTTTCGCTATTGGCCGGCATGGCCGAATTTGGCCGATAGCTGGTGCTCAATTTCTTAGCCAGATCGCGCGTCAACAGCGCGGTGATTGCATTGCCCAGATTGGGTTTCTTTTTGCTGAGCTTGCGCAGGGCGTCAGCCGACCATTCGACATAGCGCACGCCTTCCGGGGCGACTGTTGTGGCCGTTGTGTCCCGGCCCAGAACATAGGCAATTTCACCCACAAAATTGCCTTCGGGCAAGCGGAACTGCCGCCCCGATTTATCGACCGATATTACGCCTTTAAATACGTAAAACAGCGCCCGCGAAGGTTCCGCTTCGCGGGTCATGACAGTCCCGTCCGGATCTGTCGCGGTCTTCCACTGCGCCAATTTGGCTACGTGGCGGAACTGCCCCGGCGCCAGCGTTTCAAACGCATCAAACAGCTGTTTTTCCTCTCCACTCAAGCGAAGGGTTGTCCGCTCCAAAATGATTTGGGCCAGTACGATCAGATTGGCGAGCACCAGAATAAGGCTGGTGATGATCGCGTCCCACAATGGTTCGGCGGGGAACAGGAAATAGTACAGAATGTAGAAGCCTGACCCGGCGAGGACCAGCACACGCAGCCACAATTCATCACGAACCAGAAAGGCGGCAATATATAATGCCGCGCCCAAATGAATCAGTAAGGATACATCGAGGATAGTCGACAAAATGCAATTCCCGCCATTTGGTGCAGCTTCTCAACTATGTTCATGTGCACAAATCGGCCCGGCGGCAATAGGGGCCCAGCTATTCTGCGCATCAAATTCGGTTCTGCGGTTCTACAGGCTTGAGAGATACCGCGCCATTTTCTGCCATCCGGCGTCGGACAGCTCGAGAAAAGCAATACGTTTGTCGGTCTCGCATTGGATCCGCGTAACCAGACCCTCTTCTTCCAGATAGTTGATCCACCGCAAGGCCGTGGTAGCGGGGGCACCCGATGCAAGGCATGCGTTGGAAACGCTGACCCGCCGCTGGCAGGCATAGTGGACAACCATATCCAGCAGCATATCCCAGGCAGGTTCGCCAAATATCTGGCAGCCGAATTCCGCCCTGCGTTGCTGCCGGTTTTTGTATTCGCGCTCTGCAATAGTGGCGATCAATTTCTGATCACGCTCGTGGATCACCCGCTCGCTGCGCTTGCTGAAATCGCGTTTATCTACCTTCTCGCCTGATTGGCCGAGACGGTTTGTGAGATCGGCGATTTGCCGGGCAAGCGACCTCACAGAGGCGATCATATTTTCGTTGCTAGTCAATCCCACCACCCTAAAATGACACCGGTGTCGCAGATAGCAATAAGGCGTGATCAATGCCAGTGCAAAAAAACTAATCTACAGCAGAAATATCATTTATCAACGCGGAGAGCATCTATAGCTTCGCTAATTTTGGCGCTGACACGGTGCAGTTCCAATTCGTCAGCTTGAGATAAGCAGTCTTTCAGTGACTGTTCTATCAGTTTAATGGGGCTGGGTTTTATATCGTCCTCATCCCGCTTAAAATTTTTGTTTTTGTCCTCACTCATAGTTGTGTTGCCTAAGCAAGCCTTGAATAAAAATCAACCACCGTTGCAATAATCAAATGACGGGTTTTAAGCGCGCGGTGGTTGCCTCCGGTAGCTCAGCGCCTCGGCAATATGGATGCGGTGAATGCCGCTTGATCCGTCAAGATCGGCGATGGTCCGCGCGACGCGCAATATCCGTGTATAGGCCCGCGCTGACAGCCGCATCGTTTCCGCCGCCTGCATCAATAGTTTCCGGCCGTCTTCATCCGGGCTGGCAAACAAATCGAGCGCGTCCCCTTCCAATTCTGCATTGGTGCGTGCCCCGCTTTCGTTAGACCGTGCGCTTTGAATTTTCCGGGCTGCAGCGACACGCTCTGCCACTTCTGCGCTGCCTTCAGCAGGAGGCGGCAAGGCCAGGTCTGCTGCGCTCACCGGGTCGACATCAACATGCAGGTCAATCCGGTCGAGCATCGGCCCGCTTACCTTGCTTTGATAGTCGGCGGCACATTTGGGCGCGCGCGAGCAGGCAAGCGCGGGATCGCCCAAATGTCCGCATCGGCAAGGGTTCATTGCGGCAATTAACTGGACACGGGCTGGATAGGTCACATGGGCGTTCGCCCGCGCCACATCGACTTTGCCGGTTTCCAGTGGTTGGCGCAGAGAATCGAGCACCGCGCGCTGGAATTCGGGCAGTTCATCCAGAAACAAGACGCCCAGATGTGCCAGACTGACCTCGCCCGGCTTCACTTTCAATCCGCCACCGGTCAGCGCAGCCATGCTGGCGGAATGATGCGGCGCGCGAAATGGGCGGGTGCGGCTGATCGCGCCGCCTTCGATCAGGCCGGACACAGACTGGACCATCGAGACTTCGAGCGCTTCGCTCGGTGATAATTCCGGTAGAATATCGGGTAAGCATGATGCCAACAGGCTTTTGCCAGCACCAGGCGGGCCATTCATCAGCAGATTATGACCGCCAGCCGCCGCAATTTCCAGCGCGCGTTTGGCGGTTTCTTGGCCTTTCACGCGCTTCAAATCCGGCCCGGGGGTTCTCGGCTCGATCGTTCCGGGTTCCGGGTCGGGCAGTCGCTGTGTGCCTTTCAAATGGTTGAGCAAGCTGACCAGATTGGGCGCGGCGCAGATGGGAATACCGCTGGCCCAGCGCGCCTCCGCCCCTTGGGCTGCGGGGCAGATCAGGCCGACATTTTCTTGGCTGGCATGGAGCGCGGCCAGCAGCACTCCCGGCGATGCCACTATGCGGCCAT
This sequence comes from Pontixanthobacter rizhaonensis, assembly GCF_012972675.1. GTDB lineage: Bacteria > Pseudomonadota > Alphaproteobacteria > Sphingomonadales > Sphingomonadaceae > Pontixanthobacter > Pontixanthobacter rizhaonensis. The sequence goes on along the minus strand of NZ_JABCRE010000003.1, from coordinate 393,302 downwards.
CCAGCGCCAGTTCGCCCACTGCCACCCAATCCCATAATTGCTCCGCATCGGTGACGCCCATCGCCCCCAGCAAGGCGAGGGCAATGGGCAGGTCATAGTGTGATCCTTCTTTGGGTAAGTCGGCTGGCGACAGGTTAATCGTGATCCGTTTGGGCGGTAGCGACAGCCCCATCGCTGACAGGGCAGATTGCACGCGCTCGCGGCTTTCGCCCACTGCTTTATCCGGCAACCCGACAATGGCGAAGCGCGGCATTCCCGGTGCAATCTGACATTGCACCTCGATCGCACGCGCTTCGAGACCTAGATAAGCGACCGTCCTGACCAATGCGACCACGCGCACCACCCCACAAATTGACTGGTCCTCACCGCTAACTGTTCTGACCGTAAAATTGTTAGCTGTCGACCCGTCAAACGTACCAAAACGGCACAGTACGAAAAAGAAAGTTAACGGCCAAGAAACTGTATCGCTTGGGGTTTGTGCAACACCACAGGCGTCATAGAATGGGTATGCGCACTCTTGTGGCCCTCTTTATTGCTCTTGCGACATTCTTCGCTGTCCCCGCCTCGGCTCAGGTCCTGTCGGTCGAGACATATGTTGAAGAATGGGATGAGCAGGCGCAGCGCTGGGTGCGTATCGAAGACGGCGCAGATCGTTTCGTTCATGCCCGCCCGGCAAAACCCAGCACCGCGGTTGAGGCGTACGGCCCGTTCCGGATCGTCGATGACCGCACTGCCGAAATGGTGGGTGTTACCGATCGCACATCACCCAGCCAGTTTGCAGCGATGGTACGGGATTACCCGCAGCTCCAAACGCTCCGGTTGATTGATGCACCGGGCACCGATGATGACCGCGCCAACCTCAAAGTCGGGCGTATGATCCGCGAGGCTGGTCTGGAAACGCACGTTCCCGCCGGCGGATCAGTACGGTCCGGCGCGGTGGAATTGTTCCTCGCCGGCGAAACCCGGCGAATCGATGATGGCGCGGAATTTGCGGTCCATTCGTGGCGCGATGAATATGGCCGTCAGCCGCAAGACTTTGCGATGAACGCACCGGAAAACAGCATCTACCTCGACTATTACCAAGATATGGGGATGGATGCAGGTGAAGCGCGGGCATTCTATGATATGACCAACTCTGTTGCATTTACGGATGCAAAATGGCTGACAGCGCAGGATATGCGAAGCTGGATTGGTGCCGAGACGAACCAATCGCAAGAAGGTTTTGTCCAGATTGCGCAGCCGAAAATTCAGGCCGCACCCATGCTGGCTTATCTTGACTTAGACCGCGCTCTGCCGTAGCGGGCACTGCATACGGAGGTCGTCCCCGATTGGGCGGCCCTTTTTATTTGATATTTTAGGTGTTCTCATGAAGCGTACTTTTCAGCCCAGCAACTTGGTTCGCGCCCGTCGTCACGGCTTCTTCGCGCGTAAAGCTACAGTCGGTGGCCGCAAGGTTCTGCGCGCTCGCCGCGCTCGTGGCCGTAAGAAGCTCTCAGCTTAATCCATACGATGGACACACCGCCCAAACCGGCGGTTATCCGGCAGCGTAAAGATTTTTTGGCTGCCAATCACGGGCTGCGCGTTGCGCGGCCCGCTTTCGTTTTGCTGGCTAACCCGAACTACGGCCAAGGCACACGATTCGGTATCACAGTAACCAAACGGATCGGCAATGCGGTGGTGCGCAACCGTATCAAACGCCGTTTCCGCGAACTTCTTTGGGAAGCGTTACCGGCTGAAGGCCTACCCGATCACGATCACATCCTGATTGGCCGCGATGCAGCGCTGACCCGTGATTTCGCGACGATGCGCAAAGAACTGGGTTACGCCCTGAAAAGCGCACGCGAGGGTAAAGGCGATCCACCGCGCCGACCGCGCCGGCCCGGCGGTAAGGGGCGTAAGTGATGCACCTGCGTAAACCGCTCAGCTGTGTTGCTCTCGTAAATCACCTGATCATCCCTATTTGACGATTTGTGAAAACGATTTTCATCTGGATTGCACGGCTGTGGCAGCTTGGCCCATCGCGGCTTTTGCCGCCGACGTGCCGCTATATGCCGTCATGCAGCGAGTACGCGATAGAGGCGCTGGGCAAATATGGTGCAATCAAGGGTGGATGGTTGGCGCTTAAGCGTATATTGCGCTGCCATCCTTGGGGCGGACACGGGCATGATCCAGTACCATAAATCGTGTGATCCCCATGACATGATAGCTCTGATTAGACAGATAGACATAACGGAATTCGATCTTGGACAATACGCGTAATCTTCTGCTCGCAGTGGTGCTTTGCGGCCTTATGCTGCTCGGTTGGGACGCCGGTATGCGGTATTTTTACCCGCAACCCGCCGTGGAAGCACAAGCAGAAGTGGTGGCTCAAGCTGATGCAGTGGATGCCGCAGCTACATCCGGAACCCGCGAAGGCGGGCTGACCGACCCAGCGGATATTGCCCAAGAGGAAGCCGATCTGGAAACAGAACTGGTTTCGGCAGAACGCGTGCAGATCGATTCGCCCGAAGTTACCGGTTCGATCAATCCGGTGGGCGCGCGGATCGATGACATTACGCTGAAGACACACCGCCAGACGGTTAAGAAAGATAGCGGCCCGGTGCGTATCCTTTCGCCCAATGGCACGCCCGCACAGCATTTTGCTGAGTTTGGCTTTATCGTGAATGAAGAACGGATTGCCCAAAACGTTGTTTGGGAATCCGAAGGCGGCCCGCTCGCCCCGGGCAGTCCGGTTACGCTGCGGCATGACAATGGTAACGGCCAAGTGATGACGATCGAGCTGTCGATTGATGATCACTATATGATCACTGCCAAACAGACGATTGCCAACCTGTCTGAAAACGCAATTATTGCACGGCCATTCGGCCTGATTAACCGGGCCAGCAAGACCGCAAGTTCTGACACATGGAACGTGCATTCCGGCCCAATCGGCAATTTTGGGGATGCGGTTCAGTTCGGCCCTGATTATGATGATTTGGCGGAAGATATTGCCGAAGGAAAAACGGAAGGCCGCGCGCATTGGCTGGGCTTTACCGATATTTATTGGTTATCCGCGCTGATCCCCGAAGATGGCAGCGACGCGGATGCGGATTTCCGTTCTCTGGGCAATGGCCTGTTCCGCGCTGACTTGATTTATCAACCCGTCACCGTCGCAGCGGGTAAGCAAGTATCCAAAACCACACGGCTGTTTGCGGGCGCTAAGGAAAGCAATGTCCTGAGCGAATATGAAGATGCCGGTGTCGATAAATTCGGTAAGTCCATCGACTGGGGCTGGTTCGAGATTATCGCATGGCCGATCTGGTGGCTGCTGACTCATCTGTTCGGCCTCGTCGGTAACTTCGGTGTCGCGATTATCCTGCTGACTGTGATCATTCGCGGGGCGCTGTTCCCGATTGCGCAAAAGCAGTTTGCCAGCATGGCCGCGATGAAAGCGATCCAGCCGAAGATGAAGGCGATCCAGGAACGCTACAAAGACAATAAGCAGGAACAGCAGCAGAAGATTATGGCGCTGTATAAGGAGGAGAAGGTCAATCCGCTTGCGGGTTGTCTGCCGATCCTGATCCAGATCCCGATCTTCTTCGCGCTGTATAAAACGCTGCTGCTGTCGATTGAAATGCGCCATCAGCCGTTTGTCCTGTGGCTCAAAGATTTGTCTGCGCCCGATCCGGCGCATATTCTGAACCTGTTCGGCCTGTTGCCATTCGATGTACCCAGCTTGCTGGCCATCGGCCCATTAGCGATTTTGCTGGGTGTCACCATGTGGATGACATTCAAAATGAACCCGACAGCGATGGACCCGATCCAGCAGCAGATCTTCAACATCATGCCGTGGATGCTGATGTTTGTGATGGCGCCGTTTGCCGCAGGTCTGCTGCTTTACTGGGTAACCAACAACGTCCTCACGCTGGCGCAGCAAAGCTATCTTTATTCCAAACACCCGCAATTGAGAGCGGCGGCGGAAAAAGAGAAGGCCGACAAAGCCATTGCGGCAGCGAATGAGGCAAAGGGATAACCGGTGAGCAAAGCATTGAGCCTTGAAGAGCTGGAGGCTCACGAAGAAGCGGAGCGGGAGGAGCTGGTACGCCGTGCGTCGAAGCTTTTTTCCGGACGGGTGGATTTTCTGCTCTCCGCGCCGCAACTGAAATTTTTGCCCGAACCAACCGTGCCGGAAATAGCCTTTTGCGGGCGGTCTAACGTCGGAAAATCCAGCCTGCTTAATGCCATTACGGGGCGCAAGGCGATTGCGCGCGCCTCTGTCACGCCCGGCCGGACGCAGGAACTGAACATCTTTGAGGTGGGCGATCCGACTGTGTTCCGGCTGGTGGATATGCCCGGCTATGGTTATGCCAAAGCCCCGCTCAAAGTGGTTGAGCAGTGGAAGAAGCTGATCAAGACCTATCTGCGCGGGCGGCAGGTTCTGCACCGCACGCTGATGCTGGTGGATAGCCGCCACGGCCTGAAAGAAGTGGACCGCGATATGATGCGGATGCTGGATGAAACCGCCGTCAGCTACCGGGTGGTCCTCACCAAAGCGGATAAGATCAAAGCCAGCGCATTGGACGCAGTGGCTGCCAAAACCGCCGAAGAAATGGCCAAGCACCCCGCCGCTTTTCCGGAACTCCACATCACCAGCGCCGAAAAAGGTATGGGCATCGCGGAACTGCGCGCCGCCGTGCTGGGGGATGCGGGGGTTTAGGCGGGCGTCCGCCAACGACCCAATTGCGGAAGTTGCCACGGATAGTTAATCTCGCGTCCCATGAGGCTCTTTCCTTTAACACTTTCGTCCGTGCTGTTCGTCGCAGCGTGTTCGCCCGCACCCAACAATAATGTGACTCTTGAGACAGCAGATGGACCTGCTCTCGAACTGGTTCTGGAAATCGAAGAGCGATTGTCACGTGACACCTGCCTCAAAGATATCGCGACTATGCGAAGAGAGTATCGGTATGGGATGCGTGACGGAAAAGAAATTCGAGAGCTGATCGACATTAGGGTTCAAGAGGCTGGCTGGGATGATCTACCAGGCGGAATAATCATCAAAGGACAATCCAATTTCGGTTCTTTTGATAGCCGGTCTTACTTTGTCGCCTTTGCGAACTATCACATCGCAAATGACGATTTGGACCTGTGGGCGTGTGGTGACAATGCGGCAGGTGCCAATTCTATTCGCCATAAATCGCGATATTGAAGGCCATCAAATGCGCCCGGTTCCCAACCCAATCACAATCCCAGCACATGCTTCGCGATAATATTCCGCTGAATTTCGTTGGTTCCGCCGTAGATGCTTTGCGCGCGGGTGCCCAGATAGGTCGCTACGCCCGGTGCGGCGAAGGCTGCCTTGCCCGTCCATGCCGGGCTGACGCTATCGGCAAATTTGCGCATTCCGTGCTCGCCCGCCGCGACACAAAACAGCCCGGTAATTTCCTGCGCGGTCTCGGTCGCCATGATTTTTAGGATCGAGGCTTCATTGCCCGGCGATCCGCCATCTTTTACCGAACACAGCACGCGCAAAGTGGTAATCTCCAGCGCATCCACCCGCATTTCGGCAGCGCTCAGCCGCGCGGCGAATGCGCGGTCATCAATCAGCCGCTGATTGCCGCCGGTGGGTATTTGGCTGGCGATGGCACGGATGCTGGCCAGCTGGCTGCGTTTGCCGCCAATCCGCGCATAGGATGTCCGTTCATTCCCCAGCAGATATTGCGAATAGGTCCAGCCTTTGCCTTCTTCACCGATGCGGTTGGCGACTGGCACACGGACATCCACAAAATCCACCTGACTTAAATGATATTTCCCGTCGATGGAGATGATCGGCTTCACCGTGACGCCGGGTTGATCCAGCTGCGCGCAGATGAACGTGATGCCCATCTGCTTTTTCGCTTCCTGCGATGTGCGGGTGAGCAGGAAAATCCAATCCGCATGATTGGCAGCAGAGGTCCAGATTTTGGTACCGTTGAGTATATATTCGTCCCCGTCACGCACAGCGGAAAATTGAAGGGAGGCGAGGTCTGATCCGGCCCCCGGCTCGCTATACCCTTGTGCCCAGCCAACCGAACCGTCGGCAATACCGGGCAGCCACTGTGCCTTTTGTTCATCGGTGCCGAATGTATACACCACTGGTCCGACATAGACGACGCCCATTGGCGTAACAGTGGGTGCGCCCGCGCGCTCTAACTCATCATCGAAAATATATTGCTCTTCGATCGACCAACCCGGACCGCCATATTCAGCAGGCCATGCACTGGCCAGCCAGCCCTTTGCGCCCAGTGCCATTTCCGCTTTGCGTACTTCAGGGGTGGTCAGGCTGGCCCCGCGCGCGACTTTATCGAGGATATCCTTGGGATAATCGCGTTCAAAATAGGACCGCACATCTTCGCGGAATTTAACGAGTTCGGGATCGTAATCGAGGTTCATATCGCGGGTCCATCCAATGGTTGGATATCAGACTAACTCGCGAATAGCGCCGCGTCATCCGCAAATGCCTTCATCTCCAGCGCATTGCCCGATGGATCGCGGAAAAACATTGTTGCTTGTTCGCCCGGCTTGCCTTTGAACCGAACGGTGGGTTCGATTACAAACTGCGTTCCCGCGGCGCGCAGCTTGGCGGCCAGATCGGTCCAGGCTTCCATCGTCAGAACCACGCCGAAATGCGGCACCGGTACGCCGTGGCCGTCAACCGGGTTCTTGGCGGTATCTTCCCGCGCGCCTTCTACCAAATGGGTCACGATTTGATGACCGTAGAAATTGAAATCAATCCACTGCGCGCTGGATCGCCCCTCTGCGCAGCCTAGTGTGCCGCCATAAAAGCTGCGGGCGGCGTCGAGGTCATTGACGGGAAAGGCGAGATGGAACGGGCGTAGCGTCATATCGCTATCCTAATCAGTAATTGCTGATGGCCAAACCATTTTCCTACTTGTCGTCCGCCAGTCATATAATCATGGATGAACAACACTGACCAAATGCCGTCCGTTGCCCGCGCTTTTCGGCAGCAGTCCAAGACACGGTCGCGGCGCACTGCTTTTCGGGAAATGGTGTCCCAGTACTCTGTCCCACCTGTCCCTTTCGTTCAGTCTCGACACAGAAAGGATGAACGGGTACGCCGTATATCAGGTGGACATAAGGTACAGACGTTGAAGCTGATTATAGGCAATAAGAATTACTCCAGCTGGTCGCTGCGCGGTTGGTTGGCGGCGAAGCAATCCGGCCTTCATTTTGAAGAGATCACTGTCAATATTGGCGGCGAGGAATGGGCCGCAGCCAAGAAAGAGTCGGGCGAGATCATGCCCGCAGGCAAGGTTCCGATCCTGTGGGACGGCGAGACGGTTGTATGGGATTCCAGCGCCATCATGGAATATCTGGGCGACAAGGTTGGCCGCGACCGGTTCTGGCCCAAAGATGAGACGGCCCGCGGTATGGCGCGCGCCATGGTTGGCGAAATGCACAGTTCTTATCTCGCTTTGCGCCGCGAATGTCCGATGAATGTGCGTAAGCGCTTTGAAGGCGTATCCATTTCTGAAGACGCGAAGAACGATATTGTCCGGATCTTGCAATTATGGGCAGAGGCCCGCGCTCGCTTCGGGCAGGGCGGCCCGTATCTGTTTGGAACCTTTGGTGCGGCGGATATCTTCTACGCGCCGATAGTCAGCCGGTTTCTGACTTATGGAATTGGTGTTCCCGGTTTCGCAGAGGCTTATATGCAAGCGGTCTGGGAACATGAATGGATGCAGCAATGGATTGCCGGCGCAGAAGACGAACAATGGGTGTTGGAACAATTCGAAACGGCCCCGCCAGCAGCATGACCACCACAATTACAAAGCGGGCCATAGGCAATTTGGCGGCTGCCCTCGCGCTGGTTGTCACCGGCTTGACCCCCAGCGGCGCTGCCGCGTGGGGCGGTTTTGGGCACCGGACAACGGGCGATATCGCGCTGGCCAATGTGAAGCCTGAGACACGCGCCGCGATTGACCGGTTGATGCGGTATGAGAAAGATCTGGGCACGCCGGAATGTGCTTTAAAGACGCTGCAAGATGCGACTGTATGGGCGGATTGTGTGCGCCGGACGCGGTGGCGCTGGGGCTATACCGCTGCATGGCATTACCGCACGACACCTATCTGCGAAGACTATCAGCCGTGGCGCAATTGCAGCGGCGGAAATTGCGTGACTGGCCAGATAGAACGTAATCAGCGCCTGCTGGCGGATGAAAGTTTGCCTGGTCCGATCCGGTTGGAGGCGTTGGCATTTATGGTCCATTTCGTCGGCGATATTCATATGCCGCTGCATTCGGGCGACAAGGATGATCGCGGCGGGAATGACCGCACAGCGGCTTACGGCGACGTCCCCAATATGAATTTGCATTGGATTTGGGACGGTGCACTTGCAGAGCGTGCGATCACATCCACCCAGCGTCCGATTGCGCGCCGTTACAGCGATGCAGAGCGCGGGGAGCTGGGCGGTGGGGAACCTGCCGATTGGGGCCGTGAAAGCTGGCAGACTGCGCGCGATTTTGTCTACGCTACAGCATTTGATACCGACCCCTGCGCCACGGATTTGCCTGATGAAACAGCGTTGAGCCAGGAAGATATCGTGGCCGCTGTGCCGATTGCCCAAAAGCGCATTCGGCAGGCGGGTATCCGCATGGCCGCTATGCTCGATCAAGCCTTTGAACCAGGCGCCTTGCCAGAACCGGAGCGTCGCCGCCGATGACCACTGCCTTAGACTATGCTGAAAAACTGATTGCGGCACCCAGCGTCACACCTGCCACGGGTTTGGTATTCGATGTGATGGAAGAGCTGCTGAAACCAATGGGTTTTGAAGTCCATCGTTTTATCAAGGGTGAAGCGCCCGATGGCCCGGTGGAAAATCTGTTTGCCATTCGGCGCGGACCGGCAGGATCGAAGCACTTTTCCTTTGCTGGCCATTTGGATGTCGTGCCGCCGGGTGATGGCTGGACCAGCGCACCCTTTGCGCCGGAACGGCGGGGCGATTTGCTGTATGGGCGCGGCGCGGTCGATATGAAGGGCTCGATCGCCTGTATGATTGCCGCAATGGCGGATATTCCGGCAGATGCCGGCACAGTGAGCTTTATCATTACCGGCGATGAAGAAGGCCCTGCGGTCTATGGAACGCGCGCGCTCATCGATTTCATGCGCGAGCACAATATGGAGCCTGATCTGTGTCTGGTGGGGGAACCCACGTCGGTCAACCAGCTGGGCGATATGATGAAAATCGGGCGGCGCGGCTCGGTCAATATCTGGATCGAGGTAGACGGCACGCAGGGCCATGTGGCCTATCCGCATCTGGCAGATAATCCTTTGCCTAAACTGGTCGCGATTTTGGCTGAGCTGGATGCTCTGGTGCTGGATGAAGGAACCGATTGGTTCCAGCCATCCAATCTGGAAATTACCGATCTGGAAGTCGGCAATCCGGCGCATAATGTTATCCCGGCCAAAGCCACCGCGCGGCTTTCGATCCGTTTCAACGACACGCATAGCGGTACATCTTTGTCCGACATGGTGGCCGCGATTGCCGAAAAGCATGGCGGGGTGGCCAAACCGATCATTTCGGGCGAACCGTTCCTAACCCCGCCGGGTGAGTTTTCGCAGATTATTGCAGATGCGGTGAAAGCCGAAACGGGGATCGATCCGGAACCATCCACCACCGGCGGAACGTCTGACGCACGGTTCCTGCGCGCGGTCTGTCCGGTGATCGAATTCGGTCTGTGCAATGCAACAATGCATAAGCGCGATGAAGCGGTTGCGATTGCTGATCTGGATGTGCTTGCGCGGATTTATACGCGGATTGGTAAAGCGGTTCTGTCTGCTTAGGCCGCTTTGGGATCGGTCAGCACTTTCTTGCGGAAGCTGCACAGATCGGTCAGCGGGCAGCGCCAGCATTCCGGCGTCCGCGCTTTGCAGATATAGCGGCCATGCAGGATCATCCAATGGTGCGCGTGCAACCGGAAAGGCTGGGGCACACGCTTTTCCAGCTTGGCCTCAACCGCTTCGGGTGTTTTGCCTTTGGCGAGGCCGGTGCGATTACCAAGCCGGAGGATATGGGTGTCGACCGCGAATGTTTCTTGCTTGAACCAGCAATTGAGAACGACATTGGCGGTCTTGCGGCCCACACCGGGCAGAGTCACGAGCGCGTCGCGGTCATTCGGCACTTCGCTGCCATAATGATCAATCAACCGCTGGGAGAGTAGAATGACATTCTTGGCTTTGGAATTAAACAGCCCGATGGTTTTGATATGCTCTTTCAGCCCGTCTTCGCCCAGCGCCACCATTTGTTCAGGCGTGGTGACTTTGACAAATAGCGCGCGAGTGGCTTTGTTCACGCCGACATCGGTCGCCTGAGCGGACAAAGCGACGGCCACCACCAGCTGATAGGCATTGCCATATTCCAGCTCTGTTTCCGGTTCTGGATTGTCTTCTGCAAGACGGCGAAAAAACTCAAAGATTTGGTCTTTTGTCATGCTGATACAGTCACAGAGAAAGCACGTCATTCATGGTGTATCGGCCAGCATTCTTACCAATCAGCCACTCTACGGCTTTCACTGCACCGCGCGCGAAGATCATCCTGTTTTCAGCATTATGGGTGAGGGTGATCCGTTCCTCGTCACCTGCCAGAATGACGCTGTGATCGCCAGCGACAGTCCCGCCCCGTAGGGCCGCAAATCCGATTGCGCCTGTTTCGCGGGCGCCGGTTTGGCCATCGCGCCCGCTGTCTTTTACGTGATCCAGATCAACCCCGCGGCCTTTCGCAGCGGCTTCCCCCAACAGCAAAGCGGTGCCTGATGGCGCATCCACTTTCATCCGGTGATGCATTTCGACGATTTCGATATCCCAGTCGGTGCCAAGCCGTGCGGCGGCTTCCTGCACCAGATGCGCCAGCAATGTCACACCGAGCGAGGTATTGCCCGTTTGTAGCACTGCGATCTGCCGGGCTGCTGAATCGATATGCGTGTGATGTGCTGGCTCCAGACCGGTGGTGCCGATCACCAAAGCGCAGCCAGCAGTTCGGGCTGCGGAAAGATTATCTTCCAGCGCCGCGGGGGCGGAAAAATCCACCAATGCATCGCACTGCGCCGCCAGCGCCGTAACATCGCCGCCTTTGTCGACACCGCCGACATATTCATGACCGGCTTGTGTGATCGCTGCCATCAGGGCCTGCCCCATGCGGCCTTCGCTGCCAATTACGCCAATACGGGCCATATGCCCCCCGTTTAGTCTGCAGTGCCTTCTGCCAATACGCGCCGCGCGCCGGCCAGGCTCAAATGATGCGAATCGAAATAGAGCGGTTGGCCGTCTGCGACAATGATGCTGTTGTTTCCGGTGAACAACATATTGGCTGGTTCAATTATTCGCACACCTTCGCTGCGCCATTTGGCGAAGTGCTGTGTGAACCAATCGGTTTGCGCTTTGAAAGTAGACCGTGAGGCTGTCTGCGCGTTTGCGCCGTGCAAGGCGAGCCGGCGCGGCACGGACGATGTTTGTGGCGGTACGGGGCCAATCAAGACCACGGATTTCCCCAAGGATTGTAACTGCCCGATTGTGTCATCCATCAATTTCCCGGCATCGGCATCGCGGTAATTGTCGCGCGCCCAGAATGCGGCAAGATACACAGTCTGTATCGAAGGGCTATCGGCCAGCTCTGCCCATACCGCTTGGTTGAAAGTGAGGCAGTCCGGATCGCGTACATCATCATATCCGATAGCAGGCGCGCAGCTGGCGCGGGTGCGTTGCGCGATGGAGCGCCCGTCTTTGCTGTATTGCTGCCCCAGTTCCCAAGCGAGCTCGACCCCGTGGCTGTCGCCCCATATCACGGCCTGGGGCTGGGCATCTGCGCCCAGGGTACATTGCGGTCTGTCGCCGCCAATCTGGTTGGTAATGCACGCATCGCGAACCGGGCTAATATCATTGACGGCTGCTGCAAAGCGTACAGTTTCCGCGGGAAAACGGCTTGTCCAACCCCCTTGCATAATCATGAGCACTGCCGCCAGTGACAGCGCGCCCATGCCCGCTGCGCTCCATTGGAAAACCCGTTTTCGGCCGAAACTGGCCGGGTTGCGAAACGGCCTTTCGATAAACCGCCAACTGGCCCATGCTGCAACCAGCGATGCGGCGATCACAGCAGCAGGCTGCCACCCGCTCAGCGGGGCGTCTTGGGCATATTGCGTGAATACAATCAGCGGCCAATGCCACAGATAAAGCGAATAGCTGATCAGACCGATTGCGACCGGTCCGCGCATTGACAATAACCGGCCGGTCACGGTCCCCCTGGCGCAATGGATCAAAATGGCAGCGCCCAGCACGGGGGGCAGGGCGGTAAGGCCGGGAAAGATCGTGTCTTTGCTGTAGAATATCGTTGCACCGATGATGGCGATCAGAGCGCCGCCGCATAGCACTTCGTTGATCCAGCGGTTTTTGATCACCGGGGCCACACCCAATGCCAGCAGCGATCCGATCAACAGCTCCCATGCGCGCGGGGGGAGCAAATAAAAGGCAAAGCTGTCCGTGTCAGCTTGCTTCGCCACCGCCCAAATAAAGCTGCCGATCGTCAATGCGATGACAGCGCGCAGCCGCCAGCGGGGCGCTATCCCTGCGATGACGATCAGGATCACCGGAAAGATAATATAGAACTGTTCTTCCACGCCCAAAGACCATGTGTGCAGCAGCGGCATGGTTTCGGCAGCGGCCTGAAAATACCCGGCTTCCATAAACAGCCAGACATTGGCGAGGAAGCCCAGCGCAGCCAGAGCGGATCGGGGAACGCCTTCAAAATCGCCGGGTAGATAGAGCCAGCTGGCGCCGATCAATACAAAGGCAATCACGGCAAACAGGGCTGGTAATATCCGGCGTGCGCGGCGTTCGTAGAACTTCAGAATAGAGAAATCACCCGCATCAATTTCGCGGGCGATAATCCCGGTGATCAGATAGCCGGAGATGACGAAAAATATATCGACGCCAATGAAACCGCCGCTAAATCCGGGGACATGCGCGTGGTAAAGCAGCACAGGCAGCACGGCGAGCGCGCGCAGCCCGTCAATATCGGGGCGGTAATTTGGATGGGGTCTGCTGCTCATTACGCTTGCGCGATAGCCGCAGATGGTAAACATTCCCCCCACATGCATAAACCACAAAACATAGTGATACTGACCGGCGCCGGAATCAGCGCGGAAAGCGGGATTGATACGTTCCGGTCGGATGGCAGGCCCGAGAAACAAGGAACGTGGGAACAGCACCGGATAGAGGATGTCGCCACGCCGGAAGGATTCGCGCGTGATCCCGATCTGGTGCTGAACTTCTACGATATGCGCCGCGCCGATGTGCAGACGAAACAGCCAAACGCTGCGCATCACGCTTTGGCGCGGCTGGACCGCGAATGGAATGCGCGGGCGGATCGTGCTCTGCTGATCGTGACACAGAATGTCGATGATCTGCATGAGCGCGCCGGTGCGCAATGCGTCCATCATATGCATGGGGAACTGCTGAGCGCGCTCTGCTCGGCCTGTTTGGAGCGCTCGCCGTGGACGGGGCCGATGATAGGCCGCCCCGCTTGTCCCCAATGCGGCGAGACAGCTTTGCGCCCCGATGTCGTGTGGTTTGGCGAAATGCCCTATGACATGGAGAGTATTTACGGCGCGCTGCGCGGTGCCGACCTGTTCGTGTCCATCGGCACATCGGGCGCAGTCTATCCGGCGGCGGGGTTTGTGCAGGATGCGCGGTCGATGGGTGTCCAAACATTGGAGCTTAACCTTGAGCGCAGCGAAGGGTCAGGGTGGTTCGATGAAACACGGCTCGGCGCGGCGAGCGTGCTGGTGCCCGAATGGGTGGATGAGATTTTGGCGTGAAGAATTTATACCGTGGAATCATCTTTACCGCGCTTGTGCTGACCGGCTGCGACACCCGAACTCCTGTGATGTCAGAGGAGGATATTGCTTTGGTGAAAGAGATTTATCCGACGATCAACGATGCGTGTGTTGAAAGGGCCCGATACGAGGGAGCGTCCGCAATCAACGTAAGCGTCGATATCTGTTTCCCAATGCAGAGTGCACGACCGTGGACAGGGCTATGGGTAAACGAGTTTGAAGGATCAAGATTTTGTCCCAGTCCGCGTAGCGACTGCGATCAACCAGAATTTGGGGAAGGTATTTGGCTTTCATTTGCTGAAGGGGAAAGGCCTGAAGCTGCTCACCCTTACGGAGATGGCACAATCTACAAAGTTCAATTTTTGGGTAGACGGACAAAAGAACCAGACAGTTTCGGCCACTACGGTTATTTTGCCCATGAGATCGTAGTTGATGAACTGATTTCGATGGAAACCTATACGGTCCCTTGACCACAGCCCCCACACTCAGGATCTTTCGCAATATTGAGCGTCCGCATACCCGGCTTTATGCCGTCTAACATATGCAGCTTACCCCATCCGGGATCGCCCAGCGCCGATTTGCCGTCGAGCAGAATCCGCACCGCCTGGATTGCGGCGAAGCTGCCGGCCCATCCGGCCATTGCGCCCAGCATTCCGTCATCGGCGCAGGTGTCGCAATCATCATTGTCGAACGCATCGCCGACATAGCAGCGGTAGCAGGCGTGCCCGTCCAAATGCCCTGCGAATGCCGCGATTTGGCCTTGGAAGCGGCCCACTGCCGCGCTCAGCAGCGGCACACCGATAGCCACGCAGGCATCGGATACGGCCAGTCGCGTGGCGAAATTGTCGGTTCCGTCGATTACCAGATGCGTGCCGCCCAGAATCTCTGCGGCATTATCGCGGCCAATCCGGTCATCGCGCACATCCACCACGATCTCGCTGTCAAAATTGGCGAGCCAGCGCCTCGCGCTCACGGCTTTGGAATGGCCGATATCGCGTTGGGTATAGATTGTTTGGCGCTGGAGATTCGATAGCTCGACATCGCCGTCATCGATCAGGGTGATATGCCCGATACCTGCGCCCGCCAAATATTGCAGTGCAGGGCTACCGATCCCGCCAAGCCCGACCAGAGTAATCCGCGCCTCGCTCAGCGCGACTTGCCCCGCGCCGCCGATCTCCGGGATCACGATATGACGGGCAAAGCGATCAAGACGGTCGGGGGATAGGGCCATGAATAGGCTGTAGACGTTTTTTGTATTGCCTCAAGCGGGTGAGTTTTTTGTTTTGGTCCCTGCGGGCGCGATGCATCCGCATCGCTTGCTTCCTCGCATAAGCTCGGGCGGCCGGTCGGCCTTGCGGTCGGCTGATTGCCGACCGGACCATTCCAAGTCATCGATGTTAGAACCCACTCTTGGTCACCGCAGTCAGAGGGTGCCTGAACTCATTGGCGCTCGACGCGCGGTTAGCGCGGTAGCCTAAGGGAGCGGACGCGACCGCCGGCGCTTGAGGCTAAGCAAACACCAAATTTAACTCTCGAGCTGGCGCAGCAGGCTCCGTACATCGCCGTCCATATCGGCATCGCGTTGACGCAGATCTTCGATCAAACGCACTGCATGGATGACTGTCGAATGGTCACGACCGCCAAATTTGCGGCCAATTTCCGGATAGCTGCGCGGCGTGAGCACTTTCGACAGATACATCGCCACCTGACGCGGACGCACCACAGCGCGGGCGCGGCGTTTGCTGCTCATTTCGCTCCGGTCGATCCGGTAGAACTGGCAGACGGTACGCTGAATTTCATCAATCGTGATCCGGCGGCGATTGGCCGACAGAATATCGGTCAATTGTTCTTCGGCCAGCTGCAACGACACGGTTTGCCCGGTAAGCTGCGCATAGGCGATGAGCTTATTCAGACCGCCTACCAGTTCGCGGACATTGCGCGTAATGGTGCGGGCCAGAAATTCGATCACATCGCCGGGCACTTCCAGCGGAGCGAATTTGGTCAGTTTCGATTCGAGAATCTTGCGGCGCAGTTCAATATCCGCAGGCGCAATGTCAGCGACCAGACCCATAGACAGGCGGCTGAGCAAACGCGGTTCAACGCCGTCCAATGCTTGCGGTGCGCGGTCGGCAGCAAATACCAACCGTTTGCCTTCTGCCAGCAATGCATCGATTGTGTAGAGCAGCTCTTCCTGAGCGGAGGCTTTGCCGATGATGAATTGAATATCGTCCACCAGCAGCAGATCAAAGCTGCGCAGCCGCGCTTTAAATTCGATCATCTGATTTTGTTTCAGCGCTTGCACAAATTCCACCATGAAGCGTTCTGCGCTGCAGTAGAAAATGCGTGAGCGCGGGTGCGCCGCCAGATAGGAATGCCCGATGGCGTGCATCAGGTGGGTCTTGCCCTGTCCCGTCGCGGCTTTGAGATAGAGCGGGCTGAATTGCGGGGTTTCGGTCGCAGCCATACGCTGCGCGGCATTGCAGCCCAGAATATTGGTTTCACCCGTCACAAATGCGGCGAAGGTCAATGAAGGGTCGAGGCCCACGGATGATGTGAAACCTTGTTCGCCAATCGTACCGGCAGCAACAGCGATCATCGATGAATCGTTGCGGTCATTGGCCGCCATCGGGCCGCCGCCATACCCATCACCATTCAAGCTGATATCAGGCAATTTCCGGCGTCCGGGATGGACCTGAATCTTCACATTGCGAATATCGCTTTTCGCGATCTTCCAAGCCAATGAAAGACGGTCGGCAAACCGGTCTTGCACCCAATTGGCAGAGAATTCTGTTGGCAAGAACAGGTTGAGCGTGCCGGTTTCCTTGCAGAAGTCACCAACCTGGATCGGCTTAATCCACTGGCTGTGCAATTGATGGCCCAGATCCTTACGCAGGCCTTGGCTAATGTCCGACCAATCAGCGGCCAAATTTACCGCTTCGAGATCTTCCATGCCGTCTTTGCCCATTTTGGATCCCGATTTACCCTTCGTCGCCATTACAACTCGCCATCCCACATCTTGCACACAGCCAGGTCCCTGCCGGGACCCTCGACAATTACGTATTTATCGATGGCAAAGCTTCGCCCCTAACTGGAATCGCGTGAATCCAGCCCCCCATCGCTCTTTAATTTTCGTAAGCTCTGAACTGTCCGGTTCAAAGCATGGTGGAGTTATGAACGGCTGAGCATTTTCCGCAAGCGATTCGGGCGTAAAAAATTTGAAATATTTCGGTTGACTCAGCAAACCCCGCAGAGCTCCGTTTAACCTATTGTTTAGCTTGATTTTGTCATGTCCCAGCACCGCGAATCGTGGAAATCCCTAGGTTTGGGAGGTGCCATATTCATGGCATGGCACGATCATCCTGGAATCGCTGCGCTGCAACAAAAAAGGCCGGAGCCCGAGGCACCGACCTTCTGTCATATATAGCGGGACTTTCACCCACATTTTACACGAATCAGAGCGCTGCAACTCGTTTCGAGAGGCGCGACATTTTCCGAGCAGCTGTGTTCTTATGCATAACGCCGCGTGCCACACCGCGAGCGATTTCTGGCTGAGCCGCTTTCAATGCGTCTGCTGCCACGGCCTTGTCCCCGCCTTCGATGGCAGTTTCGACCTTCTTAACGAAACCGCGAATGCGGCTTACCCGTGCGCCATTGATTTCGGCGCGGCGATCGTTGCGACGGATGCGTTTGCGTGCTTGCGGCGTATTGGCCATGTTCGTCCTTTATCAGGCTGCCGTATCAGCGGCCGGAATATATAAATTGGTTTGTTCAGAAGCGGCAATTGCTCGCCGGAAAGCGCGCCCTTTACGTCCGCATGCCCGAATCGTCAATATGTTGTTTGCAGTCACTTCTGGCAGGTGGTGCAATACCATGTGCTGCGGCCCCCTTGAACCACGCGTTTGATGATGCCGCCATCGGCATTGGAACACGCCTCACCCTCTCGGCCATAAACGTCGAACCGGGTCGCAAAATACCCTAGCTCTCCATCCGGCCGGGCATAGTCTCTGAGTGACGAGCCACCATCTTCGATAGATTGGGACAGAACCTCTTTTATAGCGGGTACCAGCCGATCCAAAGCTGCGCGTGTCACACGGCCACCTGCACGGCGCGGGCTGATGCCTGCCCGAAACAACGCCTCGCAAACATAGATGTTACCCAGCCCTGCCACGATGCGCTGGTCCAGCAGCAGCAGCTTAATCGCCTGTTTGCGCCCTTTTAGCGACGCTTTGAGATGATCAGCGGTTAGATCCGGGCCCAACGGCTCTGGCCCCATGGCAGCGAAGGAGGGCCAATTCTCCAGCCCAGGGGAGTCTACCAGATCAACCCAGCCGAAGCGCCGCGGATCGCACAGCGCAAAGTGGTGGTCTGCTGTTTCGATGACAAAGTGATCATGCTTATCCGGCGTGTCGGGGTCGATGCGCCATCTACCGCTCATGCCGAGATGGAATATTATCGTCCGGTCGCGGTCGGTGTGGATCAGGCCGTATTTCGCCCTACGGCCCAATCCAGTCACAGTGGCACCGGTAAGCGTCTGCACCAAATCCACTGGAAAAGGGCGACGCATATCAGGCCGATTGACGGCCGCCCGAACAATCTGCTGACCATCGAGGAACCGGGCAAGGCCGCGGACCGTTGTTTCTACTTCGGGAAGCTCTGGCATAAGGGCTTCCTAACACCCTTTGCCATGCTGGCAATTCCTCCTAAGGACGCCGGCATAAGGATATGCGCATGAATGATAGAGTGTCTTTCGGTTACCAAGATGTCGATGTGTCAGAAAAGACCGCGATGGTGGGCCAGTTATTTTCTAAAGTCGCCGCCAAATATGACATTATGAATGATGTCATGTCCGGCGGGATGCACCGTGTCTGGAAAGACCGCTTTGTCCGCCGGGTGAAGCCTCAAAATGGCGAGGCGATATTGGATATGGCTGGCGGTACTGGCGATGTCGCGTTCCGGATGGCGGAGCATAATGCCGACATCACGGTATCGGATATCAATCAGGAAATGCTGGATGTCGGCATCGAACGGGCAATGGACCGCGGGATCGACGGGCTGGTTTGGTCGCGCCAAAACGCAGAAGAACTCTCCTTTTCTTCAAATGTTTTTGATGCCTATACGATCGTCTTTGGTATCCGGAATGTCACTCACATCGATAAGGCGCTGAAAGAGGCGCACCGCGTTCTGAAATATGGTGGCCGGTTCTATTGTATGGAATTTTCGACCACTGAATGGCCCGGTTTCAAAGAGATCTATGACCTGTATTCGCACAAGGTGATGCCGAAATTTGGCGGGATGATCGCGCAAGATGAAGACAGCTATCGGTATCTGGCCGAATCCATCCGCCGCTTCCCGCCTATGCCGAAATTTGAACAAATGATCCGCGATGCCGGTTTCAGCCGTACACGGGTCGAGCCAATTTTTGGCGGGGCCGTCGCGATCCATTCCGGTTGGAAAGTCTGACTGCGTGACACGCCCTGCAACGCATATTTGGCGGCTCTTAAAATGGGGCCGGACGCTGGCAAAGCACGGTGCTTTGCGCGGGTTAGAATCTGATCCTAATACGCCGCCGCCCGTTCGCCGTTTGATGCGGTTGGCGCGGTTTGGCACGATCCAGCCTAGAGTGCCTGATTATGCCAGCGCGTTCCGGGCGATTGGGCCGGCGGCAATTAAGCTTGGGCAGTCTTTGGCAACCCGGCCCGATCTGGTGGGTGAAGAGGCGGCGGAGAACCTGCTTTCCCTGCAAGATAATTTGCCGCCAGTGGACTTTGCCGAAATTCGCAAAGTTATTGAAACCAGCTTCGGGCAGCCGCTGGAAAACCTGTTTAGCACTATTGAAGAAGTGCCTGTGGGCGCGGCGTCTATTGCTCAGGTCCATCGCGCAACGACGACAGATGGCCGCGAAGTAGCGGTAAAAGTCATGCGCCCCGGTATCCGGGAAAAATTTGAGCGGGATATCCAGACCTATCATTGGGCAGCTGCCCATCTGGAAGGTTTGGGCGGCGAGGCGGCTCGTTTGCGCCCGCGCATGACGATTGCCAATTTCGAACGTTGGACCAATCGCGAGCTGGATCTGCGCCGTGAAGCGGCCTCCGCCAGCGAATTGATGGAAAGCATGAAGGCGATAGAGGGCTATGAAGTGCCCGACGTCGATTGGGACCGGACCAATGGCCGCGTGATGACCGTCGCTTGGGTCGACGGCACCAAAATCAGCGACCGGCAGGCGTTGGTTGAGGCAGACCACGATCTATCGGAAATGGCGCAGCGACTGGTCCTGGCTTTCCTGACCCAGGCAATCAGCGGCGGCTTCTTCCATGCGGATATGCATCAGGGCAATTTATTCGTGAAAGCGGATGGCACGATTGTCGCGATTGATTTCGGGATCATGGGGCGGATCGACCGGCAGGCGCGGGCATGGCTGGCAGAAATCCTCTACGGCTTGACCACCGGTAATTATAAACGCGTGGCAGAGATCCATTTTGAGGCGCAATATGTGCCGAGCTATCATTCCGTCGGTGAGTTCGCGACAGCTTTGCGTGCCGTGGGCGAGCCCATGCGCGGCAAGCCGGTCAAAGAACTCAGCGTCGGGCAGATGCTGGACGGCCTGTTTGCCATCACCCGCGATTTTGACATGCAAACACAGCCGCATTTGCTGCTGCTGCAAAAAACGATGGTGATGGTCGAAGGAATTGCGACTCAGCTCAACCCCGAAATCAATATGTGGGACACGTCCGGCCCCTATGTGCAGGCATGGATCCGCGATGAGCTTGGCCCCGAATCGCTGGTGGCTGACCGGCTGAAGGAAGACACAGATACGTTGATGCGTCTTCCGGCGTTGATCCGGCGGATTGAAGACAAGTTCCCGCCCAAAGGCGGTGCACCCGATCAGGCGCCGCTGCCCGATGTCCCACTGATGTGGGACAAGCGAGACAAGCGCTCTGCCGGGATTGGTGGTTATGTGATTGCCGCGATTATCGGCGGCGGAGCCGTTTGGGCTGCCGCTTCTGCAGGTCTGCTGGGGTAATCTCTAGCCGCGCTGGGGTAAGATCCGCGCACCGATCAGCGCCGCCACCCCAAGCACCAACTCGACAACCATTGGCGGAATATAGCCTAGAAAGCTGCCGTTAATGGACAGGCTGACCAGCCGGGCTGCCAAGGTGACCAACATCAATGCTCCGCCAATAATCAGGGGATCGCGGCGGCGTGCTATCGCACCCCAAATGAGGCAAGCCCCGCCGACCATGAAAAAGGCGGTAAAATCGGAACGAATGGATGTAAGCCCGTGCGCGCCCGCGGCAGAGATGCCGAAATCAACACCGGACGCTACGGGGTCAGTCAAAAAGCCGACTCCCAAAAAGCCCAGTAATAAGCCGCCCAAAACCAGAATAGCGCGCAGTGCAATAATCATTGTCTTGTCTCCCCTTGGGTCGGCATATCCGCAAAACAAGCGCACGCCTAGCCCAGTTGGGGCGATATTGGTCGGGGTTTATTGCGGTGGTCAATAGTGTTGGCCTTGCCCACTCAGCCCGCTAGACAAGGTGCATGGACAGACAGCGTAAGACATCCGGCTTCAAACCTATGCCGCGAATTTTGGAACCTAAAATATGAACGGCGCTTCACCTGCGAAAGTGCTGCTGGTCATTGGCGGCGGGATCGCGGCCTATAAAAGCTGCGAGCTGGTGCGGCTGATCCGTAAGGGCGGCGGTGATGTAACCTGCGTCATTACCAATGGCGGGCAACAATTTGTTACCCCGATGACGCTTGCGGCGTTGTCGGAAAACCCGGTTCACACGACGCTGTGGGATTTGAAGAACGAGGCTGAGATGGGGCATATCCAGCTTAGCCGGGAAGCTGACCTGGTCGTGGTTTGCCCTGCCACTGCTGACATGCTCGCCAAGATGGCGATGGGCATTGCCGATGATTTGGCGACAACGCTGCTGCTCGCCACGGATAAACCCGTTATGGCCGTTCCCGCTATGAACGTCAGGATGTGGCAGCACGCGGCGACCCAGCGCAATGTTGCCACGCTCAAGGCGTCAGGCGTGCACGTGGTAGAACCGGATGTCGGCCCCATGGCGTGCGGCGAATTTGGCCCGGGGCGTTTGCCCGATCCAGAGGATGTTTGGGCCGAAATTTCTGCGCAGCTTACCCTCAACGGTGTCCAGACAGACGCTTTGGCGGGGCAGCCTGACTTTGACCGCAATCCCGCGCATCGCCCGCTATATGGCAAGCATGTGGTGATCACAGCGGGCCCCACGCACGAACCGATTGATCCGGTGCGCTACATCGCCAACCGGTCGTCCGGAAAACAGGGTTTCGCCATTGCCGAGGCGGCTGCAGCAGCGGGCGCCCGTGTATCCCTCATTGCCGGACCTGTGCATTTGGCAACGCCGCCCGGAGTGGAACGCATTGATGTCGAATCCGCGCGCGAAATGGCAGAAGCTGTGGATCGCGCTCTGCCGGCTGATGTGGGCATTATGGTTGCGGCAGTGGCTGATTGGCGCACGAAGGATATCGCTTCAGAAAAGATGAAAAAGCGTGACACGGGGTTGCCGGCATTGGAACTGGCGGAGAACCCCGACATTCTTGCCGGGGTTGCCAAAGGGTCAAAACGGCCCGCTCTGCTTATCGGCTTTGCAGCTGAGACACAGGATGTCATCGATAATGCGACAGCCAAGCGTATCCGCAAAGGTGTGGATTGGATCGTTGCTAACGATGTTTCCGGTCCCAAAGGTGAGAGCGTGATGGGCGGTGATAATAACCGCGTGCATATTGTTAGCGAGAACGGTGTCGATAGTCTTGATGATATGCCCAAAGATGCGGTTGCGCGGGCTTTGATTATGCGGGTCGGACAGGCGCTATCAGATGGAGAGAATACGCATGAGTAATCCGGTCGGAGTGCAGGTAAAGCGTTTGCCCCATGGCGAGGGTTTGGCCTTACCCGCCTATGCAACCGCGGGCGCTGCTGGAATGGATGTGCTCGCGGCGGAAGATGTCACGCTGACCCCCGGAATGCGGCATGCTGTTGCCACTGGTCTTTCCATGGCAATCCCGGAAGGGTTTGAAATACAAGTGCGTCCACGGTCCGGCTTGGCGTTCAAATTCGGTGTGACCGTGCCCAACACGCCAGGAACAATCGATTCCGATTATCGCGGCGAACTGAAGATCTTGATGATCAATCTGGGCAGCGATGATTTCGAGGTCAAACGCGGCGAACGTGTTGCCCAGTTAATTCTCGCGCCAGTAGTTCAGGCAATGTGGCAGGAAGTTGATGAACTTGATGACACCGTGCGAGGGGCGGGCGGCTTCGGGTCAACCGGGCGATAAGTGATGGCTTTAGGCACCATTGGTCCCGGCGGGATACTGATTGCGATCATCGCGCTGCTGGTCTGGATCATCATTCTGGTTTGGCTGTCGGAACGGGTCTTGCGGTTTGTCGGGATGCGGACAGGCTGGCGGCCTTTGGACCCCCGCAGTCTGGTGGTCACGGTGCTACTGCTGGTGGGGGCGATCCATTGCGGTAACTACCTGTTGGATCTGCTGGAGCGCGCGATGAGAGGAGCCGACTATGCTGTTCAGCTGGGTTTCCCCAGCGCGTTCTTGATCGGGTCCGTCGCGATCGGATCGGGTATCGCAGCGGTTCGCTGGCATCGAAAGCAAAGCCCGCCCAAATAACAAGCCGAAACAAAAAAGGGCGGCCATCGCTGGCTCGCCCTTTTGCTATATTGCCGTGATACGACCGGTTTCTAGTTAACGCGGCGCACTTTGGTTTTTTCCGGCCGAATGGATATCCGCAGCGTCTCACCCGAATTGCCGGGGAAATCTGTGAACATGGCTTCGACCAAATTCGGCACCAGATATTGCAACCGGTTGGAAGTAGAGACCGCTTCAGCCTTGCCTTCAAACAGCCGTTCGCCATCAATCTTGCGGTCAATCTTCATTTCGATGTCGCTGCTGAAGACTGTGTAACTGCGTACATCGCGGCCGCCGCTCAGCCACGGATCATAAAAGCCGAAGCCCCATGCGCCCACCGGCCGGTATCCCGGGCGGAACAAGCGGTTGCGATATCCGAAGCGCGAACCGTAACCGAAGCGTGACCCGTAATAGGATCCATAGCCGCGCCATGGGCTAAAGAATGGATCGGAAAAGCCCGTTGAACGAACCCGTTCCCGCCCTTTGTCGACGCCATAGTCAAACCTTACAAGAAGATCAGCGGATTGTGGGTCGCTTTGAACGTAGCCTAGCTTACTCATTTCAGCTTCAACCAAATCGGCATAGAGAGCGAACTCCAAACCGCCAGCGAGCGCCGGATCATCAGCCACAACCGCGAAGCTTTGGCCTTGCGGCGCTGGCAGTTGGCTTTGGAAGCGTGAAACATCGGCGTTGAAACCGCTGGCACAAGCGCCGAGTGTTGCGAGTAGAAGCGGCGCTGAAGCGAGCTTGAGCGCGCGAGTTAAGTTTGGTGTCTTGAATGACATGGTGAGCCCTTTCGAATCCGATTGCGGATAGCGCGGTGCCCCCACACTCGCACAACTGCTATCTTGGATAGTCCCTACCCTAGTTTCGCAGGCTGAACCAGAATTGAACGATGGGCGTCCAGAAATGGGGCCGACTATGCAGGCATTTTCGCCTGTCAGCCGCGAACAAGCCCAAGCGCGTCATATGTTTGCTTAAGCGTGTCTTCCCCGCGTTGGCGCGCTTTGGCAGCACCGCGTGCCAAAATTGCATCCAGCGATTCGCGATCATCTTTCAGCTCGCGGAACCGAGCGGAAATAGGCGCAAACGCATCGACCAGAACTTCTGCCAATGCCGGTTTTAACGTGCCGAAACCCTTGCCGCCATATTGTGACAGCACCGAATCTGCAGTTTCGCCTGTTATCGCAGCGTAGATGGTGACCAGATTGAGCGCTTCTGGCCGCCCTTCCAGGCCAGCCACTTCAGAGGGTAGATCGTCGGCGTCAGACTTGGCCTTCTTGATTTTCTTCGTGATCATATCGGCATCATCATGCAGATTGATCCGGCTCATCTCAGAAGGGTCAGACTTGCTCATTTTGGCGCTGCCATTGCGCAAGCTCATGATCCGGGCAGCTTCGGCTGGAACAATCGGTTCCGGCAAAGTGAACACGGGTGCATCTTCTGTACAGAAATCCCCGTTGAATTTCTGGGCTATGTCGCGGGCCAATTCCAGATGCTGTTTCTGGTCATCGCCAACCGGAACGTGGGTTGCTTGATACAGGAGAACATCGGCCGCTTGCAGTACCGGATAGGTAAACAGCGCAATGCTGGCGCCTTCACGGTTTTTGCCAGATTTATCCTTGAACTGGGTCATCCGGTTAAGCCAGCCCATCCGGGCCGTCCCGCTCAGCAGCCATTGCAGTTCCGCGTGCGCTGGCACTTGCGCTTGGTTAAACAAGATCGACTTGTCTGGATCAATCCCGCACGCGACCAGCGCGGCTGTCATTTCCAGCGTGCCAGCCTTTAGCGCAGCGGGATCATGCGCCATCGAAATGGCGTGCAAATCCGCCAGAAAGAATAGACATTCGCCGCCTTCTTCTTTGGTGCTGCCATCTGCGCCAGCGATCTCGTCCTGCATCCGGACCCAATTACGGATCGCACCCAGATAGTTGCCAAGGTGAAGGTTGCCGGTGGGCTGGATCCCTGAAACTACGCGCATTGTTTTTCCTGAGCTGTCTGGATTTGTACCAGATTTTTGGTGGTGGCCGGTGAGCCATGCTTGCCGGGTGTTACCCTTGGCGCCGCATAAGCCTACCAATGGTGTCCCGGTCAAGTACGCGCAGCGCAAATGCTGCGATACCGTAGACCACGGCGCCGATCCCCATAATTGCCGCAATTGCGCCGCCACGTTCGGCAAAACTGCCGGTAAAATAGGGATCAGCATATGGCATTGCCCAATAGAGTGCAGCGCCCATAATACCCGCAGCAACCATAATACGCAGCAGCCTGCTGATCACTTGAGCGGTCAGCACAAAAAACCCGCGCTGTGCCAAAATTGCGTAGAGCAAGGCTACGTTACACCATGCGCCGATCGCCCCGGCGATCGCCAAACTGATCACGCCCATATCAAGCCAGTAGATGAAGTAGATGTTGAGCCCGACAGTGATCAGTAGCGAGGCTGCGGCCGTATAGACCGGCGTCCGCGTATCTTTGCGGGCAAAGAAATTGGGCGTCAGGACCTTGACCAGAACATAGGCGGGTAGGCCGATAACTAAACCCGACACGACAGAACCGGTCACCAGTGCATCTTCCAGCGTGAAGGCCCCGCCCATAAAGAAAACCCGGGTGAAGGCGCTGCCCGTTATATACAAAGCAACCGCGCAGGGAACAGTCAGCAGCATGGCCAATTCCACTGCGTTACTCTGCAAACGAAACGCACCGTCTTTGTCCTCGCTCGCGATAAAACGGGACAAGGCGGGCAATATGGCAGTGCCAAGAGCGATCCCGATAATGCCCAGTGGCAACTGGTTCCACCGGTCTGCCATTGCCAGATAGGTGATCGATTTATCAGGCAGTGTCCCCAGAAAGAACAGGTCGAGGAAACGGCTGATTTGATAGACGCCCGCGCCGAACACTGCCGGGATGATCAGTACGCCCAGCTGCTTGACATCATCAGTCATTTTGGGGCGCTGGAACGCTATGCGAAAGCCGCTCCTGCGCATCCAGAATGTCAGCCATGCGAGCTGTAGAAATCCGGAGGTAGACACCGCGACAGCCAAGAGCAGGCCGGTTGTTTGGCGGGTCGTATCGCTGTCTGATTGCATCGCACCCCAAGTTAGCGCGGCGATCAAACAAATATTGAGCAAGATCGGGGCGGCTGCTGCGGCAGCGAAGCGGGAGAGTGAATTGAGCACGGCGGCGGTTAATGTCGCGAGGCTCATGAACAACAGATAGGGGAAGGCGATCCGCCCCATCGTCACCGCCAGATCATAATTGACATCGTTGGCGCGCAGTTCTTCGCTGGCAAAAGCCATTAAAACCCACGGCATCGCGATCATCATAACCGCGCCGAAGGCGACCAATATGGGCAGTAAAACCGCGCATACCTCGCTGGCGAACCGGCGGGCCTCGGATTGGTTGTCGCCATCTGTCATGTGGCGGTTGAACAAGGGTATAAAGGCGCTGGCGAATGCCCCTTCGGCGAACAGCCGCCGGAAGATATTGGGCAGTTGGAACGCCAGCTGCCACGCATCGGCCATGCCGCCCGCGCCCAAAACGCGCGCCAGCATGATGTCGCGCGCGAAACCAAAGACGCGGCTGACCATCGTCAGCCCGCCAATGGTTCCGACATTCTTGAGCAGGCTCATTTCTGCTTGCCCGCCATCAACCGCTAAAGCTTACGCTTCGCCTGATGCCGCACCAGCGGCGGCTTCTTGTTCGGCTTTCTGCTGCAGCTGCTGCATATACAGGCCGTTGAAGTCGATCGGATCGAGCATCAATGGTTGGAAACCGGCATCGCGGGTGGCGTCTGCAACAACGCTGCGTGCAAATGGGAAGAGAAGCCGCGGGCCTTCGGCATACATAAATGCATGCTGCTGTTCTGCGGGCAGGTTGCGCATTCCGATAAGGCCGCAATAAACGAGCTCTATCAGATAGATATTGCCCTTTTCAGATTTCGCAGTGACGTTGATTTTCAGTTCAATTTCATGAATTTCTTCATTCACCTGGCGCGCGCCAATGTTGAACTGCAAATCGATTTCAGGCTTGTCCTGCCACTGGAAGCTGTCCGGTGCATTCGGGTTCTCGACCGAGAGATCCTTCACATATTGTGAAATGACACCCGCAACCGGCGATGTGTCTGCGCCATTGGGCATAGGGCCCTCATTCAAATCGGTAAGAACGTCGCCTTCTTCGGCCATGATACTGTCTTTCATTATTCCAAATTCATGGACTCGCCACGCCGCCCAAACACGGCGCGGTCATCCTGTTCGGCGGCGCGCGTAGCACCCTCCTGCGGCAGTCGCAACGTATCAGGTGCTTTGACAAGGGCGATGTATGTCCGAAAATTGCAAAAAATACGCTTATTTGCGTCACTTGGGGGCCGAATTGCCGCTTAAGGCGTTGTTCGTTTGTATTCAGGCCCTATTTAAGGCAAGAATATTAGTGAAATGCGGATAGCGCTTTCTATCCAGAAGAAACGGGACCTTATCGTGTCAGGACATATTGTCGAAATCGTCATCCTCGCAATGGTTGCAGCCTTTTTGGGTCTGCGCCTCTATTCCGTGCTGGGCCAACGCGCCGAGCATGAAGAGGAATCGATCCCGACCCGGTTGGACCAAAATGCTCAGGCACCCACCCCGAGCGCAACACCGCAACAGGCGCAGCCAGCCACCAATGTCCATCAATTCCCTGATGTATTGCCTGCGGTTGAGCGCGGCGTAAATGATATTGCATCGGCAGACCGCCGGTTTGATGTGACCAGCTTTATCGAGGGTGCCAAAGCCGCTTATGGTATGGTTCTTGAGGCGTTTTGGTCAGGTGATCGCGCGACGCTGAAAGAGCTGTGTGACGATGATGTCTATGAGAGCTTCGACGCTGCAATCACGGCCCGTGAAGAGGCTGGTCAAACACTCAATAACCGCTTGATCCGGATTGAAGAAACGGTGATTTCCAGCGCATCACTGGATGGAACGATGGCGCGCGTCGGTGTGCGTTTTGTGGCCGACATCGCCGCTGTAACCTATGATAAAGACGGCACAATGATTGCCGGTTCGTTGGATGATGCGATTGAAAGCCGGGATGTTTGGACATTTATGCGCGACGTCAAATCCACTGATGTGAATTGGTTGGTCGACGAGACCGACGAAGGGTAAGACTGGCGAAGTTTTAGACTGGCGAACGGTCAAGACTGGCGCGGATAAGACTGGCGCGTGTAAGACTGGGGGTAATCAGATAATGCGGCTGTTGACCGGATTGGCGAGTGCATTGCTGCTATCCGGCTGCGCCGGAATTGTTCCTAAATCGGCGGATCCCGTCCCGCCATCTTCTGGCGGTGAGGCGTTTACGTCTGCCATGATGGCTGGGGTCAAGGAAGGGCCATTTGTTTCTAGCCTGTCCATATCCCAAACAGATGCTGAAGCGGCGCTGAGGTCTTTCATCGAAAGTTGCCCGACATTGCTCCGGCGTGAGGATAAATCGGGGCTCACCCAGCCATCCGATTGGCAGAAAGCTTGCGCCGCCGCGCCGCGCAATCCCGGAACCGCAGACACTTTTTTCTCCGCATATTTTGAAACCGCTATTGTCGGTTCCGGCCAGGCTTTCGCTACCGGATATTTTGAACCGGAAATCGCCGGGTGCCGGACTCGCAAGCCGGGCTGTGAAGTGCCGGTTTATGCGCTGCCGGGTGATCTGATCCGCCAGTGGCCAGCGGACATGGCGCAGTCCGAACGGACGGGTCGCCCGCCGCTCGGCCGTATCAATGAGAACGGCGTATTCGTACCCTATTTTGAACGGTCAGAGATTGATGCTGGCGCGCTGGAAGGCCGCGGACTTGCCTTCGCTTGGGCAAAAGACCCGGTGGAAATGTTCTTCCTGCAGATCCAGGGTTCCGGTCGGCTCGCCCTGGATGATGGCGGGGTGATGCGGATTGGGTATGCCGGCCAGAACGGGCGCGGCTATACCGGCATAGGCGGAGTGATGCGCGAGCGGGGCTTACTGGGTGACGGCCCGGGGCAATATGCCGGATCGATGCAGGGCATCATGCAATATATCCGCGAGAATCCGCAAGACGGCAAAGAGCTGATGCATCTCAACAAAAGCTGGATTTTCTTCACTGAATTGACCGGTGATGGACCGCTGGGTTCGCTCGGTATTCCGGTGCGCCGCGAAAGCTCTGTTGCGGTTGATCCGCGTTTTGTACCCTATGGTGCGCCGGTATTCCTCGATCTGGACCGCAATATTGCGGACGGTTTGTGGATCGCACAGGATACAGGCGGGGCGATTAAGGGCCCCAACCGTTTCGACACATTCTGGGGCGCGGGCGAGGATGCACGAACGATTGCAGGCGGTATGAGCGGGCGCGGGCAAGCGTTGATCCTGTTACCACGCGGTACGGTTAAGCGCCTCAATAGCCAGTGAAGCTGCCACGTGGATTAACCGCTGAAGAGCAAGCCGCTTGGGCGCATTTAGCGTCTTCGGTCGACCCCTTGGCTGGCCGCACCCGGCCCAAAGTGGTGGCCGCTCCAGCTGGTCAGACGGCACCGCCGAAACCGGCCGCGCCCAAATTTACCAAAGTTGTCAGACCGCCGCCGCGCATGGTGCCTGTCCCGACACCGCCGCCCGGACCGCGAAGAATTGGGCATACCAGCCTCGATTCTCACTGGGATCGAAAACTGAAAAGCGGGTCGATCGCGCCTGATTACACACTCGATCTGCATGATCATTATCTGGATGCAGCGCATGACCGGCTGGAAAGCGGCCTGTCCCAAGCGCGCGCAATGGATGCCCGGCTGGTGCTGGTAATTACCGGTCGGCCGCGCCCGGTGGAGGCGGCGGATCGCGGGTCAAAGCGCGGCGTAATCCGGGCAAAATTGCTCGACTGGCTGGCTGCGGGCCCGCATGCAGATGCCATCGCCGCTATTCGCAAGGCGCACCGCAAGCATGGCGGCGAAGGCGCGGTCTATGTGGTGCTGCGGCGAAACCGCTAATCCACGTCAGTCTGCCGATTCAGTGGCAGCATTCTCCTCTGCCGGTTCCGTCCGGATCAGATAATCAAACGCACTCAGACCCGCTTTCGCGCCTTCACCTGCGGCAATGATGATCTGTTTATAGGGTACCGTGGTGACGTCGCCTGCTGCAAAAATACCCGGCACGTTTGTGGCGGCATGATCATCAATCACAATTTCGCCATGCGGGCTGAGCTCGATACCCGAACCCGCCAACCATTCGGTGTTCGGCACGAGGCCGATTTGCACGAACACGCCGTCCAGCTCGATTGTGCGTGTATCGCCCGTTTCACGGTCTTTATATGTCAGGCCGGATACTGTGTCCCCGTCACCAGTAATCTCGGTCGTTTGGGCGGAGGTGATAATCTCCACATTGGCGAAGCTGGCAACTTTGTCTTGCAATACTTGGTCGGCGCGCAAGGCATTGTCGAATTCGATAAGCGTGACGTGACCAACGATGTTGGCCAAATCAATTGCCGCTTCCACGCCTGAATTTCCGCCGCCGATGACAGCCACACGTTTGCCTTTGTACAACGGACCATCGCAATGCGGGCAGTAAGCGACACCCTTATTGCGGTAGCGTTCTTCGCCCGGCACGCCCAATTGCCGCCACCGTGCACCCGTCGACAGGATGATCGAGCGGGCTTTCAAAGACGCGCCAGTTGCCAGCTTGATTTCATGCAGCCCGCCCGGCTTACTTGCAGGTATAAGCTTTTCCGCTGAAACGCGGGTCATCACATCGACGGGATATTCGCCGACATGTTGTTCCATTTGCGCTGTCAGTTTGGGCCCTTCGGTATAGGGCGTTGAGATCCAGTTCTCGATCCCCATAGTATCCGTCAGCTGGCCGCCAAACCGTTCCGCTGCGATCCCGGTGCTAAACCCCTTGCGGACCGTGTAGATTGCCGCTGCCGCGCCGGCAGGACCGCCGCCTACCACCAACACTTCAAACGGTTTTTTATCTGACAGCTTCTTGGCATTGCGCGCATTTGCGCCGCTATCCAGTTTGCCGATAATATCCGCGACATCCATCCGGCCATTGGCGAAGGGTTCGCGGTCCTTGAAGATTGCCGGGACCGCCATCACCTGGCGGGATTCCACTTCGTCCTGGAACGCACCGCCTTCAATCAGAGTGGCCGAAATGCGCGGATTGAAGATCGCCATCAAGGTCAATGCCTGAACCACATCGGGGCAGTTCTGACAGCTGAGGGAGAAATACATCTCAAACGCATGGTCGCCGTCCAGCGCCGAAATTTGGTCGAGAATATCCTGCTCTACTTTTGGCGGATGGCCGCCAGCCCATAGCAGTGCCAGCACCAATGATGTGAATTCATGGCCCATTGGTAGCCCGGCAAAAGTTACCGCGGCATTGTGATCCGACGCCCGACGTATTTTGAAACTGGGGCTATGTGACGCGTTTCCATCAAAGGAAGCGGAAATCATATCATGCAGCGCTGCGATTTCTTCCAGCAACGCGCGTGTTTTGCGCGAATTTTCATCGTCGCCCAACGTACCGATCAGTTCAATCGGTTCACGCAAATTCGCGAGGTAAGTCTCTAGCTGTTGCTGCATCGACGCGCCGAGCATGGATAGTCTCCGTACATTACAAAAGAAGAGGCCCGGAACCGTTGGGAGGGGGAGGGGTGGTTCCGGGCCTTCAAAATGGCCGCAATCAGTTTGCGGCCAAGCCGTCTAAGGGTGACCCTTAGATTTTACCGACAAGATCAAGCGAAGGGGCCAAAGTGTCAGCGCCTTCTTCCCAAGCAGCAGGGCAAACCTGGCCGGGGTTGTTGCGGACATATTGTGCCGCTTTGATTTTACGGACCAGCTCACCAGCATTGCGGCCGACGCCTTCGCAGGTGATTTCCATAATTTGGATCACACCGTCGGGATCGACAACGAAAGTCGCGCGGTCGGCCAAGCCCATTTCTTCACGCAAAACGCCGAAATTGTTGGACAGTGTGTGCAGTTGGTCGCCCAAGAACGGATATTGGATCTTGCCGATTTTATCCGAAGTGTCGTGCCATGCTTTATGGCTGAAATGCGTGTCGGTTGACACGGCGTATACTTCCACGCCCATATCTTTCAGACCGGCATATTGGTTGTTCAGATCTTCCAATTCCGTCGGGCAGACGAATGTGAAGTCGGCTGGGTAGAAAAAGAATACCGCCCAATTGCCTTTCACATCGGCGTCAGTGACGTCGAAAAAGTCTTTACCAGCCTGAAAGGCGGTGGCTTTGAATGGCTTCAATGTGCTTCCGATAATACCCATGATATCTCCGTAAATTGGGTTGATCTGTTCAATGTTCGCTGCGCAAATAGGGATTGCTGCAGCGCAGTAAAACTGAGTGTTGCGATTGCTAACATCGGGAAAACCGATCAGTAGCCCCGCGGTTCCAAATTATTCTAATTATGGGTATATTTTACTGCTTGGGCACATCAGCCGCATTGTGCGCGGTGCAGCATTTTGTGATCGGCGAGCACCAGCGCCATCATCGCTTCCACCACTGGAGCGCCCCGGATACCAACGCAGGGGTCATGGCGGCCCTTGGTCATGATCTGGGTGTTTTCGCCATCCCGGCCAATAGTATCCACCGGAGTGAGGATTGAACTGGTTGGCTTGAAGGCGACACGGCACACAACCGGTTGGCCTGTCGAAATACCGCCTGCAATGCCGCCCGCGTGATTGGCTTCAAATTCAGGGCCGTTTTCGCCCGAACGCATGGCGTCGGCATTTTGCTCGCCCGATAGGCGCGCTGCGCCAAAGCCGTCGCCGATTTCAACACCTTTCACAGCATTGATGCTCATCATGCCCGCAGCAAGGTCGGCATCCAGCTTGGCATAGACAGGGGCGCCCCAACCGGCGGGAACGCCCGTGGCCACGCATTCGACCACAGCACCGAGCGATGACCCCGCCTTGCGGGCCGTATCGACCAGTGTTTCCCACCGCTTTGCCGCCGCCGGATCAGGACAGAAGAAGGGGTTGTTGGCAATTTCTGCGAAGTCGATCTGGCTGCGATCAATTTCATCATGGCCGATTTGACTGACATAGGCCGTCACAGTCACTTCGGGCATTGCCAGACGCGCCACGGCACCCGCGGCAACCCGTGCCGCTGTTTCCCGGGCAGAGCTGCGCCCACCGCCGCGATAATCACGGAAACCGTATTTCGCGTCATACGCGTAATCGGCATGGCCGGGACGGTATGCTTTGGCGACGTCTGAATAATCCTTGCTGCGCTGGTCCACGTTCTCGATCATCAAGGAGATCGGCGTGCCGGTCGTCTTGCCTTCGAACACGCCTGACAGAATCCGCACTTGGTCGGGCTCTTTGCGCTGGGTCGTAAATTTTGACTGACCCGGACGGCGTGCATCCAGAAACGGTTGAATATCCTCTTCGCTCAATCCCAGCCCCGGCGGGCACCCGTCCAGCACGGCGCCCAGTGCAGGGCCGTGGCTTTCGCCCCAGGTGGTGAATCGCAAGATGCGGCCAAATGTGTTCCAGCTCATGCTGGCAGCCATGTCTCAACTGTGGGCCGCTGTCCAGAATGGCTTGCTTTGGGCTGGACCAAGAGGAGCTTTCGGCGCAAGAACAAAC
The DNA here is from genome assembly GCF_012972675.1 of Pontixanthobacter rizhaonensis. Lineage (GTDB taxonomy): Bacteria > Pseudomonadota > Alphaproteobacteria > Sphingomonadales > Sphingomonadaceae > Pontixanthobacter > Pontixanthobacter rizhaonensis. The sequence continues at coordinate 359,169 of NZ_JABCRE010000003.1, read as the reverse complement.
CATGCCCAAGGGAAATGATTAAATGATCGCAAAGTTAAAGGGTCTGCTCGACGAAACCGGCACGGATTGGGCGGTGATTGATGTGCAGGGCGTGGGCTATCTCGTCCATTGTTCCACCAAAACACTGGCTGCCATGGGGGAAGTGGGAGAGGCCTGTACGATCTATACCGACCTACAAGTCAGTGAGAATGATATGCGCCTGCTCGGCTTTGCCGATGCGGCGGAGCGTGACTGGTTCCGCTTGCTCAACCAAGTGCAAGGGGTGGGCAGCAAGGTGGCACTGGCGATCCTGTCGGCTCTGTCGACTGCCGAAGTCCAGACGGCCTGCGCCAATGGTGATGCCGGGATGGTGTCGCGGGCCAATGGTGTCGGCCCCAAGCTGGCAGGCCGGATCGTGAATGAGCTCAAGGATAAAGCGGGCGCGCTACCGGCTTCGGCTGGCGGCGCGGCGGTTGCCATCACTCCGGCTGGCGGTGCCAGTGCGGATGCGGTTTCAGCGCTGGAAAACTTGGGCTTCAAACCGCTTGTGGCGGCGCGCGCAGTGGCGGCGGCGCAAAGCGAGTTGGGTGATGGTGCCAGCGATAGCGATTTGATCAGAGTCGCGCTAAAACGGGCAGCCGGATAAGGTGCTGGTGATGGAGAATGTGATGAAATTTCTGATGGTCTTGGCCGCGTTGGTGTTTGCGGTTCCGGCAGCTGGGCAGGATATGTCAGCCTTCAAAACGGGGCCTGTGTTTGAAGGTTTCGGGCCGCATGCTCCGGTGGACGGGATGGGGGAAGTTCCTGCCGATACCGAGTTTTCGATTGCCTTTGATGTGGCAAAGGGTGCCAGTGATGGGGCCCGCAATCGCGGCTTTGAAAGCGCGGCGCGGTTCATCAACATGCATGTCGCGGCGGGCGTTGATCAGGACAATATCCGGCTGGTGGTGGTGGTCCACGGCAAGGCGTCGCTCGATTTGATCAGCGATGCGGCGTGGGCCGCACGGCAACCTGCGGGTGAAGAGGAAGAAGCGCCTGACAATCCCTCTGCGGCGATGGTCCGCGCCATGATGGATGCTGGCGTGCGTTTCGTGCTGTGCGGCCAAAGCGGGACCGCCAATGGCATCGCGCAAGCGGACCTTATTCCGGGCGTTGAAACCGCTCTGTCGGCCATGACCGCCCACGCAATTCTGCAACAACGCGGCTACACGGTGAACCCGTTTTGAGCCGACGGTGAGTCCCAACCTCTCTCTTCGTCACCCTGAACTTGTTTCAGGGTCCAGCTCGCGTCTGGGGCCGGTGCTTTCAGAAGGTGCGGGTACTTTGCAACCTTGTTCTTCACGATCGGCAACTGAGCGTCCGGTGAAATGGACCCTGAAACAAGTTCAAGGTGACACAGTCGGAAGCAAGTCAGGGCTTCGAAGGCTTCGTGCCTACGGGCGAAAGCCCCAGTCCCGGAGCCAAATCATGCCAATCGGGGTTTTCGCTCTCGATCAGATTGATCTTCCATTGCCGGTGCCATCGTTTCAATTGCTTTTCTCGTGCAATGGCCCGCAACATGTCTCCGAACAACTCGTATCTGACCAAGTGGGCAACGCCATACCGGCTGGTGAAGCCAGGAGCGCTGCCAGTACGGTGTTTGTGGAGCCTGCCGACCAGATCGGAGGTCACACCAATATACAGCGTACCGCGCGGCTTGCTGGCAAGGATGTAGGCGCAAGGCTGTCTCTCGAACCGCATAAAACTGAGCGTGCCGGTAAATTGATGCTGAAACAAGTTCAGCATGACGGTAGAGAACTGTAGTGACCGATAACCCAGACCTTTCCCCCGAGCGCCAGCCGGAAGATCATGACGCGGCTTTGCGGCCCAAGTCGCTGACCGAATTTATCGGGCAGGAGGCGGCGCGCGATAATTTGCGGGTGTTTGTCGAGGCGGCGAAATCTCGGGGGGAGGCGATGGACCATGTGTTGTTCTTCGGCCCGCCGGGGCTGGGCAAGACCACGTTGGCGCAGATTGTCGCGAAAGAGCTGGGGGCTGGCTTCCGCGCTACGTCTGGTCCCGTTATCGCCAAGGCAGGCGATCTCGCGGCATTGCTGACCAATCTGGAAGAAGGCGATGTCCTGTTCATTGACGAGATTCACCGGCTCAATCCCGTGGTGGAGGAAGTGCTCTATCCCGCGATGGAGGACCGCGCGCTCGATATTATTATCGGTGAAGGGCCATCGGCGCGCAGCGTGCGGATTGATTTGCCGCCCTTTACTTTGGTCGGGGCAACCACGCGGCAGGGGTTGCTGACCACGCCATTGCGTGACCGGTTCGGCATCCCGGTACGGCTGAATTTCTATACCGAGGACGAATTGGAGCAAGTCGTCGCGCGCGGCGCGCGGTTGCTCGATATGGATATTGACCGCGCGGGCGCCCGCGAGATCGCGCGCCGCGCGAGGGGCACGCCGCGCGTGGCCGGTCGCTTGATGCGACGGGTACGTGACTTTGCTTCGGTTGCTGGTGACGGTGTGGTAACCGCCAAGATTGCGGATGAGGCATTGACCCGTTTGGAAGTGGACCGGCTGGGGCTCGACGCGATGGACCGGCGCTATCTGAATATGATTGCAGGCATTTATAAGGGCGGACCCGTAGGCGTAGAGACGCTGGCAGCCGGCCTTTCCGAACCGCGCGATACGATTGAGGAGGTGGTCGAGCCTTTCTTAATACAATTGGGTTTGGTCGCCCGCACAGCGCGCGGAAGGTGCCTAAATGATGCCGGTTGGGAGCATTTAGGGCTCGATATTCCACAATTGCGAAGTGATTCGGGTGATTCGGACCGTCAAACCGGTTTGTTTGATCCAAAAGGTTAAGATCGCAGAAGGGTTTGGCTCACGTTCGGTTCCATTGTGGGACAACTCGCCGAATCGTGAGGATTTGCGGACAAAAAAATCGCCTCAACTCAAAAATTGATGGTTAATTTGATTGCTGGTTAACCGGTGTGGGCGTCTTGTGGGTGGACAGGGATTTGAATGGAGGCGGACCCGCTGCCTTCCAAACATCCCCACAGAATAAACAAGAGAGTTCGCCCATGTCGGTAAAAATGGCCCTTGCGAAATTGTCTGCGACTGCAGCAGGCGGAGCGCTTCTAGCTGGTGGTGCAGTGCACGTTGCTGAGACACCCATAACGGATGCACCGTCCTATAAGTCGTCGAAAAGCGTCAAAGCGCAGCCCATCCGGTATATTAAAGAGCGCCCCAAAGCGAAGCGCCGCGTCACCACACAAGTGGTACCGCGCCAACGCCGCATTGTTCGTCAGGTTACGGAATGCCAGCCTGTCGGCCCTGGCGGCGTAATCGCGCACAGCCAAACGCACAGTCAAGTTGGCGCACACGCGGGTAGTGCAGCCTATGCGAACGGCCAATATGTTTCTGGCCAAGTTGCCCAAGTGGATGGCTGCGCACCAGCTTACCAAATGGCACTTGCCGCAATCCCAGCTCCTTTCACACCTCCTCCACAGCCACCCATCACGGGTAGCGGCGGCAGCGGCGTAACTGTCATTGGCGGCAGTGGCGGCTTCGGCGGCGGTTTCGGTGGCGGCTTCTTCGGCGGCTTCTTCGGCGGCGGCGGCGGTGGTGGCGGCTCGGGCGGCAGCGTTGTTGTCAGCTCGACCACAACCACATCAGGCGGCAGCTCATCTACTTCAGGTGGCTCTACATCAGGCGGATCGACTTCGACCTCTGGCGGTTCTACTTCGACAGGTGGCAGTTCTTCATCCACTGGCGGCGTGACGTCTACTACTGGGGGTAGTTCGACCGGAGGCAGCTCGACTGGTGGCAGTTCCACCGGCGGTAGCTCCAGCTCGACATCAACCTCTGGCGGCACAACGTCAGACGGCGGTACGTCGGGTAACACCAGCGGAAGCACGACAACAACGACAACCACCACAACGACAAGCGGTAACAGCACGTCGACAACCAGTGGTAATACGTCGACGACGACCAGCACGAGTGGCAACACTTCCACCAGCGGCAACACATCAACGTCGACCACCAGTGGTAACAACACATCGACAACAAGCGGTAATACCTCGACATCGACGACAAGTGGTAACAACACGTCGACTACGACCGGCGGCAACACCTCTACGTCGACCACGAGTGGCAATACGACATCAACCACCAGTGGTAACACGTCGACTACGACCGGCGGCAACACCAGCACGTCGACCACTAGTGGCAACACCACGACAAGCGGTAACACGTCGACATCTACTACGAGCGGCAATACCAGCACGACAACCAGCACTGGCGGTAACACAACGACCACCACCAGCACTGGCGGCAACACCACCACTACCAGCGGCGGCTCGTCATCCTCGTCAAGCAGCTCGTCTTCTTCAAGCTCCAGCTCCAGCTCCAGCTCCAGCTCCAGCTCGTCTTCTTCGGGCGGCAGCAGCTCTGGCGGTAACACAACGTCGGGTGGTAACACATCTGGCGGAAATACCAGCGGCGGTTCGGGCAGTTCATCAAGCTCTAGCTCTTCCAGCTCAAGCTCTAGCTCGTCTTCTTCGGGTGGCAGCAGCTCCGGCGGTAACACCACCAGCGGTGGTAATACCTCCAGCGGTGGCAGCGGTTCCAGCAGCAGCTCGTCTTCTTCGAGCAGCTCTTCCAGCTCTAGCTCGTCGTCAGGCGGCAGCGGTGGTAACACCTCTGGTGGCAGCAACGGATCAAGCGGTTCTTCATCTTCCAGCGGCTCGTCAAGCTCTAGCTCGTCTTCGGGCGGCAGCGGCGGCAACACCTCTGGTGGAAGCAACGGCTCAAGTGGCTCATCTTCATCGAGCAGCTCATCCAGCTCTAGCTCCAGCTCGTCTTCTTCGGGCGGTAGCACTGGCGGCACCAACGGCGGCACTACTACGACTACGGGTGGTTCTTCCGGTTCGAGCAGTTCATCAAGTTCTGGCTCGTCAAGCGGTAGCTCGTCTACTTCGGGCGGAAGCAACGGATCAAGTGGTTCGTCGTCGTCTTCCGGTAGCAGCTCTTCCTCGTCATCGGGCTCTAGCTCTACTTCGGGCGGTGCGACATCAAGCGGTGCCACTTCTAGCGGTGCAACTTCGAGCGGAGCGACTTCTACCGGCTCAACCTCGGGCAGCTCTTCGACTTCAGGGTCTTCGAGCTCGTCCACCTCAGGCGGTACGTCGGGCATTATCACAACCTCGACCAGCAGCTCGTCAACTTCGAGCAGCAGCTCTTCGTCGACATCATCCAGCACCACTGGCGGTAATACTACCACCAGCACTGGCGGAACACCGGTACCGGCACCGCCAATGATGATCCTGTTCGGCCTTGCGGCAGCAGCGGTTCTGGGACGTAAGAAATTAAAGCTGAAAAAAGCGGCCTAACGCCACCTTTTTCGGAACTTCAAACTAGGGCGGTCCAGCAATGGGCCGCCCTTTTTCTTTGTCTTAACTGCTGCGTCTTAACTGCTGTGGGGGTCCGGCTTTGTGATTTCCGTCGCTTGCTGCGGAAACAGGGGCTGTGCCACCCAGTCGACATCCTTGGTCGATACGATATCGGCCAGTTCCCACACATTGTTATAGCCATAGCCATGCAGGTTGATGAAGGTCGGGATGTTGAGCGCCAAAGGTGCGGCTTTCAGCCGGATCGGCTGCTGGTTGTCGCTGAAATTATTGTTGCAATAGATCAGAATGGGTCTGCCAGTATCCGTGCCAAGGACGTTGCGGAGCTTGTCGGCAGTAAATTCGGAGAAGGGTAGGTTTATCGCCCGCTCAAGATGTCCCAAACGGAACGCTTCGGCAGATCGTGTATCCAGAATGATCGCACCTGCTTCCCGCGCTTTGGCTTGGAAAGCCGCGAGATCAATCAGATGCGCCTGGCGTGTTTCCTGCAGAGTGATCGTCAATTCGACAAATCCGTCATAGTCGATCTGCGGATTGTCGCTGTCTTGCGCTGTAGCTGCCGGTGCAATGCCGAGCAGACTGACGGCCGCCATCGTCACGAGTGTCTTACGCATATTCGTTCCTCCACGATCCGGGACCGGGCTGAAACTGCGCCTGCTGCGCTGTATCGCGGCTGAATACAAAAAGGGCTCCGCCGCAGCGGAGCCCCCTAGGATTATTGCAAATGACCGGTTCTTTACGAAGCCAGATTCCGCAGAACATATTGGAGGATACCGCCATTGCGGTAATATTCCATTTCGTTTGCAGTATCGATCCGGCACTGCGCAGTGAAGCTGAACTCTGTGCCATCTGCACGCGTTACTGCCACTTCTACGTCTTGCCCCGGCGTCAAATCTGCCAGCCCTTTGATCGTGAAGCTTTCATCACCGGTGAGGCTCAATGTCTCACGCGTATCGCCGCCTTTGAATTGCAGCGGAAGAACGCCCATGCCGACCAAGTTGGAACGGTGGATACGCTCGAAGCTTTCGACGATAACCATGCGGACACCCAGCAGGATGGTCCCCTTGGCTGCCCAGTCACGGCTGGACCCTGTGCCATATTCTTTACCGCCAATGACCACCAATGGTGTGCCGTCGGCTTTGTGTTTCATGGCAGCATCATAAATGGCCATCTGTTCGCCATTATACGTGGTGTATCCGCCTTCAACGCCAGGAACCATTTCGTTCTTGATCCGGATATTGGCGAATGTGCCGCGCATCATGACTTCGTGATTGCCGCGGCGGCTGCCGTATGAGTTGAAGTCTGCCTTAGCGACCTGATTGCTCATCAGATATTCGCCGGCCGGGCTATCTTCTTTAATCGCGCCTGCGGGGCTGATGTGATCGGTTGTGACCGAGTCCCCCAAAACCGCGAGCGGTTTGGCGTCGATAATATCCATGATCGGGGCAGGGGTCATTTCCATGCCGTCGAAATAGGGCGGGTTGGCGACATAGGTGCTGCCGGGGCGCCACTGATATGTGTCGCTGCCAACCACGTTGATCGCTTGCCAATGCTCGTCGCCTTTATACACGTCGGCATAACGATCTTCGAACATCTTGCGGTCAATCGCGCCTGAACGGATTGTCGCAATTTCATCATTGCTCGGCCAGACATCCTTCAAGAACACATCATTGCCATCCTGGTCTTGGCCCAGCGGCGTAGTGGTGATGTCTTCTGTGACGGTGCCTTTCAGTGCGTAGGCAACGACCAGCGGCGGTGAAGCAAGGAAGTTCGCGCGAACATCCGGAGATACGCGGCCTTCAAAGTTGCGGTTACCGGACAGGACCGATGCCGCAACGATGTCATTGCCGTTGATGGCTTTGCTGATCGGCGGCGCCAGCGGGCCGGAGTTACCGATACAGGTGGTGCAGCCATAGCCAACCAAGTCAAAGCCGATTTGATCCAACTCGCTTTGAAGGCCCGCCTTGATCAGATAATCGGTAACCACTTGGGATCCCGGCGCGAGGCTGGTTTTCACCCATGGTTTAGGCTTCAGGCCTTTTTCATTGGCTTTCTTGGCAACAAGACCAGCCGCGATAAGCACATCAGGGTTGGATGTGTTGGTGCAGCTGGTGATCGCTGCAATCACCACGTCACCATCGCCAATATCATGATCTTTACCGTCAACCGGGGTGCGAACCGGTCCCGCTTTCTTATAAGTGGTTTTAAGATCATTATTGAACAGCTCGTCCACTTCGGGAAGGATAACCTTATCTTGCGGGCGCTTTGGTCCGGCAAGCGATGGCACAACCGATGCAACATCCAGTTCCAGCGTGTTGGTGAAGACAGGTTCGTTTTCAGGAGTGAACCACATGCCCTGTTCTTTGGCATAGGCTTCTACCAAGGCGATGTCTTCTTCAGGGCGGCCGGTCAGGCGCATATAGTCGAGTGTCTTGTCATCGACGCCGAAGAAACCGCAAGTTGCGCCGTATTCCGGGGCCATGTTCGCGATGGTTGCGCGGTCAGCCAATGTGAGCGTAGCGACGCCTGGGCCGTAAAATTCAACAAAGCGGCCAACCACGCCCACTTCGCGGAGCATTTGCACGCAGGTCAGAACCAAATCGGTGGCGGTTACGCCTTCAGCCATTTTCCCGGTGAGTTTGAAGCCAACGACTTCGGGGACCAGCATGGAAACAGGCTGGCCGAGCATCGCCGCTTCCGCTTCGATCCCGCCAACACCCCAGCCCAGCACGCCCAGACCATTGATCATGGTGGTGTGGCTGTCCGTACCAACGCAGGTATCGGGATAGGCTACGGTCGCACCGCTTGCGTCATTTGTTGACCAAACGCCGCGGCCGATATGCTCCAAGTTCACCTGATGACAGATGCCTGTACCCGGAGGAACAGCGGAGAAGTTCTCAAAGCTTTTGGAACCCCATTTCAGGAAGTCATACCGCTCTGCATTGCGGGCATATTCAAGCTCAACGTTCTTTTCGAACGCTTTCGGGTGGCCAAATTCGTCCACCATTACAGAGTGGTCGATCACCAAATTGACCGGAACCTGCGGGTTGATTTTTGCCGTGTCACCGCCAAGCTTTGCAATCGCGTCCCGCATTGCAGCCAAATCGACGACACATGGTACGCCGGTGAAGTCTTGCAGCAGAACACGTGCCGGGCGGTATTGGATTTCGTTGCCGGTCTTCGGGTCTTTCTGCCAATCAGCGATGCCCTGAATGTCATCAGTGGAAACAGTAAAGCCGCCATCCTCAAACCGCAGCAGGTTTTCCAGCAGAACCTTCATCGAAAATGGAAGTTTGCTGACGTCACCGATGGTTTCGGCTGCTTTGTTGAGCGAGTAATAGGCGTATTCTTTGCCCCCCACTGTCATAGTGCTGCGGGTTCCGAGCGTGTCCTTACCGACCTGGGTCATTGAGCGGGGTTCCTTCTATGGGTGGGCCCGCGCTGGTCCCCGGCATTTAGCGGGTCAAAGCAGCAGGCGATTGTCTGACCGCGCACCTGCGCTTTCACGGGCGTTTGGTCAAGAGTTTCGGGCTATTTCGGCGCGATTCACGGCTTGTTTCATCATTTTACTAGGGCCAAGCGGCGCCTTTGGTTAACAGCTGGTCAACAAAGGCGGAACAAATGCCAATCGCAGGGGTGACTATGGATCGGGAAGAACAAAAAACACAGCAATCATTGCAGCAATTGCGCATGGGCATTTTGGGCGCGGTGACGGCAGTCGTTCTGTGCTTCGGTGCAGCAGCGGCATTTGCTGGTGATCCCGCAGACGCAATTGCCCAAGACGCCGTTCAAACTGCCGGCTAAGCTCTTTTAAATCGCTGTTTGCTCTGTCTTGGCCAGTGCTGGACCGGGCCGCGCAGCAATCCAGCATCCCACCACAATCAACGCCGTGCCTATCAGCGCGGTGAATGTTATGGTTTCTTGGAAGAACAGCCAGCCGAACAGTCCGGCCCATAAGAACCCGGTATATTCCATTGGCACCAATATCTGCGCTTGGGCGCGGGCATAGGCCCAAGTCAGCACCATTGACCCGCATATGGTCAAAACGGACGCCGCCGCAATATCGGTAAACACGGGCAGGGCAGGGATCGTCAGAAACCACGGGGCCGCCAGCAACAAGATCACGCAGCCCACCCCGCTATGGAATGTGGTCGCCTCCATCGGGCTTGATACCAGTGCTTGCTTGCGGATGATGATAAAGTTCCAAGCATAGAGCGTGGCGGAAAAAAGCAGCGCCGCCAAACCTTTGAGCGTTTCTGTATCATACTCAGCCGCGCCCAGGCGGCTGCCAACGATGATCAGAGATCCAGCGAAACCCAATACAGAAGCAGCAATCGCCTCCCGCCGGATTTCTTCGCCCAGCAAGATCGCCGCCAAGTACAGGGCAATCAGCGGCGCGATAAATGAGATCGCGATAGCCTCTGCAATGGGAAGTTTGGTCAGGGCATAAAAGAAGCTCAGCGCCATAAAAGCGGAAACAGTTCCGCGTAGCATATGGAGCCGCAATACATCACGCTGTGGCCACTGCCCTCCGCGGCCCAGCCAAACGGGCGTAATAAGAACTGCGGCGATCGCGGAACGAAAGACAGCGGCACTGTAGGCCCCCGCTGCCAGCGCTGCGCCTTTCATAAAGGCATCCATCAATGATAAGAAACCCACGCCCATAAGCGCCGCCAACATGGGCAATAAGATGCGTTTATCGGGCATTTTGCAGCGGTATAGGTTCTGCAAAGCCATCCGTCACCCGCGCCCGGTTCAAAAACTGCCGGAAATTCAGCCTTCAGACAGGCATCATGGTTGATGGCGGGTTTATGTTAAGGCACAAGGGTGCCGCGCCGGTTGCGGCGAGTATATTGGTGGGACGCACAGTGAATACGAAATTGATTTCTAAGCGAGTAATCCAGGTTTCTCTTCTGGCAATGGTTGGCGCAGCTTTGCCGGCCCATTTGGCTGCGCAAAGCGAGTCTGTTGCAAGCCAACCCGAAAACCTGCTCCCGCAAAACCCGGAAATCCAGCAGGAAACGGTTGAAGTGGCAGCGGATGCAGTCATTTCTGACCCGGTGACGGCGGCCATCGACGACATGGCCGAGCCGGAACAGCCCGGACTTCAAAGTTGGGATTTGGACAATGCGCGCGCGCTTGCAGCGATTATCGAAGGCATTGGTACTGATGGTCTCAAGCCGGCCGATTATAATCTAACGGGTTTGCGGGCAGCGATCGCTGGTGGTGCTGACGCGGATTTGAATGCTGTTGCAACGCAATCCTTTGCCTTCCTCGTTGAAGATCTTCGTGATGGCAGAACGCCGATGAATGCGCGTAAGCAGTGGTTCGTGCTTGATCCCGATGTGGATCGGTACCCGACCGAGCGTTTGATGGCAGATGCATTGGCAAGCGGCGACATGGCCGGCACTCTGGCCCGGATTATGCCCGAACACCCCGACTATTTCCGGTTGAAGGAAGAACTTGGAAAAACGGAAGCCGGCACCAAGCGGTATAAGCTGATCCAAGCCAATATGGATCGTTGGCGGTGGCTGGCGCGCGATCTGGGCAGTCAATATTTGATGACCAATGTGCCGGAATATCAATTGCGACTAACCGTCAATGACAAGATCATTCGTACCTATCGGACCGTGGTTGGTAAGCCTGGCCGCACGGCGACGCCGCAAATTGCAGAAAGCGTTGAAGGCGTAATTTTCAATCCGACGTGGACCGTGCCGCAATCCATTGTGAAAGGCGAAGGGTTGGGCGCGCGGGTGCTTAACAATCCGGCTTGGGCGCGCCGCGCGGGCTACAAAGCCACGAAACACGCCAATGGCTGGGTTTCGGTCGTGCAGCAGCCCGGGCCCAATAATTCGCTTGGCTTGATGAAGCTCGACATGCCCAATCGCCATGCAATTTTCTTCCATGACACGCCGTCGCGGCACTTATTCAAAAATGCTCGCCGTGCTTTGAGCCATGGCTGCATTCGTACCGAACGCGCGACCGAGCTGGCCATCACGATGGCCATTTTGCAAGGCGGGCTTACCGCTGACGAGAGTGTCGCGAAGCTAAAATCGGGCAAATACACCAAAGTCGGTTTCGAGAAGACCATGCCCGCTTACATCACCTATTTCACGATGGCGCAGAATATCGAAGGCGAGCTGACGACCTTCTCTGACATTTACGGACGTGATCCAGCAGTTCTGGACAGCTTTGAAGCGCCCCGCGTGCCGAACCGTGAACGGGTGACGGGTGAACAGATCATTCCGATCGAGAATGATCCGCGCGATATAGTGTAAATATCGGGCCTGCTATTGGCCCGAACTATGTGCGGCTAGAAAACACCGGGATTGGCTTGTTCGATCCCGGTGGGCAGATCGCGTTGCAGAATTTTTAGATCGGCGGGTGCTTCTGTCGTTGGCGGTGGGGCGATCTCTCCATTTTCCAGAAGCCCCAGGCTGTCTGCGTGCAAGACGCGCCCTCCGCCAAGCTTCAGCAAAGCGACTTTGAAATCGGCATCACCCATTGCAAAGCAGCCGTTTGACCGGCCCAATCGGCCCCACCGTTCCAGATGCGATTTCTCTGCATAGCGCGCGCGGTGCATCACAATCGCCCGGTCAAGTGCGTTGGAATTGCTTTCCTCCAACCCGTCTAGCCGGATCGAAGTGCCGTACCGGCCGGTGTACCAGCCATAGGTCGCGTAGCTGCCTTTGCTGGTACAATGCGATCCGTGCGTGTTGGAAAACCAATTGAGCCAGCCATCATGTTCGGGATCGGACCCGTCACCATGGCTGACCAAGAATGATTCAACGGTCCCGGCTTCCATATTGACGAAGTGAAAACGGGGTTCGGAGGATCGCAGTCCGAAATCCGCGATCCCGACATAGTCAGAGCGCCACAGCTTATCGCCCGCTTTGGCCTGTGCCCGTTTGGCAATTTCAGCCAGCTTCGCGTTCCGGGCAGGCCCGACACGCGGCTGCGCGGCAATTGGTGCCGGTAAAGCCAAGGCCGCGCCAATGGCAGCGGAACGAGTGAGGAGATCGCGTCTATTCATATTGGCACCATACATAACAGGCCTTAAGCTGAGGATGAACAAAAAACGCGAATATGGTATTGGCCGCTCATGATAAGATATCTGCTGCTTTCTTTTCTGCCCTTGATTGCTGGCTGCATGGCCAAACAAGAACCCGTATTTGTTGCAACGGCCCCTGTCCCGGTAGCCGCTGCCCCCAAAGCAGCAGCGCAGGCTACATCGATTGATCGAACGCCGACGCGCATTCTGGATCAAAGTGCGGCTGCCAGACTGCTCAGCAATAGCGGGCTGACATTGCAATGGATCGGTTGGGACAAGCGGGGCACGCTCAATTCAGGAAAGCGTGACGGGCAGTTATGGCTCAAAGGGGTGCAGCATGCGCCCGGTGGCGGGCGTGGTTTGCTTACGATTGATGGCCATGTGACAGAGATTGGAACAGGCTATTTCACATTCTCGGGAGAGATTGTGATTGAGGGGACACCGGATGCGGGCCGTATCTGCAAAATGCGCCGTCAGGATTGGCGGTTTGCCATTACAGAAGGCCGTAAATATTGGCGGTTACGCCAGTTTGAATGGTGCGATGGTTTGACCGACTATGTTGATATCTACTTCTAAGGCGGGTGAAGTTAAGACAGCCGGTGCGACCGCTTAGCCGTCGTCTAACGCCATTTGGCCATTGGCGATCTCTACCGATCTGATCCCGCCCAGAAATGACTGACCAAGCAGGGAAATGTCGAGGCCCTGCGGAATTATGATCGCCCGCACATTGCGCTGGGCGATGCCGCCCAATTCGATGCTGTCGATCGTTGTCGCCACGCCGTACACTGTCCCGCTAGCGCCTCTGCCGATGGGGCCAACATCGTCCGGGTTCCACGTAAGGCCAGCATCCAATGCATCGCGTTCGGTCAAGGCCACCACACTGGCTCCGGTATCAACCAGCATCCGCATGGACGCGCCGTTGACATCGATATTGGCATAGAAATGGCCATCCGCGCTGCGGGTGAGGGTATGAGTACCTGCATACCATGAACTGTCTGTTGATGCGGAGGAAGAACCGCCGTCAAAGCCATCGCTGGAAGATTGCCCGCTGCGCTCCACAGTTTCCACACCATCTTGCGCTGGCGTGGCGATGATCGCTGCGACGATAACAAAGCCGCTAAATGCTATGATCCGGTTCAACATGCCCCTGTTTTAAGCGGGTTGGCTTAAGCGCGGGTAAAGAGCGTTCTCCTGCGCCATAGCGATCATCGAACGGGCATGGCGCTGGGCCACGATCCGTTGGTCGTTGCCGTAGCCGCCACCGAGCGCGCTGGCGATGGGGATGCCGCGCGATCTGGATGCTGCCACGACAAATCTGTCCCGCTTTTGCAATCCATCATCGCTTAAGGCCAGACGGCCAAGCTTGTCATCCCGGTGCGGATCAACCCCTGCCTGATATAACACCAGATCAGGGGCGAACTCCTCAAAGATAGGCGGCAAATGCCGTTCCAGCTCTGCCAGATAGGCGGCATCGGGCATATTATCGGGCAGATTGATATCCAGATCGGATCGCGCTTTGCGAACAGGGAAGTTCTTTTCTGCCTGCATGGAGAAGGTGAAAATATCCTCGCGTCCGGCAGTAAGGCTGGCAGTGCCATCGCCCTGATGCACATCCAGATCGACAATCAGAATGCGCCGCGCATCGCCTTCTGCAACCAAGCGGTTCGCCGCCACGGCCAGATCATTAAACACGCAATATCCCGCGCCTGTATCATGCAGCGCATGGTGGCTGCCGGCTGCACTGTTCGCTGCATAGCCATGCTGTTTCGCCAATTTTGCTGCCAGCCATGTGCCGCCATTGGTGTGCCGTACCCGGCTAGCAATATGGGGCGTTACCGGGAAGCCGATCCGGCGTTCTTTGCCCTTCGGCACGGTCGAAGTGAAGACCTGTTCCACATAATCGGGGCAATGGACCGCCTCCAGCCATGCGCGCGGCATAGGTTGGGGCGCGTGTTCCGTCACCGGATGGCCGCCCGAGCGCAGAGCTTCCATGACCAGATAATATTTATCGAATTTGAATGTCCCGCGTTCAGGCGCAGGAGCCATGTAATCGGCATGATGGACAACGTGAAGCAGGGTGTGCGACCTATTCCCGGGCGATCTCAGTCGTCGCCATCAGCGCCAGCTCTTCAAAAATGGCATCTTCGCTGCGGCTGGCAGTGTTGCGCCAGCTTTTTGCCGTCTCGTCATTGAGCAGGATCCCGTCCCACGACAGCAACAGCACCGTTGGCGTCCCTTCGATATCGTCCACACCAAACCGCTCTGCAATGTGCAGATTGTGGCCGTCCTTGGTCTGTGGCATCCCGACATTGATATAGACCAGCTCATAGCGTGCATCGGTTAACGCCTTGAAACGCGGGGTTTCCATCCATCCGGCAAAGGCACGGCTATCGTGGCACCAATTGGCGCCCAGAACCAACAGGACATTGACTTTACGCTGCGCTGCGCGGGCCAGTGCCGCATCCACCGCCGCCGATGCATCTATTGAGGGATCATAGAGGCGCGCTTCCGGATGGTCGGCTTCTTTGGTTGCGGATTCTGTGACACCGGCATGGGTCGCAGTGCATCCGGTAAAAGCGAGCGCACCGAGCGCCGCCCCGAAAATGGCTGCCTTCATCGGTCCTGATGCTCTGCCTGTGCCGCCACAGCCAAGCGTTGAAGCCCCGGAATACCGACTTTCACGGCGTCCTGAAAACCAGCCATGACGGCAAGGCGTGTATCGCCTTCGGCCATCATCTTGGCGACTGTTTTGCCCGTGGGATCGAGCCGTGCTTTCGATAGCCAAGCTGCGATTTTCGGGTTCTTCGACCATGCACCCCGGTTCATGTAATTCGTCAGCATACCCAGCGGATAGGTGTTCGGCGTATCTGTGAGCGGAGAGGGAATACCCAGCGCATTTTTTTCCTCGTCAGTATCGAATGCGACTTCCAAGAAGGCGGTGAGGGCAGCGCTCAGCGTAACCAGCGGCACATGGATTGGCTGGAGAACGACTGTGTCGCCGCGGAATTGCGGGCCATGTATGCGGCTTTCCGTGAACGGCACCGCTGTCGCTGTGCAATCGATGAACAGAGCATCTTGCGGAACTGTTTCCTCGCCATCGGCAAACGTCATACTGCCCGGCGCAATCGCAGAAACACGCCCCCGCCGGATGACATGTTTGATTTTGCGCAGCCGTTCCACTTCGCCTTCCGAAATTGTGGCATAGTGGAACATTTCCGGCTTCACGCTCTCGTCAATCCGCAGCATATGCCCGTCACGCCCGAGTATCTCGAACATCTCGTCGCCGGTTTTTGCTGCCCCGGCTGCTTTCAACTGAGCGATTTGGTTGCCAACAGCGCCTTCAAAGAAGTCTGGTCCGGGCTGGGTATATTTGCGGTTGATCAGCCATGAATCGCGCGGGCAAATCCAACTGATTGTGTCTGGATCAACACCTGCTTCCAGCAGCCAAACACCGGCATCCATCGCTGTCTTGCCTGCGCCGACAATCACGTAATGGCCGGGCAAGTCATCCGCGCGCATCCACAATTTGGGCAGATCACCAGGGATCGTAAATGGCGTACCGTCAGCAACGTCATATTGCGGTGTATGCGTTGCCGGGACCGACGTTTTGTAGAATGTACCGTCGATCACTTTGCGCCGGATTTGAACCGTGGTTTCCTTGCCGGACATGACCTGTTTGACCGTCCCGACCATATTGTCATCTTTGCCAAGATATTCCGATAGCGGGTGATAATCGACCCGCCCGCTGGGCAGGAAACGGCGGTTCATCAGCGTTTCAAAATAGGCTGAAATCTCGGAACCACTGGCGAGCGGGAACAGCCCTTTATTGGGCCCGTGATCATCCACCACATCACCGCCAAATTCCATCGAATTGACCCCGTAAAAGGCTGATGGCTGGTGCAGCGCAACAAAGGAATAGGCATCATTCCAGTGCCCGCCCGGCTTGGCATGCATATCAACAATAGTGATATGGCAGTCGGGGTCTTCATCCAGCAGCGTATCGACAAATGCCAAGCTGACAGCGCCAGCGCCGATAACGAGATAGTCGGTGTCAAAATCAGCCACGCTGCTTTTCCTTTTATGTGATTATTCAGCCGGAACCGCATCGTCTGCGTGCGGGTCGAAGGCGGTGGCTTCACCCGCTTCGATCTTGGCGGCTTTTTTCTCGACCAGTTCAACGATGTGATCGAGCATATCGTCGCTTTCGATTGTGTGATCGGTGACGCCGGACAAATAGACCATGTGCTTTCCATTGCCGCCGCCGGTTAGGCCGATATCGGTTTCGCGTGCTTCGCCGGGGCCGTTGACTACGCAGCCAAGGACCGAGAGTGAAAGCGGGGTTTTGATATGTTCAAGCCGGGCTTCCAATGCCTCGACTGTGCGGATCACGTCAAACCCTTGGCGGGAACAGCTGGGGCAGGATACCACCCGCACGCCTCTGGTCCGCAGGCCAAGAGACTTAAGCATTTCAAAGCCAACTTTGACCTCTTGCTCGGGCTCAGCAGACAATGACACGCGGATGGTGTCACCGATGCCGGCCCATAGCAGGCTGCCCATACCGATGGAGCTTTTGACTGTGCCGCCAATCAGACCGCCAGCTTCCGTAATGCCCAGATGGAGCGGGCAATCCACCGCCTCTGCGAGCCCGTGATAGGCGGCGACGCCCAGGAACACGTCGCTGGCTTTTACGGCAACTTTGAATTCGTGAAAGTCGTGATCTTGCAGCAGCTTGATATGATCAAGCGCGCTTTCAATCAGAGCTTCCGGGCAGGGCTCGCCATATTTTTCCAGCAAGTCCTTTTCCAGACTTCCGGCATTCACACCGATGCGGATTGCGCAGCCATTGGCTTTCGCAGCCCGCACAACTTCTGCCACCCGCGCGCTTGAACCGATGTTGCCCGGGTTGATGCGTAAACATGCTGCACCAGCGTCGGCGGCTTCCAAGGCGCGCTTATAGTGGAAGTGGATATCTGCCACGATCGGGATGCGGCTGGCTTTGGTGATCTTGCCAAATGCCGCAGTGGCTTCCTCGGTCGGGCAGGAAACACGAATAATATCTGCCCCAGCATCTTCGCAGCGCTGGATCTGATTGAGCGTCGCCACCGCATCTTCGGTCGGCGTGTTGGTCATCGTTTGTACAGTAATGGGGGCGTCGCCGCCAACCGGCACGTCCCCGACCATAATCTGACGACACTTGCGGCGCTCGATTGTGCGCCAAGGGCGGATGTCATTCATCTTAGCGGCTCATTTCCTTACGGCGTGGTACACATGGCACACAGTCTAAGCGCACATTCATGCGCGGCAGCATTGCTATCCAAAGCCATATGGAGCCTTTTAGGCGAATTTGCGACACCTAACATTGCCACGGCTTTCCTGTTTTACGGTTGTAGGCGTAACGGGCCGGACAGGAAATCGATCCACGAGCGAATGCCTTTCATAGCCCGTATATTGCAGATATTTCATAACAATAGATTTTGCCTATGAAACTTGGCAGCAATTTCCAATGAAACTTCCTGACCATGTGGCGGATTATCCGGTCAATACTCTGTTTTGGTATTGAACAAGGATGACAAGTATCATGAAGTTTCGCAATGCAGCCCTTTCCGCGGCTTTCGCCGCTAAATTGGTCACTTTCGCGCCAAGCGTTGCGGCGCAGGAAGCGGGCGATGTTCAAGTGAGAGCATTTGTTACCGGCGTTTTGCCTGATGGCGAGATTACCGATGTGGTGGTCGATACTATCGGAGTGCCGGTCGGTACCCAGACCGAAGCATCCGACAGCGTTGTCCCCACAATTGCCGCCGAGTACTTTATTGCAAACAATTTCTCGATCGAAACGATCTGCTGCGTCACGCCGCATGACGTGAATGGTACGGGCGCGATCGCGGGGGTTGAGCTGATCGACAACGCAATCATCCTGCCCGCTACGGTCACTGCGAAATACCACTTCGATCTGGGCGGCATCAAACCCTATGTCGGCGCAGGTCCAGCGTATTTCTTTATCTTTAGCGAGAACGTGGGCAGCGGTGCGCCAGCCTTGGGCATCAACGATGTCGATCTGTCGGACGAGTTTGGCGTCGCATTGCAGGCGGGCGTAGATTTTGACCTAAACGACAATGGCTTGATGTTGAGCCTGGATGCCAAGCGGTACTTCATCGGAACGACTGCCACATTCAGCGACAATAACGGGATATTGCTCCAGACAGAGCACGATCTTGACCCGTGGGTGCTGAGCGCCGGCTTGGGTATCCGTTTCTAGAATCCCGGGTTCGGGCTGCTGAACCCGAACTCTTTAGTCTCCCCGGTTAACAGCGAGAGGGCCGTGCCGCTTTGTCAGCGGCGCGGCCCTCAATTCTTGAGAAAACTATTGGCGCTAAATATGCCCAGAATGGCACAACTGCCCCTTAATGATTGTCTCTGGCCTTATCTGGTGCAGGACAAGACACCGCTCAAGGCAGGAGAAAACCAATTTTTTTTTCAACCATCAAAGACGTAATTTGGCTCGTAGTCGAAATCGCTCGCTCCAGAGCAAGTCGCCTCGCTGCCTTCTTGATCTTACCATACGCTGGCGTTCTCGTCGGGCTCGATGTCGCAGCCCATTACGGCTCACTCACCAATGCAGAGCTTCCGGTTCAGTTCTACCTTGCCTCTGATCGAGGGCTTGGCGAGTTCCTTGAGTATTCGATGACGGGCGCGGTCGCGGTAATGACGCTGCTGCTGTGGAAGACCAAGCGCGCGCCTGTCTATCTGGCCAATTCGATATTGTTCGGCTGGCTAACACTCGACAATTGGACCGAGGTTCATGAGGCATTCGGCAAGAGCTTTGGCCCCGCTTTGGAATGGATCCGCTTTGTGCCGGTCGAAGCCGATCACTTGGCAGAGTTTGTATTGCTGGTTGCTGTCGGCGGACTTTGGCTGATCGCTATGGTGGTGACTTTGCGCACCGCTTCGCAAAGGGCGCTCGCCTTCTCGCTGATTCTTGCCGCATGTGTTGTAAGTGCTGCGTTCTTCGGCGTAATTGTCGACCTTCTGGTTGTCTGGGGTGATCAGAACGCAGCATTCCACGCTTTGCTCGTCTTCATCGAAGATGGTGGTGAATTTGCGATGCTCATACTGGCCTTCCTGTTCACAGTCGGCTTTTTCGATAGCGACTATCGTTCAGAGAAAGCGCATAGGTCCTACCTCCAGCGACCGCCCTTACCAGCGCAATAGCGGAGGCAATGCGTAGCGGCCAATGATAGCGCCGACGAGCACTGGCGCAGCATGCCACAGACCGAGATGGACGACGCCATCAAGTGGGCAAGCAAGGCCGTAAGCAACGGAACCCAGCGCGGTTGAAGCAACGCCAATGTGCATACCTGCTGTATTGGGTGACACTGGTGCGCCTTGGCGAAGCCAAAAGATCAACGCCCCGGCGGTTACAGTGGAGGCGACCAAGCCAGACACAAAACATGTCAGGCCGTATGGGTCATTCAGGGCTGATCCACCATGGTCATGGCCCGCCAACGTCACAAAAGCGGCGAGGGGAAGCACGGCTGCCATCGCCATCGCCCATTTGGGGCCATCATGACTATTGCCAACGCGGGGTGCTGCCATTTTCAGCACGCTGTTGGTGCTGGCGACACCCAAGATAAGCAGCAATCCATTTCCGATAATGAAGAAGGCGGATGCCCGGCCTTCAACGATGCCTTTCCACAGACCATCGACAATATGGACGCCGAGCACTGTGATCACGAATGCCAATGCGATCAGGATCACTCCGTCGCGAAACTTTATCGTGCGGACAGGTTTAAGGTCTGCCGCCATCTGCGCGATCAAAGGGTTGGGTGCTGCCCTTTTCCGTTCAGGTGTCATGGTTATTCTGCCTTCTCAATAAGTGCGGACATCTTTTTCAGACCGCGATGTATGTTCACTTTTACAGCGGACTCTGTTTGTCCGCTTTTGTCGGCTGCCTCTTTGATCGACAGCCCTTCGATTTTGACCATAGCGATCACTTCTGATTGCTTTTCCGGGATTTGCACAAACAGGCGTTCCAGGCTCATACGGGCCAGAACCGCTTCTTCATCACTATCTTCCGGCGCATCGAAATCTTCCAATGCGTCTTCTTCGTTGCGGTACACTTTCCGCAAATGATCAACCCAGCGGTACCGCGCAATGGCGGCCAGCCACGGCAGAAACGGCCGCGTCGGGTCAAAGGTAGCGCGCTTTTTATGCACTGCCATCATCACTTCCTGCACCAAATCATCGAGCTGCGCGGGCGGGCAACGGCGGCGAAAATACCGCTCGAGCCACAATTGCACTTCCGTCAATAAAACGGTGTAGGCCTGTTGGTCTCCCTTTTGAGAAGAGACCATCAAACGGGCCAATGTTGCTTCATCTGCTATCATGGCACCCTCCCTTTAGCGTGTTTGCCCCTTTAAGCGTGTTTGCAAGGTCGCTTGATAGCTACTTCGCCGGGCTGCGCAGTTTGGTTACAGCAGCATCAAAAGAAAATATACCTGCCCCGCGAGAGATCAACACGAGAGCCATAGCGGCCCATAGGCTGTGGACTGCCCACCATGCTTCCGGGAAAACGAAAATCTGAATAACGGCCGTCATAACCAGCAAAGCAGCGGCCCCGAACCGAGTGGCAATCCCGAACGCTATCAGGATGGGGAAGAAATGTTCCGCATAGGTGGTCAGCGGAACGGCAATATCCGGCGACAATCCAGGTAGATTGAACTCTTCAAACAGATAATATTGTGTCTCATCGATTTCCAAAGCGGTCCCTTCGACCACTTTGGTCCGGCCGGAGCGCCAAAACACTCCGGCCAAAGCCAATCGGGTGAGCAACAACGCAAAACTCTCAATAATGCGGCCGGACAGAAATCCGGTTACCCGGTCATAAATAGTGGTGATGCGTTGCATGGCTCAGCTCCCTCGTTTTGTGCGGCTAGTGCTTAGCGGCGGATTGGCTTCAGCGAGCCGTTGCCTTTTGGTGTTTTGATGGTTTCGCAAGAACCCTTGGCGACGAGTTTCCAGGCATTGCCTTGGTAATCGCGGGTCGATGTGCCTGAGCAGCTTGTGCCTGGGCCAGCAGCGCAGTCGTTCTTGCCTGCTTTGGCAACGCCGTAGCATTTTTCTTTGCCTCCGCTTTGTGCTGCAGCCGGGGTGATAGTGAGGCCGGCAGTTACGCCAGCGGCGAGAGCGATACCAGCGATGCGGGCTACGTTGTTCTTGTTCATGTTACTTCTCCTTAAGCGTGAATAATATCGTGCGTCCGGTGAGGACTGTATTTCTGGCCCCGGATCGTGCCGGGAACATTAAGGAGTTCGCAGGAGCGACGATAATCGTTACAAAAAACGAAAAAATATTCGGCTGAACTTTTTCTGTAACCTTTTGCTTAGTCATGGCGAATTGCACCCTGTCCCCCACGGACACGCAGACTTTAAGAGCTCGCCCCAATTCAAATATTCGGGGCATTGTACGGGCCCCAATATTGAAGGATCATATCATGACTAAGAACACAATTTTCGCCGCAACTGCCGCAGCACTTGCATTGTCTTCTGCAACAGCTTTTGCAGCTGATGCGCCAGCTGGCAGCAGCGGCCGCGCCATCAACGCCAATGACACTGTGCATTGCTACGGCGTCCATGACTGCGCTGGTAATGCCGACTGCGCGACGACTGAGAACGCCTGTAAAGGTCAGAACGCTTGTAAAGGCCACGGCTTCAAAGCGATGAAAGCTGGCGAGTGTCTGACTGCTGGCGGCACAATCGGCGACATCAGCTAATTCATAACACAACAGTTTGGCTGGCCGGTTTTTTGGTCAGCTGATCTTGGCGACCCGGCGAAAACCCAACCCCTCCCCCACACTTCGCCGGGTCGTCTTTTCTCTTATTTAGAAATGTCTTTTGGGACCACGGTATGAGCACCATCGCACCATTTTCCGGTTTCGGGCTTGGCCTGCGCCGCACGCATTATCAGGATTTCCTGGAAAGTGACGTGCCGGTGGACTTCGTCGAAGTCATCTCGGAAAACTACATGGTTGATGGCGGTAATCCGTTGCGCATTCTGGAAGAAGTACGCGCGAAAATGCCGGTGATTTTGCACGGTGTTTCGATGTCCATTGGTTCAGCAAACGGGCTTGATTCTGAATATCTGGCCCGGCTGGAAATGCTTGCAAACCGGATTGATCCGCTATGGGTCTCCGACCATTTATGCTGGACCCGTACCAGCGCCCATAACAGCCATGACTTGCTGCCGCTGCCCTACACGCGCGAGGCATTGGACGTGGTTTGCAGCAATATTGATCATGCTCAGGAAACGCTGGGACGGCCGATGCTGTTTGAAAACCCTTCGAGCTATATGACATTCCCCGAAGATGAGATGACAGAGTGGGAGTTCCTTTCTGCCATGTCATTGCGCACCGGCTGTTATTTGCTGCTCGACGTTAACAACATTTATGTCAGCGCGCATAATCACGGCTTTTCGGCGGATGATTATCTGGCAGGAATCCCGGCTGATCGGGTCCGCCAGATCCATCTGGCTGGCCATACCGATGGCGACATCAAGATTGATACGCACGACGCGCTGGTGTGCGACGGCGTTTGGCAGCTTTACGCCAAAGCGCGCGGGATATTGGGTGATGTGGCGACCATGATCGAACGTGATGATGGCATCCCGCCGCTGCCTGAACTGCTCACAGAATTGGACCGCGCACGCGCTCTGGCGACCGGTCCGTCACCAACTGATGGGCCCACTGACGGGCCAACAGAAAGGATTGCAGCATGATAGCCGCGAATAGTCTTGGGGAGCGCCAACAGGAATTTATGGCGCAGGTGTTGGATGATGAGCATCCGCTGCCAGCAGGATGGACTGATCGCCATGCCGCGGGGATGGACATTTACCGCAATGCGTATCGGGCGCGTTTGGTTGATGCCTTGCGTGACACATATGAACGCACGGCGAAATGGGCTGGCGAAGATGCATTCCGCCAGGCCGCAGCGCATCATCTGATCAATCGCCCGCCCAATAGCTGGACCTTGGATGACGCCGGGGATGGTTTTCCCGAGACTTTGCGAGAGCTGTTCACTGGCGATCCCGAAGTGGCCGAACTTGGCTGGCTGGAATGGGCCATGCACCGCGCGTTTGTGGCGGCAGATGCGGTTCCGATGGTGGCCGAGGATCTGGGCAAACTCGCTGCGACATTCGCGGAAGAAGACTGGGGCAATATGCAGTTGACGTTTCTGCCCGGTACGGACCAGCGCTTGGTCCGGCACGATGTGGGTGCGCTGTGGCGGGCACTCGCTGGTGAGGAAGAGCTTGCCGCAGAAGACCGGCCTGAAGTCATATCGGCACAGCCGATGCATCTGGTTGTTTGGCGTGAAGGGGTGAAACCCGTCTTCATGCAAGTGAGTGATGCAGAAGGCCGCGCGCTGCAGATGATGCGGAACGGATCAACCTATGGCGCGATGTGCGCATATCTGGTGGAATCCTTGGGCGAGGAAGAGGCGATCGCAGAATCGGGTGCCATGCTGGGCCGCTGGTTGCATAACGGATTGATTGCGGCGATCACCAAATAGACGGTCGCACCCCTCTATCTGCTTGACCTTGCGTTCTGATCCGGCTCTCTTGATAGATAGTGGGGAGAGAATGTGTGACCAATAGCGAAACCTTTGAACTTCGGTTTGCCAAACCCAGCCTGCGGATGCGGTTGATGGAATGGGTTATCGCCAAACGCGGCAGCGACTTTAGCGATGCAGCCGCGATCAAAGCCAATGTTCCAACACGTGCTTTGCCCGCAGACGCGCCGATGCCAGATAGTTTTAAGCAGCGTTTCAACGTGGAGCTGTGGGAAGCAGAAGGCCAAGCGGTTGTCACTCTACATCCCAAAGCGGGGAAGGGTGCCTGGCACATTATCTATTTTCACGGTGGCGGTTTTTATATGCCGATGTTCAAAGAGCATTGGCCGCTGGTGGCTGCGATGGTCGAAAGCACGGGGGCAAGCATCAGTGTGCCGCTCTATCATATCATTCCGGAGCATGATTATCACCCGGCGAACAAGCAGGCGGCCGCGGTATATGAGACGGTCGCGGCTGAATGGGGCGATGATAAAGTCGCATTGTGCGGCGACAGTGCAGGCGGCAATATGGCCGTGTCGCTCGCGATCCAGCGGCGTGATGCGGGTAAGTCATTGCCGGCAAAACTGATCCCGTTCGCCCCGTGGCTCGATATGGCTATGACTGACCCGGCGGCCCGCAATGTGAATGATAAGGACGTTATTCTCGATATAGACAGCGTCAAAGTACTGGGCGAGTGGTGGGCCGGGGATCGCGGGGTCGATCATCCCCATGCCAGCCCGCTAAATGCAGATTTGGCAGGCCTGCCGCCAATCGCGATTTTCCAAGGGCGGCACGATATTTTCGTTATCGATAGCCGCACTTTTGCGGACAAAGCACGCGCTGCCGGGGTGCCGACCAAGCTATACGAATATGAAGGCGGGCCGCATGTTTACATGGCGCTGACCTTTACCCGAGAGGCCAAAGACACTTTCGCGTTGGTGAAGGCGTTTCTGGACGAGTAAGCCTGCCAGAACGGATCAATAGGCGAATGTTTCGCCTACCATCTGTTCTGACACGGCCCATAACCGTTCGGCTTTGGCAGGATCGAGAGCGTAGGATCGCACGCCATCTTTCTGGCTGACATCATCTATCGCGGCGACATGGCAATCTTCCAGATAGACGCCGCCTTGTCCGTCCAATTCCGCCGCCGTTGCAGCGTAGCAGGTCGTGGCCGCACCTTGCGGAATAGACTTCAGGCCGGGCCCATCACCGGCATTTTCTTTCACGCGCTTGGTCATCCATTCCATATCTTCCTGGGTCATATGCCGTCCCAGATTGGTCATGATACCGCCCGGGTGCAGAGCGTATGATTGGATGCCATGCCGCGCGAGGCGGCTGTGCAACCCAACAGTAAACTGGATGTTGGCCGTCTTTGATTGGCCATAGGCGGCCCATTTTTCATATTCGCGGTTTTGGTAATTAGGGTCATCATGGTCCACATCCGCAAAGACATGGCCGCGGCTGGAAAGGTTCACGATCCGCGGTTGTGTGCCTTTCTTGATCAAGGGCACCAGCAAATTGGTCAGCAGGAAATGGCCAATATGATTGGTCCCGAACTGCATTTCGAAACCGTCAGCAGTTGTGGCAAAAGGGCAGGCCATTACGCCAGCATTGTTGATCATCAGATCGATCCGGTCGAAGCGTTCATTCGTTTCTTTGGCGCAGGCGCGCACGCTGCTGAGAGAAGCCAAATCACACAGGATCGTTTCCACCGCATCACTGCCGCTGCCATCGCGAATGGCTTGTGCGGCTTCGTCCAGCTTGGCTTGGTCACGCGCGGCGATCACCACATGCGCCCCTTTGGCGGCCATTGCGCGTGCCGTTTCTTGGCCCAGACCGGATGCGCCGCCCGTGATGAAAACGAGTTTTCCGGTCAGGTCTTTGCCTTCCAGCACTTCGTCAGCCGTGCTTGTCGCGCCAAAATCGGTCATCATCTTCTCCTGTAAGGTGCGGCTAAGAATCCAGTCTCAGCTCGTATAGAAACTCTGCATCGCGTTGGTTGCCGACCCAGAAGCCGATATCCGCAATTTTTGTGAAACCGTACCGCGCATAGAAACGCTGCGCACCATAATTCTCGCTATAGACGGATAGCTGGACGGCATCGGCGCTATGTTCGCGGGCTTCCGCTATGGCCCAGTCGGTCAGCGCAGCACCGATCCCCTGACCGGTCCGACCAGCCGCTGTATAGAGCTGGTTAAGGCTCATTGGCCGTTTCGCGTCTGAATGTTCAGCATAGCTGCTGCGGCGGGCGATCTTGCAAAAGCCGATCAATCCCGTCTCATCTTCCGCCAATTGATAGATCAGGTTTGGCTGGTTGAAATCGCTGGTGACACCATCGATCGAATAGACCTGCTCCAGAAATGGATCGAGATTTTCGGCAGAATAAAGATGCGCAAACTTGGCGCAAAAACTGCTGCGGCCCAGTTCTGCCAGCGCGGGGATGTCTTCCAAAAAAGCGGGGCGCAGGATCATGATCCTACGCCCCTACTTATGTGCGACCCTTTTTGTGAAGGGCTATTTTGGCGAATTTACTTCGCTTTGGTTGCTGTCTTGCGAGCAGCTGGTTTCTTTGCAGGAGCTTTGGCAGGTGCGTCACCGTCCATTTGCTCCAGCTTCTTGGCTGCCCAATCGCGTCCGCCAAGACCGAAGGCGAGAGCACCGGCAACAGCGCCGCCGATTACCAATGCGCCGAACGCCATGTCTACGATTTCACCGCCAACACCCATCTGGCCAAGGCCCATGAATGTGAACAGCAGGATTGTGGCATAACGTACAACCGAACCGGCCACTGATGCACCGCTTGCACCGCCAACAATGTTGGCGAGAAGGTTAGCAATCAAGAAACCGATACCGATGACGACTGCACCGAACATTACGTTACCGCCTTGCTCAAGCACTGTGTTCAGGATGTTGGTCAGTTCAGGGAAGCCGAGCAGCTTGGTCGCCGCAATTGCGAAGAACAAGATGATGGCAATCTGGACGATCCGTGAAACAACGCCGGAAGCGCTGGTACCAGCTGGCAACAGACCCATTGCATCGACCGAACGGTCAATACCCAGACCTGACAGCAGTTCTGACAGGATACCAACAGCGAACTTGCTGATCATGTAACCTACACCCAGCAGAACGCCGGCAGCGATGATGTTCGGGATAGCATTCAAGATCATGCCGAGCATTTCGGTCGCCGGGCCAGAAATGGCTGCGATATTCAATACGCCAAGTGCTGCAATCGCAACCGGAATAGCGATGAACACATAGATAATTGTGCCGATTGTTTTGCTGATTGTAGTGTTGCCGGTGACGTTATCTACGCCGCCTTTATTGGCCCACTTGTCCAGATCAACAGTCTGCATGGCAGTGGTTGCGATGTCGCGAACGATGCCTGCAATCATCAGACCAACGAACAATAGGATGCCAGCGCCGAGAAGGTTCGGGATCACATCCATCATGTTGTTGAGCAAGTTGTTGATCGGTGTGGCAACCGCATCAAGCTCAAACACTTGCAGAATGGCCAGCAGACCAAACAGCCAAATGAACAGCGAAACAATTTTGCCAAGCGATTCGCCGACGGATGTACCCGTCGATGTGCCGCGCTGGAGGAAAGAGATCTTGTCGACGAGTTTTGCAAAAGTCCATTTCGCCGCTTTTGCAAGTAGCCAAGTCACGATGAGAATGAGGAGCGCTTTGACGCCCACAGTGGCTAGGTTGACCGCTAGCTCCTGATCGAATTGATAATTACCGAGTGGCATATGTATAGTTCCCCTAAGGTTCGATAGCGTCCAGTTTGGCGCTGCCCTGATTTAATAGTAACACCCCTGTTGTGCGTCAGAAAAGGCGCACAAAGACATTTGTAAAATGCACGAATTTTCGGAGAATCATACCCCATGAAGCACCATTTTACATTTCTAACCGCGTTTATCGCGTTTTCATTTGCCACTTCTTCATCATTTGCTGTCGCCCACGATGATCATGCGCATGAGGAATATCAAACTTGGTCGATAGCGATTCACGGCGGAGCGGGCACTATGGACCGCGACAAGATGACTGTCCAGCAGCAGGCCGAGTATGAAGCGGCGCTGCAATCAGCGTTGGATGCCGGCGCTGAAATCCTTAGAAATGGCGGAACTGCAATGGAGGCTGTCCAAGCAGCAATCGTTCCGATGGAAAATGACGCCAAGTTCAATGCCGGGCGCGGTGCGGTGTTCACTTGGGAAGGCGAAAATGAACTGGACGCCGCGCTGATGGATGGTGCGAGCCGCAAAGCGGGTGCGGTGGCCGGGGTTAAATCGGTTAAGAACCCGATTCTGCTCGCCAATGCGATCATGCAGGATGGCCGCCATGTGTTTCTAAGCGGGGCGGGGGCGGAAGAATTTGCCGGAGATGCAAAGCTGGAACTGGCCGGGCCGGAATGGTTCGCAACCGAACGCCGTCGCGAAGCTCTTGAACGAATGAAAGAACAGCAATTAAGCGTACTGGATGTCGATCATAAATTTGGCACGGTTGGCGCAGTGGCCTTCGATAAAGAAGGCAACCTTGCGGCGGGTACCTCAACCGGGGGATTAACTGGCAAGCGGTGGGGCCGGATCGGGGATGTGCCGGTGATCGGCGCAGGAACCTATGCAGATAATCGGTCTTGCGCGGTATCTGCCACTGGCGCGGGCGAATATTTCATTCGGGTTGGCGTCGCACAGGAAATCTGCACCCGGCTGCGCTACCGCTTTTTGGCGGATATCGAAGCGGCGCAGCGCTCCGTTCCGCTCGATGCGGACGGCGTGCCTACATATCTGGTCCATGCCAGCGAGTTTTCCCTCGATGCAATCGCGGTTCAAGAAGAAGCCGATGCCGTCATGGCAGAAGTGAAAGACCTTGGCGGATCCGGCGGTGTGATCGTCGTGACCCCTGATGGTGATGCAGTGTTTAGCTTCAACACACCGGGAATGTACCGGGGCCGGGCAACCAGCGCAGGTGTGAACGAGGTCGCCATTTTCGCCAGCGAGTAGGGCTCTAAATACCTTGCAGCCTACAACATGATCTGGCGATCTGTACCTGTTACTTTACGATCCGCGTAAGTGCGCGCCCGACCTCTGCCAAAACATTCAGTGCGGCCGGGTCCATGCCGGTATGGGTATCGCGCGCTCTGTAATACACAGCGAAGGTCAGTGGGGCATGACCCACCGGCTCTACAAAGCCGATATCAACATACACACTGCCCATCCCTGGCCAGAGGGATGTTCCCGTCTTATCGCCAGCGACCCATGTGCTGGGCAGGCCCTTGCGGACACGGTCCCGCCCGGTGGGCGTGTCGACCATCCATTGTTTGAGAGTGTCGCGATTGGCCTGCGATAATGTGTTCCCGAACAATATGGCCGTCAGTGTGCCTGCCATCGCATTGGCACTGGTCGTATCGCGCTGTTCCCCGACCGGTACGTTGTTAAGCGCGGGTTCTGTGCGGTCTAGACGGCTGACGCCATCTCCCAACGCTCTCCAAAATGCCGTCAGTTTTTGGGGGCCGCCAAATCGCTTTAAAAGGATGTTGGCAGCGGCATTGTCGCTATATTTTTGGGTGAATTCGGCCAATTCGCGCAACGTTGCCCCGTCTTTCAAACGGCGTGTGGTGAACGGGGAGACGAACATCAAATCGTCCTCAGTCCAAGTCACGCGCTCATCTGCGCTGACGATCCCCCGCTGGTCTTGCAGCAACACCAAGGCGGCCAGAGACATTTTGAAGGACGAGCAATGCGGGAACAGCGCATTGCCATTATAGGATGTTATTTGGCCGATGGCTGTATTGCGGATGGCAACACCCAACGTTCCCCCGGCGGCAGCCTCTATGATCCTGAACTGGCTCGCTACGCGCACGCTTTGGCTGGCATCAAGCGGGATACACCCGCTGGCAAACAATGCTGCCGATCCGGTGACAAAGTTCCGCCGCGTAGTCATCGCAGTGACAATCCCATGCACAGGCTAAACTCATCTGACACATAATCATCAAACGCCGGACAGACCGCGAAGCCATGCTTTTGATAGAGGCGGTGTGCGGGCTGAAAGGGCTGAGTGGCGCCGGTTTCCAAGCCCACCCAATCGTACCCGCGATCCCTCGCAACATCGAGCAAATGGATCAAAATTGCCTCGCCTGCACCCTGACCCCGAAATTCGGGGGCTGCCCGCATGGCTTTCAGCTCTCCCCGGTGGTCATCAAGATGTTTGATAGCGCCGCACGCAGCCAGCGCTCCATCCGACCACGCGGAATAGAAAGTAACGTCAGGCTGCTTGAGCCTCTCCACCGGCAGCGAATTGATCTTACAGGCAGGCGACCACTGATGCATCTCGTCAAGGTGGAGTTTGAGCAAAGCAGTTGTTTCTGCGCCGCTGAGATCATCCAGACGAAGGCTGAAATCGGTCATGCGAACTTATCTGCTTTGCGTTTGCCGAAGCGCATATCGGTTTCCAGTCTCGCCCGCAGCTGGGCGTAGAATGCTTCCAAGAAGGCGCGTTCGTCACCCGATCCGGGGTTCCAGCCGATCTTGCGGCAAATTGTGTCCGCCACGGCGCTTACCGCCTCGGCTTTGCCGTCACGCAGAACCCGTTCCAAAGTTTGCAATTCATATTCGCCATAGACGGATAATTCATCGTCACCGAATTTGTATTGTGCGCCGGTGAGCGTGCTTGCACCTGCTACCGCAGCGCCTTCGGTCGACAGAACATCGACCAGTTTTTGCTTGGGCGCATCAACGACCCAAGTGCCTGCAATCAAGTCCCCTGCTCGCATCGCGTCTTTGTTGAAGAACGGAAATAGCAGGAACACAGCAAACCAGACCATTGCCGCCCATCCTGCCGGGCCGCCTTCGCCTGTTGGTGCGGACAGGATCAGAACCAGCGGCAGGAACAGCTCGATATCCCGCAGCAGATTGCGGGCAATAACCGCTTCCGGCGTCAACCGGTCTCCGTCGCGCGATGCCACCCTGACCCCGACGATACGTTTGCCCGGTGTTGCTCCGCGCGGGCCCATTTCAAAAAACATGAAATAGCCGTTCCACGCGAAAAACCACATGAGCGACCATAATACGAACAGAAACTCGACCGATCCGGGTAGTTCCTCCAGATTACTCTCAACCACAGACCCGCTCACAACAAAGACAATCACCAGCGTGATCGTCAGCGTGGTCATGAACAGGATCATGAAATCGAGCATCAACGCGCCGGCCCGGTTCGCCCGTGATGCGATGGTTAGCGGCAATCCAACGCCCTCTGGCGTTATCATCACGCGTTGCCGTTTTGCGCGGCGCTCTCGCAATTGGGATGGGAGGCGGGACGCGCTCATTGCGCGGCGCCTTTTTTACTGCGTCCGAACCCGAAGAAATACGCCATCCAGAACAGCAGCATAAAGATGCCGATGATGGCGCGGGCCTCTGTTCCTGCCAATTGGCGCGGGAACGCTTCCAGCAATGCGGCAAAGACCAGCATCAAAACGACACCGATCATCACTTGGGCAGCGCGCTGTCCGCTTTCGGCAGCAGCGGCAATGATGGACCGTTGGCCGGGAAATGCCATCTTGCGCCCGATATGCATCCCCGCCGCCCCGGCCAGCAAGATCGCAAACAGCTCTGTCGTTCCGTGGACGCTCAGCCATGCGGCGAATTCCCAAGTCAGACCTTGGCTATTATACAACCACAGCATCGCCCCCAGCACTGCCATATTGTGGATGAGCAGCATCAGCGATGGGATGCCAAATGCAAAACCCAGCGCAAACGCAAGGATAGAAACGCCGGCATTATTGGTGAACAACTGGGCCGCAAACGCGGACAGGCCAGAGGCGCTATCTTCCACTTTCAGACTTTCCAGCAGCACCTCGCGGCTGGCCCCTGGCACGCGTGTGTCCGCGAATTGGCCGGGAACAAGGCGGTAATACCATTCGGTATCCTGCGCCACCAGCAACCAGCCCGTGATCGCGCCAGCAACCATCACAAATAATGCGATGCAGATGTCCAGCCAGATGGCCTGGATTGACCGGCTAAGCTGGCCGCCCAGAAACTTGCGGAACCACGCAAACAATCCCTGTCTTGGGCCATAAACCTGAAACCAGGCACGCTGCACCAATGTCTCAAGATATGTCAGGGTCGCTGCGTCGAGAGAGGTTTCGCGCGCCACGGAAAGGCTGGATGCAGCCATTCGGTACAGCGCCGGCAACGCCAGAACATCTTCATCGGGCAGTTTGCGCAGACGCCCTTTTTCCAGCTTGAGCAATATCGCATCAAGCCGCTGCCAATCTGCCTCTCTCTCCAACCGGAATCGATCGGACCGCAGAGCGGCCTTCTCGATTGACGGAGCGGTCGCCATTTCGCTGGGTTTGCTAAACATGGCGAGGGTGGGCACTTTCATCCGATGGCTCCACTGCGTTTGATATTGAGGTAGGAATCGATCAACCGGTATCCGATTTGATCCCACGGTGCCTCAATAATATCGACACCCATCTGGCGCAGCCGCTGCAGCACAACCGCGCGTTGTTTGGCCAGCGTATCGGCAGTGACCGCCACGGCCAGGTCATCCAGAGTATTGGGCTGGGTATCAGCCAATTCTGACAGTTCCTGATCTTCGATTGTGACAAACAGCACGAGATGTTTTTCAACCAAGCGCCCGACGCTTTCGATCATCATTTCCGCGCCGGTCGGGTCGGTGAAGTCGGTAAACAATATGATCAGCGAACGGCGTTGCAATTTTGCAGTGAGCGATGCCAATGCCAATGTGAAATTGGGCTCCTCTGCATGATAATCCAGCCCGGCTGCTGCGGATTGCAATTGGTAAAATGCGCGTGTGTCACCGACAAACGGGGTCATCACTTCGGGACGCTGGGCAAAGCCGAACAAAGACACGCGGTCCCCGCCTTTCAGCGCAACATAAGATGCCGTCAGCGCTGCTGTGACCGCGCGGTCAATCCGCGGTAAACCGTCAACCGGTTCGCACATTGCCTGTCCGCAATCGAAGGCAAAAATGATCTGGTTGTTGCGCTCGCTTTCATTTTCGCGGGCATACAGCTTGGTATGACGGGCGCTGGCTTTCCAATCGATCCGCCGCCGATCCATTCCTGCTTCATATTCGCTCAGCGCTTCAAATTGTGTGCCTTCGCCGCGAATGCGCCGCGCGATCAGGCCAAATTGCGCATCACGCAGATAGTTCTGGAGTTCTGGAGAGCGGACTGGAGACAGATCGGGCCAAATCCGGATTTCCTGATCCAGTTCCTGCGATATTTGCCGCGCACCTAAGCCGAGCGGCCCGGCCCAACGAAGCCACATTTTTGTGATGGGTGCTGTCCCCCGCCGGATGGGCACGGGTTTAGCCTCGCCATACCAACTGTCACTGTCGGCGGATTGGCCCAGCGGCATTTCGATCCGGCCATCCGGCTGCAACCGTGTGTCCACCGATAGGGCCACATCCGGCCGGGCGCGCGAGCTACGGCCCGCAAATTCCGCCAAGCATCCAAGCTTCAATGGCTCACCCACCTCGCTATCGGCGGGATGAATAATACGGGAATCGACCAACTTGCCCGCCAGTAAACCATCCAGCAGCACGAGTACGAGCAAAGCGACAGCCGCCGCTGGCACAATCAGCCAGGCATCAGGCGCTGTGGCTGCAATAATCAGCGCAATCGGCGCGGCGAGAGCTGCCAGCCATGCCGTTCGGCCAGTAGGGAGGATGGGAAAATTCACGAGTGTTGTTTCTGCTGTCCCTGATCAATCCCTTAGCGGGGCGCTTCTGTGCTTTCGACCAGATCGGCCACCAGATCTTCGACCTGGCGTCCCTCAATTTCTGCGGCAGGGCTGAGCACAAGACGGTGCCGTAAAACAGATGTGGCCAGTGCCTTTACATCGTCAGGAATAACATAATCCCGGCCCGCCAAAGCCGCGCGGGCGCGGGCTGCATTGGCCAGTAATACGGCAGCACGCGGGCTGGCACCGCTCGACAATTCGGCATTTTCACGCGTCGCTCTGATCAGCCGAACGATATAATCCGTGACTTCCCCTGCCACGGTGACGGCAGACAACGCGCTGCTCGCCTCGGCAAGTTTTGCAGGGTCTGTGACCGCTGTGATGCCAAAATCTGCGGCGCGCTGCGGTCCGCTTTTGTCACCGAAGCGGCTGACGATTGCAGTTTCCTGTTCCAGCGTTGGATAATCGACCAGCAGTTTAAACAGGAACCGGTCCAGCTGCGCTTCGGGTAACGGATAGACGCCTTGGTTCTCGATCGGATTTTGCGTGGCGACAACCATGAACCGATCCGGCAAGGCGTGGGTTTCGCCATCCAGCGTTACGCGCCGTTCCTGCATCGCTTCGAGCAATGCCGCCTGTGTTTTGGGCGGCGTCCGGTTGATCTCATCGGCGAGCAGCAACTCGCAAAAAATCGGGCCGCGTGTCAGCGTGAAACTGCTGGTTTGGAAGTTGAACAGGTTAGAACCCAAAATGTCGCCGGGCAGCAGATCGGGCGTGAACTGGATGCGCCCGAAATCAAGGCCAAGAGCCGCAGTAAAGCACTGGGCCAGAAAGGTTTTCGCTGTCCCCGGCGGACCTTCGAGCAGAACGTGTCCCTGGCTGATTAATGCCACCAGCAAGTGGTCTATGGTCGCATCCTGACCGACGACAGCCTTACTTACTTCGCCTCTGATGGCGTCGGCCATGCTGCGCACATCGGCTAAACTCATAGTCATTGGGTGATCATCCTTTCGAGGGATTTAAGCGCAGCGGCAGCGCGCAGAATGTCGTTTGGTGTTCGGGCGCTGCGCAGATTTGCAGCACTTTGGCGATAGGACGGAGCCTGCGGAAAGCGCTTTGTCAGAGCGGCGTCGATGGTGTCATCATCAGGATTGCGCAGGGCCAAAGCGCGGCCAATCCGTTCACGGGTCATGTCCAGATAGGGGGCTGACAGCAAATGCAACCGGCGGCTGCGCTGGATGAAGCCGGCGCTGTTTGTGACCAGCTGCGCTTTGCCAAACGCAATGGAGCGGCCCTCTGCAATTGCGGGCCCAAAGCGCCGGAATGCCCGCCACGCAATCACGATCATCGCGATGAGCAGGCACAATGTCGCTGCCAAAAATGGCGGGGTAATCGCCAGCGTCAGAAGGTTCTGTGTTGCACCCAAACCATTAAGAGTGAGGTCAAATACCACCGGCAGGTCTTCATTATTCATGGCCAGATCGACAACTTCATGCGCCAATGCAGCCCGCGCCGGATCGGCAAAACCATAATTGTTGAACAGATCTGGCTCGGCCACAAAAACTACCGGCCATTTCGGATTGTAGTAATCGTCGTCATAATATTCGTCTTCACCTTCTATCCGGTATCCATATTCATCATATTCCGGTTCGGCTTGGGCGGGCTGATTATCTGCAATACCTGCCGCTTCATCCAGTGCAGCGTATGATGCGCCATCCTGGATATACCCTATCAGCACGTCGCCATTTGGCTTGCTGACCAAGGCTTGAAAATCTGATCCGGCAAGTGACATAACTTGGGTGGGGTCAGGCAAAGTGCCTGCGCTGCCCAGCCCAGACCAATGGACGGCTTGGCCCTGCATATCTGCGATAGTGGCAGCAATATCCAGCGGTTGTTCAAGGCCTTCGACCCAGCCCGGTGGGTTGCTGCCGAGCAAAGCAACCCATCCCTTTTTGGTATCCCCCGACAGGGTCGGCTCTACTTGGCGAGCGAACCATTTGGGCAACACGACTATGGTCGGACCCAAATATCGCCGATCATCGATGATGGCCTGAATATCCTCCGCCTCAGCGAAGGATGGCGGGGTAAGAATCAGCAGGGCTTCGTCTTTCAGCCGGCCTTGGCTTCGCGATAAAGAGACGTCGTGTCCTTGCTCTTCCAACAATTGGGCGATGGCGGCGTAGCCATTGAGGCCTTTGCCCGACCCGTGAGCGCCGCCATTATTGCTGCCGCCGCTGCTGGTCTGTCCTGTGCCAATAAAATACAAGGTCGCGATAAAGGCCACGGCACCAAATAGCAGCAAACCAAAGACCACTTTCGGGTCAAAAGCACGGGGGGTGGCAGATGCGCTCATCGGGTTTTGCCCCGCAGGCTCTGCAACGCAAAATCGGCATAGGCTGAGCGGGCCGCCTGCCAATCGTCTTTACCCAGCGTCTTTAGCGCAAAAATGCTGTTTTCAACACGGCTCGCAATGGTGCCAAATGCGATCCGGGCTGCTTCTGGCAAGGCGGGTAGGGCTGCCAGCTCTCTCGCTGTGCTGGAAGGTTCAACCCATTCCGGTCTTGCAGACGCAATCTGACCGACACTGCGTTGCAACAACAAATGGGTGGCTGCGTCATATTGCCCCTCTGCCGCCAACCGGTCGGCATCTTCGAGCAAAGCGATGGCGTCGCTCTGCTGCGGGACCCACTCTTCCTCAATTTCAGGTGACTGGCTAGCCCGCAAATCCAATATCGGCGCGAGCAACTTCCAAAGAATATACAGTAATAACAGCGCTGCGCCCGCAATCAGCACCCATTTGAACACTGGCCAGGAGGCACCAAACAACTCCGCAACGGGCGTAAAGACGTTGCTGAGAAATTCCTCCACATCCTTCAGCCAACTTGGCGGCTGCACGGGTTCTGGGGTTTCAATCGGCTTGTATTGGATCGTCTCGTCGCCGCGCACGGCTTCATAACCGCCATCGGCTTGAGGCGCTTCGTTGGTCGCAATAGGGCCTGTTGGCGTAGTCACAGCTGCAGTGGTGGCAGAGCGTCTCAACCGGTGCAAGCTATAGCTCCGGTCAAACCACTCATTTTCAATAGCAATCGCCGTCAACGGTTGGGCCCGCCGCTCCTGCCTTCTGCCACCCTTTGGCGTAAAGGGCAGGTCAGCTAACCGCGGGGCCGTGCCTGACGGTATGAACCCAATATGCGCAGTTCTTTACAATGAAACGCCAACTCTTCGAGAGCACGGTCAACCGCGGGATCGCCTGGTGCGCCTATAATATCGGCATAGAATGTCGTTGCAGAAAAGCTCACGCCCTTTTGGTAGCTTTCCAGTTTGGTCATATTCACGCCATTGGTCGCAAATCCGCCCATCGCTTTATACAGCGCGGCCGGGATGTTTTTGACCTCAAAGATGAAAGTTGTCATCACCGTACCCTCGGTAAGGGTTGCGGGGTCGAGCGGCTGCGGTGCAAGAATGACAAACCGCGTCGTATTGTCGTCGCTGTCTTCTACATTATTCTCGACGATCTCCAGATCATAGAGATCGCTCGCCAGAACCGGCGCGATGGCTGCCAGACTATGATCGGCGAGTTCGGCAACATGGGCCGCTGCACCCGCAGTATCGGCAAAGCTCAGGGGGACAATTCCCCGCTCACGCAAGAAAAGCCGGCTTTGTGCCAGTGCATGTGGGTGGCTGTAGGCAGCTTTTAGCGGACCTTTCGCACCGGGCAGGGCCATCAAAGCATGGCGAATGCGAAGGAAATGCTCGCCCACGATCGACAATCCGCTTTCGGGCAACAAAAAATGGATGTCCGCCACCCGTCCGGCTTGCGAATTGTCGATCGGGATCATCGCACAGCCCGCGCGCCCGTCTTTCACCGCATCAATCGCGTCGGCAAAGCTGAAGCAGGGAAGTGGTAAAGCCTCCGGGGCCCATTCATTGGCAGCGCGATGGGAGTTGGCGCCCGGCGAACCCTGAAATGCGATGGCGCGCTCCGGCTGGGCCATCGCGGCCTGTTGCAATTGCTCGACCATTTCGAGGGCGGGTTTAGGAAAACTATGCATTGACCGTCCGACTAACGGCGGGATCGCGAGCGGGCAATATCGAAAGTGATTTGTATCGCGGGTCGATTTCGCGGGCACAGCGTGCGATCAATGCAACAAATGATGCAATTGTGGGCCTTGCAGTCTTGCAATCTACTCCCTAAAGCGGCGCCAATCACACCAGCTAATTTACGCGGAATATTGACGCATGGACGATCGTTTTAACACAGCCTCCGGATGGGTCCTGTTCGCAGGCATTATCGCTTTGGGCCTCTCATATATTTCTTCAGTGGTGTTCGAGACTGAACGCCCTGAAACCCTGGGTTATGCAGTCGAAGTTGCCGAGGAAGCTGGCGGCAAGGCTGAAATGACGATGGCTCAAGCGCTGAATATGGAAGAAACGACGATTGAGGCTGGCGAAAAAGTATTTGCGAAATGTGCGGCTTGTCACACCATTACACCAGGCGGTGCCAACGGAATCGGGCCGAATCTTTACGGAATTATGGGCAAGCGTATTGCTGACCCTGCGACCGGTTTTGCTTACAGCACAGTATTGGCTGAAAATGGCGGTGTTTGGGACTGGGAAAATATGAACGCGTGGCTGAAAAGCCCTAAGACGTTTGCGAATGGTACGAAAATGAGCTTCGCCGGTCTTTCCAAAATCGAAGACCGTGCAGCCGTGTCGTTGTACATGAACGGAACCAACCAGAATCTGGCTGTTCCTGATTACGTTGAAGAGATCGTTGAAGAAGCGGGCGCTGAAGACGGCGCAGCAGAAGCGGTTGAAACGGAAGCAGAGGCTGATGAAGCCGGTGCTGCAGAAGCAGAACAAGACGCCGCCGCAGAAGTGGAAGAAGGCGGCGCGTAAGCTGGCTAGAGATAGCCTGAGAACGCCTGAGACACCCTTAGATCGGGCGTTATTCGTCTCTGCCTTTAAATCCCTGGGCTACAACATACCATTCGGATGAACCCTTCCGGCTGGCCGGGGGCTTTGCATGTTTCACCACTTTAAAGTGGTGCTTCAGCATATTCAGCAGCTCTGTATCGGTCCCGCCTGCCAGCACTTTGGCAATAAAGGCGCCGCCTTCTGACAGCGTCTCTGTCGCAAAATAGGCTGCGGCTTCGACCAATCCCATCGTCCGCAAATGGTCAGTTTGTTTATGGCCGACCGTATTGGCTGCCATATCGGACATTACCAGATCGGGCGGTCCGTCCAAGGCGGCCTCCAATGCTGCTGGTGCCGCATCGTCCATGAAATCCATTTGCAAGATAGCTACGCCCTCGATCGGATCGGTTTCGAGTAAGTCGATGCCGACAATGGCGGCTTTGGGGCTGACCTTGCGTACCACTTGCGCCCAACCACCCGGGGCGATCCCCAAATCTACAATCCGCCTCGACCCGCGCAGAAGTTTGAACTTGTCATCCAGCTCCAACAGTTTGTAAGCGGCCCGGCTGCGATACCCGTCTGCCTTGGCTCTTTTGACATAGGGATCGTTCAATTGCCGTTCGAGCCACCGCACTTGCGATTGAGTGCGCCCGCGCCCTGTTCGGACGCGGCGCCCGGCATCTTTACTGGGTCGATTCATCGTGTGTCCCGCAAATTCTGTCTACATTGATCGCCTTCAGCATCGGCGGCCATCAGGCTGCGCAAGATACCTTCACGAATACCGCGGTCAGCGACACCCAGATTCGCCGCAGGCCAGATGTCCATGATCGATTCCAAGATTGCGCAGCCTGCCACAACCAAGTCAGAACGGTCACTGCCAATGCAAGGCAGCTCGCCTCTTTCTATGGGTGACATTTCCGATAACATCGTGCTGATCGCGCGCATGGAATCCGATGGCACAATCAGTCCGTCCACTTCGCGCCGGTCGTAATGCGGCAATTGCAGATGGAGGCTGGCGAGCGTTGTCACGGTGCCGCTGGTGCCAAGCAAGCGGATAGTGTCGGGGTTGCTTGACCGTTCTGCGATACGCGCTGCAAAAGCCGCAAAACTCTCTGTTACCACTCGCCGCATTTCGGCATAGATCGCCAATCGATGATCTTTGTCGCCGTCGGACTTACCCACCGTGTCGGTCAGCGAAACCACGCCCCACGGCACGCTTTCCCAGTCGATGATCCGCGGCACCTTGTCGCCCGGCTCAATCAACACCAACTCCGTCGAGCCGCCGCCAATATCGAAAATAACGGCGGGACCCTCTCCGCCTTCCAACAGAACATGACAGCCCAGAACAGCCAATCGGGCTTCTTCTTCTGCCGAGATTATATCCAGCGCAATACCGGTTTGCTCTTTCACTTTTTCAATAAAAGCAGGCCCGTTGGATGCACGGCGGCAAGCCTCGGTCGCGACGGAGCGGGCCAAGTGCACATTGCGGCGGCGAAGCTTGTCGGCGCACACGCCGAGCGCAGCCAATGTGCGGTCCATCGCTGCATCGCTCAGGCGGCCCGACATGGCGAGACCTTCGCCAAGCTTCACCACTCTGCTGAAGGCATCGATAACCGTGAAATTCTCACCCGATGGCCGCGCAATCAGCAGCCGGCAATTATTGGTCCCGAGATCCAAAGCAGCATAGGCCTGTTTGCGATTATGGGGCCGATGGGACGGCTTGTTGGTAAATGTGTTCTGGGCGCTCGCTTCGTGTGCTGCGCTGCTCGCAGGCCTGCTATTGCGGCCTTGACCACGCTTGCGCTTGGCGGACTGGGAGGGGGAGCGGTAGCGAAAATCTGCTACTTTGCCGGACTTATCGGCCCCTCTTTGGCCAGTCCTTTTGTGTGTGTCCGGCGGAGGAAAATCCGCCATTATCAGTACTTTCATTATCCTCTCGCGAGAAATTCGCGAGGACTTGGCCATAGTGCTACCGCGACTGCTTCGTTTGGGCAAGCGCGGAGTGCGCGGGTGTATCTGTGCTTGCCCGGTTTCCCCTTCGGCATTAGTGGCGGAGAGATGACAGACAAAACGAACGAACATGATATTTCCGGCCGCAAATTCTACCGCGCCGATGAAGAAACCAAATTTGTAGAAGCCAGCCCGGAAAGCACGCCGCAGACCCAGCATCCTGCCTATCAATTGGCGTTCCGGGACACAGACTTCATGCTGCGCGATGAATTACGCCCGGTGCGTTTCCAACTGGAATTGCTCAAGCCTGAAATGCTCCTCGACGAGGCGGGCGTCGGGTCCACTTTGGTGATGTATGGCTCGGCCCGTATCCCGTCTCCTGACAAGGCGGATGAACTCGTGGCGAATGCTGCGCCTGAGAAAAAGGCGGTCGCGGAAAAGCTCGCTGAAAAGGCAAAATATTATCAGGAAGCTCGCGCTCTTGCGAAAATGGTCAGCGAGAAATCGATTATCGAAGATGGCAAACGGCAATTTGTCGTGTGTTCTGGCGGCGGGCCGTCCATTATGGAAGCGGCCAATCGCGGGGCGTCGGATGCTGGTGCGGAATCGATCGGCCTCAATATCATTCTGCCGCATGAACAAGCGCCCAATTCTTACGTCACGCCCTATCTATCGCTGAACTTCCACTATTTTGCACTGCGCAAAATGCACTTCCTGCTGCGCGCCCGCGCTGTGGCGGTGTTCCCCGGCGGTTTCGGCACGTTTGACGAGTTTTTTGAGCTACTAACGCTGATTCAAACAGGCAAAATGAAGCCGATCCCGATCATGTTGTTTGGTAAAGACTTCTGGAACCGGGTGGTTGATTTGGAAGCTTTGGCAGATGAGGGCACCATCAATCATGATGATTTGAAACTGTTCCACTGGTGCGAAACCGCCGATGACGCATGGAAACACATCGCGGCTTTCTACGAGCTGGACCGGTAGTCCGTCTTATATCCGCCACGGTGGATAGCGGCGGTTTTCGCCTGCTTGGTAGAAACAGATCCGATTGCCATCAGGATCGCTGATCCAGCTTTCGCGCCAGCCCCAACTTTGATCTTTCGGGGCAGGGCAGGCGATCCCGTTTTCGCGCAATATGCCTGTATAGGCATCGACATCGAGGCATTCGAAATACACCGATGCGCCGCCGACTTCGCTATGCCCTGTAGAGATTGATAGTGTGACGCCGCCTTCGCTTTCAAACCGGGCATAGCCATTGGAGGGGCTATCGACGATGTGGTTTAACCCAATTGCGCGGTAGAACAGCACCGCTTCTTCATAGTTTCCTGCAGCCAGCGTAATCTGGTTAAGCCGGGGTTCCCCGACCAGATCCAATCGAACAGCATGATGGCCCAGCGGACCGGCTTTTGCGCCCAATTCGGGGGCATTGCGCAGCGCGATCCTGACGAAATCGCGCCCGCGCTCTACCGCCTGTTCCAGCGCCAAACCTTGCCCCAAAAACGTGGCAATCGCGCTTGATAAAGTGCAGCCTGTCCCGTGCGTGTGGCGCGTATCGATCTTGTCGGCTGACCAGTGGATATCGGCTATGCCGGGCTGGCATAAGCGGTCTGTAAGTGTGGCCGCATCAGCATCCCCTCCTTTGGCCAAATAAGCGATATCGCGGCGCGCCATGCCATCATCGCCGCCTAACGCATTAAGCTCTGCCAAGTTGGGCGTGGTCAGCGCTGCCAATGCCATCAATCGTTCAAAGGCCAGA
The DNA here is from genome assembly GCF_012972675.1 of Pontixanthobacter rizhaonensis. Taxonomy (GTDB): domain Bacteria; phylum Pseudomonadota; class Alphaproteobacteria; order Sphingomonadales; family Sphingomonadaceae; genus Pontixanthobacter; species Pontixanthobacter rizhaonensis. The sequence continues at coordinate 316,811 of NZ_JABCRE010000003.1, read as the reverse complement.
ATTGTCTCATCATCGGCCAAGACTGACCCGCTAGTGGCAATCATCACCGGATCAAAGATGATCGGAACGGCGAGAGTTTCCAACTTGTCTGCAACGATATTGGCAATGTCGGCTGATCCGAGCATTCCAATCTTCACTGCATCAACGCCGATATCTTGAGTGCAAGCATCTATCTGCTTTGCGACCATGTCGGCGCTTAGCGCTTCCACTGCCTGCACGCCCACTGTATTTTGTGCGGTGACCGCGGTAATTGCGGTCATGGCATAACCGCCCAGCATGGTGATCGTCTTTATATCAGCCTGAATGCCCGCCCCGCCGGAGCTGTCCGACCCGGCAATGGCCAGAATACGCGGAGGAGGGCGCAGGGGGTTAGCCATCGCCGTTAAATTTACGCTCGGTGCTGGCCGGATATTTCTCTTGCAGTTTTTGGGAGCGCGTTGGCCGGTCCATCAGTTCGCCGCCGCAATTGGGGCAGGCATCATCCAGCTTGTCTGCGCAATCAGCGCAGAATGTGCATTCAAAACTGCAAATGAAAGCTCCGGCTGCGGCGGCCGGTGTATCTGCCCCGCATCGCTCGCAATCAGGCCACATTTCTAACATTACGCGGCGGCCCGGACCGCGTCACAAATCCGGTCAACAATCTGTTCCACCTGCGCGGCATCATCGCCTTCGGCCATCACACGAATAACCGGCTCGGTTCCGGAAGGGCGAATAACCAGCCTGCCGGTGCCTTCCAGTTCTTGTTCTGCCTCGGCTATCACAGATTTCACCGTGGCATCATCCAGAGGTTTACCGCCGTCGAACCGTACATTCTTCAGCAGCTGCGGCACCGGATCAAACAGATGCATCAACTCGCTGGCTTTCTTGCCGGAACGGACCAAGCTGGCAAGGACACGCAGCGCTGCGGTGGTTCCATCACCAGTGGTCGCGTAATCGAGCATGATCATGTGGCCCGATTGTTCACCGCCAACATTAAACCCGCCTTCGCGCATTTTTTCGAGCACATACCGGTCGCCGACCTTGGCCCGTTCCAGCTTAAGGCCTTGCGCTTCCATATAGCGTTCGAGACCCAGATTAGACATGACCGTCGCGACCAAGCCGCCGCCGCGCAATTCGCCTTTTTCATGCATCCGGGTCGCGATCAGCGCCATCAATTGGTCGCCATCCACTGTTTGCCCTTTTTCATCGACAACGATCAACCGGTCGGCATCGCCATCCAGCGCGATCCCGATGGCTGCCCCTTCTTCCAATACTTTGGCCTTCAGTGCATCAAGCGAGGTCGATCCGACACCGTCATTGATATTGGTACCGTTAGGTGAAACGCCCAGTGCAATGACTTCTGCGCCCAATTCCCAAATTGCGGATGGCGCCACTTGATAGGCTGCACCGTTGGCGCAATCGACCACCACCTTCAGGCCATCAAACCGTGTTTTGTCGGACACCGCCTGTTTGACCGCGTGAATATAGCGGCCCTGTGCATCGTCGATCCGGCGGGCGCGGCCGACTTTGGCAGCGGGTGCAAGTTCTTGATCCTGCATGATCGCTTCTTCGATCGCCAGTTCATCTGCGTCGGATAATTTGAAACCATCCGGTCCAAACAGCTTAATGCCGTTATCTTCGTATAAATTGTGACTGGCGGAAATCATCACGCCCATATCGGCGCGCATCTCTCTGGTCAGCAAGGCAATCGCCGGCGTTGGCAATGGACCGGTCATAATCACATCCATGCCGACGCTGGTGAAGCCCGCGACCAGCGCGCTTTCCATCATATATCCTGACAGGCGGGTGTCTTTGCCGATCACCACCCGGTGACGGTGATCGCCGCGCATAAAATGCCGCCCTGCGGCTTGGCCCACTCTCATGGCGATTTCTGCAGTCATCACACCCGTGTTGGTGCGCCCGCGAATCCCATCTGTGCCAAAGAACTTCCGTGCCATGTATTATTTCCTGCGGTAAAGCGCCCAGCCTATGAGCGCAGATTTGCCACGAGCTTCTGGCGGGATTAGGCCGCGTTGTGAAGTGCCGATTCGCACATCAATGGTTCAGGGGACATGATTTGACAGGCGGCACAGATGATAAGGCGCACATGACCGCCCAAGACCCGGTCGAACTGGTATCGATCAAACTGCCAGTCTGGTGGACATTTGGCGGATTAATCGCCGGTCTGACGTTTGGCTTGCTGCTGGCCGGGAGCGATTTTCTGGATGCCGTGGCCAAGCCGATCAATCTGGTTGGCACACTGTGGCTGCGGGGCCTTCAAATGACGATTATACCGCTGGTCGCTGCTTTGCTGGTGCTGGGTATTTCGCAGATGGCACAAGCTGCGCGTGCGGGGGCCACAGCGCGGACAATGTTGTTGCTTGTTTTTGGCGTGTTGGTGTTCAGCGGGTTGGTTTCTGCCTTCTTGATGCCCGCATTATTGGCCGTATTTCCCATTCCCGAAGCAGCGTCTTCCATGTTGGCGTTGGAACAGGTTGAAGAACAACAAGTGCCCGAATTATGGGCGTTTCTGGAATCTCTTATTGCCCCCAATCTGATCGCGGCTGCGGCGGAAACCGCGATGCTGCCCTTGACGATTTTCTTCGCCCTGTTTGCGGTCGCTATATCTCGTCTGCCATCTGGCCAGCGGGCGACCTTGATCGGGTTTTTCCATGCTCTGGCCAATGCAATGCTGACGATCATCGGATGGGTTCTGTGGCTTGCCCCGATCGGCGTGTTTGCATTGGCAGTCGGTGTCGGTGCGCGCAGCGGCGGCGGGGCTTTTGCGACCTTGGCCCATTACATTCTGGCGGTGTCAGCAATGGGCGGCTGTGTTTTGATTGCTGCATATTTGCTGGCGACGTTTGGCGCACGGCAATTACCATTGGCTTTTGCGAAGGCTATTTTGCCGTCGCAGGCGGTCGCGGTTTCCACGCAGAGTTCATTGGCGAGCCTTCCGGCCATGCTGGCCAGTGCCAAACGATTGGGCATTCCCGATGCCACGGCAGATTTTGTCTTGCCGCTAGCGGTAGCGATTTTCCGCGCTACCAGCCCGGCGATGAATATGGCGGTGGCGATTTATGTGGCCCATTTGGCGGGGATTGAACTGAGCTTGCCGGTCCTGATGATCGGTATCGCGGTGGCGTTCATTATCAGTGTCGGATCGGTCAGCCTACCGGGGTCGATCAGCTTTGTGGTTTCCATCGGCCCTATCGCTTTGGCAATGGGCGTTCCGGTTGAACCGCTGGCGCTGCTGGTCGCGGTTGAAATGTTACCCGATATTATGCGAACGCTGGCCAATGTGACCATGAATGTGGCGGTTACGGCCACTGTCGATCAGGTTCGCAATAAACCGTGAATTTTTTGCAACCCTTTCGCGTGCTATGCGTTTAGGAACCAACATCGTAATTTTAGACTGAGAAATTTAGGGAGTTATCATGGCTTTTTCACTACCCGATCTGCCTTACGCAGACACTGCACTGGCACCGGCGGTTTCCGCCGAGACATTGTCATTCCACCACGGTAAACACCACAAGGCGTATATCGACAAAACCAATGCTGCGATTGAAGGGACCGCACATGCGGATGCGTCTTTGGAAGACGTCATCGTGGCATCACGTGGTACCAATCAAGGTCTCTTCAACAACTCTGCACAGACATGGAACCACGCGTTTTACTGGCACTCAATGGCACCAGAGAGCACAGCACCATCGGATGAGCTTGCAGCAAAGATCAACGAAGCGTTTGGTTCTGTCGAAGAATTGAAAACACAATTGGCTGATCGCGGCGTGGGTCACTTCGCCAGCGGTTGGGTCTGGCTTGCCGAAAAAGACGGCAAGCTGTCCATCGAAGAAACGCATGATGGCGACACTCTGGCAGATAGCGACTTTAACCCGCTCTTGACCATCGATGTGTGGGAACATGCATATTATCTTGATCACCAGAATGCGCGCCCAGCCTATTTGAAGGCTGTGATTGACGGCAAGCTTAACTGGGCGTTTGCCTCAGAAAACCTGGCCCGCGGAACTGCTTGGCAATACGCGTAAGCTCTAACTGCAATTGGAAGGCCCGCTTCGCCTATTGGCGAGGCGGGCTTTTTTATGCGCGCCGATCAGATACGGCGTTGTCGTCGCCCAAGGCGAGGAGATTGCTGGCGAATAGCGGTTCCCCAAATATAAACCCGATCAGGTTGGGCTTCCCGACATGATCGAAAAACGCCGTCAGCATGAGCAATATCGGCACCGAAAGCAGGGCGCCAAATACGCCCCAAATCCATGAGAAATAGCTAAGCGCAATCAGGATCATCACCGGGTTCATAGTGAACCGCGCGCCAAGGATAGATGGGGTGACTACGTTCGATTCGACGGTATGCAGACCCAGATAAGCGGCCGCCGGAATGAAGCCCAGAACCAGCGTTTCTGCGGTACCGATGCCGAACAATGTCAGCAGGGCGGTCATCAACAAAGGCCCGATATAAGGAAGGAAGTTGAGCAATGCCGCCAATCCGCCCCACATTACTGGCGCGTCTACGCCCAGCATCCAGGCCCCCAAGGCAACAATCACGCCGACACATCCATTAATCCAGGCCACGGTAAGGATGTAGGCTGCGACGCGATCTTGGACTTCGCGCATAACACGGGCTGCTTTGATGCTGGTACCGTGACTGGCGCGTTCAAACAGTAAATGGCGGCGAAGGCTAACCCGGCCTTGGATCATGAAATATGCCATCAGCAGGGTCAGCAACGTTTCGATCAGCAGGCTTGGAGTAGCAAATGCCAATTGCTGGATGACCGAAGGGCTGGCCAGCACAACCTCGGTCGCGCCCGATTGGCCCATAAGCAGCGATAGCTGTTCATTGGCTAACGCTATCCACGCAAACTCGTCTTTCAATTCACCGAACCGGTCGGCCACTTGCTGCGCCATCGCGGGCACGCTGTCGAACAGCTCAACCGCCGGTTGCAGGATCAACGCTAGCGCCAGCAGCAAGACTGCGAAGAAAATGAGCAAAGCCGATAAAGACGCCAAAACGTTGGGCACGCCCCAGCTGGAAAGCTTATCCGCCAACGGTGACAATATGATCGTCAGCACGATGGCGGTGGTAACCGGCAAGAAAACTACAGACCCGATCGACAGTACAAATGGCAAAGCCAGGAACAGCCCCAAACCAAGCAGCAGCACCAACGCCGAAATCAGGCGCAATTCCTGCTGGGCGAAGGCCAGCCGCTTGCTGCCCAGAGCTTTGTCGGACTCTGCGTTTGGTGCGGCATTGGGGTTTTGGTTGTCCATCGCCACACTGTTTGGCGATGATCGGGCTGCAGAGCAAGATAGGCAGTCGTATTACGGCCGGGCCGTTACACTTTTGTCGCTATACCTTTGCCCGCTGCCACATCGTCCAATTCTTGCAAGATCGCCCGGTGCGCCCGTGCGTCGCCGATGGACCGCTGGGGAATGTCGCCATCTTCCAGCATAGAGGTGAGCGCCGCACGCGCGCGTCCGACACGGCTTTTTATGGTGCCGACTGCGCAACCGCAAATATTGGCCGCCTCCTCGTAAGAAAACCCGCCTGCTCCGACCAGAAGGAGAGCCTCGCGCCTTTCCGGCGGCAGGGTCAATAGCGCACGGTGCATATCGGATAGGTGGATAGGCTCCTCTTGACCAGCGGGCGCAGTCAAGATGCGTTCGGCCACACCCTCGTCATACTCGCCGCGAAACCGGTTGCGGCGCATGTCGGTCAAATATGCATTACGCAGGATCACAAATGTCCAGGCACGCATAGATGTGCCTGGCTCAAACCGTTCCTGTGCTGCCCAAGCTTTGAGCATGGTTTCTTGGACGAGATCATCCGCCATATCGGGTCTGCCGCATAGGCCGCGAGCAAACGCCCGCAAATGCGGAACGACTTCGGTCAATTCCCGTTTAAAATCTGCTTTTTCGGCAGCAGAGCGCTTACTATTTTCCATCAGGATTTGTCGTCGAGCTTAGACAGCAGATCTTTAAAGCTGTCCGGCAGGGGCTCGTCGACCACTGAGTCATAGAGCTGGCGTAGGCCGTCAGCCCACTCCGGCTGGTCGACAGTGGTGTCGCCATCATCAGCGTTATGTCGCTGGTTAGGGGTTTCGTTATCGTTCATGTATTTCAGCCAAATAGTTAGGTTAGCTTGCGGCGCAATCTGCCGCGATTTCTATTGATGTATAATAAGGGAACGAAGCCCGCTGTGTTTGGTTCCGTTTAGGAGCGACTGAATGATTGCACAAACATTGTAGTGGCTGCGTGTGAATTAGATAGCAAATAGCAGAAAGGGTAATGTGGTAGAACAAGTCTCTCATGATCGCCGTGTGCGGCGCCTGATGATGGACTTTCCGCGCGCCCTGCCGGCGGCTGTTTTCCTGCTTATTGCGGCGATAACCGGGCTAAGCGTCTTCGCCATAGAGCGCGGGGAGCATCAGCAGGAACATGCTGAGCTGCGTGAACGGGCGAAAGCAGTTGCCTCGGCTTTGGAGAGGCGGGGCGGAACGACTGCCTCTTATCTCAGGGCCGGCGCCGCATTGTTCAGTACCAACGCAGATGTCACCCCGGAATTATTTGACCGGTTTGTCAGTAATATACAGCTTGATTCCGATTATCGCGGTGCAGATGGTTTGGGTTGGGCGAAACGCCTGACCGCTTCCGGGGTCGAACAATTTGAGCAGGATTACGAAGCGCAGTTTGGGGAGAGCATTCGGGTTCTGCCTGACGTTGCGGTAGGGCAGTCGGCAGTCGTCCCGGTCACTCTCCTCCGGCCGGACACAGAACGAAACCGCAGAGCGACCGGCTATGATATGTATTCCGAACCAGTGCGGCGGGCAGCGATGGATCTTGCCCGGCAAACCAACCGTCCAATCGCCAGCGGTAAGCTGGTTCTGCTGCAAGAGGGCGAAGGCAGCGAAGCGGGCTTTATTATCTATATGCCAACATTCGTTGAGGGCCGATCCGCACAACCACCCAAAGGTTTTGTTTACAGCCCGTTCAATGCCAACGAATTTCTGGCATCTGCACTAGAATTGGAAACACGCGGCGATAAGGGTTTGCGATTGTTTGACGGGCCCAATGCGCCAGGAAATTTGCTTGCCGAAATTGCGCCGCGCCAGCGCACCGGTGTTACAGTTTCAGAACCTGTCACCATCGCCAGTCGGCAAATGGTGCTGGAGGTAGAGTCAGCGCGCGGCTATTCTCTCTCTAAACTTTCGATATTGACGCTGCTATTCGGCATTTTGGTGGGCAGCTTGTTGATGATCGTGGTGCGTTTGCTGACGCGTCAGGCAATTGAAGACGATGCCTCACTGGCTTGGTTGAAAGAACAGAGTTCGATCAGGGATTCCTTGACCAGAGAACTGAACCACCGGGTCAAAAATACGCTGGCCAACGTCTTGTCGATCATCGCCCTGACGCGCCGCCGGTCCAAGTCTCTCGATGATTTTGCAGATAGTTTGGACGGGCGCATTCGGGCGCTATCGGCAACGCATGACTTGCTCACCCAATCCGATTGGGGAACGACGCCAATCCGCGATTTGATCGTCGCAGAGATGGCACCCTATGCCAAAAACCATGACAATGTTCTTAATCTGGAAGGCCCGGAAGTCGAATTGGCGCCCAGCGATGCGTTGTCACTCGGCCTTGCGATCCACGAGCTTGCCACCAATGCAGCGAAATATGGCGCGCTCAGCCAATCAGGCGGCAGCGTTCATATTTCATGGGCGAAACTCAGTGACGAATTGGCGCGGCTGGAATGGCGTGAGTCTGGTGGGCCGACTGTGTCTGAGGAACGGGTTTGCGGTTTTGGTACCAATCTTATTGAAAAGATCGTCGCGCATGAGCTGCGCAATCCGGTCGAGCTAAACTTCCACCCGTCTGGTGTCGAATGCAAGCTTACCGTGCCGTTGCGCAAGCCTAGCGATTTTGCGATCCGTGCCCACAAATCGGGCTAGATCTGTACTGTACCCAATGAAAATCACGATTGAGCGCTAGTCTAATTGAACGCTAGTCTAGCGGCTTGCTCGATCCGAAGAACAGAGCTTGGCTGATCGCGGTTCGCACCGTTGCTTCTTGGAATGGCTTGGTGACGAGATAGGTTGGTTCGGGCCGGTCGCCGGTCAGCAACCGCTCTGGATATGCTGTAATAAAGATTACCGGAACGCTGCCCATTTGCAGGATATCATCGACCGCATCGAGGCCGGATGAGCCATCGGCCAGTTGGATATCAGCGAGTACAAGACCCGGTGTTGTTGATGCCGCGAGTTCGGTTGCCTGCGTTCTGGTTGCAGCGGTGCCGCACACTTCGTGGCCAAGGCCCGTCACGAGGTCTTCCAATTGCATCGAGATGAGCGGCTCATCCTCGATAATCAGAACGCGTGTTGCAGATTCTTTGTCGATTTCTGAAACAGCTTCAGTGATCAGTCGCTGAACATTGTCTTGATCCAGATCCATGATCTGCGCGGCTTCTGCGAGGGTGAAGTCTTCCAATGTGGTCAGCAAAAGAGCCTGACGGTTCAGAGGCGTAACTTGACGCAGCCGTCCTTGCGCAGCTGCCTCGTGCTCGCTCACCGTTCCTGCGCTGCCTTCAACTTCCAGATATGCGCTCGACCAGACTTTGTTGAAGGCTGCATATAACGGCACGCGCCCGTCAGACAGGCTCGCTTTGAGCGCATCATCTGCCAGTGCAGCTTCCAGCGTGGCGCTGACGAAGCTGTCCCCGGATTGTTGAGAGCCTGTTAGCGCCCTTGCATAGCGGCGCAGAAACGGGAGATGTTGGGCGATTTCTTGACCAAGCGACATGGAATACGTTCCCTATTCAAATTCTAATATGGACGCATACACATCCGAGACCAGCACTAACGGTTACAAGGCCTGAATGTTCCGGTTTTTGCAAACGTAATTTTTATCCGAGGGCCATTTGTGAATTTTTGGCATTCCAAGCTGGACTATGCAAGAAATCATCGAAATTACGCATATGAAATCAATGGTTTAGTGATTTTCTGACGATTTTTTATTTTCGGCAGGAACCGACCGGCTGGGTGAGCATTTATCTTGTATCACCGCCGAGACCCCCCTCCCGTCCAAGCGGTGGTGATATGATCCTAAGGCCTCCACTCCGCAACCGGAGTGGAGGCCTTTTAATTTTGGGCGGTTACAGCGATTTCTCGTAGATCAGATATTCGCGATTGATTTTACTGTTAATCATGTCGGCGATGGAGACCATTCCCTGGTTGTCGTCCAATATCCATCCGATTTCTCCGTGTCTGGAATTGAAGACTTCATCGGCATTGCGGCGTATTTCGTCGATCATCAGGAAGGCGCATTGGCTTGCCATCCGGCTGCCATGAAATTCCTTCAAGACACCCATTAACGGAACCCGCATCCCGGTATTCACGGGTTTTCGCGACCATTTCAATAGTTTCAGCCAGCCAAATGGCAGCATTTTCCCGTTAATTTCGGTCAGCACATCATTCACGTTGGGTAACGTAATAATGAAGGCGATAGGCCTTCCTTCCAACTCGACAATTTTGATCAGTTCAGGATGGACGAGTGGTTTCAGTTTTTTGGCCGCATAGGCGATCTCTCGGTCCGTAAATGGCACAAAGCCCCAATTATCGGACCATGCGTCGTTCAAAATATCGAGGATTATCCGGACCTCGTCAGCAAAACGGCTTTTATCTGCCGCGCGCATTTTGATTTTTCCGTTACGCTGGGTGGCTTTGACCACGCGCTCGACAATGGGGGGGAATTTTTTGGAAACTTCCAGATCATAGGTCAGAAGCCGTTTGGCAACGGTGTATTCATTGCCTTCAATCCATGCCTGATAATGGGCAGGATGGTGGCCCATCATGATCATCGGCGGGTGATCATGACCCAGCGTGAGCAGGCCGGGTTCTTCCCAAATCGACATACTGATTGGCCCCAGCACCCTGTTCATGCCTTGATCGCGCAACCACTGTTCCGCTTGTGCCATCAGCGCTTTGCCGACGTCTTCGTCCTCCGCGTCAAAATACCCGAACATACCGGTCCCAGGTCCCATCCCTTGCTCGCGGGGCAGTTCCAGAGCCAGTTCATCAATATGGGCGGATATACGTCCAACAGCGATACCGCCGCGAAAGGCCATGTAGAGCTGAACGCGGGCGTGCCCGAAGAATGGATTCTTGGCCGGATCAACCAGTTCCAGTTGTTCGCTACGCAGCTGCGGCACGCTGTTTGGTGTCGCTGCGGCAAATTTTCGGCCGAGGTCAACAAAGGCAGCACGTTCTGCCTTAGTATTTGCGGGCATGATATGTATGGTGTTGTCAGTCACGGGCTACTCACTGTTCAGCTGCTATTAGCCCTGTCTGTGCTTACTGGCCTTTGTCAAGAAACAGGCTTCAGGAACCGTGGCGGGTTGGGGCTGTTGTGACAGGATAAAGTCGGCTAATAGGCCCTTGGAAATAGATGATGAACATACAACGCACCATAGATACCGGATCGGGCCCTGCCACGGCAGCTGGCAAGCCGGTCAGCTCGCCCATCGCTGATGACAAGGAAATGCTGCGCGCCGCGCGCGACTTGACCAAAGACATTTCGGAAGCACGCGCCGGGATATACTGGACTGATATGCTGGGTTCTGCGGTGGTTGGATATGGGTCATTGGCCGCTGCCATTCTGCTGGAAAATACAGCGCTGGCAGTGTTCATGGGTATTGTCGCTGCCTTGTCGCTCTACCGCGCGCTGCTGTTCATCCATGAGATTTCGCATTTGCACAAAAATGCATTGCCGGGTTTCCGAACCACATGGAATGTGCTTGTCGGTATGGTGATGCTGACCCCTTCTTACATGTATGAAGGCGTTCACACGCTGCATCATGCCCGCACGCGCTACGGCACGGCAGAGGATCCTGAATATTTGCCGCTTGCATTGATGAAGCCGTGGTCGCTGCCTGCCTTTGTGTTGATTGCATTGCTGGCGCCGCCTGCATTGCTGATCCGGTTTGGCATTCTTGTTCCGCTGGGCGCAATTTTTCCGCCAATACGCAAGCTGGTCTGGGAACGGGCCTCTGCATTGGCGATTAACCCCGATTTCCGCCGCCGCCCGCCAGAAGGTGATTTAAAGCGCCGCGTATTCTGGCAAGAGGCGCTCGGCATGGTGTGGTCTTGGGCCCTTATCGGCAGCATCTTTGTGCTCGGTTGGAAGCCTTTGTTGGTAGCTTTGGCGGTTTTCTCTCTGACTGCGGTTCTGAACCAATTGCGCACACTGGTGGCGCATTTGTGGGAGAATGAAGGCGAACCGATGACGGTGACGGCGCAATATCTCGATTCAGTGAATGTTCCGCCGCCGGGCTTCTTGGCAGAGGTTTGGGCACCGGTTGGGCTACGCTATCACGCGCTGCACCACTTGTTGCCCAGTATGCCGTATCATTCACTGCCCGAAGCGCATCGCCGCTTGGCAAAGCATCTTGGCACCGGATCCACCTTTGACGGGGCCAATCATGGCGGGATGATGGCGTTGGTCTGGCGGATCGCGCGCAGCACGATGCGGGTCCGCTAACTCGCGACCGATCGGGTTTATCCTATAAAGTAGATCATGCCGCAGCGTCTGTCGCGCGGTAAGCCGTTATTGGCTTCCTCGCTGATTTCATCAGCCAATCTAGGGTGGGCCGCCATGTCCTCCACCACGGTGAAGCCGATTTTTTGATAAAACGGTCTATTCCACGGGACATCACGAAACGTGGTTAAGGTAATAGCTGAAAAGCCGCTATTATTTGCATCAATGATGCACGCCCTTAACAATCCAGCGCCAATGCCGCATTGCTGGAAATCGGGATGAACCGACATTTCCCATATGTGCAATTCGCGGCGGAATGGCTGGCTGGTCAGAAAACCCACAATCAGCTCGCCGGCAGCCGCCACCAGGCAGTGCCCCCGTCTTATGAACTGACGATGCTCGGCAGCGGTCCAAACATCATCGAAGTCAATATTTGTTAGATCCGGATCGCCTGAAAATAGCTGGCCCGCCGCACGTTCGATGGCGGGCAGATGCTCTGCATCGTCCATCTGTGCGAGACGCAGAGACCATTCTTCGGTCGTCATTCTTCCGTCCGGATCAGGACAGTCTCACCGATAAACAGGAACAAAAAGAACGGAGCCCATGCAGCCAGAAATGGCGGATATCCGCCGAAACTGCCCATAGCGAGCGCCGCATTATCGACCACAAAATAGGCAAAACCCAATCCCATGCCGATAATCGCGCGCACGAAAAGCTGTCCGGATCGGGCAAGTCCGAAGGCCGCGACCGCGCCGAGCAATGGCATCAGGAAGGCGGATAGCGGCCCGGACAATTTGTGCCACCATTTGGCTCTCAGCTCGCTGGTCCGGCGGCCAACCGCTTCATAAGCATCAATGGAGCGCGACAGTTCGAAGAACCCCTGTGCATCGGCATCAACGCTGTCGAGCTCAATTTGGGAAATGGTCAAACCTTCGCCGACGATGAGTTCATCCACCCCGGAGGTATTGGCCGCTGCGACGTTGAAGCGTTCAACCCCCTGTAAACGCCATCCTGGACTTGCAAAGCTGGCGCTGTTGGCATTGATCTGTTCCGCAAGCTTGCCATTGGGATCGCGGCTATACCATGTGACATCCTGCATCGAGATGTCAGTGCCTGTCCCGGTAATCGTGGCGGCGGTCAGAATATTGGCCCCGTCAGTCATATAGACATTGGTCCGCACACCGGTTTCTTCGGGAATGGGGCCGTATTGTGCCCCCTCCCACGCTTTGAGCGAGGCGTTGGCACGGGTGACAAACCGTTCATTGAAAGCAAAGCTGAGGCCGGCCACAACCAAAGCGGTCAGCAGAAGCGGGGCGAGGACCTGATGCGCGGATAGGCCCGCAGCTTTCATCGCGATTACTTCGCTATTCTGGTTCAGCGTGACCAACGTGATCAATGTCGCGAGCAGGACCGAATAGGGCAGAAAGCGCGATATCAGTTGCGGGAGCCGCAGCATGACATACTTCCACAATTCGTCTTGCCCATTGCCCTCCGCGGCCAGGATCTTTCCGGTATTGCTGAGCAAATCCAGCGCCATCAGTACCAACACAAGCACGGCCAGCATCGCAATGATCCTGAGCACGAACATCTTCGCCAGATAGATCGTCAGCGATCGCGACGGGAAAAAATCAAGTTGCATCGCAGCCGCCTCTATTCTGCTGGTGCCAGCGCAGCGGCTGTATCGTTGCCGCGCTTTTTGCGGCTGAACAGTTTGCCGAATTGTTTTGTAGCTTTGCCAAATGCGGTTTCAAGCGCTCCGATGGCTTGTCCGCCCGGGACAAATGCCACGCGGTAATACATCCATACTATCAGCGCGGCGAAGATGAAGAACGGCCCCCAAAGGGCAATGATCGGATCAATCCGGCCCAATGCGGCGATGTCTTCCCCATATTGGTTGACCTTGTGATAAGCGACAACCATCACAATCGACACAAATACCCCCAGTGCAGAGGATGATCGTTTGGGGGGTATAGCAAGCGCGACCGCCAATAGAGGCATCAGGATCATCATCACCACTTCGACCAGCCTGAAATTGAAACTGGCCTGACTGGCATCCCGCTTGGCTTCTGTTTCATTATCCGACCAGCCAATGCGGACAAGTTCGGGCAGGATATATTCCCGCTCAGCATCGCCGCGTGCGCGAAACTCTTCCACTCTGGGCAAGTCGATTGGTAAGTCATGGCGGGTAAAGCTGAGTACCCGGGGTGTGCTGCCTTCTGCCCCGGTCCGTTGGACAATTGTGCCGTCGGTCAGGCGAAGTATGATCGTATCGGGGCTGTCTTTTGTAGCGAGAAAGTTGCCCTCTTTCGCGGTAATCGACAGCACTTCACCCTCGCTGTTTTGGGCACGGGCAAAAATGCCGATCAGCTCGCGCCCATCGTCGCGGCTTTCATCAATCCTTAGCGCCATTCTGTCCTTCAGCGTGGTGAACTCACCGACTTTGATGGACGCACCCAGCGCGCCGGAACGCAGTTCATATTCCAGTTGTTCGTAATAATACCGGCTGACTGGCTGGACGTAGAAAACCAGCGCGACATTGGCAGCCATAAGGATAACGGTGATGATGTAGGGGCCGCGCAGCAATCGCCCGTAACCCAGTCCCACCGCGCGGAATACATCAAGCTCACTGGATGTAGCCAGCTTGCGGAATGCCAGCAGAATTCCCAGCAGCAACCCCAGCGGAATCGCAAGGCTGGCATATTCCGGAATCAATGCGCCAAGCATCTTGAACACAACCCCGACGGGGCCGCCTTCAACCGCGACAAAGTCAAACAGCCGGAGCATTTTGTCGAGGATTAGGAGAGAGGCCGCCAGAGTGAACACGCCAATCATCGGCACGATCACGAGCCGAAGAATATATCGGTCAATGGCGGGAATAAAGTTGAACACGCTGAGAAAAATTAGCTCTCTTTATCGATGGTTTGCGCAGCGTTAGCCTGAATTGCCCATCAGGTCATGCCCCCTCGCAAAACTTTGCGCATATCCACCGACTAAAGTCAGGCCTTTTCCAGCGTACATTGCAAGGGATGTTGGTTTTCGCGCGCGAAATCCATCACTTGGTTCACTTTGGTTTCAGCAACTTCGTATGGGAAAACCCCGCATACGCCGACACCCTTTTGATGGACGTGCAGCATTACGCGGGTGGCCTGTTCCAGATCCATCCGGAAGAAGTTTTTCAGAACCGCAACGACGAATTCCATCGGTGTGTAATCGTCATTCAGCAGCAATACTTTATACTGGCTTGGCTTTTTCGGTTTGGCTTTAGCCTTGGTCGCGACCCCGACCTGTCCATCCTCATCGCCTTCATCACTGCCGCCTGATGGGTCGTCAGCTGCGCGGATGGTGGCGGTTTGGTTGTTTGGGATGTGGATCAAGCTCTTCATTACATCAGACAATATCGTATTCCGCGCTTAATCCGCAAGGGGGCTATTGCCCTGGTAATAGCAAAAGCTGCAAGAAAAACGGGCCGAGTAGCAATGCTACCCGGCCCGTTTCAATGTTTCGCCGGAAAATGGAGAGGGGGCCGGCGGAAACTGATCATATTGAATTGATCAAGCTTATGCCGCTTTGCGGACCTTTTCCATGGCCAGGCTCATGCGGCCAGACAGCGGTGCGAAAGCGTCATTTGCGAGCTTGAGCATGGTTTCGGTGTTCTTGGAGAATGTCGCAACCGTTGCGTCGAAGTTACGGCTAACGATCTTGCTTTGCAGCTCGACGAACTCTGTTGGAGATTTGACAGCAGCAACGTCTTTAACGTCAGCGGTCATTGTTTCGACAGCAGTCTTGCCTTCAGCGATATAGCCTTTGGCCATGTCTTGCATACCAGAAGCAAGGATCTTGCCTGATTCTACAACAGCTTCAACGTTACCCTTGGTAAATTCGCCCATGTCTGTCGCGATCTCGCTGCCTTTATCAAACGCTGTCTTCGCGCGTGTTTGGATGTCAGACAGGCCTTCTTTGGCTTGTGCTGTCAGGTCAGCGGCTTTGGTTTGTGCTTTGGTCATGATGGTGTCCTTTGTGGAAACAGGTGATTTAGCAGTGGCCGGCTTGCGCTTCGGTGCTGCTTTCTTTGTGGCGGTTTTCTTAGCGGCGGTCTTCGGCGACGCAGTTTTCTTGGCGGCAACTTTTTTGGCAGCCGGCTTTGTGGCAGTCTTTTTAACGGCAGTCTTTTTGGCTGGCGCTTTCTTGGCGGCAGTTTTTGCAGCAGTCGCTTTTTTGGCTGGAGCAGGTTTGTCTGCTTCTACAGCTTTTGCCACTGCATTGATGTTCACTTCATCAGTTGCGGGCTTGGCATCTGCTTGTTTAGCAGCGGCTTCAGCATATGCCTTCTCGGCGGCTGCATCGATCTTGCTAGCATTGGTAGCCATGGTGATAACCTCTTACGTCGCAGAGTGCATCTGACACTCCTCATGTTGCACTGCACAAAATAGATATTGCAGCTGCGAAGTCAAGAGTTTTTTGTGCAGTGCACCATAATTCAGCAAAGCACTGATTATTATAGGTTTATCGAGTCATGACATACCGGCCTGGGGCATCTTCGATAGTTTTATCGCCTTTGCCACCCGGTTTGCGTTTCCCTTTAACCGGTATTTCTGTGGTATCTTGGGATCGGAGCCATTCAATCCAATCAGGCCACCAGCTTCCAGCGGTTTCGGTAGCGCCCGCAATGAACTCGCCCAAAGACTGCGGATCGGCCGTGTTGGTCCAATATTGATATTTTCCGGACTCCGGCGGATTGACCACACCGGCAATATGTCCCGATCCGGCTAAGACAAATCGCAACGGTCCGTTGAAGTGGTTGGTAATTTCCCAAACGCTCTCGGCTGGGGCGATATGGTCTTCCTTGCCAGCCTGCACGTAAGACGGGGTTTTCACCAAGCGAAGGTCGATCGGTTCGCCATCCGCCTCTAGCGCGCCGGGCTGTATCAGTTTGTTGTCGCGATACAGATCGCGCAAATAGGCTTGGTGCCATTTTGCCGGGAGGTTGGTTACATCCCCGTTCCAGTGGAGCAGGTCGAAAGCAGGGTACCCATTGCCCATCAGATAATTATCGACCCAGTAATTCCAGATTAGACTGTTTCCGCGCAGCAGATTGAACGCGGCAGCCATGTATCGGCCGTCAAGATAGCCGTCGGTGCACAGCTTCTCGATTCCTGCCAATTGCTGGTCGTCGATAAAGTGCAGCAGATCGCCCGCCTTGGTAAAATCTACTTGGGCGGTAAAAAACGTGGCTGACTTCACCTTGTCTTGTTGGTCACGCGCATGGAGTATCGCCAGTGCAGCGGCCAGCGTTGTACCGGCGACGCAATACCCGATCGTGTGGACGGAAGGCACTTTGAGACGCTCACGAATGTAATCAATTACGTCTATCTGCGCGCGAATATAGTCGCCCCAGACAATGTCCGACATACTGGAATCGGCTGATTTCCAACTGACCACAAAGGTGGTCACGCCCTGTTCCACAGCCCAACGAATGAAGCTGTTTTTGGGGTTGAGATCAAGAATGTAGAACCGGTTGATCCAAGGCGGAAAAATAACCAGCGGCGTTTCCAATACGGTTGGTGTCGTCGGGCTGTACTGGATTACTTGATAGAGCGGCGTTTCATGAACGACCTTGCCCGGCGTGGCTGCAATGTTCTCGCCGAGCGTAAACGCGTCTGGATCGGTGTGTGTGAGTTGCCCGCGTTTCAAATCGGTGAACAGGTTCTCCATGCCGGAGACAAGGCTTTCGCCTTTCGTCTCGAGAGTTCGTTCGATCACGAGCGGGTTCAAAGTCGGGAAGTTGGCCGGACTCATGGCTTCGATCATGGCCTTCGTGGCGAAACGCAACTGCTTACGTTTGGCATCATCCAAACCCTCAATCTCATCGACCATGGCATGGAGGCGCTCGGAAATGAGCAGATAGGTTTGATGAATAAGCGCAAATGCAGGCTGATCGCTCCAGCGCCGGTCTTTGAACCTGCGGTCAGATCGCGGAAGGTCTGTTTCCCGCTCTTTCAAGGCTTCTGGCCCGATTCCGTACCGGCCCAGCACAGTTTGCCACAACTCCAGGCTTTCCTCCCAAAGCTGTTTTTGAGCGTCGGGCTTTGAAATGGGCATTTGACGATACCAGTTTTGCATCGCCCCTAGCCATTCCAGCGGGTCTACAAGGGCCAGCTTCGGTTCCGCGGATTGGCTCTGCTCAGCCTGAAATTCTTGCCACATCATTTGCAGTTTTTGACTGACGGCTTGCCAGTCTTCGAGGCTGCTTGGAGACATTTCTACAGTCGGGAAGGGCATCATCGGGGCATCCGGCATTTGCCCGGCAGGTAATACCGTACCCAGCATATCCTGCATGATTTTTGTCTGCATTTGCATCATCGCAGCAAAAGGCGCAGCTGGGGTATCGTCTTGATCCATGATTGTCCCATTCTGTTTTGCCAGCCGATTATCCCGGAAAAGCCGGTATTTTCCGCATTAAAGGATTGCTGATTGAGCGATTGTAGCGCAGCTAGGATAGGGCTCAACCTTGAAACGCGCATTTGCACGTTTCTGAATGCGAATTCAGCTTGTTTTGGAACCGATCGAACTATGAATACCGACTTTTACCGCATGAAGCGTTTGCCGCCCTACGTTATCGCAGAAGTCAATGCGATGCGGGCGACCGCGCGGCAAGAAGGGCGCGATATCATCGATCTTGGTATGGGCAATCCCGATCAACCGCCGCCCCAGCACGTGATCGATAAGCTATGCGAAGTGGCGCAGAAGCCAACCGCGCATGGATATTCCCAGTCACGCGGTATTCCCGGCTTGCGCAAAGCGAAGGCGAATTATTACGCGCAACGGTTCGGCGTTGACCTTGATCCAGAATCCGAAATAGTGGTCACCATGGGGTCGAAGGAAGGTCTTGGCAGTCTGGCCAATGCGATCACTGCGCCGGGCGATGTAATTTTGGCACCCAACCCGTCATATCCGATCCACACCTTCGGGTTCATTATCGCAGGGGCAACCATTCGCGCCGTACCAACAACACCTGACGAGGAATATTGGCGGGCACTCGATAATGCGATGGCGTTCACCGTACCGCGTCCGAGCGTATTGGTAGTCAACTATCCCTCCAATCCGACCGCCGAGGTGGTTGATCTGGCGTTCTATGAGCGGTTGGTGGCCTGGGCTAAGAAGAATGAGGTGTGGGTACTGTCTGACCTTGCCTATTCGGAGCTGTATTTTGACGGCAATCCAACCCCATCCATTATGCAGGCGCCCGGTGCCAAGGATGTGGCGGTTGAATTCACCTCAATGTCCAAGACGTATTCGATGGCCGGTTGGCGGATGGGCTTCGCGGTAGGCAATAAGGCGCTCATTGCTGCGCTGACGAGGGTGAAATCCTATCTCGATTATGGTGCCTTTACGCCAATTCAAGCGGCTGCCTGCGCGGCGCTGAACGGCCCGCAGGACATTGTCGCGAGTAACCGCGAATTGTATCAAAAACGCCGTGATGTGATGGTGGAAGCGTTCGGCCGTGCCGGTTGGGATATCCCCCCGCCGCCGGCATCAATGTTCGCTTGGGCGCCGTTGCCGCCTGCCTTGAAAGAGATGGGCAGCCTCGAATTTTCCAAGCAATTACTGACCGAAGCCGAAGTCGCGGTCGCCCCGGGCGTGGGATATGGCGAAGAAGGCGAAGGGTTTGTGCGTATTGCGATGGTCGAAAATGAGCAAAGGCTGAGACAAGCTGCCCGGAATGTTAAGCGGTATCTGACCTCACTTGGTGTGAATTAGGGACACTATCTGATCCGGCTTGGAACGAAATAGGCGCCCGTCGTTGATTCTCATGATGCAATATTTTACCCTGTCACGGATGAAAGACCGAAATCGGCCATGAACGCTCCGGCGATACCAAAGCTGACTGACCGCCAGCGCGATGTGCTGGAACGGATCGATAGGCGCGTGCCGATTAAAGTGATCGCAGGCGATTTAGGCCTGTCTGAAGCGCGTATCAATCAGCATATTCGTACTCTCAAAGACAAATTTGAGTGCGAAAGCATGAATGAATTGGTCGAGCGGTACCGGTCATTTTCTAGCTATAAATCAGAAGCTTGCGTGAAGGAAGTGGGGCCAGAAGACCCCTATAGTAATTCTCTATATAGAAATACTCAGCTGCCGGACGAGCCGATTTTCCCGGATCAGGGATCCCGGGTCGACCCTGGCAAGATTGCTTTTTCTGATGCGCATCACGTCCTCATCGATGCGCCTTGGACAAAGTCCCGGGAGCCGGTGGTCGTCCCACATATGTTAGATGGCGATCACGCCGTTCTAAGACGTTTCGCAGCGATGATCGGCATCGCATTTGGGATTGTCGCGGCTGTCATATTGGTAGTGGCAGCGGCAGTTACCGTCAGCGAGGTTTTGGACGGCAAAGCGTCATTGCGTACCGAAAATCAAGGCCCATAGGCGGACAAAACCGTGGGCCAACCGCCCAACGGAGAAACGGTTATGGATAGTGCAATATATTCCGATGCGCTTCAGATTAAAAAATTGGTCCGGGAAGCCGAAGCGCTGTCGGATGAGACGATGCTGGCCTGCGCAAAATTAAAGCAGGCGATGCTTCAAGCCCGACAGAATCCCGATGTGGAGGTCGATACCGGCCAGCGTGCCATATTGCGGCTGGCTCAAGCGGAACAACAAGCGATGTCAATGTCGACAAATCTGTTGCGTGTTCATGATGAACTCAGCAAAGTTGCCAAAGTGTATGCTGATAAACCCGGCGTGCCCACGGATCTTGAACCTTCTGCATTGGCGGAGACCGTTACTTCGCAGAAGCTGGAAAACGTATAGAGAGGACCGTCTCTGACAATTATAGAGCTATGGAATGACTATCAGGGTCGCGGCTTGGATCTGCTGTTGCTGGGGTGTTTCCTCTTTTCCTTCAGGATCGGGGCAGGCCCAGAAAAAGCGGCGGCTTCTACAATGGTGGCCTTATTCGCAGCATTCCAGCTCTATAATTGGACCTTTCATCCAACCTATGCCTCACCGTCGTTGGATTATGGGCCGATGCTTATGGACCTGATGGCTGCAATATCACTTATTGTGATAGCGGCGCAGGCTAACAGGATGTATACATTATGGCTGGCCGGCCTCCAGATCATTGCAGTTCTAGCGCATTTGGCCCGCGGTTTGAGCGAGACGATATCGCCAATCGCTTATGTGGTGATGTTTTCCGGTCCGTCCTATTTTCAGATCATCATTCTGGGCTTCGGCATATGGCTCCATCATCGGCGAGTGAAGCGCCACGGCAATTACAGATCATGGAGGGGCTCCTCGCCCCTTTCCTCGGAACGTCAGCACCCCGTATAGCCAAGGCAGTGCGGAACGAGTTCGGCACTTTAGGGCGGGCATTGCGCGCTTCGGATATGGATTTCGCAAAGCTGGGGCCAGATGGCCGCAATCTTAAGGCCTTGCTGGTCGCTGCTTGCGAGCTGGTCGACGGGGTTCGAAATGAGCGTGCGGTCAGCGCCCGGCTCGATCCCGCTGACCGGCAGCTCCATATTTTCCTTCGCCGGCGTTTATGTGCCACAGCGGTTGAAAAGCTCATGATCATTTTCTGTGATGGGCGGGGGCGTTATCTGGGGGACGAGGTGATCGCCTGTGGGACTCGAAATGGTGTCGAACTGGATATGCAAAGCCTGTTTCGACAAGCACTTTCGATCGGCGCATCTTCATTTCTGATGGCGCATAATCACCCGTCCGGGGTATGTTCGCCCAGCGACAACGATATCCGGGCAACCAAGCGTGTAGCCCACGCAGCGCCCATGCTCGGCCTATCGGTTCTGGACCATCTGATCCTCACTTCTGGCGAATGCTATTCCATGCGGACGGGTGACTTGTTGTGAAGTCGGTTGCTGAATTTCTGGGGGCGTTTCAACGGCAGTATCTCTGGACAGCGGTGCGTGTTTGAGTAACATTGCCTGACAGGTTCAATGATCAGGTGAGTAGCATGGAATTCCCCGCAAACGACCGCGTTTCAATCGATTTGGGTGATGATGGAGTCGCGCAGGTACGGCTCACACGGCCCGACAAGATGAATGCCCTCGATCCTGAAATGTTTGAGCGTATTATTCAGGCCGGTCAGGCGCTGCATACGATGAAAGGCCTGCGTGCCGTGGTTTTGTCAGGCGAGGGGCCGAGCTTTTGCGCTGGACTGGATACGTCGACTTTCGGCCGTGAACCAGCTGCTGATGAACCGGGTTTGACCGAACGCACCTTTGGCAATTCTAACAAATTCCAGCAGGTTGCGACGCAGTGGCGGAAGTTACCGGTGCCAGTTGTGTGTGCAATCCACGGGGTGTGCTTTGGCGGCGGGATGCAAATTGCGAGCGGCGCCGACATCCGCGTGGCAGCACCCGATTCCAGAATGGCTATTATGGAACTTAAATGGGGCTTGGTGCCGGATATGGGTGGCTATGCTTTATGGAGAGGCCTTGTTCGGGACGATATGCTGCGAGAGCTCGTTTACACCAACCGGCAGTTTACCGGTGCCGAGGCGCTAGAATATGGATTGGCAACTTTCGTGGATGCCGACCCGCATGCCCGTGCAACCACCATCGCGACCGAGATCGCAAACCGTAATCCGCATGCGATCCGTGCAGCCAAGCGGCTCCATAATAAGATGGCGGATGAAGATAATGATACGCTACTGATGGAAGAGAGCATCGAACAGCACGGTATTATGCGGTCCAAGAACCAGATTGAAGCTGTGATGGCAGGTATGGCCAAGCGCCCGGCAGTATTTGAAGATGTGTAACGGCGCCTACTAACCAAAGATCGCCACAGCTTGGATGCCCGACAGCATTTGTTTGCCGTCGGCATTCCACAAACGTAACCGCTCGCTGGAATACCCTTGATCGGCATGATCGCTTGCCGTTTCTGCCAGCCACCAACCATCGCGGGTTGTCGGTTGCGGATCGAGCAGGTTGAAGGACCAATTGATTGAACTGATTGGTCCAGGCCGCTGCATAATACGTGCGGCTGATGGGGGCAAAGTATCACCCATCAATATCAGTTCGGCCACGGGATCCAATCCCGACGGTTCTTTCAAACGCGTCCAACGCCTGATGATCGGTACATCTGCTTTGGCCCGGTCAGCCGTGTAATGGACATCATAGTTGTTCTTGAGAAATTCCGGAGCCCGGCTCGTATCGGTGGGTAGCGAATCTTCTGGCCGGCCTGGATCGGGTTGCGGATACGGTGCGGGGTGAACGGCGTTTGCCTCGCGGCTAGTGCCAAACAGCCAGAAGGCAGTCAGCGCCACTTGGCCGCCGCTCCGGATTTCACTACGCAGCTGCGCAACGTTGCGGCCTTGGCGGACAATTTCGCTATGGATCTCAAATTCAGCGCCGATTGGTGCGACAAAGCCGACTTGTCCCGCGCGAAACGGCGGCAGATCAGGAAATGTGCGGATTGCTGACATATAGGCAATCAGCGCCGATGCGCCTCCATACAAGGTACGTCCCTGCATCCAGCCTTCTGCATTTTGGAGTGTCACAGGCCCGCCACTGGCGGTGACCGGGTCAATCAGATTGTTTACGCTCATGGGCAGGTTTCATAGCGCATCGAGAATGACATACCAGCCCCGATGATCCCGGTTTCTGTTCCGCAGGACGGCGCACATACTCTGCTTAGATTCATGTTGCCTTGACGGTGGGGAGAGGCTAGTTGGCCGCTTCCGTCCATGCGGTGCCTCGGCACCCACGGGAACAGAGGCCCGATGGCGGAGTGGTGACGCAGCGGTTTGCAAAACCGTGCACGCCGGTTCGATTCCGGCTCGGGCCTCCATAATTCCGCGGGTACAGGGTTCAGTCCATGACCCGAACAGATCCCGCCGCGCCGCTTTAGCTCAGGTGGTAGAGCACATCATTCGTAATGATGGGGTCAGAGGTTCGAGTCCTCTAAGCGGCACCACAAAACCCCTGATGTAACGGCTTGTACATAGGGGCCTTGCTGCTGTTCTGGACAGGTGACTGGTAAAATCGTTACCATCCATGCGTTTGATTGAAAGTTGCCGAGGAGAAGCGCTGCGGCAGGCTCAGCCTCGACGGCATGTCATTGGTGTAAAGCGCCTACAGACCATCGCTTCTGAGCAACATTGGCAGGTTTACGGAATTGGAAGCGGCCAACCAAGGTCGACCAACAGGCCGAGAAAATCCGCAAAAGACTCGTTGACGACAAGGCTATTGTGGTCAATCTGAACTGCCGTCTCTGCGGGAATGCGCGAACCGTATTGTAAACCGCGGAGGCTAGGTAAGGCTAAGTCCTTGAAATGCGGGTGTAGCTCAATGGTAGAGCAGCAGCTTCCCAAGCTGACGACGAGGGTTCGATTCCCTTCACCCGCTCCAAGCCGTTCTGCGGGGTAGAATATGGCGAAGCAGGCCCGTGAAGAATTCTACATGGCGGATCTCTACGGAGAACTGCAGCTAACGGAGCCTAAAGAACGCCGAACAATCGCGTCGTATTTGCCGGGTTTGGCGGTAGTTGCCGTTGCAGCCTTGGCTGCATTATGGCTGAGCGAGCATTACGGGCCGCCTGCTATTCTGATGGGCTTATTGATCGGTTTGGCGCTGAATTTTGTGAGCGCTGACAAACGGCTGTCTGCGGGGCTGGATCTGGCTTCGCAAACATTGCTGCGCTTGGGCATTGTGCTGTTGGGCCTGCGTATCACCATCGGCGAGATCACCGATCTTGGCCTTTATCCGTTTCTGGCGCTGGTTGTGATCATAGCCACTGTGATCTTTGCCGGCCTATTGGCGGCGAGGTTGTTTAAGCAAGATATTCTGTTCGGCCTTTTGGCGGGCGGAGCCACGGCCATTTGCGGTGCATCTGCGGCTCTTGCCCTGTGGAGCATCATTGGTGAGAAACGGGTGAGCCAAGAACGCTTCACGATTGTATTGCTGGGTACGACCATTGCGAGCGCATGCGCGATGACATTCTATCCGGCGATTGCTGCTTTTCTGGGTCTGAGCGACACGCAAGCAGGGTTCCTGATCGGTGCATCTATCCATGATGTGGCGCAGGCAATCGGCGGCGGATTTTCCTACTCCGAACATGCGGGCGAAGTGGCCACAGTGGTGAAGCTTTCCCGGGTTAGTTTGCTGGTTCCAGTATTGTTGATTGTTACAGTCGTGCTCAACAGGTCAGGTGCCGCGGATGGAGCTCAGCAAACATTTACACTGCGTCAGGGGCTGCCGTGGTTCATTGCCGGGTTCATTGCATTGGTGATCGTCAACAGCGTGGTTGCCTTGCCCGCGATAGTCAGCAGCAGCGGTATTTCGATCGCCAATATTCTGCTGCTGCTTGCGGTTATCGCAGCTGCCGTCAAGTCAAATCTCGCCGGCCTTTTGTCGCATGGCTTGCAGTGTTTTGGACCGGTTATTATGACCACGCTAACAGCCTTTATTTTGTCCTTGATTGCTGCCCAAATGATCTAAAATCGGAGCGCAAATGAACATTTTTACCGACCATCCCCGATCTGTAGGTGAGACATATTCGGAGCACTTCGTTGCCGCGACCAGCTTCGGGTTCCCGATGATCATGGCGGGGGCTGCCTGTGTGCTTCACGGCGTCTTTCCGTTTTTGTTTGAAAAGACCGGTAGCAACTTGGTTCGTAGATTGTACGACCGCATGGTGATCAATCGCCAGACGATGACCCATGTGAACAGCAAGGGACAACAGATCGACTGGTGTATCTGAAGCCAGCCTATCGTGCGCGGTCCCACACTGTTCGGCGTCATGATGGCGGTTAGCGCGGCGGCATCCTGATGGCGCCGTCAAGCCGGAACTGATGCCCGTTAATGTAGCTGTTTCGGGCGATTTCCAGAATTAGGCTGGCAAATTCTTCCGGATTACCAAGGCGCTTGGGAAACGGGACAGATGCATTCAATTGATCCCACATTTGCGGGTTCCGGTCCTTCATGCCCAGCATCAGTGGTGTGGCAAAAATCCCTGGCATGACAGAGTTCACCCGGATGCCGAGCTGCATCAGGTCACGCGCCATGGGCAGGACCAATCCGTTTACCCCGGATTTGCAACTGCCATAAATCACTTGGCCGATCTGGCCATCTTGCGCAGCGACGGATGCCGTCAGCGTGATCGCGCCGCGCTCCCCATCATCATTGACCGGGTCGCTGTTTGCCATGCCGAGCGCGGAGTGTGACGCAATGCGGTAGCTGGATACGAGAATGCCCTCCGCACCAAATGCATAGTCTTCTGTGGAGAGGCGTTTATAGGCGCCACTTTCCTTGTCCCACCCAATCGTTTTGCCGCGTTTGCTGGCCATCGCGCAGTGAACAGTCACCCGTTCCTGCCCGTTGGCGCTGCGCGCGGCGGCGAAGCCATCCACCACGGATTGCTCGTCCATAATATTGACGTGGTGGAATGTACCGCCGATTGCGGCCGCGTGCTTTTCGCCTTCTTCTTCATTGATGTCGAAGATGGCCACTTTCAGACCCTGATCGGCCAAAGCTGTCGCGCTGGCTTGGCCCAAACCGGATGCTCCGCCTGTCACAATAGCGGCCATTCCTGCTTCGAGTTTCATCGTGCACATCCTCCATAAATTTGTTTGCAAGTGTCATGGTCGTTTCATCGTGCTATCGCAAATGGATATTCCCAATGGAGAGACCCGATGAGTGATACTATCCTGCCCGTTATTGCACCCAGCCGCCGCAAATTTCTGGGCGCAACCGGGTCTGCATTTGCGGCGCTGATTGCGAGTGGATGTACCACGGTTGGCACCGGCAACAACCGTATGGCGGGCGCGTCCAGCTTCGGTGGTTACGGCGATCTTGTTCCCGATCCTGCGGGGATGCTCGATCTACCTCAGGGGTTTTCCTACCGCGTGATTTCCAAGCTTGGCGATGCAATGGATGATGGCGGCACCGTGCCAGACCGCGCGGACGGCATGGGCTGCATTGACCTCGGCAATGGTAAAATTGCGCTGGTCCGCAACCATGAGCTTGGCCCTGCACATGATTTGGGCGGTGAGTATTCGGAAGGGTTTGGCCGCGACGCAGAAGGTAATGTTCTGCCCGGCGGGACGACCACCTTGGTGCTGGATGCGGCGACACTGGAAGTGGAGCAGCAATATCGTTCAATGGCAGGAACCATCCGCAATTGTGCTGGCGGCACGACCCCTTGGGGCAGCTGGCTAACCTGCGAAGAATCCATGTGGACGCGTGAACGCGATTTGGCGGATAAGCACGGCTGGGTGTTTGAAATCCCGGCCGATGCAGGGCGCCAAGTGAACCCTGCGCCGCTTAAAGCGATGGGGCGTTTCAACCATGAAGCCGCTGCTGTCGATCCGCGCACTGGGATTGTCTATCTGACGGAAGATATGAACGATGCGATGCTGTACCGGTTTATTCCAAATGTACCGGGCAAGCTGGCAGAGGGCGGAAAACTGCAAGCACTGGCTCTGTCAGAAGACATCACAGATGCGCGCAATTGGGAAAATCCGGCCATGACAGTGGGCACCGATCATCCCGTCAGGTGGATTGATTTGGACAATCCTGAAGCCCCGAAGAATGATCTGCGGATACGCGGTGCGGCAGCTGGCGGCCTGAAAATCGCGCGCGGTGAGGGCATCCACATGGGCGACGGGGAATTGTATTTCTGTTCAACCAATGGGGGCGCGGCCAAGCTTGGCCAGATTTTCCGTCTTATTCCCGGTAAGAATGGCGGGCCGGATGCCTTGTCATTGTTCTTTGAGAGTACATCGGGTGATCAGTTCAATTATGGCGACAATCTTACGGTTCAGGACAATGGCCATTTGATTGTATGTGAAGATCAATACACCGATACTGTGACCAACCATTTGCGCGGCGTTACACCGCAGGGCGAGGCGTATCCTCTCGGTCTTCTGCGGATACAAACCGAACCGGCGGGGGCGTGCTTCTCCCCTGATGGCAAGACTTTGTTCGTCAACGCCTATAGTCCCACAGCAACGTTAGCGATCAAGGGGCCGTGGTTTTCCTGAACTGGGTTTGGTGACCTAAGCTTCCGTGACCTAAGCTCTGCGAATGGAGCTACGCCTGCTTGCATAGCTGCTAAGACGGCTTAAGGCGGAAGTCATGCCAGCCTTTTTCCTCGCCCTTGTTGCAGTCGCGCTCACCAGCTTTGGCGGACGGGATCAATTGCTGATGGCTGATCTGTCTGCCCGGCAAGGCGGGCGTTTGGGCTTGCTGGTTGTGGGCTGTATCATCGCAGTTATCACAGCTGCCGCAATGGCGTTGTCGGGCCAATATATCGCATCAATCTTGCCCAGCGCGGGCAAAACCATGCTGGTCGCATTTGCCCTGTTTGCCGCAGCGTTTGAATTGGCTTGGCCGGTGAAAGTCAAACCGCCGAAGGAGCCGACATACTCGCTGGGGGCAACGGCAATTGTGATGCTGGCGCGCCAGTTGGGTGATGGTTCCCGCTTTCTGATTTTCGCGTTTGCCGCATCCACAGGGACGCCCTGGTTCGCCGCGGCGGGCGGAGCGCTTGGCGGTATGATTGCCATCGCAGCTGGCTGGACAATGGCAGAGGACCTGCCGGTAATACTGCCACTCAAGCTTATCCGCAGGGTGCTCGCCGCGATTATTCTGATCGTGGGTATTTATGTCGGCTTGAGCGCGCGGGGCATAGTTGGATGATCGCCAAAAGCGATCAGTGTTAATCGCTAAACTCTCGAAACATTAATCCCTGTCACCCGTTTTACCTTCAGACACACACTTTGGAGGAAACATATCATGGCCGATACAGGCGATAATTCTACAACCGCATTGGCAAGCGAACTCAATGCATTGCTCGCAGACCATTTGGCGCTCTTTTTCAAGACCAAGAACTTTCACTGGCACGTGGCAGGCCCACGCTTTCGCGACCTGCATTTGTTGTTTGACGAACAGGCTATCGAAATCCGCGACCAAATCGACGTGATCGGAGAACGGGTGCGCAAGCTGGGCCGGAACACTCTCACTTCAATCGGGTCTGTCGCACAGAACACGCAGGTCAAAGACCAAGATGATGCAACGCTGAGTGCGGAAGCGATGTTGGAGGAACTGCGCGATGATAATGCCAATATGGTCAAGCGACTGAAAGGCCTAAAATCCCTTGCGGAAAATGCGGGTGACAATGCCACAGACGGCTTGCTCGACGATTGGACCGACATGGCAGAACAGCGGGTCTGGTTCCTGACGCAAACTTTGAAGTAAGTACGCATACGTACTCTTGTGAAAAAGCCCGCTTTGGCACTGCGCCGGGGCGGGCTTTTTGCTATGCATCTTGTATGGCAGATATCACCACCCAAGCCGGCGCAGATAGCGCCGCGATCGCTGACTGGATCAAAGCGCGATTAGAGGCAGCTATGACAGAGGCTGGCGGACCAATAGCCATTACGGTTCCCGGTGGTTCGACCCCTTTCCCGATCTTGGAAGAGCTGGCCCGGTCGGATCTCGACTGGACCCAAATCTCTGTCTGGCCCGGCGATGACAGAATCGTGCCGGAAGATCACCCGGCCAGCAATACGGGCAAAATCCGCAGCTTATTGGAGCCTGTCGGCGCACAGGTGGTAACGCTGACTGAAAATGCCGTGCCGCCACATTTTGCGCTGGCGTGGTTGGGAATGGGCGCGGATGGCCATATCGCTTCATTGTTTCCCAATACCGATCCGCAAAGCGATGATCCGCTGATGGTGCGCCGTTTGACGCCCGATCCCTTACCGCCAGAGGCACCATTTGACCGGATTACCCTGACGATACCCGCCTTGATACGGTCCGACAGCCTGCTGTTCGTAATTAGGGGGGATGATAAGCGGGCGGTATTTGATGCCGCTGCCGCTGGCCACCATGACCTTCCCATTGCCCGGTTGCTGGGCACAGCTAAACAGCCGGTCCATTGCTTCACTTGATCCCCGCACCATTGCACCGGCTATTATTGCCGGCCGCGCATAATGTGCGACATTTCTGGCGGGTATGGCGCAAGCAAAAGATAGAGGGATGCACTGTCATTGTGACCAATCCGCGTGGCGAAGTTTTGTTGCTGCGCCATAGTTACGGGCCAAAGGGTTGGGGCCTGCTGGGCGGCGGGCTTGACCGGAATGAAGCGCCAGAGGCCGCCGCATTTCGCGAGCTGCGCGAAGAAATTGGCTGCGAGGCAACGGTGATGACCCGATTGGGCACTATGGCAGAGGAGATTTCCGGATCGCCGCATATCGCACACGTTTTTACCACAATGATTGATGCGGTACCGGTGCCCGATCAGCGCGAAATTGTGGAAGCCAAATTCTTTCCGGCGCATTCTTTGCCAGAACCCTTGGGTGTCATCACCCGGCGGCGTCTTGATCTGTGGCGCGATAGTCTCAAACGCTCAACTTAAAGCAGCGACAATTGCGCGGTATCCGGGGCGGGTTCGTCCCGTTCCGCACCTTCCAGGTTGGACAGCGTCAGGCCCATCAGGCGGATGGGCATCGGCAATGGCAGCAATTCTTCCAGCAAGGCGTGGCCTAACTGGCCGAACTCGCTTTTGTCAGAGACATTCTCGGCCAGTGATCGGGCGCGCGTGATTTGCGTGAAGTCGGTATATTTCATCTTCAAGGTGACAGTGCGGCCTTTGGCTTCGGCCCGCTCAATCCGGTCCCAAACAATATCAATGATACTATCCATCGCCTCGCGCAGCGCTGCTCCGCTGGAGATGTCTTCGCGATAGGTCCGTTCCCCGCCCACCGATTTGCGGACGCGGTTTGCGCGTACGGGCCGCAGGTCAATGCCGCGCGCGGCCCGGTATAGATAATCAGCCAGACTACCGAAATGAGCGCGCATGAAATCTATATCTTTGGCGGCCAAATCTGCGCCGGTTGCAATGCCGAGCTTGGCCATTTTCTCTGCGCCTTTGGGGCCAACACCGTGAAACCGGCGGACGGGCAGAGCGGCCACAAACCGGGCGCCGTCACCCGGTTTGATAACGCAAATACCATCCGGCTTATTCTGGTCGCTGGCGAGTTTCGCGATAAATTTGTTGTAACTGACCCCGGCGCTAGCCGTCAGTTTAGTTTCTTTCTTAATCCTCGCGCGGATCAGTTCTGCAATCCGTGTCGCGCTGCCGATACCGCGCAAATCATCGGTCACATCAAGATAGGCTTCATCCAGGCTGAGGGGTTCGACATGCGGCGTGAAATGGCGGAAAATGTCGCGGATGGTTTGCGATGCTTCGCGGTAGGCATCGAACCGGTGCCTTACGAAGATCAGATCGGGACAGAGGCGTTTGGCCGTGACGGAAGGCATTGCTGAGCGCACCCCGAATTTGCGCGCCTCGTAACTGGCAGCGGCAACCACGCCGCGCCCACCGCTGCCGCCAACAGCGACCGGTTTGCCGCGTAATTCAGGGTGGTCGCGCTGCTCCACACTGGCGAAGAATGCATCCATATCGACATGGATGATCTTGCGCAGTCCATCGGCTTCGTCAGCGCTTTCGCGTTCTGTTTCCCATTGATCGGCTGTGCTGCTCACCAATGGATGATAGTCTGAATTGCGCTGCGGTGAAACTGCGCAGCGATTGTACGATAGAAATTGCCGCTGGCATTTCATTAACCAAACGCGCAAGGGGCGGTCATGAGCCCTGCCACCAAGCCTGAGACACCCCCTTTGGGTGAGCGCGAACTGATCGTGCTGATGGCGCTGTTGATGAGTTTGCAGGCGTTCGGCATTGATGCGATGCTGCCAGCCTTAGGTGATATTGCCAGCGGTTTTGGTGCTGGCGGGAATGACCGGCAGATGGTGATCGGCGCCTATTTTCTGGGGGCGGGCATCGGGGCATTTTTCCCCGGAGCGTTTGCCGATAAGTTTGGCCGGCGGCCAGTGCTGTTCTTTGGCCTTACCTGTTATTTTGTCCTGTCGGTCGCCTGCGCGCTCGCGACAGATTTCTGGACACTAATCGGTTTTCGGCTGGCGCAAGGGCTTGGCGCTGCATCGCTCAGCGTAGTCCCCGCCGCAATTGTTCGCGACAAGGTCGGCGGAGACCGGATGGCGCGGATGATGAGCCTGATTATGATGATCTTCCTGGTCGTTCCGATCATCGCGCCCGGCATTGGCCAGCTTATCTTGCTGGTGGCAAGCTGGCGGTGGATATTTGGCGCGATGGCGGTGATGAGTTTGATAGTGGGCGGCTGGGTATGGCTGCGCCTGCCGGAATCTCTCGCGCCGGAAAACGCGCAGGATATCAATGTGCGAACAATACTGGTCAATATGGGCACTGCGCTGACACGGCGCGATTCCATCGGTTATGTGATCGGCAGTGCGCTGGTATTTGGATCGCTGTTTGGCTTCCTGAATTCCAGCCAGCAATTGATCGGTGAAAGCTTTGGCGCGGGCAATTACTTTGCCTTGATCTTTGGTGCGGCGGTTCTGGGCATGGTCGCGGCCAATTTCACCAATTCGCGAATTGTTGAACGCTTCGGCGCGCGGCGGGTGAGCCACACAGCGCTTATCGCATTCCTTCTGATAAGCTGTGTTCAAGTATGGTCGTCCAGCAGGCCTGATCAGACATTGTGGGAATTTGTCCCTCTGCTCAGTCTCGCGATGGCGACGATGGGCTTTATCGGGGCGAACTTTGGCTCGATCGCGATGCAGCCATTCTTCCACATTGCGGGCGCGGCGTCCTCTGCGCAAACCAGCTTGCGGATGATCACCGGTGCGGTGCTCGGCAGCTATATTGGCAATCTGTATGATGGCACCGCTTTGCCGCTCGCCTTGGCTATGCTCAGCTGTTCAATATTGGCGCTGATAATGGTACTGTTTAGCGAGCGTGGCAAACTGTTCCGGCGGGTTAATTCCGGAAAGCCGGGCTAAGCATCGGCTTCCAAACGCCGCCACGCAAGATCAGCAAATTCACATAATAATGGCCGTGTGTCACGCGGGTCGATAATATCTTCGACATTGAACAGCTCCGCGCTGCGGAAGGGCGATGTCACCTTGTCCAGCCGGGCTTTGACCGCTTCCAATTCTGCTGCCGGATCATCCGACGCTGCGATTTCAGATTTATAGGCAACCTCAAGCCCGCCCGCGATGGGGAGCGAGCCCCAATCCCCGCTGGGCCAGCAATAGCGGTACTGATGACGCTCGGCATTGCTCATCGCGCTGCCCGCAATGCCGTATGCCCGGCGCATCACGATGGTGGCCAGCGGAACAGTGGCTTTGTAGATCGCGTTCATCGCTTGCACGCCGTAGCGGATCGTGCCCGCCATTTCCGCCTCGCGCCCGATCATAAAGCCGGGATTGTCGACCAGATGCACAATCGGCAGGCGGAATTGATCGGCCAGTTTGACAAAGCGTTCGACCTTTTCCGATGTCTTGGCTTCCCATGATCCGCCCAAGAAGCTGGGGTCGCTGGCGACGACCGCTACCGGCCAACCATCAAGCCGCGCAAAGGCGGTAATCGCGGCGCGGCCCCAATTTTTGCCCATTTCAAACACTGTGCCTGTATCGAACAGCATATCCATGCAGCGGCGCATCGAATAGACTTGCTTGGGATCACGCGGAACCAGGCTGAGTAGCGCTTCTTCGCGCCGGTCGCGCGGGTCGGTGCATTCGGTGCGGCGTGCGTGTTGGCCGGTATATTCGGGCATGAAGCTGAGGAAATGGCGCGCGCGCGCAAACGCCTCCGCTTCGCTTGCCACTTCATCATCGACCACACCGTTGCGCGTGTGAATGTCGCTGCCGCCAAGGTCTTCCTTGGCCTGTTGGTGATCGGCGGCGCTTTTGTAGCTTGCACCCAAACCATCGACCACCGCCGGACCCGCAGCGAAGATCTGCGATAATCCGCGCACCATGATGGAATAATGGCTGGCAACAATCCGCGCCGCGCCAAGACCGGCGGTTGGGCCCAATGCCAATGCCACCACCGGCACAGTGTCGAGGTTGGTGACCACATCCCCCCAGCCCGGAACAGCAGGAATATAGGTTGCGCCGATCTGCTCCAGCGTTTTGACCGACCCGCCGCCGCCGGTCCCGTCAATCATACGGATCAGCGGCAGTTTCAGCTCATGCGCCATCCGTTCGGCTTGCACCATTTTGCGCTTGATCCCGGCATCGGCCGCGCCGCCGCGAATGGTGAAATCATCTGCTGTCGCGACAACGGGGCGGCCATGCACGGTGGCTTTACCGAATAGAAAGGGTGGGGGGAGCACGCTTTGCAATTCGCCATCGGCATCATATTCGCCCTTGCCAGCGATCTTGCCAATTTCGCGGAAGGACCCTTCATCGCACAGCGCCGCAAGCCGCGCCCGCGCATCCATCTTGCCGCGCGAATGTTGGCGAGCGACTTTTTCCTCGCCGCCCATCTGTTCGGCAAAGGCTTCGCGCTGGCGGAGTTCTTCGAGTTCTTTTTCCCAGCTCAACACATCGCTCCTGTTATGCTGAACTGATCGACCCTTGGGCAGTTTCGCTTCCAGCATCCGTTCTTCGGTTTTGTGCTGTGGATCATGGGGCGAAATGGACCCTGAAACAAGTTCAGGGTGACGAAATCGGGCTGGGGGTAGGGGCTTATTCGGAAGGCTCCACCACACACAGCACTGCCTCGACCTGAACCTGCCCGCCTTCGCTGGCGTTAAGCTCGGCCACAATCCCGTCAAACGGAGCAGTAAGCGCGTGCTCCATCTTCATCGCTTCAAGCACCATCAGGCGTTGTCCGGCAGTGACGCTGTCACCCTCAGCCACATCGACCGCGATGACTTTGCCCGGCATGGGAGAAAGGATTGCGCCGTCGGCGGCGGAGGCAGAGCCCGTTCCCCGATCAGGATGCGGAGTGAAATGCCAATCTTGGCCCCGTTCAGTTACCAGTACGGTGTGGTCGCGATTGCCGAAACTGGCGAGATTGCCGATGCTTTCGGTTTGGGCTGAATAATATGCTTCGCTGCTCCACAAATTGACAGTGGTCTGTGGCCGCGTGTTGAGCCTGAAGCCGTATAGGTTGCGGTCCAACAGGCTGTGTGTGGGCGCGTCCCAGTCAAATTGATCGGCACGCAACCGCCAACCCGCAGCGTCCGCCGCTTGTTGGCTAGGTTGTGTTTTGGGTAGGAGAGCCTCGCCCTCACGCTCGATCATGCCTGTGTCTAGATTGCCAGCCGCAAATTCGGGATGGTCAAGGCATTCAAACAGAAAACCCTTATTGGTTTTTACCGGGAAAACGATGCTCTCATCCAAAGCCAATTTTAGCGCATTGATTGCTTGCCGCCGCGTTGGTTGGAATATGACAATTTTTGCGATCATCGGGTCGTAGAATGGGGAAACCGTATCTCCAGCCATGACACCTGTTTCAATTCTCGCGACTGTCTGATCCAGTACTAACTCTTCCAACCGCCCCGTACTCGGCAAAAATCCCTTGGCAGGATCTTCCGCATAGAGCCGCGCTTCTATCGCATGGCCGTTGATCTGGATTTCGTCCTGCTTAAGCGGAATTGGCTCACCGCTCGCGACACGCAATTGCCACTCCACTAGATCGACCCCGGTAATCTCCTCAGTCACTGGATGTTCAACCTGAAGCCGCGTGTTCATTTCCATGAAGAAGATGCGATCTGCGCGTAGGCCTTCGCTGGCATCGGCGATAAATTCGATCGTGCCTGCGCCAACATAATCGACCGCTTTTGCTGCACGAATTGCTGCGCAGCATATTTCTTCGCGCGTTGCAGCATCCATGCCCGGTGCGGGCGCTTCTTCGATCACTTTCTGGTGGCGGCGTTGCAGCGAACAATCGCGTTCAAACAAATGGACGACAGTGCCGTGACTATCACCGAAAACCTGCACCTCGATATGGCGCGGACTGGTGATCCATTTTTCCAGCAGCACGTGATCATTGCCGAAACTGGCCTTCGCCTCGCGCCGGCAGCTTTCCAGATCAGCCTCAAAATGCTGCGCAGCATCGACTTTGCGCATACCCTTGCCGCCGCCGCCAGCAACCGCCTTAATCAGCACCGGATAGCCGATGGCGTCAGCCTCTTTTTCCAGGCGCTCTACCGATTGGTCGTCTCCCAAATAGCCAGGAGTCACGGGGACGCCCGCCGCTTGCATCAATTCCTTGGCCGAGTCTTTCAAACCCATCGCGCGAATACTGTCGGGGTTAGGCCCGACCCAGATCAGCCCCGCATCCTGCACGGCCTGCGCAAAGTCCGCATTCTCGGACAGGAAGCCGTATCCCGGATGAATTGCTTCCGCGCCGGTTTGCTTGGCCGCGGCGATGATTTTCTCGCCCACCAGATAGCTTTCCGCTGCGGGTGAGGGGCCGATATGCACAGCCTCATCCGCCTGGCGGACGTGCAGCGCCTTGGCATCAGCATCGGAATAGACCGCAACCGTCGCCACGCCCATTGTGCGAGCGGTGCGGATAATGCGGCAGGCAATCTCGCCGCGATTGGCGATAAGCAGCTTTTTGATCATGCGAAACGGTTAAGCCGAGCGCGCCTTTTCCGCAAGCTGTGAGCGGGTCCAGCGCGGCATTTCATCAGGGCCGCGCGGGGTATTGGCTATGGCTTCAAAGAATGCCGCCGCAACATGGCGCAGTTTGGCGGCTTTCGATGTGTATACCCGGCCATCCCACGCAGTTTCCCGCAACCGCCGCACTTCATAGCCGATTTCGGAATAGATGCGGGCTGCGGATAAAATCGCCCAGCGGCTGCGGAAGGGCAGCCTGGCGGCGCCGAGCCGGGCTGCCTTGGTGTGGGTGTCCATCAGCAGCACCAGTTTGCTCGCCATATCGGCGAGCTCTGTCCTGTGATGCGGTTTGGTGTGCTGGCCCGGTTCGATATCTTCCTCCGCCAGCCATTCCATTGGCAGATAGCAGCGGCCAGCGGCGTCATCCTCCACCAAATCGCGGGCAATATTGGCAAGCTGGAATGCAAGCCCCAGATCGCACGCCCTGTCGAGTGTTTCGGTGTCATCTTTATCGACGCCCATAACCAGAGCCATCATCACGCCAACCGCGCCAGCGACATGGAAACAATATTGCAGCAGATCGCCTTCATTGCGTGGTCGCCATTCTTTGGCGTCCAGCGCGAAGCCGCTGATCACATCATCCGCCATTTCCGGGGTGATGCCGCATTCCTGCGCGACAAGGCCAAAGGCATCAAAAGCCACATCAGCAGTGGGCAAGCCGTCAAAGGCGCGGCGGGTTAGCACTCTGATAGATTTCAAGCGGCTCGCTGCGTTTGATTGGTCCCCTAGTTCACCGCCCATATCTTGATTGTCGGCAATGTCATCGCATCGGCGGCACCACGCGTAGAGCAGCCACACCCGTTCACGGGTTGTCTTGTCGAACAGCATGGATGCGGCAGCAAAACTTTTGCTGCCTTCCTCAATCGACAGACGGGCTTTTTCCACCAGTGCGGCCCTGTGCCGCATGCCGCCAGCCCGGCTTTCCGTACTGCGGATAATCCGGGAGGGTGCGAGCATGCGCTTGGAAGTGCCCGGATGTGTCAGAGGTCGTCGGCCTTCATGTTGAAAATAGGTGTGTGCGGCCGGTACTCTTCCATTTTCTGGATGAGATCAGAGAGTGTATCGGCGGTGATCAAGATCCCCTGATGCGCCGGCCGCACAAATCCCACCTCTGCCATCGTGTTGTTGAAGGCAATTAAATGGTTGTAAAATCCAAATGCGTTGAGGAGGCCGACCGGGCTGGAATGATAGCCCAATTGTGCCCAGCTCATCGCTTCCCATAATTCATCCATTGTGCCGACCCCGCCAGGGATTGTGATGAAGCCATCGGACAAATCAGTGAACAGTTTCTTGCGTTCATGCATACCGGGCACTGTGTGCAGCTCAGTACAATCATGGTTGGCAACTTCTGAACTGAACAGCGCCTCCGGGATAACGCCGATCACTTCGCCGCCAGCGTCTAGCGCGCCTGATGCCACCGCGCCCATCAGACCAAGCCGCCCGCCGCCATAGACAACACCGATCCCGCGCTCAGCCAGACCGGCACCGACGCTACGGGCAAGCTCCATATAGCGCGGATCTTCCGGCGTTGCAGAGCCGCAATAAATAGCGATGCGTTTGAGGGTATTGCTCAAGACACCAAATCCTCGATCATCAACCCCGCTGTTGCCTTGGCACTGCCAACAACCCCAGGAATACCTGCGCCGGGATGGGTGCCTGCGCCCGTCAGGTAGAAATTGTCGATCACATCATCGCGGTTATGGCCGCGGAACCATGCACTTTGGGTCAGCACCGGTTCCAGACTGAAGGCGCTGCCCAAATGCGCGCTGAGATCTTCCTGGAAATCTTTGGGTGCATAGCTGAATTTGGTCACGATCCGGTCGTGAATATCCGGGATCAACCGGCGGCCGATCTCATCCAGAATGCGTTTTTCGAGCACTGGCCCAACTTCGTCCCAGTCGACTGCCAGTTTGCCCATATGGGCGACAGGTACCAGCGCATAGAATGTGCTCTGGCCTTTCGGGGCCATGCTTGGGTCGGTCACGGTCGGGTGATGCAGATAGATGCTGAAATCCTGCGGCAGGACCCCGTTATCATAGATGTCATCGAGCAGCCCCTTATAGCGCGGGCCGAACAGGATCATGTGATGGGGTATGCCCGGCCATGTGCCTTCCAACCCGAAATGCACCACAAATAATCCGGGGCTGAATTTTTTGCGGGCAAGCTTCTTGGCGTAGCTTTTTCCGCGCGGGCTTTCAGACAGCAGATCGCGGTAGGAATGCATGATATCGCCATTGCTGGCGACGGCGTCAAAATGCTGCTTGAAGCCGCTTTTGGTTTCCACTTCGGTGGCTTTGTTGCCGATTGTGTGGACTTGCGTAACCGGATCGCCGATCATCATCGTTCCGCCGAGCCGTTCAAAGTGACGGATCATTCCGGCGATCAAACGGTTGGTGCCGCCGCGCGTCCACCACACGCCGCCATCTTTTTCCAGCTTATGGATCAGCGTGTAAATCGCGCTGGTCTTAAACGGATTGCCGCCGACCAGCAGCGTGTGAAAGCTCAATGCTTCGCGAATTTTCTCGTGCTTGATGAAGCTGGAAACGATGGAATAGACGCTGCGCCATGCCAGTTTCTTGGCCAATGCAGGGGCCGCTTTGAGCATGGATTTGAAATCCAGGAACGGCACCGTCCCCAATTTCACATAGCCTTCTTCATACACGCCCGCCGAATATTCGAGGAACTTCTGATAGCCTTCGACATCTTCAGGATTGAGCTTGGCGATTTCCGCAAACAGCTCTTCTTCAACGTTGGAATAGTCAAAATTGTGACCGTCTGGCCAATTGAGGCGGTAAAACGGGTGGACTTTCATCAGTTCCACATCGTCTTTCATATCGTGACCGGACAGTTCCCACAGCTCTTCCAGACAAGGCGGGTCCGTAATCACCGTTGGCCCGCCATCAAAGGTGAAACCGTCTTTCTCCCAAAAATACGCGCGGCCACCCGGCTTGTCGCGGGCTTCAATAACAGTTGTCTGTATTCCGGCAGATTGCAGCCGCATAGCCAGCGCCATGCCGCCAAAGCCGGAACCCACAACGCAGGCGGTTTTCCCGGTTGGCACAATGTTGCTGCCTGATCGCGCACCAGTGTTGATAGTCGCTTTGTCCAGCAGATCGCTGCTCATCCGATAGTCTCTTTCTGCGCGACCAAAGGCGCGCCTTTGCCAGTCAAAGCACCAATTGCTTTGGTGACAGGTACGGGCGGTTTGCCGATCAAGACGCGCGCTTTGTCAGAAAAGCGTGACTTGCCGGCATAGAAACGCTCGATCAGCGTCTCGTCCAAACGATAGAAGCGCTCGAACACCCGATATCGTTCCCCGGGTTTTGCCGCACCGAACAACATAGCGCCCAAACGGCGGTAAAAATTGGTCTTTGCCCAATGCCTGCGCGCGCGCGTTTCCATCAATGCGGCCAGCTGTTCGCCGGGCAATTCCGCCTCCTCAGCAATGGCAAGGGCCGTTTCGACTGCAAAGGGCAAAGTGTAACTGGTGAGCGGATGCACAAAGCCGCCCTTCGCCCCCGCGCAGCTGACGCCAAAAGTGCGGTTTTCCTGCTGAAATGCAGCAAAATCGCCGCCGGTGATTACGGGCAGAATACCGGTTTCGCCGCCCAGTATCTCTCCGTGCCAATCATTGCGGATGTGATACCTGTCGAGCCGTCCCGACAATGCGTTACGGTCCAGCACAGGGCTGTCTTGGTAATAGGTGTCTTCAACAAACAGATCATTGGCCCCAAGGGGCAGGACATACACAAACCGGTATGCACCGTGCTGATCAACGCTGGCATCCATGATGATCGGTTTTTCGACCCCGTGCGGGCGATCGGTTCGCGTGATGCGGCCCATGAAAACTTGCCAGCCGCCGGTCAGATGCTCGCTTGGCCCCGGTCCCCGGCAGTCGATGACTGTCCGTGCCGAAATGCGCCTGCCGTCATTTAGCGTGACACCTTGGACATCCAATGCACTGACCGTGCGGCCGGTATGGATCGCATTTTGGCCCAATTCGCGGCGCAGTGCAGCGTCAAAATCTTCCGAAGTAAGAGACCGGTAGTGGGATGGCAGCTTGCGGCTATAGGCAGGGAAATGCACATCATAGCCCTGCCATTCAGCTTTGCGGAAGGGCGCGAGCAGCTCCGTTCCCGAAGCGTCGAGATCGCTGTCAAACCAGCTCCAGCGGTGGTTGCCGCCAAGGACATCCTGCCCCTCTATCAGCATCACTTGCATATCAG
This sequence comes from Pontixanthobacter rizhaonensis, assembly GCF_012972675.1. GTDB lineage: Bacteria > Pseudomonadota > Alphaproteobacteria > Sphingomonadales > Sphingomonadaceae > Pontixanthobacter > Pontixanthobacter rizhaonensis. The sequence goes on along the minus strand of NZ_JABCRE010000003.1, from coordinate 276,577 downwards.
GGTGGCGTTTGCGCAGGGCGAGCGCGATGAGGCCGCCAGCCAGCCCCCCGCCGACAATGGCAATTTCAGTCCGAATGTCTGAAGAGGATTTGCCGCGGCCAGCCATACCCTGTCAGTAGGGCGGTAAACTGAGCCGCGCAAACGGTTTACGTGCTGGCCCATGCATCATTGTGCCAATCCTGTCGGTCGCGCCTTTGGCATTCCATAGGAACGGTTCGCGGGTACGTCCGTTAATATGGCGAATAAAGGAAATTTATAATATGCCTATCAAACCGATCGCCGCTGTTTGCGGCGCGGCCATTCTTGCTGTGGCTGCAAGCCCGCAACACGTTTCGGCGCAAGACACTACAGCAACCAGCGATGCATCTGCACCAGCAGAAGGGCCGGCCGGCGCAGGCGGCCCGCCAGCATCGCTGGCAGATTCTGTATTCGATGACACGTGGATCAATGTTGGTTTCGGTGTCGCATATGGACCATCCTATACTGGTTCCGATGACTATGTGATCAACCCGTTGCCTGTCTTGCAAGGCAGCGTTGGCGGGGTGGATATCGCGCCCCGGCCAGCGGGTGTCGCGCTGGACTTCATCAAAGACAAGCAAGGGAAGCCATCGGTTAATCTGGGGCCGGTATTCCGTTTCCGGAACGATCGGGCCAACCAAATTGAAGATCCGGTTGTCGAGCTGGCCGGAGAGCTTGATAATGCGATCGAGTTGGGGGTTAGCGGCGGGGTGAGTTTTCCCGGTATATTGGGGCGCTTTGACAGTTTAACTGTTGGTGCCGATGTCCGGTGGGATGTTGCCGGTGCCCATAATGGTATGGTGATCGACCCCAGCGTTACCTATTCGACCCCGCTCAACCGCGGCACTTTCGCCTCGCTGTCGCTCAGCACAACCTATGTCAGTGACGATTTTGCCGAGTATTATTTTACCGTCAATCCAGCACAATCTGCGGCCACTGGCCTGCCGACATTTGACGCTGAAGGCGGGTTTACCAGCTATGGGGTGACCACACTGGTTGGCGTCGATCTGGATGGAAATGCGCTTAATGGCGGGCTGAATGCGGTGGTTATCGGCGGGTACTCGCGGCTGACCGGTGATGCCGCCGATACGCCCTTCACCAGCGTGCGGGGTTCCAAAGACCAATTCTTTGTCGGGGTTGGTTTGGGCTATACTTTCTGATCCTGTGAAACAGCCGGCACAAAAAAGGCCCCCAGCAACCGAAGTGCTGGGGGCCTTTTTCGTCGCAGGGGATGCTATCTAATCAATCCTCGCCAGCAACCTTGGCTTTGGCGCCTTTTGCACCGTCTGCCAGTTGAGGGCGCGGGCCGGGCATTGCTGCATCACGGTCACCGGTTTTCAGATAGGTGTCGAACCATTCCATCATCCGCAAATTATAGTCATAGCGGGCGGCAGCACGGCGGTTTCCGTGACCTTCACCGGGGTACAGAACCAGACGGACGGGTGTGTCTGTGCGGACTTTGATGTTCCGGTACAGTTCGTAGCTCTGGCTTGGGGCAACACGGGTGTCTTCCGCGCCATGCATGATCAAAATGGGCGTTTTCGCTTTGTCGACATGATAGATCGGGCTGACTTCCAACATATTCTGCCATGCATCCCACGGCCATTTGAGGCTGTGCACATTGAACATCTCAACCGGAATATCGGTGGTGCCGAACTTGCTGATCTGGTTGGAAATGCCGACAAACATCACGCTGGCCGCATATTCTTCAGAATGCGCGGTGGCGCCCCAGGCAGATGCATAGCCACCGTAAGAACCACCGGTAATCCCGGTCCGGTCTGGATCTGCGATACCCGCTGCCACCAAGTGGCGTTTGGCATCGACAATGTCATTGAATTCTTTCCCGGCATAATCGTTCTGATGCTGCTTGGCGAAAGCGACACCATATCCGGTAGAACCGCGATAGTTGGGAAGGAATACTGCATATCCTTGCCCGGCAGCGACCTGGCCCGGCTTACTATAAGCGGTCAGCCAGCCATTGCTTTCATGCGCTTCTGGCCCGCCATGAACATTCATGATCAGCGGGGCACCACCAGCTGGCGCGCCGCCAACAGGTTCGATCAGAATGCCTTCGACTTGCTGACCATCACGGGCAGTATAGGTAATGACGCTTTGCTTGCCGAAGTCGATATCCGACAACCACGTATTGTGGTTGGTCCAGCGTTGCCAGGCGCCGTTTTCCCAAGCGAATAATTCACTGGGGTGCTGTGCGGTGCTGGCGCGCACCACGATACGGTCGCCGCCAGCATCAATGCCGGTCACAGCCAGATTACCCATCGACATTTCGCTGTCTTGTGAACCGTCAGAATTATAAAAACGCAGGAAGCTGTTGGCGCCTTTGTGGATGACTGCGGCGAGCCGGCCGCCATCGACAAATTCTGTGTCGACGGTCGCTTCGGCTGCCCCGACTGTGATGCCCGTGATCGCACCGCTGGCGATATCGACCATGTGCAAAGTGGTGGCCGCCGGATCATTCATATCCACTGCTGCGACCAAGGACAATTTCTTGCTGTCCGGCGAGATTTCAAAATCGTCAATCTTGCCCGGCGTATCGATCACTTGGGACACTTCGCCCGATGCAAGATCAATGATGTTAATCTGTTTTAAAACCAGGCTGTCATCGACATTGGGGGTTGGCGCTGTCTCGATAATCGCTCTGCTGCCATCAGGCGTTACGGTAAAGCTGCTGACATAGCCGGGTACTTTGATCTCGGTCGGCTCTTCGTCCAAACCGCCACCCACGGATGCTGCAAAAACACGGTTCAGCTTGCCCTCTTCTTCATAGACAACCGCGTTGAAGCCAGCTTTTCTCTGGGTTTCCCGTTGTTTATCTTCGCCAGCGCCAACCAGCATATAGAGAACCGAGCCATCCGGGCTCCAACTGTATGACCGCACATTTGTATCTGCCACAGCTGCCAGTTTGACTGGCGCGCCGCCATCAACAGGGACACCCCAAACAGCGCGGTCTTCATCCTCGTCCGCCCAAACGAAGCTGACCATCCGGCCATCTGGTGAAAAACTGACGCCGCCCGGGCTGACATCATCAGGCAGGAAGACGCGGGCATTGTCAGGGCCGTAGGCGATCTTGAGCTGGCTGTCGGTGCTGCCGTTTTTTTCGCCTTCGGTTACATCAGGCAAGCTGTTGGTAGTGTACGCAACGCGGCTACCATCCGGCGAGACAGCAATTGTCCCGACGCTTTCCAATTTGGCCACATCTTCTGGCGTCATGGGCCGCGCAGATGCGGCGGCCGTAAGTGACACAGAGCCGAGCAAGGTTGCGCCAAGCAAAAGCGTGCGTTTCATGTTAGTCTATTCCTCTCGTGACGAACGTAATATGCTGCTTGTTATGACAAGATTGATTTCGGATGCAACTATATCCGGCGCTCTGCCGGGCGAATAGCAATCGTTCCGCCAAATAGGATTGCGATCGTGAGCGCTATTGACATTGATCGACCATCCCGCAGTGTTGATCGATAGCTTCGGGCGTTGTCTGCCGCATTCCGGCAAGCGCTGCGTGCAATATTGTTAGGGACACTGTTATGACCAAATTCCAACTGGCTTTGTTGGCCACTGCCGCCATCGCTTTGCCTGTGACGCCTGCATTGGCTGATCATCACGGCGCGAAGCCAAGCGGGGCAGAGACAGCCGCAGATGCTCAAGTGGAAACGGGAGCTGAGTATCGGGCGGCGGAGGCGGCCAAACTGAAGGCCCTGTTCGCAGCATCGGACGAAGCGAATTTGAAGCTCAACCCGATCAGCGCACTGTTTCGCGGTGATATGCGATATGCTGACAAGCTCGGTGACTTTTTGACCGACGAGTATGTTGCGCAGGACATCGCCAACACCAAGGCCAATATGGAAGGTCTGGCTGCGATTGATCGCGACGCGCTCAATGCGACTGACAAAATCGCCTATGATGTGTTCCTGTATAATCAAGAACAGTCGATGAAGGGCAACGCGCCAGAAATCCGCGCCTTAACCGAAGTTCGCCCGGTCAATCACTTTACCGGCTTCCATACATTTTACCCGACCTTTGCCAGTGGTAAGAGCGCCGCGCCCTTCGCAACGGTCAAAGATTATCAGAACAATTTGTCCCGCAATGCGGATTATATCGCCATTAGCGACCGCGCGATTGCGAAATTTCGTAAAGGCATGGAAAGCGGCGTTTTGGAAACCAGCCTGACCATCAACAACGTGATCGAGCAGCTCAATACCCAGCTTGGCCAAGGTATTCAGGAATCCCCGTTTTGGGGTCCGATCAAGAATTTTCCGGAAGAATTCACCGACCAGCAAAAGGCGCAGCTAACAGCCGACTATTATGAGTCCGTCAGCGCGATTTATGCTGCCAATACGCGGATGCGTGACTTTCTGGTCGAAGAATATTTGCCGGTGGCCCGCACAACAACGGGCCTGACAGAAATGAAGGGCGGCGACGTTCTTTATGCGCAAATGATCGAAGGCACGACAACGCTGCCGCTTACTGCCGACTATTTGCACGAACTTGGCCTGTCCGAAGTTGCCCGTATTCTTGAAGGCATGGAAGGGGTCAAAGAGGAAGTTGGTTTCGAAGGTACATTGCAAGAATTTTTCGAGAACCTGCGGGCCGATCCTGCGCTGCAACCTGAAAGCCGCGAGTGGTTGACGCAGGATTATTACCGGATCGGCAAGATCGTGGACGAGAAAATCAAAGACTATTTCTCGCTCGTTCCGATTACGCCGCTGGAAATCAAACCTTACGAACCGTTCCGCGAGAAATTCCAGGCAGGCGGATCGTATCAGGGCGGCGCGCCTGATGGATCACGTCCGGGCACCTTTTATTTCAACGCCTATGATTTGCCGAGCCGCAACATCATCGGCAACACGACATTATATCTGCATGAAGGCGCACCGGGGCACCATTTCCAAATCAGCTTGGCGCAGGAAAATGAAGCGTTACCCGCCTTTATGCGGTTCGGCGGGAATACCGCCTATGTCGAAGGTTGGGCGCTGTATTCCGAAACGATTGGCTACGAGATGGGCCTGTTTGACGATCCCTATCAGCGGATGGGTACGCTTAGCGACGAAATGCTGAGAGCGATGCGACTGGTGGTCGATACCGGACTGCACAGTAAGGGGTGGAGCCGCGAAAAAGCCATTCAATACATGATCGATAATTCGACCATGGGCACGACCGATGCGACTGCCGAGGTGGAGCGTTATATTGCCATCCCGACACAGGCATTGGCCTATAAGGTCGGCGCGCTCAAAATTCAGGAATTGCGCGCGAAAGCCGAGGCCGAGCTTGGCGACCGCTTCGATATTAAGGGCTTCCACGCAGAGATATTGAACACCGGGGCCTTGCCGCTGCCAGTGCTCGAAAAGAAGATCAACGACTGGATCGCCAGCCAAGGTTAAATTGGCGGTATCCGCCGCGACACCGGCTGAGAAGGCTGCTGGGCGGGATTGATGAAACCAATTTTTGGTTGCAGCTGTAACCATATCAGCCAATAGAACGAACCTGATGGCAGACCGGTCTATAAAGCTGGTACCGTTTAAGGGGACATTTCATGCAATATTCCGCACGCCGTGCTTCATATATCGCCGCGTTTTTTCTGATTGTTACAGTTGTAACCCAGCTGATCTATATCGGTTTGCGGAGCGCAGAGATTGAATTTGATTCCAGCACGATCTGGACGATTGAAGCGGTTGCATTCTTGGCGATTTCGGTTTTCGCCCTTGTCCCAATGGCGCGAGGTTCTGCGCATACGGCGGCATGGGCAGCGGTTGCCTTGGGCGGCGCTTTCAATGTGATCCAAGTGGGCATGGGACTGGCGATGTTCGGGCCGGTGTCCGAAGCGGGTGAGGCGCTGGCCCCGGTATATCAATCTATCCTTGCCGGTGCGTTCTTCTTGTATTTTGCCGGTAAGTTTCTGTTCGGGTTTGCCGGTATTCTGCTGGGCTTGCATCTGATCCGCATTGGCGGCGGCGCTGCCAAAGCTGTTGGAGCTCTGGCGGCACTTACAGGCTTGGGTGCGTTGGCCACCAACCTGATGGGTATGTCAGCGGGTATGGATATGGTGATGATTGCAGGCGCCGCCGGGACCGCAGCAACCCTGTTCTTGGCAATGGCCGCCGGGATGCTTGCCCAGACAGAAGCGGGCTGAACGCTGGCCCCTTTGTCTCTATGGCGTGAATAGGTCTGCACATGCTGTTCCCAGATCTGCCTTAGCGGGTTAGGTAAAGGCAATGTCTTTCGACACATTGCCCCCGCCACCCCCTTTGTCTCAGCTTTGTGAGGCAGGGCAGGTCGCGCTGTTTTTGGATTTTGACGGAACGCTGATCGAAATTGCCAGCGGCCCTGACGCAATCGATGTTCCCGATAATCTACCGGACCGGTTTGATATCCTCGCGGCCCGGCTGGAGGGGCGGCTGGCGTTGGTTTCGGGCCGCGGTCTCGACAATATCCATCGCCATATTGGCGCGCTTACAATTGCGCGGGCCGGATCGCATGGCGCAGACCGTGTGCTGGCAGATGGCTCGGTACTGGGCGAGCATGCGCAACCTTTGATGCCGCAAGTTATCGAGGCACTGGCCGATCTGGCTGAGGAATATGGCGCTTTGCTGGAACGCAAGGCGCATGGCGCTGCGCTGCATTACCGGTCCAATCCTGAAAGCGGCGAGGCGATTGGCGTGGCTGCGGCGGCCATTGCCAGCGAAAACGGGCTGGTCGTCAAGCGCGGCAAATGCGTGGCTGAACTGGTTCGGCCGGGCGCAGATAAAGGCGGCGCAGTGGCGGCCTTTATGAAGGTTGCACCATTTGCAGGCAGTACCCCCATTTTCATTGGCGACGACGTGACCGATGAAGACGGGTTTATTGCTGCTGAAAAGCTTGGCGGTTTCGGCATTGCGGTCGGCGAAAGAGCATCGCAAAATGCCCGTTACCATCTACCCCTAGTAAAGGATGTTCATGCATGGCTGAACCTGTGACCGATCCGGTATCAACCCTGAGTGATACGGGGCATATCTCTGATCTTGATCTGTGGCCGATCGGGAATTGTCAGGTCAGCGGACTGATCGACAAGCGCGGCGGCTTGGTTTGGGGATGCATCCCGCGGGTCGACGGTGACCCTGCCTTTTGCGCCTTGCTCAACGGTGACAATCAGGATGCTGGTGTGTGGCGTTTTGAACTGGACGGGCAAATATCGGCAACACAGGAATATATCCGCAATACGCCCATTTTGGTGACGCGGCTTAAGGCAGCCGATGGCAGTGTGGTGGAAGTGCTGGATTTCTGCCCGCGTTATGAAGGCAAGGGGCGGATGTACCGCCCGGTTGCGATTGGCCGAATTATCCGCCCGATTGCTGGCAACCCGCGGATCAAAGTTATCCTGCGGCCGATGAAGAATTACGGGGCCAAGCTGGCAGAGATGACCAATGGCACCAATCATATCCGGTATCTGGTTGGCGATCAGGGGCTGCGGCTCAGCACGGATGCACCGGTTGGCTACATCATGGAGGGGCGGACGTTCCGCATTGAGGGGGATACGCACTTTTTCCTCGGGCCGGATGAACCCTTTGTCGGAAATTTGCGCGAAGAGATCCGCCGGATGGAGCAGTCCACCCGCAGCTATTGGCAGCAATGGGTGCGCGGACTGGCGACGCCGTTTGAATGGCAGGACGAAGTTATCCGATGTGCGATTACACTCAAGCTGTGCCAGCATGAAGAAACCGGCGCAATTGTGGCTGCGCTCACCACATCCATCCCGGAACATGATGGCAGTGAGCGTAACTGGGATTACCGCTTCTGCTGGATCCGCGATTCCTATTATACGGTTCAGGCGCTTAACCGGCTTGGCGCGCTCGATGTGCTGGAGAAATATCTCGGCTATTTGCGGAACATTGTCGACGGGGCCAAGGGTGGTCAAATCCAGCCGCTATATTCGGTGATGGGGGAAAGCGAGCTGGATGAAACCACCGCTGCCTATCTGGCGGGCTATCGCGGTATGGGGCCAGTGCGCAAAGGCAATGCGGCCTATAAGCAAATCCAGCACGATTGTTACGGCCAGATCGTACTGCCAACGGTGCAGGGCTTCGTCGATAAGCGCCTGCTGCGTCTTGCCGATGATACCGACTTTGCGAATTTGGAAGAAGTGGGCGAAATGGCGTGGAAGATGCACGACCAGCCCGATGCGGGCTTGTGGGAATTCCGTACCCGTCAGGAAGTCCATACCTATTCCGCAGTGATGAGCTGGGCAGCGTGTGACCGGCTGGCGGGCACGGCAGAATATCTTGGCAAGGATGACCGGGCGCAACTGTGGCGTGAGCGGGCCGATGCCATCCGCGACACGATTGAGGGGTCTGCTTGGGTCGAAGGAAGCAGTGACGGCGGGGCAGGCCATTACAAAGCCAGCTTTGAAACCGACTATCTCGATGCCAGCCTGTTGCAAATGATCGATCTGCGTTTCCTCAGGCCCGACGATCCGCGTTTCCAATCGACCTTTGCAGCGATTGAAAAAGAGCTTCGACGCGGCGAACATATGCTGCGTTACGCGACCGAGGATGATTTCGGCGCACCTGAAACCGCGTTTAATGTCTGCACATTCTGGCTGATCGAAGCGCTTCATTTGGCTGGCCGTTCTGAAGAAGCGCGCGGGCTGTTTGAAACAATGTTGGGTCACCGGACAGGTTCAGGGATGCTGAGCGAAGATCTGGATTGGAAGACGGGCGAGCTGTGGGGCAATTTCCCGCAAACCTATTCGCTGGTCGGGATCATCAATTGCGCCGGCTTACTGTCGAAACCTTGGAGCGAAGTGAGATAATATATGAGCCGTCTGGTGATCATTTCGAACCGCGTTGCCGTGGCCAAAGCGCGGGGTGCAGCGGGCGCGCAAGGTGGTTTGGCTGGTGCGCTGAATTCAGCGCTAAAAAAATATGGCGGTATCTGGTTCGGCTGGTCCGGTGAAGAGGCGGAGGAAACCACCGGTCATTTACAACTGAACACCAATGATGGCGTCACCACTGCGACCATCGATCTCAGCACCAATGATGTTGAGGAATATTATAATGGTTACGCCAATTCGACGCTGTGGCCACTGTTTCACTACCGGATCGATTTGACCGAATATGAGAACGAAACCGGTCGCGGTTATGAACGGGTGAACGAAACCTTCGCCAAGAGTGTTTCGCTGCTGACCGAGCCGGACGATCTGATCTGGGTCCATGATTACCATTTGTTACCCTTGGGGGAACGGCTGCGGGCCAGGGGGCATAAAAACCGGATCGGTTTTTTCCTGCATACGCCGTGGCCGCCAGCGCGTTTGTTTGTGTCCTTGCCCTATCACGAGCGATTGGTGCGAACGATGCTGGAATATGATGTCATCGGTTTCCAGACAGAGGAATGGCTGGGCAGTTTCCAACACTATTGCGCCAAGGAATTGGGTGCAGAGGTTGATGAGGTCACTGGCAAGATCACATTTGAAGGCCGCGTCACCCATGCCAGAGCCTATCCCATAGGGGTTGATTGGGATCATATCCAAGCGCAAGGCGAAACGCCTGAAGCCCGTCAGGCGGCGCAAAGGATGCTCAGCAGCACTCGGCACCGGACCGCGATGATCGGGGTTGACCGGCTGGATTATTCCAAAGGATTGCCTGAACGCATTGACGGAATTTCCCGTTTCTTTGACCAGAATCCGGACCGCGCAAGAGATTTGGTGTTTGTGCAAATCGCGCCGCCCAGCCGCGAAGATGTCGACAGCTATCAAAAGATCCGGGCCGAGTTGGAGCAAAAAACCGGGCAGATTAACGGCGCTTGGTCAGAGGTTGATATTGTCCCCATCCGATATGTGAACAAAGGCCATAGTTTGGCGGAACTATGCGGGTTTTATCGCGCCTCCAAGATCGGTTTGGTCACGCCGCTGCGCGATGGCATGAACTTAGTCGCGAAGGAATATATTGCGGCGCAAGATCCCGACGATCCCGGCGTCTTGATCCTGTCGCAATTTGCCGGTGCTGCGCATCAATTGACCGAGGCATTGCTGGTTAATCCGCACAGCCCGGATAATCTTGCACGCGCTATCGCCGAAGCTCTCGATATGCCGCTATCGGAGCGCAAGCGCCGTTATGATATTCTGGTCAAGACAGTGCGTGATGATGATATCCACGGTTGGACGCAGAACTTCGTGAGTGACCTCAAACACATTCCATAATTCTCGCTATCAAAAAAATGGGCGGCACGATGGCCGCCCATTTAAGTGTTGGTAGAGGGACAAGAGTATGCCGCGGGACCTGCTTGATCGGCGGCCAATTCAAGGGAGGGAGAATTGGAGCTTGGTCTTGGAGCTACCGGTCAAGCGTAAGATTGACGAATGCGGTCACCTGTTGGCGGTTTCGTGCACTGCATCTACGCCCGTTTGCAAAGCGTTCGCTTCAATGGCGGCAAAATCCCATACCTTGTCCGCGCGGGGACGGTGCGCAGCAAGCTTAGCCAAATCACAATCCTCGTGATCATGATTAGCAATTGGGGTTTGACTACCGTCAATACGAACAGATTTCACTCACAGTCTCCTCTATCAAGATTGCCCCATGCCACCGGGGGTCAGGCTTAGGTGAGCGTAAAAAGTAAATGGCGCGTTAGGCTTATGTAACGTGTTGTGTCCTGGCGGCTGCTTTCGGGCGTTTTTTTGGCCACAAAGCGTGTGATGCGAAATATCCATGCCATTTGATTAGCGAGGCGGGGTGATCGGCCGGGGGTGATCAGCGGTGGTGATCAAAAGGGCGGGGGCATTTCGCTGTGCCGCATCAGCGATGATGAATAGGGTTGAAGCAAGGTTTTTGCCTGACGCCAATCGGCATGGAGCCATGTGGCTTGCTCGGCCCGGTTGGGCGGCAATATCACCGGCATCCGGTCTCTTCCCTGTGCCCGCAAGGCGGCATTGGCGGGGCAGGTGAGCAGCGCAAAGCTGGGCACTTCACTGTCTTTCCATACGCCTGCCAATGCAAAAATAGGTTGGTCGGCGGGCGCAAACCACATTTGCTGGCGGCGTCCCTCTGCACCTGTATTCCGGCCCCATTCCATAAAGGTGGTGGCCGGGACCAAGCAGCGAAATTCGCTATTGCGCAGATTGCCGATCCAGAACGGACTGTCGGGATTTCGGACTGTGGCAATTCCGCGGGTTGGATCGGCTGCTTTTGGTGGTGGCGGTACGCCCCATATTCGCGGGATCATGCGCGGTTCTGCGATCCCCCGGCGCGGTCCGGCAATGAACTCTCTGCCACCAGTAATAATCGGGGCGAATTGCCCGGGCGCAGCATAGCCACCCGCCCACGGGTCTTCACCCTGCCGCGCGCCAAAATGTTTGGCGATGGCCGCCGCATTACAGTCCAAACGATAGAGGAGCGTCATGCTGTGCATCTGTAGCGAAGCAGGCCGCCGTGCAAACCCACTACGCGCAAACCCATTATCAGATAATTTTTGGCGCGGTGCCAGAAGCCCCGATGGTGGGCCCCGTCTGATCTTACCATACAACTTTGGCACCATGCGCCTGTCGTATTTTTCCTATAAGTTGCATCTCAACCGTTCAGGTTGGTGGCTGGGGTGATGGAACGATGAAACAGAAACCGAATAAACGCCTGATTTTTTGTTTTGATGGTACCTTTAACAAATTGGCCGTTGATGAACCGACCAATGTCGCGCGCATGGCGCAAATGGTGCGTCCGGTTGCACGCGACGGCGTACCGCAAGTGGTATATTATGATGAGGGGATAGGAACCGGCGTCGGGGGCCTCAGGAAACTGGCGCAGGGGGCGTTTGGTTGGGGTATGTTGCCGATCCTGCGCGATGCCTATCGGTTTCTCATATTCAACTATGAGCCGGGCGATCACATCTATGCATTCGGGTTCTCTCGCGGCGCGTTTACAGCGCGGAGCTTCTTGGGGTTTATCCGGCACGCTGGCATTCTCGATGTGGTGAGCGCCAGCCGGATCGACAAAGCGCTGGAAATTTACCGCAAGGCTCCCGCTGGTAAAACGGGTTTGGAATCCGGAGAAGCGCTGCGCTTTCGTGCCAAATATTGCGCGAATATCTGCGTTAGCGAAGTGGACCGTGAATTTAGAAGCCGCATACGCAAAGATGTGGATTGGGCGGGGGTGCCTTTGCTCGATATCCGCTACCTCGGTGTTTGGGATACGGTGGGGGCATTAGGTTGGCCGGAGACCTTACCATTATCGGGCTGGTTCAACCGAAAATACCGCTTCCATGATGCGATATTGACTAGCAAAATCGGCGCGGCACGGCACGCTGTTGCGCTGGATGAAGAATTGCAGTTCTTTCCGGTTACGCTGTTTGGAAGAGAGAAAACGCGGCAGCTGAATAGCTTGTTTGAGCAGAAAAAAGGTGAAGCGGTGCCGGATTGGCAGCGCCCCTATATGGAAAAATGGTTCCCCGGCATTCATGGCTCTGTGGGCGGGGGCGGCGCTCGTAAAGGCTTGCCTGATGCGGCGTTGTTTTGGGTTTTAACCGGCGCGCGGCGCGCGGGCCTGGATGTTCGGACCGATCTGGGTGCCAGGACGTTTGATATTGAACCCAATGGTTTGGGATATTTGCTGAATACTCCGCCCAAAACGGGAATTTTAGCATCGATTGTGCAGACGGTGGTTGCAGACGTGAAATTGCCGTTTCTGGACCCTCGATCAGGTCCGGAAACTATCGATGATCTCTCGCTGGCGGCCTGTCAAAGGATGGTGGCCACTCGCGATGGTTTGATGGATGAGGACAGGAAAGTTCCGGTGGAACCCGGGTTGGTGCCGTGGCTGGTGAGGATGTATAGAAAGTGGCGCGCAGCGCGCGATGGCGGACAGGCCAGCGGTAGCCGCGCCTATATTCCCCGTGCGTTGAAACATCGGCCGGATTTCATTGATCAATGGCAATATGCCGACAGGGTAGAAACCAAGTCGGGATATGTGATCGAAAAAGGCAAGACCCTGCTTGATGTGGCGGAACTCACGCTCGGCGATCGCAGCCGCTATATGGAAATTTTCGATGCCAACCGGGATCAGCTGGATGACCCGCATTATTACCCGGCGGGTATCGTCGTTCGATCGGCGGCTGATTAGTCTGGCTAAATAGCGAGGCGGGGCTTTCGCGTGATCGGTGTTTGGTGTAATACCCCCTCATCCCCGGGGAGCGTTGCCCCCGCATCCTGGATGCGGCCGAAAAAATACGCTGAGAGGCAGAATGGCATTCTGCGACCCGTTGAACCTGAACCGACTAACATCGGCGGAGGGAGCGGGCCTGTACGTTACGGGAAATCCGCACTCCGCATTTGGAGTATACGCGCATGGCCGACATAAATTCACGTCTCGAAAAAAACGGGGTCGAAATTGGCGTGACCACCGGTCCCATCCGGGGCAGCCGCAAAGTCTATGTTGGCAAGCATAACGTTGCGATGCGCGAAATCGATCTGGAGCCGAGCAGCGGCGAACCGCCTGTACGGGCCTATGACACATCCGGCCCCTATACCGATCCGAAGGTGGAGATCGACATTAATAAAGGCCTCGCCCCGATGCGCCGTGCATGGCAGCTCGAACGCGGCGATGTGGAAGAATACGAACCGCGCGAAGTAAAGCCCGAAGATAACGGCCAGCTCGGGCCCGATCGCAGCGGCGGTGTGCCCCCATTCCCCACCGCGCTGCGCAAACCGCTGCGCGCCAAACCGGGCAAGAACCTGAGCCAGATGCATTATGCGCGGCGCGGGATCATCACGCCCGAAATGGAATATGTGGCGGAGCGCGAGAATCTGGGCCGCGAAATCGCGCGCGAGGCATCCAGCGGCGGTGAAAGCTGGGGCGCGGAGATCCCCAACCACGTCACGCCCGAATTTGTGCGTGATGAGCTGGCGCGCGGGCGGGTGATTATCCCTTCCAACGTCAACCACCCCGAATGTGAGCCGATGGCGATTGGCCGCAATTTCCTCGTCAAGATCAACGCCAATATCGGTAATAGCGCGGTCGCGTCCGATGTCGCATCCGAAGTCGACAAGATGGTCTGGTCCACCCGCTGGGGCGCGGATACGGTGATGGACCTATCCACCGGCCGCAACATTCATGACACCCGCGAATGGATCATCCGCAACAGCCCCGTTCCCATCGGCACCGTGCCAATTTATCAGGCGCTGGAAAAAGTCGGCGGCGTGGCCGAAGATCTGACGTGGGAAATTTTCCGCGATACTCTGATCGAGCAAGCCGAGCAGGGCGTCGATTACTTCACCATCCATGCGGGCGTGCGCCTGCCTTACGTGCCAATGGCGGCCAAGCGCGTCACCGGCATTGTGTCACGCGGCGGCAGCATCATGGCGAAATGGTGCCTCGCGCATCACAAGGAAAGCTTCCTCTACGAACATTTCGACGAGATCACCGAGATTATGAAGGCCTATGACATCGCCTATTCACTGGGTGACGGCCTGCGCCCCGGCTCCATCGCGGATGCCAATGACGAAGCGCAATTTGCCGAGCTCTATACTCTGGGCGAGCTGACCCACCGCGCATGGAAAGAAGATGTGCAGGTGATGATCGAGGGGCCGGGCCATGTCCCGATGCACAAGATCAAGGAAAACATGACCAAGCAATTGGAAGTGTGCGGCGAAGCGCCCTTCTATACACTCGGCCCATTAGTCACCGATATTGCGCCGGGATATGACCATATCACCAGCGGCATCGGCGCGGCGCAAATCGGTTGGTACGGCACCGCGATGCTGTGTTACGTCACCCCGAAGGAACACCTCGGCCTGCCCGACCGTGACGATGTGAAAGTCGGCGTGGTAACCTATAAATTGGCCGCCCACGCAGCCGATCTGGCGAAAGGCCATCCCGCCGCACAAGTGCGCGATGATGCGCTGTCCAAGGCGCGCTTTGAATTCCGCTGGCGCGACCAGTTCAACCTGTCACTCGACCCCGATACGGCGGAGGAATATCACGACCAGACATTGCCGGCAGAAGGCGCAAAAACCGCGCATTTCTGTTCCATGTGCGGCCCGAAATTCTGCTCCATGCAAATCAGCCAGGAGGTGCGCGATTTCGCCGCCAAGCAGAACCAGTCACCCGAAGGCTTCCTGGCGAGTGAAAAGCTCGGCAGCGAAACCGCCGAGGCGAGCCGCAAGGCTGCCGAAGAGGGGATGCGGGAGATGTCGGAGAAATACCGCGATGGCGGGGATTTGTATGTTTCAACCGATTAAGCGCGGACAATTTCGAGTAGCGGCTGGAATGACAGCAATGCTGCGCGCCTTCCGGCAGCCTCTTCAACAACTGTGAGGATGTTTTCGTCGATTAAGATTCTGCTGAATCGATGCGCGGTCTGGTTGGGAATACCGGCAGACGATGTGAACGCACTGTTTCGGAAAACGGGTTTGCCAAAAACATAATTGACGGCGACTGGGGCCCATTGCGAGTTTAGAAGCTCACGGAATCGAGTTTGCATCTCGTTGTAGAGGTCCCCGATTCGTTCGGTGATCGAGATGTTTATCTCGGCTTGACGTTGCAAAATTTCTAGAAAGAAAAGTATCCATTCATCCCACTCGTCATTAGCCGAAACCGCGCGAAGCCGCTCGACATATTCATCCCGCCTTTCTTCTATGGCAGCACTGACATACAGATGTGGCGCATGGATAATATCGCGTTGCCAAAGGTTGAGCGGGATTAGCATTCTCCCCAAACGGCCATTGCCGTCTTTAAACGGGTGGAGTGCTTCAAATTCCAAATGCATCACTGCGGTTTGCACAAGGGGTTCGATGGTCTCATCGTGAATGAACTTCTCGAGATCAGCCACACCATTTTCCAAATCATCTGAACTGATTGGTACAAATAAAATGCGACGGTTGCGCTTGTCGGCCACATAATTTTGTTCGCGTTTGAAAGAGCCTGGTGCTTTGTCGGCTCCACGTCCGAAGAATAGCAATTGAGAATGAGCTTCACGGATCAATCTTGAAGATATTGGCAGACCCTGATCCATCATGTTTTGAGCGCGTCGCACTGCGCGCGTATATGAATACACCTCAATCGCCTCTTGCCGGTAAGCGAGTTCGTCGTCATCATCATCGTCTACATCCGCTTGAATTTTTAGAATCTCATCAAGCGTAGCAATTGTCCCTTCTATTCGAGATGAAACAACCGCTTCTGCATTGCGAAGCGGGGCGAGCAAAAGTTCTTTGTTATGAAGCGCCTCGAGTTTCGCATCGTATCGCGCGAGAGCGCTTGTAGCTCTGGTTAGCGACGGAGCAATACGTTCATAATCGATGTTTGCAGGAGGGAATCGACCAGCGTGGTAATCGATAGCGCCTTCGAGATCGTAACCTTGGATATCTGCCATTTGTATATAAAACTCATTCCCTCATAATGCACAACACACTTAGATTATAATATGCGAAGCGCAAATTGATTCGTATATAAAAAGACGACATTCATGATAACCAACGCATTTTGCGTCGGTTGCTTTATGCTCAAACCATTTTGTATATAACAAGATTGCAAATTGTATATACAAAATGGGGGCAGGCTAGTCATATCAAATCTTACAATCCTATGGCTGCAAGAATGCTATTTGTTATGGCACCTGTATGAACAAACCGCTCAAGATCACCAAAATCGGCAATTGTTCGCGCTTCGCTTGAACGTCTCCGGTGCCTAAGGCACCTCCGGCTCCTGCCGGGATTGTCCTGCCGAAGGATGTGCTCGCGCGGCTGCGTGTGGGGCCGGGGGATGCGTTGTATTTGTCCGAGGCCCCCGATGGCGTGCGGTTGACGGCCATCGATCCGGATTTCTCCGCCAAGATGGAAGCGGCGGAGGAGATTATGCGCGAGGACCGCGATATTCTGCGCGAATTGGCTAAGTAGCCAATGCCCACCCCGCTGCGACTACCCTCACTTTCAGTTCGGCAAGTCTCGCTCCCCTCCCGCCTGCGGGAGGGGTTGGGGGTGGGTCAATGACCGACCGCACAGAGCCGGAATGGCTCTCTCTCGACATTGCGATGGCGGTGCATGACCGCCAGCTGTCCGAGCATGGCGGGCCGACGGGTGTGCGCGATCAGGGCGCGCTTGAAAGTGCGCTGGGCCGCCCGGTCAATCAATGGACCTATGGCGAGGATGATTTGTGCGCGCTCGCCGCAGCCTATGCGTTTGGTATTGCGCGCAACCATCCCTTCACTGACGGCAATAAGCGCACCACATGGGTGTTTGCGCGCCTGTTCCTGCGGCTGAATGGGCAGAGCATTGCGTTCACACCGAAAGAGGCGGTGGCAATTGTTTTGGCACTGGCGGGCGGGAAGTTGAGCGAGACTGAGTTGGCGGAGTGGTTCCGGGGGCACTTGTCTTAGTGCCCCACCTCGTCATGCTGAACTCGTTTCAGCATCCATTTTGCCAATAGCGCCGACCTGAGCAGATGTACGAATGGACCCTGAAACAAGTTCAGGGCGACGATCAGGTGGGATCGTCGCTTTCCTACTCCGCCAAAATCTGCCTTATCCTTGCCGATGAGCAAGCACGAAACCTTTTCCGTTATACCACACAATTCCAGCACAGCGCCCGGCCCGCGCCATGATGGGTGGACGCCCGCGCGGCAGGCTACTTTTCTGCGCGAATTGGCGTCTTCGCATTCGGTTGCGGAGGCGGCGCGGGCGGCGGGGATGAGCCGCCAGTCCGCCTATGCGTTGCGGGCGCGGCTGCGGGGGGAGCCGTTTGATCTGGCGTGGTATGCCGCGCTGCGGTGCCGGATTGATATGCTGGCAGAGGCGGCGGTGGACCGCGCGCTGAACGGGGTGAAGGTGCCGCATTTCTATAAGGGGGAGGTCGTCGGCACGTCGCGCAAATTTGATGAGCGGCTGACGGTGGCGCTGCTCGCCATGCGGGATAGTTTTCGTGCTCCGCGTGCCTCTGTGCCCGCTATGTCCGATCCGGCAGCGCAGTATGGCGCGCATGATTTCCGCAGGCTGGCCGAGCGTGTGGAGCGCGGCCCGGCAACTTGGGACGAGGAACGGGAGGAGGCCTATGCGCAGCTGCGTTCCGAATATGATGACTATGCGGGCGGCGATTGGGAAGAGGCTGACGAGGAGGAGGTGGTGGCGGACGAGGAGGACGAGGTGACGGAGGGCTGACACCGCGCTGCATAGTGTCAACTTCGTTATGGGCAGGAATATAACATATATTCAGATAGATAGGCGGTATTGGGGCGGGTGACAGGGTGTCAACTTCGTCAATTTCGGGTGACGCGTGCTTACCGCCGTGCCAGTTTCACCAGCACTTGATCGAGTGATTGCAGGAATGCCGACCGGTCCTGCTTGGTAAACGGGGGCGGGCCGCCAATCCCGTCACCTGCATTCATGCCGCTGCGCAGATCGGCCATGATGGCGCGGGTGGCAATCGCGCTACCGATGGAATCTTTGGTGAAGGGTTTGCCATTATGCGCCAGCACCGCCGCATCCGCCTTCACGCAGCGTTCGGCCAGCAGGATATCGGCGGTGATGACAATGGCGGCGGGGCTGGCCCGCTCTTCGATCCAGTCATCCGCCGCATCGAAGCTGTCATTGACCACCACGCGGCTGATCAGCGCGCTGTCGGGAATGCGGAAAGGGGAATTGCTGACAATGATCACGGGCACTGTGTGGCGCAGCGCGACTTTGTAGATTTCTTCCTTCACCGGGCATGCATCTGCATCGACATAGATAGTGATCGGGGCAGGCGCGGGGGTATGGGCAGCGGGTTTGGTCATGATGTTTTTACAGTATTTCCTGGCTGGTATTACACAAAACTGCGTGAGGACAACCAGATGGTATTATGATAAAAGTGTCAAATGATGTATCGCCTGAAACTATGAGCTTGTTTGTACGTATTAAAGTCTGGAGTGGGCATACCACTCAATTGGAGAGACTAGAATGCACTCGCTGATGTATGTCAGCTCTGTCCGCGGGGAATTTACCCCAGCGGATTTGGAAGAGCTGACCACACAGGCCGCACGCAAGAATGCGCGGCGCGAAATTACGGGTATGCTGGCCTATAATGGCAAGAGCTTCATGCAATTGCTGGAGGGCAATCAGGCGCAGATAGAGGCGCTGGTCGAGAAGATTGGCAAGGACAAACGCCACCGTGATTTGATTGTTATCCGGCGGCGCGAGATTGAGACGCGCGAATGCCCGGATTGGACGATGCGCAGTTTTGTCGTGCCGATGGAACGTGCCGGTGATGCCGTGCGCCTGTCGGTGTCGTTGCCGGATGATTTTGAATTCGACACACGGTTATTATTTACCAGTTTTGGTTCTATGGTGCGGCAAACGTCGGGCGGCTCGGCCAGCTAGGCCGTTTTGGGATAAGATCATGACTATGCACACTCGGTTCGCTGGCCTCGCACTTGTATCTCTGGCGCTGGGTGCATGTCAGGGAAGCGGCGGCGAGGGCGCGGTTACTGCCGAAAACGCGCAGGTATATGATGGTATCGCCAATGATGAATTGCTCCGGTTTGGCGGTAATGAACCGTTTTGGGGCGGGCAGGTGGTGTCCGGCCGGCTAACCTATGCCACACCGGAAAATAGCGACGGTGTGACGATCGCCGTGACCCGCTTTGCCGGGATGAACGGTTTGGGCTTCAGCGGCGAGCTGGAGGGAAAGCGGTTCGATATGGTGGTCACCCCCGGTGAATGCAGCGATACTATGGCTGACCGGGCGTATCCGTTTACGATTACGCTCAGCATTGCGGATGATGTCCGCACCGGCTGCGGGTGGACGGATGCACAGCCATTTATTGGTGACGAAAATCCGTGATTTACTGGCGCATTTGAAGCGTTTGGAACGATCAATTAGGCGAATCCTCAGGGTTATGTTATAAGCGCTTAGCTGACGTCGAAAATTGCGACGGACTTCGGTACTATGACTACGAAATTGGATGCGTCATGCGCTCCGTTTCTTACACTGGCGACGACTTCCTTTCATTTCACGATCTGACGCATACCCCCATGCCCGGCAGTTCCGCCGTGCTAGGAATATCGTTCTCGAAAGGAACGCCATAATGACTATCGGTACAGTAAAATTTTTCAACGGCGACAAAGGCTATGGTTTCATCCAGCCTGAAGACGGCGGCGATGATGCATTCGTGCACATCACAGCGGTTCACGCAGCCGGCATGCAAACGCTCGATAAAGAGCAGCGCGTGAATTACGACCTCGAAGAAGGCCGCAACGGCAAAATGTCGGCGGTCAATCTGTCTGCTGCATAACGCACTGAAACTCCGGATGCGGGGAGCAACCATGCCTCCGCATCCGGTCATTCAGTGACACCAGCAGGAGAAATATTTTGAGCCAGAATTACGAATTTTATAACACCCGCGCCAACGAAGCTGCTGCGGAAGCCGCCAAAGCGACATTGGATAATGTCCGAGAGCGGGCTTTGCGTTCAGAGACAGCTTGGCGTGAAATGGCTGATCGTGCGTTGCAGATGGAGCAAGAGCGCGAAGTGGCGAAAGAAGAGCGTGAAAAACGTCAGGCAGAAGCTGCCGAAGCAGCCGCCGCTCAACCGGAAGCCGTCGCTTAATAGTCACCGCGAAGTTCAGGCTTGATTGCTGAGCTAGTCGTCAAATGTATGACCGGCAGCAATCGCCTCTGCGATAATTTCGGCGCCGGTCTTCATCGGCGTATTTTGCGCGAAATCATAAAAGGCGGGTTTCTCGTCGGCGAAAATCTGTTGCTCTATTTCTGCGGACTTCCCCAAATCAAATAGGCCGGCAGCAAAGCTGTAATGGTCGCTGGGGACGAAACGGTACCATAGGTTGGTCCCGCATGTTTTGCAGAATGCCCGCTCCGCCCAATCGGAACTTGCATAGCTGGTTACGTGATCGGCACCGGAGAGATTAAAACTTGCCCCGCTCACTCCCATGAACGGCCCGCCTCCCCATGTCCGGCACATTGTGCAGTGACACACATCGACCAGCGGGGCGGCCTCCGTTAGCGTAATGGATACAGCATTGCACAAGCAAGTGCCTGATACTGATCCCAATTTTGAATGATGTGCATCCATACCACATTGCCTTCCGTATCTTACGATGTACTGCCTTAGTACCGTCTGCCTAAGTGTCCGGTCAGTCAATCTCGATTAAGATTGTTTGGAACCAGGCTCTGGCCGATGCATTACATTCAACACATGCTGCGGAGGCGGTGTGTCTCCCCCCTTATAGTTATTCAAGGACTACGATTTATGAAAATGTTTGCAATTCCGGCACTGGCTTCGGCTCTCGCTTTAGCCGCTTGTGGTGATGCAGTTGATAATTCGGAAACGGCTGAAACAGCCCAAGTCACCAGTGCAGATGCCACAGAAGCTGCAACTGACGTTGGCACAATCGTCGACGTTGCGGCCGGCAACGAAGACTTCTCGACACTCGTCACTGCCGTAACCGCTGCCGATCTGGCTGAAACACTAAGCGGTGAAGGCCCGTTCACGGTATTTGCACCTACGAATGCGGCTTTTGCCAAATTGCCTGAAGGCACATTGGAAGAGCTAACCAAGCCAGAAAGCAAGGCGACATTGGTTGGTATTTTGACATATCACGTGGTCGCCGGAGAAACTTCGGCAGAAGCGTTGGGCGAAGCGATTGCTGCGGGTGAAGGTACAGCCGAGCTGACAACCGTAAACGGCAGTAAGCTGACAGCGTCAGTCGATGGCGAAGCAGTGATTTTGACCGATGCCGCTGGTAATACATCGACGATTACGGCGACCGATATCGAAGCATCGAACGGTGTTGTTCATGTGATCGATACGGTGGTTATGCCGGGTTAATCGCGCACGTAACATGACTTGTGAAAAGCGGCTCCGTTTCGGCGGGGCCGCTTTTTTATTCAGTTAAGGGGTCCCGCTCATTTGGAAACGCCCGCTCTCTCCAATTCTCCATCCAATCGGCGGGTCAACCACATCCAGTACATTTTGAAATCTGCGGCTAAGCTCCACATTGGATAGGTGAAGGTGGCGGGGCGGTTCTTCTCGACCGTGAAATGCGCAACCCAGGCGAAAAAATACCCCGCTATTGGCATCAGGGCCAGCCACCACCAATTGCCGGAATTAATACCGGCCCAAACTGCGAATAGCGCAACGGCGATCACCAATGTCGTGCCAATATAATGGAGGGCCCGCGTTTTCGGCAGGGAATGCTCACGTAAATAGAACGGCCAGAACTCGGCGAATGAAGTGTATGTTTTCTCTTCTTTCATCGAGGTTCTTTCTTAGAACAGCCCGGGTACTTCGCGTTGTGCAGCAGATGGGCTGACCGGTTCGAGCAGTTGGCGAGTGCTACGAATGCTCCGCGCGCCTTGTACACCCGGTGTACCGGTAATGGGCGAGCATGTTGCGGCTCCTGTACGCAAAAACTCTAACGCAGTCGCGATAGAGTCCTCTGCGGGATCGCCCAATTGGTTGGATATGTCGTCCTCTGCGCTACATGTATTGGGAACAACACTAGCCAATCCATCAAAATACTCGCCATTGCCATCAGCATTGACTGTCTGGAAAGTGACCGCTCTGATCCGGTCATCGCAAGCTGCCAGATCAAAGCCAAATTGCCCTACGGGCTTGCCCGATGTGTTGGTGCCAACCAATGCCAGATTATTGCCGACATACGGGATGAAGGCGTTCGTCACCAACTCACTTGCCGAAGCGGTACCGCCTCGACCGATCACCGCAATTTTTGTCACGGAAATGGCTTCTGGTTGAGCTGTAAAGCTGCGTGTACTGTTTTCGCTGGACTTGCTTGGGCGCAAAACGGTTCGGCTGAACACTTGCCCTGTACGATTGCGAGCCATCAAGTCACCAAATAGCTCTGCAATACTGACGAGACCGCCACCATTGTAACGCAAATCCAAAATGACCTCGTTCACGCCTTGGCTGCGGAAGCTGGCAAAGGCCGCCCGTAAGTTCTGATCCGCCGACCCAATAAATGTCCTTAGGTTAAGATACCCAACTGGTTTGCCATTATCGTTAAACACCCTGGCGCCGTATCGATCGGATACAGGATCAAGAGGATATTCCGCTTTCGTTACGGTTGTCTGGCTGTCAGTCCCGTCTACAGACCGGATCTGGAAGGTTCTGGCGATCCCTGCCTCTGATGCTCCCAGTCGATTGACGACCCCTTGTGGGCCTTCTGCTGCCATAATGGTACCAATCATTTCGAGCGAGCTTGCCGATGTACCAACCGAGAGCAATTCGACGCCGCGGTCAAAGCCAGCCGCGAATGCAGGCGCATTTTCGAAAGCTTCAATCACAAACACACGATTGTTGACCGTGTCATATGCCAGACGAATGCCAAAGCCTGCGCTGGAGCCTGAGGCAAAGAAGGCATTTTCTTCGGCGATTGAGGTAATGAACGTGAAGCCCTTGTCACGGTTTTGTGCACGGGCCGGTGCGACCAAAGCATCGAGGTAGGATTGCACATCGTTGAAGTTTTCAGGCTGAACCGAACGGTCCAGCAAGTTCGGAAACAGATACCATTCATCAAGGACACTAAGAGCAAAGTTTTGACGCTCTATCAGAGAGCATCCTGGCGTACTGCCGCCGCCGCCGCTGCTAGAGCTGCCACCGCCACCTGCTACCGGTCCCGAGGGGGAGGAATCGCCGCCACCGCAGGCGGCCAGAGACAACGCAAGTGTCAGGCTGAGAATGTTGCGACCGATACTCATGTAAATCACTCCGGTTATTGCGCGATCCAGAATCGGCCCGGAATCAGCGCAGTCTCCCACAAGCTAAAGGATGCCTTGCGTTTGCTATTGGGGCAAGCAATCACCAATGATTTTACGTCTCTAGTCCGTAAATCGGCGCAAATAGCCGGTATAATTCCGTCGGAGCGGTGGAAAACCCGAATTTTACGCTCGCGTGCACTCGCCGCCTCTCGCCAAGGGGCCTAGTCTGATATTTCAAGGAGAGAGAATTTAATGTCTGCAACTGTTCCCGATTGGCTTGGTACAGCTCTAGCGAGCACTGGCGCTGGAATGCCCAAGCACGCGGCCAAACTACTTATTGCAGAGCTTGCCGACCAACGCAGCTTTGCGCGTGGTGGATTTGCTTTCTCCAGTCCGGCTTTCGATAATGGAGAAGAGCTGGACCCTTGTTTTACCGCAGACGAGGAAGATGCGGTTGCGCCTCCTCTCGAATGGTCTGCGCCGCCGCCAGGTGCGCAAGAAATTGTCATTATTGTTCAAGATGCAGATGCCAATGGGGATACGCCGACACTGCATTGGGCGGTTTGGGGTCTTCCCGGTCAAAAGGGCAAGCTGCTGGAAGGCGAAGCGCCCCCTCGCGTTGGCAAGAATGCCAAACACAATTCGGAATGGCTATTGCCAGAACCGCCTCAAGATGATGAACCGCACCGATACGTATTTCAAATCTTCGCACTCGACCTCCCTATGACTGTAATGCCCGGCGCGAAAATGGCCGATCTCATCCAGTCAATGAAAGGTCAGGTCACGGCCGCTAACATCCTCACCGCCACCTATAAAAGGGAGGAATGGGAGGATGAGGAGGGTGATGACGAATGATGATGCGGGGAGAGGATGAATTTCGATTATTAACTAATGCCAATCTGGAAAGGATATAATTATGGCTGGTAAAAACAATGCACTTCAGAAACCTGTGACTTTGTCAGGTGATCTTGAGAACGTAATCGGCAAAGGCCCGATGACACGCGCTCAAGTAACTTCCAAAATTTGGGAATACATTAAAGGCAATGATCTGCAGGACAGCAAAGACAAGCGTCAGATCAATCCTGACGCGAAATTGAGCGCTGTGATTGGTAAAGACCAAATCTCCATGTTCAAGATGACTGCTGCGGTGTCTAAGCACCTCACCTAAGTGATCTAGGGTTTCGGGCGGAACGGCCAATTGGTCGTTCCGCTTACCCATAATGCCAGCCAGATTATAATCGGCTGCGCGATCATACGGGGGACATGATAGGCAAGATTTGATCCGCTATCCGCTCCCCAATCCAACATCATATGGTGAATATTCGCTGGCCATACGCATAATGCGTATAGTGCCAGCCCAATGCCGGCCGCTTTACGCAGCTGCGGATACCACGGCTGGATTAGCCCGATAGCCCCGAGCAATTCTGCCACCCCGGTGAAATAGACAACTTCTAACGGGAAGGGCACCCAACCCGGCATTATCCGCATGAAGAATTCTGGCGATGCCAGATGGGCATATCCGGCATAGGCATAGAATATTGCCAAGATCCAAAGCAGAATGCTGCGTATCATTGTGGTGGTTCCCCGATTTCAAGCTACCCTTTCAACTGTCACCAATTGCGGTAGTGTCCATGCGATATCCTTAGGCTGATGTTCCGGAGACCGTAAATGAAAAAGCTCGCCATTTTGCCACTGATCGCACTGTGGGTAAGCCCTGTCTGGGCAGAAACACCAGAGGACGTTGCGGCTGCTGCGCTTGAAGCCGCTCCGATCTGGGATGGCCATAATGATGTTCCAATCCAGTTGCGTGCCCGATTTGGCAATGAAATTAACGCGTTCGATTTTGAAGATACTTCTGGCACTGGGGAAACGCACCCCGAAGGCCGAACAATGCACACGGACCTTGTGCGTCTGCGCGAAGGGAAAGTCGGCGCGCAGTGGTGGTCCGTTTACGTTTCCGCTTCGCTCAGCGAGCCGGAGGCTGTGCAAGCGGTTGTTGAGCAAATCGATGTAACCAAGCGTTTAATCGAACGCTATCCCAATGACCTTGCCTTGGCGCTGACAGCAGACGACGTCGTTGCGGCGATGGATGGCGGTAAAATCGCGTCACTGTTAGGAATGGAAGGCGGGCATTCTATCGGCTCAAGCCTCGCTGTTCTGCGGCAGACCTATGATCTTGGCGCGCGGTACATGACGCTGACGCACTCCAAGAATACCCCATGGGCGGATAGCGCGACAGACACGCCAGAACATGGCGGCTTAACGGAGTTCGGCAAAGATATCGTCCGCGAAATGAACCGGATCGGTATGCTGGTGGATCTCAGCCACGTCAGCGAAGATGCAATGAACGATGCATTGGACGTTGCAAAGGCACCGGTCATTTTCAGTCATTCTTCAGCCCGTGCAATCAACGGTCATGCGCGCAATGTGCCCGATGACGTCTTACGGCGGCTGCCCCAGAATGGCGGCATCATTATGGTGACAGCGGTTCCGGGATTTTTGAGCGAACCTGCCCGTAAATGGAATGCTGGCAGGTCAGCGGAGGAAGCGCGGCTAAAGGCTTTGTGGCAAGGTCAGCCCGAAGCAGTGGAGGCTGGGCTGGTGCTATGGGACCAAGAAAACCCGCTGCCGACTGCGGATATTGGCGATATGGCGGATCATATAGATCACGTTCGTTCGATCGCGGGTGTGGCCAGTATCGGTATTGGCGGGGACTATGATGGCATCCCCTTTGCCCCGGACGGGTTGGAAGATGTGTCTACATACCCCGCCTTGTTCAAAGAACTGGCGCGTCGCGGCTACACGCAAAACGAACTGGAGCAGATATCCTTCGGTAATATGATGCGGGTCATGCGGGCAGCGGAAGCATATAAGCTCAGCGTCGCTGATCAACCACCGATAGAAACCCGTATCCCCTAGCGCGGCAAACTATCTGCGGGTCTGGGCTAAGCTAGTCATTCGCCGCTTTCAGTTCGGACCCGAGCTTTAACACCTGATCTCCGCTGTCTTGCGTTACGAGGTAAGCAGGGTCATCGCTGTCGCCATTGCGGGTGACTTCCGTCCCCTGCAAAGTGCGCGTCACGCTGCGTTCAAACTTTTCGGCGATTTGACCTGTGCCTTCGCCGTCACCCCAGTTCCACTTCACGTACTGGTTCGTCTGAAACTTATTCGAATTCGCCATGCTGCTTACGAGGTTAGCGCTGGGATAATCCACACGATCGACATGGCGATCACCGCCCCAGTCAGGCTTATGCCGAGCACCCACCGCATGACGCCGTCTTTTTTACCAGCACTCGCCTCTTGTTCGGTTACGTGAATTTCGTTGCCTTCTTTATGCATAAAATCTTTCCCATTTGGTGTTGCGTTACAAAACCAATGGACTGTGCGAGCAACAGTTCCGAGAAAGCTATGCGATTAGTCGCGCAACAGCTCGTTAATTCCGGTCTTTGAGCGGGTTTGTGCATCAACTGTTTTAACAATTACCGCACATGCCAGCGATGGCCCAGGCGTGCCGTCTGGCAACGGTTTGCCAGGCAAGGCGCCTGGAACAACCACACTATAGGGCGGGATGTGACCGGTTAGAATTTCGCCGGTTTCACGGTTTACGATTTTGGTCGATTGGGTGATGAACACGCCCATCGCAACCACACTTCCCTCACCAACGATCACGCCTTCGACAATTTCGGAGCGTGCACCGATAAAGCAATTATCACCGATGATCGTCGGGTTCGCTTGCATGGGTTCCAGCACGCCGCCAATTCCAGCGCCTGCGGAGATATGACATCCCTCGCCAATCTGGGCGCAGCTTCCGACGGATGCCCATGTGTCGATCATGGTCCCATCACCAACATAGGCCCCGATGTTCACAAAGCTCGGCATCAAAACGACATTCTTGCCAATGTGGCTTCCTTGCCGGGCAATTGCACCGGGAACCACGCGGAAACCCGCTTCGCGGAATTGTGCGTCACTCCAGCCTGCAAATTTGGATGGCACCTTGTCAAACCCTGGCGCTCCGGCAGAACCGCCATCGATAATAGCGTTGTCGTTAAGGCGGAATGATAGCAGGACGGCTTTCTTTAGCCATTGATTGACTGTCCAACCGCCATTGCCATCGGGCTCAGCCACTCGGGCGCTACCATCGTCAATCATTGCCAGCGCCGCGTTCACAGCTTCGCGAACGTCCGCACTGTCTTGCGTGACATTCGCACGGTCTTCCCAAGCAGCATTGATGGTGTTTTCAAGAGTGGTGGTCATCACAGGCTCCGATAATAGAATTTCCCAGCGCCTAGCGGGGGACCAATCGCGCGGCAAGCGGTACGGATAGAAAAGCAACAGAAATCAGGCCGTTAATTTTGCCGCGAAACCATGTCTTTACCCGGGCCTGCAATTCATCCTATGCTCGCATCGCTTAGGGGTGGGTCAATAAGGATAGAAACCATGGTTGGTCCGCGTTCAGCCCAAATTGGATTTAAAATTGCTTCTTGCTTGGCCGCATTGGCTTTGCTGTCAGCTTGTGGTGGTGGGGGGAGCAGTGGTTCAATGGGTGGGCCGATCAGTGTACCACCTCCGCCTCCCCCACCTCCCCCACCTCCGCCGCCTCCTCCCCCACCACCCCCTCCGTCGGCGACGAACTTCGACACCGCTGAGTTCCGGCGATCTGAAGGGCCGGATTTTCACAATGCCGTATCTGCTTGGGAAGGTGGTATTACGGGAACCGGTTCTCTGATTGCGATTATCGACACTGGGATTGACCTTGATAGTCCGGAGTTCGACGGAAGGATTCACGTGGACTCTACGTCGGTGGCGGGCAACGGAACCGCGCAAGCGGAAGATAGTCATGGAACCAATGTCGCGTTGGTAGCGGCAGGTGCCCGCGACAATGCGGGTGCGTTGGGTATCGCATTTGATGCAGATATTTTGGCGCTGCGCAGTGATGAGCCTGGTTCTTGTTCAACAGATACAGACGATGCCCTTGATGGATGCTTGTTTAATGACCGTGATATTGCACGCGGCGTTGATCAAGCAGTTGCGTCTGGAGCGACGGTCGTCAATTTGAGCTTGGGTGGCGGTGCGCCGACATCTATTCTGCGCCAAGCGGTTGCGCGTGCTGCTGCGGCTGGTCTTGTCATTGTTGTTTCTGCGGGAAACGATGGAGATTCTACCGATGCGGGCATTGATCCTGATCAACCCGACCCGTTTGCTTCTGGTCTGCTCGCGGCAGGTGGCGGAAACGTCATCATTGTTGGCTCTGTTGACGAGGCCGGCGAGTTCTCGGACTTTAGCAATCGCGCGGGCAATTCAGCGTCCTCCTTTATTTCAGCCCGTGGCGAGGCAATTTGCTGCATTTATGAAGATGGTGAATTACGGGTCACGACTGAAGCAAATGGCGATCAGTTTATCACCCTTTTTTCCGGTACTAGTTTTTCTGCGCCGCAAGTCTCTGGCGCCGCCGCCTTGCTGGCGCAGGCATTTCCCAATCTAACCGGTGATCAGATCGTTTCGATCTTGCTGGATAGCGCTAGGGATGGCGGTACTGCTGGGACAGATGCTGTGTTCGGCGCGGGTATTTTGGACATTGCTACAGCCTTGGCACCTGGAAACGCCACTACTTTGGGCGGTTCCACCACACCGCTAGCCTTGGGCGATGATACGGGATTTGGCTCGGCCCCGATGGGGGATGCGCTTGATGGTGCCTCCCTCAACACTATTATCACCGATCAATATGGGCGAGCCTATTCATATGATGCCGGCAGCCGGTTGCGGGGGGCGGCGTCGCAGCAACGATTACAGGGTGTTGTCGAGGCTTCGGGCCGTCGGGTACGCGGGGGCAATGATGAAATCGCCCTGGCGTTTACGGTCGGGGACAGGCGCGGTGTCGCACCGTTGAACCAGCTTAGATTATCACCAATCGAGGCCGAACAAGCCAGAGTGATTGCTGCCAGAGTAGCCTTGAAGCTATCACCCGATACCGATGTGGCATTCGGCTTTGCAGAAAGCGCGAGTGGCCTGGTGGGTCAGCTTCAGGGGCAGAGTAGACCGGCATTTCTGATCGCCCGTTCGGCCATCGGAGATACCGGATTCTATACAACCAGTGACACGTCGCTTGCTGTACGTCGGCAAGTGGGAAGCTGGGGTTTAACGCTCAGCGCCGAAAGCGGCGAAGCCCTGCTGAGCCAGTTCCGGATCGAGAATGGCGTGCAAGAACGGCAGCGCGAGCAGCGCCCGGTTAGTAGCATCAGCTTCGCAGTCGATCGCCGTTTGGGTTCGTTGGAAACGGCGTTGAGCGCCACCGTCATGCAAGAAGATGAGACCATTCTGGGGGCATTCTTCCATGAAGCTTTTGGCGGGGCTGGGGCCGATACCATGTTTTTAGATGCAAACTTGGCGTATTCCCCTGCTGCTAACTGGCGTGTTGGCGGGTCATTTCGTCAAGGGTTTACCCGCGCCAAGCAGGCGGGTTTGGTTGCTTCTGGATCTGATTTCCAAAGCCAAGCCTGGTCGTTTGATGTATCGCGGCGGAATATTATCGGTGCGGGGGATACACTTGGGTTCCGCCTGTCACAGCCCTTGCGCGTGGTGAATGGCGGTTTGACGCTCAATTTGCCGATTGCGTATGATTACAGCACGGAAAGCGCCATCTTCGGCGATCGCTTCCTAACTTTGGCACCCGACGGGCGCGAGATCATGGGTGAACTCGCCTGGAGCGGCGCGGCCTTTGGCGGCGCGGCATCGCTCAGTCTGTTTTACCGTCGTCAGCCAGGGCATATCACCACCGCCCCCGATGACGCTGGAATGGCACTAAAATGGAATGTCGATTTCTAGAAGGCTGAGCTTCGCGGCCAGTCGAAGCTCGGCCTTTGGTCACATGCCGGCCTGTTTGGCAAAGTGATGCGCGCGCTGCACCAGCGGCAATACGCGGTCAGACATCTTTTTGGCGTGGGCACTGGACGCAGTACCATCGATCACCCGTTTCTTGATACCCTGAATAATGCCAGCCAGGCGGAACAGATTATAGGAGAAGTACCAATCCATCGGCGGCACGGGATAGCCGGTGCGCGCAACATATCTTTCGGTCGCTTCTTCCACTGTTGGAATGCCCAGGGCTTTCAAATCCAGTCCGCCTATGCCTGCACGGCCATCAACCGGGGTGATCCAATTGAGCATCAGGTAGCTAAAATCGCCAATCGGATCGCCGAGCGTTGAAAGCTCCCAATCCAGAACGGCGATGACGCGCGGTTCTGTTTTGTGAAAAATCATATTGTCGAGCCGGTAGTCACCGTGAACAATACTGCTGGCGTGCTGGGTCGGAATGGTCGTTGGCAGCCATTCGATCAGCTCGTCCATTTCAGGGATCACCTCTGTTTCCGACAGCTTATATTGCTTCGACCAGCGGGAAATTTGGCGCGCGCAATAGTCGGTCGGCTTGCCAAAGTCATCCATGCCAATGGCAGATACGTCTGCCTTATGAAGATCGGCCATGGTATCGATCATGGCGTTATAAATTTTGGTCCGCTCTGCATTGTCCGAAGCAGGCAAGGCCCCGTCCCACAGGCTGCGTCCATCGGCCATGCTCATAATGAAGAACATTGAACCCACAACATCTTTATCTTCGGATAGGCCATAAGCCTTTGGGACAGGGAAGCCTGTCGGCTCCAATGCGGCCATGGCTTTATATTCACGGTCGACAGCGTGCGCGCTTGGCAACAATTTACCGAAAGGCTGGCGCCGCAAGACATAGGACGTGGAGGGCGTATCGATCCGGTAGGTTGGATTGGATTGCCCGCCCTTAAACTTGGTCATTTTGATCGGACCAGCAAAACCCTCGACATTGGCCGCCATCCAGTCGGTTAGCTTGGCCTCATCCAACTTGTCTGCATCTGGCACATCGACAGTGCCGACCATCTCTTTTTCGTAGTCCATCAATACGCCCTTAGCCGAGTGCCATTACCGGGCACGCGATATTTCCAGTAAACAGTAGTCTTACCGCCGTTTCAGAACCAAGGCTCGCGCCAATGTCCTGATCCAGCAGATTTCTCTCCGGCATCGACCAGATGCCGGAGAGAACATTTAGATTAGCGCGTCGCGCCCATATCGCCTGAGCTCAACGCATCTGTTTCGCTTGGCACAGCGGCGTGCTTTGCGAATTCCATCCGCGCGATGGAACGTGCGTGGACTTCATCGGGACCGTCGGCGAGGCGCAAGGTGCGCTGATGGGCGTAAGCACTGGCCAATCCGAAGTCGCTTGATACGCCGCCGCCGCCATGGGCCTGAATCGCGTCATCAATGATTTTCAGCGCCATATTCGGGGCTTGAACCTTGATCATTGCGATTTCGGCTTTGGCTGATTTATTGCCAACCTTATCCATCATATCCGCTGCCTTGAGGCACAATAGACGGGTCATATCAATATCAATCCGGGCGCGGGCAATACGCTCTTCCCAAACGGAAAACTGATAAATCGGTTTGCCAAATGCGACACGCGACTGGAGCCGCTTACACATTTTCTCCAACGCTTCTTCGGCCACACCGATTGTCCGCATACAGTGATGGATACGGCCAGGGCCGAGGCGCCCTTGAGCGATCTCGAACCCGCGTCCTTCACCAAGCAGAAGGTTGGCCGCTGGAACGCGGACATCCTTCATTTCCACTTCCATGTGGCCGTGCGGGGCGTCGTCATAGCCGAACACAGGCAAGTGGCGGATGATGTTCACGCCGGGCGCGTCATTTGGCATCAAGATCATGGATTGTTGCTGGTGACGTTTCGCGCCCAGATCCGTTTTGCCCATCACAATCGAAATCTTGCAGCGCGGGTCGCCAAGGCCGGATGACCACCATTTGCGTCCGTTAATGACATACTCATCACCGTCGCGCTCAATGCGGGTCTCGATGTTGGTCGCATCAGATGATGCAACGGCCGGTTCTGTCATCAAGAAGGCAGAGCGAACCTCGCCGTTCATCAACTTACCAAGCCATTGGTCCTTCTGTTCCCGCGTGCCATAGCGGTGGAACACTTCCATGTTTCCGGTATCCGGTGCGGAGCAGTTGAACACTTCACTTGACCAGCCGATCCGGCCCATTTCCTCTGCACACAGAGCGTATTCGAGGTTGGTCAGGCCAGGGCCTTCAAATTCAAAAGTGTCATCAACGTGAGACAGCTGCCCTTGCGGGGGCATAAACAGGTTCCAGATACCCTGCGCTTTGGCCTTTGCCTTCATTTCTTCAATGATCGGGATGACTTTCCAGCGGTCACCTTCATTGTCTTGATCAATGTAGGTTTGCATATTGGGGCGGATGTTCGCTTCAATAAAATCGCGAACGCGGTCGCGCCAATGGGTCTGCCGTTCGTTAAGATCAAAATCCATGAGGTATCCTTTTCTGAGTCGGTAATTGTTTAGGGGTTTGCTGAGATGTCGTCGACATTGGTCATCAGAGTTCTTTCATTCAGTGCGACCACGCGCGCTTCATGCTCAGCCCGATCAATCGGGAAGCGATTGAGCCAGAATGCGGAGACGAGACCCAAGATGAAAATCAAGACGCAATACATTGAGATAAGCGCGTAGATTATATCGCGGTCGACGGTGCCGGGCGCACTTCCGATCGGGAATGCGGAAAGCGATAACATCCCGCCTGCGAGCATAATGCCCACACCCGTGGCGCTTTTCTGTACCAGCCAGTTGCCTGCGTAAAAGCTCCCTTCGGCGCGCCGGCCACTGCGTTCTTCAAATGCCTCGACAATTTCGGCGACCATCGAAGTTGCTGATATGACGGCGCTCACACCGGCTGCATTGCTGACGAAGATAAAGCTCATCAGCAATATAGCAGATGGCGTTGAACCGAGTTCCGGCCAATATCCAATGTAGTAAAAACCATATGGGATGAGCCAGAACGTCATCGATACCAAGGTCGTAATTCCGCCAGTACGGGCCTTGCCCCATCGCTTGTGCAAAGCGCCCAGACCAACAAATACGGCAACAACGCTGAAGAACAGGACGATTGGATAAAATTTGAACTGCGCCTCGTTCAATTCCCATACGAAGTAGTACAGGTAATTGGACAACGCGAAAGTCATGCCTTGACTGACATAGGCAGCCAGTGCCCCGGCCGCGAAGATCAGAAACGCCTTTTCCGAGAATGCTTCTTTGATTTCAGCAAAAGCGATTTTCAGACCGAATGGCGGGGGCCGGTCTTTGGGGTAGCCCTTTACGTGATTGTGCTGCCCGGCGGCAGAGATCAACACGAACGCCCCCATTACAACTGCGCCAAACAGGCCGTATTGTTCAAACCCTTCTCGGCTCACCAGACTGTCGGCTAGAAAGACCTGATATGTCAGGAACAGCATTACCAATCCGCCAGTCCAGCCAAATAAGAAGCGGAACCGAAACAGCGTGGTGCGTTCATCATAGTCTTTGGTGAGTTCCGGGACGAGTGCCATGGATGGAACTTCACAGGCTGACAGCAACAGCCTTACGCATATTGCGATGCCAAGGAGCATCCAAAAACTAGGGGTGCCATCCACCGGTGGTGCCCACAATATATACCAAGCCAACATAAGCGGGATGGGTGCAGCATATAACCACGGCAGGCGTTTGCCCCATCGCGTATAGGTGCGGTCTGATAGATTGCCGAGCAGTGGATCGATAAAGGCGTCAACGACCAAAGCAATGACCAGTGCGAGGCTGACCAGCCACGCCTCCATACCCAAAACCTGATTGTAGTAGAGAAGCAAAAATACCGAAAAGCCGTTATCTTTGATCCCGAATGCAACCGAGCCTGAGCCATTAAATAGCTTTATCCGGAGTGGTAACGGCTTATGCGGTGCCGGAATACTCACTGCTTGATTTGCTCCGCCATAGCGCGCAGGGCTTCGAACATATCCGGTTCATTGGCGTCCCAAGAATATTTCGGGCCTATCGTAATGCCGCCATCCACAACAATGGATGTGCCGTTTACAAATGACGATTCTTCGCTCGCCAGGAATGCCATCGCATTGGCAATGTCTTCTGATTGACCGCCGCGGTTCACAGGCTGTGCTCCGGCGGACATCGCGGCAACAGCCGCTTTGCCCATTTCGGCGTGTTCGCCAGTCAATTCCAACGTCGACGTGAAGATGTTGGTGTTGATGAAGCCCGGTTGGATCGCGTTGACCCGTATTTGATGTTTGGCCAGATCCGCTGCCGACATTTTCGTCAGATGCAAGACGCCAGCTTTTGCCACGGCATAGGCATTGGGGGAATATCCTGGACCGACCGCGGCGACGCTGGATGTGTTGATAATGGATGCGCCGGCCCGCCCGATCATATGGGGCACGGCATAGCGGATACCGAACGCGACCGATCGCAACAGCAAGTCCATGGTCCGATCCCAGCCTTCTGGCTCGATTTCGTCAATTGGCGCGCCATCGCCGCCCGCACCTGCATTGTTGAAGACGATATCGATCCCGCCAGTGTCGGCAGCTGCCCGGTCCATCAGTGCTTTGATATCCTCGGTGGAGGTTACATCGCATCGCTGGAAGACAATCGCACCATTGGATTGGGACGCCAATTCAGCCCCGCCATCTTCATCGATGTCAGCGGCGTAAACCGTCGCCCCTTCGGATGCCAGCAACAGAACTGATGCTTTGCCAATCCCCGACGCTGCGCCAGTGACTACTGCGGTCTTCCCTGAGAATCGCATCAACCTCTCCATTAGTTTTTTTATGCCACTAACTTACGGCAGGCAGTGGATGCGTCAACGCTTGTTTGCCTTACGTTACGGCATTCTGAGGCTGGAATATTTTGATTCCGCATACGGTTGCATGATGTTGCATTTTGCCCTTAACGTAAACGGCAACTGACAAGGGTTCTTGGAACCCTGTATATTTGGTCGAGAGGAAAGACATGGCTGATCTGGATAATTTTCGCACCGAAACACGTGCTTGGCTGGAGGCGAATTGCCCAGCTGAAATGCGCGAGCCCGCTCGTGATGAAAGCGATATCTATTGGGGCGGCCGGAAAGCTACCTTCAAGAACGATGCGCAAAAGGCGTGGTTCGAGGCGTGTGTGGCGAAGGGCTACACCGTACCGGCTTGGCCGAAGGAATATGGCGGCGCGGGGCTGAGCGCGGCTGAGGCAAAAATCCTGCGCCAGGAAATGGCTGCAATCAATGCGCGTCCGCCATTGTCGAGCTTCGGGATTTGGATGCTAGGCCCGGCGCTCCTGAAATTTGGTACCGAAGGGCAGAAGCAGCGTTTTCTTAATGAGATTGCCCGCGGCGAAATCCGCTGGTGCCAAGGTTATTCGGAGCCCGGTTCGGGCAGCGATCTGGTGTCCATGCAGACGTTCGGCGAAGATAAAGGCGATCATTGGGAAGTGAGCGGTCAAAAGATCTGGACGTCTTATGCCAACCATGCAGACTGGATTTTCTGCCTAGTGCGCACTGATAAGGCGGACAAATATCAGGGCATCACATTCATGTTGTTCGACATGGAAAGCCAAGGCGTCACGACTAAGCCGATTTTGCTGATCAGCGGGAGCAGCCCGTTCTGCGAGACATTTTTTGACGGTGTCGAAGTGCCGAAATCCTATGGTGATGATTGCCCTGGATTCGTCGGTGAAATCAATCGTGGCTGGGATGTCGCTAAGTATCTGCTTGGTCATGAGCGTGAGATGATTTCCGGAATGGGCGGGGGTGAAGGTACGGCTGCGATTGGCTCGGCGCTGAACCGCCGCGCGGGCAAAGACGGCGACAGTATTGATCCATGCCTTCGCGCAGAGCTCGCGATGTTCGATGTTGATGCGCTTTCCTTCACTGCGATGGGCGAGAAATTCATGGACGAGATGAAGGCTGGTAAAGGCCATCCTGCTCAACCGAACATGATGAAATATGTCGGCACCGAATTGAACAAACGCCGCCATGAATTGATGATGTCGGCTGGCGGATCGCGTAGCCTTGAATGGGAAAGCGACGAGACCAGCGGGGGCAAGCCATCACGCAATTGGCTGCGGACCAAGGCGAATTCAATCGAAGGCGGTACCAGCGAAGTGATGCTGAACGTCGTTTCCAAACGTATCCTCGATCTGCCAGGAGCCTGATCAATGCCACTGTATCACAATGAAGATCAGGCCATGCTGGCCGACACCGCTGCGCAATTCATGGCCGAAGAAGGCTCGATCAAGAAACAGCTGCGCCATTGGCGCGACACCGGGTGTAAAGACGGCTTTGGCCATGATCTGTGGAAGCAGTTCGCCGAAATGGGCTTTACCGGCATATTGGTGGGTGAAGATGATGGCGGTATGGGCATGGGCAATGTCGAAGCCGGCATTGTTCTGGAACAGATCGGCCGCAATCTGACACCGTCCCCTTTCCTGACAAGCTCGGTTCTGGCGGCAACCGCGCTCAACCATGCCAGTGCAGACCTTAAAGGGCGCTATCTGCCGGGCTTGCTGTCGGGTGAAAGCGTGTTTGCCATTGGCATCGATGAAGGCGGCAAGCACCGTCCGGAGCGGATCAGCACCAAGGCTGAAAAATCAGGCAACGGTTTCAAACTGTCCGGCCAGAAAGACTTTGTTATTCACGGGGCGAGCGCCGACATGATCATCGTCGCCGCGCGCACATCGGGCAATGATGATGATAATGATGGCATCACACTGTTCGCGGTTCCGAAAGACGCGGCAGGATTGGATCAAGACGCTGTCAAACTGGTTGATAGTTCAGTCGCAACGCATATGAAAATGAACGGCGTCGAACTGGATGGTGATGCGGTTATCGGCGAAGTCGATGGCGGGCGGGACATCCTCAACAAAGTGCTCAATGCTGGCCGCATCGGCGCAGCGGCGGAAGGCTGCGGCGTAGCCGGCGGCGCGATGGATATGACCATTGATTACCTCAAGCAGCGCAAGCAATTCGGCAAGCTTATCGGGGAGTTTCAAGCGCTCCAACACCGCGCCGCGCATCTATATTCCGAGGTCGAGATTGCCCGTGCGGTCACAATCAAGGCGGGCCAGCTGCTGGATGCTGATAGCGAGAAAGCCGATTTGATGGTGTCGGTTGCCAAAGCGAAAGTGGCCAAGGCCGCTGGTCTTGCGGTGAAAGAAGGCGTGCAGATGCATGGCGGCATCGGCATGACGGATGAATATGATATCGGCCTGTTCATGAAACGTGATCGGGCTTTGCAGGAATTTCTCGGTGATGCGTATTACCACGCAGACCGTGTCGCCCAGATGAGCGGTTACTAAGGAGCGCTGACTATGATGAATTTGAAAGATCTGTTCGGCCTGGAAGGCAAAGTGGCTCTGGTAACGGGCGGCTCACGCGGCATCGGCAAAATGATTGTCGAAGGTTTGTTGGAGGCGGGCTGCGCGAAAGTGTACATCGTCGCGCGTAAGAAAGAACAAGTCGATGCCACCGCCGCTGAGCTCGGCGATAAAGTGATCGGCATGACGGGCGATCTGTCGCAATTGGACGGTATCCAGCAACTGGCAGATGATCTGGCAGCGCGCGAGGATAAGCTTGATCTGCTGGTCAACAATGCCGGTGCTGCATGGGGCGAACCGTTTAAGGATTTCTCCGAAGCGGGTTGGGACCGGACAATGGATTTGAACGTCAAAACACCGTTCTTCCTGACCCAAAAACTGCATGGTCTTTTGAAGGCTGCTGGCACGCCCGAGCGGCCTGCCAAAGTGCTGATGATCGCCAGCATTGACGGGATGAAGAGCAACCCTTGGCCAACCTATCCCTATCAAGCATCCAAAGCGGGTCTTATCCACTTGACCCGCCGGATGGCAGCGGAGCTGGTGGGCGATAATATCATCGTCAACGGCATCGGCCCCGGCGCATTCCCCAGTGAAATGAACAAGGCCGCGCGCGATCAGGAAGAACTGGTCAAGCGCAGTATCCCGTCGCGCCGTGTCGGTGTGACGGAAGATATGGCGGCAGGCGCGATTTACCTGCTCAGCCGTGCGGGCGATTACGTAGTCGGCACGACAATCCCTATTGATGGCGGCGTGGTAAACGCAAATATCGGCGCAGGAAACTTCGTCGATCCATCGGGGCAATAGTAACGCCCAAAACGAGATGACCCGATCAAAAGATGAGGAGGGCCGCCGGAGCGATCTGGCGGCCTTTTTCATATGTTTTGGCAGAGGGTAGGCAGCGATAAGGTGACAAAGTTGACACT
Source organism: Pontixanthobacter rizhaonensis (assembly GCF_012972675.1). Lineage (GTDB taxonomy): Bacteria > Pseudomonadota > Alphaproteobacteria > Sphingomonadales > Sphingomonadaceae > Pontixanthobacter > Pontixanthobacter rizhaonensis. The sequence goes on along the minus strand of NZ_JABCRE010000003.1, from coordinate 237,738 downwards.
GTGTCAACTTCGTTTTGGGCATATTTAGCACAATAAGTCAGATGCTTAGCGGCCCGCCGCGAAGTTGACACATTGCGACGGAGAAGGTGAGTGTTGGCGCCACGAATGCACCCACAGCCCGCATCATTCCCGCAAAAGCGGGGACCCAGTGCAGCATAGTGCCAACCGCCCTAGATTCCCGCCTGCGCGGGAATGACGAAGAGTGGAGGCAGCGGTCATCAACGATTGGAAAGAGCGCGTGGGTTCTATCGTAGCGGATTGAAGTAGGACATTGATTTGTGCGTTTACGAGAAACGGCGGACTGGCTGCTTTTATGATCAGGAATATTGCCTCGAATGTCCGATTGTGGTGTGAAAGCGGACGCTGATCCGCTTAGGAAATAGTGAAGCTCTCAACGATGCTTATCGATTGAACGCGCCACTCGTTCATGTAGGTAGATCCTTTGATCGTGATGTGTTTTGGGTTCGGCCCAAGCTCATGCTCTCCTACGGTGGCAGTGAAGCAATCGTAGGCGTCGCCAGTGCAATTTTCCGAACTGACAGCATCAATCTCATGAAGTTTCAGCTCGTTTAGAAAAGCCCTTATGTCACTTTGGCATTCTTCGCCGTCATAAGTGGAGCACGAAAGATCATAAGATAGTGGGCCTTCGCGTCCTGCTTCATCGATCGCCAGCGAGAGAAGGATGGCGAGGTCTCGTGCGTCTAAAACGCTATCGCTGACCGGAAAATATGACCGAGTGTGATTGGCAGGAACTTCATCGCACATTCTTCCTCGAAAGTCGTCCCAATCGAAGTTGTCCTTCTGGAAAATTGGTCCTTCAACTCCGTACCTCGGCGACACATCAACGGAGCTTATCGTTCCGTCATCATTGAAAGAGATTTCATACCTCTCGCTTCTACACAATCCAAAGGCAGAGCCCCAAGGTTCGGGTCTAGCGAAAAGGGTGACGCGGTGCATCGGGTCATCGTCCGCTGAGTAGTACTGCCATCTGTCTTGATGTCGGTCGACAAAGCCGATCCTAGAGTACAGAGCACCCACAAGCCGCTTGGAGAGGCTCTCGTCGCTTTCGTACTTGAGATCGGCGAACACAAAACGGCCCTCAACAGGCCGGTATCCTGCAGGCGCTTCTACGGCACGCTGTTCAAATGAAGTCGACCGAAATTTTTCCCAATTCGGTTCAACATAGTCATAATCATCGCCGACCATTGATGGGGTAGACACTTTTTCACAACCGGGCGTGGTCGTAACAATCGCCATAAGAAGGAATGAAACTAAGTTTGGCTTGTGCATTACTGTATTTTGCCAAGCTTTTGTAAAGTCCGCAATTGGGTCGTTAGCAGACGGTCCGCTTATTCCGAAAACTAATCAAACCCTACCCCATCAATTCCCGCACAAACGGGATTAGCCCGGTCTGGCGTGTGCGTTTGCGGCGTTCAGCGTGGAGGATCTCGCGGACTTTTACGAAGCAGGCATCGACATCGTCATTGACGACCACGTAATCATATTCCGCCCAATGGCTGATTTCACCGCGGGCGCGGGCCATGCGGTCGTCGATCACGGTTTGGCTGTCTTGTGCGCGGCTTTCGAGGCGCTTGCGTAATTCGGTCAGGCTGGGCGGCAGCAAGAATACGCTGACCACGTCTTGCTGGTCTTTTTGATACAGTTGCTGCGTGCCTTGCCAATCAATATCGAACAGGAAATCCTGCCCTTCTTTCAAACCCTTGCGGATATAGCCTTTGGGTGTGCCGTAGCGGTGATTGAACACGTGTGCCCATTCGTAAAAATCGTCTTTCTCGATCATCGCATCGAATTCGGCATCGCTGACGAAGTGATAATCGATCCCGTCCATCTCCCCCGGACGCGGCGGACGGGTGGTGGCCGAAACCGACAATTTGATATGTTCATCAGCGGTCAGCAACATTTGCGACATGGTGGTTTTGCCCGCGCCCGATGGGGAGGACAGGATGAACATCATCCCGCGACGTTCAAGGTCAGGGCGCTCAAGGTGGGAGCGTTCAGGGTTTGGGCGTCCAGGGTTCGGGCGCGGGTTGGGGTCTGTTTGGGCCATGGCCGCTCATGGCGCAGGGCGGGTTAAAAAATCAAGAGGGCGTGACGGCAAATCGAATTATTCGCCAGCGCCCGCATCCGGACCAGTGTTTGGACCTGCGTCTTGAAGCGTATCAGGCAGCCTGCGGTTTGCGGCGCGTTGCCGGTCCTTGCGCTGTCCGCCGCGATCAAAGACATATTTGACCAGCAGGCCGCCCGCAATCACGGCTGCGCCCGGCACCGATTTTGCGGCAAATCCGGCAATTTTCTTGGACGACAAAGTTTTGAGTTTGCCGGGCTTTTTGGCTGGCGTCTTGGTTGTATTATCGCTGTCTGGATGGATGCCCAGAACCGCTTGGTCCACAATCTTGGTAAGCGCCTGTGTGCCTGCTTGCATCACGATCGCCCCAAGCACCAACCGTAATGTTGATGCCGGGTCAGGTAGGGTGGGGTGCCCCGTTTCTGCAGCGTTATCTGGGGCCGCCGCGTGATCTGTGATTGGCTTTGTTTCAGCCATACCTACTTTTTGCGGCCGAAATCGACGCTAACAACGTTCGATCCGTCTTCGCTTTGCGCAATGGCGCTCAAATCACGGCTATCGCTGCCGTCATTTTCGGCATCATCATGCGGCTCTGGCGCCATATCGGCAACGGTGGCTTGGAATTGCAGGCCGAAATCAACCGCCGGATCAACAAATGCAGTGATCGCAGCGTAGGGAACATCCAGCTTGGCAGGAATGGCATTGAAGGTCAGTCCGACGGTAAAGCCTTCTTCATCCACGCCCAGATCCCAGAACTTGTTCTGCAACACGATGGTCATTTCGTCAGGGAATCGTTCCCGCAGGCTGTCAGGGATGGAAACCCCCGGCGCACCCGTTTTGAAGGTTATGTAGAAATGGTGGTTACCGGGAAGCTCGCTGCCGGAATCGACAATTTCGCCCAGAACGCGGCCAACGACAGCGCGCAAGGCTTCCTGCACAATATCGTCATAGGGGATCAGGCTGTCGGCTGTTTCTTCAGTCATAATGTTTCGCTAGGTGGCGGGGCAAATGCGCAGGGTCAACCCTCAAAGCCTTGCACCAGCGAAAAGGCTGCGTATAGCCCACTTTATGCGCACCGCCCGAATAGAACGTAACACCGCCGAAACGAAGATTCTGGTCGAGATCAATCTCGATGGAACTGGCGCCTATGATGTTTCCACCGGCATCGGTTTCCTTGACCATATGGTGGAACAGTTCAGCCGCCATTCGCTGATTGACGTAACGATGAAGATCGATGGCGATCTGCACGTGGATCAGCACCATACCACCGAAGATAGCGCGCTGGCGCTGGGTCAGGCCCTGTCTCAGGCGATGGGCGATAAGGCGGGTATCGGCCGCTATGGCCAAGCATTTTCACCGATGGACGAGACGCTGGCACGGGTGGCGCTTGATATCTCAGGCCGCCCTTATTGTGTGTTCAAGGCTGGTTTCAGCCAGGAAAAACTGGGCGAATGGGATACCGAACTGATCCAGCATTGGTTCGAATCTATTGCGCAAACCGCTGGTATCACGCTGCATATTGAATTGCTGTATGGTTCCAATAATCACCACATTTGCGAAGCCATCTATAAAGGTTTCGCACGGGCCATGCGCTCCGGTGTCGAATTGGATGCGCGCAAGGGCGGCGCGATTCCCAGTACAAAGGGCCAGCTCGGTGGCTGAGAAAATCGCGCTGATTGATTACGGTGCGGGCAATCTTCATTCGGTTCACAATGCCTTGAAAGCGGCTGGCGCAGAGGGTGTGATAATCACATCCGCTGCTGATGTGGTGCGCGGGGCGGACCGGATCGTTTTGCCCGGTGTCGGCTCTTTCAAAGCCTGTGCGGAAGGTTTGCGCGGGCTCGATGGCGTGGTCGAGGCAATGACCGAGCGCGTCCATGAAGGCGGCATTCCGTTTTTGGGTATTTGTGTCGGTATGCAATTGCTCGCCGCGCGCGGGCTGGAACATGGCGAGACAGCCGGTCTGGGCTGGGTGCCGGGGGAAGTGCGCGCAATCAAAACCACCGATCCGGCGATCAAGGTACCGCATATGGGCTGGAACGATGTTGCGTTATCGGCGGCTGCCCGAACAGATACATTGATTGAGACCGGCGAGGCGTATTTCCTGCATTCCTATCATTTCGCCGCAGATGATCCGCAGCATATTGCAGCGATGACCGATCATGGTGGGCGCTTGGTTGCAGCGGTGGCCAAGGACACTATGCTGGGCGTGCAATTTCACCCTGAGAAGAGCCAGGCTTACGGGCTTGGTTTGCTGTCTCGTTTTCTGGAGTGGGCTCCATGATTGTATTTCCCGCGATTGATTTGAAAGCAGGCCAAGTGGTCCGTCTGGCCGAAGGCGATATGGACCGCGCGACCGTATATGGCGACAATCCGGCGGCGCAGGCGATGCTGTTTGCCGAAGCGGGCGCAGAGCATTTGCACGTCGTCGATCTGGACGGCTCCTTTGCCGGCAGCGCGCAAAACCGCGCCGCGGTTGAGGCAATTATCGCTGAATTTCCAGGCCATATTCAATTGGGCGGCGGTATCCGGACGCCTGAGGATGTAGAGGGCTGGTTCGATGCCGGTGTCGCACGGATCGTGATCGGCACGGCGGCGCTCAAAAATCCGCAATTCGTCAAAGATATGGCGCGCGCCTATGAAGGCGGAATTGTTGTGGCCGTTGATGCGCGCGACGGAATGGTCGCGACCGATGGCTGGGCTGAAGTATCCAATGTTTCCATCGTCGATATGGCGCGGCGCTTTGAAGATGCGGGCGTTGCCAGCTTGCTGTTCACAGATATTGGCCGCGATGGAATGCTGAAAGGCTGCAATATCGAGGCGACCGTGGATCTGGCACAGCAAACCGATTTGCCGGTTATCGCCAGCGGCGGGGTCAAGGGGCTGGATGATATTCACATCCTTTCCTTGCAAGCCGATCAGGGGATCGAAGGCGTGATTACTGGCCGTGCATTATATGACGGGCGGCTGGATCTGGCGGCGGCACTGGCAATGGCGGCGCGCGGATAATGACTGTCCGCGTGCGTGTGATCCCCTGTCTCGACGTGGCGGATGGCCGCGTGGTTAAAGGCGTCAATTTTGTCGATCTGCGCGATGCGGGCGATCCGGTTGAGCAAGCGCAAGCCTATGATGCGGCGGGCGCGGATGAGCTGTGCTTCCTCGATATTTCAGCGACGCATGAAGGGCGCGGAACGTTGCTGGATGTGGTGAAACGCACGGCCGAGGTCTGCTTTATGCCGCTGACCGTAGGCGGCGGGGTGGCTTCTGTCGAAGATGCGCGGGCGTTGCTGCTGGCCGGGGCAGACAAAGTCGCCATCAACAGCGCAGCGGTTAAACGGCCCGAAGTCATCGCAGAGATCGCCGCCAGATTTGGCAGCCAATGCGTCGTTGCATCGGTTGACGCCAGACGGACTGCACCCGGTAAATGGGAAATATTTACGCATGGCGGGCGCAAGCCAACCGGTATTGACGCACTGGAACACGCCAAACGTTGCGCTGATCTGGGCGCGGGGGAACTGCTCGTCACATCAATGGACGGGGACGGGACAAAAGCGGGGTATGATCTGGAACTGACCCGCGCGATTGCTGATGTGGTGAGTATTCCGGTGATTGCCAGCGGCGGTGTCGGCACGCTGGATCATCTGGTGGAAGGCGTAATAAAAGGCGGTGCGAGCGCGGTTTTGGCAGCGTCAATCTTTCACTTTGGCCAGCATACGATCGGCGAAGCCCATGCTGCATTGCGGGCCGCAGGGCTTCCTGCAAGAGGCTGAAAAACAGAAGTTTTCGGCGTTAAGTAAATTGATGTCTGTGGTTCCAAAACGGGACGACATGACCGCAGAGCTTGTAGAATCGCGGTGTGTCCGGCTTTGGGACTGTTATGCGATATCTGCTTCTCCTCATTTTGGTTTTATTGGCCAGTCCGGCTTTGGCACAAAATACTGTGACCACAGGTACGCCAATCTCTGAACCCAGCAATATGGCGCTGTTCGGGCTCGGTTTGGTCGGGCTGATCATTGGCCGCTACGTGTCAAAGCACCGTAATGCGGATGATAGCGAGACCGGCGACGAATAATCCGCCTGCTGCCCAGCCAGCCATTGACGCTGGTTTAGGGCCCATCCATGACGCTTGGCTATGGATACTCTGACCCGTCTCGAAGAAACGATCGCTGCCCGTAAGGGGGCAGACCCTTCCACCAGCTATGTCGCCCAGCTTCATGCCAAGGGAACACCCATTATCGCCCGGAAATTGGGCGAGGAAGCAGTCGAGGCTGTGGTTGCGGCATTGGCAGAGGATCGTGACGAGCTGGTTGGTGAGGCCGCCGATGTGATTTTTCACCTGATGGTTTTGCTCAATAATAAAGAGATTACTCTGGCTGAAGTCATGGCAGAGCTGGACCGCCGAGACGGTGTTTCTGGTATCGACGAAAAGGCCAGCCGGTCTGCCAATTCCGCGAAAGGAGCTGCGTAATGCCGATCGATGCAACCTCGCCGTATGATGACGAGAATATTTTTGCGAAGATCCTGCGCGGGGAAATTCCGTCGACCACGCTATATGACGATGAATGGGCGTATGCGTTTCCGGACATCAACCCGCAAGCCAAGCTGCACGTTCTGGTAATCCCGAAAGGGCGTTATGTCAGTTGGGATGATTTCTCGGCCAAGGCATCCGATGCAGAGATCGCCGGTTTTATCCGCGCCGTTGGCACAGTCGCGCGGCAGCATAATTTGGTGGAACCCGGTTACCGGCTGCTGGCCAACATAGGGCCGCATGGCGGCCAGGAAGTGCCGCATTTGCATGTGCATTTGTTTGGCGAAGAACCGCTTGGTCCGATGATTGCGCGCCGATAGGCGGCATTGCCGTCTCCGGTGGGCGCAAATACGGCACATATCGCCGGTAGATGCGCATAGTGCTTGCCGCGCGATTCCTGCCTGCGCTATGCGGTGCATATGACCATTCAGCCACATCCGCCCGGCGGCATTTTCGATGGCACGCTGCATCTGTACGCGGTGCGGGTGTATTATGAAGATACCGATCTGTCGGGTATCGTCTATCACGCCAACTATCTGCGCTGGTTTGAACGCGCGCGTTCGGATGTGCTGCGGATGCTGGATATTGATCAGCGCGCCGCCATCGAGGCGGGTGAGGGGGCCTATGCGGTTGCCGGCATTGATCTCCAATATTTGCGCCCGGCCAAACTGGATGATGATGTGGTGATCCACACGCGCTGCACGCAGCTCAAGGCCGCAAGTGTAATCATGCACCAGCGCGCAATAAGAGGTTCAGAATTGTTGTGCGAAGCCCGATTGCGCGTGGGCTTTGTCGCACCCAGCGGCCGCCCGACCCGCCAGCCGCAGCCATGGCGCGATGCCTTTATGACTATCCTCTCACAAGAAGAGACTGAATGACCGATCTTTCATTGCTTGCTGTTGCCGCCGCCGGACCAACCCGGCTTGATCCGCTGGAGCTGTTCCTTGACGCAGATATTGTCGTCCAGGCGGTAATGGCGGGCTTAATCCTTGCCAGTATCTGGGTGTGGACCATCATTGTCAGCTTCACTCTGCGCCTGTCCGGTATCCGGAAAAGGTGCGAAAAATTTGAAGCGGAATTTTGGAAGGCCGATGATTTTGACCGTCTGGTGAAAGAAAAATCGAAAGAAAACATTCCCTCTGCCCGCGTTGCCGCCGCTGGCATTGCCGAATGGCGGCGGTCTGTACTGCGCAAAGGCGGCCCACTGGAACGTGACGGCACGCGCCAGCGGCTCGCCAGTGTGATGGAAAGCCAGGTCGCGCATGAGGCAGACGGCCTTGCGGATCGTTTGAATTTCTTGGCAACTACCGGCTCGGTTGCTCCCTTTGTCGGCCTGTTCGGTACCGTATGGGGCATCATGAACAGCTTCTTCCAGATCGGCGCGCAGGAAAATAGCTCTCTCGCGGTGGTCGCGCCGGGTATTTCGGAAGCCCTGTTTGCCACCGCCATCGGCCTGTTCGCGGCGATCCCGGCGGTGATTGCCTATAACCGGTTCAGCCACGGGGTGAATTCTTTGGAAGCCAAGATGCAGCGTTTTGCCGACCGGTTCCATTCCAGCCTTAGCCGGGAACTGGAGCGGGTCTGATGGGCGCGAGTGTCTCTGCTTCCGGTCGCCGTGGCGGCGGCAGGCGTAGCAAGCGTGCGCCAATGGCGGAAATCAATGTCACGCCCTTTGTTGATGTGATGCTGGTTCTGCTGATTATTTTCATGGTCACCGCGCCGTTGCTAGCATCGGGTGTGCCGGTGGAATTGCCCGATAGCCGCGCTGCCGCTCTGCCCGAAGAACGCGATCCGGTGACGATTGTGGTTGCATCGGACGGCGTGATTTATCTCGATAATGAACCGCTACCGCCCGGCGTTCTACCTGCGCGGCTGACGGCGATCCGCCCCGGTGCTGACGGGAAATTACCCGCAATTACTTTGCGCGCCGACCAAACGCTCGATTATGGCCGCGTAATGGGCGTGATGGGCGAGCTGAACCGCGCCGGTTTCACGTCCATCCAAATGGTCACCAATGGGTCCGCCGTTCCGCCGCCGGTCATAAGCGGTTCAGGGACGGAGCAATAGTTTTTACATTCTATGGCGACTCATTCCACATCAGGGCACAGGCTCCGAACTGAAGAAATTGCTGGTCTGGGCGCGGCCGTGCTGCTGCATGGGGCATTGCTGGTGGTGCTGCTGGCAAAGCCTGATCCGGTAGTGATTGAGCCAGTGCGAACAGTGACCGTCAGCCTGGCCGATGATGTCGGATTGGAAGCAACTTCGCCAACACCGGTGCAGGAAAGCCGCGCGGCGATTGCGCCCACTTTGTCTGATGATCCCGCGCCGCCGACACCGCTCGATAGCGCAGAAACCGCACCCGCACCCGCGCCTCAACCGGTCGCCACCCGCGCCCCGCCGTCCCCCCCAACCACTACGCGGCGGACGACCCGGCGTACACCGCCTGCTACCCGTCAGCCGCCGCGCCGCCGCCCTGATACTCAGGCCAGTCGCCCGCCGCCGCGCACTCCGCCCGCACCCACGCGGCGTTCCGGCGGAAGCCGCGTCGGCGCTGATTTCTTGCCCGGTTCCGGCGACAGCGCAACGACCGAGGAAACTCGCGCTCCGGCACGCAGTTTCGGGCCAAGCGAGCGGGCGGCTCTGGGGTCTGCAATCCGGCGGCAATTGCGCCCGCATTGGCGCGCGCCGCAGGGAGTTGATGCTGATCAGCTGGTGACTGTTCTTACTTGGGAATTGAACCGCGATGGCTCGCTGAAAGGCACGCCGCGCGTGTTGCGGCAATCCGGGATTACCGATGCGAACCGCGCTCAGGCGGCGCGCCACGCGGAAGTGGCCATACGTGCAGTGCAACTCGCCGCACCGTTTAAGCTGCCGGAGGAATTCTATGATAGGTGGAAACTGGTCCGTGACTGGCAGTTCGATAGAAGGCTTTAGATAATGCGTATTGCATCAATTATTCTGGCGGTTGCGCCTGCGTTTCTGCTCTCTGCTCCGGCTACGGCCCAAGATCTGGGCGCACCTGTTCCAACTTCCGAAGCAGTTGAAACCGTTGACGAGGATTTTGGCCTTTCAGGAAGCGTTACCGATGAAAGCGACTGGCAGGATCTGGGCATTGCAATTGCCCGCTTCGCCACCGACCGCGATGTTGCCACTCCGGCCAGCAGCAGCGGAACAGCTGGCTTGGGTCAGCAATTGGCCGAAGTGGTCTATAACGACCTGCGCAATAATGGCCTGTTCGCGCCCATCGGCCCCGATGCGTTGCCCAATCCCACTTACCCGCAAATCACCGCGCCAAATTGGCCGACATGGTCCAACCGCAGTGCGGAAATGCTGGTGCATGGCTATGTTCGCGCGCGCTCCGATGGCCGCCTGACAGTCGGGTGTTATTTATATGATGTCACCTTGCGCGACGAAATGGCGCGCGCAGGGTGGGTGGTTCCGCCCAGCGATTGGCGCCGCGCGGCGCATAAATGTGCCGATCTGGTCTATTCAAGGCTGACGGGTGAACAGCCATTTCTGGACAGCCGGATCGCTTATATTGCGGAAACCGGGCCGAAGGATAACCGCACCAAACGCCTTGCGATTATGGATAGTGACGGGGCCAATCACCGCTTTATCACTACGGGCCGATCAACTGCACTGACGCCGCGCTATTCACCCGATTACCGCAAGCTGATGTATCTCAGCTATACTGACGGCAATCCGCGCATCTACATCTATGATATCGGTACCGGTCGTCAGACCTTGGTGACAGAGAGCAGCAATCCCACCTTCGCGCCGCGCTGGTCGCCCGATGGCCGGTGGATTCTCTATTCGATGGCTGTTTCCGGCAATACCGACATCTACCGCGTGTCGGCGAATGGCGGACCCAGTGTCCGTCTGACCAATACGCCGGGTATTGATATTGGTGGCTCCTATTCGCCGGATGGCAGCAAGATTGTGTTTGAAAGCGACCGTTCGGGTAGCCAGCAGCTCTATGTGATGAATTCTGACGGCACTAATCAGAAGCGGATTAGTTTTGTTGGCGGGCGCGCGGCGACACCCGAATGGAGCCCGCGCGGCGACCAGATCGCCTTCACCCATATTGCGGGCGATTTCCGGATCGCTGTGATGAGCCCGAATGGCGGTAGTTTGCGCTATTTGACCAATAGCTGGCAGGATGAAGCGCCAACCTGGGCACCCAATGGCCGGATTGTGCAGTTCTTCCGGACAGAGCGCGGTTCAGGGAAAACAGGACTGTGGCAGGTGGATCTGACCGGCCGCAATGAACGCAAATTACCGACTCCGGTGGACGCATCGGATCCCGCCTGGGGGCCAATCCTGCCATGAGGTCCCACCCTATACTGAGACTCCATCCTATACTGATACAGGGCGTGGATCGTTATTGACGCGCCGCATAATCCGTTTGATATCAATTTCTTTAGCGTGAGGAGACGCATCATGAATATCCGTCTTTCGACAATTCTACTACTCGCCGGAACAGCTTCGCTGGCGGCCTGTAAGACGACTGCGCCTGATATATTGCCGCCTGATCCGACGCCAACGACCCAAACCAATCCCAGCGCCGTGACCCCGACCGGACCGATTGTTGGTACGCAAGAGCATTTCGTGAACGGCGTTCAAGGGCAAAATGTCATCTATTTCGACACGGATCGTTACAATATCGACAGTGAAGATGTGCCAGCTTTGCAAAGCCAAGCGCAGTATTTGCTCCGTAATCAGAGCGTGAATATCACACTTGAAGGGCATTGCGACGAGCGCGGGACACGCGAATATAACCTCGCTTTGGGGGAACGCCGCGCCAATGCTGCGAAAAACTATCTGGTAAGTCTGGGTGTTCCAGCCAGCCGTATCCGCACTGTCAGCTATGGCAAAGAACGCCCGATTGCGACCGGATCAAATGCGCAGGCATGGGCACAGAACCGCCGCGCGGTCAGCGTTGTAATCCGCTAAATTTTGTGAAGGGGCGGTCTTACGCGGCCGCCCCAACCAGCCCTATCAGTCGGCGTGGGCAGATATGCTGATCACGGCAGAGCTGGCAGCATTGTTTTGGCGGGCATCGTGAAAATTCCCGACGGCAACCGTCAACGCAAACACTGTCATGGTGAGCGCGGAAACTGTGGCTGAGAAGGAAACTTGCTTGGTCATTTGATGCTTTTCAATTCAGATTGCAGGGCCGTTATAGCGGGCAAATATTAATCCGTTATTGCAATGCAACATTTCACATCGCAACTTTGTTCCCGCTCTTCCAAAACTTTGCAATGATCGCTAGATAGGCAGTCATGCCAATCGGACAAACTGCATCCAGCCGGACCACCGGCCGAGCAACCTCGTGAGCGGTCGTGGCCGCAAGGATAATTGGGGTTTTCCTTCATGGGGCAGCTACGGCAAAAACCGTGATGCTGTTGCCCAGAAAGAATGCGATCGTCACGGCTGTAGCGAGGCGGGCCTATGCCCCGCGCCAAAATCCCCGAACAATCCGGACCGCTGGTATTTCTGCCAGAAACATGCGGCGGAATATAATCGGGGTTGGGACTATTTCGAAGGGCTAGACAAAGAAGCTGCCGCTGAACGCCAGCGGACTGAACAACGCGACGCGGATGCCTATGCCGAAGCATCACATTATGGTTGGGCAGGCGGTTCGGGTGATGGTTCGCGCAGCAAGGATGAAATGCTGGCGCTGGAAATTCTCGAATTGGAAGCTGATGCAGATTTTGATGCGATTAAGAAATCCTTCCGCATCAAAGCCAAAGGGCTGCACCCCGATGTCAATCCGGGCGACAAGGAAGCGGCCAAAGAATTCGAGAAGATTTCGGTTGCCTATGAAGTGCTGAAGCAGGCCGAAGACCGCCGCGTGTGGAAGGGATAAACCAAGATGTCCAAGACCATCCTTGCCTTCGCGGCCAGCAATTCGTCAGTTTCTATCAATCATCAACTGGTCACCTACGCCGCAAGTCTGCTGGGCGATGCTCAGGTGGAAACGCTCGATATCCATGATTTCGAGATGCCGATTTACCGTCACGACCGTGAACAGGCGGATGGCATACCGCAATTGGCACATGATTTCCTCGCGCGGATTGCTGATGCCGACGGATTGATCGTCTCATTTGCAGAGCATAACGGGCTCTATTCCGCAGCTTTCAAAAACCTGTTTGACTGGTGTTCGCGGGTTGGCCGCGATGTGTGGCACAACAAGCCCATGGTTATGCTGGCCACTTCGCCGGGCGGAGGTGGGGCAGCCCGCGTGCTAAACCTTGCGGAGACTGCGGCCCCTCATTTTGGCGGCAATGTCGTGGCATCGCTTTCTGTGCCGAACTTTAATGATGTGTTTGACAGTGACGCTGGCCGTTTAACCGATGCTGATTTGGACGCCCAATTGAAAGCTGCTGTCGCAAAGCTGCCTTAGCGCTGGGCGACGCGGGGTGCGGTCACCCGATCAATTGTCATTCCACCAGGCAACATTGCTGAACGGGCGAATGTCGATTTCATGCGTCCAGCAATTGCGCGGTTGATGGGCAAGGTGCCAATAGGTTTCGGCCACCGCTGCCGGGTCAATCATCCCGTCGTCACCTTTGGACTTCTTGTACGCTTCAAAATGCTCGCCCAGCATTTTGCCCAGCGTATCGGGAGCATCGACGGGCCCATCCACCACAATATGCGCGACATGAATATTCTTAGGGCCAAACTCCGCATTGAGGGTTTGGCACAGCATTCGCCGCCCGCCCATGGCGGATGCATGACTATGTTGACCCGCATTGCCCCTGACTGCGGCGGTGGCCGAGGTAACAATTAACGATCCGCGCCCACGCTTTTCCATGCGCGGCATCAGTGCCGAAGCCAGTCGGAAAGGCGCAAAAGTGGCGAGCCTCCACCCCAGTTCAAAGGCTTTGTAACTGGTATCTGCCAAGTCGCGATTTCCGATCTGCGCGCCCAGATTAAAAACGGCGCATTCAATCGGGCCTATCGCCTGTTCAACATCAGCTACCAAATCCTCTATACTATCGGGCAGCGACGCATCGAGGAGCCTGCCGCTGGCTTCGCCCCCGGCTTCTTCTATGTCATCGACCAGTCGCTGCAGCCCTGCTTCGTCTGATCTGCGCGCAAGCACGGCATGGTAGCCACCGTGCGCGAACCGTTTGCCCACATGGCCGCCAATTCCCGCACCTGCACCAAGGACGAGACATACAGGTTTGCGATCAGCCATGCGGTGTTCCAGTCGTTCTAACTCAGTCGCTTGGCAATAGCAGCGGCCAGCCGTTTGCCCAAATCGGGGCCTTGCACGGGGTATAGAAACGGTTCGATTGCCTCTGCTTCCATCACCATCAACTGCCCGTCATCGGCGCGGAGCATGTCGATCCGGGCGTAGATCGGCGTTTCTCCAGGCATTTTTCTGGCGATGGCTGTCGCTGCCTCTATGTCCATTTCGCTCGGTAAAAATTCCGCTTCCTTCCCGCCATAAAGTGACTGGATACGGTATTCACCCGCGGCAGATGTTTTCAGGATTGCGTGGCTGAATTCGCCATCAATGAAGACAAAGGATAGCTCGCCTTCATTCTGAATGGCGGGAAGGAAGGGTTGCATCATTGCTGGATGCCCCATGCGCCAATCGCTGGCTGGCGGGTTGTCGCGCGCAAACAGATGCTGCCCCATGCCGCCAGCACCAATCTGGCGTTTCACCACCAGCCTGTCACAGTCGAAATGGTCGAAAGCCGCGAGTATTGCCGTACCGTCAGGATCTTCGTTCCATATGGTCGGGATGGTGCGCGCGCCGCGTTCAGCCAATTCCTTGAGATAGGATTTGTCCATGTTCCACCGGACAAGCGATGGCGGATTGCATACCAGTATGCCGGCATTTTCCAGCGCTTCGAGTTTGGCCAGAAACTCGGCAGCGTGATCTTGGTAATCCCATGCGGTCCCCAGCAAAACAGCACTATGGCCAGCGAAGCCCGCCAGTGGCGCACGCCATTCTATCTCCTCCAACGCCATACCGCCTTCTGCAAAGGCCGGGCGCAGTGCTGCCATTTGCAGGTCGTGCTCAAAGGCATCGCCGCGCCGTTCTGCATGGGACGGCATGGTTTCTGGACATGCGAGAAAGCCGATTTTGATGTTGGTTTTTTTGGTCAAGAGTTAAACTGCCGCAAGAGCTTGATCGAAATCCGCAATCAAATCATCCGGATCCTCGATACCGATGGAAATACGTACGAGATTGGGCGTGATGCCGAGCTGAGCTTTCCGCTCGTCTGGCACGGACAGGTGCGTCATGGCCGCCGGACAGCTTGCGAGCGTTTCCGTCCCGCCCAGGCTAACCGCCAGCTTGGCAATTTTCATCGCATCTAGAAAGCGAAACGCCTCCGCCTCTCCGCCCTTCACAAACAGGGAGAACGTGCTGCCCGCGCCGCTGCAATGGCGGTCAAAAATATCCTGCTGGCGGGGATCGTCGATGAAGCCCAGATAGCCCAAGCCATCAACTTTGGGGTGATCCTTCAGGAAAGCGCAGACTTTGGCCGCATTTTCACCAGCGCGCTGCATCCGAAGTTCCACGGTTTCCAGAGAACGCAGCAACATCCAGGCAGTGTTAGGATCGGCAATACCGCCCATCGTATTACGCAGCGCGCGGACGGGGTCCATCCATGACTTCGCGCCGGCGATACTTCCTGCGACAAGATCCGAATGGCCGCCGACATATTTGGTCAGCGAATAGACCACGATGTCTGCGCCGTGATCCAACGGGCGAGACCATAGAGGGCCCAGAAACGTATTGTCGATCGCGATAGGTGTTGCGCTAGCGTCCAGAATGGAATCGCGGGCGGCGCGTACTGCCTCGATATCTACCAGAGCATTTGTGGGATTGGCCGGGCTTTCGAGATAGACCATCGCCACTTTGCCGCCTTGCGCCTCGGCCTGCGCTTTGGCTTGGGTGAGGACGGCATCCAGTTCTTCCCGCGTCGCACCGGCTGCAAAATCAACATAGGTAATGCCAAACTTGCTGAGTGCCTTCGCAACAAACCCTTCGGTTGCGGCATATAGCGGCCCTGAATGAACAATGACGTCGCCCTGATTGCAATAGGCAAGCATCATAACCGTAATCGCAGTCATCCCGCTGGAAAATGACAAGGCATCTTCCGCGCCGTCCCAAATCGCCAGTCGGTCTTCCAAAATTTCCTGATTGGGCCCGTTAAAGCGGGAGTAGACCAAACCATCAGCGCCGCCGGGGCGTTTGCCAGTGATGCCTTCAAAATGGCGTTTACCGGCTGCGGAGTTTTCAAACGCAAATGTCGAGGTGAGGAAAATAGGCGCCTTGAGCGATCCTTCGGATAGGGCAGGGTCATAGCCATGCCCCATCATCAAAGTGCTGGGTTTCAGCGCGCGGCCACCGATCGTTTTGGTTTCTGGCTTTGGCTTGCGGCGCGGGGTTGGCGTATCAACAGCATCGACAGGATTGGGGGTGGAATCGGGCATAATAGCGCATCCTAATCAAACGCCCCTAGGAAGGCAGGGGCGGATATGAATGTGGGCCGCCCGTTCCTAACCTCCGCAGGAACGCATCTGCCCGAGCTTTCAAAGCCGCCATCGTTTAGCGCGCCGCCTGCTGCACATCAACTGGTTGCAAATGAAATTATATGACGGTCTGGAAATTGTCATGCTGCGTGATCCTGATCACTGCGGAGGTCGCTGCTGTCCAGATAGCATGACGCAATAGTCCAATAAGCGGGCAGCCCAAGCATAGTATATTGGCGGGATGGCCGTGGAAATTGGCTTGCTGTGATAGGAGATGGAAATGAATGACCCTTTTCAGATACAACCGGAACTTCGCTATGGCGCGCCAAAATGCGACGAGATTTTGACGGGGCGATATTCTTCTATCGGATATTCGTGGTATTTCCGGCAGGCAAAATGGGCCTTGGAAATTGTTAATCGCAACCGGGAATTGGTGGCTGATCTTCCCGATGTTGAGCGGCTCAATAACTTCCGGGCGGATACCCGAATTCCCCGCCGGTTCAGGGCTGGTTTACGCGCCTATAAAGGCAGCGGATATGATCGCGGACACTTGGTAGCCAGCGCCAATCAAGACCTGCAAAATATCCAGAATAGCGAGACGTTCTTGCTATCAAACATGTCCCCCCAGCATCCGGATTTGAACCGCAGAATTTGGCGGCAGCTGGAGGAAGAAATTCGCAAATTGGATGCCAAAGACAGTATTTTGGAGACTTATGTTCTGACCTGCCCGATTTTCTATTTCGGCAAGGCGGTCGAAACCATCGGTGCAGATTCCAAATATTTCGGTATCGACGTGCCGATCCCCCATGCATTTGTGAAAAGCGTACTCACCGAAAATAAGCGGGGTCAGCTGGACCTGTATACGTTCGAGATGAAGAACGAACGTTTGGACGGTGAGATCGAGGATTATCTCGTCAATACGTATGACATGGAACAGATCGTTGGCGGACGGTTCTGGGACCGGATTAGCGGCGGCGACTTACATGATCAGAAAGGGAAGGTCGCCAAGATGTGGTAAGGGCGGCGGGTCAGGCGATCAACGCCGCCATTCCCCAAACCGCAGCCACAATCAAGAATACGCCGATCAGGTCGAGCACCAGCCCCGCGCCGACCATGCGCTGCAATTTGATCCGGCCGGTTGCCCAAGCAATGGCATTGGGACCGGTTCCGGCGGGCAGCATAAAGCCCCAGCTGGCAGCCAAAGCGGCGGGCATGGCGAGGAGTATCGGATCGACCCCCATCGCCACTGTCAGGCTGGCAACAACGGGGATGATTGCACTGGCCGTGGCGACATTGCTGGCGAATTCTGTGATCAGGATAACCATTGCAACCAGTGCCAGCGCCGCGATCACGAGCGGAACAGCCGATAGTGGCAGTAATGCATCGCCCAGCCATTCAGCAAGGCCAGACGCACCCATTCCGGTTGCCAATGCCAACCCGCCGCCGAACATCATGATGACGCCCCACGGCGCGCGGTCCGCTTCTTGCCAGGACAACAGCTTACGGCCGGTGCCATCGGGCAAGATGAATAATAACAGACTTGCCGCGATGGCAATCGTGCCGTCAGTCAGCGACCCTGCCGGTAGATAAGGCTTGAGCAGCGGTGCGGTCATCCAAAGGCCGAAGGTGATGGCAATAAGCGGGACCAACCGCCGTTCTGGCGCGGTCCATTCACTTTGCGTTTCGATCGAATTGCGGGCGGCCACCACATCAAAAGGATGATCGACCACTTTCTGGGCCTTCGCGATGATGAGCGCGGCAATCGGTACGCCAATGATCACGATAGGAATGCCGTAAAGTGCCCATTCGGCAAAGCTGATTTGCACCCCGATAAGCGAATCCAGCAGCGCAACTGCAATGCCATTGGTGGGCGATCCCACTATTGTGCCAAGCCCGCCAATAGTCGCGGCAAAGGCGATTCCCATGGGCAGTGCTCCGGCTAGACCTTCCTTGTCGTCTGCGACCAGCCCCCCTCCTGCCAACACAGCAAGCGCCATAGGCATCATGATGAGCGAAGTGGATGTGTTGGAGATGAGCATCGACAGAATAGCCGCACTGACCATGAAGGCGAGAAGCAGTCTGGCCCCGCCATGTCTCGTTGCACCCCCGGTGCCGACGGTCTTCAGAATCGCCAGAGACAGCCGCCGGTGCAGCCCCGTCCGCTCAATAGCGAGTGCAATGAAGGCGCCGCCCAGTATCAGGAACAGGATGGGCGCATAATAAGCGCTCGCGGTTTCTTTGGCGGTCATCACCCTGGCAAAAGGCAGTACAATAAAGGGGAGAAGTGCCGTGGCGGTGAGCGGGATTGCCTCGGTCATCCACCATGCGGCCATCCAGACGACCAAACCGGCGACCAGCCATGCTTCTGGCGGCATGGATGCAGGCGCAGGTGTAACAACAGTAATCAAGAAGGCAGCCAGCCCGACTACGAATCCTACCCTTTGCGCGCTCATTCAGAAGTCCCCTGTTCCCGTTCAGTATCGTAAGTTACTGTAAGGCCGCTGTATATGCAGTGTTTTGGCAAAGGCGATGACTTGTTATTCACAAGCAGCCTGTTTTATACATGTCGGCCTGAGACAAGGAGCGGGGATTGTGCGGCTTGTGATGCAAGTACTTGTTGCTGTTACGGCAGCACTTGCTTGTCTGGCATTCTCACCCGGCACGGCCTTTGCGGAATGGCCGGTGCAAAGCTGCAGCCACCGGCACCGTATTCCTGTGACCATCACCGCAACGGGTGGAGGCCATACATCAGAGACTAGGATAGATTTGGTCGATGCCAATTTCCCGGCGAGCTATGCTTTCACAGCTGCTGGGAACGATGTTCGGGTTTTCCGCGCCAATGATCTGACGCCTGTCGATTTTGTCGTCACGGGTTGGGACGGGGCCACGCGCAGTGCGACAATTTATGTTCGTTTACCGACCATACCCAGCGGCACCTCTGAACTCGTTTATATTTACATCGGGGATACGGCGATTGGTTCGGCAGAAACTGCCAGTGCAGTTTTCCCCAATGTCGGTGTCCGGCTGCACAGTAAGATCTCAAGCGCGAATCCAACAAGCCCTGCGACCGCATTGTCGTTCTTCCAATCTGCTGCGGTGGACGTGGACAACAGCGTGCGCCCATCTGTCACTGGCCTAAATAACCGTTCGCTTGGGGGATCCAATTCTAATTTCGGATGGTGCGTAAGCGCCGTGCTCAATGTAACCCCTGCGACAGCTGGCCTTTGGGAATTTCGCTATGGCGGTGATTTCGGGCGCGGCGGGCACCTGTATGTTGCGGGCCAGGAATTGGAAGAACAGTGGAATGACAACCTCTGGTGGGCGGGTAACTACGCCAATACCGGGGAGACATTGGAAGGCAGCATCACTCTTCCAGCGGGCTGGCACCGGTATGAGGCATTGGGTTTTGAAGATTGCTGCGATGGACCGGTTGGGTTTCAAGCGCGGGCTCCTGGCGGGGCCTGGCAAGACCTGTCCTCGAGCAATTTCGATCTGCGTGCCTCGCAATGCGTGGCGGAAACAGCCACAGTTTCGGTTGGTACGGCGGAAAGCTGTGTGATTGATCTGGTCACGACCAAGTCCAGCGTGATTGATGCTTCCAGCTCGTCTAACTTTGCGATCCCCGGTTCGATTGTTCGCTATAATGTGGAGGTTGAAAACCAAGGGCAGGAAGTGGACACCTCGACATTGGTGATAACCGATCTTTTCCCTGCGGAGGTTGCGTTGGTGACGAGCGGTGCAGGCGCATTCGTGTTTACTGACGGGCCGGTTTCATCGGGGCTTAGTTTTACTTACGGAGGGCCGGCCAGCACGACTGACAGTGTGGAATTTTCGGTCGACGGCACGGATTATTCTTATATCCCGGCAAGCCCGGTCGATGCCAGTGTCACGCATGTCCGGTTTCGCCCAACCGGCGCAATGAGCCCCAACCAAGCCGGCAGCAAACCCAGTTTCTCCGTCAGCCTGTTGGGGCAGATACTGTAAACAGCCGTTGATCTTCCGAAGCCAAGCAACCAACAAAAAGGGCGCACATTGCTGCGCGCCCTTCTGATCTGGTATATTTGCAAAGGTTACTTCGGTGACAGTACCATCAGCATCTGGCGCCCTTCCAAGCGCGGGAATGCTTCAACCTTAGCCACTTCGACGGTATCATCCTGCACCCGCTTGAGCAGGTTCATGCCCAATTCCTGGTGCGCCATTTCACGGCCACGGAAGCGCAAAGTCAGTTTCACCTTGTCACCATTGTCGATGAACTTGAAAACGTTACGCATCTTCACATCATAATCATGCGTGTCGATGTTGGGGCGCATTTTGACTTCTTTGATGTCTTGCGTTTTCTGGCTCTTGCGCGCCAGATTGGCTTTCTTCTGCGCTTCAAACCGGTGTTTGCCGACATCGAGAAACTTACACACTGGCGGGTCTGCGTTAGGGGAGACCTCAACGAGATTAAGGCCGACTTCTGCGGCCTGCTCAATCGCTTCGTTAGTGTACATAACGCCGAGGTTTTCACCTTGGTCGTCGATTACGCGAACTTTATCGCTTTGGATGAAATTATCGTAGCGCGGACCGCTCTTGGTGGGCGGGGTGTTCATGCGCCGAGGTGGACGGGCTATGGGGTGTTCTCCTGAATCACTAAATTGATACGCCGTACTTAGGGCGTAAACCGGTGATGCGCTAGGGGGGAATGGCGGAATATTGGCGTGTGTGTATTCAAAGTGACTCTGGCGCTACGCTGCGTGTTTCCAGAGCGGAAACTGCGCCAGCTTCCCGCCCACCGGCAGCACCGCATCGATCCGGTCCGCTGGCTGTAATGCGCGTAAAATGGCAGGGTCTGCCGCATCCATACCGCCGGTAAATGTTCCGAAAGCCGGCAGTATCATCCGCCCGCCGGTTTTCCCGGTGCTGACGACCGCGCATGGCCTGCGGATGCTCCGTTTGCGGATATTGACGCGCAGGCGGGGGTGGAAATGGCCCGACATTTCAGGCCGGGTCTCGCCGGGTTGGGCTTCGTGCCGCAGAATCATTCCGCCCAGCTCCAGCTCTTCTGCAATGGAGCCGCCGGTGCGGGTTTCCATATGCGGCCAGTCCGAGCCAGTGTCGTGGTTGCCGGTGATCCAGACCCAATCCACGGCGCGGGTCAGCGCCGCCAGCATCCCTGCGGCGTGATCCTCCAGCCGGATTGATCCTTCACTGTCATGAAAATTATCGCCCAGCGTGATAACCCGACGCGCGCCCGTTTCGCGAATCGCGGTAGCAACGCGTTCCAGTGTCTCGCGGCTGTCATAGGGCGGGATCATCTGGCCGTGCTGGGCAAAGAAACTGGCTTTCTCCAAATGAAGATCAGCCACCAGAAGGGCGGATTCGCTCGGCCAATAGAGCGCACCCGACTGTGTCAGCGCGAATTCATGATGGGCGAACGAAAGGGGAACCATTCACTTCACTTGCCGCAGCGAACCGATAATGGCAAGCCAGTTCGCATGAGTGATATTGCCAACAACCTAGCCGCCAATAATGCCGCGAACACCGCCCGTGCCAAAGACTGGTTCGAAACGCTGCGGACAGATATCTGCAATGCTTTTGAGGCGATTGAGCGGGAGGCGGGCAGCGATGCCAGTTTCGCGTTCACTCCGTGGCAGAGGGAAGAAGAGGGCAATCCCGATCCCGGCGGCGGTGTGCAAGGCCTGATGAAGGGGAAAGTGTTCGAGAAAGTCGGTGTGAACGTCTCCACTGTCCGGGGTAATTTTTCGCCCGAATTCGCCGCGAGCGTAAACGGAGCAAGCGCTGAAAACCCTGGCTTTACCGCCACGGGCATTAGCCTGGTCGCGCATATGGCGAACCCGCACGTCCCCGCTGTGCATATGAACACGCGTTTTTTGACCACCGGGAAGGCATGGTTCGGCGGCGGCGCTGATCTGAACCCGCCGATCCCCTATGACGAGGACACCGAAGAATTCCATGCCGCTTTCCGTGCGGCCTGCGCGGCGCATAATCCGACCTATTACGAGAAGTTCAAGAAATGGGCGGATGACTATTTCTACATCCCGCACAGAAACTGCCATCGCGGGGTCGGCGGTATTTTCTACGACCACTTGGAATCGGATGACGACGCGGCGTTTGACCGCAATTTCGCCTTTACCCAAGATGTCGGGAAGACGTTTTTGGATGTCTACCCAAAACTCGTGCGCCGCAGGATGGAGATGGAGTTTTCAGATGCCGACAAACTGGCCCAGCTGCAATGGCGAGGCCGATATGCGGAGTTCAATCTGGTCTATGACCGGGGGACATTGTTCGGCCTGAAAACGGGCGGCAACATTGACGCTATTTTGATGAGCCTGCCGCCTGAAGCTGTTTGGACGTGACCACACACAACACCTCCGGCCTCCATTACCTTGGAAATTATGTCCGCGATATTCCGGTTAGCCTTAGCCGGATGATGGAAAATGCCTATGATTGGGAGCATCTTCCGTTTGTTCACCCGACGTCATTTGCCTCCATTGACTTGATCGATGAAGGTGACTGGGGCTGGCGGTGCCGGACCACTTTACCGCCTGCCGCTGGCGGCGGGGAACAGGTGGTGGAATTGTTGGTCGATAAGCCGAACCATTATTGGGCAACGACTGTTTTGAAAGGCACGGGCGAAGGCGTGCAAATCCATACCCAAGCCACAGATAAAGGCACGCCAGACGGGCGGCAGATCGAAGTCGATGTTCGGTTTTATCTGCCTCAAGCACCGGAAACCGAAGAACAATCAGCGATGATTTTGGGATATTTACAGGCCCAATATCAGACCCTGTATGATGAAGATGCGGCATTGATGGGCGCACGGCAGGCCGCGCTTGATGAAAAGAAAGCCGGTAAAGCTGCGCTGCCATCCACGCTTGATCTTGGGCCGGTTTCAGAGCTTGATCCGGACGCTGCCTATCCCGCCAATATGAAACAGGGCCGGTTCGTTGTGCGCCACTATGACAATCAGTGGGTCGCACATTCCGCCGTCTGCCCGCATATGTTGGGCCCGCTGGATCAAGCCACAATCGACGGCGATGGCCAGATCACCTGCCCGTGGCACGCCTATCAGTTTGCGCTGGATGGCGGTGCAGAAGCAAAGGGCCGCTGCGGCGCGCTGCTCGCCCCGCCGCCACTGCGCGAGGTTGATGGGCACTTGTTCATCGGCGATTGATCCGCCAACACATATCTAACGACCAAACCGTCCAATATCCGGAGCTGCCCCCAATGCGTTTTCTCGCTGCCTTTGTTCTGCTTTTTGTCAGTGCCTGCACTGCCGCGCCCGACAATGATGCGTCCCAAGTGGCGCCTATTCTGACAACAGAAGACGCGGTGGACATTCAGACGTTCGCTCAACCGGAAATTGCACGGGTGACCCATGTGTCACTCGATCTTGAGCTGGATTTTGAAGGGCAGGGCGTATCGGGCAGCGCCACCCTGGATATCGAAGCAGCAGAGGGCGCGGACACCATAATCCTTGATCAAGACGGTTATGTCGTCAGCGCGGTGACCGCTGCGGATGGTGCCGAGCTGCCCTTTGAAACGGGCGAAGCTCAGGATGGCAAAGGTGCCCCGCTGACCATCACAATGGGTGATGCGCGGCAAGTGACGATTGCCTATTCCGCAAACAATGCCGCAGCTCTGCAATGGCTGACGCCGGATCAAACTGCGGGCAAGAAACATCCTTATTTGCTGAGCCAAGGCCAAGCGACTCTCAACCGCACATGGATACCGACACAGGACAGCCCCGGTATCCGTCAGACATGGGATGCGCGCATCGTTGCGCCGGAAGAATTGACCGTTGTGATGTCTGGTCTTTCCGGCGGAGACGCGGAGGCTGCCGGCGAAGGCAAGCACGCTTTCACGTTTGAAATGGACAAGTCGGTTCCGCCCTATCTGATCGCGATTGCAGCGGGCGATATTGTATTTCAGGAGCTCGGCCCGCGTTCTGGCGTGTGGAGTGAACCGTCTATGATCGAGGCAGCGGCGTCTGAACTGTCTGATACCGAGGCGATGATTGACGCGGCTGAAAAGCTCTATGGCCCGTATCGTTGGGGCCGGTACGACATGATCGTTCTGCCGCCAGCCTTCCCCTATGGCGGGATGGAAAATCCGGTCATGACCTTCCTGACGCCGACATTCATTGCCGGTGACCGCAGCTTGACTGGCCTTATCGCGCATGAGCTTGCCCATAGCTGGTCCGGCAATCTCGTCACCAATGCCAATTGGACTGATAGCTGGCTCAATGAAGGGGTCACATCCTATTTTGAGAACCGGATCGTTGAAGAGATTTACGGTAAGAAACGGGCCGATCAGGAGGCCGCATTAGCCTTTGCCAATATTGAAGAAACCTTGGCGGAAGTGGGCATGGATGCGCCGGGTACATCGCTGCATCAGGCCGTCAATCTGGATTCCATCGGCAGCGCGATCATCTATGATAAAGGCGCGTATTTCCTGCGGACTGTAGAAAGCATTGTCGGGCGTGAACGGTTTGATGCGTGGCTGGAGCAGTGGTTTGACAATCACGCATTCCAGCCTGCGACATCGGCCATGATGCTGGCTGATATGGAAGCCAATCTGGTGAAGGATGAAGCCGAGGCAGAGGCATTGATGCTGCGCGAATGGATCTATGAGCCGGGCCTGCCCAGCAATGTCGCAAAGCCTGACCCCGCTGCATTCGCAGAGGTCGATGCGGCGGCGAAACTGTTTACGGATAGCCGCGAGCTAAATGATGCGGCTTGGGGCGGCTGGACATCGGCAGAGCGGCAGCGTTTTCTGGCGGGCCTACCGCGCCGGTTGAACGAGGCGGAATTGGCTGCGCTTGATGAAGCGCTCAAGCTGTCCGATTCTACCAATAATGAGGAATTGTTTCTGTGGTTGGAGCTGGCGCTGGAAAACCAGAACGAACGGGTGGTACCAATCGCAGAAGAATTTCTGGTCAATGTTGGTCGGCGCAAATTTGTTGCGCCGCTGTTTGAAACTCTGATGGATCAAGGCGCGTGGGGCGAGCCGATTGCGACGCGCGTCTATGCCAAAGCGCGGCCGGGCTATCACTCGGTAACCACAGGTACGGTCGATGAAATAGTCGGTTTCTCCGGTTGATGCACAGTGATCGGAAAGGTTACAATCGGTTAAAATCGTCATGCGCCGTATAAAAGGCGTTGCAATGGCTGGGAAACATATCACTATCAGCGCCTTATGCTGCGCCAATATGAACTTGTAGAGCGGGTCCTTAGTTATGACCCTAATGCGGATGAGGCCCTGCTCAACCGCGCCTATGTCTACACCGTACAAAAGCATGGCACGCAAAAGCGCGCCAGCGGCGATCCGTATTTTAGCCATCCGGTAGAGGTGGCGGGGTTGATGACTGATCTACAGCTGGATCAGGAAACGATCATTACAGCGCTGCTTCACGACACAGTCGAAGATACGCTGGCCACGATTGAGGATATTGAAAAACACTTCGGCAAAGAAGTGGCGCGGTTGGTCGACGGGGTCACCAAGCTCAGCAAGATTGAAGCGATGCCGGAAGATGAGCGTGCGGCGGAAAATCTGCGCAAATTCTTGCTGGCGATGTCAGAAGACATCCGGGTGCTGTTGGTTAAATTGGCAGACCGTATGCACAATATGCGTACGTTGCATTTCATCAAAAAGCCGGAAAAGCGCCTGCGCATCGCGCGCGAGACAATGGATATTTACGCGCCCTTGGCGGAGCGGGTAGGCATGTATGAATATATGCGCGAAATGCAGCAGCTCGCGTTCGAGCAGTTGGAGCCGGACGCCTATAAAACGATCACTGGCCGGCTTGAGCAGATCCGGATGCAGGATGGCGGTCAAGTGGACGCTATTGCCCTAGCCATCAAGCAAGCGCTGGCCGAGGCTGGGCTGCAAGTGGAAGTAACCGGCCGGGAAAAACATCCCTACTCCATCTGGAAGAAAATGGCCGAACGCCATGTGTCTTTTGAACAAGTCACCGACATTATGGCGTTCCGGGTGATTACCGAAAATGAAGCGGACTGCTATGCCGCTATGGGCGTGTTGCACACTGTGTGGCAGTTTATTCCGGGCAAGTTCAAAGACTATATCTCGACGCCAAAGAATAACGGCTATCGCAGCCTTCATACTTCGCTGATCTATGAAAACTCCATGCGAGTGGAAGTGCAAATCCGCACCCGGCATATGCACCAGAAAAATGAGTTCGGGCTGGCTGCGCATTGGGCCTATAAGCAGGGCGACCGGCCCGATGGCCAAGTGGGTTGGCTGCGCGATCTGATCGAAATTGTCGATGCCAGCCATGATGCGGAAGAGCTGCTCGAACATACACGCCTGGCGATCTATCAGGACCGTATCTTTGCGTTCACGCCCAAGGGGGCGTTGCACCAATTGCCGGTTGGGTCGACGCCGGTTGATTTCGCCTTCGCTGTTCATACGGATTTGGGCGCGCAAACCGTTGGTGCCAAGATCAATGGCCGCCATATGCCGCTGCGGACGCCGCTGAATAATGGCGATGTGGTCGAGATTATCAAAAGCAAGAAGGCCGCACCGCAACTCAGCTGGCTGAGTTTTGTGGTTACAGGCAAGGCTCGTGCTGCGATCCGCCGTTCGGTGCGTTTGAAAGAGCGCGAGGAAGTGATCGAGATCGGCACCAAGCTGTTTGAAGACATTGCTGCCCGTGTACCTGCGAAGATCGGCAAGAAGGCAATTACGGATGCGGTAAAGCGCCTCGAAATGAGTGAGCCTGACGATCTGATGTATGCGGTTGGGGCCGCAAAGCTGGAAGATCGCGAAGTGATGGAAGCGCTCGTGCCCGGTTGCACTGCCGATATGGAAGATCGCGAAGACTGGTCACGCCAAGATAAGGCGATTTCCATCCGGGGTCTGACCCCGGGGGCAGGCTATCATTTGTCCGAATGTTGTCATCCGGTGCCGGGTGACAGGATTGTTGGCTTGCGCAGCCCGGGTAAGGGCGTTGAAGTGCACACCATTGATTGCTTGCAACTGGCAACTGGCGTCGATGCAGATTGGCTCGATCTTAGCTGGGGCAAGGCGTCCAAGGGGGCTGTGGGGCATTTGCGAGCCACCCTATATGACCGTCCCGGAGCGCTGGCAGAGATGGCGGGAATATTCGGGCAAAACATGGCTAATATCCGGGCATTAACTCTGTCCCAGACGGAGCACCCTTTCGGTGTCTATGAAGTAGATTTGGAAGTGCAGGATCTCGCCCATCTCACCCGCATTGTCAGCGCACTTCGGGCAAGTGATGCAGTGGCGCAGGCTGAACGGATTTAAAGCAGTTCCAACGCCAACGAAACGTCATCGCCCTCGGCCAAATCTTCCAGTCGCATCACTTTCTTGCTGATTAGCAAGACCCATTCGCGTTCTCGTTGCCCTACCGCTTTGCTGCTTGAGGGCACGGATTTGCTCTGAGGGAAGACAGAGCTTTTCCATTCCGTATCGCCAATCCGCACAAGGACTTTGACTGAGCCGAACCCGCGTTTGGTGCCCAGCTCCAATTTCTCCATCATCGCATGCATAGCGACGGTCTCCGCTTCTGCACCAGTCAGAGTCACCAAATGATAGGTGCCGCGATCACCGGCCCAGCGGGTGAGGGGTAGTGTACATTGCAGCCTTTCAGCCATTAGGTGTGCGTCGCACGGGCACGGGAATGTTGCAAATATCCGCGCCGCCCGCTGGCACAATGAAGAACGGATCGCGGCGATTGGCGCGTGCATCGGCGTAGCGTGCAAACGTCTCGCCCTCGGTCGCAAGATATTCAAAAGCGGGTTGGTCTGCGGCGGGCAAATCGCTGGCCACGCGGACCGATTGGATCGGCGTGCGCTTGTCAAACTCGTCGGCAGTATAGAACCCCAGCGCGCCCGATCCGCGCGGCAAGCTGGAAAGATGCTCCATCCCTTCCACGATCCGGCCGACCAGCGCAATATTGCGGTCCAAATGGCGGGGTGCATGGCCAATGACGGTGTAGAGTTCTGCGCCTGATCCAGTATCGGGTGAGTATCCTCGGCCCACGCCAATCATGCCGTAACAGTGGACGGGCCACATTTCATCTGCGTCGACCCCGATGGGCCAACCGGCGATAATAGTACTGCCGCCACCATAGGGATCGGGCCGGAACAGAGGGCCCAGGAATTCCGCGACTGCGTTAGTTCCGGCTTGTTTGGTCGCAGCGCTAAAGGCGGCTTCGGACATCGCAAATGGCTGGCGCAATTTGTACTGGCTTTCCTCCATCACTTTCAGCCCATCCGGCAGCGCCTTTGCCTCACCCTCTGCCTCTGGATTGTCGTAATTGGGATCACCCCATTGGACGACGTAATTGTCCTGCACGCGGTTGACGGAAATGCTGTCATACCATTTGGCGCGGGCGAAAGTGCGGATGTTCTGGACCCACCCTGTGCTGAAGGGGGCGGGCATCAACTGGATAATGACAGATCGCGAATTGCCATCACGGTCTGGCGCAAGCGTCATCACCAGCAAATCTTCTGCGGGAATAGTGATCCATTCACCGGGGGCAGCCGCATCGACAATGGCGTTAGGTGAAAGAGCGGGCTGAGGGGCCGGAGAAGATGTGTTTTCTTGTCCGTTAGCAGCAGTTGCAAGCGAGAGAGTGGCGGCGGCCAATAGAAGATGTTTGATCATCATTGCATAGTGGCAAAGGAATCCGTCTTGCGAAAGCCCCGACACGCCGCTAGTGCGCGCCTCTGTCTAAAGCTGATAAGCGATAGGCGCGAGGACACGTGGCCGAGTGGTCGAAGGCGCACGCCTGGAAAGTGTGTAAACGGTAACCCCGTTTCGTGGGTTCGAATCCCACCGTGTCCTCCATAAAAAGGGTCCCGAAAGGGGCCCTTTTTTGTGGATGACGCGTGTGAGGCTGAAGAGACCAAGGGTTCGGAATCGGAGCGAGCACCGCTCGCGGAGAAGGCCAAGCGAAGCGCGGCCAATCCCACCGTGTCCTCCATAAAAAAGGTCTCCCAAGCTTGCCTTGGGGGACCTTTTTTTATTTCCGCGACAATCCCCGACAAACTACGCATTTGTACAAGCCTTGCCTTGATTTCGCGATGATAGCTCGCCAGCATTGTAAACAAATCCGACACTATGCCGGATGGGGGTGATATATGGGGGCTTCTGGCCAATTCGATGCCATCGTTGCAGGTGGTGGACCGTCTGGCGCGGCTATGGCGTGGGCGCTTGCTAAGCGCGGTATCAATGTTGCTGTGGTCGAACGGGCAGAGTTTCCCCGTGAAAAAGTCTGCGGTGATTTTGTTGAACCTGCGGGTTTGCGGATCATCGAACGGATGGGGTGCAGCGCCGCGCTGGGCTTGGATGGCCGGACGGCAATCAATAAGGTGCGGGCTTATTACGGACCGCATATCGCCTATCAAAATGATGTAGCCTATTATGATGGTGAGGGCGGGATACCGCCGCACGGGCATATTATCCCGCGTCACGATCTGGATACTGCACTGCTCGATAATGCGCAGGCGGCTGGGGCCAAAGTGTTCCAAGGCACCACGGTGCGCGGGGTCACCCGCGAAAACGGGATCATGCATGTCCAGACCAGAACAAAGGATGGCGCTGGCACGCTAACCGCGCCGGTAGTTATCGGGGCGGATGGGGTCCAGTCTATGGTTGCGGCTTATGCGGGCCTGCGCCGCGATGACAAACGGCATATCGGCATCTCGCAGCGCGTCTATCTCGAGGGGGTCGAGATGGATGAGGATGAGGCCTGCATCTGGTTCGATGAGGATCACTATCCCGGCTATGGCTGGGTTTTTCCAGCGGGTGGTGGCCGCGCCAATGCCGGCATGGGGATGTTGAGCGAGACGACCGAGAAGTTCGATATTTCGTTGCAGCGTTCTTTTCGGGATAGCTTGGACCGGCTAAAATATCGCCATCCCGGCTGCGCCAATGCAACCATGATGACCAAGCCGTTGGGCGGGGCTGTCCATATGTATGGCGGAATTACGCGCAACCATTTCGCTGGCGGAATTCTGGTGGGTGATGCGGGCGGCTTTGTTGATCCGATGACTGCCGAAGGCATTACGCAGGGAATGGAAAGCTCCATCATCGGCGCACGCACGATTGCCGCTGCGTTGGAGAAGGGCAGCTTTGAAGAAGCAGATTTTGCGCCGTTTGAAACGGATTTTCGGGCGCATTTCGATTATTCGATGCTCTATCTCAGCTTTTACGCGACCATGATCCGCAATCGCCATTTCGGGGATTTCTTCCTCAGCATGACGAAACAGGGTTTTGAACGCGCGCAGCATGACCGCGAATTTGCGCGCGTTTCCGGGACGGGCTTTGGCGGGCTCAACGTCCAACCGGCCGCCATCGCCGCGCAATTATGGAAAGGCATTTTCGGACATATTGCTCAAGGCGGAAGCGCGGCATTGATGGATCTGTTCGCAGGGCGAGGGTTGCCGCGTGACGGGTTCGTGGGTGATTGGAATTTGTGGCAACAAGGCTGGCGCAACTCCGTCCGCGATGACCCTGCCTGGCATATGGGGTGGCTGAAAGACATCGTGCGTGCTGCCAGCAAATTGGGGCCATCCTTCGCCGGACAAGAAAATCCCAGAGTAAACGGCCCCTTTGAAACGGAGACTGGCCTGTGACCACCAAATCAACCCGTACAGCGTCAAAGTCCAAGGCAGCTGCTCGCAAAGCCCGATCCGGTTCAGCGAAAACCAACCCGACAGCGGCGGAAAGCGTCGCAGCTTCAGCATCTATCAACACGGCATCGGGGAAATCGGTAGCCGTCGTTGGTGGGGGCATTGCCGGGTTAACGGCTGCAATCAAGCTGCTGAAAGCTGGCTTTGATGTTACTGTGTTTGAACAGAAAGACAGGTTGGGCGGAAATACGTCATCCACCTTGGTCGATGGTGTCGAGCACGATGTGTATCCGCACATGTTCTGTGATTGGTATGACAATTTCTGGGATCTGTTCGAGAATGATCTTGGTCTTGACCGTTCAGCCCATTTTGAACCGCGCGCGGGTGTTAAAATGCTCGCAGAAGGCGCGACGGAGTATCAAACTCTGCTCAACCCGACATCTTTGGATGCTATTTTCAAAAATCTGAAATCTGGTTCTTTGCCGCCTGCCGAGATGTTTCTGACCGGCTATTCGATGGTCGATTTGGCGGGGCATCCGTTTGATCGCGAAGGCAATGCCCAGCTGGAACGGCAAAGCGTCAACGGGTTCCTCTATTCCAGCAGCACCACGACGGAGGAAGTGGCGGAGCTCGAGAATTATATGCTCGAGGTGATCTGGTCAGCCAGCAGCGAACGAACATCGGCCGCCACCTATCAAGACTTTATCCGGCATACGCTGTCGTTCCCCGACGGTGCGCCGTTCGCCCATATGTTGAAAAACAGCCTGAATGACGGGCTTATCGCGCCGATTGTCAATCTGATCACATCATTGGGCGGGGCGATCAAGACATCGACTGAAGTTACCGCGGTGCGGCTTTTGAATGACAAACCCAAAGTCAGTTGGCGTGCGGCGGGATCCAATAGCCGCGGCAGCACCGGCACATTCGATCAGGTGATTATTGCGGTACCCGGCGCACCCTTGACCGATTTGGTGATGGGCGGTGCCAGCAATCTTGCAGGTGACAGGCTGATTGATCGCGAGCCATCCCTGTCGCAAGTCCGCCGACTGACCTCGGTCCCCATTCCGGTGATCGACCTGTATTTGAAGCGTAAGTTACCCGGCTTCCCGCCAGAGAATATCGGTCTGACCAAGGCGAAATACGGATTGTCTGTGGTTGATATTGCGCAGCTTTGGCCTGCTGCCCAATTCGGCGGCAAAACGGCTCTGGTGATTGCGGCCTCAGACGGGGAATCTCTGCCGGGTCACGATTTTGCAGACCAGTCTTGGTATATGTTGCAGGAACTGATCAAGTTCTATCCTGATATTGATATTGGCCGCGAATGGGGCGATCCGAACTGCGATGTCGATTGGGCGAAAACCCATGCGCGGTCCAACGCGGATTACGCGCTGTTTCTGAACGAGGTTGGCGGCTGGGACTGGCGGCCAGAGGCAGCCTATCCGGTCACATTGCCCAATATCGCCTTTGCCGGTGATTTGTGCCGCAGCAATGTCGATATGGCGACTGTAGAGGGCGCTGTTGAAAGTGGGGTTATCGCTGCCGAGGCTGTCCAACGCTTCGATGCGGCGGCAAACAATGGCAAGGTGCGCGGCCAGCCGATCAAATTGGTCAAGCATCTGACGTATGGCAATTCGGCTCTGCGGGCGGCAAAAATTGCGCTTATGCCATTTGCTTATGCGGCCAAAGCGTGGACTTTGGTTGGCCCACGCAGCCCCGATGCACAGCCGGGATTGCAAAATTTGGGGAATGTTCTTCAGGCAGAGCATCTTGGGCTATTGCCGCTGCAATACATCAACGATTGGTGGACCACAGCCTATTGGTTCTGGCAAAGCACCTTGACCGGTAATCAGGGCGGAGCGACCACTGGCCCGGCCAACCACGATGACGATGATTTTATCGATCTCGGTGCCGCGCTGCTGATGGTTGCTGGCGAATTTGCCAGCTACGCAAGCGAACAATGCAGCGGGCAACCACGGCCAAGCAGCGCCTCCAGACAGGGTGAGCCGCTGGGTGCGGGGGCCAATATGGTCCGCCAAGCCGGGAAAATAGCTTCCGG
The DNA here is from genome assembly GCF_012972675.1 of Pontixanthobacter rizhaonensis. Classification (GTDB taxonomy): domain Bacteria; phylum Pseudomonadota; class Alphaproteobacteria; order Sphingomonadales; family Sphingomonadaceae; genus Pontixanthobacter; species Pontixanthobacter rizhaonensis. The sequence continues at coordinate 204,943 of NZ_JABCRE010000003.1, read as the reverse complement.
CTTCTTTCAAGATCGCGCGCTGTCAGATGATGATGACATCAGCCCGCGCAAGCGCCGCTGGCGCGTCAAACGCTGAGGCATCCAATTGAACATGATGGGGCAATATTTGTGAATTCTGGATTAGATAGTGTGACTGCGGGCATCGTGTCCGATCTCGGTTTTGTTGAAGAGATGGGCCGGGTCCGTACCTTCCTGAACGGTTGGATCGACCGTGTTGGGCCTGATTTGAAGCCATTGCTCGAATGGCAATTTGTGGAAGGTTCCAAATATTTCCGGCCACTGACGATCTTCGGCTGTTACCGTGCGAAATTCGGCGGCAAGAATGGCGCGGACATACCGGATGCCATGATCCGTTCGGCAGCAGTTCTGGAAATGATGCACAATATGACCCTGATCGTGGATGATATTCTGGATCATTCGGATGAACGCCGCGGCATCCCCTCGCTCCACGCCAAATTTGGCCAATTACCGGCCCTGATGGCATCGGGCTTTATCGTCGCTGAGGGCTTCGAGATGTCTGCCGAAGACCCGCATGACATTCGCCTGTTCGCTGATCTGGTTAAACGCTTGGGGGTTGCCGAATGCGCGCAGTGGCGGTTGCGCCGCCAACCATTGGGCGTGGCTGATTGGGAAGCGATTGCGGGCGAAGACACGGGATCGATGTTTGAAACCTGCGCCTGTCTTGCCACCCGTGATGACAGCTTGCGCAAGTTCGGGCGGCTGATTGGCATGGTCTATCACGGCTGCGATGATGTTGGTGATGTGAAGGGGCTGGAAGGTCTTGGCGGAGGCGGCGAAGAAGATTTGCGCGATGGTATTTTGACACTGCCGGCCTCCTTGGCGATCCAAGACCGGACGATCTGCGATATGTTCTGCAAACCGGAACCCTCTCTGGAAGAGCTGGAGCAGATTAAACATGCAATGATTGCCCAACTTCCGGCAGCGGATGCCCATCTGGACAAGCTGGCAACCGACGCAAAATGGCAAGCGCAAACGCAAACATCCGACCCCGGAGTGTTGGTGGAGCTGGTGGATTACACACGGGAACTGTCCCGCCGCTAAGCCAGTCCTTGCCCTGCCTTGCAGCAGCCCTACATTGATGCGAGCAGGTGAACCAAGGGCAATGCAATGGAAACGATAGGCGCAGACCTCGAAGTGATGCGGCGGCAACCACTGGCCGACGATCATGTGGCGGCTCTACGCCAAATTTCCGAAACTGTAGAATATGCAGCGGGGGACATGGTCGCTGATGTTGGCGATCTGATGGACCGGTTTGTCTATGTCCTCGATGGCGAGATCGAGGTCGTCAATCCGTATACCGGGGAGCGCTGGGTCGAATCGACGCTGGGTCCAACCCAGTTCATGGGGGACATAGCCTTCTTGAACGAAGGTTCTGTGATGACACTGCCTATGCGCGCCGCCAAGGCCACCCGCACATTGGAAGCGTCGCGGCCGAAAATGCTGCAATTGATGAGCGATATACCCGAACTGTCAGATCATGTGATAACCGTGTTTTCTGCCAGACGGCGGGCGCAGTTTGAACAAAACAGAAGCACCATCAAACTGATCGGCGCGGACCGCGATGCCAAGGTTCAAAGGGTCGCCAGCTTCCTTGCGCGCAACCGGATCCCGTTCCAGTCCTTCGATATGGATAATCCCGATCAGGAAACGGCGCGCCTGTGTGATCTGTCATCGCATAAACCGTCGGTGATTTATGCCAAGGATCATGTGGTTGAAGACCCATGCCCGCGCAAAGTCGCCCGTCTGCTTGGACTGGATCTGAATGTTGAACAGGGGCTGGATTATGATGTCCTGATTGTGGGCGGCGGCCCGGCAGGTGTGGCTGCTGCCGTTTATGCTGGCGCAGAAGGCCTTAGCGCTTTGGTGGTAGAGGATATCGCCATCGGCGGGCAGGCAGGAACATCAAGCCGGATCGAGAACTATATGGGTTTCCCGACCGGTATTTCCGGCGCTGATTTGGTATATCGCGGGCAAATCCAGGCGATGAAGTTTGGCACGCGTTTCGCCATGCCGCGCCGGGTGGAAGCGCTGGAGAAGCGCGCCGACGGGACATTCTGCGCAACCTTGGACGGCGGAGATATCGTATGCGCCAAAGCAATCTTAGTGGCGACGGGCGTGCAATACCGGAAGCTACCACTTGAGGGACGGGAAGATTTCGAGGGGGCCGGTGTTTTCTATGCGGCAACCGAAATGGAAGCGCGTTTTTGCAGCAAAAAACCGGTCGCGATCATCGGCGGTGGCAATTCAGCCGGGCAAGCGGCGATGTATCTATCACGCGCGGCGCATCATGTGCACATCCTGATACGCGGCAATAGTCTTGCCGATTCCATGTCATCATATTTGCGCGACCGGTTGGAAGCTGACCCCAAAGTGACCATCCATTATGGTACGCAAGTGGCGTCTATGAGCGGTGACAATTGGCTCAGCCATATCTGTCTGGAAACAGCCGATGGACCTGAAGAGATGGAATGCGGCGGGCTGTTTATCATGGTCGGCGCAGCGCCCAATACAGGCTGGCTTAGCGACTTGGTGGATCTGGATGACAAGGGTTTTGTCAAAACCGGTGAGATGGTTGCCCAGCCATCCCCATTCCAGACGTCAGCTGAGGGTATTTATGCTGTCGGCGATGTTCGTGCAGGCTCGGTAAAACGGGTGGCATCGAGCGTAGGCGAAGGGTCGGTGGTTATGTCCGCTATCTGGAACCACGTCCACGCCTCACCGGCTGATTAGCGGGACGAAGCGCTGTTATCAGCCCCGGTGCCTGTTTATCGAAAAAGTCATCAAGCACCCCCGGAATGTCGATGAAGACATAGTCCGGGGGTGCCGTGATGCAAAGCCGATTTTTTGAGGTTAGCAGGTGTCTATCAAACGAAGTCTTCAACCCGCTCGACAATAATGGCTGGGGCCATGCCGCCCGCTGCGCACATGGTGACGAGGCCGTATCGTCCGCCGGTTGCTTCCAGCTCGTCCAGCACGGTGCCGATAAGGATGGAGCCGGTCGCGCCGATGGGGTGACCCAGTGCAATTGAGCCGCCATTGACGTTCACATTGTCCCAGCTCAGGCCGAGATCGGTCACAAATTTGTGAGCGACGACGGCGAATGCTTCGTTGATTTCCCATAGATCGATGTCGTTTTTGGTCAGCCCCGCTTTGGCGAGAACTTTCTTCGCCGCAGGAACGGGTGCATTCAGCATCAAGGTCGGATCATCGCCCATATTGGCGGTGGCAACGATGCGGCCACGCGGTTTCAGGCCATTTTTCTTGGCGTATTCTTCGGATGTCACCAAGACGCCCGCCGCGCCGTCAACCACGCCGGAACTATTGCCCGCATGGTGGAAATGCTTGATTTCCAGATCAGGGTATTTCTGTTTCACCAGACCCGCGAAAGTCGTGCCATTGGCATCGAGGGGAACATTGGCCATTTTGCCAAAGGCCGGCTCCAATTGGGCAAGCCCCTCCAGCGTGGTTTCAGGGCGTGGATACTCATCCTTGGCCAGAATGACATTACCTTCATCATCCACCACAGGAACAACGCTCTTGTCGAATTTGCCTGCTTTGATCGCCGCATCGGCGCGCTGCTGGCTGCGATAGCCCACAGCATCCAGTTCTTCGCGGCTATATCCTTCCATGCTGGCAATCGCGTCACCGCAAATGCCCTGGTGTGATTGCGGGTGAACGGACTGCAAGCGCTCATTATAGCTGCCCATCATCGCGGGTTTGATGCCAGCGGCCATTTTTTCTTTCATCATTTCCGCAGTCAGGCTCATCATTTCCGTGCCGCCTGCTACAACGCAATCTTCCATGCCTGACATGATCTGCGCCGCTGCAAAGTTTACCGATGTGATCCCACCGCCGCAGAACCGGTCGAGCGTGGTTCCGCTGGAAGTAATGTCGTAACCGGCATCCAGTGCAGCCATCCGGCCAAGGTCGCCAGCTTGCTTGCCGTCTTGTGTGGACGTGGACCAGATCACATCATCGACAGTGCTTGTATCGAGGTTGTTGCGGTCCTTCAGAGCTTTCAGAACAGTAGCTGCCAGATGCTGTGGATGCTCGTTTGCGAGCGCTCCTTTGCCGACCTTGCCAATGCCGCGAGGGGTGCGGACGGTGTCGATGATATAGGCTTCGGCCATAAGTAGGCTCCTTCATACGAGTTAGAATTCGACATCAGCAAGCGTAGACAAGCTGGTTCACCTAGTTATATAAGTCAGCGCAAAGGCGGCGGCAATAGCTGACCGGAATCATTTCAATTGCGTTTAGCGGAGAGAGTAGCATGAGCGAAGAAGTTCTGACCCACGAAGAAGACGGTATTCTGATCATCACGATCAATCGGCCAGAGGCGAAAAACGCCATGACCAAGGCGGCTTCGGAAGCCATCGCGGCGGCGCTTGATCGCCTCGATGGGGAAGACCATTTGCGAGTCGGTATTTTGACGGGTGCTGGTGGCACTTTCTGTTCCGGCATGGATCTGAAGGGCTTTTTGCGCGGTGAGACGCCGTCTGTCCCGGGCCGTGGTTTTGGCGGTCTGACAGAGAAAGGTCCGGTTAAGCCGCTCATCGCAGCGGTTGAAGGCTATGCGCTGGCTGGCGGGATGGAACTGATGATCTCCTGCGATATGATTGTGGCCAATGACAAAGCCAAATTCGGTATTCCAGAAGCGAAACGCGGGCTTGCGGCTGCGGCTGGGGGGCTGATGAAACTGCCCGATCTGATCTCTCCCAAAGTGGCGATGGAGCTGGCGTTGACGGGGGACTTCATCGACGCTGCGCGCGCATATGAGCTGGGCTTGCTTAACCGTGTAACCGATGGCTCCGCGCTCGATGCAGCGATTGAGCTGGCCAAAGCGATCACTGCAAATGGTCCGCTGGCAGTGAAAGTCTCCAAGCAAATCATCGAAGGTTCGCGTGGATGGGCGCTCGACAAACGATATGAAGAGCAAGCAAAATTGCTTCCCGAAGTGTTCACGTCAGAAGATGCACGCGAAGGGTCTTTGGCATTTGCAGAAAAGCGCGCGCCTAACTGGAAGGGTAAGTAAGCTCTATGTCCGGTCCTTTATCAGGTATTCGTATTGTTGAATTTGCTGGCATCGGGCCGGGCCCATTTTGCGGGATGATGCTGGCCGATCACGGTGCGGAAGTGATCCGCATTGACCGTGCAACAGGCAGCCGGGGTGGATCGACTCCGCTCAGCACCAAGGATGTATTGGCGCGGGGCCGTAAGTCTATCGCGATCAATCTGAAAAGCGCAGAAGGCGTCGCGCTCGCGCGCAAACTTTGCGCCAGTGCAGACGGTATCATCGAGGGGTTCCGCCCCGGCGTGATGGAGCGGCTGGGGCTGGGGCCGGAGGAACTGCTCAAAGACAATCCCAAGCTCGTCTATGGCCGGATGACCGGCTGGGGGCAGACCGGGCCCTATGCGCAGGCCGCCGGTCATGACATCAACTATATCGCACTCGCCGGGGCGCTGGCGCATTATGGCCGGGCAGGAGAAAAACCGACGCCGCCGATCAATATGGTCGGCGATTTTGGCGGCGGCGGAATGATGCTCGCCTTCGGTATGTCCTCTGCGCTGCTCAACGTCGCCCGCGGCGGAGAAGGGCAAGTGATCGACTGCGCGATGACGGATGGCACAGCAGCGCTGATGGGTATGATCCACGGTATGAAGAATATGGGCGTTTGGTCAGAAGACCGCGGCGCCAATATGCTCGACACAGCTGCGCCCTTTTACGACACCTATGAAACGTCGGATGGTGAATTCGTATCGATCGGCAGTATCGAACCGCAATTCTATGCAGAACTGCGCCGCTTGGCAGGTTTGGAGCAGGACACGGACTTCGATGTGCAGCATGACCGCGCCAAGTGGCCAATGCTGAAAGACAAGCTGACGGACCTTTTCAAAACCAAAACACGTGCCGAATGGAACGCCATCATGGAACATACGGATGTCTGTTATGCGCCAGTTTTGACGATGAGCGAAGCGGCTGACCACCCGCACAATATCGCGCGCGGGACATTTGTGGATATTGCCGGCGATAAACAACCCGCGCCAGCTCCGCGTTACAGCGCCACCGAAACGGCGACACCCGCTCCGGCTCCGATGCCGGGCGATGATACCGACGCGATCCTCCAATCTCTGGGAATGAACGACACCGACGCCGCCGCCCTGCGCGAAGCCGGCACGATTGCCTGAAGGAACTAACCAATGCTCGAACTAAAAAACCGCTTCGCCTATAATGACGATCACAACATGTTCCGCGACACCGTGCGCAAAGTGTTTGCCGAACATATGGAGCCGTATCTCGACCAGCATGAGGAAGAGGGCATTGTTCCCCGTTCCGCGTGGAAGGCGCTGGGCGAGGCGGGTATGCTATGCCCGACCGTCAGTGAGGAGAATGGCGGGCTGGGCCTCGATTTTGGATATAATGCGGTTATCGCGGAAGAATTATCCTACATGGGGTCGGCTGCCGGTTTTACGCTGCAGAACGATATTACCGTCAATTATTTTGAGCGGCTGGGTTCGGAAGAGCAGAAGGCAAAATATCTGCCGGGTATGATCAGCGGCGATGTCATTACTGCCATCGCCATGACCGAGCCGGGCGCAGGCAGCGACCTTCAGGGTATCCGGACAACGGCGAAGGAAGATGGCAATCACCTCGTCATCAACGGGTCCAAAACGTACATCACTAACGGCCAGCATGCCGATGTGATTATCGTTGTGGCCAAAACCGATCCCACAATGGGGGCCAAGGGTACGTCCCTGATCCTCGTTGATGCGGACACGCCCGGTTTTGAACGCGGCCGGAACCTCGACAAAATTGGCCAGCATTCCGCCGATACGTCGGAGCTGTTTTTCAACGATGTGCGCGTGCCCAAAACCAATATGCTGGGCCAGGAAGGGCGCGGCTTTATCCATCTGATGGAAGAGCTACCGCAAGAACGCTTGTCCATCGCGATTGGCTGTCAGGCGGGTGCCCAGCGTGCATTTGATGAAGCGGTGAAATTCGTCAAAGAACGCAAGGCGTTTGGCAAATCCGTATTTGAATTCCAGAATACCAAATTCACTCTGGCCGAAATGGCCAGTGAATTGCAGGTCGGCTGGGCGCATATCGACTGGGCACTGAAGCGCCATATTGCCGGTGAACTCACCACTGAAGAGGCCAGCGCGGCGAAGTTGTGGCATACCGATCTCCAGAACAGGATCTGCGACGAATCGCTGCAATTGCATGGCGGCGCAGGCTATATGAACGAATATCCGATTGCGCGGCTGTGGCGCGATGCGCGGGTGACGCGGATATTCGGCGGTACGGATGAGATCATGAAAGAAGTGATCAGCCGGGGAATTTGAGGGTCCGCTGAACATTCCCGCAAATGGTACACTTATGCAGTTTTTGAAACTGTGACTTTCGGGGAATAATACGGTTTTTCAATTCGTTGATGGCTGAAAGCATGGGCGGGTTGTGACCTTCCGTGCCGGGCTATCTGTGACCTTTGTGACCTTTGCTCGATTGAGCACGGCCAGTGCCAGTGCCAGTAGCAGCGCCAGCGCAGCTGCCGCGCATTGGATACAGGTTAGACATTGCGAAAGAGCACACGGGCTGTAGCGCCGACAGAGTGAGTAGGAAAATTCGCAGCTATCCGTTCAGCTGATAAACGCTTTCACCTCTGCGGTGAAATCATCAAACCGATCATGATGGACCCAGTGCCCGGCGCGGTCATAGGCTGACACTTCTACGTTGTCGCCAAAGTACTGGATACGGCCATCCTGTTCAGGATTGCTGGCCCAGCTGTCATTGCCGTAAATCATCAGCATCGGGCAGCTAATACGGCGCCATAGATCTTGTATCTTGTCGCGTGCCAAGTCTTCGGGCGGCCATGCGTGTAAATGCGGGTCGAACTTCCAGCTCCAAGTGCCATCCTCGTTACGGATCGCACCGTTGCGGGTCAGATGCTCTGCTTGAGCGCGGCTGAGATAGCTGTTTTCTTCATGCATCCGGTCAAGCGCAGCCTCAAACGTATCGTAACGTTTGGGCAGACGAGAGGAACTGTTGCGCTTCTTGTCAATCCACTGCTTGTGATGGTCATACCACGGGGTCTCGTCCATCTTTTCCAAATATTTGGGGCTGGGGCCGAGACCTTCAATACTGACCAGTTTGCGCATATTTTCGGGATACAGCCCAGCGTAGCGGGTGGCGATGTTACCGCCCAGCGAATGGGCAATGATTGTCACCGGCGCAAGTTCAAGCTGATGTACCAGCTGCGCCAGATCATACACATAGGACGATACTTGATACACGCCCGTATTGGTCCATTCGCTGTCACCATGTCCGCGCAAATCGGGACAGATAACGTGCCAATCATGGCGAAGTTTTTCCGCCAGCCAATCCCAGCTGCGACAATGGTCGCGTCCGCCATGCTGCAAAATTAGTGGAGGTGCACCGTGATTACCCCAATCTGCATAGTGCAAACGGGTGCGCTGCGAGATAAAGCTCTGTGATGTGGGGCCAATAAGTTCCATTGACCCGCTTTGCTGCCAAGTTGCGATTCATGCAAGCATTGCACATAGCTAACTAAGTGATACAACAATGTTTTAGCACATTCGCAATCCGAAAGGCCGCTTCATGCCCGTAATTGATGTACCCCAGCCCGAATTCATGGATGATGAGGAGATTTCGATTTTTGCAGATGCTGTCGGCAAATTTTATCAGGATAAGGCACCCGAAAAGCGCATTCTGAAATGGCGTGAAGATGGCCAGGTGGAACGCGGTTTCTGGAATGAAGCGGGTGAAGCAGGTTTGCTGGGTGTTTCTGTACCCGAAGAATATGGCGGTCACGGTGGTGATTTCCGGCATGATATGGTGGTGATTGATCAACAGGCGAAGCACGGCGTGGAAGGCTTCGCCGCATCGCTCCATAATACCGTTATCCTGCCCTATCTGGTGCGCCACGGCACGGAAGAGCAGAAAAAGAAATATCTGCCCAAATTGGTAACGGGCGATCTGGTTAGCGCAATTGCCATGACCGAACCGGGCGTCGGGTCTGATTTGCAGAGCATTACCACCACCGCGCTGAAGGATGGCAACGGCTATCGGATTAACGGCGCAAAAACGTATATTTCCAACGGTCAAACAGCCGACTTCATCATTGTTGTGGCCAAGACCGACCCGAATGAACGGGCCAAGGGTATTTCGTTAATGCTGTTGGAAACCGACGGGGCCGAGGGTTTTCAGCGTGGCAAGAAGCTCGACAAGATCGGTATGGATGCGGCAGACACATCTGAATTGTTCTTTGATGATGTTTTTGTTCCGGCAGAGAATGTTCTGGGCGGGGAAGAAGGTAAGGGCTTTTACCAACTGATGGGTGAACTGCCGCAGGAACGGCTGATCATCGCGATGGGTGCAATGACCGGCATCGAAAAAGCGCTCGAAGTGACGATGGAATTCGTCAAGGATCGCAAGGCGTTCGGGCAGACGATCTGGGATTTCCAGAACACCCAGTTCACATTGGCCGAATTGAAAGCCCGCAGCACCGCCGCTCGCGTTTTTGTCAATCACTGTATCGCTCAGCATCTGGAGGGTAAACTGGATGTCCCGACTGCCTGTATGGCCAAGCTGATGGTCACCGAATTGCAAGGTGAAGTGGTCGATAAATGTCTGCAATTCCACGGCGGGGCAGGTTTCATCAATGATTACCCGATTGCGCGAATGTATCGTGATTGCCGGATTACGCGTATTTTCGGCGGTTCGAACGAAGTGATGAAAATGGTCATCGCGCGGTCTATGTGATGCATCCGCGATGAGTGTGACCATCCCAGACATTGAAAGCGCAGAGACCGTCAGCAATGGCGGCTCTCTCCGCGTGCCTAAAACTGCCGAACTGGTCGCCAATTCTATCCGCCGCCGGATTATCCAAGGCGAGTTATCCGAAGGGGATACTTTGCCAGCGGAAGCGCAATTGATGGAGCAGTTCGGTATTTCGCGACCGAGCTTGCGCGAAGCATTTCGTATTCTGGAAACAGAGCGCCTGATTGATGTGAAGCGCGGTTCCCGTTCGGGTGCGCGGGTCAGCTTGCCCAAGGTGGAAAGCGTGTCGCGCTATGCGAGCTATTATCTACAGGCCAGCGGGGTCAAGGTGGCTGATATTTATGAAGCGCGCCTCGCGCTGGAGCCGCATATTGTGCGCAAACTGGCAGCCAAACCGAGCAAGGCGGCAATTGACCGGCTGAGCGAAGCGGCCGAGCGTTTGTCAGACTATTATGACAGTGACCGCGAGCGGGAATATATGCTTGCCGGTGCGCAGTTTCACTCGATCCTGATGGAGGTTGGCGGAAATGCTACCTTGCACTTCCTAACCCGCGTTCTGGAGGATGTGACCGCGCAATATCAAAAGCGCTACGTGACTGCGGCGATCGGAGACGAAGCACGCAAGCGCGACCGCGCCAAGGGTGTGAAGTCGATCAAGCGACTGGTTGAACTGATCGAAGCAGGCGATGTGGACGGGGCCGAAGCGCACTGGGCGCTCCACCTCACTAACACCAACAAGGAATGGGGCGGTGAGCTGACTCTGCGTGAGGCTCTTGCTGGATAATCGTTCCAGCTAGTTAGGAATAGGTTCGCGTCCCACAACGCTTAGTCCGTAACCTTCTAGCCCAACAACCGTGCGTTCACTATCGGACAGCAAGATCATCTCGCGCACCCCGCGGTCGACCAGAATTTGCGCCCCGGTGCCGTAGTCGCGGAGCTGACCTTCGCCTAGCGCGTGGCGGCCGATTTCAGCCTGTAGCTTCTCCGCACGGTCGGGCATGATCAAAACGATCAGACCTGCCCCTTTTTCGCCGATGGCGGCCATTGATCTTTGGAGTTGGCGCTTCTTAGGGCCGGATTGGCCCAGAACATCATCGAAAATAGAGATTGCATGCATCCTAACCAGAGTGGGCTGGTCAGGATCGACATGCCCCTTCTGCAGGACAACATGCGTCGCCCCAGATACTTTACTTTGATAGGTCATGGCGCGCCATTCGCCGCCATAATCAGAAACCAGTTGGCTTTCGCTCACTTGTTCGACGAGATCATCATTGCGCATCCGGTACGCAATCAGATCACGGATTGTGCCCATTTTCAGATTGTGATGCCGGGCAAATGCAATCAGATCGTCAAACCGGGCCATTGTCCCGTCATCATTCATGATCTCGCAAATCACGCCCGATGGGTTGAGGCCGGCAAGGCGCGAGATATCGACCGCGGCTTCGGTATGGCCGGCACGCACGAGAACCCCGCCATCGCGCGCAACAAGCGGGAACACATGACCCGGTGCGACGATGTCGGCAGGGCCTTTTCCTGCATCAATCGCGACAGATACAGTGCGCGCACGGTCTGCTGCGGAAATACCCGTGGTCACACCTTCGCGCGCCTCGATGGAAACGGTGAAGGCTGTCTGCATCGACTCCTGATTGTTGCGGGTCATCGGCTCAAGCCCGAGATGCTCCACCCGTTTCCGGTCGAGCGACAAGCAGATCAGCCCTTTGCCGTATGTTGCCATAAAGTTGATTGCGGCGGGCGTCGCCATCTGTGCCGGAATAACCAAATCGCCTTCGTTCTCGCGATCTTCATCATCCACCAGAACGAACATCCGGCCATTGCGCGCCTCGTCGATGATCTCTTCAATAGTCGCCAGCACCGGCCGGTCATCATTGGCTTTAAGGAATACTTCCAGTTTACCCAGAGTGTCGGCCGTTGGGTTCCAGCTTTCTTCAGTGCAGTCCCGCAGCGAATTGGCGTGCAAGCCTGCAGCGCGGGCGATTCCAGCCCGTGACATTTTTCCGGAATCAACAATTGCTCGGATCTTTTGCTGGACTGTCTGGGTTGTATGTTCTGTCATGCGAATCTAAATAGCAGGCCAATGTGATGAAGCAAGTTCAAATTCACATTACAATGTGAGTAGGCGGCGGATTTGATAGAGTTTTCGACTGAATAGGGCGTTTGTTGTCGAGTTTAACCACACTGGTGTGATAATTTTGACCTGTGTTGTCTACGAAAGAGATATTTGAATGTCGAATACCGATCCCTCGCAGCCAATGGCGACCGATTTGGCAGACCTGTTGCGGTCTGCAATGCGCCGTTTGCCGGGGCCGGTGTCGATCGTATCCACGCATGATCTAGAGGCGGGCGAAGCTGCGGGCATGGTTGCATCGGCTGTGGTGCCGGTTTCGATGCAGCCTGCATCCATGCTGGTGGCGGTCAATCAACAGGCGCGTTGTCATGCCGCCATTGAGGGGCAAGGCCGGTTCTGCATCAATTTGCTGGGGACGGATCAAACAGGCTTGGTGCGTCCTTTTTCCGACCCGTCACAGCGTGAACAGCGCTTCACCATGGCGCAGTGGGACTATGCGGACACGATCCCGTTCCTGCCGTCTGCGATGGCCAATATCTTTTGCCGGGTGGAAAACACTCTGGTTCATGGAACGCACGAGCTGTTTATTGGTGATGTGTATGATGTGCGGGTGAAAGACAGCGATACAAGCGGGGAAAGCGATCCACTTGGCTGGATGGAAGGCGGGTTTGCGCGGTTTGGCGCGCTAGACTGATTATCACTGCGCGTTTTGATGAACGGATAGGGATTCCCGGACACGATCAAGTGCACTACCCACCGGATCGGTTTCATCAAGCAGAGCGAAACTGCCGCTGACCACATAGCTGCAATGGCCATGCACCGACGCAATAAGCGAGCGGGAGTAGCGAGCGAGATCAAGATCAACGGTGTCGGGCAGAGCTTTGCGAACTTCTTGTTCGACGATTGACGTAAGCAACGCGCGCCCTTCCAAATCTGCCGGTGATAATGATTGTCCGTCTGGCAGGCGGTGATCGTAAATGGCGGACCAAACATTGGGATTTTCCAGCGCAAAACTGAAATATCCCCTGACGAGGCTGGCTATCCGGTCGTGACCAGCCGTTGCCAACGCGCCTTGCAAGTGTTGGGCCCATAGCCCGAAAGTGCGCGTGTTGATTGCGGATAACAGGCCATCGAGCGAGCCAAAGACATTATAGATGGTGCCAACAGAATAGCCTGCGCGTTTGGCAACTTCCCGCCCGGAAAATCGCGCATAGCCCACTTCCGCCATCAGCTTGTGTCCGTGATCGATTAGCAAGTCGCGCAATTGCTGCGGTGTATGATCTGAACGTCTTCCCATGGCGTCCTCATGGCCGATAAAATGAACAGTGTCTAATTTTTATATTGAACAGTGTTCATTTTTAGGTTAGGCGGATTGGAGAAAATGTGGAGACGTGGGCATGGAAACGCTTTTGCTGGTCATATTGGGCGCAGGATTATTCATCCTGTGGCGCCGCACTGAGGCGCTGGAGGCTCGCCTGCGTGAATTTGAACGCATTCTTGCTGGTTTGCGCTTGCAGCTTTCGGGCGACCGCGTGGAAGACCCCCAGGCCGCGACGCCGGCCAATACGCAGCAGCCGCCAGTAGTGGCGGCCCACCAGCAGAGGGCCGAAGCCGCGCTTCCGGCAACCCGCTCTGTGTCTGATGTCGGCGAGGCCGAGTCTGATGCCGGTGAAGCGGTCCCTCAAACCGCTCCCAAGCCACAAGAAGATTTGGCGCAAGGCATTGCGGCAATCAATCCGGATTCCGCATTCTCAATGCCAAAGCTCCCTAAAATCCGGATTGATTTTGAGGATATTTTTGGCCGCCTTTTGCCGATCTGGGCTGGCGGCATTGCGCTCGCGGTCGCGGGTTTCTTTCTGGTTCGCTATTCGATCGAGCAAGGCTTGCTGGGCCCGCAAGTGCGCGTCGCCTTGAGCTTTGTTTTCGGTGTGCTTCTATTGGGCGGTGCGGAGCTGGCCTTTCGCCAGGAGCACCGCATTTCTGACCCGCGTGTCCGGCAGGCCTTGGCGGGGGCAGGACTGGCAACGCTCTATGCCAGCTTCTATCTGGCAGGCAGCCATTACGGCTTGATTGGTAGCGCTGTCGCATTTCTTGGCCTTGCCGGCGTTACCGGTGCTGCGATCTTGCTATCCTTCCGGTTTGGCTTGCCCTGCGCGGTGCTTGGCTTGGTGGGTGGTTTTGCGGCCCCGATGCTGGTCGACAGCCAAGAACCCAATGTGCCCATGCTCGCATTATATCTGGCGCTGGTGACGGGCGGGCTGACATATGCCGGTAATCGCCAAGGGCGCAGCTGGCTGGCGCTGGCCGCGTTGGCGGGCGGGCTCGGTTGGGGCGTATTGATGCTGTTCACTGGCTTGACCGGAATATCCGATCTGCTGGCGATTGGCGGCTATATCGTGGTCATCGGCGCGGTGCTTCCAGCGTTTACCGAAGGCCGCGGTGCATCGCCTGTCATCCGTATCGGCGCTGCGGCACTGGCGGCGCTGCAACTGGCATTTATGGTCCAGCAAGCCGGCTTTAGTTTGCTGGCTTGGGGGCTCTACGGCTTGCTGGCTGCTGCATTGTCGTTCTTCGCATGGACAGAACCGAAATTGAGGGAGGCGACAGCCTTTGCTGCAGGATTGGCTGTGGTGCTGCTGGGTTTTTGGCCCGATGTACCAGCCGGGACATTCACCGTTGTCGGCTTGGGGTTAGCGGCGATTTTCGCGGGGGTGCCTCTGGCGAATATCTGGCGCGATGCGCACCGCAAGTTTGACGGGTTCCAAGTTGCAGGATTCGCTCTCGGCCTCACGACAGTAACCTATTTGCACTTTGCATGGCTTGGCAGCGATATGATCCTTGCGGCGGTCTGCTTTGGCATCGCGCTGCTGCCAGCTTTGGCGGCGTGGATGCTGTGGCCAGCTGATGCTGGGAAGCTACCTATTGCCAGTATCGCCAATGTCGCAGCGGCGGCGATTGGTACCGTGTCAGCCGGTTTGATCGCGACGCCGATTTGGGCCGCGCCCATCGTGATCTCAGCCGTTACCATTGCCGTTATTATCTTGGCGTGGAAGCGGGTGGCCGATTACGGTCTGCACTGGGTTATCTGGGCCGGTGCTGCATCCGCGGTAATTGCCCTGCTTGGCACACTGACCGCTTGGGCTGAAGCTGAATTACTGTTTGGCAGCGGTGATCAGGAACAGCTGGTGCAAGCGTGTATCCGCTGGGGCGCGGTTGGCGCGATGTTTGTCGCGCTGACAGTGCGGGGCGGCAACCGTTTATGGATGACCATAGCCGAAATATTCGCGGCACTGGTTCTGTACGGCATGGCTGCGCAATTTATTCCGGGCATGTGGCTCGCTTGGGTGGTGGCTCTAGCCGCCGTGGTTCTGGCTTATAAAGAGACCAACCGCACGGCAGCCCGGATGACATTGATGGCCCTTGCGCTTTCATGGGCTGCCGAACCGATCCTCATATGGTCGGTCGCAGCCTTGGAAAGCCTGTTCGGCGAAGCGATGCTGGTTGCAAATGATATCGGGTGGAGGATGATTGCCCTGCAATTCGCGCCTCTCTTGGTCGCGGTCGGAACACTGCTGTGGCGTGCCCCCGAGAGGCTCAGAAGCACACGGACCGCGCTGATTATTGGATCGGGTGCTGTCGCTGCGGTGGGTGTGCACCTGATGTACAAGCAGCTGTTTGCCCTCGAAAACGGGGCGGCATTCATCTCGCTGGGGCTGGCCGAACGGACTGTATGGCAAGCATCGCTGGTGGGCGGTGCTGCGCTGATCGGGCAGTATCTGTCTGATCGGTCATGGGCGAAGCCCGTGAGTATCGCGATGTGCGGTACGTGTCTGTTGCACTTCCTCTATTTCACATGGGGACTGCACAATCCGCTATGGGCGCCGCAAGAAGTGGGCGCTCTGCCAATCGCCAATATGCTGCTGCCAGCTTACGGATTGGCGCTGGCGGCAGCATGGCTGCTGCGCCGGACCGTGCCGATGAACGGCTTTACGCGGCTCTGGATGTTTGACGCGGTGCTGATGCTGCTGATCGCATTCCTCGCATTGTCGGAACTTAGGCACGCATTCACTGGCAGCCTGATGTCGGTCGATCCGATGGGGCAGACAGAGGATTTGCTGCGGTCACTGCTGGGTATCATTCTGGCGATAGGCTTCTTGCTGTGGGGTGCGCGATCACAAACCCGCAGCTGGCGGATCGGGTCATTGGTGTTGCTGTTGATTGCGGTGCTCAAAGTGTTCGTATTCGACACGGCTGGCTTGGAAGGGCTCGCGCGGATTGCATCCTTTATGGCCTTGGGCTTCAGCCTGATCGGGATTGGCTGGTTCTACACCCGCCAATTGGCTGGCCCAAAGGCGGCGGACCCGCCGGACAATAGTTCGGTTCCCGCGGGCAACTGACCCCATTTGTCATAGCAGCGTCACATCATGGCGGCAGTCCCTTGCTCGGCCCCTGGGTGAACAAGGGCCCGAATAAGGGGACTGCCGCGGTGGAAGTGGTCAATATCTTTTTAACTGGCAAATTGGGCGAAACGCTGGAGGATTTCGAGCATGGAAATGCGCGTTTTGAATTTGCACGCCTCTGGTCATCCGGCCCGAAACGGCTGGTAGAAGGCCCCGTTTGGGCGTTTGTTGACTGGGTCATGGATGACTTGGCCGGGCTTGAGATGTGCCGCCGTTTGCGCGCTGATCCGCGCACGGCAGACGCCCACATTACGATGGTGCTGGAAAATGATGATGCCGAAGACCGGCGCCGGGCGTTGAAGGCTGGCGCTGATGATTATGTCGTGGGTACGCTCGACCGGACCATTGTTCTGGACCGAGTGCTGGCCTTGCAATCCAAGCATCAAAAATATTCTGCCGATCGAATCCAACTGGGCCCGTTGCAAATCGATATGGCCGCGCTGCGTGCGACATGGGGCGATGCCTTGATCGACCTGAGGCCCAATGAGTTCCGGCTTTTGCGGTTCTTTGCGGAAAACCCCAACCAGGTCTTGTCACGCGAAGACTTGATCACGGGACTTGGCAAACAAGAACCCCCCATGGATGAGCGTACTGTCGATGTGTGGATTGGCCGTTTGCGATCCGCCCTGAAGGTAGCAGGGGCGGGCAATCCACTGCGGACCGTCCGTTCCCTGGGATATGTTTTCGACGCGCCTTGAGATATGACGTCCTTCTCGCATCGGATGCAGGGGAACGCCGGGTAGTCTTGGCGTGTTAGAATTCGGTCGAGACAGAGAAGCTGAAGCTTTGTCCAACCTCATATGTGTTGATTTCGATCCGGTTGGTGCCGTTGCTTTGAAATTCAAAATTGTCGCGCCCGAAAATGTTTCGTGCCTCGAATTTCAATTCGAAGGGCCGCTTCAATAGATCGACCTCCTGACGGACCACGAAATCCACGGTCAGGCCGGGATCCTCGACAATGTCCGGAAGCTGCGCTGTCCCGCGGCTGGTTACCCGTTCGCTGGCGTAGTTCAGCAGCAGAGTGAACTGTTGGAGCCTGTCCAGATCTTCAATACCCAATTGCAGGTTGATCAGATGATCGGATTGCCCTGTCAGCGGCACACCATCGCGGAAGAAGTTTGTTGCGGGTTGGTCTGCGAAGGGGAACACCCTTGCAATATCGCTGGATGACACTTGCAGTTCGGATTGGGTGTAGGTGTAATTGGCAACAAAGATGGCTTGTTTGCTTTCAAACCAGCCGCCCCAATCGATCAGGTCATAGCCATATTGAATGTCAAATTCCGCCCCGTACAATGTGGCACTGGGGGCGTTGGCAAAGCCGCTGATCTGCGTGTTGTCAGAAAAGCTGGAAAATACCTCAATCGGGTTTTTGATATCTTTGTAGAAGCCCGCCAGTGATACGCGGTTGCCGCGGCCAAAGTAATACTCGGCGCGGATTTCTGCATTGGTCAGCTCGCTATCGACCAAGAACGGGTTGCCATTAAACTGGCGGTTGGTTTCCGGGTTGAAATAGGTTTGGAAAATCAGTTCGCGAAACTGCGGACGGGCAATCGTTCTCGATGCATTGGCCCGGATCTGGAATGTATCGGTAACTTCCCATGTCACCGTTGCTGACGGCAAGAAATAGTCATTGGCAAGCAAGGTCGAGCTGCCGGAATTTGTCGGAGTGGCAAACACCTCAACCGGATTGACCGCTTGGGTTGCATCTTCATAGCGGACACCGATATCGAGTGTCAGGCCCAGCGTCGGGGTAAGGGTTGTTTTCAGATATCCGGCCTGCACTTCCAAAGCGGCGCTGAATGCCGGGTCTGACTGGGTCGTTTCGATCAGTCCGATATTATAAAAATCAATAACCGCATCGCCGAGCAGCAGATCGGGCCGCAGCGCGCCGACCGCATCGTCAAAACCCGTATTGGCATCGAACAAAAATTCGCGCCGGGAAGAGAACCGGTCCGTATCTGTATAGGCGTAACCTGCGGTCAGGCGGAGCCAGTCAGCCACGGGGTAGCTGAGATCGATCCCGGCGAAATACAAATCTTCCTTCAGCTGGGAGAAAGCCACTGACGCGCTGCCAGTCTGGCGATCGAGAACATTGATAAATGTATCACCCAAGGGATCATTGGCGTTATTGGTGCGCACATAGGTGAAATTATATTCGTAAGGCGCCTCTCGCTGGGTTTGGGCGTAGCCAGCGCGGATATCGACATCCAGATCGGCAAATTCCATCTCGCCCACAAACTGGGTGTTGATCAATTCGCGTTCAAACCAAGATGTGTCTTGGCTAAACTCGCTATCTTCATCTTGGAAATCTGTACCGATGGAGAGGCGTGACTGTTTCAGGCTGTCGCGAATATAAAGGTTGGTCCAGCGGAATTTATGCTGGCCAAGCTCCAGACCAAATCCGACCAAGCCGTTGACCAAAATCCGGTTGTCCGTCACGAAATCGCGGAAGTCGCTATCCAGATTGAGGTCAGCATCGACCGCGGATTGGCTGATGATCGACCGGTTGCGCCATTTGTTACTGATAGATGTCGTGGCGATAATGCCCAACCTGCCGTCCGATCCGACATCCCACGCTGTTCCGCCAGTAATCCCGCCTGAGAAATTGGCGGGCAGGCTATCGATATTTTGCGTCAGAACCAGATTGGGATTGCCCAATTCTCTGGCGATTGCCTGTTGGTCTACTCCCAAATCTGACAAGCGATTGCCGCTATCAAAGAAAGCCTGGAGCGCGGGCGGGACATCGCGGGTACCGTCATCGAAGCCGAACCAGTCAAAATCCGATCCGTAATAGTCAATCCCGCTGGAAAATGTGGTCTGTTCATCGCCGCTAATCCCGGCGCTGATTTTCAGGAAACCTTCATCGGGCACGGCCTGCGTGGTCAGATTGATGACACCGCCGCCAAACTCACCCGGGAAGTTGGCCGAATAGGTCTTTTGAACCAGCGATGATGCAACAATGCTGGTCGGGAAAATGTCCAGCGGCACCACCCGGCTGAGGGGTTGCGGGGATGGCAGAGGAAGGCCGTTTAGCAAAGCAAGCGAATACCGGTCACCCAATCCGCGCACGAATACAAAACCCTGCCCTTGGACCGATAGGCCCGTCACGCGCCCCAGCGCGCCAGCAATGTCGCCTTCGCCCGTCCGTGCGATCTCTTCGCTGCTCAGCACCGAAACGACTTGGCTTGAGCTGCGGGTTACGTCGCGCACGCGGCGACCCGTCACGACAATCTCGCCGCCGCCGGGAATGGAGATATCTGGTTGATTAAACTCTTCTTCCGCAGCGTCCGGATCGGATGCTTGCACGTCTACTGCGGTCGCAGTGGCTGCTTCCTCAGATAGGCTTGTATCCTGAGCAAGGGCAGCGCCCGGATATGTGAGAGCAGTTGAGAGCAGGAGCAGTTCCGCCAGCCGCTTGCCAGATGTCATTTTCGAAGACCCCTTCGCTTAATAAAGGTCGAAGTGTTGAACCAGGCCGTGGGCCCGCAAATGTGAAAAGAGAGGCACCCGCAGACCTGCAAGCGCCTCTCTCAATCGTGGTGGCTTAGTAGACCGGCAGCGATGTGCAGGCGCCGACATTGTTGCCGAACGTGATCGCCGCAGAATCGCAGGTCCACCCTTCAAACCGTGTGTCACCAGCGCGTGCTGCGCCGATGAAGCCAGCGTTCTCAAAGAAGCTGGACAGGGATGTCGGATCGAAAGCAACTACGGCGTCTTCATTCGCCCCGTTGATGTATGTCATCGTAAGGGTGTTGGTGAAGGATGCGTTGTTGTTGGAACCGGCATCGAATTCAGCCTGGACTTGGGCAGCGGTTGTGCCGCTACTGCCGTCGCGGAAGTCCGTAGCGCAATCGAGTACCAGCGATTCAAATCTTGGCGGGCCAACATCATCCAAGCTTGCATCGGCTGCGCGCAGGGTTTCGGGCAGATCGATCCGCAAGCACGCTGTGCCGTTGGTTGAATTGTCCACGATCACTGTGTTGACCAGCGCATAATCGGTACCCCCGCGAATACGGACGACTTGGTCATCTGTTTTGCGCTGGATGAATGTTGCGTTGGAAATTTGCGTGTTTTGGCGCGGCGTTTGATCTTGCAGTCCATTGTTGGAATCCGCCTCAATGATCGTATCGCCAACTTCCTGGCGTTGTACCGCGACTACATATTGCAGATTGGTTTTGACGCCCGTGTCTGTGTCGATCGAGTCATCCTCTGCCCCGACAACGACCAAGCCTTTCATATTTACAAAGCCGCCGAAGAACTCAACGCCATCGTCAGAGCTGTTATAGCTCATGATGTTTTCAAAATTCGTGCCCGTGCCGGTGCCGCCGGTGGTCAGCGATTGCAGCTCGTTATCGCCGGACAGGACGAAGCCGGAATAGCGGATCTGCACAAAGCTCATGGAACCAGAGGAGTCATTGGCGGTCGCACCGCCAAATACGGCTGGTGCAGCAGCGCCTTCGACCTGCCGTTCACACGCGATTGTGCCCGGTGTTGCACCAGGTGCGATGCAGTCTGTAACCGGTGCCCGCCCGCCCAGCACAACGCCGCCCCATTGGCCCGAAGAATCATCGCTGATGAAGGAGCCGCCGATTACATTGTCGCGGCTGGTGAAGATGATCGGGCGGGTGGCCGTACCGTTTGCTTGGATCGTGTTGCCACGGTTGACCATCAGAAAGGATGAGCCGCTGGCATAGACAATCACGCCCGGGTCAATCGTAAGTTCGACATTGGTGTCGTCCAGACCGTCTGTATTGTCCGGTGTCGGGCCGCCATCGCTGCCGACATCAACGCGCCCGTTCATCCGGTATAGAACGCCTGCAATGTAGGGCAGGGTGGACGAGGACGTGAAACGCGCCGGCATCGTGCAAACGCGGTATTCGCCGGTATCGCCAGTGATTGTGCCTTCATCAATCAAACCGCCAGTATTGTTGGAAATGGTTGGGCACCCTCCAGCGGGGGTAACCAGCGGCGGCGGCGGAGGTGGCGGTGGTGGAGGTGTGGCCGGGGGGTTATTGATGGTGATGTTGCCGCCGGTGCCCGGAGAGGCGATGTCGTCAGCGCCACAACCGGCAAGAATAATCAGGCCGCAGCCTAAGACGATGGTACGGGATACGTTCTTCACGGGAGTGGTCCCCTCTAAAAACTGAGAATCAGATGAAGCGAATTTCAGCTCGCGAATCGTCAGCTAGGGGGTGTCAGTTTCACTTTTTGTGCAACATTTCAGATAGATGACAGTGTCCGAAGAATGACAGGACTACGACAAATATGACGGGGGATTAGGCGTTTCTAAGCCTTGCCAATTTGCAAAACAGCGTGGGGCCGAGTTCTAAATATTACAGTTCAGTGACAATGTTTCATTTTTGTTGCAGTTCTGCGCAGCAGGGCACATTTTCCCATTCGAAAAGGATTGAGGAGAAGAGAAAATGGCCCTTGGAACCGCGCTAACCGCATTATCATTGGCTCTATTAAGCCAACCGTCGGCGCAGCCCGTCCGGATTGGTGAGCCTGCGACAGTCTTGAATGCGGCTGCGGTCCAGCGCGCCGATATCCGTACAGCTATTGCTCAGGATGATCCCGCACAGCTTATCAGCATCGGCGTCGCATTGGCGCGTTCTGGTGAAACGACCGCTGCTTTGGAATTGCTCAATGCTGCCGCCCGCTCGGAAACACGCTACCGTTTGGAGACAGCGGATGGTGATTGGGTCGATTCGCGGCGGTTGGCGATGAAAGTTATCGGGATGATTGATAGGGGCGAATTCGCCGTGACGGGCCGCGTCGCCGCGCGCTAATTACGGGCAATCACTGGCAATCATTGGATCGAGTCCGGATTTTTTGCCGGGTGACTCCATCATTATTCTGCCCATCTCCATAGTTTCGCAACATTTGCTGCTGAAAATGGCAACCTTGCTGTCACCGCGCTGTCATGTACGGTGCGCAATGGGGGCGAATGGAGAGAATGATGATTCTCAGATTGGCGGGCTGCGCGCTTTTGACATTTGGCATTGCCGTACCGGGCATGACCATGATGTCTGCGCACGCCCGGGCCGATGTACTGGAAATCGGGGCTGACGGCGCGCAATGGATCGCTGGTGGCACTGCATTGCCGCCGGTTGTCCAATATGCCGGTCCAACATCGGGCCCAACATCGACCCTGGCACCGGCAACAGAATTGTCAGCCAGTTTCTTCGTTCCCCCTGAAGCGGTTGCGGATGCGGCGCTGCTCACCGGGCTTATCCCGGAACAATATTTGGCCAAAGTGCATGAACTGGCCGCGCGGTTTGACCTAAGCCCTGCATTGATAGAGGCGCTTGTCTGGCAAGAAAGCCGGTGGCGGGCCAATGCGATTTCACCTGCTGGCGCGCGGGGATTGGCGCAATTGATGCCGGGAACTGCAAAGGAACTGGGCGTTGATCCTGACGATCCATTCGCCAATTTGGAAGGTGGCGCGCGGTATTTGCGCCAACAGCTCGACCGTTTTGACGGCAATCTGGAAAAGGCGCTCGCTGCCTATAATGCTGGCCCCGGCCGCGTGATACGCGCTGGCGGTATCCCGAATATTCGTGAAACCAAAAAATATGTCGCTGCCATTATGGGCCGCCTTTCCAACCACTCACGATCCAACCTCGCTCGGAGCACTCAATAAATGCGTTTGTTTACCCGCCTGTCGGCCCTGTTGGCCGCTCTTTCTACCCTGACGCTTTGGCCCAGCGCGGCCTTGGCGCAGCAAACAACCGATCCGCAAGGGTCCAGCCCGATCACCGCAGGCTTGCTGTGGTTGCAAGGGACTCTGCTGGGCAATGTCGCCACGGCAATTGCGGTGATGGCGGTGGCCGCGGTTGGTTTTATGATGCTGACCGGGCGGATGAACTGGCGTTTCGGCGCAACTGTTGTGATTGGCCTGTTCATTCTGTTTGGCGCCAGCACGATTGTGGCCGGTATTCAGGCGGCTGCTGGCTGATATGACCGAGCTTGTTCGCCATCCTGTCCACCGCGCATTGACCCGCCCGCAAATGTTTGCCGGTGTCACGATGAATTTCTTCATCCTGAATATGCTGGTCACGGCAGAGGCGTTCCTGATTTTGAAGAGCTTTTGGATTATTCCGGTACCGATCGTGATGCACATTATCGGTTATTTCGCGTGCTTGCGGGAGCCGCGCATTTTTGACCTTTGGATCACCAAAGTCAGCAAATGCTCGCGGGTCAAGAACTGGAAACGATGGGGGTGTAACAGCTATGCGCCCTAGGTTATTCACTACGTCCCGCACCATAGGGCCTGCACAAAAAGGCTTGACCGTATGACGAATTGGATCGGAGCTGCATCGTGGAGCGCGAAGGAAGCCCAAGCGGGTGACCGTTTGCCTTTCGCACGTTTGATTGATCCCAGCACAATGATGCTGCGCGATGGATCGGTGATGACCGCCATCCAAGTGCCCGGCCTGCTGTTCGAGACTGAAGATAGCGATGCGCTGAATGCGCATACTGCCACACGCGAAGTGATGCTGCGTTCCACTTTGGATGCGCGTTTTGTGATGTATCACCATGTCATCCGCCGCAGGGTCGAAGTGGAATTGGATGCAGAGTTTGATGACCCGCTGGCAGCCCATATTGACCGGCGCTGGAAAGAACGGCTGGGTGACGGGCAGCTATTCATCAATGATCAGTTTATCACGCTGATCCGGCGCCCCGCGCGCGGCAAAGCGGGGCTGGCCGAGCGGTTGGCCAAATTGTGGAACCGGCAGGGCAAATCCGCAGTAGAGGCTGATCCCAAAGATGTCCGCGCATTGAAAGCCGCGGCGACCGGTCTGATCGCATCACTCTCGTCCTATAATGCTGCTCTGCTTGGGGAATATGAAGGGGCCAGCGGCGGCACCAATAACGAAATTCTGGAACTGTTAAGCGCACTATACAATGGCGAAATGCGTCCTGTCCGCCAACCTGATGATGATGTCGATATCGGGCATATGTTGCCCTATCGGCGGGTCAGTTTCGGGCTGGATGCGATGGAGCTGCGCGGGGCGGGGGAACCTGAGTTTAGCGCCATTCTCAGTCTGAAAGATTATCCCGATGCGACATCGCCGGGATTGCTCGACGGGCTGCTGCGTTTGCCGCATGAAATGGTGGTATGCGAAAGCTATGCGCCAAGCGAACGCCAGACCGCGCGTGAACGGATGGACCTGTCGATCCGGCGGCTGCGATCAGCGGATGAGGAAGCCGCCGCAGAGCGCGCCGATATGATGGCGGCGCGCGATGCACTGGGTAACGGCGCGGTTGGTTTTGGTGACCATCATTTGAGCGTACTGGTGCGCGAAAGCGATCTGGCGCGGCTGGATGATGCCAGCGCTGCCGTTGCTGCTGCTTTGGCCGATACTGGCGCGATTGCGGTGCGCGAAGACACCAATCTGGAACCGGCATTTTGGGGGCAATTCCCCGGCAATGAAACCTATATTGTCCGCCGGTCGATGATTTCCAGCGCCAATATGGCCAGCTTTGGATCACTGCACGGGTTTGCCTTGGGGCAGGCGCAAGACAATCACTGGGGGGAGGCCGTAACGCTGCTGGAAACGACCAGCGCGACGCCGTTTTTCTTTAATTTTCACAATGGTGATTTAGGCAATTTCTCGGTCATTGGTCCCAGCGGCTCCGGCAAAACCGTGGTGATGAATTTCCTCGCGGCGCAGGCGCAAAAGTTCAATCCGCGCACCATCCTGTTTGATAAGGATCGCGGGGCAGAGCTGTTCGTGCGCGGCATTGGCGGCCGGTATGACCGGATCACAGCGGGCCAGCCCACCGGATTTAACCCGCTCGCCTTGTCGGACACACCCGCCAACAGGGCATTCTTGCGCGACTGGCTGGGCGTGCTGCTGCGCGCCGATGGCCCTGAAGAACTTTCGATCATTAGTGCTGCCGTCGATGCGACATACGCCAATGATCCCAGCCTGCGCCGTTTGCGGCATTTCAAAGAACTGCTGTCTGGTTCCCGCCGCCCGAAGCCGGGCGATCTGGCCGATCGGCTGGCAGCATGGATCGGCAGTGCGGATGCCGACATAGGTGAAGGCGATGCCGGTGAGCACAGCTGGTTGTTTGATAATCAGCAAGACCTGCTCGACCTCGATAATCGTGTGCTTGGCTTCGATATGACAGCGCTGCTCGAAAACCCGAAATTGCGCACGCCGACTATGATGTATCTGTTCCACCGTATCGATCAGCGGCTTGATGGGGAGCCGACTATGATCTTGATCGACGAAGGGTGGAAAGCGCTGGACGATGAAGTCTTCGCCGCCCGCATTCGTGACTGGCTCAAGACCTTGCGGAAGCGCAATGCTCTGGTCGGGTTTGCGACACAATCGGCGCGCGATGCGCTCGACAGTAAAATATCGACGGCGCTGGTCGAACAGACAGCGACGATGATCTTTATGCCCAATGCGCGGGCGCGGGCAGAGGATTATTGCGATGGTTTCGGGCTCACGCAGCACGAGTTGGCGCTGATCCGCAGTTTGCCAGCGCATAGCCGGTGTTTCCTGGTTCGCCAGCCGGATGCATCGGTGGTTGTGCGGCTTGATCTGTCCAACGCGCCAGAGGTTTTGACGATCCTGTCAGGCCGCGAAGGCACGGTGCGTAAGCTGGATATGCTGCGCGAATCTGTGGGTGATGAGCCTGCTGCCTGGTATCCGCCGCTTACTGGCCGGGCTTGGCCCGGTAACGCCGACGGGGCGGAAGATGGCGGCCATGATTACGCCGTTTGGCAGGCCGCTGAATGAGCGCCAATTGCGATGCCTTGATGGACGAGGTTGGTACTGGTGTCGCCGCCGCATTGCGCGCGGTCGATTGTACCGCGTCAGAAGTCAGCGCGGCTGCTTTTGGCCGGATATTCGCGCCGGGCGGGGCGATGGCGCCGGTCCTGACATCGCTTCTCACGCTGTTCATCGCATTTTTTGCGATTTCGCTGCTGTTGGGCCGGTCCAATCTCAGCGTGAAATCACTCATCCCGAAAATGATCACCCTGGGTCTGGTGACAACATTCGCGACCAGCTGGGTGATATACCAATCGGTGGTTTGGAATGTCGCGGTTGGTGCCCCTGACTATCTGGCAGGTTTGCTGACGGGTACCCAGGGGTCTGCGACAGCGACTTTCGGTGACAAGCTGGATATTGTGTTCCTCGCCGTGCAGGAGGCTTCCAAAGGAGCAGGCACACAAGGCGGCGGACAAGGCGCAGAGATCAGCGCATTCAGCCCGCAGGGTATCCTATGGCTTGGCGCGTTGTTGTTCCTGCTCGGCACTGTGGGCGTTTTGGTGACCGCGCGTATTGCTTTGGCGTTGCTGGTGGCGCTGGGGCCGATTTTTGTTGTCATGGCGCTGTTTAACGGCACACGCGGCTTGTTCACCGGATGGTTGAAGGGGCTGGTGATGTTGGCGCTGACGCCCTTATTCGCTGTTCTTGGCGGCGGGGTTATGTTGGAACTGGCGGTGCCGATATTGTCTTCTCTCACGCAAACGCCCGGCCAGATTGATCCCCGGTCGGCAATGGCGTTCTTCCTGATTGGTGCGGTTCATGTCGCTTTGATGATCATGGTTCTGAAAGTGAGCGCCACGATCGTGAGCGGGTGGCGCGTATTTGGTTTGGTGCCGGAGCCGGGGATGGGGAGCGAACACCCCTCTAACACTGTCGCGCCCGTCACTTCTGCGCCATCTGCACCAATGACCACGGCCCAAGCGGCGGGGATGTCCAACCCGCCCCGGCGGATTGACGTGTCGGGCCTGCAGCCCGCGCCAGCGGCGAATGATGCATCCGGCACATCGCCCCAATCCTCTGCACGCAGAACCACAAGAATTGTAGCTACATCGTCAGGCATCAGTCAGATGCAGCCGCTTACCACTGGGCCATCACGCACCCACGGCATCGGAAACCGGTTCCGCAATGCCACCACACGGTCGGAGAAATTGAAATGATCCGCGCGACTCTCTCTGCGCTGCTAATTGCTGTTCCCATGTTTGCTGCATCCGTGCCCGCCTGGTCGCAGGATTCGCGCTTGGTCGAACGGCTTTATAATCCGTCGGAAGTGGTGCGGATTGAAGGCCGGACAAAAGTGCAAGCCACCATTGCTTTTGATGAAGCGGAACGGATTGAAAACGTTGCCATTGGCGATTCCCAAGCATGGCAAGTGACGCCAAATAAACGCGCCAATCTGTTATTCGTGAAACCGTTAAGCCCCACCGCCCGCACCAATATGACGGTTATTACGGATAGGCATACCTATCTGTTTGATCTCATCGCCAGCCCACGGGCGAAGCCGCTATATGTCTTGCGCTTCACCTATCCAGAGGAGCCGGAAGAACCGGCAGGGCAGGAAGAACAGATGGTCGCAATAGAACGCGCCAACCCCACCGAATTGGCTGCGGCGACCGATCCTTATGCAGTAGTCGATCCTTCGCAGCTTAATTTTCAGTGGGCGACAGACGGCGATACAAACCTGCTGCCTGCGCAGGTCTATGATGATGGCAATGCGACATTTTTGCGTTGGGCAAACGGTACTGCGGTGCCGGCCATTTTGATCAAGGATGCAAGCGGAACCGAAGGGCCGGTAAACTTCACTGTGCGCGGTGACACTATCGTGGTCGAAGGCGTCCCGTCGGAGTTTATTTTGCGGTCGGGTAAAGAGACAGCATCGCTCAAAAATGTTGGCCCGGTGCGCACGAAAGCAGACCCGCAATTGGCGATTAGGGAGAGCGAATGATGCGTCTTGCAAGCCGTATATCCTCTGGCAAAAATGGTGATGCCGCCAATGATGTCGACCCGCGAGAGGCTACATCTGCAGAGGTAATTGACCTGGCCAGCCGCAATTCCTTTCCCGCTGTAACGCAGCGCAAGGGTAAGTCTGATGCGATGGGAATGGTTGCCGGCGTTGCTTTGGTGGCAGGGCTTGGGGCAGTGACCTTGTGGGGTATGAATTCCGCCCGTGTTGCTCCGCCAGAAGGTGTCGGCAATCCGCAAATCGCCCAGCCAGCAGCCGCGCCCACGCCGGTGGCAACGCAGGCTGCAGTGGCGCAGCCGGTTGTTGCCCCGCGTCCAGACCCCGCACCGGCGCCTATTTTGGCAGCGGCCCCGATCAGCAATGTGGGCGCAGTGCAAAACCCCTATGCAACCCCGACGGTCGTGTTCGATGCCAGCGGTGCCCCCGTGGGCACAGTCGCTGTTCCCGCAGTTGCGGTGTCTGACGGCAAGCCGGCTGCGGCTGTTCCCGGCGGGGGAACGTCCAATGATTTTGCCAGCCGTGTCGGCGGTGTGGGCGGTGCACCCGCCCAAGCGCAAGCCATGGTCAATCCGAAAACCACGGTGACACAGGGGACGCTGATCCCCGCAATCCTTGAAACCGCTATCGACACCAATGTTCCCGGGTTCGTGCGGGCTGTGGTGAGCCAAGATGTCCGCAGTTTTGACGGTACAACTGTGCTGGTGCCGCGCAGTTCACGCTTGATCGGCCAGTACCAATCAGGCCTGCAAAACGGCCAAAAGCGCGCTTACGTGATTTGGACCCGGCTTATCCGGCCAGATGGTGCGTCGGTCAATTTGCAATCTCCGGCGGTCGGTTTTGACGGAACCACCGGCCTGCAAGGCGAAGTCAACAGCAACTTCTTCCAGCGATTTGGATCGGCGCTGCTGCTGTCGGTGGTGGGCGGATTGTCCGCTATTGGTACAGGCGGTGCCTCGGTCGTGCTGGGCGGCGGCGGCCAAGCGGCTGCGGCGGCAGCCCAGCAAGATAGCCAGATCGGCCCGACCATCCGCGTTCGTCAGGGTGAGCCTATCCGGGTATTTACCGCGCGCGATCTCGATTTCACTGCGGTCGGCGGCCAGTAAGGGGCATTTAATCGTGACGGCGGATATTCATTCTTTGCCATCTGATGGCGATCCGGCGCTGGAACGCAGCGTCTATCTTGATGCCTATCTTGAACCATTCCGCGAATGGCTGGACCGCGACACGGTGACAGAGATTATCGTCAACCGCCCCGGTGAAGTGTGGATCGAAGATGCCGCCCATCCCGGAATGCAGCGGTTGGAAGTTCCCGCCATTGATGACCGTCTGGTACAAAGGCTGGCAGAACAAGTTGCCCGCGTCAGCCATCAGGGCATCAACCGCGAACATCCGCTGCTGGGTGCGACATTACCGGGCGGCGCGCGTGTGCAGTTCTGCGGGCCGCCCGCCGCCCGCAAAAACTGGGTCATGGCGATCCGCCGTCATCGGCGACTGGACTTGCCGCTGGATGCGTATGATGCGGGGCCGCTGGCGGTTGCTGAAGCACCCGCAATGCCCGATCCGCAGCAGGACCCGATCGCGTTTCTGCGCGAAGCGATCAAGCACCGCAAAACGATTCTGATCTCTGGCGGCACATCGACCGGCAAGACGACATTTCTCAACGCAATGCTGGGTGAAATTCCTCAGCATGAGCGGGTGGTTCTGGTGGAAGATACGCCTGAATTAAAACTGCCCGGGGCCAATGGTGTTGGCTTGGTCGCGGTGAAAGGCGAGCTGGGAGAAGCCAAAGTAACAGCCAACGAATTGCTGCAAGCCGCCTTGCGATTGCGGCCCGACCGTATTGTTCTGGGTGAACTCAGGGGTGCGGAGAGCGTCAGCTTCTTGCGGGCAATCAACACCGGCCATCCGGGAAGTTTTTCGACCATCCACGCCAACAGCCTGAACGGGGCGTTAGAACAGCTGTCCTTAATGGTGATGCAAACGGGGATCGGGCTGTCGCGGGCGGACACAATTGCTTATGCGGCGTCTGTGATTGATGTGGTGGTGCAATTGGGGCGTGATGCGGCTGGCAAGCGGGGCATCACCCAGATCGCTGAAAGTTCGTCGCTGCTCTAAATTTCCGGTTGCTATTACGGCGCGGAATGTGACAGTCATATGTCACGCAATCCCGTGCGATTTACATAGGACCGATACCCCATCAAGCGTGTGCCAAACAGACCAGCTGTATCAAACCATCTGACTGGTCGGGACAACACCATGGCAAGTCAGGTCAACATGATGGATATGCAGGGCGCAGACGGCGTACAGATTTCGGCTTCAGACCATTATATCAACCGTGAACTGAGCTGGTTGGCGTTTAACGAACGGGTTCTCTCAGAGGCCAGAAACACCAATTATCCGCTGCTCGAACGGCTGCGTTTCTTGTCGATATCGGGCAGCAATCTTGACGAGTTTATGATGATCCGCGTCGCCGGGCTTGTGGGGCAGGCGCAGCGCGGGATTGATCGGCTTTCTATCGATGGGCAAAGCCCTTCCCAGCAGCTCACTGCGATCCATGCTGCCGTGGCAGATATCAACCAGCAGCAGCAAGATATCTGGAACGAGCTACGTGCAGGGCTGACCGAAACGGGCTTCACCATTGCGGATGATCGGCGGGTCGATCCAAAGACCTATAAACGGCTTAAGAGCTATTTCCTTGAAGATATCGTCCCGGTGATGACGCCGCAGGCGCTTGATCCTGCACATCCATTCCCGTTTGTGGCCAATGGCGGGGTTGGGCTGCTGTTCACCCTAAGGCGCGATAGCGACGGCGAACAATTGGTGGAGATGGTGCTGATCCCGTCTGCACTGCCGCGATTTATCAGAGTGCCGGGTGAAGATGCGATCTACATCACGATCGACAGTCTGATTTGCCGGTTCGCCAAGCATCTGTTTCCCGGCTTTACGATTGTGGGCGATGGTGCGTTTCGTGTCCTGCGCGATAGTGACATCGAAATTGAAGAAGAAGCAGAAGATTTGGTGCGGACCTTCCGCAGCGCCATCCAGCGCCGCCGCCGGGGCCAAGTTATCCAGCTTGAACTGGAAGATGATTTTGATCCTGTGGCAGAGGATATCCTGCGCCAGCAGCTTTCCACGCAGGGCACTACGATTATCAAGACCGACGGCATGATCGGCATTTCGGGCCTGTCCAACATTGTGGGTGAAGACCGGCCTGATCTAAAGTTTGCCAGTTACAGCCCGCGCTATCCCGAACGGGTGATGGAACATGATGGCGATTGCTTCGCGGCCATTCGCGAAAAAGATCTGATCATCCACCATCCCTATGAGAGTTTTGAGGTAGTGGTAGACTTCCTGCGGCAAGCAGCCGCTGATCCCGATGTAGTAGCCATCAAGCAGACGCTTTACCGCGCGGGTGATCAATCCCAAGTGATATCCGCTTTGATCGCGGCGGCTGACAAGGGCAAATCTGTTACTGCCGTGGTGGAGCTGAAGGCACGGTTTGATGAAGAACAAAACCTGCTCTGGGCTTCCCAACTGGAACGGGCCGGGGTGCAGGTAATTTACGGATTTCTTGATTGGAAGACACATGCGAAAGTATCGATGGTCGTCCGCCGGGAAGAGAAGGGAATACGCACCTATTGCCACTTTGGCACCGGCAATTACCATCCGGTTACTACCAAGATTTACACCGATCTCAGCTTTTTCACAGCCGACCCCAAATTGGGCCGCGATGTGGCCAAACTGTTCAATTTCGTCACCGGTTATGTGGCGCCGCACAAGCTGGAAGCGCTGGCCATCTCCCCGATAGATTTGCGCGAGAGCTTGTATGATTACATTGATAAGGAAATCGAAAACGCGGGGAAAGGTCGCCCCGCGGTCATCTGGGCCAAGCTTAACTCGCTGACTGACAAAGGGGTTGTGGACCGGCTTTATGCAGCCAGCCAGGCCGGTGTGGAAATCCAATTGGTTATTCGCGGCATCTGCTGTTTGCGGGCGGGTATTGAAGGTTTGTCCGACAATATTCGCGTGAAATCCATCATTGGGCGGTTCTTGGAACACAGCCGTGTGTGGGCCTTCGCCAACGGGTATAGTATGCCGAGCGACCGTGCCCGGGTGTTTATATCATCCGCCGATGCGATGTCGCGCAACCTCAACCGGCGGGTGGAAGCGTTGGTCCCGATCAAGAACAAAACTGTGCATGATCAGGTTTTGCAGCAGGTGTTGCTGGCAAATTTGCTGGATACAGAGCAAAGTTGGGAAATGCAGCCGGACGGATCATATGCGCGGATGGACGCGGGTGAAAAACCCTTCAATTGCCATCGCTATTTCATGACGAACCCGTCTTTGTCGGGCCGCGGCGATGCGTTGGAAGCAGGCGGTGTGCCCAAACTTGCGCTTAGAAAAGGGGCCGGGGCCTGATGCCCGGCAGCGCATGGTAGCACGCGCGCGCACGGCGGACCGGCAGGGGTCTTTTTCGGGCAATCGTGTTGAACGTGCGATCATCGATATCGGCTCGAACACGGTCCGGCTTGTTGTTTACGGCGGGGCTCCGCGTGCGCCGGTTGTGCTGTTCAATGAAAAAGTCGTCGCGCGTTTGGGGCGCGAGATCGCCGAGACCGGGCGCTTGGCCGATGAAGCCATAGAGCTCGCGATGCGCGGGCTAAGGCGATATGCGTTGCTGCTGGCCGATCTCAAAATTGACAAGGTGGATGTTGTGGCCACCGCCGCCGCGCGGGATGCGGCGAATGGTGAAGAATTTCTCGATCAAGTCCGGGCCTTGGGTTTTGCGCCGAAACTGCTGTCCGGGCGCGAAGAGGCACGGATTAGCGCGATGGGCGTGTTGGGCGCATTCCCGGCGGCCGAAGGGATAGTCGCGGATTTGGGCGGCGGCAGTTTGGAGCTTATCGAGCTGTCTGAAGGGACTACTGGTAAGGGGATTACCTTGCCGCTGGGCACATTGCGTTTGCCCGAATATTCGGGCGACAGTTTCGCTGAAACCAAAGCGAATTTGCGACCGGTATTGGCCAAGGCGGATTGGGCAGATGATGCCAGCGGCACCTTGTATCTGGTTGGCGGAACATGGCGGGCCATGGCTGTCTATGCGATGCTGGAACGCAATCATGTTCTCACCGATCCGCACGGTTTCACGCTGGATTACGGCGAGGCGAAGGTGCTGGCCAAAGCCATCGCGTCAGCGGATCCAGAGGTGCTGCGCGCAATCCCGCGTATTTCTTCAATGCGTGCCGCCAGCCTGCCCGATGCCGGGGCTCTGTTGTCGGCCGTGCTTAAGAAACTGCGGCCCGACCAGATTGTTTTTTCATCCTGGGGCCTTCGTGAAGGTCTGCTGTTTGACGATCTTGAGACTTATGCCCGCGCACAAGACCCGCTGCTGGCTGGTGTCGGGGAATTTGCATCACTCAGGGGAACTCCGCCCTTGCTGGCTGCACGGATTGCCGGTTGGACTGCGCGAGCTTTGCCGGCCAGCACATTGGGAGAGCGCGAACCGGGCAGAGAGCGCATTCGGGAGGGCGCGACGTTGTTGTGTCTTGCGGCAATGCAGATTGAGCCGAATTTGCGTGTCGACCTTGCGGTGGATTGGTCGCTCCATAAACGGTGGATTGATTTGGATCCGGCGGGCAGGGCGATGATGGCGGCGACTGTGTGCGGCAATGGCAATCAGCTCGATCTACCTGCTGCTTTGTATGATTTGGCATCGAAAGAACAATTGGAAGAGGCCATCTGTTGGGGGCTGGCCATCAGACTGTGCCGCCGGTTGGGCGGGCGTTCGACCAAATTGTACCAATTGAGCAAATTGCAGATCGAGGGCGATCAACTGATCCTGTCGATCGACGCGTCTCATTCGGACCTGTTCGGCTTGCCGAATGAGAAAGACTTGGCCTTATTGGCAAGCCGATTGGGGTTGGAAGCCAAGGTCGCGATTTCGGATCACCCCGGCACTGAATAGTCTGGCTAGCTTTTGGCGAAGGGCGAGAAGTTGGTTGATGTATCAAAAACATCGACACCTTCGGCTTTTTTGAGTTTGCCGATCACCACATAAGTCACGGGTGTTAGCAAGGCTTCCCAAGCGGTCTTGATCAACCATTGTGATACAATCAATTGACCGATTAACTCAGGCGGCCAACCTGCCAGGCCGTAAAAAGCCAAGGGATAGAAAATCAGGCTGTCAAAGCCTTGCCCCACCACGGTAGAACCTATGGTGCGGGCCCACAGAAATCGCCCTTCGGTCCAGACTTTCATTTTGGCCATCACCAGGCTGTTGGCAAATTCCCCGACCCAGAATGCCACCATCGACGCCAAAACAATGCGCCAGCTATTGCCGAAGACAAATTCGTAGGCTTCTTGCCCCGGCCATCCTTGTGCGGCGGGCAGGGATACCACCACCCAGGCCATAAACGCCATAAACAGCAGCGCTGCAAAACCGGTCCAGATGACGCGGCGGGCTTTCGCGTAGCCATATACTTCGGTCAAAACGTCGCCGATGATGTAGCTGATCGGGAAGAACAATACCCCTGCGCCAAAAGACCATTCAGCCCCGCTGGGCAAAGTGATGTAAGATGGCTTTGATGCGCCGATCAGATTTGAAAGCAGCAAGATCGCGACGAATGCGGCCATCACCAAGTCATAATAGCGGAAGTTTCTGCCGTCCGCAGTGCCGCGTTCAATCCCGCCGGCGGTCCCGTTGGGGCTGGTATTTTCGGTACTGCTCATCAACGAAGTGCCTTAACCGCATTTGCTCTACGCGAAAAGCACGCTATGCGCCCTGACGGCGCGCGCCCGTAGCTCATCTGGATAGAGCGCGAGACTTCTAATCTTGAGGCAGCAGGTTCGAGTCCTGCCGGGCGCGCCATTTTCACTTCGTTCAAATAGTCACGCCCTTGCTTGAAATGGCTCGAGCTTGCGCTCGTTGGGCGCGCCATTCTCACTTCGTTCAAATAGTCACGCCCTTGCTTGAAATGGCTTGAGCGTGCGCTCGTTGGGCACGCCATTCTCAATTCCCGCGCATCGCCCCGTCGATAGGTTCCCCATCGATTGGATAACCGAGATTGTCCGGGATGCAGAGCCATTGCTCGCCGTCGCGCTCCGTCAGGAACGGGCAGATGATATCTGCCGGATAGGTGGCGCAATCTTTTTCAGCGGCGGCAAAATCATCAAACTGGGCAAGGCGCTCCAGATTGCGGCGGGTGGGGTAGATAATCGTCAGATCGCCAGTATCTGCTGCGTCGAGGGCGCCTTGGGCGGTAATCCAGTACAGTTTGCTGTTTTCTGTCGCATCCACTTCGATATCGACTGCGCCTGTACCGACATCGGCCAAGTAGAACCGCGTGTCGAACACTCTGGTCAGCTTCTCATTCTTGGGAAACCAGCGGGAAAAGGGAAGTACTGCGTTTAAGTCGAGCGTCCAATCCATCGCCTCCAAAACGGGGGCAATGGCGGGATTCTCAAGGAGCAGCTTGCGGGCT
Source organism: Pontixanthobacter rizhaonensis (assembly GCF_012972675.1). Taxonomy (GTDB): domain Bacteria; phylum Pseudomonadota; class Alphaproteobacteria; order Sphingomonadales; family Sphingomonadaceae; genus Pontixanthobacter; species Pontixanthobacter rizhaonensis. Next base: position 169,348 of record NZ_JABCRE010000003.1, on the reverse strand, counting down.
TGACGGGCACGGTCTGCATTGACCGTCCCTTTAATTCCAATCGCCAGACCGGTTTCTTCCAGCGTTTCGCGGATTGCTGCCACTCTATGCGCGGCCTCATCTACCGGCAGGTCGCTTTCCAGCTGAGCCGCCAGATCGAAATCGGCCTGATCCACGCGGCCACCCGGGAAAACAGCAGCGCCGCCCGCGAATGACATCGACCGGGACCGCGTGACCATAAGGAGCTCGGGCGGGCCGCCATTTTTCGCATGGCGGAAGATCACAATGGTGGCTGCGGGGATACCGTCCGGCGACTGATTATCAGATATAGGGTTCATCATATCATCTGTGCCGCACCCTGATGACATTGCCAAGGCACCGCCGTGTCGGAATTGTTTACATCAGGAAATACCCGCTAAGGGCCATTAACCATCGTAATGCCTGAAAATGCTGGGCTCTCCAAAACTGGCACGCCGTCTGCATAGTGTAACATGTCTTATTAGTCTTTGACTGAAGGCAGGGCCTCCTGGTCTTCCGGCCCCGCCTCCCCGTAATACGAAAAACCCGCCCTTCTTATCGAAGGGCGGGTTTCTTGTTTCCACATTACTGGTTTGTTTATTCAGCTTTGGCGACGTTTTTGTCTTCCATAAGCTGCTTCAATTCACCCGCTTCAAACATTTCCATCATGATGTCGCTACCGCCCAGGAATTCCCCTTTGACGTAAAGCTGCGGAATGGTTGGCCAATCGGAATACGCTTTGATGCCCTGGCGGATTTCCATATCCTGCAAAACATCAACGCTTTCATATGCGACACCGCAATGATCAAGGATGGAAACCGCCCGGCTGGAAAACCCGCATTGCGGGAAGAGCGGCGTGCCCTTCATAAACAGGACAACATCGTTGCCGGTGACGACTTCGGAAATACGGGCATTTGCATCAGACATAGGAACGGTTCCGGTAATTTCTTAACTGATCAGGAAGTGGGCACTGCGGTGGTGAGTTGCAAGGCGTGCAGAACGCCACCCATTTTGCCGCCCAGCGCTTCATAGACCATTTTGTGCTGCTGGACCCGGCTTTTTCCTGCAAATTCAGGGGCCGTCACTTTGGCAGCCCAGTGATCATTGTCACCCGCCAGATCGGTCATTTCAACGACCGCACCGGGAATGGCGCTTTGGATCATGCTTTCGATTTCGGGGCCAGACATTGGCATGGCTTAGGACTCGCTCATCAACTGGCGGCGGGCTTCGATGGTTTGTTCTTCGAGCGCCACGCGAACGCCGGCTTCGTCGATTTCAACGCCAGCGGCAATCAGATCACCATGCAGTTTGCGTATCACGTCTTCGTCGCCCGCTTCCTCGAAATCGGCTTGCATGACAGCTTTCGCATAAGCATCGGTTTCTTCTGCTGTCAGGCTCATCTTCTCGGCAGCCCAATGGCCGAGCAAACGGTTACGCCGTGCAGCGATTTTGAACGCATTCTCTTCATCGAAAGCATATTTGGCTTCTTCGCCTTTTTGGCGGTCGGAAAAGTCGGTCATGAGTACCTCATATTAGGAGTGTGCTTTGAAGATAGGAACGCGGCCGCGATTTTACGACCTTGGTTCTGCCCTTAGCTGTCCATTGTGACAACCAGCTTGCCGATTGCCCCGCGTGATTCCAGTTTGGTGATCGCTTCATGCGCGCGTTCCAATGGGTAGGTTTCACTGATCAACGGATTGATCTTGCCTTCTTTCCAAAGGCGGAACAGCTCGGCAATGTTGCCTTCATTCTTGCGGGGTTCGCGCGCAGTAAACGCGCCCCAGAAAACACCGCGAATGTCACAACTTTTGAGCAGGGTAAGGTTGAGCGGCATCTTGGCGATCCCGGCCGGGAAGCCAATTACCAGAAAACGGCCTTCCCATGCAATCGCGCGTAATGCCGGTTCGGAATAATCACCGCCGACGATATCATAGACAATGTCCGCACCATTGGGGCCGACCGCGTCCTTGAACGCTTTCGCCAGCGCTTTGGACGTATCTTTGTCAAATGGAGCCCGTGGGTAGACAACAACTTCGTCAGCACCGGCTTTACGGGCGACTTCGCCCTTTTCTTCGCTGGAAACAGCGGCGACAACGCGCGCGCCATAGGCTTTGCCCAATTCAACCGCAGACAGCCCAACGCCGCCAGCCGCACCCAGCACCAGCATCGTATCACCGGCTTTGATGTCGCCGCGATCTTTCAGACCGTGGATGGTGGTGCCGTATGTCATCAACAGGGCGGAGGCTTGGGGGAGTTCCACAAAATTGGGCACGCGGAACAAAGATGCTGCCGGGGCCACAATTTTTTCACGCAGTCCGCCGCTGCCGACGCCAGCAAGGATCTTGTCGCCGACTTTCCAGCCTTCCACACCTTCACCCAGCGCTTCGATTGTGCCGGAAATCTCGCCACCCGGAGAGAACGGGCGCGGGGGTTTGAACTGGTACAGATCCCGGATGATCAGTGTGTCGGGAAAATTGATCGCGCAGGCTGCAACTTTAATCAAAACCTCGCCAGCGCCGGGGCTAGGCTCGGCAATGTCTTCAACCACGAGCGTTTCCGGCCCGCCAACTTCTTTTGAAAGTAGTGCTCTCATGCGGCTTTTCCTGTTCCCTGTGCGAGCCAAGGCAAAGTGTCTGCCTGTCGCTTCTCATATTCTGTGATCGATTGATCGCGTGTGAGTGTCAGCCCTACTTCGTCAAGGCCTTCGCTCAGGCAGCGTTTGCGAAACGGGTCCATTTCAAATGTGAAACGGTCCTGAAACGGGGTGGTGACGGTTTGGTTTTCCAAATCGATTGTTACCGGATCGGTCGCCGCAACTTCCATCAACCGATCAATCTGTTCCTGCGGTAATTCGACAGTGACGATACCGTTCTTAAACGCATTACCGGCAAAAATGTCTGAGAAACTCGGCGCGATGACCGCCTTAATCCCCAGATCGAGCAGCGCCCAAGCAGCGTGTTCACGGCTTGATCCGCAGCCGAAATTGTCACCCGCAATCAGGATCGGAGCGCCGGAGAATTCTGCGCTGTCAAAGATATTATCGGGATTTGACCTGATCGTTTCAAACGCGCCTTTGCCCAGACCCTCACGGCTGATTGTCTTCAGCCATGCTGCAGGAATGATCACATCTGTATCAACGTTCTTCGCGCCAAATGGGATCGCGCGCCCTTGAACAGTGCTGACAGCGTCCATTAGTCGGTTTCCGGTGGTTCGCCGCTGGGAACTTGCGGTTCTGCGGACTTCTTTTTCTTACGGTTGGATGCGTAGAGCAGGGCGGCAGCAATGGCCGCAGACCCTATGGCTGCGCCAGCAACGGCGGCTTTGCCGCCAAGCGTTTCGGGGAGTTTCTTTGTCATAGACTTTTAATGGTCCCGGTTCGACGGAGTAGCAAGGGTAATTGGTCTATTTCACCAATTCGCGAACATCTGTCAGGCGGCCAGTAACTGTAGCTGCCGCTGCCATTGCCGGGCTCATCAAATGCGTGCGAGCCCCGGGGCCTTGGCGGCCAACGAAATTGCGGTTGCTGGTGGAAGCACAGCGTTCACCCGGCGGGACTTTATCGGGGTTCATACCCAGACAGGCGGAGCAGCCCGGTTCGCGCCATTCCAGACCGGCATCTTTGAAGACGATATCTAGCCCTTCTTCTTCCGCCTGCATCTTTACCAGACCCGATCCGGGGACGACGATGGCCCATTTCACATTGGCGGCCTTTTTGCGGCCACGCAAAACCTCTGCCGCCGCACGCAAATCTTCTATTCGGCTGTTGGTGCAGCTGCCGATGAAGATGTTTTGCACTTCAACTTCTGACAGTTTCTGGCCCGGTGCCAAGCCCATATATTCCAGGCTCTTGGCAGCGGCTTCCTGCTTTGTCGGGTCCGCGAAACTGGCGGGGTCGGGCACATTGCCGCCGATAGGGGCGGTGTCTTCCGGGCTGGTTCCCCAAGTGATCGTTGGTTCGACATCGGCCGCGTCAATATGGACGGTCTTGTCGAACACGGCACCGTCATCGGTTTGCAGGGTTTTCCACCATGCAACGGCCTTGTCCCAATTTTCACCGCTCGGTGAAAGAGGGCGCCCTTTCAGATAAGCGAAAGTCGTTTCGTCCGGTGCGATCAAACCCGCTCGTGCGCCAGCCTCGATCGACATATTGCACACAGTCAGGCGGCTCTCAACGCTCATATTCTCGAACACTTCGCCGCGATATTCGATCACATGGCCGGTTCCGCCTGCAGTGCCAACAACCCCGACAATGTGCAGAATCAGATCCTTGGATGTAACGCCCGGCCCCAAGGTTCCGGTAACGCGGACCTCCATCGTTTTCGATCGTTTGAGCAGCAATGTCTGTGTGGCGAGAACGTGTTCTACTTCGCTAGTGCCAATCCCGAATGCGAGCGCGCCAACACCGCCATGCGCTGCTGTGTGGGAATCGCCGCAGACGATCGTTGAACCAGGCAGGGAGAAACCCTGCTCCGGCCCGACAACATGGACGATGCCCTGTTCCGCAGCCGATGCATCGATGTAGCGGATACCGAATGCTGGTGCGTTATTTTCAAGCGCCTCCAATTGTGCCGCGCTTTGCGGGTCTGCGATGGGAATGCGCGTGCCGTCCGGGTTGAGCCGCGGTGTGGTCGGCAAATTGTGATCCGGCACTGCCAGCGTCAGATCGGGGCGGCGCACAGGTCGGCCGGCAAGCCGTAATGCCTCAAATGCCTGCGGGCTGGTGACTTCATGAACCAAGTGGCGATCAATGAAAATCAAGCTGGTGCCATCATCCCGGGTCTCCACCACATGGGCGTCCCAGATTTTCTCGTATAAAGTGCTTGGTTTGCTTGTCATACCGGCAGGATTAGCGGCCAATTGGCAACAGTGGCAAGTGATCTGCGGCTTATCAAATTTGTGTCATGGTATAGAAAGCTTTGTGTGCGTAATTAACATCCATGTCAGCAGCGCCATACACTTTCCCGATCACCATCGTCCCCAGCGACATCGATTTTATGGGGCACGTCAATAATGCCCGCTATTTGGGCTGGGTGCAGGACGCGGTCTTGTCCCACTGGCGCAATATTGCCCCGGCAGATGCCGTAGCCAGCCGGGCTTGGGTCGCGCTCAAGCACGAGATTACCTATCGCAAACCGGCATTTCTGAATGATGATGTGATGGCGCGGACAGTTTTGGAAAGCACGAAAGGCGCAAGAGCATTCTACCACACGGTTGTATTGCGGGGTGAAGAAGTGCTCGCTGAAATCCAGTCGAGCTGGTGCTGCATTGATGCAGAAACGCTGCGCCCGGCGCGCATAGGAGAGGAAATTGCCAAAATTTTCTTCCCGAAAGAGCGTTGATATCCGGCTCTGATTGGATCGTATATTCAGCGATTGGCACGGATGATGGCAAAGAACGCAACTCAGTTTGCGTTGCAGCTGCGCCGATCTGTATTATAGCTGAGTGATGGCGACACGCGCATTCTCTGGCTCTTCACGGATCATGCAGGCAGCAATTGGTCTGACGCTGGCCGTAGCGATTGTTGGTGCGTGGCTGGCAATTCATCTGTTTGCGATGTTTGCCTTCGATCTCACATGGGTCAGCTTGCCTGTGGCTGTGGTAATGGCAGTGGTGCAATGCTGGTTGTCTGTTGGGCTGTTCATCATCAGCCATGATGCCATGCACGGCTCATTGATCCCTGGGGCAAAGCGGACCAATTCTGCCATCGGCGCAAGCTTGTTATTCATTTATGCGGGGTTTTCTTGGCGGAAAATGCGCGATGCACATTTCGATCACCATAAATTGGCCGGAAAGGCAGGTGATCCGGATTTTGACGAGAACAATCCCACCGCTTTTTGGCCGTGGTATCAGACGTTTCTGAGGCGGTATTTTGGGCTGAGTTCCATCCTGTTAGTATCCAGCGTGGTGACGATATACTGGCTGGTTCTGGATGTGCCCGTCACGAAAATCGTGCTGCTTTATGGGGCGCCTGCCATTGCGTCATCGGTGCAGCTTTTCTACTTCGGAACATATCGTCCGCATCATCACAATGGTTCTGAATTTCCCGACCGGCATAATGCCCGCAGCGAAGGTTTTGGTTCGCTGGCCAGCCTGTTGAGCTGTTTCCATTTCGGGTATCATCACGAACATCACTGCCGGCCAGATACGCCTTGGTGGGGATTGCCGAAAGAACGGCGCAAGGCTTTGAACAAGGGGCATTCGGCATGAGTGTGCTGGAGATTATCGGGATTATTGTCGCTTCCGTAGTCGGAATGGAACTGTTCGCGTGGTGGGCGCATAAATACATCATGCATGGCTGGGGCTGGGGCTGGCACCGCGACCATCACGAGCCGCATGACAACCGGTTCGAGAAGAACGATCTGTTTGCTGTGGTGTTTGGCACCATCGTATTTTTCATGTTCTTGGCCGGATATCATTACTCGGCCGCCCTGTGGTGGACGGCCTTCGGGATCACGGTTTACGGGCTGATTTACACCTTGGTGCATGATGGTTTGGTCCATCAACGCTATTGGAAATATGTGCCAAAGCGCGGCTATGCAAAGCGGCTGGTGCAGGCACACAAGCTGCATCATGCAACAATCGGCAAAGAAGGCGGGGTCAGCTTTGGGTTCGTATTTGCGCGCGATCCGGCCAAGTTGAAAGCCGAGCTAAAGCAGCAGCGCGAGGCTGGTATTGCGGTGGTCCGCGATAGCGCCGGGGCTTAAGCCATCTTGCCAATGCCGCGGTCCAAGGATCGTCAATCCGCCTTGGCCGGAAGCCTGCGTTGCAACAACAGTCTGCGGCTATCTCAGGTAATTCACATAAATTCCGTGGATCAAGCCGGGAACGAAAAGGATAATGGTCAGAATCAAATTAATGACAAAGTCACGGCTAATCCCGTGTTTAAGAGCCACGCCCAACGGCGGCAGAAGAATCGTGGCGATCAGAATAATAATGGACATCATAATAAAGTCTCAGACGTATTTGTTCATGGTATACCCAACCAATGAAGCGCCGATGCCGTTGTTCCGAGAAACATATTCTATTCGTTGCGAGTCGCGATCCAGCTGCCGCTGATCGTCAGGATGCCGAGCGACACATAGACCCATGGCGGGCCCAGCGTGAAATAGGTGAACACTGCGCCAACCGCCATCGCCCCGATTGCCATCACTTTAGACCGGCGTGAAATCGCGCGGCGTTCGCGCCAATCCATCAATTGCGGGCCCCAATGCGGATGGTCGAGTATCTTTTTCTCCCACGCGGGATTGCTTTTGGCAAAGCAGAACGCGGCAAGGATCAAGAAGGGCACTGTTGGCATCAGCGGCAAAACCGCACCAATCGCCCCGCAAATGACCGCTATTATGCCGATCGTAAGATAGATCGGCCGCATAGTTTACGCGCTCGCAATGCGCGTTGCGTGCTCTTGAACCAGCGCAATCATATTGGGGATGCCTTGGGTCCGGTTGGAACTGAGTTGGTTCTTCAGATCAAATGGCTCCAGCGCGGCGGGCACATCCATCGCGGCAATATCGGCAGCCTTTTGATCTTGGACAGCGGAGATAACCAGTGAGACGATCCCTTTGGTAATCGCGGCATTGCTGTCTGCCAGAAAGTGCAGGGTGCCGCCGTCTTCAGTGGGATATACCCATACGCTGGCCGAACATCCGCGAACCAGTGTCGCGTCGGTTTTCAACGCATCGGGCATTTCATCCAGCTCTCGGCCCAATTCTATGAGCAGGCGATACCGTTCGTCGCCTTCAAGGAACTCATACTCTTCGCGAATGTCATCAAGTGTGCGCATAGCGGCCCATGTAGGGGCTCGCGCCTACAAATCCACCCCGCTGGCGATGGCTTCCAATTTTCTGATACGTTCTTTCAAGTCAGCGATTTCGATCCGGGCTGCACCCTGGGGGGAGCCTTCCTGCATCGCAGGCTCTGCATTGCGTGCACGGTCAAGCTCGCGCTCCTTCAGGGCCAACCACCCTTGCCAGCCGCGCAACGCGATCAAGGCGACAATTGTCATGCCAATGATTGTGGCGCTGGAAATAATGATCTGTTCGGTCATGTCATACTCCCTCCTGCGGCGGGCCTGTCGGCAGCTGCTGGTTACTTGTCGCGTAATTTCTCGATTTCCGCTGAAATCGCTTTGAGTTCGAGGCTTTCCGTCGAATTGGCATCGGTTGCGATGCGTTCCAGAACCTTGATCCGCTCACGCAGTTCGAGAACCTCGCGCTGGGCGTCACTATCACCTTCCATTTTCATGGCGGCTTCGCGGTCAAGAGCATCTTTGCGTTCTTTATAGGCAAGTTGGCGCTTCTGCATCAAAGCTGTGAAGCCGAATACAATGATCGATGCGATCACAATGAAGCTGAAAATGATGGTCAGCGGATGCATCAGGCGTGCCCTTCTGTTTGGCGCTGGGTCAGCGGTGTACCCGCTTCGGTGCCGCGCTCATCGCGAAGGCGTTCGATTTCATTGCTGACGGAATAGCTGCTGTCGGTGACGATTTTTTCTACGTTGGCCAAGCGGTCCTTGATCGAACCGAGCTCTGCCCGCAGTTCCGCATTTTCCTGGGTCAATAACGTCACGCGCTGCGCGGTTTGACCATCGGTGCTGGGTTTCAGCGATTGGCCCCACATTCCTTCGAGCGGGTAGCCATGCTTAATCTTCAAGCGGGTTGTATGGATCCAGCCAAATACGCCAGCTCCGCCGATCGCTAAACCGGCACCGATGATCCACGGCAGATGCGGAATAATGGTTTCGGCTTGCATTAGATTTTTTCCTTCTTGCTCATATTCAGCGGTACGCCGTTATCTGCCGTGTTGGTTGATGGCAGATCGCGCAGTGCCTCTATCTCTTCATTCAAGCGGTAACCCTTATCGGTCACAATCCGCTCCAGCGTTTCCATCCGTTTGCCTTGCTCTTTCAGCAATTGGACGAGTTCCGCGTTCTGAGCCCGCAGCTCTTTGATTTCGCCGGTATCGCGCGGCTTGGTTTTGCCGCCCCATTCGTCTTCCAGCTCATAGCCGTGCTTGGCTCTGATCCAGTTATTGATCAGCCATCCGCCTGTACTGAGCGCGATGATAAGGATGACAAATCCCGGTCCGCCCCAATCCATTATGCGCGCTCCCCGCTTTTGATATTGAGCGGCGTGCCGCTGTCTTGGGCTTCGACTTCGCGGGTGTCGCGCAGAGCTTCGATCTGGGTCGCAACATCGTATCCGCGGTCGGTCACAATACGCTCAAGCACGGCAACCCGGTCTTCCAGCTGCGTAACCTGACTGGCATATTGCGCTGCTTTCTCGCTGCTAGCCTCGGCGGTCGCGGAAATGCGCTTCTCTTCGAGTTTCCGGTTGTTGACCAACCAGATGATGCCAAGCACCATGATGAAGGGCGCAAGCGGTACAAGAATGCCTAAGTCCATGAGTATTCCCCTCGGTATTTGTGTTTAGCGTAGCCGTTCAATCTCTGCGTTCAGACGCGGATTGCTGGATACGTAGAATGTTTCGACATCGGCCAAGCGGCGATCAATATCGCGCATCTGGCTGCGGATTTCCCGCGCTGTGCGGGTCGGGCTTTGGCGCACACGCTGCCAGTATTTTTGCTCCTGCTGGTCCACATAAAGATGCGGCGGCTTTTTGTTCAGCAGCATGCCTGCGATGAAATAGGCGGGCAGTAAGATCGGAGCGACAGTGAACAACAAGGCCAGAAAGCCGAGCCGGATCCAGAGCGAGTTCACCCCGGTATAATCGGCAATGCCCGAACATACGCCCATCAGCTTCGCATTTTGCTTGTCGCGATATAGAGTTGTCCGTTCGCTGGTCATAACCGTCCCTCTTTCTTCTCTGCTAGCAACCGGTCCAATTCGCGCAGTTGCTGATTGTCTTTCTCCTGATCATGCAGAATGCGCGCTGGTTTGAAGTCCGCGTGATCATTGGAAACGAGCCGTTCAACTGTGTCCATCCGGTCATCAAGGCGCTTGGCAAGATGATACAGCTCATCAAGCAATTGCTCGTCATCATTTGTAATGGTGCCGGCTGTTTTCCACTTGGTCATATAATGCATGATCAGCCACGGCAGACCGATGAAAATCGCCGGTATAACAATGATTTCGCTACCCCAATCCATGGTCTTAGTCCTTCTTCTCTGCGCTGCTCTTGCCGAGCGCGGCTTTCATGGCTTCCAATTCTTCGTCGACTTTATCGGCGCCTTCCAATGCGGCGATTTCGTCCGACAGAGACGGTTTCTGGTTACCGTCTGACAATGACAACGCCTCGGCGCGGCCTTCTGCGTAATCGACACGGCGATCGAGCTGGTCGAAGCGCGACAGTGCCTCGTCCGTGCGTTCCGTGCTCATCAAAGTGCGCAGCTTCACGCGGTTTTCGGCGCTTTCCAAACGGGCCGAAATGGCTGTCTGGCGGCTGCGCGCTTCCCGCAGGCGGTTTTGCAGCTTGTCGATGTCCTTCTCATACGCTCGCAGTGCATCATCAAGAACGGTGATTTCAGCGGTCAATTGCTCCGCCATATCGGCAGCTTTTTTCTTTTCGACCAAGGCGGCGCGCGCCAGATCTTCGCGATCCTTTGACAATGCCAGTTGGGCTTTTTCGCCCCAATCGGCTTGCAAGCGGTCCAGCTTGACCGTGTGGCGATGCATTTCTTTTTGATCAGCAATCGTGCGGGCCGCGCTGGCGCGTACCTCCACCAAAGTCTCCTCCATTTCGAGGATGATCATGCGGATCATTTTTGCCGGGTCATCGGCATTGTCCAGCATATCGTTGAAGTTGGCGGCGATAATATCACGAGTGCGACTGAATATTCCCATCAAGGGTACTCCGTTAGAAATTAGGCTGTCTTTCAGATCTTGGCGGAAGGAAGAATGGCCAAGGTCAGGATATGTCTTGTCCCCTGAAGACCGGTGTGAAGATTGGGTAGGTGTCGGGCTTGTTCTAAGCTTTTCTACCTCGGCCTCAAACCGTGAAACTACATTCAGGGTAGGGTTGGGGCGGGCCGGAGAGGCTTTAGGGGGACTACTCTTCTCCGGCCCTAAGGGGCCTTTACCAGGCGGTATGTTAGAAGGTTTGCTCATGCGATCTCGACAGTCTCGCCATGCAGCGCGGCCGCATAGGCTGGCGCGACGTGCATTTGCGTGCTGAGGGCAACAAATGCGCACATGGCGGCTACGCTGGCGAGAGAGGCTTGGCCCAATTTGCTGGCGAAGAAGCTGCGGTCGAACATGATATGGTTTCCTTCCATTTGGTGTTGGAAACAATATTGCAAACGGTGTGCCAAACTGAATAAATATTGATAATTCAATGGATTGAGGGAAATTGCAGATTTTGGTGTTGGTGCCTATTGCCAATAGGTGGGATTTTTCACTATAAGTTGGCGCAATGGAGCGAGAGAACCAATTTATCGGCCAATCCGGGGCCTTTCTTGATGCGGTGGAGCGGACCAGCCGGGCTGCACCTATGCGCCGCCCGGTCCTTGTAATCGGGGAGCGGGGTACCGGTAAGGAACTGATTGCCGAACGGCTGCACCGTCTATCTGACCGGTGGGGGGAACCGCTGGTAACCATGAATTGTGCAGCCCTCCCGGAAACGCTGATCGAGGCTGAATTGTTTGGCCACGAAGCTGGTGCTTTCACCGGCGCTACCAAAGTGCGGGCCGGGCGGTTTGAAGAAGCCGACAAAGGTACCTTATTTCTCGACGAATTGGGCACTTTGTCGATGGCTGCCCAAGAACGGCTGCTGCGCGCTGTTGAATATGGTGAGGTGACGCGTATCGGATCGTCACGGCCGGTGAATGTCGATGTCCGGATTGTGGCCGCCACAAATGAAGATTTACCGCTGATGGCGCAAGAGGGCGCTTTTCGGGCGGATCTGCTCGACCGGCTCAGTTTTGAGGTAATAACCTTGCCCCCTCTCAGGGTGAGAGAGGGTGATATCGGCGTGCTCACCGATTATTTTGGCCGCCGGATGGCAGCGGAATTGCGGTGGGAAGGATGGCCGGGTTTCTCCGACCATGTGCACCAGCAAATGGAAGACCATCCCTGGCCGGGCAATGTCCGTGAATTGCGCAATGTTGTAGAGCGCGCTGTGTATCGCTGGGATGATTGGAATGCCCCCATCGGGCACGTGCAATTTGATCCGTTCGACAGCCCTTGGAAACCGAAGGGCGAAGGCAAGACCAAACAAGTGACCGGTCAAAAAACAGTGGCCGCATCCAGCACCCCGCAAAACTTGGCAGCGGATATTGATCGCGTGGATGATCTGCGGTCCGCTGTTGATGACCATGAAAAACGGATCGTTGAACACGCGCTTGGCAAACACCGCTGGAACCAGCGCCAGACGGCCAAAGCGCTTGGCCTCAGCTATGACCAATTGCGCCATTGCATCAAGAAACATGCTTTAACTGCTGATGAGTGATTACCCGGCACCGTGTTTGCATCCTTATCGCTGTGGTGCCACATGGTGCAGGATACGGGGTGAGTGATGAAAAACGGTTTTCTTGCTGCAATTTTAACTGCGCCAATGGTGATCATGGCAGCGCCGCCGCTATTGGCGGCAATGCCTCCTGAAGGGGCGACGGAAGAGCAAATCGCCGCAGACGCCTTTGCACTTGAGCGGGGGAAGCAGCTTTTTGCTCATGATCAAGCGGCAGCCGTCAGCAGTGTTGCATTACGAAAACTGATCGATTTTGCTGATCACCCTGAAGTTCGCGGCTATCTGACTGTGCCTGAAGAGGATGGTGTCATTGCGGTGGTATTCTATTCAGAGTTGGACGGCGCGCATTACGAGTTTGCCCGCTTCATGGTGGACGGCGTAACCGTCAAATCTGGCGGGCTGATTGATACGCCGGAAGACAACCCGCTGTCTGGGGCATTGGAACGGCAGGCCCGCTCCCGCGCGGCTGCGCTTGCCTATGCCGCGCAGCAAGGTGCGCAAATGTGCGGTCAGGCCTCTGCCAATACAGTTGTTTTGCCAGAAAGCGAAGCAGGCGCGGTGCCGGTATATATTTTGTCCGGTCCTACGCGGCCGGGACGTTACCCTCTGGGCGGACATTATCTGGTCGAGATTGATAAAGACTATCAAGCGGCCACCGGGCGCGCATTTGCGGATCAGTGTTTTGACGGGCCAATCATGCCTGCAGATCCCAGCATCGGTCCTGAACTGTTTAACGTCACCCATAGTTTCGATAATCAGCCGACCGAGATTCACTATTTCGCCCATCTGCATATGAAAGTGCCGTTACAGATTGCCGCCAATAACCGGTTTTGGACGATTGATTTAACCGTGGATGCGGCTGACTAGGCGTAGGACTGGTTGCACCATTGGGTGCGGTGATGGCCGCGGGGCGGCTTAATATTTTGTTGCCTAATTGAAGCTATCCCTCAGGCTCGGAAGAGTATCGGGGGATGGATATGCGCAATTTTTTCCGGACAATCGGGATTCTGTGGTTCGGCGGTGTTTTTGCTTTCGGGGCATGGGGCACATATGCGTATCATAACCCCGAATCTGCTTTTGGAGAGCCAAGCGAGTCCACTGTGGCCACCGTGATGGGTCTTGCGTCGGTCGATGCAGATTCTGATTTTGGCGACCAGTGGGATCAATTCCAAGATGGCCGAGAGCGCGGCAAAAACCTGCTCGATGAAGTTGAGCGGACGCGGGAGCGGGCCAAGGACGAAATCGCCAAGGTCAAGGCCCGCAAGCAATATGGCGACGACTGGGGTGAATAAGCCATGCGTGCCGGCCGCGTTTTGGGGCAGTGGATTGATTGGTGGCATGGCCAAACCGATCCGAACAAAACCTATCACTATTCAAACGGCAAGAAGCCCGAAAGCGCATATGGACGCTTTCTAACCGTTATTTCTGTCGGCCTTGGCATTGCATTTTTTGCGATCCAGATTGTGGCGACAGTGCATATCGGCCAGTCGATCGAAGACCAACAGCTTCAGCAGGCGCAAAAGGACGCAGCAGCGCGCTGTGCCGATAATCCGTGGGCGGTTGGCTGCCCGCCTGCTGATGATACGGGCCGATAAAAGAACCCCGCATTCGTGATTGGTCTTGCCAAGAGGGCAAGTGACGCCTAGTTGGGTCTCAATCCGACATCGTGATGACAATGTAGGGCTGGCGCCAACAGGGGCCGGCACAAAACGCCATTGCAATCATCGATGTCATAGTGACGGTATATGCGGAGAATACATGGCTGAGTTGGCGCGCTTGATTGAGATTATTGAACCCGAAGCGGCTGCGCTCGGCTTTGATCTCGTGCGCGTTAAGATGCTTGCCTCGGAAGCGGGCGATGGCGACCGCGCATTGCAAATCATGGCCGAGGATCCGGCGACGGGCCAGCTGGTGATCGAACAATGCGCTGCCCTGTCACGCGCTGTTTCCGATAAGATTGATGCTCTTGAAGAATCAGGGGAGACTCTGATCGAAGGCGCTTATCACCTTGAGGTAAGCTCTCCGGGTATTGATCGCCCTCTGACACGCGCCAAAGATTACGCGGCATGGACAGGCCATGAAGCCAAGATATCCCTGACCGAAAAGCTGGAAGGTCACCGGAATGTGCGCGGCGAATTGCTTGGCATAGACGCTGGTATCGTTTCCATAGATGATAAGAAGGCCGGACGACTGGACGTCCCGCTTGGTATAATCCATTCGGCAAAGCTCATCCTGACAGATGCCCTGATTGCCGCGACCCAACCGATCAACACCGATGGTGTTGAAGATATAATCGAAGATGAAGAGAAGGCTGACGACTAATGGCCAGTGCAATTTCCGCGAATAAGGCTGAACTGCTTGCGATTGCGAATGCGGTTGCTTCCGAAAAGATGATCGATAAGTCGATTGTTATCGAAGCGATGGAAGAAGCGATCCAGAAAAGCGCGCGCAATCGGTATGGCGCAGAAAATGACATTCGCGCCAAGCTTGACCCGATGACCGGCGACCTGCGCTTGTGGCGTGTGGTTGAAGTGGTTGAGGAAGTCGAAGATTACTTCAAGCAAGTTGATTTGAAAGCTGCGAAGAAGCTGGAAGATGATGCCAAGCTCGGCGACTTCATTGTTGATCCGCTGCCGCCTGTTGATCTGGGCCGTATTGATGCGCAATCTGCCAAGCAAGTGATCTTCCAGAAGGTTCGCGACGCTGAGCGGGAGCGTCAGTTTGATGAATTTAAAGACCGCGCAGGCGAAGTTATCACAGGTGTGATCAAGTCGGTCGAGTTCGGCCACGTGATTGTAAACCTTGGCCGCGCCGAAGGTGTCATCCGCCGCGATCAACAAATTCCGCGTGAAGCCGCCCGTGTGGGCGAGCGTATCCGCGCGATCATCACCAAGGTAGAGCGCAACAATCGCGGTCCGCAGATTTTCCTCAGCCGCGCGCATCCTGATTTCATGCGCAAGCTGTTCGCTCAGGAAGTGCCCGAAATTTATGACGGCATCATCGAAATTAAGGCGGCTGCCCGTGATCCGGGTTCGCGTGCGAAGATTGGTGTGATCAGCCATGATAGCAGCATCGATCCAGTCGGTGCCTGTGTGGGTATGAAGGGCAGCCGGGTTCAGGCGGTCGTTCAGGAACTGCAAGGCGAGAAGATCGATATTATCCCTTGGTCGGAAGACACAGCCACCTTCGTGGTCAATGGTCTGCAACCTGCAACTGTCGCCCGTGTTGTTCTGGACGAGGATGAAGGGCGGATCGAAGTTGTCGTGCCCGACGATCAATTGTCACTCGCCATTGGCCGGCGCGGGCAGAATGTCCGCCTCGCCAGCCAGCTGACGGGTCACCAGATCGACATCATGACAGAGGAAGAAGCTTCCGAAAAACGTCAGAAAGAATTCTCTGAACGCTCCAGCATGTTTGAAGCGGAGTTGGACGTGGATGAAACCCTGTCTCAGTTGCTCGTTGCAGAAGGCTTCGCTGAGCTGGAAGAGGTTGCCTATGTCGAATTGGCAGAGCTTGGCGCGATCGAAGGCTTTGATGAAGATCTCGCCGAAGAACTGCAAAGCCGCGCTGTAGAGGCGTTGGAACGCCACGAAGACACCGCGCGCGGCGAACGCCGAGAGCTGGGTGTTGAAGATGATCTGGCGGAAATGCCGCATCTTACAGAAGTGATGTTGGTGGTGCTTGGTAAGGCCGGGATCAAGACGTTGGACGATCTTGCCGATCTTGCGACCGATGAACTGATCGCGAAGAAGCGTGAAGCGCCGAAACGTCGTCAAAACACAGATGGCCCACGTCTGCGTGCGGATGTGCAGTCCAAACGCGCTGAAGACAAAGGCGGTGTGCTGGGTGAGTTCGGTCTGAGCGAAGAGCAAGGCAACGAAATCATCATGGCTGCACGCGCACATTGGTTCGAGGATGAGGAGCCGCAGACGGCTTCGGGATCCGAAAACGAGCCTGACACACAGGAGGCCGCTGATGCGGACTCCACACAATGAGCGCGTAGCTTCCGATATCTCTGCAACAACAGCCGGCCAGAAACATAACGCTTCTGGCCGGCAAAAGCCTTGCGCGGAACGCAAATGTATTTTGTCGGGCGAATCTGCCGATCGCGATGGCTTGATCCGTTTGGCGGTCTCTCCTGAAAAAGACGATGGCACGCATGATGTGCTGCCCGATCCGTTGGCGCGTGCGCCCGGCCGCGGGGCATGGATTGGAGTGAGCCGATCCGAACTTGAAGCCGCGATGGCCAAGGTCAAATTGCGCGGCGCCTTGGCCCGCGCGTTTAAAGGCGCCAAATTGACTGTGCCGGATGACCTGCCCGATTTGATCGAAAGCGCGCTTACACGCGTATTATTGGACCGGCTGGGCCTCGAAATGCGGGCCGGACGGCTTATATTGGGATCGGACCGGATTGCAGAACACGCACGTTCTGGCCGGGCGGTATTGGTGCTTCATGCGGCAGATGCGCGTGAAGATGGCCGTAAAAAGCTGGATCAGGCGTGGCGGGTCGGCCGCGACGCAGAAGGGTCTGGCGACAGAGGTATCACCTTGCCACTGGACCGGATGGCATTGTCTGTGGCATTGGGCCGCGATAATGTCGTTCATATGGCGCTGGCCGATGATGCATCAGCCGAGCGGGTCCAATCGGTCCTAGCGCGCCTGCTGCATTTCCTACAGGCGGATGACGCCATACAGAATGTGCGCGGCACAGCCGGTGACGGGGTAAGCTCCGCCGCCGGCCATGCCGCTGATGAAACGACGAATTGAGTTTTAAGGATAGAGACGAGCTTTATGGCTGACGAAGAAAACAAACCGACACGCACTCGCAAGCCGCTTGGCCTGAAGCGTCCGGTCGATGGTGCAGAAGTCAAACAGACTTTCAGCCATGGACGGACCAACAAGGTTGCGGTCGAGGTGAAGCGTCGCCGGAAGCTCGTCAAACCTGGCGAGGAGCCTGCCGCTGCGCCTGCTGCTGCACCGGAACCGGCGCCTACACCAGCGCCAGCACCTGCGCCCGTTGCGGAACAGCCTGCGCCCAAAAAGCCTTCCGGTTCGGATGAGACACCGCAAGAGCGTGTTGCACGGCTTCAGCGAGAGGCTGAGGAAGAACGGCTGCGGATGGCAGAAGATGCCCGCCGCCGTGATGAAGAGAAAAAACTGAAAGCTGCGGAAGAAGAAAAGCAGCGCGCCGAGGAAAATCGGAAAGCGGATCTGGAAGCTGAGGAAGCTGCCAAGAAGCAAGCCGAAGCCGAAGTCAAAGAGCCCAAAAAAGAAGAGGCTGAACCTGTTACAGAGGCCGCGCCTGAAGCTGCCAAGCCAGCAGCGCCTTCTGCGCCTGTGGCGCGTAAGTTTACCCCTGTCGCGCGTCCGGAAATCAAGCGTCCTGCCAAGAAGAAGGAAGAACGCCCGGCCAAAGGTGCCGTGGTTGATAAGCGCCGTTCCGGCAAGCTGAGCGTCACTAAGGCGCTGAACGAGGATGAAGGCCGCCGTGCCCGCAGTCTGGCTGCGCTGAAACGCGCCCGTGAAAAAGAGCGCCGCGAACAAGGCGGTGGTGGCTCATCCAAGCCGCGCGAGAAACAAGTGCGCGATGTTATCGTGCCTGAAGCCATTACGGTTCAGGAACTTGGCCAACGGATGGCAGAGAAGGGCGCAGACCTTGTCAAAGCCCTGTTCAATATGGGTATGATGGTCACCGTCAACCAAACGATTGATCAGGATACGGCCGAGCTGTTGGTCGAAGAATTTGGCCACAACATCCAGCGTGTTTCTGAAGATGATGTCGATATTAAGCCGGTCGAAGATGCAGATCCGGAAGAAACGCTGCGTCCGCGTCCTCCGGTTGTGACGATCATGGGCCATGTTGACCACGGAAAAACCAGCCTGCTCGACGCATTGCGCGGTACCAACGTCACCAAAGGCGAAGCTGGCGGTATTACCCAGCATATCGGATCGTATCAGATCACGACCAAGGATAAGGCGAAAATCACCTTCCTTGATACACCGGGCCACGCTGCGTTCACGGAAATGCGCCAGCGCGGCGCGAATGTGACCGACATTGTTGTGCTGGTTGTTGCTGCGGATGACGGGATCATGCCGCAAACCATCGAAGCGATTAAACACACCAAAGCGGCCGGCGTGCCTATGATCGTGGCTATCAACAAGATTGATAAGCCCGAAGGCAATGCGCAGAAAGTGCGTGAACGCCTGCTGGAACACGAAGTCATCGTGGAAGCGATGTCGGGTGATGTGCAGGATGTCGAAGTCTCTGCCACTAAAGGCACCGGCCTTGACGAATTGCTCGAGAAAATCGCGCTTCAGGCAGAATTGCTTGAACTGAAAGCACGGCCTGATCGTGCGGCAGAAGCGACAGTGATCGAAGCGCAGCTTGATAAAGGCCGCGGCCCTGTGGCTACGGTACTGATCACGCGCGGCACGCTGAAACGCGGGGATACCTTCGTTGTCGGTACCGAAAGCGGTAAAGTCCGTGCGATCGTCAATGATCAAGGCAAGCAGATCAAAGAAGCTGGCCCATCCATGCCGGTAGAGGTTCTGGGCCTTGGCGGTGTGCCGGGTGCCGGTGAACAGCTGACCGTGGTTGAGAACGAAGCGCGTGCCCGCGAAGTGGCGCAATATCGCCGTGAACGGGCGACTGCGAAACGGACCGCTTTGGCGCCGACCAATTTCGACACGATGTTCACCAACTTGCAGAGCAATCTGGTGGAATTCCCCGTACTTGTGAAAGCAGATGTGCAGGGCAGTGTGGAAGCGATCACGACAGCGCTCCACAATTTGGGTAATGATCTGATCAAGGTGCGTGTCCTTCACGCAGGTGTGGGCGCGATCACGGAAAGCGACGTGACACTAGCCGCAGCATCGAAAGCGCCGATTATCGGCTTCAATGTTCGCCCCAATCCGAAGGCGCGTGAGCTGGTCAAACGTGACGGCGTCGAAATGAAATATTTCGATGTGATTTATCACCTTACCGACGAAATCGGCAAGGAAATGGCTGGCGAGCTGGGTCCGGAGAAGATCGAGCACGTGGTTGGCCGTGCCGAAGTCAAAGAAGTCTTCAAATCGGGCAAGCGCGACAAAGCAGCGGGTCTTATGGTCACCGAAGGCGTTATTCGCAAAGGTCTGTTCGCACGCCTTACCCGCGACGACGTTATCGTCTCGGCCACAACTATTGCATCGCTGCGCCGCTTCAAAGACGATGTCGATGAAGTTCGCTCGGGCCTCGAATGCGGTACGGTTCTGGAAGACACCAATGATGTCCAACCAGGCGACAGCCTTGAAGTCTTCGAGATCGAGGAGAAAGAGCGGGTTCTTTAATGCATGAAGATACTGCCAAGGTTGCTCTAGCGCGCAAAGTGCAGAGAACATCGGCTATTTTCTTTTTCTTTGCGATGGCCCATATCTTGTCAGCACCGCTAGATCGTATCCAAGAATGGACATTTGGAATTGCAATGTTCCTGTCGCTTGCTTGTTTTGGCTGGCTTTCTGTAATTCGCTGTAGTCAGTGTGGAGCTAACCTGCTCTTCCGAAAGGGGTATTGGTTAGTCACTCTTGGTATGCGTTGGGTGCCACTTTGGTTCCTTCCGATTTCGAAATCCTGTGATGTCTGCGGCATGGTCCGGAAAGCATCATGACTAACCAATCAAACTTCACTAAACGCCGATCCCCGTCAGCAGAGCTGATGGGATCGGAGTTTGTGTCGTTTGATGCGGATACCGAAACAGCGACCGTGCGTTATACCCCGCCCGCGAGCTTCGCATCACCGCGCGGGGCGGTGCAGGGCGGGCTGATCGGCGGCTTTCTGGACGAAGTTATGGGAACGGCATTGCTCGCCGCGACAGACGGCGAATTGCTGCCGCTCAATCTTGATCTCAATATGACATTTTGCCGGATGGTGCCGCTCGAAACGATTACCGCCAAAGGCCGCGTTATACGCCAAGGTCGGCGGATCGCATTTTTGGAAGGCGAGCTATATGATAAAGACGGCAATCTGCTCGCCCGTGCCACATCCACTGCCATGCCAACAGACGTTCCGGGAAGCGAAGCATGAGAGATTTCATGACCAAAGCCTGGCCTCATGCCCAGTTGATGGGGGCAGAGTTCCAGTCGTTCGATAAAGAAACGCAAACCATCACCATGGGCTTCACTGCACCTGAAAGCTTTATCACTCCGCGTGGCAGTGTGCAGGGCGGACTGGTCGCCGGTTTCTTGGATGAAGCGATGGGCTGGGCCTATACCCATGCAACCGATGGAACGCATTCGCCATTGATGCTGGACGTCAATTTCTCTCTATTAAAACCGGTCCCGCAAGGCGCATTGAGCGCGAAGGGCCGGGTTGTGAAAGCGGGACGACGCGTGGTGTTTTTGGAAGCGGAACTGTTCGATACTGACGGGAAGCTGCTGGCCCGCGCCACATCGACCTGCATCCCGACCGAAAACCCCGGACTATAACGATGCCGCGTTTCGTCGCCTTTCTGGGGTCCATCAATGTCGGCAGCAACAAGCTGCTGATGGACGATTTGCGCCACGTCTTGCGCTATGAAGATTTTGACGATGTAGAAACCGTCGCGGCGAGCGGCAATGTGCTGTTCACGCATCCGGAATGCCCGTCCGAAGGTTTGGCGGAGAAGATGGCATGGATCATCCATGACGAGTTCGACATTGAGAGTTTCGTCGCCGTGCGTACCCGCGCCGAGGTTGAGGCGATTATCGCTGAAAACCCTTTCGGACCGGATAAGGATAATGGCGGCGAGGAAAAGTTCGTCCACACGATATTTCTGGAAGGCACGCCGGGGGAACATCAGGTCAAGGCGTTGATCATGGATCATGAAGGCAGAGGTCAGGAGCGTATCGCCGCAGGTACCAATGCACTGCACGTCGACTATGTCGACGGGGTAGGGCGAAGCAATCTCACCGGCGATTTTATCGAGCGAAGGCTTGGTCTGCGCGGCACGGCACGCAATATGCGCAGCCTGAAGCGGGTTGTGAGCAAATTGGAAGAGTTGGAACAGGCAGATGGCTAAACAACATTCAACCCCCGAACAGCAATCGGTCCGGGTCCTGAAAGTGGGCGAGCGTGTCCGGCATATCCTGTCAGAGCTGCTGGCGCGCCAAGAGGTGCATGATGATACGCTGAGCGCGACAACTGTCAGCGTAACCGAAGTTCGCATGACACCCGATCTGCGTAATGCGACTGTCTATGTGAAGCCGCTACTAGGCGAAGAAGAGGCGGTTGTGGTCAAAGCACTGCAAACCAACACCGCATTCTTTCAGCGCGAAGTGGCCAAAAGGTTGGGCCTGAAATTCGCCCCTAAGCTGAAATTCAAGCCGGATGAGAGTTTTGACGAGGCAAGCCGGATCGAGCAGCTTTTGAATGACCCCAAGGTTATGCGCGATCTGGATGAGGACGACGCCTGAGGGGTTAGCGCGGAACCATCCGGGCTTTCAGTTTGATCGTCACGTTCTTGCCGACGATCAGTGAATAGGACTTCATACCGAAATCACGGCGGTTGATGGTCGTTTCTCCGCGAATGGTCAGCGGCTGGCCGCGCTTGGCACTGGCTGGCGGTGTGTCGAAGGTCACCGCCAATTGAACAGGCTGGGTCACGCCGCGCGCTGTCAGCTTCCCATCGACCAGCCCTCTGCGATCTCCAGTCATTTTCAGGGTCGATCCAACAAATCGCACTGTCGGATATTTTTCGACCCAGAAGAACTTTTCCCCGCGAAGGCGGCTGAGTGTGAGTTTGTCTGGCGCGGTCAATGATCGTGCATCCAGCGACACGTCCAAGGCCAAGCTATCTAATCGGTCCGGCTGGATTTGTGCTGTGCCGGACATATCGGGGAAACCGGCTGTTTTGCTGCCAATCCCCAAAAAGCCGACCTTGGCGGATACGTTGCTGCCTGCTGGATCCACGACATAGCGCAGCGGCATTGCCGCCCCGGTGAGGAGCAGCAATGCCAGCGGCGCTAGGATCCATTGGGCGATGCGCATTGTCTATCCAGTCGTTGTTGTGGCGGCGGCCGAGGATGGAATGTCGATAAATACGCTGGCGCCCGGTCCAAGCGGCAGATCGAGCACGACCCAGCCAATCGCCATCGCCAAGCCGGCAACCATCAACCCGATAGAATATGGCAACATGGTCGCTGCCAGACTGCCCAGCCCGAAATCTTTTTGCCAGCGTTGGCAGAAGATCAGGATCAGCGGGAAGTAGACCATCAGCGGGGTGATGATGTTGGTCGCGCCATCGCCCACACGGTAGGCTGCGGTTGCCATTTCAGGCGAAATTCCAAGCAGCATCAGCATGGGTACCAAAACCGGCGCGAGCAGGGCCCATTTGGCGCTTGCCGATCCGACAAACAGATTGAGCACCCCTGTGAACAGGATGATACCCGCCAGCAACGCCCATGCCGGAAGGCCGGATGTTTGCAGGAAGTCAGCCCCGTGAACCGCGAGAATCAGGCCAAGGTTGGACCATGCAAACATCGCGACGAAATGCGCAGCAGCAAAGGCCAGCACGAGATAATAGGCGAGGTCCGCCATGCTCTCGCTCATCATTTTTACCAGATCACGGTGGTCGCCAATTGTCCCCGCAGCCTTACCATAAGCCCAACCGGCAAACAGGAAGAGGACAAGGAACCCGCCA
Organism: Pontixanthobacter rizhaonensis; assembly: GCF_012972675.1. Taxonomy (GTDB): domain Bacteria; phylum Pseudomonadota; class Alphaproteobacteria; order Sphingomonadales; family Sphingomonadaceae; genus Pontixanthobacter; species Pontixanthobacter rizhaonensis. The sequence goes on along the minus strand of NZ_JABCRE010000003.1, from coordinate 146,275 downwards.
ACAAGGCTTTGGTAAAACGGATTAAGCCGCGCCTCTGCAGACGCGCTTTCGTCGATTAAAGGCGTGCCGGGACCGAAGGTGAAGAACAGCCACAATGCGACGACGGCCAATACCGCAAGACCGGCCCAGCGCAGGCCCTTGCGCTCATCAGCAGAAAGCGCCCCTTGCGCTGTATCGTCAGCAGCAGCCGAACCCGCTTTGGATGGATCAAACGCGCCCAAGCGGGGTTCAATGATGCGATCTGTCACATACCAAATGACCGGCAGGAAGATGAAGGTCATGGCGACAATGAAGAACCAATTGCCCGCAATGTTGGAACTGTAATCGCCGAATACGGTTTCTACCGCCGCTTCGGTGATGCCGAACAGCAATGCGTCCAGCTGGCCGGGGAACAAGTTTGCGGAAAAGCCGCCCGATACGCCCGCGAAAGCCGCCGCGATACCAGCGATGGGATGCCGTCCAGCAGCGTGGAAGATAATACCAGCGAGCGGGATGAGGACCACATAGGCCGCGTCCGCTGCCAAGTTACCCAGCATTCCGACCAGCACGACCAAGGGAGTAAGCAGCAGTTTTGGCGCATTGGCGACACCTGCACGCATGGCGCTGCCGAACAGTCCGGCACGTTCGGCCACACCGGCACCCAGCATTACGACCAATACGTATCCCAGCGGGTGAAAATGCGTGAATGTCTTGGGCATTTCGACCCATAGGCGCTGAATATTCTCTGGCGAGAACAGGCTTTGTGCAGCCAGTATCTTGGCTTGCCCTGTGGCATCATCAATTTCGACCGGATGAGCCGCAGAAAGCCCCGCCAGGCTGGCGACAACGGAAATGGCCATCAGGAACAGGATGAGGCCAAAGAACAGGAAAACCGGATCGGGTAGCTTATTCCCGGTCCGCTCAATCCATCCCAAAATACCCGTGCTAGCCGTTTCTGATGGCTTCACTTCGGTCATTTGCACATCCTCTTATCTGCTTACTCTTTCGTACCACAGGGGAATCCGGTTACAGACCCGTCATGGCAAAACTATACTTCTACTATGCGTCGATGAACGCCGGTAAGTCCACAACCTTGTTGCAGGCAGATTTCAATTATCGCGAACGCGGTATGAACACCATGTTATGGACTGCCCAGCTGGATGACCGTTCCGAGGAGAAGGCGATTGAAAGCCGGATCGGGCTGGGGGCAGAAGCGCACCGGTATACCGCTACTACCGACCTGTGGGAAAGCGTGTCTTCTGCCCACCGCGTCGAACCGATTGATTGCGTGATGATCGATGAGGCCCAGTTTTTGACCAAAGACCAAGTGTGGCACTGCGCCCGTTTGGCGGATAAGGCCGGCATCCCGGTGCTGTGTTACGGGCTGCGCACCGATTTCCAGGGCGAATTGTTTCCCGGTTCAATGACGCTGCTGGGGATCGCAGATTCGCTGGTTGAATTGAAAGCCGTTTGCCATTGCGGCCGCAAAGCGAGCATGAACTTGCGGGTTGATGAGGAGGGTAAGGCAGTGAAGGCTGGCGCTCAAACCGAAATTGGCGGCAATGATCGCTATGTCGCTTTGTGCCGCAGACATTTTTCCGAGGCGCTGCGTGACTAAACTTTCCGCAGTTTTGGAGGCTGGTCTAGTACGGTTGGAGCCGCTGGCAGACCACCATATCGAACCCCTGCGCGCTGCCTGTGCAGAGGATCAGGAGATATGGAATATCTACCCGGTCAATATGCTGGGTGAGGGTTTTGATGATGCGATGGCACAATTCCATCAGATGGAAAGCTGGGTGCAGTTTGCAGCGATTGATATGCGGACCGGATTGGTTGCGGGCATGACCAATTACATCAACCCTGACCCGTTTGGCGTTGTTGAAATTGGCGGAACCTATATCCGCCCGGTGGTCCGCGGCACGGATTTCAATCGGGCGATGAAGCGGCTGCTGATTGATAATGCGTTCGGCAAGGGATTTCGCCGGATCGAATTTCGCGTTGATACCCGGAATGCCCGGTCAATGGCGGCGGTTGCGAAACTGGGCGCTGTGCACGAGGGGACATTGCGCAAGAACCGCGTGACATGGACCGGATATATTCGCGATACAGCAGTGTTTGGGCTGCTGAAAGAGGATTGGCAGAGCCAGTCTGCCTGAAGCGCCCGGCCACATTATTCCGGCCACATCACTCCGGGCAAATCGCGTCGATCAACCGCGCGTCTGGATGCGATGATAGCAATTCGGCTTGCCAGGTCTCTCTCAGCCGCCGGTCGACACAGGCGACAATGCATCCGCCAAAGCCGCCGCCGGTTAAGCGCGCGCCGGTTGCCCCCAGCTTGATGGCATCCCCGACCAGCAGATCGATTTCCGGCGTGGACATTTCAAAGTCATCTCGCATCGATGCGTGACTGTCATTCATCAGGCTGCCGAAGCGGTCAATATCGCCTTGTTCCAACGCTGTGATGCTGGCCAATACGCGCCGATGCTCTGTCGCGCAGTGGAGCGTGCGGCGTTTCAGCACCGGATCAATTCTGACCAAAGCTTCGATATCTTCGGGATCGAGCAGGCAGAGTTCTTCTGTCACGAAAACCGCTTTGGCGGCGTCGCATTCTTCTTTGCGCGCAGCATAGCGTCCATCGGTTAACTGGCGTGTTTGCCCGCTATGGATGATCACCATGTCGTGCGAATTGGGAAGCGCGACGATGTGATAGTCCAGTGTGGCCGTATCCAGTGACATCGCTTCGCCCGGCTGCGCAATGGCCACGGCCATCTGGTCCATAATGCCGCACGGGACGCCGATATAGTTGTTCTCAACACGGCGTGCTGCCACGGCGATTTCGGTATCTGACATAGCAGAACCAGCCGCTTCGCGCGCAGCTTTTAAAATGGTCACGATCAGTGCAGCAGAAGATGACAGGCCTGATCCGGCGGGGATGTTGGAAGTAATCTTCAGGTCAGCGCCGCCAGCCAGCAATTTGAGCGAATTCGCTTCGATCAAGGCGCCTAGCGCTGGATCGGACCAATGACCGCTTGCGGCATCATCCAGACTGCGCTGTGCTGTGTCTGTGTACCCTTGTGCCGCGATGGTGACGATACGGTCCGCTCTAGGGCTCAGAGTAATTGTCAAAGATACAGACAAGGCCGCGGGCAGCACCCAGCCGCCATTATAGTCGGTATGTTCGCCGATTAGATTGACCCGGCCCGGGGATGTCGCGGTAAAGCCCATTTATACTGCCCTTAGTGCTTCAATGGCGGTTTCTGGCATCACATCCACTGTAAATACACCGGAATGCTGTTCAACCGATGCGAGGTATTTTACCCGGTCCGGCCCGCGCAACAGAGGGTAGAACTGCGCGGTGAAATGGTAATTGTCGCCGCCGTTTCTGGGCGCGGAATGCAGCGCAAACATATAGGGCGTCGGTCTGCCAAAAAACGCATCATAGCGGCGTGTCACATCGCCCATCAGCTCTGCCATTCCTGTAAGTTCGTTTGTTGTGCAGTCCCACGGCCCCGCGCGCCGGGTGCGCGGCGCGATCCAGACTTCATACGGGAAGCGCGCAAATCGCGGGCAGAATGCAACCATTCCATCCACCTCATGCAATCCGTATTCCGGCATCGCAGTGTCTATTTCTGCAGCGAGATTATATCCGTCTTGGAAGGCTTTTGCAGCCATCTGTTGCACAAGCGGCACTTTGCCAAATCCATATATTTGGCCGTGCGGGTGATGCAAAGTCGCGCCAACCTCGTCCCCGCGATTTTCAAATGGCAACACGTATTCGCAGCCCTTTTCAAACAGAGCCTTGTACCGGTCGATCCAAGCCGCGATCAGCAATTCGCGGCGGTCCTGCCCGATAGTGTGCAAACTGCCCTTGGCCTCTGGCGTGTAGACAATGACTTCGCAGGCACCGGTCGCTGCGGCGAGGTCTATTCCGTCCAAGCTTGGCGGGGCGGGGGCCAATGCATGGAGGCCCGAAAACTTGTTCTCGAATATAGCTAGCTCAAAATCAGAGAACGGAATTTCCGTATGCGCGCCGCCCGGTATCGTCGGGGCGAGCGGATCATCCGCTGCGGCGGGTTTGAAGGTCCGGTTCTGCCGGTGCGCGGCATAGATATTCCATTCACCGCGCAAGGGGTGAAAGCGTAACTCACCGCCGGTGGCAATATCGTCTTGATCCTGCGTCTGGGGGGCAAGCTGGTGGGGCTCACGGCCGTATAGATACAGCATCCGCCCATCGGCTTTGCAGAAGCTGCGGCGGTGGACGGCCCCCGGCGCAGGCGTATCGAGCAAGGCGGTGCTGTCTGTCATTAAGCGATGGTTGCTTGATGCTGGGCGAACCACTCGGCGACTTCAGCGCGCTGGTCAGCAGTCATGTGGAGCCCCAACTTACTGCGCCGCCACAGGACATCATCGGCGCTTTTGACAAATTCCTTGCCGATCACGAAGCGAATTTCGCGCTCCGTCAAACCGGCGCCGAATTCCTGCCCCATTCCTGCCCAATCTGCCGCATCGCCGATCAATTCCGCCGTCAGTGAACCATAGGCACGGCACAAACGGCGCATGGCCGCAGGCGGGCACCACGCATATCGGCTTTGCATAGTGGCCACAAATGTGCCCCAGCCATGCACATCGATATCGCCGCCAGGCAAGGTCGCCCCGTCAGTCCAGGGTGCCGCCTCCACAATGCCGAGTTTGGACAGCTTGTGCAGCGCGTGTTCGGCCAGCTTGCGATAGGTGGTTATCTTACCGCCAAAAATGGACAAGATCGGTGCCTCCCCAGCGGGGGCATCCAGTTCAAATACATAGTCGCGCGTTACAGTTGAATTGTTGGCGGACTTGTCATCATAGAGCGGGCGAACACCGGCATAGCTCCAGATCGCGCCATCAGGCGTCACATCTGTGGCGAGATATTCGTTGATTGCGTCGCAGATATAAGCGGATTCTTCGGCAGAAATATCGATCCCGTTGGGGTCGCCCTCAAACGCCTGATCGGTGGTGCCCACCAAGGTGAATTCGCCCTCATAGGGAATGGCGAACACGATCCGGTTATCCTTGTTCTGGAAGATGTAGCAATGATCCCCGTCATACAGTTTCGGGAACACCAAATGGCTGCCTTTGACCAACCGCAGATTGTTATGGGCGTCGTCCGGCTTGGCCCTGCCCAGAACGGCATCTACCCATGGACCTGCCGCGTTTACGACCGCGCGTGCCGTGACCGTTTCGGCCGCCCCGTCGGCGTGTGTGAGTGTCGCCGACCAAATATCTCCATCGCGGGTTAAAGCGGTGCATTCCGTTCTGGTCCGTACATCCGCGCCGCGTTCAGCCGCGTCCACCGCATTGAGGACTACAAGGCGGGAATCCTCAACCCAGCAATCGGAATATTCGAAGCCTTTGACCAGTCGCTCTTCCAATACATCCGCATGGGGCAGAGCGCGTAAATTGACTGTTTTGGTCGGCGGCAGGATTTTTCGGCCGCCGATATAATCGTACATGAACAGGCCAAGCCGCAGCAACCACGCGGGGCGCAATCCCTTATCATGCGGCAGGACAAAGCGCAGCGGCCAGATGATGTGCGGTGCCATACCCAGCAGCCGCTCCCGCTCGATCAGACTTTCGCGGACCAGCCGGAATTCATAATGCTCAAGATAGCGCAAACCGCCATGCACCAGCTTGGTGCTGGCCGAAGATGTATGGCTGGCCAGATCGTCTTTCTCGCACAGCAGAACTTTCGCCCCGCGGCCGGCAGCATCCCGGGCGATCCCGGCGCCGTTAATACCGCCGCCGACAACCAGCAGGTCATAGGACTGCGGATTATGCATCAACCGCCTCGCTATGAAAAATCATGCAGGTATCAGGATGTGTCAGCGGGAGTTGCATACCATGTTCCATAAGCGCCGCACCGCTGGCGACAAAGCCGGTGCCGGTCAAGTCCGCTGCATCCACAATGGAAGGGCTGGAAAGCGATGGGTTGTGCTGCGGCCACACCATCCGCGTCCGGTATTGCAGATCAGGATCAAGACCGGCGAAGCGCAAATAAGGTGGTTTGGTGGCAGGGAACACATCCAAAAGCGCGCAGCTGGTCAGCGCTTCATCCTGACCCGAAGAGACACAGCTTTGCGCGGCGAGATAGCGTTCGGTCTCTATCCGGTAATGCGCGCCGCCGTGAATGAGCGCCCGAAATTGCTTATGAAGCGCAATCGCTGATGCGAGAACCGCGCGGTCTTGCTCAGTTTCATCCGCGAGATCCAGCTCCATCCCCATATGACCAAAGACTGCGCTGGCTGCGCGAAAGTGCATCGCGAACATCCGGCCAGTGATATGGCACTGCTTGGGGCCAACATGATTGCCCAGAATGCTGAGAGGGAAGAAGTGGCTCGCCCCGCGCATGATCTGGTGGCGGTGGCGGGCATCATTATTGTCCGACGTCCAGATACGGTCGGTCCGGCGCAAGATTTCATAATCGGCCCGCGCACCGCCCGATGAACAGGTTTCAATCTCTGTATCGGGATGCGCGGTGCGTATCCGGTCAATCAAGGTATAGAGCGCGCGGGTCTGTTTGTGCATCACAGCCCGTCCGCCGCTTCCCGGGTGCTGGGTGTCGCGGTTCATATCCCATTTGATGTAATCAATCTGATATTCGGCAATCAGGGCGCTGACCGTGTCAAACAGATAGCTGCTGACTTCGGGCTTGGTCAGATCAAGAGTGAGCTGGTGCCGTGATGGTATCGGGTCCAACCCGTCAATGCCCAGAACCCAATCGGGATGCGCGCGGTACAGATCGCTATCGGGATTGACCATTTCAGGTTCAAACCAAAGGCCAAACTCCATCCCCAATGCGCGAACGCGGCGGGCGATGGCGTGCAGCCCGTCGGGATAGACATCTCGCGAGACCCACCAATCGCCTAAGCCTGCCGCATCGCTGCGTCTGCCGCCGAACCAGCCATCATCCAGCACAAACCGTTCTGCGCCCACGCCAGCAGCCTTTTCCGCCAGATCGATCAAGCGATTTTCCTGATGATCGAAATAGACCGCTTCCCATGTGTTGTAATGAACCGGGCGCGGTTTATTGGCGGCGGAGCTTGGGATTACCCTTTGTGTTACATGGCTTTGCAGACGGCGGGAAACATCACCATAGCCGCCATTGGACCAGCAGATGTGCAGCGTAGGTGTGCGGTAGGTGCCGCCGATTTGAACTTCGCCCGGCAACAGCAACTCGCCCGCCTGAAAAATCACCGACCCGTCTTGCTCTGTGCTCAGCCGCAACTGGCTGTTGCCCGACCAGCCAAGGTGGAATGCCGCCGCTAGGCCGTGATCTTCGCTGGTGTGTTCACTGCCAAGATACAGGCCGGGGAAGTCAGAATGGCTTGTCCGGCCGGCTCGGTTTTCCCTCACGTATGATCCGCGAAAGCGTTTAATGTCGTCGGTTCTAAATTCATCCGCCCATTTGCCGCTAAATGTCCGCAGGGCGGTCAGGCGGTTGTCGACCGGCAGGCACAATGCAGCGCAATGGCCAAGCTCTATCGGCAGCTCGGCCATATTGGAGAGGCTGACCGAGCAGCCCAAGACGCCGGTGGACGGGCACAGTGCAAAATGGTGGGTGGCAGCGATATTGGCCTCTGCGTCAGCGCAATGCACATCGATCTGATAATCAGAAATCTGCTCGGCTTTGCTTACCCGCAGATCAATGGCCCAATCCGTTCCACCGCGATGCGCGGCCAAACCCGGCGCGCCCGGCCAGCCTGAGCCAAGCGGATTGAGCAAAGAGGGTTGGACGGGGTGCTCCGGCCCGCCCGGAATATGCTGGCTGGTTTGCAACAGTGCGAGGCTGGACGGCGCTGCGCCTTCCATGTCGGGGCCAGCATAAAGGACCGCAGGGCGCGCGCCTTTTGCGGTTTCCAGAACAACCAAAGTGCCCGCGGCGCGAAGGATGGTAAGATCAGCCACAGGGGGCTTCTGGCAGATCATCGGCGGCTGGCAAATAGAAACCATTGGTATTGCGGAAAAAGCGGGCTAGGCAAGGCTTCTTAGCTCGGCAGAGATCGAGATAATCCCGCGATATGCGGGGGAGGGAAGATCAATGAACAATCCGGTCCAGATCGGCGTATTTCTGGCGATTTCGGCGCTGATAGCCTTCGCAACCTACCTCCACTGCCGCGGTAAGGGTAAGGGTGAAGCAGCGGATGAGAAAGACTACTTCCTCGCCAATGGCGGCCTGACTTGGTACTTTGTTGCCGGCTCCATCACGCTGACCAATCTGTCCACCGATCAGCTGGTCGGGATGAATGGCAACCAGATGGCGCTGCTCGCGTGGTGGGAATTTGCCGCCGTGTTTGGCTTGCTGATCCTCACCTTCGTATTCCTGCCAGTCTATTACAAAAATAACTGCACCACCACGACCGAACTGTTGCAGAAGAAATATGGCGACAAACATATTCGCGCGCTGATTTCGGTGCTGTTCCTATTCGGCAATCTGTTCATTTTTCTGCCCGCAATCCTCTATGGCGGATCGCTGTTCCTGCTATCGATGACGGGTATTGATACCAGCCTGAACAATTTGATGTTCGCATCGGTTGTGCTCGCATCGGTCGGGGCCGCCTATGCCATTTTCGGCGGGCTGAGGGCGGTGGCTGTGTCCGATACTTATTCCGGCGTTCTGATCCTCGGCCTTGCGCTGCTCGTTGTGTATCTTGCACTGTCGGCAATTGATTTCGATCTATCGGGCATTCCGGCGGAACGGCTCACCTTGATCGGCGATAATGACAGCCCCATTCCGTGGCACACGCTGCTGACGGGGATGATCTTCATCCAGACATTCTACTGGTCCACCAACCAGACAATTACCCAGCGGGCGATGGCCGCGCCCAATATCAAGGAAGCGCAAAAGGGCGTGCTGGCCGCAGCCGGAATTCGCTTGCTGATTGTGCCGGCAATTGTGGTGATCCCGGGCATCGTATCGTATAAATTATACGGCGATATTGGGGATCCCGCTTACGGCCGTATCGTGGGTGATGTGTTGCCGGTGTGGTTATCCGGTGCATTCGCAGCGGCCATCGCAGCGGCCGTGCTGACCACGTTTAATTCCATCCTCAATGCGTCTGCTGCGCTGTATGTCTGCGATGTTCACGAGGCCTATGTCGGTAAGCCGAAATCGGTTCCTTTCCTGAGCGGTATGGTGTCGATTGCTATGTCGGTACTGGCATTGATGCTGGTGCCGTTTTTCTCCAGTCAGGAAAGCCTGATCAATACGGTGCAAGAACTCTACGGCTTGCTGTCCATGCCGATCCTGTCGGCCTTTATCGTGTGTCTGGTATTCCGCGATGTGAAGGCCGGTGCGGCGATGATCGGCGTGGTCGCGGGCGTCGCGTTCTACGCATATTTCAGCATGATCTGGCAGCCGTTCCACTACATCCACGGCATGGCGATTACGCTGGCTTTGTCGATTGTGACTGCGCTGGTGAGCAATAAACTGGTCTTCGGGCAGACAGCGCGCTTCCAGCTTGGCCGGTGAGGCGCTATCGGGGCTGAATGACAGACCCCACCAAAAAACCCGCGCCAAACGGCTGGATCATTCTGGATAAGCCGCGCGGGCTGGGCAGCACACAAGCGGTTGCAGCGGTCAAGCGCAACTTGCGCGAGGGCGGCTATGCCAAAACTAAAACCGGGCATGGCGGCACGCTGGATCCGCTGGCGGAAGGCGTGTTGCCGATCGCTTTAGGCGAAGCGACCAAGCTGGCGGGGCGGATGCTGGATGCCAGCAAGATCTATGAATTCACCATCCAGTTTGGCGAGGAAACCAGCACGCTCGACACAGAAGGGGACGTCACCGAAACAAGTGATCGCCGTCCGCCAATGGCGGCTGTCGCTGCGATATTGGAACATTTTACCGGAGAGATTGACCAAGTTCCGCCTGCCTATTCCGCGCTGAAAGTGGACGGCAAGCGGGCCTATGATCTGGCGCGCGCCGGTGAAGAGGTGGAGCTGACGACCCGTGCGGTAACGATCTATTCGCTCACCATGGGGGCAGGGTATGATGCGGGTGATCTGCCCGATTCCGCCTTTGCCACAACGGCGGGCAGGCCGGATCCCTATGATGTGGGCGCACCGCTGGAATTGGCCGATGCTATCACTCTGACAGCGCATGTCAGCAAAGGTACCTATATCCGGTCCTTAGCGCGCGATATTGCGCGGGCGCTGGGCACGGTTGGCCATGTCACATATTTGCGCCGGACAAAGGCCGGCCCGTTCACCGAAAAACAGGCGATTTCGCTAGACAAATTGAACGAGATTGGTAAGGGCGCGCCACTTGAAGAAGTAATCCTGCCTTTGGAGGCGGGGCTGGACGACATCCCGGCCCTTATCCTCTCGTCCGATCAGGCAGGCGCAGTCCGTCAGGGCCGCGTTCTTACCGGGCAGCCCCAAGCAGACGGGCTCTATTGCGGATTCCACCGGGATATACCGGTGGCATTGCTGGAGCTTGAAAGCGGTACGGCTAAGGTCGTCAGGGGTTTTAACCTATCCGATGTCGCGGAGTAAAAACATGACTGTAGCTGCAGATCGCAAGCAAGAAATTATCAAAGAATACGCAACTGCTGAAGGCGACACTGGTTCACCAGAAGTCCAAGTTGCTATCCTGACAGAGCGCATTCGCAACCTGACCGACCACTTCAAAGCGAACCACAAGGATAACCATTCCCGCCGTGGCCTTTTGATGATGGTCAATAAGCGCCGTAGCCTCCTCGCCTATCTGAAAAAGATCGACGTGGCCCGCTACAACGAACTGATCCAGAAATTGGGTCTGCGTAAATAAGAATGACAGGGGGCGGCGCCGGAAACGGGCCGCCCTTTGACTATCAGACACCCTTCGCAATTCGGCGCAGGGGTCTATCGGAGCCAAAGAGGTTCCACACCGGCCCGGGCCGGCACTCCCGGAAACAAGAAGGCCCCGCGCAGCAATGTGGCCGCGTGGGTTCATAAGGAAAATACATGTTCGACAAGAAAACCGTATCGATTGAATGGGGCGGCAAAACCCTCACTCTCGAAACTGGTCAGATTGCCCGTCAAGCAGACGGCGCTGTTCTGGCAACTTATGGCGAAACCGTGGTGCTGTGCGCAGTAACCGCCGCTAAATCTGTACGTGAAGGCCAGGACTTCTTCCCGCTGACCGTACATTATCAAGAAAAATTCTCGGCTGCTGGCCGTATCCCGGGCGGCTTCTTCAAGCGTGAAGGCCGTGCCACTGAAAAAGAAACACTGACCAGCCGCCTTATCGACCGTCCGTGTCGTCCGCTGTTCCCAGAAGGTTTCTACAACGAGATCAACGTAATCGCGCAGGTCATGTCTTATGACGGCGAAACAGAGCCGGATATTGTCGCGATGATCGCGGCGTCTGCTGCTCTGACTATTTCCGGCGTTCCATTCATGGGCCCAATCGGCGCAGCCCGCGTTGGCTTCTCCACTGACGGTGAATATGTTCTCAACCCAAGCATTTCGGATGCATTGGGCGATGATGGCCGTCTCGACCTTGTGGTTGCAGCAACCAACGATGCTGTGATGATGGTTGAATCCGAAGCCAAGGAATTGACCGAGGAAGAAATGCTCGGCGCGATCATGTTTGCGCATGAGGAAAGCCGCAAAGTCATCGGCGCGATCGTCGAACTGGCTGAGCAAGCTGCCAAGGAACCTTGGGAAATTGATACTTCGGACGATACTGCCGAAATCAAAGAAAAGCTGCGCGGCCTTGTTGGTGATGATATCGCCGCTGCGTATAAGTTGACTGATAAGTCAGAGCGGTCAGACGCTTTGAATGCAGTGCGTGCGAAAGCCAAAGACGCTTACGCCGAAGAAGATGGCCAGACACAAATGACTGCCGGTAAAGCGGTTAAGAAGCTGGAATCAGAAATCGTTCGTGGTGCAATCTTGAAAGACGGTCAGCGTATTGATGGCCGTAAAACGGATGAAGTCCGCCCGATTGAAGCGATGGTTGGCTTGCTGCCCCGTACCCACGGTTCGGCCTTGTTCACTCGCGGTGAAACACAGGCGATCTGTACTGTCACCTTGGGTACCAAAGATGCAGAGCAAATGATCGATGGATTGGAAGGGCTGAGCTATTCCAATTTCATGCTGCATTACAACTTCCCGCCCTATTCGGTTGGTGAAGTCGGCCGCTTCGGCTTCACTAGCCGCCGCGAAACAGGTCACGGTAAGCTCGCATGGCGTGCGCTGCACCCTGTGCTACCATCGGTGGAAGACTTCCCGTACACCATCCGTGTTCTGTCTGACATTACCGAATCCAACGGTTCGTCTTCGATGGCGACTGTTTGCGGTGGCTGTCTGTCGATGATGGATGCTGGTGTTCCAATCGAATATCCGGTTTCGGGTATCGCGATGGGCCTGATCCTTGAAGGTGACGAGTTTACCGTTCTGTCCGATATTCTGGGTGATGAAGATCACCTGGGCGATATGGACTTTAAAGTAGCCGGTTCGGAGCGCGGTATTACCTCGCTGCAAATGGACATCAAAGTCGCTGGTATCACCAAAGAAATCATGGAAACCGCGATGGAGCAGGCCAAAGGCGGCCGCGCTCACATCCTTGGCGAAATGACTAAAGCTCTGGGCAATGCCCGGACCGAAGTCAGCCAGCACGCACCGCGTATCGAAACCATGCAGATCGACAAATCGAAGATCCGCGACATCATCGGTACTGGCGGTAAGGTTATCCGTGAAATCGTTGCGGAAACCGGTGCCAAGGTCGACATTGACGATGAAGGCACAATCAAGATCTCGTCTTCCGACGGTTCGCAGATTGAAGCTGCACGGAAATGGATCGAAGGCATTGTAGAAGAAGCCGAAGTCGGCAAAATCTACGAAGGTAAAGTCGTCAACATCGTCGATTTCGGTGCATTCGTGAACTTCATGGGCGGCAAGGACGGTCTCGTCCACGTGTCCGAAATGAAGAACGAGCGTGTTGAAAAGCCTGGTGACGTTGTCTCCGAAGGTCAGGAAGTTAAGGTCAAGGTTCTGGAGATCGACCAGCGCGGCAAAGTCCGCCTGTCGATGCGCGTAGTTGACCAAGAAACTGGCGAAGAGCTGGAAGACACACGCCCACCACGCGAAAACAAACCACGCGGCGGCGGTGATCGCCGTCCACGCGGCGGTGGCCGTGACGGTGGCGGCCGTGGTCGCGGGCCACGTGGCGGCGGTGACAAAGGTGGTTCCGGGGATGGAAACGGTGGCGGTGACAGTCACGTTCCGGATTTCCTGAAGGACTAATCGTCACTTCAAACTGATAGGAAGGGGCTGCGAGCGATCGCGGCCCCTTTTCTTTTGCGGCTTCCCTTTTCCGGCAATCCGGCGCAAACGCGCCGCGCCGGATAAGTGTGTCCGCATTATTGCAAGGTAAATACCTGTGCCCAAAGCCGCACCTGTTCCGCATTTTGAGATTGCCGGCCATTTTATCGCGCCCGGAACCACCGAAACCATTGATATTCCTGTCAGCCGCTTGCCGACCGACACGGAAGTTTCGCTTCGGGTACGGGTCATTCATGGCAAGAAGCCCGGGCCGGTGATGTTCGTCAGCGGAAGTGTGCATGGGGATGAGATTATCGGGGTCGAAGTGGTCCGCCGATTGCTCAAATCGGTATCGGCAAACCGGCTTGCCGGAACGTTACTGTGTATTCCGATTGTGAATGCGTATGGCTTCGTTGCGCATCAGCGATACCTGCCGGATCGCCGCGATCTGAACCGGTGTTTCCCGGGGAATTCTACCGGATCGCTTGCGTCCCAATTGGCGCATTGCTTTACGACTGAAATTATCGCGCGCAGCAATATCGGGGTGGATATTCACACCGCCGGCTTGCACCGCGAAAACCTGCCGCAAGTGCGCATCAGTGATAATCGTCCGGTGGCAGAAGAGCTTGCACCCATATTCGGTGCGCCCGCAGTGATAGTTTCCAAACTGCGTGAGGGGTCTTTGCGGCAAACAGCGGCGGATCATGATTGTGATGTCTTATTGGTGGAAGCGGGCGAGGCTTTGCGGTTTGACGAGCTGAGCATTCGCGTGGCTGTGCAAGGCATTCTGCGCGTCATGCATCATCTGGACATGGGTGTGAAATTGCCGCGCAAGGCCGGGGCAAAATCTGTCCGCAGCCGGCGGTCCACGTGGGTGCGCGCGCCGCTTGGGGGACTGTTTCGGGCAACCAAGCCCAGCGGTGCTTTGGTGACAGAAGGTGAGGCGGTCGGGTATTTGACAGACCCATTCGGCGATAATGACATTGCCGTGCCATCCCCGATCTGCGGGATCATTATCGGGCGCAGCAATTTGCCAGTGGTCAATCAAGGCGATGCGCTGGTTCATGTCGCAGAGGTGGAGATACCGGGCACGGCTGAAGACCGGTTGAGTAATATCGAAGAGGCTGTTTTCGCAGATGGCCTGTTCGATGAGGACGAGATCGTCTAAGCGCGGCGCATGTTAGAACGCAAATTAATCGACACCGCTCAGGTCCCCGGCGGGGCAGAGCTTCAACTTATTTCGCATGGCCGCGATCATATGATCACGCTGGAGCGAAACGAGCTGATGAGCACCCGGATGCAGTTTTCCGAGGAGCAATTGGCTGAGCTGACGATTGATCGGCTGACAGCGGAACGCCCGCATATGCTGATTGGCGGATATGGCATGGGTTTTACGTTGCGAGCGGCGCTTGCCCGTTTGCCCGGTGATGCCAAAGTTGTGGTGGCAGAGCTGGTGCCTGAAATCATTGAATGGGCGAAAGGCCCGATGGCGCATCACACAGGCGATTGTCTGAGTGACCCGCGCCTTACGCTGGATATGACCGACGTGGCGGACCCTATTGCTGAGGCAGCCGACGGTATGCGTCCGCAATTCGATGCCATTCTGCTGGATGTGGACAATGGGCCTGACGGTTTGGTCCGGCCAGAGAATGACAAGCTCTATTCCCCGCGCAGTTTGCGTCAGGCGCGCGAAGCATTGGCCCTAAACGGCGTACTGGCCATCTGGTCGGCTGCACAAGACCCCCGCTTTACCCGCCGTCTGGAGAAAGCGGGCTTTGCCGTCGAAGTTCGGGAGGTGCGGGCGCGGCCTAACAATAAGGGGCCGCGCCACACCATCTGGTTCGCGCGTGCTTGACCGGATTAGAAGCCGTAGATCAGAGTGAAGCGCGTGAGCGTGTCTGTTTTAACAGCCCCTGCAGGAGGGGCAGTGTCATGCTCGATAGCATAGGCGACACGGGCGGATAGGCCGCCGCCAAGGCCCGCTTCGAGCCCGGTGGTTGAAATATATGTGCTGTTGCCGGACTGAATGAACGCGCTGGCATCCTGTGTCAGCTTGACAGTATCCGATACTTGCCAGTCAAAATCGAGCGCTGCCAGGCCGGCAATATCGCTGGTGCTGCCGCCATTTATGAAGCTCGTTTTACGATAGGCGGGACCTGCTTTGACGGACAATTGGGTGCTGTCTGTATCGATAACCCGGTAGCCGAGGCCGCCGGATGCGGAAATGCGCGAAGAGAACCCTTGGAAGCGGTCACGCTCATATTGGCCCAAAGCATATAGGAATACCCGGTCATTCAACTGATAATTTGGCTCGTATGCAACCAGAAATTGCTCGCGCGTGGTGACGCCGGCGGTTTCCTGATAATCGGCCAAAGCGTTGAGTTTATGCCGCCAGTTAATCCCGGTCCGTTGCAGTTCTATGCCAGCGGTAAGGCCGGTATTGCTGCTGTTCCCGGTAGAGCGGAAGGCACCGATTTGCCCTTGGCCAGACCAGTTCTGAAACAGCCCTGCAGACCGGATTTTCTCTTCTTCTGCGGCAGCTTCTTGTGCAGCCAATTGCTGCTGCGCGGCCGCGAAATCGGCACTGATCGCATCCACTTCGGCGGCATCATCAGGATTGGTGGCCTTGGCCAAATCGAGAACGGTGGTGACCTTATCAACGTCACCTGTCTCGATAGCGGCATCTATCATTGCCTTCACCGGTTCTGGCAGCTTGGCGAGCGCAGGTGAGGCAGACAGCGTATACAGTGCGGCCAACGCGGCGCAGCTGGTTTTAAAAATGGTATTAGACATTATAGACACCTTCAATTTTACATTGAGGGTGCTCATGACCGAAGTTCCACCTGTCGGGCAAGAGCTGCCCACGTAAAATCGTGTCTGTCAGCCTAGAATAGGTAGGGAGCCGAGATAGTCCCGCTTACCGACATTGAGGCCTTTCATTCGCAGCAGGTCAAAAGCCGTTGTCGCGTGGAAAAAGAAGTTGGGATTGCTAAAACCGAGCAAGAAGTTTTGCGCGGTGAAGCTCATCCGTACTTTGCCGCCAAATACGAAATCCACCTGTTTGTCCGCCGATGCGTCCAATGCCAAGGGATCGACAGCCAGCATAGTATCGCGGGCAGTATCAAGGATTTGGCGAAGCCCGTCAAAATCGGTCGGCGGGTCAGACAATTCCGGTTCAAACTGGCCGGACTGAACGGCATTGAGTGCATGGGCGCTTTGCATCCAGACGCATTTCACTTGGCGCGCAAATGGCCACATATCGTCAGCCAATTTTGCATCCAAAAGCGTGCTGGCAGGCTGGTTATTGTCCGAACACCAGGCTTCCGCCACATCGATCAGGCCGCGAGTGCCTTGGGTGATTTGAAGCCAAGTCGGGACTGTGGCTGCGTGTAGCGTAAGCGGCATGGGTTTCTCCAACAGATCGATTGATCGCGGGTCGTATGCTGCTGCCCGCTTGCGTGATTTAGCTAAGCGTAAAAGTGGGGCAGGCCAAGCGTTCTATTTCCGCCATTTGATGGGTGACATACATAATCGGGGTATCGGTTTCGCGGCGCAATTGATCAACAATCGTCAAGATAGTTTCGCCCCGATCGCGATCCAATGAGGTCAGCGGTTCATCCAGCAAAACTATGCTGGGATTGGACATTAAGGCGCGCCCGATAGCCACTCTGCGCTGTTCACCGCCCGACAGAGTGGCTGGCTTGCGATCCAGAAGCGCGCAGATGTTTAACAGATCAGTGATTTCGGCAAGGGTGTGCTGAGCCGGTTCAGAATTTCGATTGTCTCCATAGCGTAGATTCTGTTCCACCGTCAGATGCGGGAACAGCCGGTTTTCTTGGAAAACATACCCGCAGCCGCGCAGCTTTGTCGGGATGTCGATCTGGCGTTTGGCATCAAACAGTGTGTGTCCGCCAACAATGATGTGCCCGCTATCAGGCCGAATCAGCCCGGCAATACAGTTCAAAACAGAGCTTTTGCCTTGCCCTGACGGGCCGACCAAAGCGACCAATTGTGCATCGCTTTGCATCACGCACTCTACCGTGCAATCACCCAGCCGTTTGGTGATCTGAATATCAAACGACATGGGCGCTATCCCGATCAGACCGGCGGACAAGCCACTCACTGAGTAGAAGCGCGCCAAGCGATAACAGAACGGACAATATCGCCAGCCGGGCGACTTGGATGTCCGTTCCCGGGATCTGCAACGCGTTGTAGATCGCGAGCGGTAACGTACGGGTTTCGCCTGCGATGTTCGACACAAAGGTGATGGTTGCGCCAAACTCCCCAATGCTGCGTGCAAAGCCGAGCACTGTTCCTGCCAGAATGCCCGGAAGGCTAAGCGGTAGAGTGATCGTAGCGAATGCGCGCCAGCGGGAGGCTCCGAGCGTTTTGGCGGCATTGATCAACTTTTGGTCAACTGCCTCAATCGACAGGCGGATGGCGCGCACCATCAGGGGGAGCGCCATTACAGCCCCCGCCAAGGCCGCGCCGAGCCAGGAGAATGTCAGTGAAATACCAAAGACGTCATCCAGAACACCGCCAATCGGCCCATTCCGCCCAAACAGCAGCAGCAACACATAGCCGGTCACAACCGGCGGCAATATCAGCGGGAGATGAACCACCCCGTCCAGAATGAACCGGCCCGGGAACCTACGCCGCGCCAATAGCCAAGCGATGCCGTAAGCGACTGGCAGTGCCAGCCCAATGGCGAAGATGCTGACTTGCAAGGATAGAGCGATTATTTCCCATTCTGCCGAGCTGAGCGGGGCCGTCATGGGCGAATAAAACCGTATCGATCAAAGACCTTCACAGCTTCGGGCGAGGCAATAAAGCCCAGGAAACCGTCGGTATCAGGGTGCGCGCTGGCCGGTAGTTTGACCGCCATATACACGATCGGGCTGTGGCTTTCGCGGGGGATCGGTGTGGCTGCGATTGTTTCAACGCCCTGTGCGTCACTGGTATAGAGAATGCCGGCATCAACTTCGCCGCGCGCCAGCTTTACCAGAGCGCCGCGTGCGCTGGCCGCGTTGATGATTTTTGGTTCGGTCGAATCCCACAGATTGGCGGCGGTCAGCGCTTCTTTGGCGTACCGCCCCAGCGGAACAGCTTGGGTGTCGCCGGTAACAATCCGGTTTGCTTGGGCCAATGTTTGCAGGGAAGGGGGGGTGGGCCCCGCCGGTGCTGCGACAACCAGAGTGTTTCCCGCTATTGCAACGACTTCACTCGGGGCGATGTTGCCCGCTTTGGTGAGATAATCAGTCCACTGCCTATCGGCGGAAATGAATATGTCGCCAGCGGACCCGTTTTCAATCTGGCGTGCCAATGCAGCGGAGGATGCAAAGGAGAACTGGGGCGGATCATTCCCGGCAGCCGTCCATTGTTCCGCCAGCTCTTCCAGCGGTTGCTGCAAGCTCGACGCTGCCAACACTAACGGCCCCCTCGGCTCTGTTGGTACGCATCCAGTGAGCGCAATGACCAACACGAAGAGCGCGGCGAAGTGGGAGAAGAAAAAACGCATATTCATGGGGTAACAACGGATGCGCCAACCATCACACGCTTTCAACCCTTTGTGACAGCCAATCAAAGAAAAACGGCCCGCCATTGCTGACGGACCGTTTAAATTTTCATGCAGCAAGGGGTTATCGCACTCGCGGTCCGCCGAAAGGCAGTGGCGGCGGGGGACGGCGCTGGCCGCGCGGCAATTGCGCTTGGAATGCGCGACCGCAATGTTCCACACAATAGGGAAAGCCGGGGTTCACTGTCCCACCACAAAAGTGGAAATCCGGTTCGCCAGGGTGCCCCATAGGCCAGCGGCACACTTTGTCAGACAAATCGAGCAGGCTCGTCTTATCTGCGATCTCCGGACTTGGTTTCGCCGGTACCAAGCGCCGTGGCGGGGCTGGCGGGATAGGCGGTTGTTGATCACCCGGGCCTTGGCGCAAGAACCCGCCTGGGCCGACAGATACGATCTTCGGCAAAGAAGGCGCCTTGTTGGGGATTGGTTGTGACGGAATGTTTGCACCGGCGGCACGCGCAGCTTGTTCAACCGCATTGCTTGCCGGGCGAGCGGGCGTTGTCGCTGCCGTGCGCGGAGGCATTTTTGCCTGTGATTTCTTAACCGGTGGCGGTTTCGGGGCCGCCTTCTTGGCTGCAGGAGCTTTCTTCTTGTCGCTTGCCTTCACAGGGGAAGGGCGCGATTTTAGGCCAAGCCGATGAGCCTTACCAATTACCGCGTTCCGGCTTACCCCGCCCAGTTCTTCAGCAATCTGGCTAGCGGTGGAACCGCCTTCCCACATCTTTTTCAAAACACCGATGCGTTCGTCAGTCCAGCTCATTCACACTATCCAATTAAAAAATTTATCAGGCGACTCATTTAAGAGATACTTGCCAGTTTCTGCCTTAAGTCCTAGGCGCGCGGCTATGGCCGATCAAGCCCGAACACAGCAGAACACCAGCAAGTCTCCAGCGAGCGAATTTCCCGCGCGGGGGGTGCCAATTATCACTGGCATCAACCACATTGGGTTATGGAGCCTCTATATAAAGGAGGTTCGCCGCTTTTTAAAGGTGCAGACGCAGACCATTTGGGCACCTGCTGTCACAACCTTGCTGTTTCTGGTGATCTTTACGGTTGCTTTGGGGCGTTCGGGCCGCGAAGTTCTGGGCGTTCCGTTCGCCACATTTGTTGCACCGGGCCTGATTGTAATGGGCATGATGCAGAATGCCTTCGCCAATTCCAGCTTCTCCCTGCTGGCAGGCAAAATCCAAGGTACGATTATCGATCTGCTGATGCCGCCTTTGTCGGAAGGTGAACTGATGGGCGGTATTGTCGCTGCGGCGGTCACACGCGCCATCTTCGTCGGCGGCGCGGTTGCGCTCGCGATGGCATTATGGCCAGGCGTGTCGCTGGCTGCGGCGCATCCATGGGCGATTGTGTGGTTCGGCCTGATGGGCGCGGTGATGCTGGCCTTGCTGGGGTTGATGACTTCGATTTGGGCAGAGAAATTTGATCACAACGCAGCGATCAGCAATTTTATCGTTGCGCCGCTTTCACTGCTGTCAGGCACGTTTTACGTGATCGATAATCTGGCGCCCGCCTTCCAAATGATCAGCCGGCTCAACCCGTTTTTCTATGTCATTTCGGGGTTCCGTTTTGGATTCCTGGGCCAAAGCGACATCGGCGATACCAATTGGGCCGTCATTCAAAGCGCCATTGGTCTGGGTGTGTTTAACGTCGTGCTGGCGATAATGACCTATGCGCTGCTGAAATCAGGCTGGAAGCTGAAAGATTAAGCAGTAGCTGTACGGCGTTTTGACCGGGCAATCATTGCGCTGATCGCATCATCTGCGTCCATCACTGCGGCAACTTCGCCTATATCGAATGTGTGCGTGGTCCTATCCCCGTCGCTATCGACACCGATATGGGTCGCAATCCGCAGCGTTCCTGATCCGTCAGAACGCTCTTTTCGCGTGATCAGCCCTACTCTTTCAGCAGGGATCGTTATGGACGTGAGGCTTTTGCGCAGTGTCAGTTTGATCAACCTTTGATCAGTGACCGCGAATATCACCTTACGAGCTGCATATAGCGGATATAGTGGTGCGGCCATCATGCCCAACCCGACGACGATAAACGGCACACCGAATAGGGGGAAGGCCAGCGATAGCCAGCTCCATTCCTCATTCGTGGCGGATTGCGTGCCGGCATATGCCATGGCTGTCCAAAACAGGGCAAACGCGGTCCACGGGATCGCAAACACCCAAATGCCAAACATACTCCACTGGATGCGGGGAATGGGGCGGCCTTGCCACAATATGCGTTCGCCGCGCGTCAATTCGCGGTTCAGCGCTCTATCAAGGGGGGCATTGGCGAATGGTGGTTCCATCGCCTCGCCATAAATGCCGGTGCTTTCAAAATTGTTGAAGCCCGCGTCAGACCAGTAAACTAGTGAGTAAGCGAACGCCGCATCATATACCGACCTTCGGAAAATTCCTCAAATAGATCAGAGACTTGGGGGTGCTCCACTGGTCCGCCGTCAGCATCACCCAGCAAGTTCTGCTGGCTGACATAGGCAACATAGGAAGACTCGTCATTCTCGGCCAGCAAGTGGTAATATGGCTGTTCCCGTTCGGGCCTGATATGCTCCGGGATTGACTGGTACCATTCTTCGCTGTTGGCAAAGACCGGGTCGATATCAAAAATCACGCCGCGAAAGTCGAACAACCGGTGGCGCACAACATCACCAATGCCAAAGCGTGCCTTGGCATGACGCGGCACATCGATCGTGCGGCCGGCCTGTTGAGAGAAGAACTGTGTACGCTCCATAGGGTGGGGAATATAGGATGTTGCAGTTGCGAAACAAGGTGCAGGCTGGTGCCTGTGGATTTGTGATTGGGAACCAGGCGGGGCGCGCTGCCCAATAACAGCGGCCTAATAACAGGGGTTGGCAATAGAAAAACCTTCCGCTAACCGCGCCGCATCAAGGCCGTAAGCCAAGACCAGACTTCGCATGATTGTATCATGCTGTGCGTTTTGCGGAGAGATGCCGGAGTGGTCGAACGGGGTAGTCTCGAAAACTACTGTGCGGGCAACCGTACCCAGGGTTCGAATCCCTGTCTCTCCGCCAACAGCCTGTTCCTCACATTTTCTGATTGCGTCAAAAAGCCCAGAAAACCTAGGATTTCGTATTTCTCATTGCTTCTGATTGCTGCCGGTCCTATCTGGGCAATGCAGTATAAAATTGGGAAAGAACTTGGGAATGGGCAGGCCTAACAGATTAACACCGGCAAGCGTAAGAGCCGCAAAATCGGCTGGTAGATATGCTGATGGCGAATGCCTGTTTCTAAATGTTTCCAAAACTGGCGCAAAAAGCTGGGTTGCGCGGATCACTCGCAACGGAAAGCAGCGGGATATCGGTTTAGGTTCAGTTTCTTTGGTTACACTCGCCAAAGCGCGGGAGGCTTGCCGCGATGTTCGCGCTCAAGTCAAAGCGGGGCTGGACCCGATTGCAGAACGAAAGCGTGCGGCTGGGGTGCCTAATTTCCGAACAGTTGCCGCCAAACTAATAGATGAAAACCGGAAAAGCTGGAGCAACGCAAAACACGCCGCGCAATGGCTCTCGACACTGGAGACCTATGTGTTCCCAAAATTGGGAGATCGTCAAATTGATGAGATTACGCCAGCCGATGCAAAGGACGTTTTGATGGATATCTGGCTGGAAAAGCCGGAAACGGCTCGGCGGGTTCGCCAGCGTATTGGCGCGGTGCTGGATTGGGCGCATACAGAAGGGTACCGGCCAGATAGAGTTTTGCTTCCTACGGCTGGCAAAGGACTGCCACGCCAGCCGCAAGGTGTGCGCCATCAACCGGCCTTGCCCTATAGCAAGCTACCAGAATTTATGGCCGATCTGCGTTCTAGTGACAATATATCCCGTCTGGCATTGGAATTTCTCATTCTGACAGCAAGGCGAAGCGGTGAAGTGCTGGGCGCAAATTGGGCAGAGTTTGATTTAGATAATCAGCTTTGGACTGTGCCGGGCGAACGGATTAAAACGGAAAAGCGCAAGGCTGATCCTAAGCCTCATACTGTCCCGCTCTGCCCTTCTGCGATGGCTTTGCTGGGTAGGCTCCAAAAATATAAAACCAATCATTCAGACCTTCTGTTTTCCGGCCTAAAGCGCGGTCAGCCTCTCTCTGACGGTACTCTTGCCAAACTACTTAGGGTGATGGAGGCGAAAGACGAACAGGGCCGCCAAGCCGTGCCACATGGGTTTCGTTCGACATTTAGAACATGGGTTTCCGATGCAACCTCTTACCCGCGCGAATTGGCAGAGAAGGCCTTGGGCCATGCTTTGCCAAGCCATGTTGAGGCGGCATATGATCGATCTGATATGGTCAATAAAAGGCGGCAACTAATGGCCGCTTATGATTCGTTTGCCAACGGAACAAATGGTGTTGTTGCGCTTGCTGGCTGAAATATTCGGCAAGTATCCGATTCGTTTGAATCAAAGACGTCGGATCAACTTTTCCCGCGATTTATTTTTTGCCAGATTCATTTAGGGTATTGCACTGCTCAAGTTGCTAGGAGTTCTGCCGCGTCGCGGTGTGTTGTTTGACTAACGCGACTAAGCTTTGGTGCCGAAAATCCGTGGTTACTTCATTTACCCTCTTGCGTCAGAGTCGACAAAGGGATTCAGTGCGTGCCAGCAGCGGTGCAATTGTGCCCCGTTGTAAAGCCAATCCGAAAAGGAAAGTACATGGCAGCACTAATCACCATCAACGAATTCACCGAATACTACAGCGTTAGCCGCTCAACCGCTTATCGTTTGCGAGACAGCGGGGATGTGCCACACGTCAAAATTGGACGGGCAACACGCATTAGGCGGGAAGACGCAGAGCGGTGGTATGAATCATTGCGCGATAACACGGCGAATGACTGAAAATTCTTAGGGCTAAAAAAGAAGAACGTCGGAAAGGCTGTCACCTTTACCGACGCTCGCATCCAGAAGCTGAGTCGCGATTGGATGCACACTTACTAGCCTGTAGAATTCGACAAGGTCCACCACAAAATGTGATGATCTGATTTAGGCGGGGCGGAATGCTGCAAATGCGTTTCGTCCCGTTTTTACGGCCCTGTTGTTGCTGGCCGTTTCTCATTATCTCTTTGAAACTTATGGTGCTTTGTTGCTAGTTGTACCAACCGGATGGAACGGTTTCATTGGTTATCAGAGGGTTAGCCGCATCGCGCATTCCCCTCTATATATAGGGCGGTATTCTTGGGGCAAACGAATAGGCCTAAGCCATTGAGGCAGGGCGGCGCGCGCAATAGGCCGGGCAGGCTTAGCGAGCAGCTAACAAAGGCAGATTGCCTAAAGTTGATAGGTGCAAGTGAGGCTGCGTTTGCAGCGGGTATGCCATTGAATCGGTTTATTACAATTGCGTGGGGCAAGAGTGGTATTGACGGTAAGCGCAGCGTCGCAGCAACTGGTCAATTCGTTACCCGCGCGCGCGAATGGCTGCGTGGGCATGGTCATGCAATGCCTTGGGTATGGGTACAAGAAACCGGCGATGTTTTTGGCCAGCATTGTCACCTGTTGCTGCATGTAGATCGTTCGATGAAAGATCTTTTTGGCCCAATGCCTTTACGATGGGTGAAGGCGATATTGCCGGAACGATACGTTGCCAAAACCTTGGACACGCAAACGCTACCGGCGGCGCGCTCGGCTGCGAGCAATCCCCTAGCCTATGAAGCGCAGCTGCTTGGCAAATTGCACTACATGATGAAAACTGCCCCTGCATCGCTGGAGGAACCTCTGGGCATGGCGGGCAGGGGGCATAAGCCTTGGGGGCAATCATGCCCTGTTTACGGCAAGCGCGCGGCTGTCTGGCAAAATTGGAAGCAATGGAGGGAAGGGGGAGCTTTGATCGCTTAGGGCTACCGGGCGGGTACCGGTGCAATCTAGCCGATTAATTGTAAATACAGTTTTTCGCCCGCGCGCGGCTGTACATGTAACAGTTGATTGTATTTCAACCAGTGGCTATTCGAGATTGATGTGGACTAAAAGAAAACTAAATGAATTCAATGACCCTTTGCCGAATGATGCTGATATACGCGCTCATATTGTGAATTTACGGCAGATTTGCGACAAAAAACATTATGGGATGGTATCAATCAAGCTAACTGAAGCATTGGACGCACTTCAAAAAAAGAAATAGTCTAGCGACGTTTACTCTATAATTGACTTGATCCACTGAATTGATTAATTATCACGCTGATGAGGACGTTTTTTAGCGTCTAAGGAATCAGGGGTGAGCAAAGGACAGGATGCAGCATCTGTGCTGCTACAATTAGCTAAAAACATCACTGGCGTTGCCGACTCATTGAACGATGATGACGCCTTGAATGGTTCCAATGATAGCAGTGATGCCGAGGCTGGCTTAATAACCAATTCGCTAGCAATGTTTGAACAATATGAACCCAGAATGCTTTGGCTTGCTGAAGCGGAATATGCTGCACGGCGTGCTCGTTCCAAATTCATAGATTCAGACATTCTTGGCGAACCAGCTTGGGATATACTTCTCGACTTATCGATACAACGTATGAAGGGTAAGCGCGTCTCTGTGACCAGCCTCTGCATCGCGTCGGCGGTCCCTGCAACGACAGGCTTGCGTTGGATTGCTCAGCTAAGGGATCAGGGACTGTTAGAGCGCCGCGATAGCGAGGCCGACAAGCGTAAGTCATTTGTGCAGCTAACCGAGGCGGGTTGGCGAAAAATGCGTGCCTATTTCTTTCATCAAATGAATCCATCGCTCGGAAACGTTCGCTGATCGCTTGGCTTGTTTCCGTCCTTAGTGGGTATTGATGGCGTTTTGCGGCCTAGCGGCGCGTCCAAGCGTCGCTGGTGCGATCTATCACAAGGTTGCCATTGAATGGCTGGCAAAGCGCCCCAGCGGCCTCTGGAGAGCCTTCCTGCCATGTTTCATAGCTTTCGGGCTGTAAGATAACCGGCATACGATTGTGAACCTCTGCCGATGGTCCAGCCGCATCGGTCATAATCATTGAATAGCAACGGCCCCATTCATCGCTATCACGCCATATTCCCGCAACGGCAAAAACCTCTGTATCCGGCAAAGATTGCCAAGTGCGCGTTTTACCGCCTTTTGGTCCTTCTGCCTCTGCCCAAGCGTTTAACGGGATCAGGCAACGCCTCTCTGCAAAGCTATGCCGCCAAAAGAAGCCATCCAGCTTATCAGTGCGCGCATTGTTTACAGGGCGCGGCTTTAGCGGTTCGCCGGTTCGCTTGCTTTTCTGGGCAAAGGGGAAACCCCAAGCCATTGTTTCAAGCTTGCCATTGGCAATGACTAAGCCGGGATAGCCGGGATAGACTTCACCGCCCGCATTGGTGGCGGTACCCGTCTGTACAGAAAACAGGGCAGCAATCTCGGCTGGAGCGTTCTTCAGTTTGTATAAATTACACATAGGCCAACTTCGCTAAATTAGAGGCAAATAGAAAAACAACCGATTGTCGCTTGGCGCTGCTTGGTGTTCCAAAATACAAAACTCTGCAAATGATTTAGGAAAATCTTGGCGGCAGTGCGACTGGGGGGTAAGCCCTGTCTCGTGTCTGATCCAACTCTCTTTGTCGCTGGGGCTTTATTCACCCAGGATTACCTGCAAGACGGTATCCGCAATTCCGCTGCCTATGCGGAGGTGGATACTGCTGCCATTCGCAATGCCTTGGAAAAGATCGCTGCCGGATTGCCGCGCGATAGTGCCCCCAATGAAGCGACAACCGAACTGGACTTTATCTGGCCGGTGCTGGAGGCGCTTGGCTGGAGCGATTATCTGACCCAGCAAAACCTATCCGGCAAAGGGCGGGTGGATGTGCCCGATGGCCTGTTATTTATCGATGCAGAGGCCAAGGCAAAAGCAAATAAATTTGATGAAGTCGAACGGTTTGGCCACGGTGCAGCGGTTGTGGAAAGCAAGCGCTGGGGCCGTCCATTGGACCGTGCAGAGGGCAAGAGCGGCACAGCCAAAGATACCCCTTCCACTCAATTGCTACGCTATCTGCGCCGCATCGATGATCTAACCACTGGCAATCTGCGCTGGGGCATATTGACCAATGGGGCAAAGTGGCGGCTGTATTTTGCAGGCGCGCGCTCTGTCATTGATGATTATCTGGAATTAGACCTATCACGCATCTTGCGGCTGGATGATGATTTACTGGATACCGGCGTTACTGAAGCAGAGCGCGATCATTGGCTGGCCGTATTTGCCGCAATGTTTAGCCGCATCGCATTTGAACGCGATAGTGCCAGCGGGCGCAGTTTTCATGACCGTGCGCGAACCGATGCTGCGCTTTATGAAGAACGGGTAGCAGCCAGCCTTTCCAATCTTGTCTTTGAACAGCTTTACCCTGAATTGGGCAAGGCGGTGGCAGCGGCGGCTCCAGCCGCAACACCACTGGAGGATGTACGGCAAGCAACGCTGATATTGCTCTATCGCTTGCTATTCGTCCTGTACGCAGAGGATCGCGGCCTCTTGCCTGTGCGGGATAAACGGTTTGATGATTATGCACTAAGGCCAAAGCGGTTGGAAGTGCAGCGCCGCAAGAATGATGGTGATGTATTTTCTGACACTGCGCCCGCTTTGTGGAGCCATTTAACCACGCTTACCACGATCATTGATAAGGGTGATAAAACACTGGGTGTACCCCCTTACAATGGCGGCTTGTTTAGCGAAGCGCAGACTCCCTTGCTGGCCAATATCAGGCTGGGTGATGCCGTTATGGCCGATGCGCTGGATATTCTGTCATTTGAACAGCGCGATGGCGAGCGGCGCTATATCAATTATCGCGATTTATCCGTGCAGCAATTGGGTTCGATTTACGAACGCTTGCTGGAATTTGAACTTACCCGCGATGATGAAGGCGCGGTTGATATTCGCCCCAATATATTCGCGCGCAAAAACTCTGGCAGCTATTACACGCCCGATGATCTGGTATTGCTGATATTGGATGAAACGCTGGAGCCGCTAATTGGCGATGCAATGGCGGCTTTTAAAACGGCGCTGGCAGAGCGGGAAACAAACCGGCCAGCCGATCAGCAAATTTACCGGCTGCAAAAACATGATCCAGCGGCGGCGATTACACGGCTGCGCATTTGCGATCCTGCAATGGGTTCCGGCCATTTTCTGGTTTCTCTAGTCGATAGGCTTACCAATCACGCGCTAACCGCCGTGGCAGAGGCGGCGCAATTGGCCAGCGATGCAGGGCTGGACGAATACGAAAGCCCTGTGGCAGAGAATATCAGGCAGATACGTGCGACTATCCAGCATAATGCAGATGAGGAAGGCTGGGCAGTAACCGAAGAACAATTGGATGACCCCCAATTGGTCAAGCGCATGGTATTGAAGCGGTGTGTTTACGGCGCGGATAAGAACCCGATGGCTGTGGAACTGGCCAAGGTTTCACTGTGGCTGCATACTTTTACCGTTGGCGCACCGCTTAGCTTTATCGATCACCATTTGGCGGCTGGGGACAGCCTTTTTGGCCTCTGGGTGCGTGATGCAATGGACAAGGCAGGGGAAGGCGGGGGCTTGTTCCTGCACGAACCTTTGGCCAATGCACAGCGGCAAGCAGCGGCGATGCAAAACATTGAAGCCCTAACCGATGCAGAAATTGCAGAGGCGCATAAAAGCGCGGAAATGTGGCGCGATGTAGAAGCGCAGACCGGCCCCCTGGATGGCTTTGTCAGCTTTATTCATGCGCTGGATTGGCTGGCGGCTGGCAAGAAAGGCCCTGCGCTGCAAGAGCATAAGAAACTGCGCAATCTGTGGCTGGATGGCCGTTTTGGCGAACCGATCCCGATTGCGCGCGGCAAGGCACAGCCGGATGATGGCAAGGCCAAGCCAGAGGAAGTGGAGGCGTTCACTGCAATCTGGCAGAAAGCGCGCGAATTGATCGATGAGGAACGCTTCCTGAATTGGCAGATTACGTTTCCCGGCGTTTGGACAAATTGGGCAAGTGCAGCGCGTGAAGGCGGCTTTGATGCTGTAGTTGGCAATCCCCCTTGGGACCGGATCAAATTGCAGCAAGTCGAATGGTTTGCCGCACGGCGGCCAGAAATTGCCAAGGCGCAGCGTGCATCGGATCGCAAGAAAATGATTGCTGCGCTCAAAGCCAATGATGATCCACTATTCGATGATTATCAGAAGGCAGATAAACGCGCGGCGGATACGCTCAAAATGGCACGCCAGAAGCCGAAAGAGGGCGGCCAGTATCCACTACTTAGCAGAGGCGATATCAACCTTTACAGCCTGTTTGTGGAGCGCGCGCATTCTTTAGTGAAACCGAACGGCATGGTAGGGTTGCTAACGCCTAGCGGGATTGCGAGCGACCTTTCTGCCAGCGAATTTTTCCGCAAGGTTGCAACGGGTGGCAATATCAAGTCGCTATATGATTTTGAAAACAGGCGGACGCGGTACGGATTGGAACCTTTCTTTCCTGATGTGGATAGCAGGTTCAAATTTGCTGCATTGGTGGCAAGTCCCAGCCGCACTTTCGATGCTGCGCAGTGTGGCTTTTTTATGCAAGCAATCGGCGAGACTAAAAACCCAGAACAATGTTTCCCGATTACGGCAACAGACTTTGCCAATGTGAACCCTAACACCGGTACTGCGCCGATATTCCGAACGCGGCGCGATATGGAACTGACAACAGCAATCTATGCTCGTGTGCCTGCTTTAGTGGATCGATCCAGTGGGGAGGAAGTGCGAAGCTGGCCGGTAAAGTATGTGACTATGTTTCATATGGCGAATGATAGCGACAAATTCAGAACGCAAACCGAATTGGAAGAACAGGAGGGGGCATGGGGAGCAAACCTCGGTAAGTGGCAATCACAAGCTGGCGATTGGCTACCGCTATTTGAAGGCAAGCTTGTCCAAGGTTTCGATCATCGAGCGAGCGACATAACTATCAATACGGAAAATCTATCACGACCGGGACAGCAATCGCCTCTAACTGAATCGGATCATTCAAACCCAGCAAGGCTTGGTAAGCCGCGTTACTGGGTGCAGAAGTCTGAAATAGAGCCTTGCTCTCAGTGGGCGGTAGCTTTCAAAGACATAACTGCTTCCACTAATGTGCGTAGTGTTATTTCCGCTCTCATTCCAAGCTGTGCGGCGGGGCACACACTCCCATTGCTTTTGCCAGTAAAGAGCGGCGAATTTTCACCTGCCTTGGCAAGCCAAATTTTATCAAATTTAAACAGCATTGTATTTGACTACGTAGCAAGGCAGAAAATACAGACAAATCATTTAGCATGGTACACGCTCGAACAACTTCCTGTTATTCCGATGGAAAACTATGGCCATTCATTCGGACCCAAAACTGCTGCTGATATTGTGAAGGAAGCGGTGCTAGAATTAACCTACACCGCGCATGATATGGCTCCTTTCGCAAAGGATGTGGGCCATGTGGATGAAGCGGGCGAAGTGTTGCGCCCCTTCATTTGGGATGAAGAACGCCGGTTGCATTTGCGCGCCAAGCTGGATGCGCTTTATTTCATCCTTTATGGCGTATTTGATCCAGCCGATCCCGCGCAAAGCCGCGATGATATCCGCTATATCTATTCCACCTTTCCAATTGTCGAACGTCAAGAAAAAGCCGCCTATAACGGCCAATATCGCAGCCGCGATCTATGTTTGGCGTACATCAATGCTTTGATGGCCGGGCAGCCGGATGCAGTGGTGGAAGGGCAATCATAGGGCAATAATTCGTCTACCCACTTGCTTGGGTGTGCTGCTATGATAATACACTAATATGGGCGGTTATAATTCTGGTAGGCAAGGCGGGCGGCCAATTGCAGAGCAATCCTTAAAGGTTGATCTGGCTTTGATGCTTCGCAAGGGCTGGATTGCTGAGGGGCGTTCCAATGGCGGATCGCTAAGCTGGAGCAGAGGCGGGGAACCGGCTGGCAATATCCAATATTATGCAGACCTATCTGATCCAGCGAATGCAAGCCTGACACTAAACTATAAACGCCAGCGATATGGTGAGGATTGGATAAGCCGGGAACAGCATATACGCTTGGACTATACCCAGCCGCATTTTGGCGGGCGGCGTTGGTGGATGATCTGTCCAGTGCGCGGAGTACGGGCTGGCAAGCTATATCTGCCATCAAACGGTGATATATTCGCTGGGCGGCAAGCATGGCGGCTGGGTTATAAGTCGCAACGCATTGCGCCGCGTGACAAGCCCTTTGAAGCGTTGTTCCGGTTGCAGAGGCGCTTGGGATGCAATGAAGGCTGGGAACAGCCTATACGCCGCCCTAAAGGGATGTGGCGGCAAACCTATGACCGGTTGGAGCAAGAGTATTGGGAATTGAACCTGCAATGCTCTTATCAGATGATGGCGCTTGTTAACCGGCTGCGCGGCTAGATTGGCCGATCAGACCCTTGCACCGGTAGGAACGCGCCAGATAATTGGGAATAAACTTGGGTATGGATTCCCGAATTGATAAACAATCAAGTAATATCAACATTTTATGAAGAGGGTTTTGCGGACTGTCTCTCCGCCACGCAATCGACCGACAAACCTACAAGACCTGCCGCTTAGCCGCCTTGGCTGAGGGGCAGTTTCTTACTGCCTGATTGACGTGTGGACTTGCCATAGTTCCGTCAATCAGAGACTAGTGGCGTTTAGTTTGACAGCGCGGATCCCGGCCCGCTTGCCATTGGGATCTGCCAGGGGAGTATTTGTATATGCGCCGTTTGACCCTTCGCCAATGTGTTGCCGTGATGCTTTCAGGATCCGTTTTGGCGAGTGCAAGTCCTGCGCTCGCGGATAATCACGAGGGCGCTTCGGAGGGTGGTGACGGTGCCAAGTGGGATGTTCAGGCGCCCACCGGAGCGACTATCCGCGAGGTTCCTATCGAGACGGATGAAGGCACGTGGATGGACGTTGATGTGTCCCCTGATGGCCGATCCATCGCATTCACTATGCTGGGCGACATTTACACCGTTCCGATCACCGGCGGCGATGCAACGCGGATCGCTGAAGGTCTGGCGTGGGAGGTGCACCCGCGCTTTTCACCCGATGGTTCGCGCATTGCGTTCACCTCTGATCGCGGGGGCGGCGACAATATCTGGATCATGAACGCAGACGGTTCGGACAAGCGGCAGCTGACCAAAGAAAGTTTCCGCCTGTTGAACCAGCCCACCTGGTCGCCGGACGGGCGCTTTATTGCGGCCAAGAAGCACTTCACCACACAGCGTTCGCTCGGCACAGGAGAGATTTGGATGTACCATGTCTCTGGCGGGGGCGGTGTCCAAGTGGTTGAGCGGCGCGACCCAGCGCTTCAAAAGGAACTCGGCGAACCGATCTTTTCACCCGACGGCAAGGCGATTTACTACACCCGCAACACAACCGGCGGAAACACGTTTGTCTACGCTCAGGATTCCAATGCAGGGGTGTTTGCGATTGAAAAACACGATCTCGAAAAGGGTGAAGTCACCACTGTGGTCGATGGCTATGGCGGTGCGGTGCGCCCGGCGCCTTCGCCAGATGGCAAGCAAATCGCGTTTGTCCGGCGCGATAAGGATACATCGCAGCTATGGGTGAAAAATCTCGCCAGCGGGCGTGAGCGGATGATTTACGACGCGCTTGATCTGGATGTGCAGGAGACCTGGGCGGTCACCGGTGTTTATCCCAATATCGATTGGACGCCCGACGGTGCATCCATCGTTTTTTGGGCAGGAGGCAAACTTAACCGGGTGAACGCCGACGGGGCGGGCCATGCGGTGATCCCTTTTAACGTAACCGACACGCGCGGGATTGCAGATGCGCCCCATCCGGCGATCGAAGTATCTCCCGACCGGTTTACCACCAAGATGGCCAAATTCGGCACGCTTTCGCCCGATGGCAGCCGCGTCGTTTTTGAAACGCTGGGCAAATTGCACACAAAATCGGCACGCGGCCGTGATGGCGCTCGCCCGATGACCGGCGACACCAGCGACGCGGTCGAGGCCTATCCCGCCTTCAGCCGTGACGGTTCAAAGCTCGCCTTTGTGCGCTGGACCGATGACGGGCTGGGCGAGATTGTTGTGGCGAATGCAAATGGCGCGAATGCCAAGGTCGTATCGCCTGCGCCCGGTCATTACGCGAACCTTGCCTGGTCACCCGATGGGCGGACGATCGCGTATGAGAAGCGCCGCGGCGGCTATCTCACCGCGCCAGAGCAATCGGAAAATCCGGGAATCTATCTGCAAGCGGTGAGTGGCGGTGACCCGGTGCTTGTGACGCGCAGCGGCTCTACGCCGCAATTCGGTGCATCAAACAGCCGCATTTTCATGGTCGGACGCTCGGGCGAAAAGCTCGCCTTGATGTCGTCGGATCTGGATGGGGAAAGGGTGCAGACCCACGCAACCGGAAGCCTTGTGAACGATTTCCGCATCGCGCCCGATAGTGAGACGATTGCTTTCCGCCAGAATTATGAAGTGTTTGCGATGCCGGTTATCCCGGGCGGCAAGCCGGTCGATGTCAGCGAGACTCAAGGGCCGGTCCCAATCACTATGGTCTCCAAGGGCGGCGCAGACTTTATGGGCTGGGCGCGCGGCGGCGAGACCCTGTTTTGGTCGATTGGCCCTCAGTTGAAGCAGGCTCAGGTCAACGATTTCTTCGCTTCTAAACCCAAAGGTGAGGATGATGAGGCCGGCTATGAAACGCCGGACAGCGCTATCTCGATGGCGGTCACGGTCAATAAAGCTGTGCCTCCGACTATGGTAGCCATCACGGGCGCGAAGATACTAACCATGGCCGTTGGTCTTGATGCTGAGGATGCTGGCGTCATTGAGAACGGCGTCATTATCATCGACGGGGACCGGATCGCGGCCATCGGCCCAGCGGGCGAAGTGGACGTGCCAGCCGGAGCTACGGTGGTCGATGCCAAAGGCAAAGTGATCATGCCCGGATTTGTCGATGCGCACCACCATGGGCCACACGGCACAGGGGAACTGATCCCGCAGCAGAACTGGAGCCTGGTTCAGGATCTGGCGATGGGCACCACGACCACGCACAACCCGTCCAGCGATGCGAGTCTGATCTTCGCCTCGGCCGAACGGCAGATGGCAGGTAAGCTTTTGGCGCCGCGCATCTTCTCAACCGGAGAAATCGTTTACGGGGCCAAAGCGCCGAGCATCTACGCGCGGATCGACACATACGAAGAAGCGCTGGCCCATGTGCGCCGGATCAAGGCCCAAGGCGGCATCTCGATCAAGAACTACAACCAGCCGCGCCGCGAACAGCGCCAGATGGTGGCCCGTGCGTCAGCGGAAGAAAATATGCTGGTCGTGGCCGAAGGCGGCTCGCTGTTCGGGATGGATATGAACCTGATCGCTGATGGCAATTCGACCATGGAACATAATGTGCCGGGCGATGTCTTTTATGAAGACGTTCTGCAATTCTTTGGTCAGTCGAATACCAACTATACGCCCACTTTGACGGTCACATATGGCGGCCTTGCGGGCGATCCGTACTGGCGTCAGGCGATGGATGTGTTCGACCACCCGCTGATGATCCATTCACCGCCCAAGGTGCTTTTGGCAAGCAGCGGGCGGCGCACAAAGGCACCTGAATGGGCCTTTGTAGACGACAACGCTGCACGCGAGGCCAAGAAACTCTCTGATCGCGGGGTCAAGGTGTCGATCGGCGCGCATGGCCAGCAGCCGGGCCTTGGCGCCCATTGGGAAATCTGGAGCTTCGCCCGCGGCGGCTTCAGCGCCGTCGAAGCACTCAAAACCGCGACGATCTACCCCGCGCAATCGCTCGGCATGGAAAAGGATGTAGGCAGTCTTGAGGTGGGCAAGCTGGCCGATCTTGTGGTCCTCACCGCAGACCCCACCATCAACGTGCGTGATAGCGACAAGATCGAAAGCGTGATGATCGGCGGGCGGATGTATAATGCCAAGACAATGCAGGAAGTTGCCACAGGTAACGGCGGACGCCGCACCTATTGGTGGGAAGCGGGCATGGGCGGCAATGCGGGCGGCTCTCAGCGTGCAACCCACGCTGGCGGCGGACACAATCACGGTGATGGCGATGGAGATAGCCACTCTTATTGAGGGCTAAATTTGAGGGTCAAATCGGGCACTGAAAGTGGCTGGCAGCAATTGGGCGGTGAACTGATGACCGGGTTCATAGCGGCTATGCGTTGACACTAGACCTTTCGCTCACAGGGTTTGTCAGATTGACCGTAGCTATCTGAAAATAGCAGCTACTTGCCTAGTTGTTGGGCAATGAGCTGCTGATTGATGGCCGCATCATATTCGGGATTCAGCTGGGTTGGCACATCTGCGCCAGTTTCCTGTCGCCACGCGCCGAGTTTGCGCTTTAACTCTGACATCTTTTCTGGCCGTCTGATTGCCAGATTATCCCGTTCGCTGATGTCGTTGGATAGATCGTAGAGCTCATACTCGTCACGCTCAAAATAGTGGATCAGCTTCCAGTCTCCGCTGCGTATCGCACTGCCTGGCCGAGTGCGAAATAGCGGATCCTGAGCTTGGTCTGCCAGCCCGTTATGCGCTTGTAGATAGACAGGAAAGTGCCAAAACAGATCACGGGTTTCGATCTTTTTCTTGCCCAGAAAAACAGAGCTCAAGTCCATCCCGTCCAGAACTTGGTCCGGGCGTTTCGCATTCGCGAGGCTCAGCAATGTCGGGTAAAAATCGGCGTTGATGACCGGGGTATGATCCGCCCGGGGCGCAATTTTCCCGGGCCACCGAACTAGCAAGGGCACCCTCAGTCCACCTTCATAGTAGGAGCCTTTTCCTGCACGAATGGGTGATGGGAACGATGGCATACGGTAGCCACCATTGTCTGAGGTGAAGATGACAATAGTATCATCAGCCAGGCCCTCGGCTTCCAACATTGTCAGTATCCGGCCGACATTCTTGTCCATCATCTCGACCATCGCGGCATAGTTGGCCTGTTTGCCGCCGAGTATGCCTTTGTCCCGGTATTTTTGCACTGTGGCCTCCGGTGCCTGTAGCGGCGTGTGGACCGAATAATACGGAACATAGGCAAAGAACGGAGCTCCCTTCGCCGATTTCATCCATTCGATGACGTCTGAGGTAAGGCGATTGGTCAGATATTCGCCATTCGGGCCATCTTCGATGTTTGGCAGTCTGTAGGGGCTGAAATAATGAAAGGTCATTCCCTGACCGCTACCGGCGACATTGACATCGAAGCCTTGGGTGTCGGGATCGTCACCCAAATGCCACTTGCCAAAATGACCTGAGGCATAGCCCGCATCTTTCAGTGCCTCTGCCAAAGTGATCACGTTTGGTTGTAGACCCCGTTTATTGGCAATCGGGATCAGCTTTCTTGTTCTGCTATCCCCCCTTGTTGACGGCGAGACAGTGTAGATGCCGTGTCGCGGGCCATACTGGCCCGACATCAAAACCGCGCGGCTGGGGGCACAATTTGCCGCGCCTGCATAGGCATTGTCGAAACGTACGCTTTGCTGTGCCATCGCGTCGATATTGGGCGTTTCGAGCAGGTCGGTGGTCTGGTTATACCCGACGTCGGACCAACCCAGATCGTCAACCACAATCATGATGATATTCGGTTGCGCTGCTGATGTGCCGCCGCTGGAACGGTCCGCCAACCGGTCAGAACTTGCCGCGCAACCGCTGAGCGCAAAGCCGAGAAGCACTATCAAAAGGTGTAGTTTGACGGCCCCAATGAGGCTGTAATCGGAGGCTGCCAAGGATGACGGAGCACACATGTCATCGGAATGGCCGCTGCGCTCACCGGTCGAATTGTATAGCTTTGGAGACGTCATTTGATTGCATTAGCGCGAAAATGATCACATGTGTAGTATCGAGCTGGCGCCAAGTATTCTGGGGAGTCCGGAGAGGGCGGAGAGGGCGGAGTATGCAATTCGAACAATCGCGACGTCAGTTTCTGCGCCAGTGCAGAATCGGTGCTTTACCGATTCCTCTCGCGATATCCGCATGCGCCGGTCCAACATCGCAGTGCGATGCCAGTAGTTGGGAAATCGCGAGGCTAGAGGCTGGCAAGTTCTTCGACTGTTACCACATCAGCGTGCTGAGTGATGTTGCGGACCTGATAATTGAGAGCCCTGAAAAGCCAAACGCTAGCGAGGCGCAAGTCGTAAGCGGTATCGATGATATGATCGGCGATTGGGCAGGGCCGGCACTCAAGGTCCGGCTGGCTCGGCTGCCGAATTATCTCGACATTTATGCATTATCTTCCGCTGGGGAGATGTATCCATTTCTGCCGCAGGATAGACGCCGGCGGGTGCTGGCTGGTTTCGATGCCGCAGCTTTTGCCGATCGCCAAACGGATGCCAGCATTGCCTACCGCGAATTCAAATCGTTGATGCTGCGTTTTTACCTGTCGAGCGCTGACGCCAATCGCGATTATGTCCGTGTCCCCGGTGGCTATTATGGCGATTTGAGCGACAGCGAATATAACGCCTTGCTGCGCGAGCGGGCAGAGAGATTTACCGGATGAGCAGCGCAAATTCGGCCAGTTTTGATGCTATTGTAGTCGGCTCGGGCATAACGGGTGGTTGGGTCGCAAAGGAGCTTTGCGAGCGCGGGCATGAGGTGCTTGTGATCGAACGCGGGCGGCATCTTGATCATCCGAGCCAAGAATATACAGACGGCCAAGCCCCCTGGGAGCTGGAATATCGCGGTCTTGTACCAGACTATCTTGCCGAGAATGATCGCTACGAAATGTTCCGCCGCAAGCGGCATATTTATCGAAATGAGCACCGGCAGTTTTTTGTAGATGATGCGGAATATCCATACAGCTATCCCAAGGACCGCCCTTTTATGTGGACCCGCGGCTACCAATTGGGTGGCCGGTCGATAACTTGGGCGCGGCAATGCTACAGGTGGAGCCAGCAGGATTTCGATGCCAATCGTAAGGATGGGCACGGCGTGCCATGGCCGATTGGCTATGATGATCTGGCGCAGTGGTATGATCGGGTGGAAGGTTTCGCAGGGGTGTCGGGCAATTCCGATGGTTTGGACTCTGTGCCTGATGGAAATTTCATCAAACCTTGGGCGATGAGCTGTGCCGAAGAATTCGTCGCCGCCAATCTGCGGAAAACCCGGCCGGATCGCCCGATGATCATCGGGCGCTGTGCCAATCTGACTGAGCCGACCGAAGCAGCGACTGCAGTGGGGAGGGGTGTTTGCCAAGCGCGTGCCCGTTGTTCCAGCGGTTGCGCCTATGGTGCCTATTTTTCTTCACTCTCCGCGACACTTCCAGCAGCCCGCAAGACTGGCAATTTATCAGTCGAGACCGATCAGATTGTCCAGTCGCTTATCTATGATGAAACCAGCGGCAAAGTTTCGGGTGTTCGGACAATCGGAGCCAAAGACAAGAGACAACAAACATTCACTGGCAAGATGGTCTTTTTGAATGCCGGCTCTCTCAATTCGGTCCATATCCTGCTCAATTCTCGCAGTGAGCGATATCCAAACGGGCTCGCAAACAGCAGTGATAAGCTGGGCCGCTACATCATGGATCATTTTGGCGGGGCTGGTGCATCAGGTGATGTTCCTGGTTTTGATGATCGGTATGCCTTTGGCCGCCGACCGGTCGGAATTTATGTTCCAAATTACCGGCATGAGCAAAAGGAAGACGCAGATTTTTTGCGCGGCTTCGGCTTTCAGGGAAGCGCCCAGCAGCGAACATCAGATCGCCCAAAGGAGAATGCAAAAGGTGTTGGTAACGCGCTCTGGCAAGGCGGACGCCAAGGGGCCAATTGGCGCATGACCCTTTTCATGTATGGTGAAATGCTCCCTTATGCTGAAAACCGCGCCACGCTGCACGCGAGCAAAACCGATCAGTTCGGTATTCCGCTGTTGCATATTGACTGCGAAGGGCGACAAAACGAGAAAAAGATGCGGTCCCAAGGGTCAAAGGATGCGGTAGATATCCTGACTGCGGGCGGGTGCGAGAACATCCGCGAGATTGCCCCAGATCCCGACGCATTCATCATGCTGGGGGAACGTACCCACGAAATGGGCGGTGCCTGTATGGGCGAAGATCCCAAAGCGTCAGTGGTAAACGGATGGTGCCAGTCGCACGATATTCCCAACCTGTTCATCAGCGATGGTGCCGTGATGTCGTCTTGCGGTACGCAGAACCCTTCACTCACCTATATGGCTTTGTCCGCAAGGGCCGCCCACTATGCCGCCGACCTGCTGCAAGAAGGTGCGATCTGAACCCGTCAGGGTATGCGCCAGCGCTCGATATCATCTGTTATAATGCGGATGTTGCGCCATGAAATGTAATCGCCCGGTTTCCCCATCGGCTTGCCAGGCGGAACGCTGTGGACCTGAAGGCCAATAACACCTGCAGTTAGATTGCTGTCGATTAGCCTTGCACATGGGACGCCGTTTAAGAAGGTACGCAGATCAGGTCCGAGCGCCTCAATTCGCATCGTGTTCCAATTGCCGCGTCTGAAGCTGGCGCGGCAGGCCTCGTTACTGTCGATCCTGACAAGCCACCCCCGCAATGCCTCTTCAAACAGCCCGCCGGTCCAGCCGCGCGGGCTAGGGTCTATCTCCGCTTGATAGCCGAATAATCGCCCTTCGCGGTATGCCGGATCAGAGCCTGCGCGGAACATGATGCCAGAGTTCAGTGAACCGTCAGAGAGGAATTCAGCTTCTAAAATGAAGTCGTCATAGTTTTGCTTGGTGACCAAGAATGCGCTCGGCTGCTGCTTTGCGGCAGTGCCGGTGATGATGCCGTTTGCCACGGTAAATTCATGGTTCCCACCGTGTACCCGCCAATTATCGAGCGTTTTTCCATCAAACAGTTCTTGCCAAACCTTCTGAGGCGGCGTCGGCATTTGATTTGGTGGCACCGGCATACATGCGCTGAGCAAGACCAGAAACGACCAGGTGATCCAGGCGCGCCTTTGAGATATTTCCGGCGTCTTGCGACTGCTCGACTTAGCTGTGGTCATCGCAATGTCCTTCGCTTGAAATTGATCGAAATTGCCTGTTTTTGATCATGAATGTGGTAAATTGGCAAGGGCTCGCTAAGATAGCCCCTATGCGACACTACCTCCTCGTTCTTGTGCTTGCCTTGCTTCAGGCCTGTGCTGCTGCGCCGGATCCTTCCGCGACACCCGTTACGGGCGAGCTGTCCCGGCCCAATATCATTTTGATCACGGCAGAGGACCTTAGTCCGCGGGTTGGGTTTATGGGCGATCCGGTTGCCGTGACGCCAAATCTCGATCGGCTGGCATCGCAAAGCGTGGCATTTACCCGCGCTTTCACGACAGCGGGCGTGTGCTCACCCTCGCGGGCGGCGTTGATTACGGGCGTGCATCAGCAGACATTGGGCGCGCACAATATGCGTACCTCCAGCTATGGTGAGAATATGGATGAGGGCGCGCCTTACCGGGCTGTTCCTCCTCCGCAAGTGAAGGCGTTCCCGGAGCTGTTGCGGGCAGCAGGCTATTTTACCACAAATGATTTCAAGACAGATTATCAGTTCGGCAATGCCTTTACGATTTGGGATGACAACCGAAAGGGGGCGGATTGGACTGCGCGGGCGGAGGGGCAGCCGTTCTTTGCAATGATCAATCATGAGGTCACGCATGAAGGACGGACTTGGCCGCCCGATACAGACCCAGCGCTGCATCCTGTCGTGGCCCGGCGCGGTCCGCTCAACGCGGCGATTGATGCAGGGAAAGACTTTCCATTGACCAACCCGGCGACTGTACGGGTTCCCGACTATTGGCCTGATACGCCTGCTGTTCGTGCCAATCTCGCGCGATTTTATGACAATATCCGGGTGATGGACCGGCAGGTGGGTGAACTGCTCGCCAAGTTGGAGGCAAACGGACGGTTTCAAGACAGCATCATCATCTTTACAACCGATCACGGCGATGGTCTGCCGCGCCATAAGCGCACAATATTTGATAGCGGTACGCGAGTGCCGATGTTGGTCCGTTTCCCCGATGGATATGGCGCTGGCACGCAGCGGCACGATCTGGTGAGCTTTATCGATATTGCGCCGACGATCCTGGGCTGGGCTGGTGTTCCGGTGCCTGACTGGATCCAAGGGCGGCGGCTATTCGATGACCCCGCACCTGAGGCGATCTTTATGGCTGGTGACAGATTTGACGAGGTGCCGCAAAGGTTTCGAGGCGTCCGCGAGGAGCGTTGGCACTACATCCGGTATTTCAGTGATCAGCCGGTCATCCCCTCGCTCAGATATCAGAACGTCAATCCGATCATGCGCGAGATGCGGCGGCTGAACGCGGCGGATAAGCTTTCACCTTTGCAGGCCTCCTATCTCAACGGTCCGGCACCGCGCGAATTCCTGTTCGACACGCAAGAGGACCCCGACGAGCTTCGCAATCTGGCGGATGATAGACGCTTTGCCCCAATTAAGTCGCGGCTCTCGCGCCGGATGGAGAGGTGGATCGATCAAAGCGGCGATCTCGGACTTGTCCCCGAGCGCGAGCTGGTCGCCCGGATATGGCCTGATGGAAAGCAGCCAAAAACAGCAGCCGTGACTGCTTGCCGTCTCGCCAATGGGCGGGTGCGACTGCGGTCTGCTACACCGGGCGCATCCATTGGTTGGGGCCCTGATGATGCCGGCCAAAATCTCTATTCGAATGCGATAGATACCGCCGCAGATTTTAGAGCGCGCGCTGTGCGATACGGCTACATACCCAGCGACGAGGTGCTGATTACTCCGCTATCGCTTCTGCCATGCTAACCTATGCGAAGCCTGCCTGAAT
Source organism: Pontixanthobacter rizhaonensis (assembly GCF_012972675.1). Taxonomy (GTDB): domain Bacteria; phylum Pseudomonadota; class Alphaproteobacteria; order Sphingomonadales; family Sphingomonadaceae; genus Pontixanthobacter; species Pontixanthobacter rizhaonensis. The sequence continues at coordinate 104,716 of NZ_JABCRE010000003.1, read as the reverse complement.
TTGGATGTCGGCGGACGCTAAGTGCCCGGCGCTGCGTTCCGCTCTAACGGCTGATTATAGCCGCGCGGCGCACTGGCTTCCTAAGCCGATCCGCCCGGTATCAATTTGAGGACCATGTAGGAGCGGCGCAGACAAGATGCTTGGAAATGATCTAAAATGCGTGTAGATGCTCATTATAGATTATAAGTGATTGTGAGGGTTGGATGTTCAGCAGGTCATTGCGCGGCGTTGTTCTAGGGCTTTTGATTCTCAGCATGCAGGGTTACGCTGCACCATCGCCTGTTGAAGCTGCATCCCAACCGCTAGTGGCTAAAAAAATAGTCGCTGCCCCCTTACGCCTCAGCACTGAAAGCCGAAGCAACCCGCTGGACGTTGACCGCCGGGCGCCCCGTTTAGCTTGGCGGAGCCCGGTAACCAGCCAGAGCGCCTATGAAATTCAGGTGGCGCGCTCTCCTGCTGCTTTGAGATCAGGCCGGGCCGATCTTTGGAGCAGTGGCCGTGTGCAAGATGGGCGCTCCCTTGCCGTCGCGTATAAAGGATCGCCGCTCGCCTCGCGTCAGCGCGCGTTTTGGCGCGTACGGATTTGGGCGGATGGTGCGAGTGCTCCGAGTCCATGGAGTGAGATCGCATCATGGCAGATGGCGTTGCTGAAGCAGGAAGACTGGCAGGCATCATGGATCACTGCGCCGGATTTCGATCCTGCAAAATCGACGCCCGGCCTAGAACGATGGTTGAATGCAACCGCCGCTGATCCGCAATTCAAAAACGCTGCGACTGTCGCGGATACCAAACAGAAGCTGCGCGATGTCCGGCCTGCAGCATATTTTCGCAAGGTCTTTACAATTGACCGGCCTGTCAAATCTGCGCTGCTTTATTCGACGTCCGCTGGATATTCAGAATTTTATCTGAGCGGACAAAAGATTGGCGACCGTGTCCTCAATCCAGCCCAGACTGATTATGACAAGCGCATCTATTACGATGTTGATGATCTTACAGACCGGCTCAGCGTTGGGGATCACGCACTAGCGATACATCTTGGTAACGGTTTCTACGGCGAGCGGACCGCATTCGGATTAGACAAACTGTTTTACGGCGAACCTGCTGCTATCGCTCAACTTGAAATTCAGTTTGAAGATGGCTCGAGCGAGATCGTCTCGACTGATGCAAGCTGGCGCGCGCATCCCTCGCCAATTTTGAAGAATGGCGTTTATTCCGGCGAAGTCTACGATGCCCGCAAACAGGTTCCCGGCTGGTCCGAAGCCGGGCTTCAGGCATCCGGATCATGGCGTGCTGCGCAGGTTCTGACGACCTCACCGACCGAGCTGTTAGTGGCGGCAGAAATGCCGCCCGTTCGCCGCGTCACAGAGGTTAAGCCAATCGCTGTCTACAACCCCGATAACAATGTCTGGACGATAGATTTCGGGCAGAACTTCACTGGTTTGCCGACTATCGACCTTTCTGAACTCGGCTTGACCAAGGGGCAGACTGTCATTTTCCGTTTCGCAGAATGGGCTGATGACAAAGGCAATATCGGCATGAACTCTGGCGGCGGCGCGCCGCGCACCAAACAGGTCGATGCCTATGTGTCCGATGGTAATGATGACACACCTTGGTCGCCTTCCTTTACTTGGCATGGCTTTCGCTATTTGGAAATTAGCGGGATCGATGCACCACCACCGCTCGATGCAATCACTGCCCACCTGACCCGGACAGATATCGACCGGATTGGACGCTTCGTCTCGTCGGACCCGCTGCTTAACCGCATTCACGAAACCGCCTTGTGGTCGTTCGAAACCAACATGGTCTCTGTCCTGTCCGACTGCCCAATCCGAGAGCGCAATGGCTGGACCGGTGACGCGCATGCGATCGTCCAAACGGCGAGCTACAATTTCGCCATGGGTCCCTTTCTGGACAAATATCTCGGCGATTTCAGGACTACAGATTTCATCTCACCGGCCATCGTGCCGGGCCGGCGCACGCATTCGGGCAAGATCGATTGGGCTGCAGCAGAAGTCTTCCTGACATGGGAGCATTATCTCCACACCGGCGATGTGTCCGTAATTGAGCGGCAATATGACAGTCTTTTGGATTATGTCGCCTATGTCGAAAAGGCGATGGACGATGATCGAGTAACCAATCCGTTTCACTATTACGGTGACTGGTGTGATGCATTGCCAGAGCTCGGCATGGAGCGACCACTGGGCCGCTGCGCATCGTTCAGCACGCCGGGCGATCTGACGGCAACTGCGCTGATGGCGCGGGTGTTCCAGCAAATGTCGGATATGGCCGAACAGCTTGGCCGAAGCGAAGAAGCCGAAGCGTTCCAACAGCGCTACAAGGATGTCAGCGCAGCATTTGACCGTGCCTATTATCAAGGGGAAACCACCGGATATGGCAGCCAGACTGCCAACGCGATGGCGCTGCAATTTGGCATAGCGCCTGAGCATAAACGATCATCGATTGCGGCGGCGATTGACGCTGATGTTCGTGAGAAGTGGAACGGCCATGCTTCCGTCGGAGCTTTGGGTCAGACATGGCTATATCCCGCGCTATCGGATGCCGGTTATGATGATACAGCCTTTGGAATATTCAAGGCGGAGGGGCCTCCTGGCTATTCCTATCTGTTTGACACGCTGAATGGCACGACCTTGTGGGAAAATATCACCGGGTACGATCCCAAAGAGGGCGCCGAGCCGGGGCGCTCGCTCAATCACCCATTCAAAGGCGGTTACGACGCCTGGTTCTACAGCGGATTGGGCGGGATCAATCCTGATCCAGCCATTCCGGGATATAAGAGCTTCTTTCTACGGCCCGTTTTCCCGACGGATCTCGATCAGGCAACCGTATCGCTGGAAACGGGTTATGGCACTATTGCGAGCGAATGGAAACGTGACACTGACGGTATTGTCTGGCGCGTTGAGGTGCCAAGTAACACCTCTGCCACAGTAAACCTGCCCGGTATGCCAAATGAAGGGCGGAAAATTGGGCCTGGCAAGCACCGCTTTGTTCTCAGCTCATCGGGTGGCTGGAATACTTCTGAAAATGGGGGAACATAGCATGCTGTCTACGTTCAAAATGCGTCTGGTCGCTGTGGCCGGGGTGGTTGCGGCACTCGCAAGCTGCACTCTGCAACAAAGCGGTACTGCGGTAGGAGGGGGCAGCTCGACTGTGACGCCGCCCAATATCGTCTGGATTATAGCCGACGATCAGGCCTACAGCGATTTCGGTTTTATGGGGCATGACCTAGTTCGGACACCCCACCTAGATAAGTTGGCTTCTGAATCTGCCGTTTTTCCAAATGGCTATGTGCCGTCTAGCCTATGCCGGGCATCTCTCGCCACGCTGATCACCGGTAAGTATGCATTCGATCACGGGATATGTTTCAACAATCCCCCGGAAGGCATTCCGCATTCGATGACGACCAGTTTTCTCGACACCCAGAGGCCGATTCCGCTGGCCTTGCGGGAAGGCGGCTATCGTAGCCTGCAAACAGGGAAATTCTGGGAAGGCGTTTACACCAATGGCGGCTTCACCGATGGGATGAGCCAAGGTACCCGGCATGGCGATGCTGGCTTGCGGATTGGCCGCAAAACGATGGAGCCGATCCGCACATTCCTCGCGGAGAACAAGGAAGATCCCTTCTTTATCTGGTTTGCTCCTTATCTGCCGCACGCTCCGTTCGATGCGGTGGAGAGTTACAAGGAGCCCTTTCGTGGCAAAGGGTTGAGCAAGCGAGAGATCGGATATTACGCCAACATCTCTTGGCTCGATGATACTGTCGGGCAGTTGATGGATATCCTCGAAAAAAGTGGCAAGGCCGACAATACGGTCATCATGTTCGTTGTCGACAATGGTTGGCTTCCCAATCGTGATGGGGAAAGTTTCCGGGATTTGCAGGATCGGACTTTACGGTTCGATGCGCGCAGCAAGCAATCCCCTTATGAAGGGGGTGTCCGGACACCAATATTTGTTCGTTGGCCAGGCCGGATTAAGCCGGGTCGTCACGATAATCTGATTAGCTCGATCGACTTTTTTCCTACGACATTGTCGCTGGCTGGGCTTTCACGCCAACCCGATCTTCCCGGGCGAGATTTGCTGCCGTTTCTGAAACAGCAAGCGAGCCTGCCTCCGCGCACAGTGTTCGGTGAAATCTATTATCATGACTCGATCGAGCTGGGTGACCCGAAGGTCAACATGACCCATCGCTGGGCAAGGAAAGGCGATTGGAAGCTTATCCTTAATGACCACAATCAGGGCCAGCCAGAACTCTACAATCTGGTCTTGGACCCGCAGGAAAAGAGCAATCTGTCCGCTGATCCGGAACAAGCAATGCGGGTATCCGCGATGCGGAACGAAATCGAAGAATGGTGGCCTGATTAGTGGCTTTTCAAAGAACAAAATTGACCGAACTGGGAGTTGAACCGACATGAAGATTGATCGCCGTGCGACGCTGGCAGGAATGGCTGGCCTTGGCTTTATCACTGCCGGAAATATCCATGGTGTCGCTTTTGCGCAAAGTGGTGATGACTATCGCGACACATCGCTGTCGCCAGCACGGCGCGCCAAGGCTCTGGTCGCGCTAATGACGCTGGACGAGGTTGGGGCGCAGCTCAATTGTCCGCGGGCGGCGGACGTTATGGCCGATGCCAAAGCGTTCGAAGCGGATTTTCCTTACTACCAATACGGCATTGGCGGGGTGTATTCTGCCAGTCTGGAAGCTGGACCGGAAGAGAATGCCCGGGCAGTCATGGCTTTACAGAAAGAGGTGGTCAGTCGCAGCCGCTTTGGTATCCCCGCTTTCATCTTCGAAGAATGTTTGGCGGGGCTGTTGGCGGATGGTGCCACACAATTTCCGCAAGCTATTTCGATGGCCTGTGCGTTCAATCCCACCCTTGTGGAACAAGCTTTCGCTGCCACTGCAAAGGAAGCCCGCTCGCGCGGGGCACAAGCGTGCTTCTCACCCAATATCGATATTTGCACCGACCCGCGTTGGGGGCGGGCAGAAGAGACGTGGGGAGAGGATCCCTACGTCGTGTCAGTTTCGGCGCGAGCTATCGTCAACGGGCTTCAGGGCGCGCGTAGTGAATATTTGCCGGCCGATCGTATCGCCACCAGCGTCAAGCATTTTGCCGGTTACGGGCAGGGTATTGGCGGACGCAACTTCGCGCCATCCCATATTGGCCCGGTAGAGCTGCAAAATGTGATCCTGCCGCCGTTCCGCACTGCAATTACAGAAGCAGGCTCGGTTGGATTGATGGCGTCACACGGAGAAATCGACGGAGTGCCGGCCCATGCTGACACGGCGTTGCTGTCAGATCTATTGCGCGATGATTGGGGCTTTGACGGGTATGTCGTGTCCGATTGGGATGACGTGCGCCGCATCCACAGTCTGCATGGCGTAGCCAAAGATGAAGCCGAGGCTGCGATTATGGGGCTGAAAGCCGGGGTTGATCTGGAGCTCGCCAATAACGGTGTTTATCTTATGCTCCCTCAACTGGTGCGCGACGGGAAGCTTGAAGAGAGCTATGTCCGCCGTGCGGCTGAGCGTGTGCTTGCGGCAAAGTTCAAATGCGGTTTGTTCGATCTGCCTTGGGCGGAGCCGGCCAAGGCTGCCAGCCTGGCACGCAGTCCGAAGCATCGCGCGCTCGCCCGTAAGATGGCGGAGGAATCCGCAGTCTTGCTACAGAATGAAGGCGACATTCTGCCGCTCGACAAAGGAAACACAAAGAAAGTTCTCGTTACCGGTCCGAACGCGGCTTCGGTTCATCTTGGCGGATATTCGCCGAAACCTTTCGTGGGTGTGAGCGTGCTGGAGGGTGTGCAGGCGCTGGGCAAGAAAGCCGGCTTTGACGTGGTGTATGCACCGGGCTGCAGGATCACTGCTGGCGATGAAGGCAATAACGAGATTGAAACTGACGCGTCGGACGAGAGCGTTCAGGCTGATCCTGCGCGCAACCGCCAATTGATCGCCGAAGCGGTCGAAGCGGCCCAAGATGCCGATGTGATTATCATGTGCCTGGGCGGCAATGAAGCAACTGCGCGTGAAGCCTATTTTGCGGGGGACTCGCGCGGTGATCGCGACAGTCTCGACTTGATCGGTGAACAGAACGAGCTGGCCGCAGCCTTGCTGGAGCTGGACAAAAAGACTGTATCGGTTCTGATCCACGGTAGGCCGCTATCCCCGCGATATCTGGCCGAAAACTGCCCTGCTATCCTCGACACGTTCTACCCGGGAGAGGAAGGCGGCCATGCCATTGCCAGCATTCTGTTCGGTGATGTCAATCCAAGCGGTAAATTACCGGTTACGATTGCCCGCAATGTCGGCCAATTGCCCGCGTTCTATTACCAGAAACCGACCGGCAAGTTCCGCAACTATGTGTTCTCGGACTCGACGCCGCTTTATCCTTTTGGGCACGGCCTGAGTTATACCAGTTTTGAGTGCGGCGAGCCGCAACCCTCCAGCGGTTCTGTCGCTCGGGGCGGCAAAGTGAGAGTGAACGTTACTGTCCGCAACACCGGTGAGAGAGCCGGGCAGGAAGTCGTCCAGTTATATATCCGTGATGAGATCGCCAGCCGCACAAGGCCTGTCAAACAGCTTCGCGGCTTTAAGAAAGTGGCGCTTGATGCAGGTGAGAGCCGCACTGTCACTTTCGAGTTGCATACGGATGATTTTGGCTTCCGCGAGGCAGATGGGAAACTTCAAGTAGAGCCCGGGCGATTTGTTCTAATGGCCGGCCCTGACAGCGAGGCTCTCAAAACTGGCTCTATAACGCTAACCTAAATTCGGAGTAGTTTGCGTGAATAATCCCAAAACGCGTGTGCTTGCCGCAGGCTTGCTGGTGTCTGTCTGCCTACCGCTTGGCTCATGCGGGGGAGGGGACGGCTCATCATCAGCACCCCCGGTTGCATCCCCATCGCCAACCCCGACCCCGACTCCGACATCCACTCCGACCGGCACGTTCGCTGCGACAGGCGGTGAATGTGATGGAACTGCAGGATGGCAGGCCATTGCAGATGACGGGATGGACGATACCGCGGCGATCACCACCTCTTTGCAGCAGGCCGCGAATAAGGGTGATACGCTCACGATCCCAGCTGGCACCTACAATATTGACGACCCCGGCGGTGTGAGTGTCATAATCAAAAATGCGGATTTTGCGATTATCGCTACCGGTGTGGTTTTCGTCGCCGGGAGCAATGTCAACTCGGACATTATTGATTTTGACGCCACCACCTCCAGCTTCAGCGCCGCCTGCGGTGGAGATGCGTTGGTCAATGTTAGCTGGACGGGCGGAGAGATTGATATCTCTCGGGCTCATCTATCGGGTACAGTGCCGCAGGGGACATCGGTCGGAGCAACGACTACGGGCAATCCTGTCGCCAGCACAACGGATGGCCTGTCCATTCGCGGCGCCACGGGGGGAACTAGCCCGCGTGCTAAAGTGGATGCGGTCACTATCGACGGACTTACAGTGGTGGGCGCTCCCATCAGCTCCGCAAACCGTACAACCTATCTGACCGATCCGAACAATGCGGCAGCGGTCGACAGCACCACAGATACTTGGCGTAATGCCGGCGGCGATAGCGGAGTATTTGTCATGGGCGCCCAGTCTGCCCTGATTGAAAATTCTGTATTCTTCGGCATTCGCGATGCCAGCATTTATATGTCTGCGGCGCCATACAACGCTTCATTCGGTGCGAACTATGTAATGCGCAACAACCAGTTTTATGGGGGCTTCGACGGCATTTCATCAAAGCGCGGTGCGCAGAGCATTACGATGGAAGGCAATGTTTTTGTAAATGTAGTACGCGGCGTGTCGCTTGAATCGCTGGCGCAACCGTTACGCGACACTAACGGGCAGACATCCGAACGGATCGTTCAGCCGGTTTTGATACGCGATAATGTCTTCAACGGAGCCCAGCGGGCGGTTCAGGTTGAATCCGCGAACATGGTCACGGTGTCAGGCAATCTCATTCGCAATCTCGGTGCGCGTGTGGCCGGTCAAAACGGACCAGTGCGTTACAACCGGTACGAAGGGATAGTGCTGGAAGGGGTCACGAATGCATCGGTTGCGGGTAACCAGATCGCCGGTATTGGCGGCGCCCGGCAGAACGCATCCAACACGGTCGGGATCACGGTTGGACCGCATCAGGGCATTGTCGGCCCGATCATGTCATCCAATGTTGATATTGCAGCTGATAATATACTGACAAATCTCGATTCAAATATTGAGTAGCATTTTATAGTTTGGCCAAAATGCCCACAAAGGCTTTGGACGGGGGACCGTTCAAACCGATGATCCAAACAAAAAGGGGAGCGCCGATTGTCGGCGCTCCCCTCTTGCGTTGCGGCGTTGATCGTTAGAATTTGAAGCTAACGCCTCCGACGATACGGCGATCGGCAAAGTCTTGCTGACACAGCAAAGCGCCTTCCCTGATGCAAAACTCGTCAGTTCTTTCTTGCAGTAGGTTGATACCGTCTACGCTGAGCGTCAGCTGATCTGTGATCGCATAGCTGAGGCTAGCGTTTAGCTGGCCGCGGTCATCGACGATACGCGGAAGGCCGAAGCGACGCGTGTCCGTCCCTCTGAAAGACGAACGCCAGCTGTAGCGAGCCCGCAGGTTTAGGCCATATTTGTCGTAAAACAGCGTCGCGTTGTACGAGTATTTCGACAAGTTAGGCAAAGTGACCAACTGCTGGACTACATCGTCATCTAACGTTGCGGTCGCCTGGGTGGAGTCTGTGCGCCCTAGCAGAAGGTTCAATGCGTTACCGCCACCACTACCGTTGAAGAAGTTAGAGACGTTTCCGCCATCCTCCTGGTAAGTGAAGTTACCGATAAATCCGAAGCCTGAGGCAAAGCCCAGTGTGTCTTCGAACGCCGATAGATCATACTGAAACGCTACTTCTACACCCGTTTGAGTGGCGACGCCGTTCGAGTTGATTGTGGATGCAACCGGCACACAGATGCCAATTCCCTGGACCGGCGAAAATACGTTCCGGTCTGCAAACGGGTTGAAAATACCACCACCTTCGCAAGGAGCGGTAATGTCGCGTTCAATCCCGTTCGGGCCATTGACCTCTACCGGGAATTCGGTCTGCTGTGCGAACAGGTTGGTACGGCGTTTATGGAAGAAACCGACGCTGAAAAACCCTGTATCCGAGAAGTAGTATTCACCAGCTACGTCGAATGACCAGACAGTTTCAGGTTCAAGCTGCGGGTTCCCGACGTTCACAGCCGCAGTAGCGTTTCCACCGAACGCGACCGAAGTCGACAGGTTGTCAAAATTTGGACGACGCAGATCACGCGAGACACCGCCGCGGATGAGTACATCCTGTGCAGGCTCTGCTACTAGACTGAAGCGTGGCAGCCAGAATTCGTAGTTCGACGACTGCCGGATCTGTCCGGCCACATTGCCATTGATGACATTGTTACCGATCGAATTCAGATTGGTGGAGACCCAACGGACGCCTACGTTACCGCGGATTGGCATCCCTGCGAATTCGGTGTCGTAATTGCCTTGCAGATATGCCGCGAGAGTCTTTTCCTCGATATCGAAGAACGCAGAGAGCGTCTCGGTCGGCTCGCTGATCATCGGTAGATCAACATTGTTCTGGTTGTTCTGTACTGCGATCGCAGCATTAATAGCCGCCAATACTTCATCGGGGTTATTTGCCGCTGCTGCCGGATCAATTTGCAGGAAATCGGGGATGAACAGTGTCCGATCGCCACCAGCGGCGTCAAAGCCGTTCTCCCCAGGTGTTACGAACTGACTTATTTGCCCCAACGTCGGGCGGAAGAATGACGGTGAGCTTGTGGCTGTAAAGTTATTGCGCAGGCTGCTGTCGATATTCTCAGCCTTTGAGACGCTATAGCGCCAGCCAGCGTCAATTGATGAAAAGAACGGTAGCACATCATCAGAATCGAAGTTTAGATCGAGCCTGAACGCCGTCTCGCTATTATCATTGCTGTTTGCCCCGCGAGTTACCTGACGGATGCGATAGTTGTTTGGGTCTAGGAGCTGATCTGATGTTGGTGTCTCTGCGAGTCCAGGAGCGATGCCGAACTGGAGAATGCCGCCACTCGTATCGAAAATCGCCGGTACGCCGTTGTCACTGCTTTGACCAAGCGATGGCTGTGGTCCATTTGGATTGATGAAGTCAAACTGGAAGCCGAGGCCTGGGAAGTCCGAGTTCGATACGGAGCGGGACGCTTCGACAAGTACGTTGAACCGGTCCTTATTCCACTCCAAACCGGTCGCGAAGACAGAGCTGTTGGTCTGACGTGAACCGGTTGTTGTCGAGGTGCGTAGGTTGGGGTCAATCGTTCCGTTAGTAGTAACACCAACGCCCAGGACGCCTGACGTAACCGCTTGCACTTCACCGAGGACAAGTGGCCCGTTGGGGCCCTGAACTGTGCCGAAGTCGACCGTTTCGAAGGACGTATTGTTAGTGTTGTCGATCACCGCAGCTGAAGTGGTTCCCGAGAAGAAAGCGCGTGAGCCTTGTTCTACCCGCTCCTGATCGTTGATTGTCGCATCAAGATATACCCGCACATGGTCCGATGGCTTCCACTCAAGCGAGCCGGTCCAGTTCAGCGTCGTATATTCTTGATTGTTGATGTCTTGATCAAGGAACTGCACGCGTAAAAATGGAAACGCCTCGGAACTGGCCGATGCGCCTGGAAGAACAGTCCGATCTCGGTCAACGCGGGCGAAGAATTCTGAAACATCGAGCTCAGCATAGCTGGCGCTCATTGCGAATCCGATCTCACCCGCGCCGGTATTCCAGCTATTACCGATGGTCGCTGACAGTCGAGGTGTGATCGTGTCGAGAAGATTGCTGTGTTCGCCCTGGGCACGGATGGCCAGCAGGGGTTCGGTTAGTTCAAGTGGCCGGATCGTGCGCAAGTTGACCGTACCCCCGACGGAACCCTCAATTGTCTTGGCTTCGGGAACCTTAGTCACTTCAACTGCCGCAATCAGTGCAGCAGGCAGATCTTCAAAGCTAATGCCTGAGCGACCTGTTCCTGACCCAACGGTTGATACGCCGTTGATTTCCACGCGGTTCGCGCTTGTACCGCGGATTTGAACCCCCGTTCCAACGCCGGCATCGCGGGTAATCTGAACGCCGGTGATGTTCTCAAGCACCTCGGCGAGGTTTTGATCGGGTAGCTTGCCGATATCTTCAGACTGAATGACTTCGATCAAGTTGTCTGTGCTACGTTTCTCTTCAAGCGCGTTTTGAAGTGACTGACGGATGCCGCTGACCACAATTACGTTCTCATTGGCACCGGTGTCACTTTCGCTTGATGAAACAGGCGCATCGTTGCTGGTTTGCTGTGCCGCAGCTGTAACCGACAAACTAAGCGCGGTGGCGATAACACCGGCTGATGCTGCAGTTCGCAGCGTGTTTTTCACAAATTTTTGCATCATTTCTACCTCTCCAGATGTGATGTATTCAGTACTGTTAAACACTTTGATTTTCCAAGGTGAGCCGGTCGGCTTGGGTCAAATGCAAACGCAGCATGCCCCATTTGCCGAACGAAATTTTCGACCTTGCGCCGATACTCGCCTCGTGAATGCCTGTGATGGCTCCGGTGGATACGAACGTGCCGGGAGCCAGTTCGCGCCCTTGCCGTGCGGCATGGTCGAGGCAAAACTGCAAAGCAGGTGAGGCGTGCTCAGCCAGCCCTCCCAGCATTTTTGTTGTGATCAGCGAATCGTTGATCCAGATGGACACTTCGAGCGGCTCGTCGATATGTTGCCAATCCGCAATTTCACTGCCCACAAGCAGGCCGTTATTATTGCCAAAATCGCAGACCACGGCGGTTGGGCCGTGATCATTGATCGCCGGTACCGGGCTGCTCGCGATTTCGGCACCTATAAACATCCGATCCTCGCTCCGACTATTCCCGAGGCATACCACCAGTTCGGGTTCGATCGCGGCAAAGCCGCCGCCGAACACGGGCATTGCAATGCTCTCATTCTCATCAGCTTGTTTGACAGATCGGTCGAATATCGGGCCGACAAGCCAGTCAGCACCAAGTTTGTTACGCAAGCGTTCGGGGATGCCCCCTACTTTCCAACCCGCAACGCTATCGGGCCACTGTTCCAATGACGTCCGCTGAATGCCGTAGGCTTCCTCCAGATGTTCAGGAGGGCTGCCGGGAAAGTCAGATAGAGCCGTTGCCGTTGTCCGCGCCGATAGCAGTTGCTGTGAAATCTGCGATGCCGATCCGGCCAGTCCAGATTTTAGAGAGCCTTGCCCGTGCTGGGGCCCCTCCGAATCCAGATTCGGCGTATCAGTCAGTATCTTGTTTATGACCTTGTTCACGGGCCCTCCCAGCTCTGCACAGATGAAGCCGGCTGCCAAGCACGCCTCTCCTCTGTCTATACTCAGCATTATTGACACCGGTATCATTCGGGGTCAATACCCTTGTTGAAAGACGTCGAGAGGAGTGGAATGATGATCAACTGGACACAGAAATTGCGGATTTGCGGCGGATCGGTTGCGACAGTTTTGATGATGGTTGGGGCAGGCATACCTTCCGCTTTGGCGCAGGAGTTGCCAGCGATCATATCCGATCCGCAGACGCGGGAAGAAAATCCGTTACCTGATTTCTCTTATGCTGGTTACGATTTCGGCGGGGCACCGATTCCGCAGGCAGACCGCGTTATAGATGTGGCAGATTTCGGGGCAGTGCCTGACGATGGTATTGATGACAGTAAAGCGCTGTTAGACGCCATGAAGGCGGCTCATGAAGTCGTCGGCCCTGTTCGGGTCCAGTTGCACGCCGGTCGTTACAATCTCACTGAAATTCTCTGGATCGAGAAAAGTGGTATCGTCTTGTCAGGAGTAGGAATGGGCGACGGCGGGACCGAGCTGTTTATGCCACGTCCGCTCAACCAGATAGATGACGGTGGTGCGCTTGACGAAATCCGTCAGTATCTCAAAGAAAACGACAAATTTGCGCGTGATAAGAACGCCAATCTGGATGTCCTGTTTTCCCCCTACAGTTGGACGGCGGGATTTATTTGGGCCCGGGTGCCCGGCGGCCGACATGCGACTTATCTGCAGCGATACGATCGGCCAATACAGACCGTTGCGAACATTGCTTCGGGAAAACAGTTTACCCGTGAACTGCAAGTCAACGAACCCGGAGCGCTAACAGTGGGTGATGTTCTGCAGATTAATTGGCACAATCGCGCAGGGCCCGATGGCCCCTTGGTAAAGTCGCTCTACGGCGATACCAAAGAGAAGATTGGCAGCCGCCATTGGGAATTGCCGGATCGCCCGCTTGTACGCCAAGCTACGCGGATTGAGGCAATTGACGGCAACCAAGTCACGATTGCCGATCCGTTACTCCATTCGATTAGTGCAGAATTGCCAGCTTATTTCGCAAGTTGGGAGCATTTGTCCGATGTCGGGATTCAGGACTTGTCGATGGTCTTTCCAGAGAATCCCGATTTTGGTCACCACAACGAATCCGGGTTCAATGGCATTTATTTCACCGGGGTGCACAATGGCTGGATCCAGAATGTCAGAATAAAAGACAGTGACAGCGGGATTCTGACCGATGATCTTGGCAATGTGACAATCAAGAACATCGTCACAGAGGGTTCCCATCTGGCGCATTACAGCGTTCATATTGGCAATGTGCACAATGTGCTTGTCGATGGGCTGACAGTGTTCAACCCGACCGTTCATGCTTTAAGCTTCAACACGCAATCGACCCGATCCGTCTATAAGGATGCAGTCGTATGGACGACACCAACGCTGGACCAGCATGCCGGAGCCAATCACCAGAATCTCTATGACAATGTGACTGTGCACATCAGGCCGGATTTGAAGGCCGCTGATGGTGCGCCGATGTATGATCTTTATAAGGCTGGCGGTGCCGGCTATTGGTTGCCCGGTCACGGGCGATATAACACCGCATGGAACGTCAAAGTTTTGGTGGAAGGCGGTGCAAGCCCGAGCGAAGAAGTGGTTATTTTGGGCGCATCAGAAGGGCCTGATGCGCGAGTTATCGGCATGCATTCCAACCGGACACTTCGGCTGGATCATTCCCCAGCCCCCTATCAGGAATGGCTCAATCGACCGATTTCGGCGGTACCGTCGCTATATGCTTATCAACTTGATCAAAGGCAGCGTTAATACCATTTGGCGGCCATAACAGCGGATAACGGGGCCAATTAGCGCGTGCGACGCACGATTCTGCGCAAAAGCGATTGGTTGTGACTTGATACTGACGTGTTCGGGGGGCACAGAGTGCATTCGTAACACGATCGCAGCCATCTGCACGAATTTTTGACAGGGAATTGGGCATGCACGCCGCCGAGCGCGAAGAGATAATCCTCGATGCCATTAGGTCGAAAGGTTTCACGACGTATCGTTATCTCGAAGCGAATGTTGAGGCATCGCCTGCGACAATACGCCGTGACCTTGCACGGTTGGAAAAGCAGGAAAAAATCGTTCGGCTGCATGGCGGAGCTAAGGCAGTTGAAACCGGTTCAAAAGCGGCAGGTAGCCCGCCAAGCCTAGCGGGTACACCCTTTGAGAAATCGCTCGAGCTGAATATTGGTACCAAGCGAGCCATTGGTAAAGCAGCTGCGGCTATGTGCGAAAGCGGCGAAGGCATCATTATCGATGGCGGTACCACTACCTATCAAATGTGCGAGCATTTGGCGGAACGCAATCTGCAAGTGCTGACCAATTCGCTGTATATCGTCAATGCTCTGTTGGGTCAGGAAACAACCCAGCTGATCGTCCCGTCGGGGCCGATATTCCGTGAACAGAATATCATTCTGGCACCAGCTGGCGAAGTGAGCATGCCTAACTTTCATGCCAGCAAACTGTTCCTCGGTGCCGCTGCGGTTAGCCAGCGGGGAATATTTCAAGCCGACGCCTTGCTGGTTGCCAGCCAGCGGCGCTTTCTCGACAGGACCGACAAGGTAATCCTTCTGGTCGATAGCAGTAAGTTGCAGACCACCTCAGGCGCAATCGTGTGCGGGCTGGACCGGATTGATCGACTGATCACTGATGACCGTGCTGACCCCAAACTGATCGATACACTGCGCGAAGCCGGTCTACGTCATATCGATCTTGTGCAAGCGGAAGACTAGTCGGCGTTTTAGCGGACTAAGATATCGCTAGAGATGTCGGCAATACTGGTCACACCAGTTAACGACATGGCCACACGCATCTCTGCCTCTACCAAGCTCAGCATATGCGATATGCCTGCTTCGCCTTTTGCGCCAAGGGCATAGGCCCAAGCGCGGCCAAGTAAGACCCCTTGAGCCCCGAGTGCCAGCATGCGGACCACGTCGAGGCCTGACCGGATGCCGCCATCAGCCAGAATGGTCAGCCTGTCACCGGCAGCCTCAGCAATCGCCGGCAGCGCTTTGGCCGTTGAAGGTACACCGTCCAGTTGCCGTCCGCCGTGGTTAGAAACCACTAACCCATCTGCGCCCAGGTCTGCTGCGCGGACCGCATCTTCCGGATCCAGAATGCCTTTGATAATCAATGGCCCATCCCATTCGCTGCGGATGAAATCAAGATCATCCCATGTAACGGTGGGGTCAAAATTGTCGCGCATCCAAGCGAAAAAATCCTCGATCCCTGACTTTTCGCCCAGAACAGGAGCAACGTTACCTAGGTTATGAGGGCGGCCATGAATGCCGACATCCCAAGCCCAGCCGGGCCGCATCGCGCCCTGCGTCGCGCGGCGCATCCCGCCGAGGAAGCCCGGCGCCCCTGCCAGACCAGAATGATAATCGCGATACCGGCTGCCGGGCACCGGCATGTCGACTGTAAATACCAAAGCAGTGCAGCCAGCTGTCACGGCCCGGGCCATCAGATCGCGCATGAAGGCACGATCACGAATCATATAAAGCTGAAACCAGAAGGGGGCCGATGCGGCTTCCGCAACTTCTTCAATATTGCAGGCGGAGACGGTCGACAATGTGAAGGGAATGCCAGCTGCATTTGCGGCACGAACAGCCTGACATTCGCCGCGGCGGGCGTTCATCCCGGCCAAGCCGATCGGAGCGAGGGCGACCGGTAAGGTGAAATCCTGGTCAAACATCCGTGTGGTAAGGTCGATCTGCGACACGTCGCGCAATACTCGCTGACGCAGTGCAACATCTTTTAGATCGGTAACGTTTCGATCCAGCGTTACCTCTGCGTAAGAACCACCATCAATGTATTCGAACAGGAATCGGGGCAAGCGCCGCCGCGCCAGCTCGCGATAGTCTAAAGCGCTCGCTGCAATCATGTCTGTGCCCTTCGCGCCTTATGCCAGGCTTCTTTGTAGCTCGTGAGATTGTGTTCAATCGGTTTGACTTCAATGAGGCCGCCTTTGGGGCGCAGGCCGGGATCTATCAGTCTGAGCGCGCCAAAGCTGACATCATTATGTGCATTGGCGATGTACACTTTGGTTTCCGGACGGAGCGCCGCGATTGCGCGGACGAAGACCTCTGCCTCGGCAAACCGACCTTCCACCAGCAAACAGTCTCTGGATCCGATCAAATCCAGCGCCGCGTCTGCGACCATGGCGGCGTAAAGGCACGCCCCCGCCCGCCGCGCATACCAATCATCGGGCCGATTGACCCAGCCGCCTGTGTCATTGGGGAAGGGGCCATTGCCGGGTGCCAGAGTGGGAACAACCATCGCCCCTTGGGCCAGTACATCAGGGACTGCCGCCAACAGGTGGGGTTGATCCGGTTTGATGTCGACTTGTCTGGTGTCGATCTGGATCAGGGTTTCTATCTCGCGCCCGCCCATAAACCGGGCCGATGGGACCGGATTACCCAAGGCATCAACATTAACAAGGCAGTCACGTGCTTCGGGCAAGCTGGCCAGATCGACCGTTTGTCCAGCCAATCGCATTGCGATGAACCACGTGCCGGTGGATAGGATGGTTGCCTCGCTTCCAGCAATCTCGCTGAAACCCCGGGCGGCGTGAAGCGCGGCATTGGAATCATGCAAGCCTGCCAGCACCTTTATATCGGGCCGTAACCCTGTTTGCTCGGCCAGTTCAGCTTTGATGGTACCGACAACATCCCCGGCCCCAGCCAGTGGCGCGAAGCGTTCGGCCCAGCCCCGTTCCACCGCAAGACTGGAAAACGTACCAGTTGCAGGCGCCCACAGATCCGAATGGCATCCCATGCTGGTCGCTTCTGTGCGCGCCTGCCCTGTCAGGTACCACGCCCAGTATTGTGCCCACGGGACAAGAGTGCTCTGCCCCAGCATATCGGTATGAAGCTGCTCCAGCCAGTATAATTGCGCGCCGAAATTTAACCCGGATGGCAATCGAGGGGAGCCCGTTTCGGCAAAAGGTGCTCGGATTGCCTCGTATTCGGCGGCGAGCTCGGACGGAAGCTCCTGCTCGTAATCGAAGGGCGGGACGGCAAGAACGCCCTCGTTCAGTACCGCCACGCCAGCGCCATGCGCCACGGGAACAATATACTCTACCGGATGTCCGGCGAAGCTGGTCAGTGCAGAGATCAGCAGGCTTTCGATACCCGCTGCATCGAGTCGGCGGATGCCATCGACTTCAATGACCGTGTTCGGGCGAGTTTCGCGTGCGAGCATTTTGCCACTGCGTGACCACAGACTGACCTTGGCCAGCGTCTTACCAATGTCGACAATGATGGCGAAACCGTCTTTCAAACCCGTGCCTCCCGAACGTATAAATGAACCTTATTGATTGCGGATTAGCGAAAATGATTGCTTTTGAAAAGCCTCAATGGTAGCGACTCAGTCATGAATATGCACGCATCCCTAGCCGAAGCGGCTATCCCGTTCGCTATCCCAGTTAATCGCTGGGATGAGCAGGTAGTATCCCAAAAGACGGAGGCAGAGCTCTTGCTCTACCGATCGAATCTGCTTGGTGCGGATTTGACTGTCACAAACTTTGGCGGAGGCAATACTTCCGCCAAAGTGACTGAGGTAGATCCCTTGACCGGGGAAGAGGTCGAGGTCCTTTGGGTGAAGGGGTCAGGCGGCGATATTGGCTCTATGGGTATGGATGGCTTTGCCACACTCTATCAAGAGAAGCTTCTCGCGTTGGAAGCGCATTACAATGGTGATGAAGATGACGATAAGATGGTCGGCTTTCTTCCGCATTGCACATTCAATCTGAATGTACGCGCGGCCAGTATCGATACGCCATTGCATTCGTTGCTACCGTATAAGCACATTGATCACGTTCATCCGGATGCCATTATCGCGTTGGCTGCCTCAAGCGGTGGCGAGGCTGCTACGAAGGAATTGTGGGGCGATGAAATCGGCTGGTTGCCATGGAAGCGGCCTGGTTTCACCCTGGGCGTGCAAATCCGGGACTTCGCAAAAGCCAACCCGCAGGCCAAAGGCGCAATGCTGGCTGGTCACGGGATCATTTGCTGGGCCGACACCGCCAAAGAATGTTATGATCAAACTGTGCGTCTGATTGCCGAGGCGGCCGAATATCTCAACGCCAAATTGGCCAGCGGACCTGCTTTTGGCGGTGTCGCAGTCGCCCCGTCGGAGGATCGCGCAGCAACAGCGGCTGAATTAATGCCTCGTCTGCGGGCACTGATGGTCGGTGACCGCCGCAAGGTGGGTCATTTTTCAGATGATGAGGCGACGATTGAGTTCGTCGGAAGTCAAGATTTTGGCCGCTTGGCGGAACTGGGAACGTCCTGTCCTGATCACTTTTTGAGAACTAAGATTGCTCCGCTAACGCTTGACCCTGACCGGTTGAGCGATGACGCGTATTTGGCGCAATCCATTGCCGAATATCGCGATCTGTATGCGGCATATTACGAACGGTGCAAGCGCGATAATTCTCCCGCTATGCGTGATGCCAACCCGGTGGTTGTTCTGGTGCCTGGTGTGGGCCGTATGACCTTCGCCAAGGACAAGGCGACTGCGCGCATCGCCGGTGAGTTTTATCTCAATGCGATTAACGTGATGCGCGGTGCGGAGGCGATCGGTGATTACATTGCCTTGGACGAGCAGGAGGCGTTCGATATCGAATACTGGCTGCTTGAAGAGGCTAAATTGCAGCGCATGCCTGCTCCTAAGGAAATGGTTGGCAAAGTTGCGCTCGTCACCGGCGGTGCCGGCGGGATCGGTGCTGCGTCGGCAGAGCGTTTGTTGCGCGAAGGTGCGTGCGTTATGCTGGCTGACTTGGACGGCGCTGCAGTGGCCTCCATGTCTGCGAAGTTTCAGGACAAGTTTGGCAGCGATGTTGTTCGCAGTGTCACATGCGATGTCACTGATGAAACGCAGGTTACGGCAGCCCTGTCGGCCTGTGCTTTGGAATTTGGCGGGCTGGATGTGTTGGTGGCCAATGCGGGTATCGCATCATCGGCCCCAATTGGCGAAACCTCGCTAGAATTATGGAACAAGAATTTCGATGTTCTTGCGCAGGGCTATTTCTTGACTGCCAAACATGCGTGGCCGCTGCTGGAAGGCATGGCCGCTCAAGGGGGTTCAAGCGTAATCTTCATTGGCTCAAAGAACGCTGTTGCGGCTGCCAAGAATGCAAGCGCTTATGCCAGTGCTAAGGCTGCGGCCAATCACTTGGCCCGTTGTCTTGCGCTTGAGGGTGCTGAGCACGGGATCAGAGTGAATGTTGTGAATCCTGATGCGGTTATCAAAGGTAGCCGGATTTGGGATGGTGACTGGCGGCAAGAGCGAGCTGGCGCGCATGGCATTGATTCGGGTGAAGAGCTGGAAGATCACTACCGCCAGCGCTCGATGCTTAAGCGTTCTGTTCTGCCCGAAGATATTGCTGAAGCTACGTATTGGTTTGCTAGCAATGCGTCGGCCAAGTCTACCGGCAATATGATCAATGTTGACGCAGGCAATGCGCAAGCGTTCACTCGCTGATTGCAGCCTTGGGAGAGGGTTTACCAATGACCAATATGCCGATCTCTGCTGAATTGGTGGCAGAGCACAATGCTGCGTCGCGCGATGCGCTATCCGATGAATATGACTCGCTAGGCCGTAAGCTAGGCCGTCGCGGCATCGCGATTGATGCGATCAAGGAAAAAGTTAAATCATTCGGTGTTGCTGTACCGAGTTGGGGTACGGGCCGCGGTGGCACACGCTTTGCCAAGTTCCCCTTGGCTGGTGAGCCAACCAACATCCATGAAAAGCTCGAAGATTGCGCGGTTATCCACCAGCTTGGTCGCTCGACGCCCGGTGTAAGTCCGCACTTCCCTTGGGATTGTGTGGATGATTACACCGCCTTGCGTGAAGAGGCGAACGCGTATGGTTTGGTATTTGATGCGGTCAACTCCAACACGTTCCAGGATCAGCCCGGTCAAGCGCACACTTACGCGACTGGCTCATTGTCTTCGACGGTGGAGGCAACCCGCCAGCAAGCGATCGATCACAATGTCGAGTGTATAGAAATAGGCAAGCAGATCGGCTCGAAGGCTCTGACGGTTTGGGTCGGCGATGGTACGAACTTTCCGGGGCAGCAGGATCTAGGGCGGTCTTTTGATCGTTATTTGGCGGCGGCATCACAGGTTTATTCGGCACTGCCCGGAGACTGGAAAATGATGCTGGAACACAAAATGTTCGAGCCGGCCTTCTATTCGAGCGTCATTTCCGACTGGGGCAGTTCCCTTATGGCTGCACAGCAGCTGGGGGATCAATGTAAGTGCCTCGTCGATCTGGGGCATCATGCCCCCAATGTGAATATCGAACAGATCGTCGCACGGTTGCATCATGCTGGGAAATTGGGCGGCTTCCATTTCAATGACAGCAAGTATGGTGATGATGATCTGGATAGCGGGAGCATCAATCCCCACCAGTTGTTTTTGGTGTTCAACGAATTGATCGAGGCTGAGCTAAGTCCAGGTAAGGGGTTCGACCCGTCTTATATGATTGATCAGTCGCACAACGTTACCGATCCGATTGAGAGCATGTTGTCCTCAGCTGAAACCATTGCTGGGTGCTATGCACGCGCTGCGATGGTTGATCGCGATGCGCTGCATGCGGCGCAAGACGGCAATGATGTGATGCTTGCCTTCCGCACTTTGCGCACTGCCTATGAAACCGACGTCACCCCGATTTTGGCGATGGCCCGCGACGAGCTTGGCGGCGCAATCGACTGGCTTGGCGTCTATCGCTCAAGCAAATATCGAGATCGCAAGGCGCAAGAGCGCAAGGCCGTCGGGTTGGGTGCCGGGATCGTTTGATCAGCCCATTCTACAAAGAACACAAAAGACTGAATTCCGGGAGAATAAAGATGAGAAACCTGCGCTCGCTTGCTCTTGGCCTGTTGCCGCTAACGGCTCTGTTGGCCAGCTGTGCCACGACGGGTTCCGATAGCTCCCTCAACACGGTGCAAGCTGAACCTGTATCGGTATTTAGCGATGAACAGGTCAGGCTTGTCGCCAATCGCGCAGCCGACTGGCAACTCGCGAATTTAGACGGTCTGGAAAGCTACATTCGCTTCATCAGCCGTGAAACGCCCAACCCGCGCGGCTGGGTTAAAGGAACATTCTTTCTAGGATTGGCAGACTACGCGGAGGTCACTGACCAATCGCGATATTTTGATGCGCTCGGCGCCATAGCCAATCGTGAAGAATGGAATCTGGGCAAGCGCCTCTACCACGCGGATGACCATCTTGTGGGCCAGGTCTATTTCCGCCTCGCGCGTAACGGCGTGCAAGGCGCTGATTTAAAGCCAACGCGTACGGCATTTGATTCCATTCTGGCCGATCCACCCAAAACGCAGATGATGCATCCTGA
Source organism: Pontixanthobacter rizhaonensis (assembly GCF_012972675.1). Taxonomy (GTDB): domain Bacteria; phylum Pseudomonadota; class Alphaproteobacteria; order Sphingomonadales; family Sphingomonadaceae; genus Pontixanthobacter; species Pontixanthobacter rizhaonensis. The sequence continues at coordinate 82,959 of NZ_JABCRE010000003.1, read as the reverse complement.
CAAGCATGGTGATCCCGGGTGTGCCAAGCGCTGGTGTTGGGCAGATGCCCTGTTTATGGCGCCTGCAACATGGTGGGATGCAAGCGTGACTTTCGGCGAGCCAGCCTATGCCGATTACGCCCATAGCGAATTTCAGGTCGCGACCGATCTGCTGTTCGACAAGGATGTTGGCCTTTACTACCGCGACAGCCGTTTCTTTGACCGCCGGGGAGCCGACGGCGAGAAGCTGTTCTGGAGCCGAGGCAACGGATGGGTTTATGGCGGCCTCGTCAATATCCTGCGCACGATGCCGGACGATGATCCGCGGCGCGCATATTATGTCGACCTGTTCCGCAAAATGTCTGATCGGTTGGTCCAGATCCAGGCTGGCAATGGAATGTGGCGCGCATCTTTGTTGGCGTCCAGTGAAACGCCGCCCGAAACGAGCGGGACCGGCTTCTTTGTCTATGGCCTCGCATGGGGCCTGAATGAAGGTCTGCTGGAAGGCACTCGGTATTCCGAAGCCGTCAATAAGGGGTGGTCAGCTCTTGTTGCTAACGTCGATCCTGAAGGTCGCTTGGGCTATGTTCAGCAGGTTGGAGATCGCCCAGAGGGCGTGCAGCCAGATGATCGCCAATTCTACGGAGTGGGTGCTTTCCTTCTCGCTGCTGGCCAAATTCTACAAAGTGATCAAAAGTGATCAAAATATAGTTAGCTACGGTAAGTGGCCTAATTTTTACGCATAATTGTAACAAAGCGTCTCAATTTTGCCGAATTGCGCCGTAAACGATCAAAAAAAGTCATTAAGCGTCACTAATGCGCATTGACACAGTCGAATTCAATCGCTCATATAGTCGTGAGTTGAGGAAAAAATTTGGGGGAGTATAAATGGCATTTATCCAGAGCACCCGTGCGCGTAGCGTCTACGGGTTGAGTTTAAAGGCGAGTGTGGCTGCGATTGCGTTGAGTGCGCCGTCTATTGCTCTCGCGCAGGATGCTGACGATGCGCAGTCGGCACAAACCGCGACGCCGCCTCAGTCCGACGATGACGGCGTTATTGTCGTTAGCGGCATTCGGGCCAGTCTCGCCGATGCATTGGAACAGCGGCGTAATGCGGATGTCATCCTCGATGGTATCTCTTCAGATGATATTGGTTCAACGCCTGATTTGAACTTGGGTGAAGCGCTGGCGCGTATTCCAGGCGTCCAAATTAACCGCGAGGGCGCGCGCCGCGATGCAACGATCTCCGTTCGCGGTCTGCCTGGTCGTTTCACCAAGACGACAGTGATGGGTCAGACTATCGCCTCAACGACACGGGGTAACAACACTGGTAACCCGTTTGGTATCTTTGAAAGCTCCATCTTTAATGGTGCGAATGTCATCAAGTCTTTCACCGCTGATACACCGGCAGGCGGCTTGGCTGCGCAGGTTGATTTGCGGCTGAACAGCGCGCTGAAGCGCCGTGAAGGTTTTGTGGTTCGTGCCGAAGTTGACCACGAAGAAACAACCGGTGACGAGCTGCCGAAGTTCTTCATTTCCGGTGCCCAGAGGCTGAGTGATCGCTTTGGTATTTACGGCAATTTCGCCTATTCTGAGCAAAGCTTCCGCCGCGACACCGCGCGCCTTAACAACTACCGGCAGTTTTCTAGTGCTCAGGTAGCAGCTTTTGCAAACGGCACTGCAGCTAGCGGTGTGGGTGCAGACCAAACTGCCGTATCCGGAACCCCGAATGCGGCATTCGATATTCCCGATGTTGGCGATAATGGGCTCAATAATGCGGTCATTTACCCGCGGGCCATGCGTCAATTTGTCCAGAACAACCGGGGTGAGCGGTTCTCAATTTCCGCCGGTATGGCATTCGAGGCGACGGACAACATCGAACTTCGTCTTGACGGCATTTACACCCGTCGTGATCTGAGTGAATCCAACCAGGATATCTCGATCTTTGAAGGGCATAACGGTTTCAACTCGCTGGTTTCGCCTCTGTCTGAACCCGTCAATGTGGGCGTGGTGGACTTTGACGAGAACGGCACCGAAGAAAATGTCTTCATTGTCCCTCGTGTCCTGATCAGCGATCCGCAGGCGGCTATCGAAAACCGCAGCTTCCCTGCGCTGGATGAATCTTGGGCGATATATCCGCAGTTCAGTTTTGAGAATGATGACTGGCGGGTCAATGCGATCGGTACATATTCTGAAGCGCGTGGTCGCTCGAGCCTGAACCAGTATAGTTTGCGTGTTCGCTTCCGTGGGGGAAGTGCAGCCACTCGGGCTCTCGATTCCAACCTTGATGGTATTGATGATCGTGGCAACGATTCGATCCTGATTTTGGATCAAGGTCTCGGCAATCTGGACAACATCTTTGTTGATAATATCCTTAATCCGCTGCTGCTCCAGCTTGACCAAACCCGGGGTTCTACCCGCATTGAGGCTGGTTCGGGCATCGGCGCGCGAGACGATTTCGCAGGCTTCTTGCCTCCGGGGCCGAACCAAAACGGGTTTAACCAGCCGACATCGCTTTTGGCGTTGGGTTTCACAGAAGGCGTGGACCGTGATCTAAAATCGTTCGACTTCGAGGTTGCTCGCAAATTTGAGGGCAGCGTATTCAATGAAATCGAGGTTGGTGGCTATTATAGCGACGAGACTTCTCGCCGCTATCGCGACGAATTCGGTGGTCTCGGATTGAACTATGCCGCTGCGTTTGATCCCAGCATTCTTGTCCCGAATGACGGTGTTTCAGAGGGCGGGGCGTTTCTGGGTGGTGATATACCTGGCGTCGAGTTGGATAACTTCCTTTCGCTTGATATTGCAACTTTGGAATCTTTGCTTGGTTCTGCCAGTTCGGAGCCGCGTCCAGATCTTCAATTCACGCCGTCGGCGGGCAATATTCGGGGCTATTTCCCGCAACTTACTGCCGACAGCGCGGCAACGATCACCGCAGCCGAAATTCTCGCTGCGCTACCAAGGATCCAAGCGCCGGGTGGCAACACCTACCTTACTCGGCCGCAGATTTCGCGCTCGACAATTGTAGACAACAACTTCAATTCTTCGCGCGAGACGCTTGAATTGTACGGCATGGCTAAGTTCGATTTCGGGAACGTTTCGGATACCCAACTTCGCGGCAATTTTGGGGTGCGCTATGTCCGGACTGATCTGGTTGGTCAGACAAACCCGACGTTCTTCCAATTCTACGATAATTTGAATGCTATTCGCGCTGCAAACGGCGGTCCCGCCTTGGAGTTCAAGGATGCAAGCGACAATGATGCGCTGGTATTCGGCCGGGCAAGCAACACATTTGAGCGGTTCCTGCCATCGGTCAATCTGATCTACGAGATCACCCCGGATATCGTAGCGCGTGCAGCTGTTTACGGAACGTTCGAAGCGCTTGATCTTGCAGAGTTTACGCCAACACCGACCATAATCGTTGAAAATGACACCTCTGGTGACATTGACGATTTGGACCCTGAAGACCGTATCCTCGGTTCCGATGGTAACCCGATCCCTCGGACCTCTATCAATATCTCCACGCTTGATGTGCAGCCGCGTCGCTCCACAGGATTCGACCTTGGTTTGAGCTGGTATAACAAGCCGGGCAGCGTTGTTTCGATCGGCTTTTTCCGTAAATCTCTGGTCGGTGACATCACTCGCCAACGCAACTTCTGTCCGGAGGGTGAAAGCCTTACGGTCGAGGGTCGGACATTTAACGAGATCCGATTTGCTGACATCAACTCGCCAAGCGCGGTTGAGCAGTCATTTGCAGGTCAGTGCGTCTTTACCAACGATCTTGGCGATCCTCAGCGAATTCGCGTGAGCCGAACTGTGAACAATCCTGATACAATCAACGTAACAGGTTTTGAGGCGCAGATTCAGCAGACACTCGACTTCCTGCCGGGCTTCCTAGAAAATACTGGCGTCGTGCTGAACTACACACGGGTTCGTTCTGGCGGCGACAATGATGTGCAGCTCTTCAACGTTGCCGAGGATACCTACAACCTCATCGGCTATTATGAAGACAGCTTCCTTGAGGCGCGACTGGCGTACAACCACCAGTCTTCAATTCAGCGTCAGGGCGGGTCCTCTTTCATTGGAGGTAACACCATCATTGCTCCGCGTGGTCAGTTGGACTTCTCCGGTGCTATCAAGCCAATGAAGGGTTTGGAAATCCGCGCCGAAGTATTCAACATCACGCAGAGTTCACGGACTGAATATCTCGGTGTTGAAGAGCTGTTCCGTCTGTATGAATATGATGGCCGGACCTACTCGCTGTCGGCGACGTACAGGTTCTAATGTCATAAACTATCTCCCAGAAGGCCGGCAGCGAGTTTCGACTTCGCTGTCGGCCTATTTTTTTGGCGAAGGAGGATGAAGTCAGTCATGTTTCGAATGCGGCAAAAAGCAATGCGCTTATCGTGTTTTCCGCTCTTGGTGGCTGTTGCATCTCCACTTGCGCTTGCGCAACCGACAGACAGATTGGCGGACGATCAGCTCAATTTGGCTAGCGAGGTCGAGGCCATCGACTTTCATTGGTCGGGGCACCGGGTCTTCGCCCAGATGATCCAGCGCGGCGAGCATCAGTTGATTATTTATTACGATGCCAGCCGCCAGATGAGTGTTGCCCACCGTGCCCATCAGCGCACGCCTTGGCGCTTTCAGAAATTGCCCAGTTTTTTGGGGTGGGATAGCCATAATTACGCAACCGTGGATGTGGATGAGGAAGGCTACATCCATGTCATGGGAAATATGCACAACGATCCGTTGGTCTATTTCCGTTCAACAGAACCATGGAATGTACGATCGCTGAAGCAAGTCGATTTTCTGATTGATCGAGAGCGTGATCAGAACGTAACCTATCCCAATTTCATGCATGATCGCGAAGGACGATTGATTGCCATCTATCGTTTGGGCGGCAGCGGCAACGGGCGCTATTATTACCACCGCTATGACACCGCGACCAAGACTTGGTCGTTGATGCATGACGGGCAGTTTTTCGACGGTGAAGACGAGCGGGGGGCATATTATATCGGCCCTCAACTGGGGCCTGATGGCAAGTTTCATATGGTTTGGGTATGGCGCGAAACACCATCGGCTGCGACCAACAACAATTTGTCTTATGTGCGCAGTCCGGATCTGGTGAATTGGGAAGATAGCAATGGTAAGCCGGTAACGCTGCCGCTGGTCCGGTCTTCTGGCGAGATTGTTGATCCAATCCCGACATTCTCAGGCCTGTTGAACGGCCAAAAAAAGCTAGGCTTCGACGCTGAGCAGCAGCCGATGATTTCTTATTACAAGCATGATGAAAATGGCGATACCCAGATCATGCTCGCGCGGAAATCCGGTACAGGTTGGACCACGCATCAAATCAGTGACTGGCAGGATAGCAAGCAGTTCCTCGATCGCGGTGGCAGTTTGAACGTGCCCATCCGGGTGCCGCAATCCCCATATTTGGCGGATGACGGTACTATACGGGTTCGTGTCACGCGCGATGGCCGGGAAATCGAATTTGCGGTAGACGCGCAAAGCAATCGCACAGTCCGCGTCGGTAGCTATAAATCCGTTCCTGATGTCATCAAAACGTTTCAGGATAACCCTGATTTGACGCAGTTCGTTCGTAAAGCGGAAGGCGTTTCGGCGGATAGCAAGCACGACTATTATTTGAGTTGGGAGGCCAATCCGCCGGCGCAAGATCAGGCGCGCGGCGAGATCCCTCAACCTTCCACCCTGCGTCTGCATAAGATCCCGCGATAAGATGATTGAAGTAGCCGAAGCGGTTTTTGGTTTTCGACGCGCTTGTATTGCTGCGACCGGAGCTGCCCTGCTGGTCGGCACATCGGCCTCTCCTGCATGGGCGCAAGCGGACCTAGACAGGTTGCAAGCCGAGTTTGTCGAACCTCCGGCAGATGCTCGGCCATGGACGTGGTTCCATGTGATGAGCGGGAATATGACGCGCGAAGGGATCACCAAAGATCTTGAGGCCATGGAGCGGGTTGGCATCGGCGGTATTGTGCTGTTCCACGTGACCCAGGGGATCTCTTACGGTCCGGTAAAATTCAATTCACCAGAACATCTCGAACTTATCGAACATGTTGCCGCCGAATGCGAGCGGCTTGGCCTCAAATTCTCGTTCCACAATGCCGATGGATGGTCGTCCACCGGCGGGCCGTGGGTTACGCCGGAGCAATCCATGAAGCGGCTCGTTTGGAGCGAAACCGTTGTTGAGGGCGGGGCGGTATCACTGGGGCTCAGGAAACCCGGAACGGTCGAAGATTTCTATCGTGACATTGCGGTAATTGCTTACCCCTCATTAGCAGGAGAGATCGCCGATCAAGCCAATCCGGCAGCGGTCACGTCTTCCGACCGGCACTTCGATCTTGATCGGGTGACCGATGGAGAAATCTTCACGCAGAGCATGTTTACAGCAGCGGGGGATGAGCCGGGTTGGGTGCAATTCAGCTATGATCGCGCCGTGCCCATTCGCGGCCTGTCGGTGAGAAACATTGGCGAGCGCGATGTCAAAATTGTGCTCCAAACGTCGGACGATGGAGTGAATTTCCAGAAGGTTCGCGAATTCAAGAAGACCCGTTTGTTGCGCGCGGAATGGGAAATCGACGAGAGTTTCGCCCCGATTGATGCGCGCCATTTTCGCGTGACGTTCGACCATAAGGCCCTGATTGGAGAAATCGCCCTTTCCCAGCTCGCATCTGTCGCCAACGGTTCCGGCCATAGCGGCATGGGGTATGTTCCGGGTAATAAGCTGCCGGTTCAGGTCGCGCCCCCGGTCGCCGATGTGCTGAGCCGTGACGCGATCCGTGATCTCACACGATTTGTTGATGAAGATGGGCGTTTGCAAACCACATTGCCATCAGGACAATGGACCGTCATGCGCTTTGGCTACACGTCCACTGGAGCGCGCAACGTAAATCCCTCTCCCGAGGGTAATGGGCTGGAAGTTGACAAATTCGATGCCTCTGCTTTCGGTGTGCATTACGATGCCTTTATTGCTCCGGTGATCAAGCGCGCGAAAGCCGTTGCCCCCAGAGCCACAACCGGGGTTATGATCGATAGTTATGAGGTGGGCGGTCAGAACTGGACAGCGGGATATGACAGTCAATTCCAGCAAGCTTACGGCATCGATCTAAAGGGTTGGTTGCCCATTTACGCCGGTCGTTTCATCTCCAGCAGCGCGGCAACCACGGGCATGTTTGCGAAAATCCGTAGCTTCAACGCTCGACTGATCAACGATAATTACTACGGTGAGTTCGCCCGTCTGATGACAGAAGAAGGGTTGGAAAGCCTGATCCAGCCTTATGGGCTGGGGCCGTTTGACGAATTGAACGTTGCATCTGCCGCGTCGATCCCTGCTGGTGAATTCTGGGTGCGCCGCGATGATTTGTCCAACCTGAACGGGGCGGTGTCTGCCGCGCGCATCTATGGCAAGCCAGTGGTCGCCGCCGAGGCTTTCACGGCAGTGTGGGATGACAACTGGTTCTTCGATCCAGCCTTCGGAAAGAAATGGGGTGACCGCGCGTGGATCGCCGGTGTGAACCAGTTCTTCTTTCATCGGTTTGCGCATCAGGCGAATACCCATGTCATGCCCGGCATGACGATGAACCGTTGGGGCTCTCATTTCGACCGGACCCAGCCATGGTGGGATAAAGGCGGCGCGGCTTGGTTCACGTATATGGCGCGCGGCCAGCACATGCTGAGGCAGGGGCGCGCAGTGTCCGATGTGGCGATGGCGGTGGGGTCGAACAGCCCGGTCACCTGTCCGCAAAAGTCTGAGGCGAGCAAGCACCTGCCAGCAGGAGTGGATTTCGATTGCATCGACACACCCACCTTGCTGGATCGCAGCAGTTTCGTGGATGGCGCGCTGGTGCTGCCCAACGGAGCGACATATTCCATGATCTGGTGGCCAGATGACCGCGTTCCTTCCGCAGCAGAGATTGCGCGTCTTGAAGCAGCGAGCCGTGCCGGAGTTCCCGTAGTATTTGGTCACCGTGGAGACACGCCGACACAGGTGTTTAACGCTGCCGGATTAAAACCCCGTGTTTCCTCTCCCAGCGGGTTGCCTTCTTTCACGCACAGAAAATCAGGCTCGGCCGACATATTCTTTGTCTTCAATGATTCAGAACACGGCAAGGCGTTCGATCTGTGTTTCAGGGTCAGCGGAAAGCAGGGCGAAGAATGGCACCCGGTTACCGGCGGCAGCCAAAAATTGGCTGGGTCAGTCGATGGAAACGGTTGTACGAATATCGAGTTGGGATTGGCTGCGCATGAATCGCGCTTCCTTGTCTTTGACGAGACGTTTTCTTTCGAGCCGGGTGATGGCGCGAATGCCACAGATGTCCAAACGCTAGCCAATTTGGATAGGGGCTGGTCGATCAGTTTCGACCCTGCCTATGGTGATGTGAAAAACTTGACGGGCACGGGCTTGTTCGATTGGAGCAAGAGCGACGATCCCGAAATCCATCACTTCTCTGGCAAGGCCACCTATCGCAATTCGTTTGAGGTGACGGCTGACAGTCTAGAACGTTCGCCGCTCATTTCAGTGAGTCTCGGACACGTGGAAACTGTCGCGAGTGTGCGCGTCAACGGCCAAGAACTCGGCACAGTCTGGACCGCGCCTTATGCGATCGACATTTCGTCAGCGATTAGCAAAGGGCGAAATACAATTGAAATCGAAGTCGCGAATCTGTGGGTCAACCGCCTGATTGGCGATGCTGCACTTCCAGATACAAGCGGATATGTGCCCGAAGATAATATTGGATACCGGCCTGAAGAAAACTTGCCGAAGCGGGATATGGTCGGATGGTACAGTTCCAACCAGCCACCCCCACCGGGACCGCGCCGCACCTTCGCTACGCATTACTTCCAGAAACCGGATGATCCACTGACCCCATCTGGCCTTATCGGACCGGTTACCGTCACAATTCAGGACAAGTAAAATGCTTCATCGTGTTGCCCCTCTGCTTTGCTGTCTGCTCGGGATTTTTTATGCTCAGGGAACGGCTGCGCAAGAGGTTTCCGAGGCGGGAGCCCGATATGAGCTGGTGACCTTGAAGATAGAGGGGCCCCAGCTTGATGAACGCAGCGATCGCAATCCCTTCGCTGATGTCCGTCTCGAATGGCGGCTTACGCACGGCGACAAAAGCTGGGTTGTTCCGGGGTATTTTGCAGGTTGCGACAATGCAGCGGATAGCGGCTGCACCGGTGGACAGGTTTGGCGCGCGCATTTTGTGCCGCCATATGAGGGTGAGTATGACTGGGAAGTCGATTTTCGCAGTGGGCGGGACATGGCTATCGCGCCGTCTCCGGGGCAGCGTCTGGACGGGCATGGCGCTGCCGGAGGTTTTACTGTTTCTGGGCAACCCGCCGATCCAATTCGAGCGCGCGGGCTTCTGCAATACACAGGTGAAAACTACTATCGTTACGCTGGTGACGACAGCGTATTTTTCAAATTCGGTCCGGATGCGCCAGAGAATATGCTGGCCTATTCCGACTTTGACGCCACGCCCAGTTTCAAGGGCTTCCGCAAGAACTGGCAAGCTCATGCCAGTGACTTGAAGCCCGATGGTGAATCTTACCTTTGGGGCAATGACCGGCGCGGCACCGGATTACTGGGGATGTTCGATTATCTCGCTGATGCCGGGGCGAACTCGGTATCCATGCTGCTATGGAATGCTGGCGGCGATGATCGCAATGTTTTCCCGCATTTGATGGGCGTGCCCGCCCAGCAGTATGAAGCGATGGAGCCACGTGCGCAGTGGCAGGATGGCCTTGTTCAAGACCGCTTTGACCTTTCGAAACTGGATCAGTGGCAGCGTGCCCTGTCTTACGCCGACAAGCGCGGGCTGCACCTTCATTTCAAATTGCAAGAAACCGAAAATGACAGCTTCATGGATGGCGGGGCGCTGGGCCGAACGCGCAAACTATATCTGCGCGAGATGGTCGCTCGGTTCGGTCATTTTCTGGCACTGACCTGGAATCTCGGGGAAGAGAACGTCCAGCACCCTGGGGATGTGCGCCACATGGCAGCGTATTTGGAGGCGCTGGACCCCTATGACCATCCGCTGGTGTTGCACTCCTACCCTGATCAGAAGCAGCGTTACCGCGCATTACTGGGCCCCGATACGGCATTGAACGGGCTCAGCCTGCAAGGCCGGCAAGATGATATTTCCGATCTGCGATTTGATGTGATCACTTGGTCCAACAATGCCAAGCTTGCCGGCAAACCCTTGGTGATGGCCTATGACGAGCCCGGGCGGGCAGACGGCGGCGCTGGGGTTGATCCCGACTATCCGCAAGAGCGTTTGCCCAGCAAGCGGGAGATTGTGCTCGATCCCGATCTGTTTTTGCGTGACGGACTGTGGAATGCGCTTACCGCCGGTGCCAACGGGGTAGAGGCCTATTACGGCTACAAAACTGGATGCAGCGATCTCGATTGTCAGGACCATCGTACGCGCGCGCGGCTTTGGCGTGAGGGGCGCGTGGCGCTGGACTTTTTCCGCGATCACGTTGGCGATCGGGTCCTCGAAATGACACCTTCTGATCATCTGACTATGGCGCGTGACGATTATGTTCTGGCGCAACCGGGGGAGTTCTATGTGATCGTCCCGGGCGAGGAAGAGATCGTTTTGGCAACTGGCGGTATCGAAGGCGAATTTTCCGTCCGCTGGTTTGATCGCGTGCAGGGAGGGGCCTTGCAAATCGGCTCTTTAGACCAGGTCAAAAACCACCGACGGCGAACGAAAATTGGCCAACCTCCATCCGGTGGAAGCGGCAAATGGATCGCTGTAGTTGAACGGCTCGACACCGGCATTCTCGTGGAAGCAGAAAGTTTTAAATCGCAGCGCCTCAACGATGTCCGCAGTTGGTGCCGTTCGGCCGATTGCCCGGCGGGCTGGAACCGTGAGGGTGCAGAAGACTACATCGCTTTAGTACCGGACACTCGCAAGTCGCATGATGATAAGCTGGTACGCGGGGAGAACTTTAGCGGACAGCCAGGAAAGATGGCGATCGTATCCTACGATGTGGATTTCCCATCGGCTGGCCGTTGGTATCTGTGGGTCCGGGTTCATGCGCTGGGGTCCGAAGATAATGGCATTCATGCCGGCTTGAATGGCGAATGGCCTGAAAGCGGCGCCCGGGTGCAATATTGCGAGGGGCGCGGGCGTTGGCATTGGGATAGCCGCCAGCGCACCCGTGATCAGCACTGCGGGGTGCCCGGCGGGCTATGGCTGGATGTACCCAGTGCAGGCACACACACGGTCGAGTTCTCTATGCGTGAAGACGGTTTCGTGTTCGATGCGTTCTATCTCACCCGCAGTCCCTACTTTCCGGAGCCTCTTAAAAAGGCAAACGAAGCCGCCATTGCAGCGGCCAAACCCAAGTCGAAGAAAGGTCACTGATGATCAGCATGAAGCCATTACTTTCGGGCATATCAGCAGCACTCTTGCTTGGCTTCGCCCAAGCAGCGCACGCCAACGGTCCGGAAAATGCCAAGCGGGCTTTCATCACTGGGTGGGATGAACTCGCGTCGGCCAGTCACGTCTCTGACGGTATGGAGCGTTCGCGCGACGGCAAGCCACGGTTTGAAGGGCCGCTGGGCGCGCAAGGCGTCAGCTATAATGGTTATCAATATGTGGTTTTCTATTCGGGTCGCGACCGTAGCTTGCCGAAGGAAAAATCGGTTTCTTATGTCGTCGTCTCACGCCGCAAGTTGGGCACATTTGCGTGGCAACATTCGATCCTGACTGACTACCAAGTCACCTCGGACGATGCTCACAATCGTCAGACGATCGCGGTTTCTGAAGGTGATGGTAGGGTCCATATCTCTTTCGATCATCACAACCGGCCAAAGATGAATTATGCAGTGACGGCTGCGGGCGTGGCCACAAATCCTGATACTGCCTTATGGAACGAGGATACTTTTACTTATTCCCAGAACCTTGGGCGCGATCCAAATGAGCGGCTGAACGTCACATACCCTTCATTCTCGCAATTCCCCGGTGGTAACCTCATCGTCTATTTTCGCAGCGGCGGGTCATATGGTGGGGAAATGCGATTGGCCCGTTACGATGCAGCGACTGGCAAATGGGGTGAAGTCCGCAACATCTCTTCCCGGCGAGGAACGTTTGAAGGCCAAGAGACAACGCGCGGACCGTATCTAGGTGATGCGAAGGCGATGCAGGTTGGCCCTGACGGATCGTTGCATGCATCATGGGTATTCCGCGAACGGCCTTGCGATTACACGACCAGCTCGCGCAGCGAGATTTTTTGTAACCATGGGTTGTTCTATGCGTGGTCCAAGGATGAAGGCCGGACTTGGCTGAGAAAAGACGGATCGCAAATTGCCGATACGGAAGCGGGCGAGACGATCTCGATCGATAATCTTGGTGGACCTGTAATCGAGGTGCCGAAGGGATTGGGACCGAGCAACCCTTCGATTACGTCCACCGTCGATCCTGCTACTGGCGAAATGCACACTCTGCTGCGACACCTCGATCAGCGGGGGGGGACTAGCTATTACTACCACTATCTGGGGCGGCCGGATGGGACATGGACGCAGAGCCAGACCAATTTTGATGGTAATACCGCCTCGCTCTCCGTGGTCGGCGACCGGCTCTACGCCTTCGTAGGACGAGACAAGGGCCAGATATATTACGCTGAGCGCAAGGACGAGTTTAGCAAATGGAAGCGGCTCGAGATCGAGATTGAGAAGCGGCGCAAGTTTGACCCGAGGGGTGGGTTCATCACTTGGGATCTATCGCTGGTAAAGGAAGGAAAAGTGTCGCTGTTATGGCACCGTGCACCTGAGAAGTCCGGCGTATCATCCCCGCTCCAAGTCTTCGATATCGCATTTAAATAGGGACGGCGTCCTATGAATTCGCGCAAGAGCCTGAAGCCGGGGAAAGCAGTTCGCGGTCTGTGCGCACTCTTTCTAGGCGTATCAGCCTTCGCAGCATCGGAGGGTTATGCAGGCAATCCGATCATTGCCAATCAAGGGGTAAATGACCCGCATATCCATGTGTTTGGTGACACGGCATACCTTTATGCCTCACATGACAAATCCCCTCACAATACAGATTTCATTATGGAAGACTGGCAGGTCTGGTCATCCGAGGATCTGGTCAACTGGAGGCTGCGTTCCACATTACTACCCAACCAGACTTATCTTCGAAGCCAACCAGATTTTGCCTCGGCATGGGCTACTGATGTGGCAGAAAAGAACGGTAAGTACTTCTGGTACTTTTCCGAGGGTAACCATCAGACGGGTGTGGTGGTCGGAGATAGCCCGGTCGGCCCATGGAAGGATGTGCTCGGGGCGGCTCTTCTGAAGAAAGATCTCACGCCCACGGATGAATATGATCCAGGCCTCTTTGCAGAAGCCGATGATCGCTACATCATATTTGGTGTTTGGGATTACTATATGGCCAAGCTTGGCGATGACATGATGTCGCTCGCCGAAACGCCGCGCAGAATTGAAATTCGCGGCGCGCGCGGCCCTTACACTTTCACAAGCGGTACGCCGTTTGATGGCAAGCTTACCGATGACAAGCCGTTTCTACACAAGCAAGGTGACGTGTATTACCTTTCCTGGGGTGCCTTCTACGCCACGTCAAAAGCGCTGTATGGCCCATATCAATACCGCGGTGCGGTGATCACCGAAGAGAGTTTTCCGACCGGGTTGTCTGCACCCACTTGGCCAACGGGCCCGCAACAGGGGCGGCATGGTTCATTCTTCACCTGGCACGGTCAGACATACTTTGCCTATTGCGACATTTCGCAAAGCGGCAATCGCTATTTCCGTGATACCTTCATCAGCTATGTTCATTACCGTGATGATGGCAGTATCGCCCCGATACGTGTCGATGAAACGGGTGTCGGTGAATATAACGCTGATCATGGGCCGATCGAAGCTGAGGAATTCTTCGCGGCTGACGCAGTTACCAAACGCGAAAACGCAGCCGCATCGAACGGCTTTGACATTGTACTGGATGAGGGGGCGCGGGCGCTGACCTTTCCCAATATTCGCGGCTTAGCTGGTAAGGATAGTGCCGTGTTCGATATTGCAGGCGACAGCGACGCCCCATTTACGCTGTCGGTTTGGCGCAAAGGGGCAAAGGCTCCCATCGTAGAGCAGGGGTTCGACGGCGCGAACCGCTGGCGGGTACCCCTTGGCGCGCTTGGCGAAACAGAAAGCCTGATTGTGAAGATCGAGCGGGCGGGCCGGAACGAACTGGCGCTAGATCGTATCTCTTTCGAATAGGCGCTGCCTGCTGCGGTTCAGTCGTGTGAAAATTGTTTCGGCAGCAAATAAGGGAACTGCGTCGCAGGATCGATGTCGACCTGCATGATAGGCGCCATATATTCGGCCCAGCGGGCATTCACGGGATTGTCCGCCAAGAACGCCGCTGTTGCATCGAAATCGTCGGTTTCAAAATAGCCGAACAGCGTCAGACCATGCTTGAAAATATGGTAATTGCGAATGCCGGATTGCTGCAGGGCTTCAGTCATTTCCGGCCATATTTCGTCATGGCGCTTCTTATATTCTTCCTCGTAACCCGGCCGTATTCCCAGCACCCACGCATATGACGCCATGGTAATCTCCCTCTTTTCATTCCGCCGGATAGCAGGCATAAGCACTCATGAAAATCCAATTTCATTCAAAAACAATCATGCGCTTTAGCAAACGGAGTTGACCGCAATGCTTGACCGAAAATTCGCCGCCGATCAGCAACGTTATCGGACTATGCGCAACGAAGAGCTGCGGGATAGTTTTGTGGTCAATGGCCTGATGCGCGAAGGCGAATTGATGCTGACGCTGTCGGATATCGACCGAGGCATTGTCGGTAGTGCAGTTCCCACCCAGACACCGTTGGAATTCAGCTCTTTCGACGAGTTGGGTGGCGGGGCGTTCACAGCGCGCCGCGAAGTGGGTGTGATAAATATTGGCGGCTCTGGGACTATACGTGTTGGCGAGGACGCTTTCGCGCTTGATCGGCTCGACAGCCTTTATATTGGGCGCGGCGAGCATACCGTGCAATTTGCGAGCGACGATGCCGCTGATCCAGCGCGCTATTATCTGGTCAGCTATCCGGCACACACCGCCTATCCCAGCAAGCTGGTTAAGCAGGCTGAAGCGAACCGGATTGATCTGGGCGAGAAAGCAACCTGCAACGAACGGACCATTTTTCAACCTCTGCGCCCTGGTATCATCGAAAGCTGTCAGCTTGTGATGGGCTTCACCAGTTTGGCCGAAGGAAGTGTGTGGAACACATTCCCGCCGCATACGCACGATCGCCGGTCAGAGTTCTATTTCTATTTTGACCTGAGTGAAGAGGCACGGGTATTCCACTTCATGGGCCGCCCTGACGAACTGAAAGCGTTGCCGCTGTCCAACGAAGAAGCGGCGTTGTCGCCATCGTGGTCGATGCATTGCGGTGTAGGGAGCGGTGCTTACAGCTTCATCTGGTCGATGGGCGGCGAAAATCAGGAATTCGACGATATGGATCACGTGCCTCAGGCTGCTTTAGCCTAAGGCACCGGTCCCCATAGAGCGCGCGCTATTGCCTATTGGGCGTAGCGCGCTTGCTCTTCCAATTCCGCATCGAAGCGTTTCGCAAAATCGGCGGCGATCTTCGGATATTGCGTAGCGACATCATTCGCTTCGCCGGGATCCTTTGTCAGATCGTAAAGCTCGACAGCCGCATCGGTATTTGAACGCAGTGCCTTCCATTTGCCAATCCGGCCCGCTTGTTGCGTCACGCCAATGACGCCGGAATTGGGGTCGCCCAGTTGGCGCGAGAACGCCCAATACAGCATTCTTTCTGGTAAGCTGGCATTGTCGTTCAGCAGCAATGGTGCCAGCGAAACACCGTTGGCACCCGTTGTTTCCGCGGCACCGGGCCGCCCGGCAAGGTCGCCAAGAGTTGGCATCAGGTCCGCGAACATAACTGGAGCGTCCTCGACACGCCCGGATTTGATGACAGAAGGCCAGGTCGCGATGAACGGCATGTGGATGCCGCCCTCGGTCAGGTCACGTTTTCCCCCGCGGAACGGGCCTGCTGCAGCGATGCCTAGCGGATCGCCGCCACCTTCAGAGTGCGGGCCGTTGTCTGACGTAATAAGAATAAGCGTATTGTCTTTGAGCCCTTGCGCTTCCAGTTTCGCCACCAATTCTCCAACATAGGAATCAAGGGCTGCAATCATACCGGCTTGAACCGCATTGGGCTCGTCAATCGCCAGCGGATAGTAATCTGGAAACTGGCTATCGGGTGTTGGCCCTTTCAAGCCATTATATGGTGTTTCCGTAAATTTGCCGCGATAAGGCGCAACGAATTTTTCCGGCGCAGCCATTTCCGAATGGGGCGAGGTATAGCTCACCAAGGCGAAAAACGGCTGCTTGCCATCTTGTTGGTCCAGATACTCAAGTGCATCATCGGTAAAGAGCCGTTGGGCATAACCGCCGCGCGCGCCAGCACGATTGTCTGGGACTGGCACCATCTTGTTATTCTCGAACATGAACATCGGGAACTGACGGTGCGCCTGAATATTGTGAAGCAGACCTTTCCACTCTTGAAAACCCATGGTCATCGGGTCAGTCTGGCCAAAGGTCGTACCGATGCCAAATTTCCCGAAAAGAGCAGTCTTATAGCCAGCATCGCTCAGAAGATGCGCGAGAGTGCGGTCACCGGGGCGCAAGGAAATAGTGTTTGCTGTGCTGTGCAGGCGAGAGGAATCGCGCCCGGTCATCAACGAGATGCGCGATGGAGAACATACGGTGCTGCCAGCATAGCCATTGGCGAAAAGCATCCCTTCGCGGGCCAGCTTATCGATGTTCGGCGTTTTAATAATCTTATGCCCGGTGATGCCCAATTGGCCATAACCCATATCATCGAACAGGATCAGCAGAACGTTAGGACGGGGCGCAGCGGTTTGCGCCTGCGTAGCCGGGGTGGTGGTGCTTGCTATGCTGATCGGCGCGGTGGCTGTATCATCAGTTGTCGATGCGATGCTGGTGTTTGCCGCACATGCGGACATGGCTAGTACGCTACTTACGGCCAGTAGGGTCAGCGGTTTGCGTGTCATTGGCTTGATCCTTCAAGTGCCTGCAGTTCTTTGTCCAGCAACGCGACAAACGCATCGCGCGATTTCACACCTTGCGGGTCTAATTCCCACGCTGCGAGGAATGCGTATTCAAAATCACCACTATTGAAACTGACATAGTGTGTGGAGTTGGCGAGACCGCCATAGCTCGCCTCACCAGCGCGGTAGAACAGAGCCATTCCTAGCCCGTCTTTATTCTCGCTTTGCTGCTCACCCCATGTCGCAACGTACAGCCACTGGCCGTTTCCGTTATTGTCAGATTGCAGCAATTCGGCACCGTCATGCATGACAATACCGGTGGCTAAGGGAAGGTCGCCTGTAGGTTTCACCTTCACACGGGTTAATGGGCTGCCGCTGGCGATTGAGTAATTGGCGGTAAATCCGGCCGTTTGGCCAGTCGGCGTTTCGATGCCGTCGGCGGTAACGGTGAAGTTCCCGGCGCTGCCCCCTGTCTCGTCAATTTTGGCGGATAGTTTCGGTACGCTGCCAAATTGTTCCGGCTGGCCAGCCCGCATTGTCCCAAGCCCGCCTATGCCAAGGCTGGGCCCGACTTTCAGCACGTCCATGCCCCACGGGGCCAAGTCATGATAGCTGCCGAACTCGCTTATCTGTGCGAGCGCTGGCTCCCCCGTCCGTTTGCCGAAGATATCGCTGACCAGGCGTCCGTCCAGATAGAGCCGGTAGCCTACCAGCTCATTTTCCCAACCGATCCCTTCATAAGGCATCATACCATCACCAATTTCATGGGAGGCTGGAACGTTGAATGAATCGACTGCCACATATGCGGCCTCGTCATTGTCGCGAACGCGCAGATCGACGGCCACTGTGTTTGCCGGTCCGGCCGAATTTGCTCCGCTATCATCATTTGGCGCTGTGCAACCTGCGAACAGAGACGAAAGAGCCACAATGGTAACTAGTTTTACCGTTTTCACTGGAATATCTCCTCGTGTCGCCGGGGCGACTATTGATCTGGGAAAGCGTTATTTTTGCGCTGCTGTTTCGCCTCTGACGAGCAGGATTGCGAAGACGAAATAGCTCAGCGTCGGCCAGATGATCAAAGACTGGAACTGCTCCAGATCACCCGAAGTCAGCGCCAATATGCCTAAGCTGACAGCCGCTAAGAGCGACAATGCAGCCCCTCCAAAGAACAGTTTGTTCCCGCCCGATTTCACCAAACCAGAGGTCTGTTGGCTCGCCAGGAAGTCGCGCTCTGCCTGTTGGCGGGCGCTCTCTGCCTGCTCCGAAGCCGCGAGCGCGCTGGCGTCAACCGCCTTCGCGCCCATGACCGATGCGAACAGAGGATAAAACACCAATGCCGAGAGCCATGCGGGGATGAAGAGGAAGAAGACATCCACTCCAAGACCGTACCCAAGCAGAGCTGCAACTCCGACACTCACAAGCCACGTCAGCAGGGCGGGCACATTAAGCGCTGAGCCTGTTGCCGAATGCCAATAGCGGGTTAGGCCAAGGCGCTTGAACAGAAAGTGTTCGGAGAAGATCAGCCCGCCAATGGGGGCCATCACCAGCGCCATAATGCCAAGGAAGCCCAGCAATTCGCTAAAGACGAAGGGCGAGCAGGCGATGATCGTCGTGATCACACCCACGACCAGTGTCACGCGCTCGCGCGACCATGCGGGATGTAGGGACTGAAAGGCGAGGCCTGAACGGTAAATTGTCGGGTTAGAAGTGGTCCAACCTGCGATGATCACCGTCAATATGCCGATCGCACCAAGCGCCTGAAACGCAACGCCGCCCGCATCAAGAGAGGCCAGCTCCGTCTTCAGGAGCAAGGCAGCGCCCGCGCCCATAATTCCAGCTGCAAGCCAAGCAGCAAAGTGCCCTATGAACATGCCAAGCGAGGAGTACCAAGCGTAGGAAGATTTGCGAGCGAAGCGCAGGATCGACATATCGCCTAGCCCGCCGTGGAAGGCCAGATTGGCGCCCCATGCAAAGGCTGCGACATGCCAGAAACCGGCCTCCGTCCCTTTTTCGATCCAGATGCTTGTTTCAGCGAGCGTCAGAAAATCGCCGAAGTTCGAGATGCTGGAAACGGACGCTGTATTCGCCACAATGACAGGCAGCATCGCAGCGCCGCCAACAAAGAACATGACGATCATCCACGGAGCAGCGACTTCGGAGAAACGCGCCACAACGCTAAACCCGCGCATGGCAACGAAGGAGACAACCGCGCCTACACCCAACACAATCAAGACAAAGGCAAAGCTGGATGGCAGCCAGCCCACCTGCGGCGGTATGCCGAACAGGATCCGAACCGCGCTGGCGGAAACGGTGATCATTGCGCCCGCAAGCACACAGAACAATATGCCGTTGATGACGCTGTAGACTTTGATGAAGCCCGGCCCAGCGATCTTTTCAAGATAGGCATAGAGGGTGAGGCGAGTTTGGGTCGCGATGGGGGCGCAAATCAGCACCCAGCTCAAAACAGCGAGCAAATTTCCTAAGAGAAGACCGGCGATGACTTCGCCAGCACCAACCCCCATGCTCACAAACAATGCGCCGATGACAAATTCTGTGCCGGCAACATGCTCACCCGCATAGGATGCTGCAAAATACCGACCCGGCTTCAGCGCTGCCGGAGCAACCGGCTCGCGTTCAAACTCTTCCATATCCACTCCCTTGGATTCTTTTGGGAAGATTAGCTGTCTTTTTTACGCATGCAAGAAAATGATCGAAAATGATCAAAAAAGATTGATGCTATTCTCAGTTTACGCTCTCGGAAGGGGGGATTGCGCTATGACTGTGGATCATTCCATCATCCCGAAGAAGCGCGGCAGCGCTTCCGACAATTGCGGGATTGCCGTCGTGAGCGCAAGCGCAGCCAGCATGGCCAGATAGAGCGGGATCATTGGCTTAATCATTGAAGCGACTTTGGTCTGACCCACCGCAGCACCAACAAACAGCACTGTCCCCACCGGGGGCGTGCACAGCCCGATTGAGAGGTTGAGAATAAGGATCATGCCGAAATGCACCGGTGAAATACCTAGAGCAACCGCGACCGGTAGAAGAATCGGCGTGAAGATCAGGATTGCCGGGGTAATATCCAGAAATGCACCGATGATCAGCAGTATAACGTTGATTAACAGCAGCAAGAGCAACGGATTGTCCGAGATGGTCAGCAGCCCCTCGGCAATGGCACCGGGCATGCCGGAATAGGCTAACATCCATGCCATTCCTGTCGAAGCAGCAATCAGGAACAGGACAATGCCGGTAGTTTCCGCAGACTTGATGATCACTCCGGGCAAGTCTTTCCATCCCATTTCGCGGTGAAGGTAGATGCCGAGAAGTAGCGAGTAGATTACGGCAAAGGCGCTGGCTTCGGTTGCGGTAAACAAGCCTGAGACGATCCCGCCGACCACGATCACCAGCATAGCAATACTTGGAATCGCCGGAATTATGGTGCGCAGCGACTCGCGGATCGAGAGCCGGTCCGAAACCGGGTACCCGGCTTTGCGCGCGACAAGTATGGCTGCGATGATCAGCGCCAGGCCTGCAACGATGCCCGGGCCGTACCCTGCAAGAAACAGAGCGCCAATTGATACGCCGCCCGCCGCCACTGCATATACAATCATGACGTTGGAAGGAGGAATCAACAGTCCGACGATAGAGGCGGATGTGGTCACCGAGGCTGCGAATGGTGCGTCGTAACCTTCCTTTTTCATCGCCGGAACCATAAACGATCCGATGGCAGATGTGGCGGCGACTGCGGATCCTGAAACAGATCCGAACAGCATGCTAGAGATGATACTGACTACGGCCAATCCGCCGGGCAGTGCACCGATTAACCCCTTGGCAGCATTGATTAATCGGCTGGCAACCCCGCCGGCGCCCATTAAGTACCCGCTCAGAATAAAGAACGGGATAGCAAGCAGGGTGAAGCTGTCCAGTCCGGCGACCATACGTTGGGCTAGGGTGGTGGTAGCAGGATCAAGCGGCATTATAGAGCCGAGCGCGGCGAGTGTTGCCAAACCGATGGCAAAACCGATCGGTACGTTCAGCGCAACGAGCAAGAAAAACACAAATACCAGGATGAGGCCGGTGGTCATTGCGGTTCTCCCGTAGCCGGTTCATTTTCAGTCGACGTTCCTTCAATCAAGAAGGAGATCGCAAGGTAAGCAATCACCAGTCCGCACAGCGGCATAATCGCGTAAATAGTCCACATTGGAAGACCCATTGCGGCAGACGTTTGACCTAGTGTCGCGGTAATTTTAACGAGCAGGCCGCCGCCATAGACCATAACTGCCAGCGCAAAGACTGCACATGCGAGCCAGATGGCGCGTGCCGCATTCACTCGCGAACGGGAAGAAAGCCGGGCAGAGATAAGGTCAACCCCCACATGCATGCGCTTGGCAAAGGCATAGGCCATCGAGACCATTCCCAGCCAGATGAGTAGGAACCGGGCGATTTCCTCCGTTGCGGAGCTCGGGGCTTCCAAAACATACCGTCCGATTACCTGCCACAGCACCGTCAACACCGTTGCGCTGAACAGCACCACCAGAATACCCGCGAGTGTCTTTTCAATTATCGTCCGCATCATGCATTCTCCGACATGGCTTCGATCCGGGCAGCCAGTTCTCCGATCCGTGTTCCATCGTAGCTTGCTTTCAGTTCAGCCACGGCCTCTCGGAATGGTGCCTTGTCTGGCCGGTTGATTGTAACGCCACTGGCCTCGATTTCGGCCAAGGCTTCGTCAGAGGCTTTGCGCCACAATTCGCGCTGGTAACTCTCGGATGCCGCCATGGCTTGCTTTGTCCAGCCCTGCTGTTCTGGCGTTAGGCGGTCCCACACGCTTTGGCTCATCACGACTACATCAGGAGCGCTGACATGTTCATCAAGAGAATAGAACTTCGACACTTCGTGGTGGCGCGCACTCAAGACGCTTGGCGGGTTGTTCTCTGCACCATCGACCACGCCCTGCTGCAAGGCAGCGTATAGTTCGCCAAAAGCGATCGGTGTGGCAGCACCGCCGAATGTCTCAACCGTTTTGACAAGCGCTTCACTTGGCAACACGCGCAGTGTTTTGCCGCGAATGTCAGCGGGAGTATTTACTGGGCCGCCAGTCATGTAAAAGCTGCGCGCGCCCGCATCATAGTGACCGATCCCTTTCAGAAGGATGTCGTTCAGACTGTCGAGGATTTCCTGCCCGATTTCGCTTTGCACGACTCGCCGCTGATGTTCGCTGTCATCAAATAGATAGGGTAGAGAGTAGACACCCATATCTGGCGCGAAATTTTCCAACGAAAGCGAAGACACTTTGGTCATCGAAATGGCGCCAAGCTGCACTAGCTCAACAAGCTCACGTTCTGTGCCCAATTGCGCGTTGGAGAAAATTTCCACCTCGATAGAATCGCCGGATAGACGGATCAGTTCGTCGCGAAACCGCACCATAGCCAGATGCACAGGGTGTTGCTCGTCTAGAGTATGAGCCAGTGTTAAACGGTCTACTCCGCCAATTCGTGCGCACCCCGGCACCATCCCCGCAAGCCCTGCGGCAGACAACAACTTAAGATGTGTACGCCTTGAATGCACAAGCAAACCCTTTCTTCGAGATTCGACCAGCCAAAGAAGTGTGGCTGACAAACGTGCTGTATGGTAACCGGTGTCACAACAACTGCAAGCCCGATTTGTTTGATTGCCAATCTGCGTTAAACTTGTCAGCAGGATCGAGTGCAAGCGCGCCGCAGTCTGCTCTGTGCTTGTGGAAAGGACCAGTGGATGCCGCGAGGCGACGATAAATTGTCAGGCCAAACTACGCCAACAATCAACGATGTGGCCGCGCTGGCTGGTGTTTCTAAGAAGACCGTCAGCCGTTTCATCAACAAATCTTCGCTGATGAGTGACGCGACCCGCGACAAAGTTTCGCGGGCTATCAAGCAGCTAGGCTACGTACCGAATCCCCAAGCGAGGGCGCTAGCGTTGCGTCGCAATTTCATGATTGCGATGTTGCATGATAATCCTAACGGCCAAACAGTGCTCAACTTTCAAAAGGGCGTGTTGGCTGCGATCAAGGATTCCGAACTGGCGCTTGCTGTTAGGCCCGTTGATCGTACTTCGCCGGAACTCTTGGTAGAGATAGAAGCCTTTCTGTCGATGCAGCGCCCGCTGGGCGTTCTGATCCTGCCGCCGATTTCAGAACGGGATGATATCGTCGATCTGTGTAAGCGGCTCGATATCGCCTATATGCGGATCGGATCTACCGCTCTCGATGATCCAGCCCATTGCGTTGCGTCGAATGATCGAGCTGTGGTGCATGAGCTGACCACAGCTTTGCTGGCGAAGGGGCATAGAGACATCGGCTTTGTGCGCGGACCAGAAGGTTTCCGTTCGCCCGTGGAGCGTGAAGCAGGATTTCGAGACGCGTTCGCCGATAGCGGTGTGACGCTCGATGAATCACTGATCGGACAAGGTAACTATCGGTTCGATTCCGGATTGGAGGCAGGGCGCGCTTTGTTGGGCCGTAAGAACCGTCCCAGCGCGATTTTTGCAAGTAATGATGAAATGGCGTCAGGCGTTTTGCATGCAGCTTACAGTTTCGGGCTGTCCGTGCCAGACGATTTGGAAGTGGTCGGGTTCGATGACACCGCCACGGCTTCGCATGTGTGGCCCACGCTGACAACGGTACATTGGCCAATTGAGGAAATGGGCCGGCTTGCGGCCATGAAGCTGGTCTCTGAATTTCTGGGCGGGACGACGGATGAATTCGATCTCGATCAGGTGGTGGTCGATTCTTACATTGTCGAGCGAGCATCAGCCCGGCTTACGTAAGCCTTGGCCAGCGCAATTGTTGAGGCTGCGGGATCGTTGATCCAGCGCCGTTCGAGCGCTCATATTGCATATTCAATCAAAATACACCAATAATGATCACCTGAGGGGAGTCGGTACCTAGCGATGATATGCTAATCGCAATGTGCCCTGAACGACCTGACGGGGGGAATTGGATTGGATAGGCGGAAATCACTGAAAGTAGTGGGTGCAGGCTTGCTCGCCGGGACAGTACCGTTCGGCGGCGGGCTGTTTGCGCGGGATCGCCAGCACCGTGATCACTTCGCGGATAATGGCTTTGGAGAAGGGGTTGCTGTTGTCCAGCATCCTGCGGGCGAATATTTGGACGGCAAGACATATGTCTCGTATCAAGGGCCGCTCGAGGATCCGTATGTGGCCGCATATGACCATGAATCTCAAACTTGGACCGGTCCCTTTAAAGCCGGCACGAGCATCCTGGGCAAAGATTCCGCAAAGAAGATCGACAGTCATGGAAAGCCGACCATGATTATCGACGATGAAGGTTACATCCACATATTCTATGGCGGGCATGGCGGCGTAACGGAGCTGCACGGAGAGAACCCGATCGGCGGTGTTCATTCAGGCGAAAATCGCCATGCCGTGTCGCAAAAACCATACGACATTACCCGTTGGAGAGACCTCAATAATGTCTCACCTTTCGGGACGTATAATCAGGCCATTAAGATGGATAATGGCGATATCTATCTCTTCTATCGCCATGGCGCACATCGCAGCAATTGGGTGTATCAAAAGTCGACGGATAACGGCCTGACCTTTTCCGAGCCGGTATCGTTCTTGAAGACGAAACGCCGAGATGACGGGATGGGTGCAGACAGCTGGTATGCGAGCGTCTCCAAAGGGCAGGGCGACGAGATCGTTCTGGCATTCGACTATCACTACTGCTGGGACAGAGGCGCGCCGCGTAATAATCGCGGCGGACATTCAACCGAGCGCAAAAACCTGTATTTTGTGAAATTTGATGCCACAGAAAATCGCTGGATGAATGTTGAAGGGGAAGAAATCTCCATCCCCATCACCAAAGAAGTCGCTGACCAAAAAGCATTGGCAGTAGATACCGGCGATTTGTGGACATTCAATGGCATCACCCGCGTAGACGAGGATGGCATGCCTCATATCAACGCCTATATTGGCCAGGATATCGGCTGGCAGATCGGCGGCCCCAAATATGCAAGCTATTTCCGCTGGAACGGTGAAGAATGGGTGGGCAATGTCAAAAGTGGCTTACCCATCGGCCGAGGGGACTATCTGGTCGATGGACAAAACGTTCGCTTTCTCCTGAGCGGGGTTAAACCGGATAGCGACGTTACCCAAGTCCGCTGGTGGGAAAGCCGAGATGGCGGGATGAGTTTTAAACCCGGCAAGCTTTTGCTGGAGTTTAGTGGTTCAGACATGCCCCCAGCTAGAGAGGCACCGCAGAGGCCCAAGTCTCTGAGCAATCTCGATAGTCCCGGATCCGCCGCCAGCGCTTTTATTCGCAATGCTCATCCCGATGCACGAATGATCATTGCCGAAAAGCCCAAGGGTTCGGATTGGCGCCGCCTTTATCTTGTTGGCGACAAAGGGCCGATTGGCCGCATTCAGGAGGGCTAAAGCCCATGATCGCCTCTATATATTCAGTTATCCGACGGATGGCGATATTGCTGTTTTTGGCTGTGCCGCTTTTCGGCCTTGCCGCGCCGGTTCAGGCAGAGATTAAGCATGGTCTGAGGGACGATAACGGACGTCACTATATTCCGCGCGGCTTTGTTGTGAACACCAATGACGGCAATCAACCTGTCATGTTCGATGAAGGCGATTACTGGCGTATGGCGCGCTTGGGCGCGAACACGCAGGTGATCCGGCTCGAACTCAGCAAGTTTGGCACAATGCCGGGTACCACCTTTGACCCGGCCTATCTTGAAAAACTGGACAGACTAACGCAGCTTGGCAGTGATGCCGGCATGACCACCAGCTTCAAAATGACGCTATATGGCGTGCCCAATTTTTCGTGGGAAGGGTTCTGGAACAATACTGATGGTATTCAAGATGACTACGCCAAAGCGTGGCATATCATGTGGGAACGGTTTGCTGGCAATCCGGACGTGGTCGGATACGACTTGGTCAATGAACCGCGCAAGCTTGCGATGGATATCTCATACGATGATCTGACACGGCAGTTCCTGATCCCGTATTATGAACGCCTGATTGCAGAGGGTCGCACGTACAACCCTGACAAGCTGTTTCTGTGCCAGACGATTTTCATGAACAAGGGCGAAGCAATTGAATTCAATCAATATGCTGAGATTAAGAACCCGATCAAAGGCGGCAATGTCGTTTTTGCGCCGCACATCTACCAGCATCGGATCAATTTCATCGAACCCATCCTGCGCCGGTTTGAGCGGGAGGCTGAGTTGCTTGATGCACCCATTCTTGTGGGTGAGTGGGGCTTTCCAACATTGATGTCGACCGACATCTCCGTAGAAGACCAGCTCCATTACCAGCGCTTTTATATCCGCACGGCAGAGATTTTCGATGAAACCGGCATGGGCACAATCAAGGCGTGGTTCCTTGGCAATCCGCGCTATCAGAACTTTCTGCCCGGCGGACCGTCCACATGGGCTATCTTTCAGGACAACCAGTCACGGGGCACGGTTGAGCGCAAATACATCACCGATATTATCGCCCGCCCTTATCCCAAATTTATCGCCGGTGATCTGGAGCGCTTTCGCTATGACTTTGCCCAACGAGAGCTTTCTGCCACCATCACGCCGGACAATAGCAAGGGGGTTTCTTCGGTGTTTGTCGGGGCAAACCGTCACTATCCTGATGGCTTCTCGCTGCATTTGAGCAACGGCCTGGTGCTGACTCATGCACCGGGAAGTGGCGAAGCTTTCCGCGTGGCGCGACGAGGTGATGGCAGCCAGCTGTCAGATTTCATCTGGGATGAAAGCGCGCAGCAAATTCTGGTCATGCGATGGCCTGATACGGCCGGGCCGATCAACCTTAGGGTGACGCCGGGTATCTGGCGGGATTTACCGCCAGCGCAAATTCCCCGGCCGCGCGACGGGCTGTGAAACTGTTTTAGCGGCCTATCGTCACATCGCTGCGCGGGTTGGCCGGGATGTATGCGCGCAGCCTGTCTTTGACCGAAGCAAGGCTCTGATCATTGGCCAGATTAACCCATTCGTTCGGGTCCTTCCGCAAATCGTAAAGCTCCTCCGACCCGTCAGCATAGCGGATATAACGATGGTTCGGATCGATGACCGCGTAATTGCCCTCACCATATACGGACAGCTGTGGTTCAATCGGTAAAGCCTTCCCTTGGGTCAGTACCGGAGCGAGACTGCGCCCAGCGTTCTCCGTATTTGCGGGTAGGCCCAGAATGTCGATAGCGGTGGGATAGATATCAATCAGGCCGACCGGGTCGGTAATTACCTGCTGACGGATCCCGGGCCCTGCAAACATCAGGGGCACGCGGGTTGACCGTTCCCACAGCGACATTTTTGCAAAGCGCTGTTTCTCGCCCAGATGGTACCCGTTGTCGGATGCCAGACAGATCAGAGTGTTCTCGGCGTGGGCCGATGTGCTCAGGCTTTCCAGCACCATCCCCACGCAGTGATCCACAAAGGCGATCGAAGCGAGATAGGCCTGCATGATCGGGCGCCACTCCTTGTTCTCCATCGCCCATTCCAGCGTCGGCATTTGCGGCACAGCGGCAAGGTCGCGTCCCGCCTTAGGTACATCGCCAAGGTCGTTTGCGCGTATTTGTGGCAACTCGATCGTATCCAGCGGGAACATGTCGAGCCATTTCTGCGGTACATACCACGGTACGTGCGGACGTACGAAACCAAGCGCTAACAAGAAGGGCTGCTCATGCTCTTGTTGAAGAAATTCCGCTCCCCAGCTTGCGGTAATATGGTCGATCATTTTCTCGTCAGCGTCGGGCCAAGCGCCCCAATCGGTATGGGTCTTGTCGCTGTCCCATTTGAAACGGCCTTCAGGTTTGGGGCCGTAATCTCCGTTCTCAGGCAGGCGAGGGTGATATTCGTCAAACATCCCCTCTTGGCCGCCCTGATGGGACACCTTGCCGCGTCCCGCCGTGTAATAGCCATGCGAACGCAGATATTGCGGGAGTAATAGAGTGGGGGAAACAGCCGATACCGCTGGGCCAAGTTGAGCATCTTTGATCTGGCCATAAATGCCGGTTTGGGCAGGATAAAGGCCGGAAAACAGGCTGGCGCGCGATGGGCCGCAAATGGGAGCTTGCGCATGGGCGTTAGCAAAGCTTGTTCCCGAAGCGGCCAACGCTTTGATGTGCGGCGCCGTGACCTGTGGATGGTCGCCCAAGGCGGTTACCCAATCATTGAGATCATCAACCATGATCAAGAGCAGGTTTCGCGGATTGGCTTCGGTGCGTCTTGGCGAGCCAATAAGCGTATCTGGCGAGCAGCCGCTCAAGGCTCCGACAGTCATCAGAGCACTCAGGGAAAAGCCTCTGCGTGTGAAATGAACCATGTTTCCTCTTTCAATTCTGCACATGGATTGCTTGCCTTTGCGCATTTTTGATCGTAATTGAGTGAGTAGAACTTGGAAACCCCCTCCGCAATTGGAAAAGGCCGCTCAGAGCCTTCAGGCAAATACGGGGCTCAGCAATCCTCGGGAGAGAACGATCTTATGAAAAACTATCTACGCTTTGCCGCCGCACCCCTTGCAATGGTAATCGCAGCATTTCCAGCGCAAGCCAGCGCCGAACATGGCGAAGGCCACGCCGCATCAACTGCGCCCTGTGTCTCGATGATTCCTGCTGGTTCTGCCTCTGCGCTTGAAGCCCCGACAAAAGCATCGGCCAAGGAAATTGGGTGTGCGGTCGCCAATTGGCAGCTCAAAGCCAACAATGACCTAAGCTACATTGATGGCAAGTTCCCCCAATCGTCTTACAATCGGGGCTGGGTGAAGGCGACTTTCTTTGTGGGATTGGATCGCTTTGCCGAGGCAACCAATGACGAACATCTTCTCGCTCGGGTCCGTCAATATGCATATGATAGCGGCTTGGAACTTGGTGATCGGCAATGGCATGGCGATGATCAAACCGTGGCTGCCGTCTATGCGTCTGTCGCTCTGAGAGACAAGACCCCTGAGGCAATGTCCAAGTCGATGGAACAATTCGACCACATCATAGCCCAGAATTACACGATGAGCCTTGAGTTTATCGAGCCAGAAGACGGTCACACAGAGGGTACCTGCCAGCGGCGCTGGTGTTGGGCCGATGCGATTTTTATGGCGCCGCCCGCTTGGGCGATGACGACCAAGGTTTCCGGTGATCCAAAATATCTTGATTATGCCGCGAAAGAGACGCGTGCGGTGATTGAGTATCTGCAAGATCCTAAGACCGGTCTGCTGTTCCGTGACAGCCGTTATTTTGACCTCAAGACCCCGAGTGGAAAACCGGTATTCTGGAGCCGAGGCAATGGCTGGGTCTTCGCAGGGCTTGCGCGTTTTATCGAGGCTATGCCTGCAGATCATCCAGAGCGCCCTTTGATGATTGCGACATTTAAAACTTTGGCCGACTCGCTGGTTTCTATCCAGCGGGAAGACGGGTATTGGCCAACTTCGCTGATGGATGCGGAATATCTGACGAACCCGGAAACCAGCGGCACGGCATTCTTCGGTTTCGGGCTTGCATGGGGATTGAACAATGGCTTCTTGGAAGGCGAGAAGTACACCGCCGCCCGCGACAAGGCGTGGGATGCGATGCGCGGTTCTATTTCTGACAGCGGAAAGGTCGGCTGGGTTCAGCAAATCGGCAAAGACCCTCAATTAACAGACAAGGATTCGACGCAGCTTTACGCAGTGGGCGGCACATTGCTGTTCGCGTCTGAGATGCTCGACTGAACAGCGATTGTAGGAACGCCAAATGAATAGACGAGTGTTTTCCGCAGGCGCGATAGCGACTTCGCTGCTGGTGTTGTCGGCCTGTACCGCCACACAAACGTCTGATGAGGCGACAGCTGCGACCAATCCGCCATCAGTGCAAATGACCGATCATTTTGCTGAAAACGGGCTGGGCAATGCAGTGGCGGTGATCCAGCATCCCGCTGGCGAACATCACAATGGCAGCACTTATCTTAGCTATCAGGGGCCGCAGGAAGACCCCTATGTGGTGTCCTATGATCACCGCACCGGTGAGTGGTTTGGTCCGTTCAAGGCCGGGGTCAGCATCATGGGCAAGGATCCTAGTCGCCGCAGAAAGATCGATAATCATGGCAAGCCCACCATGATTATCGATAATGCCGGTTACATCCATGTGTTCTTTGGCGGTCATGGCGGCCTGCGTAATTTGCACGGCGAGAACCCGCTCGGCAATCATCACTACGGCGAAAACAAACACGTCGTATCCAAGCGTCCGCTAGATATCACCGAATGGGAAGAGCTTGATACGATCCCTCCCTTTGGGACTTACAATCAAGTTGTGAAGATGGATAATGGCGATATCTATCTGTTCTACCGCCACGGCGCTCACCGAAGCGATTGGGTGTATCACAAATCTACCGATAATGGCCGCAGCTTTGGGGATCCGGTGTCGTTTTTGAAACACAAACGCCGCGATGATCTGGCTGCGGTGGATAGTTGGTATCCCTATGTCACCAAAGGCGTGGGTGACGAGATCATCGTCAACTTTGATTACCATTTGTGCTGGGACAATGATGGTGCACCGGATGAACGCGGCCATACTGCCAATCGCCAAGACATTTTCTACATGGTGTTCGACACCGGCGACAATACATGGCGCAACATAGAAGGTGAAACACTGCCCATGCCGCTGACTCGCGAGGTGGCAGAAGACAAGACATTGGTGGCGCGATCAGGCGAGTTATGGTCGTTCAATGGCCCGGTAACGCTAGATAATAAAGGCTATCCCCATATCGGAATCACTATGGGTCCCGATCTGGGTGTCTCCAAGACGGGCGGCCCCAAAGAAATGCGCCACTATCGCTGGACAGGTAGCGAATGGGTCGGTGGCAAACCAAGCATTTTGCCTATTTCCAACGGTGCAATCGTCGCAGGTGATCCCGAAGATGTTCGCTTCGTACTCGCAAGCCAAAACGTAGAAGGGGATGGCACAGTGAGCTGGTGGGCAAGCGCGGATGGCGGCGAATCTTTCACCAAGACCCGCGAATTGCTCCGCCGATCAAGCCCAAGCTTTGCGATCAGCAGCTTCATTCGCAATGCCCATCCTGATGCTCAGATTATGGTCGCTGAAAGATTACGTGGCACAGATCGCCGGAATATGTATCTTCTTGGCGAGAGCGGGCCAGTGCAAAGGCTCAAGATGGAAACGGACCAGACCAAACCATAGGACGAAGCAGTTGGCGGGTAGACGTTGGACAACACGGGTTGGTGGTAATCGTTCCTTTTTGATCGGTATGACGCTCGTCAGTGCTGGTTTCGTGCTATCGGCGTGCGACCAAGTGGAGCGGGAGGACGGGGCACAGTCCTCGCCAGATTCTGCGCTAGATTTTGCCGCTACCACTACATGCACGACACCGCCGGACGCGCCTGTGCGGATTGACGGCGGAACCTTCACTATGGGTAGCGCTGCGGTCTATGCGGAGGAGGGGCCGGAACGGGTCACGCGCGTCGACGGATTTTGGATTGACCCGCACGAGGTAACAAACCGGCAATTTGCTGAATTCGTTGCGGCGACAGGTTACGTGACAATTGCCGAAAAACCGGTCGATCCTGAGCAGTTGGGTGTCCCTGCGGAGCAAATTCCGGCCTTCATGTTGGAACCGGGTTCTGCTGTGTTCACACCGCCAGCGCGGCCTTCGCAAAGATATAATGATTGGTGGGAGTATTTGCCTGGAGCAAAGTGGCAAAAACCCTATGGTCCCGATGGACCTGATGCCGCGCCAGATCAGCCCGTCGTCCATCTCGCTTGGGAAGACATGATCGCGTATGGCAAATGGAAAGGTGGCCGCATCCCGACCGAGGCTGAATGGGAGTTTGCAGCCAGCGCGGGGGCTGAAAAATATACCGAACAACCAGCACCGAAACGTGCCAATAGCTGGCAGGGGGTATTCCCTGTTGTGAACTCTGCCCAAGATGGATTTGCAGGGATCGCTCCGGTTGGATGTTTTGAACCGAATGCCTTCGGGCTATACGATATGGTTGGCAATGTTTGGGAAGTTACCGGTGACTATTTCCGGCCCGGCCATGATCCCTCTGATAAAGATAATCCGCGCGGTCCGAGCGAGAACGCGGCTTACGACCCGCTTAATCCGGGAATGCCAAGCCGGGTTATGAAGGGCGGTAGCTATCTGTGCGCACCCAATTATTGTCAGCGTTATCGGCCAGAAAGCCGTCAGGGACGCGATCCGGGTCTGGGCGCGTCGAATGTTGGATTCCGGCTAGTCTACGACCAATTGCCCGGCCAATGATCTGCTATTGGCTGGGATAGAGGGTACGTCTGGTTATCTCGGGATCCAGCGCAAAATGGCTCGCTACGCTGGACGCGATTACATTCTCGAGGGAGGCTGTGGGCTTGAGATCGCGATTTTGATACAGGTCGCCTTGTCGCAATCCGGGCCAATCCCCCAAGACGGTACCTCCGCTTAGCGAACCTCCGTATAATAGGGCTGCAGACGCTGTACCGTGGTCAGTTCCATTGGTCCCGTTGATTGCTGCGGTGCGTCCGAATTCGGTTGCGACTATCACCATCGTGTCATTCCATAGAGGGCCAAGTCCATCTTTGAGAGACGCAATCAGGGTATCAAGCCGGCTCAATTCGCGCCCAAGACGCTGGCGTTGTCCAAAATGGGTGTCCCAACCGCTGGTTTCGATCATGGCGATACGCGCACCGTCTTCGGCCGAAAGCATACGAGAGGTAAGTGCTGCCACGTCGGCCGCCTGTCGCATGTTGGCGCTGCCATCCATGCCTTCGGCCAATTGGCGTGTGGCTATGCTTTCTTCCCACAGCATATGAAGTTTTGGATCGTTCATGTAGAGGTTACCGATCCGCTTCATATAATCGTCCGCCGCATCGGGGAGGCGCGATGGAGCGTAGGAACTCGATTTATTCGGGCCTTGTAATGCCAGCGGGATGGTTTGCGATATCGCAATGCCAGAGGCATCGGTTGCCGGGATCAGACCCACCAACCGATTGAGCCAACCGTCTTTACGTTCGTATGGGCGCGTGCCGCCGCTCTCCAATACGTTCTGGCCATCGAAATGTGAGCGGTCGCGATAGTACGAAGCGACGGCATGAACCGCCATCATCTCGCCCTTGGCAAACATTTCAGCCGACTTGGTCAAAGAAGGATGCAAGGCAAACAGGCCGCTGATCCGGGGTGCTTCGGCATAGTCTTCAGCCAAAGCGCCACGCAATCTGGCGTAATCCGGATCGCCAACCGGAGCCACAATGCCCAAGCCGTCCGCAGCCCCTCTTTGCAAAACAAAAACCAGTCGCTTTTTACCAGACCCTGAAGCGGCAAATGACACTTTGGGTAGTGCCGCCGCGCCGAGCGTTGCTGCCGAAACGCCGAGTAAAGTCCGTCTGTTCAATATCATCGCCACATAGCCTCCGGGCTGGCCAGCAGCAGGGCCATAGCCTGTGCCGGACTTTCTGCGCGCGCCACCGCCAACGCGCTGTGTTCGCTCCAAATGCCTGAATAGAGCTCGGGCCCCAAGGCACGGGCATCATGACGCGCGCCTCTCTGCCCGAGTGTTTGGGCAGCCTCTACCCGGCGGTGCAAAGACTCCGGTGCAGCCCATTGACTTGCCGCATCATCAAATCCAGCAGGCGAACCAGGTTTCCATAGATCTTGGCCCAGATTGATCATCATCCGGCGGATTTGGCGCGGCTGTAAGACGCTAGGCTGGATCGCGCGTGCCGACATAATCGACCATTCCCATGGTGTGAGAAACTTGTTGCGCTCCTCCGCCCAGACTTCCGGAGAATTCACCAAGGCCAGCGTTAACGATCTGAGATCGCCACCAGTCGAAAGAAAGTCATTCTCCAATCGGCTAACCAAAGCCGGAGGAGGATCATCGGACGTGAAGTGCCGCGCAAACTTGGTCACCACGTGTCTGGCTGTCGCTGGATTGACGGCCAGATCAGATAGAATTTGTGCTGCTTCACGCGCGCCACTCGGGCCGTATTTTTTACCCAACACGGTCTTAGTTCCAGGCTCGTGCAAGGCCTCTTCAAATCTGTAAGCCATATCGCCGTTGCGATTTTGGCGATCGCGCCGATTTCCCCTTATCGCCGGAACCGTATGCCCGGTGAGCGCTTTGGCGAATTCGGTGACATCTTGTTGAGTGTAGCCTGACCGAACGCCCAGAGTATGCAATTCGAGAATTTCACGAGCGAGATTTTCGTTCAAGCCGGCTCTTCGCCGACCTCGCTGTGCTGCCCGCAATCCTCTGCGACTGTTAGGTCCAATCGACTGAGCTTGATCCAGATAAAGCAACATTGCCGGATGCGATTCCGCCGCTGACAGCATGGCTGAGAATTTCCCAAATATATGCGGTCTTATTGCTTCAAATTCAAAGCTACCTGCTAATGGGCCAGCGCCCCTTTTCTCGGTAGATATAGCGAAATGGTTGGCCCAAAAATGGACAAGCCGTTCGGAGAAATGATCTGGAGTTTCTATTGCTGTCGCGATGCGCGCACCAATCGCATTTTGCACATGGCGGCGCAATGCGCGCCTTGCTGTGCGCCTTACTTCTTGGTCACCATTGCGCAGTTGGCGATACTCGCCAAATTGCTGTGCAATCTGATTGGTTCCGGGCAGCTGGCGAAGTGATTCCGGGGAAGGATCGTAATTGTTGATTTGATGCATCAACCAAGATTTCGGCGATCCGGCATGTCTTTCTGAAGGTTTGCCGCCATAGCCGAACCGCCTAAGGGTGATACTCCATTTACCTTCAGTCATGTCATCCTCTTTCTCGCTCGCTACTTGATCACAAATGAGCAGTATTGAGAAGGTCTAAATCGTCGCAGATTGTCGCAAACTGTCGCAGATGGGGCGGAGCATCCGTCTGGGATTTGCAAGTCAATTAGCGTCATGCCGTTCATTGCTTTGGCTGATGAGGGGTGAGCTTTTTGTGCCCAAATATGATTGTTGCACAAGCATTCCTATGCATACGAACAGGTCTTGCCATTTCTAATGACACCGGTTACCTAATAGCCAAAGAAGCTGGCCGACCTGGCTCTAAATTTTACCCTTCGACTCAGAGGATGTTTCCCGATGAAAATTGCATTGATCAGTGAAAATAGCCAAGCGGCGAAAAACAGCATAATTTCTGATGCGCTGACTTCTGTAGTGGAGCCGATGGGGCATCAAGTGTTCAACTATGGCATGTATACGGCCGAAGATGATGCCCAACTGACTTATGTCATGAACGGACTGCTGGCGGGGATACTGCTCAATTCAAAGGCGGCTGATTTCGTAATCACTGGTTGCGGCACTGGCATGGGTTCCATGCTGGCGTGCAATTCCATGCCGGGCGTTTTCTGCGGGTTGGTAATCGATCCGACTGACGCTTTCCTTTTTAACCGCATCAATGATGGCAATGCGGTCTCCATGCCATATGCGAAAGGCTTCGGTTGGGCAGCTGAATTGAACCTCAAAGACTGTTATCACAAGCTGTTCGGCGAAGAAGGTGGTTTAGGCTATCCCACGGAGCGGGCCGAGATCATGGCAAAGAACCGCGGGGTTCTGGCGGATCTGAAGGCGGCTACCTGTCATGATATGCTGTCTGTGCTCAAAGCAGTAGATCAGGACCTGCTGAAGTCCGCCATTGCGGGTGAAAAGTTCGCGGAATATTTTTATCCTAATTCTCAGGACGACGCGATTAGCGATTACCTTCGCAGCCTATAATTACCGTCCTACTTTCCAGATAGGAGACCACTTCGATGGCCCAAAACCCGTTTGATTTGAGCGGCAAAGTCGCGCTGGTGACCGGTGCCAACACCGGTATCGGTCAAGGCATTGCGGTCGCGCTGGCGAAGGCTGGTGCCGATATTGTTTTGACGGCGCGCCGAGATCCTTCTGAAACGCGCCAGCTTGTGGAGGCTCAAGGCGTTCGCGCGCATGTAGTGATGGCTGATCTATCCAGCACAGAGCCGTGTGAGCGGATCGTGTCCGAAACGGTCGAAGCATTTGGGCGCCTGGATATTCTGGTGAACAACGCAGGGATCATTCGTCGGAACGATGCGCTCGACTTCACCGAGGATGATTGGGATGCTGTGATGGACACCAATCTGAAAGTGCTGTTCTTTCTGTGTCAGGCAGCGGGCCGCCGGATGGCTGAAAATGGCGGTGGGAGCATCATCAACATCGCCTCTATGCTAACATTTCAGGGCGGTATTCGTGTGGCAAGCTACACTGCGTCGAAGAGCGGCGTTGGCGGCCTGACCAAGCTGCTTGCCAATGAATGGGCTGCCAAGGGTATCAATGTAAACGCGATCGCGCCGGGCTATATCGCCACGAACAACACTGCGGCGTTGCAAGCTGATTCAGATCGCAACCGGCAAATTCTAGAGCGTATTCCGGCGGGGCGTTGGGGTGAGCCTGACGATATTGGCGGGGCGGCGGTATTCCTTGCTTCTGATGCTGCGCGCTATGTGCAAGGGCATGTCCTTGCCGTTGATGGCGGCTGGTTGGCGCGGTAATTTCAGTATGAAACGTGTGCGCGGCTACCTCGGAACTTTTCTGTTTTCTACAGGAATGTTCGCGGCAATTTACAGCACGCCCGTTCTCGCTCAATCTCTTGGCCAGAACCAAGCTGATGCCGAGCAAGCTCCGGCTTGCAGGGGCGGCGATGGTTATACCGCAGATTTTGGCGGACGCCGGACTTTCTTGTGGCGGCCGCAATGGCTCGAAGCAATTAAAAACAATCCCACACAAAGCGCGGCAATCATCGCTGAAGCTGACAAGTCACTAGAAGACGGCCCATACAGCGTAACCGACAAGGTCGCATCTGTTCCAGGGGCAACGCCAAATGACTACACTTCGATCGGGCCATATTGGTGGCCAGACCCCACGAAGACGGACGGCTTGCCTTACATCCGCCGCGATGGCGAATTCAATCCGCAGCGCAACGGGCCGGAATTTGACAAGATGCGCCTGCGTAGTTTGGGCCGCGATTTGAAAGCTTTGTCGCTCGCATATTTTCTGACTTCGGATGAACGCTATGCCGATCATGCAGCGACTTTGATCCGGGTTTGGTTCATTGATCCGAAGACCCGCATGGCACCGCATATGAATTTTGCCCAAGGTATTCCGGGTAAAGTCAGCGGCCGCGCTGAAGGCATAATTGAATCCTCAGACCTATCGACCGCAGCGGAAAGCATCGGCCTGCTCGCGCAATCGCCTGCTTTAAGCCGCGCAGAACATGATGCCGTGCGCCAATGGTATGCCGATTTCGCCGCCTGGATGACGACCAGCGAGATCGGTAAGGCCGAACAGCGAAAGCGCAATAATCATGGCGTTTTCTACGATTTCTACCTCGCCCATTTTGCGATCTTTGCCGGTATTGAAGAGGCCGCCAAAAGGACTGTTGAAGGTTTCCCTGAAAACCGTCTGAAAGTCCAAATGGACAGCGAGGGGCGCTTTCATCAGGAGCTAACGCGCACCCGCAGCTGGCATTACTCTAACTATGTCGTTGGCGCAGCTGCCCGCTTGGCTACTATTGGCGAATGCGTAGAGATTGATCTGTGGAGCGCGCAGCTTGATGATGGCCGCAGCCTTTCAGATGCGCGCAATTTTCTAAGCGGTTATGCCCGACAGCCTGCCGACTGGCCGTTTCCCGAGCGGGACCACAAAGCCGGCTCCTTTGCAAAAATGCAAAGCACTTTTGCCCACACCGATTTTTTGTTTCAACGTCCGAACAGCGTGAAGGGTGCTATTAAACTGCCTTAACGTCTGTCATTTCAGGGAATGTTCCATGACTGATTTTCTTTCATTCGGCGAAATCATGCTGCGGCTCAAAACGCCGGGCCATGAGCGCTTTTTCCAATCGCCGCAGTTTGAGGCTACCTTTGGCGGGGGCGAGGCCAATGTCGCGGTTGCGCTGAGCAATTATGGGCTGGATGCAGGCTTCGTCAGCGCTCTGCCTGATAATGACATTGGCGAGAACGCGATCATGGAATTACGCAAATTCGGGGTGGATACTGCGTATGTCAGCCGCTCGGGCGATAGGGTCGGGATTTACTTTTTGGAGACCGGATCGAACCAGCGTCCGTCCAAAGTGGTTTATGATCGGGCAAACTCCTCTATCTGTAATGCAAGCGCTGACGAGTTCGATTGGCCAACAATCTTCGAAGGCGCAAAGTGGCTGCATATTACAGGCATTACGCCTGCATTGAGTCAGTCTGCTGCAGATCTCTCTATGGAATGCGTCAAGGCTGCCAAGGCGGCAGGCGTCACTGTATCTTGTGATTTTAACTTCCGCGGCAAGCTATGGAAATATGGCAAGAGCGCGCCTGAAGTGATGCGCGAGTTGGTCAAGTATGTCGATGTTGGCATTGCCAATGAGGAGGACTGCCAGAAGTCGCTCGACATAACCGTCGACGTTGATGTGGAAAGCGGTGAACTTGATACCGCCAAATACGAGGCTCTGGGCCAAAAGGTGCTCGATATCTATCCCGATATGCACACTATTGCGATCACACTGCGGGAAAGTTTGAGCGCGGATCGCAACAATTGGTCGGCCTGTCTGCGCACCCGCGATGATGGCTTTATGTTGTCCCGGAAGTATGAGCTGACCGATATCGTTGACCGTGTCGGCGGGGGCGACAGTTTCGCCTCAGCGTTGATCTACGGCCTCAATGCCTATGAAGATCGCCAACAGAGTCTGGAATTTGCGGTGGCCGCAAGCGCGCTTAAGCACACCATCATAGGTGACTTTAACCGTGTCACCGTATCAGAGGTTGAAAAGCTGATGTCTGGAGACGGATCAGGGCGAGTGCAGAGATAACAAAACGGGGCCTTCGCCGGAGATCAAAGGCTGATCATCGGCGGTGTCAGGCTTATGTTGCGGGCCAGGTGCTAAGGCGCTGGAGAGTATTGGGGAGTTGAGAATTGACACAACAGTGCTTGGCTGAATGCCGATATTCTTTTGCCATCAACAGTTGCAGCAAGATCATGAAAGCCGCGAAGGTGATGGCGTCGATCATGGTCGCAATTTTCTTTGTGAGTATGCCCGTGGCCAATGCGGTCACGTGGCAAGCCGAATGGATTTGGGCGAAAGACGGTGCCGCTATCCCCAACAGCTGGGCCGCTTTGCGCAAAGACATTACGCTTTCCGAAATCGATGGCGAAGCGATTGCCTATGCCAGCGCTGACACGAAATACTGGCTGTGGATCAATGGCGAGCTGGTGGTATTCGAAGGAAGCTATACCGGTGGGCCAAGCCCGGTAAAGCCAGCTCCGCGGGTCGATAACTTTCCGATCGCTTCACATAAATATTACGACGAGATCGATATCGCTCCTTACCTCAAAGAGGGTGAGAACACGATTGCCGTCCTTGCCTGGTACTATGGTGATAATGGAACAAAGGGCACGCATATTTCAACCGGCCAGCCAGGGTTTCTGTTTCAGGCCCAAGTTGGTGACCAACTGATCGTTTCCGATGCGTCCTGGAAAGCCAAAACGCACACGGCCTATCAACCGGCCGAGAAGAAGCCTCCATTTCGGGTCGCTGCGTGGAGCGTAAATTATGACGCCCGCAAATCGATGGGCGATTGGGGTGATAGCGCTTGGTATCGGGCCGGTTATGATGATTCATCATGGGATGCAGCAAAAGGGGGGCGCAAACCCCCACGAGCCCCCTTCTTTAACCTGTTCAAGAGCGACGTGCCGCCATTGAATAATTTCGGCTTGGCGAATTGCGAAAATTATCCTGAGGCCCGTTTCCCGTTTGTGAGCGACGGCCAAACGATCAAGTGCAATCTGGATTTCAACAAAAACGTCACGCCTTATTTCGACATAGAGTCGGATGAAGGACTGGAAATATCCATCCGTTCCAACATGAAGCGGAATACGATTGACAGTTTTTACACCACAACGAGCGGCCGCCAGCAATTTGAATCCTACTCTTGGATGAACGCCAGGGTTTTGGAATTCACCATCCCGGCAGGGGTGACCGTGCATGGTCTGAAATATCGTTGGACCGGGGTGGGCGAACCGCGCGGGCATTTTGAAAGTGATGATCCGTGGCTGACCCGCATCTGGCAAATGTCGGAAAACACTTTGTATATCTGCGCGCGCGACAACTTTATGGACACCCCGGACAGAGAGCGTGGTCTGTGGATCGGTGATGTCGCAGACCAGGCGAGCTATCTATTCTACGTCATGGATCAGCCGGGCCGGGATCTGCTAAAAAAAGCTATCACGGTTACCATGGCTTTCAGTGATTCAGAATCCGGTAAATTTGCCGGACTTGGACCTGGGCGCTTCCGGGAACTTCCCGCACAAAGCCTGCAATTTATCGAGCAGGGCGTTTGGCATTATTATTACAATACTGGCGACTTGGAAACGCTTCGCTATGCCTACCCCTATGTGCACCGATACCTCGCGCTTTGGGAGACCCAAGAGAACGGATTGATTGTTTTCAGGAACGGTGCGTGGAGCTGGACCGATTGGGGACCGCAAGACACTATTGATTACGATGCCATCCAGAACGCGCTGTATTACAGCGCCTTAGTCTCCGCGCGGAAGATGGCGTTGGAGCTTAACGACAATACGCATCTGGAGTTTTACGACAGACGGATCGAAGAGCTGAAGCGGGCTTATCAAGACCAATTCTGGCAGGACGGTTTTTACAGCAGCGATCCTGAAACCCTAAAAGATGACAGGGCCAACGCAATTGCGATCCTGTTCGGCTTGGCCGAACCTGCCCAATATCAAGCGATCGTCGACAACGTTTTGGTTCCTAATCAATTCGCCAGCCCCCATTTTGAATGGATGGTATATCAGGCGATGGCAAAGGCGGGCCGCTATGACGACGCCATAAGCAGGATGAAACAACGTTATGCAAAGCAGGTCGATAATCCGGCGCTGTCCACGCTGGCGGAATATCTACCGAGCGGTGGCACGGAAAATCATGCATGGAATGCCCCGGCCACTGTTCTGAGCCAGCATATTGCCGGTATCGAACCGACTTCAATCGGGTGGCAAACCTATCAAATCATGCCCAATCTCGCGCATTTGAAATATGTGAAGCAGCTGGTTCCCAGTGTTAAGGGGGACATTGCGTTCGAAATGCGTCGCAGCGATATGGAAATTACCATGGCGCTGGATACACCTGACGACACGACAGCGATGGTCGGAATACCCAAAGAACATTTCGAGATAGAAGAAGTCAGGGCTAATGGCAGCGTCATCTGGTCTGGCGGATTACCTTCTGACGAAATAGCGCGTGATAAAACGACGGTAAAATTTGCCGGTGCTGATGAAAAGTACATCAAGTTTGAAGTCGGACCAGGGGATTGGGCCCTGAGTGCCAAGGGCGCTCCCAGATCAAATGCGCCTGATTGAAAGTTGGGCAGAGTAGATTGACATACTCACTGTCAATCTGGTCTCGATCACTTTTATACGTAGATCGTGACTAGGGATCAGTCCTGCGACGCCCAACTTTCTTCGCCTTGTAAAGTCAGGCGATTTTCAATGTCATACGTTATGATGTCCTCCAGCATCTGAATTTCGTCTGTAAGTATCTGTTGATGGCTAACGAAGACGGTCGGCGGTTATCCGACCGGGTTGAGCGGGGTCATTTGGCTGCGCGTATGCCGCAGTATCCGCTTTCGCGCTGCCAGATGCGCCGGTGGCGATCTGCAACTGCGCAAGCTATTTGTCGTGCGGGTTTTAATCTATACGGCGTATTTAAACGGCGCGTCAGCTCCATTTCATTCAGAAAGCCTTTGATCATGGCCGTGTATTTTGGCGCCGAGCATAACCTGCGAAATCTGATCCAGACGCATCTATTTTTGCTCTGCCCCAATAATAGCGGCTCAACCTTTCTGATCGGCGCAATCGGTCAATCAAGCAATGTCTGGTCGCTTCCAAAAGAGGGGCAGCACGTTCCCGGTTTTGTCGGGCCAAATTCGCGGGGAACGGAAAGGTCATTGACTTGGGGCAGTGAGGCTGAGCTGCTGGAATGGTTTCGCGACGACAAGAACTACGACTGGGGCAAGACAAAACGGGCATGGTACTTTCAAGCCACGGCACGCGATTCAAACGCAACTGTCTTTGCAACGAAAGCCCCGCCATTTCTGCTGATCCCGGATTTGCTTGCAGCAAATTTTGAAAGCACGAAGTTCATTGTGATGGTGCGCAACCCCTATGCAATGGCGGAAGGTATTTTGCGCCGTCGGTCAAGCACCCCTGAAATGATTCGGGAGGTAGCGGAACATGTAGTCACGTGTTTTCAGATACAGGCTGAGAATGCTCAAAACCTCGCTGGCAAAAGCATCTGCTTTACATATGAGGATATGTGCGATCGGCCAGATTCTATCCTGAAACGATTAGCCGATTTTCTGCCAGAGTTGCACGATGTCACGTTTCACGAAGCAGTTTCTGTGAAGGGTATGTATGATCAGGCTGTTACCAATTTCAATACAGCCCAGATCGAGCGGCTTGGCGTTGATCAGGCCTGCCAGCTCAACGAAGTGTTCAAGCCGCATACTGAGCTGTTTGAACAATTTGGCTATCAACTGCTATCGACTAGCTAGATGGGCGGCGCCGATTGAAAACCGCCTGCGGTAGATCAGTGGTGGTTTCAGCCAGTGTACCACAGCCCCACCACGACAAACTGATCCCGCAGGTTGTCCGGATCGGCACAAAACTTCTGAAATCGCGCTCATGCAAGCTGTCAGTCCTGCGTTCGGCACGACGAGAATTGTGCATCACTAATTTCTCGATCTTTACGATGTGTTCCCCAAGGGTCCCAAGGCACTGGCGATGCTGGTTTTCGCCGATCTCTACCATGATTTTGGGTAGCGGGAGTTCACTGTCTGCAGATGTCCTAATTTAGGTATGCGTCATGGGTCTAGATTACTGGTATATACAAATGTACTAAAATATCAATTCAATTGGTTGACACGCGAAGTGTGATTGGTCATTTATGAGGTAATTATAACGAAATCAGAATCTCTTTGGGGGAGAAGTCATGAACACCGCACAATCCAAATCCATTCGTACCACC
This sequence comes from Pontixanthobacter rizhaonensis, assembly GCF_012972675.1. Classification (GTDB taxonomy): domain Bacteria; phylum Pseudomonadota; class Alphaproteobacteria; order Sphingomonadales; family Sphingomonadaceae; genus Pontixanthobacter; species Pontixanthobacter rizhaonensis. Next base: position 39,867 of record NZ_JABCRE010000003.1, on the reverse strand, counting down.
AGGGCAATATCGACACTGTTATCGGGGGTTGCGGGTTTGGCACTGGCCTCCAATGCGATGGCGCAAGAGGCCGCGGCTGGAGACGAAGGTGCCGCGGCGCAGCCTGCTGAAAATGAGATTGTTGTTTCCGGTATTCGCGGAACTATCCAAAACTCGCTGGAAGAGAAGCGTAATTCTGTTGAGGTGTTTGATGCCTTGTCAGCGGATGAGATTGGTGACCTTCCGGCGCTTTCGATCGGCGAAGCTCTTGAAACACTTACAGGCGCCGGTTCGCACCGTGAGCAAGGTGGCGCGACAGAGATCTCCATCCGTGGTCTCGGGCCATTCTTGGGATCGACGGTCATCAATGGCCGTATCGCTACTAACGGCAGTGGCGACCGGTCGGTCAACTTCAGCCAGTTCCCATCGGAATTGTTCAGCAAGGTTGGTATCTACAAAACGCAGGCCGCAAGCTATATTGAAGGTGGTGTTGCCGGTCAGATCGTTCTCGAAACGGTAAAGCCTCTGGATTACGGGAAGCGCCGAATTCAAGGGCAATTCAAGCTGAATGTGAACCCCGATAATCTGGATATTGACGCGGATCAGCGCTTTCAGAAGTTCGGTTATCGCGGCACCATAAGCTATGTTGACCAATTCAACGTTGGCGATGGCGAGCTGGGTATTTCGCTCGGTTATCAGCGTAACTCCACCACGAACCCTGAGCAGGAAACGCAAGTTTCCAACACAATCCGTGCGTGTTCTTTTAATCCTGCCCTAGATGCCGAGAATGATGGCATTATCCATGAGGATAATTGTGATACTGATACCAGCGGCATTAACGCATTAGGGTCCATTTTCGCCGGTGAAGAGCCGTTCGCGATTGCACGCAATAGCTACCTCTTCCGGAGTAACATTACTGAAGATACACGGGACGCATTCTTTGGTGCCGTTCAATATAAGCCGACGCCTGATGTCGATATCAATGCCGACTTTCAGTATTCCAAGCGTCTTTTTCGTGAGCAGCGCAGTGATCTAAACTTCTCTGAGGGGCGCCGGATCACGCCTGATGGCGACCTTAATAACATTGGCGCCGATCTGGGGCTGAGCGATATCTTGGTCACTACGGACTCGGGTGCTCTACGTTTGTTTACTAACGAAACGCGCATTGAAGCTGGCAGTGAATATCTTGAGCGTGATGAGGAATATTACGGCGGCGGTCTGTCAGTAGATGCCCAAGTCTCTGATCGGCTTAAGATCTCGATTGATGCGTCATACTCGCGTACGGAGCGTATCGAGCAGCAGATACAGGCTCGTTTCCGGACTGATAGTGTCGGATCAATTTTGGGCACCTTTGATGCGAATGGGGACCGGGTTCTTTCGGAGGTTACCGAGGACAATGGGGATACCAACCGTGACCGTGTAGAAACGCTGACGCAGATCTTTCAAAATGGCTCCGAGGGTCTGAATTTCATCGTTCAGAACTTCGATGTCACGGACCACAATTTGTTTGCTGGTGATGCCCGCCTCCGCATTGATCTTGACCAAAACCGCGTGAATGAGGTCTGGGCACTTCGGGGCGATATCGAGTATGAAATGGATGGTTTCTTCTCGACCATCATGGCTGGTGCGCGGTATCAACAGCTGTTCTATTCAAGCACTCCAGGTGGTTCAAACGCGACCAGAGGTTTCTCACGGTTTGAATTCACCGGCTATGATCAAACTCCGGTAACGGGCGCTCTGGCTATCGCCAATCAGGAGTGCCGAACAGCATTCCCGGAAAGCGGGTTCCTATCCTCAATTTCTGGTGGCAACCCGTTGGTTACAAACGTTGATGCAGCGGGCAACGTTATCGGCACGGCGAACTCCTACGCCACTTTCGATGCGCGTTGTATTGTTCAGGTGCTTGAGCGTGAAGACCCGCAGGGCGTTCAATTTGATTCCGATGGCAATGTTGTGTTCCCGACCGGGGAGTTCGACTCGATCCAGAATTCGGAAGTCGAAGAGCGTTCATGGGCGCTGTATGGTCAAGCCAACTTCGATACTGATCTGGGTGATTTGCCAGTACGCGGTAACGTCGGCCTGAGAGTCGTTGGAACCGATGTTATTTCCGACGGCTTCCGCGGTACGTTGTCTTCGATAACTGCCGCTGACGGAACGGTTTCGCTCATTCAAGATAACAGCAATATTGTCCCGATTACTGCTAAGAATTCCTATACAGAGTTCTTGCCAAGTTTGAATCTGGTGGCCGATTTCCAGCCTGATCTGCTGGGACGGTTTGCGGTTTATCGCGCGCTGTCACGGCCGGATCCATCGGATTTGAGTTCTGGGCGGACATTCACAGGATCCACCGATGATAGTGATGATGCAACCAGCATTGGCGAGATTGTCGGTACCGCAAATGCAACGGGCAATCCGTTTACAGATCCATTGCTTTCTTGGAATGTCGATGTTGGTCTTGAATGGTATCCGAATGATGACACAATTCTCGCCTTCAATGCTTACTATAAGAGTTTTGACGGTGGATTTGAAACGGTCGGCCAGTTCGAAAACTTTACGGTCGATGGCCAAGATTTGTCGGTTCTCGTGACCACCGCCAATGTCAGCGAAGACACCAGCACTATCTACGGTCTGGAGATTACAGCAGCGCATCGCTTCAGCTATCTTCCGGCGCCGCTTGACGGGCTTGGTTTCAAGCTGAGCTACAATTATGCAGACTCAGACTTTGAGTTTGAAGATGATACTCTGGGTGCAAGAACCACTGTCAATGATGACGGAACGACTACCACGACCCCTGGAATTATTCCGCCTGCCAACCTGTTTGGTTTCTCCAAACATGTTCTGTCAGCGCAGTTGTACTACGAGATAGGGCCGTTTGATTTCCAAGGCGTCTACAAGCATCGTAGTGACTACTTCCAGCAGTTCATTTCTACACCTGGTCGCGTTCGTATCGTTGACGACGTCTCTGTGTTCGAGGCTCGTGCATCAATAGATATCACAGACAATGTCACCTTCACCATTGAGGGACTGAATCTGTTCAACGAGCCTCGTACCGATTTCCGCGGTGCGCCGGATGATCTGGGCCAAGTTCTTGTTTATGGTCCACGTTACTTTGCTGGCGTACGGTTCAAGTTCTGAGGCATTCTGCGGCATGGTGATGCTTTGGGGGTGTCACCATACCGTTTGGCAAGTCGGGATATGCATACCAATACTGCGTACGGGAAGTGACAACTGCCACAAATCTGCGCTAGTAGAGTGAAGGGTAATTTGACGTAAGTAGATGGGGCTGGGCAACGCATGGCAGAACAAAGGCTGTTTCACGCAATCGCGGAACAACTGACTAAGTTGATTGATGAAGGTGTTTTTCCGCCCGGGTCCCGTCTGCCGGGGGAACGGGAGCTTGCCGACCGTTTTGATGTGAGCCGGGTGACAATCCGCGAAGCCGAGATAGCGTTACAGGCTATCGGCCGTATTGAGATCAAGACAGGGGCTGGTGTTTACGTTTGCGAAGCACCGCCACAACGGCCGGGAGCGCTCCCGGATGTCACTGCGTTTGAAGTGACAGAGGCGCGTGCGTTGGTCGAGGCAGAGGCGGCGGCGCTTGCAGCAAAGCATATCTCTGATGAGGATCTGGCCAAGTTATCCGCTCTGCTGGATGCAATGGAATCTGAAGATGAAGACATCGCCAATAAGGCCGATGGGGAATTTCATGCCACGATTGCTCTGGCGTCAGGTAACAATGCCTTGGTCCATACCATCGAAGCGTATTGGCGGATGCGCGAAGAGTTGCCGGAAGTGAAGCGCACATACGAAGCCATTTGCGATGACGACCCTAAGACCCGTTCAACCGAGCACCAAGAAATATTGGACGCTTTGTTGGCGCGCGATTCCGACCGCGCGCGTTCTGCGATGCGGTCGCATTTCCACCGTATGATCTCATCAATGCTTGATGTTACCGAGCGTGAAGCCTTGCGCGAGGTTCAGGAGCGTGTGTCGCAGAGCCGAGAGCGATTTCTTTCAGGCGCAACACACTAAGTGCGCAAGCGGTCTGCAAACTGGTATGACGATAATCGAGATCAGGTAAGTTAGATTGGTTGACTGACTGATAGCCGGCTGATAGCTCTATTTTCATAAGAGAGGGGCTGGATTCGATGTTTGCTAGACTTGGTCTGTTTATCGTTCTGTTGTTGGTGCAGGTCACGCCAGCATCCGCCGAGCGATATCTTGTCAAAACCCAGGCCGAGTATTTTGCTGCTGCCGAGGCGGTGAAAGCAGGCGATTCCATCGTGCTGGCGGATGGTGTTTGGGATGATTTCGAAATTGTCTTGTCTGCCAAGGGGACGGTGAATGCGCCGATCCATCTCACCGCACAAACTCCCGGTGCAGTGAAAATTACCGGCCAAAGCAACCTGCGGATTGGCGGGGAGTTTATCGTCGTGAAGGGGTTGGTCTTCACCGATGGCTTTAGCCCGACCGGAGAAGTGATTTCGTTTCGCCGCAGCAAAACGGACCTTGCGAATAACAGCCGGGTCACTGAAATAGTGATTGATGGTTTCAGTAAGCCGGACCGTTATGAAACCGATTACTGGGTCGGAATGTACGGCAAAAACAACCGTTTCGATCATAGCTTCCTTGCTGGCAAAACCAATAAGGGCGTGACCTTTGCCGTCCGTCTCGACAGCCCGGAAAGCCAAGAAAACGGCCACCGGATAGACCACAACTATTTTGGTCACCGGCCGGTTTTGGGGTCAAATGGCGGTGAGACTTTGCGTGTCGGAACCAGTAAATATTCGATGTTCAATTCCAACACGGTGATTGCGAATAATTATTTTGAACGGACCGATGGCGAGGTCGAGATTATTTCCATTAAAGCCGGGGCGAACATTGTGCGCGGCAATGTGTTTGATGCCAGCCGGGGTGCACTTACCTTGCGTCACGGGGACGGCAATATCATCGAGCGCAACGTATTCTTCGGACGCGGTAAGGATCACACCGGTGGTATTCGCGTCATAAACGGTGATCAGACCGTCCGGGACAACTATATGGAGGGTCTGCGCGGCAATGGTTTTTCCAGTGCATTGACCGTCATGAATGGTGTGCCAAATTCTCCGGTCAACCGTTACGTTCAAGTGTCGAACGCGAGGATTGACCGCAATACCATCCTGGATAGCAGGCGTATAACATTAGGAGCGGGCGCTGACGAGGAAAGGTCCGCTCCGCCAGTTGATAGCACCTTCTCCCGCAATCTCTTATCGAGTTCGGGTGCCGGGACATTCATCGAAGTCGATGCTGATATTTCTGGCATTGAGTTCTCTGATAACCGCCTTCTTTCAGGCAAAGTCCACAGCGCATTGGCGGCGCTGATGCCGGTAAATACTGAACTGGCCCGCGCTGATAACGGGCTGCTCTATCCCGTGGATCCGGAATTGTTCGATGTCGGGGTGCCGCGTGACTTAGATCCAGTAAGCCGTGAGGCCACTGGCCCGGCTTGGTACCCGAAACCGGACGGCCAGACGGCTTTCGGTTCAGGTAAAGTCATTGCAGTTGCGCCGGGTGAGGGGACTATTGAGGCTGCTCTAAAGCGCGCGACATCGGGCGATACGTTGCACCTCGCCGCCGGTGATTATATCGTCAATAAGACTATCTTTCTGGATTTCCCGCTGACGATTTCCGGGGCGAACGGTGCTGTTGTCAACTTCGCGCGCCCTTCGCTGTTTGAAATGGCCGAGGGCGGAAGTCTTCGTTTGCATAACCTTACGATCTCGGGCCGGGATGCTCCTGACAATGTAGGTAACAGCGTCGTCCGGACTACATCATCACCCATTCGCGGGAATTTTGTGATTGAGCTGGATCAGGTTGCGGTGACTGACTTGACCGTCAACCGCAATTTTGACGTCATTGTCATCGGAAAAAGCGCCTTCGCTGACGCTGTCACGATCAAGAATAGCGCTTTTAACGACGTTACGGGGGTTGTGGTGAAGGCGAATGCCGAAACCGAGGATTATGGGCAGTATGGCATTGAATACACCACAATTACGGGATCGGCGTTCAGCAATATTGGAAAGAGTATCGCCAACATATATCGCGGCGGACGGGATGAGAGTACCTTCGGGCCGCACTTTACGCTTTCATCATCGAGCCTAAGCGGTGTGGGCGGCAAAGACGCGCCTGCATTGGTTCTGCACGGTGCTCAAATCACTGAGATCGATCAGAACAGCATCGCGGCATCAGGGCCGATCAAGATCGTCCATACTGTTGGTGCGCCCAGCACGGTGATTTCGAATAATGTGCTCGATTCCGCTGATGGGATTGTCGTCGAGGAGCTGAATTATTCTGGCGATCCCCGCGCCGTTATGCGGGGCAACATCATACCTAAAGGTGCTAAGCAATGAGTGTGCGTTCTATTTATGCCGCGGTTTTGCTGGCTGGCTCTTCCATCTTTGCACCGGCGGAAGTGGCTCAAGCGCAAAATGTTGAAGCGCCAAGTCCAATGCCGGCACTGTTTGCTTCGGAATTCGAGATGTCGCGGGATCTTGTCGATGAGGTTATGGCGGATGGGATCATCGTGCCAGTGCCGAAGGATCCAGGCGGCGGTTACACGCACGAACAGCATAAGTTGAACTTTCGTGTCATGTATCTGGCAGGCGATTTGTATCGCATAACCGGGGACGAGAAGTATCGCGATTTCGTTCGTGATATGCTTGTCGAATATGCCGAGATGTACCCGACACTGGGTGATCATCCAGCCCGGGCCAACCAGAATGTTGGCCGGTTGTTCTGGCAGGTTTTGAATGATGCGATGTGGCTTGTTCACTCTATCCAGGCGTACGAATCCATCCGTGACACGATCACTGATGAACAACGCGATTTGATAGATAATCAACTGTTCCGCAAAGCAGCGCATTTCATGTCGGTGGATTCAAAGCGGACATTCAATCTCATCCACAATCACGCGACTTGGGCGACGGCCGGGGTCGGCATGACGGGATATGTGCTAGGCGATCAGCATCTGGTCGATATCGCGCTGAAGGGGTCTGACAAGACCGGTGAGACCGGGTTTCTGCGTCAGACTGAGCTGCTGTTTTCTCCTGATGGATATTATGCCGAAGGGCCGTATTATCAGCGCTTCGCCTTGCTACCATTTATGGTGTTTGCAAACGCGATTAACGCGAACGAGCCGGAGAGAGAGATATTCCAACATCGTGATGGAATTTTGCTTAAGGCCCTGCGGACCACCATTGAACTGAGCTATGCTGGCCAGTTCTTCCCTTTCAATGATGCATTGAAAGAGAAAGGACTGAAAACTGCGGAGCTGTATGAAGGCATCGCGGTGGCATATGCCGAAACACGTGACCCCGGCCTGCTATCGATTGCTGAATGGCAAGGGCGCACCGTACTGTCCGAAGCCGGTATGCTGGTCGCAAGCGACTTGGCGGCAGGCAAGGCAAAACCGTTCCCGTTCAAGTCCATGCTGCTGCGCGATGGGCCAGAGGGTAAGCAAGGCGCTGTCGCCATTATGCGTACGCCGTCGCCTGATGGCGAGAGCATGCACGGTCAAGCGCTCGTCACAAAGAACAGCTCACAAGGGATGGGGCACGGCCATTTCGATAAGCTAAGCTGGCAGTTTTACGACAATGGGTATGAAGTTGTCACAGATTACGGCGCGGCCCGGTTCTTGAATATCGAAGCCAAAGAGGGTGGCCGCTATCTGCCGGAAAACGAGAGTTGGGCGAAGCAGACCATCGCCCACAACACATTGGTGGTGGACGAGCAAAGCAACTTCAACGGTGACGTGGAATTGGCGAGCGCTCATGCGCCGACGCAAGACGCTTACGTCCAGCGCGAAGGTCTTCAGCTTAGCTCTGGCAGCATCGATACCGCTTTCGCAGATGTGGCTATGACACGGACCATGGCGCTTGTGGAAATGCCAGGTTCTGAGCACCCAGTTGTTGTCGATCTATTGCGTGCCGCATCAGACGGTGAACATCAGTATGATTTGCCGCTGCACTACATGGGCCAGATCATGCGTGTCGGTTTTGAATTGGAGTCCTTTACAGACACCCGCCCAGTGCTGGGGAAAGATAATGGGTACCAGCATATTTGGGTAGACGCCCAAGGCGCGCCAACATCCTCAGGCAATGCTTTCATCACATGGTTGCTCGATGACCGGTTCTACACAGCACGCTGGGTCCCGCAGGAGGGTGCCGAAGCAATTCTGGCGGAAAGCGGAGCGAACGATGCGTCGTTCAACCTTCGCCGTGAACCAATGTTGTTGCAGCGCGTGAGGATAGCTGGCGGGACAAGTTTTGTGACTCTGCTTGAGCCACACGGAAAGTTTGACGGTTCCGCAGAGCGCACGACATTGAGCGACAGTTTGGTCGCCAGTGTAAATCATGACCGCGTAGATGGCGCTGATATCATCACAATCACCATGAAGAACGGCGCGCGCCGCACATTGGCGATTTCTCACAATCCGGATGATGCAGCTTCACACTCTGTGATTGTGGATGAAACGGAATATCGTTGGACCGGCTTTGCGGCCGTGATCGGCGCGGAAGGGGACAAATAATGAGTGCGGCTAAGACCACAGACAGCGACACATTTATTCGCGGTGCAGATGTTCCGGTAGAGGCTTTGGAACCTGGCATCCGGAGACAAATGCTGGGCTATGGAACGGATTTAATGATGTGCCGTGTGCTGTTCGATAAAGGCGCAGAAGGCTCGGTCCACTCGCACCCGCACAGCCAGTCTATCTATATCGAGTCTGGCCGTTTTCTCATAACGGTTGACGGTAAAGAGCAAGAGCTGGGCGCAGGCGATAGTGCCTTCGTAACTTCCAATGTCATGCACGGAGCGGTCTGTCTGGAAGAAGGCGTGATCCTCGATACGTTTAGTCCGGCACGCGAAGATTTTTTGGGCGAGGGGGCATAATATGCTGAAGGGAAAATTCCGGTTCGTAATTGTGGGGCTCGTCGCGATCGCGACGATCATCAACTATATTGACCGTGGCGCATTGGGCTTTCTCTGGCCTGAAATTTCCGAAGATCTTGGTTTAACCAAGACAGACTATGCGATCATATTGAACGTGTTCACTTTCGCATACGCTTTCGGTCAAACCTTGTTCGGCAAGATTTTTGATTGGATCGGCGTGCGACTTGGTTTTGTTTTGTCGATCGTCGTATGGTCGGCAGCGACTATGCTGCATGCGGTCGCGACGGGGCTGACCAGTTTTGCGGTATTCCGCGGCCTATTGGGTGTGTCAGAAGCTGGCAACTGGCCGGGCGCAACCAAAGCCAATGCCGAATGGTTTCCGATCAATGAGCGGGCCTTGGCTCAGGGCATATTTAACTCTGGCGCCGCCATTGGTGGTATTGTTTCTGCACCGATTATCGGCGTGCTGTTTGTCTTTTTGGACAGCTGGCAAGCGACATTTATTGCCATTGGTGCCTTAGGCTTTCTGTGGCTTGTGCCGTGGTTATTGGTCTACAAGTCCGGCCCTGAGGCGCATCCGTGGCTATCGGAAGAAGAACGCCAGTTCATTCTTACCGGACAACGCAATCAAGAAACTAACGAGGTAGCGACATACGCGCCGGGATCGGGTGAGATTCTGTCGCGCAAGGAAAGTTGGGGTGTCATCATGGCATCATTCTTCCTTGACCCGATCTGGTGGTTATTTGTTGGCTGGCTGCCTCTCTATTTGAACGAAACCTACGGCTTTGGGGTGGAAGAAATCGCCATCTATGCATGGATTCCCTATGTCGGTGCGATGCTTGGTGCGTGGTTCGGCGGTTTGCTCGCCCAAAACCGTATCAAAGCTGGTTGGAGCGTCGACAAAACGCGGAAGAGTGTGATCACTCTTGGCGGGATCATCATGCTGATCTTCCTGCTACTCACGACACAGGCGGCGACACCTTTCGTCGCGGTTATGCTGATGGCAGCCATCTTGTTCGGGTTTCAAACTGCAGTCGGCAATATCCAAACATTGCCGAGCGATTTCTATAGCGGAAATTCGGTTGGGACATTGGCGGGTTATGCCGGCACTGCCGCCAAACTGGCGGTGGTTCTCCTCAACTTCCTGATCCCGACCATTACGGTGAACAGTTACACGCCTGCATTTGTCGTCGGCGCCGGGTTGGCAATTATGACCGTTGTTTCGGTCTTCATCTTCTGTCCCAACATCAAACCACTCAAGCCAAAGGCGGCGTGAAGCTGCTGAACCTTTTCAGATATCTAAACTACAGGAAATCACATGACTAAATTTAGCGGTAAAGTTGTTATTGTTACTGGCGGTAGCCGCGATATCGGACGCGCCACATCGGTCGCGTTTGGACGCCAAGGTGCATCGGTTGTCATCAATTACAACAGCAACGAAGATGCAGCCAAAGAAACGCTGGCAGAAGTCGAGGCAGCTGGTGGCAAAGGTATTATCGTAAAAGGCGATATGACCCAGAAAGCCGATGTTGACGCTGTTGTGGCCGCGTCACTCGACGCATTCGGTCCGGTCATCCACCACTTGGTGAATGTGGTCGGCGGTCTCGTGGCGCGTAAGGGCCTCGATGAAATGGACACCGAGTTTTTCGAGAATGTGATGAGCTTGAACGTCACTTCTGCTTTCTTGGCAGCACAGGCGGTCGTTCCCCACATGACTGAAGGTAGCTCAATCGTGAACTATGCGTCACTCGCTGGCCGTGATGGCGGGGGCCCTGGCGCAATTGCGTATGCCACCAGTAAGGGCGCTGTGATGACCCTTACCCGGGCGCTTGCCAAAGATCTGGGCCCCAAAGGCATCCGAGTGAACTCGCTATGTCCGGGGATGATTGCAACGTCGTTCCACGATACGTTCACCAAAGACGAAGTCCGCGCAAATGTTGCCAATGCAACCCCGCTAAAACGGCAAGGCAGAGCGGAAGAAACTGCGGATGCAACGGTGTACCTCGCTTCAGATGAAGCATCCTTCATCACCGGCACAAATGTCGACATCAATGGCGGCTTGTTCTTTTCCTAACGGTTTTGAACTCCAATTGGAGCATATTTGAAAATGGCAGACTTCCTTTCTTTTGGCGAGATCATGTTGCGCCTCAAGACACCCGGCCACGAACGGTTTTTCCAATCCCCTGCCTTTGAGGCGACCTTTGGCGGCGGGGAGGCCAACGTTGCGGTGGCACTCAGCAATTATGGGCTTGATGCGGGCTTCATTTCTGCGCTGCCCGACAATGACATTGGTGAAAATGCCATCCGCGAATTGCGGCGGTTTGGCGTGGATACATCACATGTGCGGCGCTCTGGTGACCGGGTGGGAATCTACTACTTAGAAACGGGTGCCAACCAGCGTCCATCCAAGGTCGTGTATGATCGGGCGCATTCATCCATCTGCGAAGCGGCGCCGGGCGATTTTGATTGGGATGCCATTTTCAAAGGTAAGAAGTGGCTACACATTACCGGTATTACACCGGCGCTTAGCCAGTCAGCCGCCGACCTTAGCCTTGAATGCGTGAAAGCTGCGCAGGCGGCCGGCGTTACCGTGTCATGTGATTTCAATTATCGCGGCAAATTGTGGAAATATGGCAAGACTGCGCCTGAAGTGATGGGCGAGTTGGTCAAATATGTCGATGTTGGCATCGCCAATGAAGAAGACTGCCAAAAGTCATTGGGCATTTCGGTCGATGTAGACATCGAATCTGGCGAGCTCGACACAGCTAAGTACGAAGCTTTGTCGGAGAAGGTCCTGGATATATATCCGGGAATGAAAGCCATTGCGATTACGCTGCGTGAAAGCTTCAGCGCAGACCGCAACGGCTGGTCGGCCTGTGTTCGCCACCGTGATGGAGGCTTTAAGCTCTCCCGCCGCTACGAAATGACAGATATTGTTGACCGTGTAGGGGGAGGGGACAGCTTCGCTTCGGCCTTCATCTATGGCTACAATGCCTATGAAGATCAGCAGCAAGGGTTGGAATTTGCCGTAGCCGCAAGTTGCCTCAAGCATTCAATTCTTGGCGATTTCAATCGTGTTACGGTTGCAGAAGCGGAGAAGCTGATGGGCGGAGACGGGTCTGGCCGGGTTCAACGCTAAGCCCCGTTCAGCGCAGAGTTATCGTCGCCTGCTAAGCTTAAATTTCCGCTGCATTGTTTGAGGAATTGATATGAAGTGCTGTTCGGCGATTGTAGCTGCGTTTATCGTATCTAGCGTAGTTGCATCTGTACCCAGCGTAGCTCATGACACGTCCGCCGCGCCCAGCACTAAGTTCGATTTAAGCGAGTGGAAGATTACACTGCCTGCTGATGAAAACGGTGATGGTAAGGTAGACGAGGTTAGTGTTCGCAAGATCCAGGGATATAGTCACCCAGACTACTTCTATCTGGACGCTGAAGGCCGAATGGTTTTTACCGCACCGAACAAGGCAAAAACTACCAAAAACTCGTCCAACACCCGCAGTGAATTGCGACATATGCTTCGCGGTGTGAACACCCGTTTCAAGACGCATGGCCCGGAAAATAATTTTGCCGTGGAGGCACGCAAAGATTCTGACAAATTCGGTGCTGTTGGCGGAAAGCTTGAAGCGACTTTGAGAGTGGATCATGTTGCCAGAAATTCCGGCAACCCCAGCAGCAAGCCGGCTTATTCTGCGGTTGTCGGACAAATCCACGCGGTAAAATACGACAACACTAGATCGGGGTTCGGATATGGAAACGAACCGATCAAGATATTCTATAAGAAACTGCCGGATCACCAAACGGGTTCGGTATTCTGGACCTACGAACGCAATCTGGCCAAGAACGATCCAGACCGGACTGATATCGCTTATCCGGTTTGGGGCAATGTTTGGACCGAGACGAGTGACCCGGGCGAGGCGGGCATCCCGCTGGGCGAAGATTTCAGTTATACGATCAACGTCTATCGCAATACGATGTATCTGAAATTTGAAAGCGAGCGGCTCGGCACAGTTCGCCAAGCCATCAGCTTGGTAGACAATATTGATGCAAACGGGAATGTAGACGCGGCCGACAACAAATATAGCTACGGCGGGGACTCGCTATATTTCAAAGCGGGCCTCTATAATCAATGCAGCACAAAAGCCGATGGAAGTTTCTGGGCCGCCGCGTGTGCCGGTACCGGGGATTGGCCAACTGACAAGGCGAACGGTGACTATGCGCAAGCTTCGTTCTCTAAATTGGTGGTAGGTCCATCATCGCCTCAATAGCGTTTTAGCCCTCCATCAAGCTGAACATTAGAGATCGGCTGCCAATTGATGTTTTCTGCATCGCGCTTCGCCTGTCGTTCGAAAATCGAAATCAGATCGCAGATCATTTGACTAGTTTTGCCACCTAGCTAAACCAACTCTCACAACATAATTATCCAGCAGAGAGGCTGTAGCTGAACATGGCAACACTGACGTATCTAACAACGACGCATTTCGATTTCGGTGCGCTGGGACAACTTAGTGGCGAGTTAAAAAAAGCAGGAATATCCAAGGCCTTCATAGCTACCGATGCCGGGTTGGTGGCTGCCGGAGTGGTCGGCACCGTAATCGATGCAATCGGTGCGGATATTCAAACGACCACTTTTGATGGTACGCCCGGTAATCCAACAGAAGAAGCTGTCAAAGCTGCGTTTCAGCAATATCAGGACGAGGGATGCGATGGTGTGATCGCGCTTGGCGGCGGTTCTTCCATGGATCTGGGCAAGGCAGTGGCATTGCTCGCTGGCAGTGGCGGACCGTTAGCGCAGTATGATCCGCTTGCCGGCGGTGCAAAGCTGATCAAGTCGGTTGCCCCGATTATCGCTGCTCCCACAACCGCCGGTACAGGCAGCGAGGTTTCTGTCGGGTTTGTGATTATTCTTGAAGACGGCCGCAAAATGACGTTCGCCAGCCCGCTATTCATCCCGCAAGCTGCCATTTGTGACCCGGAATTGACAATGGGATTGCCGGCACTGATGACTGCCGCAACCGGTATGGATGCGATTACGCATTGTATCGAAGCATTTCTGACACCGGCAGTGAACCCTCCTGCGGAAGGTGTCGCGCTGGATGGTTTGTGGCGTGGCTGGCAATATCTGCCCCGCGCGGTCAAGGACGGCCAGGATCGCGACGCCCGTTGGCAGATGATGATGTGTTCTACCGAAGGGGCGCTGGCTTTCATCAAGGGCCTGGGTGCCGTTCACGCGATGAGCCACGCTGCGGGCCGTATCCGCCGATTGAATCTGCATCACGGGACGTTGAATGCGGTTTTCTTGCCAACGGTGCTTCGTTTCAACGCGTCAGTATGTGAAGAAAAATACGTGCGTCTACGGCAGGCTATGGGGCTTGCACCCGATGCGGATTTATCCACTGCGATCACTGAAATGAATGCCGCAATCGGATTGCCATCCGGCCTTGCAGAAATGGGTATTGAAGAAAGCGACATACCCGAGCTGATTGAATATGCGCAAAAAGATTTGTCGGCCCGGTCAAACCCGCGTCCGGTTTCAGCGGCCGAGTACGAAGCCATGATCCGCGAGGCGATGTAGCGGTCATCGGTATTTCGGTGACGACCGAATGACCGCTCTATTTTGTGATCATCCCCGCGGCCAATGTTGGGCCACGCATCTTAGGGATGTGACAACAGCCGCAGCAGTTCATTCTGTAATACGGAGAGTTTCTCCCTTACGCTGGGCCTCAATTTCAGGCGGTGAGAAAGGCAAGCGGTGCCACCGCTTGGCCGCATAGAGTTCCGTCTGGTCGGAAAAATGCGGTGATGCCGGATCGGTTGATTGCGAATAACTCAGGATAGCGTCGGCCACCGGTCCGTTTTCGTCGAAACCCACTATCTGGATGTAGCTGGAGCCATGCTGCGGAACCAATCCGCCTTCCACCGGGCGGCCGCGTTGCATGTTGAGCACGCCTGCCACGCCGGGCCCGCCATGTAGCGCAATCTGCCGATCATTCAGGCGAACCGCCAGGACTTCTCCCCACGGCGCATCAAGGGCAATTCCGGCTGCGGTAACGGATGTTGCAGCTTTGGATAGAGCGGCCATTAGGGCCTCTCCCTTGGCACCCTCTGTAATAAGTTCGCGCGGCGTATTGACCGGATCAGCCGCATCGAACTGAACTTGCCACAATCCGTCCCGCTCGCGCACTTCTTCCCAGAAGGTGGCAAACAGAAAGGCCCCGGTGCTGCCGATTTCAAATTTCCGGTTCCATCCAGCAATTGCGGAGCAAGCCTCCTCCATGTCCTGCTGGTCAGCGCACAGCGTAAGCAGGTGTTCTACCACCATATCCGCAGCGAGGCTTTTATTGCCGAACACCAGATCCTTTGCAGCGTCGCGGTCCATCAAGCCGTTTGCCAAAGCAGCCTCTGTTTCGATGAAATTGGAACGCGTTCGCAGGCTCAGCGGCTTTTCAAACTTGCCAAGGATTGGTGACAGTTCCTGATACTGGGTGCGAGGGTTGCTGATCCAATAGCTATCATTGCTGTTGGTGACGTAATCGCGGCGAGTGCGAGAGGCCTGTTCAGAAGCGGGCAGCAAGCCGGCCGTCGCATTCTGATCCGATCCGCGCCAATCGCATTCAGCTCTGGTTCCGTCCAGTAGTATCACCAGATGCGCTACCAAGCCGGAAAACGGGGTACCGCATGTCTTGGCAAATTCTGCAGATACGTTGGGCACTGCCGTGATATCAGCATGCAGCGCATCGCCATCGCGATCAGCCGCGATTGTGTTGACCCACGGGATACCAAGATTGTCGCTGACGGCTGTCTGGATTTCCCCGACATTGCGGGCTTTCCCGATGTTTAGCCAAGTTTCTATTGCGCGTTGATTGCCTGAATTCGCATCACGCAGAGCAAAAGCCAAAGATGAATTCCACGCCAGCGGTGTGCCGGGCATAGTCACCACAGGGCCAAATTGAGTCGAATAGAGCGTGCGGACAACTGGCGGAGCGCCATCGGGCATGGGGACGCTAATGTCCTGCTTGGTCATGGCCACAGGCTCACCATCAACCATGTAGGTGGTCGGATCGTCAGCCGAAAGCGTCAACGCGTAAATGGTGAAATGGCGCGCGGCCGTTACAGTATGCGTCCACGCAACGTCGCGGTTGAAACCGAGCGTCGGGATTGGCGTACCGGCAAGGCCGACACCCATCACGTCATAATCATCTGGCCCGGTTACGTGCAGCTGCCAGAACCGTGCGGGTCCTTCCCACGGGAAATGCGGATTGCCGATCAAAAGGCCGCTGCCATCCGATGTAGCATCCCCGCCAAAGGCCCAGCCATTGCTTCCAAACGTTAGATCTTCATGCGGTGTTATGGTGTAGGACACTGCTTCGGATTGCATACTGCCAGGAGGGGCTGCTGAAGCGATCCCGGGCGCCAGCGCCAGCGAGCTTGCCAGCAACATTTGCTTCTGGTTGAGGCGGATCATGTCGTCCCGATCAATCGGGCGTACCCAGCTGGCATTGCGGCAGGCTGCGGGTAAGGCATCGCTGCCTGTATCGCGCAGGAAGCGGTTATAACCCGCAATATATCCATCAACCAATGCCTGGGTTGTGCTGTGCTGCTGGGACCAGCCGGCGCGCAGTGTCGGCAGATCAATCTGGCTGCGGTAAAACAGGTCGGATGTCAGATTGTCTTGTTCGCCAAATCCAAGAGTGGAAGTTCCTTTGGGGCCGAAGTGTAGTGACCGGGTGCCTGCGACAGTGGCAAATTCTTCCGCCAACATACAGAAATTGTCTTGCGCATAGGCGTAAGCAACGCCGTAGCCGACACCGCCCCAACTATCGGATTTGATATGCGGAATGTTGAAGTCGGTTCGGGTAATTGCCGCGTCATATTGCGCGTGTGCAGCAAACCCGTGGCCGAAGGTTCCTGCGGTAACTGCCGCCGCTATCATCCAAACCTTCATACTGTTCTCCCCATCGCCAAACCGGCTGTAGCCTGAACCGTACGGGCATCATTGCTCAGTCGCAACTGCCGTATGGTGATACGGTAATACTGTTTCGGAGCCGGAAATGATGGGGGGCCTGGAACAGAACCAATTAGCACCGCAGCCCGGCAATCCCGGGATCATCTGGCGGATCGGCATCTACTTTTTCTATTGCCTCCAATGCGCAAAGGGAAGAAAGCTTGATCCTGCAATTTTAAAGGAAATGACCATGCGCGTCACCATCACCGCCGCCATATCGGCTGTAGCATTGGCAGCAACACCTGCCGCAGCGCAGGAGGCCAAGCCGGTTGAAGAACAGATAGGTGCCGGCGGCAGGCCGGTGGGCGCCAACTGGTCGCGCAGTCCGGTTATTGCCCAGCACGGAATGGCCGCCACTGCCCATCCGTTGGCCACGCAGATTGCGCTGGATATTTTGAAGGATGGCGGGAACGCGGTGGATGCCGCCATCGCTGCCAATGCGGCCTTGGGACTGATGGAGCCTACCGGCAACGGGATTGGCGGCGATCTTTACGCAATCATCTATGATCCGAAAACCGATAGGCTGCATGGGATCAATGGATCTGGCCGATCACCCAAGGGGCAAACGCTCGACCAATTATTGGAGAGACTGGATGGAGCTGAAGCGCTGCCGCCGGTGGGGCATTTGCCAGTAACAATCCCGGGCACTGTTGATGCGTGGTTCGCCATGCACAAACGTTTCGGAAAAATGCCGATGGACGGGATCCTTGCACCGACAGTCCGGTATGGACGGGAAGGGCATCCCATCGCACCGGTTATTGCAATGTATCTTGACCGGTCTTTGCAGGCTTACACTCGCCGCCAAGAAACCTACGACTTCTCGTTCGACAATGCCCGGGCCACTTGGTTCGCGGACGGTACAGCGCCCGAGGCCGGAGAGATCTTCAAAAATCCGGATTTGGCAAATACGCTCGAAAAGATCGGGCAGGGTGGCCGCGATGCGTTTTATACAGGCGATCTGGCCGGGGTGATGGTCGATTATCTTCAACGGCAAGGTTCGGCCTTTACGCTGGAGGATTTTGCGGATCATTCGAGCGAATGGGTGGAACCCGCCTGTGTCGGATACCGCGATGGATTTGAACTGTGTGAATTGCCGCCAAACGGACAGGGCTTCGCAGCATTGCAAATGGTCAATATTCTCAAGAATGTAGACCTGCGCCAGTGGGAACGCGGCAGCGCGGAAGTGATCCATTATATCACAGAAGCGAAGCGCCTCGCGCATGCCGATGTTGCGCGCTTCTACGCCGATACAGATTTCTTCCCTGTGCCGATGGACCTGCTGAGAGAGGAATATGGCCGCAAACGGTTTGCGCTGATTGACCCTGCCAAGGCGACCCCGGAATTCGGACCGGGCGAACCCAAGCTCGAAGGGCCAGGAGATACCACATATCTGACCGTTGCCGACAAAGACGGGATGATGGTGAGCCTGATCCAATCAAATTATCGCGGTATGGGCGGCGGCCTTGTGCCCGATGGACTTGGCTTCATGTTCCAGGACCGGGGCGAGCTATTCAGCCTCGATGCGGACCATCCCAATGCGTATGCGCCCGGCAAGCGGCCGTTTCACACCATCATTCCCGCTTTCGTGAAGAAAGATGGCAAGCCCTATATGACGCTGGGTCTGATGGGCGGGGGAATGCAGCCGCAGGGCCATGTCCAAGTGCTGATCAACATTGCCGATTACGGCATGAATGTTCAGGAAGCTGGCGATACGGCACGGATAAACCACGACGGGGGGCGCCAGCCAACAGAAGCGTTGACGGGCCCGTCTGCTGATCCGCTGGGGACTCTGAATGTGGAACCGGGTATTCCGGCTTCAACTGTCGAGGCGCTGCGCGACATGGGGCACAATGTCCGCGTGGTTGATAATGGGATTATGTTTGGCGGCTATCAAGCCATTGCCAGAGACCCCGATACCGGCGTTTATACCGGTGCAACCGAAATGCGGAAAGACGGGCAAGCCAGCGGATACTAGACGCGCTTGTATCCTGCGTAACTGACAGAACAGATGGTTGCCAGCGGAATGCCAGCTGGTGCATTGGGGATTGGAACCACCATATGAATATCGATTTTTCGCCAGAGTTGGAAGCGTTTCGGGCGGAAGTCGCGACCTTCTTCGCCACCGCTCCAACACCCGCCATTCGCGAGGCAGGCCGCAAGACGACCAGCGTGTTTGCTCCGTTCCAAGAGTGTATGGAATGGCACAAAACTTTGTTCGAGAAAGGCTGGGCAGCGCCCCATTGGCCAAAGGAATATGGCGGCACAGGCTGGAGTGTGGAACAACGTTTCATCTTTGCTGAGGAATACCGCAAAGCCGATCTACCGCCCTTATTGCCGCAAAGTTTGGGCATGGTCGGTCCGCTGCTGATCGATTTGGGGACAGAAGAGCAGAAGCAGCGATACTTGCCCACTATCCTCAATGGTGACGATTTCTGGGCGCAAGGATATTCTGAGCCGGGTTCGGGTTCTGACTTGGCATCGCTGAGCTGCCGGGCTGAGCCAGATGGTGATGATTATATTATCAACGGTTCCAAGATTTGGACGACCTATGCCCACCATGCAAACCGGATGTTTATGCTGGTCCGCACCAGTACGGAGGGCAAAAAGCAACAAGGGATCACGTTCCTGCTGCTCGACCGTGTGGATTATCCGGGAATGGAAATCCGGCCTATCGTCGGGCTGGACGGCTTTCCCGAACAATGTGAGGTTTTCTTCGATAATGTCCGGGTGCCGCAATCGGGCCGGGTCGGTGAGGAAAATGATGGTTGGAGCGTTGCCAAGCATTTGCTCAAGCATGAACGCGGAGGCGGATCGGCGGCTAGCCCAACGCTTGTGCGGTATTTAGAAAGGGCGCGTGAGGCGGCCGCGATAATCGCATCTCCTTTCGGTGGGGTGTTGGCGGATGATCCCGTTTTCCAGCGCGATATAGGGGAGTTGGAGGCGGATGTTGCCTCGCTCGCCCATTTTGAAAAATTGGCGATTAGCGGCCACTCTATCGCCCGCGATCCGTCATTCCCGTCAATGAATAAAACCATCAATTCCGAGCTGGTCCAGCGCGCTTCGGTGATCATGAACCAGGTATCTGGCGTGGGCGGATTGGCCCGCCAATTGGAAGCCTTGCGGGTTGGTTCCAATGTCGAACCACTGGGTAGCGAATTCGACCTGATTTCGATGCCGCTATACCTCAATAGCCGAGCGACCACGATCTACGCGGGCTCTAACGAGGTCCAACGGGACCTTATTGCACGCACTATGGCAGGGGCTTGAGCTTATGGATTTCTCATTTTCTCAAGAACAAGAGATGCTGCGTGATAGTGTCGCGCGCTATCTGGACAAGAACTATGATTTCGATGCCAGACAAGCACTGGTGTCATCCGCCGCGCCTTGGTCTGCCGAGGTCTGGAACCAGTTTGCCGAGCTGGGCTTGCTCGCCTTGCCATTTAGCGAGGATCAAGGCGGTCTAGGCGGTTCTATCGGCGATTGCGTGGCGTTCGCTCAAAGCTTTGGCAAACACTTGGTGGTCGAACCCTACGTGTCTTCCATCATGCTGGCAGGGGCTGCCATCGCGGCCAGCGACAATACAGCCAATTTGGACTGGATTGAGAAGCTTGCCTCGGGTGAGGCAGTAGCCGGTTTTGCCTATGAAGAAGGTGCCGGAACAGCGCATCCAGGCCTTATCAAAATGGTGGCTGAACCGTCCGGCGATGGCTTCGTGCTCAGCGGTGAAAAGCGCTTGGTTTTGGCTGGGGCTGATGCAGATATTTTGGTCGTGGCGGCACGTATGGGCGCGGCAGGCCCGGTCGCATTATTCCTTGTCGGGAAAGATGCCGATGGGCTGAATGTCAGTGCCTACACAACAATTGATGGGCGCAGTGCTGCCAATATCCGCTTTGATGCGGTGGCAGTCGGTGCCGATGCAATGCTGCTGGCCGATGCCAGCGAAGCGCTCGAACAGATCATCGCCAAAGCGATTATCGTGCAGGGGGCGGAGGCCGTCGGGGCAATGGACGCCTTGCTCTCCCTGACTGCGGAGTATGCAATGACGCGAAAGCAATTTGGGACACCCATCGGGACGTTTCAATCGATCGCCCATCGCCTTGCAGATATGAAAATCGCATATAGCAAGGCGCTCGCGACGCTGACCTACACGGCAGCCTTGGCCAATTCGGGTGCGATCACGGCGCGCGATATTTCAGTGTTCAAAGGACAGCTTGGTAAAATGGGTCTGGCCATCGGAGAATCTGCCATCCAGATTCACGGCGGTTTGGGGCTGACCGACGAGCTGAATATCGGGCACTATCACAAGCGGTTGCTCGCATTCGATGCACAGTTCGGGGACCATTCTTACCACTTGCGTAAGTTAGGGCAGCGATAGGGACGCGTGTTTGCAGTAAGCCTGTTTTAAGAGGCTTACCGTGAGCCTGGGCGGCGGTATCAGGTGAGAGACATCAGGCTCTTACCGTCATAATCTTCCAGCTCTTCGTGCCGACCGTCACGGATCTTGGCTGCCCAGTCGGGATCATGGAGCAAAGCGCGGCCCACGGCGACTAGGTCAAACTCCTGCCGGTCTAGGCGCTCTTCGAGATCATCCAGAGAACGTGCCGCGGAACCTTCGCCTGCAAAGGCCCCAAAGAAATCGGATGAGAGGCCAACCGAACCAACCGTTATGGTGGGCAAACCAGTCAGTTTCTTGGCCCAGCCCGCGCAGTTCAGCCCATTCTCGCCATCCAGCTCGGGGAACTCAGGTTCCCAATAGCGGCGCTGGGAACAGTGCAGCATATCGACACCGGCATCAGCGAAGACATTGAGAAACGCGCCAAGCTCTTCAGGTGTCTCGGCGAGGCGTGCAGTGTATTCCTGCTGCTTCCATTGCGAGAACCGCAAAATGATTGGCATATCATCGCCCACCGCTTTGCGTGTTTCGCGGATGATATCGGCTGCAAATGTTGCCCGTTCGGGCAGAGAACCACCAAATCGTCCGTCCCGAATATTCATCCGGTCCCAGAAAAACTGATCAATCAAATAGCCATGCGCGCCGTGAATCTCGACACAATCAAAGCCAAGACGCTTGGCCTCGCCAGCAGCGTTGGCAAACGCCATTACCATATCATCCACATCGGCATCGCTGGGCGCGTCTTGAACCTGCTTGCCTGTATGGGTGAGGCCTGAAGGGCTATCCGACATTGCTTCCGGGTGTGGTCCGGTGCCGGGCTTGCGCATCATCCCCTGATGCCAGATTTGCGGCGCGATCTTTCCGTTTTCGGCATGAACAGCCTTGGCCACATTGCCCCATCCTTCAAGAGCTTCCGCCTCGTGAAAATTGGGTACCTTCTCGTCGTTAGAGGCGCCGCCTCTATCCACTGTGGTGCCTTCTGTAATGATCAGACCAACGCCGCCCGCCGCGCGCCGTGCGTAATAGTCGGCCACATCTGAACCCGGTACGCCGCCAGGTGAAAAGCTGCGGGTCATGGGGGCCATGGCGATCCGGTTTGGAAGCTCCAGCGATTTGATCTTGAACGGGCTGAAGAGAGGTCTGCTCATGGCGGTATCCTTGACTGAAGCGGCGTTACCAAAGATCGTTACGCCGGGCTTGGATTGTGCGGCCAAGTCGTCCCACCCGCCGCGCATTTGGTCAGGCTTCTAGTCATAACCGGTGCAGATCCCAAGCTGTTTCAGTTTTAGAGAGATCGTGCCAATTGCGGAATCAACCGCTAGGATACAGCTTCTCGGTCTTAATTGCTGGATGCGGCAAATTTTTTTGTGAGCGGGCGGTTATCCGCATCCCCTCCGGAAAGGCTGCGTGCCGTAGCGTTTGTTCGCATGTAATGAGGCCTAACCGAGAAAAACTTGCTTTATCTGGCACAAATTGGCCTCTTTTTTGTTGATGTCAGGAGTGTAAGAGCAAGAGAATATAGATCGAAGGGAAGAGACCGATGAATCTGGAGTTCAGTGCCGACGAAGTGGCGTTTCGCGAAGAGGTTCGTAGTTTTATTGCGGAAAATTACCCGAAACACCTTTCTGCCGACGGGTTGCGTGATGATCTTTCGCCGGAAGACATGGTTGCATGGCATAAGGTGTTGGGTGAAAAAGGCTGGTCTACACCGGCATGGCCGACCGAGTATGGCGGCACGGGTTGGACCCCGACGCAGCGCTATATCTGGTCTGAAGAGAACGCCCGGGTGAACGCAATTATGCCGTTGCCATTCGGTGTTTCGATGGTCGGTCCTGTTATCTATACTTTCGGAAACGAAGAACAGAAGGCCCAGCATTTGCCGGGCATCTGCAGCGGAGATGTATGGTGGTGCCAGGGCTATAGTGAGCCCGGCGCCGGGTCTGATCTTGCATCCCTGCAAACCACCGCGGTGCGTGATGGCGATCATTACGTAATTAATGGCCAGAAGACTTGGACCACCTTGGCCCAGCATGCTGATTGGGGTTTCTTCCTGTGCCGCACTGATCCCGATGCTGCGAAGCCGCAGGAAGGTATCAGTTTCATTCTGGTGGATATGAAAACACCGGGTATCGAAGTGCGCCCGATCAAGCTGATTGATGGTGGCTACGAGGTCAACGAAACGTGGCTTACCGATGTTCGCGTGCCGGTAGAAAACCTTGTCGGCCAAGAGAATATGGGCTGGACATATGCCAAGTTCCTGTTGGCGCATGAACGCAGCGGTATTGCCGGTGTCGCGCGGTCGAAGCGCGGTGTTGAGCAATTGCGTGACATTGCAAAGTCCGAACAACTGGACGGCGAACCGTTGATGAGCGACTTTGATTTCGCCCGTAAAGTGAGCCAGCTTGAAATTGATCTTGCGGCTCTGGAAATCACCGAATTGCGCACGCTTGCGGGCGAGCAAGCCGGTAAGGGCCCTGGCCCGGAAAGCTCGATCCTGAAGATTAAGGGTACCGAGATTCAGCAACGCCTGACGGAACTTACCCTGGAAGCTGTTGGTCATTATGGCACGCCATATTACAATGGCATGTCCGATCTGGGATCGAACGAGTATCCGATTGGTCCGGAATATGCGCAACATTCGGCTTCGACCTATTTCAATATGCGCAAGACCTCCATTTATGGCGGGTCAAACGAAATTCAGCGCAACATTATCACGAAAATGGTTCTTGGCCTTTAAGGCTGAGAGATCGGGAGAGACACTGTGGATTTTAACTTCACCGATGAGCAATCAATGGTGCGCGACAGCCTGACACGGCTGGTGCGCGAAACCTATGATTACGAAACACGCAATGGCGTGATCGCCAGCGAAAGCGGTTGGCGCCCTGAAATTTGGGCGCAACTGGCTGAGCTGGGTCTGCTGGGCATGCCGTTTTCTGAAGAGGATGGAGGCTTCGGCGGCGGTGCCATCGATTCCATGATCGTGATGGAAGAATTTGGCAAAGGCCTGGTGGTCGAGCCGTATGTTCCCACCGTTGTATGCGCGGGTGGTTTCTTGAAGCACGCCGGTACTGCTGCTCAAAAAGAAGAGCATATTGGCGGGATTGTAGATGGCAGCCAGATCTTTGCATTTGCTTATGCTGAACCACGCGGCCGGTATGATTTTGCAGACCTTGAAACGACTGCGAAAAAGAGCGGCGACAGCTATGTGCTCAATGGACATAAAGCAGTTGTGATCGGCGCCCCTTGGGCAACCCATCTGGTGGTGACCGCACGTACTTCGGGCGGCCAGCGGGACAAGGGCGGTATCTCCGTATTCATTGTCGACAAAAGCGCTGACGGGGTGGTCACGCGCGATTACCCGACCGTTGACGGACGCCGTGCTTCCGAAGTGTATTTTGAGAACGTCTCTGTACCGGCAGATGCCCTGATCGGCGAAGAAGATGGCGGTTTGCCGCTTATTGAACTGGTGACCGACGAAGCAATTGCTGCGCAGTGCGCAGAAGTGTGCGGCGCCATGAAAGTCGCCCACGCACTGACAATCGACTACGCGAAACAGCGTAAACAGTTTGGTGTGCCAATTGCATCATTCCAAGTGCTGCAACACCGCATGGTCGATATGTTCACGGAATATGAGCAGTCAGTGTCTATGACATATTTGGCTACTTTACGTCTGGGTGATGACGAAAACGCCCGCAAGCAAGCGGTTTCTGCTGCGAAAGTCCGGATTGGTCAGGCTGCACATCTTATCGGGCAGGAGGCTATCCAAATTCACGGCGGTATGGGAATGACCGACGAAATGGCCATTGGTCATTATTTCAAACGTCTGACGATTTTCGATTCCGAATTCGGCAATGTCGATCATCACATGAAACGGCATATCGCTCTGTCGAGCTAAACGTACCGATATTTAGGGCGGCGCCATGCGGTGCCTATCCCATGCTATCTGAAAAGGGCCATCATGCTAAAAGGCGTGGTGGCCCTCTTCCTGTGAGCCGCCGTGGCATGACACAAGAAAACGGGGCGCATATTTCTCTATGCCGCCGGCCAATTTACCATTCCTCAGAAGCGGTTTGTTAACCCGGCGCAGCGATCAAAACAGTGCATGACTTTTCCCTGATTGTTTCAATCTCGGCGCAGTGAGGCTGTTATGCAAAACCGGTGCTGTGCAGAAATGAGGGACGGGCAGTTATGAAAGACTGTGTAACTGACGAGCGACTGAGCGAAGCCACCGAGCGTGATCATGGCTCGTTAGAAGAAAACCTAACCGTTCTTCCCGAAGACGGGCCCGCATCCTTACCGGCCAAAGGAATAACCGTTTCTGCGTTGGCGATTGCCACTGCGGCATGCGGCGGTGGAGATAGTGGCGGGGGCTCTGCCCCACCAACTGGCAGTAGTGGCGGCGGAACGGTCACCCCGCCCCCGACAGTGCTGAAGCCTACGACAGATGAAGCGGCTGCCCGGTTCGCCCTGCGCGCCGCATTCTCGGCACCAATTGGCAGCATCAGCAATCTGAAAGATCGGGGTTACGAGCCTTGGCTTGATGGCCAGATGTCCGCTTCCAATGATCAGACGGCTGAGCAGTTTTTCCAATCCCGCGGTTTTGATGACATCACCACCGACCAGTTTTTCTTCAATCGGCGAATTGGGGATTACATGATCTGGAGCCAGCTGATGTCACGCGGAAGCGAAGTGCGCAAACGCGCGGCTCTGGCCTTGTCAGAGTTCTTTGTGGTCTCGCTCAACAGCGTTAGCATAACGTGGCGCAGCCAGGCGATCGGCGAATATTGGGATATTTTAAACAGGCGGGCATTCGGCAATTTTCGCGATTTGCTGGAAGATATTACGCTTAACCCCGCGATGGGCGTGTTCCTCAACACCCGGGGCAATCGCAAGGCGAACCCATCTACCGGCCGGGTTCCGGATGAAAATTATGGCCGCGAAGTCATGCAGCTTTTTTCGATTGGGCTGTTTGAACTGAATGTGGATGGCACGCAGCGGACAGATGGCAGCGGGAACCCTATCCCGACCTATTCCAACGACGATGTTACGGGCATATCCAAAGCGTTCACTGGTTATGATTTCGACTTTGATGGCATTGGATATACGCCTAATCCAAGGAACCCGAACAATCAGATTCCTGATGTTGAGTATGTCCGGCGGCCCATGACAGCAGACCCCGCCAAGTGGCAGCGCCCGCGAACCCAGAGCGAGCATTCCGCTGAAGAGAAAGCCTTTTTGGGCACTGTAATCCCCGCTGGCACCGGGGCCGCAGAGACGCTTCGTCTGACACTTGATGCAATTTTTCAGCATCCCAATGTCGGTCCGTTCTTTGGCAAGCAGATGATCCAGCGATTGGTGACCAGCAATCCTAGCCCGCAATATGTGCAGCGGGTGGCGCAAACGTTCAACGACAACGGATCGGGAGTGCGCGGCGATTTGCGTGCGGTCTTCACAGCTATCCTGATGGATGAAGAAGCGTTGGACCCGGCAGGGCTAACCAATCCGATGTTCGGCAGGTTGCGGGAGCCGATGGTGCGATACGCCCAATGGGGCAGGACATTTGACGTCAGTTCGGTAAACGGGAATTGGGATATAGGCGATACGTCTTCTAATTCGACTGCGCTTGGCCAAGCACCTTTGCGATCACCGTCTGTCTTTAACTTCTTCCGGCCCGGCTATATTCCCGCAGGATCGCAGGCGGCGGCGAACAATTTGCTCGCACCCGAATTCCAGCTGGTGAACGAGACATCAGTCGCGGGCTATGTGAACTTCATGGAAGGGGTGATTGGGGGAACGGGCCGGTTTGGCCGCGATGTGAAGGCAAGCTATTCCGGTGAATTGCCTATCGCGCATCAAAGTGATGCCTTGCTGGACCGGCTCGATCTGGTCTTGGCCGGCGGGCAGCTGACCCAAAATACGCGAGACGTTATCAAGGCGGCATTGGACGATATCACGGTAACCGAAACGAGCGACGACGCGACGAAACTCCGGCGCATCCATATTGGCGTGATGTTGGTGATGGCATCCAATGATTACATGGTTCAGAAATAGAGGCACTGCGATGTTTGTTGGAAAAAGCACAGAGCTAAGCCGCCGCGCCTTTATGCGTCGTTCCAGTCAATTGGCCGGGGCAGGTGTCGCGACCTCCTATGCAATGGGGCTCGCCGGAATTGGGGAGGCCGCTGCATTTGCCAGTACTGGTGGTTACAAGGCGCTGGTGTGTGTTTTTTTGTATGGCGGGAATGATCACGGCAATACGTTGATCCCATTCGATGCACCGAACTATCAGCGGTACAGCCAGATACGTGGCGGTAATGGCAGCGAAGCCGGGGGCGGGATTGCCTTGCCACGCAGCAGCCTCGCCAACAGTGTGTTGATGCAACCCGACGAGCAGACGCTGACGGACGACATCCGATACGCCCTTGCGCCGACAATGCCGCTTCTAAAATCCCGGTTTGATCAGGGTAATATGGCACCCATGCTGAACGTCGGGCCATTGTTAACCCCGCTGACAAAGGCTCAGTATGAGAGCGATGACAACACGCGCTTTCCGCGTCCCGCCAACCTATTCTCTCACAATGATCAGCAATCGACTTGGCAAAGCTCGCAGCCGGAAGGATCGCCTACTGGTTGGGGCGGACGGATGGGGGACTTGGCACAATCCAGCAATTCCAACGCTATGTTCACGCTGATAAATGCCACTGGCAACGCGGTATTTATGAACGGCGAACAGGCGATGCCGTATCAAGTATCCCCAGACGGGGCGACATTGATTAATGGGCTGTCCCGCGGGCGTCTATATAACTCATCGGCGGCTAGTACTGCATTGGACACGTTGCTTAAGACCCATACAGGCCATGTGTTTGAAGGGGATTATGCGCAAACAAACGCCCGGTCGGTAGAATTTGGCGGTTTTGTGAATGATGCGCTGGCACGGTCCAGCGTGGCGACTGATTTCGGCACGGGCAACCGGCTGGCGGA
The DNA here is from genome assembly GCF_012972675.1 of Pontixanthobacter rizhaonensis. GTDB lineage: Bacteria > Pseudomonadota > Alphaproteobacteria > Sphingomonadales > Sphingomonadaceae > Pontixanthobacter > Pontixanthobacter rizhaonensis. The sequence goes on along the minus strand of NZ_JABCRE010000003.1, from coordinate 11,581 downwards.
TCAACTTTCCGTGGTCGCCAGGCTGATCGCAGCGCGTGGTGATTTGGGCATGACGCGGCAAGTGTTTATGGTGTCTGCTGGCGGCTTCGATCATCATGACGGTTTGATCGGCAGCCATGAAGCGTTGCTGGGCCAAGTCGATTTCGCGATGGATGCGTTTTATCGCTCTACGCTCGAGCTGGGCATCGCCGATCAAGTGACGGCGTTCACCGCATCCGATTTTGGCCGTACACTGGCATCCAACGGGGATGGTTCTGATCACGGCTGGGGTAGCCATCATTTCGTTGTTGGCGGTGCCGTCAATGGCGGGCGCTTCTACGGTACCGCACCGCAGGTATCAGTTGAGAGCGACGACCAAGTTGGGCGGGGCCGATTGCTGCCAACCACTTCGGTAGACGAGTATTCCGCTACATTGGCACAATGGTTCGGCGTGTCGCCCAGCGAATTACCCGGAATTGCCCCCAATATTGGCCGTTTTGCTCAGCCTGATCTTGGATTTATGACGCGCCCACAATAACCGAATAGCACGCCGGAAAATTCAGCGTTTATTCCGCTGTCGTTCGGTCCCCTGAATACAATTCCAATCCGACAGCCCAGCGCCGTTGGAAGCCATTCCAATGGTCTGGCTGGTCAGATCCAGCATATTTGCCGTTTAATTGTTCGCGGAAGCCAATCGGCCATTGGGAAGCATTGGAGTCAGGCCTTGGTACATTGAGATAGGCCGCCTTGTCGCCGTCCCCCTTCAAATGAAGATCAAGAAACGCGGTCACGAAATGCTGGTTGATCGCATTCAGCCGGTCGCTACGCCAAACGGGTTCTTTCAGGAACTCGGTCGCGACAAAGTCCGCATCGGCGGGGAGGGTAAAGTCATTGCCGACGATATTGTGCCTAGCCTCCCGAAAGACCAGTAGGCGGCGGTCCGTTCCTTGCAGGCTGTCGTAAATCCATCGAACACCAGCTTCAAAATCTACCACATCGTCTTGATTGCCTGAAACAACCAGTGTCGGCACGTCGATCTTGGCCAGACTGTCTGCAGTCCATGCCCGGTTGTCAGGTGCGCCTCCCCAAGGGGCAAAAGTGACCAAGGCATCAATCGGTGCAGCTTCGGAAGTGGCGTTGGCGAGTTGCTGCTGTGCCTGCTCTGGAATGTTGGATAGTGGTTCTTTAGAGAAGTCATAGGCTGCACCAGCTGTGGCGAGCGCCCCGTAACCACCCATAGAATAGCCAATCAGCCCGACCTTTTCCGGATCAATTGCGGCAAGCTGTGGTTCGCGGGGGCCATTCAAAATCAACGACAAGATTTGCCGCTGGTCTTGCGTCCTATCAACCAACACATTGCCGAACGATACCAGCAGCGAGGGCAAGCCTTCTGCCGGCATATCCGCATGGTCGATAGAGGCCACGATGTAGCCGCGCGATGCGATGTGTTCACCCAGATTGCTGAACTGGGTATTCCATCCGCGGTAGCCGTGCGACATCACGATCAAGGGGAATGTTTCCCCTTCCAATGCTGGTGCATCGGGCAAAGCAATTCCGCCTGTCACAACCTCGATGGCATCTTTGTCAGGAATTGCCATCATATGGGTATAGCTGGCCGCTTCACCATCGGCAGTATCGGTGGCGGGATACCAAAAACGGACTGTGAGTGTGCGACCGACCGGTTCGATGTTGCCGGTGAGTAAACCCGCCGTTCCAATCGCGGTTCGATCAGACAGCGCGAAATCCTTCTCGAACGTGCCTATGACATAATCGCCTGTCCGGCCGAGTTCAGGCGCTTCTCCGGTTTGTCCAGCATGGATAGTCGGGGAAACAATGTAAGCGCCAGCAGCGCCGCCAGCGATGAGCAAGCCCGCGACACCCATTGCCATAGTGCGTTTTTTCATAACAGTCTTTCCTGAGACTTGGTTGGCCGCAACTGAAACGGGCTGTTAAATGTCATCAGCAGAGACGTATTCCTCAACATCAATCTCGCCCGCCATCCGGCCCACCGCGACGGCAACCGTGGCATCACCGGTGACATTGGTGGCCGTGCGCATCATATCCATAATGTGGTTGATCCCGGCGACCAGAGCCACGGTTTCCAGTGGTACGCCGATTGATGTCAGGACCAGCGTCAGCATGATCAGGCCAGAGCCGGGAATACCCGCAGCACCAACTGAACCAAGCGTCGCAGTAAGCGCGATCAGCACATAGGATGTCCATGTCAGATCAATACCGTAAACCTGCGCGCCGAATACCGCGACAAGGCCAAGATACATCGCGGTGCCGTTCATATTGATCGTCGCGCCTAGGGCAACGACAAAGCTGGAAACCGACCGTGACACACCCAAATTCCGCTGAACGCAGCGAAGCGTGACAGGCAGCGCGGCGTTGGATGATGCGGTGGAAAATGCCACCACTTGAGCGTCCACAATCCCGCGATAGAAATCGATAATGGGCAGTTTGGCGATAAATTTGATGATCGCCGGATAGACCAACAGAATAATGATAAAACAGCCGAGATAATTAAGCCCGATAATCTGCAATAGGCCAAGCAGAACGGCAGGTTCCAACGTGCCCGCTACCCATACCATCAGGGCGAAAACGCCAAACGGCGCCAGTTCCATCACGATCATCGTCATGCGCTGCATCACGGCGGATCCGGCGTCCATCGCCTTCACAATCGGCAGCGCTTCCTTGCCGGCCATCAATACGGAGATCCCGAACAGCAACGCGAAGATAATCAGCGGCAGAACCTGACCTTCTGCCATTGTCGCAACCGGATTGTCGGTTACCATCGACAGGATCATATCAACCGCTGTGGTGGTCGCAGGTTCGGGTACTTCTGCCCCGTCTGGCAAGGCCACGTTAAGGCCGACACCGGGCTGGGTGATGGTTGCCAGTGTGAGGCCTAGCGATACCGAGATCGCTGCGGTTCCGCCAAATATCATCAGCGCCTTCCCGCCAACATTACCCAGCTTTCTGAGATCGCCCAGCGCCGCAATACCCGAAACAAGAGAGAAGAATATCAGCGGAACGATCAGCATTTTGATCGCCTTGATAAACAGATCGCCAATCCACTTGATGCTTTCCGGGCTGGCTCCACCAAACAAGGCGAACTCTTTCCAGATCCAGCCAAACAATGTTCCGATTATCAGAGCCCCGATAACGCGCTGCCACAGGGGAATAGAAAACCAGAACTTAAACATCAGAATTCCTTAGGCGTGGAAACGAACTCAGCAGTCATTGGGCAAAAGCGGGTATCAGTCAAATGGTGTCGATTGATTAGGGTTGGGCAAATGACCAGATATTGCGGCTGTCATGCACCGCAAGCACACCTGCGCTATCCTGCAAGTCCGCTGCGCCGCTCATGAGCCGTTCGATAGCCGGTGTATCGGTCGGCGGGACTAAAGCGATAGCGCGGCGATTGTCTTCCAATCGTGCAATCACGACCCCGTGTTTTGGTTCACCTTTACGGTCAAACAGCACTGTGTAGGTTTCAAGCTTGCCCGGGCCAGCATATTCGCCAACCATTTCCGGCACCTCGCCGCGCAATGCATCAGCCTGTTCCTGAAAGTCGAAATTATGGGGGAAGGTACCCGCGGGTTGCGGCATTTTGGTCAAGACAATGGTGTGATTGTGCGTTGCGTAGCCGCCATTGGCGAATAGCAATCCATTGGTACCATCGTTGCGGAGCGCCTCGACCATACAGGCTGCCGCGTGGGTCATGTAATTCCCGATAGGTCCGCCCCCGAAGGTCAATCCGCCGAACATCGTCATCGTCCGGTCTGCGGGAATGCCCAGCACCCGCCGCGCCATTTTGGGCACGATCGGGAAGCAGGAATAGATCTCCATATGATCAAACTCACTGGCCGAAAGACCGTTCAACTCGAGCGCTTTGGTGAGTGACACGGACATACTCGCCGAACACGCATAAGCGGGCCGGTTTAGCGGATCTTCTGCCTCATGCGCTGCGGCGCCTTGGCCAACATAGATAATGCGATCTTCACTGACGCCAGCTGCCTGCGCAACTGCCAGACTGGTCACAATAACAGCCGCCCCTTGGTTCACTGCCGCATTGGCGACTTGGAATTTGGTGTAAGGGAAAGCGATCGGCCGGTTGTCCGCAGTTGGCTCGATAATGTCCGATGCGGTTCGGCTCTGATTGATCCATGCGTGCGTGTTGTTTGCCGCAACCTCCGACATTCCGGCCCAGATCATTCCGCTTTCGGCCTGTGCCTCTGCAAATGTTTGGCCGAATTCCGCGCGCGCTGCATTCTCAAATATGGGATAGACGTCGGTCGGTGTCAGCAATCCGTAATGATGGCGTGGCTCGGGTTCGACCGAGGCCCGTTTTGGGTACGGTCCCTTTTTCTTTTCTTCGCCCGCAGAGGAAGCAGCTGCAGCAGCTTTTGCCTCCGCCCGTCGCTTGCCAGCGGTACGGAGCGCTTCTGCACCAACGATCAATGCCACATTGGCCTTGCCGCCGCCTATGGCATTGGCAGCTTCGTTGATCAGCAAAATCGGGCTGTCTCCCGTGGGGGAAGGGGTCTCACGGGCGATCTTGGGTGATAGGCCCAGTGCGGATGAAACTCCCTCAACCAAAGTTCCCGTGAGTTGCGGAAACGACAATTGATTAACGATGCCCAGCCAGTCAGTCTGGGCCAAAACCCCGGCACCCGCGTCGGCACCTGCCGCGCGGCTTGCAGCAATCATTAGCTCGAGAGAGTCCATACCCTCAGCGCCAGTGGCTGCCCGGTCATTGATTTGCCCGCAGCCGATGATGACGGGGATTAGTTTCGGATCACCCAAATCTGTGTTTGCCATGGCTTAAACTGCCACCACTTCCTGCTTGATTGCGCCGAATATGCTGTGACCGTCTTTATCTTTCATTTCGATTTTTACAGTGTCTCCGGCCTTCATAAACGGTGTTTTTGCGCTGCCATCCTGAATAGTCTCAATCATGCGGATTTCTGCAATGCAACTATAGCCGGCCCCGCCATCAGCCACAGGTTTGCCCGGTCCGCCATCTGCGCCTTTGTTGGAGACAGTGCCTGAACCGACAATTGTACCCGCACCCAAATTGCGGGTTTTGGCAGCATGGGCAACCAATTGTGCGAGATTGAATGTCGCATCAACGCCTGCTTCGGCGCGGCCGAATGGCTGCCGGTTATAATCGACCAATAGCGGCAAATGGATCAAGCTATCCTGCCATGCGTCGCCCAATTCATCAGGTGTAACTGCGACAGGAGAAAATGCGCTGGAAGGCTTGGATTGGAAGAAGCCGAAACCCTTCGCAAGTTCGCCCGGGATCAGACCGCGCAGGGATACATCATTGACCAGCATGACCAATTTGATCTGACTGGCCGCATCCTCGGCAGAAGTACCCATTGGCACGTCACCTGTAATGACCGCGACTTCCCCTTCCATATCACAGCCCCAGGCCGGATCACCCAACGGAATATTGTCCCGCGGGCCCAAGAACGTGTCGCTACCGCCCTGATACATCAGCGGGTCTTGATAGAAGCTGTCCGGTACTTCGGCGTTGCGTGCTTTGCGAACCAGTTCGACATGATTGATATACGCGCTGCCATCCGCCCATTGATAGGCACGGGGAAGGGGGGAGTGAGCCTCGCTTTCGTGGAAGCGTTCGCACGGTACGCTTTGATGTTCCACATCGCGATATAGAACTTCCAAATCGCCAGAAACGCGATCCCAATTGTCTAACGCATATTGCATCGTCGGGGCAATATTATCGGCGGCGCAATAGCGGGTAATGTCTTTTGAGACGACGACCAGCTTACCGTCGCGCGTACCGTCTTTGATCGATGCGAGTTTCATAAGCGGTTAGTCTCCCTTAAAATCTGGACTGTCTTTTTGGTTATCTGGGTAGGCGCGCCGAAATGCATCCAAAGCAAGGCACGCGTCCTCGATACGAGTCAGATGCGGTTTGTCGCCAAGATCGTATGCGAATTTTCTGGCGTTGTAGATTTGCGGCAGCAGAACCACTTCAAATAGGCCCGGTCGGTCGAACAGAAAATCACCAGTGCTAAGCTGGGCCAAGCGTTTTTCCACCGGGTCCAATGTACGAGCCAGCCAATGGCGATACCACAGATCAACATCTTCCTGAGAATGTCCAAGCGGGTCTTGCAAATATTTGAGAACCGGCAAGTTGTTCACCGCATGAATTTCGGTCGCCACGGCATAGGTCAGCTCACGGCAGGTGTACCGGTCTTCCAAACCGGCTGGCAGCAACGGCGGATCGGGATAGGCTTCTTCCAGCCATTCCAGCAGAGCCATCGATTGCGCCCGGTCACGGCCGTCTGCTTCCAACATAGGCACACTGCCAAAGGGATTGCGCGATGTGAACGCTGCCCCCTTTTGTTCAGATGTGCGCAGATCAACCGGGATATTCTCGTAATCCAGCCCTTTCAGATTGAGCGCGATGCGCAACCGGTAGCTGGTTGAGCTGCGAAAATATCCAAACAGCTTCATCAAAACGCGGCCAAACCTGTAATTGCCCGGCCAAGGATCAGAGCGTGCACATCGTGTGTGCCTTCATAGGTGTTCACTGTTTCCAGATTCACCATGTGACGGATCACTTGATATTCTTCGCTAATCCCGTTGCCGCCATGCATATCACGTGCTGCACGGGCGATATCGAGCGCCTTGCCGACATTATTGCGTTTCACGATGCTGATCATCTCAGGCGCGAATTCGCCTTTATCCATCAATCGGCCAACTTGAAGCGAGGCTTGAAGACCAAGGCCGATATCGCTCATCATATCGGCGAGCTTTTTCTGGAACAGCTGCGTATTCGCCAGCGGACGGCCAAACTGATGGCGATCAAGGCCGTATTGCCGTGCGGCGTGAAAACAGAATTCTGCGGCGCCCATGCTGCCCCAGCTGATCCCGTATCGCGCACGGTTGAGGCATCCAAATGGGCCTTTCAACCCTTGGACATCAGGCAGCAATGCGCTGGCAGGCAGCTTGACATCATCCATCATGATCATGCCCGTAGTCGATGCGCGCAGCGACAATTTACCTTCAATCTTCGGAGCGGAAAGGCCCTCCATCCCCTTTTCCAAAACGAAACCGCGAATGCCGTCGCCATGTGCTTCGCTCTTCGCCCAGACCACAAACACATCCGCAAACGGCGAATTACTGATCCAGGTTTTGGCCCCTGATAATGAATATCCGTCGCCATCTTTCTTGGCATAGGTCCGCATGTCGCCGGGGTCGGAACCGGCATCAGGTTCGGTCAATCCGAAACATCCGATCAGCTCACCGCTGGCAAGGCCAGGGAGGTATTTCTGGCGCTGTTCTTCTGATCCATATGCCTGGATGGGATACATCACGAGGCTGGATTGGACCGAGGCCATAGACCGGTAGCCGGAATCCACCCGTTCAATTTCACGGGCGATCAAACCGTAAGCAACATAGCTGGCACCCGCGCCGCCATATTGTTCAGGCACTGTCGCGCCCAGCAAGCCTGCCTGCCCCATCAGCGGGAACAGTTCCGGCGCGCTCACTTCATCGCGATACGCCTCGATCACACGCGATTGTAATTCGCTTTGCGCGAAGCCTTTCGCAGCATCGCGGATCATCCGCTCTTCTTCGGAAAGTTGGGATTCCAGATTGAAGGGATCTTCCCAATTGAACGGTGCCATGCCGGCCATAGTTACTCCTGAAACTAATTTTCATGGTCTCTTGCAGTGTTGACCATGCGCCGCAAGTGCGTTTGGTTCAAGCCGTGTTGCGCTTCGTTGCTGCATCGAGAGCCAGCGTGCGTTCTGCCTCGCGTAAATGCAGTATCTCTGTCATTCTGCCGTCAACTTTAATAACGCCTTTGCCAGCATTTTCCGGCGCCGCGAAGGCGTCTCGGATGCTTTGCGCAGTGGTGACTTCATCCGTAGACGGGCTAAACGCGGCGTTGGCGGTTTCCAATTGCTTTGGATGGATCAGTGTTTTGCCATCAAAGCCCATCGCCGCGCCTTGTTGGCATTGCTGCGTCAGGCCGCCTACGTCTGCGATATCGTTGAACACGCCGTCCAGGATAGACAGGCCGTGCGCTCTTGCATGGATGACTGCCTGAGCAAGCAGAGGCAGGAAGGCTGCCCGGCCCGTATCCAGCTTGGCGCGCATTTCGAGCGCCAAGTCATTGGTGCCCATTACGAAGGTTGTCAGATTGGCGGATGCCGCCTTTGCGTTGATGGCCCCCAGCTGGGTGAAGGCAATGCAGGTTTCGAGCATGGCCCAAAGTTCCGGCCCGTCACCGATCTGCGCCCGGTAGATGCTGGCCTCGTCCGGGTGACACAGCTTGGGCACCAATACGGCATCGGGAGGGCAGTGGCCTAGCGCTGCCAAGTCGGCTGCGCCCCATTCGGTGTCCAGCGCATTGACCCGAACCACCAAGACCCGATGACCAAAGCCGCCTTCCTTGATGGCTGCAACCGCAGCGGCGCGGGCTTCCGCCTTGGCGTCGGGCGCCACGGCATCCTCCAGATCGAGGATCACAGCATCGCAATCTGCCGATCTCGCCTTGGCAACCGCGCTGGCGCGATTGGCGGGCAGGTACAGCGCGCTGCGGAGCGGACGGATGGGATCGGTCATATGCGTCTACAGCTTACCAAATTTGCCTTCGTAGCCAGCCGTGTCATCTGCGGCGAGGAACCGTGCCTGTTCAGGCCAATTGTCCCGCCGGATACGCCCTTGGAAACGGCCCAGCTTTGCGTCGATCGCGTCAATATCCGCCTCTGACCAAGCGGCAATCTGGCTGAAACCGGTCACGCCGTTTTCATGCAGAATTGCCACCAGTTTCGGGCCAACGCCTTTGATCCGGGAGAGGTCATCGCCCGATCCGCTTGCGGCCTGTACCGGCTTTTTCTCTGCCGCCGTTTCCAGCGGCACGCTGTCTGGTTGAACCGCCGCCGGAGGCGCGTCGATCAGCGCATTGTTGCGCGCTGCCGGACCGTGGCCTTCGTCCAACACATCCGACGTGTCGGTGGTTACTTTGGTCCGCCGCAGCGCGACGAATAGCCACCACGCAGCCAGTATCACCACCACGACCGCAATAATGGCCACCGGCCAGTTTGCTTCGACGAGCTCCATCATCAATCCGTGTTCCCTTTAACCGATGTGTTCTAGCGCCATTGTCCTTTGCGCGCCGAACCCGCACCGTCAACCGGATTGATGTGTCTCACCTGCTTGTTTGGTAAGCAGTTAGCCGCCCGATTGCGCTTCCAAACTGTCCGCAACATCCGCCAGCCTTGCAAATTCCTGCCGCCAATAATTGCCAGACGTGCCCGCAAGCTTTTCAATATCGCCAAAGTCAAAATCATTCAGCAACGGATCGCCGCGCAGTTTTTGGCCAAAGGCCGCAACCGCGGTGGCAAAGGCAAAATCGCCGCGGGGCCGCTCTGCCATCCGCATACCGGATGCAGGCACAATCCTATCCACAAGGCGCGATGTTTTCCCGTCCGGCATTTTGTAGCGAAGCTTGATATACGCCGCCTCGCTCGTGTTCGGGTTTGCGATCCGCGCCGGAGCACCGGCTCCGTACCGGCGCGGGGATATCCATCCGGTTTGGCCAGCGGGCACAATTTCGTAAATCGAGGTAACTTGATGGCCCGCGCCTATATCGCCCGCATCCACCGCATCATTGTTGAAATCTTCATCCCGCAAAGCACGGTTTTCATAGCCGATCAGGCGGTATTGGCTGACCACCGCAGGGTTAAATTCGACTTGAATTTTCACATCCTTGGCAATGGTGAACAGGGTGGAGGACATTTCATCCCCCAACACTTTTTTCGCTTCCAATGCGCTGTCGATATAGGCGTAATTGCCGTTACCGTGATTGGCGACTTGTTCCATCAGGGCTTCATTATAATTGCCCGTTCCGAAACCGAGCGTGGTCAGCGTAATCCCGGTATCGCGCTTTTTCTCGATCAGTTCGATCAGCGCGTCCCGGTCGCGCAAGCCGACATTGAAATCACCGTCAGTGGCCAGAATAACGCGGTTCACACCGCCTTTGATCATATTGTCTTCTGCGATCTGGTAAGCGAGCTGGATACCTGCGCCGCCAGCGGTTGATCCGCCCGCATTCAATTGATCCAGCGCGCGGCGGATTTTGCGTTCATCGCTGGTCGGCTCCAACACCAATCCCGCCGCACCGGCATAGACCACGATAGAGACCTTATCTTGGGGCGAAAGCTCCCCCGCCAATCCGGCCAAAGCCGTTTTGACGAGCGGCAATTTGTCGGGCCGCCCCATGGATCCGGACACATCCATCAGGAACACCAGATTGGCTGGCGGGCGTTCATTGCGGGGCAAATCATATCCGCGCAGACCAATCCGCAGCAGACGCGTATTCGCATTCCACGGGGTTACCGCCATATCGGTATTGACGCTGAACGGCGTGCTGCGATCTGCCGGTTTGGGGTAATCATAGCGGAAATAATTGATCATTTCCTCTGTCCGCACGGCAGCGCGAGGGGGCATTTGCCCCTGGCTTAGGAACCGGCGCGTATTGGCATAGGCGCCCGTATCGACATCAACAGAGAAGGTGGAGAGCGGCTCTGCTGCCGCGATTTTGACAGAGGATATTTCCTCTCCATCATATTTCTCGCTGCCGGGATCGCGCGCGATGATGACCGGCGGGACATAGCGATATCGGGGGGAAACCTCCGCACTGGTGGCCGTTGAGCCAGCCGGTGCCTCGCTTTCCGCGACATATCCGGCCGCAGCACTTTTGCCCAAGCGGTTACCCGTAACCATAATCGCATCTGCCGAAGCCATCGGGGCCGGTGCGGGGAGTGGTGGCGGAGGAGGGGGCGGAGGAGGTGGGGCCACGGCAACGGGCGGGGCCGGAGCAGTCACCAGATCATCACCGGTACCGCCATCAGGATTGGCGGCACAACCTGCCAATATAGCCAGTATCGACGTTGAAATACTTATCCGTATAAGGCGCATCAGACCCACTCCCTCTTAATCCCGAATACACCGGCAAAGCATGGCCTTATGCCGTGAATGCCGACTGAATGATGCGTATGGGAATGCGAAAGGTAGGCGCGCCCTCTCCACCACCACCGTTCATATTCGCAGTCCAAACCCTGACAAAAGCTGTAGGGAAGGGACACATGGGACACAGTCCAAAGGATAAAACTTTGGCGATTGCCCGAAGGGTGTAATTCCGCCTTTAGTGACGGCGTAAGGTCGCCCGCAGAGGCCAGAAAAAAGGAAGTGTGTGGTGCGGGCATAAGGATGATTTAGCCGCACTGTCTGGAGTAGGAAAACCGGATTAGAGAATTGTTCAAAGTCTTGGCATACTATTCATCGCATGAACCGCCGAGTATTTCTTTGTACCGCTGCGTCTATTGGCGCGATGACCCTTTCAGGCTGCGGGCTAGGCCCTGACCCCACCCCCGATTACCGGTACCGGCTGACGGTGGAGGTGGAGACGCCGGAGGGTCTGAAGAGCGGCTCCAGCGTGATCGAAGTGCAGACCAATATTGCGGGCGAGTATTCTATTCCAACGCCGGGCCGTGTCAGCCAGCGGCTACGCGGAGAGGCTGTTACTGTTGATCTGGAGGATGGGCAGGTA
>NZ_JABCRE010000002.1:175000-1641718 GCF_012972675.1 Pontixanthobacter rizhaonensis | reverse complement strand
GACCCCGTCTGTCCGATCGAGCGATGGCAAGAATTACGAGGCGCGCTTTGAGGATATGCTCAGGCGCACGCGCGAGATCGAGCTGCCGCGCTATTTCCGCAATCGCGGTCATATTAGAAACCGTTCCGCCTATCCGATGCTGGTGACCTTTGGCGATCTGTCCGATCCCACCAGCGTGGCGCAAGTGGACCCGGATGATCTGGCGGCCAGCTTTGGGACAGGCACCACCCTTAAACGCATCACCGTGCAGATGACCGATGATCCGGTCACTACTGGCATTGAACAGAGATTGGGGTGGTTGCCGGATACCTACAGCACCATGCTTGATGGTAATGCCAACCAAACCATTCGAGCAAAAAATAGATTCGCCAACAGTCTAAATCAGGGTGATTTTTCTCAAGGGGTAATTCCATGAACCGTGAAGTCTTTCTCTCGCTCCTTGCTCTTGATTCATACAATCGAGGTTATGGTCAAAATGTTCTTCTAAACAACGGCGACAGCACTACCAATCAAAACGAAATTGGTAGATTTTTAGGTTCAGCCCAAGTGGTCGAGCAGAGAATTACTAGTGAAGCCCAAGCAGCCGGTTTTTACGCCATCGCCTATGAGTGGCAGGGCGAGACGATCATTTCCTATCGCGGGACGAAGGGTACCACCGTCCATTAACAGCGCTTAGCCCCTACTTCACCACACTTTTCTTAAACAACACACGGTCCTCTGGGCCGAAGCCTTTGTGCCAGATTACCCAGCCATAGGTCGCAAGGATGGCGGGGATGCCGATGATCAGCTCCGCCCATTCGGGTAGCCATGTCGCGGCGTAGCCGACCACTACGGCGGGGCCAGCGGCCCAGACCAGCGGCCAGCGCAGCGGGTTGATCGTGTGGCCGAGCAGACGCGCAAGGAACAGCGCCTTCACCAGTGACATGATGCCCAGTGCCAGCATCAGCGCGCCCGCTGCAGCTGCGGCTTTGAATGGCTCGCCATATTCCAAATGTTCCACCAGCATAATCAGCGCCACGGTCAGCACGGCTTGGAGCGCGATGGTGCTGATCGAAATCCACAGGTTCCGCAGGCGGGCGATATAGACCAGCACAGCCTCGCACACGACGGCGGTGCCCGCGACCACTTCCGCCGCCAGCAGAAACGCCAGCGCGCCGGTGCCGCTGACAAAGTCTGGTCCGGTCAGGCCCATTACCGCTTCGCCCGGCACGCCCAGCGCCAGCGCAATGGCGAATTGCGCCGCGATAATCCAGAAGCCCACTTGGCACACTTGCGATGCGATAGCGCCGTAGTTTTTGGTCTTCAGGTTCTTGGTAATCACCGGGCCAAGAATGGGTTCAAAGCTGGTTTTGAGTTTCTGCGGCAAGCTGGCGATCTGCTGGGCCATCCAGTAAATGCCGACTGCTGCCGGGCCAGCGAACAGCCCCAAAATAAAGATATCGAGCCGCCGCGTGCCCCACTCAATCGCGTCTGCGGTAACGAGCGGTATCGCGCGCCATACCATCTTGCCCAGCCGGACCGGGCCCGGCCGCCACCCTTTGGGCAATCCGTATGTCCGCAGGAAAGACCACAGGCCAACCAGCAATCCGGCATAGATCGACACCAGATAGGCCATGGTCAGACCATTGTCGGGGATGATGTAGAAGAACACGCCCGCCATGATGGAAATCGTCCACGGTTCCACCACGGCGCGGGCGCGGACGGTGGTGGCGATGTCATATTTGTATGCCTGCGCGGCGAGGACAATCTCGGTCAGGGCAAAGGCGGGAATGGCCCAGACCAGCAGCCGGTCCAGATCGTTAAAGGCGCCGCTGGGGAACATCGCAATCGGTACGAACCACAGAATGATGGCGGGGATAGCGGATAGGATGACCGCCACCAGCATCGCGTCAAACACCAGATTGGATGGGTGTTCTTCGCTTTCGGCAAGGCGCAGCGCCAGACCGCGCTTTTCCCCCAGCGAACAGACCAGTGCGATCAGTTCTATAACCACCAAAGCATAGGCAAACACGCCCAGCGCTTCTGTGCCATACAGGCGTCCAGCGATAAACAGAAACGGGATACGGGCGAGCAGCCGCAGCAGGAAGCCCATCATATTGGTCCGCCCGCCTTTGGCCAGCGCGGCAATATCCTCTTGCCCGTCTTGACCGTTTTGAGGCCCGCCTTGAGAAGGGGTATCGGTCAAGAACCAGTCCCATGTTCTGCACGCAGCGGACGGGACAGCAGCGCGGCGACGACCTGCTGTGCATCATCGCCCGATAGCAGGCGGTTAACGGCCCCGACAATCGGCATGGCGATGCCGCGTTTTTCGGCCAGTTCGTGCAGCACCGGTGCGGTATGTGCACCCTCTGCCACAGTACGGCGGTCGGCCATTAAATCAGCGGCGGATTGCCCTTCGCCCAATGCTTTGCCGAGCGAGAAGTTGCGGCTGGAAGTGGATGAGCAGGTCAGCACCAAATCGCCCAAACCGCATAGGCCCGCCAGCGTTTCACCTTGCGCGCCCAGCGCTTCGCCAAAGCGGAGCATTTCGGCATATCCGCGGGCGATCAGGGCGGCGCGGGCGTTCTGGCCCAGCTGCAAGCCGTCCACCACGCCGCAGGCGATGGCGAGCACGTTTTTCACCGCTCCGCCAATTTCCGCACCCACGACATCGTCCGAATAATAGGGGCGGAATTGCGGGCGGGCGATGACCGGCTTGAGCCGTGCCCATTGCTCTTCGCCGCCAGCACAGGCGAGCGTGACTGCGGTGGGTAGGCCGCCGGCAACTTCATGCGCGAATGTAGGGCCGGATAATATCGCGATGTCAGAGGCCGAACAGGCATCTTTGGCGACATCGTTCATCAAGCGGCCTGATCCCGCTTCTATTCCTTTGCTGCATAATACCAGATCGGCGGGGTGCTGGGTTAATGTGCCCAGCACGGCGCCAAGATGCTGCGCCGGGGTGACGGCCAGAATGGTCGCGCACGCTGCCATGTCGGCAATATCGGATGTTGCCCGGATTGTCGGGGCAAGTGTTGCGGAAGGCAGGAACAGGCTGTTCGTATGCCGCGCATTGATTTCTTCCACCAGCTCGGTCTCGCGCGCCCATAGCAGCACGTCGCGCCCATCACTGGCGAGCATTTGTGCCAGCGCCGTGCCCCATGCACCGCCGCCCAACACACCGACAGAATTGGCGTTACTGCTCATGCCTTCGCTCCTGCGCCGCGCACCGGCTCTGCATCAGGATCAAGCGGCCAGCGAGGCCGTGCTGATACGTCGAGCGGGTCCGATTGGCCAGAGCCGAAACGTTCCGCACCCGCCCATGCAATCATCGCGGCATTGTCCGTACACAGCGCCATCGGCGGCGCGGTAAAGCGCATATCGCGCGCGCTGGCAAAGCCTTCCAATGCGGTGCGGATGGCGGTGTTGGCAGCGACGCCTCCGGCCACCACTAAGGCCGGCAACGGGGCCGTATTGCCGAGTGACACGGTCAACCGGTCCAGCAGGCAATCAATGGCCGCTTGCTGGAAGCTTGCTGCAATATCAGCATCAGCATAATTGCCGCTATCTTTCGCGCGCACCACGGCGCTTTTAAGCCCGGCAAAGCTGAAATGCGGTTCTTTGCTGCCGAGCAGCGGGCGGGGCAGGGGTACCGCTTTGGCATCACCAGACAAGGCCAGCTTTTCCAGTGCCGGACCGCCGGGATATCCAAGGCCGAGTATTTTGGCGCTCTTGTCAAAGGCTTCGCCCAGCGCATCGTCTATGGTTGTGGCGAGCCGCCGATATTGGCCGACGCCATCCACCTGCAATATCTGACAGTGCCCACCTGATACCAGCAGCAGTGCGTAAGGAAATTGCAGCGTTTCATCCGCCAGCCGGGGGCTAAGCGCGTGCCCTTCCAAGTGATTGATCGCGATCAGCGGCTTATCGGCAGCCATCGCCAGTGCCTTGCCGCTAACCAATCCGACCATGACGCCGCCGATCAGGCCAGGCCCGGCAGTCGCGGCGATGGCATCGATGTCAGCCAGTCCCAAATCGGCCTCGGCCATCACATCGGCAATCATCGGTGCCAGCTTTTCAGCATGGGCTCGCGCCGCAATTTCGGGAACCACACCGCCATAGGGTGCGTGTTCTTCAATTTGGGAGGCTATCCGCTGCGCAATGATTGCCCGCTCGGTCGTGACCAATGCCACTGCGGTCTCGTCACAACTGGATTCAATTCCGAGGATTGTCGCCATAGCGCTTTCCCTTAGCGACATGGATCGGTAGAGCAAGCACCGCTATGGCTCAGCATACTCAAAACTCGTCAAAATCAGTCCCCAAACTCAGGCTTGGCACACGGCAATCTCCGCTCGCAGTGGCGCAGGCGGAAGAAACACGCCGCCGTTTGTGCGCTGCGCACGGGTGGGATGAAGACGCGGTTGAGTTGGTGAAAGTGCGCGCTTCAGGCGATAAAATTCAGGATCGCCCGTTGGCGGATATAGGCGGCAAGGCGCTGTGGACCCGCGAATTGGATATCTGGCTTGCTGAAGGCAAGATCGACGCTGCGGTGCATTCGATGAAGGACGTGGAGACAATTCGGCCAGACAGCCTGACAATCGCCGCCATTCTTCCCAGGGCAGATGTACGTGATGTGCTGATTGGCGCTGCATCTGTGAATGCTATACCAAGAGGGGCTAGAATAGGGACCAGCGCACCGCGCCGGGCAGCGCAAATGCTGTATCACCGGCCCGATTGCACGATTGTATTTTTCCGCGGAAACGTTGCGACCCGCTTGGCCAAGCTTGCGGTTGGCGAAGCTGATGTGACATTGTTGGCTGCGGCGGGTCTGGAACGCTTGGGCCAAACCGGAACAGGTACCCCTTTGCCCGCTGATGAGTGGTTACCCGCACCGGCCCAAGGGGCTATCGGGATTGAGTGCAATACGGCTGACGCAGAAACATGCCGTTCGATTGGCGCGATTAATGATCCGGCCAGCCAGCATACGGTTATGGCAGAGCGCGCTTTACTGGCGGCGCTGGGCGGCACGTGTCACAGTCCGATCGCGGTGCTTGCGACAATTGACGGTGACCAAATCACTATGCGGGCAAGTCTGTTCAGCAGCGATGGCTTGGAGCGTGTTGATGGCACTGCGCGATTTGCTGCCGAGGACTTGGATGCTGCCGCCGATCTTGGCCGTGATTTGCTTGACCGGGCGAGCCCAGCCATACGCACGCTGTTTACCGGCCTGTCATGAGACGGCCCATCGTCGCCATTCGCGGTGAGCCGGGCCTATCGCAGACTTTGGCACTTGCCCGGACAAGCGGATTGAACGTCACAGGAATACCTCTGTTTCTGGTTCATCCACTGGATTGGGCATTGCCGGCCGATATGGATTTTGACGGATTGCTGATCGGAAGCGCCAATGCGATCCGGCATGGCGGGGCACCGCTTGAACGATGTAAGCATTTGCCAGTGTACGCAGTCGGCAGGCAGACCGCCGAAGCAGCCGAGGGCGCCGGTTTCACGGTATCGCACGTTGGCACAGGCGGTCTGCAATCGGTGCTTGATCACAGCCGCGCCCGGTCAAAACGGTTTCTGCGCTTGGCCGGTAGCGAACGGGTTCCTTTAAAAACGCACGCAGGCCAGGAAATCGTGGAAATCTGTGTGTATGATAATGCACCTGTTCCGGCCCCAGACAGCCTGGCTGATAGTTTGGCTTTGGGCGGAGTTGTCTTGCTCCATTCTGCGGCAGCGACTTTACATTTTACCAATGAATGCAATCGGATGGGTATCGACCGGTCCCGCATAATTTTGGCCGCTCTGGGGCCGCGGATTGTTCAAGATGCAGGGACAGGGTGGGCCGCAATCCACATTGCCGACAAGCCACGCGACGCCGCGCTACTGGCATTGGCCGAAAACATCTGTCAATGAATCGGAAATGTAAGGCTATCTACCTTTCGAGCTGGTCGCTAAACGGATGACAATGGATAAGCAGTTTTCAAAATCCCGCACGAGCGGTTCTTGGCAAGCCATTATTGGTGCCACAGCCTGCGCATTTTTGCTCGGGGCGTTGATCGTCGGTTATTTCACATGGGATGATGCACCCGCATTTTTGGGCGGAGATCAAACTGAAGAAGTCGCTGCGACAGAGGCGAAAGCAGCGCTGGCGGATGCGGCTGAGACATTGTCTGGCGCAGCCGAAGGCGATGCGGAGGCAGAAGAAGGCGTCGAAGATGCAGCAGTTGTCGTAACGGAGGCAGTCGAGCGAGTAGAAGACCAGCAGGGCGGTCTTGATCAACGCTTGGCAGCTGCCGAACAACGCCTGGCCCGGCTGGATTTGCAGGCTCAAGCTGCGTCTGGGAATGCGGGCCGCGCCGAAGGATTGCTGATTGCATTCGCTGCGCGCCGTACTTTGGAACGGGGCGAGCAACTCGGATATTTGGCAGACCAGCTTAAACTTCGGTTTGGGATGGCGCAGGCCGAAGCGGTGCGAACTATTATTGAGGCGTCGAGTAACCCCATCCGACTGGATCAATTGATTGCACAGTTTGAAGGGTTGCAGAACGATTTGACCGCCAGCGAGGAAGGGCCATCGCTTGATCGTTTTCGGCGGGAGATTAGCAACCTGTTTGTAATCCGCCGTGAAAGTACACCTTCTACCCGCCCGGACAGAGCGCTCAACCGTGCCCGCCTATCATTGCAGAACGGGCGCATTCAAAGCGCGATTGACGAGGTAAATACGCTTCCGGGAGCGGCCAAGGCTGAAGACTGGATTGCCGATGCGCGGCGTTACATCCGTATCCAGTCCGCGCTCGATATTCTGGAAACTTCTGCCGTGCTGGAAACCAGCGGGCTTCGGGATCGGACGGGTGCGCCCATCGAACAGGGAAGCCCTGCTGACGCTAGCGGAGAAGAATAAACACCTTTCCGGATGCGGCGCTTAGGCCTGCAGCAATTCCGGGATGTCGCCGTTGACGCCGCGTGCTTCATCCATGAACCAGTTCTTGAGCAATGGCGTGCGCTGAACGCCGCTCATGCCCAACCGTCTGGCGGCAGAAGCCGCCTTGCCCGGAATGCCAAATAGCCGGGTCAGCCCGTCTGTGGCGAGCGCGACCATAAAACTGTCCAATCCGCGCCAATTTTCATACTTTGCCAGCAATTGTGCATCACCTGGTTCAAGACCAAGCCGCATACCGCCGCTGATAACATCAACCAAAGCGCCGACATCGCGCAATCCCAGATTGAGTCCTTGCCCGGCAATCGGGTGGATGCCGTGAGCCGCATCGCCAATCAGTACCAATCTATCATCTGTGATCTTAGCGGTATGATGGAAACCGAGCGGATAGGAGGATCGTTCGCCAACTGAAGTAACCGCGCCCAGCACATCGCCCATACGTTTCTGTACCTCGGCCAGAAAGGCGCGATCGGATAGTTTGAGTGTTCCTGCCGCGTCTTTTTCATCTACGGTCCAGACCAGCGAACTGCGGTGGGAGCCATCGGGCAGATCCAGCATCGGGAGCAGAGCGAATGGCCCGGCGGGATAGAAAATCTCCCACGCGACTTGATTGTGCGGTTTTTCGTGCGTCAGCCCGGCAATGATCGCGCGGTGGCTGTAATCCCACTTGGCCATCACCAGACCGGCCTCTTCGCGGGTTGGCGATCCGCGACCCTCGGCAGCGACCATCAGGCTGCCGGTTAAGACCTGCCCGTCATGCAGCGTCGCGGATACTCCATGCGGACCGCGTTCGCGGCGGGTCACTTCGGCCTTGTCATGCCATGCAATCAGCGGCTCTTCGCTCGCCGCACTGAAAAGCGCGCGCCGAAGTTCTTGATTGGCGAACATCCGGCCTAGCGATCCTTCACCGGGTTGGGGGGTGAAATCGATCGCGCCGGGCTTCATCTGGTCATTCACTGCGATAGAGGCGATGGGGCTGGCGTGTTGTTCCAGCTGATCGGCCAGACCAATATTGGTGAACAAGTTCCAGCTGGCCGTGGAAATTGCCGATGCGCGGCCATCAAATCCTTCGGCCAGCAAATCCGCTGGATCAGCCCGGTCGACAACATGGCTGGAGATGCCTTGCCTGGCTGCCGTCAGCGCCAATGTCATACCAACCAGCCCGCCGCCAAGAATTACAAGATCGCGTGTGTCGTCCGTCATGTGCTCAAGGCTCTCTTCATTTCTGTGCAGCGCATACTATTCCGTCGCTGCCGCCACCGGAAGTTCCTGCAAAGTGACCACGCTGTCTGCATGGCGCAGTGTTTCGGCGCGGTGTGTTACCAGCAATACAGAATATTGATCATTGCTTTGCATCAGATTGCTCAATATCTGTTCTTCCAAACGCCCGTCCAGCGCATTGGTTGCCTCATCCAGAATAAGAAAGCGCGGTTTGCGCAACAAAGCGCTCGCAATGCATATTCTTTGCCGTTCCCCGCCGGATAAGCGCGTGCCCCGCTCGCCCACCATTGTGTCCAATCCATCCGGCAGACTGCGGACCAATTCGGCCGATTGGGTAGCGGCCAATGCAGCCCAGATGTCATCATCGGTGGCTGCTTGTGCGCGCCAGACCAGATTATCCCGAATGCTGGAATCAAACAGAAAGGGGTCTTGGGGCAAATAGGATATCTGGCTTCGCCATTTGGCAAAGTCTGCCTCGCTGGTGAGCTTAACCCCATCGACAATGACCGAGCCTGATGTCGGTTTGAGCAGGCCTGTTACCACATCAAGAGCGGTTGTTTTGCCTGATCCAGACGGGCCGTTCAACGCAACAATCGTTCCGGCTTCAACTGTGATTGTCACATCGTGGAGTATAGGGTGTTGTTGCCCGTCGTGCTGATAGGTGATGTTCGCCAACTGCACGGATGCAGGCAGCGGATTATGATGTTGACTATCTATCTGATCGGTTGCTTCGCGGGCGTGCTCGTGAAGGTTATCCAGCGTGGCTTTGATACCCAGATAGGCTGGCAATGTGTTCGAGATTGATTGAGCTGTTTGTACGACTGTCTGTACCGGCCCGACCAGCCTGGCGAGAACTGCCAAAGTCACGACTAACACCGCAAGAGGTGTTTCCAACAGAAAGTAGCCAACCAGAAGAGCGGCGATAACAACTATCCCCGCAGCGCATTGAATCCATATACGCGCCGCACTTTGGGATCGGAAGAAGACCATCTGATGTTGGCGTACATCAGTGACTACATTGTCAAAGCGGGTACGAAATTCTGCTTCTGAATTGTGCAGCCGGGCCAGTTTCTGACTGGCCAGAAAATCGCCCAATACTCCGTATATTCGGCGACCTGATTTGGTCAGCCTGTCACCCATCACACTAGCTTTGCGGATAAGCGACAGAGTGAACATGAGCGCTATGGCCACAAGCACGAAAACCAGCAACACCAATAGCGGGGCAAGCATAGCGATGATCGCCAACTGCACGATAGCCAGAATGGCGGCGATACTGCCTCGAATCAATTGGTTGGTACCAGTGGCAAGACGCGCAACATCAGTGGTGATCGCGTGCTCGATATCACGCCGGCGTAGGCGCTGCACCGTGAGCCAATCTGCCTGTCCGATAGCGCGGAACAAACGCGACCGTAGCCGGTCTACATATCCCAGCCCCAGCTCATGCAGTGCGACGTCCCGCTTCCACATTACAATGCCGCGAACAGCCAGAAGGATAGCAAAAAAAATAGACAGCAAGAATGCCCGTTCAAGCTGCGTTGATACGCCCGCCGCTTCCATCGCCATAAGGGCGGTTCCGCCCCATTCGCTATCGGTTTCGCCGGTAATAAGAACGACGAACGGCAAAATAGCCAGAATGCCGACGCCTTCCAAGA
This sequence comes from Pontixanthobacter rizhaonensis, assembly GCF_012972675.1. Lineage (GTDB taxonomy): Bacteria > Pseudomonadota > Alphaproteobacteria > Sphingomonadales > Sphingomonadaceae > Pontixanthobacter > Pontixanthobacter rizhaonensis. The sequence goes on along the minus strand of NZ_JABCRE010000002.1, from coordinate 1,631,929 downwards.
TTGCGCCCAGCGCCACCAGCGTGACTACCCAAGGGCCCTTTTTGCCGACATCGCGTCTCAGGTCGGCTAAATATAATCTCAGGGCTTCCATTGTGTGTGGACCCTTGCCAGAAGCGGTAAACGGCAACAAGCCATGCCGAGCGTGTTGGGATATTTCTTGAAAATCGAACTGGCATTTGAGCAAAAATTGCTTCTGGCGCTCTCCGCTAGCACGGTAGATGCATCACCCTATGCGGAAGAAGTACGCCGTGCCCAGCCGCAGATTGATTGGGCTGCTTTTCGCCGTTTGGCAGCGCGTCACCGGGTCGGCGCTTTAATCCATTCTAATTTGGACCAATTGCCAGCTTTGGAAATACCGGATGACTTACGGATCTGGCTCAAAAATTGCTTAAAAAAGAACGCTTTCGATTACATGCGTGCGGTTCACATAGCGAACGATATTACCGGCGCTCTCAAGGCTGCTGGAATCTCCTGTAGCCTGATGAAAGGTTGCAGCATAGCGGCGCAATTCTACGCACAACCCAGCCACCGGGCCATGATAGATATTGATCTGTTGGTGGAGCGAGAGCGCTATTATGAAGCGGAGAGATTGCTGATCGAGCGCGGATTTAAACGTCTATATCCGCTTTTTGATCTGGATGATCGTAAACGGGAAACATTTTATCGGCTGCACAATGCGTTCACGTTCGTCCGGCCAACGGACGGACTGCAAATTGATTTGCATTGGCGCACGGTTAGCAACCCTGTTTTGCTGCCCTTTATCGATCTTGAATGGCGTGAACTGGTCGAGTGGCGAGATGATACGGGCCGTTCTTTGCCAACGCTGACGGGCCGCGCGCATTTCATCTATGTAATGGTGCACGGGGCAAAGCACGGTTGGGTTCGCCTGAAATGGCTGGTTGACCTCGACAAGATGGTCCGCGGTTTGAGTGGCGAAGCCTGTAATGACGTAGCGCGGCAAATTTCGGCTAATGGTTTGGGTGTGCTTGCCCAAGCGAGCCTGGATCTTGCGCATCGCTGCCTGGGCACGCCAATACCATCCGCCTTTAAAGAGCTGGGCGAGATCAAGCCGGCGCGCCGCATTACGCAGTTGCAAGCAAGGATGTTGCTGGGGGAAGAACCCGCAAGCCCGCATCAGCTTAGGGATTGGCGGTATTACCTGAATCGTATTCGCCACTCATTTTTGCTCCATCGCGGCAAAACCTATCGGCGGCACGCCATGGCCATTGAATTGGCCCGTCCGGCGGATCTTGAGCTGATTTCCGTGGCACCGCAGCGTTGGTGGTTGCTGGCTTTTCTATCGCCTCTCCTCGGCGTTTGGAGAGGTTTCCGAAACTTCGCCCTAAAGTCCGATTAGGCAGGTTCAGGACTGTCCTCATTCATTGCGGGTTGCTTTCAATGTGACTAGATGCGGGGCGGGCGGTAAACCGGCTTTCTACAAGGACACTCTTCGGGTGAATGTCATCTCTTCATATTTGCAGCGAGCCTTGGCGCTTCTGGTCTTCGCCTTGGCGGCATCTTTTGCCAATTTGGCAGCCGCACAAAACATTCCGGGCATTGACCCGAATATCGAAGCGACATTGCTGGCAGAGGGGCCGGCGAAACCCGGCGAAACCGTGATGCTGGCGATCCGGTTCGAGCCGATATCACCCGAATGGCACGGCTATTGGGAAAATCCCGGCGATGCTGGCTACGGGATGCAGCTGGAATGGGATTTGCCCGGCGGCTGGACAGCCGGTGAACCGCTTTATCCTGTCCCGGAACAATTGCTGATCTCTGGCTTGATGAACCATATTTACGAAGGGAGCTATGCTGTTCTGGTCCCTTTGACGGTACCGACCGATGCCGCGCAAGGCGTTCAGCAGATTGGCGTGGCGGCGCAGTGGCTGGCTTGCACAGACGAGATTTGCGTGCCGGAACAAGGTGAGCTTTCCTTGGCTTTGACTGTGGGCGGCGATGCTCCGCTGGATGTACGGTTTGTTGATTGGCGATCTGCCATTCCCCCGATGATCGATAGTACCGGGACTTTTGAAGTGTCCTCTTCTTCGCTGCGTATTGGCATCCCCGTGCCAGCGGCCTTGGCATTGGATAATGCGCATATTTTTGTGGCGAACAAGGAACTCGGCAATAACCGCCAGCCAAGATATTCAGCGGCCCAGAGATTGTACCGTGATGGTGATCTTCTGGTTGCAGAAATATCGGTAGACGAGCTGATCATTCCTGACGGGGTCGAAGTAGAGACTGCACCGGTGCCCGATCGGCTGACCGGCATTTTGGCGTTCGGGGACAATGAAGGTGTGCGTTTCTCCGCGAAGGAAGGCGGCGTTTCCACCGATGGCGAATTGATCCAAGGTAATAAGCCTCAGGATGTTGCTCTGCTGCCCCTATTGCTGGCAGCTCTTGCAGGGGGACTGATCCTCAACATCATGCCTTGTGTTTTTCCAATCCTGAGCCTGAAAGCGCTCAGTCTGGCGCGTGCAGGCAGTAGTGAACAAGCGGCACGGCGCGATGGCATCGCCTATGCTGCGGGTGTTATTCTGGCCTGTGTTGCTTTGGGCGGGATTATGCTCGCCCTGCGCGCGGCTGGCGAACAAGTCGGGTGGGCGTTTCAACTTCAGGAACCGTCTGTGGTGGTGGTTTTGTTGGTGCTCGCGGTGGCGATCACGGCCAACTTTGCCGGCATATTTGAACTGCCATCAATTTCGTTCACACAGGGGGGTAAGCCCGCCAGCGCCTTCGCAACAGGATTGCTGGCTGCCGTGGCTGCGACACCGTGTTCCGGCCCATTTATGGCCGCTGCAATCGGGGCAGCATTGTTATTGCCAGCAGAGCAGGCCTTGCTGTTGTTCGCTGTGCTGGGTTTGGGCTTGGCCTTACCGTTTCTTTTGGTCGGTTTTGTTCCGGCTATTCGCAATCGTCTGCCTAAACCGGGGCCGTGGATGGAGCGCTTCCGCAAGGCGATGGCAATACCGATGGGGCTGACCGCGCTTGCACTGATCTGGCTGGTGTCGCGCATTGGCGGGCAGGGATTTGCGCTGATGACAATGGTTCTGATCGCCGGGCTACTCATCGCTTTCGCTGTTGTTGGACGGCTGCAAAAACATGGCAAGATGGCTTGGCCCGCCTTTGGTTTGATCGCGGCACCGTTTGTACTGTTTGCCGCCTTTGCGCTGCCGGCCAGCTATTCTGCGGCGCAAACCAATACGGCCGCATCCATCTTGGAACCGGAAGAATATTCGGCCGCCGCGTTGGCGGATGCGCGGGCCTCTGGCCAACCGGTTTTTCTATGGTTCACAGCTGATTGGTGCGTGACCTGCAAAGTGAATGAAAGCGTCGCCATTGAACGGGAAGCAACGCGGGCCGCATTTGAACAAGCGGGCGTAATTGCGATGCGCGGCGACTGGACCCGCAGAGATGCCGAAATAACAGCCTATCTCACGCAGCAGGGCGCAGCGGGCGTGCCGCTCTATATTTGGTATGCGCCGGGCGCTGAGGCGGAACAGCTCCCCCAAGTTTTGACACCCGACAGTTTGATTACGGAAGCGCAGCGTCCATAGCTGCGGATCTGCGGCATTCGGCAATTAGCTGCGCCGGACGGTCGCTGGGGTTGAGCACTACGCGGCCGGCGCCCGGTATGGTCAATTCCACTTGGCGCGGGCCGGTGAGTACATCCAAATCAGTATCGGCGGCGTTATAGCGGCCTTCCCATAACCAGACCGTGCCATTGAAGGTCGCATCGACAGGCAGCCTCGCCATATGGCCATTGCCAATCAGCGCCATCAATGCCTGCGCTTCGCGGTCTGCCTGCGTGAACCGCGTAACATGGATGTCCGAGCCATCCGCGCTTTCTTCGCATGATAACGCCAAATAGGGGGCCTTGCCCGGCTGCCCATAGATAATGCGATCACCTTGCGTACTGTCCGCCCAAAATGCGTCAGTCGTATCAGGGGAAGCGATTGGAGCGGACGGCCCCGTCGTTTGATCTGCAGCTTCCCCGCGCCCGGAATACTCGTCAGACGCGGGCGGCTTGCAAGCGGATAGGGCCAGAGCGGCAAGCAGAGCTGATGCGTAGAACTTCATTTGCCCCACTTCTTCTGTGATTTTCCGTAGCGTAGCTTCCGTGTGCCGGGCTTACCCTCTTGAGCGCGCCCGATGATGGGTGCTTTCTTGTCGCCGTCGGGGATGCCCAGCTCATCGGCTTCCAATTTGCGGATCTCGTCGCGGATACGGCCCGCCTCTTCAAATTCGAGATTGGCGGCGGCATCGCGCATCCGTTTTTCCAAGTCTTCGATATATCCGCGCAGATTGTGACCGACCAGATTATTGACCTGATCATCGCCAATATCGACAGTGACGCCGTCTTTGCTGGCCGTATCACCGACAATATCAGCGATGTTACGTTTGATCGTCGTCGGGGTAATCCCGTGCTCTTTATTATAGGCTTCCTGTTTCTCCCGCCGCCGGTCGGTCTCGGCCATGGCGCGTTCCATGCTGCCGGTAATCCGGTCGGCATAGAGGATGACCCTGCCATCCACATTCCGCGCGGCGCGGCCGATGGTTTGCACCAGCGATGTTTCGCTGCGCAGAAAGCCTTCCTTGTCCGCATCAAGGATTGCGACCAGTCCGCATTCGGGAATGTCGAGGCCCTCGCGCAGCAAGTTAATACCAACCAGCACGTCATACACGCCCAGCCGCAAATCGCGGATCAGTTCAATCCGTTCCAGCGTTTCGACATCGCTATGCATATAGCGGACTTTCAGGCCTGCCTCATGCATAAACTCGGTCAGATCTTCGGCCATCCGCTTGGTCAGCGTAGTGACTAAAGTACGGTATCCTTGCTCGGCTGTCTCGCGGCATTGCACAATGCAATCCTGTACCTGATCCTCGACCGGGCGGATTTCTACCGGTGGGTCAATCAGGCCGGTGGGCCGGATGATCTGTTCGGCAAAGACGCCGCCGGTCTGCTCCATTTCCCAATTGCCGGGAGTGGCGGAGACAGCAACGGTTTGCGGGCGCATTGCGTCCCATTCGTTAAAACGTAGCGGTCTGTTGTCGATACAGCTGGGCAAACGGAACCCATATTGGGCGAGCGTCAGCTTGCGGCGGTGATCGCCTTTCGACATCGCGCCGATCTGCGGCACGGTCTGGTGGCTTTCATCCACAAACAGTAACGCATTTTCCGGCAGATACTCAAACAGGGTGGGTGGCGGTTCGCCAGGCAAACGGCCCGTTAGGAAGCGCGAGTAATTCTCGATCCCAGCACAGCTTCCGGTGGCGGCGATCATTTCCAGATCAAAATTGGTCCGCTGCTCCAGCCGTTGAGCTTCCAGCAGCAGGCCTTCTTCATTCAATTCTTTCAGCCGTTCTTGCAGCTCGAATTTGATCGCCTCGCTGGCCTGCTTCATTGTTGGCCCCGGCGTGACATAGTGCGAATTTGCATAGACGCGCACCGTATCGAGACTGGCGCCTTTGGTGCCGGTCAGCGGATCAAATTCGTGAATTTCTTCAATGTCATCGCCGAAGAAACTGATCCGCCACGCCATATCTTCATAGTGGCTGGGAAATATCTCCAGATTATCCCCGCGCACCCGAAACGTTCCGCGCACAAAGGCAGCGTCATTGCGCTTATATTGCAGCGCGACGAGTTTACGGATCAGTTCGCGCTGATCGACAGCGGTATCTTTCTTGATATCGAAAATCATCGCCGAATATGTTTCGACCGATCCGATACCATAGAGACAGGATACCGACGCGACGATGATCACATCATCGCGTTCCAGCAGCGACCGGGTTGCGGAATGGCGCATCCGGTCGATCGCTTCATTCACCGAGGATTCTTTTTCGATGTAGGTATCGCTACGGGCGACATAGGCTTCTGGCTGGTAATAGTCGTAATACGATACGAAATATTCGACCGCATTATTCGGGAAGAAGCTTTTGAATTCCCCGTATAACTGCGCGGCGAGGATTTTATTGGGCGCAAGGATCAGGGCAGGGCGCTGCGTTTCCTCGATCACTTTGGCCATCGTGAATGTCTTGCCCGAACCGGTTACCCCCAGCAGGGTCTGCGTTTTATCATCTTCATGCACGCCGCCAACCAATTCTGCGATGGCGGTCGGTTGGTCGCCGGCTGGCGAATATTCGGATACCAGTTCAAACTTTTTGCCCGGCATCGATTTTTCAGGCCGATTGGGCTTGTGCGGAACAAAATCCCCGCTGGTATCGGGTTCTTCTAAGCCGCGGCGGATGACGAGTTCTGACATAAATTGGGATATGGGATGCTATAGCGCTGCGGGCAAGCGCCAGATGCGGCTTGGCACCAGCATATTGTCGCGCTAGCCTGACAGGCGTCTAAATTTGAGGAAATTCCAATGATCTCACGCTGTGCCGTTCCGTTTCTGGTGCTTGCCCTTGCCGCTTGTGGAAGTGAGGCTGAAGAGCCCAAATCACCAGAAGAAGTCCAAGCCGAGATTGAGAAATTGCCGACCCAAACGCCGGGTCTGTACCGGATCACAACCAAATTGCTGGATGTGGATGTCGCGGATCTGGCCCCTGAACAAGCCGATATGATGAAGCAAAAGGGTGATCTGAAACCTGATGTCAGCGAGCAATGCGTAACGCAGGAAGAATCCGACAAGGGCGTTAAAGATGTTGTGAAAGGCATTTCGGAAGCCAGCGGGGGGGGAAGTTGCAGTTTCTCTAAATTCGCGGTGGACGGTTCAGAATTGGACTCGGTTATGACATGTGAAGGGCCGCTCGGTTCCGGCGGCGATGTGGCCATCGCTGGAACGGTCGAAGATACCGGGTTTGATCTTGTCATGGATATGAAAATCGATGCCAGCGTAATGGGCGAAATTGCCATGAAAATGAATGTGAAATCGGAACGTATTGGCGACTGCCCCTGATGCCGATTTGGTCGCGTGAGGAATTATCGCGCCGGTGGAATTTAGCGAGGCAGCCATTGCCGGAACAGGTCGATCGGCCGGCATTGCGCCTATTGCTCGGTGAACTCAGCGTCTTTCGGGAACCGTTCGTCAGGCCATTTCGCAACCTGCCAATCGAACCTGCTACCGCGCCGCAGACGGTCATGTTGTTGCCGGGATTTGCCTCGCATCCCATGCAAATGGGTTATCTCGCCAAGAATATCGAGCGTGCAGGGCATAGGGTAAAACGCTGGGGGCTGGGTTTCAATTTTGGGCCGACTGATGACAATGTCGAAAGGTTGGGCAAGCGGTTGGTGCAAATACACCAGCGTTACGGCCGGGATGTGGTGCTCATTGGTTGGAGTTTGGGCGGGCTGTTTGCCCGTGAATTGGCCAATCAACATCCTGATAAGGTGGCAAAGGTCATTACGATGGGCTCACCCTTTTCCGGAAACCCGCGCGCCAATAATGCGTGGCGTGTCTATCAATTTATTGCTGGCCATCCGGTCGATAAGCCGCCCGTGGAATATCCTGTAAGCACTAAGCCCCCAGTCGACACTGTCGCGCTGTGGAGCGAGCGCGATGGCGTTATCCATCCGCCTGCGTCGAGGGGTGACACTGGCGAGCGCGATCGAGCTATACAGGTCGACTGCACCCATATTGGCTTCTCCTATTCTCCCAATAGTATCCAGGCTGTGCTAAAGGAACTTGCAGAGTTGTAATTCGCTGTCACTATAGAACTTCGGTTGCCGCATTGCTCACCCAGCAATGGACCGCGATTGCATGAGACATTTCAGCCTATGAGCGAAGATCACGCCAAGTTTGACGAAATGTACGAGCCAGACGGCAGCGTTCGTTCTGCTTACGCAGGATATAGTGATTGGTTCACAGCGCAGGATGCAAACTGGCTGAAGCGCAAGCATCGTGATGCGGAAACCAGCTTTCGCAAAACCGGCATTACGTTCAACGTCTATGGCGAGGATGAAGCTGAAGAACGGCTGATCCCGTTTGATATGGTTCCGCGGGTCATTGCTGCGGCCGAATGGCGCAAGCTGACACGCGGCATTGAACAGCGGGTCAGTGCATTAAATGCGTTTATGCACGACCTCTATCACCGGCAGGAAATTATCCGTGCGGGCCGTGTGCCTGAACGTTTGTTTCGTCATAACAATGCTTGGTTGCAACAGATGGTCGGATTTACCCCGCCGGGCGGAGTGTACACGCATATTGTGGGCATTGATCTGGTCAGGACAGGTCCCAATGATTGGTACGTGCTGGAAGACAATGCGCGAACCCCGTCGGGGGTCAGCTATATGCTGGAAAACCGCGAAACAATGATGGGGATGTTCCCCGAATTGTTCTCTCAGGTCGGTGTGGAAACTGTCTCCAACTATCCGCGGCGTTTGGCAAAAAGCCTCGCCGCTTGTGCTCCGGAAGCCACCAGAGGCAAGCCCAATGTCGCGGTGCTCACGCCGGGGATCTATAATTCGGCGTATTTCGAGCATGCCTTTTTGGCCGATCAAATGGGCGCAGAACTGGTCGAAGGCAGTGATTTGCGCGTGGTTGATGGCCGCGTGCAGATGCGCACGACAAAGGGATATGAGCCCGTCGATGTCATTTATCGCCGGGTCGATGATGATTATCTTGATCCGCTGACCTTTGATCCAAACAGTGTGCTGGGCATTCCTGGAATAATGGATGTGTACCGGTCTGGCGGTGTCACCATTGCTAATGCGCCGGGAACGGGCGTGTGCGATGACAAAGCTGTTTACAGCTTCATGCCTGAAATCGTGGAGTTCTATACTGGTGAGAAGCCGCTTTTGCCCAATGTGCAAACTTGGCGCTGCGCAGATGATGACAGTCTGGCCTATGTGCTCGATAACCTTGAAGAATTAGTCGTCAAGGAAGTGCACGGATCGGGCGGTTATGGGATGCTGATCGGCCCGACTTCGTCCAAAAAAGAAATCGCGAAGTTCCGCAAAAAGCTAACCGCCAACCCGACCAATTATATCGCGCAACCGACACTGTCATTGTCCACCACACCGATTTTTACCCGCAAAGGTTTGACGCCGCGTCATGTCGATTTGCGGCCCTTTGTACTGGTGTCGCCCGATGGGATAGACATCACGCCCGGCGGCTTGACCCGCGTTGCGCTGAAAGAAGGGTCTCTTGTAGTCAATTCCAGCCAAGGCGGGGGCACCAAAGATACATGGGTGCTAAAAGACTGATGCTGAACAACGCCATCCTTAGGAGCAACCTATGTTAGGCCGGACTGCCAATGGTTTGTTCTGGATGTTCCGCTATCTCGAGCGTGCAGAGAATACCGCGCGTTTGTTGGATGCGGGCCTGCGTATGGCGCTTACCCGTGATCACACTGACGCTGCCGATGAATGGCGTTCCGTGATTGTAGCATCAGGCCAGAAAGCTGCATATGAAGCCAAGTTTGATGAATATGTTGGATCTGATGTGTGGAATTTCATTCTGCGTGACCGGGATAATCCCGCCAACATTCTGAGCACTTTTGAACAGGTCCGCACCAACGCCCGGCTGGTGCGGAACGCCATCAGCACAGAATTGTGGGAAGCCATCAACGAAGGATGGATGCAGCTGAGGGCAGATATGGTTCGGCCAGTCGCCCAAGGCAATTTGGGCAAGGTGGTTGCGGATATTCGCCGCGCCGGGATGCAAGCGCACGGCGCCATGCAGAATTCTATTTTGCGCGATGCGGGTTTCCATTTCGCTCGGGCTGGCACCTTGGTGGAGCGGGGGGATAGCATCGCCCGTATTCTGGATATCAAATATTACCTGCTGTTGCCGTCGCTATCCTATGTCGGGTCCAGTTTGGACAAGGGCCAATGGGACAATGTGTTGCGATCAGTGTCCGGGGACAGGGCGTATCGCTGGCTCCATGCTGGTCAAATCGACGCCCGCGGGATCGTTGAATTTCTGGTTTTGGACGAACGGTTTCCGCGCAGCCTGGCTTTTTGCCATTCGGATTTGCGGGACAATCTCGCCGCGCTGGAGCGGATACATAAAAACGAAGTGCTATCGACAGAACTGATGCGCAAAGCCGATATGCGTATGAATGACACAACGATTGATGATGTGTTTGAGCAAGGGCTGCATCAGTTTCTGATCGATTTCATCAACAGTAATTCAGCCATCGCTGCAGCGATCTCTGAAGACTATCGGTTTGTGGATTGACGCTATGAGATTATCCATTCGCCATACCACCCATTACAGTTTTGCAGACCCGGTTGTGCATGCGCTGCAACGGCTGCGTTTGACCCCCAAAGCTACGCAGGGGCAGGAAATTCTGGAATGGAATATGTCCTACCAGAATGCGTCCAAGGAACTGGAGTATGAAGACCAGAACTATAATACGGTAACTTTGGTAGGGGTGGAGCCGGACACACGCGAGGTTACGATAAGCTGCGCCGGTTTGGTGGATACGCAGGACAATGCTGGGGTGATCGGCAAGCATTCGGGCCACTTGCCGTTGTGGAGCTTTCTCGGCCAAACTCCTTTGACTAAACCCGGCGCGGAAGTGCGCCGGATGACGCACACGGTCAATAAAGATACCGGTGCAACGGTTGATGATCTTCACGCATTGTCCGAACGGATACGCGATGCGGTGGCCTATCAAACCGGACAAACTGCGGTGACCACGACAGCGGAAGAGGCCGCCAAACAAGGCGCTGGTGTATGCCAGGATCATGCGCATATCTTTATTGGTGCTGCGCGTGCGATGGATATTCCGGCGCGTTACGTCAGCGGCTATCTGATGATGAATGATCGGATCGACCAAGAAGCCACACACGCATGGGCCGAAGCGCATATTGAAGGGCTGGGCTGGGTCGGGTTTGATGTGTCTAACGGGATTAGCCCTGATCCGCGCTATGTCCGCGTTGCAACTGGCCGTGATTACCGTGATGCTGCGCCTATTACCGGCATTAGTTTTGGCACCCGGAACGAGGATCTGCGGGTCGAAGTTGCTGTGGAACAGCAGCAGATTGTCCAACAATAATCTGTATGGACCCGCACCTTTCGCTGCTGTAATTGGCGGTGCCTGCCGATCGTTGGCGGCAAAGGGATTCTAAATGACATATTGCGTTGGCATGGTGCTCGACAAGGGCCTGGTTATGATGAGCGACACCCGCACCAATTCGGGCGTCGATAACATTTCTGTATTCTCCAAAATGTTCCATTGGCAGGTACCCGGCGAGCGCGTTTTGACTGTTATGACGGCGGGCAATTTGGCCACAACCCAAGCGGTGATTAGCCAGCTGGAAGAACGCACCAAAGCACCCGAAGACCGCGACAACGTGCTGCTAAAAGCGCCAACCATGTTCCAAGTCGCTTCTGAAATCGGACAGCTGCTGCGCTCTACCATCCAGCGCACCCAAGACAGCAACGGCGCGCGCGGGAAGGGCCGTTTTACCGCATCAATCATCTTGGCCGGACAGATCGACGGGATGGAGCCGCGCATGTTCATGATCTATCCGGAAGGTAATTTTATAGAAACGAGCGCGGACACACCGTTTTTGCAGATCGGTGAAACCAAATATGGCCGGCCGATAATCCTGCGCGCATATGACCGCACGATGAGCTTTGAAGATGCCACCAAGCTGCTGATGGTATCATTTGATTCCACGCTGAAAGCGAACCTGTCGGTTGGTTTGCCGTTGGATATGATGGTTATTGAACGGGATACTTTCGCGCCGTCCTATCAGCGGCGGATCACACAGGATGATCCTTATTTCCAAGCCATATCATCAAGCTGGGGCGATGCATTGAAAACAGCCTTTCACTCGCTGCCCGATTATAGTTTTTCGTCTAAGTAGAAGCACTTAGTGACAAGCTCTTAGGTATTTTTGGCTGAGCATTTTCGCGTATTTTGGGTCCATTTTGGATCAATGATCCGGCGCGGCGCGTCGATAAGTTGGCGCGCTAAATTGGTCCAAAATAGAGTAGTGAGCGCGTGCGATTTACGATCGTTCGTTGCACTAATTTGCGCATGGACAGAACATTCACAATCCACTTTGTAGACTCAAACTCACGCAATCGGGCGGAACTTTCACGCACGGCTTTTGACCTTGGTTATCATGCCGAGGTGTACGCCGATTTTGCCGAACTGGCGGCGCGGCCCCTGTCAGGGGGTTTGGTAGTCGCCCGTGATGATGACGCGACCGGCGGAGTAGCTCGTTTGATCCGGCAAATGGGTGATGCCAGTATCTGGCTGCCCCTTATTGCGTTGGCTGATGAGCCCAATCCAGAACGGGTGGTCATGGCCATGAGGGCGGGCGCTCTTGATTACCTCACTACGCCGTTGACACTGGCGGTATTTGATGAGGCTCTTTCTCGCTTGGGGGACGAGGCGGTCCAATATAGCAAGGCTCGGCGCAAACTGGTCGAAGCACGAGATCGGATTGATCATTTGTCGGCACGGGAACGCGAAGTTCTGGATTGGCTGACAAAAGGACACAGTAACAAGGCAATTGCCCGCGAGCTAAATATCAGCCCCCGGACGGTGGAAATTCACCGCGCCAATATGATGTCGAAATTAGGTGCCAAGCATTCTGCAGAGGCTGTTCGTGTTCGGCTGGAGGCGCAAATCTAGGACAAGCTATCTGCAAAAACTGCTATTGCCTTTCTCCAGATGGAAGTGGTCGCGGTGGGCAGAATTATATTCCGGCCCCAAAACAGTGCCAAACCGTTTACACGCGCTGCGGTGGACCGTGCGCAGGAATTTCCGCTCTGCCGGGGTTCCATTGTCCCAATCTTCGGTCAGTATGATCCGGCGGCCATCGGCCAATACAAAACCGGCGACATCAATTGCCTCAGCACGCGAATGGGCCGACCGACGATTGCTGCCCGCCACATTACGGCAATTATAGCTGCCCATGGTTTCAATCCGGACAAGCTCGCTGCCCAATATTTGACGCGCGGCGCGGTCCACGCCGAAACGCGCCCAACTGGCAAACGCGCTGGCGGTGGGGCAGGTCACCGGACCCAGATTAGAAATCTCGAAGCGCGCGGTGTCGCCTCTCAACTGGGCCAGAGTGACGGCATTTACGGTAGAGCATCCCGCGCCGAAATATTTGTCTGGCAGGGCAGAGAAGCGGGAGCCGGTTTTGTCCAATTGTGTCAAACATTGGCGGCCACCAGCTGACATTGTAATGGGGGCTGAGACAGAAGTTGTACGGGATTTTGCCGAACTTTCTTTGCCGCCAACGCCAGCAGGCACGAGGTTACAGGCGCTAAGCGCCAACCCTAAGCCCAGTGCTGTCCATTGTTTCCACATGCGCCCTGCAATGACAGAACACGGTTAACGGCACTTGAAATTCTATGGTTAGCGGATCGTAAACACCGCTCGGTTCAGGCGACGATTAGGGCGCTTCGACTTGTTGCCACAGCTCAATTTTGACGCCGTCGGGGTCCAGCACCCATGCGAATTTGCCGTATCCTTCATCGACAAAGTCGAGCACCTCGACATCGCGGCTTTTCAATAGCGTGACAAAGCTGTCGAGGTCATCAACCCGTAAATTAATCATGAAATGGGGGTTGCCCGGTTCAAGATATTTGGACTCTTTGAAATGACTGATGAGAGAATATGGCTGGTCACCCGTTTCTTCCGACCAGCTCAGTTGCGGGCCATATTCTCCGTCCAGCCCCAGCTTTTCACGGTACCAAGCCCGCGTTGCTGCCGGGTCTTTCACCACATAAAAGACCCCGCCCAATCCGGTAATTTTGGCCATCAAACCATCTCCCTCTGTTTGGTCAGGCGGCTTACCGCCACAATCGCGATCCATGCAGCGATAAAGCCGGGAATAATCTCATACACTCCGCCGCCGCCCATGAACTGAGCATTCCAGCCCAGACTGATCCACGCTGTCACGGTCGCTGCCCCCACGATCAAGCCAGCTAACGCCCCGTTGCCGGTCATCTTGTCCCATGTGAGCGAGAGTATGATAAGCGGCCCGAACGCCGCACCAAATCCTGCCCAAGCGTTGGATACCAGGCCCAGCACCTGGCTGTCCGGGTTACTTGCGATCACTATGGCCATCAACGCAACCAGCAGCACGCACAGGCGGCCAATGTTCACGGTTTCGCGCTCGCTTGCATCCTTGCGCAGGAGCAGCCGGTAGAAGTCTTCTGTCAGGGACGATGACGCAACCAGCAATTGCGAACTGATTGTGCTCATGATGGCAGCGAGCAATGCCGCCAGCAAAAATCCGGTAATCAAAGGGTGGAACAGCAAATTGGCCAGAATGATGAAGATGGTTTCGGGGTCTTCGACGATCAGCGCATTGGCCTCTGCATAGGCGCGTCCAGCGATGCCGACACCAATCGCGCCAAGCAGCGCGACGCCCATCCAGCTCATCCCGATCCGGCGCGCTATTTTCACATCAGCCACACTGCGGATAGCCATGAACCGCACGATAATGTGCGGCTGTCCAAAATAGCCAAGGCCCCATGTCACCGCGCTCAGAAAGCCGACAAAAGTCAGGCCGGTAGACAGGTTCAGATAGGCTGGACCGATCTGGGATAGGGCATCTGGTATCGCAGATAATTCGCCCAGACCGCCAATGTCTTTGCCACCCCAAATGACCACTGCTGGCATCAGAACCAGCGCCACCACCATGATGCAGCCTTGGACAAAGTCGGTTAAACTGACCGCCAGAAAGCCACCAACCATGGTGTAGGCGAGCACGACCCCGGCGGTGATCCAAATGCCGAGCATGTAATCACTGATCCCAACATCGCCGAACAGGCTGGCGAAGCTGGTTTCAAACAGCTTGCCGCCGCCCACCATGCCAGCGGCAGTATAGACCGCGAAGAATGCGACGATGATGATCGCAGCGACCAGCCTTAAGGCTGTGGCGCGTTCTGGAAATCGATTGGCGAGAAATTGCGGGATGGTAAGCGCATTGCCAAGTTCTTCTGTTTGCTTGCGCAGTCTGGGCGCCACTACCCACCAATTGACCAGAGCGCCCACGAACAGGCCGATACCGATCCATGCCTCCACCAAGCCGGCGGCATATAGCGCGCCGGGTAGGCCCAGCAGTAACCAGCCCGACATATCGGAAGCACCAGCCGAGAGGGCCGCAACGGCAGGATGTAGATTGCGTCCGGCCAGCAGATATCCTGCGCTGTCAGACGTGGATTTGCGCCAGGCATATATACCGATGGCGATCATCAGCAGAAAATAGCCAGCGAGAGAGATCAATATTCCTGTTTGCATAACCGAACAGGTAACAGGACATCGAGCTGGTGACCACTGGCAGCATAGTGCTCACAATATCATGCCCTTATAAGCGAGCGGCTTTTAACGTGGTGTTCCCGGTCATATGATTTTTTGCCTGCCGCGGTGTCGGCGCTACTAACCCCTGCGCGAGATCTGCGAATGCCGCGTGGGATAGCGGTTTTGAAAGCACGCTCTGAAAGCCAGCAGCTTCGTATACAGCGGCGTCTTCACTGTTCTGTGAACCGTGAGAGAGGGCGAATGCGGGCAGGGCGTGCGGCGTCATTCCCGCTATACGCAATGTCCGGATAACATGCAGAACTGTGTCTGGTTCGTGATCCAAATCCATCATGATCGCGATGTAGGGATAGTCATTCAGCTCTGCGGTTCGCAACATGGTGATCGCTTCCACCGCGGTATTGATATGATCGAACTGAAAGCCAAAGGCTTGCAAGATGGCCTCCGTTTGCACGCGTTCACTCTCGCTTGCTTGGCATACCAAAATACGCGGTAATTGCAGCGCGTTCAGGCTGGTTAGCGGTACGTGGGCGGGGCGGGTCTGTTGCGATGATTGATACAAGGAAAATACAGATCCGCGGCCCGGTGTGCTGCGGACCGTAATTTTACCGCCCATTTTCTCCGCCAATTTTTGGGCAATGCTGAGGCCCAAACCCACGCCAGCGCTCGCTTCCGTAACCGGACTGGCATCAACGCCGGAAATTGCATTGTCGTGAGGGCGGGTGATGCTGGCTTGCTCAAACGGCAGGAATATCCGGCTAAGTTCTTCTGCCGATAGACCCGGGCCGTTATCTACCACGCTCCAGATGAGCTGGTGGGCGCGTTGCCGAAGAACCAGCTGGACCTGCCCGCCGCCGTTCTTCCCTGTCGCCTGTGCGGCATTGGCTAGCAAGTTCGTCACGATCTGCCGCAAACGGGCTGCGTCACCGCGCGCCACAGATGGAACCGACTGATCGATCCGGCAGCTTAGCACGGTATTGTCTCTGCCGTGGGCGGCCGCCACCATTGCGGTGCAATCACGTGCCAGTTGGGCTGGGGAGAATGGTTTGGCGGTGATACGAACATCGCCGTTTTGGGCCATGGCTTCATCCAGCAAATCATTGACCATCGCCAACATCGTTTCGCTACAGGCCGTGATCCGCTCGACCAACTGATGCTGTTCATCGTTCAGATCGGGGCCATCCAGCAACGACGCAAATCCTGCGATACCGGTTAGCGGGGTTCGCAATTCATGGCTGATGGACGCTAGGTGCTGTGCCCACCGCGTGTTAATCCGCTGTGCGGTTGCTTCAGCAGTTTCCACTGCTCCGGAGGCCACTGCCGAGGTGGTGCCGCCGCAAAGCGCGCATTCGGCGGCATCCAGCGTGACGACGCTAAAGGCTTCGTCTGGAAAGGGCAGCGCCAGTCCACCACGTGGCAAATTCCGGTGGCGGGGTTGCGGTTGGGCGGCGTGATCGTCGAACATCTGTTCCTCCTGCTAGAGAGGCAGGGACTACCCATCTGCATTTAATTCGGCAGCTGAGCAGGGATAGGTAATTGCGCCTATTTGTAACAGGTTGCGTGCAGTGAATTATTTATTCGTTGAGTGTGTAACCAATTGCCCTGTCCCAACGAACGCACAAGTAGACCCCATTCCCGCTCAAGGATTATTTATGAAGAAACTGCTTTCCCTGTTCGCTGCGATCGCTGCCCTATTTGCATTGACGCCAGTCGCCGCAGCTCCGGCTTGGACCAGCTATAGCGATGAAAGTTTTGCCCGTGCACAAAATGCTGGCAAAACGATTATTGTCGATGTGCATGCTGACTGGTGCCCGACTTGCCGTGCCCAACAACCGATTTTGAATGAACTGCGCGCCGATAAGCGATTGAAAGATGTTGTCTTCATCAAAGTAGACTTCGACAGCGATAAAGGTTTCCTGCGCGCCAACCGTATTCCGCGCCAGTCGACCATCGTCGTGTTCAAAGGCAAAAAAGAAACTGCCCGCTCTATCGCTGAAACTAACCGCAAACGTCTGCGCAGCGTTGTGCTCGGCGCGATTTGATTGCTGATTTGACCGTTTAGGACAAGCGCAATGATCGGCAGCACCTTTCTGGCTTACGTCGCGGGGTTGGTAACTATCCTCAACCCTTGCGTGCTGCCGCTCATTCCCATCCTGATCGCTTCGGCGTTGGGGAAGGGCAAATTCGGTCCGGTCGCATTGGCGGCCGGCATGGTCACATCCTTCACTATTTTCGGCTTTGTGGTGATCGCCTTTGGCTTTTCGCTGGGTATCAATGAACAAGCTGTACGCAGTTTTGCTGGTGGATTGCTTGTTCTGGCAGGTGTGCTGCTATTGATCCCGAGGGCGCAAGCGGCCCTAAGCGCGGCCGCTGCGCCTCTTACCAACCTGGGCAACCGGGCGTTGGGCAATGTCAGCGGAGAGGGGATGATCGGCCAATATTCGATCGGCGCATTGCTTGGGCTGGTATGGGCCCCCTGTGTCGGCCCGACATTGGGCGTTGCGATTGCCGCAGCGAGCCAAGGCGAAAATCTGGCATCAGCGTTTTTTACGTTCTTTGTGTTTGGATTGGGCGTCGCAACGTCGATCCTATTATTCGCCTATGGCTCACGCAAAGCATTGGGTGAACGGGGCAAGACGATGCAGTCTATTTCCCGCTATGCGAAACCGATCTTCGGCGTGTCGCTGCTGGTTGTGGGCGCAATGGTACTAACCGGCTTTGACAAACTTATCGAAATCGCTCTGCTTGATGTTCTGCCGCAATGGCTGATCGAGTTTACCACACGGTTCTGACAAATGCCGGTATCTCTTTGGCCAAGAGAAGACCGTTCACCGCGAGTGGTCCCGTATTTCCATTCTCCATATTGCTCAACATTTAGGGTTTTGAATGATCATATTACTGTTGGGCTTCACAGCCTTGTTTCTCGCCTTCAGCAATGGCGCCAACGATAATTTCAAGGGGTTCGCCACGGTTTGGGGCAGTGCCTCGCTCAGCTATCGTCGGGCGTTGATATTTGCCTCCATCGCAACGCTGTTGGGCGGTATTACTTCGGTTCTGGTGGCCGATGCTTTGGTCCAGCAATTTTCGGGCAAAGGGCTGGTTGGCGATGAACTTGCCAATGCCCCGCAATTCGCGCTGGCCGTTGCTGGCGGCGCGGCCATTACGGTTATTCTGGCGACCCGACTGGGTTTTCCCATATCGACCACCCATGCCTTGGTCGGTGGTCTGGTGGGGGCAGGTCTGGCCCAAAGCGAAACTTCCATCAATCTTGGCAATCTGGGTGCCAAATTTGTTTTGCCACTTTTGACCAGCCCGTTCCTATCGGCGTTCTTGGCGTTCGCCGCGTACCTGGTGATCCGTCAGGTTCGCAGGCGAAAGCGGCTATCTGCAGAAAGCACAAAGCCTGAAATCGCCGAGCAGACGAATGATCGACCAGCGAAAGCCATGGACGCGGTGCACTATTTATCAGCGACCAGCATTTGCTTCGCCCGCGGGGTTAACGACACGCCAAAACTGGCGGCGCTGTTGATCGGTACGCAAGTGGCCACGCCTGCCTATTCGGCTTTGGCGGTCACGGCCGCAATGGTGGTGGGTGGGTGGTTGCTATCCCGCCGTGTTGCAGAAACGATGAGCCTGAAAATCAATCGGCTGGATGCGACGCAGGGCGTGTCGGCAAATCTCATCACCGCAGGTTTGGTATTATGTGCCAGCCGGTTTGGCTTGCCGGTTTCAACGACTCATGTGTCGGTTGGTTCGATTATAGGCACTGGCGCAGCAGCGGGAACATTGGACTTGTCTATGGTCCGCAATGTTATCCTGTCTTGGGTGGCCACTTTGCCGATTGCAGCGACGATTGCCTTTCTGGTGGGCATCGCCGCTGCGTGATCGAAAAACGCTAATCTATTGGACTAGTCTTCCATCTTCTTCTTTTCTTTCTTGCGCTCGTTCGGGTCGAGTGTCGCTTTGCGCAAGCGGATATTTTCCGGTGTCACTTCAACCATTTCATCATTGTCGATATATGCGATGGCTTGTTCCAAAGTCATCAATTTCGGCGGAGTAAGGCGGATCGCATCGTCTTTACCAGTCGAGCGGAAGTTGGTGAGCTGCTTCGATTTCATGGGGTTCACTTCCATGTCCTCAGGCTTGGCATTTTCGCCAATAATCATGCCCTCATATAGCTTCTCTTTCGGACGAACGAACAGGATGCCCCGTTCTTCGAGCATGTTGAGTGCATAGCTTACAGCCTCGCCGTTCTCACGGCTGATCAGAACACCATTGGCGCGGCCTTCAATCTTGCCTTTGTACGGTCCGTATTTTTCGAACAGGCGGTTCATGATGCCCGTACCGCGTGTGTCGGTCAGGAATTCCCCGTGATAACCGATCAGGCCGCGTGACGGGGCGCTGAAGGTGATCCTGGTCTTGCCGCCGCCGCTTGGGCGCATATCGGTCATTTCACCTTTACGTAGGGCGAGCTTCTCAACCACTGTGCCGGAATATTCATCGTCAACGTCGATCACGACAGTTTCGTATGGCTCTGTGCGCTTGCCGTTTTCATCTTCGCCAAACAGCACGCGCGGGCGGCTGATGCCCAGCTCGAACCCTTCGCGGCGCATGGTTTCGATTAGAACGCCCAGCTGCAATTCGCCGCGGCCAGCAACTTCAAAGCTGTCTTTGTCGCTCGACTCGGTGACTTTAATCGCAACGTTGCTTTCTGCTTCACGAGCGAGACGGTCACGGATCATACGCGATGTGACTTTGGAGCCTTCGCGTCCGGCCAGCGGGCTGTCGTTCACTGCAAAACGCATCGATAGTGTCGGCGGATCGATTGGCTGCGCGTGCAACGGTTCTGTCACAGCCGGATCGCAAATAGTATTCGACACGGTTGCCACGGCGAGGCCGGCAAGCGAAATGATGTCGCCCGCTTTTGCTTCTTCTACCGGTACCCGCTCCAGACCCTCGAACGACATCAGCTTGGATGCCCGGCCTGTTTCGATCACGTTCCCTTCCGCATCCAAAGCGTGGATGGGCGAGTTTACCTTGATGGTGCCCGATTGGACTTTACCAGTAAGGACACGGCCAAGGAAATTGTCGCGGTCCAGCAAAGTGACCAAGAACTTGAACGGCGCATCAACGTCTGCTTCCGGGGCCGGTACGTGATCAACGATCTTCTCGAACAGTGGTGTCAGGTCACCATCGCGGGCGTTGATGTCTTCGCTGGCATAGCCATCACGGCCTGATGCGTAGAGCACCGGGAAGTCCAGTTGTTCATCATTGGCTTCCAGTGACACGAACAGGTCGAACACTTCGTCCAGAACTTCTTCAGCGCGGCCATCGGGACGGTCGATCTTGTTCACGACCACGATCGGCTTCAGGCCAAGCGCCAGCGCTTTGCCGGTCACGAATTTGGTCTGCGGCATCGCGCCTTCGCTGCTGTCCACCAGCAGGATCACGCCATCAACCATGGACAAGATACGTTCCACTTCGCCGCCGAAATCGGCGTGACCGGGTGTGTCGACGATGTTGATGCGGCGGGCATCTTCACCTTCGCCATATTCGACCGACGTACACTTCGCCAGAATCGTAATGCCGCGTTCTTTTTCCAGATCGTTGGAATCCATCGCGCGTTCATCCACGCGCTGGTTGTCGCGGAAGGTGCCGGATTGGCGGAAGAGTTGGTCGACAAGGGTGGTTTTGCCGTGGTCGACGTGAGCGATAATCGCCACGTTGCGCTGGTTCGCAGACATTATATGATGCTTTCGGTTAAACGCACTGCTTTTGTTGTGCAGTGCAATATCGCGCGCGCCTTAGCGGAGGGGAGCAGTAGGGGCAAGCTTTGTCAGGACAGCGCAAAGCAGCTTTCTTTCGCAGATGCACACTGTGTCCTGCGCGCAACAATATACGGAATCCCCGCCTCTTGTGCGCATTATGCTTGTCCTATCTGCTGTGCATACCTATCCCGAGTGGAGAGGCGGGCCGCGCAAGAACGGTCCGTATGGTAGAGGATGATTTATGAAATTCACTGTTTTTGACAGTAAAGTTGCGCGTGCGGCACTGTTTGCAGGTGTAGCCACTGCAGGTTTGACAGCCCCGACCGTGGTGTTGGCACAAGATGCCTCAGCAGACGCTGTCGAAGACGATAGTTTCGATAGTAACGTGATCGTTGTGACTGCGTCCAAACGCGAAACAACGCTTCAAGAAACTCCAATTTCCGTTTCCGTGACATCCGGCGAAGTTTTGGAGAACGCCCAGATCCGCGACGTTCTCGATCTGCAAACTGTGACTCCTTCGCTTCGCGTTAGCCAGTTGCAGACATCTTCTGCATCGACTTTCATCATTCGTGGTTTCGGTAATGGCGATAACAACTTCGGCATCGAGCCGTCTGTTGGTGTGTTCATTGACGGTGTGTTCCGTTCGCGGTCCGCAGCGGCGCTTTCCGATCTTCCTAACGTACAACGTATTGAGGTTCTGAACGGCCCACAATCGACCCTGTTTGGTAAGAACGCGTCTGCGGGTGTTATCTCAGTTGTAACACGCGAGCCGCAGTTCGAGTTCGGTGGAGCTGTTGAGGCTAGCTATGGTAACTTTAATAACGTTCTTATTAAGGGTGACGTAACGGGCCCACTCAGCGAAACTATCGCATTCTCGCTCGACGGCAGCTACAACAGGCGCGATGGCTATGCGACCATCGTTAACCTCAATGAAGAGCAAAACAACCGTAACCGCTGGGCCGCACGCGGACAGTTGTTGTTTGAACCAACATCCGATTTGAAAATTCGTGCGATCGCAGATTACTCGCGTATCGATGAGGTTTGCTGTCAGGTCACTACGCTTGTATCTGGCCCGGTCACGGGTGCTATCAATGCGGTGGGCGGCCAGTTGAGCACAGACCGCTTTAGTTACGATGCTTTCCTGAACTTTGTACCGACTAACGAAGTCGACAATTATGGCGGTTCGTTACAGCTTGATTATACTGCCGGCGCGTTGTCCTTCACATCAATCACCGCCTATCGTGAGCTGAAGAACTTCTTCCTGTCAGATATTGATTATACCAGCGCATCCATCGCGACTGAGACACGCGAGCAAGAAGTTAAGACCTTCACGCAAGAATTCCGTGTAGCTTCAGACTTTGACGGCCCGATCAACTTCCTGCTGGGCGGTTACTACTTCGATGAGTCTATCTCGCAGGATAGTGCCATCCAAAATGGTAGCCAAATTCGTGACGTGTTTGAACTGCTGGCTGGCGGTGACCCTGCCGATGTATTGAGCGGTGCTCCTTCAATATTCAACGGTGTGGAAGCAGGACTGGGCTTGGGTCAGGAAACGATTTTCCGCACACCTTTGCTGTCTCAAGAAACCTTCTCGATGGATAACACCTCCTACTCGGTGTTTGGTACGGTTGATTTTGAACCAGCGGATGGCATCGTTTTCACTGCTGGATTTAACTACACCGATGATAGCAAAGATTTTGCGCTTTCTCAGTTGAGCCCCGATCCACTGGGTCAGGTCAACTTGGTCGACGCGTTTATCGTTGGTGCGACAATGGGCACGGTCACAACCCGTGACCAATTCCAAGCCTTGCCACAGGCCAACCAAGATGCGCTGCTTGCTGCTGCATTAGATCCCAATGTTAACCCATTGATCGGTTTGCAGGGCTTCCAATTCCAGCCCCCGTTCTTGACCATCCCGAATGCGGTTGAAGACGGTAAGACAAATGATGACAAGTTCACCTATTTGCTGCGCGCGTCATTCCGGCTAACAGAAGAAATCAACGCTTACGCAAGCTATGCGACGGGCTTCAAAGCCAGTTCGGTAAACTTGTCACGCGATAGCCGTCCATCAAGCACGGACTTTGTTGCTGGACCAGGCGGCTCTACTTTCGCAGCGCCATCATCCCCGATCTTGGATGCAGGCCTTGCTATTCCGAACCTGCGGAGCGGCTCGCGTTTCGCCGGTCCTGAAAATGCCAAGGTTTATGAAATTGGTGTGAAAGGCCAGTGGGAAGGCTTCGGCTTTAACTTGGCATTGTTCGACCAAACTATCACTGGCTTCCAAAGCTTGGCCTTTACCGGCACTGGTTTTGCGTTGCAAAATGCCGGACAGCAGTCGGTCACTGGTTTTGAGTTTGACTCAACAATTCAGCCAACTGACGGCCTAACGCTAACATTTGCGATGACCTATCTCGATCCGCTATTCGATGATTTCCCTGGAAGTGTTCTGGGCGATCTGACTGGCGTAACACCTGCTGGTATCCCGGAAATTGCCATTTCTACATCAGCTACATACGCGCATGAATTTGGCGCAAGTGGTAATCAGCTGATTACTCGGATTGATTATAGCCATGAAGCGAATACGCCGATTAATAACGGCTTGCCGACGTTCAACGCAGCCTTGGGGAACACTCAGATCTTTAGTCGTGAAGTGAACCTCGTCAACGCATCGATGACGTTCAAGATGGAAAATGGTATTGAAGTCGGTGCGTTCGCTCGTAACCTGCTCGACAATCAGTTCATCACAACAGTCTTCGATGGTGTGGCTCAGGCAGGTACCGTTTCTGGTTACCCGAGTGCGCCACGCACTTATGGCGGCTTGGTCCGCTTCAAATTCTAAGCGAACACCATACCAAATAGGAAAAGGGGCTGCCGTTCGGTGGCCCCTTTTTTGTTGCAAGCGTAACGGATTTATGGTGCGTTGATGCCGGTTCGATAGGGAGGGACTAATATGGAATGGATGACACTACCGCTTAAACGATATGCAGATTTTAGCGGCCGTTCGCGGCGCAAAGAATATTGGATGTTCTTTCTGCTGATTATCATCGTCGCAGTTGTGCTCGCGATCGTTGAAGGTGTGCTTGGCCTCGCCGGTATGGTTGGCGGTGTTTACGGGCCGCTTACTACTATATTTCTGCTCGGTATTATTATTCCGAGTATCGCGGTCCAAGTGCGGCGTTTCCACGATCAAGACAAATCCGGTTGGTGGGTTTTGTTGGGTTTCGTACCCCTAGTTGGCGGAATTGCTGTGTTGGTGTTCATGTGTCTTGAGGGTACTCAGGGCGAAAACCAGTATGGTGCCGACCCAAAGGGCGGTGTTGATACCAACGTCTTCAATTGATCGGCGAAGCACAGTGTTTTGTCGCTCTGATCCAAGCGATTTAGAGCGATGAGCACTGCGCTGCCAACCAAGGGCAACATCCTTGGCTGGATGATCTTGCCGCTCAAGCGTTATGCCCAATTTGATGGGCGTTCTGGTAGACGCGAGTTCTGGTGGTTCAGCGCGTATTTGACACTCAGCTATACAATCATTGTTGCAGTTTGGATCGCGTTTTTGGCGTTCAGTGAGGCCAGCTTTAGCGAAACCGGACTGGATGACAGCGACAGTATTGGGCTGATTGTCTTTCTTGTACTGTGGAGTGCGGTTTTCTTTGGCAACTTCTTGCCCGGACTTGCACTAACATCGCGGCGTTTCCATGATCTTGGATTGCCGGGATGGTTGGTTGTCGTGACCTTACTCGCTGTGTTCATGCTCAGCATCATTGGCTGGATCGGTTATATGATCGTGATGTCACTGCCACCGCAGAAGGGCGAGAACCAATATGGACCGCCCGTCTATGGCGATGAGATCGCCGACGTATTTTCCTAAAGCGCCCTCAGCGCCTGCGCGGGCTTGGCTCTGAGGAGGGGTATTGACCCTGCCAAAGCGAAGATCAGCACAAACGCCAATCCGCCGCCGAGCACGGCTAATATCTCGCCCCAATTGGGCAACCAGTCAAATTCGAACAACTGCGTAATGACCAGCCAGGCCAACCCGCTGCCTAGACCCAGCGCCACAATGGCGAGGGTTAGGGCCAGTATTCCATATTCGGCCAATTGCATGATGAGCACTTGGCGCCGGCTTGCGCCCAGCACGCGCATGACCACCGTGTCATAGGTTCGGGACGCCCGCGCCGCGGCGATAGCTCCGATCAACACGGCCAGCCCGGCCAGAACGGCTACAGAGGCCGCTGCGAAAGTGGCGAGACCAACCTGGCTTAGAATGGTCCGTGCCTCGGCCAGCACCTGCCCGATTTCGATGACGGAACTGGAGGGGAATTTCTGGACCATTTGTCGCAGCAATGGCCCGGTAGGTGCCCCTAGTGGTAAATCGATTGTTGCCGTCAGATTGTGCGGTGCATCAGCAATCGCATTCTCAGAAAATACGAGCACAAAGTTGAAGCCCATATTCTCCCAGTCAATCCGCCGGAAATTGGCGACTGTCGCCGTCTTCTCGACTCCCAGGATACCAATGGTGATCGTGTCGCCAATTTTCAGATCAATCGCTGCGGCAAATTCCTCATCCACCGATACCAGCGGATCGTCAGTGTGATTTTCTGCCCACCATTCCCCTTCAGTCAACGAATTGCCGATCGGCAAGGTACTTGAGTAGGTAAGGCCGCGTTCGCCCCGCAGCGGCCATGCGCCATCGGGTATTTCTTCTAACTCGGCAACGCGAATGGGCGCATCGGCCGGGCCATATGCCAAAATTGCCCCCCGCAAAGCTGGAACCTTGCGGATAACGGCCTCTGGCTGGTCGGCAGCGATCAGTGCATCGAATTCGGCTGATTTATCGCGCGGTATATCCAGTACGAAATAATCGGGTGCTTCATTCGGCACGCGGCTGTCGATGTTTCCGTTAATGCTGCTTTGAATGGCGGCCAGTAAAACAAACGCACTGAGGCCAAATCCGAGGGCAGTCACCAGCGCGCCAGTGGATGCTCCGGGCCGATGAAGGTTGGCCAAGGCATTGCGGATAAGCGGGTTTTTCGGACGCTTTACCGCGCCGGCAAGTTTCCGAATTCCGACCCCAAGAAGGGCCAGTAAACCCAGAACGACGGCCGCGCCCAATAGAAAACCACCTGATAGAAGCGGTTGGTTGGCAGTCAGCAGCGCCAATAATACAATTCCGAGCAGGCCACCTAAGACCCAGCCCAAAGCTCTCCCGTCGCGGGATAGCGGGACAATGCGCGCCCGCATCAGCGCCATTGGCGGGAACCGCCGGGCTCGCAGGATAGGCGTTGCAGCGAAAACTGTTGCAACCAGCAGGCCATAAGCGCCCGCTACCATCAGCGCGACCGGTTCAAAAACGAAGCCGGTTTCGACCGGCAGCAAGCCGTCTAACGCTGCGGCGAGTGCTGGTGTAACCAGTACACCTGCTGCCAGCCCCATCAAGCTACCCACCAGTGCTGCAGAACCGATTTGAAGTGCATATATGCGGGCGATGTCGCGGCTTGATGCGCCAAGGACTTTCAGCGTGGCGATACTGGACCGGCGCGCCTCAAGATATGAGGATACACCGCCACCGATGCCGATCCCCGCAATCACCAGAGCAGCCAGACCAACCAGTGTCAAAAACTCGCCCATGCGTGACACAAAACGGTCAGCACCCGGGCTTGCCCGGTCGCGAGAGCGGTAGTCAAAACCTGAATTGGGGAAGCGCTCTTCTATCTCTTCTTCCACATCGCCGGGGTCGCGGGCGCTATTGTCAAACGCGATGCGGTATTTGCTTTCATACAAAGCGCCGGGTTCCACCAACCCGGCCTTTTGCGGGATATCGACTGCAACCAAGATGGTTGGCCCAAGTTGGAAACCCTCGCTCAACCGGTCCGGCTCAGTGCCTATGATACCAGCAGCCCGCAGTGTCGCGGTTCCGATGGTGAAGCTGTCACCGACTTTTATATCCAACCGGTCCATAGCCCCCTGCGCGAGCCATGCATCATTGCCGGTTGGGGCGCCCGCTTCGGTGCCATCTTCTAAAGTAAACTTGCCGTAGAGCGGCCATTTATTGTCAATCGCCTTTAGCTCGACAGGCGCGGCATTATCGGCAGTGCTGGCCATCGCTTGTAACCGCTTGCCGCCAGATATCTCGCCATATTCGGACAGAGCAGCCTTTTCTTCCTCTGAAAGGTCACGCTGCCAAATCTCGACTTCCAGATCGCCGCCGAGCAGTTCTTGCCCGCGACCTTCCAGTTCCTGCTCAATCGCGCCGGTCAGTGTACCGATCGCGGCCAATGCGCCGGTGCCCAGAAACAGGCAGACCAGCAGCAATCTCAAGCCGCGAAACCGGCCATTCAGATCGCGCCGCGCTATGCGCCGCGCGGTCGACCAGGAAATGGGTGCGTTCACGCTGCTTTGGTATCCTTAGCAATCAGACCATCGCCAATGGTCACGATGCGGTCGCAGCGTTCGGCCAGTTCGACATCATGCGTGATCACCAGCAGCGTGGCGCCCGTTTCTGCACGGCGCGCAAATAGCAGTTCAATAATGTCATGCCCGGTCGCCACATCAAGATTGCCGGTGGGTTCATCGGCGAAAATCAAATCAGGGCCGGGGGCAATCGCGCGGGCAATGGCAACACGCTGCTGCTCTCCGCCCGAAAGCTGGGTCGGGTAATGATCGAGCCTGTGGCCCAGCCCAACGGCTTCCAATTCAGCCTTGGCCCGCTCTGTCGCGTCATCTGCGCCAGCCAATTCCATCGGTGTCGCCACGTTTTCCAGTGCTGTCATGGTCGGCAGCAAGTGAAATGCCTGCAAGACAATCCCGATTTTGCCGCGCCGGGCTTGGGCTAAGCCATCCTCGTCCATTGCCATAAAATCTTGATCAGCCACTATAAGCGAACCGCCAGTGGCGCGTTCCAGACCGCTAAGGACGGCCATAAGCGAGCTTTTGCCGGAGCCCGATGGGCCTAGCAAAGCGATCACCTCACCCGTGGCGATGTCGAGGTCAATTCCGCGCAGCACATCAACCGGAGTATTCTCCGGATCATAGGTGAGCGTCAGATTGCGGGCAGAGATAGAATTTGTGCTTGTCACCAAAAACCAATCGCATAGGTACAGGGGCCGAGCAAGGAGGCTCGCAGATGAAACACAGCCGTTTGTCGATAGTTCCCAGTGTTTTCGCATTAGCGCTGCTTGCAGCCTGTAGTGACGAGCCTGCCACTGCACCCGCTGGTGAGGCCGGGCAAGCCAGCGATGCCGCGATCGAACAGCCCGTCATGGGGCCGGAACGGCGAGTGCTGGCTTTCGGGAATAGTCTGTTTGCTGGCTACAATGTCGCCCCGGAAGACAGTTACCCGGCTAAATTAGAAGTCGCTCTGCGGGCGCAGGGGATTAATGCCCGTGTTGTTAAGGCGGGTGTGTCGGGCGATACGACAGCGGCCGGGTTGCAGCGGCTCACCTTCACGCTTGATGCACAGGAAGAAAAACCGGAACTGTTTATTCTGGAACTTGGCGGCAATGATTTGCTCCGCGGAATCCAGCCGGAGCAGACCCGTGCAAACATCGCCGCAATGCTGGATGAGCTCAAAAAACGAGAGATACCCGTTTTGCTAATGGGGATGCGTGCGCCACCCAATTACGGCCCAGAATATCAAAAACAGTTTGATGCGTTGTATCCGGAACTTGCAGAGGAATATGGAACCGCCTTGGTCCCGTTTTTCCTCGAATCTATTTATGACAAGCCGGAAATGATCCAGTCTGATCGTATCCACCCGACAGAGGCAGGGATTGAGGCTCTGGTCGGTGCGACACTCTCTGCCGTGGAAGAGACGTTGCCGGATAGTTAGAGGCGGACGGTACGGCCATGCTCAACGCGCCAGATGGCGGCTTCTTGGCGAATATTATCAAACGGGGGGAGCTCGGTCCCTGTAAGCCACACTTGAGCGCCGCTGCCACGGAGGCGGTCAAACAAGGCCTCACGCCGGATCGGGTCCAAATGAGCAGCGACCTCGTCCAGCAACAGCAAGTTCGGGCGGCCGCGCGTCGCCAATTCCGAATGTGCCAGAATGATCGCGATCAACATCGCTTTTTGTTCGCCGGTGGAGCACGACGCTGCGGGGACGTTTTTACCCGCCATCCGAACGTCTAGCTCGTCTTTGTGCGGACCGATCAAAGTGCGCGAGGCTGCGCGATCTTTTCGGCGGTTTTCACGCAATGCGCTTGCTAGCTCCGACTGATGGAGCGGGCCCCCAGCGGCGTATCCCAGAGCAGGGCGGGCGAAAGGTTCTTCCGGAAGACCGGCCAGTTCTTGTATCAATGCGGAAATAAGCCGCGCACGTCCTGCGGCCAATGCTGCCCCATATTCGGATAATTGCGCCTCAACCCCGTCCAGCCATGTGGGGTCGGGCTCAACATCGTCGCTCAGCAAGCGGTTCCGTTCTCGCAAGGCTGCCTCATAGCGAGACGCGGTGCGGGCATGGGTCGGGTCTACCGCCAATACCATCCGGTCAACAAATCGCCTGCGCGCGCCTGCGCTATCGGTAAAAAGTCGATCCATCGCCGGAGTGAGCCAGCCAATGGCGAGCCATTCACCCAGACTGACAGCGCTCGCTTCGCTGCTGTTTACTCTCACCAATCGCCTACCCGGACGCGCGGCATCAATATAGGTACCAAGCCTGACTGGCTCTTGATCGGGTTCGGCAAACAAAGAGGCGCCGATAGTGAAGCCGCCTGCGCCTTGCTGTCCGACCATATCGCCCAGCGGCGACCGCCTGATACCCCTGCCGGGTGCGAATAATGACAGCGCTTCCAGTATGTTGGTCTTCCCAGCGCCGTTTTCGCCCACCAGCAAGTTAAATTGGCGCGTCTCATCGAGCCGAGTTTCCGCGTGATTTCGGAAGGATGAAAGGGTGATGCGGTCCAGTGTCATGGGCAAATTGGCTCTAGCCAGACCTCAACAGCCACGCCACCGGAA
The DNA here is from genome assembly GCF_012972675.1 of Pontixanthobacter rizhaonensis. Taxonomy (GTDB): domain Bacteria; phylum Pseudomonadota; class Alphaproteobacteria; order Sphingomonadales; family Sphingomonadaceae; genus Pontixanthobacter; species Pontixanthobacter rizhaonensis. The sequence goes on along the minus strand of NZ_JABCRE010000002.1, from coordinate 1,602,023 downwards.
TTATCATTACCAACAGTTGGTAAAAATTACCAACATTCAGTATCTGTTAATGTGCGTAACATCGCGTAAATCGCAAAAAACGGCAGAATTCTGCCATTTTTCAAAACTGGCACGCTCTCTGCAAGGTACTTGGCATGGTGGAAACGACCACCGGACGAAACACTAAGAAGAGGGAACTACCAATGATGAACTTTGAAAATATCTCCAGCCGCGTTGTTGCAGCCGTTAGCTCACTGGCCTTTTCGGTCGTGATTTTCGCCACAGCAATCATGCCAGCCAACCAAGGCGTTCTGTTGCCGATGGTCGCCTAATTCCAACACAACTTCCAATCAATCACATCAATCAAAGGAAAGTATCATGCAAGCATTCGAAAACATCAGCAGCCAAGCCGTGGCCGCAATCAGCTCTGTAGCATTCTCACTCATCATCTTTGCTGCTGCAATCACCCCGGCCAACCAAGGCGTTCTGCTGCCAATCGTTGCATAATCGCTTTCCCTGCCAAAACATCGCGAAAGACCAATATCATGAATACACTCACTGACCTCAGCAATCGCGCAGTCGCTGCCGCCTGCTCACTCGCGATCTCTGCTGTATTTCTTGCCGCTGCGATCGCACCTGCAACACAAAACGTACCTGGAGTTTTCGCATGAGCCAGCTTGACCGCACGCCTTCCGGTGGCCCACCTTCCAAAGGCTTCCGTTTAGACCGCACCAACGCCAAAATCTGGGGTGTATGCGCGGGAATTGCGAATTCAACCGGAATCGATCCAATGATCATTCGTGTTGGTTTTGTAGTAGGCGCTTTGGTTAGCGTTGGCACAGCAGCACTGATCTACGCCGCAATTGGATTAATCGCAGACTGAGAGTGAGGCCCGAGGGTCTCACTCTCCGATATCAAAATTTGACTACCCGAATGAAGCAGGGGCCAGCCTGGCTTCAGAAATATCCAGAGCACCGACCCAATTGATGGCCTGCCGGATATCTCACCTGACTACATGGCGGAAATGCCGCCATCCAGTTTGAGCTCGGCCCCGGTCATGAACCGGCTTTCATCGCTCGCCAAATACAACACAGCATTGGCGATATCATTCGGCTCACCCACAAATTTGAGCGGAATTTGACGCGCCAGCTTGTCCAGCAGAACCTGTTTATCGAGGCCAGAATGCTGGGCGGTGCCATCCAAAATCGGTGTATCGACGAAAGTCGGATGCACCGAATTGCTGCGGATATTCATATTCTTTTTCGCACAGTGAAGCGCAATCGATTTGCTCAGCATCCATACTGCCGCTTTCGATGCATTATATGCCGGCATTGTGTCACTCGCGATCAGGCCCGCAATAGAGCTGATATTGATGATGGAGCCTGGCGCATGTTCACGCATCAGCGGCAAAGCTTTCTGACAGCCGTGAAAGATGGAATCGACATTGACGGAGAAACAGCGCTGCCAGTCGGCAAAATCGCATGTTTCAATATTACCGGCGACACCGATGCCCGCATTATTCACCAATACGTTGAGCCCGCCAAGATTGTCCCGCGCGCTATCAATCGCAGCTTCCCATGATTGCGGATCCGTCACATCATGTTGGATTGAAAATGCGGTTCCGGCGCCCAGCGCATCATTGATACCTTTGGCTGTTTCCGCCGCGCCATCACCGTTGATATCGGTACAGAGAACGCGCGCGCCTTCCTGCGCCAGTACCATGGAGTGAGCGGCGCCCAACCCTTGCGCTGCACCAGTAATGAGGGCGAGCTTGCCCTTGACGCGATCAACCATTGATATTCTCTCCCATGAGATGCTCCGCCATTAAAATGGCGAGCCGTACATCCACCGCATGGCCGCTTGCACGCCAGTCGGCAACAAATTGTCGTAATTCTGTAAGTCTGACGCGGTGGACGGTGATGTTTTCACCCGGCAAGCCGCCGCCTTCGCTAACTTTGGTCAGGCCATGCGCGCGCAGCAGAGTAAAGCTCTCGCTGACCATGCCGGGGCTGGAATAATACTCGCCCAGATTCTCCATCCGCTCTGCGATATAGCCGGTTTCTTCCTCCAGCTCGCGCATCGCTGCAGCTTCCGGCGTGTCATTTTCCCCGCCGTCATCATCCCCGATTAGACCGGCGGGTATTTCTAGGCTGCGTTTACCCAGCGGGATGCGATATTGTTCGACCAGCAGAACGTGCCCATCCTCAATCGCAATAATCGCTGCAGCGCGGATATTGCGGGCGCGGCCGACATATTCCCATCGCCCCCGCACTTTGGCGGTAATGAATTTGCCCTCCCAAACGATCTGTTCGGGCAGGGCGGCATCTGGATCTGTTTCACTCATAGGAGCGATGCTTAGACCTCTATCAGCCGGTCCGGCAATTCGTTTTCATCATCTTCCGCACGCGGGAAGTGCTGCGATAATACCTCACCGACATCACGGACACCTGCGGCCATGCCCTCGGCAATCTTGCCTTGCTTAATTTCGGCCAGCATATCGGCCATTGCGTCACCCCAAACTTCCGCGTCGACTTTGGCGGCAATCGGTTCGTCCGCGACGATTTCAGCGCGGTGTTCCTGCATAGACAGGTAGATCATAATGCCAGTGCGGCCATGAGTGCGCTTTTCAGCACCGACTTTAAAATGGGCGACAGCCCTAGCGTGGACACGCAGAGTTTTCACTTTGCCGGGGACCAGCGCAAACCGGATCGTGTCGGACAGTTGCAACAGCCACAGGACCAAAAACCAGAAAATCGCTGCACCTGCCGCCATCGAGAAAATCTCTCGCGGGGTCCAATCTGTGTTCCACCCGCCGTGGAAACCCGCATAAGTATCCAGCAGCAGATCAGGGAATGTGACGCAGAATGTCAGGGCCAGAAATGCGGCGAGGGCGCTCCATGCCAAGGCAATATCGGTGTAGCCATCCGACCGGTCCGCCAGGACAGTGACGATTTCGCCAGACGTCTGCAATTCCGCCTGAGCCACAGCATTGGTGACGATTTCATGCGATCGTGCATCAAGGTATGATTTACGTGCCATACGCCGTCCCTTACCAACCACCGGAGGCACCGCCGCCGCCGAAGCTGCCGCCCCCACCAGAAAAACCACCACCGCCAAAGCCGCCTCCGCCGCCCCAGCCGCCGCCGGAACTGCCGCCGCCTGCTGCGCCGCGCAGAACGGCGCTGCCGACTTCCCATAGGATAACATCGCCAACGCCGCTGCCGGTCAGAGTGCCATTACCGCGCCTGCCGCCTTTGCCGCGATATTTCTTGCCTCTCGCACCGCGCAACATGGGCAGGATGATGAAAAAGAAGAAAAATGCGAGGAAGATAATTGTCGGAAAATCAATCCCGCCGCCGCCGCCACGTTGCGGTTCCTGAACTGCCTCAGCAGCTATCGCGCGGGCTTCCTCAGGTGGTAACGTCAGTTGTTGGATGATGCTGTCGGTTGCCGCATTGATACCGCCCGGATAGTCGCCCTCGCGGAAAAATGGCAGCATCTGCTGATTGATAATGACCGATGACAGGCCGTCGGTGATGATGCCTTCCAGTCCATACCCCACCTCAATCCGTGTTTTGCGATCATTGGGCGCAACGATAATCAGGGCGCCATCATTGCGTTCGGCGTCACCAATGCCCCATTCGCGGCCCAGCTGATATCCGTAATCGGCAATATCATAGCCCTGCAAATCCGGGATAGTTGCGATCACCAATTGCCGTTGCGATTGTGTTTCCAGTGCTTGCAACTTGGCCGCAAGTGCCGCCTCCTGATCATCAGGAATGATATCCGCCGCATCGACTACGCGGCCGGACAGAGCAGGGAATTCCTGCGCAAATGCGGGTTGCCCAAGCAGCAACCCGGCACTGATTACAAAAATGGCGGTAAAGCGATGCAATATGGTCATTGCTAAGATCAGCTACCCGAAGTCATATCGATTGTTGGTGCCGCTTCAGCGCCTTCGGTGACGGCAGAATAGGGTACCAGCGGTTCTGCCCCGTGGATCAAATTCGCGCCGATAGTGTCGGGGAAGGTGCGGATGGTGGTGTTATACTGGCGCACTGCCTCGTTATAATCGCGCAAGGCAACTGCGATGCGGTTTTCTGTACCTTCGAACTGGCTTTGAAATGACAGATAGTTCTGGTTTGACTGAATGTTTGGATAGGCTTCAAAGCTGGCTAGCAATCGGCCAATGCCTTGGCTCATCTGCCCTTGTGCGGCAGCAAGTTCAGCCATTTTGTCGGGATCGCCCAGATCATCGGCGGAGACGTTGACGCTGGTCGCTTTTGCGCGTGCTTCAGTGACTTCGGTCAGAATAGAGCGCTCATTCTCTGATGCGCCTTTGACGATCTCTGCCAGATTGGGGATCAGATTGGCGCGGCGCTGGAATTGTGCCTCCACATCAGCCCATTTTGCTTTGGCGTTTTCTTCCGCAGTAGGAACAGAGTTAATGCCGCAAGCGGACAAGGTCATAGCAGCAGCAGCGGCAAGCGCGGCGCGCGGGATAAAGGTCAATTTCATGTCTAATGGCTCCCCAAGAAAATCGATGAGATGCAGGCGCAGACAAGGCCTGTCATATCTGTATTACTAAGATAGCACGGTAAACTATTGTTTCAAGGTGCGCAGGGCGCTTGGCAGCGTGCAGTTTTGATGGCATGGGGCGCCCAATATTAACCAAACGGGGGGTGTTATGCTCGCAGAATTTAAAGACTTCATTGCCAAGGGCAATGTCATGGAATTGGCCGTTGCGGTCATCATCGCTAGCGCTTTTGGCGTTATTGTCGCGTCATTGACAGCCGATGTCATCATGCCGCTGGTCGGTCTGATCTTTGGCGATGTTGATTTCAGCAGCAAATACATCGTGCTGAGCGGTGAAGTTGAAGCGGGCATGTCATTGGAAGCAGCGCGCGAAGCTGGTGCCAATGTATTGGCTTATGGTGCATTCATCACATCGATCATCAATTTCGTGATCCTCGCCTTCGTGATCTTTATGCTCGTGCGTTACGTGAACAAGATCCAAGCGAAATATGAAAAGCCTGCGGAAGAAGAAGCGCCAGCTGGTCCGACAGAGATCGAATTGCTGACCGAAATCCGCGATGCTTTGAAGAAGTAACAGACTTTAAAATAAGGGCCTGAACGCCCTCCTGATATCTTCGGGTGCGGGATACACTTCACATTAAGCCGGGATCGACTATATGAGTCGGTGCCGGCTTTTTGCTGGATATGGCGATAAATTGCAGTGTGCAATAAGCATAACGGACCCGGGGGCAGTACCCGGCGGCTCCACCAAAAGCGGCAGACACTCTTGATTGATAAGAGTGGAGGCCGTTCCTGACGGGGCCGAACTAGGATCGACGTGTGCCGAAAAGCATTGTTTTTGCCCGGGTTGAGAATTCCCGTAAAAAGCTCATTTTTATAAGTGCAAACGATAACGACGCACTCGCTCTCGCAGCGTAATTTGATGGCCTAACGGCCGGACTTTACAAAGCTTAAGCGCGGTTGGACCCACCGGGCAACAGAAGCGGATTCCGGGGGCCTGGGGGGGCCTAGCAACAGAACCCCCCACCTTACCCTGATAGAAAGAGCAGTGCGTGCCGTTGAGTACGACGTTCATCCCCCCCGACTCAAAAAAACCCGGGGGCCTAGCAACAGAACCCCCCACCTTACCCTGATGGAAAGAGCGGTGCGTGCCGTTGAGTACGACGTTCATCCCCCCAGACTCAAAGAGACCCGGGGGCCTAGCAACAGAACCGCCTTCTCGTAGTTGCGAGTGGATAGATGGTTTAGGCTTCAGCCTTTTCAGCGCCGGACGCCTCTCCTTCCATTCGCAGGCAATCGAGAATTTTGGCGCCTGCCAAAAATACTGCGCCGGTCGTCGCGAGAAACAGCAGTTTACCGCCCCAACCGGGATATTCGGTCAGGTATTGCGCGCCGCGCGCCGTGGAACCCAGCGCCAGAGCATAGATAATCAGATAGGCCTCTACCTTCGTCTTAATGACAAATAGCCTACCGATCTTCTTCAACATTACGCCCTCTTCCTTAACCTTTGCTCGCGGCTGGACCCCGGCGATAGGGCGGCACAGCGAGTCTTAGTGGTTAATCCGAAGTTGATTTTAGCGATGGAAGTTCACGCGTCCAGCGCGTTAACTTAGTTCTGGCAGCCCTAACGCGGTTAACGCGGCATGGCGTGCCGCAATGATACGGTTTGCAAGCGCAGTGTCACCTACCTGATCGGGGGCGATTTCTTCCGGCCAATGGTCACTGATGACATTGCCGAGCAGCTCTTCCTTGGCATCATCAAGAAGAAATCGGGGATCGACATGGGCCGGATCAGCGACCACGCGAAGCCGTAGGCAAGCCGGGCCGCCGCCATTGGCCATGCTCTGGCGGACATCCACGAAGCGAATGGCGCGGATGGCTTTATTGCCGCCTGTAGCATTCTCGGCCCAACGAAGAACCGCCTCTGTCTTTGCCTCTTCTGGCGCGATCAATTCCATCCCGCCATCGGGCAGAGTGACTAGCTGTGAGTTGAACAAATAGGTGCTGATAGCCTCTGCCAAGCTAACCGCTTCTGCGGGCACTTCGACAATTTCGAGTTCAGGGAATTTGGCTCGAATAGCCTCATATGCGCTTTGCTGGTCGGCAAAGGCTTGTCCGTGAGTGAATAGCACTCGCTCATTGGCAACTGCGACGACATCATTATGGAACGCACCTGCGGCAATCGCATCAGGGTTTTGTTCGATGAAGACCGCACGTTCCGGATCCAGTTGATTGAGCCTTGCCACGGCACGGCTGGCTTGCTCATGCTGCCGGGCAGGAAATTTGCCGCCAGTCTTGCCATATACAAACACTTCCACCCCGGCTGAGCTATGGCCTGTGCAGAACCGCATATGGTTGGCGGCCCCTTCATCACCAAAGCTCATCGGAACAGCGTCATGAACTGCGAAATGGTTCTGGTTGCCGAACGCGATCCGCAGTTGTTTGACTGTATCGGGCCATTCTTGTCCGCGGTGCAGCATCGTCGTCAAATTGGCGGCAGTAAGGTGGCACTTGCCGTCAGTCGTATCGCTGGCCGGGCTGACCGTGGCTGCATTGGCTGTCCACATAGAGCTGGCAGACCATGCGGCGCGCAAAAGAGCAGGATCAGCGGTTTGGTCCACTGCTAAAGCGGCCGTCAACGCATTATTCGGGCGCGGCAACGGGAGCAGAAAGCCCTGCGCCAGACCGAGCCCCCTATTGGCTGTCATTTTAGCCAACCCCTGCAACGCGGCTGCCCGCGGGTAGGAGGTTTCGCCCGCATTCTTGGTTGCGGCCAAATTGCCCAGGCTAAGCCCGGCATAATTGTGACTGGGGCCGACCAAGCCATCAAAATTGATTTCGACTACGCTCACCGGGCCACGCTCCAAACAGTATCACCAACAGCCACGTCGAGCGTGTCTGCTGCCTGAGAATCTAGCGCAATGCTGCCATCCTCCAGCAATTCTCTTATCCCGTAGCAGCAACGAAAATCGGTGAGTCTACCAGTGGCGACCAGCGCTTTCTCACCCTCTTCTAGATCAATCGATGAGACTGTGGCTGAAGCGGAATCGGATATGCTTTTCACGGCATCGGTGCGCGCGGTCATGGTTGGGCCGCCATCGAAAATATCGACATATCCTTCGGCGGCGAAACCTTCATTCTCCAGCATCCGCATGGCGGCACGGCCAGTGGGATGGGGCAAGCCGATTACGCTGCGTGCATCGTCTGACAACATCGCGATGTAGACGGGGTGCTTGGGCATCAAATCCGCGATGAATTGATTGCCGTTGATGGCGTTGAAATAGTCGGCTTCCTGAAAGCTCATACCGAAAAACCGGCCAGCGACGCCGTCCCAAAATGGTGACCCGCCGCGATCGTCGATAATACCGCGCAGTTCGGCCAGAATGCGATCTGCGAAACGGGCGCGGTGCATGGCGATGAACACATAGCGGCTACGCGCAAGTAATAGGCCAAGCCCGCCAGCCCGTTCATTCGGGTGCAGGAACAATCCGCCGACTTCGCTCGCTCCTTCCAGATCGGTCACCAGGCTAAGCATTTCTGCGCGGACCGTGCGGTCCAGCTCTTGCGAATGCTGGGTCAGCGTTGTCATTCTGTAGGAGTAAAACGGCCATTGCTGTCCGACTGTTGTAAACAGCTGGCAAGTGCCGCGTACATCGCCGGTTTCACGGTTTTCCAGCACCAATACAAACTGGTCGTCGCCCAGTTTGTTGTCATCGCGCCCGAATGCTTCGGCAGCGCGTTCCAGTTTTGCGCCCAAGGCTGTGCGGTCTGGCGGCAAATTGGTGAAACCGCCTCCGGTCAGTTTGGCCATTTCATAAAGCGGTTCCAGATCGGATGCTCGCGCGGCACGAAGGCGGAAACTCACAGGCTTTCTCCCGAAGCAAGCCGGTGGATAACAAGGGCAGACAAGGCGGCCCGTTCCGGCAATGAAGACACAATCATAAATTCATCTGGCGAATGGATTGATCCGCCGCGAACACCCATCGTATCGACGACAGGTACACCGCAGGATGCGATATTATTACCATCGCACACTCCGCCGGTTGATTGCCATTGTATGTCCTGACCCAGCGATGCCCCGCATTCACGAACCAAATCGAACAAGGCCTGCGCTTTGCGGTCAACCGGCTTTGGGGGGCGGGAAATGCCGCCATGTTTGTGGATTGAAACCTCATGGGTTTGTTGAACATCGCCAATCAGGCTGGCGAGCGCGCTTTCAAACGCCGCCGCAGCATCTGGGCTTTTGGGGCGAATGTTGAACCGCAAAACGGCATGGTCCGGGACCACATTATTGGCTGCACCGCCTTCAATCTTCGCGGGGTTGATCGGGCATTCATCTGTCTGGATCTGTTTCAATCCCAGCACCAGCGCGGCGGCCGCCACAATTGCATTGCGGCCATCTTGCGGGTTGCGGCCAGCGTGGGCGGAAAGCCCGGAAACAATCAGCGAGTAATTACCGCTACCGCCCCGGGCATGGGCCAAGGTACCATCCGGCAGCGCTGCCGGTTCAAAGGTCAGGGCAGCATATTTACCGGCTGCCATTTTCTCAATCAGAGGGGCGGATGCAAGCGATCCTGTTTCCTCGTCCGAATTGACCAAAATATCATAGCCAATCTTATGTGCCACATCGCTGTGTTCAAAGGCCAAAAGAGCATGGAGGAATACAGCAATCCCGCCTTTCATATCAGCCAGGCCGGGGCCGTTGAGAGTATCATCGTCCAACCACGTTTGGCTTTGGAAAGAGTGATCCTGAGGGAATACCGTATCCATATGACCGGTAAGCAATAGGCGCCGTTCCGCATCAGGGCGTACGCTAACGGTCAGATGCTGCCCGTGGGCTTTCTCAAACTCTACTCCGTCGGAGCCCATGGCGGTAACTGGTGCAGGATCAACCAAAGCCACGTCACCGGGCAATGCTGCGAAAGCGGAGGCGAGGGCGCTTGCTTGTTGTTTTAAGCCATCGAGGTTTGCTGTACCGGTGTTAATGGCGCTCCATTCCTGCGCATTCTCCAGCATATCGGCCCCATCAATCGGGTCGATCAAGGCGCTTTGCGTGGGTGTGAGTTGTTTCATATGAAACTGTTCTAGCTTGGTGTGCTGGGCAGTCCAACCCTGAAGAACCAGCCAAGTGAAAACCATGTGGGCAAAATCATTGCAATTCGTAGCGAGTGCAGCCATATCGCAGATGTCCTCCCCAGACAGAACCAACCCAATTCTGCGCCGTGCTTTCAGCCGGGGCATTTTGACCTGTGAGGACTTCAATGAGTGATATCGCAACCCGTGCCGGCCTGAAGATCGACAAAAAGCTGGCGGAATTTCTGGAACGCGAAGTTCTCGCGCCGCTGGGCCGGGATGTTGACACGTTCTGGACTGGCTTTGCGGCACTTCTTGACCGGTTTGCCCCGCGCAACGCGCAATTGTTAAACAAGCGCGAGATGCTGCAACGGCAGATCGATAGCTGGCACAGGCAGCATAAAGGTCAGCCGCACGACGCGAAGGCTTATAAGACTTTTCTGGAAGAAGTTGGTTATCTGGTCCCGGAACCGGGTGCTTTTGTGGTCGACACGCAAAATGTCGACGCAGAAATTGCGACTATGGCGGGGCCGCAATTGGTGGTGCCAATCCTGAACGCTCGTTTTCTGCTCAATGCCGCCAATGCGCGTTGGGGCAGCTTGTATGATGCGTTCTATGGTACTGATGCGCTAGAGGATGCCCCCGCTGCGGAGCAGGCCGGATATTGTCCCGTTCGCGGGGCAGCCGTAATCGCTGCCGGCCGCAAATTTCTGGATGAGGCAGTGCCGCTGGCGTCCGGCAGTTGGGCGGATTTAACCGAATTTGCCGATGGGCAGGGGTGTTTCGTACCGATTGCCGATAATGGTCAATATGTCGGTGCAACCGCCAATGGACGGCTGTTCAAGTCAAACGGTTTGCATATCGAAGTTGTATTCGATGCCAATCACCCGATTGGCCGTGACGATCCTTTGAACATCGCAGACATCGTTTTGGAAAGCGCGCTGACCACCATTGCTGACTGTGAAGATTCGGTGGCTGCCGTTGACGCGGAAGACAAGCTGCTGGCCTATACCAATTGGCTAGGGGTGATCCGCGGCGATCTGGAAGAAAGTTTCCAAAAAGGCGGCAAGACACAGACGCGTAAGCTGGCTGGCGATAAAGACTTCACCGCGCCTGATGGTGCGCAGAGCTCTCTAGCAGGCCGCAGTTTGATGTTTGTGCGCAATGTTGGTCATTTGATGACCAATCCAGCGATCCATTTGCCCGATGGCAGCGAGATCCCCGAAGGGATCATGGATGCTGTATTCACTAGCGCTATCAGTACGATAGACGTTGAAGATCATGCCAAATTCGGCAATTCACGGCATGGTTCAATCTATATCGTAAAACCAAAAATGCACGGGCCGGAAGAATGCGGCTTTACGAATGATTTGTTCGATGCCGTAGAAGATTTGCTCGGCTTGGCCCGTCACACGATCAAAGTCGGCGTGATGGATGAAGAACGCCGTACCAGCGCCAATCTTGCTGCCTGTATCCATGCGGTGAAAGACCGCATCGTGTTCATCAACACCGGCTTTCTCGATCGGACGGGTGACGAGATACATACATCGATGCAAGCTGGCCCGATGGTCCGTAAAGCCGAAATGAAGTCCTCTGCATGGCTCACCGCCTATGAAGCGCGCAATGTTGGCATTGGTTTGCGCCACGGCCTTTCGGGTAAAGCGCAGATCGGCAAGGGTATGTGGGCTGCGCCCGATTTGATGGGCCAGATGATGCGCGAGAAGATCGGGCATTTGAACGCTGGTGCCAACACAGCATGGGTGCCGTCGCCAACAGCAGCGACCCTTCATGCCCTGCATTACCATCAGAAAAACGTTTTTGAAGTGCAGCGCGGACTGGGCGATGTCCCCGGCCTCGAGCCGCTACTGGCCATTCCCCTGGCCCAGGGTGTGAACTGGTCTGAAGAGGAAATTCGGGAGGAGCTGGACAATAACGCACAGGGTTTGCTGGGTTATGTTGTGCGCTGGATTGATGCAGGTGTTGGCTGCTCCAAAGTACCTGACATCAATGATGTCGGCTTAATGGAAGATAGGGCCACGCTGCGTATCTCGTCGCAGCATATGGCCAACTGGTTGCTGCATGGAGTGTGTACAGCGGACCAAGTAATGGAGTCGCTCAAGCGGATGGCTGCCAAGGTTGATCAGCAAAATGCGGGCGATCCTACCTATGAACCAATGAAAGGCAATTGGGATGGTGTGGCGTTTAAGGCGGCCTGCGATCTGGTGTTCAAGGGCACCGATCAACCCAGCGGCTACACCGAACCGCTATTGCATCAATGGCGATTGGTGAAGAAGGCCGGGTAGCTTCCTTGGCCTTAGGGAAGTGCCGCGTATGGAAAAACGGTGATCGGAATATATCCGATTACCGCTTTTTCTTCTTTTTCCGTTCTTTCCGCGCTGCGTAGCGCGCATCACGAGCGGCTTTTTTCTCTTCTTCTGACAGCTTGGGCTTGGCGGATGCAGCCTCCGCCGCAGCTTTTGCTTCAGCTTCTGCTGCGGCCTTTTCTTCTTTTCTGGCTTGGCGCTCAGCCTTCTCTTTTTCAAAGGCAAGGCGTTTCTCTTCGCGCTTTTTTGCAGCGGCTTCTTCGCGTGCTGCGGCTGCGGCTTTCCGCTCTTCGCGCTCTGCTTCCGTCAGCTCGGGCTTGGCTTTGAGTTTCTTAAGTGCGGCCTGCTTGGCCTTTGCTGCCATTTGAGTGCGTTCTTGAAAACTAGGTTGTGAAAATGACGGCATTTTTGGTCAAGGGTCCTTGGTTAGAATAGGGTTTCGTCGACTGTTAGAGGAAATCCCCTTAATCGCAAACTATGTGTGTATGATAGTTGGCAAGATACTGGGATAAGCGCGCCTGATATGCCGCTAATCAGCTCAATTCTCGGGCTATTTCAACAATCTCTTCAACTGACAGTGTTTCCGCGCGCCGAGTGGGATCGACACCCAGCCGATCCAATGCTTCCAATGCACCGCTCACAGACTTTACGCTTTGCCTTAGCATTTTGCGCCGCTGGCCGAATGCGGCGGCGGTCAATTGCTCTAGCATCTTGAAGGTAACGCCTGCTGGCATATCATTGGGCGTCACATGGACGATAGCGCTCATGACTTTCGGGGGAGGTGTGAATGCGCTCCGGTGCACTTTCATAGACAGAGCCGCGTTGGCACGCCATTGCGCGAGCACGGCAAGGCGGCCGAATTTACTGTTGCCAGGAGCCGATACGATCCGCTGTGCAACCTCTTGTTGGAACATCAAGGTGAGAGAGGTCCACAGCGGCGGCCATGATTGTCCGCCTAGCCATTTTACAAATAATGCGGTGCCCACATTATATGGCAGATTAGATGCGATTGCATAGGGTTCACCCATAAGAGCATCATGATCAAGCTTCATTGCATCGCCGTGGATCACGCTGAGCTTGCCCGGAAACGCTTCGCTCAGTTCGGCCAATGCTGGCAGGCAACGTTCATCCATTTCTACAGCTGTAACGCGCGCTCCGGCCCGCAATAAAGCGCGTGTCAGGCCGCCGGGTCCGGGGCCGATTTCCAGAACCGCAACGTCGGCAAGGTCACCGGGTATGGAGGCGATACGGCCCAGTAATTGCTCGTCAAATAAGAAGTTTTGGCCAAGCGCTTTGGAAGCACTGAGCCCGTGTCTTGCGATAATTTCGCGCAGAGGGGGTAAATCAGGCATTGCGGCGCTGGGCGGCGCATTCACCAGCCATCTGGATTGCCGCAATCATGGCGCCAGCATTGGCGATCCCTTTTCCGGCGATGTCGAACGCGGTCCCGTGGTCCGGAGAGGTGCGGATTATCGGCAAGCCTAAAGTGACATTTACCCCGGTGTCAAAATCGAGTGCTTTGACCGGGATCAAGGCTTGATCATGATACATGCACAGAGCCACATCGTATCCTGATCGAGCATGGGGCGCAAATAATGCATCTGCTGGATGTGGCCCCGTGGCATTAATACCGGCCCGGTTCAGCGCTGCGAGAGCAGGGATAATATGTTCGATTTCCTCTCTGCCAAAGGCCCCGTCTTCACCCGCATGGGGGTTCAGGCCCGCCACTGCTATCTGCGGGTCGGCAATCCCGAAATCCCGGCGGATTGCAGCATGGGCGATGCTCGCGCGGTGTACAATCAAGTCGGCTGAAATCAGAGAAGGAACCTCTGCCAACGCACAATGCACCGTCAACGGGATAGCGCGTAGCTGCGGGCCAGCCAGCATCATTACCGCGTCGCTTGATGAAAGCTCGCAGCTATAGGCAAGATATTCTGTTTGGCCCGGATGCTCAAAGCCGATTTCCGATAAGAGAGATTTGCTTACCGGTGCAGTGACCATGGCAGGCACGTCACCGCCAATCGCCAGCTGGGTCGCCAATTCGAGCGAGGCTAAGGCCAATTTGGCCCCTGCGCTTGTTGGCTTCCCAGGCGTGTACGGTACATCCATACCGCCAAAAACCGGCAGAGCTTCATCACATTTGGCAGCGGCTTCTGTCAGCGACGAAACAGCGCATACCGGGATATCCAAGCCGCGCACTTTTCCTGCGGCGGCAAGCGTGTCTGCGCCGCCCACCACACAAAATGGCGGCAGTCTTTTGTTCCTGCGCTGTGCCCATGCTTCTACGATGATTTCCGGACCAATACCGGCAGGATCACCCAGCGATAGTGCGAGACATTGCAGCAACGTGATTAACTGGATTCAATATATGCGTCGTTACGCAAATCACGCAGGAAACGCTGCGCGCGCTTCTGGATGCGCTCATCTTCCAGTCGACCTCTAATATCTTCTAATGTCGGGCCGCCGCCAACTTCCGGGTCATCGCGGCCGCACAGCATCAGTACACGAACACCGTCTTCCGGTGAGCCAAATGGCTGTGTGGCTTGTCCGATTTGCAAATTGAGCAAAGAGGCTTGCAATTGCTCTGGTAGAGATCTCGCTGTGACCTGGTTGGCGACAACATCAGCGCCAATAGATGCCCCAACAGTTTCAGCATCCCCGCAGCCCCGCATAGAGGCAACCGCAGTGGTGAAATTATTGACCCCTTCGGTGAAGGCTTGTTCAGTAACGCCAGCGGGGAAAGTCACGGAAATCTGTTTCAGGCTGAGAGTAGCGTCACGAGGGTCGGCCATCAAAATCTGCCGCTTGTCGAGCAAGACCATAATGATTATTCCGCCCGGAATATCAAACGGCCCGCGCAGTTCACCTGGCTGCATTTCGCGCGCCTGTGCCTGCATCGCTGTTGGCAATGTTTCTAGGCGGACAAAGCCCAGATCACCGCCGACCGACGCGGTCGAAGATTCCGAAAACTGCCGAGCATAAGCGATGAAGCTACCGCCTTGGCGCAGCTGCTGAACAATTTGTTGCGCGTTCTCCAAGACAGCGGGATAGGTTTCAGTGGTGGCTCTAAGAAAAATCTCGCCAATGCGGTATTCATCCGTACCGCGGGAATCTTCCATTCGTTGTAAGACCTCACGCGCCTCTTCATCCGAGACGTTTATGAAGGGGGAGATATTGCGGCGGATGAGATTGTTCCATGCGATTTCACCCTCAATCTGGCGCTTGAGCGAAGCAGGGGACGATCCGATACCAATCAGATATTGGTCCATTTGTCCCGGATCGCTGCCAAAATTCTGTGCGGCTACTTGATTGTAGCGTTGCTGAACCTGCGCGCCTTCGACAGGTATTTCCTGTGCAGCAGCTTCCTGGATCTGCAACGTCTCATCAATCAAGTTGCGAAGAACCTGCATTTTCACGCGCTGTAGCTCGGCCTCGGGCAACTCGCCCTCAGACGCGGCGACAAGCAGCGCAACACGGTGATCGACATCGGTACCGGTGATGACAGAGCCGTTCACTACCGCAGTCGGGGTCCGAACATTGGGGTTGTTCTGCCCCAGCAATTCTATGTCACTGGGAATGTTGAAAGCGTTTGAATTTTGCGGCGCGGTTTGCGCGTGCAATTCCGATGCGCCAGCAGAAAGGCCGGTTGCAGACACAGCCAACGCCAATGCCATAACTGACCTATATTTTGGTGAACCGCGAAGGTTTGAAAGATTCATAAAACTCACATCTATCTAATAAGCGGGCACATAAAAGGACCCTTAGTTAGCCAACCTTCGCCAATTCCGGCTTAACCGAAGCTGAGTGTCGATGATTTTCGATAGCGCGATAGCCGGTTTGCCTGCCTCTGCCAATCATTTGCGCTATGCTGTCCACGTGCGCCATCGATATCGCGTATGGACTACCTAAAACCCAAGTTGCGTAACGAAAAGAACAGCTGGAATGTATTGCCGCGCTGTGCGTCGCCAGTGTCGCTGTAGTCCCTGCGCCAAGTCAGGCCCAGTTCCAGACAATCATCGCGGTAGGCAAAACCAAGCCGCGTTCTGATCGGTTCGAAACCATCCGATGTGAAGCTGGGATCTTCATTAAAATCGGTAAGGTTGAAAACCCCGGATCCGAATACAGACCAATATTTGGCGAATGCTACCCGTCCGGCAACCCGCAATTCTTCGCGATCCTGCAAATCTTCAATGCCCGCTGCGATATCCCGGTTCAGGCGCAGATATCCGATTTCTGCATAGGTTCGCTTGTCCCCTATCGTCGCGTCAAATTCATTGCGCCGAATGGCGAAATTGTCTTTGTCCAACCGGTAGCGATGGGTGAGGCTCACCATGTCCTTGAAGCGCAGTTCGGTTCGGCCAACGAAATCCGAAACACGCTCGCTAATGCCTGTGCCATCGATCAAAACAGTCTGGTCTTTTTCCAGCCTGTAGGACTGGCCTAGCGACGTCTTTAGGCGCCAACTGGGGCGCTGCAATTCCCAATCAAATCCGTATGTGACCCGGATGCCATCTTCAAAACGATCATACCCGGGGAAGCGGTTAAGCGCAAAAAGGTTGGAATCCTCCAAATCAATTGCACGGGAATCTTCGTTTGGAACCGCCAAGTTACGGATGGGGGGCGTAGCAACCAGCTGAACCCGCGGTGTAAAGACCTGAGTGCCGCCAAAAGCGTTACCCACGAATGGCCATTGCATGTCGACTGCACCCACTGCGATGGCACGTGCTTCCCAACCGGGGTTTCCGCGATAGATCGCTGTGGCCGTTAAGCCATTGTCGCCTGAATGATACACATCGCCGCGAACCAATCCGGTCAGCGTCACAATCTGCCCCAGATTGGTCAGCTTGCTGATATTCCACTGCGCCGACCCGAAAGCCCGTTGAGTGTCCTGACCATCGTTGCGAATAATCGCGAGCGTGTTGGCCTGCAGGTTTAATGTGCCGCCAATTCCGGTCGGATTGTCAAACCGTTTGCGGTAATCAACCACAGGTAGGGCTAAGGGCACTTCGCCTTGCGGTGTGCCAATGCGCATGGTTTGCGTGGCCCACCCAGCTATCGATAGATAGGATGTGCTGGATATCCGCTCGACATTGATTGTCGACCGCAGGCGGTCGTCACGGCTAATGTCGTAACGCCTTAAGAATGTGCGGTCGCTGGCTAACCGGATGGAGCCTGTGACACTCCATTTCGGGTCAAACTGGAATTTCCCATTGGCGAACAAATATCCGCGTGGGTCTCTTTCAGTGGTTGGTGTTACACCGAACCCGCTAATCCTGCTGCTTGCGGTTGCATAGCCGGTGACTTGATAGGCACCATTTTCGGTCAAGTGACGCCACTGGCCGGAAACCATCGGCGGGGCCTCGCTAAACACATAGGCCCGGGCAGTCAGATCGCGATTTTCGCCAACGCGCCAATAATATCCGCCTTCAATTTCCACGCCATTGGATTGAGATACGCGTAAATCAGGGATCAGAACGCCTGAGACAGCGCTGCCGTCTGTTCGGACCGTCAAGCCGGGCAGCGGCAATAGCCGGGCGCCGAACAATTCCAGAAATGCGCCGCTAAATCGAATTTGGCCGTCGCGGGGATCGTATGTGACCCTGTCGGCGGTGATACGCCAGCTGGGATTTTTGCTGCATCCATCGGGATCGACCACGGCGCAAGCGCTATAGGCTGCGGTGGTGAGCAGCACCGAACCATCTTCCTGCCGCGCGCCGCCACGGGCAGCTAGCCGTCCGCCCTCGCGAAGCGCGATCAGTAGTTCTTGCATAGCACCAGCTTCAAACTCGTCAGTCAGTTCAATCTGGTCAGTGAATATCTGGCTGCCATCCTGATCAACAAACCGCACATCGCCGGTTGCTATGATGGAGCCGGTCTTGCGGTTCCAAACCACTTGGGAGGCGCGTAGAGAACGATCCTCACTTCGTAAAACCACGGTCCCGCCCGCGGTAATAACATCGTTTTCGGAATCGTAATCGAGGGTATTTGCCTCAAAATCGATTTGCCGGCCGGAGGCAGTGGCCGCGCTGTTTGCTGCTCCGTTCAGCTCTTGGGCAGGTTCATCATTCTGCGCAATCACCGCCGGTGCGGTGTCTTGGGCCATCGCGCTTTGGGGATTGCCGAACGCCATTGCTGCGGCTGTACTGACCAATGTCAGAGCCGGAACAAAACAGCGTGTGCTGGGTAAGTGCAATAAGGAATCTAGCGGAGCGCGCATGGCTTGCCTATCGCACCGCCCGCGCGTAATCGCAATTCCATTCCGGAGTGCTCGCTATGCATTCCGACTGATCACGCGCACACAGCGCCGCAATTTTATGTTCTGGAGTTCCCATGCAGGTCAATTTTTCCGCCACACACCCTTCTGATGCGCGCCTCGTGGCGCATATTGCCGATAAGGGCAAGCTGCCGGAGGGATTGGAGAAATCTATCGGTGAAGGCGCTGCGGCGGCGCGATTCAAAGGTAATCCGGGCCAAGTGTTTGAAGGTTTTGTTGAGCGCAGCGGCGTGGTGGTTCGCGTCGCTATTTCCGGCGCGGGTGAGGCAGGGGCCGACGGACGGGCTATCAATCTTGAGAAGGCCGGTGCTGCTCTGGCTGCCAAATATCTGACGTCTGGCGAAACCAGCCTTGTCCTCGATTTGACAAATAGCGGCCTTGATGCGGGCGCGGCGGCTTCTGTTCTACTTGGCTTGCGTTTGCGCAGCTGGCGGCACGATGCCTACCGGACCAAGCTGAAAGAAGAGCAGAAGATTTCCCTTACCAGCGTCACAGTGGTGGGCGCCGCTGATGGTGTCGAAGCGGCTTGGGCCGATGCTGCTGCGGTGGCAGAGGGTGTTGAATTCACGCGCGATCTGGTGGCTGAGCCGGCCAATAAGGTGTTCCCTGTCAGCTTTGTTGAACGCTGCCAGGAAAAATTTGCCGGGACCGGTGCCGAGCTGATTGTGCTGGATGATGCACAGATGGAAGCGCTCGGCATGGGATCACTGCTTTGCGTTGGTCTTGGGTCGGAGCAACCATCGCGGATGCTCGCCATCCGTTGGAATGGCGGCGCTGATGGTGAAAAGCCCACCGCCTTTGTGGGTAAAGGCGTTACTTTCGATACGGGCGGTATTTCTTTGAAGCCAGGCCCAGGTATGGGCGACATGAAATGGGATATGGGCGGTTCCGGCGCTGTGGTTGGCGCCATGCTGACGCTGGTAAAACGCAAAGCCAAGGCGAATATCGTGGGTGTTGTCGGTCTGGTTGAGAATATGCCTGACGGTAAAGCGACTCGTCCGGGTGATGTGGTCACTTCAATGTCAGGGCAGACTATCGAAGTGCTGAATACCGATGCAGAAGGCAGGCTGGTTCTGGCCGATGCGCTTCACTGGACGCAGACCGAATTTGCGCCGAAACAGATCGTTGATTTCGCCACACTAACCGGCGCGATGATTATCTCGCTTGGTACAGAATATGGCGGTGTCTTCGCCAATGATGATGCGCTGGCCAACAACCTGTTGGCGGCCGGTACATCAAGCGGCGATAAATTATGGCGTTTCCCGCTGTCCCCCGCTTATGACAAGCTGATCAACAGCCCGATTGCAGACATGCAAAATATCGGGCCACGCGGTGCGGGATCCATCACTGCGGCGCAATTCCTTAAGCGGTTCATCATGGATGATACCCCATGGGCGCATTGCGACATTGCCGGTATGGTTTGGGCAGATAAAGCGGGCGCGACTTGGGATAAAGGCGCAACCGGTTACGGCGCACGCCTGATCGACAATTTCGTGCGCGAAAGCGTTGAATCCTGACCGAATTGGTTCGGTATGGCCCGCATGCGCAAAAAAGCAGATCTGCCGAGCAAAATTTGCAAGGCGTGCGGGCTGCCGTTCAATTGGCGGAAGAAATGGGCGCGTGATTGGGAAAATGTCCAATATTGTTCGGAAAGATGCCGCCGGAATAAACCGGCCTCGGGCGGGGCGGCATGAAAGTTGATTTTTGGCAAATTGGCCGTGACCCGGTCGAACGCGTGGTCGCTCTGATCGCGCAAAAAGTGTGCGGTGCTGGGGAGAGGTTGCTGGTGGTATCTTCCGACCCTCAGCAATTGCAGGCTATCAGCACTGCTCTTTGGGAAACTGCGCCTGAGGCTTTTTTGGCCAACGGGACCGCTGATACGCCCGGTGCGGAGCGCCAGCCGATCTTGCTATCGCGGACGTGTGACGCGCTGAACAAAGCGAGCCATATTATCTTTGCCGATGGAGAGTGGCGGGCGGAAGCGGAACGTTTTGACCGCAGCTTTCTACTGTTTGGGCAAGCGACATTGGAAGGGGCCCGTGCGTGTTGGCGATCGCTGGATGGCGGTGAGGGTCTGGAACGCAGTTTCTTCCGCCAAGATGGCGGCAAGTGGGTGAAGGTGGCGTAATAGCCCCTGCCGCATAACACTTGCGAATTGTGCGTTGCAGCGCTAGGGGCGCGCGCAACATAATTACACCACAAAAAATAGCTTCAAACGAAGGAATTTCTCATGGCGGGTACCCGCACTTTCTCGATCATCAAACCTGATGCCACTAAGCGTAACCTTACCGGCGCTGTCACCAAAATGTTGGAAGAAGCAGGCCTGCGCGTTGTCGCGTCAAAGCGTATCCACATGACCCGCGATCAAGCAGAAGGCTTCTACGCCGTTCACAAAGAACGTCCTTTCTTCGGCGAATTGGTAGAATTCATGATCAGCGGCCCGGTTGTTGTTCAGGTCCTCGAAGGCGAGAACGCGATGCAACGCAACCGCGACGTTATGGGCGCGACCAACCCCGCAGATGCTGCAGAAGGCACAATCCGCAAGGCGTTTGCAGAATCAATCGAAGCCAATTCGGTTCACGGCAGCGACAGTGACGAGAATGCTGCGATTGAAATCGCATACTTCTTCAATGAAGATGAGATTGTAGGCTAAGCTAAGGCCCACGAAACGACACACCAAAGGGGCTCTGCCGGTTATCTCGCGGGCCCCTTTTTCATGCCGGATGCCTAGGTGATCAGTCGCCGCCGAACCTGTCCAAATCACCCTTATGGCGGTGGTGCGGACTGGCCTCGCTACTGCGCATTTCTTTGCCCATTGCGCTGAGCGCCGCATGGGACAGGCCTATTTCTAGCGCGGCGTAGATCCGCTTGATCTCACTCTCCCAATCATCACCCAGCGCTTCAAAGTCAGCTTCGGCGACGTGGCCGTGAAAATTTCTGAGCGCCGCCTCCATCCGCTCGGATCGTAGGGCGAGCTTGCGGGCCCATTCGCTTTCTATCTCTGCCAGATTTGCATGATCGGATTGGATTGTCATTTGGTTGGCGACCAAGGACACTGAACTGCGCAGTGTTTCATCGTCAGATCGCCGCGATACGATCACTTTGGCTGCCGGGAACTGGTCAAGCAGCGCTGCCAGATCTTCCGAAAATTGGGGTACCTTTAGAACTCTTGGCCTCATGGCGTTACCATGATGGGCTGCATCGGTTCGCAATATGCGCGCAAACTCGCGGTAAACTGGTGCTGGATCCCGCCCTTCGCTGAACGCCACATAAGAAGGGATATGCCACTGCGCTTCGTAAGGACAGTGGTTGAGCGCGCTGGCCAGCCAGCCAAGTTCTTCATCCGCACGCGCCGCGCCAAAGGGGTGTAGCGCATCAATCCACGGGTCCAGCTTACGGGCGGCAAACAGCATCAGACCGCCATTGACCGGGCGAATGTCAGGCCGTTTGGGAACGGGGTTCCAACTGTCGCAAAACCGGGTCGCCGAATGGGCCGGATCTGCGGCCAGCAAACGGTGAATGCGAGTAGTTCCAGACCGCATTTGCCCTACGATGATGATTGGCGGAGCTATCTCAGTTTCGGCCAATTCCGGGCGTTTTTGCCACAATGCGCCCAGTGCAAGGCGTTGTTTTATCGCCCGCATCAATAAACCATAAGCAAACGCCCGACCAACAGAATTCAGCCGCGCCTCTGTCTGAACCGCAGCGCAGATTTTTTCCAGTCGCAGATCGAAGTCGGCCGCATCATCCGGGGCCCGGCCAGCGGCAAAGTGTTGGCGTGAAAACCGTTTCAAGGCGCGTTCGGTTAGCGCATCGGCATCGAGGGGTACGGGCGGCATCCAGCCGCGATCCCAAGCCGTATGTAATCCGTGATCGAGCCGGTCCACCAGCGCAGCCCGGGCCAGAGGATGGGGCCTGCTAACAGTCCGGGCGGGCATTGTTCACTTCAAAACTCGTCGGCTGCGTCAAGCAGCTTGGTCAATTTTTTGGGGGCGACCGATTGCCAACTGCGCTGCAGCCAATAGACGACCTGTTCCCAATCGACACCGGGCCTATTGAGGATCAGCCCGACCCACCCACTTGCCCCGTAGAAGGCTGGCCTGAAAAATACTTCCGGGTCGCGTTCAATCAGCGCCGAAAGTTCGTCTTGGCCACCCGTCTTTGCGAGCAAGGCTATGTGCGGCTGGCCATGGTGGCGATCGCTGAAATAGGCGAAATATTTGCCGCTTTTGCCAGATGTGCGCCAACCGGCAGAGCCATGGCTTTCGCGTTCCTCCGTCTCTGGCAGTTCAAGCGCTAATGTGCGGATGGTTTCAAGCAACCATGCAGGATCATAAGGACGCCCGGCAAATTCGTTCACTATGTGCGGATAGAGCTGGTGTTCCGCGATACGGACACGTTCGGCTAAGGAAGCGGCGGTGTCGTCCGGCTGGATGTTGACTTCGATCTGACCGAGAATCTCCCCCGCATCCAATTCGCTCGACACCAGATGCACAGTTGCGCCGGCAACGTTGTCACCGGCGGCAATGGCCCGTTGATGGGTGTCCAGTCCGCGATATTTGGGCAGCAGCGAGGGATGGATGTTCAACATCTTGCCTTGCCAGCGCTCGACGAACTCTTCGGATAAAATTCGCATATATCCGGCGAGGATTATGTAGTCCGCATCGGCTGCAAGGGCGGCTTTTTCCATAATGGCATCATGGTCAGCGCGGGCCATCCCTTTATGCGAATGGGCGAAGGTTCCAATTCCTTCTCCAGCCGCCAGAACAAGCCCCTCTGCGCTGGGCTGATTGCTGGCCACCAACACTATTTCATAGGATGAACTTGGCAGTCTGCTCGCGTAAAGCAGGGCAGCCATATTGGTTCCGGTGCCCGAAATGAAGATGGCGATCTTCGCCTTCTTCTGACCAATATTAGCCAAGATGTTCGGCCTTCCAATCAGCTTTTGCAGCCCATGTTCCGGCTGTGCCTTTCACAGTGCAGCCTTTCTCGCCAGGCTCGATGGTGCCGATGGTAAAGACAGTCTCTCCGGCAGCTTCCAATTCTGCTGTGAGTGCAGCCACATTGTCTGGTTCCACCGCCAGCACCATGCCGACGCCGCAATTGAATGTGCGCGCCATTTCTTCCGGCTCAATATTTCCTTGGGCTTGCAGAAATGCCATCAGGCGCGGTTGCTGCCAAGCGTCGGCATCCACGATGGCGTGGGCCCCTTCTGGCAGAACACGGGGAATATTCTCCAACAATCCGCCACCGGTAATATGCGCGAGCGCGGCAATTTTGCCTGCCCGAACAGCGGGCATAAGGCTTTTTACGTAAATTCGGGTGGGCTCGATCAAGGCGTCGATCAACAATCGATCCGCGTCAAATACTGCCGGGCGATCCAGTTTCCAGCCTTTATCCGCCGCCAAACGCCGGACCAATGAATAGCCATTAGAATGTACGCCAGAACTGGCGAGGCCGAGCAAAACCTGTCCTGGTGCAACCTTGTCACCCGTCAATTGTTCGCCGCGTTCAACCGCCCCGACACAGAATCCGGCCAAATCGTAGTCGCCGGCAGCGTACATACCCGGCATTTCGGCGGTTTCGCCGCCGATCAAAGCGCAGCCTGATTCTTTGCATCCATCGGCAATACCGGCGACGACTCGTTGGGCAACGCCGGTTTCCAAGGCTCCGGTCGCAAAATAATCGAGGAAGAACAGCGGTTCAGCGCCCTGAACAATCAGATCATTCACACACATCGCAACCAGATCGATCCCGACCGTATCGTGCCGATCAAAATCAATTGCCAATTTGAGTTTTGTCCCGACGCCATCATTCGCCGCCACCAACAAAGGATCGGAATATCCAGCGGCTTTCGGGTCAAAAAACCCTCCAAATCCGCCGATTTCTGATGTTGCTCCGGGGCGAGCGGTGGCTTTTACCAGCGGGCCAATCGCCCGAACGAGCGCATTGCCGGCATCAATCGAGACCCCAGCCTTGGCATAGGTGTAACTTTCAGGCTGATCACCCGTCTGACCGCTTGTTTTTGCGGGCGTTGCATCATTATTTGTCGACATGACCACAGGCTTTAGCCATTCGCGCTTGGAATTCCACGCACCTTTCGGCAAAAGGCCCAGAGTTTTCCCCGATGGCTAATCTATCCGCCCTTAGACCCCTGTCGCTTAAGCCGACCCTACTTGCCATTCTGGCGGGTGTTGTGGCCGTGTGCGGCGTGTTCGCAGCGCAATATCTGACAGCTCAAGTGGATGGCGATCGCGGCATCGCTGCCGTCGTGTCGAGCAGTGATATCGATGTTGGCGGGATCACCGTTGATGTCCGCGGGGACAATGCACAGGACGCCCGCGAAAAGGGTTGGCGACTGGCCCAACGCGAAGGCTGGGCCAAGCTTGGCGGCCCGCGAATGTCAGATTCGCAATTACAATCAATGGTTTCCGCGGTTGTGATTGAAAAAGAACAGATCAGCCCGCGTCGGTATATTGCGACATTGGGAATCATTTTTGATCGGGCAAGGGCAGGCCGGTATCTGGGCCGGGGCGGCGAGCGTGCGCGATCCGCGCCGATGTTGCTGGTGCCGGTAACGATCAGCGGCGGTACCCAGCTGGTCTATGAACGCCGCAATGCATGGCAACGTGCTTGGGCAGAGTATCAGGCCGGGTCGAGCAGGATTGATTATGTTCGGCCGTCTGGCGCTGGCGGTGATTCGCTACTCCTTAATTTTGGCCAAACCGGCCGGCGCAGCCGCATCTGGTGGCGTAATATCCTCGATCAGTTTGAAGCAGCCGATATTTTGGTGCCGATTGCCGATTTGGAATATGAATGGCCAGGTGGCCCGATAAATGTCACGTTTTCTGCTCGTTACGGGCCAGACAACAACTATTTGGACAGTTTCACGATGACCGCGAAAGGGCAGGCCGATCTGCCGCGTGTCTATGAAGAGGCCGTTCGGCGATTCGACGAGATGTTCGTGAAGGGGCTGGCCGATGGCAAGTTGATGCCAAATCCGACGCTGAATGTTGGCCTGTCGGGAACTGATCCCGCTTTGCAGCGGCTGATTGAAGCAGGACGTGCGGTTGAAGCGCGCGAAGCCGCAGCACGCGCTGCGGCAGAGGCGGCTGAAGATAGTGAAACCGTCACCGAAGCGGCGCCAACACCCACGCCAACGGTTGCTGCCCCAGCCGTTGTGTCGAGCTTTGTTGTTCAATTCTCCAGTCCGGATGCTGGATCTATCGACGCAACCATTGCCGCTGTTCGAGCGACACCGGGTGTCCGCGGCGCTGCAACCAGCAGTCTTGCCATTGGCGGAACATCTGTGATGAGCGTGACCTATAGCGGTAGCCTGTCCGAACTGGCGGTGGCGCTGCGTTCAAGAGGGTTCGCGGTCAGTCAGGGTGCGGGCGCTCTCGCCATCAGCCGCTAAGCGGCCGGGAAATATTCCATGTCGCAAATTGCCCTGCCTTTGCTGAACAGCGGAACAGGTGACCCCGGACGGATTGTGGTCGGTAACGCCAATGAACACGTGATTGATGCTTTAAGGCAGCCGGATAACTGGCCTTTCAAAACTGCGATTCTGACCGGTGAACCGCGATCCGGGAAAAGTATGCTGGGGCGATGGTTCGCTGCGCAAGGGGATGGCGATGTCATCGATAGTGCGGACGCGATGGAGGAGACCGATCTTTTCCACCGTTGGAACCGCGCGCAGGAAGCCCAAAGACCGCTGTTGCTGATCTGCGATGGAGCGGTTTGGGATATCACCTTGCCAGACCTGAAATCACGGCTAGGCGCGGCCATGCACCTGGAAATTGGCACGCCGGATGATGCGATGGCCGCGGAACTTATGCAAAATTTTGCTGGCAGGCGTGGTCTTGCGCTTGGTGATGGGGCACTTACTTACCTTGTACCGCGCGCCGAGAGGAGCTTTGCGGCGATTGAACGACTGGTTGAAGTGATCGACCGGCTGACCTTGGAGCGGAAAGCGCCTGCCACGCTCGGCATTTGGCGTGATGCGCTTGAGGCGGTGTTGGGGTCAGAGCAGCCTAAGCTGTTGTGATCCGTTTCGTATCAAGCTTGCGCTATTGCGGGTTTGATGGAAGAATTGTGGTTCCCGTGGGGGCGGGTAGAAAGGATTGAGAGCCCATGTTTTCTGGCCTCATCACATATCTTGATTCCATCCGCGCACGCGACCCCGCGCCGCGTTCACGCTGGGAAGTGCTGTTTTATCCTGGGGTGTGGGCGGTCGGTTTGCACCGCGTGGCGCATTGGCTGTTTCAGGCGCGGCTGTATTTTCTAGCGCGGTTCGTCAACCATTTCTCACGCTTCCTTACGGCTATAGACATTCACCCCGGCGCCACGATTGGGAGAAATTTTTTCATCGATCATGGGTTTACCGTGATCGGGGAAACAGCGGAAATCGGCGATAATGTGACCATCTATCAATGTGTGACTTTGGGCGGGACGAATCCGACCAATGGGGTTGGCGGCAAACGGCATCCGACCTTGGAAGACAATGTGATTATCGGTTCCGGCGCGCAAATTATCGGCCCGATTACTATCGGCCAACGCGGACGGGTCGGCGCCAATGCTGTGGTTACTGATGATGTGCCAGAAGGTGCAACGATGGTTGGTCTCAAAGCGCGTTCGACGCTGGTGCCCGCAGAAGAATGGATCAAAGACTTCATTCCCTATGGCACGCCGTGCGACGAGCCGTGTGAAGAATTGATGGAAACCGGTGCTGGCCGTTTGGCCGAACTGGAAAGTCAGCTTGCAGAAATGAAGGCGGAATTGGCTGCTATCAAGGCGGAGCGTGCTCAGCCGATCAAGCGCAACGGAACTGACGATTAATGGCAGCGAGCTCAGGCGGTAATACTGGTGGTAGTTTTGACCGGGTTATTGCATTCCCCGGCAGACCACCGGCGCAAGTTGCGTTTGAGCGTGACGAATTGCAGCGTATCTTGAACCTATA
Source organism: Pontixanthobacter rizhaonensis (assembly GCF_012972675.1). GTDB lineage: Bacteria > Pseudomonadota > Alphaproteobacteria > Sphingomonadales > Sphingomonadaceae > Pontixanthobacter > Pontixanthobacter rizhaonensis. The sequence goes on along the minus strand of NZ_JABCRE010000002.1, from coordinate 1,574,878 downwards.
TGGCCGGATGGTTTCCGCCGGTGAATGGCGCGATTATGCGATGGATTTTGCGAAAGATGCGGCAGTGTTTTCAGCCTTCCGCCGCGCTGCAGAGCGGCCACAAGCCCGCGTCGAGAAGCGGCCGTCACTGCGTAACAAGCAAGGCATGTGGACGCTGTTTGGTGAACATGGCCAGATCTTAAAACGTGGTCATGAACTGGCCGGTGTCCTCGCCCCGGTGGAGCGCCGTTTGCTGAAAACGGTGGAAGACTGACTATCCCGCCACTGGCAAACGTGCTTGCAATTCAGCCGGAAGTTTACCGACAATCACAGTGCGGATCGGGCTCCAGAAAGCCGATAGTGTTAGCAAGGCAGAACCGATCACAAGCGCCGTCAATGCCACGTTGAGCTCCACCGCGCCGAACCGGTCAAACAGCCATGTCAGCGTCACCAAGACATAGGCGAGGGCAGACACGAGTAGCGCCCGGCGATCAATCGTCAGAGCGATCAACCCCATCGTAATATACACGGCCAAAAACTCCGACAGCGGCTGCTGCGCCAATTTCCTGCCCCTGTGTAACCCCGATTGCGTAAAACAGCGGGTGTGCAATCATGGGCGCGGCGAGCAAGTGCAGCCAGAATGCCACATCGCTGCGGCGTGTTTGACGCTCGCGGTCGCTCATATCCCAACGCATTGCGAAAGCGAAAATCGCCAAGCCCGCAAAGAAGACAAGGCCGAGCACAAGGTATCCATCATCGTCACCGAATACATCTGGGCCGAAAACCGCAGCCAACAGCGAAATAATCGTGATGGTGGCAGCACCAGCGCCCGTGGCCACGGTGATCGGGACCTGAAAACGCTTCCAGTGGATCCATGCCGCGCCCGCAGCGATAAGGCCGGCGCCGCCGATAAACACCGCGACAATACGGTCATCCAACCCTGACACGGACATAGTCATAGCCAGTCCGGCAGCGGTCATGAATACCCCGCCAACGAACGCCAGCAGCAGAATGATACTGGGCAATGCCATGCGCCGTTTGCGAGTGAAGAATTCTGCCAAAGGCCATGATGTTGCGGCGACCAGGAAACCAGCGAACGTTATTTCAAGAGCCTGCGCGATCTGCGTTCGCATTTCCCATTCGGCGAATGCAGCGCTGCCAGGATCGCTGACCTCCCAATATTGTGCGCTGGGGCCGAAGCTGCCGCCAATCGCTTGGCCGATAGCGCCCACGGCAAACAGCATGATGACTGCGCCTATCGCTACGAAAATATCGTTGAAACTGTTGATCAGCCGGAAGTTTTCTTCATCAGCTGTGGGTGCCGCGCGTGACTGGCGGACGGAATTACGCAATGCGTCAGCGGCATCCGGGCTGATCGCTCCGGACTCTACAGCCAAACGTAGATCATCTTCGGTATACATTGGGCCTACTCCCTCGACGCTTCCGGCGAAGGTGTAGGCCCAGTGTATTATTCAGTCAACACAGTCCGAAATGGACCGGGAAAAATCAGCCGCGTGCGCTGGAAGGTGCCGCGTCTGCGCCGAGCACTTCTTGCATGGCTTTCAAGATAGCACCGCTTTGCTCGCTACCCGATTGCGGGGCGATCAGATTGGTCATGCTGTTAATGTCATCCCAGCGTGCAGCGAAGCCTTCGACTGTGCGCTCACCGTCTTTCAGCCACACAGCGTTATTCATGGTCACCCACGCGCTATGGAAGCCGCCAGCACCCGCACCAACGATCTGGTTGGTCGGCGCATCTTCGCTGACCAAGAACAGAGCCGCAGGAGCAACGTTTTCTGGCGAAAACAGCTTGAAAGCTTCTTCAGGGAACAGGTCTTCGGTCATCCGGGTGCCAGCCACTGGTGACAGCGAGTTACAACGGATGTTGTATTTCGCGCCTTCGAGGTGAAGCGTCTTGGTCAGACCGGCAAGACCCAGTTTCGCCGCGCCATAGTTGGCTTGGCCAAAATTGCCGAACAGGCCAGTAGAGCTCGATGTCATCAAAATACGGCCGTAAGCTTGCTCGCGGAATGTTTCCCAGCAAGCCTTGGTGGCGTAGGCAGAACCGAGCAGGTGAACCTTGACCACCAGGTCAAAATCTTCCGGTGTCATTTTGGCGAAACTTTTGTCGCGCAAAATACCAGCATTGTTGATCAGTACGTGGACGCCGCCCCATTTTTGCTTGGCGTCTGCGACCATTTTTTCCATCTGGTCGTATTCGGTAACCGAAGCGCCATTCGCTATGGCTTCACCGCCGGCTTTTTCGATTTCTTCCACGACTTGCGCCGCTGCGTCGGAAGTACCGGTACCATCGCGTGCGCCGCCGAGGTCGTTGACCACGACCTTTGCACCGCGGCGGGCCAGTTCAAGCGCGTATTCACGGCCCAAGCCGCCACCAGCGCCAGTGACAATTGCGACGCGGTCTTTGAATGAAATGGTCATGAAATTCTCTCCAAACTAAAAACATCAGCTTTACGTTGCCGTAAACGTGAACCCGGATTGGCAGGTTCCGACCAATGTTGCAACTGCGAAGGCTCAACGTTGCGATGCCGTAGCGTTTGTAGGCAGACAGTCCTGCGAATCAAGGCTTAGGAAGCGCTTCCAATGCGGGAATCAGTTCGCTAGCCGTTTGAATGACAGCATCTGCGCCCAGCTCATGCGGCGGTTTATCGCAATAGCCATAAGCGCATGCAATTACTGGTACACCCGCTGCTTTGGCGGCGTTTACGTCATACGAACTGTCCCCGACAAAGGCGAAACTACCGCCGCCGCAGCGTTTACGTGCTTCGTAAATCGGATCGGGCGCTGGCTTGGCGTTTCCCTTACCCATCGTGTCGCCGCCAATGATCGTCACGAAGCGATCTGCCAGGCCGAGTTGGTTCAGGATGCTGGTCGCGAAGCTTTCAAACTTGTTTGTCACCACTGCAATTTTTACCCCGCGATCCGCCAATTCATCAAGCGTATCAATCATGCCGGGATAAGGGTGGGAGTGGACCGCATTGTGTTCAGAATAGTAGCTGAGCATCTTCTTGTAGAGAGCGTGGAAATCATCGCGCTCCATGCCGCCCTGATCGTCCACTGCACGCGACAACATCATCTTCGCGCCGCCGCCAATCAGGTCTTTGGAGCTATCCACCGGCACCGGCTTAAGCCCGCCCAGTTTTAATGCATGATTGACCGCTGCACCCAAATCCTGGTGCGTGTCGAGTAATGTTCCATCTAGGTCAAAGCCGATGGCGGAGAAAGGAAATGTCGTCATATGCGATCTGCGTGGCGGAACGTTCTTCAAACCGCAAGCTTTTGGTGGCATGGGCTATCGCATGACGAAATTCGCAGCTGTAATCCTCGCCGCGGGCAAAGGCACCCGCATGAAATCCGATCTGCATAAGGTGTTGCACCCGATTGGCGGCAAGCCGATGTTGTTCCATCTGCTGGATAGCTTTGAAGAGCTGACGCCGGCACATACTGTGGTGGTTGCTGGCGACCGGCACGAGCAATTGCGTGATGCGGTTGCCGATCGCAATGTCACGGTTGCATTGCAGGAACCGCAGGAAGGCACAGCCCATGCGGCCCTGATGGCCAAAGAAGCGTTGTCGGGATTTGAAGGCTTGGTAATGGTCGCCTTTGGTGATTGCCCGATGGTGAAATCTGACACTGTGCAGAAGCTGTGCGATGCACTGGATGATACAACCAAAGTGGCCGTGCTCGGGTTTCGCCCGGATGATACGCTCGCCTATGGCCGGATTATTGCGGAGGCTGATGGCACCGTTAGTAAGATGGTCGAACATAAAGACGCCAGCGAAGAGGAACGCGCCTGCACCCTGTGCAATTCCGGTGTGCTAATCGCGCATAGCCGCGATATCTGGCGGCTGCTCGAAAGCGTCGGCAACGATAATGCGCAGGGTGAGTATTATCTGCCAGACGTCGCGACCAACGCGATTGCCGAGGGTAGCCGCGTTGTCGCGGTGGAAACCGCACCAGCCGAAGTTGCCGGGATTAATTCGCGAGCCGAACTGGCAGAGGCCGAAGCGCAGTGGCAGCAATTTAAACGCGAGGAGGCGATGGCCGCTGGCGTTTCGCTCAAAGCTCCGGAAACTGTGTTCTTCAGCTGGGATACTAAGCTTGGCCGGGATGTTGTGGTAGAACCGAACGTTGTCTTCGGACCCGGTGTAACTGTGGCTGATCACGCACTGGTTCGCGCATTTAGCCACCTTGAAGGCGCGACACTGGGTGAACATGCCAAAGTCGGCCCCTATGCACGGCTGCGCCCGGGCGCTGTTCTGAAGGAAGGCGCCTTTGTCGGTAATTTTGTCGAGATGAAAAAGGCGACTTTGGGCAAGGGGGCAAAAGCCAGCCACCTGACCTATCTCGGCGATGCGACTGTCGGGGCAAATGCCAATATCGGGGCGGGTACGATTACCTGTAATTATGACGGTTACTTCAAGCATCAGACCAAGATTGGCGAACGCGCCTTTATCGGCAGCAATTCGGCTCTGATTGCGCCGGTGAATATCGGGGCGGATGCTATTGTTGCAGCAGGTAGTGCGGTCAGCCGCGACGTTGCCGATGGCGAGCTGCGCATGGTCCGAGCAGAGCAAATGGTGAAGCCGGGATGGGCGGACCGTTTCCATGATACTATGAAAAAGAAAAAGGCTGCTTTGAAAGGCAAAAAGTGATGCGGTTGCTCGGAACATTCGGCGTCTTGTTGTTGGCCGCCTGCAATGGTCCTGCAACTGACCCGGTCGCCGATAATGCGGCCGAGGTTCAGCCAGATACTGCCGAACCCGATACTGCTGACGCGAGCCCTGAGGAACTGGAGAACGCATTGCTTGGATCGGGCGGCGTTGCCTCTCGGATGGCAAGTGCCCGGCCAGATCAACCGCCATCAACCTGCCAAGAAGGTGAAGATATAATCTTCGCTTGTACGATGAAAAGCGGCAAGAAAGCCTCGATCTGCGTCACTGGTTCAGGAAATACTGGGCAAAACGACAAGAAATTTGCGCAATATCGCTTCGGCCCTGCAGACGCGCCCGCTGAACTTGTGTGGCCGATGGCACCAAGCGATGGCAAATTGGCCTTCAAATCGGTGCCCTATTCGGGCGGCGGAGAAGCGCAGATCAGCTTCGTTAATGGCGACACCGAATATGTCGTGTTTAGCCGGATGGTCCGGACCAACTTTGAGCCGGGCGAACCCAACTACCCAGCCATCGAGGACGGCATTCTAATTCGCCGGGGCGGCACAGTACTGGGCGAATTGGGATGCGGAGGCGATGTTGAAATGCCGATCCAATATGCTTTGGCAGAGCAATATTCAGATCCTGCCCCGGAAATGATTTACGCTGAATAAACATTGGTTTCGCACAGCCGATCTCTACGGCAAATAATATGCGAAATAATCCTGATGCGGTTCAGGTAACACAACCGTGTGTAGAAAGCCGCTATACCCAAGCATCATAAGGATGGCAGCCGCCGGGCCCAGCGCCAAGGCATAGGGTTGCCATGGCCGTGCTTTGCGAAAATGCAGGGCGGCAAGAAGGTGGGTAAAGAACGCGGTCACTGCCAGAAAATAATATGGAAAAAATCCGTATTTCAGGGGCGATACCGTCAGCGACCCGGCTGCCCAGTAGAAATTGGTATCAAGATCGAATTGCCAACGGGCTATGATGGCTGCGCTGCTATGGACGGTGATAAAAACGGCAAGGATCACGCCGCTGGTGAATTGGGCGTAGTGCCAAAACCCCTTGCGCACTCTTTTTGTGATAATGCGCAGTAATTGTATCCCAAGGACAATCTGTACCGCAAACGCCGCGAGCAATGCGATCTCTATCGGGAGGATGCGGTAGATCGCTCTTCCAAAGTCCAACACGCTTTTGTGGGCCGCAATACTATCCAGCGCTGCCAAATGGGCCGTGAAATGAATGGCCACAAAGATGCCGAGGAACATAGCGAGAGTGCGATGTGCTTGTTTGGCTGTGCGGGACATGGCAAGGCTCCTTAATCGGATAATTTATATCCGGATAAAATATGTCCAATTAAGGAGTCAATGGTGAAACTGTCTCGAGGTGTCGAATGGGCTACGCATTCCTGCACCGTCCTTGCGGCACTGCCGGAGGAACGCGAACTGAGCGCAGAGGCGCTGGCTGAATTTTATGAGCTGCCTTCCGCCTATCTGGCCAAGCAGCTGCAGGCACTGCGGCGGGCAGGTATAGTCCAATCCAGTCGGGGCAAAGGTGGTGGTTATCGTTTGGGACGACCGGCTAATATGATCAGCTTGCTTGACATTGTCCGCGCGATAGAGGGGCCCGAGCCTGCGTTCCGATGCTCCGAAATCCGCCAGAACGGCCCTTGTGCTTTGAAGAAGGCGGACTGCAAGCGCCCATGCGAAATTGCCGCGGCATTTGGCAAAGCGGAACAGGTTTTCCGGAACGCGCTGGCCGCGCAAACGCTGGATAGTCTGATATCGGAATTTGTCGGCAACGCGAGCCCGGCACATTTGATGGATATGGCTGGATGGATAAGGGAAAAGTCAGGGTGATACGTGTCGTCAGATGATCGGGAAATCGGGCCTATGACAGATGACGAAGGCGGTTTGAAATGCTGGCTGTGCTGCCGCCCGTTTGGAACGAAAATTCAGTGGCATCATACTGTGCCGAAATCCAAGAAGGGCAGGGCGACCGTTCCGGTTCATCCGATTTGCCATAAGACCATTCATCTGCATTTTTCCAACGCTGAGCTTGCGCGGTTTGGCGATGATCGAGAGATGGTGCTGGCTCAGCCAGATATCGGAAAATTTGTCCAATGGGTGAAGAATAAACCGCCGGATTTCCATGTCCGCGTTAAACGTAGGAAGTGAAGCTGCGTATCTTGGCGATGGGCGCGGTGATTGCTCCGCAATGGCGGCCATAGTACGCCTGCGGTATGGTTTTCTCTTAACGGGTAGGACGCTTACTTATGATCTTGCGGGCAAGTCTGTTCTTAGCTGCCGGTTTAGTGTTGGCTGCCCCTGCCATCAACTATGGACAGGCCATTCACTCTCAACCCATCCCTAGCGACGCTGTTTGGGATGTGGGCACGCAGGTTGGTGAGCTGACCTATGTTGGCGGGACCAAAATCGAAGGCGGAAAACCGTTATTCGGCGGAGTGTCTGCGTTGAGATTGGATGCAGCAGCCAAAGAACTGATCGCACTAACCGATCGTGGACGTTTCTACCGGATGGCGCTGAGCGAGAATGATGCGGGAATCCTCAGCGGTATTTCAGTCACCGAAGAGGGCGCGTTTGAAGGCGGCTTGGAGCCTGAGGCGCTTACTCGCAACCCGTTCGGCAGCGGCTGGATCGTGGGTTTTGAAGACGGATGCGGGGCATATGATTGCAGCCAAATTCACCGATACCCGTCGATAAAGGCTGGTTCAGGCGATCTGAAAACGGATCAAATGCGTCCTTATGAAGGATTGGCCGGACGTAAGTTTACCAATAACCGGGGGCTTGAAACGCTTGCGTCCTTGCCCGCGGATCAAGACAGCCCGGCAATGCTGATCATGTGCGGCGAAAGACAGCCGCAGGCCGGTTTGCCCAATTGCGAAGTGGAAAGTTCTGGCGGCTCACAGGGTTTCAGCGTGGCTCCTCCAGCCAATATGCATATTGCGTCAGACGGTGTGCCGACCGATGCGGATACGGACAGCGCCGGTCATCTGTATGTTTTGTTTCGCGGGTTCAGTAATGACAGCTCGCCCAAAAACGGGTCTGCTATTGTTCGGTTGAACATGCGCGCTGATGATTTTGCCAACACAGCTGAGACAATCGCTATGTGGGGCGATACCGCTGCGCTTCCCAGTGATAATTTTGAAGGTTTGGCGATCAGGGAAGAGGAGGGCCGTACTTTCCTCTATGTGATTTCAGACGATAATTTCGACTATTGGGGGCCGCAGGATACGCTGTTGCTGAAATTTGAAATCACTGGATGACCGAATAGAAAAGGGCGACCATCAGGCCGCCCTTTTGAATAGTGTATCGGTTTGAACGCTTAGGCTTCGACGTGTTCTGCCAGAACTGTCAGGCCGTTATCGCCCACTTCAGCAAAGCCGCCGCGCACTTCGATTGTTTCAGGCGCAGCGCCCTCTGTCTTGAAGACTTGAACCGCACCGTCGCGGATCGTGCTCATGAAAGGCGCATGGCCTTCCAGCACACCGAACTCGCCTTCCGCACCGGGAACTACGACCATGTGGACGTCTTCGGAGCGGACCAGCTTGGCCGGCGTTACGAGTTCAAAGTGAAGTGCCATAGTGCTTAGGCGTCCTCAGCCATTTGCTTGGCTTTCTCAAGCACGCCGTCGATGCCGCCAACCATGTAGAAGGCTTGCTCTGGCAGGTGATCATACTCACCGTCCACAACCGCTTTGAAGGATGCGACTGTGTCTTCCAATTGGACGAACACACCGCTGATGCCGGTGAAGACTTCCGCAACGTGGAATGGCTGCGACAGGAACTTCTGGATTTTACGCGCACGGGCAACAGTCAGCTTATCTTCTTCAGAAAGCTCGTCCATGCCCAGAATGGCGATGATGTCTTGCAGCGATTTGTATTTCTGCAAAGTCTCTTGGACTTTACGCGCTGTTTCATAGTGCTCGTTACCAACAACGCGCGGTTCGAGAACCCGTGATGTGGAATCGAGCGGGTCAACCGCCGGGTAAATGCCCAGCTCCGAAATTGCACGGTTCAGCGTAGTCGTCGCGTCCAAGTGAGCGAACGATGTTGCTGGCGCAGGGTCGGTAAGGTCATCGGCAGGAACGTAAATGGCCTGAACCGACGTAATAGACCCTTTGGTTGTCGATGTAATACGCTCTTGCAGGTTACCCATGTCGGTCGACAGAGTTGGCTGATAGCCCACCGCAGAAGGAATACGGCCAAGCAGCGCGGACACTTCGGAACCAGCTTGCGTGAAGCGGAAAATGTTATCGACGAAGAACAGAACGTCCTGACCTTCCTGGTCACGGAAATATTCCGCCATTGTCAGACCGGACAGAGCAACACGGGCACGCGCACCTGGCGGCTCGTTCATCTGACCGAAGACGAGCGCAACCTTGGAACCTTCTGATGTTGCAACACCATTGGCATCCTTGGCGATAACGCCTGCGTCGAGAAATTCGTGATAAAGATCGTTACCTTCGCGGGTACGCTCACCGACACCGGCGAATACGGACACGCCGCCGTGACCCTTCGCGATGTTGTTGATCAGCTCTTGAATAAGAACTGTCTTACCAACACCGGCACCGCCGAACAGACCAATCTTACCACCTTTTGCATAAGGGGCGAGAAGGTCGATAACTTTAATACCGGTGACCAGAATGGCGCTCTCAGTGGACTGGTCCACGAACGCAGGTGCCTCTGCGTGGATTGGCATGGTTTGCTCCGCGCCAACAGGGCCTAGCTCGTCAATGGCTTCGCCAACCACGTTCATGATGCGGCCGAGTGTTTTCGGACCAACCGGAACAGAGATTTGACGGCCAGTGCTGATGACTTCCTGACCGCGTGTGAGACCCTCTGTTGCATCCATCGCGATGGTACGAACAGTGTTCTCACCCAGATGCTGGGCAACTTCCAGAACGAGCGTGCTGTCGCCATTCTTGGTTTCCAGAGCCGAGAGAATCGCTGGCAGTTCGCCAGGGAACGCCACGTCGACAACAGCGCCGATGATCTGGGCAATGCTGCCGTTGGTTGATTGGTTTAGGACTGGGGCGGTAGCCATCGTGTTTTCCTTAGCCTTCGATACTTACAGCGCTTCCGCGCCAGCGTTTAAGTGGTTGCTACAGTGCTTCCGCACCAGCAATAATTTCAATCAGTTCAGTGGTAATCGCGGCCTGACGGCTGCGGTTATATTGTACGGTGAGCTTGTTGATCAGATCGCCCGCATTACGCGTTGCGTTGTCCATCGCAGTCATCGAGGCACCTTGTTCGGATGCCATGATTTCCAGCAGCGCACCAAAGATCTGCGTCTTCACATAGCGCGGCAGCAGTTCTTCGAGGATTTCTTCTTCGCCCGGCTCATATTCAACAACCGCGTCGCTATCTTCGGCGGTTGTTGGCGAGGGGACCGGAATGATCTGGTCGATTGTCGGATCCTGCGCGAGCGCGGATTTGAATGTCGGATAGACGAGGTGAGCAATATCAAATTTGCCCGCGTCATACAGTTCGACCAATTCGTCAGCGATGCTGGCAGCTTCTTCAAAGCCCGGAGTGCGGACTTCGCTGGTGTCGAAGTGATGCCCGATCTGGTTCGGGAACGCACGCTTCAATGGCGCACGGCCTTTCTTACCGACGAGGTAGAACTCAACGTCCTTGCCCGCAGCGGTCAATTCGCGCGCCTTAGCACCGGCTGCACGAACGAGGTTCGAGTTCAAACCACCGCACAGGCCTTTGTCAGTGTTCACAACAACCAAAAGATGGCGTTTGTCTGAACCGGTACCTGCCAGCAGCTTGGGTGCATCGTCCCCTGAAACCTTGGAGGCGAGAGCAGCCATGACGGCAGAAAGACGCTCTGCATAAGGGCGTGCTTCTTCTGCTGCTGCTTGCGCCTTGCGGAGCTTGGCAGCGGCGACCATTTGCTTGGCCTTGGTGATCTTCTGGGTGGATTTAACCGACCCGATCCGATCCTTGAGTTCTTTTAGGCTTGCCATGTCGGCTCCCTATTCGTTCCTCAGGCTCTTAAGCGAATTGCTTAGCGAAAGTGTCGAGCGCTTTGACTGTTGCGTCTTTCGCATCGTCGAACTTACCGCTGGTGCGGATAGTCGCCAACACATCTGCGTGTTCGCTGCGCATGAAGCTGAGCATGGCCGCTTCATATTCATTCACACGGTCAACCGCGATATCATCGAGGTAGCCATTGGTACCCGCAAAGATGGACACTGTTTGCTCTTCAAACGGCATCGGGCTGAACTGGGCTTGCTTAAGCAGTTCAGTCAGGCGTGCACCGCGATTAAGCAGTTTTTGCGTCGACGCATCAAGGTCAGAACCGAACTGCGCAAACGCAGCCATTTCACGGTACTGAGCGAGCTCCAGCTTAATAGAACCCGAAACCTTCTTCATCGCTTTTGTCTGCGCGGCACCACCAACCCGGCTAACCGAGAGACCCACGTTAATCGCAGGGCGAATACCTTGGTAGAACAAGTCTGTTTCAAGGAAGATCTGACCGTCAGTAATCGAAATCACGTTGGTTGGAATATACGCTGAAACGTCACCAGCCTGTGTTTCAATGATCGGCAAAGCAGTCAAAGAACCGCCGCCATTGTCGTCATTCATTTTCGCGGCGCGCTCAAGAAGGCGGCTGTGAAGATAGAATACGTCACCTGGGTACGCTTCACGACCCGGAGGACGACGAAGCAGAAGCGACATTTGACGGTAAGCCACAGCTTGCTTGGAAAGATCGTCATACACGATCACAGCGTGCATGCCGTTATCGCGGAAGAATTCGCCCATCGCGCAACCAGTGTATGGTGCGAGGAATTGTAGCGGCGCAGGCTCGGAAGCAGTAGCGGCAACAACGATGGAATATTCCATCGCGCCGTTTTCTTCGAGGCTCTTCACGATCTGGGCCACTGTTGAGCGCTTTTGCCCAACGGCGACATAGATGCAGTAAAGTTTCTTGCTTTCGTCGTCGCCGGCGTGACCGTCTTTTTGATTGATGAAGGTGTCAATCGCAACGGCTGATTTACCGGTTTGACGGTCACCAATGATCAATTCGCGCTGACCACGGCCAACGGGAACGAGAGCGTCAATCGCCTTAAGGCCTGACTGCACTGGCTCATCAACCGATTTCCGCGGGATAATGCCCGGCGCCTTAACTTCGACGCGGCTACGCTTATCGGCCTTGATCGGGCCTTTGCCGTCAATCGGATTACCCAGCGCGTCAACAACGCGGCCCAGCAAGCCTTTGCCAACTGGAACGTCCACAATGGTTCCGGTCCGCTTAACAACGTCGCCTTCTTTAATCTCGGCATCAGACCCGAAGATCACGACACCGACATTGTCGGCTTCCAGGTTCAAGGCCATGCCCTGAACACCGTTGGAGAATTCAACCATCTCACCAGCCTGAACATTGTCGAGACCGTGAATACGGGCGATACCATCACCAACCGACAAAACAGAACCGACTTCGCTGACTTCAGCTTCGGTACCAAAATTGGCGATTTGGTCCTTGATGACCTTGGAGATTTCTGCGGCGCGGATTTCCATCAAATTAGCCTTTCATCGCTTGCGCGAGGGAATTCAAACGGGTGCGGATCGAGCCATCTATGCGCTTCGATCCAATTGTAACGACGAGGCCGCCCAGAAGGTCCGGGTCAACATCGGCTGAAAGTTTGACAGTGCGGCCTTCGCGGGCGGTCAGCTTGTCTTTCAAGGTTGAAAGTTGGCTTTCCGACAAAGCGTGTGCGCTGGTGACAGTGGCTGTTACTTCGCCGCGTTGTGCCGCTGCGATAGTGCCAAAGGCGCGGATCATGCCGGGCAAATCACCAAGACGGCGGTTTGCGGCAAGAACGCCGAGGAAATTTTGAGTGAGGCTGGACACTTTCAACTTCTTGCCAACCGCTGCAATCGCCAGCGCTGCCTGATCGCGGCTGACTTGCGGGTTGGAAATAAGGTTTGTCAGGTCTGCCGAATCGGTAAGTGCGGCTTGCAGCTTATCAAGATCGGTTTCGACTTTGCTCACGCCATCTTTTTTCGCGCCCGCTTCTGCAGCGAGATCGAACAGGGCAGACGCATAACGGCCTGCTAGACTAGCCTGTATACCGGCGGAATTCTCCACGCGCTTTCGTCCTCTTGGGTTCGAAAAATTACGATGCATCAACCCTGTCTTACGGGGGGCCTAAAAGACGTCTCCTGCAAGGTTGGCGCGCCCATATCACCCGTTATGCTGCGATGCAAGATAAGGAATGAGGATTCTTTATTCAAAGCGGAGGACAAGGCCGGGAATCACGGGATTTGTATGATGGGATTGCGTGGGGATTGCTTAGAAACACCGCACAGGCTTAGGGTGCGTGCCAGTGAAAAGGGGCGAGGCGATAAAGATTGTTCTACCAAATGGGATCCGCCGCTGCGGACCGGCCGACTGGCGTGAATTGGCAGATATCACAGCTGATGCGTTTCGCGATGATCCGGTGAATCGCTGGCTGTTTGGCAATTCCCGGTCGATTGCCTCAGCCTTTCGCGTGCTGGCCCGCGATATCTACAGCAAGCGCGGTTTTTGCCACATGGCCGGGACTGAAGGGGCGACGATGTGGTTCGATCATCGTGTCGCCGGGGCAAATGATGACTTAACCGCGTTGGCGCAACTGCATCTGGCAATCGGCCAATTTCGCCACGGGACTGCGGGATCATTGGGGCGGGCGATACGGGCGGGCGAGCTTATGGCGCAGCATCATCCCGCCGAACCACATCTTTATCTGTTTACGATCGGCACAAGGCCATCAGCCAGAGGCAGCGGTTTGGGTAAAGCCCTGCTGGCCCCAGTTTTGGAAGCCTGTGACCGTGATGGAACGGCCTGCTATTTAGAAAACTCCAACCCCGTCAATCATTCCTATTACGCCATGCATGGTTTTGAGACGCGAGGAAGCTTTGCCTGCGGCGAGGGCGGTCCACCATTGGAGCCAATGTGGCGTGATCCGAGGTGACTTGAGCCGAATCGCGAAATTCTGCATGATAGGTTGCAAGTGGACACTGAACGATCCGCACGAGGAGAGACAAATGCAATTGACCCCGATGGCGCCTAAATGCGGCGTAGAAGTTTCCGGTATCCAGCTTGCTGAGGCCGAAGGCGAGGTGATGGACGCCATCCGGAGCACAATTTACGAACACGGCGTTGCTGTATTCCGCGATCAGGAATTCTCTCCTGAAGACCATATCAAATTTGGCCGTCGCTGGGGCGGTATTGACGTGAACAATTATTTTCCGCTGCAGGAAGATTTCAATGAAATCGCCGTAGTGAAGAAGGAAGCGGACCAGCAAACCAATATTGGCGGGGCTTGGCACACCGACCACTCCTACGATCAAATCCCGGCAATGGGATCGGTTTTGGTTGCACGCCAATTGCCACCATCAGGCGGGGATACGATGTGGGCCCATATGGGCGCAGCCTATGATGCGCTTCCGGATGATCTGAAACAACGGATCGAGGGGCTGGAGGCCTATCACACAGCGGATCACGTATATGAAGAAGGCGGTCTTTATGCGCAAACCGATATGGGCGATAAATTGCGCGGGCAGGATTTGAAAACAGGTGCTGTCCATCCAGTGGTGATCCGTCACCCGCATACTGGCCGCAAACTGCTGTATGTGAATTCAGGCTTCACGATAAATTTCGTAGGCCAGACCCGCGAAGAAAGCCTGCCATTGTTGCAAGATCTGCTCGATCGCGCTCTTACAGATGACAACCAGTGCCGCCTGCAATGGAAGCCAGGTACGGTCGCCATCTGGGACAACCGGACATCGTGGCACAATGCGATCAATGATTATCAGGGCCACGCCCGCGAAATGCACCGGATTACGCTTAGCGGTGAGGCACTGGCGGCTTAGAGCACTCTGTTTCCGCCCTATCAATATTGACCGTGTAGTCTCGCCATGAATGTAAAGATCATGGCGATGACGGCCGGTACCGTCTGAACATATAGAATGGTTGGTGAGGCGGTTGCGGCACCAAAAATACCTGCAATCTCCACATCTCCGCCGACCTTTCGGACGCATTAGCGTGAGCGCAATTAGGGTTCCCCGCCGGTTGTCTTGGCCCGGCAACTATATACCAACCGTTCGTTCGGACGGTCCGGCAATAGATCCAGAACGGCACCCTGCATATCACCCAACTTATTGGCGGCATCATCAGCATTGCAGCTTGGCGGGGAATAGGTACCGCGTTCAGCGCGGGCTTTCTCCATCGCGCTGCGCCGCAATAGGTACCTGTCGACGGTAAAGGTCTGCGAGCCGGGATCGAAGCTGTTTACCGAAACGGCATCTTCTTCGTTCGGCACGAACACCCGTGACCATGACCCGCTGGCGAAGCCGTATTGTGTGCGATCATTCACGCAGCCTTGCTCGTCCCAGCCAAATTCCAATTCGCGCTCTGGTGTGCCGGTGATCCTGCTGCGATCTACTTCCAATGTGCAAATGAGAGGGCCTGATGCGACGGAGATCGTGCTTCCACCCGAACCATTGCCATCATCACCGGCATCACCGGCATCATCGGCCATCGCTGCGTTTACGCGCCGGTCAATGGCATCGAGGCCCGGCCGCGTGAACCATAGGGCCAGCGCGGCAACAACTGCCACAGCCGCGACGGTCCCGGCAATCATCATCTTCTTTTCGCCATCCTCTGCCTGTTTGGCTTGGAAAGCGATAAAGGCCGCGGCGGCCCCGACCAGCAGCAAAATCGCCGCGATTGCCATCGCGTTTTCCCGCTCGGTTTGGACGGCGAGCGACGCTTCTTGACGGACGCGGGCACGTTTCTCCCGTTCGGCTTCTGCCTTGGCAGCCAGTTCATTACGGCTTTGTTCCTGGGCGAGCTGCGTGCGGCGCTCTTCCTCTTCCTCAATATCCGCGAGCGACCGGCAAGGCAGCGCATTTACACGCGGTGTCACATCGTTTTGACGCAGAAAAGGTAGCAATTCTTTGGTTGAAATCGCGAAGAAGAATTCTGCATCGGATGCGCCAGTCATCGCGCCAAAGGAATTCACGCCAATCACTTTCCCGCACGCATCGAGCAGCGGCCCGCCTGAATTGCCCCCCGCAATTGGTGCGGTGTGCAGCACTGTGTCAAACTGCCGCGAAGGGCGGATACCGGATAAGAAACCACGGCTTTTTACCGGCGGCTGCGAGTCGAAATAATCCCGCATTCTCAGCCCCTGCGCCATATCGACATTGCCGGGGTAACCTACGGCCACAACAGCGCTGTTCTCTTCGTCAATTGTACCGGCGACAACCAGCGGTGGCAGGCGAAGACCCTCTGTAATTTCGATCAAGGCGAGATCGTTTTTGGGGCTGTAGTCGATCAGCTTTGCGAAAGAGGCATCATCGCCTTCGGATGGAACCACGCCGATGCGCAATGTCCGGTCGCGCAGCACCGCGCGTACGACATGGGCATTGGTGACAATGCGGGTAGAAGAAACGGCAAAGCCGCTGCCATGGCTCAGCAGCAGATCATCGGTCCCGTCAGTATCGATAATTACTACCCGCACTACGCCGCGTGCCGCTGCATCGATATCGGCTGGGTCGGCACTGGCAGATTGCGGTGCAATCATGATGGCAACACAGGCGGCAAGGGCGGCTATGGCAGTGCAAAGACGGTTCATGCTTGCCGTTGTGACGCCAGTTTCGATTGACCGCAAGCTTCGGGATGCGGTGCGCAAATTTTCTCCTTAGCTGGTTCGCGTAAGCAGTAACTGGCATAGGAGGTAATTGATGGAACCGCAGCACCTCTCTGATAATCAGCGCTGGCAAATTGCACTCGCCAAAGATCGTAATTTCGATGGCGTGTTCGTGACCGGTGTCCATTCGACCGGTATTTATTGTCGGCCAAGTTGTCCGGCGCGCAAACCGCTTCGCAAAAATGTTGTTTTCTACCTGACATGCGCGGCTGCCGAAGCCGCTGGCCTGCGTCCATGCAAGCGCTGCACACCAGAGACGATTGCACCGGATGAACAAGCGGTTTTGCGCTGTCTGGATGTGCTGCGGCGGAGCGAAACCCTGGTATCTCTTGGCAAGCTGGGTGTTATCACAGGGTATTCACCCACACACTTGCAGCGCGTGTTCAAGCGTGCGGTCGGCTTGTCGCCCGCAGCATATCACCGGGCTTTGCGGCGCGAACGCGCAAGCGAGGCCTTGTCTAGCGGTTTGAACGTGACGGATGCTCTATATTCCGCGGGCTATTCCGGCCCGTCCCGTTTTTACGATGAGAATAAGGACCGATTGGGAATGACTGCCTCTGCATGGAGTAATGGAGGCCGCGGTGCGGTGATCCGCTATAAGGTAGCTGATACGAGCCTGGGGCCAATGTTGGTTGCGGCGACTGACAAGGGCGTGTGCCGGTTGTCATTTGCCGAAGATCGCAATGAGTTGGAAAAACGGTTTCCCAATGCGGAACTGATTGAGGGCGGGGCAGAGTTCTCCAAAATGCTGGCCGATGTTGTCGCGGCGGTGGAGCAACCGGGCCATGCGCCGCATATTCCTCTCGATGTGAAAGGCACTGCTTTTCAGGAGGCGGTGTGGGAGCAATTGCGCCAGATACCGCCCGGCGAAACGCGATCCTACGCAGAAATTGCCGCAGCGGCGGGCAATCCCAAAGCTGTGCGTGCGGCTGGCAGCGCCAATGGTGCCAACAGCGTTGCAGTTCTGATTCCGTGCCACAGGGTGGTACGTTCGGACGGGTCGCTCGGCGGATATGCATATGGAACTGAAATCAAACAAGAACTGCTGAAACGGGAACAACCTGATGGATAACGCCAAGCGGGTTAGATTTGCGAGTTTGCACAGCGATACTGCACCGTTGTTGATTTACAACGCATGGGATGCGGGCAGCGCGGTCGCGATTGCCGCTGCTGGCGCAAAGGCGGTGGCGACGGGCAGCTTGGGTGTCGCGGGCGCTCAAGGGCATGATGATGGTCAAGTGATCCCGCTGGCAGATCTGCTGGGTACTGCACGATCTATTGTGAACGCAGTTGAAGTGCCCGTTTCGATTGATTTTGAGGGTGGATACGCCGCTGATCCCGGTACGTTGACCAAGAATGCTGCATTATTGGCAGAAACCGGCGCGGTCGGATGCAATTTTGAAGATCAGATCATCGGCGGTGACGGTGTTTTTGCACCAGCCGTTCAGGCAGACCGGATTGCCGCCGTCGCCTCCAGCGGATTATTCGTCAATGCGCGCACCGACCTGTTTTTGGGCGCGATGAAACGGAGTGAGGACCCCAATCAATCTGCTTTGGTGGATCAAGCTATAGAGCGGGCTACGGTATTTGCCGATGCCGGTGCTGGCAGCCTGTTTGTCCCCGGATTGAGCGATCCAGAATTGATCGCCACCCTTTGTAACGCTGTAAACTTGCCAGTGAACGTCATGATGTTGCCCGGAATGCCGCAACCGGCGAAGCTTGGTGAGCTGGGCGTGGGGCGGGTCAGTTGGGGCCCCGGTCCGTGGCGGATGATGATGGCGCAATTGGAGCAAGATGCGCGCGAGATTTTTACCGCAAATTAGCCCATCAATGGCAAAGGATTGACTTGATCTGACAATTCGGCTCGGGAAGCCGTAATTGAGGGGGAAGTAATGCCGAATTCCGATATCCAGTCATCTGCCGATATGCCTCTATGGCGCAAAGTGTGGGAATTCCCGCTGGTCGCGATGGTGATAGGGCTTGCAGCTATGGTTGCGGCAGTCTCAGCCGTCGGCGGGGTTATGAGCTTTCTGCCTGATAGCTTGAGCCCCGATGTAGCCACGTTGATCACGGGTATTGGTGCAACGATTGTGATCATTGCCGTATATAAGTTGATTATCCCGCGCTTGGGGCGTGAACGCCGTGACGACCTGCCGATGAAGGGTGCCGTTGGCGACACCGCATTGGGCTTGTTCGTTGGGTTCGCAATTTTCTCCGCCATCGTTGGCGTTGCGGCGGCGCTGGGTATTTACCGCGCGGCAGCCTACGGTATGAGCGAAGATATCGTGCCACTTTTGGTACAAGCGGGTCTGGTCGCATCGGTATTGGAAGAGATTATCTTCCGCGGTATCCTGTTCCGCTTCGTCGAAGAATTTGCAGGTAGCTGGGCAGCGCTGATTATCAGTTCACTGCTGTTTGGCTTTGGTCATGCCAGCAATGACAATGCCACCATTATGTCGTCCCTGTTTATCACGGTCGAAGCGGGCTTATTGCTCGGCGGGGCCTATATGCTCACACGCAATTTGTGGCTGGCTATCGGTCTTCATGCCGGGTGGAACCTGACCCAAGGGCTGATTTGGGGCATTCCGGTATCAGGCAATGATTACCAGGGGTTCCTGGATTCCACATTGACCGGACCGGAAATATTGACTGGCGGCGCCTTCGGATTGGAAGCATCGGTTCTCGCGCTTGTGATCGCATCCTCGGCGGGTCTTTGGTTGATCTGGCAAGCGAAGAAGGAAGGGCACGTCGTTCCACCGTCTTGGGAGCGCTAGTCGCCTAGTCTGCTCGTGCCCAACCTGCTTTTGCGGGAATGAGGCTGCCAAGAAAATTCTCGGCGCTATCGAGATAGTCCTGCCGTTTTTCGGCATCCATCCGGTCCCAATTGGCATAGATCCGGCCAATCCGGTGGTTGGCGCGCAGCCGGTCGCGGTGACGATCCATGAAATGCCAGTAGAGCGGCCCAAACGGGCAGGCGTCCTCCCCTGATTTCACAGTCGGGGAGTAACGGCATTTCTTGCAATAATCAGACATCTTATTGATGTAATTGCCGCTGGCGGCATAGGGTTTGGAGGCGAGTTTCCCGCCATCTGCATACAGGGCCATCGCTGCCACATTGGGCAGCTCAACCCACTCAAACGCATCAGCATAAACCGCGAGGAACCAAGCCTCCACTTCGCCGGGTGTAATCCCTGCCAGCAAGGCAAAGTTGCCCAGCACCATTAACCGCTGGATATGGTGCGCGTGGGCGTTTTCCTTCGTTGATCGGACGCTGTCCGCCATGCAGCGCATGTCTGTCTCACCAGTCCAGTAGAATTCAGGCAGCGGGCGGTGCGCGTCCATTTCATTCACGGTTTGAAGTTCGGGCATATGGTACCAGTAAAACCCGCGCACATATTCGCGCCAACCGATGATTTGCCGGATGAACCCTTCGACCGCGTTGAGCGGTGCATTGCCGTCATGATAGGCGGCTTCTGCCCGGTGGCATAACTCCATCGGATCGAGCAGTCCGATATTGATCGACGTGCTCAGCATGGAATGGAACAGGTCATCCTCGCCATGGATCATGGCATCCTGGTAGGTGCCGAAATCGGCTAGCCGTTCCGCGAAGAACCAGTCTGCCGCTTTTTCCGCTTCTTCGCGGGTTACCGGCCATTCAAACGGTTCCAAATCGCCAAAATGGTCAGCGAACTTATCAGCCACCAGATCCAGAACTTCGCGTGTGATATCATCCGGTTGCGGCTTGAACCGTTCAGGTGCAGTCAGTCCCTTTTTAGGTGGTGCGCGGTTTTCCGCATCATAATTCCATTTGCCGCCAGCGGGCTTGCCATCGTCCATCAGCAAGCCAGTTTTCTTGCGCATTTCCTGATAGAAATTTTCCATCCGCAAGGTCTTGCGGCCCTCTGCCCAATCGTGAAATTCGGGGATTGATGCAATGAACCGGTCATCGGGCAGAATAGTGACGTCACACGGAAATTTATCTGCCCATTCATCAATGCTTTGCTGGACCCGCCATTCGCTGGCCTGCGTAACATGGATGGCGCGGGGATTATGCCGCTCGACCGCGCGGGCGACTTCGCCGGTGAAGCTACCCGCGTTTTCGGTGTCGGTCAGCTTGGTATAATCGACTGACCACCCGGCGGCACGGAGCTCGGCGGCAAAATGGCGCATTGCGGAAAAGATCAACGCGATCTTCTGTTTGTGGTGTTTGACGTAGGTCGCCTCGTCCCAAACTTCCATCATCAGGATGATCGTATCGTCGGGCGAACAATCACACAGCGACGCCAAACCCGGCGTCAATTGATCGCCAAGTATCGGAACAAGAACACGGTTTTTATCGGCCATGCCCGCTCAATGCCTCAAGCGGGAAAACGTGCCAGCCAATCGATCCGGCTTAGTCCAGTTTAGGCGGAAAACCCGGCTCTGCCTTGGCCATTGCCCGCTGATAGGCGTCGCGCGACCCGATGCGCTGCAAATAGGCTTTTAAATTGGGCAGATGGTCAATCGCCATGTCGCTGAACGCGCGGCTGGTCGTCAATTGGAAGATCATCATGATGTCTGCCGTGGTCAGCTGCGACCCGCCGAAATAGTCTGCTTCGCCCAAGCGGGCTTCCACTTGCGCCCATGCGTTGGTGACCCGTTTGCCGAGAGAGGCGGGCATTTCTGCACCCACCGCGCCCACTGCAATTTGCATCATTCCATTGGTCATGAAAGTCGCATTGGCAAAATGGAACCAATAGAGGTGATCGGCAAAATCAGGGTGATCTGCGCCGGGCACCAAATCTGTATCAGGCGCATATTTACCGATGATATATTCAACAATCGCGCCGCTTTCGCCCAGCAAAACTTCGCCATCTTGGATCAGCGGCGCCACTTCCATCGGGTGAAGAGCCTTCAGCTCTGGCGGTGCCAACCGGGTCTCTGCATCGCGATTATAGAGCTTCAAATCATAATCGAGCCCCAATTCCTCACACAGCCAAACAATACGCTCAGATTGCGAAATGCGCAGATGGTGTACGGTCAGCATAGGTTTTTCCTCAGACGAAACTATAGGGATCAATATCCACGCTTACTCTCACTCCGCGGGGGAAGTCGAGCGTATCGAGCCATTTGCGGATGATATCTTGTACCTGCGCACTGCGCCGGGCGTTGATCAGCAGCCTGTATCGGTAGCGGCCCCTTAACAGCGCCATCGGGGCCGGAGCGGGGCCAAGGATCATCACGTCGCGGATGTTGGGCCGGGTGCCGCCGATTGCACGGGCGGCTTCCTTTGCTTCATTTTCATCCTCACTCGACACGATGATCGCTGCCCACCTACCAAAAGGTGGGGCTCCTGCGCTGCGGCGAGCCTCTGTTTCAGCCGCGTAAAATGCATCGCGATCACCGGCTTCCAACGCCGCGATCACTGGCGCTTTTGGATGCCGCGTCTGGATCAGCACTTCGCCGGGCTTGCTACCACGACCCGCGCGTCCGGCAACTTGGGCGATTTGCTGATATGTCCGCTCGGCAGCGCGCAAATCGCCGCCCTCCAACCCAAGATCCGCATCGACCACGCCCACCAGTGTGAGATCAGGGAAGTGAAAACCCTTTGTGACGAGCTGGGTGCCGACAATAACGTCGATCGCCTTGCCTTCTGCCTGCGCGACGAACTCTGCTGCTTTCTCCGGCGTGTTGAGAGTGTCGGACGTGGCCACGGCAATCCGTGCTTCAGGCAGAATTTCTTTCACCTCATCGGCAATGCGCTCAACCCCCGGCCCGCAGGCGACCAGGCTGTCAGCCTCCCCGCAATCGGGGCACGCATCCGGCAATACTGCGTCATATCCGCAATGGTGGCAGGCAAGACGGCTGGTGAAGCGGTGCTCGACCAGCCATGCCGTACAATTGGGGCATTGAAAACGGTGCCCGCAATGGCGGCACAGGGTCAGTGGCGCGTAACCTCTACGGTTAAGAAATAGCAGAGATTGTTCGTTTTTGGTTAACCGGTCTTGCAATGCCTCAACCAGCTCGGGGGCGAGCCAGCGCCCCCGTTCCGGCGGGTTCTCGGTCAGGTTAAGCGTGGTAATGGCTGGCAGCGTTGCACCGCCAAAACGGCTGGGCAGCTCTAGCCGTTCATAGACCCCGCTTTCGGCCATTTGCAGGCTCTCCAGCGCTGGGGTGGCACTGGCCAATACCACTGGAATTTTTTCAAAGCGGGCGCGCATTACAGCGACGTCGCGCGCATTGTACCGCACGCCTTCATCCTGCTTGAAGCTTATTTCATGCGCTTCGTCGACAATAATCAGGCCAAGGCTGGCATAGGGCAGGAACAAGGCCGAGCGCGCACCGACCACCACTTGGGCTTCTCCGCTGGCAATCGCCCGCCATGCCCGGCGGCGTTCTGTCGATTTAAGGCTAGAGTGCCATACAATCGGCGCAGCGCCGAACCGGCTTTCAAAGCGTTTGAGGAATGCTTCGGTAAGCGCAATTTCCGGCAGCAGGACCAAGACTTGCCGGTTACCGCGCAGGGCGGCTGCAACCGGCTCAAAATAGGTTTCGGTTTTGCCTGATCCGGTTACGCCATCGAGCAGAAAGGGCACAAATTCGCGGGCCTCCAAGACAGCGACAATTCTGCTTGCAACTGTGTTTTGATCGCCGGAAAGCTGCGGCTCATCATAATCGGCCTGTGCTTGGGGATATGGCCGGTCAATATTCACTTCCACCGGTTCCAACACACCTTGATTGACAAGGCCGCGCAACACTCCGTCGCTGACGCTGGCCAGTTCTGTCAGCTCGCGGATGGTGGCTTGTTCACCTTGCAACGCATCCATTGCGACCGCCCGCTGCGGTGTCATTCGCTCCGGCTCGCTGCCAGACAGACGGTATTCGGTCATGGTCGTTGGCCCGCGCATCGCGCCGCCAGAGGATAGCACCATCCGCGCCACAGCCGCCAGCGGGGCGCAGTAATAATCGGCGGTCCATTCAATCAAGCGCCGCAGTTCTGCGCGGAGCGGCGGGATCGGCAAAAGTTCAAAAATTGGGCGCAACTTTGACGCAGCCACGCTCTCGCCCGGCAACCGGTCTTCTTCCCATACAATGCCAATGATCTGGCGCGGCCCCAGCGGTGCGACTACAACCGAACCATATTCCACGGCCATATCGTCCGGCACCGAATAATCGAGCGGACCGAGTGCTGCGTTAAATATGATGAGCCGAACGCGTTTCATGATATAGCGCCAATATGGGGGCAGCGGATGCATCCCCGCAAGACCAAGGAATTGCAGTATGACCGATTTGTTGACCGTGCCGCATAGTCGCCGGACATTTATGATCGCACTGTCCGCGACAGGGGCGCTGGGGGTATCGGGTTGCGCCAGTTTGCCGGGGTTTGGTTTTACCGATGCGATCAAGCGGTTGCTTACACTATCGAGCGAGCGTGCTTTTGCCCGTCTGACTGCGGATGGCGGCTTCTGGGACCAGCAGGTTGGGCAGATCGGATTGTCCAATATTCTGGGCACGCGCGGCAATTTACTTAGCGGAATTTTGACCTCCGCAGTGTTTAAGGACCAGCTTGAAGGTGCCTTTGCCGATGTCGCGGTGAAGGGCGCAGAACGGGCTGCGCCGTTAGTTGCGGATGCGGTGCGGATTGTGGGAATTCAGGCCGCGGAACAGCTGGTTCGCGGCGGCCCCACTGCAGCGACGTCTTTTTTGCGCGGGGAAATGGGCAACAGCTTGGCCGAAGCCATGGTGCCGGAATTGGGCGATGCCATCCGTTTTGCCAATGATCCGGTAATCGGGCAGGCGATTGCGCGGCTATCGGGCGTCGATGTTGCCGGTGTTTCCAACCGCTTCTCGTCGCAAATCAATGACGCAATCTGGACGGAAATGGGTATCGAGGAGGCCGGAATACGGCGCGATCCACAAAGCACCAATGACCCATTGCTGATTGGTGTATTTGGACTGGGTAACCTCTAATTGCTGGGTATTCGCGGCGTCGCAGCAGCGGACGGGCTGGTTTCATCCAAGCGGGCGGCATATAGCTTGGCCGAATCGCTAACCGGAGCTGCACATGAAATTCTTCGCTGACACTGCCGAAATTGATGACATCAAGGAAATGGCCGCAACCGGTCTGCTGGACGGGGTCACCACCAATCCCAGCCTGATCGCTAAGTCGGGGCGTGATTTCATGGAAGTTACGCGGGAAATTTGCGGTCTGACCGATGGCCCGGTGAGCGCGGAAGTTGTGGCGCTCGACCATCCCACGATGATGAAAGAAGCAGAAATTCTGCGCAAGATCGCGGATAATGTCTGCATCAAAGTTCCGCTGACAATTGACGGTTTGAAGACCTGTAAGGCGCTGACGGATGACGGCACAATGGTGAACGTCACTTTGTGCTTCTCTGCCAACCAAGCTCTGCTTGCGGCGAAGGCTGGTGCGACATTCGTGTCCCCGTTTGTGGGGCGTCACGATGATAATGGCTCCAACGGAATGGATTTGATCCGCGACATCCGTACGATCTATGACAATTACCTGTTCGACACCGAAATTCTCGTCGCGTCTGTGCGCCATGCGACGCACGTTTTGGAAAGCGCCTTGATCGGTGCGGATGTGATGACTGCGCCGCCGGCCGTGATCAAAGGTCTGTTCAAGCATATCCTGACCGACAAGGGCATTGAAGGTTTTCTGAAAGACTGGGAAACAACCGGACAAAGCATCGTTTAATACCGCTCTATGGCTGAAGACACTCCTCTCGATCTGTTCAAGCAAGCGCTCACGGGCGCTAGCCGTGCTTTATCGCGTGAGGCGGAGGTTGAGATTGCGTGGAGCGCAGATGCGCCGTCCTCTGCCGGGGCTAACTTCCGGGTACCGTTGCCGGGGCGGACTTTGCCGCCTGAACAGGCGCAAGAAGCGCGCGGCTTTGCCGATAGCTTCTCGCTCAAATTGCGGCACCATAATGAGGGCTTGCACGGGCGAAATGCACCATCTGAGCCGATGGCGCGTGCCTGTTACGATGCGGTAGAATTGGTCCGGTACGAAGCGCTGGGGTCAAACAATTTTGCCGGTATGCGCGACAATCTGGATGCCGCGCTCGCCATTCGTATGGGCGCCGACCCGATTACGCGGGCTCAGAACAAAGACGAGGTGCCGGTCCAAGGCGCACTGGCTTTGATGCTGCGCGAAAAACTGACCGGACAGCCGATACCCGATGCTGCTGTACCAGCCGTTGATATGGTACGTGACTGGATCGAAGAACGCGCAGGTGGGGATTTTGAATCGCTGGCACTGTCGCTCGATGATCAGAAAAGCTTCCAGTCGCTTACCCTCGATATGCTCCGCAATCTTGATCTGATCCGTGAAGAGAATGACAGCGGTTCTGACGATGAAGATGGCGAGGACGAGGAAGGCCAGGACGAAAACGAGCAAGAGGAAGATGACGGCGATTCTGAAGGCTCTGACCAGCAGACAACCGAAATGGCCGGTGAAGCTTCCGAAGGCGAAGACACTGGCGAAAGCAATACAGAACAGTCCTCTGAAGAAGAAATGAATGACGGCGAGATGGGCGATGAGGGTGAAGAGGGCATGATGCCTGTCAGCCCGAACCGTTCATGGACCGATATTCCCGGTGATTTTGATTACAATTATTTCACTGACAAGTTTGACGAAGAAATCGAAGCGCCAGAATTGTGCGATACCGAAGAATTGGACCGGTTGCGCGCCTATCTGGACAGCCAACTGACTGGCCTTCAAAGCATTGTCACCAAACTCGCCAACCGGTTGCAGCGCCGGTTGATGGCGCAGCAAAACCGCGCTTGGGACTTCGATCAGGAAGAAGGCCTGCTTGATGCAGCACGGCTGGCCCGGGTGGTTACCATGCCAGGGCACTCGCTCAGCTATAAGATGGAGCGGGATCAAGAGTTTAAGGACACAGTCGTAACGCTGCTGATCGATAATTCCGGTTCCATGCGTGGTCGCCCGATTTCCATCGCCGCGATCAGCGCTGACATTATGGCCCGCACGCTGGAGCGTTGCGGCGTGAAGGTTGAAATTCTGGGCTTCACGACACGCGCCTGGAAAGGCGGGCAAAGCCGTGAAGCTTGGCTGGCCGATGGCAAGCCGCCCCAGCCGGGCCGTCTGAATGATCTACGGCATATCATTTATAAGAAAGCCGACGAGCCATGGCGCCGCGCGCGTCGCAATCTTGGCCTGATGATGCGCGAAGGTCTGCTGAAAGAAAACATTGATGGCGAGGCGCTGATGTGGGCGCATCAAAGGCTCCTCGCTCGCTCCGAAGACCGCCGTATCCTGATGGTGATTTCCGACGGCGCGCCAGTGGATGACAGCACGCTGAGCGTGAACAGCGCGGGCTATCTGGAGCAGCATTTGCGCAAAGTGATCGAATGGATAGAGAAAAGCTCACCCGTTGAACTCGCCGCAATTGGTATCGGCCATGATGTAACCCGCTATTACGACCGCGCAGTGACGATCATGGATGTTGAACAGCTCGGTGGCACAATTATCGAGCAGCTTGCCGGACTGTTTGAAGCGAAGAAGTGATGGCGTAAGCTTGTGTGCCAGTAGCTATCGAAAGACAGAGGGCCCAATGAACACAACCGAAGCCGTCCAATCCCGTCGTTCCGTGCGAGCGTTTCTCGACACTCCGGTTGATCGCGAAATCCTGGAGCGGGTTCTCCAAAAGGCCCAGCGCTCTCCATCGGGCGGTAACACCCAGCCGTGGAATGCGGAGGTCCTGACAGGTGCGCCAATGCAGGGGCTGCTCGATGCTGTGGCTGAGGAACTGCCGAAGGGCAAAGACAGCTGGTCGCCCGAATATGACATTTATCCCAAAGATTTGGACGGTGCCTATGAACAGCGCCGCCGCGGGGTGGGCGAAGATATGTACGCTGCGCTGGATATTGCGCGCGATGACAAGATGGGCCGCTTGATGTGGTTCGCCAATAATTTCCGTTGTTTTGGTGCGCCGGTGATGATGGTGATCCACACGCCCAAATATATGGGGCCGCCGCAATGGTCCGATATTGGTATGTGGCTACAAACCATTATGTTGCTGCTGCGCGAGGAAGGGCTGGATAGCTGCGCGCAAGAGGCGTGGGCGATGTATTCCAAGCAAATTCGCGATGCGATGCCCATTCCAGACGATCATATCGTTTTCTGCGCAATGGCTATCGGATATCGCGATCCTGATGCGCCGGTAAACCAGTTTGATGTTGCCCGCGCGAAGCTGGACGAGGCAGTTAGCTGGCATGGTTTTGAATAATCTTAGGTCGCTGTCGTGACGCATTTTACAGTTCCAGCTGTGTCAGGTTGCGACATCTAAAAAATCAACTGATTTTGTCCGATACGTCCTACGTCCTTTTCGAACCACGGCGTAGGCATAGACAATATGGCGGGTGAGGGCTCGCCTCTGCCCGTGGTGATTCTGCCACCGGCATAGTTCCTTGGGGATGGAGCTTATATTGGTTCGACAGACATCGACATTCGTTCGCGCGAAACTTGCTGGTAGCGTGCTTGCTGCCGCCATGTGTGGGGTTAGTGTACCGGCTGCTGCGCAATCTGCGCCGGTGCTGCTGCGCGATAGTTTCCCGATCGGGGACGGCAATGGCATTCTCTGTCAAGTTCAGGATCGCAGCGTCGAAAGCCCGGCGAAACAATCGATGTTTGATCGGGCTTGGGCGGTGGTATGCCGCGACAGTGCGCAGCCTGTTAGCGAAGTCTTTGCGTTTAAGAGGCCGATTGCCGATGATCCCTACGAGGTGATTGCACGGCAGCGCAGATCGCTCATCAATTGCACTGCGAATGTTAAACGCAGCAGCGCACTGGATGGTTTGACAATTCGCGAATGTTCTATCGATGGCACTGAATTGGGGTGGTCGATCTTCAGCGTAGAGCGCGGTGATATGACGTTCTTGGCGGACGGGTTTACCGCCTATGACGATGCGACCTTATTGGCGCTGAAGTCTGTCGTAAATAACGCCATTGCGCGCGGCAGTATTGATGCAGCGTCCACATCGGTGGCGGACCCGGTGTCATTCGCCCGCGTTCAGGCTGAAACATTGAAGCCAGAACAGGCATTGGCGGAAGGGTATCGCCGCAATCTTGGCGGTGAATATGCAGAGGCTGCTGCCTATTTTGAGACGCTGCAAAGACGGCTTGAAAGTGATCCTGATACCGGGATTAATCCCGGAGAATTTATCATCAACCGGGCCTTGCAGAAGAGCAATTTGGGCGAGTTTGGATCGGCCAATAGGTTGTTTGCAGAGGCTGAGCCTTTGACAGTTGGTGATCCGATTGCGGGCCGTCTGCAGCGCAATTTTGAAGCCGTTCATTTGCTCAATCAAGGGTTCTATCCTGAGGCGATCGAACGGCTGTCGCGCCCTTTGGAGAATGACACTCTGGGGGTTTCTGACCAGCCCGGCGGACTTGCTATCACATTACCCATGGCGGAGCGGATTAATCAGGCCGGGCAAGGCACCAGCCTGTTGGGCTTTGTTGATGAGATGAAGCTTACTCCGCAGGAACGGGCTAAGATTATTGATGCCCAGGCGCTGCAATTGCGCGGCACCGCGCGGCGAATTGATGGCCAGCTGGATGCAGCACGCAATGACCTCATCACATCTTACAGCCGAGCGATTGCGGTTCGCGATGGCCGGGTCACATCTATTGCCCGGTTGCGCGCGCAAACGCTTACAGAGCTTGCAATTATCGCTGAGCGGCGCGGCAAACAGGCTGACGCAGAGGCATATCTGCGCAACGGGTTGTCGATTTTGGAGGAGCAACTGCCGGATCGCCGCGCGGTAAGCGGTTTGCAAGCCCGCCTCGCAGCGTTTCTGCTGCGGAGGGAGCGCGATGACGAAGCGATGGCCCTGTACCGGGGCGTGATCGACAATGCAGTGGGCAAACGCGATGCAATTTCCGGCTTTGCGAACCAATTGAACCCCTATTACCGGGTATTGGCACCGCAAGTCGGTACCGACGCGTCGGCGGCTGCTGACTTCTTCAAAGCAGCGCAGGTTTTGATCCGCCCGGGTGTTGCGGAAACACAGGCCACTTTGGCCCGCGAGCTTAGCGCCAATTCTGATGATGCAGCGCGCTTGTTCCGGCAATCGATTGATTTGGGCCGCGACATTGAACGGCTCCGCATTCGGTTTGAGGCACTGGCCAAGGTTCGCCAGACGGAGCAGGTGCAAGCGCAGCGTGCAGAATTGTCGGCACAGATCGATCAGCTTCAGCAGTCGCAATTGCAAACACAGGCGCAGCTGAGTGAATACCCCCAATACCGTGCCGTCGCCGCGCGGTCGTTGGAGCTGTCCGACTTCAGACAATCCTTGGACGCTGGCGAGGCCTATGCGCGTATATTGGTCGTGGGTGACGATCTGTTCATGTTCTACACAGACGGTGCCGGATCGCAGGCCTATCCGTTGGATATTTCAAAAGAAGATCTTGATTTTCAGGTCGACATTATCCGCGCCTCCATCTCGCTTTTGGAAGCGGGCCAATATGTGACGTACCCATTTGAAGTGGGTGAGGCGCACAAGCTTTATCAGGACTTATTCGCGCCTATTGCAGGCAGGTTGGCGGATGTTGACCATCTAATATTCGAACCAGACGGGGCTTTGCTGCGTCTGCCGCTGGAAGTGCTGGTTTCCGATCAAACGTCCGTGGATAGGTATCAGGCGCGGATGAATAATCCCGCCGCTGATGCTTTTGATTTCACTGGCGTCAATTGGTTCGGAAAAGGCCGCAAAATCAGCACGGCAGTATCGGCGCAGGCATTCGTTGATGCGCGTAAGGTTGATCCGTCCAACGGGGCGAAACAATATCTTGGAATGGGCCGCAACAAGCCAATCGGCGATAGTCCGCCCCCAACCGTTCAGGCTGTACTGGCAAGCGGCAGTAATGAATGCGGTTGGAATGCGGGATTGTGGAATCGTCCGATTGATGATGCAGAGCTATTTACCGCACAAGGATTGATTGGTGAAAGCCGCTCCGACTTGATCGTGGGCGAAGCGTTCAGCGACGCGGCGGTGAAGGGCAAGGCCGACCTGGATGAGTACCGGATCGTCCATTTCGCAACGCATGGTCTGGTTACTCCGCCCAATCCGTCCTGTGCAGCGAATCCCGCGCTGGTTACATCCTTCGGCGGTGGGACTTCAGATGGGCTTTTGTCGTTTGAAGAGATTTTTGAGCTGAATTTAGACGCCGACATCATCATCCTGTCTGCCTGCGATACCGCCGGTGAAGCCAGTATTGAAGCAACCCGCGCGGCGGGTGTGTCTACTGGCGGCGGCACCGCGCTGGATGGGCTGGTTCGATCCTTTATCGGTGCTGGCGGCAGGTCTGTATTGGCAAGTCACTGGCCAGCGCCTGACGATTTTGATGCGACCGAACGGTTGATGAGTGAAATGTTCCGGCTGGGGGCGACCGCAACCATCGGTGATGCTTTGCGGGGATCGCAGCAGAAACTGATGGATGATCCTGAAACATCCCACCCGTATTATTGGGCCGGATTCTCTTTGATTGGCGATGCCAAGCGCGCGCTGTTGTCAGGGAACACCTTGGCACATGAAAGCGGTGTATCAGCCGGTGATGGTGCCTCTCCAGAAACAGTCGTGGGTCAATGATTGTGCAGAAAGACATTCAACAAATGATGATGCGTTCGGGTCGGCAGACCGCAAAGCAAATTGCCTTTTCCGGGATGTCGGCGTTGGCTCTGTTAGGCTGGTCACTACCGGCCTTCGCGCAGGCAGTGACCCCGACCACGCGCGAGGAAATCCAGCGGGACCGGTTGGAAACGCAGTTGCGCACCGAAGGGCAATCGGTCGCCGTCGAAGGCGATATTGAACGGGCCCCTTGTCCGCTTGCTGCTCCGCAATTTGCTGATCTGACATTCACCTTGTCCGCCGCGCAATTCACGGGTCTTGAAGCGATTGATGGGACTGTTGTGGCGCCATCCTATAGCGGCTTGATTGGCCAAGAACTGCCCGTTTCAGCGATCTGCGATATTCGTGACAGGGCCGCGACCATATTGCGCGGAGCGGGGTATCTCGCCGCTGTCCAGGTTCCCGCGCAAGAAATTGAAGGCGGCGCAGTTCGATTTGACGTTGTACTGGCGCGCATGACTGCGGTGCAGGTACGCGGCGATGCCGGGAAGTCTGGCCAGCAAGTGCAAAAGTATATTGACCGGCTGGTGGATCAGCCGGTGTTTAATGTCCACGAAGCGGAGCGGTACTTGCTGCTCGCGCGGGATATTCCCGGGCTTGATGTGCGTTTGGTATTGCAACCCGCAACCGGCGGTGACGGCAGCGTGCAGCGCCAGCCGGGTGAAGTGGTGGGGATTTTCAATGTTACCAACACGCCGTTTACAGCGGATGCCAATATCCAGAATTTGGGATCGCGTTCGGTCGGCCGATTTGGGGGTTTGCTCCGCGCACAATTTAACGGCCTGACGGGATTGGGCGATCAGACCACGCTGAGCTTTTATACAACCTCTGATTTTGAAGAACAACGCGTTGTGCAGGCTGGCCACGAGTTTCGTGTCGGAAGCGAGGGCCTCACGCTGGGCGGTGATTTTACCTTCGCCTGGTCAAACCCCGGCATTGCCGGGCCGGATCTGTTTGAATCCGAAACGCTGATCGGTTCATTATATGCTTCATACCCTTTCAACCGGGGTCAAACGAGCAACCTTATCGGCACATTCGGGGCTGATTTCGTCAATCAAGATGTCGAATTTTCTGGATTACCACTGAGCCAGGACCGTTTGCGGGTCGCATATGGGCGGCTGGACTTCAATATGGTCGACGAACCGAGTTTGCGGGGTGTAGCCGGGTATTCCGGGTTTGAGCCGCGCTGGGCAATCGCCGGTTCGGCAGAAGTTCGCCAAGGCTTTGATCTGTTGGGCGCCAGCGAATCCTGCGGCGCGGGGTTTGTGAATTGCACTGCGGTGGGGGCCATCCCGCTGTCCCGATTGGACGGTGACCCAACCGCCTTTGTCGTGCGCGGACAGGCGCAATTGGATTACAGGCCCACGCCGTTACTGGCTTTTTCTCTCAAGCCGCGGTTCCAATATTCGCCCGATGCCTTGTTGAGTTTCGAGCAGATTTCCGGCGGTAACTATACCTCCGGACGCGGGTTTGATCCCGGTGCAGTGATCGGGGATAGCGGGTATGGCGGTCAGTTGGAAATCGCCTACGGCTCATTGGTCCCTGAAACACCCGGTGGTTATGCGGTCCAGCCCTACGGCTTTTTTGACGTAATGGCGGTCAGCAACAAGAATGTTCCGGGTGATCCGCAAACCATTACCTCTGCCGGTGGCGGAGTGCGGGCCACGCTGGGCCGGTACGGATATCTCGATATTTACGGGGCAGTTCCGTTGGAGCGGGCACCCTTGCAAACGGGGCGCGGTGACGCGCGGATCCTCATGACTTTGACAGTGCAACTGGCCCCTTGGGGACGGTGAGGAGAACAGTAGGCAAAGCCTGCTGAAAGTAACTGATGGTGACTGAATGCGCCAATCTGGGCGCCAAAGGAAAAAGACGATGAGTGTGAACCAGCAAAGCAAAGCGAAAAAGCTTCTATCTGGCCGAGTCCGGCGAAGAGGTTTGCTTGGCACAGGTTCCGCTATAGCTGCGGCAATCGTGCTGGCTGGTATGGGTACTTTTGGCGCGGCCGTCCCGGTGTCGGCGCAAATGGCGCCTGCTTTATCCGGTCCGGGTGCTGCGCAAGTCACGCTGCCTGTTGAGCGTCCGGTTGTACCTCCTCCCAGCGCCGCACCCGTGCGATCAGCGCCAATGCCGATTGCGTCGGAGTATTACACTACGCAGCGCGGTGTCACTCTGGATGCGCCAACTGTTCCTCCGCGTCTGCAACGAACCGCACCGGTGAGGATTTCTGGTTCAGTGACGTTGGATACAATTGCCCCAGTGCGTATTTCTGGGCGCGGTAGCCCGGAAAA
This sequence comes from Pontixanthobacter rizhaonensis, assembly GCF_012972675.1. GTDB lineage: Bacteria > Pseudomonadota > Alphaproteobacteria > Sphingomonadales > Sphingomonadaceae > Pontixanthobacter > Pontixanthobacter rizhaonensis. The sequence continues at coordinate 1,541,550 of NZ_JABCRE010000002.1, read as the reverse complement.
TGTTCCGCCAGCGCGCGTGTCAATGCCAGCGGATAGTGGACCACCCCCAAAGTCGTTGCCAAAACCGGTGGTTGTATCGACCAAAGCGGCCACGACGCAGCCCAATGGGCTGAGCTTGCACTCGGTCCAGAACACCCCGTTTAACTCGGTCGCGACGACTGATTTTAACACAACCACCAATGGCATCAATGTGCTCGCGCAGGCTGCCTATGATGGCGCTGAGGTGGATTTTCGGCCGGGTATCGCCGCTGACGTTGTCGAGCTGTTCGCGAACGAAGCGATCATCAATTGGACAACTTTTACGGCTGGCACAGCCGGTACGGATGTCACCTTCCTGGGTGCTGGAGGCAATCTCGAATTTACCAGTGCGCAGGGCGATTTTACCGTCCTAAACCGGGTTTTCACTCCGGGGTTTGATAGTGCGATCCGTATCGACGGGGATATCACCAGCACTATTCTGAGCGGCGGCATTACAGGCGGCAATGTCTGGTTCTATTCTGCTGGCGGGATAATCCTTGGCCCTGGCGCCAGCATTGATGTTGGCAGTTTGGTCCTTTCGACCAGCCAGTTGGACAGCATCGATAGCGGCGGCTTCCAAATGAACTTTTTGGGCGCCAGCAGCGCTGATAGCGCGGTGGTTATCGAAAATGGTGCCAGCATTAATGCCAACAATACAAACAGCTATGTCGCTGTGGTCGCGCCGCGGATTGAACAGGGCGGTACGGTTCGGGTAAATGGCGCCGCTGCTTATGTAGCAGCCGAACAAGCGCAATTGACTATTAACAACGGTTTGTTCGACATCGCCGTCGGGTTGGGCAGTGAAGACGCTAACGGAATAGTACACACTGGAACCACTGGCGGAGCGGCCAGTCAGGCTTCGGTCAATGGCAACGGCAGCATCGTCAATGCCGATCGGCACGCGATTTACATGGTTGCTGTTCCCAAGAACCAAGCCATGACCATGCTGGTTGGCGGGTCGGTTGGTTTCGACGCTGCCACGATGGCATCGCGGACCGATAATGGCACCATTATTCTGAGTGCCGGTGCCGATGTCACCACGGATGGTGTGCTGGATAATCCCGGTATCACTATTGAACGCGATACCGCAGTAGCCAATGCGTCCGTGGCGATCGAAAATGCGACACTCGCCTCGGATGTAGAAGTCTATGCCAGTGACACCGTCGATCTCACCCAGCGCGGGTTGAACCCGCAGACGCAGGAATATTCGAGGCTCACAGCCGGCGGCGATGCGCGCGGCGATTATGATCTGAGCATCACCGGAGACAACGCGATTGTCATCGGGGTGCAAGATAACAGCACCATCGATATCGCTGGTGATCTTGTTTTGAGCACCGAAGCAGCTGGTGCCAGCGGCGGAACGATTACCGTTACTGCCAGCAATGAACAGGGTAATTCAGCTGGCGGTCCGCCTCCACCTCCGGCCCCTTCCGATGCCGGTCAGATCAATATTGGTGGCAATTTGATCATTGATGCCAGCGGCAATGGACGAGATGATTTTGCGACTTTCCGCAATAATGGCGGCACAGGCATAGGCGAAGATGCTGCTGGCGGTACAATCACCCTGACCGTTGAAAATGACGGTGCGCTCAATGTTGGCGGCAGTCTGCTGCTGGATGCATCAGGGCAAGGCGGCAAAGGCGAAAACCAAAACGGATCATCCACTGGCGGGCAGGTCAATCTGTCTGTCACGTCGGGTACTCTCGATGTGACCGGTTCTTTGACCTTGGATGCCAGCGGGGTTTCTGCCCAAGAAGGAAAGGACACAGCTGGCGGTTCCGGTTTGCTTGGCAATACAAGCACAGGCGGATCGGTTGTTCTTGACCTTGCAGGCGGACAAGCCACTGCTGGGTCGCTGTTCCTGAGTGTACGGGCAGAAGGGTCGTCCGGAACTGACAATACGGTTGCTCAAGTGACCACTGCTACCGGTGGTTCTGCAAATATTGATGTGACTGCCGGAACACACACATTTGGTACGACATTCGTTGATGCAGAGACGATTTCTGGTGGCAGTTTTGATGCGGTGGGCGTCTCCATCGCCGGTGATGCTGTACGCGGAACGGTAGATGTTGCAGTCAGTGGCACTGACACACTCCTCAGGATCACGGATGATCTGACTATTATCACGTCAACCGCGGGAATTGTCGCGGATACCGGGGCCACGGTTGTCAATGTCACGGCAACTGGAACAGGCGCGGCTGGTGGCTTGACCGTAGATAACGAATTGCGGGTTCAAGCGGTTGCTCAAGATGGGTCTCAAACAGCTGATAATTACGCTGGATCGATCTCTATTTTGGCAGACGATTCATCGATTTCCTTCGGCAGTATCAATCTGGAAACCATTGCATCACCAAGTGGTGCGGCATCGTTCGGTGCCGGGGGCGGTAACGATTTCGTTGCTGGCGATATCACACTAACATCGCAAAATGGCGCTACGATTTCTGGCGGCCGCGGCGATCTGAACGCGCGTTCCACAGGGCAGGATTTGAACGGCGGCAACGGTACGGGCGGCAATATTTTGCTGCAGGCAACTGATGGTACCATCACGTTCACGGACCGGCTCAACACCAATTCAACCGGATTGGGCGGGACAGGCGTCGACGCAGATGGCAACCCAGGTATTGGCCGGGGCGGCAGTGTCCGTTTCGCTCTTTCAGGGGACACGGCCGCTCTGAATTTTGATCGTTTGTCTGCGACCAGCGATGGGGTTGTGTTTTCCTTTAGCGAAGGCGGATTCGGCGGATTCAACGGTTTTGATGGAGATGGCGGCACCGGTATTGCAGGCGCTGTCACCTTTGATCTGACCGGCGGCACATTCGCTGCTGGCGCAGTATCTATTAGCGCCGAGGGACAAGGCGGACCCGGCGGAGATAGCACCAATCTGACCGTAGCACCGCTTTCCGGCGGGCTTACGGTTAATTCCGGCAATGTGGCCGCCATGAATGGCCCCGGCAGCAGTGGTTTGCCCAAGGCCGGGCGCGGCGGCGACGGAACCGGCGGTACAGTTGTCTTCAATCTTGATGGTACTGTCGCAACAATGACCAGTCTTGATGTCAGTGCAGACGGCATCGCTGGTGTCGGCGGATCGGCCAGCATTGATACAAATAATCGCGGCGGTGATGGCGGCGATGCCAGGGGTGGCAGCGCGACCTTCAATGCGCTTTCCGGCTCTTTAACCGTGACCAATGACTTGACCGTTTCTGCCAATGGCGGCGGCGATTTCAGTCGCGGAAATGGCGGATTTGGTGAAGGTACCGAGGGCGGCCAAGGCGGGCAAGCCACTGGTGGCAGCGCGGTATTTAACCTGACCGGTACTGCGACCATTGCGGCGGGTAATGTTATTGTTGATGCAAGCGCATTTGCTGGCAGCGGAGGGGGGTCTGGGCCGACTTTCGGTTCTGTTAGTGCGCCCGGACAATATGCGGGCGATGGCGGTACTGCGACGGCTGGATCTGCTGAATTCAACAGCAGAAGCGGCGCGATCACGTTTGGTACTTTGACCGTTTCGGCCAATGGCGATGGCGGCGATGGTGGTGATAATTTTGGCTTCAGCACCGGCGATGCGGCCGCCAATGGGGGTGTCGGTGGAGATGGTATTGGCGGGATCGCGACCATCAACCTCAATCAAGATGATGCCACCGACCCAACCTATGTCATTGAAGCGACCGGCGAAGGCGGCCAAGGCGGCACCGGGCTTGACGGCGGAAATGGCGGTGCTGGTACCGGCGGAACCGGCAGGCTTAACGTCAATGACGTGGATGTCAGCCTGACCAGTATTACGATCGATTCCTCGGGCATTGGCGGCGATGGCGGCTTCTCTGACGGAGAAGGTGGCAGTGGCGGCAATGGCGGAGTGGCCACTGGTGGTTCCTCCATCCTTGATGTCAACGGCGTTGATGGGCGATTACAGAGTGTACTTGCCAGTACCATCAGAGCGAACGGTCAGGGCGGTGCAGGGGCCGATGGCAATTCACCATTCTCTGCCGGAACCGGCCCGGGGGATGGCGGTGCCGGCGGTGACGGAACGGCTGGTCTGATCCAGATTATTGCAAGCGATGGCGGTGGGCTGGGCCTGTTGGTTGATGGCGGTATTAGCGCAGATGGCACCGGTGGTCGCGGCGGCGACGGCGGCAGCGATTTCTCCGGCGGCTTGACCGGTGATGGGGGAAATGCGGGTTCCGCGACGGGCGGACGGATCGAAGTGCTGGCGCAAACTGCCGGTGTTGTCACGGTAACATCGGTTAGTACCGAAGCGGAATTCAGCGCAGACGCCATCGGCGCACTGGGCGGCAATGGTGGTACCAGTTCCTTCGGCGATTTGGGCGCGCTTGGCGCCAATGGCTCGGCCACTGGGGGCAGCGTATTGTTCTCTGCCGACAGTGTCGACACGGCCATCAATGTGGCAACGGGTCTCACGGTTACCGCAGGCGCTCAAGCGGCATCAGATGCGCGAACCGCCTCTACGGGTGGAGATGCCACCGGGGGCAACGTCACTCTAACGGCGACAAATGATGCAACGATCGGGGTAACCGGCTTCACGCGGCTTGATGCATCGGCCAGCGCAGGATCAGGAACCGCCTCTGCCGGTAATGCGCAAGGCGGCACGGTTGCCTTGACGCTCACTGGGGCCAACGGTGTGTTCGGTACCTTACTGGCAGAAGCATCTGCGACTGGCGGCAATGGCGACCCCGCATTTGGATCACCCGGCGCGGTAGGCGGCAACGCCACTGGCGGCACAGTGACTATTACCTCTGACGCTACTTCGAGCTTTGCCGTGAGCAGTATTACGGCTGGCACATTTGGCACAGCAGGGCGCGGTGGTCAGGGTGCCGACGGCGAAGCCGGTGAAGCTGGCGGTTCTGCGCAGGGCGGTGACGTTACGGTCGATCTGGCTGGTACTATCTCCAACCTTGTCAGCATCAGTCTGAGCAGTTCGGCCAATGGCGGGACTGGCGGCAGAGGTGGTATCACTGCGCAAGGCGGTCTTGGCGGGCTTGGCCAAGGGGGCACGGCCACTGTCAATGTCACGGGGACAGGCGCAGTGTTGTCGTCTTTGACCAGCATGTTCATTGATGCTGGCGGTTTTGGCGGCACAGGTGGTACCGGCGGCGAAGGGGATGATCTCATAGCTGCTGGCGGCGGCGGTACTGGCGGCAGCGGGATCGCGGGAACCGGGGTGTTCACCCTGTCCGGTGCAGGCGCAACATTCGACTTTGACCCGACCATAATATCGCTCACTAGCAGTGCATCTGGCGGGACCGGCGGTGCTGGCGGTGGCAACTTCGCGGGCGGTGTCGCCGGAGTAGGCGGCGCGGGTGGTGATGCAACCGGCGGAACGCTGACAACTCAAGCCAATAGCGGTTCGACAATCGATTTCGCGGGCGGCTCTGTGCCGTTTGTGTTGGCTAGCAATGGTACTGGCGGTGACGGCGGTGCCGGTGGCGGCATTGATATGGCTGCTGGCGGATTGGCTGGCAATGGCGGCATCGGTGGCACCGGCACGGGCGGATCGCCAACGCTGCGCGCGGTTGGCGGAACAATCAATGGGGCAGACGTCTCTCTGACTGCAGTCGGTACGGGCGGCGATGGCGGCGTGGGCGGTAATGACGGCACAGTCGTAATTGGCGCACGCGGAAATGGCGGCGACGGCGTGGGCGGCAGTCCGCTGGTCGAAGTGCTCGAGGGCAGTCCCGGGATCATGAATTTTGGCACTCTTACCTTGCTCGCCAATGGCGCGGGGGGTGGTGGTTTGGTCTCCGGCAGCGATCTCGGCGGACTGGTCACTATGAATGATCTGTCGACCGATCCGCTGGGCGTGATGAGTTTTGCGGCGCTGAATGTTGATGCGTCCGGCTCAGCTGCTGCCGCAGGTGGCGGTTTTGTCATGAATGGCGGCAGCGGCGCGACCACGGTGACTGGCAATGTTGCGATCAATGTTGCGGGCGATATTGTTTATAATTTTGACGGTAACGGCCAACTGATAGTTGGCGGTACAACGTTGCTGGACACAGACGCCAATATCATCATCACCCATACCAACAATGGCGGCAATGTGCTGTCTATTGACAGTGCGGGCCGCTTTGACGCGCAAGCAGACGGCAATTTCACATCCACAGATAATGCGATCATCAGTAGCGACAATACTCTGTCTTTAGATGTGCTGGGCAACATCACAGCGCATGATGTACGCGGTGTGGGCGATGTGCGGATTAATGCCGGACAGAATGTCATTCTCAACAACGCGACTGTTTCAGGAGCGCCGACCGCTTTCGTTGGCGGTGCGGGGGTCACGGTCTTTAGCGGCCTGACGGTTCAGGCGGGTTTGCAAACTGGTGGCAGTATCGACGAGTTCGACCCGAGCTTCAGCGCCAGTATTACGGGCGATGTCACCTCAACCGGTTTTGTAAATATCAATGCGGGCGGCAATGCCACATTCGTGAACGGCGCGAACGTTATTTCCGATAACGGGATTACTGTCTTCACTGGCGATGATATTATTGTCCAAAATGGCGCACGGATTGAGGCTGGAGCCAATGCAGCTGGTCCGGCAAATACGGCCAATCCGTTTGGTGGCGGAAATAATCTGACACTCGCTGCCGGCGAATTGATTGATACCGGGCAATTGCTAGGCAATGGCGCGACACCGATTGCGTCAATCGTTGCTGCAGGTGATATCATCGCGAACGACTTCGCGGTTGTGATGACGGCGAATGCGGTGGATGGGCTAGGTGGATCAATCGACGCAAGCTCTGTTTCGATTGATATCGACAATGCACCCAACGCAGGTGATCCCCAAAGCAATGATGCCGGTTTGCTCAGCGCGAATTGTCTGGAAGGCACAGTATGCCTCGGTTCAATTTCGTCAGACAACAGAATCGCGATTGGGCAGAACAGCAATAATGACGTGATCAGCCTGACGGTTGAACAAGCCAGCGTGGCCGCTGATGATATTCTGATCACCATTCGCGACAATATCGTGATGGGCACGGACGGAATTCCGACGGCACTTGCAGCCACCAACCAGTTCCTGATCACCAGCCTGACAGGTGATATCGATCTGCGTGATGCGGTTGTAACCAGTGACCAAATCTTGATCGACGCCGCTGGCAGCTTGCTCGGCACAGGCTCGCTCATTTCCAGCAATGATATCGGCATTGATGTGGGGCAGAATATCAATCTGGCTCTGATCGATACGGACGGTCAATTGACGACTGTTGCCGGTGTTGGCGGTGCGGCAGAATTTGAATATGCAGTACCCGGTAGCATCAATGTAGATCAATATGATCTTGGCAACTTGAATGTGCGGATTGTCGCTGGCGGTGATAACAGCTTCGGCGCCATCAACATTAACGGTACCCGCAGCATAACATTGATCGCGAGCAACACTGCCGCTGGGGATGTATTCCTTGGCACCGCAAGTGGTGCAAACGATATTGATCTGGTCGGTGATAATGTCGGCTTTACCGATCTCACTGCCGCACGTTTCTTAAGGCTGGATGCACAAGCAGGCGGGATCACCGGCGGAACGCTGACATCGGCCAGCCTGATGGATTTGCAGGGCAGCTTCATCAGTGTCGGGGATATCAATGCCGGTGGCAGCCTTGATGTCGATGCAACCGCGGGCAATCTGACGGTTGGCACTGTGTCAGCAGGTGCAGTCGCCACATTTGACGCAACCGGTGATGTAACTGTCGGTGATGTCACCGCGACGGGTTTCGGCGCACGTTTTGATGCGGGCGGCGACCTGGTCACTGGCGCAGTCACCACCACCGGCACCGTCGCAGATGTGTTCCTGATCGCTGGCGGCAATATCGCTTACACCAGCATCAATGGCAGCCGTTTGGTGACCATTAATGGCGGCGCGGTGAGCGGGGGCAACGTTACAGGTGCGGGGCAGGTCGATATTGAAGGCGACAGTCTGAATGTCGGTGATGTTCGTTCCGTAGGGGGCTTTGCACTGCTTGAATCCACCCTGGGCGATGTGGTGGCCGGAAATGTCACCGCAGACGCGTTCGGGGTCAATGTGACATCTGCCGCCAATGCCAATGTTGATACTCTAACAGGGCGCGGTATCACGCTGATCACCGCCGGAAATGCTCAAGTTGGCGATGCCAATTCCAGTGGTAGTTTGACCTTCACCGTAGATGGTAATCTGACTTCCGGTGATCTGGACGCGCAAGCGACCAGTCCGGGTATGACCGTGACGGTTGGCGGTGATGCGGATATTGCCGGGGCCAGCAGCAATGGCTTGCTGACCGTAAATATAGACGGCGCATTGACCGGGGGTGATTTCACTTCTGCCAGCCTCAACCGTTTGACCGCGGCCAGCATCGATATTGATGGCGCTGGATCGACCGCTCAATCGGTTATTGTGAATGCGACGGGCGGTGACGCTGTGATCGGCGCGACAGGTTCCTTGTTCGGAACGACAGTGACAGCAACCGGCGATGTCGATGTTGGCTCTGCCACAAGCGGGACATTCGTTACGCTACGCGGCGACAATGTGACGTTGGATAGCGGCGATGTCGGCGGTAATTTGACCTTGGATGCTACAGACGGAGATTTGGCCGGAACAGGGACAGTCACTGTGGGCGGCGCGATTGATCTGGATGCCTCCGGTGATATCGGCTTTGGCAGTCTGGAAGCGCAAAATGGCAACTTTACCGCTGATGCAGGGGGCGCCATCGACTTTACCGGCGCGGTTGCCAGCGGAAACATCCTGTTTAACGCAAATGGTGCAATCAATGGCGGTGATCTGGATGCAGGCGGTACGCTTGATCTCGATGGCGGTGATATCGCCGTTGGTGAAGCCAGCGGCACCAATATCGCTTTCACCAGCGCAGCAAATATCCTGTTCGACAGCATCACATCACCCAATGCGATCACGCTGAGCGCGCTGAACGGGACCATCGGTGCCAATAATGGCAATGGCGACATTGACAGCGATGATGATGTCACGCTGACAGCGCAAGCGATTGCTGTTGGCAATATCACATCGGACGGTTCAGTCTCTGCCAATGCCACAGCGGGCGATGCCAGCTTCGGCATAGTCGATGCGGCGAACGACATCACCATAACTGCCAGTGGCAATCCATCGCTCGTCAATGCGATCAGCGGCGGCGACACCAGCATCACTGGCGCGGCGGTTACTTTCAATAACGGGGCCATTGGCGGTGATTTGTCGCTGACAGCGACAGCCGGCAACATTGATGGCAATGGCGCGGTCACAGTGGCAGGTGCCATTGACTTGACGGCTGCCGGCTCTGTCGGTTTCGGTGATCTGGACGCTCAGGGCGGCGATTTCACAGTCAATGCAGGCGGTGCAATCAATCTTGGACGAGCCTCTGCCAGCGGTAATATCGACTTTACTTCCGGCGGGGCGATTGGCGGAACTGCTATTACCGCCACGGGTACGCTGGATATTGATGCCAGCGCAGTTGATGTTGTTACGCTCAGCGGGACCGATGTCACAATCGGTGCGGCGGACATAGCCTTTGGAACTGTCACGGCAACCGGTGCGGCCGATCTCAATGCAATCAATACTGTGCGCGGCGGTGTAATTGACGCGGGCACATCTGTACGGCTGCGCGGGGACGATGGGATCACTCTGGATAGCGCCACAGCGGGTACTGACTTTGATATTGCAACGGCGGGTGTCTTAACTGTCGGCAATGCTGGCCTCAGTGCCGGAACCGACATTGTGATTGATGCCGTGGTTGCCAATTTGGGTACCTCAGCAGCGGATGGTTTGATCGATGTCACCGCGACAGAAATCACCTTTGACGCGCTGACTGCGGGCACAACGATCACTCTGAATGCGACCGATCCGACACTTGCCAGCAGTCCATTTGCGGGCCTTGGCGATATCAATGGAGGCGCATTGACAGCCGGGCTGGGGGCAAGTTCTGTCACTGCTTTCCGCAATATTGTTACGGGCGCGATTGAGGCTGCCGGTAGCTTGCAAATGAATGCAGGCAACGATCTGACCTTCACCACCGCCGATGTGCAAGGCGGCGATTTTGAGGCCGATGCTGGGGGAAGCATTGCATTTACGAGTGTCGTGGCGGATCAGGCCGCGACAATATCTGCTGGACTGAATGTTATTGGTACTGGCGATGTTCAAGCGGGCACAACCCTTGCCATCAGCGGCCAGAACGGCAGCGTTTCTGCCAATGATCTTATTTCCGGGCTGGGCATCAATATCGATGCTGGCACGACTGCGACGTTCAATGATGTCACTGCTGGCACCAGTGCATTGCAGATTGATGCGGGCGATGATGTCACGATCCGTGATGTGATATCCGCCAGCGATGCCTCGATTAGCAGCGGCGGCGATGTTGTTTACCGCGATGTGACGGTCACAGGCGATGCCGGATTTGTCTCTGCCGGAGCGATTACAGGCAATTCTATTGATGCCGGACAAAACATTGTCCTGTCGGGCGATAATGGCGGCGCGATTACCGCAGAAAGCCTCGTTGCTGGTGTCGGCATTGATGTGAATACAACCGGAATGGTTGCGGTGACAGATGTGGAGGCACAAGGGCGGATCGAGATTGAAGGCGTTACCGGTGTTACGATTGACACTCTGACCGGGGACACTGTTCTGCTTGAAGCTGCGGATGGCGCAATCGCCATTGCAGGCAATATATCTGCGAGTGGCTTGGTTGAAGCGGAGGCTGAGGAAATATTGCTCAACGCCTCAGATGATTTGAGTGTCGCAGCCATCGCAACAGGCGGAGATATCGATATCACCGTTGGCGGTAATCTGGATGTTCAAGGGGCGAATGCTGCTGGAAATATTACTCTGGTCAGCGGTGGGTCCACTGCAGTCAACGCTGCGGTTGGCCCGCTTACCACTGCGCCGCCGCCTGGGTTCCAAGGAACGCAGCAGATTACGACAACCAATGGCGGAAACATATCGATCACTGCCGCAACCGATATTGTTATCAGTTCAGATGTGAATGCGGCGGGCGATCTTACTATGGATGCCGGTAATCTTATTGACTTGCAGGCGACCGCAGCAGGACGGACGATTGCGACCAATTCTGCGGATATGAATATTGCCACATCAGGCGCGCTTGGGCGTAGCGATACGACTGACGAGATCGTGATCAGTACCGATGGGGATATCGCCTTGGGCGGACTGCCCGGGGCCACGTCAATCGGGTTCACTTTGGATAATGACGAGTTCTCCCGCATCCATAGCGGCGGCGATCTGACAATTTCTGCCAATGCCGGACCTAATGGTGGCGGGAATATCACTGTTGATGTTCTGGACGTCGCCGTCGCGGCTGGAGCCGGCACGCCGACAGATGGAAACATCGCCAACTTTGGTGGGCTATTCTTGGAAGCGGATGATTCAGTTTTTGTGAACGGAAATATGACCGTCACCGGGGCTGGGCCGGATAACTTCGTCGGGATCGATGCCGCTAATACCGTAGCTATAGGCACAGACGCAGGGAATATTCGTCTGCAAGACACGGCAGGCAATATCGCCGGTGCTTTGGGTATCACAGCCAGCACAATCACAGCTATCAGCAGCACCGCGGAAGCGGATATCGCCGGCAGCAGTGTTGCGGATATCGATATTCGTTTGGGGCAAGTCGATAATGCCCGTCCGGATGGATTTATTCAGGCAGACAGCGTGACACTGAATGTCGATGGCAGCGTGCTTATTCAAAATAGCGGCACCGGCACCGACTTTGCTGATAGAGCCGGAATTACAGCCAATGATTTGTCGATCAGTGCGACGGATCCTGCGGCTGCCATTGTGATCAATGGCGTGGTTGGCGGCAATACCGGCATTGACGCTATCGCGGTCACGGGCGTTCCATCTTCGTTTGATACAGCGTCGACCATCAACGGGTGCGTGATCGCCAATCCAGCGAGCTGTGCCCCGACCCCGACGACACCGACAAATCCAACCACACCAACCAACCCCAATGCTCCTGCCGATCCAGATGATGGAACGATCCAGGAATTGATTGATACGCAGATCGATCCAGCGACACCGCTGCCCGATAGTCTGGCGTCGATCGTCGTTGAATTCCGGCAAAATCCGGAGCGCGAACGGGACCTGCTGATTGATGAACCCGTCACTGGTGCCGGTAATGACGATCTGTGGATCGGTGAGGATGAATGCGCACCGGGAGACGAAGCGTGCTTTGCCGGAGAGGCATTGGAACCCGCTGAATAGCAGTTGATCTCTTGACCCGCTGCCACGTGCATGTGCATGGCAGCGGGCATGAGTAACACTCCGCTTCAGCTATTCAACAGCCTCACCCGCAGCATTGAAACTTTTGCCCCGGTCCATCCCGGAGAAGCGCGCGTCTATAGCTGCGGCCCGACGGTCTATAATTATCAGCATATCGGCAATATGCGCGCCTATGTCTTTGCCGATACGCTGGGGCGTACGCTGCAATGGAAGGGTTTGAAACTCACCCATGTCATCAACATTACTGATGTTGGCCACCTCACGTCCGATGCGGATGAGGGGGAGGACAAAATGGAGAAAATGGCCGCGCGTCAGGGGAAATCTGCGTGGGACATTGCGAAATTCTACCAAGAAGATTTTGAGCAAGACCTTGCCCGGCTCAACGTCCAACCCAAGGCGCATCCCCGCGCAACCGAATATGTTGATGAGATGATTGCCTGGGGCAAAAAGGTTGCCGACAAGCACTGCTATGAATGCGAAAGCGGGCTCTATTTCGATATCACGACTGTCGAGGATTATGGCCGTCTTGCCCGGGCAGTGACCGAAGATGGGGAAAGCCGGATCGATTCCGTAGCTGGCAAACGCAACAATGCCGACTTCGCCATTTGGCGCAGGACACCGGCTGGCGAAACGCGGCAGATGGAATGGGACAGCCCGTGGGGCAAGGGCGCTCCTGGTTGGCATCTGGAATGCTCGGTGATGGGCGAGAAATTGCTCGGTTTCCCGTTTGATATTCACACCGGCGGGATCGATCACCGTGAGATTCATCACCCGAATGAAATCGCGCAGAACCAAGCCTTTTGCGGTTGCGGCGGTTTGTCCGAAGCGGCCAATTCCGGCGCGCGTATGTGGATGCACAATAACTTCTTGGTCGAACGTTCCGGCAAGATGTCCAAGTCGAGCGGTGAGTTTCTGCGGCTGCAATTGCTGCTGGATAAGGGATACCACCCGCTCGCCTACCGTATGATGTGCTTGCAGGCGCATTATCGGAGCGAGCTGGAATTCAGCTGGGATGGCCTCGGTGCGGCGCTGACGCGTCTTAAACGCATGGTGATGCAAGCCGAACGCTTGGCAGATGCTGTGGCGGGTGATCCTTCGCATCAAAAATTCGTGCCTGCCTTAGAGAAATTCGATGCCGCGATGTCGGACGATTTGAACACAGCCATCGCTTTGACGGCACTGGAAGAGGCGCTGGCGGTTAAGAAAGTGGATGCTGGCATCAAACGTGCTGTGATCGAACAGATGGACAGCGTTCTCGGCCTCAACCTGTTTGATCTGGCGCGCACCGATTTACGTATCCGGCCCAAGGATGCGCAGATTACCAGTGAGGAAATCGAAGAAGCCATCGCCCGCCGCAAAGCGGCACGTGTGGAGAAAGATTTCGCAACGTCCGATGCCATCCGCGATGAATTGTCTGCCAAGGGCGTGGAACTGATGGACGGTGATCCGTTGGGATGGGAGTGGAAACTGTGACCAAAGCTGTACTCAGCGCCCTGATCCGCCCGATGCTGGAACCGCATTTGCCGCCCTCTATCGATGCGCATTTCTTTACTTCGGTTGAGGAGCTGCATGCGCTTGCTCCAGAGGCGGAGATTGGCTGGTTTGATCTCGACGATAAAGAACCAATGGCCGAAGCAGTTCGGCTCGCAGAGAATATGAAATGGTTCAATTCGATCTATGCGGGGCTTGATTTTCTGCCGCTTGATCTGCTGCACCAGCGCGGCACGCGGATCACCAATGGCGCGGGTATAAATGCGGTTGCCATCGCGGAATATGTGGTGATGGGCATGCTCAACATCGCAAAGGATTACCGCACTGTCGTGCGCGCGCAGGAAAAGCATGAGTGGCTGATGGATTCGCCGGGCAAGCTGGAACTTGTCGGAACCCGCGCGCTCTTGCTCGGCTATGGTGCGATAGGCCAGCAAGTGAAGCCGCGGCTCGAAGCTTTTGGTGTCGATGTGGTGCCTGTGCGCCGTTCCGCAGCGGATGGCGCCTTGGGTCCGGATGAGTGGCGCGATCAATTGGGCGAATTTGACTGGGTGATCCTGGCAGTGCCAGCAACCGATGAGACCGACGGTATGATCGGGGCGGATGAATTGGCCGCGATGAAGGACAGCGCCATATTGGTAAATGTGGCGCGCGGGACGGTGGTGGATCAAGAGGCCTTGATTGCAGCTTTGGAAGCCAAATCTATTGGCTCCGCATTGCTCGATGTGACCACGCCGGAACCTCTCCCGGCTGACAATCCTTTGTGGACCCTCGATAATGCGCATGTCACGATGCACCTGTCGGGCCGCGCGCAAGCCTCCATGTTTCGCCGGTCGGCGGAACGTTTTGTCAAAAATCTCCAAGCTTATGTCGCCGGAGAGCCGCTACACCCTGTGTTCGATCCGGTGCGCGGATACTGATACGCAACCGCCTGACTGTTCAATCGCTATGTGACTCTCCGGCGAAGGCTTGATAGGTGATAATAATTGATACGAGGCGCGAAGCCTCGACGTAGGTCGCGCAAACGGTTTCAAGAATGCCTGATCGGCATCATGAGGGGGAATATGCGTGGCTGATACCAAGACTCAAAAAGCGTCTGATCTGTTTATCGAATGTCTGGAAGAAGAGGGTGTCGAGTACATCTTCGGTGTTCCGGGCGAAGAAAACCTCGATTTTCTGGAATCGCTATCGGGCTCGAACATCAAACTCATTCTGACGCGGCATGAGCAAGGCGCGGGCTTTATGGCGGCGACCTATGGCCGGCATACTGGCAAAACCGGCGTCTTTCTGGCCACACTCGGGCCGGGGGCAACGAATATGGTAACCGCGGTTGCCTATTCGCAGCTTGGCGGGATGCCGACATTGGCGATCACTGGCCAGAAGCCGATCAAGAAATCAAAACAGGGCCGCTTCCAGATACTTGATGTGGTGTCGATGATGGAGCCGATTACCAAATTCACGCAGCAATTGGCTGCGGGTGACAATATCCCGAGCCGTGTGCGCGAATGCTTCCGCTTGGCTGAAGAGGAAAAACCGGGCGCGACGCATATCGAATTCCCGGAAGACATTGCCGAGGAAATGAGCGATTCCCGGCCGATTAAACCCTCCATCGCGCGCCGTCCGTCAGCCGAAGTCAAAGCGGTTAAGCAGGCGATTGATGCGATTGAGAAAGCCGAGAAACCTGTGCTGGTTATTGGTGCAGGCGCGAACCGGAAAATGACCAGCAAGATGCTGCTGGAACTGGTTGAAAAAACCGGAATTCCCTTTGTCACCACACAAATGGGCAAAGGCGTGATTGATGAACGGCATCCGCTGTTCCTCGGCTGTGCGGCCTTGTCGGCAGGCGATTTCTGTCACCGTGCGATTGAGGATGCCGATTGCATCGTCAATATTGGCCATGATGTGATCGAGAAACCGCCATTCTTCATGCATGATGATGGTGTCACGGTGCTGCATCTATCGACCAAAACCGCAGAAGTTGATCCTGTCTATTTCCCGCAGATCGAAGTCATCGGCGACATCGCCAATGCTGTCTGGCAAATCAAGGAAGGCATTACCAAGCAGGACAAGTGGGATTTTGGCAAGATGCTGGAATACCGTGCCGCAGAACTGGCGCACACTGCGCCGCTGGCTGCCGATGCACGCTTCCCGATCTTTCCTCCTCATCTGGTCCAGCAAGTGCGTGATGCTTTGCCGGAAGACAGCATCATTTGCCTCGATAATGGCGTCTATAAGATCTGGTTCGCCCGCAATTATACTGCTTATCTTCCCAATACCGTCCTGCTCGACAATGCACTGGCGACAATGGGGGCTGGGCTGCCATCCGCAATGATGAGCGCGATGCTCTATCCGGAACGTAAAGTGATGGCGATTTGCGGCGATGGCGGGTTCATGATGAACAGTCAGGAGATGGAAACCGCCGTTCGGCTCGGTCTTAACCTGACAGTGCTGATCCTGCGCGATGATGCTTACGGTATGATCCGGTGGAAGCAGGCCAATATGGGCTTTAAAGATTACGGCCTGACTTACGGCAATCCGGACTTCGTTCAATATGCGGAAAGCTATGGCGCCAAAGGGCACCGCGTGGAAAGCAGTGCGCATTTGACAGAAGTGCTGACGCATTGCCGCGATACGCCAGGGGTCCATTTGATCGATTGTCCAGTGGATTACACAGAGAACGATCAGATCCTAAACCACGATATCAAGGAACTTTCAGCGAAGTTGTGAGGTTGCCCATTTAAGGAGGACCCGATGGTCAAACTCAAAGATACTTACCCGCTCTATCTCAATAACAAGGCAGTACTGCCAAACACTGATTTGGAAGTCACAGACAAGTTTACGGGCGAAGTGGCATTTCGCACGGCGCTGGCCACTCCGGATGTAATTGACGAGGCAATTGCCGGTGCCGTTCGTGCGGCTGAACCGATGGCCAAAATGGCGAGCTTTGAAAGACAGGCGGTGCTTCAGCACTGCGTCACACGGTTCCGCGAACGCTATGACGAGCTGGCCTATTCACTGTGCGTCGAGGCGGGCAAGCCAATCAACGACGCGGAGGGTGAGGTTGACCGCCTGATCGACACGTTCAAAATCGCTGCGGAAGAGGCTGTGCGCAATTACGGCGAAGTTCAGCCGCTTGATATCTCCGCGCGGGCAAAAGGTTATATGGGGATGTGGAAGCGCGTGCCGATCGGCCCATGCAGCTTCATCAGCCCGTTCAACTTCCCACTGAATCTGGCTGCCCATAAAATCGCACCGGCAATTGCGATGGGGTGCCCATTTGTGATGAAGCCTGCCAGCAAGACACCGCTTGGCGCGATCATCATGGGTGAAGTGCTGGCGGAAACCGATCTACCCGAAGGCGCGTTTTCGATCCTGCCTGCAAGCCGCGACGGGGCCGATCTGTTCACCACGGACGAACGTTTGAAACTGCTGAGTTTTACCGGCTCACCCGGCGTTGGCTGGGATTTGAAAGCCAAAGCGGGCAAGAAGCCGGTTATTCTGGAACTGGGCGGTAATGCGGCTGTGGTCGTCGATAAAGACGCTGATCTGGATCACGCGTTGGAGCGGATTATCTTCGGTGCGTTCTATCAATCCGGGCAAAGCTGCATCGGGGTGCAGCGCATTATCATTCACGATGATATTTATGACACATTCAAAGCGATGCTGGTTGAAAAGACCAAATCGCTGGTGTCGGGCGACCCGAAAGACCGCAATACTTTCATCGGCCCCATGATCTCAACAGGGGAGGCCACACGCCTCAAAGGTTGGATTGATGATGCGGTTGCCGGTGGAGCAACGCTCCTGTGCGGTGGCGGATGCGAGGGCAATATGCTGCAAGCGACATTGCTCGAAAATGTCGATCCGTCAGCCGATGCCAATCGTGAAGAGGCCTTCGGACCGATGGCGCTCCTCAGCCGTTTCAGCACGTTTGAAGAGGCGATGGCGCAGGTCAACGATTCCAAATTCGGCTTACAAGCCGGCATCTTCACCCGCGACATCCATAAGGTGCTAGATGCATGGGATACGCTGGATGTCGGCGGTGTGGTGGTCAATGATGTGGCATCTTACCGGGTCGACAATATGCCCTATGGCGGGGTGAAAGATTCTGGATTGGGCCGCGAAGGCATCCGCTTCGCGATGGAGGACATGTCCGAAATCCGCAATCTGATCATCCGCAGGGAAAATGCCGGTTAGGCGTATCTGCGCCTAGCTGTCGACAAGCAGCAATAGCTCACATTCAACCGTCAGTTTGGGATGGGGCAGCAAGGTGCTTTCCGCCGCACTTACTGTTGCATCTGCCACTAGTTGGCCCGGTATCGTAAACTCGTGCTCAGGCAAGGCTGCGACCATGCTTTCGCCTGCTTCCACAGCGTTTGCGCCGTCAAAGACAATGCTCAAGTGATGGCGGGTCCCGGTGAAAGTGATGCTGGCCCAGGATTGTTCTTTATGATCAGTGATTATCCCGTGTCCCACTGCCATATCCAGCAAGGCAGTGCGTAAATGATCGCGAGGACCCCTGCGGGCTTTGCGGGCTGGCGGAAAGCGTGTGATGGGGTCAGCCGACATTGGCCGACCCCTCATACCCTAGCATGAAACTTGTCACCTTTTCTTCGGTCCCCTGTCTGGGGATGCGGCCATTGCGCAAATCGAGAACGAAGCGCGGATCATGTGTCGCCAGTCGGCCGAATTTGGTGGCTGGCATACCAGTTTGACGGAGAAATTTCTCAATAGAACGTATCAACATAATGATCCTCTACATGTGAAGGGCAGTGCGACTGCCGGGTGCTCTGATTCGCCCGACATCCCGAGTCGTCGCGCGTGAAATCCTACTTGTCTAGGAAAAATACATCGTGTAGATAGGAAAAATGTTGATGATGAGGGTCAATGATGTCGAATGCACGCGAACGCTTACTGGAACTTACCCGACAGAAGGGTAGCTCTTTGGCTCGATTATCGGAAATGATTGGGAGAAATACTACATATTTGCAGCAGTTTATCCGTAAGGGTAGCCCCAAGAGGTTGGAAGAACGGGATCGCAGAATGCTGGCGGACTTTTTTCAAGTGCCCGAATCGGAACTGGGCGGACCAGAGGAAAAATCCTACAATTCGTCGTCACGCTTACCTTTGGAGGGTGGTTGGGTTGATGTGCCGCGTTTGCCCGTAAGCGCGTCTGCAGGCCCGGGGTCTGCGATTGGTGATGAGCTGCCGTTTGATAATTTCCGGTTCTCTAAGAGATGGCTGCGCGAACAGGGTTTAGAGGGCGGCGAGCTTTCTGCGATCACCGTCGAAGGCGATTCGATGGAGCCGCTTCTGCGGGCGGGGGATGAAGTGCTGGTGGATCGGCGCACCCAGCCATTTCGCGATGGCATCCATGTCGTTCGGCTTGAGGATACTTTGTTGGTCAAACGCGTCGCATCGCAAGGTGGGGGGCGTTTGTCTTTGCTGAGCCAGAACCTCGCTTACCCGCCAATCGACGTCGATATGAATGAGGTTGAGATCATCGGCCGTGTTGTATGGAAAAGCGGGCGGTTGTGAGCAGTTGCAATCACCCGGCTTAGGCACCAAAAGGTAGGCATGACCGAAGCGACAAAAAGCCCTCCGATGCGTGCCGCGATTATGCCGGTAACCCCGCTGCAACAGAATTGCAGCCTGATCTGGTGTACCAAGACAATGAAGGGCGCGCTGATTGATCCCGGCGGCGATCTGGATAAGCTCAAGGCCGGAGTAAAAAAGGCCGGTGTTGAGCTTGAGAAAATCCTGATCACGCATGGTCACATCGACCATTGCGGGGAAAGCGGGATATTAGCCAAAGAACTGGGCTTAAAGATCGAAGGCCCGCATGAAGGTGACCGGTTCTGGATTTCGCGGTTAGACGAAGACGGCAAAAAATACGGCATTCGTGGTGAAGTGTTCGAGCCGGATCGTTGGCTGGATGATGGGGATACCGTTACGGTCGGAGAGCTCACTCTCGATGTTATCCATTGCCCGGGGCACACGCCGGGCCATGTAATCTTCTTTCATGAACCCAGCCGGTTTGCGATTGTGGGTGATGTATTGTTCCAAGGATCGATTGGCCGAACTGACTTTCCGATGGGTAACCATCAGGATTTGATCGACGCTATCACCCAGAAATTATGGCCATTGGGTGGGGACGTGACCTTTATTCCCGGTCACGGCCCCACCAGCACATTTGGCCAGGAGCGTAAGACGAACCAATTCGTCAGCGATTACGCCCTCAGCTGATCATCCTTACATAACGCCAGTGGCGGCCAGAACGGCAACCACAGCAAGGCCGAGGAACACGAGCATAGTAATAAGGGTGCCGATCAAGCGCCCCTTAGGAAAGGCGCCATCATCCATCCCGAAAGCATGGGCGATGCGGCCCAGCACAAACAGCCCGGCTACATATGGCAACCATGTGCTGCCTTTCCCGGCCAGTTCAATTGCTGCAATGAGCGCCAGCGCAAAGGGCATGGTTTCCACAAAATTGGCATGGGCACGCATCCGGCGAATGACTTTTTCATTACCGCCGTCACCAACGCTGACGTTTTCTGAAGAACGCACCTGACCGACCCGGATCATCAGCCAAATTGCCAAGATCGCTGCGGCGGCTGCTGTGCAGAGTGTTACTGGTAAAATCATATTGTCCCCCCAAAGGTTGCTATTTTGTCGCGTTGCATCGCCTAAGCTGTCATCGCAAAGCTTGCAACGATCGAATTTTTGGTTATGTAGCGCGGCTTGCCGTGATGGTTGAGGCCCGATTCTGCGCTCTTGTGCGGTTCGAAGCCTTCGCCTAGAGCGACCATTACAACAGACCGTATTATTTAAGGAACAGGTGCCGCTATGGCTGTCCCTAAGAGAAAAGTATCGCCGCACCGTCGCGGAATCCGTCGTTCACACGACTCACTGAAGCCTGAGGCATTCCACGAATGCTCCAACTGTGGTGAACTGAAGCGCCCGCACAACATGTGTAATGCATGCGGTCACTATAACGGTCGCGAAATCATCGCTGTCGGTCTTTAAGACCGTCCCCCGGAGAATACGCTCATGACCACACCGCGTATCGCAATTGATGCGATGGGCGGCGATGAAGGCGTGCGCGTAATGATTGAAGGCGCCGCCGAAGCGCGTCGCCGTCATGATCAGTTCCAGTTCCTGCTGGTCGGGGACGAAACACGCATCCAAGCCGCCCTGGCCGAGCACCCCAATTTAAGAGGTACCTCGGAAATTCTGCATTGCGATGATGTGGTTGGCGGGGATGAAATCCCGACACAGGCGTTGCGGCGTGCCAAGACAACGTCGATGGGCCTTGCGGTCAATGCGGTGAAGCAAGGCAATGCCGGTGCCGCCGTCAGCGCTGGAAATACCGGCGCACTTATGGCGATGAGCAAGCTTGCGCTGCGGACGATGCCGGGAATTGACCGGCCCGCGCTGGCAGCAGTTATGCCCACACTCGAAGATGATGATGTCATCATGCTTGATCTGGGCGCCAATACAGAGGCTGACGCCCGCAATTTGGTCCAATTTGCCATTATGGGTGCCGCCTATTCCCGGATCATTCTGGGCCGTAAGCCGCGCGTGCGGCTGCTTAATATCGGTACGGAAGAGATTAAGGGTTTCGACCGCTTGCGCGATGCAGCGGCGGAACTGCAAGAGGCCACTGGCCTCGACATGGATTTTGACGGCTACGTCGAATCGGACAAAATCAATCGCGGTGAAGTCGATGTCGTTGTAACCGATGGGTTCTCCGGCAATATTGCCTTGAAGGCGATTGAAGGCACGGCGCGGTTCGTCACCGATTTGTTACGGGCGGCATTCACCAGCTCCATCCGGTCCAAAGTGGGCTTTTTGGTTTCCCGCCCTGCTACGGAATTGCTGAAGCATCACTTGGACCCCAATAACCACAACGGCGCGGTCTTCTTGGGCTTGAACGGTGTGGTGGTGAAAAGCCACGGCAGTGCCACAGCCGGCGGTGTCGCCCATGCCGTAACGGTTGCAGCGAAGCTACTCGAAGCGAATTTGACAGACCGTATTACGGCGGATCTGAACGCGTTGCAAAGCCGCGCTCAAGGCGCTCCAACCGAGTGATCCGTTCTGTCATTCTCGGCAGCGGGTCGGCGCTTCCTGGCGTTCCCGTAAACAACGCAGAATTGGCACAGCGGGTTGATACCAGCGACGAGTGGATTGTCGAGCGTACCGGAATCCGGCAACGCTATATCGCCGGCGATGGCGATACCACATCTTCGCTGGCGACATTGGCTGCCGGGCGTGCTTTGGAAGCTGCGGGGGTCGATGCCGCGGATATTGATCTTATTGTCTTGGCAACGGCCACGCCCGATCAAACATTTCCCGCCACAGCCACTGTGGTGCAGAATAATTTGGGCTGCAATGGGGGCATCGCCTTCGATGTTGCGGCGGTCTGTTCCGGTTTCCTTTACGCCCTCGCGACAGCCGATTCCATGGTTCGCACCGGAATGGCGAAGCGCGCGCTGGTAATCGGCGCTGAAACATTCAGCCGCATTCTCGACTGGGAAGACCGCACCACCTGTGTTCTGTTTGGTGACGGTGCCGGTGCAATCGTTCTTGAAGCGCAAGACGTCGCGCAGGATGGTGCGGGGGTGATCGACACCAAACTTCATGCGGACGGGGCGCATAATCAGTTGCTCTATGTCGATGGCGGTCCATCAACCACGGGAACCGTCGGTAAATTGCGGATGAAGGGCCCCGAGGTGTTCCGTCATGCCGTGGTCAACTTGGCAGGTGTGCTGCGAGAGACCTTGGAAGCGGCGGGCGTTGCGCCGGATGATATCGATTGGGTCGTACCGCATCAGGCGAATGCCCGGATTCTTGATGCTACCGCCAGAAAGCTCGGTTTACCGGCGGACAAAATCATTGTCACAGTAGACCAACATGCCAACACATCGGCAGCGTCTGTTCCCTTGGCCTTTGACACAGGCATACGCGACGGGCGGATTAAAAAGGGTGATCTGGTGATGTTTGAAGCGATGGGTGGCGGGTTCACCTGGGGCGCTTCGCTTGTCCGAATTTGACGGATTTAAGCTAATTTCTGGCAAACATTGCCCAATCGCTTGAATTTAGATACAAAACTCACAGAGCTCTAGAAATCGGGTCGCGCTGATATTGGGAGATAGTGAATGTCGCGTTCGGTGAGTACGTTGACCAGAGCTGATCTGGCAGAGACTATCAATCGCAAGATGGGATTCTCGCGTGCGGAATCGCTCGACCTGGTGGAATCCATTCTCGATCATATGTGCGATGCGATGGGCAATGGTGAGAATGTCAAAATCTCAGGATTTGGCAGCTTCGTGTTGCGTGACAAGAAAGAACGGATTGGCCGCAACCCCAAAACGGGCGTAGAAGTACCCATCACGCCGCGCCGGGTTATGACTTTCCGGGCGAGCCAAACACTGAAGGAGCGCGTTGCGCGCGGCAGCTAAATTAAGGAAACCGATATGAGTGCCAATTTTGACGATGGCAAAGAGGACGGAGCACTCCGGACTATTGGCGAAGTCAGCAAGGCGCTGGATATCAAGACCCACGTTCTACGGTATTGGGAACAGCAATTTCCCATGCTGGAACCGCTGAAACGCAGCGGTGGACGGCGGTATTACCGCCCCGAAGATGTCGCGTTGATCGAAACCATTGACCAGTTGGTAAACAGCGAAGGATATACGTTGAAAGGCGCTCAGCAGGCGATTGAGTCAGGCAAAGCCGGCGGCGCCGTTCCAGATGAACAATCGGAAGAGCAGGGGTATGTACGTCATCCGCAGGCTGAAGCGGTTCCATTGGAATTGACCACGCCGATTGCCGATAGTGGCGGCGTTGGAGAGTTCTTCGGTACCTCTCCAGCGGCAACCAGCCAACCATCCGAACCCGTTTTGGAGCTGTCCGAAGTTCAGGAAGACGCGATGTCACGGGCCGAGATATTGGCGCGATTGAAAGATATCAGAGGGCGGTTGGCAGGCGCTTTGGCTGCTTAACTGGCTACTCCGCGGCGACCAATTCTTCGGCTGCGCCCAAATCTACACTGACCAGACGGGACACACCCTGTTCGACCATAGTGACGCCGAATAGCCGGTGCATCCGGCTCATAGTGACTGCGTTATGCGTGACGATCAGATACCGTGTTGTCGTTTCCTTCGTCATGGCTTCCAGCAAATCACAGAACCGGTCAATATTAGCATCATCGAGCGGCGCATCGACTTCGTCGAGTACGCAAATTGGCGCAGGATTGGTAAGGAACAGCGCGAAGATGAGAGCGATGGCGGTCAGCGCCTGTTCCCCGCCTGATAGCAGGGTGAGCGATTGCAAACGCTTGCCCGGCGGCTGAGCATAGATTTCAAGGCCGGCTTCCAACGGATCGTCACTGTCAATCAACGCCAGATGCGCTTGGCCGCCATTAAACAGCCGGGTGAAAAGACGCTGGAAATGGCCATCTACTTGCTCGAACGCGGCTGATAATCGTTCGCGCCCTTCGCGGTTCAAACTGCCGATAGAGCCACGCAAACGGTTGACGGCTTCTGTCAGTTCGGCCTGTTCTTCTGCGCTGGATCCGGCAGTTTCCTCTAGCTTGGCGAGTTCTTCAGTGGCGACCAAATTGACCGGCCCGATCCGTTCGCGGCTGGCGGTAAGGCGCTCTAGCTCTTCGCGTTCCAAACCTGCATTTTTGACATTTTCTGCGTCGAATTCAAATCGGCCAGCCAGCATTGGCGGCGGGCATTGGAAGCGTTCACCAGAAATTCTCGCCATTTCGGCGCGGCGAGCTTCTTCATTCTCAGCCCGTGCGGCCAATCCAGCACGCGCTTCTCGTGAAGCGGACAAGGCCTCATTCGTCGCGGCAAATGTGGTGTCAGCCTCACGCGCTGTTTCTTGCGCGCTTGCAACAGCCTTTTCCGCCGCGGCAAGCTCTTCTGTCAGTCTGGCGCGGACGATGTCGCCTTGTTCAATTTCGCGGTGCAGACCTTCCGGCTTTGCCGCAAATACGGCGCGTTCTTCGGCAATTTCTTCAAACCGGCGGGCCATGTCTGACAGGCGCCGGGCCGCCTCGCCGGAACGGGCTTGCCAGTTGGCCATATCGCTGCGCTGCGCCGCCGTACGTTCGCGCGCAACGGCGAGAGCCTGATCATGCGCTGCGAGCGACGCGGTCGCCGCCTGTAAGGTTGCGCGTGCGGCATCATGTTTCGCCTGAACCGCCTCCAACGTCGCCCGGCCAGTCTCCGGATCGGGCAGGTTGGTGCGGCGCTGCTCAGCGGCTGCCAGCTCTGTCTCAGCCTGTGCGCGTTGCTCTGCCAGATCGCTTTGCGCTGCGGCGAGTTCTTCCAAACGGGCCGCGACCCGTTCACGCGCGGCTTCCGCTTGGTCCAGCGCCCGCAGGCTGCGGCGTTCTTCCTCGGCAGCTTCGGAGACGCCGCGTTCTGCACCGACCAAGTCACGTTGAAGACCGGACAAGGCGGTTTGCGTGCTGGTTTGCAGACCCTCCGCCTCGCTGGCGGCATACTGTAACGCGGGAAGGGTGCTTTCCAGCTTTGCAAGGCGGTTTTCCGCCTCCAGTCTTGCGGCCTCAGCAGCGCCTTCCCCGCGCGCGACGAAACCGTCCCACCGGCGTAAATGCCCCGCCACCGTGACCAACCACTCGCCGGGTCTCAGCTCCCGGCTATCGTCATGTTCGACCACATGGACCAAGGCCAAGCGTGCGGCCAATTGCGCTGGGCATTGGGTTACATGGCTTGCAAGGCTGTTTTCTACCGCTTGCGGCGCAGCCCCACCGGTCCAGAACCGGCCATCTCTATCGCCATCAGGCTGCCCTAAGGGTGATTTGGCGTCGCGGCCCAGCACGGCGGCCAAAGCGCGTTCATAGCCCGGTTCAGCGCGCACTTCATCCAGTGCGGCGGGTAAGCCCTTGCGCTGTGCCCGCTGGCGTTCCCGCGCATCGCGATCGCGAACCAATGCGGAATATTCGCGCTCTATCCCGGCCAGTTCCGCTTTCGCGGTGGCAAGCGCGCTGGCGGCATTGTCGCGGTCAATTTGCAACTGGTGTTTGCTGGCACGCTTGGTTTCCAGATCGGCACGCTTTTGACTAAGGGTTTCAGTCGCAGCTGCCACAGCGCTCTGCGCGGCCTGCACAGCCTCTGCCGGATCGCCAGCTTCGGTCAGTGCCGCCCGCGCAGCGTTTTGCCGCTGGATTTCGGTGTCGAACCGCATGAGTCGGGATTGAGATTGCGATATTTCTGCCTCAGCAACGCGCCATTCCGCTTCAACGCCTGCATGATCAGCGGTGGATTTGGCCAATGCCAGCTCGGCTGCCCGACCGGCACGTTCCGCTTCTTCCAATTCTGCGGCCAGAACCGGGCGGCGCAACTCGTCACCAGCCAAGGTTTTCTCATTGTCGGCCAGTTCCCGCTCAAGCCGCGCCAATGCTTCGGCGGCATCTTTCGTCAGCCGGTCGGCTTCCCCGCGGTCTTCTTCCAGTCGCAGTTTCTGCCGGTCCAGATCGGCCAGCCGCTGCTCTGCCGCTTCCAACTGAGAGGTTAGCGACGCCATCCGGTGGCCATGCGCGCTGGCATCATCGCGGCGGTCAGATTGCTCTTCCCTCGCTTCGGCCAAGGCGGCGGCGGCGGTATGTTGCGCCGCCTGTGCGGCATCGCTGGCGGTTTGGACGGCAGCGACCTTGGCGTCTGCATTTTTGGCTTCCCCGCGCGCTTTTTCGGCAGCAGCGGCTGCATCGCGCCACCGGGCAAACAAGACGCGGGCATCTGCCACATTGATTTGATCGGTGAGCAGAGTGTAGCGCTCGGCTTGCTTCGCCTGCCTGCGCAGCGATGCCATTTGCGTATCGAGGCCCGCCATCAAATCTTCGAGCCGGGCGAGGTTGGTCTCTGTTTGGCGAAGTTTGCTTTCCGCATCGCGGCGGCGGACGTGTAAACCGGCAATACCAGCCGCTTCTTCCAGCATTTGACGGCGTTCGGCAGGTTTAGCGGCGATAACTTGGGCGATTTTGCCTTGGCTAACCAGTGCCGGACTATGCGCCCCGGTGGCAGCATCTGCGAATGTCAGCGAGACATCTTTCGCCCGAACGTCGCTGCCATTCACCCGGTATGCGCTGCCAGCGCCGCGCTCTATCCGGCGGGTAACGTCCAGCTCTTCGCCGTGATCATCCTCCGCATGAAGAATGACCTCGGCAAAGTCACGTGGGGGGCGGCTTTCGGTGCCGGCGAATATGACATCTTCCATCCCGCCCGACCGCATGGATTTTGGCGAGTTTTCGCCCATCACCCAGCGGATTGCTTCCAGCAGGTTGGATTTGCCGCAGCCATTGGGGCCAACAACGCCGGTCAGGCCCGGCTCAATTCGCAGTTCGGCAGGCTCGACGAAGCTTTTAAAACCGCTGAGTTTGAGCCGTTTTATCTGCATCGCCGGACCTGTTTCCCCTCCTGCTGCTGGTTCCCTTAGCGGGCGCCAGCTTGTTGCAGCAACGGTTCGATCTGAGCCCAGCTATTGCCGTCGATCTTACGCCCATTGATGAAGAATGTTGGTGTGCCGGACACTCCCAATTCCTGTGATTGGGTATTAGAATTTTCGGCGATGGTCTTGTAAGCCTCAACATCGGCCAAACAGGTGCGGGCCTGATCACCGCTCAATCCGCGCGCAGCGAAGAAATCGATGAAGCCGCCGATTTCCGCCAAACGGATCAGGCGTTGGTTTTCTGGCAGGGTCAAAGATTGTTCAACCGCCTCCGCATTCTGGAAAATCGGGTTCAGTACGGCTTGCTGGTTGGCAAAGACTTGATCGGATAGCGGGTGGAAGCTGGCATCTGTCCCGCAGCGGACCAATGTCGCCAGTGCCAAATCATGCGGGCCGTGGATCTGGTTGCGCATTTCGTAGCTGACGCGGCCGGTAGAGACATATTCTGTCTTCAGTTCCGGCACGGCCGACATAGCAAAAGCTGCGCAAGCCGGGCAGGTGAGAGAGGCATATTCCATCAATTTGATCGGCGCGTCAGGATTGCCGATGATGTATCCATCGCTTTCCGATACGGTGACAACATCGGTCCAGCTGGTACCTTCTGGTGCAGCGATCGGTGCAATCGGTTCGCCAGATGTTGCGCCTTCGCCGTCAGCATCAGTTGATCCGCACGCAGCCAAGCCGAGGGTCAATGGAGCGGCCAATGCAGCGAGCGTGAATTTACGGAATGTCGTCATAGTCTGTATGTATCCTTCGCAGATAGGAAAAAGGTATAGGAAGGGTGGGCAAGCGTGAAGCGGGGCGTTTGCCTATCCACAGCTTGTCCCAACACTTATCCCCTTAGAAGCGGCTGTTCAATTCCGGTTCGAGGGCCTGCCATCCGTGGATGCCGTCGAGCGTCTCCCCATCAATGGCAAAACTCGGTGTGCCTCGAATCCCAAACTCGGCATAATCGGCTTCGGTATTGTCAATCAGCGTGGCTACCTTGGCCTGATCGTTCAGGCATTTATTGGCATCCGTACGGGCATAGCCCCGTGTTTCCATCATCTCGTAAAAGCCAAGTGCGCTGGCAATATTACGGCGGGCAGTCGGGGTATTGTTTGACCAGGCATCCTGTTGCGCGCGCGTTGCGTTGCGGGCGATGTTGAGCCAAGTATCCTGCCGGGCCATAAACATTGTGTGGTTTTTCAGAAAGTTAGATTCATCACCGCATTGGACCAGCATAGTCGCAGCAAGATCAACATTGTTGCGGATGATGGAACGGACTTCCAATTTCAGCTTGCCCGGACCGATATAGGCGAGCTGCAAGGGTGCCTCGCCTTGTTTCGTGAATGTTGCGCAATGCGGGCAGGTATAGCTGACAAATTCGGTCAGAGTGACCTCCGCCGCTTCGTTGCCGACCTGATATGCGCGGTCGGTTTTGACGATTGTGGTGTTCCAATTGCTACTGGCCGCAACTGTCAGCACGACTGCGATCACCAAGGCAGTTGCTTTGGCTCCGGTTGTTTTCATGAATGGTGTCAATTTCATCAGATGCTTAATCCACTTTGTTGCTATCATCGCCCAAGCTGCGTGCGAGAGATTCCAGCACAGTGCGCAGTTCAGGATCGCCAATATCCCGCAGGCTTTCACCCAGCTCCATCGGTATCGGCTTAAGCGACGGGGGCGATTTGGGCTGGCCTGTATCGCTGGGCGGCTTAACCTCGCCTTGCCGGATTTTTACCCGGGCGACCGCTTGATAGCCGAAGAAGCGGTTCACACGTTCCATAATTTCAGGAATGACATGCTGGATCAGCGGCGCATGCGCTGGCAGTACCACCAATTGCAAAATGCCGTCTTCTTTCTCACCCGGAGGAAAACGGATCGCTTCCGGGGCGCAAACTTTGGCATGGGTTGGGCCGACAATTTCTGGCCACCGCGTAACCACATTTGATTGGACGAAACCAAAGCGGCGAAACGCAGTACGGCCAATTTGCGGCATCAAGTCAGAAATTGCCTTCGCCGGACCGCCGCGCGCGCGTTCCCATTGCCGACCGGCTTTGGGCCGTCGGGCTTTAGGGTTGCTCACCTTCGGCTTCCCACCTTTTGCTGCACCTTTTGCAGGTTGTTTTGGCGTATCCCGTTCCATCTTGCGAATTGTCATGGCATAGCTGCTGCGTGCCTACCACCCCCGAAAATAGTGCGATGACAATACAGTCCGGTACCGCGTCTGCGTTGCTGGCTTGGTATGATGCTCATGCGCGGGAATTGCCGTGGCGTGCGCAGCCGGGCGCCGCCCTGCCAGACCCGTACCGCGTATGGTTGTCAGAAGTCATGTTGCAGCAAACGACAGTCGCAGCCGTGAAGCCCTATTTTGAGAAATTTACGGAGCGTTGGCCCGATGTGTTTGCATTGGCCGCTGCGCCGGATGAAGACATTATGGCGGCGTGGGCAGGGCTGGGTTATTATTCCCGCGCTCGCAATTTGGTAAAATGCGCGCGGGCCGTTGCGGAATTGGGTTCATTTCCGGAAACCGAAGCAGAGTTGCTCAAGTTACCAGGTTTGGGTGCTTACACGGCAGCAGCGATTGCTTCGATTGCATTTGGCCAGCGCGCGGTAGTGGTCGATGCCAATGTGGAGCGTGTGGTGTCGCGTCTATTCGCGATTGAACAACCGCTGCCCGGTTCACGTAAGCAAATCCGGATTGATGCAGCCAGCATAACGCCGGAACAGCGGGCGGGCGATTTTGCCCAAGCGATGATGGATTTGGGATCTGGCATTTGCACAACGCGCGACCCCAAATGCCTGCTATGTCCGCTGATAGCAGGCTGTAAGGCCCAGAAAACAGGCGATCCCGCACGGCTGCCGGTCAAGCCAGTGAAAAAGGCCAAACCGGTCCGGCAAGGGACGACTTTCTGGATCGAGCATGACGGGAAAGTATGGCTGGAAACGCGTGAAGGCACCGGAATGCTCGGCGGGATGCGGTCATTACCCGATGATGGCTGGCATTCAGGCGGGGATGGGGACAGGAAAGCGCCGCACGCCGCAAAATGGCAAGATGCCGGAGTGGTGCGCCACACGTTCACGCATTTCTCTTTGGAGTTATCAGTTAAGCGTGGTCTGGCAGAGTCTACCGAGATCAATCGGTCCGGTGAATGGTGGCCGATAGATCAGATCGAATCCGCTGGATTGCCGACATTATTTGCCAAGGCTGCACGGCTGGTGTTGGCGCAGGATTAGAGTATCCCGCCGCCCAAGCTCAGCCGTACTACGGCGATCAGGCCAACAATCAGGCAGAAATTCCGCCCGCCATCACTGGATGAAAGGGCACCGAGGATGACGCCGATCACTATCAGGGGAAGGGCAAGCCAATTGGCCCAGCCAAGAAACGGTATTGTCGCCGGTATGACGATAATGAGAGAGATAATTCCGGTCAGAAATGAGAGTATATTGAGCATGTGTGTTATATAGGTGCAACACCTGCCGATTACAAGACCTCTAGAGGCCGTCTAAGTACCGGCAATTGACCGTTCACCTTTGATCGCCCAGAAGGCCGTAAAACAAAGTTTCAAAAGAGGATTTCTTAATGGCATTTGGTGATTTCGGCCGCGCTGGTGGCGACATTGCATTTTCCCGCCGGTCACTATTGCGCAGCTCGGCATGGCTGACCGCAGGCGCGGCCATGTCGGCCATGCCAATGGGCCGTCTGGCTTTTGCCCATGATGTCAGCGAAAGCTGGCCGAACATTTCGACAATGGTGAATAGCTACCTCGACAGCAAGAAAGTCGCCAGCATGCTGGTGACACTGGGCGATGGGCAAGAAGATCATGCCCATACAATCGGCGGCGGCACGCTGGCCTTGGGTGATAGCACTCCGATTGATGAGGATTCGCTGTTCCGCATTTATTCAATGACTAAGCCGATTACCGGTATGGCGACTATGATGCTGATCGATGAAGGCTTACTGGGCCTTGATCAGCCAGTGGGTGAAATTCTGCCGGCATTCGCCGATATGCAAGTGCTCGTCGATCCTGAAGGCTCATTGGAAGATACGGTTCCAGCTGATCGGCCAATTACCATTCGCCATCTCTTGACCCATACAGCCGGCATCGGATATCTGATCACCAGCAAAGGGCCGCTGGGTCAGGCATTTGTAGACCAAGGCTTGGTTGGCGGGCGTGTCAGCCGCTTTCCGATTCCAGGCCTACCAAATGTTACACCCGCGCCAAATCTGGAGGAATGGGCCGACCGTTTGGCCACATTGCCACTGATGGCGCAGCCGGGGACGGAATGGATATATTCGGCCAGCATCGACTTGCTTGGCCGAGTGATCGAAGTGGTATCCGGGCAGAGTTTCGAAAGCTTCTTGCAGACCCGCCTGTTCGATCCGTGCGGCATGAGCAGCACATATTTCACCGTCCCGAAAAGTGAAGCAGGGCGGCTCACCACAAATTACGGTATCGCAGGGGGCCTTACTCTTCCTATCGATACCGGGGCCAATTCGATCTTCCTTGACGCTCCGTTTGTACCATCGGGCGGCGGCGGCTTGGTCAGTTCGGCCAAGGATTATGACCGGTTCCTGCGGATGGTACTCGGCTACGGGTTGCTTGATGGCGAACGGGTTATGAGTGAGAGCGCCGTTCGGGTTGGAACTTCCAACTTGTTACCCGATGCGGTTGATACATCCACCACCTGGATAGCGGGCGAAGGCCACGGCGCGGGTGGCCGCGTTGTTGGCAAACAATACGGCTGGGGCGGGGCAGCAGGAACGCTGGCCAGTGTCGATTTCAGTCTTAACAAGCGGGTGTGTTTGTTCACACAATATATGCCGACGGAAGCCTATCCGATACGCAAAGAGTTCTTGGCCGCTATTCAGGCCGATCTCAAAAACAAATTGCTGGGTTGAGCGTGTGATGATGTTGGCATTTACCGGATCTCGGCTGGACCGTGCAGATAATATACGAAACGATCCTGATGCGCTTGCAGGATTGATGAATTGGCGTGCCAAGCTGCTCAAGTTGGATGGTTTGATGCCCCATGTCAGCGATACGAACGCGCTGGAATGGGGTACACTGGCAGACTGCGCCGAAGATGCTGAATTGGTCTTTCTGGGCCTCGATACAGATGAAAGCGGCGGAACCAAACCCTGCTTTGCCGCGGTTCCGGCAGTTGGCGATGCCAGCCCCCGGATGGCGAACCCGCGGCTATGGGCGGTTATG
This sequence comes from Pontixanthobacter rizhaonensis, assembly GCF_012972675.1. Lineage (GTDB taxonomy): Bacteria > Pseudomonadota > Alphaproteobacteria > Sphingomonadales > Sphingomonadaceae > Pontixanthobacter > Pontixanthobacter rizhaonensis. Next base: position 1,509,150 of record NZ_JABCRE010000002.1, on the reverse strand, counting down.
GCCACACTTAGCCCGGACGATTTAGCCATTTATGGCGGTGCGCGAAGCGTAGTCGATTGGCATGCACGGCACCGCTTCTGCGCAGCTTGTGGCGGTTCGACCGAGCTTGCTAAAGGCGGTTGGCAGCGGAACTGCACAAATTGCGGGGCGCAGCATTTCCCCCGCACCGATCCGGTCACAATTATGCTGGTAGAGCATGATGACAAGTTGCTGCTTGGTCGAGGTTTGGGCTGGCCCGAGAAAGCATATTCGGCGCTGGCTGGCTTTGTTGAACCGGGCGAAAGTATCGAGGAGGCGGTTGCGCGTGAAGTGTTGGAGGAATCCGGTATCACCGCGCGCGAGGTTCATTACATTGCGAGCCAGCCGTGGCCGTTCCCCTCTCAACTGATGATGGGCTGCACCGCGATTGCTGAGGATACAGAGATCACTCTGGATGAAACCGAACTGGCCGATGCCCGCTGGTTTACCCGCGATGAAGTACAAGCGGCCATGTCGGGCGATGCGGATGCCCCGATGAACACGCCCCCAAAACAGGCTATTGCCCATCATTTGCTGCAATGGTGGCTTGATAAGGGCAAATAGGGAAACATCATGACTAATCCTCAGGCAAGCGCTGGGCCGCGCAAGATGACCATCGATATTTACTCGGACGTCATGTGCCCATGGTGCATAATCGGGTATGGCCAATTGCAAAAGGGATTGGCCTTGCTGGACGGAGAAATTGAGGCGGAAATCCGCTGGCGTCCGTTTGAGCTCAATCCCGATATGCCGATTGAGGGCGAGGAGCAGGCCGCTCATATTGCGCGGAAATATAATCGCACGGCTGAACAAACGCAGGCTGTGCGCGGGCAAATGAAATCGGTCGCCGAGGATGCCGGTGTATCGCTGGAGTTTACCGGGCAGGGTGATGCCCCGCCGGCGATGATGTGGAATACATTCGATGCCCATAAGGTGCTGTGTTGGGCGCTTGATAGTGCCGGACCCGCGCGTCAAACCGAACTGAAGCTTGCTTTGTTTACCGCGCATTTCAACCATCGCCGCACTATCGGCCAGCGGGATGTCCTGCTTGATGTCGCAGAGGAGTGCGGCTTTGATCGCGCCGGGGCCAAGGCGGTGTTGGATGATCCTGAGGTAGCCAACCGCGTTCGGATGGAACAGGCACAGGCCCATGATCTCAACATCACCGGTGTTCCGGCTATGATTGTAGAGGGCAAGATGTTGATCCCCGGCGCGCAGGCACCGGAAGTGTATGTCAATGCGCTGCGGCGTGTGGCGGCCAAGTTTCCGGCCCAACCAGCCGCGTGAGCGATCTCGTCGGTCAAGTGGTGGTAATAACCGGCGGGGCAGGCGGAATTGGCATGGCCTTGGCGCAGCATCTTGGCAATCGCGGTGCTTCTATCGTCACTGCGGATTTGCAAGATAGCGCGGTCCAAGAGGCTGTACAGCGTTTGCAGGCGCTCAATATAGAAGCCCTTGGTGTGACCTGTGATGTGACCGTTGCAGAATCGGTTGAGCGGCTTGCGAAGCGGGCTTTCGATTGGAAAGGCCGGGCTGATCTGCTGATCAATAATGCGGGTATCAGCCAGCAATCTGCAAAACTCCATCAGGCAGATATCGCCGATGCCAAGCGCGTTATGGACGTCAATTTTTGGGGTGTGTGGCATGGCTGCGCAGCCTTTGGCCCCTTGATGGCCGATCAATCGCATCCATCCGCGATTTACAATGTCGGTTCAGAAAATTCGCTGTTTTGCGCGGTGCCGCGATCCGCTGCCTATATTGCGTCCAAACATGCGGTACTGGGCCTGACCGAAAGCTTCCGCGAAGATATGCCTGATCATGTCCATGTCGGTACAATCATGCCCGGCTGGGTCACATCCGGTTTAAGCGCAAAGGAAGTGGCCCATCTCGCCATGCCCGCCGCAGAATTCGCTGACATTGTGGTACCACAGATGCTGGCCAGGGAACGGTTCGTCGTCAGCCACCCTTACAATGTGGTTCGCAAAGAGCAGCGCGACCAAGCAATTGCCGATAGCTATGCCCGCAACGCACCGCGGCAAGACGGTGATGAGGCGCACGACGTTCGCCTGCTGATTGCTAAGATGCGATCGGGTTAAGCCGTGTGACCCGCGTTTCACAATATCAGACATGGGTGCATCAACGATCATCGGCAGGGCAATCTCTGGTTCTGCCTGATGGGTGCCGCGATGTAATTGTCTTTCATGGCGGGCCCGATCAATGCCGGGTGATTTTGACGGAATTGGACTTTACGCCCCGCCAGGTTTGGCATGGATCCGATGTTTCGATGACGGGGTATCGCTTGCGTCCCGGTACGACCGTTCCCGAAACGGCGCTTCGTGCGATCAAAGAATGTAGCGCTGACGCGGCTCAGATCCTTGAGGTGGAGCAAAGCGATGGCGGTTCGATTGATGCCGTGATCGCGGCGCTGTCAGACACTGCTGAAACCATCTGTTCGGTGGTGAAGAATAGCGGTGTTTCTGCGCGTACATTACAAAGGCAGTTCCGCAAGCTGGGGCTGCCAGCGCCGGAATATTGGCGGTTGCTGGGCCGCGCCAGAAGATCCGCGCAGTTCTTGGCGCAGACGCCCTGTCTCAGCCAGATCGCAGCCGATTGCGGCTATAGCGATCAGGCGCATATGACACGGGAATTCAAACGCTGGTTTGGTAAGGCACTAGCGCAGTTGAGGCAGGACCAAGATGCTATGGATGCGCTGGGTCAGCCTGCGCTGGGCAATTGGACCGGCGAACAGATTTCGATCAGATAGCCGTTCGGATCGGTCACATAGGCGGTCGTTTGTCCCCACGGTTCCTGCCGTGCATCTTGTACCAGTACCGCACCGGCTGCGACTGCTTTTTCAAGTGCGCTGCCGACATTTTCGGTTTCGAAAGCAAGCTCGAAAGCCGGAGCGTCAGGGTCAGGTCTGCTGGGATTTTTGCCGAGGTCGGACATCAATTTCGTGGACGAAAAGGCGAGCTTCGTGTCGCCCGTTACTAACTCACCATAATCCTCCGCTTCGTGCACAAACCCGCGCGCGAACCCGAATGCGGTTTCATAGAAGGTGATGGTGTCCACTACCTGATCGACGTATAAAATTGTGTATTTGAAAACCACGACTGTCTCCCGCGTAAACCAATTGCCCGCACCTATCAGTGTCTTAGCTCGCGGTCTTGAACGATTGCGACAAGCGTGGCTTAAACTCAATCCGCCAGTACGGGGCAGAGCGGAGCGGGCAGCAGCAATGCGACCGAAATATTGAACAGTCTGAGCCGGACCGGATTGATGACAAAACGGCGCATTTGAATTTCAAGCGCCGTCCAGATGCCCACCGATGATAAATTGATTGCTCCAAAAACGCCTGCCACAATCAGCTCTTACATCCTCATGATGGCATCGCCCAAGGGTAAGCGGGCCTGATCCATCTACCGCACCGTCTGAGCTTTCCGGTCTAAGTCTTTCATAAAAAACCGGGTCGCAGTTCACGGCTGCGACCCGGTTCTTCAGGTTGGGGAGTGCCACCTTTGTGGTGCGACACAAACCCGAAGCCTCATAGGGCTGGAAGACTTATTTTTTCACGCAATATTTGCCCGAAGTTTTGGTACCGCTGGAACATGATCCGCTGCGGACTTCAGCATAGTCACCTTTGTCGCCAACGCAGTAATTGGCGGATGCGCTAAAGCCGGTTGGGCATGAGCCCAGCTTTACGATGGCAACTTTGCTGCTTGATTTGCAGGTGCTGCCTGATGCTTTGAAGCCTTTGGGGCATGCGCCGTCTTTGCTGACAGTTGAAGAGCTGGCCTGAGCCATTGCGACGGGTGCTGTACCAACACACAGTGCGATTGCGCCGAGAGCAGAAATTACAGTTTTCATGATGTGATCCTTTTAGAAATGAGAGTTTGGAAAAGCGGGCTGACCGCTGCCTTGATCCGGTAACCGCCAGCCCTTTGTGGTACTTAGCCGGTTGGTCCGCGGCGGAAGGTGAAGGCCAGCGCGCTCTTGCCGGTGTTCTTGTCAAAGTGCTGGCAGTAGAAGTCTGTGCCAGAGTCAGTGTGCAGGCCGGGCATGTTGAATGTGACCATTTCCTTTCCGCGTGCAGCCAGAACCTTTTGGTATTGGCCGGAGCGGGAGGAATTGCTGCCGGTTGCCGTCGGCGTGTAACCGGTGGAATTACCTGTGTGCAGCATCACGTCTTTGCCTTTGTAGTTATTTTCCGGCGGCGCATTCGTGTTGTTGAGCTGTTCGCTGCCGTCATAGGAAACGCATTGCAGGGCGTAGCGACCGCGATTGTATGCCGTCTTATCAACCTCGACATAAAGCACATCAAACACGCCCATTGCAGGGAAAGTGCAGCCGCTTGGCGTTACTTTTTTGCGGTCCAAAAGACCGGTCCGTTTTTGAGTGCTGATACCCTGGCTGAAGGTATAGTCGCCAGCCCGTGCAACAAAGGCATTGCTGAGACCGATATTGGCGCAGGTGGTGGCAGATGCGAATTTGGCAGGTGTTGGACCAGCGACGCCGGCATGGCCTTCAGCGCGGGCCGTACGCGGAGAGGCGCTGCGGCTGCTGCGGCTTGTCCCGGGCACCCGTCCTTTGCTGACATCGTCAACCGCTTCGGCAGCGTCATTGACGTCTTCTGCGGTTTTTTCGACTTTCTTGGCGGCCTTGCGCAGTTTGTCGAATGGCCCTGCATTGGCATCAACGGAAGCCATAGTTGTGGCGACCATCAGGCCTGCGGCGATTGGTAGAATGTATTTCATTTTGGTACTCCCCAGTTAGTGCTGGAGGCCCAATAGTCAGCGGTGTTTTTTAATCGAATACCCCAGTTGGGGTATGGGTTCGAACCCGCTACAGCTTTATCGCTGCGAGCGATAAGTGCCGAATTGGGTGCGAAAATAGTTTGCAAAATAGGGGTGTTTAATGCGCGGAACCAGCGACGAAGAGATCATCAAGATCGCATATTCCCTTTCTGTAGGGCCGTTTCGGTATGAGGAAATGCTCGGCGCATTGCAGGATCGCTATTCCGAGTTTGTGGAGGAAACCGGGGAAGTGGTCGACGGGCAGGCAGTGGAAACAGCCTTCGCCTCTTTGGCGCCGCATTTTGAGAATGCCCAGGCTCTGCTCGAATCGCAGGGACGCCCGTCTGATACGGCGCGCTATTCCCTAAAAATGATCGATGCCGATAGCAGTCCCGCAGCCCTGATCGGGGTTGATGGCCGTGTGATCCATGCCAACCGGATGGCGCAATCTATGCTTGGCCTCAAACCCGGTGAACGGCCTGATAAGGATCAATTTGAGCCCGGACATCGGTCTGCCTTGCTGGAACGTCTGGAGGGGTTGGAAACTCACCAATTGCAGGAAGTCGCCATGGTTTTCGCAATGGATGTGCTGGGCGGGGACGAGCAGGCAAAGCTTGCCCTTACTAAAGTACATGACGGCAATGGCGATGTGGTGGGGCACGTCTCGACAATCCATATCAGCTGGTTTCCCGAAATCGCCGAACGGTTTCGCACCTTGTTCAAATTAACGCCGGTAGAGCTGGAAATCACAAAAGCAGTTGTGACAGGTATCAAGCTAACCGAGCTGGCCAAGCAGCGAGGACGGTCTGTTGAAACAGTCCGGCATCAGACCAAGATGCTGCTGGGGAAGCTTGGCCTCCGGTCGCAAACCGAGCTGGCATGTCTATATTCTGGGTTCGCCAATTTCCGGAACATTCCGCAAGCCGAAGCGGCGGTATTGGCTGAAGATCCGCGGCAGCAAACGCACATACTCAAGCTTGGTGATGATCGAGTGCTTGAATATGACATCATCGGCGATCCGGATGGATTGCCTGTCCTGATGCATCCGGCACTGCTTGGTGGCAGCGCGATGATTGATGAAATGTGGGATGCGGTGGAAGATAACAATCTGCGTCTGATTGTGCCCTGGCGGCCAGGAATGGCGAGCACCACAGCGGCACCTGGCAGCCCGGTTGATAATATCAAGACCGCTTGCACAGATGCACGGGCGTTACTTGATCATCTTGGTATCGAACGCTGCGTCACGGTCGGACATATTACCTCGGCTATCATAGCGCTGGCTTGCAAAGTAGAAATGCCTGATCGCATCACCGGGGTGGTCAACCTTAATCCGGTTCTGCCTACTATTTCCGGCAGACAGGTGCGGTTGCTCGATATGACCGAAAGGATGCGGATGCAGATGATGCGCGCATTTCCGTCAATTGGCAGGTATTTGGTGCATGGCGCTCTGGCCAAGGTCGATACGGGTTATGATCAGGAATATATTCACAAGTTCTTGGACAGCAACGAGTATGATTTGCGCTTTACCGACCGTGATGATGTGAAACATCTTTTTCGCGCCGCTTTCAAAACGACCACGCGTCAAGGGTATGAACCGTTCACGCGGGAGCTGATGCAAGTTGCCAGCGATTGGGGGCATTTGTTTGCCAATGCGGGTCCGGAAACGGTCAATTTGGTCGGCGCGCACAATCTGCATTACACTCCGCGCGTGTTGGAAGGCTTTGCGCGCGATAATGACTATTTCTCTTTTGAAGCGGTGCCGCAAACCGGGCACTTATTGCTGTATCAAAAACCGGAGCTGGTTTTTGCGCGGATAGCGGAAGTAGCACGCACGGCGAGCGTGGCGGGCGCTACACCAGTCCCAGCTTCCTAAGCTTGTTCTGTAATTTACCCGGCAAGACATCGCCGGTTTGCGCATCGGCTGCCAAATCGGCGGGCGCTTTGTCTTCTTCAAGATAGCGCCAGCCCTGATGGGCCCGTTTATACCGAGCCTCCACCAAAATCAGGCGCGGTTCGAGAATGATATTCCAGCGGCCGTCTTGGGTCTGCCTAAATTCCATAATCGGACTGCGGGCGCAGATGGAATGATCGTGGATCCAATATAAAGATCCGCCTTTCATTTCTTCATGACGCTTGGGCAGATAGCGGGTGGTCATTAACGCGCCCTGCGGCTGGCTTTCCAGCCACGCCCTAAGCGTATGAATGCTCTCGCTGCGATAGGCGATTTTGGTGATGTTCAGCGGCATTAGCTTGCAACCCCTGAGACTACCGCGAGGCCAAGGAAGGCAAAGAAGCCCATTGAATCGGTGATCATGGTTACAAACACAGAACTTGCGACCGCAGGGTCCTGTTTCAACCGCTCAAATATGACTGGTACCAACACACCGGCGAGCCCTGCGGTGATGATATTAATCACCATTGCAACAGCGATAACGGCGCCCAGCATTGGTGTGAAAATCGCCGCTGTAGCTGCACCGATGAGCACGGCAATAGTTACCCCGTTGAGGACTGCGACGCGAAATTCCCGCCACAAAATACGCAGCGTATTGGCTTCCGTCAGTTGGTTCATGGCGATCGCGCGAACAGATACTGCCATAGTTTGAGTGCCCGCATTACCGCCGATACTGGCGACAATCGGCATCAGGATGGCCAGCGCAACCAGTTTCTCAATCGCGGCGCCAAAGGCTGCAATAATGAGGCTGCCGATCAAGGCGGTACCAAGATTGGCAATGAGCCACCGCACGCGTGAGCCATAGGCCTCACGGATTGGCTCGTTAATATCGCCTTCGCCGGCACCGGACATCAGCAGTGCGTCTTCGCTCGCTTCTTCGGATATGATATGGACCACATCATCCACTGTCATCTGCCCGACCAGACGGCCGCTTTCATCCACCACGGCAGCTGAAATCAGCGCGTATTTCTGGAACATCAGCGCGACTTCTTCCTGATCGAGGCCAACCGGGACCAAAGTCTGATCGCGTTTCATCACATCCGATAACGCAATGTGACGCGGGGTTCGCAATATCCAGCTGAGCTGACACGTGCCCACGGGATGGTGAATGTGATCCACCACAAACACCTCGTAAAAATCATTCGCCAGATCGACGTTCTCGCGCAGAAAATCGATCAAGCCGCCAACCGTCATATGTTCTGGAACGGCCACGACTTCTCGGCTCATCAGCCGGCCAGCGGTTTCCTCCGGATAGGCGAGGGCGCTTTCAATCGCGACCCGGTCTTCATCGGCCAGTTCCGCCAGAATGGCTTGCTGATCGGCGACGTCCAAATCTTCGATCAGCTGGACGGCATCGTCATTTTCAAGCTGCTCCGCGATCAACGCCACCGCTTCTGCGGGCAGGGCCTCCATCATGGTTTCGCGGACATAGTCGTTGAGTTCAGCGATCACATCGCTGGACATCAAATCGGTGATGGCTACCGCCAGATCGCGGCGCTCATTCTCATCACATAGTTCGAATAAATCGGCGATATCGGCGGGGTGAAGTGGCTCCACCAGATCGTAGACACCGCCCTTGTCACCGGCATCCAGAAGCCCGCGAACGTTGCGAACGTAATCCGCTTTCAGGGTGTTTTCTTCATCCAGCCGTTCATCATCGATCCGGTCGTCCGGGCGCACATTCTCTTCAATGGGCGGTTCCGCCACCATCAGATCATCATCGGGATGCGTGTTATCGCCCATGGGGATCGTCTAAGCGGGTGAGCTTGAAAAGCAAGACTGCAAGCGCCCGCAACAGGTGACATTGGCGCATGAGCCACTATATCGATTGTCAAATCAACAGGAGATTCCCGAAAATGGCTGATCAGAAACTAACTCTTACCCTCGAAACTGGCGACGTTGTTATCAAATTGCGTCCTGATCTGGCGCCTGGCCACGTTGCCCGGATTACAGAACTGGTCGGCGAAGGCTTTTACAACGGTGTTGTATTCCACCGCGTAATTCCCGGTTTCATGGCGCAAGGCGGCTGCCCCAACGGCACTGGCATGGGCGGTAGTGATAAGCCTGATCTGAAAGCAGAATTCAATGCAGAGCCGCACACACGCGGCACATGCTCAATGGCGCGTACACAGGTTCCAGACAGTGCCAACAGCCAGTTCTTCATCTGTTTTGACGATGCCCATTTCCTTGACGGTCAATACACTGTTTGGGGCCAGGTAGAGAGCGGTATGGAGCTGATTGACGGTTTGCCAGTGGGCGAACCACCAGCAGCACCAGGCAAAATCGTCAGCGCCGCAGTTTCCTGAATTTGATATCGGGATAGGGTGATGATCCGCCATCTCGTGGGGCTGATGGGCGCTTTGATGCTCAGCGGCTGTATCACGCCCTATCCCGATATTACCCAATCACGCAGCCCGTGCCGGACGGAACCCGGCGGGTGGTGTGATTTCGTGCGCGATGCGGCTGTGCAAAGCTATGGCTATGCCATGCTCAGCAGCAATGCGTATCAAGATGATGATACCTATCCAGCTTTACCGCTGGTATTCTTCCCCCGCGACATCGCCGATAATGACGAGAGCGGCCTGGCATATTCGGTCTTTGACCGGCACACAGTCAAAGACGGCAAGCGCGGCGATCTGGTAGCCCGGGTGATCGCATTTCGCGGGACCGAGTTCGGCTCCACCAGTGATATTTTCTCAGGATCTTTAGGGGATGGGCAGCGCGAAGGTGCACGGATGGTCTATGCGGCTGAACGCGCCCGGCTCGATGCTGAAGACTATCAGCACGTTGCCATCGAAGTAACCGGCCACTCGCTGGGTGGTGCGCTCGCCACACAAATTTCCATCGACAATCCGGGTGTAAAGGCATTCGTGTTCAACACCTCACCCTTCTTTAGCGGCGACCCGATGACCAACGATATGGATCGGCTGTCTGTGGCTGAGCGGGGTGAGTTTTTGCGGGTGCTGCGGCGGTATAAAGCGCCCCCGGCAGCAGATGTGCTGGTGATCAATTGCAATCCTTCTGCCAGTGCAGGGCAGAAACATAGCATCCGGCGACTGGCAGATTGCCTGACATGGATCGCCGCCTATGGAGATGCGCAAGCTCTAGCGATCATAGAACCAAACGCGATCCGAAAACCGGAAGTCGAATGCGGTGATGCCGATAAGAAACACCCCGGTATTGTAGCTGTACCGATTCTATGTGTTCATGCGCCAAATAGCCCGGCAGAGTAGGTCGCGAATAGCTAGCCAACTGGTCGCTTACAGACCCGCGCCAACCAGCCAATCGTGGAACAAACGAACCGGCCGGCTTTCCAGTGCCTGCGGCTTGCATACGAACCAATAGCTATACGGGCTTTCAACCTCTTTCTCGAACAGATGGGCCAAACGGCTGTCTGCCGCACGCCGCATGTGATCATCGTGCATGATCGCGATGCCAAGCCCTTGAGCTGCTGCTTCCAGCATCAATTGTCCGGAATCGTAATGGTCGATAGCTGCGGGCTCCATTTTCTCCAAGCCCAACGCTTGCTTCCATGCCTCGAAACTGGCGGGAAGCTCGTTATGGATGAGAAAAGTCTGTTTCGAGAGCGCGTCCATATCCGGTTCGCTGCCCAGCGCTTTGGCTGTCTCGCGGCTACAAATTGCGTGAACCCGGTTATAATCAAGACGGATCGCATGAAAGGCGGTGTCCGGGCCGCGGGACAGGATAATGGCCGCATCCAGAGTATCTCCGACGCGGTCTTCCAGATGGGGCCCGGTATCAATATCGATATGCAGCAAAGGGTGGCGCTTGCGCAGTTCACCCAAATGCGGAAACAGCCGCTGGCTGCCGAAAAGCGGCAAGACGCCTAAGCGCAAGCGCAGCAGTGACAGGTTTTCAGACTGGTTTTCGATCGCCATTGCCAACGCATCCAAATGCGGGGCAATGGCTTCGTGAAAGGCTTGGCCTTCATCGGTTAAGCTCATTGCCTGTTTGGCGCGCGTGAACAGTTTTTTGCCGGTGAACTCTTCCAAATTGGCAATTCTGCGCGACAAAGCGGATGGGCTTAGAGCAAGCTCTTCGGCTGCTGCACGAGCAGAACCGAGGCGCACAGTGCGCATAAATGCTTCTAACGCGCGTAGCGGCGGTAACCGTCTGATAGGCATCACACTCTCCTCACGTCTCTCAACGCGCAATTATGCGATTGGTTGCAAAAAATCGAACCGATTATTTCGGATTTATGGAATGCTTACGTTTTCCACTTCCACAGGCGGGTGCAGCCGCATCCGTTTCACATGGGTTTCATCAGCAGCGGTGATTTCTATCTGCCATCCGCTGGGATGGGTAACGATGGCCCCCACCTGCGGAACCTGTTCAGCCAGTACGAAGGCAAGCCCGCCAAGTGTATCCACCGATTCTTCCACCTCTGCCAGGCGTGGATCGACTGTCTCCGCGATATCTTCAAGCTCTGCACGTGCATCGCAATCCCACATTCCGTCGCCAATCGGGGAAATCAGCTCTTCGGGAACGTCGTCATGCTCATCCTCGATTTCGCCGACGATTTCTTCGACCAGATCCTCGATCGTGATCACGCCATCAGTGCCGGAAAACTCGTCGACCACAATTGCCAGATGAACCCGCCGCGCGCGCATATCGGCCAATACGTCCAGCGCGCCGCGCGATTGCGGCACGTAGATCGGTTGGCGCATCAATGTGGTCCAATCCTTGGGCGGTTTGGCTTTGGTGGCGAGGAAAGGGAACACATCCTTGATGTGGATCATGCCAATCACATGGTCGAGCTGGTCGCGGTATACAGGCATCCGCGAATGCCCATTATCGGAGAAGCTGGCGATCAAATCAGTCCATGTGGCATCCGCAGAAACAGCGACAATCTCGCCGCGCGGAATCGCTACATCATCGGCATCATGCTCGCTGAAATGGAGCAGGTTGCGCAGCATTTGCCGCTCAACGCCCGATAGATCACCGTTGTTGGGTGCCAGAGCATCGTCAGAGGGGTTCTCGTCCTCATGCTCGTCGATCACGTCTTCAAGTTGCTCACGCAGAGAGCGATCGCCTTCCGCGCCGAAAAACTTCTTTATAGCGGGCCATAGCCCGCCCCTACTGTCCGGTTCTCCGGCGGAATTATCGATGTCGGGCATGGCCCTTCGTGGGTACTCCTAAGCGTGGAATGTTAATCTCGATCCCCATATGGGTCTGCAATCCCCATAGACGCAAGAGCCGCAATCTCCAAAGCTTCCATTGCATCGGCATCTTTAGGGGATGTTTCATGATCGTAGCCGGCCAGATGCAGCAGCCCGTGGATGATCAAATGTGCCGCGTGATGTTCCAGCGGGCTCGACTTTTCCTCCGCCTCGCGCGCGCAGGTTTCGTAAGCCAGCGCTAGGTCACCCAGCATTTCTGGTGGGCCTTCCGGGGCGAGTCCGAGTAGATATTCACGCGATAACATGGGGAAAGACAGGACGTTGGTCGGCTTGTCTTTGCCGCGCCATTCGCGGTTTAGAGTGTGCACTTCTGCGTCATTGGTGAAAAGCAAGCTAACAGACAAGCGGCTGAGGGCCATTTCCGGCGCAACCAAAGCGGCTGCATCTGCGGCTTTTAACCCCAAATCACCCCAATCTTGTTCTGGCCAATGTTCAACATCAATCTCGATATCCATCAGGATGTCCGTTGGCCGTTATGCATTCGGCCCCTCATACGCTTCGACGATTCTCCCGACAATCGGGTGCCGGACAACATCAGCAACGCTGAAACGGGTGGTGCCAATACCTTCAACCCCTTCCAAACGGCCAACCGCATCGGCAAGGCCGCTCATTCGGTCACCGCCGGGAATATCGACCTGCTTTGGATCGCCGCACACGACCATGCGGCTGTTCTGGCCGAAGCGCGTGAGGAACATTTTCATCTGTTCCTTCGTGGTGTTTTGCGCCTCGTCCAAAATCACAAAAGCATCTGCCAAGGTGCGGCCGCGCATGAATGCAATCGGGGCTATCTCAATCTCGCCGCTAGCGATCCTGCGTTCGACCTGTTCGGGCGGCATACAGTCAAACAAAGCATCATAGAGCGGGCGCAGATACGGATCGACTTTGTCCTTCATATCGCCGGGTAGAAAGCCCAGTTTTTCACCAGCTTCCACCGCTGGCCGCGACAGGATCAGTCGCTGCACGCTGCCTGTAATGAGCTGGCTGACGGCTTGCGCCACCGCGACATAGGTCTTGCCGGTACCGGCTGGACCCAGCGCAAAGATAACGTCTTCCCGTGCCAATTGCCGCATATAGGTTGCTTGCATCTTGGATCGGGGAACGATTGTTTTGCGGCGAGTGCGGATCATGATCGGCGGTCCGTTCTTATCCGCGTTTACGATCCCTTCAAGAACAGGTTCGTTGGACATTGCAATCACCGATTCAATCGCGCCGCTATCCAAATCTTGACCCTCTGCAAGCCGGTCATACAGGGACTGCAACACTTCGCGCGCCCGTGCGACGCTATCTTCTGGCCCCTCCAAATGCAGAGTATCACCGCGCGCTGAGATAAATACGCCTAGTCTGTTTTCGATTTGCACCAGATTGGCATCAAACTGCCCGAATAAGGGGACCAGCAGCGACTGGTTCTCAAAATTCATGTCGACCTGCGCCCGGCGAATTTCCCGCTGCGGTGAGGGAGGTGTGGAGAGTGCCGGGTCAGCGGCCTTAGTGGGTTTTCTTCCCATGCGTTTTAGCGATTACCTTTCATTGCTGATTCGGAATGTAAGGCCGCTGGCGAGACTGGCAAGCGATTGCCATTACTCAATGTGGGGAAAGTCACTCACCTGTCATGTAAATGGCACGGATGTTTCAACTTAGACCAAGCGTCCACCAAGAGACTGTTGCCCTGCTTGGATCAATTCTGCGGTGACTAGATCACCGATTTGCACATCGCCGGTGAAGTGAACCGATTGCAACCATGGTGATTTGCCCAGCCATTGCCCGTCCATCTTACCTTTGCGTTCGACCAGCACTTCGCAGGTTTTACCAACGCTTGCGTCATTAAAGGCCTGCTGATCGCGGCGGAGCGAGGCTTGCAGCCGTTGCAAGCGTTCATCCATCACTTCGAGCGGGACTTGGTTATCCATCGTCGCGGCTGGCGTGCCCGGGCGGGGCGAATATTTGAAGCTATAGGCCTGCGAATAACGCACTTCGTCGACGATTTTCAAAGTGTCTTCAAACTCGGCGTCAGTCTCCCCCGGGAAGCCGACAATGAAGTCGCCCGACAAAGCCAGATCGGGCCGCGCAGCACGGAACCGCTCCAGCAGGCGCAGGTAACTCTCTGCCGTATGGCTGCGGTTCATTGCCTTCAGAATGCGGTCATTGCCGCTTTGGACAGGCAAATGCAGATAGGGCATCAGCTTGGTAATCTCGCCATGCGTCTCTATCAGCTCGTCATCCATATCGGCTGGATGACTGGTTGTGTACCGGATGCGGGCAAGCTCAGGGATATTCGCAATCTCGCGAATAAGGCCAGCCATGCCCAGCTTGCGGCCTTTGCCATCTTCACCAGTCCACGCACTGACATTTTGCCCTAGCAGGGTGATTTCTTTGGCACCCGCTTCGACCAGCAATTTCGCTTCATCCACCAGCGCCGCATAAGGGCGCGAGATTTCCGCACCGCGCGTATAAGGCACAACGCAGTAGGTACAGAACTTATCGCAGCCTTCCTGAATAGTCAGGAAGGCTGATGGCGCTGATTTGCGGCGCTGCGGCAATGCGGCAAACTTCGCATCGGCTGGCATATCGGTATCGGTAGAGCGTTTGCCGGACACAGCATCATCAATCATCGCGGGCAAGCGGTGATAGGCTTGCGGGCCGACAACCATCGAAACCGATGGCGCGCGGGCCATAATCTCTTCGCCCTCTGCCTGAGCGACGCAGCCAGCCACTGCGATCATCGGGGCTTTCTTCTGCGTTTTACCCTTGGTCAGCCGGCCAATGTCGGAATAGACTTTCTCTGCTGCCTTTTCGCGAATGTGGCAGGTATTGAGCACCACCAGATCGGCATCTTCGCCTTCTGGCGCTTCTGTGATGCCTTTTTCAGCCAACATTTCGCCCATGCGTTCGCCATCATAGACATTCATCTGACAGCCAAAGCTTTTGACACGGTAGGTCTTGGGGGGAGGTGTTTGTTTCATCGCCGCGCCCATACGGACTTACGGCTCATCTCGCAATGGCGGACAGGCGGGATTAGTCTTGCACTTCCCGTTCTAGATCATGCTTTGGTGCGGCATATCGTATGGGCAGCACATCATGCTTGAAGTCGCGTAGCGGCTTGTCCAGTGATGCCAGCAAAGCACCCTCTATTGCCTCTCTCGCCCGGGCGCCGATGGCTTTGCGGCCGCGGAATTCTTCGGGGCTGAAGGGTTCGAGGAAGTGGAGCCTCAGCTCGAAACTGCCCTTACGCCCAAGCACGCGTTTGGCGTTGTTGATGCCGCTTTCCTCACCGACCCAGCCGAGTTCTTCGCCCACAGCCGTGCCGTAATCAATCAGGACGGGCTGAACCATCACACCGGGCGGTGGTGGCTCTAACACGCTGAGCATAGATGTTTTGAAGGGCAGTAAAGACTGGCCATCGGTCGTTGTGCCTTCGGGGAATACCGTGACTGACCAATTATCAGCCAGAGCTTCCCGCAGCAGGTTGATCTGGTTGGCCACGCCCAAACGGTTTTCGCGCTTTACAAACACTGTCCGGTTCAGGCGGCACAGCCAACTGATGACGGGCACTTCGCTCAACTCGGCTTTGGCAACGAACGCTGTTCCGCTGGCCCCCGCTAGTGAGAGAATGTCCAGCCAAGAGACATGGTTCGCGATAAAGAACACATCACGCCGCAGCGGGGTGCCAATTTTCCGTACTTTGGCGCCTGCTATCCATCCCGCATAGCGCAGAAAAAGCATGGGGAAGGGGGAGCCATATTTGAAAATACGGTAGAGATAATGGAGCGGCACAAATAGCAGCAGCAGGCCAATCAGTCCCAGCGTCCGCATTGTGAAGCGAAACCATCCGCGGATCGAAAGCGGGGTGCTTTCCCCGCGTTCGGCTGCATCACGAAGGGCCTGATCCATTAGGCAGCGTTATCCTTCTCACGCCCGATTTTGACGCCGTATAATTCCATCCTGTGATCGACCAGGCGATAGCCCAGCTTTTCTGCAATCACTTTTTGCAAGGCTTCCAATTCCGGATCCACGAATTCCACCACATCGCCGCTTTCCACATCAATCAGGTGATCGTGATGGGCTTCGGGTGCGGCCTCATACCGGGCGCGGCCATCACCGAAATCATGGCGATCAAGAATGCCGGCTTCTTCGAACAGGCGCACTGTGCGGTACACGGTCGCAATCGAGATCTTGGGATCAATGGCCGATGCCCGTTCATGCAGCAGTTCTACATCCGGGTGATCATCGCTTTCCGACAAGACGCGGGCGATTACGCGGCGCTGCTCGGTAATTCGCAAGCCGCGTTCCGCACATAGCTGTTCTAAGTCGATACGTTGGTTCACATTATTCCCCAATTGAAAAACGCCCCAGACCTATAGAGGGCTAGGGCGTTCTTCTCAAGCGCGATGGCTTCAACAATCCGCCGCGCATTTTTCTGATGGTTATGCCGTTTTCTTGCGGCGACCCCGTTTTTGGCCCGGTTTCCGGCCAAGGCCGATTTTCTTGGCCAGTTCGCGGCGCTTTTCCGCATAGTTTGGTGCGACCATTGGATAGTCGGCTGGCAAGCTCCAGCGCGCGCGGTATTGTTCCGGCGTCATATCATAATTGGTGCGCAAGTACCGCTTGAGCATCTTTAGTTTCGCGCCATCTTCAAGACAAACGATGTAATCTGGCTTGATCGAAGCGCGGATTGAAACTGCTGGCTCCGGCAATTCTTCAACAGGGTCCTCATCCTGTCCAAGAGACGCCAAAGCACCGTAAACATTTGAAATTAGCGTCGGTACGTCGTCTACCTCAACATCATTATTGCTGACATGTGCAGCAACAATATCTGATGTGAGCGTAATAAGCGTTTCCGCCATATCATTCTCAAAATTATCCATGATTGTCCTCATCAGTGTGCGACCACTTTTACGACCCGTTTTACACGGCTCGTCTGCCATTGGCGGAATTATTCTTGCAGGGCAAGTATGCGCATTTAAATTCAAAATGAATGCTCGTTACACCCAGCACATTTACTATAGCAGTGTTTTCGCAAATGTGATTGCGTCGATACGGCTACCATTAGCGCTGGTATAGTAGTCTTTACGGCGGCCGATCGCTTCGAACCCAAGTCTTTCGTATAGTGAACGCGCTGTATTATTATCGCGCATTTCCAGAAAGATACGCTCTGCGCCCCTGGTTATGGCGCTTTGGAAACATTGGCGCAGCAACGCGCTGCCAATACCTTTAGACCGGTGGGCTGGGTCGACCGCAATCAGAAGCACTTCTTCTTCTCCGGCGACATATTTCGTCAGCGCAAAACCAGCGGCTTTATCACCAACAGGGGGACAGTTACCGCCAGCATCGATCAAGCTATATTGGGTGTGCGGCATCGATAGAGAATCCGACAATTGCCGGCGATTCCATGCTTCGCCCCATACCGGATCGAAACTGGCTTCCATCAGGGTCATGATCGTGTCGATATCGTCGTTCATAAGCGGGTTACTTAGGAAGCTTGGCATCAGGCGCACGGCCATAGAGCGGCGAAATATCGTCGCTGAACAATTCGCGGGGAATAGAGAGTACTTTGCGAGCATCAGCCGTAGTCACGATGGCGGTGCCTGAGCCGCGCAATTCGGTGAATGCTTCCGATTGCGTTCCAACCACTAACTCGGTTTGAAACGCAGCCACAGCCTCTTTTGGTATCAATGCGGCATGGTCAGCGACCGGCAAGCCATCTTTGCCAAATTCCTGAATGAACCATTCGCCATGCCCGCCGGTCATACAGGCGAGGGCCGGAACATCCCCCTTTTCAGCACGGGCGAGGGCCGCGACCAAGGCCAGTGTTGGATAGGCTTTGATGGCCGCACCCCATGCAAATGCCAGCGCACGTGCTGTGGCAATGCCAATTCTGACACCGGTAAAGCTGCCCGGACCGCGCGATACCAGAATATCATCTGCCTGCCCTTTTTCAGGCAAAGCCGCGATCATCGGAACAAGGCGTTCCGCATGGCCGCGGCCCAGAACTTTGTGGTCAAACGCGATCAGCCGATGTTCTTCAAACAGCGCCACAGAACAGGCCTCTGTCGCGCAATCAATGGCCAGCGTACGGGGCAAGTGAACCGGCCTTTAAACTACGGAATTGAATGTATCGAAATCAGGACGCGGGCTGCGATCAAAGATCGATTCCGGATCGCCATATCCGATAGAGCATATGAAGTTGGCTTTGACAGTCGGTGTGTCTGCAAAAAAGGCGGCGTTCACAGCGTCTGTATCATAACCTGACATAGCACCGCAATCGAGCCCAACCGCGCGTGCGGCAAGCATGAGATAAGCACCTTGCAGCGCTGAATTGCGGAATGCGCCTTCTTTCCGCCCTTCGACATCACCTTCAAACCAGCTCTTCGCGTCGGCGTGGGGGAATAACCACGGCAGTTCCTCGTGAAAGTCGATATCGAAACCGATGATCACGGTGACCGGTGCTGCCTGGACTTTATCCTTGTTCCCTTCTGCTACACAATCGACCAGCTTGGCTTTGGCCTCAGGCGATTGCACCCAAACAAAACGGGCGGGCTGCATATTGGCAGAGGTAGGCGCCATTTTCAGCAGATCATATATCTGGTGAATCTGCCCTTCGGACACTTCTTTGCCGAGCCAGCCATTATATGTGCGTGCTTCGCGGAACAGTTGGTCAAGCGCATCGCTGCCCAGAACGGCGTCGTGAAATTGTTTAGTCATGGTAACCTCAGATATATTTACGCAGCGCGAACTTCCGATACTTCGGGCACATAATGTTTCAACAGCCCTTCAATGCCGTGCTTGAGCGTTGCGGTTGAGGAGGGGCAGCCTGCACAGGCGCCTTGTAGCGTTAGATACACGATTCCATCCTTGAACCCGCGATAGGCAATGTCGCCTCCATCACCAGCCACGGCTGGTCGGATGCGAGTTTCCAGCAGTTCGTGGATTTGCGCCACGACATCTGCGTTCTCCGGATCATCTTCGACCACCATTGTGTCTTCTGCCGGAACAGAGATGCCAGATGCATCACCGCCGACAAACAACGGAGCTTCGGAAATGAAATGGTCGAGCAGGATCGAGACAACTTGCGGCTTGAGCGCCGACCAATCGACACCGGGCGCTGCCGTAACCGAAATGAAATCACCGCCGAAGAATACCAATGTCACTTCACCAGTATCAAAAATCGCTTGCGCAAGCGGTGATGCCTCGGCTGCTTCAGGCGAAGTAAATTCGCGTGTGCCCGATGGCATGACTTGCTGGCCCGGCAGGAATTTAAGGCTGGCGGGGTTCGGTGTGGTTTCTGTCTCTATAAACATGCCGCTGATGTAGGTCGTAAGGCGCCGTGCCACAAGGTCCGAATGAAGCGGCTGAATTAGTTGTGCTCCATTCACTATCGCTTCATCAGTTGATGGCTTATATGCTGACTATGATCAAAATTTCCCGTGCCGTACGGCCGTTTGTTTGTGTTCTTCCTGCTCTGCTTCTTGCGGGCCCTATTCAAGCGCGTACCCCCGTTATCCAGCCTCCGGCACTAGACTATCCCAACGGTGGGGACATTGTGCTGCCGGTGGCGGCGCAAACCGGTGACGAGACTCCGTGGATTTATGAAGGCAGCGATGTCCCCCGGGACGAGGAATGGCTGTTTGGCAAAATGGATAATGGCCTGCGCTATGCGGTGCGGGAAAACGGCGTTCCGCCGGATCAGGTGTCCATCCGTATCCGGCTGGATGTAGGGTCGCTGCACGAAGAAGATAGCGAGCAAGGGTTTGCCCACTTGATGGAGCATCTCAGTTTTCGCGAAAGCAAATATTTGAAAGCCGGGGAGGCGATCACTCGCTGGCAGGAACT
Source organism: Pontixanthobacter rizhaonensis (assembly GCF_012972675.1). Taxonomy (GTDB): domain Bacteria; phylum Pseudomonadota; class Alphaproteobacteria; order Sphingomonadales; family Sphingomonadaceae; genus Pontixanthobacter; species Pontixanthobacter rizhaonensis. The sequence continues at coordinate 1,489,360 of NZ_JABCRE010000002.1, read as the reverse complement.
CGGCGCGACTTTCGGCAGTGATACCAATGCCGAAACCAGCCCCACCCATACGGTTTATAAATTGGACCTGCCCAATGCGACGCCTGCGGCTTTGGAAGAAAGTTTCAAATTGCTGTCGGGAATGATGCGGGAGCCGGTTTTATCGGACCAAACCCTTGCCGCTGAAATACCCATCGTCTTGGCGGAGAAGCGTGAGCGGGGCGGTGCGGCGCAGCGTGTTGCTGAGAAATCCCGCCAAATATTGTTCACCGGCCAGCGGCTAGCGAACCGGTTGCCTATCGGTACAGAGGCAACGCTGAAAGGTGCTACAGGGCCCGCAATGCAAGCGTTCCATGACCGTTGGTACCGCCCTGAAAATGCCGTGGTCGTGGTTGCCGGCGATACCGACGCGATAACTTTGGCGCTGCTGGTCGAGAAGTATTTTGGTGATTGGCAGGGCAAGGGCCCTTTGACACCGGAACCGAATTTTGGTGATCCTGTTGCTCCGGCCGGGGCAGACGCTGCCAACCCAGTCGGTGAAGTGGCAGTCATTGTGGAACCAGATCTGCCCCGCAGCATGACCTATGCGATTATGCGTCCGTGGCGCCCTGTCCAAGACACCATCGTTTATAATGAAGGCTTGCTAATCGATACGCTTAGCCAAGCGATCATCAATCGCAGATTGGAATCGCGCGCCCGGTCTGGTGGATCATTCTTATACGCCCAAGTGAGCCAAGATGATGTCAGCCGATCCACCGATGCGACATTCGTTTCGGTCGGTCCGCTAGACAATGACTGGCAGTCAGCCCTGAGGGATGTGCGCGGCGTTATTGCCGATGCCTTGGCAACCCCGCCGACTATGGAAGAGATCAACCGCGAAGTGGCTGAATTCGATTCCATTTTTGTCAGTCAGTTGGAGCAAGCGGATGTGCAAGCCGGCAGCGCTTTGGCGGATAATGTCATTCAGGCTGTCGATATTCGGGAGGCCATTGCAGCGCCGGACACGGTCCTTAAAGTGTTTCGCGGGATGAAGGCGAAGATCACGCCAGAAGCTGTGCTGAAACACACGCGGGCTTTGTTCAAAGGCGACGTTATTCGCGGAACCTATCTAACCCCGCAGTCAGGTGAGGCGGATGAGGGCAGTCTAAGGGCTGCCTTGCTGGCGCCAGCAGAAGCAGACGGATCGGCCCGGCTGGCTGCAAAGTCGATTTCTTTCGATGAACTGCCGCCCATTGGTGAGCCGGGAACGATCGTTTCCCGTGCTTCCTTGGGCGTTACAGGCATTCCGGAAATTGAACGGATAGAGTTTGCCAATGGTGCGCGTGCTTTGATCTGGTCCCACTCCGCCGAACGCGGCCGGGTATCGGTCAAAATGCGCTTCGGTTCTGGATATCGCGGTTTCGGGCAAAATGACGCAGCGTATATCAGCCTTGCTGAAATGGCGTTGATTGGTTCTGGTTTGGGCGATCTGGGTCAGGAAGAATTGGACCGCATTTCAACCGGTCGAGTGCTCGGCTTTGATTTCGGTATCGGAGATGGTAATTTCACCTTCGGGGCGACCACGCGCAATGCGGATTTGGCCGATCAGCTCTATCTGTTTGCGGGTAAGCTCGCCATGCCGCGCTGGGATGTCAATCCGGTGAACCGGGCAAAGGCGGCGCAGCGGCTTGCCTATGAAAGCTATGCCACCAGCCCGGGCGGCGTTTTGGGCCGTGATCTGGAATATATTTTGCGCAATAATGATGAGCGTTTCAGCACGCCAACGCCTGAAGAACTTGCGGCTGCAACGCCCGAAGGCTTCCGCGCAGTGTGGGAACCTTTATTAAAACAAGGTGATGTCGAAGTGATCATCTTCGGTGATTTCGACAAAGAACAGGCGGTGGAGGCATTGCGCAAAACTGTTGGCGCTTTGCCGCCGCGCGATCCGATCCCGGCTGACGTTGCAGCAAGAATTCCTTCCTTCCCACAAGGCAGCTCAGCGGTAAAAGTTCTGACACATCGCGGCGATGCAAACCAAGCCGCGGCGGTGATTGCTTGGCCCAGCGGCGGCGGTGTCGCCGGGCTGCCCGAATCCCGTCAGCTGGATATTTTGGTCGATGTCTTCAACAACCGTTTGATTGATGCGATGCGCGAGCGGGCAGGGGCCAGCTATGCGCCCAATGTCGGTTCACGCTGGCCAGTGGAGATCAATGGCGGTGGCCGGGTGACAGCAATTGCTCAACTGCGCCCGCAAGATGTACCAGTGTTTTACGCGGCAGCTGAAGCTATCGCGCAAGACTTGGTGATTAACCCGCCGACTGCGGAAGAATTGCAGCGCGTGACAGAGCCATTGCGGCAACTGATCAATCGTGCGTCGACCGGTAACCAGTTTTGGGTTGGGCAATTGGAAGGGTCGAGCAGCGATCCCCGCCGGATCAGAATGGTGCGGTCACTATTGTCGGATTATACCCAGACGTCGGCTGCTGCGATGCAGTTTTTGGCCAAACGGTATTTCACCGCCGACGGGGCTTACCGGATCGCAATCATCCCTGAAGGGCAGAAATTGGCATCCGAAACGGGCAGCTCTGCCAACCGGGCTGCGGAAATTATCGGCCGCTAACTTCTGCTCCGTCGATGGGTAAGCACCGGTTTGACTGCAAAGCGGCGCTTCATGCACGCCAAAGTTTCTTACGCTTGCGCGTCCAATTGCTTTGCTATTGGACAGTAGGCCGCCTATTTCGGCGCAAAATTAGTAGTGAAAGACAGGTACACAGTGGCACAGAACTGGACTCCCGATAGCTGGAAAGCACACGAAGCACGGCATTTGCCGCGCTATGATGATGCCAATGCATTGGCAGCGGCAGAAACCACTTTGTCTAATTATCCGCCCTTGGTCTTTGCTGGTGAGGCGCGCGCGCTTAAATCAGACTTGGCTGATGTGGCAGAGGGTAAGGCGTTCTTGCTGCAGGGCGGCGATTGCGCTGAAAGCTTTGCAGAATTTCACCCGAACAACATTCGCGATACGTTCCGCGTGCTGCTGCAAATGGCAGTTGTGTTGACCTATGCTGGCAAAGTGCCAGTGGTCAAAGTGGGCCGGATGGCCGGGCAATTTGCCAAACCGCGCAGCAGCGATACTGAAACAAAAGACGGCGTTACACTGCCGAGCTATTTCGGTGATAATGTCAACGGGATCGAATTTGATCCGGCCCAGCGGAAGAACGATCCGGAACGGATGGTCCGTGCCTATTCGCAGGCTGCCTCCACACTGAATTTGCTGCGTGCCTTTGCCGGCGGCGGATATGCCAATCTGCGCCAAGTCCATAATTGGACATTGGACTTTATGGGGCGCAGCCCGTGGGCAGATAAGTTTGCGCAGACAGCCGACCGGATTGGTGAAGCGTTGGACTTTATGGAAGCGTGCGGTGTTGATCCTGAAACGGTTCCGCAATTGCAACGGACCAGCTTCTACACCAGTCACGAGGCATTGCTGCTACCGTATGAGCAGAGCCTGACACGGCAGGATTCCCTGACCGGCGATTGGTACGATACCAGCGCGCATATGGTGTGGATCGGCGACCGTACCCGCTTTGAAGGCAGCGCGCATATCGAATTCGCGCGCGGCATCGGCAATCCGCTGGGCATGAAATGTGGCCCGTCGATGGAGCCGGACGTTTTGCTCAAGCTACTCGATACGCTGAACCCGAACCGCGAGGCAGGCCGGATTACTCTGATCAGCCGCTTTGGCCATGACAAGGTAGAGGCTGGCTTGCCCAAATTGCTGCGGGCCGTGAAGGCAGAAGGCCATCCGGTGATCTGGTCTTGCGACCCAATGCACGGCAATGTCGTGAAGTCGGATAGCGGGTACAAGACCCGTCCGTTTGACCGTATTCTGACCGAAGTGAAGGGCTTCTTTGCAGCGCACCGTGCAGAAGGTACGCATGCTGGGGGCATTCATATCGAGATGACCGGCCAAGACGTCACTGAATGCGTTGGCGGTGCTGTTGGTATTGCAGATGAGCGTCTTGGTGATCGCTATCACACGCACTGCGATCCGCGCCTCAATGCCGCGCAGTCTTTGGAGCTTGCGTTCTTGCTGGCGGAGATGATGACGACAGAAGCAGGGGCCACGCAGGCCAACGCTGCTTAAGCGCAATTATCAGTAAGTAGCCCTTTCATATGTCACGCTAATCCGCCACTATACGGATAGACCGCGGCGACAGAAAGAGTGCATTGCCACAAGTGAATACAGCCCGAAAACGGCAAATCGGTACGCGTTTGGCGGACCGGTTCCGTGAAACACGCGCATTGACAGCGGCACTGGTAGAACCTCTATCAGAAGCTGATGCGACGCTGCAATCGATGGAGGATGCCTCACCCGCCAAATGGCATTTGGGGCATACTAACTGGTTTTTTGAAACCTTTTTGCTGCGTGATCATGTGGCTGGATACAGGTTGCACAATGATCGCTGGCCGTTCCTGTTTAATTCCTATTACGAAGCTGAGGGCAAGCGGATCGGGCGGTTCTCACGTGGAATGCTGTCCCGTCCAGCGGTGGCGGAAATCCGCGAATGGCGCAGCGCGGTGGACGACGCGATGGAGCCTTTACTAGACGATCCGCGATTTACCGATCTGATAGAACTGGGCATCGCGCATGAACAGCAGCATCAGGAATTGTTGCTGACCGATATCAAGCACGCGCTGTTCCAGAACCCGCTTGGCCCGGCCATGTTTGATCGCTGCGGTGTATTCGCCTGCGGGTATCAGGACAATGAACTATCCTATGTCCATCAGGGCGGCAGTGTGCTGATCGGCCATGATGGGGCCGGCTTTGCCTATGACAATGAAGGGCCGCAGCATCAGGTGGTTTTGACCCCGTTTGAATTGGCCCGGCGACTGATAAATAATGCGCAGTGGCAAGAATTTATCGACGATGGCGGATATCGTAATCCGGCATTGTGGCTATCCGATGGATGGGCGTGGGTGCAGCAAAATGCCATAACCGCGCCGCTCTATTGGCACGATGATGAGGGGCAGCATGAGCAATTCAGCCATTATGGCTGGGTCAAGCGGGAGCCCAGTCAGCCGGTCACACATATCTCCTATTATGAAGCTGACGCTTTTGCGACATGGGCAGGTGCCCGCCTGCCGACCGAGTTTGAATGGGAAGTTATAGCGCGGGAGCAGAATACCTCGCCAACCAGCAATCAGTTTGATGGTACCGATCATTTGCTGCCCGAAGGTCATGCCAATCTGTTTGGTGATTGCTGGCAATTTACCCGCAGCGCCTATCTGCCATATCCGCGCTACAAACCTGCTGAGGGTGCGATTGGTGAATATAATGGCAAATTTATGAGCGGGCAGGTTGTGCTGCGCGGGGCCAGTTGCGCGACGCCGCGCGGCCATTCGCGGCCTTCCTATCGCAATTTCTTCCACCCGCATCAGCGGTGGCAATTTACCGGGCTCAGGCTCGCCAAGGATATTTGATGAGCACGAGCAGCACGGCACGACAAGGGTTGGAATTGGTTGACCGGGATGAGAGCGGCGTTGACCGCGCCTTTCGGGCAGACGTTTTAAAAGGCCTGTCTCAAGAACAAAAAGCCATCCCTGCGCGGTGGCTGTATGATGACGCAGGTTCGCAGCTGTTTGAGGATATCACGAAGCTTCCGGAATATTATCCGACCCGCTCCGAAACAGAGATTTTGCAGGATCATGGCGAAGAATTTGCCGCGGCAATTGCGCCGGGCTGCGCGGTGGTAGAGTTCGGCTCCGGCAGCTCGGTCAAAACGCCGCTGCTGCTATCGGCGATTGCGCCCGCTGCCTATGTTCCGCTCGATATTTCAGGCGATTTCCTGCGGGCATCGGCCAAGCAACTCTCGGCCAAGTTTCCGGGGCTGCCGGTGCACCCCGTAGAAGCTGACTTCATGCGCAAGGTCAGCTTGCCGGACCAAGTCACTGATTTACCGAAGCTCGGCTTTTTTCCTGGATCAACGATCGGCAATATGGTGGCGCGGACATCGGTCGATTTACTGCGGACAATGCGTGACACTTTGGGGGACAAGGCGCAGCTGTTGATCGGCATGGATCTGATCAAGGATGCTGCCGTCCTGACCGCCGCTTATGACGATGCGGCGGGTGTCACTGGGGAGTTCAACCTTAACCTTGCGCGGCGGATAAACCGTGAATTGGATGCGACCATTCCCGTTGATCAGCTGCGCCATGTTGCATTGTGGAATGATGACTTCGCCCGGATCGAAATGCACTGCGAAGCATTGGACGATATAGAATTCACAGTCGCGGGTCAGCAATTTGCAATGGCCAAGGGGGACACCATCCATACCGAAAACAGCCATAAGTTTGACCGGCGCAGCGCGAATACTCTGCTGCTCGCAGGGGGGTGGACCCCGATGCAGCGCTGGACCGATAGCCAAAGGCGTTTTTCATTGATTCTGGCAGAAGCCAGCATCGTGCGAAGTGCGCCTTGATATGACGGATCAGGGCGGTGTTTGTATCGGGATAGTCGGCGCTGGAATGGCAGGGCTGGCTTGCGCGACAGAGCTCAATAAACAGGGCATTCCGACGGTGTTGTTCGACAAAGGGCGTGGGCCCGGCGGACGGATGGCAACCCGGCGCGCAGAGCATGATGGCGAAATGCTGTTCTTTGACCACGGCGCCCAATATTTCACTGCGCACGATTCCACCTTCACTGCCACTATTGGCAAATGGCTGGCGAGGGGCGTGGTCGCGAATTGGCCAGCGGCGGGAGAGAACGCCTATGTCGGTATTCCGGGCATGAACGGGCCGCTTAAACATATGGCCAAATCCCTCGATGTTCGGTGGGGTACACGGATCACTCAGGTTCGTTCCGAGAATGCCGGTTGGTTGCTCGAGCATGACGGCGGGGCGGAGAAGGTTTCGCACTGTGTATGCGCCATTCCGGCTGAACAAACGGCTGATTTGTTAAGCGATGTCATGCCGGATATGGCACGATTTGCTGATGGGGTGGTATCGGATCCGTGCTGGACCGTGATGGCGGCGTTTGATCGGACGCTACCGATTGATACAGATACGATCTGGGCACCCAAGGCTGACGTGTCATGGGCGTCGCGTAACAGCGCAAAGCCTGATCGGTCCGGTCCTGAAAGCTGGGTTATACAGGCTTCGGCTGTTTATTCCCGCGAGCATTTGGAAGATGATGCAGCAGTGGCTGCGCCCAAATTACTGGCGCGGTTCTTTGAAGAGGCCGGCATAACGGCGGTCACGCCAACATATCTGACCGCCCATCGTTGGCGCTATTCTATGCCGCGACCCAATGCGACACCGCGCGTATTGTGGGACGAGAAGCGGCGTATCGGCGCGGCGGGCGACTGGTTGGTCAAGCCCAAAGTTGAAGGGGCCTGGCTGTCTGGCCGGGCAATGGCTGAGGCGGTCGTTGCGGCCCTTTAGCGGCTATTTTCGGTCCCGTTCATGGACCAGCAGCCATGCGGCCCCTATATGACATCCATGGAAGTACCCGGCAACTTGGCTGATCTGTGGCAGACAAGCAGCGCGCTGATTGAAGCGGTGCCGCGATCTGGCCTGTTGGTCGCCACCGTTGCTGCAGTATTGATGGGCTGGCTTGGTTCCATCATGGCCCGTCGAGAAATCCCGCTTGGCGGTTTGATCCGGACCACCAGCACGATTGCGCTTGCGGGAATATTGGTCACGGTCGTGCTGCAAATGTCGCGCTTTGACCCGCGATTGGATTTTGCATTGGAAGGCGTCGGCCTGCCTGACCAAGTGGTTGAAGGCGGTGAAACGCGCATCCCGCTGGCGCCAGACGGGCATTACTGGCTGGAAGCCAACGTAAATGGCACGCCGGTAGATTTCATGATTGATACTGGCGCAACGCTGACGGCAGTCTCCATGCCTGTGGCAGAGCGTGCCGGGCTGGAACCGCGGCGCGGCGGCATCCCGATTACGCTCAACACCGCGAACGGGACAATCACGGCAGAGGTTACGACAATTGATGAATTGCGGTTCGGCAATGTCGCGGCGCGCGGCCTTGATGCCGTCATGGCACCTAATCTGGGTGATACCAATGTCATCGGCATGAACTTGCTATCGCGTTTGAAAGGATGGCGGGTGGAAGACAGCACATTGATCCTCACGCCCAATAACCCGCAACCTGTGCTGGAACAGACTGCTGATTAGATACTGCGCGTTGCGTTGCTCTTGCGACGGATGGCTTGGTGGTGCATCACGCGCCGCATGAACATTCTTAGAAAAACGCCGCGTCTCGCGCTGGCTCTCGCCATTATTTTCGTTATCTGGCTCGCCATTGCCATGTTCGGTGCCAAATTTGGCCTGATCGACAAGCTGTTTGCCTTTGGCACCATGACAATTGGCTGGGGGCTGATTGCAGCCGGTATTATCGGCGTTCTTGCGCTAATCGGCATTGTCGTATCGCTGGTTATGAAGCCGCGCAGCGGTTTTCTGTCGGCGCTGTTGGCCTTGATTGTCCCGCTTGCCTTCTTTGGCGGTTTGGCGGGGTTGCAAAGCACTGCGGCTAAATTCCCGTTTATCTATGACATCACCACCAACACTGATGATGCCCCTGCCTATTCAGCCGACTTGCTAAAGGCGCGCGCTGATGCAGGTGCTAATCCAATGATCGATTTTGCCGCGCCGCTTGGCCAGCAGGATATGTGGAAAGGCAATGCGGAACTGGCTGATGTGACCGCCGCAACTTTGATTGCAGAGGGTTATCCCGATCTTGAGACGCTGTATGTCCAGCATAGTCCTGAAGACGTGCTGGCAGCAGTTAAGGGCGCAATGGAAATGCGCGGCTTCTCTGGCGTTGTGGCAGATGAGGATGCCGGTACCGTAGAAGGCACAGCAACCGTGTTCTGGTACGGTTTCCAGGATGACATCGTAGCCCGTATCCGCGCGGTAGAAGGCGGCGTAAATGTTGATTTCCGATCCACTTCGCGCGTCGGCACCAGCGATTTGGGCGTCAACGCAGAACGGATCGCAGACCTCAGCAAAGCGGTCGAGGACCGGCTCGCGGAGGATTATCCCCGTGACGCTGCTGTTGAAGAGCCTGCCGATGATGATGCGGATGAGGCAGATGCTGCCGAAGCCGGATCAGATAGTGATCCTGGCGCCGTATCCGAATAGGCCGGGGATCGTTCCTCAAATCTATGAAAGAAAACAGCTCGGTGACAGGGATCAAACCTGCGCCACCCGAACGGCGCTGTCATTTTCGATAAGAAAATGGCTGGGGCGGCAGGGATCGAACCTGCGCCACCCGAACGGCGCTGTCATTTTCGATAAGAAAATGGCTGGGGCGGCAGGGATCGAACCTGCGAATGCCGCTACCAAAAAGCGGTGCCTTACCACTTGGCGACGCCCCAGCAGCCTGACCATACTATAACAGAATCTGTCAAAGCGTTGTCAGGGACGGCCCATATAGCGCGCCAATCTGGGAAGGGAAGGGGGCAATCGTATCAAATTGCCCCACTTCGTGAATTTAGGCCCGTTTACGCCTTACGACTTGGGAAAATCATCGGCTGAATGGCGGTTGGGAACGTTGGTTCCTTCTTCACCCCAGGTCCGGTTGACCATTTTGGCGCGTTTTACGGCTGGGCGATTCATCACTTCGGATGCCCACCGATTCACCGCTTCATATTCATCAATCGACAGGAACGTCTTCGCATCGTTGTAAATCTCGCCAGTGGTAAAGGGGGCGAGCCACGGGGCGGCAGCCATGTCAGCAATCGTGTAGTCGTCACCGGCCAGAAACCGCGTTTCCTTCAACCGGTTGTTAGCCACATCGAACAAGCGTTTGGTTTCCATCGAATAGCGGTTGATGGCGTATTCGTATTTCTCCGGCGCATAGGCGTAGAAGTGGCCGAAACCGCCACCGATAAAGGGGGCGCTACCGACTTGCCAAAACAGCCAGCTAAGTGTTTCGGCGCGTGCTGCTGCATCTGTTGGAAGAAATTTGCCGAACTTTTCGGCCATGTGCATCAGAATGGCGCCGCTTTCAAAGACGCGGATCGGTGATGAGGCAGAAAAATCGACCATCGCCGGAATTTTAGAGTTCGGATTGATGTCGACAAAACCGCTGGTGAACTGCGCGCCTTCACCGATATTGATGATCCATGCGTCATATTCAGCATCGGAATGCCCCGCTTCTAGCAGTTCTTCAAAGATGATGTTGGCTTTCACTCCATTGGGCGTCGCCAAGGAATAGAGTTGGTGCGGGTGCTTACCTTTAGGCAATTCCTCTTCCCGTTGAGCGCCAGCCGTTGGGCGGTTGATCGCGGCAAAGCGGCCCCCGCTTTCGCTATCATATGTCCATATTGCGGGCGGGGTGTATGTCGGATCTGCCATCGGAATTCTCCTGCATCGTGTTCTTGTATGTTCGATAGGTGGAGCGCACGGGTTACGAGAACAAGCAAAGATCGGATTGCTTGCCTAGAAGCAGCCCTTGCCTTTCGGTATCCTTTTGGGATACTTGTTCGATATGCATAGTGCAGGTCAAAAAATACGATTGTGGCGGGAGGCCCATTCTCCGCCGCTCAATGCCGAAGAATTCGGGGCGCAATATGGCGCGCCAAAACCATGGCCGAGCCGCACGGTCTATGGCTGGGAAGTGAAGGGCAAGATTGCCCGCGCTGCCGTGCAAACGCGCTTGTCCCAGCTTGGTATTTGCGAACCAGCCGATTGGCTTGCCCCTGCTGACACTACGACCCTTCCTGAAAGCCCGACCCACATGATCAACGATACTTCCGATTTCTACAACGCGCACGCGCACGGCTTTGTCAGGATCGCGACCAGCACACCGCAGGTACGCACTGCGGATGTGGCGTTTAATCGTGATGCCATTTTGGCAGAGGCCAAGCGGGCCCATGATGCCCGGGTTGATCTGGTGGTATATCCGGAGCTGTGCGTTTCATCTTACGCCATTGATGATCTGCATTTGCAGGCGGCGTTGCTGGATGCGGTAGAAACAGCAATCGGGGCGATCGTGAGTGCGTCGGCTAAGTTGGCACCGATGCTGATGATCGGCGCGCCGCTGCGGCGGAATGGAAAAATATTCAATTGTGCCTTGGTAATTGCGGGCGGCAAATTGCTGGGCGTGATCCCCAAAAGCTTCCTTCCCAATTACCGAGAATATTACGAGAAACGCTGGTTTGCGCATGGTCGCAGTGTGCAGGGGCAGGACATTACTGTGGCCGGATTGACCGCTCCGTTCGGGACCGATCTGATTTTTGCCGCGTCAAACTTGCCCGGGTTCAAAGTCTTTGCCGAGATTTGCGAGGATTACTGGAGCCCCAATCCGCCATCGACTTTGGGCGCTTTGGCAGGGGCGACAATCCTTGCCAATCTGTCGGCATCCAACGTCACGATCGGTAAGTCTGATGAACGGCATATGCTGGCGCGCGCGCAATCGAGCCGCGCCATCGCTGCCTATGCCTATTCCGCCAGCGGGCATGGTGAAAGCACCACCGACCTCGCGTGGGACGGGCAGGGCATGATCTATGAATTGGGTGATTTGTTGGCGGAAAGCGAGCGGTTCAGCTTGGACGCGCAGCTCAGCATAGCGGATGTGGATTGCGACCGGATAGTTTCGGAACGGATGCGCAATCAGACATTCAACGACGCTGCGGAGGCGGAGGATTGCCCGGAAAACTGGTTCCGTACCATTAGTTTTGAGCACAAATCAGTTGGCGGCGATATCGGCTTGCACCGCCCGATCCGGCGCTTCCCCTTTGTGCCCAATCGCGCCAACAAGCTGGACGAGGATTGCTACGAGGCGTTCAATATTCAGATCGACGGTTTGATGCGGCGGATAACCGCCACCAAAGCCAAAAGCATCGTAATCGGCATTTCTGGCGGGCTGGACAGCACCCATGCGCTGATTGTTGCTGCGAAGACGTGTGACCGGCTTGGGCTGGACCGGAAGATGATCAAAGGTTTCACCATGCCGGGCTTTGGCACATCCGATTACACCAAAAGCAATGCGTGGAAACTGATGGAGGCGATGGGCATATCGGCCGAGGAGATTGATATTGTTCCGGCGGCGACCAAAATGCTGGAAGATATCGGCCATCCCTTTGCAGATGGGCAGCCGGAATATGATGTGACGTTCGAGAATGTTCAGGCGGGCCTGCGCACAGATTATCTGTTCCGCCTTTCAGGGCAGCATAGTGGCTTTGTACTGGGCACAGGTGATCTGTCTGAACTGGCTCTGGGTTGGTGTACCTATGGCGTGGGTGACCAGATGAGCCATTACGGCGTTAATGCTGGCGTACCCAAAACACTGATCCAGTATCTGATCCGATGGTCGATCCAAACCAGCCAGTTTGATGCAGCCACCGATGATGTCCTGCAAGCGATCCTCGATACGGAAATCAGCCCGGAATTGGTCCCTGCCGATGAACAGGGCGGGATGCAAAGCACAGAAAGCAAGATCGGCCCGTATGAGCTGAACGATTTCTTCCTGCATCATATCATCCGCTGGGGGCAGCGGCCCAGCAAAGTCGCGTTTTTGGCTTATCACGCTTGGAAAGATGCGGGCGAAGGTCTGTGGCCAGCGGATTTTCCTGAAGCGAAGAAAAACCAATATGATCTGGCCACCATTCGTATGTGGCTGGAGAAGTTTTTGTGGCGGTTCTTCCAGTTCAGCCAGTTTAAGCGCAGCGCCTTGCCCAATGGTCCCAAAGTCAGCGCTGGCGGGGCATTATCGCCGCGCGGCGATTGGCGCGCACCGAGCGATGCAGTGGCCGATGTGTGGTTGGAAGAGCTTAGCAGCAAAGTACCGGAAAACTGACGCTCCCCGGCACTTCACCGCGATGAGTATTGTTCACCCTTTATCGAGCGAGTACTTTCCCGGACCAAAGGCAAAGACTTGGAACATACCGCCGCCAATGGCGAGGTTCTTGAGGAATGCTGTCATCTCGCTTTGCTGGCTGAAGTCATTATGGAACAGCACCGCAGTGGCGACGCAGAACAGGCCAAGAGCCAAACCGGCCCACCGTGCCTTGAAGCCGATCAACAATGCCAGTCCGCCCAATATCTCGACCGCAACCGTTCCGGCGTAAGCGACTTCGGGTAAGGGCAGTCCGACCGATCCGATATAGCCAATGGTCCCTGCCGGGTCGGTCAACTTATTGACGCCAGCTATGATGAACAGAGCAGCCAGCAATACCCGGCCAATCAATGCCGCCGCATCACGCGATACGCCGCCAGAAGTGTCAGTATGTGTCATAATGGTGTTTTCCCTCCGCCGTTTTAGTTCGTGAGAGTGTGCACTGTTGCGGTTGCTTCAGCAATCTTGGCTTCTCCATCGCTGCCCATGATGCCGTCTGCCGCGATAACTTTCACATCGTGAATGCCGAGGAAGCCAAGAAAGAATGTCAGCCACGGGGTCATAAAATCGATATCGCTACCAACTGCCGTGCCGCCCGATGCGACTGTGATATAGGCTTTCTTCCCTTCCAGCAGACCCTTGGGCCCATCGGGGGTATAGGCAAAGGTGGTACCCGCACGGGCCACCAGATCCGCCCAAGCTTTGACGATTGCGGGCACTCCGAAATTATAGATCGGTACGCCCAGGACAATGGTGTCGGCTGCTTGCAGTTCAGCGATCAGTTCATCGCCAATGGCGGCAAGCTGTTGCTGCTGCGCTGTGCGATCCCCTGCTGCTGTTCCATTGGCGGCGAAGATTGCTGCATCGACATAGGGCAATGTGTTGGCAGACAAGTCACGGTGCGTAACCGTGCCCGCTGTCTTGGCAGCCAGCCCCGTTGCCAATGCAGTACTAAGGGTACGCGATACGGACTCATCGCCGCGAATGCTGGCGCTGATGTGTAGAATGTTGGTCATATGATAGTCTCCTGAATTCACGCCGCGTCGACGAGGACAAGTTCGCTGTCCTCAAGTGCGGTGATGGTGATGCTGTCCAATTGAGTAATGGCGACGCCGTCCCGGGCCTGCGCTTCCACGCCTCCGACCTCGATCTTGCCTGTGGCCGGAACCAGATAGAGGTGCCGGTCAGCCGATGCCTGATAGGTGACGCTTTCGCCGGCCTTTACCGTCGCACCCAAAACATGGGCATTTGCCCGGATCGGCAGGGCGCCATTGTCACTGGCATCGCCTGACGCGAGCGGTACGAAGTGCCCGCTGCGGTCATCTTTTGGGAACTTGGCTGCGCCCCAGCTTGGTTCGCCGCCACGCTCGTCAGGAATGATCCAGATCTGGAACAGAGTGGTGTCTTCATCCTCGCGGTTATACTCGGAGTGTTTGACGCCTGTACCGGCGCTCATCACTTGAACATCACCGGCCTCGGTCCGTCCTTCATTGCCCATGCTATCGCGGTGGGTGATGGCACCTTTGCGGACATAGGTGATGATTTCCATGTCCTCGTGAGGGTGCGTCGGGAAACCAGTTCCTGCCTCGATGGTATCGTCGTTCCACACGCGCAAAGCGCCCCAGTTGACCCGTTTGGGGTCATGATAGCTGGCGAAAGAGAAATGATGATGCGCGTCAAGCCAGCCGTGATTGGCAGAGCCGAGCGAGTTAAACGGGCGTAATTCGATCATGCGAAATCTCCGTGATCTGTGTTTGTGTTGAGGTGGAGATAGGGCTTGTTCTAAATTCAGATAAGTGAGATAAAATAACTCATAATGTTCGGATATTTAGAATATAAGGTGATGCTGTGAGAATTGGTGAACCCACACTCGACCAGTTGCGGATATTCCTCGCCGTGGAGGAGGAGGGCAGCTTTGGCGGTGCAGCCAAGCGAATGGGCCGGGCGATCTCCGCGATCAGTTACGGCATCGCGCAGATGGAGGCGCAATTGGGCGTCACTCTATTTGCGCGAGAAGGGTCGCGCAAACCTTCGTTGACCGATGCCGGTCTGGGATTACTGGCAGAAGCCTGCGCCGTAACGGATCGGGTGGATGCGCTGCTCGCCAAGACCCGCAGTCTCCATTCGGGTCTGGAAAGCGACGTCTCGCTGGTGGTTGACGTGATGGTACCGGGGGAAGTTACCGCACGGGTGCTGCGGGAGTTTCGCACCATGTTTCCGACAGTTGCTTTGCGCTTGCACGTAGAGGCTTTGGGAGCAGTGGCCGCGTGTTTGTTGGAGGAAGAGGCGGAGCTCGCTGTGGCAGGCCCCGTGGTGGCTGACCATCCGCAATTGGACCGTCAAGCTATCGGGGAGGTTGAGCTGATCCCGGTTGCCGCGCCCGGTCACCCGCTGGCACAAGCAGGGACACAGCCGGGTGAAAGCCGCAAACATTTGCAATTGGTACTATCTGACCGCTCCCCGCTTACCAAAGGCCGCGAGTTTTCGGTCCTCAGCCCGGAAAGCTGGCGGCTGGCCGATCTGGGCGCAAAGCACGCGCTTCTGAAAGAAGGTATTGGTTGGGGCAATATGCCGCGTCACGCGGTGGAAGATGATCTGGCCAGCGGCATTTTGGTTGAGCTTGATCTGCCGGAGAAGCCGGGCGACGGATATGTGATCAGCGCATTGTGGCGGCGCGACACAAAGCCGGGCCCTGCCACCCGCTGGTTAATCGATGCACTTCGCGATGGGCTCAGGCCAGCTTAGGCAAAGCGGAAATCAGCCATAGGATTGCATCCCGTATGCAGATGCAAGATGCAGCGCAATGTCTGGTTTAGTCTAGCCGCATTACCCAACCGTGAGTGTCTTCCACAGCGCCGCGTTGAATGCCGACCAATTGTTCGCGAAGCTTGTTGGTGAGCTGCCCCGGGCCGCCGCTGCCGATGGTGAAGGCGCCGTCTTTGCCATCGACTGTGCCGACCGGCGTTACCACCGCAGCGGTACCGCACGCCATTGTTTCCAGCAACTTACCGCTGGTCGCATCAGCGCGCCATTGGTCGATGCTGTACATTTCCGCGCGCACTGTCAGGCCTTCATCGCGCAGCAATTGAATCAGGCTGTTACGGGTAATGCCGGGCAGGATTGTACCAGTGAGTGGCGGGGTGATGACAGTGCCATCATCCATCACGAAGAACAGGTTCATTCCGCCAAGTTCTTCGATCCATTTGTGCTCCACCGCATCAAGGAACAGCACTTGATCATGGCCGCGGTTGAACGCCTCACGCGTTGGCACAAGGCTGGCGGCGTAATTACCGCCGGTTTTCGCTGCGCCAGTGCCACCTGGAGCCGCTCGCGAATATTCGCTGGTCCAGATCGAAACGGCTGGAACGCCCGATTTAAAATAATTCCCGGCCGGACTGGCGATCACCACGAACTTATATTCCGTCGCTGGCCGAACACCCAAAAAGGCTTCGCTCGCAAACATGAAGGGGCGCAGATACAGCGATCCGCCTTCAACCGAAGGAAACCAATCACGATCAATCGCCACCAGTTTCTGGACCGCTTCGATGAACAGGTCTTCGGGAATATGCGGCATGGCCATCCGGTCGGCGCTTGCATTCAGGCGGCGCGCATTTTCTTCAGGGCGGAACAGTGCGATGCCGCCATCATCCTGACGGTAGGCCTTCATGCCTTCAAAGATTTCCTGCGCATAGTGCAGAACGGAGGCTGCCGGATCGAGCGCAATCGGTTCCCGCGGGCCAACCATAGCATTATGCCATCCTTTGCCTTCGACATAATCAATGACCACCATGTGATCGGAGAACAGCTTGCCAAAACCGGGATCGACTAAGGCCGCTGTGCGGTCTGCGGCGGGGGTGGGTGACGGGTGAGGGAGTGTCTTGAATTCCATACCGCTCGGTTAGTGCGAGTTTTTGTGTTTCGCAAGCGAGGGAATTATGTCTGTGTGTCAGGAAAAGCTAATGCCAAAAATGTGAAAGGCGGCCCCAGCTGAGCTGAGTACCGCCTTTCGCATGGTCAGCGGCCGGAAGTGCCGCCCACGAAAACTTTATTGCAGTTTAGCCGCAATAATTTCCCGTGTGGAACTTAACCGACCCCATTAATACTGAACCATGAGACATCGGATCACCTCCTTTCGCGCTATAAAGCCAGAGCCCGCCGTTCACCGGGGAGCCCAAGACCGCGTTCGCCGCTGATCTTGATTGCAATCTGAGTCTTTTGGCCGCGCAATGCAAGCCTTGATTTCAGCTTTTACCCGATGATGGGTGATGTTTGCGGATCAGGGCGGTTTAGCGGCAATCCTCGATCACACGGGTAACCTCTGCCCATGCAGGCAGATACAGCGTTTCAACACCGCCAGTTTCCACCGCAAAGCGGCCGCGGCTGAGCGCCATCGCATCAAGCAGCTTATCGCCGGCTGGCAATGTGGCGACCAGCATCGGGCGGCCGCTTCTGTCGGGATTGGCCGTGATTAAGCGCTGGGCAGTTTCGGTGCGGATGCGCATTGGGGTGGGGCCAGAGCCGCCGGTTCCGCGAACCAGCCGGATTTGGCGGCTGGGTTTCATACATTCTATTCCGAAGCGAGCAGGTTCGCTGGCTGGCGAAAACAAAGCATAGCTGAAACCGTCGCCATTGCGATATGTCCAATTGCCTGGCGTTTGCGGTGCATCGAGAAAATTCTCGTAAACCGGCTCTTGGACGACCGGCGGCGCGGCTGGCGCAGGCCTTGGTGCCGGCTGGGATACTGGCGATGGTAGCGGGGTCGGTTCAGGCGCTGGCGTGCAGCAAGCGAGTGCCAATGATGGTACTAAGGCGACGGCGCGTAGAGTGTTCAAAGCAACTTCTCTCAATTTGTTTACCGCAATATCGGTTTCTTTGCCTGCTCATGGCGGCTATCGGCGGTCAGGTCTATGGCAAAAAAGCGACGTCTTGATCAAATGCTGGTG
This sequence comes from Pontixanthobacter rizhaonensis, assembly GCF_012972675.1. Classification (GTDB taxonomy): domain Bacteria; phylum Pseudomonadota; class Alphaproteobacteria; order Sphingomonadales; family Sphingomonadaceae; genus Pontixanthobacter; species Pontixanthobacter rizhaonensis. The sequence goes on along the minus strand of NZ_JABCRE010000002.1, from coordinate 1,471,603 downwards.
GAACGGGGGCTTGTGGAAAGCCGCACCCGGGCACAGGCGTTGGTGATGGCAGGTCTGGTTTTTTCCGGGGAAACCAAACTTTCCAAGTCGGGGCAGCAATTGCCCGAAGATGCCCCGCTGGATGTGCGCGGGCGCGACCATCCGTGGGTCAGCCGGGGCGGTATTAAACTGGCCCATGCGTTGGAAGAATATGGTCTGGATCCCTCTGGCGTCACGGCAATGGATGTGGGCAGCTCTACCGGCGGATTTACGGACGTGCTGCTGCAAGGCGGTGCGGATCACGTGATCGCGGTGGATAGCGGGACCAATCAACTGGCGTGGAAGCTGCGGCAGGATGACCGGGTAACTGTGCTGGAGCAAACCAGCGCAAGAATTTTGACGCCTGATATGATCCCTCACCCCTATAGCTGGGTGGTCTGTGACGCATCCTTCATTAGTTTACGCAAAGTATTGGAAGTACCGCTCAGACTCGCTGCGGCGCATTGCCGGTTGGTCGCGCTCATCAAGCCGCAATTTGAAGTCCGCCGCGAGGAAGTGGGGAAGGGCGGGGTTATTCGTGACGAAGCTTTACACCGCCGGGTGTGCGATGAAGTGCAGGAATGGCTCGCTAATGAGGGGTGGGCCATTGATGGCATCACCCGCAGTCCGATCACCGGCCCCGAAGGCAATGTGGAATTCCTGATTTCCGCTGTGCGCGGGTGAGCAATCCAGCAGGGTTGATTGCCGGATTGACACGCGGATTGACTCAATGCGGGACAGGATGCGGATTACTGCCCGTGCAGCCATTGCGGCATTCGCATTGACGGGCCAAGACAATCGCACTGCGAATCAATTGAGGACCTCAGATGAGTAATTCGGGTTTGGCTTCCAAAGGGCAATTGCGTGCCAGCTTCTTCCGCTGGGCTTTACTGACTGTGCCGTCCTGTGTGTTGCTGGGTTTTCTCGCGGGTCAGTTCGGCGGCGGACCAGACAGCATTTGGTTTCAAAGCCTGATTAAGCCGGATATCTATCCGGAACCCAAATGGTTCGGGATCGTCTGGACAATCTTATATGTGATGATCGGCTTTGCCGCGGCTTTAATTTGCGCTGCGTGGGGTGCGCGCGGGCGAACCGCAGCGTTGGTTGTTTTCGTGCTGCATTTCGCGCTCAACCTGTCGTGGACACCGATTTTCTTCGGTGCTTATCAATTGACGTTCGGGCTATATACGCTGGTTGCCATCGTGGTTACTTTGCTGGTGGTGATGGCGCTTTTTTACCGCGTCAGGAAACTCGCCGCAGTGTTGCTTATCCCCTATCTCGCTTGGGTGTGTTTCGCGACGCTGCTCAATTACGAATTTCTGAAACTGAACCCCGATGCGGACGGGCAAGACCCGACCCAAGCCATGCAGCGCTTCGAGATTTAGGGCGCTTTTGGTTTAGCCTCAGGCGCCGGCGGTCGCTTCCGTTCCCTTAGGCTATCCTCACTTTCACGATCAAAGATCGCTTCGTTGCGGGCGGCCCCTTGCCCTATGGCTGCCGCGACTTGGTTTTTAGCATATCCGCCACGATCACTGCATCGCCTGCGGGACTGGACAAAAACCGCATAAGAACCCACATAGAATCCATGCAAAGCCAAAACCCCATGATCGCCGATTTTGTGAAACTGATGAATGGTGCCGCTGGCACATTTGCGGGCATGACTCGCGAAGCGCGCGAAAGCGCCCGTGAACGGATCAAAGAAACGATGGGCGGCATGGACTTTGTTGATCGTGACGAGTTCGATGCAGTAAAAGATATGGCTGCTAAAGCGCGTGAGGAAAACGAGAAATTGTCTGCGCGTTTGGATGCGATCGAAGCCAAGCTCGCTAAGTAAACCATGCCCGTTCTGTTTTCAGGACAACATTTCAAGAACCGGTTTGCGCAGCTTGGTAATGTACCCATTGCTCCATGCGGTGCCACTGGGGGCAGGTGGCAGACTGCTGACCGGCCGAACGGACGGGCTCAGGCTGCCAAATGAATGCGCGCGCGCAGGGTATTTTCCTGTCGGCCCGGCCGCATGGTGAAACCGCGGTCATCGCCCGTATCTTAACCGAAGAATACGGCATGTTGGCCGGATATGTGGCTGGCGGGCGGGGCCGGCATTTGCGGCCTGTTGTGATACCGGGAAATCTGGTGGATGCGGAATTACGCGCGAAGTCGGACAGCCAATTGCCTTTCGCCCGGTTGGAATTGCTGGAAAGCCGCGGGCCGTGGTTGTCTGAACCCCTACCGGCTGCCGCGATCAACTGGCTCACATCACTCACCGCCTCGGTTTTGCCCGAACGGCAAAGCTATCCCGAATTATATACGGTGCTCAAAGCGGTGCTGGATGCGATTTGCGGTGCCCCCTCGGCGCGGGGCTGGCTTGGTGCGCTGGTAACCTATGAGATATTGTTATTGCGCGATCTGGGATATGGCGGCGGGACTGCGCCGCAAGTGTCGGGTTTTGACGATGCCATGGCGACCTTCGACCGATTGTTTACCCCGATAGAGAAACACTTGCTTGCTGGCACCTATGGCGATGTTATGTCGGCCCGAACCTTGCTGCGGACGCGGCTTGCCAAAATTTCGGGGACTGAGAATTCATGAAAATTGCAGTGTTTGCCGGCGACGGTATTGGACAAGAAGTCACTCGTGAAGCGGTTCGCGTGCTGGAGGCGGTCGACCTCCCCGGTTTGACATTGTTTGAAGGTGATGTGGGCGGCGTAGCCTATCACCGGCATGGCCATCCATTGCCTGCTGAGACGTTGGATATAGCGCGTGCATCCGATGCGGTGCTATTCGGCGCGGTCGGAGATCCGACGTGCGACAATCTGGAACGGCATTTGCGGCCAGAGCAGGCCGTGCTGGGTTTGCGGGCAGAGCTTGGCTTGTTCTCCAACCTGCGGCCAGCGACGGTTTTTGCAGGGCTGGAAGATATGTCGGGCTTGAAGCCTGAACTTGCGCGTTCGATTGATATGCTGATCGTGCGCGAGCTAAACGGTGACGTGTATTTCGGCGATAAAGGTATGCGCGAAACCCCTGAGGGGGAGCGCGAGGGATGGGACATGATGTCCTATTCCGAAAGCGAGGTTCGCCGCATTGCCCATTCGGGTTTTCAGGCGGCACGCAAGCGCGGTTCCAAACTGTGCAGTGTTGATAAAGCCAACGTACTGGAAACCAGTCAGCTATGGCGCGACGTAGTAATCGAAGTTGCGGCGGAATATCCTGATGTCACGCTCAGCCATATGTATGTCGATAATGCGGCGATGCAGATGGTCAAAGATCCCGGTCAATTTGATGTCGTTCTGACGGGCAATTTGTTTGGCGATATCTTGTCGGATCTTGCCAGTATGTGTGTTGGCTCTATCGGCCTGCTCGCCAGCGCATCTTTGGGCGAACGGACCACCGAATTTGGCACGTTTGGCCTGTATGAACCGATCCATGGCAGCGCGCCGGATATTGCTGGGCAAGGCATTGCCAACCCGATGGCAATGATATTGTCTGCGGCGATGATGCTAAGGCATTCCTTCGGGAACGAGGCGCAAGCCGTGCGGATTGAGAATGCGGTTTCGGCGGCGCTTGCGGACGGCGTCCGAGGCGGTGATTTGGGCGGTGATCTGGGGACATCTGCCATCGGGGATGCGGTACTCGCACGTTTGTGAGTTTGGCCGGATGCGGTCAGGCCCGTATAAGGGCGGGGATGCCCGAACTTGCAATCATACTGCCCACGCTCAATGAGCGTGACAATCTGGCCCCGCTGATTGACCGTATTGCTGCAGCGTTGGGCGATATCGCTTGGGAAGCGATAATCGTTGATGATGATAGCACTGATGGCACTGCGGACGAAGCGCGCCGTCTGGCGCGTGCCGACCCCCGTATCCGCATATTACACCGTATTGGCCGGCAAGGTCTGGCGTCTGCTGCAATTGAAGGGATGTGTGCCACCGCCGCGCCCTATGTTGCGCTGATGGATGCCGATCACCAGCATGATCCCGCTATGTTGCCGCATATGCTCGACCGCGTCCGTTCCGGGCAGGCAGATATCGCTGTGGGGTCACGGTTTATGGATGGGGCGGCGGCTGACGGGCTGGCTAACCAGGATCGGCTGGCGGCCTCAGGCTGGGCCAACCGCATTGCGCGGCGTATCACCGGCATGGATCTTACCGACCCGATGAGCGGGTTCTTTGTGATGGAAACGGACCGGCTGAGGGTACTTGCCCCCAAATTATCCGGTATTGGTTTCAAACTGTTGCTGGATATACTTGCCGCGTCGTCTACGCTTAAAGTGGCTGAGCTGCCGCTGACCTTTGGCGAGCGCCGCAGCGGGCAAAGTAAATTGGACCGCGTCATAGCGTTTGAATTTCTTACCGGCCTGTATGATCGGTTTTTCGGCCAGATAATTCCCACGCGTTTCGCATTGTTTGGCACAGTCGGCGCGGTCGGCGTGGTCGTCCATATGAGCGTGCTTGCGCTGCTGTTCCGCCTGTTAGGCAGCGATTTCCTGTGGGCGAGTATAGGCGCAACTTTCGCGGCGATGAGTTTTAACTTCTGGCTCAACAACGCACTGACTTATCGCGACCAAAGGCTGATCGGGTTTGCCTCTATGGCCAAAGGGTGGTTGGGATTTTGCGTCACCTGCTCCATCGGTGCCTTCGCCAATGTAGCAGCCGCAACCGTGCTGGAGGCGCGGGGTGTCTATTGGCTATTGGCCGCGTTGGTGGGTATCATTATCGGGGCAGTATGGAATTATGCCCTGTCGAGCCGCTTTGTTTGGGGACGGTATTAACGCCAGCTGCTAAGCCACATCCATTGTTGGAATGCACCAGGATCACTGAGCGGGGCGGCGCTTACGATCGGGAAAAAATAGACAAACATCGCGGCGCTGCTGGTCAGCACCGTGATCGGGATCCAGCGAATACCGCGTTGCCACATCGCATCCAATGCCAACGCCAATGCGGCGAGCAAGAAACAGCTGGGCAGAAAATAGTGATAATAGAACTGGATCGGTTTGTTGACGATCATCCACATGCCGATGCTGACCGCATAGAGAACCACCACGGCCAGTGCATCCCAGCGCTTTTGGGTGAACCCCTGCCAAGCGCACCATGCAAGCGCAGGTAAGCCAAGCAGCATAGTCAGTGGATTGCCAATCAGGACAATACCCCGCTGTGTTCCATCAACAGGTTCATACAGATACCAGATAGCCCGGATATTCAGCACCCAATCGGGCCAATTGCTTTGATAAGGATGCTCTTGTTTAACCGATTGCTGCAAGGCGATCATATCAGCATGCAGCGCGATGAAGCCGCCGAATTCCAGTGGTCTGTCCGGGGCCAGATATGCGGGCCAGAACGTCAGCCAATAGATCACCAAGGGCAGCACACCGAGCCAGAACATGGCTTCTAGCAGAGATATGCCGGGTACCGGAATGCCGCGCCGACTAACCAGTAATCGTTTGCGGCCTGCGGTAAGGCGTACCGTAAAAAATGCGAGGCCGGGCAGCATCGCCAGAAAGACTACATTCCATTTGGAAGCCATCGCCAGCCCGGTCGCAATGCCGGCAATCGCCAACCTCCACCGGCCGGTTTCCGGTTGGCGTAATGCGGCCGCGCATTGCCACAAAACAATGGCAAAAAACGCGACCATGAAGATGTCCAGAATGGCGATCCGCGTATGGACGAACAGTATGAAGCCGGTTGCGATCAGCACACCAAATGCGAGTGCGGCAAAGCGCGAGAGGCTGGCGAACCACATCGCCCGCATCATTGCCATCAGCGCGAGCGTGCCAAAGATGACAGGCGCGAATCGCCAACCGATCGGCGTGTCACCAAACGTCCATATGCCCAATGCCAGCAACTGTTTGCCCAAAATCGGGTGCTCGCGGTTCAGCCATTCTCCGTTGTCGAGCAATGCGCGAGCTGCCGGTACATAATGCGTTTCATCAAAAAACGGGGCGGAAGGGACTGTGAGCCGGATGGCCGAAAGCGCCAAAAAAGTAAGGCAAATCAGAACGGTCCATAGAATTGGATCAGAGTCGGGTTCACGCGCAGCAACCATTCTGCAGGGTTAGGCGGGTGCGGGGATCTCAGCAAGGAGTGTCCAGATCATAGACATGTAAAATTTTTGCCACGAATCTTTTACATTTGGCTAATACGTACAATCACGTCCGCAGGGTTAGCGGTAAGACAATCGCATAAATCGGCTTCACGGGTCGTGTGAAGGAGATGATGGGGTGATAAAATCTGTAATGTGCCTTGCCAAAGGGCACAGTGTAAATCGCAATCGCGTGTGGCATGACGGGCGAAATAATCGCACATCATGCACGAGATGCAGCGCAGAATTGCTGCGCGACCGCAACGGCTGGCGGATGTTTGACGAGAGCGCCGATGGTGCCGAAAACCGGCTCCCTCATCCCAGAAAGCGCGAGCTTGCGTAAATAGGCGAGGCTTATCCGGCGTCGGCGGCGTCTTCAGCTAAGGCGTGTTCCAACCAAAATAGCCGGGCGATCATTGCCAGCAGTGCGATGCTGGCCGTGCTGCCGACCAATATCACCCAAAACGGGATAGACATACCAACCTTGCGCGCGCGCGGGATGATGAAGAATAGCGCGACCGTGACCGAGATCAGTAGGTCATACCAGACCTGAACGCCCCATAGGTTAACCGTGTGATTGGCAACCAGCGGCACAATACCCTCTGACCATAGAGTAACCGCAGTAAATGCGCCGAAACCAGCCGATAGCGAGGCGGCTAGGATAGCGTTTTCAGACAGCTTCTGTGCCATTGCGAGGTAGATAATGACGGGCACCGCCACCACAGCTCCGGCCAACGCCAGCATTTGAAATATCGTCATAGCAATTCTCCCGACTCGAATGTAGCAGTTGCTACACTTGTAGCATCATGTAGCGACTGCTACAATAGCTGAATGGTGAAACCAGACACATTGCCAGTGAAAGAGCGGATGTCGCGTGAGATGTTGTTGCCGCTTCTCGCGGATCATGTGTTGCAGCATGGCTTGGCGGGGGTCAGCTTGCGGCCATTGGCTAAGGCTGCGGGAACAAGCGACCGAATGCTGCTGTATCATTTTGGCAGCAAGGACGCGTTGCTTGCCGAGCTTTTGAAATATCTCGCTGACCTATATGCGCAGTCGCTTGATGCGGTGTTCCCGTCAGAACCGGCGGCATCGCGTAAGGATACGGTCGTTCAAGTTGTCCGGACCACGCGAACTCCGCCTTTCGCTCCGTTCATGCGGCTATGGTGGGAATTGGTCGCAGGGGCGTCTGGCGGGAATGAACATTATCGTGCCAGCGCGCAGGCTATGATGGATCAGCTTTTGGGATGGCTGGAACAGCATATGCCGATTGATGATCCTGACCCGGTGGGCGGGGCACGGCGGATGTTTACCATTATAGAAGGCGCATTGATGATGGACGCAGTCGGGCGCAGCGAAATAGCCGATGCAGGGATTGCGGCTGGCGAACTTTAGTTTGCTTGCCGATTACCGGCCTGCAGGATAGATCGCCGGAATTGCAACGTCGACCATCCTCCAAAACTAAACGCATCGACTGAATTTAGGGCCCAGAAAACCAAATCATGAAAAAGACCACCGGAACTGATCGCTCTATCACGCAATCGTGGCGCCCTGCGACGCAGGCTGTGCGCGGCGGCACGTGGCGCAGCGAGCACGGGGAAACGAGCGAGGCGCTGTTCCTGACATCGGGCTACACCTATGATGATGCGGCAACCGTTGCTGCGCGCTTTGCGGGTGACGAGCAGGGCATGACCTATTCCCGGCTTCAGAACCCGACTGTGGCCATGTTGGAAGAACGGATTGCCCTGATGGAAGGGGCGCAGGCTTGCCGCGCTCAGGCGAGCGGGATGGCAGCGATGACGGCGGCCTTGCTGTGCCAATTATCCGCTGGGGATCACTGTGTGGCTGCACGGGCCGCTTTTGGATCCTGCCGTTGGCTGGTCGATAATTTGCTACCGCGCTTTGGCATTGAAACCACAGTGGTGGACAGTGCAGATAACGCTGCATGGGAAGCGGCAATCCGCCCCAACACCAAAGTGTTCTTCTTTGAAAGCCCGGCCAACCCGACACTGGATATCGTCGATTTGGATTACGTCTGCGGTCTTGCCACTGCTCACGGCATTACCAGCGTGGTCGATAACGCATTTTGTTCACCGGCTTTGCAGCGGCCAATGGAATTTGGCGCCGATGTTGTCGCCTATTCTGCCACCAAGCTGATGGATGGGCAGGGCCGCGTGCTGGCCGGTGCGGTGTGCGGATCAGAAGAATTTATCAATGATAGCTTGCTGCCGTTCCAGCGCAATACCGGCCCCAATTGCGCGCCGTTTAACGCTTGGGTGGTGCTGAAGGGGCTGGAGACTCTGTCCCTGCGCGCTCACAAGCACAGCGAAAACGCGCTAAAGCTGGGGCAATTTATGGAGGAACGGATTGCCGCGGCTGGCGGCACCATGATGCATCCCGGCTTGGCGAGCCACCCGTCTTACGCTTTGGCGCAAAAGCAGATGGATGCCTGCGGTCCGATTTTTAGCTTTACCGTTGATGGGCGCCCGCAAGCTCATGCCATTTTGGATGCGCTCAAGCTGATCGATATCAGCAACAATATTGGCGATGCACGCAGCCTGATGTGCCACCCCGCCAGCACAACCCATGCCGGTATGAGCGCAGAAGCCCGCGAAGAAATGGGCGTGAGCGAGGGTATGCTGCGGATCAATGTCGGCTTGGAAGATGTGCAAGATTTGATCGAAGATATGGACCAGGCGCTCAAAGCTGCCGGCCTTTAGGGAGAGAGTAGTATGACCAAAACCGTCGAACTGATTTTCGATTTTGTCAGCCCGAACGCGTATTTCGCGTATTTCCCGCTCAAGGATATTGCCCAGCGGACTGACGCCGCGATTGAAATTACACCGGTCTTTCTGGCCGGAATGCACAAGCATACCGGCAACGCGCCGCCGTTCATTCGCGATGCTGAGGTGAAGGGCAAGAATGAATATGCCATGCTGGAAATGAACCGGTTCATTGCCAAACATGGCTTTACCGATTGGAAAATGAACCCGAAATTCCCGTTTAACTCGGTGATGCTCCAACGGTTGCTATGCGCGGTGGGTAATGATGATCGGCTCAAAATGCTCGACGCGTTGTTTCCAGCTATTTGGCATGATGGCGTCGATCCGACCGATCCGGAAGCGGTTGGCCCGGTATTGGTTGCTGCCGGTTTCGATGCGGCGGAACTGTTGATGACAACCCAGGATCCAGCGGTCAAACAAGCTTTGATGGACAATACCGAAGCCGCCGTGGAGCGCGGTGCCTTTGGTATTCCGACATTTTATGTCAGCACCGATACGGCTAGCGGTGAAATGTTCTTCGGCAAAGAACGCCTTGGACAGATCGAGGATATGCTGGCGAGTTAACCTCGCACGGTTTTACCCCTCTAGCTGAATACCGGAATTATGGAGCGCGTTGCTGAATGCGCTTGCCACCGTCAGAGCGCGCCCGGCGTTACGGCCGCCGGTCAGTTCCTGCAGATTGCGCTGTGCCCGCTCAGGATTGCCGCCGGGTTGCTGCCCTGCTTGGGCCAGCGTTTCCAGCAGTAACCCTTCATCGCGGGTCATTTTGGGCGCGCAGCAATTGGCAATCATGATGCTGCGTTCAGAGGCTTGGGCGATTTCGGCCATATAACAGCGCAGCAGGACCAATGGCTGGCGGAAGCCGGTGCCAAAATGTTTCAGTGCCAGCATAGCTGCATGGGCATCGCGCAGGCCATAACCGCCCATGCGGCGCATCATGATTAGGACTGCGCGGTCTACACCATGTATCGGCATGGGTAGCAGCGTTGGGCTGTTGGCAGAATCGGATTGTTTCACAGATCATCCTCCAAGTTCGAACAGAAGCTAACGCTAATGATAATTACTCGCAACAAATAATTGCAGAGCGTCGGTGGTAATTTTTGGGGCAGAAATCGCTCTCGTTTTTGCGCTGGTTGTGCGTTGCAGCATATGCGGCTAAGAAGCGTTCACAGAAATTCTGTTTGGAACCAGAGGGGCTTTCAAACACATTCCACAGGACTTATTTATGACGGCTGCAACTGCTGGTGCTGCACCTGCGCGTTCCAAAACTATGCAAGAATGGTTCGGTAATATCCGGGCAGATATTCTGGCTGGTATTGTGGTATCTCTGGCACTTATTCCAGAAGCCATTGGTTTTTCCCTGATTGCGGGCGTTGATCCCAGCGTTGGCCTATACGCTTCGGTAGCCATTGCGATGGTGATCGCGCTGGTCGGCGGCCGGCCCGGCATGATCTCTGCTGCCACCGCTGCGGTCGCGGTTGTGGTGATCCCGCTGGTGAAGGATTACGGGGTCGAATATCTGTTCGCCGCGACCATTTTGATGGGTATTATTCAAGGCATCGCGGCGTTGCTGCGGCTCGATTTGCTGATGCAATTTGTCAGCCGCAGCGTGATTACCGGCTTCGTCAACGCGCTGGCCATTCTGATCTTCATGGCGCAAATTCCGCAACTGACCAATGTTGGCTGGGAAACCTATGTCATGGTCGCCGCCGGTCTCGCGATCATCTACGGCTTCCCGCGCATTACCAAAATTGTCCCAAGCCCATTGGTCGCGATTATTGTCCTGACTGCGGCTGTGGTGTTCTGGAATATTCCGGTGAACAACGTGGCGGGCGAGGGCAAGCTGCCCGACGGCCTGCCGGTATTTGCTATTCCAAACGTTCCATTCACTTGGGAAACGCTGCAAATCATTTTGCCATACTCGCTGACAATGGCGGCGGTTGGCTTGCTGGAAAGCTTGCTCACTGCGCAGATTGTCGATGATATGACGCACACTGACAGCAATAAACAGCGTGAAAGCGGCGGCCAGGGCATTGCCAATATCGTGGCCGCATTCTTCGGCGGTATGGGCGGTTGTGCGATGATCGGCCAGTCAGTGATCAATGTGGCATCGGGTGGCCGTGGGCGCCTGTCTACCTTCACCGCAGGCGCGTTTCTGCTGTTCCTTCTCACCGTACTTGGTCCCTATGTCGGCAGTGTACCAATGCCGGCCTTGGTCGCGGTGATGATCATGGTGTCGATTGGCACATTCAGCTGGAACTCGATCGCCAATTTGCGCCGTCACCCGCCGACATCATCCATCGTGATGGTCGCAACAGTCGTCGTAGTCGTGTGGACACACGATCTGGCGCTTGGCGTTTTGGTCGGTGTGTTGCTGTCGGGTATCTTCTTTGCTGGTAAAGTACGGACGATGTTCAATGTCGAGCGTACCCGGCGGGAACATAGCTCTGTCTACCGCGTGACCGGCCAAATTTTCTTTGCCAGCGTGGACCGTCTGCTGCGCGAACTTGGCCCGGAAAGCCAATATGACGACGCAGCGCATCATGTCGTTATCGATGTGTCCGGCGCGCATTTCTGGGATATTTCTGCGATTGAGGCGCTGGATAAAGTAGTCGACCGGATGCGCCGCAATGGCCGGCATACGCGGATTGTCGGCCTGAATAAAGCTAGTGCCGATCTGTTCGACAGATTCGCATTGGAAGATCGCACTGGGCTGGAAACGGGACTTGCGCCGCATTAAATTGGCGGCACATAAAATTACGTTCGGCATTTGCCGACTCTCCCAAGCCTCGCTAGTCTACCTCGCATTATGAAAGAGCTATTTCAGCATTGCGCCATAACTGAAGACATCGCTGTCCGTGTGGCAGTGAATTTCTTGCCTGAGCAATCTCAGCCGGAATCGGGGAAATGGTTCTGGGTGTATCACGTCCGGATCGAAAACGATTCCGACGACACGATCCAGCTGAAAACACGCCACTGGCGCATTACTGACGCGCGCGGCATGGTCAATCATGTCGATGGGGAGGGTGTTGTGGGAGAGACCCCGACGCTAAACCCCGGGCAAACACATGATTATGTATCGGGCTGTCCGCTCACGACACCCAGCGGATCGATGGAAGGGTTCTTCACCTTCGGGCTCACCGATGGGAGCCCGTTGGAAGTCCGGATCCCCTATTTCCCGCTCTCAGCGCCTGCGACGGCGAATTGATTGATACTGGTGCTGGCTGGGCGTGCTCAGCAACATTCCAACGTCATTGAAACTCTCGAAAAGTCGCCATTAGCAAGGTCGCTCTTGTCGATCCAGAAATAATACGCGCCGGAATCTCCCCAACACCAGTCCATCGCTTCGTCAGTTGCGATCTGTAGCAGCAAGACCGTGTCATCCGCGCGCTCAGATACGGTGGTTTGAACACCATCGTGATATCCGCCCAGCCGGTGCGGGCGATTGGCGTAGAGATTACGCAAAGCAGGCTTGATAGCTTCTTTGACGGTATCCGGAACCAGTGCGGACCGATCGGCATCCAGGCTGTCAAGAATGGCCAATTGGGATAAGCCATCGGCTGCTTCCAATTCTGCCGTTTCCTTTACCGTCGTCAGGGTCAAGGCTTTCCCGTCGGGGTGATTATAGTCGATCCCCACCTCAAACATACTCGCAGACTGACCAACAAAGCACTGCTGCAATTCTTCCCAGTTTTCACGGGGCAAGGGGGTATCATCGTTTTCGCCCGCTAGCAGTTTTTCCAAATTGACGCAGTGCTTTGCGATGCTGGCGCGCCATTTGGCGACCTTGCTGCGTTCCCGATTGAGCATTTCAACCAGTTCGCCGGCTGACGAGACTTCTGTTACCAGCGCCAAACGTGGCAGTAAGTCTTCTAGCTGGCGGGCGCGCAGATCTGGGTCTTCTTGTGTGTCGATTTTTGCCCGTGCGTGTTGCAAGCTTTCCAGAAGGCGATTGATGGCGCGATTTTCGACTACCATGTTCAGGGCTTCTGTGCTGGCCACTTCGCGCGGCTCGTTACGCATCCTTGCTGCCAATTGCCGTAACGCGTTGGCGGATTGGCCATAGGTGTACGGCGTAGTGACAGTGCCGGTCACCCTATCTGCAACAGGGGCGCCGTCATACAGGATGCTGGAAAAGCCAGCGGGCGTTGCCGAAGGATGTCCATCGATGTCATGCAGAACATTGGGGGTTTCGAGCAGTTCGACCGGCCACTTCCGCCAGACAGGAGGCACGTTGTCGATTGGTAGCCAATTATAGCTACCGCCGGTGTACACCTTGTTGTGTACCGGACCGAGCGTATCAGGCGCTGGCCGTTCTGTTCCCGAGCCAGTGATGTGCAGCACACTGTGGGAGGTGTCATCGTCGGGGCATCCAACATTGGGATCGACAAAAAACAACAGCGACCCCTCACGCGGGCCGCGGCCGCCCCACAATTCCTGGGGCAAATCTGCGCATGATATTTGCGCCAGGAAATGGTGCGGAACCTTTCCGAGGGAAGGGTCTTCAGCAGATATTGCCTGCGGCCACTCAACGTCATCGGGCATTTCTGGCAGGCCGCCAAGCCATGATCGAACATGCGCGTCAGCGTCCGGCATTACGGGGCGGCGCAGGATAACAGAGATCGATTCCTCGTCGCTAATCGAACCATCACTGCTCAGTTGGTCCGGTGTGTCAGAAGGTTCCGGCGATGGTTCAACGGCGACCCCGGCTTCATCAGGCTGCGTGAATTGGCCTGCCTCTGCATCAGCCTGCTCCGGTTCGGACCAGTCGGTGTCGCCGATGGGTGTGCTGTGCTCGGCCGCAGCCGATGGGTTGCTTGGCTCGGCACTGGGCTCATTGTCAGTTTCTGTCGTTTCCGCGGGTGGCAGGATCTGCCGTCGCCGCATCAATGGCACAGGTGCCTCAGCCTCCGCAGCCGCTTCTTCCTCGGCGATTTTTTTGGATTTGCGGCGGAAAGAGAAGGCCGGCTTGTCGTCCGGCACCGCAGGGGCGAAGGCCAGTTTTGCCCTACGTTTCCGAAGGTTGAGCAGCCACATCAGGGCCACACAAACAAGCACAAAGCTGGTCAATAACTGAAGCAGGTCAATCGGTTTCACGCTACGCTCTTTCTGGTCACTTGCGGGGTTCGTAACGCCAAGCGGTTAATATCGCGCAAACCTTGATGGCGGGGCTTCTCGCTTCCCCAGAATGTTTAGATCCAGAACGTTCAAACCCAGAACGTTCAAACCCAGAACGTTCAAAAAAGGATCATCATAAAGTCACTGGTTGCGACAAAGCAGCGCTGCGCCTAAATCATGATGCGTTATGAAACGAACCCATCTGCCTTTGAACGCATTGCGCGTTTATGACGCCGCCGCCCGGCACCTGAGCTTCACCCGCGCTGCGGACGAGCTGGCGGTGACCCCTGCTGCTGTTGGTCAGCAAATTCGCGCGCTCGAAGATCATTTGGGTACGGTCCTGTTCCGGCGGACAAGCAAGGGTTTGGAACTGACACCTGAGGGCTGCGCAGGGCTTGATTCGCTGCGGGAGGGTTTTCTTCGGTTTGAAGAGAGCGTGCAAGCGATGCAGGCAGGGCAAGCCAGTGACAATTACACAATTGCCGCGCCGCGTGAATTTTATGCCCAATGGCTGGCGCCGCGTCTGGCTGCATTCCGCAAGCAACATCCGGAAATCCGCTATCACCTTGTGGAAGATGAAAATGCCGATTTCACCGAGGCCAATCTGGATGTGGCAATTCGTTTGATTGATGGCCCCGGCGATTTGAAAGGTGTCGAGCTGGCACCAGCCAAGCGGGTTGTCGTATCGACCGATGGTGCGCCTGATGAATGGATCAACTGGCCCGGCGCGCCGCTGCCAGAAGGGGCAGAGGCAACTGTGGAAGTTGGCAATGCCGGGCAAGCGCTCAGCTCGTCCATGGCGGGTATGGGCAAAGCTGTGTTGCCGTATCTGCTCGTCTCCGAAGCTGTGGAGGCTGGCCGCTTGGATATTTTGGAGGGGCCCGATGAAGGCCGCCGCGCCTATTGGCTGGTGGCACCCGCGCCGCAATGGCGCCAGAAAAAGGTCAAAGCGCTGATTGAGCATCTGACAGCCGGGTGATTGCGCCCGTTCCAGAATTGTGGACCAAGCGGTTCCGCTTGCGGAGCTTGCTGGAGCGCGATGTGGACGCGCTTTGGCCCAGTTTCTCGGACGATAAGGCCATGCTGTATTGGAGCAGGGGGGCTTTTGCATCACAGGCGGAATTACGTGATTGGCTGTTTGACACAGACTGGCCGGGCCAAACGTGGATAGCAGAACCTGCGGAGGGCGGCCCTGCACTATGCCGGGTTGTGGCCGATACAAATAGCGATCAGCTATGCGAAATTGGGTATTTGACCGTGCTGGGCTGTGAACGGCAAGGTATCGCCAGAGAATGTGTGACCGGCTTGATTGATCATCTATTCGGTAGCGGAGAAGTCCGTAAGATTATCGCCGATATCGATCCCCGCAACGATGCATCCAATCATTTGATCAAGAGCCTGGGCTTCACACAGGAAGCGCATCTGCGTGACGCCATGAAAACACATATCGGTTGGTGCGACAGTTTGATTTGGGGACTGCTCGCCCGCGAATGGACTGGTTGATCAAAGATTGATCAGTGTACTGCTGTGGCCAAGGGCGGGCACCAATACGCTTTATTCATCAAGCGTTTCGAGGACTTTTTCTCTCGCTGATTCATTCCAGATGTAAATACGAAGTTTGGTTTCAATACGTCCGCGGTTCGTCCGAAAGAAGGCTACGTCGCTATTGGCTTTTTGCAGCTCATTGGAAAATGACAAAGCCTCTGCCAGCCCCTGATCATCTCCATTTGGGTTATAGCTTACTGGCAACTTCCCGGCCATAGTTACCAGATCGGCACGCCCCATGGATAGCCCTGCCAAAATCAAGTTTGTGCGCAGCGGTACCGGGGGCATTGGATTTGTTTCAATTAACGCCAGAATTTCAGCCCTTTGTTCCTGCGTTGAAGTTTCGAGAGTTTCGGCATTGGTGATACAGCCGCCAGATTCTGCATAGGTTGCGGCGATCAACGTCGGGTAGCTTTTGCTACGGTCTCTGGCGCGCTCCAGAAAAACTTGGGCGGCTTCGCAATTACCTTCTGCGATCCTGACCTTTGCAGCGATAAAATTCGCGTATGGATTATATTCATCGATGGCCAAAGCACGCCGTATCAATTGCCAGGCCTCTGACTCAACGGTCACAGGATCGCCTTGGGCAATTTGGCTGAAAAACATCCCCATAGCTTTTCGTGAAAGCCAAGACGCGGCATGTTTATCGTCAGGATAGCTTTGCAAGCAACTCTCGACCCTGTCGGCGATGCTTATTCCTTGCGCCCGTTCGTTTTCGATCATCAATTGGCATTCATATGCCGACCGTGGTTCGCTGTCGATCTGCGCCACTTCGCGGTTGGCGAGCATTCCGCTTGGTCCCATCAACCCAGCCAGTGCAGCGTTAACGCGGCGCAAAAATCGCTCTCTCTCACCGGACACTTCAACTGACGTTTGAAACAGTTCCGTGTCCGCCTTATCAATTAAAAAGATCGTGGCCTCAGGCCCGGTCAGCCCGTCTCCCAAATCAATCCTGACTGTGTAGCTGGGTATCGTATCCGCTGATGTGTCCAACATCGCCAAATTTGAAACGAATGACTCCGCAATTTGATTGCGAGCCAACCGTTCAACATTCGCAGCCAGCTGCCGATTGCGGTCGTTCGAGTTGAAATACCCGCTGCGTGGAACTTCCAGTGCTACTTTCGGGGGCCCTGACAATGCCGGCTTGTGGTCAGGGTGCGAATTATACTGCATTGACGCATAGAGCAGCAAAGCTGCGGCGATGATTATAGATGCCAGAGCCACTTTGGTGGTTGTACTGAACCCCTGCGCAATGCCCGTCTTTGCTGCCTCTGGGGTTGGTTCGCCGTTCTGAGATACCGCCCCAGACTGCGCAGTTTCCGCGATGGCGGGAGCTTTATCCTCAGATTGCTCATTATATTTGAATAGAGAGGGGTAGGCTAGGTCGCGCGAGGCGAGCCGGAGACCATATTCTCCGGGTTTTATGTAAACACATAGAGAATGGGCCGATCGGTGGCTGGCGTAGTAACTTGCCAAGTTTGAGCGCAGCCGGGACATTTGCACCCGCGGATAACTGTCGCTGTCGACATTGTAATCTTCGTGTCGACCCAGTCCGTCTACAGCAACAATATACTGATTGATGCTGGTATCGCCTTCAACGCCTTTCGCGCACAAGAAAGACAATAGTTTGGACTGGACAGGCGCGCGAGCGAACACGTCACTCGCCAGAATACGAGTACACTCTTCAGCCAACAACTTTGAAAATTCAGACTTGTCTGAATCTTTATCAGCCATCAAAATCACCCCATATCAGAACGTTTAACCCTGATTATTTCATACTGCCAATTTCTTGCATAAAGTCCAGTAAGTATTTGTTTTTTCTTTAGTGTAACGATTACACACCGTTACATTTACCGTGAAACACTCGCGCTTTGCCAAAATCTCGGCCATTCCGATTGGGCAATTGACTGTTCCTTCATCAATAGCACGAGGATTTGGTACTCTTCGTTCCTATTGCTGGTCCTTCGGGGACACAAAGTTGCGCAACGCTGTTCCTTCCCCGGGACAGCTCCCGGCGACCTATCTGTGGTGTCTCCTAGCCCTGCAGTCAGGTCGCATGGTTGATGATATCGTACCGGCGGTACCAAGTTACGATCTTCGCGTATCGCCGGTCGATATCCATTTCATTTCGAAAGGTGGATAATGGCAGCTTACCAGACAACGGCCGGAGAGATGTCGCCCAGAAACGCTGGAGGTTGTGGTAGTGATTCCGCCTTAACAGAGACACGAACGCCGCTGTCATTGCGTAAATCGGGCGCCAGTTCGCCATATCCAGACCAGCGTAAGCAGAAGCGCTTCATAAGCCTGTTTCGGCCGTGCTGTGTGGAGTATCAGGGCCAATCCTATTTGGCAGTCGTCAAAAACATTTCATCAGGCGGCGCCCAATTCTGCACCGAATTGCCGTTGTCGGTAGGTGATGAGATTACCTATTACTGGGATAGCCGCCATCGGTTTTCGGGCAGGGTTGTCTGGCACCGGGATGACAATGTGGGGGTTCGCAACCACGAAACGTGCGATGATATCAGCGCCCTTCAACCGACTCGTTCAGTGCGTGTCCCGTGTGAGATTCTGGCCACGATGTGGATTGATGGCCAGCCGACATCCTGTTTGGTTTCGAACATTTCCCTTAGAGGGCTGTGCGCCTTTGGTGTTGACGGGCTCGAGAAAGGGAAACTGGTGACGGTTGTGATCGGCAATTTCGTTTTCCAGTCAGCCATTGTGCGGTGGTCTCAATATGGCTTGCTCGGCCTGGCATTCGCCGCGCCAATGCGGCTTGAAGAGTTGCAGGAATTGCTGAAGGCGAACCGAGAACCAAAGGCCCTATCATAAGGGAACCGCATCAAAAGTAGGGCACCGCGCGGCGCGAAGCTGTCGTTTGAGTAAGTGCCTGAGGCGCCCACAGCATCGCCGCGCCGCCACAAGGCGCCACCGTCGCTAACCGGGTTAGTACACCCCAGCTATCCGGCACCAAGAGCTTAGCACGAGAAACATGGCTTGGAATGGACCGGGCCACGACCAGCGGCCCGCAAGGCCGACTGGCCGCCGCCGCTAATGCGGCGAAGCCCAGGAATGCGGATGCATTCCGCCCGGCGTTTGAGGGGCTCAGGCAAAAAATTTTCCAGTGATAAATTGGCTTATCTTTTCGACCGCCTTGCGACGACCGTTTGGTTGAGAATGCGCCGATTAATCTTTTCCTTCCACGCCAGTTGTTTAGGCGAGAGTTTGCGATCTCGTACTGTTCTAAGCAGGAAGTTGTATTCTTTCTCGTTATACAAGAACCCTCGTTCATTGGCATACTCAATCAAAGCTAGGTTGGCGTTAGCCGCGGGGTCTTTGGCAATTCGTTTAAGTCCATCAAAGAGGGTTCCTGTATCGATACCTATGAAGCGATTGATGCAAACATTACCGACGTAGGTCTTAAATCCGGTTTCTCGATTCTCGATGTAGCAATGCTCTTTGATGTCTTGGCCACACGGGCAATTGTCCCAGTCTTCAGAAATTTCGACAGCAACCAATTGCCATTCACGTTTTGCTAAATCGAATACATCGGCCTTTGAAAGCTGAAGAATGTGCGCTTCTAGGTTGCGAAAATTATGAGACATTTCTTGATCAGATTAATCAAATTATGGGAGTTGCGTCTTGCACATCGTAGTTTGTCTCAGAAAAAGAAGACGTCAGTCGATGGTCTAGCAGTGCTTGAAAAATGTCTGGGCATGTATCTATTGTTGGTACGATTCTACCGTTGTTGTCGAACTCGATATTTAGACCGACTCTAGCGAAACCTGCACGAAGCCGTTGCATGAACTCCTCGTCCAGATAGTGTCCTTTTTGCCGGATAGCAGATGCGCGCCTGAGATGAATTTTGTTTGTACCAACGTATGTTTGTATTGCTGTCATATCAGAAAATAGCGCAGCAAATTCGTCTTGGGATCGAAGTGCCGCGAAATCTTCTTCGTGAGCAGCTTTATAGTGAAGCACTGATTCGAAATTTGATTTGTTAAGGACGAAAATCTGTTCACCAAAAATGAAGAAATCGAGGTACTGAGAAAGTGAAAATGCGGGCTGTTCATCAAGCGTCAGCCCTTCGTTGTCAAATACGACATCGATTTTCATTCTACGTTTCTTCGATTGCCAAGTGGTGTCAGTTTTTCTGACGCCCAAGAGGGGTATATTGTTGTGCACCAACCGAATGACATAGAAGGAAGTGTTTTGAATTTGCTGTAAGGACCGGACAGCCTTGTCTTGCAAAGGAGCATGCGTTTTTTCGGCCACTATCGGGGCGTGCGTTTCAAGCGTGTCGATTGCTAATGCGCTTGCTTCATTATTTTGTGCCAACAAGCTGAACGGTATTGTTTCTTCGATCTGGTCCCGCTGCGTTTGCATCGCAGTGCGCAGGGCTGTGTCGAGAGCATCTGTGGTCGTGATCCAGCGGCCATTGTAGTTTGGCACTGTTCCGCCGGTCCCACCGGATTTTTTGAACAGCCAAACGGTAACACTGGCGTTAGTTATGTCGTAATCTAGTAGGTTTTGTGGTAACGGCATTAGGAAACCTCTTGAGAAATCAACAGAATTGATTGGACTTGCATTTGCTTAGCCGTTCCTGTTTGCAGGTGAACTTTGCTAAGGCATGTTGCAGTTTGTAGTTCATGACTTCCCGAAAAATTGTACTCAAGGGTGTAATGCCGCCATCCAGCGGCGATCAAAACTGGATTGAGTAAAATCTGTCCAGACCGAAGCGTAATCCAGAACATCCAACCCAAAAATACTATAAAACCAAAAAAATTTCCAATATCTGAAAAATCAACATTCATAAACGAAACCACATACGGTAATGTGTAGTTCATTAGATCTGTTGGAATATATTCAAACTTGGTGATTTGTATCGTATGTTTGGGCTTGGTCGTCGCCAATACAAAGAGTGTGAAAATCATGCAGAAAGCGCAGATTATTGCAAACGCTATCGTTGCTGCAGGACTAACAAAAGGAATTGAGCAAGCCGAAGAATTCAGCGGGTTGCAGAGGCTTGAGCCAATTGAATCGTACTCGAAATTCTGTGCTAATAGTATGATGCTCAGCGGTAAATACGAACCAAGAAAAACAATCAATGCAGGTATTAAGCGAAATTCCATATTTTTAAGGTATGGTATTATTCCATAAATTCCAAATCGAATTTGTGACTTTTCAACCAAACGGTCGGATGAACTTTCGAAAAGCGACATCCACACCACACACTTGACCCAGCCCCCAACACCCCCTAACAGCGCGCCAACCGAAACACGCTCCCGACTCGTCGGAAGCTTGCTTTGGTCAAATAGAGCTGAACATTGCCGGTTATGTCCCGGGAGCCTTTCGAGTGATCGAACAGGCTTTTTTCTATTGGGGTTATGCTAGCGGGGTCCCGGATCAAGTCGGGGATGACGTAAGTGAAACCACGGGGCAGCCGCCAAAGTAACCCGGAGCCGGAAGGTTTCAGGTGGAGTGTTTTCAGCTCGCGCTATTAATGTCGCTACGCGGTGTTTTTTTTGAGCTGGATCCCGGATCAAGTCCGGGATGACGGTATAGAGCGCGGGTTTTGCATTTCTCCTGAAAACAGAACGCTTCATCAATTCAGGTGAAGAGTACTTCATGCCTACAATTAACCAGCTGGTCCGCAAGGGCCGCGTTCCGCAGAAGGCTAAATCCAAAGTCCCTGCGATGGAAGCGAACCCGCAGAAGCGCGGCGTTTGTACACGTGTTTATACGACAACACCAAAGAAGCCGAACTCTGCGCTTCGTAAGGTTGCCAAGGTTCGCCTGACCAACCAGCGTGAAGTCATCTCCTACATCCCGGGCGAAGGCCACAACCTCCAGGAACACAGCGTTGTGCTGATCCGCGGCGGCCGTGTGCGCGATCTTCCCGGTGTGCGTTACCACGTCCTGCGCGGCGTTCTGGATACGCAAGGGGTCAAGGACCGCAAGCAATCTCGTTCCAAATATGGTGCGAAGCGTCCTAAATAATTAGGCTTCCCCGTCATCCCGGCCGCCGAGCCGGGATCCCGCTTATTACTGTAGCGCAAGCCAGAAGTTAGCGGGGCCCCGGATCAAGTCCGGGGAGACGAATAGAATTTTGGAGACAAATACATGTCACGTCGTCGTCGTCCCGAAAAGCGGGTCATCCTGCCTGATCCTAAGTTTAAGGATCTGGTCCTGTCGAAATTCATGAACAACCTCATGCTCGACGGTAAGAAATCTACAGCAGAACGCATCGTTTACGGTGCGCTCGACACAGTTCAGGAAAAGGCCAAGGCCGATCCGATCCAGATGTTCCATGATGCGCTGAACAACATCAAGCCGCAAGTGGAAGTTCGCAGCCGCCGTGTTGGTGGTGCGACCTATCAGGTTCCGGTTGAAGTCCGCCCTGAGCGCGCCCAGGCGCTGGCTATTCGCTGGCTGATTGGTGCGGCTCGTGGCCGTCCGGAAACCACCATGTCAGCACGTCTGTCGGGTGAGTTGCTGGATGCGTCCAACAACCGCGGCAACGCTGTGAAAAAGCGTGAAGATACGCACCGGATGGCCGACGCCAACCGTGCCTTCTCGCACTATCGCTGGTAAGTGAATGGTTGAGGCGTGCGCGGTGTAAGCCGGGTGTGTCTTTAACTGGTCACATTTGCAACTATATCGGGCGGGCAGCGTTGAAAGCGCACCCGTCCAGCAAATCGAGGAATTCCACATGGCACGTAGCCATCCCTTAGACAGGTACCGCAATATCGGGATTATGGCGCATATCGACGCCGGTAAGACCACGACTACAGAGCGGATCCTTTATTACACAGGTAAATCCTACAAAATCGGCGAAGTGCATGATGGCGCTGCGACGATGGACTGGATGGAGCAAGAGCAAGAGCGCGGTATTACCATTACCTCTGCTGCGACGACCTGTTTCTGGAATGCTGACGACCGCAACGGTCCAGAGCACCGGATCAACATCATCGACACACCGGGTCACGTTGACTTCACGATTGAAGTTGAACGGTCGCTGCGTGTGCTTGATGGCGCGGTTGCGTGTTTTGACGGCGTTGCCGGTGTTGAGCCGCAATCCGAAACCGTATGGCGTCAGGCTGACAAGTACCAAGTCCCGCGGATGTGCTTCATCAACAAGCTCGACCGCACGGGTGCAAACTTCAAATATTGCGTTCAGTCGATCATTGATCGTTTGGGTTCGGTACCTGCTGTGCTGTATTTGCCAATCGGCATTGAATCCAGCCTGAGCGGCCTGGTTGACCTCGTCAATCAGCGTTCGATCACATGGAAGAACGAAGATCTTGGCGCAGAATACGTCTATGGCGATATTCCTGAAGACATGGTCGACGAAGCCAATGAGTACCGTGAGAAGCTGATCGAACTTGCTGTTGAGCAAGACGATGATGTGATGGAGCAGTATCTTGAAGGTAACGAGCCTGACGCGGCAACGCTGAAGTCACTGATCCGTAAGGGTACGCTGAACCAGAGCTTCGTGCCGGTATTGTGCGGTTCTGCGTTTAAGAACAAGGGCGTTCAGCCTCTGCTCGACGCTGTTGTTGATTACATGCCGAGCCCGCTCGACGTTCCTGCGATTAAAGGCGTTCTGCCGGATTCCGAAGAAGAAGATTCGCGCGCATCCAGCGACGATGAGCCATTTTCTGCTTTGGCATTCAAAGTGATGAACGACCCGTTCGTGGGTTCTTTGACGTTCACCCGCATTTACTCCGGCAAGCTGGAGAAGGGCAGTGTTCTGAACTCTGTGAAGGACAAAAAAGAGAAAATCGGCCGTATCCTCGAAATGCACTCCAATGACCGTAAGGACATTGAGGAAGCATTTGCAGGCGACATCGTTGCTCTTGCAGGGATGAAGGCAACGACCACTGGCGATACGCTGTGTGATCCTGCCAAGCCGATCGTTCTTGAGCGGATGGAATTCCCGGATCCGGTTATCGAGCTTTCTGTTGAGCCGAAAACCAAAGCTGACCAAGAGAAGATGGGCGTTGCGCTCAATCGTTTGGCTGCTGAAGATCCATCGTTCCGTGTCACGACTGACCACGAATCCGGTCAGACGATCATCAAGGGTATGGGTGAACTTCACCTCGACATCCTGGTTGACCGTATGAAGCGCGAATTCAAGGTTGAAGCGAATGTCGGTGCGCCGCAGGTGGCATATCGTGAATCGCTGGGCCGTGAGATCGACGTCGACTACACTCACAAGAAGCAATCTGGCGGTACCGGGCAATTTGCCCGCGCCAAAGCGACCTTCACACCGGGTGAGCGCGGTCAAGGCATCGTGTTTGAAGACAGCATCAAAGGCGGTAATATTCCGAAAGAATATATCCCGTCTCTTGAAAAGGGTATCCGTGAGCAGGCCGAAAGCGGTTATCTCATCGGGTTCCCGATCATCGACTTCACCATTCACGTAACAGATGGTGCGTATCACGACGTCGATAGTTCGACCGTCGCGTTCGAAATCTGTGGACGTGGTGCAATGCGTGAAGCTGGCGAGCGCGGCGGAATTAAGCTGCTTGAGCCAGTGATGAAGGTTGAAGTCATTACACCTGAGGAATACCTTGGTGATGTTATTGGCGATCTCAACTCGCGTCGTGGCCAAATCCAAGGCACCGACACACGAGGCAACGCGCAAGCTGTCGAAGCATTCGTACCGCTGGCCAACATGTTCGGTTACGTGAATGAACTGCGTTCGTTCAGTCAGGGCCGTGCAAACTACTCGATGCAATTCTCTCATTACGAGGAAGTTCCAGCGAGTGTTGCTCTCGAAGTTAAGGAGAAGCTTGCCTAAGCGCGAGTGACCGTCTAGTGGCGGCGCCTGATTCCACGGGTGCCGCACATATCCCGTATTTGTTTTAAGTTAGACCATAGAGGTTATTGAAAATGGCGAAGGAAAAATTCGAGCGGAACAAGCCGCACTGCAACATCGGCACCATTGGTCACGTTGACCACGGTAAAACGACGTTGACTGCGGCGATCACTAAAGTGATGGCAGAAGTGTACGGTGGTGCAGCTGTCGATTTCGCAAACATCGATAAAGCACCTGAAGAGCGCGAGCGTGGTATCACTATCTCGACTGCGCACGTTGAGTATGAAACTGACGCACGTCACTATGCTCACGTCGACTGCCCAGGTCACGCCGACTATGTTAAAAACATGATCACTGGTGCTGCCCAAATGGACGGCGCTATCCTGGTTGTGAACGCTGCTGACGGACCAATGCCACAAACTCGCGAGCACATCCTGCTTGCGCGTCAGGTTGGTGTTCCGGCTCTGGTTGTTTACATGAACAAAGTTGACCAGGTTGACGATGAAGAGCTTCTTGAACTGGTTGAAATGGAAGTTCGTGAACTCCTCAGCGAGTATGGCTTCGAAGGCGACGATATCGCTATCGTTAAGGGTTCGGCTCTGGCTGCGCTTGAAGGCCGTGACGACAACATCGGTAAAGAATCGATTGTTGAACTGATGAAAGCTGTTGATGAGCACATCCCACAGCCGGATCGTCCAGTCGACAAAGACTTCTTGATGCCGATTGAGGACGTATTCTCGATCTCTGGTCGCGGTACTGTTGTTACTGGCCGTATCGAAACTGGCGTTGTGAACGTTGGCGACGAAGTTGAAATCGTTGGTATCAAAGAAACCGGCAAAACAACTGTTACTGGTGTTGAAATGTTCCGTAAGCTGCTTGATCGCGGTGAAGCTGGCGATAACGTTGGTGCGCTTGTTCGCGGTGTTGGCCGTGAAGAAGTTGAGCGTGGTCAGGTTCTGGCGAAACCAGGTTCTGTTAACCCGCACACAGAGTTCTCTGCAGAAGTATACGTTCTGTCGAAAGACGAGGGTGGTCGTCACACACCATTCTTCGCGAACTACCGTCCGCAGTTCTACTTCCGTACAACTGACGTAACCGGTGAAGTGATCCTTCCTGAGGGCACTGAAATGGTTATGCCTGGCGATAACGTGACTATCGACGTTAAGTTGATTGCACCGATCGCTATGGACCAAGGTCTGCGCTTCGCGATCCGCGAAGGTGGCCGGACTGTAGGTTCAGGCGTTGTTGGCGCCATTAAGGCCTAAGTCTTTTTAGACACAATAAAGCGCCCGGCGGCCATATTGGTTGCCGGGCGTTTTTGTTTCTGCAATCCTGCTCCGAAAGTCAGCGCAAATCGCGTTACGGGGGTTGCAACGTTAGGGTGTTCCCCATATAGGGCGTCTCAACGAACGAGATTCGTCTCAAAATTCGGAAAAGTTTGATCAGTTGCCATGCTCTCCCTCGGAGACGGGAGAGGGCGGGTCGCTGGTTTTTGTTGTTTGCTCTTTCTCATTGGTAGTTGGACATGGAAGCCCAGAATATTCGCATTCGCCTCAAGGCGTTTGATCACCGCGTACTTGACCAGGCAACTGGTGAAATCGCAGAAACCGCCCGCCGTACTGGCGCGCTCATTCGTGGCCCCATTCCGATGCCGACGAGAATTGAGAAGTTTACCGTGAACCGCGGCCCGCACATCGATAAGAAGTCGCGCGAGCAGTTCGAGGTACGCACTTACAAGCGGTTGCTTGATATTGTGCAGCCTAACGCTCAAACAGTGGACGCGCTTATGAAGCTCGATCTTGCTGCTGGCGTTAACGTGGAAATTAAGCTCGCTTAATTTTCTCGGCTTTAGTTAGTTCTAAAGCGAAGACTTAGGAATACCGCCGGCCACCCCTGATGGGGATATTGTCCGGGACTGCGTTCCCCGTCTCGCAAGCCCAAGCAATTGGGGGAGCACTCAGCCCGGGCGGGGCGACGTATCACAAAATGGGCTGGCACGCACCTAGGGATGGGCCTTAGGTGCCTCTGTGTTAGGAGTTTTGACGATGCGCACTGGCGTGATCGCAAAGAAGGTTGGGATGACCCGCCTGTTTCAGGAGGATGGACGTCACGTTCCCGTGACTGTTCTTGCTCTTGAAGATTGCCAAGTCGTTTCTCACCGCACCGCTGAACGTGATGGATATTCCGCACTTCAGGTTGGTTCGGGTGAAGCCAAACAAAAAAATGTTGCCAAACCTCAGCGTGAGCACTTCGCGAAAGCAGAAGTCCCGTTGAAGCAAAAGGTTGCTGAGTTCCGTCTGGAAAATGACGAAGGCTTGCTTCCGGTTGGTGCGACCATTTCTGCAGACCACTTCCTTGCGGGTCAAAAGGTAGACATTACCGGCCATACGCAAGGTAAAGGCTTTGCAGGTGCGATGAAGCGCTGGGGCTTCGGTGGTCTTCGTGCGACGCACGGTGTTTCCATCTCTCACCGTTCGCACGGTTCGACGGGTAACCGTCAGGATCCGGGTCGCGTGTTTAAGGGTAAGAAGATGGCTGGTCACATGGGTGATCGCCAGCGTACCCAGCAAAATCTCGAGATTGTCCGTACCGACGCTGATCGCGGCTTGTTGTTCGTTAAGGGATCTGTCCCTGGGCACAAGAATGCATGGCTCGTCGTACGTGATGCCGTAAAGCTTGCTCTTCCTGAAGGTGTCCCTTTCCCGGGTGCTGTCATCGAGAAGAACGCTCCTAAGCCTGAAGCTAAGGAAGAAGCGCCGGCAGTAGAAACCAACGAAGCTGAGGCTACTGAAGCCGCCAGCGAAACCGGCAAGGAGGGCTGATCCGTGAAGGTGAAGGTCCAAAAAATCGACGGTAAGGCGTCTGGCGATATTGAGCTCAATGATACCGTATTCGGTGTTGAGCCACGCGCTGACATCTTGCACCGCGTCGTTACGTGGCAGCTTGAAAACCGCCGCGGTACCGCCCGCCCGACACGTGAGCGTTCCGACGTTGCGCGTACCGGTGCAAAACACGGCAAGCAAAAAGGTGGCGGTGTAGCCCGTCACGGTGACCGCGCTGCTCCGATCTTTATCGGTGGTGGTAAGGCTCACGGTGCTCGCAAGCGTGACTTTAACCAGTCGCTTAACAAGAAGATCCGGACACTCGGCCTGAAAATGGCGTTGTCCAGCAAAGCGAAAGACGGCCTTGTGGTTGTCGATAGTCTTGAGCTGAAAGATGCCAAGACCAAAGCTTTGATGGGTCATTTTGAAAAAGCAGGCGTAGCAGGCAAGGTTCTGGTGATTGACGGTGAAGCCGTGAATGACGGGTTCAAGAATGCCGCAGCCAACCTTCCGGGTGTCAATGTGCTCCCGGCAGCTGGTGCCAACGTTTACGACATCCTGAAACATGACACGCTGATCCTTTCCAAGGATGCAGTCGAAAAGCTGGAGGCGCGTTTCAATGGCTAAAAAGCAAGAAATCGACGCCCGTCATTATGACGTTGTGCTGTCACCTCACATTACTGAGAAGTCGACTTTGCTGTCTGAAAATGACGCGGTTGTCTTCAAGGTAGCGAATGACGCCACTAAGCCGCAGATCAAAGAAGCGGTTGAGGCATTGTTCGACACGAAAGTGAAGAGCGTGAACACCATCGTCCAGAAGGGCAAAACCAAGCGCTGGAAGGGTCGTCCCTATAAGCGTTCGGATTTCAAGAAAGCGGTCGTAACGTTGGCTGCCGGGCAAGACCCGATCGACGTTACTGGCGGAATCTGAGGGCGAGACAGATGGCACTCAAGAATTATAAACCGACAAGCCCCGCACGACGCGGCCTTATCCTTGTCGACAAGTCTGGCCTGTATAAAGGCAAGCCAGTCAAGTCGCTCACGGAAGGTAAGCGTAAGACCGGCGGCCGGAACAACAAAGGCCATGTCACTTCACGTGGCATCGGCGGTGGTCACAAGCAGAAATATCGCTTCATCGACTTTAAGCGTCGTAAGTGGGATGTTCCTGCGACTGTTGAGCGGATCGAATATGATCCAAACCGCACAGCCTTCATCGCGCTCTTGAAATATGAAGATGGCGAGCAAGCTTACATCGTATGTCCTCAGCGTCTTGCTGTTGGTGATACGGTTGTTGCTGGCGAAAAGACCGATACGAAGCCTGGCAACGCCATGCTTCTTGGTCAGATGCCAGTCGGTACCATTTGCCACAATGTGGAAATGAAGCCGGGCAAGGGCGGTCAGATCGCTCGTTCTGCTGGTACATATGTCCAACTCGTTGGGCGTGACCGCGGAATGGTTATCGTACGCTTGAACTCTGGTGAACAACGGTACCTGCGCAGCGATTGCATGGGTACAGTTGGTGCGGTTTCTAACCCGGACAACCAGAACCAAAACCTTGGTAAAGCTGGTCGTCGCCGCTGGATGGGCATTAAGCCTTTGACACGCGGTGTTGCGAAAAACCCTGTCGATCACCCACACGGTGGTGGTGAAGGCCGTACTTCGGGTGGTCGTCACCCAGTTACGCCTTGGGGTAAGCCAACTAAGGGTGCTCGTACTCGTAAGAACAAGCAGACGGATAAAATGATCATCCGTTCGCGTCACGCCAAGAAGAAGAGGTAACCGAGATGGCTCGTTCCGTCTGGAAAGGTCCGTTCGTAGACCTCCACCTGCTGAAAAAGGCAGAAGATGCGCAGGAAAACAGTGGCAACAAGCCGATCAAGACTTGGTCGCGCCGTTCTACTGTCCTGCCGCAGTTCGTTGGCCTGACGTTCAACGTCTATAATGGTCATAAGTTTATTCCGGTGTCCGTGAATGAGGACATGGTCGGTCACAAGCTCGGTGAATTTGCGCCAACCCGCACATTCCCCGGCCACGCTGCCGACAAGAAGGGTAAGCGATAATGGGTAAGGCAAAAACTCCACGCCGCGTTGGCGATAATGAGGCTTTGGCTGTGGGCACCACCATCCGTGGCTCTGCTCAGAAGCTCAATCTCGTTGCTGCGCTGATCCGCGGCAAGAAGGTTGAAGATGCTCTGAACATCCTCGCATTCTCTCGCAAAGGAATGGCGAAAGACACAACGAAGGTTCTGGCTTCTGCGATTGCTAACGCAGAAAATAACCACAACCTCGACGTTGACTCGCTGATCGTTGCGGAAGCGAGCGTTGGTAAGGCGATTACGATGAAGCGCTTCCACACACGTGGCCGCGGTAAATCTACCCGTATCCTGAAACCATTCAGCCGCCTGCGCATCGTCGTTCGCGAGCACGAAGAAGAGGAGGCGTAAGCCATGGGTCAGAAGAGTAATCCGATCGGCCTGCGTCTGCAGATCAACCGCACTTGGGATAGCCGCTGGTACGCTGAAGGGCGTGACTATGCACAGCTCCTCAAGGAAGACATTGAAATTCGCAAATTCATCATGGACACGGTGCCTCAGGCAGCGATCTCCAAGGTGGTCATCGAACGTCCAGCCAAATTGTGCCGCGTTTCGATTTATGCAGCCCGTCCCGGTGTGATCATCGGTAAGAAGGGTGCAGACATCGAGAAGCTGCGTAGCAAGCTGGCCAAGATGACTGACAGCGAAGTGAAGCTGAACATCGTCGAAATCCGCAAGCCGGAAGTCGACGCGAAGCTGATCGCTCAAGGTATTGCTGATCAGTTGATCCGCCGTGTTGCGTTCCGCCGTGCGATGAAGCGCGCCATGCAATCCGCCATGCGTTTGGGTGCTGAAGGCATCAAAATCCTGTGTGGTGGCCGTCTTGGCGGTGCAGAGATCGCCCGTGTTGAACAGTATCGTGAAGGCCGCGTGCCATTGCATACACTTCGCGCGAACATCGATTATGCTGAGGCCGAAGCACTGACTGCTTATGGCATTATCGGCATCAAGGTTTGGGTCTTTAAAGGCGAAATCCTTGGTCAAGATCCAACCGCACAAGACCGGCTGATGATGGAAGCGCAAACTTCCGGCGTCCGTCCGGCCCGCTGATAGAATTCGAGAGTAAGCACCATGCTACAACCGAAAAAACATAAATTCCGCAAAGCCTTTAAAGGCCGGATCAAAGGCGACGCCAAGGGCGGTACAGCTTTGAACTTCGGTTCCTACGGCCTGAAAGCACTTGAGCCTGAGCGTATCACTGCGCGTCAGATCGAAGCTGCTCGTCGTGCGATTACACGTCATATGCGCCGTCAAGGTCGCCTATGGATCCGTGTATTCCCTGATGTTCCAGTGTCGAAGAAGCCTGCTGAAGTCCGTCAGGGTAAAGGTAAGGGTTCGGTCGAATATTGGGCTGCACGGGTTAAGCCGGGCCGCATTCTGTTCGAACTGGACGGTATTCCAGGCCCATTGGCTGCTGCTGCGTTTGAGCGTGCGGCCATGAAGCTTCCTATTAAAACCAAGGTCGTTGCCCGTTTGGGTGATACCTCGCACTTGGAGGGTTGATCATGAGCAAGATTGAAGATCTCCGCACCAAAACTGACGATCAACTTGATACTGATCTGACAGATTTGAAGAAAGAGCAGTTCAACCTGCGTTTCCAGGCTGCGACTAACCAGTTGGAGCGTCCTGCACGGATCAAAGAAGTCCGTCGCTCGATCGCCCAGATTAAGACGCTTCAGAGTGAACGCTCTGCAGCAGCTAAGGCGTAAGGAGCACATTATGCCGAAACGTATTCTGATCGGGACCGTCACATCTGACAAGACCGACAAGACAGTGACCGTGAAGGTCGAACGCAAAGTGAAGCACCCGCTCTACGGGAAGATCATTCGTCGTTCGAAGAAGTATCACGCTCACGACGAAGAAAACGCATACAAGATGGGCGACACTGTCCGGATTGAAGAGACCAAGCCGATTTCCAAGACTAAGACTTGGAAAGTACTCGACACGGTCCATGCGAGTAAGGGTCAGGCTGTAGAGGCTGATCTGGAAGTTGAAGCTGCCGCCGGTAGCACAACGTAAGAGTTTGAGTTTTTGGAACTGTCAGACTGGTTCTGACAAGCCGGATAAGAAGGAACTGAATCAATGATTCAGATGCAGTCAAATCTAGACGTGGCAGACAATAGCGGTGCCAAACGCGTTCAGTGCATTAAAGTACTGGGCGGGTCCAAGCGCCGCACTGCCAGCGTTGGCGACGTGATCGTCGTCTCTATCAAAGAAGCGCAGCCGCGCGCTAAGGTTAAAAAGGGCGACGTTCACCGTGCTGTGATCGTCCGCACCCGTAAGGACGTTCGCCGTCCGGACGGTAGTGTGATCCGTTTTGACGGCAACGCAGCTGTTCTTGTTAACAAGAGCGAAGAGCCAATCGGCACTCGGATCTTTGGCCCTGTGGTTCGCGAATTGCGTGGCCGTGGTTTCATGAAGATCATTTCGCTCGCGCCGGAGGTGCTCTAATGGCTGCCGCGAAGATTAAAAAAGGCGACAGCGTCGTCGTGCTTTCGGGCAAGGATAAGGGCCGTACCGGCACTGTCCAGAAGGTCATGCCAAAAGATGGCAAGGTCATCGTCGAAGGCATGAACATTGCTGCCCGTCACCGTAAGCCAAGCCAGGAAAACCCGCAGGGTGGTATCGATCGTTTCGAAGCGCCGATGCACTTGTGCAAAGTTGCTGTGGCTGATCCTAAGGATGGCAAACCAACTCGTGTCCGTTTTGAAGAAAAAGACGGCAAGAAGGTTCGCGTCGCTGTGAAATCCGGAGAGACAATCGATGGCTGATTACACACCTCGCATGAAGCAGCGCTATGACGATGTGATCGTCAAAGCGATGACCGAGAAATTCGGTTATACCAATGCTCTTCAAGTCCCCAAGATCTTGAAAGTCACACTCAACATGGGTGTTGGCGAAGCAAGCCAGGACAAGAAGAAAGTTGCGACTGCAGCTGAAGAAATGGCGCTGATCGCTGGTCAAAAGCCGGTTATCACGAAAGCCAAGAAATCCATCGCTCAGTTTAAGCTGCGCGAAGGCATGCCAATCGGCTGTAAGGTTACCTTGCGCCGTGAACGTATGTTCGAATTCCTTGATCGTCTGGTGACGATCGCGATGCCTCGTATTCGTGACTTCCGTGGTCTGAACGCTAAGTCGTTCGATGGCCGTGGTAACTACGCAATGGGCCTCAAGGAACAGATCGTTTTTCCTGAAATCTCGTACGACAAGATCGATACGGTTCGCGGGATGGACATCATTGTGACCACCACTGCGAAAACTGACGACGAAGCACGTGAATTGCTGCGTTTGTTCGGTTTCCCGTTCCCTGCAGAAGCGCAGGATGACGAAAAGGCAGCGGCGTGAGCCGTCCGCAGATTATGATTACTCGAAAGAAGAGAGCTTAAGTCCATGGCGAAACTGAGTTCCATCAACAAGAATGAGCGTCGTAAGAAGCTCGTCAAAAAGTATGCTGCAAAATACGCAGCGCTTAAGGCGATCGCTGATGACAAGTCGCTCGACGAAAGCGAGCGTATGATCGCTCGCCTCAAGATGGCTGAAATCCCGCGTAACGGTAACCCAACACGGGTCCGTAACCGCTGTGCAACGACTGGCCGCCCACGCGGTTACTATCGCAAGTTCGGCATCAACCGCATCGAACTCCGCAATCTTGCCAACCGTGGCATGATTCCCGGTGTTACGAAGTCAAGCTGGTAAGGATCTGACCGATGGCTATGACCGATCCATTGGGTGATATGCTCACCCGTATCCGTAACGGACAACAGGCTAAAAAGGATTCCGTGCTTTCGCCTGCTTCTAAGTTGCGTGCTAACGTCCTCGAAGTTCTTCAGCGTGAAGGCTACATCCGTGGCTATTCCGACGATGCTTCCGGCAAGCACCCTGCGCTGCGGATTGAACTGAAATATTTCGAGGGTGAAGCTGCTATCAAGCACGTCGCCCGCGTTTCCAAGCCTGGCCGCCGCGTCTATTCGGGTTCGCAAGAACTGCCGGTAGTCCGCAACGGTTTGGGCATCACCATCGTCTCGACCCCTAAGGGTGTGCTTTCGGATGCCGAAGCACGCGCTGAGAATGTCGGCGGCGAAGTGCTTGCGGAGGTCTTCTGATGAGCCGCATTGGTAAGAAGGCTGTTGCTATTCCGGGCGGCGTTACCGCTGCAATCGAGAATGGCACGCTCAGCGTAAAGGGCCCTAAGGGTACTTTGACGATGGGTCTGGCCGATGACATCGAATATAAGATCGAAGATGGTTCGATCGCTGTGACACCGGCGAACAAATCGCGCCGTGCTCGTGACTTCTGGGGTATGCAACGCACACTCGTTTCAAACTTGGTTGAAGGCGTTACTGACGGCTTTAGCAAGACACTTGAAATCAGCGGTGTTGGTTATCGTGCCTCTGCGCAGGGTAGCAAGCTCAAGCTTCAGCTCGGCTTTAGTCACGATGTGGATATTGATGTTCCAGCAGGGCTGGACGTGAAATGTCCCGATCAAACGACTGTAATCATTAGTGGTATCGATAAGCAGGCTGTTGGCCAGCTTGCTGCCGAAATCCGCCGCTGGCGTAAGCCTGAACCTTACAAAGGTAAGGGTATCAAATACCAAGGCGAATACGTCTTCCGTAAGGAAGGGAAGAAGAAGTAAGATGGCTAAACTATCTCTCTTTGAACGTCGCCGTCGTCGCGTCCGTTCGGCTCTCCAAAGCCGCGCAGGTGGTCGTCCGCGTTTGTCCGTGCACCGCACTGGCCGTCACATCTACGCCCAAATCATTGATGATAAGGATGGCCGCACTGTTGCTGCCGCTTCTACTCTCGGTGCCAAGGCGTCTGGTGCGAATATCGGCGCAGCTGAAACGGTTGGCAAAGACATCGCAGCCGCTGCCAAGAAAGCTGGCGTCACCACTGTCGTGTTCGATCGCGGCGGGTTCCTGTTCCATGGCCGCGTTAAAGCGCTGGCCGATGCCGCCCGTGAAGGCGGGCTGGAGTTCTGATGATGGCTGACGAAAACAAAACCCCTGAAACTGAAGGTGCTACTGAAGCGCCGAAAGTAGAAGAAACTGCAGCGCCTGAAGTCGCCGCGACTGAAACACCAGCAGCTGAAGCAGCCGCTCCGGAAGCACCCGCAGCGGAAGCTGCGCCAGCGCCGACCGAGCAAGCTCCCGCCGGTGCGACAGAGCAGCCTCGTGGTCGTGGTGGCCGTGGTGGTCGCGACAATAATCGTGGCGGTGGCCAAGGTGGCCGTGGTCGCGGAGGCCGTGATGGTCGCCGTGGTGGCCGCGACGAGCCTGATGATGGCATTGCTGAGAAGTTGGTTCACATCAACCGCGTATCCAAAACAGTGAAGGGTGGTAAGCGTTTCGGCTTTGCTGCGCTGGTTGTTGTTGGTGACGGTTCCGGCCGTGTCGGTTTTGGTAAGGGTAAAGCACGCGAAGTGCCTGAGGCCATCACCAAAGCGACTGCCGCTGCTAAGAAGAAGATGATCCGCGTTGCCTTGAAAGAAGGCCGCACGTTGCATCACGATGCCAAGGGCCGTTTCGGTGCTGGTAAAGTGGTTCTGCGTACTGCACCTCCGGGTACCGGCATTATTGCTGGTGGTCCAATGCGTGCCGTTTTCGAAAGCCTGGGTGTTGCTGACGTTGTGACCAAGTCCAACGGTACATCGAACCCGTACAATATGATCCGCGCTACTTTTGATGCGCTGGCTAACCAGACTTCACCGAAGTCAGTTGCCCAGCGTCGTGGTAAGAAGGTTGCAGACCTTCTTGGCCGTGGTGGCGCAAGCGAAGCAGAGGCTGAAGCCGACGCTGCAGCTGTAGCGGAGTAAGATAGATGGCCGGTAAGAAAACCATCAAGATCAAGCAGATCGGTTCACCGATCCGTCGCCCAGAAAAACAGCGTAAGATGCTGATTGGTTTGGGGCTTAACAAGATGCACAAAGTTGTCGAATTGCAGGATACCCCTGAAGTTCGCGGTGCGATTGCGAAGCTTCCCCACATGGTTGCGATTGTAGATTGAATTTAAAGGCCCGGGCGAGTACCGGGCCTTTCCCATTAAGCGCGAATTCTCTGCATTAAGCAGAGACTTGCAAGCGAAAGCGAGTGCAAAACTATGAAACTTAACGAACTCAGAGATAATGATGGTGCCCGTAAAGGCCGTATGCGCGTTGGTCGCGGTATCGGTTCTGGCAAGGGTAAGACATCCGCACGCGGTCAAAAGGGTCAAAAATCCCGTTCCGGTGTTGCAGTCAAGGGTTTTGAAGGCGGTCAGATGCCGCTTCACATGCGTTTGCCAAAGCGCGGCTTCAACAACCCGTTCGGCAAGGATTTTGCTGAAGTGAACCTGGGCATGGTCCAGAAGTTCATCGACGCAAAGAAGCTCGACGCCAAAAAGGATATTGATCACGCTGCCTTGAAGGCTGCTGGTCTTGCTAAAGGCGGCAAAGACGGTGTTCGTTTGCTCGCAAAAGGCGAATTGACCACCAAAGCCAAGTTCATCGTCAACGGTGCATCCAAAGGTGCATTGGCAGCAGTTGAGAAGGTCGGCGGTTCTGTCGAAGTTCTTCCTGCTGCGAAGCATGATGGCGGTCAGGGTGATAAGGCGCCTAAAGGCAAAGGGTTTGAGCGTGCTAAAGCTGAGAAAGCCGAAGCCGCGGAAACCCTCGCCAAAAAGCAAGCCGCAAATAAAGCCAAATAATCTGGTTAAATAGGGAGCGCGGGTTCGACATATCGGATTGCGCTCCCTATGTACCATCCTTGAGGCTGGACAGGACAATATTGCGGTCCGGCGAAATGACGGGATCAACAGTCTGTTATGGCATCACGCGCCGATAATATTGCGAGCAATCTAAGCTTCGCCAATTTCTCCAAAGCGACCGAGCTGAAGAGCCGTATCTGGTTCACTATCGGTGTTTTGATTGTCTTCCGCTTTTTAAGCTTTGTTCCATTGCCGGGTGTGAACCCGCAGGCTTTGGCTTCGCTGGCTGAATTGACCAGCGGCGGTGTGGTTGATCTCCTCAATGCATTTACCGGCGGTAGTCTGGAGCGGATGAGCCTGATCGCGCTTGGCGTGATGCCGTATATTACGGCGTCGATCGTTGTGCAGCTCGCATCTTCCTTGCACCCGACACTGGCTGCGTTGAAGAAAGAGGGCCAGACTGGCCGGCAAAAACTCAATCAATATACGCGCTATGGCACAGTGTTTTTGTGCGCGATTCAGGGCTGGTTCCTGGCGGCGGGGCTCGAAAGCTTCGGCGCGCAAAGCGGCATCGCTGCGGTTGTCGATCCGGGTTACATGTTCCGCATCGGCGCGGTGATCAGCCTTGTGGGCGGTACCATGTTCCTGCTGTGGCTGGGTGAGCAAATTACTGCGCGCGGTATCGGTAATGGTGTTTCACTGATCATTATGGCGGGTATTGTCGCCCAATTCCCGACCTTTGTGACAAACCTGTTTGAAGGCGGCCGTACCGGCTCGATCGCGCCGGGTATCATTATCGGTTTTGTCGTGATGGTGATCGTGCTGATTTTGCTGATCTGCTTTATGGAGCGGGCCCAACGCCGGTTGCTGATCCAGTATCCGAAACGCGCCAACGCCAAGGGTATGATGCAGGCGGATCGCTCGCACTTGCCGCTTAAGCTTAACACCGCAGGGGTTATCCCTCCCATCTTTGCTAGCTCGCTATTGCTGCTGCCGCTGACGATTACTCAGTTCGCTGGTAATTCGCTCGACACAAGCAGCGGAGCAGGCGGGTTCTTGCAGCAGGTTCTGCAATATCTGCAGCACGGCCAGCCACTCTATATGACGCTGTACGCTGCTGGCATTATCTTCTTCTGCTTTTTCTACACAGCGGTTGTGTTCAATCCGGAAGAGACAGCGGAAAACCTGAAAAAGAATGGCGGTTTCATTCCCGGTATTCGTCCGGGTAACCGGACGGCTGACTATCTAGATTACGTTCTGACACGCATCACCGTGGTCGGCGCGATCTATCTGACATTTGTCTGCGTGTTGCCGGAATATGTCATCGCGCAAACCGGTATTCCGCTGTTCCTCGGCGGAACCAGCTTGCTGATTGTGGTCAACGTGACTGTGGATACGATTAGCCAAGTGCAATCGCATCTGTTGGCACACCAATATGGTGATCTAATCAAGAAGGCTAAATTGAAGGGCCGCAAGCGTTAAGGCATAATCGCCTTCATACGCAGATTAGAAATAGGGGTTTCTAGCGTGAACATCATTCTTCTGGGACCTCCGGGTGCAGGCAAAGGTACGCAAGCTGCGAACTTGGAAGCAAAGCATGGGATGCTGCAGCTTTCTACCGGTGACATGCTCCGTGAAACGCGCAAGGCAGACACGGAACTGGGCCGCCAAGTTGCTGATGTGATGGATTCCGGCCAGTTGGTATCAGACGAGATTGTTTCGGCCATGATTGATGCCAAACTGGCGTCTATGCCGGAAACAACCGGCGCGATTTTTGACGGTTACCCGCGGACCGAAGCGCAGGCGCTGTCGCTTGATGATATTCTGGCGAAGCATGGCCGGTCGCTTGACCATGTGATTGAACTGAGCGTGGATGAAGACGCGCTGGTTGACCGGATCACTGGGCGTTTCACGTGCGGCAATTGCGGTACCGGCTATCATGACCGTCACAAGCAACCCGCCAAGGACGGCGTGTGCGACAAATGCGGGTCTACAGAATTCAAACGCCGCGCAGATGATAATGAAGAAACTGTCCGTCAACGGATGCAGGAATATCGCGGTAAGACCGCACCGATCCTGCCAATCTACGAAGCGCGCGGCATTGTGACCCGGGTGGATGGCATGGATAGCATCGAAACTGTGACCGCCGCATTGGACGCAATTCTCACCTAACTGTATTCGGTCCTTTCCAAAGCTGGCCTTTCTTGGGATAGAAGGCCGGTAACGGAGGATTTGATGCGAATTCCAATATATTCTGCAGCGCTAGCCGCTGCATTGGCTTTTGCCGCGCCTGCACAAGCGGAAGTCGTGGAGCAGGAAGCGGACGCTTTCGTCACCAAGGATAGTGTGACTGTTAAGGCGACTGCGCGCGAGACGTGGCTCAAGCTGATCTCACCGGGTGAGTGGTGGAATTCCAGCCACACCTTTTCCGGCGATGCTGCAAATATGATGCTGACCCCGCAAGCAGGGGGTTGTTTCTGTGAGCGCATTCCAGCCAATGACAGTGCCAGCAAGATCGGCCTTGCCGGCAGTGTCGAGCATATGACCGTGCTGCTATCGATACCTGATACAGCCTTGCGGATGCGCGGCAGCCTTGGCCCGTTGCAGAGCGAGCCTGTTACCGGAATTCTAACAGTGACAATGGCGGAAAGCGATGAGGGGACAACCGTCACCTTTGAATATGCTGTCGGTGGGTACATGCGGTTTGATGTTCCCGTTATCGCGAAAGCCGTTGATGCGGTGGTAAGCCAGCAATTGTCAGGTTTGTCCAAGCAACTGGAGCCGATCACTTCTATCGAAGGATCAACGGAGGAGGGGCCGGATGAAGCGGCGCCAAAAGCCGAGCCTGAAGAACCAGCAAGCGCATCGGATACGGATGTAACCAGTGAGGATGCTGAGGCGAAAGAGAAGGAAGACAAGGTTTCTGTCGAAGATGCCTTTGGCGACTTTGATTTGGGCGACCAATAGGATGATGGCATAACCGGCGCTTAAAATTTTGGGCCGACATAAAGGGGGATTACAAATGGCAGTCACTGACCACGTAGACTTGGACACATTCATGGCGGGTGTGAAGAAGCGTAATCCCGGACAGACGGAATTTATCCAGGCCGTGCAAGAAGTGGCGCAAGATGTTTACGGCTTTATCGACGATAAAGAAGAATATCACGCTGCCCAGATCCTCCGCCGCATTGCTGAACCCGATCGGGTGGTATCATTCCGGGTTTGCTGGGAAGATGACAACCACAACATCCGCGTCCAGCGCGGTTGGCGGGTCCAAAACAATAATGCCATTGGCCCTTATAAAGGCGGCATCCGTTTTCACCCCAGCGTGACGGAAAGTGTGCTG
This sequence comes from Pontixanthobacter rizhaonensis, assembly GCF_012972675.1. GTDB lineage: Bacteria > Pseudomonadota > Alphaproteobacteria > Sphingomonadales > Sphingomonadaceae > Pontixanthobacter > Pontixanthobacter rizhaonensis. The sequence continues at coordinate 1,432,302 of NZ_JABCRE010000002.1, read as the reverse complement.
AAATTCCTCGCTTTTGAACAGACCTTCAAAAACTCTCTTACCGGCCTGCCGATGGGCGGGGGGAAGGGTGGTTCCAACTTCAACCCGCGCGGGAAGTCCGACAGCGAAGTGATGCGTTTTTGTCAGGCATTTATGACTGAACTCTATCGCCATATTGGCCCAGATACAGATGTTCCTGCGGGCGATATCGGTGTTGGTGGACGCGAGATTGGCTATATGTTCGGCCAGTACAAACGGATCACCAATCGCTGGGAAGGGGTTCTGACCGGCAAAGCTATCGAATTTGGCGGTTCGCAGATGCGCCCAGAGGCGACTGGTTATGGTGCCGTGTATTTCCTGCAGAATATGCTCAAACATAAGGGTGAAGATGTTGAAGGGAAAACGGCGGTAATTTCCGGCTCGGGCAATGTGGCGACACATGCGGCGGAAAAAATCACACAGCTGGGCGGCAAGGTTTTGACACTGTCGGACTCCGGCGGCTTTATCCATGATCCCGACGGCATTACGCAAGAAAAGATCGATTGGATCAAACATCTGAAAACCGTAAAGCGCGGCCGGATCAGTGAATATTGCGACGAGTTTTCTGGCGCCTCCTATCACGAAGGCGACCGTCCATGGGGCGTGAAGTGTGATCTTGCGCTGCCATGTGCAACCCAGAACGAACTGAATGAGGACGAAGCCAAAACGCTTGTCGAAAACGGCGTTCAAGGCGTGTCAGAAGGTGCCAATATGCCGACCACGCTTGAGGGTGTGCACGTCTTCCATGATGCGAAGATTATGTATGGCCCCGGTAAAGCCGCGAATGCGGGCGGCGTTGCCGTGTCAGGTCTTGAAATGAGCCAGAATTCTGAGCGGATCAGTTGGAACCAAGAACGTCTTGGCGATATGCTGACCGAGCTTATGGAGGGCATTCACGACAAATGCGTCGAATATGGCGATGATGGCACCGGCCATGTTGATTACGTGAAAGGCGCCAACATTGCGGGCTTCAAAAAAGTTGCCGACGCCATGCTGGCATTCGGCGTAGTCTAAGCCATTAGTCGATCTGGCCGCGGAGCCTCAGGCGGAATTGGCTGGGGCCCGCGCCAGTGTCGGCGGCCATAAACCCGGATGGCTGGATCCTGATATGGGTCACCAATGGGTCTGTGCCGTCGCCAGAGTCCACCGGACTATAACTAAAGCTGGTGCCGTCGGTCGAAAAGGACAGGCAATCGCTTGCACTGGCAAGCGACACGAATGTGCAGGTTAGGCCGCTGGCCGGAGAGCCATCGGTAAACGGGACAGGGCCGCTACCGGGCCCTGCATAATCCGCAACGACCAAAGCCATATTTGCCGGAAGGGCTTCGGTTATAATGACGCTGTCATAATTGGGCGGCGCGTTGCCTGCATTCGTCACGGTAATCAGATAATCGACCAAGGCCCCCGGCAAGGCAAAGCCGCGGCTCTGCGGATCGACGATGGATGAACGGGTTTTGGTAACCGATAGGCTGGCGGACAAGTTCGCATGAAAAGCCCGCGAAAATGCAATGATGCCGGCCTGTTCCGCCTCGGCCGTTGAGAGACCGCGTTCGTTGTCCTGATCGCGGTCTTCATCAACCCGAACTCCGATGGTTGTACTGCTAAGGCTGCACCAACGGAACCACCCGCCATCAGGGTTATTGCGCGAGATTTTTTTGGCGACGGCAATCCGTGTTGCGCTTGTCTGGCCAAAACCGTTTGTAAAACATCCATTATCCCAGCCCCTGACATTGGCGGCAGTGTTGACCGCGCTCCACGTGACGGACGTGCCAGATGTGTCAGGAAACGTGCCGGTCCCGCCTGCCGGGAATGCAACCCAGCCGATCGTTTCAGCGGAGGGGAAGGGGCCGCTATTGGCTTGACTGCGATCAATCGCCAACTGGAAGCTGGACGGCGAAAGCGATTGTGCCACGGAGGTGATATGCGGCCGCGAGGCAACGTTGGCGACATCGCGCGTTTCGCTGTTGGCAGTTTGCAAGTGGTGGATCACAGTTGGCGTGCCCGGCAATGCGCTGGAGAAATTGACGGTCGCCCAGCTGGCGGTGCCGCCTGTAAATCCGCTGCCAAACTGTGTGGCAGTGGTGGTGGTGCGCCCGGCTTCGATGACAGAGCCATCCGGCAAGACGTGCCGACCCGGCTCGACAGCTATGTAATAGACTACCATCGCGATATGGCGTCCATCCCAATTGTCGGGTTCGAGGCCGAGCTCGTCAAAACCGGTTGTGGTGACGTTGGTGATTCTGATGCTGGCCGAGTTGCTACCTGCTTGGGATGTAATCGCGATTACAACGGGGGGAACATCAAACGCTTGCTGAAAATTCACTCTTACCGGGTCGTGGCTGGCGAACGTATCATGGGCGGTAAATGTGCCTGCTTCCAGCCTGCCGGCATGGGCAGCAGATGGCGCAATGGCTTGCACGCAGAATACGCACAATGCGGCCAATAGCCAGGCGCTCCAGGCGCGCAGACGGGACGGTTGCAATATCACGGGATTAATCTAGGCGTTGTGTGGTAAATGGACTGTTACTTTCGCCCCTTTGAACAGAAGGTTTTACATCTGATCGGGCAGCGGCGATCATAATGGCCAGGCCGTCTTGAAATTGCGTAACATCGCCCCATTTTACGCCTTCGAACAAAGACTTCCTCATTAGTATTGACCATGCGCGCGAATCCTACTAAGCGCGCGGTTCATTCGTCAGTCTCGGATAAATCCGGCAGGCCCGCAGTTTTGTGAGCCAACCGGATTTTTGCGTTAGCAGCAAGCAGGCTTCGGATGTGTATCGCTATGAGATGAGGGCGCACAGCTTCGGTAAGCGAATATGTGCAGAGCCTTTGTGGAGCATTGGAGAAGTAAGTGGCTCGTATTGCCGGGGTAAACCTACCCACAAATAAGCGCGTGATTATTGCGCTCACCTACATTCACGGAATTGGCCGCACAACGGCTGTCCAAATCGCCGACCAGCTTGGTCTGGATCACACCCGCCGGGTGCAGGATCTGACTGACGCAGAAGTGCTGTCAATTCGCGAAGCGATTGACGAAGCGCACACTGTCGAAGGTGACTTGCGTCGCCAAACTGCGATGAACATCAAGCGCCTGATGGACCTCCGGTCTTATCGCGGCTTGCGTCATCGTAATGGTCTGCCCGTTCGCGGTCAGCGCACGCACACCAATGCCCGTACCCGCAAGGGTAAGGCGAAGCCAATCGCGGGTAAGAAGAAGTAAGCGCAGCCGCTTAATTGCAGGCAGCAGCTTATTCATTCTTCCGATAGAGTTAGGAAACCGAAACTATGGCACGCGAAGCAGGTCGGGTTAAAAAACGCGACAAAAAGAACATTTCAAGCGGTGTTGCACACATCAATGCCAGCTTTAACAACACCATGATCACCATCACCGATGCACAGGGCAATGCAATTAGCTGGTCCAGCGCTGGTATGATGGGTTTCAAGGGGAGCCGTAAATCGACTCCTTACGCTGCACAGGTCGCAGCAGATGATGCCGGCAAGAAGGCAGCCGAACACGGCGTCCGTACGCTGGAAGTCGAAGTGAAGGGCCCGGGTTCGGGCCGTGAAAGTGCGCTGCGCGGTCTTGCTGCAGTGGGCTTCACAATCACGTCGATCCGTGACGTTACACCGATCCCGCATAACGGGGTTCGGCCATCTAAGCGTCGCCGCGTCTGATCCGTATTACCATGGCGGTGCCGCGCGGGGCCGCCATGTTTTTTCGGACCGGACATGTTGGGGATCAGACACCCAGCACACCGGTCCAGCCCGCATCTGAACACGCTTTAAAGCGAATTAGGGGAATTTCATGTCCGTCAACACGAAGAACTGGCAGGAACTCAAGAAACCCAACACTCTGGAGATTAAAGAAGGCGGCGATAAAACTCGCAAGGCCACTTTTATCGCTGAACCATTGGAGCGCGGCTTTGGCCTGACGCTCGGCAATGCGCTGCGCCGCGTATTGCTGTCCAGCCTTCAGGGTGCTGCAATTACATCTATCAAGATCGAGAATGTCCTTCACGAATTCTCTTCGCTCGCTGGTGTGCGCGAAGACGTGACCGACATCGTTCTTAACGTGAAGCAAATCGCGCTGAAAATGGAAGGCGAGGGTCCTAAGCGTCTTCAACTTTCCATGACTGGTCCGGCTGAAGTGAAAGCTGGCGATATTGCCGTTTCTGGCGACATCGAAGTGATGAACAAAGATCTGGTCATCTGTCATCTTGATGATGGTGCGACTTTTAACATGGAACTGACAGCGGATGTTGGCAGCGGGTATGTGCCCGCGGTTCAAAACCGCCCGGCAGATGCGCCGATCGGTTTGATCCCGGTTGACTCGCTGTACTCACCTGTCCGTCAGGTCAGCTACAAGGTCGACAAGGCCCGTGTTGGACAAGAGCTGGACTTCGATAAGCTCAGCTTGACTGTCGAAACAGACGGTACCGTTTCTCCGGAAGATGCAGTGGCATATTCTGCCCGTATTCTTCAGGATCAGCTGACTTTGTTCGTCCACTTCGAAGATGGCGTGCCGCAACCGCAAAGCGCCATGATCGGTCAGGCTGCTGCACCGCAAGAAGACGATGCGAACCAGCTCAACCGTTACCTTCTCAAGAAGGTCGACGAGTTGGAACTGTCCGTCCGTTCGGCAAACTGCCTCAAAAACGACAACATCATCTACATCGGCGATCTGGTACAGAAAACCGAAGCAGAGATGCTGCGTACTCCAAACTTTGGCCGCAAGTCTCTGAACGAGATCAAAGAAGTGCTGTCGAGCATGGGTCTGCGCCTTGGCATGGATATCCCAGGCTGGCCGCCAGAGAACATCGAAGAAATGGCCAAGAAGCTCGAACAAGAGCTGCTCGGTTAAAACAGGTTTCGGCGGCGCACCTCCCGATAGTGGGAAAGCGCCGCCAGCACTGGGCTACCTGATACGGGCCCCTTACGAACGCCTGATCCCTTCAGGAAAAGCCGCTTGCGCTTTTCCGCTTAGAAGGGTCAGCATTAAAAGGAATACATTATGCGTCACGGTCTTTCACAGCGTACTTTGAGCCGTAAAACCGGCCACCGTAAGGCTCTTTTCCGCAATATGTCAGCTGCGCTGATCAAGCACGAACAGATCCACACCACGCTTCCAAAAGCCAAAGAACTGCGCCCCTATATTGAAAAGCTGATCACGCTTGCCAAAAAAGGCGGCCTGTCCAATCGCCGCTTGGCGCAAAGCCGTTTGCTTGACCAAACCCAACTGAAGAAGCTGTTTGACGTTCTGGCAGAGCGTTATTCAGATCGCGACGGCGGCTATACACGCATCATTAAAGCGGGCCTGCGCGGCAGTGATGCCGCACCGATGGCTGTCATCGAACTGGTTGACCGCGATGTTGACGCCAAAGGCCAAGATAGCGGCCCGGTAATGACTGATGAATATGAGGATGACGACGCGTAAGGCGCCGCATTTCACAAATCACCAAAGGGGCCAGCAGGGAAACTTGCTGGCCCTTTTTCTTTGCGTATCGGTGCGGAGTGTCCGCGGTTAGAGATGGTGTGGCAGCAAACATTGTAATACGCCGTCATTTGATTACATCGGTAACCAATAGAAATTTCCGGAGAGAACGATGCGTACCCCAACTCGCTTGCGTACCCTTTTACTCGCTGCGTCGGCCGCTGCATTGACGGTGTCTGGCCCGCTTTCCGCCCATGATCATGAGGTTCCTTTGCCCGCTTATCCCGTATCCGAAACCGGTGATGTTGTTGAGACAATTTTCGGGAATGAAGTCGCTGATCCGTATCGCTGGCTTGAAGAGGATGTGCGCAACAGCGCCAAAGTGGCAGACTGGGTCAAAGCGCAAAGCGAATTGGCGGCAGACTATCTGGCTGCCTTGCCGGGCCGCGAAGCCTATGAGGCGCGGATAAAAGAGCTCTATAATTACGAACGGTTCGGCATCCCGGTCGAGAAGGGCGGAAATTACTTCTATTCCCGCAATGACGGATTGCAGAACCAATCCGTGCTCTATGTCCGGGACGGCCTTGACGGTGAACCGCGCGTTCTGATTGACCCTAATAAATGGGCTGAGGATGGCGCGACCGCATTGGCGGGCTGGGTGCCGACGGAAGACGGATCAAAGCTGCTCTACGGTATTCAAGATGGCGGTAGCGACTGGCGAACAGCCCGCGTGCTGGATGTCGCCACAGGCGAAGTGCTGGAAGATAAGGTCGAGTGGATCAAGTTTTCCGCATTGGAATGGGCGAAGGACGGTTCCGGTTTCTATTACAGCCGTTTCCCTGTCACTGAAGAGGGCGAGACATTCCAGGCGCTGAATACCAATCAGAAAGTGTATTTTCACAAGCTGGGTACGCCGCAATCGGATGATGTGGTGGTCTTTGAAACGGCTGATCGGCCGGAGCTGAACAATGTTGGCGTGGTCAGCAATGATGGCGCCTATTTGATCACCTATTCTTCTAGCGGCACTGACGACCGGTATGAAGTATCCTTGATTGACCTTGCTGGGGAAGACCGCACACCGCGCGTGATCATCCCGGGGTTTGAGAGCAATTTCAGCTATATCGGCAATAAGGGGCCGCGTTTCTTCTTCGTTACCAACGAGAATGCGCCGCTACAGAAAGTCGTGGCAATTGACATCACCAGCGACGATCTGGCCCGTGAAGTGATTATTCCTGAGCGGGAAACGAAGCTTGATGGTGTGTCGATGGTTGGCGGCAAGCTGGTCGCCGAATATCTGGTCGATGCGAAAAGCGAAGTCAGTGTCCACGCGCTGGACGGTTCGGAGATCCGCACAGTAGCTTTGCCCGGCATCGGGAGCGCGGGCGGATTTGGCGGTGATGCCGATGATAGAGAGGTGTTCTACTCCTTCTCCAGCTTCAACCAGCCAACCGCGATCTATAAATATGATCTGGAAAGCGGTGAGAGCTCTGTTTGGGAGCGGCCCGAGGTCGCCTTCAATCCCAAAGACTACACAGTAGAACAAAAATTCTACACTTCCAAAGATGGAACACGGGTGCCGATGTTCCTCGTCCGCCGGGCAGATATTGCTGCATCGGGCGAGGCGGTCCCGACATTATTATATGGCTATGGCGGGTTTAATATCTCGCTGACACCGGGCTTCAACCCCTCCCGGATTGCCTGGCTCGATGCCGGCGGTGCCTATGTGCTGGCCAATATTCGCGGCGGCGGAGAGTATGGCAAAGCATGGCACGATGGCGGCCGGCGCGAAAACAAGCAGAACGTGTTCGATGATTTCATCGCTGCAGGTGAATATCTGAAGGCCAACGGGATCACGACCCCGGATGGCCTGGCGATTGAAGGCGGTTCCAATGGCGGATTGCTGGTTGGGGCAGTGACCAATCAACGCCCGGACCTGGTTGATGCAGCCCATCCGGCTGTGGGCGTAATGGATATGCTGCGTTTTGATCGCTTTACTGCCGGACGGTATTGGGTCGATGATTATGGCTATCCATCGAAAGAGGCCGACTTTAATCTGCTTCTGTCCTATTCGCCGTACCACAATGTGCAGGATGGCACTGACTATCCGGCAATCTTGGTCACTACGGCGGATACGGATGACCGCGTGGTACCGGGCCATAGCTTCAAATATACCGCAGCCCTGCAAGCTGCCGATATTGGTGACAAGCCGCATTTGATCCGCATCGAGACCCGCGCTGGCCACGGTTCAGGTAAACCGACGGACAAGGCCATCGAAGAAGCGGCTGATGTGGGGGCTTTCCTGGCATACCACACCGGTCTCGATCTTTCCGGCGTGGGTGAATAATAGCCAAATTACGCAGCGTTCAGGAAAGTGTGCACTTTCCTGAACATTTGCTGCAAGGGTAATTCAGGCTCTTCACATAGGGGGGTGGCTATACCGAGTTTGAAGTCGAGGCGATGTTGCCCCGGCATAGAACGAGGAAATACCCCATGAAGACCATTTCCAAAGCACTTGCCAAAAAATCGGTTGTTGCCGTCGCCGCAGGCGCGATGGCGGTGACTTCTGCTGCACCAGCCTATGCCCGTGATCGGCACAATGACAAGATTAGTGCTGGCGAGGTAATCGCTGGCGCCGTGATCATCGGCGGACTTGCAGCTATCCTCTCTTCCGGAAATAAGCGTGACCGGTACCGCGATGGCTACCGTCATGATAATCGCTACGATGCCCGCTATGATCGCCGCCGCGGGAATGGAGAGCGCGCAGTAGAACGCTGTATCCGCGCCGCTGAACGCGATGCCCGCCGGTCTGGTTTCCGCTATGCCGATGTCACGCAAATCCGTGACGTTGAACGGACCCGCTATGGCTGGCGCGTAAAGGGCCGGATCGAGGTCCAAGGATCGCGCGGATATGACCGTCGAGGTTATGGCGCGGATCGCGGCCGGTTCTCTTGCGATGTATCGCGGGGCCGTGTGCAGGGCTTAAACTATCGCGGTATTCGCGGCCTGCGTTGAGTAGCATTTTAACCCTCTAACCATCCCACCGGGCGGTTCAGGCTGAAGCAAGCCTGGGCCGCCTAGTGTTGTCACAATCGCGGCAAAGGCCGTTTCTACCAATTCTGGGGGCACACTATGACCCGTTTCAAAACTCTATCATCTATCGCAGCCATGACGGCGGCCCTATCTATGGCCGCGGTGCCGGTTGCTGCTGCGGATTTACCCGTTGCACCGGCAGGCACTGCTCCGGCTGGCTTTTCTGTATTCGAGGCTGATAGCGAGAATGCAGACCGCTACCGCCGTTATCGCGGGCGTCATCATCGCCATCGCGGAGTGGATGCCGGTGATGTGATCGCAGGTGTACTTATTCTGGGCGGTATTGCTGCCATTGCCAGCGCCGCGTCAAAGCCGCGCCGTGATGCTCGCAGTTACCCGTCAACGCAGCCTAACTATCAACCGCGCCGGTCCAATAGCGGACAGGGCCTCGACCGGGCAGTCAATATGTGCCTGCAAGAGATTGAGCGCGACGTGCGTGTGGAAAGCGTCGACGGGGTCGATCGCACCGGGGCTGGCTGGAATGTCACCGGACGCCTCTATGATGGCGAAGGGTTCAATTGCCAGATTGGTAATGATGGCCGGGTGAGCAATATTTCCTATGGCAGCCAGAGCGTGTCTTACACCGGAGGCGGTGCAAATTATCAGGGCCAAGATCGCCAGCATAGCGCCGACCGTTATGCCGAAATGCGCCGTCAGGCAGATGCCCAAGGCTCTGTACCCAGCACAACGCCTAGCAATGGCCAACCCGCCTATCCCGGCGGTCCGGTAAACGGCCAATATTATGAAGAAGACGGCTTCGGCGGTTAAGTCTGCGCCGGCCTATCGGGCGATAGGCTGCTCTTATTCGCTATCAGCAATTCCGGCCTTTCCCTCTCTATAGGAGGGAAGGGCCCAATTGTATCTGATGGCCACGCCGCGCAGAAGAAACCCGGCAGTGGTCGCGACGGACCATGTGATCACATTGGGCAGATTGGCCATCATTCCGGCGACGCAGATGGATGCAGATAGGGCTGCTGCGGTGACGTAAAGCTCTGGCCGCATGATAATTGACGGCCGTCCGGCGACGACATCACGGATGATCCCGCCAACGCAGCCTGTGATAATACCCATCATCGCTGCTGGGACTGGCGGTATTCCGTATGTCATGGCCTTTGCCGCGCCCAAAACAGCATAGGCGGTCAAACCCAGCCCGTCCGCGTAATCGAGAAACTTGCCGTCCCACCACTTGGTCGGCGTGAACCATGCGATGACCGCGGTGCCCAGACAAATCGCAGCCACCCACGCATCCGCCACCCAGAATACAGGCGCATCAATCAGAAGATCCCGGATTGTACCGCCGCCCACGCCCGTTACCAGAGCAAAGAATGCCATGGTCACAAATGTCTGGCGTTCCTTGGCTGCAAGCAATGCGCCGGTGAGCGCGAAGAGGGCCACGCCCAGCAGATCAAGAATATCGACGACAGGGGTCAAGATAGCGACTGGTTCAAGCATCGAAGGATGCGGCTTTCCGGCAGTAGGCCGTAAGGAAGCATTCCAACCGGATATGCGGAGGAGCGACGCGCAGCATCCAATTATGCGATGGCATTTCGGTTTCCTTAGACAGGTATTAGCGGTGCAGAATCTCACCAACCGCGCGTGCGATAGCAATACAGTCCAAGTCGGACCAGCGCGGACCGATAATTTGCAATCCTGTGGGCAGGCCGCCGCTCGCCCCCACCGGCAGAACTGTGCCGGGCAGGTTGGGAAAGGTCGATATGCCCGCCCATGCAAACACCTCTGCAAAGGGCCGGTCGGTTCCGTTAATCGACACCGTTCGATCCCTGACTGGCCGGTCATCATGCGGGATCGCGACCACAGGCGCGGGGGGCGCGATGACATAATCAAATTTTTGGAACAGTGCGGCCCACGACAATTCGCTGCGGCATTGTATATCCAGCAAGTCGAACCAATCTGTCGCGCTCGCCCGTTTCCCGTCGGGCCCCGGTGCGCCCCGGGCCATCGCGATGCCGAGCATCCGCATATAGTCAGCGTGTTGTTGTTCGAGATCAGGGATAAGATCGCTGCTGCGTGCGATAGATACGCCGGCCTTCTCCAGTTCAGCCAGCGCGTTCTCCATCGGGCCTGCTACCGAAGCATCTACCGGGCTTGCCGTTTGATCGGCGATGACCAAGAACTTGCAGCTTTTCAGCGGCTTGCCAGCCTCTCCTAAAGAAACTGTCGCCGTCATCCGGATAAGTAGATCCAGATCATCCGCATTGCGGGCAATCGGTCCGGCAATTGAAAGAACGCCATCATGCGCGTCACGCCCTGACATTTGCGGATGGTCATGGCCCTGTTTACTGATCAGACCCCAAGAGGATTTATGGCCCCAGACGCCGCAAAAATGGGCCGGAACACGCACAGAACCACCAATATCAGTGCCGTATTCACAGGGCACCATTCCCGCCGCAACGGCAGCAGCGCCCCCGCCGGAGGAACCGCCGGGGCTGCGCGTATGATCGTGTGGGTTGCGCGTCTGGCCGTAGACCGGATTGTTAGACTGCCAATCGGCCAAGTCCGGTGGCACATTGCTCTTGCCAAGAAAAATCGCACCAGCACCCTTTAGCTGGCGCACAACTTTTGCGTCCCTTTTGGCGATGTTGCCTTTGAACTGTTCATGCCCCCAACTGGTCGGCAAACCTTCGATATCGAAACTCTCTTTGATCGTCATCGGGACGCCGAATAATGGGCGGTCATAGGATGGCGTGACGGAGTCCATTTCCTTCGCGGCGGCGCGTGCCCGGTCAAAGTCACGCACCGGAACAGCATTGATGTCGCCATCTAGCTCTTCGATCCGTTTTATCGCTTGGTCGACCGCTTCGCTCGGCGAGAGCTTACCATCGCGTATCTGCGCCGCGATGTCTTGCGCGCCCGGTTCACTGGTAAGAATTGGTAGTCCCATAGCATCACCCTTTTGCGTAAGTATTGCATAAGGATTGCGGAACGCAAGCTCTTGATGTTAAATAGTTAAATCCTTTTTGCGCCGGACAGCAAGGCCGAAGGCTAAACCAAAGCCCAGTATAGGTGCGGCACCATAGCCGATGAGTATGCTGGGGTAGTTTGACATCATCGCCGTAATCACAAAGCCGAACATAGCGCCAGCCAGCGCAAACCGTTGGCGGCGAGGGAGGTGGATACCAAACAGTATAAGGCAGAAACTGCCGACAAGACTGATGATCAAAAGTGATGCGACTGCCGGCATCGATGCCAGCGCGTCGATCAGCACTCTTTCAACAAAGGGTTGGGGCGGCAGCTCTCCGCGCAGGGCCATCAGGATGCTGGCGATAAAGCCTATGATAGTGACCAAGCCGATCCGCCAGTCTTTGGTCACATCGTGCAACCCCGCAGCGGCAAAGGTGATCGCGAACCCCAATGCCGCATCCGGTTGCAGCAATGCCGCGAATAGCGCCAACAGCAGTATGGCGGGTGCGTACTGTTCGTCACGCGCGCTCAGCACTGCCAGCGCGGGAAAGGCCAATGTGCCGGCGTTGAGCATGAATGGGCCAACCGGCAGCCAACGCGTAACACCGATTATATCGGGCCCCGTGATCAACGGAATATAGAGCAGAGCCAACAGCAGCCCGCACATGATCCGGGCCGATGCGAGTGTGGACGGGCCTTGCCCGAAGGCCGCCCACAGCAGCGCGGCGGCCAGAGCAGCGCCGTTGATGATGAGATGATTTTGCGGTGCGCTTGCCAGCGCCAGATACAATAAGCCCGCCAACACCGGTAATGCGAGCGCTGCCATTGCTGGCAATTTTTCGCGAATGGGTGAGGGCGGGCCCAAATTGGTCAAAAGCAACCGATCACATATGGATCGGTTTGCCCTGCACGGCCATTGCCGCTTCTTTCAAAGCTTCCGCATGGGTTGGGTGTGCGTGGCACGTATAGGCGATATCTTCTGACGTTGCGCCAAATTCCATTGCCTGTGCTGCCTGCGCGATCATGGTGCCCGCAAGGCTGGCAACGATATGCACGCCCAGAACCCGGTCAGTCTCTGCATCTGCGACAACCTTCACGAAACCATCTGTGTCGCGGTTTGCCTTGGCGCGGCTATTGGCCATCATCGGGAACTTACCCACTTTGACGGTGTGCCCGGCTTCTTTGGCGGCTTCTTCAGTCAGGCCGACATCAGCAAATTCCGGCATGGTATAGACCACGCCGGGGATCACTGCGTGATTGATGATACCGGTTTGACCAGCGACGTTTTCTGCACAAGCAATGCCCTCATCCTCGGCTTTGTGGGCAAGCATCGGGCCGGGTACGACATCGCCGATTGCCCAAACGCCATCGACTGGCGTGCGGAAGTCATGATCCACTTCAATCTGGCCGCGCTTGTTGGTTTCAATACCGATATTCTCAAGGCCGAGTTTGTCGGTGTTGGGACGGCGACCGATTGACACCAGCACATGGCTGGCCTCGATGGTTTCTGCCTCTCCGCCGGCAGCTGGTTCTACGGTAAGAGAAACCGTTTTCCCTTTGACCGAAGCGCCAGTGACCTTGCTCTTCAATTTCAGGTCCATGCCCTGTTTCTTGAAGATGCGGCCAGCTTCTTTGCGAACGTCTTTGTCCATGCCCGGCAGCAGCATATCGAGATATTCAACGACGGTGACTTTCGCGCCCAAACGCCGCCAAACGGAACCCAGTTCCAAACCGATCACGCCGCCGCCGATCACGACAAGATGTTCCGGCACTTCGGACAATTCGAGAGCGCCTGTGGAATCCACAATCCGTCCGGCAGCATTATCGACATCGACACCGGGCAGCGGGGTAACGCTGGAGCCGGTTGCGATGATGATGTCTTTCGCGGTCACCGTGTCGTCACCAACGGTAACGCTGTGACCGTCTTTGAAGGTCGCATGGCCTTTGATCCACGTGACTTTGTTCTTCTTGAACAGGAACTCGATTCCGCCCGTAAGCTCGCCCACAGCCTTCGTCTTTTCCGCCATCATGGCATCCAGATCGAGCTCGACATTGGCCTTCAGGCCCCATGTTGCCATGTGACCATTATTGGCTTCGTCCATCAGCTCAGAGCCGTGGAGTAACGCCTTGGATGGGATACAGCCCACATTGAGGCACGTACCGCCCAATGTTTCGCGGCTTTCCACGCAGGCGGTTTTCAGACCCAATTGTGCGGCGCGAATGGCGGCGACATAGCCGCCCGGGCCAGCGCCAATTACCAGGCAATCGTAGTCGTATGAATGGTCAGCCATTATTCGTATCCTATAGGTCGATCAGCATCCGTGTCGGATCTTCGATTGCGTCTTTGATAATTTTGAGTGCGGTTACAGCCTCGCGGCCATCGATCAGACGGTGATCGTAAGACAAGGCAATATACATCATCGGGCGCACCACCACTTCACCATCGACCACAACCGGGCGATCTTCGATCCGGTGCAGGCCAAGCACGGCGCTTTGCGGCGGGTTAATGATCGGGGTGGACATCAGGCTGCCAAACACACCGCCATTGGAAATGGTGAAGGTACCACCAGACATATCATCCATCGTCAACGAACCATCGCGGGCGCGGCGACCGAAATCAGCGATGTCTTTCTCGATCTGGGCGAAGCCCTTCTTATCGACATCGCGGACAACGGGAACGACGAGGCCATTGGGCGCACTGACGGCGACTGAAATATCGACATAGTCGTGATAGACAATTTCATCACCGTCGATTTGCGCGTTGACGCTCGGCACGTCTTTCAATGCCAGATGCGCTGCCTTGGCGAAGAAGCCCATAAAGCCCAGCTTGATGTCATGCTTCTTGGCGAACAGGTCTTTGTATTTGGCCCGCGCTTCGATGACGGCGGTCATATCCACATCATTAAATGTGGTGAGCAGCGCGGCGGTATCTTGTGCGCCTTTCAGGCGTTTGGCGATTGTCTGGCGCAAACGGGTCATCCGGACGCGCTCTGTGTTGCGGGTTCCCGCAGGAGCGGAGGTTGGCGCGGCCGCTTGTGCTGGCGCTGCGGAGGCGGAGGCAGCGGCGGGGGCCGGTGCAGGCGTATCGCCTTTTGCTTTGGCGGCGGCGATCACGTCTTCCTTAGTCAGGCGACCATCTTTGCCGGTGCCCTTCACGGTGGAAGGATCAATGCCGTGTTCCAGAACTGCGCGGCGGACGGCGGGCGACAATGTTTGCGAAACGTCGGAACTGCTCTCGGTCGTTGTCGATGCCGATGCGGCAGTTTTGGCCGCCGGTTCCGGTGTGGCGGGTGCAGCAGCGGCAGAACCGCCTGCTTCGATGATCGCGATAACCGCGCCAACTTCGACTGTATCGCCGACTTCGGCCTTGTGCGCGCTCATCACGCCGGCGACGGAAGAAGGCACTTCGATTGCAACTTTGTCTGTTTCCAGACTTGCGATCGGTTCATCCACGGCAACAGCATCGCCGGGCTGTTTTAGCCATTCGCCGATGGTTCCTTCGGTAACCGACTCTCCGAGTGCGGGGACTGTAATTTCAGTGGCCATAATATGTTTCCTTAGGCCTTCTTGCCAGAAGAGTTAGACTTGAGATCGAGAGCATCCGCGACGAGCGCTTCCTGCTGTTCCTGATGGCGCTTGGCGAGGCCAGTGGCCGGAGATGCCGCCGCATCGCGTCCGGCATAGATTGGCCGCATTGATTTTCCGGCAGCATTTGCCGCATCTTCAATCAGGCGGTCAACAAAGGTCCACGCGCCGTTATTTTGCGGTTCTTCCTGACACCAGACAATTTCTTGCAGGTTGGTCATGCGTTTAAGCCTGACAGCCAGCGGTTCGCCCGGGAACGGATAGAGCTGCTCCAGCCGCACGATAGATACATCATCCAGCCCTTCGGCATCGCGCTTCTCGATCAGATCATAGGCGACCTTGCCGGAACACAGGATCAGACGTTTCACCTTCTCATCCGCAATTTCAGTCCGGTCAGACAATATGCGCATGAAGTGGCTATCGCCGGTAAAGTCGCTCGCCGGGCTTTTCGCCATGGGATGCCGCAGCAAGCTTTTCGGCGTCATTATGACCAATGGTTTGCGGAACGGACGCAGCATTTGACGGCGCAATACGTGGAAGTAATTGGCCGGTTCGGTGATGTTGCACACTTGAATATTGTCGTTCGCGCAGAGTTGCAGGAACCGTTCGAGTCGGGCGGAAGAGTGCTCTGGCCCTTGGCCTTCATATCCGTGCGGCAACAGCATCACGAGACCATTGGCCCGCAGCCATTTTGCTTCACCGCTCGCAATGAACTGATCGATCATGATCTGCGCGCCATTGGCGAAATCACCAAATTGCGCTTCCCACAGGACTAGTGTTTTCGGGTCCGCCATCGCGAAACCATACTCATAGCCCAGCACGCCATATTCACTGAGCGTGCTGTCATAGACCTCAAACTTGCCATGCGGCAGAGTGGAGAGGGGGATGTATTTATCTTCGGTTTTCTGGTCGATCCACACCGCGTGACGTTGGCTGAATGTGCCGCGTCCGCTGTCTTGACCGGACAGGCGCACGCCATATCCCTCGGTCACCAGGCTGCCAAAGGCCAGCGCTTCACCGGTTGCCCAGTCAAAGTCCTGCCCGTTTTCAAACATTTCGGCCTTGGCTTTCAGCACGCGGCCCAGTGTTTTGTGGATCGTCACATCATCAGGAACGGTTGTCAGCGTGCGGCCAAGACTGTCGAACAGCTTATCCGAAACCGCCGTTTCGATATTGCGCCGTGCGCTTTCCGCATCGGCGGGTTTGTGCAAGCCGCTCCAACGCCCCGCGAACCAATCCGCTTCATTCGGTTTGTAGCTCTTAGCGGCCTGAAATTCTTCTTCGAGGTGATCGGTGAATTCCTTCACCAAACCATCGGCAAAGCCTTCCTCGATCTCACCTTCCGCGATCAGCCGGTCTTGATAGACCTTGCTGACCTTGGGGTGCTTACGAATTTCATCATACATCAGCGGCTGGGTGAATTTTGGTTCGTCGCCTTCATTGTGGCCGAAGCGGCGATAGCACCACATATCGATCACCACATCGCGGCCAAATCTCTGGCGGTATTCCACAGCCAGCTTACACGCGAATGTCACCGCCTCTGGATCGTCGCCATTTACGTGCAGGATCGGGGCCTGAACGCCTTTCGCCACATCAGAGGGGTAGGGGCTGTTGCGCGCGAATTTGGGGCTGGTGGTAAACCCGATTTGGTTGTTGATGATAAAGTGGATGCAGCCGCCAGTGTCATAACCGCGCACGCCCGACAGGCCAAGGCATTCCCACACCACGCCTTGGCCAGCAAAAGCGGCATCACCGTGGATCAGCACCGGCAGAACTTCCGCGTGTGCATCCAGATCATCACGGATCGCTTGCTGGGCGCGGACTTTGCCGAGGACAACAGGGTTGACCGCTTCCAAGTGGCTGGGGTTGGGGACCAGCGACATATGCACTTCGATATCATCGAACGCACGGTCCGTGCTGGTGCCGAGGTGATATTTCACATCGCCCGATCCGCCGACATCTTCCGGGCTGGCGCTGCCGCCGGAAAATTCGTGGAAGATCACTTTATATGGCTTGGCCATCACATTGGCGAGGACGTTCAAACGGCCCCGGTGTGCCATGCCGTAAATAATTTCGCGCACGCCCAATTGGCCGCCATGTTTGATCACCGCTTCCAGCGCAGGGATCATGCTTTCGCCGCCATCGAGGCCGAAACGCTTGGTGCCGACATATTTCTTGCCGAGAAACGCTTCATATTGCTCGCCGCGGATAACCGCGCCCAGAATGGCTTTCTTGCCTTCGGGGCTGAATTGGATCGTCTCACCGGGGCTTTCAAACTTATCCTGCAGGAACCGGCGTTCCTCCGTGTCGGCGATGTGCATATATTCCAGCCCGACATTGCCGCAATATACCTCGCGCAGGCGCGCATACAGCTTGCCGATAGTCGTCCATTCAAGGCCAAGAACGTCGCTAACGTAAACCTCTTCATCTTCCATGCCCGCAAGGCCGTGGAATTCGAGAGTGAGATCATCGACTTTGCCGTGATCGGACAGACCAAGCGGATCAAGATCAGCCGCCATATGCCCGCGTACACGGTAGAGGCGGACCAATGTCATCGCCTTGTTCGAAATATCAGCCGCGTGCTGGAGCGCATCTTTATCGAGCGGCTTGCCTGCCTGCTTGGCCGCCTTCTCGACCGCGCCCTTCAACTGATCCAGCGACATCTGCGTCGGGTCCATTGCCTGCGCAAGATCCTCACCCGCTCCGCTCACTTGATTGAGCCATTTGGCGTTACCCCAAGAAGGGCCCGGCTGCGGGCCTTCCTGATCGGGAAGGTCGGGAATGAGGGAGGAGGTGGGCTTATTCATGAACGTGTCCCTGGGGAGTAGAGAACGGGAAGGCCGGGAGTGGGCGGATGCACAACATTACGGCTAGCATCCGCCCGCTTGACCTCAGGCCATTTCTTTCAGCATCGCGTCGAGCGTGGTGCCCAGCTCGCTTGGTGATGGCGATACGCGGATACCCGCAGCTTCCATCGCCGCGATTTTATCATCCGCGCCGCCTTTGCCGCCCGAAACAATCGCACCGGCATGGCCCATACGGCGGCCCGGAGGCGCTGTACGGCCAGCGATAAAGCCGACGGTCGGCTTGCTGCGGCCTTTGGCAGCTTCTTGCTTCAGGAATTCAGCGGCTTCTTCTTCCGCGCTGCCGCCAATTTCACCGATCATGATCATCGACTTGGTTTCCTCATCATCAAGGAATAAGTCGAGCACGTCGATAAAGTTGGTACCGTTGACGGGGTCACCGCCAATGCCAACCGCTGTGGTCTGGCCAAGGCCGACCATCGTTGTCTGGTGCACAGCTTCATAAGTGAGCGTGCCGGAGCGTGAGACAACGCCGACAGACCCCTTCTGGAAGATTTTGCCCGGCATAATGCCGATCTTGCACTCGTTCGGGGTCAGAACGCCGGGGCAGTTCGGGCCGATCAGGCGCGATTTGGAACCTTCAAGCGCGGCCTTCACTTTGACCATGTCGAGAACCGGAATACCTTCGGTAATCGCGATAATCAGCTCAACCTCTGCATCGATAGCTTCGCAGATCGCGTCACCTGCGAAGGGTGGCGGCACGTAAATGCAGGATGCCGTCGCGCCGGTTTCCGCAACCGCTTCACGCACTGTGTTGAAATTGGGCAGACCGATATGCGTTGTGCCGCCTTTGCCAGGCGTCACGCCGCCCACCATCTGCGTCCCGTAATCGAGCGCTTGCTGGGTGTGGAATGTGCCGGTTTCACCGGTCATGCCTTGAGTAATAACTTTGGTGTCTTTGTTTACGAGGATGCTCATTCATATGTCTCCGAGAAAACGAATTGTGTCTTTAGGACGAGGCCACTTTGCAGAAGCGCAGCGCCCGGATGATCTTGCGGGATACTGCCAGCGGTCATCTTGATGCGGCCCGACCCTTCAGCACCTTCAGGCCATTCGATCACGGTTAGACCGTTCGCTGAAACGTCCGTAAACGGTCGCTCCGAAGAAAGCCGGGCGAGGTCTTCGATGGTCATCGCAGGCGCGTTTACGTCGTAGATGGTGCAGGCCATTAGGTAGCTGTCGGGCTCATCAACAAACTGCATCTCTTGGAATGCCGCCAGAGCCTTTCCGCCGTTGGTCGACTGCCGCATGACATAAAGACCAGTGAGCTTGGCTTCTTCCGAGCTTGCTTGGGCGCTCATGGTTGCGGTTTCAATGATGCGCGCTGCCGGTTCGTCCACGTCAGCGTCGGCATTTTTCCATCCATGTGCCTCCGGGTCGTCGATCACAGCAATAGCAGCGTCGAGCGACCCGCAGGTCTTCTGCCAGAGGCTCGCCCACTCCTCGAATGGGTAATCCTGTGCGGTTGCAGGAGTGCTCATTCCGATTAGTCCGGATGCAAGTAGGAGGGAGCCTAACGCCTTCACGCCAGCGAGCTATCCAGCGCCTTGCACGCCTCGAGCAATTCCTCGACCGCGTCGGTCGAGACCTTGAGGTTGGTTTTCTCATCCTCGGTCAGTTCAATTTCGACCACGTCCTCAGTGCCGCCCGCGCCGATTACTGTCGGAACGCCGACATACATGCCGTCAACGCCGTATTTGCCCGTCACATAGGATGCAGATGGCAGGATGCGTTTTTGATCACCGAGATAGGCTTCGGCCATTGCGATCGCGGAGGTTGCCGGCGCGTAATAGGCGGAGCCATTGCCGAGCAGTTTCACAATCTCGCCGCCGCCAGCACGGGTACGCTGTACAATTGCGTCGAGGCGGTCTTCGGAAATGCCCTTGATCTTCGCCATATCCTTCACCGGGATGCCGTTGATGGTGGAATAAGACAGAACCGGAACCATGGTGTCGCCGTGGCCGCCCAGAACGAAAGCGTTCACATCCTTGACCGAGCAGTCAAATTCCCAAGCGAGGAAAGTCGCGAAACGTGCGCTATCCAGAACGCCCGCCATGCCGACCACTTTATTGTGCGGCAGACCTGAAAATTCGCGCAGCGCCCAAACCATCGCATCGAGCGGGTTGGTGATGCAGATCACGAATGCGTCAGGCGCGTTGTTCTTGATGCCTTCGCCGACCGCCTTCATCACTTTCAGGTTGATGCCGAGCAAATCATCACGGCTCATGCCCGGCTTGCGCGGTACACCTGCGGTTACGATAATGACATCTGCGCCCGCAATATCGGCATAATCGTTGGAACCAGTGATCTTCGCGTCGAAGCCTTCAACCGGGCCACACTGCGACAGATCCAATGCTTTGCCTTGCGGCATACCCTCAGCGATGTCGAACAGGACGATGTCGCCCATTTCTTTCTTCGCGGCGAGGTGGGCGAGAGTGCCACCAATCATGCCAGAGCCGATAAGAGCGATCTTATTACGTCCAGTATTGGCCATATTCCGGGAGTGTCCTTCCAAGCACGCGGGACCAGTTTAAGCCTGCTGTGTGGTGCGCCCATCGTCCCGCGTAGAAGCGCCCCTAGCGTAGGTGAACGGAATTAAGCCCGCAAAAGAGGTATTGCAACCGTAAAGCTATGGAATTCCAAACTATCTTTGCAAATAGTTCGCAATTGCATTTATAGGGTTAACGCCGCAATTATGCAGGCGTAATCGCTACCGATGGAAAGTCGGGAATTTGTAAACGGGAATTTGTAAGGTGGCTTGAAGCAATTCAGCCAGTCGCACGGATGCGTGTGTCTTCTTCTTGAGACAGCAGCATCGCGGCCAGATAATCGGGTACAGCGCGGCTGAAGTAATAGCCTTGACCCAGAGTACAACCGGCATCGCGGACGGTGCGCACCTGGTCGATTGTTTCAAGACCCTCGGCCACAATGTCCATTTCCAGTTTGGAGCCAAGCTCTGCCACCGCGTGGATAATCGCGTCGGTTTTCTTGCCGACATTGGGGCCGGACACGAAGCTGCGATCAACTTTGATCTTACTGAACGGGTATTTTTGAATGTAGCCAAGCGAGGAATAGCCGGTGCCGAAATCATCAAGCGCGAACCGCACGCCAATGGCTGACAGTTCTTCGATAAAGTGTTCGGTGGCGCCGTGATCGTCGAGGAACAGGCTTTCGGTTACTTCCAGTTCCAAGCGTGATGGATCAAGGCCGGCTTCACGCAGGGCATTCATGATCCCCAGCGCCGCGCCGGGTGCTTTAATCTGCAAAGGTGATAGGTTGACCGCGATGGTCACGTCCTCTGGCCATTGCGCCGCAGCCTTGGCCGCTTGCGCTGTGATCCAGTTGCCCAATGTGACAATGACGCCGGTTTCTTCCGCTACGGGGATGAATTCATCCGGTTTCAGTTCGCCTTTTTCAGGGTGGAACCACCGTACCAGCGCTTCGAATGTCTTGATCCGGCCGGTATCCAGATCGATAATCGGCTGGAAGAAGATCGACAGTTCATTTTTGACAATGGCGGACCGAAGCTCTGCCTCGATTTCACGCCGACGAACCAGATCGCGGCTCATCGTTTGATCGTAGAAGCAGGACTGGCGGCGGCCATTGACCTTGGCATGATACAGCGCGAGGTCGGCATTTTGCATCAGAGCATCCGCGTCTTGACCATCATCAGGCAGCAAGGCGATGCCGATTGAAGCACCGATTTCCAGACGTTCCCCGTCGATACGGACGGGACGCATAATCTCGGCGTGCAATTCGCTGGCTAGACGTTCGCTTTCCTTGCGGTCTGCGACCTCACAGAAGATGATAAATTCATCGCCGCCAAAACGTGATACTGTGGCGTGGTCTGGCGCAACTTCCTTCAGGCGGCTGGCGACTTCCAGAAGCACGCGGTCTCCGACCGGATGGCCGAGCAAATCGTTGACTTCCTTAAAGCGGTCCAAATCCATCCAGAACAATGCGATTTGTTGACCGTCGCGCACGTGCATCAGTTTTTCGACAATATCTTGGTTGAGACCGGCGCGATTGGCGAGGCCGGTGACCACGTCGGTACGGGCCAATACGCGCATCTTCTCTGCCAACTGACCGCTGGTTTCCGCCGCGCCGATGGAATCGCGCAATACTTTGAAAACGTTGAGGGTGATCGATGCCATGGCAGGCAATAGCAGCGCGATGTTGATAGCCAGGAAGATGAACGGCAGCGACGCAATGTACAACGCTGCAAAAAACACAGGGGCCACCACCAGACCAAGCTGGCCTAAGGCAATAACGGGCCGTCCCGCATTCCGCGCACAAATGCCGACGGCATAGCACATCGCATTGGCAATCATCAGAACTTCGAGCGGTGCGCCGATATCCATGATAATGGTTTGAGCGGCTATGATACCGAAGATTAAAGCATAGCTGAAAGCGCCCAATTCATAGGCGATTTCCATGCGGGAGGTGCTTTGCTCCTCACTTTCGGTGGAAAATGAACGCGCTGATAGGATTCTGCCAATGGCAATGACACATAGGATGCCCCACGTGATATTCAGCCAGAATTCCCCACTGCAATAGGCTACGACACCGCTTGAGACGATGCCGTTAAACGCGCCAATGATGAGGCTGGATGGCTGCGTGTAAAGGGTACGCACCAACGTGCGACGGACACGCTCTGAGAGCGGGTCAGTTCGCATAAACCGGGACTTGAACTTTCGGACAAGTCCAAAGGGGACACCCTTGATCATGTAAAATGCTCTAGGGCATATGCGTCACTTTTTGGTTAACGCAGCTTTAGCGATTTACCGTGGTGTCTCCGATTGGCCGTTCCAGAAGGCTAACCGATTGAATTTTTACGCTGAATTTCCGCAGCTAGCCGTTTGTCGATGGTCCGGCAAATGCCAACCCACCAATCATAGGCTACCCGGTCCCCTGCGAAAAATGCCTCTTCCGCAGATTTTTTTGCTTCTTCAGCGGCAGATAATCCGTGCTGGGCGAAATGCCGCAATGCTGCCTGCATCAGCGGATTGTCACGGCCCAGACCGTTTGACAGCCGGCCATTATCATTGGCTACGCGCATAATCGGGCGACGTGTTAGAACACGCGCAACCGGCGATGTGTTGGCGTTACGCGCGGCGGCAAAGTGGACAGTCATAGGGTCGGGGGAACTCTCTATCTGATCTCTAATCGGTGGGCAGCCATTAGCGGGGTTGCGCTAAAAGACTGTTCCAACTCACGGTTTCAGCAGTGTTAACTATTGGCTTTTCGGGGCTTATTGCCCCTTGGCCGGATCGTTGATCCACCGCCCGCTATTGGCATATTCAGGTTTTACCCCGCTGCTGTCCGGCAGATTTTCCGCTTGGAAGATTTCATCGCCGCCGCGTTCTTCGACGCGCGCAGAATAGGATGGTGCAGGTTGTGCCGGTGCGCTGCGTTCGGCTTCTGCAACAGCTTTCAAGCGTGCTTCTTCATAGGCATTGGCGAGCGCGACCGGATCGGGTGCAGACGTATCACCAGCGGTGTCCGCAGTTGCATTGCGGGTCCGGGCTGCCGCGGCAGGTTCGTTGCCCGAATAGCGCGCACGGAAAGCGGCAGGCTTACCAGCCGATCCCTTCCACTTGTAGAAACGGTGCGCACCGATGGTTCCGATGTGATCCAGGCTTGGCGCCCAATAGGGGTAAATCCATACAGTGTGATAATGCGTGGCCAATCCGACCGGTTCGTACACTGTGCCCGAAAGCGAATCTTGTGCGACACGCTGTGCCCGCGCCCACGCGCCTGCGCCTGGTTTACGGCGCATACTGCCATCACATGTGAAGCTGAACTGGCAACCGGTAGTGCGTTCGGAGCCTTGGAATACGACGCCGCACACGCTGTTGGGATAGCTGGGATGCGCGACACGGTTGAGGACCACTTGAGCAACAGCGCGCTGCCCGCCAATCGCTTCGCTGGCAGCTTCGTAATAGATCGCATTGGTCATGCATTGCAGCGCGCGCGCTTTACTGATGCCAGCGCCGCTTGCCATAAAGGCGCGGGCGGCCGGGCCGGCATTGCGTGCGGCGGCCAATTCACTTGCCTCTGTTTCGCCTGTGCCGGACATATCAAAAACGGCAAGGTCGGTTTCTTCCAATCCGGCGGCTGCGCGCGGTGCATCTTCCAGATAGTAGAAGGCAGATCCGGGGAAACTGTTGCCCGGCTGTTCAAAAGGCATCAGTTCCAATTCGGGCGCTGCTTCGATTTCTGGTGCTGTGGCCTCGAACGGTTTCCATTCTGCCGCGGCGGCCATCGCAGGAACGGCGAAAGCAATACCCAGTGCGGCCAATCGCCGCCCCCTATGCTTCATGCCTTTCAAAGAATTGATTGCCGAGCCCAATCGGTCTTGCAGGCGAGTATGCGCAGGCGCGCGCTTCTGGCTCATACGAGCCTGAAAACGGGCGGTGCGTTCAATCGCTGAAAGGGCAGCAGGTTGGGTCAATATCGTCCTTGCTTTGCGTGGCTATACCCCGCTGATCGGGGCGCGCTTCCGCGCGTATCATCGCCGCAAAGGGCGCGCGACACATAGATTGTCAGTGTCCCTTAGCGGTACAGCGACAAGACAGCGTTAAGCGTCATGATGAATGAATTCTTACCGGCCGAATTCGCTACCTCGCCGGGAAAATTCGTTAATTCGCACTTGCAGCAATGAGGGAGGCAGCCTATCCGGCCCGCGACGTCATAGGTTGTCTGTGTAGTGCAGACCTAAGAGGGAAGGATGTGCGGGGATAATCCCCAAACCATCCGCTGCCCCCGCAACTGTGACCGGGGAGGGCCGCCTCCAATATGCCACTGGAATGCTGTTTGGGCAGACCGGGAAGGCGGAAGCGGCGCAATGATCCGGGAGCCAGGAGACCTGCCCATGGTGGTCGTTCGAGCTGGCGGGCGGGGTGTACCGAGGGCAGATATAAGAGGCGCGAATACGTGCGCCGTCTTTGTCATGAGCGATAGCGTTTATGATGGAGTTATTATGCGTAAATGTCTGTTATTGTTGAGTTGTTCTGTGACTGGCTTTGCAACGCCTGTGGCTGCCCAAGGTACGTGCGGTGATCCAGATGTGGTCTGCACTGCTGCGTTTAAGATCGATGAAGCCCAAATCACTGTTACCGCTACGGGTGGCCGGTCAGAGGTCGAAGACACTGGTCAAGCGGTCACCATTATCGCCCGCGATGAAATCGAGGCGGTGCAGGGCGCAGATATCACCCGCGTACTCGAACGCGCACCGGGTGTGGCATTCAGCCGCAATGGCGGGTTGGGCGCAGTCACCAGCGTCCGTGTGCGCGGCGCGGAGGCGGAGCAATTGCTGGTTCTGGTCGACGGCGTGCGTGTCGCTGACCCCGCTTCCCCCAGCGGCGGTTTCGATTTTGGCAATTTGCAAACCGGCAATATTGCGAAGCTTGATTTGCTGCGCGGGTCCAACTCTACCATTTGGGGCAGCGATGCAGTTGCCGGTGTGCTGGCTGTCACCACTCGCGCGGAAACCGGATTGTCCGCCAGTGCGGAATATGGCGCGCGTGATACGTTCTTCGGTACTGCTGCCGGAGGGATCGATACCGACCTGTTCTATGCGGGCCTTTCCGGCAGCTATCTCACCACAGACGGTTTCTCCTCCGCCGCCAGCGGAACAGAGGCCGACGGGTTTGAACAATGGGACATTTCGGGCCGATCCAGCCTGTATCTGTCGGATGAAATTACCCTGTTTGCACGTGGCCGTTATGCCGAAGGCGATCTGGAGATTGACGGTTTTCCGGCACCTGTTTTTGCGCTTGCGGATACAGACGAGTTCTCCAAAACGCAGCAATATTCGGTTGCGACCGGCGCCACCTATGACAACGGGCCGCTTTTCCTGACCGCGTCATACTCCTTCGCGGATACAGAGCGGCAGAACTTTAATCCTGCATTCGGTACCGCGCCCGGCTTTACCAGTGATGGCCATTCTGACCGTGTCGAACTGCGCGGCGAATGGCGCCCAATCGGGCCATTGATCGTCAATTTTGGCGGTGAAAGCGAATGGACCAGTCTCGAAACCAATTTCACCGCGCGGCAGGAAACGCGCATCATCGGTGCCTATGCGCAATTGGGCATCGAATTTGGCGGTCTGTCCGGCCACATTGGCGCGCGCCATGATGATCACGCGGATTTTGGCGGCGCGACAAGTTTCGGCGCTGATATCAGTTATGAAATAGCAGACGATATCCGGATTAAAGCCAGCGTGGGTGAAGGCTTCAAAGCGCCCAGCCTGTTCCAGCTATTCTCCGATTTCGGCAACGCGGCGCTGACACCGGAACAAAGCACCAGCTTCGATCTTGGTATCGCTTGGAACAACCGGAATGATGCGTTTTATGCCGGGGCAACCGCGTTCCAGCGTGACAGCGAAAACCAGATCGAATTTATCGGTTGTTTCATGAACCCGATCGCGATTTGTAATGATCCGGACAATCCGCGCACCTTCGGTACCTTTGACAATATCGGAAAAGTCCGCGCGCAGGGTGTGGAACTGGAAGCGGGTGCGAACCCGTCTGACACATTCGGGGTACGGGTAGCGTATGCTTATACCGATACGGAAAACCGCACTGCGGGCGGGGCGAATGAAGGCAATGTTCTGGCGCGCCGGCCGGAACACGCGCTGACTTTCTCTGCTGATTGGGAAACGCCGCTGTATGGTCTGACCATCGGCGGGGATATCCGCTTGGTCGGCGATAGTTTTGATAACGCGTCCAATACGGCGCGGCTTGACGGGTATCAGCTGTTCACTCTGCGGGCAGCTTTGCCCGTGGGCGAAAATCTGGAGCTGTTTGGCCGGGTAGAGAACCTGATGGACGAGGACTATCAAACGGCGGCGGGCTTCGGCACGGCTGGCCGGGGTGCATTTGTCGGGGCGCGGACGAAGTTCTGATGGCCAAATCTGCAAACGGACTTTGGCTTCTTTTAGGCAGCCTTAGTCTGTTTGCGTGCGGACAAGCGGAGCCACCGGAAAAGGCGCGCGCGCAGCCCACTATCGTCAGCCTAAACCCCTGCACCGATGCCATTTTGGCGGAGGTTGCAGGGCCAGAGCAGCTGCTGGCAATTTCGCATTACAGCCATTCGGCGGCCTCCACATCGATGGATTTGGCCAAGGCGCGCCGTTATAATGTAACCGGCGGAACGGTGGAAGAAGTGGTCGCGCTCCAGCCCGATATCGTTGTCGCGGGGGCGTTCATGCCGCCCGCAACCCGCGCTGCGCTGGACGATCTGGGGTTTGAAGTCGTGACCTTTGGCGTTGTCTCCAGCATTTCGGATGCACGGACCCAGATCCGTGATTTGGCGCAGCTTGCCGGAGCAGTGGATAGCGGCGACCGTCTGGTGGCTGATGTGGATGCAGCGTTGCTGAACGCCAAACCGGCAGGCGACGCGATCAGCGCCGTCTTGTGGCAGCCATCAGGCATTGTGCCGGGAGAGGACGCTCTGGTGAGTGAACTTCTGCGTCATGCCGGTTTTACCAGCCACAGCGCAGCGATGGGATTGCAGCAGGCGGATTATCTATCCCTAGAACGGATGTTGACCAATCCGCCCGAAGTGCTCCTTCTCGCTGGGCAGGAACGGTCGCAGCAGCACCCTGTATTGGGCCAATTGCCGGACACCCACCGGGCCACACTGGATAGTAGTTTGCTCTATTGCGGCGGGCCCACGATCATCCGGATGATGGACCGGCTGAGCCACATTCGCGGAGAGATTGGATGAAGCGCGCCAATATGATCCTGCTCGTTTTACTTGCGCTGGCATTGCCGTTGTCATTGTTGGCGGGCCGGGTGTGGCTGGATTTCGGGGTCACCCCCAATGCCGAAGTAATCCTTGCACAATTACGGCTGCCGCGTGCACTTTTGGCGATTATTGTCGGGGCAGGGCTGGGCGCTGCGGGCGCGGCCATGCAGGGCTATTTACGCAATCCGCTGGCCGATCCGGGCCTGTTCGGCATCGCGCCGGGGGCTGCCTTGGGCGCAGTGGCGAGTTTCTGGTTCGGCTATTCCGCTAGCGCGTGGTTGCTTCCAATTTTCGCACTGACAGGTGCGGCAGGCGCGATGGCGTTGCTGGCGTTGATTGCCGGGCGGACGGGCGGCATCGCTCTGTTCACGCTGGCGGGCATGATGATCGCCAGTCTGGCTGGCGCGATGATGAGCCTCGCGATCAGTTTTGCGCCCAATGCTTTCGCCATGAGCGAGATTGTCACATGGCTGATGGGCGCGCTGACCGACCGCAGCTGGCGCGAGGTTTATCTGGCCGCGCCGCTGACATTGGCGGGCATCCTGTGCTTCTTGATGGCCCGGCGCGATCTGGATGCGCTGATCCTTGGCGATGCTGCTGCGCGGTCGATGGGGATGCGGCCCGGAGTGCTTCAGTTTTGGCTGATCGCGGGCGTCGGCCTGACCGTGGGCAGCGGCGTGGCTGTCGCGGGTATCATTGGTTTTGTCGGTCTGATCGTACCGCATCTGGTGCGTCCCTTTACCGACCGTAAGCCGTCGGCATTGATCATTCCCAGCGCACTTGCGGGCGCGTTGCTGGTGCTGGTGGCTGACAGCGTGGTGCGGATATTGCCGACCATCACAGAGCTGCGGCTTGGCATTGCGCTCAGCCTGATTGGTGCGCCATTCTTCCTGTGGTTGCTGCTGCGGATGCGGCGCGGATATTCAGGAGGGCTAATGTGAACCTGTCTGCCAAGAATATCACCGTCACGGGCCGGATTGCCGATGTTTCTGCCACGCTGGAGCCCGGAAAGATCACCGCGATTTGCGGACCCAATGGCGCGGGCAAATCGACCCTGCTGTCCTGCCTTGGCGGGCTGATTACCCCTGACAATGGCTATGCCGAGCTAGGCGGAGTGCCATTATCCGACATGGCACCCATAGAGCGGGCCAAACAGATCGGCTTTCTGCCGCAAAATGGCGAAGCGGCATGGGATGTCGCAGTGCGCAATCTGGTCGCGCTGGGCCGGATGCCGCACCGTGATGCAGCGCGCGAGCCCGTGGATGCAGCCATTACTGCGCTTGATCTGGAGGCGCTGCAAGACCGGCCAATATCGCAGCTATCAGGCGGAGAGAAAGCCCGCGCTTTACTCGCCCGCGTGCTGGCGGGGCAGCCGGAATGGATATTGGCGGACGAGCCCTTGGCCGCGCTCGATCTGGCGCATCAATTGGCGTTGATCGGCCATTTGCGCAAACAGGCCGATGCGGGAACCGGCGTAGTGATCGTGCTGCACGATCTGGCGCTGGCAATGAACCACGCAGACCGCGTTGTGGTGCTTGATAAGGGTAGTTTTGCTGGGCAAGGGGCTGCTGAAAAAATGTTGTCGCACGCTGTTATTTCGGAAGTCTGGAAGTTGGACATCGATTGGCTTGGCGAAAGTGGTAGCAAGGCGCTGTCAATCAGATAGCTGGTAGATCACGCGCCGACATTTGCTAAGATCGGATGATCCGCTAATCCAGCGGCATGAGTAGTATCCAAACAATCGAAAACGACGCTTCTTGGCTTCCTCATCGGATTGATGTGGCAACCAAGACGGTGGAATTCTTGTATATCGCGCGGGAAAGTCTGTCGGACCGCGGCTTTCTGGCTGATCGTGATCCACCACAATCTGAACGCGTGACAATTTCTTGGGATGATGTGAAAGCCATGCGCCCGCAAACCGGGGCGCTACATTTCATTTTTCACACTGCATTTTGCCGTTCTACCCTGCTGGTGCGTGCAGTCGACGCGCCGGGTGTCGCAGCAGGTCTGAGCGAGCCTGCAATTGTCCCGAGCATGACCAATGCTGGAGCAGACTTGCAGGATATCATTGGGCCAATTGTCGCTTTGCTGTCCCGGCCTTGGCGGGATGGGGAAGCTGTGATCGTTAAGCCGACCAACCATGCCAATATGCTGCTTCCTGCACTGCTGCGATCAAGTCCGCAAAGCCACGCCATATTGATGAGTAACCCAATGCCATCGTTCCTGCGGTCCGTGGCACGCAAGGGGTTGATGGGCCGGAACTGGGCACGCAAACTTTTTCTGGAATTGCAAAGCTATGCTGGAATGGATTTCGGGATGGATCCACGTGAAAGTTTTGCGATGACCGATATGCAGACGGCTGGCCTTGCCTGGTTCCTCAACCAGCGCTTCTTTGCGATGCTTATGAACAACCAAGTGCAGGGCGTTTCAAGCACCCGCCTAAAAGTACTGGATGGAGACAAATTCGATGCCGACCGCGAAACTACACTCGCAGCCGCATTGGCGCATTGGCAGATCAATACGCCCGCCGGTTTGATATCAAGTTTGTCACAGGGGCCGGTGTTCTCTCAGCATGCGAAGCTTGGAGGTGCTTTCTCTGCCGATGCTGAACAGATTGATGATAAGCAGCTTTTGGAAGAAATCGATCAGATTAGCCAGTGGGTAGGTTTGATCGCAAAGCAGGCTGGAATTACCGTTCCATTGGAACAGACACTGGTCTAGCAGCCGAACTAACGGGCGGGGCGGTTTTGGATTGCGGCACGCGCGCTAGCCATGAACCACGCGGGCCGCGTTGTGGTGCTGGATAAGGGGGAGCTGGTGCAGGATGACAACCGGAAAAGCGCCCTCGACAGCGCCGTGATCAAGCGCGTGTGGGGCGTCGACTGCGAATGGATCGGCAATAAAGGTGCAATGGCGTTGGTTAGCCGGTCATGGGAAGTTAGCCAGTGGCTCAGTTATGAAACCCTTGCTGCATGTCACTCGTGGTTGATGTAAAACCGAGGTATATCCTCAATTGAAGCGATCGGGATTGAGAGCCGGGGCGGTTCGGCTGCCTCAAGCAAATCCGGATATGCGGAGAAATGGGCTTCTCTTTTGGCGTACCGAACGCTCCATCAAAGACGGTAACGCTCGATCCGGCGACGGTATAAGAACAGTGCGGGTTGGTTAGGCTGGTAAACGCGTTTTCGTGTGTTAAGTTTCGCTTAGGAGCGTCTTAGATAGTTGATTCGCAGTAAAACCTGCGTTCCAGTCTTTCGTTTCCAGAAGTCGGGAAGCCGCTATATTCTTTGATGATAGCGGCTTCGGAAATGTTACTTTCGGGGGTGTCATGGGCAATATTGATCGAGAATTTTTCTTCAATGAAGTGAGGAAGAGACCATTTGGTGGTAGCTTGCTGCCCACGCATGTGACTGGATGCAATGCAATTATTGATTATTGGGAAGAGAAATATCCCGATAAAAGTGATCGCTGGTTGGCGTATCTCTTGGGCACAACCTACCATGAAACTGCCCACACGATGGAAGCAATAAGTGAATATGGCGGTGCAGCCTATTTCAATGAACGGTATGGTCCAGGAACGCCGGTCGGTAGGGTATTGGGCAACACGCAACCCGGCGATGGTAACCGGTTCCACGGCAGAGGGTTTGTCCAGCTGACCGGGCGGGCCAACTACACGGATTGGAAACGCCGGTTAGGGGTCGATATTGTAAGCCATCCCGAACGGGTTCTGGATCAGGACATCGCGACCCGAATATTGATGGAGGGATCGATCAAGGGCACGTTTACCGGGGTCAAAGTCGGAAATTATCTCACCAACAGCAAGAATGATTGGTACCACTGCCGGCAAGTGATTAACCGGCTGGACAAGGCGCAGCATATTGCGAATTTAGGTAAGCAGTTCTGGGGCGCGATCAGTTACACAGATGAAGGACAGGTCGGCCAAGCCAAGCACCGCCCTATTTTACGGGAAGGGGCAGACGGCGAAGATGTCCGCTTTCTTCAACGGTATTTAGGAGTTTCCACCGACGGTGAATTCGGCCCCATGACCGAACATGTTGTGATTGCATTTCAGGCAGATAAAGGCCTTTCGGCTGATGGAGTTGTTGGCCGCAATACATGGACCAAGTTGCTCGGTAAAACAGCCATCCGTGACACTGTGATTGATAGTGATGTCACAGAAGACACACAGATTGCCGTGGGTGACCGGCCATTGGTCCGTTTCGGATCGCGGAGCGATTACGTTAAGGAACTACAGCGGTTGCTTGAATTGACCGATGACGGCGTGTTTGGCCCGAACACGCTGGACACTGTTATGCAATTCCAAGCTGATAATAATCTACAAGCAGACGGCATAGTCGGCGCGATCACATGGACAGCCTTACTGAACCAGTGAGCTGAACCGGATGGTGAAGTTTTCAACCCGAGATATCTGCGGCAAGAGACTGCTCGCCATATTAATTTCCGGTATAGATCGTGGCGAATTCCAGAGGTTCCAAAGAAAAAGCCCCGCCTCTCAGCCGAGAAGCGGGGCTTTTCTGTACTGCTAGAATGTTACTTGTCGCTACCCGTAAGTCCGCGGGCTTCCAGCATTGGGGTTACGTCTGGCTCACGTCCGGCGAAATTGTCGAACATTTCAAAGTAATCCATTGTGCCGCCGCGGCTGAGCACTGTCTTACGGTAATGGTCGCCATTTTCGCGGGTCAGGCCGCCATTATCCATGAACCATTTGCGGCTGTCCCGGTCGAGCATTTCCGTCCAGAGGTAGGAGTAATAGCCGGAGCTATAGCCTGCCGGGCTGGAGAAGATGTGGTTGAAGTACGTGCTGCGATAACGCGGCGGGACCAGACCGATTTCGAGGCCGAGTTCTTCCAGCGATTTACGCTCGAACTCGTCCACCGCTTCGACCGTGTTGATCGCGGCTGCTTCCTCTGGTGACAGCGCGTGCCATTTCATATCAAGCAAGGCTGCTTCCACGACTTCACCAAAATCATACCCTTGGTTGAATTTGGCCGCCGCTTCGATCTTCGCAATCAGCTCGTCCGGAATGGTTTCACCCGTTTCGTGATGCTTGGCATAGTTTTGCAGCACGGACGGGTACGTCGCCCACATCTCGTTCACTTGGCTGGGATATTCCACGAAATCGCGCGCTGTGGCCGTGCCTGAGATAGAGGCATAGTTCTGGTCTGCGAAGAAGCCGTGCAGCGCATGGCCAAATTCGTGGAACAGCGTGTTCACATTGTCGAAGCTGACCAGTTGCGGCTCACCCTCGGCAGCTTTCGGGATGTTGAGCACGTTGTAAATCACAGGCTTGGTGCCTTTGAGATAGGTCTGATCGACAAAGTTGCTCATCCACGCACCGCCGCGTTTTGATGGACGCTGGAACGGGTCAAAATAGAACACGCCCATTTCGCTGCCATCGGCTTCAAAAACGGTGTAGGTCGTCACATCCGGGTGATAGACCGGCAGATCGTCACGCTTTTCAAACGTAATGCCGTAAAGCTCTGTTGCGGCGTAGAAAATGCCGTTTTCCAGCACAGATGTCAGCTCAAAATACTGCTTTACCTGCTCTTCATCGAGGTCGTATTTCTCTTTGCGGACTTGCTCTGCATAGCGGTACCAATCCCAAGGTTTCACCTCGAAATCGCCGCCGGTTTTCTTGATTTGCTCGTTCAGAACACCGGCCTCGCGGCGCTGTGTTTCTGCCAGCGGGCCAACCATTTGCTCCATAAAGTCGAGCGCGGTTTTGGGTTCCTTCGCCATGCGGTCATACATGGTGTAGGTGGCCCAGTCAGGGTTGCCGAACAGCGCGGCTTTCTGCGCGCGCAGGCTGGCGATTTCGGCCAGGATCAGGCGGGTGTCATTCTCTCCGCCCTGATCCGCGCGGTTGACGCTGTTGGTGAACAGTTTCTCGCGCACATCGCGGTTTTCGAGGTTTGGCAGCAGCGGCTGCTGGGTGGTGTTTTGCAGCGGGATAACAAACTTACCCGCCATGCCGCGTTCGGCAGCAGCCTTGGCAGCGGCTTCGATATCGGTGTCTGACAGGCCAGCCAGTTCTTCGCGGCTATCAACCACCAGCGCACCGGCGACAGTCGCCTCGCGCACCATCTTGCCGAATGCGGTTGTCTTTTCAGACAGCGCGGTGTTGATGGCTTTAACTTCTTCCTTCTGTTCTTCGGTCAGCAAAGCGCCGGCATGGACCATATCGTCATAGGTCCGCTCCA
Organism: Pontixanthobacter rizhaonensis; assembly: GCF_012972675.1. Classification (GTDB taxonomy): domain Bacteria; phylum Pseudomonadota; class Alphaproteobacteria; order Sphingomonadales; family Sphingomonadaceae; genus Pontixanthobacter; species Pontixanthobacter rizhaonensis. Next base: position 1,398,415 of record NZ_JABCRE010000002.1, on the reverse strand, counting down.
GAAGGGTGGTGTCTTCGGTATTCAGATCAAGGCTGTCGCGCTTGTCATACACTGCTTTCACGCGGGCAAACAGAACCGGATCAAGCGTGATAGCATCGCCGTGGGCGGTCAGTTCAGGAGAGATTTCTTCGTTAATCGCATCCAGACCGTCTGTGGTGTTGGAACCGGTCAATGCAAAGAATACGCGGGCAACGCGGCCCAGCATTTCGCCCGACACTTCCAAGGCGACAATCGTGTTGTCGAAATTCGCTTCGGCAGGGTTGTTCTTGATCGCGTCTATTTGCGCGGTGTGGATTTTCATCCCTTCACGGAAGGCCGGTAGGTAGTCTTCTTCGGTGATTTTGGAGAAATCGGGCGCTTGGAACGGCAATGTGCTGTCGCTGGCGAAATAGCCGCTGCCTGCGGGGATATTGGCGAACAATGCTGTCGTTTCTTCACTGAGCACGCGCGGCGGTGCCTCTGGGGCAGAGCACGCGACGGTACCAGCGGCAAGAGCGAGCGCCATTGCGCTCGCGGCGAATAGTTTGATTTTCATGTGGATCAGTCTCCGGTCCATTATCTTTTATGCGCAGCCCCTCCGCCGCGCGCGAATATCGCATCAATAGCTGGGGATGCTTGAACCGGAGATTGATCGTGTTTGCAAGTGGTGTTGGTCGAATGATGCCGACTGTTGGTGGTCAGATCTCGGTGTTCTCCAGCGTTATCTGATCTGCCGCGACTTTGGTTCCCACGGGAACACGGATGACGGTATACACATTTTCGTTCGGCCCAATGTCCTGAGGAGGGGAGTTATTGTGCGAATGACTGAGTAGCCCGGCGTCACGAACAAAGATCGCTGCGGCCTCGTCGTCCTCCCGAATAACGTTCCGGTAATAGGCCTTTGCTGTTGCTTCGTCAGTGAAGCATTTTATGTCGAAAAATCTCATCCTCTTATCCTTCCGCTCGATTAAAGTGCATTTGCTTTGGCAGGTGAGAAACCTTCGATCAGCTGCTTGTTTGAATTGATGAAGTTGAGGCAAGTCTCCCGCGTACTCCGTGCTCCTGTACACGCCAGGTCGAAGGCCCCTTTCTGTCTTGGGCTGAGGGACAGGGAGCCAATTACGCCCGGTAATTTTGATCTGACGTCGGCATCACTCATTTCGGCAATTTTGGAGAGTAAGATTGTCCGGCCCTGCATATTCTGTTTTCCATCTCCTTGCGCGAATGCATCGGCGCCCAACACAGCCGCAGTCGTCTGCGCGTTGTTGGGGTTTTTCGCGGCATCTTCAGCGGCTTTGCCGACCGCTACAACAGCGGCACCGCCATTTGCCGCAAGCAATTGAGCAGCAAGGCCGGTGGAGAAATACTGCGCCAGACCAACGCTGCCCTTACCAGCTGTCGAATCTGCCGAAATTTCAGCACCGAAACTGGCCAAGACGGAGTAGCTGTCTTGGCTGGACCGGTTCTGCCCGTCAGTGCGACTGGCGACAAACAGGCAAGGGTGCAAAGCATCATCATCGCCATCGTAATCTTCTGCCGGATCGCAAGGCGACAGCAAATTGCCATTTGCGGAATGCTCGCTGGTATTCGCCAGCAGGGGCATGATAACTGCTTCTTGCCGGTCATAGCCGATCAGAATCTGCGGGGTCTCACCCGTATTCGTCCCTACTTTTACGCCAACGCTGGTATTGGTCCCGAACACCATTGTGTTGCTGTGCCGAGTGGCCTGAACGCAGCCTGCGGCAAGCGGCAGCAGGCTTAGGGCTGCAATGTACCTGTATGATCGACGACGCATGGTTTTTCCCCTTCAATTGTCTCTAATATGGTTTTTGCATTGTCTGCCTGAGCGGCAGACCGGATAATGATCAGCAATTGGCAATCCGCCGGGTCGGCCAGTACCCATTGAGAGGCGCTGTATCCCAGCCAAGCACCGCCACCGGGCGTGCTTTCCCAGCCAAAGCCGACACCGCTGCGTTCAATCGCCAGAGTCTTTCCCTGCACTGGTGGCAATTCAACCCGCACCAACCCGATGCCGGTAATGGCGCTGCCCCCTCCGGAATCGACCTGAATGGTGGTGCACGCCGCGGCCCATCCGGCCAGCATGCAGGCCGCTATGTTTTTGCCCAAATTACTCAGTGATCGGTGCACTTATTCTGCAATCGGCACAGTGTCGGGATTGGTCACTGAATTGCCCGAATTATTATTCCCAGCAGATTGCGCCAGCGGTTTCTCGCACACTTGCGGGGCGTCCACAGTCGGCACCCAGATTAGTAACAGACCAATGGCAAGCAGTACAATCGGGGCTGGGGCCTTCGCCAAAGAATCAACCAATGCTGACAGCGCCTTAAAGAAGTCTAGCGGCGAACCAGTCTGTTCTGAGTCAGCTGTTCTAAACCCCCCGCCGTCTTTCGACCAGATGGGTTTGGCCAATAGGACCAATGCGATAATGCCTTGCACGACCAGCAGCGCAATCGCCGCTTTGAAGGCCAGTTCGGCAATCCAGTATAAAGTTGTCGCGTTAGACAGTGTGTCGGCAAAAAACTCCGTACACATCGCCAGCAATAGGACGTCTTGTTGTTGGTCAATCATTCTTCACCCCCTGAAGTCTAATGTGAACGCCGGGAACCGGCGGCCGTGACGTGCAAGAGGTATCCCCCTTGGCGCAGGGGAGCTTGTACAAAAGCGGCGGCGCAGCATCTGTGATCTGGCTCACAGCCGGTTTGCAGGGAAATTTATGCGGTAGCTGCGCCGGGCCTCGCAGGCGTGGGCGGCTTAGGCGGCGTCGGCAACTACCCTGTCGCGGCCGCCATTCTTCGCTTCGTACAGCGCTCTGTCTGCGCCAGCGAGAGCCTCTTCAACAGTATCATCTTCACCATATTGTGCCAGCCCGATGGACGCTGAGACGGTAAGGCCGTCTACCCGCAACAGATCTGCTATTGCCGCAATGCGTTCGCGCAGGGCCTCGGCAGTCGAAACGGCGGTTGCCCGATCCAGCTGATGCAGCAGGATTGCAAATTCTTCACCGCCAAGCCGGACAGAGAGATGCTGGCCGCCAGGCAATCCGTTAAGCAGACTATTGATCACCTCGGCTGTTTTTTCGAGGACTTGATCACCCACAGCATGGCCAAATTGGTCATTGATCTGTTTGAAGTGATCCAGATCAATCGCCAGTAGGAAGGCAGTACCATTGCGCTGTGTGGTAGTTACCTGATCAAAGAAGGCGCGGCGATTAAGCAGGCCGGTAAGGGGATCCCGTTCGGCCAGATATTTCGACCGGGACAGCGCGCGTTTCAGCTCATATCCAAGCCGCCGGTTCTCGACCAGAGTCTCCGCCGATTTGCGATGCTCTTTCCCGGAACCGAGCGCATAAGAGATAATTCCGCACCCTGCGACCGCGACGAAGCTTGGAACCCACCAGTCAAATGATACGTGGGTGATCGTAACCGCGCCGATGACGGTGGTCATGAACAATGCGTAATAGCCCAGCAGCAAACGTGGTATTGGCCCGTATAGGGCACAGGCCAGGCTCACTCCGATTGTCGCTACCGTCAGAATAATCAAGGCGAGTGGATGCCAAATCGCGCCAACGGCCAATGGCAATAGCAGCAGCCCCCAGAAGAACCCGCTGACAACGGCACTAAATTTGGCAAGCGCAAGCTCTTCCTCATAGGGCTCGTAATTGGCGAGCTTCTCTCGCAAACGGCCCCACGAATGGCGCACATAAAAAATCGAGAATAGCCGCCAAATGACAGGCGCGGCAAACACCTCGCCGCCGGGCATCGCAATCGCCGCAACGACGCAGGCCGCCCAGCCAATAAGGTTGGCGGTTAAAGATCGTTTTTCACGCTCTGCAACGGCGCGGACAATCTCCAGCTGAACCTCAGTCGCCCACTCGGCATGGCGCTCGGACGGCGCATCGCCATCCGGTTGAGACCATTTCGAGAGAAAAGATTGCAGCAAAGAGGTACTCCTAAGAGCATCTCTATAGTGCGGAAGTCTTAAACAATTGCAGTGCGGGCAGGGCGAGTTTCAATCGACTGTTCCTGATATTTCAAGCCGTGCGGTGGTCATACCAGTCTGTCGGTAAAATACTGTCCACTCCCTGGTTCTCTGAAGGGTGTTTTGCTCGGCGCTTGAATGACGTTTGAACAAATAAAGAACATTGGGATAAACTGAAGGCGAGGAAACGCGCCTCTAGACTCTGGCCAATACACCCCCCAAATGCCTTGCATGGCTCATACAAAAATTTCCGTGCGCGGCGCGCGCGAGCATAATCTCAAAGGCGTGGATATTGATCTGCCGCGCGATGCGTTGATCGTGATCACGGGGCTGTCGGGCAGCGGGAAATCGTCGCTGGCATTTGATACGATCTATGCCGAGGGGCAGCGGCGCTATGTCGAGAGCCTGAGCGCTTATGCGCGGCAGTTCCTTGAGATGATGCAGAAGCCCGATGTCGAGCATATTGACGGCCTGTCTCCTGCGATTTCGATTGAGCAGAAAACCACTTCGCGCAATCCGCGTTCCACCGTGGCGACGGTGACCGAGATTTACGATTATATGCGGCTGCTATGGGCGCGGGTCGGTGTGCCATATTCGCCTGCCACCGGATTGCCGATTGAAGCGCAAACAGTGTCCAACATGGTCGACCGGGTGATGGAATTGCCCGAAGGGACGCGGCTCTATCTGCTCGCGCCGGTCGTGCGCGGGCGCAAAGGCGAATACCGTAAAGAACTGGCCGAATGGCAGAAGGCGGGCTTTACCCGCGTGCGGATCGACGGGGAGTTTTATGCGATCGAGGAAGCGCCGGCGCTCGATAAGAAATTCAAGCATGACATCGAAGTGGTCGTCGACCGGCTGGCGATTAAGCCGGATCTGGAGACGCGGCTGGCGGACAGTTTTGAAACTGCGCTGAAACTGGCGGACGGGCTCGCATATGTTGATTTGGCGGATGGGACTATTGAGGAAGCTATGTCCAAGCAGCCGTTCGTGTCGAGCGAAGTCGAGACACGCGAAAAAGGCATCTCGACTTCGCTCGATGCGAACGGGCCTTCGGACGGCGGAAAGATGAAAGGTGCAGGATTGCCCGCGAACCGGATCGTTTTTTCGGAGCGGTTTTCTTGTCCGGTATCCGGCTTCACGATTGAGGAAATCGAACCTCGGCTGTTTTCCTTTAACTCGCCGCAAGGGGCCTGTTCGACCTGTGACGGGCTGGGCGAGAAACAATTGTTCGACCCGCAATTGGTGGTGCCGAATGAGGAGCTCAGCCTGAAGAAGGGCGCAGTCGTGCCGTGGGCGAAGAGCAACCCGCCATCGCCCTATTATATGCAAGTTCTGGGCAGTCTGGCCAAAGCGTATGAGTTCAGCCTCGATACGCCGTGGAACCAGCTGGAGCCGGACCAGCAGATGATTATTCTGCACGGTACCGGCGGCATGGCTGTACCGCTGACCTTTAAGGATGGACGCAAGACCTATACCGTCAACAAGGCGTTTGAGGGTGTGATCGGCAATCTCAACCGCCGGTTGCGCCAAACCGAAAGCGCGTGGATGCGCGACGAGCTGGCCAAGTTCCAGACCGCCCAGCCATGCGAAACCTGCGGCGGCGCGCGGCTTAATGAAAAAGCGCTCGCGGTAAAAATTGCAGACACACATATCAGTGCGCCGACGCGGATGTCGGTGTCTGATGCGAAGGACTGGTTCCTCGCGCTGGATGATCAGCTAAATGAAACGCAAAGCCAGATTGCCAAGGCGATCCTGAAAGAAATCAACGAACGGCTTGGCTTCCTCGATAATGTCGGGCTGGATTATCTGAACCTCGACCGGACCAGCGGCACTTTGTCGGGCGGCGAGAGCCAGCGGATCCGGCTCGCCAGCCAGATCGGCAGCGGGTTGAGCGGCGTTTTATATGTGCTGGATGAGCCCAGCATTGGCCTGCATCAGCGCGATAATGACCGGCTGCTGGAAACACTCAAGCGGCTGCGCGATCTGGGCAACACTGTGATCGTGGTGGAGCATGATGAGGATGCCATCCGTCAGGCCGACCATGTGGTCGATCTGGGGCCGGGCGCAGGTGTGCGCGGCGGCGAAGTGGTGGCGCAGGGTACGCTGAAACAAGTGCTCAAGGCGAAGAACTCGCTCACCGCGGATTATCTGACCGGGCGGCGGGAAATCGCGGTTCCGGCCGAGCGGCGCAAGGGCAACGGGCATAAGCTGACGGTCCACGGCGCGCGGGCGAATAATTTGCAGGATGTCACCGCCGCGATCCCGCTGGGCACATTTACCTGCATCACCGGCGTATCGGGCAGCGGCAAATCCAGCTTCACCATCGACACGCTCTATGCCTCCGCCGCGCGCACTCTCAACGGCGCACGGGTGATTGCGGGCGCGCATGACAAGGTCACGGGTCTGGAATATTGCGACAAGGTGATCGAGATTGACCAATCCCCGATTGGCCGCACCCCGCGCAGTAACCCCGCCACATATACCGGCGCTTTCACCAATATCCGCGACTGGTTCGCGGGCCTGCCCGAAAGCGGCGCGCGCGGATATAAGCCGGGGCGGTTCAGCTTCAACGTCAAAGGCGGCCGGTGCGAGAAATGCACGGGCGACGGCCTGATCAAGATCGAAATGCACTTCCTGCCCGATGTCTATGTCACCTGCGAAGAATGCGGCGGAAAGCGTTATAATCGCGAGACTTTGGAGGTGAAGTTCAAGGGCCTCTCCATCGCCGATGTGCTCGATATGACGGTGGAGGATGCGGAGGAGTTTTTCAAAGCTGTCCCGCCGATCCGCGATAAAATGCATATGCTGAACGAGGTTGGCCTGGGCTATGTCAAAGTGGGCCAGCAAGCGACCACGCTTTCGGGCGGGGAGGCGCAGCGGGTGAAACTGGCCAAGGAACTGAGCAAACGCAGCACCGGCCAGACGCTGTATATTCTGGATGAACCGACCACCGGACTGCATTTTGAGGATGTCCGCAAACTGCTGGAAGTCCTCCACCGGCTGGTTGATCAGGGCAATTCCGTGGTGGTGATCGAACATAATCTGGATGTGATCAAAACGGCGGACTGGATCGTCGATATGGGCCCCGAAGGCGGGGTGCGCGGCGGGCAGGTGGTGGCCGAAGGCACGCCGGAGAAAGTCGCGGGGACGAAGGGCAGTTTCACCGGCGGCTATCTGAAGGATATGCTCGCGAAATAGGGGCGGGGTATGATGACTACGCGATCCATCTTGTCACTGCCGATGGCGGCCTTTCTGGCGGTTCCGGTACTGCTGGCCGCCCCGCTAACAGCATGCAGCCCGGCCACGCCGGAGCAATTGCGCGCGTCTGATATAGTCCGGTGCAAGGAACAGTTTGGCATGATGACCACCTCGCCGCAGCAAGCCGATGCGCTGTGCGGCTGTATGGAAGGCAAGCTGGAGGAACGCGGGCTGGAAAGCGGCACCATGTTTGGCGGCGGGTCGGAAGCGGCCAAGCAAGTCTATGGCCTCTGCGCGCAGCAAGTGGGCGTTCCTGCTAATTAGCGGGGTAGCAACGCCCCGCGGCGTCCGCCGCGTTAGTATATCGCAATGGTAAGGATAGTTATGAAACATCACCGGAAACTCACCACAGCCTTGATCGGTTCTTCGCTGCTGGCGGCAGGGCTGCTGAGCGGTTGCAGTCAGGATATGTCCGGCGGCGGATCAGACGTGTCAGACGGATCAGGGGGTACGGAGCAGGATAGCGCCCTGTCGGACATCACGGTTTTAAGTGACACGGATGAGGCGGCCATTCGCGCGGTGATATATGACCAATATCTGGGCGGCCAGAAACGCAGCGATGTGGAGGCAATCCGCGCATCGCTCCACCCTGATTCCGTGATGATGATCCCGCAAAAGGATGATCAGGGCCGGTCAGTCCTGACGATCACGGATGATATGCATAAAGAGGTTGAGCAATGGGCCAATCCGGGACTGCCCGATCTGGACATCGCCAAATTCCCCATCCTGTCCATTACCGCCGCAGATAACCGCATCGCCCAAGTTATTCTGAAAGCGGAAGACCGGGTGTATGACGCCATCACGCTGACCAAAATCGACGGCGAATGGATCATCGCCAGCAAAGTATATATCCTGCAACAGGAATGATCGCAGGCCACCTGTCCCGCGCATTTGCAACCGATTGCAAAACCAATCTTGGTCGCGGCAGCCAGAGGGCGACCGCCCGACGCGCGGTTAGCGCGTAGGCAAGGAATGCGGATGCATTCCGCCCGCCGTTTGAGGGGCTAAAACAAAAAACGGTTCTTGGAATGAGCGGGCAGCTAGATCGTGTGCAGGGGCCTCGAGGCTGCGTGCGCGGCCGGCAGGTTATGGGAGAAGTTACACTGGGACTAAGCGCGCAAAGTGTTTGGGTAGCCGGTCATAAAGAATCTAGAAAAAAGATGGCTGTGTCGAAGACGATTCATCCGGACGTAAACGAGCTATTCGCCGAAGCGCATCCGCTTGCTTTTCCAGAATGGTCCTTTGCGCTTCTTCAAGCCGTTCCCTTTGCTGGTTTGCCCACTTTCCTCCTGCGAAAGAATTTAGGTTCAGATTAAGAATAAAGAGGCCTGACATAGCGCCGGAGATTGCAACACTTATTGCAGAACCCGAATCACCCCGAACTCTGTTCATTCCGGAATCGAAGGCGATTATGCCAAAGTCGATTAATTGCTTGCAAATCTCTATTATTTCCATGACAATTTCGGTGGCTTCTTGAAGTAATGTGAGTGCTCGTGCGCGTAGACGCCTCTTTAGGGTTAGATCAGTTTCTAAATCGCGTGCGGTCCGAACACGAATGACCTCGTCAAATTTTTCTGCATCTTCTTGAAATAGAGTTTTCAATCGCGGCAATACGACACCTTCTAATTGCCGAAGTAGGTAGGAGAACTGGCTAGTATCTCCGTGATTTTTCCGAATTGCGATTTTGTAGACAGTAGCACTAAGCTGGGCCGACAAAAGAGCCATAAGGGCCGCTGCACTCCCCGAACCGGGGGAATGGCCTCCAGAACCAAATTCGTCGAGCAGTTCGTCTGCGGGAAGCGTAATTAGTGACTGGGACTTAGCGAGAGGAAGGGCAGGTTGTTTCAATTTTAGTGGTCCGTTTCGAGTATTGGACTTTTCGTCATTTGCTACTTTTTCTCGTATTCACCGTCTCTTCCGCAAGGCAAAGCCCGCTCGGGGAGATTTTGCAAAGATCTGGCGTGTACGAAATTAGGTTCTTTTCATCCAGCCGTCTCAATATTTTTCTGAAGTTATTTAGGTTTTTATATTGCGATGCGTCACGGAGCGCCGTTTCTGACATATCGCCGTTAAATGCCAGCAGTATTAGGACCTTTTCACGAGTTTCGTGGCTCGAGTCCAATACTCGGAGAACTTGTCCATCTCTCCAAATCGTCGGTTGCTGTCTTGCAATTAGTGAATTCACCAATTCGCGCGTGTCTTCCGCTGTTAGTGAAGATTCTATTCTAACAATTTCGGACAGAACCCACTTGGCGCCGCTAAGTAATAGGGTGGCATCAATTTCGCTTGCTGGAACGGCGCCTAGATGGCCGATGCTGCGCTTGTTACGAAGGGCATATATCGACCATAGTGTTCGCGGTATCAAAATGCGGTAAGACTCGTCACCGTTGCCATTTAGATAACTAGACAGAGCCTTGTCCCCGAAGTTCGACAATCCCTTGCTTATCGGTGTTGCTGCACCGAACAGCTTCAGTTCCAAAAACCGCCTCGCTGCTTCCACGAAATGTCCAGCATCAAGACCCGCATACTTCCATCTTCCGAGTGTGTAATGGGTGACAATATCATCGTAGGCTACCGTCAGGGCATTGCCGACTTCTTCATTGGAAGCCTGGACCAAAAAGTCATTCAGATTCATTGTTCATTTGCTCGACGAATGAAGATGCAGCTTTCCGGCCCGGTGCAGTCAGTTTTACATCATAACCACCGCCAGCTTTGGTTTTGTTCATAGCAACCTTGTCTTTCAAACCCTTCAAGTGGCTTGCGAAGTTCGACGAATCGTAACAGCCTTGGTCTTGACAAGCGTCTCTTATATCGTCCGCGCTAATCGATTGTTTGCCATTCAGGTGGTTCGCGTAAAGAAGCGCTAAAGCAGTATTACGAGTTTTTTCGGCCTTATTATTACCTGGCATCTGCGCGATTATTTTTACTTCTCCATCAATCTCGTCAAAAACATTTTCAAATTTTTCAATGCCTTGATTCGATTTTACGCTACTTGAATTACTTGAATTGTCTTGATTAAGTGATTCTGAAAAATTAGAGTTAGAAGTGACCACGTTTTTAGATAGATCAATCCACGTATCCAACATAGATTTTACGAATTCTTCGGAACCCTCGGCACTGAATTGCGAAACTCCGATTTGCATTGATGCTTTTACGCTAGTCATATCCCTTATTCCTTTATCTATTGATGAACGGCAAATCGTACATCTCTGCAGGTGTGTCAAGGTATGTGCATTCGGACTCATATTTATATTTGGGGATAAATTCGCCCAATACCAAGCGTAAATGCTATATGGCTCGCCGGTAGAATGGCATGTAACGTTAGTGGCCTAGAACATAAATTTGGAAGGCGTTGTAATGGCTATCCAAAAAAAGCCTAAAAACAAATAGTTGAATGGGTTAGTACGTTAGTTCGTGCGGGCAAATATAAATCCTACGAGACTATCGTCTAGTGTCATACAGGTGGGGTGGGTCTTTCAGACTAACCCCTGTCCTACACCCCAAACACCCCCTAACTAAACCGGTTTCCTCCCACGCCCGCAGGAGCAAACCGCATGACCTATCTCCCCGATCAATCCTCCTTCCAGCAGCCCTTTAAGCTCGAACGCCAAGCACGGTTTCTCGAAACGCTCGCTCTTTCGGGCAATGTGCGGGCCTGTTGCCGCGCGGTCGGGATTGGGCCGAACACCGCCTATCGCTGGCGGCGGGCCTCTGCCGATTTTGCGCGGCTGTGGGATGCGGCGATGGTCTCTGCGCGCGCCCATGCAGAACAGGTTCTGGCCGACCGCGCGCTCAACGGCATAGAGGAGCCGGTATTCTATCACGGCGAGGAAATCGCGCGGCGGCGGCGCTATTCCGACCGGCTGTTACTCGCGCATCTGGCGCGGCTGGATGCGAAGGCAGACGACCCCGCGCTGGCCGGTATCGCGACAGATTTTGACACCGCGCTGGAGGAATTTGCGGCGACGGGCGCGTGCTCTGCTGTGAATGAGGCGGGGAATGAGGCGGGGAATGAGCTGGGGAACGAACCCGTGAATGAGGCAGCAGATGATCTTGAAGAAGATGCGGAGCTAGCTTGTGCCAGTGATGGGGCCAGTAACGGGGCCTGTGAAGGGGCGGATGGCAGGAATAGGCCTCCGCCAGAGCATCCGTGGGATGATGAGACAGTGCCCTTGGTCGAACGCGCGCTGCTCTATCTCGAAGCACAAGAGGCGGCCAGATCGGAAGAACCGCCAGAGGCAGAGGAAGAGGCGGAAGAAGGACCGGACGAGGTGGGGGATGATGGCGCGCCAGACCCGTCTGCTTTTTTGGTTTAGGACTGTGTACCATGTGTCCCTTTCCTACAAAACGCGCCGCTTCTTAAAGTGGTTCATGACCCAATACAGCGCTTGTGCTGAGCGGGCGGGGCGGTACTCTGCTGTTTGATCAGAATATTGGGAGGGTCCTATGACCAAATATGTATTGTCTATCGTTCCGGCCTGCGTGCTGCTCGCCTCTTGCGGGAATATCGCCGATAGCGAGGAGATGATGACCGCCTTTGCCGATAGCTGCAAACAGGGCATGGCAGGTCAGGATATTCCGGAGGCGCTGGCGGAAAAGACCTGTGAATGTTCCGCCGGTAAGGTGAAAGAGCAGGAGCTGGGCCCGATGGATATGCTCGACGAAGACAAGATGATGGCTATTGGTGAAGAATGCGCGGCCGAGATAATTGCCGAAATGGATGCCGATGCGGGGTAAGCGGGCGGCCCGACGGCGCGGGTAGGGCACTGCTGGCGATATAGGCTGTGTATTATGTCGCTTCCGTACAGGCGTGATGGGAAAAACTGTATCAGAGAAGCCTGTGTGAATGGCCCGGGGAAGGGCGCGATCGCCGGGGGTGAATGATGACTATGCAGCAATCCATTGCGTGTCCGGAATGCGGGACGAAGATCTGTTTCAATGCAGCGGAATTGCTGCACGGCGCGACGTTCTCTTGCGATGATTGCGGCACAGATATTGCGCTGAATACGGCAAGTCAGGACCATGCGCGCGAAACGATGGCCGCGTTTGAGCGGGCGAAGAAGACGATTTGAGTGTGGGCCAGATTGTGGGGTCTGATTATCGGGCCGGATTGTGGCGGTTAGGGTTAGCTAACGATATCCAGCTTAACCCTGGCATGGCCCGATTGGATCAGGCCGATTTTTGATGCAGCCGCGCGGCTGAGGTCAATCGTGCGGCCCCGGATAAACGGCCCGCGATCATTGATGCGGACCACCACAGAACGGCCATTGCGGCGGTTTGTGACCTTGACTTTGGTGCCGAAGGGCAGCGTTTTGTGGGCGGCGGTCATCGCGTTCATATTGAACCGTTCGCCATTGGCGGTTTTCCGTCCGTGGAAGCGGCGGCCGTAATAGCTGGCAACACCATTGCCCAGGGTGCGGGTGACGGCGCTGTCGGGTTCGGGTTCGGGTTTTGCTTCGGGTTCAACCGGTGGTTCGATCTCGGTAATATCCACCGCGTGATCGGGTGTTTCCGGCTCGTCAGGCAATGTTTCAAACGCCGTGAACTGCTCCTCAAACGGGGCATCTTCGGCGGCGTGTGCGGGATCAGCGGTTTCCTCCGCGCCGGGGTTAGAGCCCGTATTAGCCCCCGTATTGGCCCCCGTATTAGCCAGCGCGGTGCCGCCCAAAATAACCGCCAGCAGGCACGCTGCGGCAAAAGACCGGGGCCTCGCCGTGGTCGCATTATGGGTGGTGTTGTGTGCCGTTTCCATAGGCCGCGATTGTACAGGCACAGCGGCGCCAAATCATCCCGCTCACGGGCGTTTACCGTAATTTCGGGGCTATTTGCCGTGCGGAAAGGATGAAATCGGCGTGTTTTGTCGATGCGTCAGCGGGGATCATCGGGCTCTGCTGGGACCGAGTCGCGCTGCGATTCTTTTACCGATCGCGTTGGGCCAGCAGCCGCAAACGGAGCGCATTGAGCTTGATGAAGCCTTCTGCATCTTGCTGATCATAAGCGCCGGCATCGTCTTCAAACGTGACGTGCTGTTCGCTGTAGAGGCTGTTTGCAGACTTACGTCCGACAACATCGGCATTGCCTTTGTAGAGTTTTAGCCGGACGGTGCCGCTGACCTTTTCTTGGCTAAGGTCAATCGCTGCCTGCAGCATCTCACGCTCAGGGCTGTACCAGAACCCGTTATAGATCAGCTCGGCATATTTCGGCATCAATTCATCTTTAAGGTGAGCGGCGCCGCGATCCAGAGTGATTTGTTCAATACCGCGATGGGCACGAGCGTAAATTTCGCCGCCGGGTGTTTCGTACATCCCGCGGCTTTTCATCCCGACGAAGCGGTTTTCAACCAGATCCAGCCGGCCAATGCCGTGCTTACGGCCGAGATCATTGAGTGCTTCTACCAATGTAGCTGGGCTCATGGCGGTCCCGTTCAGCGCTACGCCATCACCGCGTTCAAAGTCGATGGTAATATATTCCGGCGTATCCGGTGCATTTTCCGGGTTGTCTGTCCGTGAGTAAACGTAATCCGGAGTTTCTTCCCACGGATCCTCCAGAACTTTGCCTTCGCTCGACGTGTGTAACATATTGGCATCGGTCGAGAACGGGCTCTCGCCGCGCTTGTCCTTTGGCACCTGAATTTGGTGCTTCTCTGCCCAAGCGATCAGCGCGGTACGGCTGGTGAGATCCCATTCGCGCCAAGGGGCTATGACCTGAATGTCGGGCGCCAGTGCATAGGCTGAAAGTTCAAACCGGACTTGGTCATTCCCTTTCCCGGTGGCACCGTGCGCAATCGCGTCGGCGCCCGTTTCCCGGGCGATCTCTACCAGACGTTTCGAAATGAGAGGACGGGCGATCGATGTGCCAAGCAGATAGTCTCCTTCATATCGGGCATTTGCCCGCATCATCGGGAAAATGAAATCACGGGCAAATTCCTCACGCACGTCTTCAATGAAGATGTGCTTGTCAGGAATGCCCATTGCACGGGCCTTGTCACGCGCAGGTTCTATTTCTTCGCCCTGACCAAGGTCAGCGGTGAATGTAACGACTTCGCATCCACGCTCTACTTCCAGCCATTTGGCAATCACGCTGGTATCCAGGCCGCCTGAATAGGCGAGTACTACGCGTTTGATGTCAGACATTGGAAGTAGCTCCGCCAGGTGGTTTTTTAAATTTACTACGACGCGCCGGTATCAGGGGACGGTCGATATCGCAAAAGGTTTTGGGGCAAGTTTATCCAGCCGCAACGCAAGAAAAAAGCCCCCTGCCTGCGGCAAGGGGCTTTCTGTCCCACCCAAGAAGGGGGGGAAGGCTTTCTAAAGTTACGCAGCTGCCTGCTTGCGGCGACGGCGACGCGCGAAGGCGAGGCCGCCAAGGCCCAGAGCCATCAGGCCAAGAGCACCTGGTTCAGGAACTTGCGCGCTGTAAGATTTGATGTTGGTGATGTAGTCACCGCCAGTGATGGGATCGCCCCACCAAGCCCACAAGTTAACCCGGCCATTGCCGTATGAGTATAGTTTCTGTGGGTGCGTGGTGTTGATGTCACGCTCGTTATCAGTGACGCGTTGGCCGTTGATCAAACGGGTACCGTCCAAGGAGTCCAGCACGAAGCCAAACTGTGGAAGCTCGCCGCCAGTGAAAGTAGCGAAGCTGGAGCTGGTCATAACTGCATCAATTTCGGCGCCCTTCAAGGTTGCGCTTGATGTATCGGTGTTGATCGACAGCACATCACCATTGGTCATTGTGTAGTCAAAGATGGCGGCAGATGCTGGAACTGCTGTCACAGCCATTGCGGCTGCTGCAGCCAAACATGCTTTTTTCAAATTCTTCATCGGTAAGTCCTCCTAAAAAGTTCAACTGTGTGCCTTGAGCGTCGCAACAAAGGGTGAATAAGTCGCTTACCAAGGCCGGAAATCAGATGTGGAAGGTAAAGCACTTCGCGTGCCAGCTTTGTCAGAACCACGCTTTTCAGCGGGTTTTAATGGTTAACGGGCAAGTCACTGTTTGCAGGACTGTAAGAAACCCCGACAAATTTCGCCTGTAATTCTGGCCCGGGATTAACCAATTGGGAATGCTAAGCTGCGATATATAGCGCATGAAAAATCTCGTTAAGTCACGCTCGCACGCCCTATTGACCGCAACTGTCGGAACTTTGTTGGTTCTAACAGCAGCTTGCGACAGTACGCCTTCTGATCCTTATGCCGCCGCCGTCGAGGCAAGTGAGGAGGGTGACTTACAGGCAGCACGGCTTCTGTTGAGGCAAGCGCTGGATGCGTCACCGGACAACGCGGATGCGATATTGCTATACGGTAAGACTCAGTTGGCTTTGGAAAACCCCGAAGGTGCTGCGGAAGAATTCAAGAAGCTGGCTAATAATCCCGCTTTGAGTGCCGAGGCAGGTGATTTGCTTGCCAAAGCTTACCTTCAATCAGGCAACACGAAACTCGCTTTTGAAACGCTTGAGGCAGGGGGCATGAAAAGCGGCCTGGCCTATGCGGTCGCTGTTGTGGCCCATCTGAGCGAGGGCGAGGCGGATAAGGCTGTAACTGCCTTGGATCAGGGGTTGGAGAAATATCCGCAATCGATCGACCTGAAGGTACTTGATGCCAAACGGGCCTATGACCGGCGCGATGTTAGTGGTGCACGATCCTTGCTGACAGAAGTTCTGGAAGCAGAACCCCACTTGATTGAAGCGCGCCTGCTGCTGGGCCGCGTTGAAATGAATGATCGGGAGCTGGAGCCGGCAAAAACACAATTTGAGGAAGTCGTCAGACTGAACCCCTGGAATTTGCCGGCAATGCTGTCTTTGGCGGCGATTGCCAGGGATCAGAATGACGAGCAAGGCGCGGAGGATTGGATCAACCGGACGAAGGAAATTGCACCCGGCCACCCGATTGGGACATATTTCGCGGCGCAGATGGCGTATGATGCGGGTAATGTCGATCAGGCACATATCTTGGTCCAATCGCTTGGAACGAAGAGCGCCGAATTTCCCGCTCTTCGTCTGTTGCGGGGGATGATCTCTGCGCAGCGCGGGCAAACTCATACTGCGATAAGCGAGTTGGAGCGGTTCTTCCGTTTGGGCGGCGACAACACAGCAGGCAGGATTGCTCTGGCCCAGCAATATAGCGCGACAGGTGCGGACCAAAAGGCTTGGACTATACTGCAACCCGTATTGCAAAGCGCAAACGCCAATGCAGGAGCCCTTGCGCTGGGCGCGACCATCGCTGGTAAACTGGGCCGTTCCGAGCAAGCAAACCTTATGCAACGCGCAGAGCAGGCGCAAAGTGCAGATCCTTTTGCCGCAGCCATGGTCAAGGCCGGCGAAGCGATGCGGGCCGGGAAATGGGCGGAGGCTGACGCCTTGTATCAAGACGCACTCAAAGCGGGCGGTAGTAACAGCCCCGTGGTACTCAACAATGCTGCCAACGCACGGCTGAAAACTGGCGACACCGAGGGAGCCGTCACATTGGCGCGCAAAGCGTTCGAGCTTGCTCCGAATGATCCGATTATCATGGACACACTCGGCTGGAGCTTGGTGCAGATAGACAAGCAAAGCAGCGAAGGGCGCGATCTTATCCGGAAAGCCCAGCAATTGGCGCCCGGCAATAAAGAAATCAAAGAACATCTGATTGCCATTTCCTAACGCCGTGAGTTCCCTCCGCTTGCGCTGAACCGCTGCAGCGGTAAATTGCCGCAAGGGGAGATCGAGCAATGTCCGAGGCGAAAACGCAACCAACGCAGGTATCCGCAGCAGATTTCATTGCAGCTGTGGAGCCAGTAGGAAAGCGCGAAGATGCAGAATTGCTCGATGCGATTTTTCGGCGCGTAACCGGTGCCGAGCCGGTCATGTGGGGCAGCAGTATTATCGGATACGGTTCTTACAAAACCACTTATGCCAGCGGGCGCGATGTCCATTGGATGCGGGCCGGTTTCAGTCCGCGAAAAGCCAAACATTCCCTATATTTGATGGGCGGTTATTGCGATGAGCTGGCGGGTAAAAAGCGCGATGCTCAGCTGGAGAAGTTGGGCAAACATTCGCGCGGGAAAAGCTGCCTCTACATCAACAAATTGGCCGATATCGACCTCGCCGTGTTGGAAGACATGATCGCCGCAGACTGGGAAGCCATGCGACGTATCTATCCAGAAGACTAAGCTCTAAATTCCGGCATACCACTGATATCCGGCGCGATCTTCCCAATACCCGCCTTCACCGCCAGCTATATCTTCCAACGTATCGACCACTTCGATCGCGGTCAGATACTTGGCGTGTTTATAACCAAGCTGGCGTTCAATCCGCACCCTTAGCGGGGCACCATTGATCACCGGCAAAGCTTCACCGTTGAGCATATGGGCGACAATGGTTTGCGGATGATTGGCATCGACCATGTCGACGCTTTCATAGTAGTCTTGGCCATTGAGATTATCGGCACAGCGAAACACCACAAACTGACCATTTTCCTGAACGCCGGCCGCTTCCAGAATGCTGGATAATTGCGGCCCGGTCCATTCGCCAATTGCGCTCCACCCTTCGACACAATCATGGCGGGTTATCTGTGTGCGTTGGGGCAGGGCACGGATATCATCCATGCTGAGCGACATGGGGTTGCTTACCAGCCCGCGCACTTCCAGCCGCCAATCGGCAAATTGGTTTTCGATCGCGGCCTCATACTCAGGCGTACCCACAGTGAGCGAACCGTTTCCGCGAAAGAATGGTGAAATATCCGACTTGTCATATTCGCGGGCGAGGGCATTACGATCCGCCAAAGAGCGGTGGATCTTCTGGTGCCATTTCTCCGCAGAATTGAATAATGATTGCCCCACAGAGCTGTCAGCGACTTTGGAACATGCGCCCAAAAACAGCATACTGGCTCCGGCAAGGAACCCGCGGCGTCCCAATGGGGCGTTCATGATGCTTCTCCCTTTTTCGCCTGTTCAGCCGCCTCTGGATCAAACTGCCCGCCAGTGATCATGTCCCGCAATTGGTGGATCGGCCCGGCTAGCAGCACGAGCACAATATGCACCACGAAGAAGGCGAAAATGCCCCATGCGAAGATGAAGTGAATCGACCGGGCACTTTGGCGGCCGCCAAACATATCGACCAACCACGGCGCAGCGGGTTCAAAACCTGGGCTGATCGCCATTCCGCTCAGGACCATTCCGGGTAAAAGGACACCCAAAACCAATCCGTAGGTCAATTTTTGCAGGAAGTTGAATTTCGCGGCCCCGTGGTCGAAATTCAATTTCAAATGTTGGACAATGTCGGCCCAAATTGCCTTGGGGCGCCATTCTTTGAAGCTGGTGCGCAGATCGCGCCAAAAATGCCCGCCGATCAGCATGTATATCCACATGACCAGCAAGCCGACAGCGAAGGGCCAAGCCATCAAGATATGCCAATCGCGCGCGACGGCCAGACTGTATTCTGTGGGAAGTGTCATCCAACCAGGGAAGCGTGGCACTTCGAGCCAAGCATGCTCGCGTGAAAAGCCCCAGTGCCCCCAATAAAGCAGCCGATGTGCGTTCGAGATCGTTAGGCCCGACATAAACAGCACCACTACTGTGATCAGATTGATCCAGTGCCAGAGCCGCGTGATGAGCCCATGCCGCTTGGCCGGTCTGCCCATATTATTGATCCCCCCTGGCGAGATAGATGACATCACGCGGCTGATTTAGCAAATGCTGGCCGCTATCGATGAACAGCGTCTCGCCACTTGCCAGATGGCCCTCTGTCAGAAACAGCATTGCATCGGCTATTTCAGACGCGTCTGTCTTGCGTTCCAACAGATTGAGAACGTGCGAGGCATCGGTTTCATCATCCGTCTGATCATGACTGGCGAGGATGGCCCCCGGCGCAACGCCATAGACCCGATCTTGCCCAGATGCGGCCCCATCGCGCAGCATTTCGATCGTCGCGTTCAGGGCGTGCTTGCTCATTGTATAAGAGAAGAAATCCGGATTGGAGTTCTCCAGCTTTTGGTCGGTCACATGAATAACGCGCCGCCCGCCCGGGGCGATGGCATGGGCCAGATAGGCTTGCGCCATGCGGGCCGGAGTTTTCGCATTGATAATCATTGAACGGTTATACGTTGACCGATCAAGATTGGTTGCATCGTCATAACGAAAAATCGATGCCGAGTTGATCAGGGCCCGCCAATCGGGAAGCCTTTTGGCAAGAGATACTATCATAGCCACTGCGGCATCTGTGTCGGCCAAATCACAATGGATTGCTTCTGCCGATGCTAACTCTGCCACCAGCGCTTCCGCTTCTGTCGCTGAGTTTCCATAATGGATGATCACGTGCCATCCCGCGCTGTCAAAGCGTCGCGCGATTTCTGCCCCGATCCGTTTTGCAGCGCCAGTAATGAGTACCGCCGGACGGTTCATGTTTCTGCCCCGGATGCTGAACCAAAGGGACACATGGGACACGGTATTAGAACAAAAACCTTCCGCGAACTGCGCTGCTGTTTTATTCCATGCATGGCGCCGCGATCACTCGCATTATCGTGTCTCAATTTCATAGACACAGCCAAGCACGTTACGGCGCGTTAGGAAAGAAAAATGCTGTTCAAACCATGCCTTAGGTGAATGGCAGATCAGAGTGTTTTGAGGTATTCGATCTTCTTGTCCGCACCCGCCCGCCATGACGGACCGAGCAAATCGCAGGCCGCCATCGCTTCCAGCTCGGCAATATCGACTTCCGTCTTCGGATAGGCAATCGCCAACAGGATACGCTCGATGGTCCATTCGGTCGCGGATGTGGAGATAGCTTCCAGCGTGTCCGCGGCTTGCGCCACGCCCTCCGTTATCACGCGGTAATACCACCCTGATTTTCCGGTTTTGATAATTTTCGCGACCATCCCTGTTCGGCCGAAGCGATGCTCAATTTTCCAGCATGGCATACGCGGCTGGCTAACCTCCAGCACGGCAGAGCCCAGTTGGAAGCGGTCACCCAGCTTTACCGCTGTCTCGTCCAGGCCTTTGACCGACAGATTGCTGCCAAACGCGCCCACATCATCAAGTAATGCATGATCGCCAATCTGTTCGCGCCAGAACCTATGGTGGTCAAAGGGGTAGTGATGCACTGCCATATGCGGCCCGCCGTGATGTTTCGGATCCGCTTGTTCGTCGCCTTCCAAACCAAGCTTTGTGATGCGGACGGGGTCGCTGACCGGCTGCTTGCATATGGCGCTTTTTTCATTGTCCCGGAATTTCGCAGCGGTACCTGTCAGAAGATGATCAACGCTCCATTTGGTCATGCAATACCTTCCCGTCTTGGATCCGACCGAGTGGCAGCCATCAATTGGCTTCAGCCGCCGCCGCTTCCCGGTCACGCTGCGCCCGGCTTTTCTTTTCCGCCGCTGTTTTCAGCTGGCCGCAGGCGGCGTCGATATCCCGGCCGCGCGGGGTCCGCACGGGGGCGCTGATCCCTGCATCAAACACCAGCTTACTGAAGCTCTTGATCCGTTCCGGTGTGGAACATTCATAAATTGCGCCCGGCCAGGGATTGAACGGGATCAAATTCACTTTGGCCGGTAAATCATATTCATGGATCAGCCGGATCAGCTCGCGCGCGTCATCGTCGCTATCGTTCTTGTCCTTCAGCATCACATATTCAAACGTGATCCGCCGCGCGTTGGAGGCGCCGGGATAATCAGCACAGGCCTGAAGCAGTTCTTCGATGCCGTATTTGCGGTTGATCGGAACAATTTCGTCGCGGACTTCTTTGGTCACAGCATGGAGCGAAACCGCCAGATTGACGCCTATTTCCTCGCCGCATTTATACATCATCGGGACCACGCCGCTGGTGGATAGGGTGATCCGGCGCTTGGACAGGGCCAAGCCTTCACCATCCATCACCAGTTGTAACGCATCACGTACATGATCAAAATTATAGAGCGGTTCGCCCATGCCCATCATCACGATGTTGGTCAGCAAGCGGCCATCGGCGCGGTATTCCGCCTCGCTTTCGGTATCTTCATCAGCTGTGCCACTGACATCCATTCGCCCCTTGGGCCATTCGCCCAAAGCATCACGGGCCAGCATGACTTGGCCGACAATTTCACCTGGCGTCAGATTGCGGACCAGCCGCATCGTTCCTGTGGCGCAGAATGTGCAATTGAGAGTGCAACCAACTTGGCTGGAGACACACAGCGTTCCGCGAGTGTCATCGGGAATGAAGACCATTTCAAACTCGTGGCCGTCATTCGTTTTCAGCAGCCATTTGCGGGTGCCGTCAGAAGAATGCTGCGCTTCCACCACGTCTGGCCTGCCGACTACAAAACGCTCCGCCATCCATGGCTGCATCGCTTTGCTGATATCGGTCATCTGCATGAAATCGGTCACGCCGCGGTGGTACAGCCAATGATAGACCTGTTTCGACCGGAGCTTTGCCTGTTTCGCATCGAGGCCGGCTTCGGCAAAGAGTTCGCGTATCCGGGCTTTGGGCAGGCCAAGCAGATCGACGCGGCCATCGCTGCGCGGGGTTATGTCGCGCGCGACGGGAACGGGATCGACTTGTCCCGGAATCGACATGAGTGCTGTATCGGCCATGATGGAAGGCGATATAGGCGCGGTGCGCCGCGAAAGCTAGCGGTCGCGCTAACGCCCCAAAGATGCACAGGCGACGGTCGCAGCATCCATCGCGGTGGCAACGCCGTCCAAATCATAGGTGTTGGAAAACCGCCGGCCGCGATTGTCTGTAGCGCTGAGGGTCATGCTGCCTGCAGATCGCATGGCGGCCACGATCGCGGCATCCATTCGCCGGTTTTGCGCCCACGCATTGCCGCCCGCTCCGGTGAGAGTGAAGGTCCGGCCACCTATTTTCAGACTCATTTTCGGGTCAGCCGCCAAGTTGCGGGATACCCGGAAATGCAATTGGTTGCGGATTTGCCGCCGGGGCCATGTTCCAATGCTGGCATAGGGATCATTGTCGCGCTGCATCCGGCTGGGCGCAGCTTTCGCAATGGCATAGCAGCGCGGGACATCCGGATCGCGGAACGCACCCCAATCGGAAAACACGCCAAGGCTGTCACGGGCTGCCAAGGGTGCTGCCAGGGTGAGCGCCGCGAGGCCCAGCAGAACGGGTTTGGCCATGTTCATGCCGCGGCACTTGCCGGTTCGGGATAGCTGATTGCCATGACTTCCCATTCTTTACTGCCGCCGGGCAGCCGGACTGTCCGCACATCGCCAATCGCCGCACCCTTTAATGCGCGGGCGAGGGGGGAGCTCCACCCGATCCGTTTGGCCGACGCATCTTGTTCGTCATCGCCCACCAGCGTTACTTCCTGTCTTAGATTGTCATCATCGGCCAGAAGGATTGTCGCGCCGAAGAAGGCCCGCGTTCTGTCCGGCTGCTGTGCTGGATCAATCGCGCGTGCTGCTTTCATCCTGCGCGACAAATGGCCCAGTTCGCGGTCAATCTCGCGCAGGCGTTTCTTGCCATATAAGTAATCACCGTTTTCGCTCCGGTCCCCATTGCCCGCCGCCCAACTGACGGTTTCCACCATTTCAGGACGTTCAGTCCCGAACAAGTGGTCATAGCGTGCTTTCATCGCAGCCAGACCAGCGGGCGTTATGGGGTTGGATGGCGATTTCACGGGCGGACTTAGCGTAAGTAAGAACTCAGCGGACGCGGTGTGCCGAAGCGCGCCTTGTCCGGATAAAGATTCTCATACACCACCGCATTTTCCAGCACGCGCTGGACATAGTTTTTGGTTTCGAAAATCGGGATACGCTCACCCCATGTGACCCAATCGATCCCGCCTTTGCGGGGATCGCCATTACGGCGCAGCCACTTGTTCACGTTGCCAGGCCCCGCATTATAGGCAGCCACGGCCAGCGGATAAGCGCCGTCATAATAGGCCAGCATCCGCGCGAAATACGCATCGCCCAGTTGGATATTATAGGTCGGATCGTCGATCAGTTTGCTGCGGGCATAGCTGAGACCCAGCTTGCCTGATTGTTCGCGCGCAGTGGCGGGCATCAATTGCATCAAACCGCGTGCGCCAGCGTGACTGATCGCATTGCCAGCGAACTGGCTTTCTTGCCGCGAGATAGCGTGGACCATCGTCCAATTGGTGCCTCGTGGTGTTTCCAGCAAGGGATGCCCGAACGCGACGAATTCCTTCAACCCATCTGCACCAGCAGCCTCTGCAACGTTCACCGCCAGATCGCGCCGGCCGGTTTCGCGTGCCAGATCAGCGACCAATGCGTGTTCCGCCACCGTATCAGCGGACTGAGCGACTTCACGGTAGAACCGGATACCCGTTTTCCACGGTGCATCTTTTGACACTTCGCGAACCGCATTGGCGATGGCGGAGTTTTGGAACGCGGCGGCTTGCTGCGGAGTAGGCGTTTCGGTTGGCATCCGGTTGAGCGAAGGCATTTCCCGGCCCAGTTTTTCGAGTGCCAACATGCCATAGAACCGATCAGGGTGCGCTGCGGCCATTTCCCAGTAATTATTGGCAGCTTGCATATCGCCTGCTTGTGATGCGGCTAAGCCTGCCCAATAGAATCCTTTGGACCGGGTCTGCGGCGTTTGTGCGGCCGCACCATAGCGATAGAATAACGGGGCAGCGCTGGACGGATCGCCCAAGGTCCATAGGGACTTTGTGCCGCCCAGCCACATCAGCGAAGTGTAATCATCGCGAATGCGGTACGATTTGGTCCGGATATCGACATCGGGTTCAAACATATCGTCGACTTTGGCGGCGATCTGCTGCGCCTGACGCGGCGTACCGGTTCTGGCGAGACGCAGCATTTCGATCAGTAATGCCTCTGAATCGAAGGGCGTCGCGTCGAAGGTTGGCCGGTTGGCCAAGGTGCTTACTGCCGAACTGCCTTGGCGCGTACTGCGCAAATGGCGCACACGGTTATAGACATAGCCGGAATCCGAAGCTGCATTGGACGGTACAGGCACTCCCGCGCTGCTCGGCGCAGAGCCGCTTACATAAGACAGGCGCGCGGCATAAAGCGGCTGCTTGTCCTGCGAAACCCTGCGCATCTGACGGCGGGCGGCTTCCTCGTCACCCTGCCACAGCAATGCGTCCATCCGGGTGTCATGGTCATCTTGCGAAAATTGTGATCCGAACAGACCTTCGAGGTAGGCAGAAGACGGCCCGCTCATTTCGCCGCCGCGCCACGCTGCAATCGCGACATCGCGCGCTTCGGGGCGGCCCAAATTGGCCAAGGCGAGCGCATAACGCGCGCGAGCGGAATTGGTCAGCGGCGGGTGTTGATCAAAAAACGCAACCAAACGTTGCGCTTCAACCGGTTCACGGTCGAGCGCATTTTCCGCGCGTGTCCGCAGGCGTTCTTCCTGCGGGAAACCGGGATAGGCCAGCACGAAACCGGCATAATCATCAAAGTTCATCCGGTCATTGGCGATCAAAAATTCCCACCGATCAATAGCCCGCGCCATTTGGGTCGGCGCGCTGGCCACCATTTGCTGGCGGGCACGGTCCCAGCTTGACGCATCTTGCGCACAAGTGGGGGCGGAAAGGGTGAGGGCCGGGATGGCCAAAAGGGCGATTAGGGGTAGGGGTTTGCGGTCCATGCTGGACATAGTGGGTCGCGGCTCCTTATCAGACGCTGAATGACACGCCTTTTGGGTGGGAATTGTTACTGATTCTCATGAGGCTATTGAAGGAAATACGCAAATGTTCTCCGGCTCAATTCCGGCTCTGGTGACTCCTTTTCGCGATGGATCGTTTGATGAGGGCGCTTTTCGCCGTCTTGTTGACTGGCAAATAGACGCTGGCAGCAAAGCATTGGTCCCCTGCGGTACCACTGGTGAAGCTTCTACCTTATCCAATGCAGAGCATCACCGGGTGATTGAAGTGTGCATCGAACAGGCTGCTGGCCGGGTGCCGATTATCGCCGGTTGCGGATCGAACGACACGCAGAACGCACTGGTGCATAAGCTATTTTCCAAAAAGGCTGGTGCAAGCGCGGCACTGTGTGTGGCCCCGTATTATAACAAGCCGAGCCAAGCAGGCTTGATCGCGCATTTCAGCTATTTGGTTGAAAACTGCGATTTGCCGGTTGTGCTGTATAATGTGCCGGGCCGGACCGTTACGGACATCGCGCCGGAAACGACTATTGAACTGGCCAATAAATATCCTGACCAGATCATCGCCATCAAAGATGCGAGCGAAGATCTGTCCCGGGTTGCGGATCACCGGATGGGTATTGGCCGCGATTTCTGCCAGTTATCGGGCAATGATGAACTGGCGCTGCCGTTTAATGCGGCAGGCGGGAAGGGCTGCATCTCTGTCACCGCCAATGTTGCACCGGAGCTATGCGCCGAATTCCAGAAAGCCTGTGCCGACAATGATCTGGTCGCTGCACGCCGTCTGAATGACCGGCTTTATCCGCTGCATTACGCCATGTTTGAAGATAGCAGCCCCGCGCCAGTGAAATACGCCCTCAGCCGGGTGTGCGATTGGATGACTGACGAAGTGCGTTTGCCGATTGTGACGTGCAGCGATCATGCCCGGAAGGCCGTGGATGCGGCGTTGGAGCACGCAGGGTTGGTTTGAGCGCCCAAGCACCCTATTTGAAATATTATGGCCAGACCCAAACCCGTCACCTTTGATAAGCTCAAGACCGTCGCCGAAAATCGGCGTGCGCGGTTCGATTATGCCATCGAGGACAAGTTTGAAGCGGGTCTGATGCTGCAAGGGACCGAAGTGAAGGCATTGCGTGCGGGCGAGGCGACCATTTCGGAAAGCTATGCCGAAGTGAAAGACGGTCAGGTTTGGCTGATCAATGCCAACATCCCCGAATACAGCCACGGAAACCGCGAAAATCACGAGGCCAAGCGCCCGCGCAAATTGCTGCTGAACCAGCGTGAAATCAACAAATTGATGGGTGCGGTTGAACGTAAGGGCATGACGCTGGTGCCTATGTCGGTTTATTTTAACCGCACCGGCAGAGCCAAAGTGGAACTGGCACTGGGCAAGGGGCGCAAGTCGCAAGATAAGCGCGAATATATCAAGGATCGCGATTGGAAACGGGACAAAGCCCGATTGATGCGCGACAAGGGCTAGGTTCCTTGAATATTCGGCTGGTTTTGTGCGCGAGACCTCCCATATCGATCGCTATGACCCGTTCGCCCGAATTCTCCCGATTTTGCGCCTCCGCACTGTTGCCAAAACGGGATGTCGGGGCCATTGCGAGCGCAGACCGATGATCAAGATGCCTCCAAAGACCTGGCTTGCGGATACCATTCGCAAATACACGCCGACGCGTGAGGAAATGGCGCGTAATAAATACCTCGCGCCAATTGCGCATCGGTTCCTGACGCCAGAACTGTGGCGCTTCACGCGCCGCTCTGTGCCGCGCGGTGTTGCGCTGGGGATATTCTCTGGCTTTATTATTCCGGTCGGGCAGATTTTTCTGGCGGCGTTTCTGGCCCTGCCAGCGCGCGCCAACGTGCCGCTATCCGCTTTGGTGACATTCATCACCAACCCGTTCACGTTTCCGTTCTGGGCCGTGATCGCCAATCGGATCGGTGCGTTTATCCTGAAGTTTGACCGCGATATGGCCGGGGCTGCCGAGGAAGAGATGGCCAGCGGCAGGTGGGCGTGGCTGATCGAATTGTTCGCCGGGGCGGGGGTAACCGTGCTGGTAACGGTCTTTGGCTTTATTGTGCTCGCGATTGTTGGCGCGGCCATTGGGTATGTCACATCCAGCTTTGCCTGGCGTTTCATCGTCGCCCACAAACGCAAAAAGCGGCTGGCGCAAATGGCAACCCGCACTGATCTGGGTCTTGGGGCTTCTGAGCGATGATAACTACGCTGCAGGGACAACATTCTGACCAGTCGGTAACCCGGCAGCGCCTTTGGCTGGCCGGTTTGGTATTGGCTTTGGCTGCCAGCGTAGCGGTGTTGTGGTTTGCCAGCGAAAGCGCCTTACTCACGGCAGTATTTTTTGGCGGAATTTTGGTTCTGGCGGCTGCGGTTTTTGCGTTCCGGAACTTTGGGACTGAGGCGCAGGTTGACGAATTGGCACCGCCCGATTGGTCGGTGACGGTCGCCGCAATTGAACAACCTGGTATCGGCATTGCCATTACGGACCGTGCCAACCGTCTCACCTGCGCGAACGGTACTTTTACCGACTGGTTCGGCACCGGGACTGCGCCGCCCAATCTGTCGCTGGACCGGCCTTCGCTAGAGGCTTTGACACGCTCGGCCCGTGAAGCATGGCGAGATGGAGCCAGCGCAACTGGCGAGCTTAAAACCCCGCAGGGTGAAGCCAAATGGGCATGCGCTGCCCAGCGGGCGGGCCGCGGTGATGATTATCTAATCTGGCGATTTACCGCGCTGGATTCCGCTGATGCGCAAGGGATGATCGCCGGGGCGATTACAGGGCATTTCGGCACGTTGTTGTCCGAAGCGGGTGTCGAAACAGCTATTGTTGGCGATGACGGCATAATTCGCGCCGTAAGTCAGGGTTTCGCGTATCGCAGTGTAGGCGATGCCAGTGCCACTTTGGCAGGGCAGGAATTTGTCTCTCTGCTGCGGTCCGATGATCAAGAACGGATATATTTCGCCAGGGAAGGCCGCAAAGGCCCTGCTCAATTGCTGACTCAAGTGCCGCTGGAGCAGCGGAATAGCGGCCGCGGTGACGCACCATCTGCGTCATTGATGATGCTGATCGAAAGCGGACTTGCCATTGGCGGCGCCGAAGAAGCCGTTGGCAGCGCTGCGACACCTCAATTGGAGGCATTGCTTGGAGCGCTTCCGCTGGGGTTGGCAATGACCGACCGCGATGGCCGGTTCCTGTTCGGCAATCAGGCCTTTTTGCGCGCTGTGGACCGTGAAGAAGAAGCGCTGCCGCAATACCCCTCTGATCTGGTGGTCCGTGAAGATAAAGGCGCGCTGGCTGACGCCGTTCGCCGGTTTGGCAAGGGGCCCGCCAATAATGGCGACATGGCAATCCGGCTGCGTTCACAGCCAGAAGACCCGGTGTCGCTCGGCCTGGCTGGTGTGCGGGGATTGGGGGAAGCCGCCGTTCTGCTCAGCTTGACCGATTCCACCGAAGAAACACGGCTGAAGCGTCAGGTAGCACAGGCGACCAAGATGCAAGCCGTAGGACAATTGGCTGGCGGAGTTGCTCATGATTTCAACAACGTGCTGACCGCCATTATCGGCTATTGTGATCTCATGTTACTGCGCCACACACCCGGCGACAGCGATTATGACGACATCCAGCAAATCCGTGCGAATTCCAACCGGGCAGCCTCTCTAACCCGTCAACTGTTGGCGTTTTCCCGCCAGCAAACCTTGCGGCCCGAAGTGCTGCAACTGCCTGATGTTGTCAGCGAAGTCAGCCAATTGCTGAAACGTCTGCTGGGCGAGAAGATCGAATTCCGTGTTCACCATGATCGCGACTTGGGACCTGTTCGGGCTGACCCTCAGCAACTGGAACAAGTAATCGTCAATTTGGCGGTGAATGCACGCGATGCGATGCAAATGCGCGGGGATGGCCGCGGCAAATTGACGATGGCAACGCGCCGTGTAAGCGCCGCCGATATTCGCAAGATGGGATCGGACTTTATCCCCGTGGCGGATTACACGGTTCTGATCGTGCAAGATACTGGCGGCGGTATTCCGGGCGAGCTGCTGGGCAAGATATTTGAACCCTTCTTTACCACGAAGGAACAGGGCAAAGGCACCGGGCTTGGTCTGTCCACCGTATACGGCATCGTAAAGCAGTCTGGCGGGTTTATCTTTGCCGACAATGTCAGCGCGACAGACCGTCAGCCTGCCGGTGCGCGCTTTACAGTCTATCTGCCAGTGCACCGCGGAGAATTGCCGCAGCCCAAAGCGGCAGAAGAAGAGCGCGCGGCGAGTGATTGGTCAACCGGCGGCAAAGTGCTGTTGGTAGAAGATGAAGATATGGTTCGGGCTGTTGCGGAACGGGCTCTATCACGCGCGGGGTTCACCGTTACCGCCGCATCGGATGGCGAAGAAGGCTTGGCCGCAATTGCCAATGCAGGGCCATTCGATTTGGTCTTGTCTGATGTGGTGATGCCGGGGATGGACGGGCCGACAATGGTCAAGGCGCTGCGCAAACAGCAACCAGATATGCCCATTGTTTTCATGTCGGGTTATGCGGAGGAACAGCTCCGCAAGGAAATCGACATTGATAATATGCACTTTATCCCGAAACCGTTCAGTGTGCAGCAAATCAGCGACAAGGTTGGTTCGGTTCTGGCAGTGGCTAGGTCTGCTGAAAAAGACGTGAAATCATAAGGTTGCGTATCTTTCCGACGTTTTCACGTAAGAAAAGTGACGTACAAAAACGACAAAATTTTCTGTTTCCTTGCGCTTCGTAAAACCGGCGTTACCTATCGTCGTCGGTCGCCCCGAATAATAATAATGACACACAAAAACATGAGGGGTTTTTATGAAGACACTATCGAAAATTGCAGCACTGGCTTTGGCATCTTCCATGGCGTTCAGCGTTTCCGCACCGGCTCAGGCCAGCGCCGATCCGCTACTCGGCGAGATGATGACCGTCGGCTTTAACTTCTGTCCACGCGGCTGGAGTGAGGCTGCGGGGCAATTGCTGCCAATCAGCTCTAACACAGCACTGTTTTCTCTTTTGGGAACAACGTATGGCGGTGACGGCCGGACAACATTTGCGCTGCCTGATCTGCGCGGACGGTCGGTTGTCGGGATGAATACAGGTCCTGGACTGGCCAATATTCGTTGGGGCTCAAGAGGTGGGCGAGAAAACATCACACTGACTACAGCTAATCTGCCCGCGCACTCTCACAGCGCGCAAATGAATGCTGTAAGTGGCACCGCCGGTGATCGGGCGCAGCCAGCAGGCCGATTGCTTTCGTCATCCGCTGCCCAGCAGTATAGTGATCAGGCTGCAAATGCGACGCTGAACAGTGGTGCGATTACTGTTGCCAATGCTGGCAATGGTCAGGCCTTTAACAGTCGTAACCCGTATCTCGGCATGCTGAATTGTATCGCTATGGTTGGTCAGTATCCATCTCGTAGCTAATGCTGGAGCTTTGATGGACTAGCGTTCATCTACGCCTAATCTTGAAGGGCGCAGATATTTCTGCGCCCTTTTTTGGTTGTGTTTGAGGGCTGGGTATTGGACCATGCGCGGATAAGCATCGCGACATGGTGGTGATTTGGGAGGACTGGTTCGTGTCAGCAAAATTTGGATTTCTCGCCGTTACCGCAATGGTTGGATTGACCGCGATTCCGGCATTACAGGCGCAATCTATCCCAGACCCGGATCAGACATCGCAGGGTGATGTGTCTGTAACGATTTATCAAAATGGGCAATCGCTGGTGCAGGACATCCGGCAATTGAACATTCAAAGCGGGCGCAGCCGGATCGAATTCCCCGATGTCTCCGCCCAGATTCGCCCACAAACTTTGAGCTTCGCCGCCGCCAATACCGGGATTATTGAACAGAACTTTGACTTCGATCTGCTCACACCGGGTGCGCTGATGGAAAAGGCGATTGGTCAGACGGTCACGCTTGTGCGAACCAATCCTGCTACCGGTCAAGAAACCCGCGAACGTGCGAAGATCCTTTCGACTGCGGGCGGTGTGGTGATCCAAATTGGTAACAGGATCGAAGTCCTCCGGGATGACGGGCTGCCGGTCCGCGCGGTATTTGACCGTGTGCCTCCTAATTTGCGTGCCCGCCCAACGCTATCGGTAACGCTGGAAAGCAGCCGGTCGGGTACACGCCCTGCATCGATACGCTATCTCACGCCGGGCCTTGGATGGACCGCCGATTATGTTGCGCTGTATAACGAGCAGGACGGCAGTATAGATATGCAAGGCTGGGTCACGCTAACCAACACAACTGGCACCACATTCCACAATGCCAACACTATGCTGGTTGCCGGCAACCCCAATGGTGGCGGGCGCAATAACAACCGCAACATGGTGCGTGCTGGAACACAATCATCGGGCCGTGAGCAAGTTGGCGACTTCTATCTCTACCCGATTGATGCCCGCACCACGATTGCCAACCGGCAGACCAAGCAAGTGAGCTTTATGGATGTGCAGGGGGTAAAAGCGGACAAAGTCTATCGCCGCACGGTCGGTTGGCTCAGCAATGATCGCAACCCTGTCAATGTTTCCAGTGAAATCGCGTTTTCGTCTTCGCGTGAGGGCGGACTTGGCGATGCGCTACCTGCCGGCACAGTGCGCTTCTACCAACGCGACAGCCAAGGCACGCCGCAATTTATCGGTGAGAACACAATCGGCCATACGCCGATGGGAAGCGAATTGTCGCTCCGCACCGGCGATGCCTTCGATGTCCTTATTCAGGCCGAAGTGGAAAAACGTGAGGTTCTGACCACCAGCGAGTGGACCAAAACTGCACGCTACATTGTCTATAAAGATGGCGAGGAAACCCGCCGGATCGAAGAAGAGCGCCCCGACCGCTATTGGCAAACCACAATGCGCTACACCATAACCAATGCCAAATCAGAAGCAGTGGACGTGGATCTCGTGCAGGCCGGTTTGGATCGCGGGTGGTGGAGCCGCGATTACCGGATTGTGAGCGAGGATGGTCCTGGCGAGCAGCTTAATGCAGACCGGCGCAAATGGGTCGTTCCCGTACCCGCCAATGGCAAACGCGAATTCCGCGTGACTTACGCCACGCGGTACTGAGCCGCGCTATGCGCTGGGCCTTATCCATATTGGCGATTGGCGCACTGTTTAGCGCGCCCACTGCGGCACGCGAGATTGTCGAAGCCTCTGCGCCGCAAGACGTTTCTGTAACAGTCTACCGCAACCCCGATCGCAGTGCTGACGAGGCCATGGAGCGCGACTGGCCGCAGGGTTTCGCGATGATCAGCGAGGCGCGGACCGTCACGTTACCGGCCGGGCAATCGACCATTCGCTTTGAAGGGGTTGCAGAAGGCATGGTGGCGGTCAGCGCCATCGTCACGGGCTTGCCCGGCGGCACGATTGAGAAGAACCGTAATGCTGACTTGTTATCGCCCGCTGCATTGCTTGATGGAACGTTGGGCAACCGGGTTCGCATTACTCGAACCAATCCCGGAACCGGTGTGGAAACAACAGAATCGGGGGTGGTGCGTACCCGGGCCGATGGCGGGCTCGTCCTGCAAACCCGCGATGGATATGAAGCGGTGCGGTGCTCGGGTGTGCCGGAACGCTTGTCGTTTGACCGCGTGCCGGATGGCCTGTCGTCGAAACCGATCTTTAGCATCGACACGCAAGACGAAGCGGGCGGCACGTATCAAGTTACGCTCACCTATTTGGCATGGGGCTTTGATTGGGAGGCGCATTACGTAGCGACCTTGAAAGATGAAAGCGCGAGGGGCGCAGTCACTATGCGGCTGATGTCATGGCTGACATTGCTCAATGACAATGGTCAGGGTTTCCCCAACGCAGAGCTGCTGGCAATTGCGGGCACGCTCAATGTCGAAAGCGATTTTGAAGGGTTGTCGGACCCGCCAACAGCGCGGCCGTTGCGGCTGACCTGTTATCCGTTGGGGAGCACTGCGGCCGGTACGCCAATCTATCGATACGAGAATCAGAACGACAAATTCGCAGGCGGGATGGTGCGCCGGCAATCTGCGCCAGCACCTGTCATGATGGAATCGATGTCTGATATCGTGGTCACGGGTGCCGCCCTGTCCCAACCTGCAATGGTTGCGAAAGAAGAACAGCTGGGTGATCTGAAACTCTATCGCATTCCGGAAAAAGTCGATGTGAGCGCCAACAGTCTCAAACAGGTTGCTTTTCTTAACAAAGAGAACGTGAGCGGAGAGTTTATTTACACCGCCAGGTGTAACCCGTATGGTGATTTTGGCGATGCCCTCAGCCCAGCACAAATGGTGTTTGAAACCGTTAATGATGAAGAACACGGGCTGGGTGTTGCGATGCCGATGGGCGGATTTACGATGTTTGAGCCGACCATCGCGGGCGAGCTGCTGGTCAATGAACAAAGTTTGCGAGATCACGCGGTGGGACAAGACG
The DNA here is from genome assembly GCF_012972675.1 of Pontixanthobacter rizhaonensis. Classification (GTDB taxonomy): domain Bacteria; phylum Pseudomonadota; class Alphaproteobacteria; order Sphingomonadales; family Sphingomonadaceae; genus Pontixanthobacter; species Pontixanthobacter rizhaonensis. Next base: position 1,365,191 of record NZ_JABCRE010000002.1, on the reverse strand, counting down.
TGGAGATCGGCCTCGGCGATAGCAGCGCCGTTTTCTCCGAATGCGCTCAGGACGGGGATATTGACCCGGATGCAAAGCGCAACTGGATTCCGATGCGGGCCAAGTTGAGCAACGCCAACGAACACGCGGTCACTGTTCGACTCGCTATCGGGCAGGCTGGCGAGTGGGAGATTCGGACCGGCCGGAACAAGCCGCGACTAAAAAACGGGGAACAGACTGTCGAACTGACGGTGCCGGCCAATGATACGCGCGATTTCCGCTGGAAACTACGGCGACCGAAAAGCTACTTTTCTGCCGAATGATACGCATTAGGCGTTCGTTCAAAAATAAATTTGTTCCGCTCTTGTTCTTTTGGAACAAAGTGTGTACATACTCCAACAGTTGATGAGTTAAACGCCGCTCTAGGCAATCATTGGAGGCCGTGTCATGGCAGCAAGTCTTAAACTGGTAGATGGTAAGGAAAAAAACGTGGACCGTCAGAAGGCTCTGGACGCGGCGCTCGCACAAATCGATCGCGCATTCGGTAAAGGCTCAGCGATGAAGCTGGGCTCCAAAGAAGCGATGAATGTTGAAGCAATTTCAACCGGCTCGCTTGGTTTGGATATTGCGCTTGGTATTGGCGGCTTACCAAAAGGCCGTGTTATCGAAGTATATGGCCCGGAAAGCTCGGGTAAGACGACATTGGCTCTGCATGTTTTGGCAGAAGCCCAAAAGGGTGGCGGAACCGTTGCCTTTGTTGATGCAGAACACGCCCTTGATCCGGTCTATGCCAAGAAGCTCGGCGTGGATATTGACGAATTGATCGTTTCACAGCCTGACACGGGTGAGCAAGCGCTGGAGATTGTCGATACGCTGGTGCGATCTAATGCGATTGACGTACTCGTGGTCGATTCTGTTGCGGCACTGGTCCCGCGTGCGGAGATCGAAGGCGAAATGGGCGATAGCCATGTAGGCTTGCAGGCACGCTTGATGTCGCAAAGCCTCCGCAAACTTACCGGTTCGATCAACCGTTCCAACTGCATGGTGATTTTCATCAACCAGCTGCGGATGAAGATTGGCGTGATGTACGGTAACCCGGAAGTTACAACCGGTGGTAACGCTCTTAAATTCTATGCTTCTGTCCGCCTTGATATTCGCCGGACAGGACAGATCAAAGACCGTGACGAAGTTATTGGCAACTCGACACGTGTGAAAGTGGTGAAGAACAAAGTTGCTCCGCCGTTCAAGCAGGTCGAATTTGATATCATGTATGGCAAAGGTATTTCCAAGACCGGTGAAATCCTCGATCTGGGTGTGAAAGCCGGTGTGGTAGAAAAATCGGGTTCTTGGTTCTCCTATGACTCGGTCCGGATCGGGCAGGGGCGTGAGAACTCAAAAACCTTCCTCGATGAGAATGTAGAAATGCGCGACAAGTTGGAAGCTGCGATCCGCGGCCGCACCGATGAAGTCGCCGAAGAGATGATGGCAGGTCCGGACGCAGAGGCCAGCGACGAAGACTGACATCATTTTTTCAAGCGGGTGCATGTAAGCGGCTGATTTAGCCAGCACCCGGGAAAACGGAAGACCGGCATGCGCGCCTTTATGGCCCGTGCCGGTTTTTCTCTTTTCGCTTTGCGGTCGCCTTCGTCTTGCCGGGTGCTGTTACTCAAAATCTATAGATCGCCTTATTGGGTCATACAGATCACTGAATCTGGCTTGTCGCTCAGGCTTTCAACCATTACGTGCATCTGATGCAATCCACGAACGATATCCGCCGGTCATTCCTAGACTACTTTGGCAGCAATGGGCATGCGCCCGTGCAGAGCGCACCTTTGGTGCCATATAATGACCCCACATTGATGTTCATCAATGCCGGTATGGTCCCGTTCAAAAACGTCTTCACCGGCCTCGAAACGCCGATCGCACCGCGCGCAACCAGCTCTCAAAAATGTGTCCGTGCTGGCGGTAAACATAATGATTTGGACAATGTTGGCTACACTGCGCGCCATCACACCTTTTTCGAGATGCTCGGCAATTTCTCGTTTGGTGATTACTTCAAGGAAGAAGCGATCACGCATGCATGGAATTTGCTAACCAAAGAATGGGGCCTGGCGCCGGAAAAACTCACAGCAACCGTCTATCATACAGATGATGAGGCTTTCGACCTGTGGCGCAAGATCGCCGGCCTTCCGGAAGACCGCATCATCCGGATCGCAACGAATGATAATTTCTGGTCGATGGGTGATACCGGCCCGTGCGGCCCGTGCAGCGAAGTCTTCTATGACCACGGCGATCACATTCCCGGTGGCCCTCCTGGTTCGCCAGATGAAGATGGCGACCGGTTCATCGAGATTTGGAACCTTGTCTTCATGCAGTTCGAGCAAGACGCTGACGGCCATCGGACCGATTTGCCCAAGCCCAGCATCGACACCGGCATGGGCTTGGAACGGGTCGCTGCCGTCATGCAAGGTGTTCATGACAATTACGACACCGACACATTCAAGGCGCTGATTGCGGCGTCAGAGAGTTTGACCGGCGTTGCCGCCGTTGGGGATAAGCAAGCCAGCCACCGCGTTATCGCGGATCACTTGCGGTCCACCAGCTTCTTGCTGGCCGATGGTGTGTTGCCGTCTAATGAAGGGCGTGGCTATGTCCTGCGCCGTATTATGCGGCGCGCCATGCGCCATGCGCATTTACTGGGCGCGCAGGATCCGCTGATGCACCGTTTGGTGCCGGAACTGGTCACTGAAATGGGGCAAGCCTACCCCGAACTGCAACGCGGCCAAGCACTCATCACCGAAGTGTTGGAACGCGAAGAAACGCAGTTCCGCCGTACGCTCGATAATGGCTTGCGGTTGCTCGATGATGCCACTGGCGCGATGAGCAGCGGCGATCAGCTGGATGGTGAAACGGCATTCAAGCTCTATGACACCTATGGCTTCCCCTATGACTTGACCGAGGATGCCTTGCGCGTCCGCGATATCGGTGTTGACCGGGCTGGCTTCGATGCCGCGATGGACCGGCAAAAAGCCGCCGCGCGCGCGGCATGGAAGGGGTCTGGCGATGCTGCCTCTACCGAAGTGTGGTTTGATATTGCCGAACGGGAAGGCAGCACAGAATTTACCGGCTACGCCTCAACCAGCGGCGAAGGTACTGTGGTTGCCTTGGTCAAGGATGGCGGGGAAGTACAGTCGGCCAAGACCGGTGACGAGATCATCATTTTGACCAACCAATCGCCGTTTTACGGTGAGAGCGGGGGGCAGGCGGGCGACACCGGCGTCATATCGACACCAGAAGGTTTGAAGGCTGCGGTTTCAGACACTGGCAAGCCGCTGGGCAGGCTGCATACCCATCAAGCGACAATAGAAGCCGGTTCGATTGCGGTCGGCGATACTGTGCATTTGGATGTCGATTCCGCACGGCGGGACCGGATCCGTGCCAATCACTCAGCAACGCACCTCGTCCACGCTGCTTTGCGCAACCGTCTCGGCGATCATGTTACCCAGAAGGGTTCTTTGGTGGCAGAGGATCGCTTCCGGTTTGACTTCTCCCACCCCAAACCGATGAGCGACGAGGATATTGCGCTGATTGAGGCTGAAGTGAATGCTGAAATCCGCGCTAATGAAGAAGTATCAACGCGGCTTATGAGCCCCGATGATGCAATCGAAGCGGGCGCGATGGCCCTGTTCGGCGAGAAATATGGTGATGAGGTTCGCGTATTGTCGATGGGACAAGCGGGCGATACCGGCCGCAATTATTCGGTCGAATTGTGCGGCGGCACCCATGTGAAAGCGACGGGTGATATTGGTGTTTTCCGGATTGTATCCGAAAGCGCGGTGTCGTCCGGTGTTCGCCGGATTGAAGCATTGACCGGAGAGAATGCCCGCCGTTGGCTGGTCGAACGTGAAGACACATTAAAGACAGTGGCCGGAGCGCTCAAGACGTCTCCCGATGAAGTGGCAGAGCGTGTGGCGGCACTGGTCAGCGAACGCAAAGCGTTGGAGAAAGAACTGGCCGACGCCCGCAAGCAATTGGCGCTTGGCGGCAATGGCGGCGGCGCTGCGCCGACAGCGGATGAAGATATTGGCGGCATCAAGTTCTCTGGGCAAGTCCTCGAAGGGCTCAACCCGAAAGAGCTGCGCGGCCTACTAGATGACGCCAAAACGCGGCTCGGTTCCGGTATTGCAGCGGCAGTGGCCGTCAATGATGGCCGGGCAGCCTTTGCTGCTGCTGTGACGGACGATCTGACAGAACGGTTTGATGCTGTGACTTTGGTGAAAGCCGGTGTCGAGGCTTTGGGCGGCAAGGGCGGCGGTGGCCGGGCCGATATGGCGCAAGGCGGCGGTCCTGACGGTGCCAAGGCAGATGATGCTTTGGCAGCAGTGCGTGCCATCATCGCAGGGTAAGAACTCGGGTTATTATTCGGCAGTCGAGGTGCGTAATTTGGGTTTATAGTCCAGCGCACCCTCCTGCTCGATTTTGACCCTGAATTCATCACGCTTCTCGTGAATTGACGCGATGACCGGGCCCATTGGCACGCCAATGTCGACCAGCACTGCTTCTGATAGTTGCAACGAACTTTCCAGATTTTCCGGAATCGCGTGGCTCGCACCGGCGCGATAGAGATCTGCGGCGTGGGCAGTATCGCGCGCACGGGCAACAATCAGAAGGTCGGGATACTCTTTGCGCAATTTGCGCGTCAGGCGCTCGGCCAAAACCGGCTCATCCATAGTGAGCACGACTGCGGGCGATGTTTCGATCCCCAATCGGCTGAGCGCATCACCGCGCACTGCATCGCCAAAGGTGGCGCGGTACCCGTCGCGTTTGGCGGACTCGATCAAGTCGGCATCGGAATCAATCGCGACGTAAGGCTTCTCGTGGCGCGTGAGCATCTGCGCCACCAATCTGCCAACCCGGCCGATACCAATTATCAAAACCCTCGGTTCCGCCTCGTCATCGCCTTCGTCCAATTGCGGAACCGGCTCTACGCGGCGCGCAATGACTCGCCCGAGGCGTGCAAGCAGCGGTGTCACCGTCAGGCCGATGGCGGTCACAATCTGCCAGAACTGGGCAGTTTCAGCATCAATCAGAAGCGCTGCGCTTGCTGCTGCAAGAACAATCAGCGTGGTCTCTGATGGGCTGGCCATCAAGATGCCCGTTTCTGCCGCTGTGCTGCGCCGCGCACCCATCAGGCGTAGGAGCACGCCCGTAACCAGCGCCTTAAACAGCAGCACAGATATGACGGCAAATGCGATTGTTCCCAGATCTTTCCATACTGTGAAGAGGTCAATCGACATTCCGATGGTGATCAGGAAGATCCCCAAAGCAAGCCCTTTAAACGGTTCGATGATACCTTCGACTTCATTGTGATATTCAGTCTCTGCGATCAGCAGGCCTGCGATGATCGCACCCACAATGGGGGAAAGGCCGACGACCGAGGTAGCGAGGCTGGCGCCAATCACCACCAGCAAGCTGGCGGCGAGAAATAGCTCCGGACTTTTGGTTCGGGCAGCTTGGGCAAACAGCCGGGGCAGGGCGATGCGCCCGAATACAAGCAGCGCAGCGACCACTAACCCGCCTTGCCACAAGGTTGTAAGTAGACCCGACCAGCCGTCGCTTTGCGCGGCAGGGGCCATCGCGCCGAGCACAAAGATGATCGGGACAATCATAATGTCTTCAAACAGGAGCATCGATAAAGCCGCGCGCCCAACGGGCGAGGATGTGCCGGATATTGGCAGCACAATGGCGGTAGACGAAAATGCCAATGCGAGGCCAAGTGCCATTGCCCCGGTCCAATATTGGCCCATCATGGTCAGCACAATGGCGAGGCTGGTCCCGATAATCAGCAGTTCCAGCGCGCCCAAGCCGAACACCAGCTTGCGCATCTGCCATAATCGTTTGAACGATAATTCCAGCCCGATGGTGAACAGCAGCAATATAATCCCGAATTCAGCGTAGGGCTCAAGCGCCGCCGGATCGCCTATGGTTATGTGGGAAAGCCACGGTATGTCCGGCACCAGGCTGCCAAGGCCAAATGGGCCGACAGCGATACCGATAAGAATGAACCCGATAACAGGCGTAATCCGGAACCGGGTAAACACAGGGATGACAAGGCCGGCCGCGCCGAGAATTACCAGCGCGTCGCCCATTGCCGATGTGTCAAGTTCTCCCGCCATAACGGCAAGTTACACCGCGTGTACAATCATGTCACGGCAAAGGTTGCGACTTTTTATCCGCCGCCAGCGGTCGCTGTGCCAATGGGCGCGCGGCGCGGTTTGGAACGGCCGCCATGTTCGCCTTCTTCATCCCATTCGATCCGGTACAAATCGAACCGGCGATCCGCCAGATTGCGCACTGTGCCTTCCGCGCGGGCCCAACTCAGATCGGCAAGGTTGATATCGCTGATAGTCAGCGTTTCGACATTCTCGCTCGCTTCGGCGGCAATGCCGTCACGCGCAAAAGGGAAATCGCACGGCGTCAGAATGCAGCTTTGCGCATATTGGATGTCCATATTGGCGACGTTGGGCAGATTGCCGACATTGCCCGACATCACGACATAGCACTGGTTCTCGATCGCGCGCGCCTGAGCGCAATAGCGGACCCGTAAATAGCCCTGACGGCTGTCGGTGCAGAACGGTACGAAGATTATCCGCGCGCCTTCATCGGCCAATCGGCGGGAGAGTTCGGGAAATTCGCTGTCGTAACAGATCTGAACGCCAATCGGGCCGCAATCGGTCTGGATCACTTCGACCGTATCGCCGCCTTTGATGTTCCACCAATAGCGTTCGTTCGGGGTGGGGTGGATCTTTTCCTGTTCATGGACCGATCCATCGCGCAGGCAGACATAGGCGATATTGTGGATGTCACCATCATCCATCCGGGTCGGGTGCGATCCAGCGATGATGTTAATATTGTACTGCATGGCAAAATCGGAAAAATCGGTTTTCAGGCGCGGCGTATATTCAGACAGCCGTTCTATGGCTTCGACGGGAGAGAGTTCTTTCTCCTCGAAACTGAGCAGCATCAGAGTAAATAATTCGGGAAAGACGATGAAGTCCGCTTCATAATCGCTTGCGACATCAATGAAATATTCAACCGCCGCGATGAACTCTTCATAGCTTTTGACCGCGCGGGCCTGCAATTGGCACGTCGCCACCCGGACCGCCTCGACCCCGCGAGGGAGGCGTTTTTTGACCGGCTGATCGCGCTCGACATAGGGATTGCGCCAGGCCATCAAAACGGCGTTAGCTGCCGATTGCTTATCTTCCGGCAGATAGCCTTCCAAAATGCGCTCCGGTTCAAAGCCATTGGCCAATTGGAAACGCAGCACCGGATCGTGGATTTTTCCGGCGATGACTTTGTCGAGATAATCCTGCGGGCTGTCCGCTCCACCGGTCTTACGGCGCTTTGCCCGGGCGTATCCGGGCATCCGTCCGCCAAAGACGATACCGGTCAGATCGCGGTCCTCGGCCAAGGCGCGGCGTTCTTCATATAGGCGCCGCCCGATACGCACACCGCGCACTTTGGGATCGACACACATTTCATAGCCATACAGCCAGTCGCCGGTCGGATCGTGACGGCTGCCATAGCCATTGCCGCTGATCTCGTCCCAATCGTGATCGGTAAAGACCACCGGCTCGGGCAATTGCATCGACGCGCAATAGCCGACGACTTCATCATCGAGCAGCGCGACAAAGCAGCCTTCGGGAAAGTTGTTAATCTGCCCGCGAATTTCGCCCAGAGTATAAGGCGGAAGTTCAGTGTAAACGCGCCGGATGAGAGCGGCGATGCCGCGAATATCCTTGACCAGAGCACCGCGAATTTCGAGGCGGCGCTTGCCGAATTTTTCAGCAGATTTACGGGCTACGCGGCGCGGCTGTTTCGGCGGAGGTGTGCTTTGGGTTGGCTTGGCCACGCATTTATGTCCTGTTGTTTGATCCGCCGATGATTAGCAGGCGATTTCTGCCCCGCCCAGTGCAGAATTGCGCCACAAAAAAGGCGGATGCCGGTTTCCCGACACCCGCCTTTCAAATGGCTAGAAAAAGAGAGGCTTAAGCGGCCATTTCTTTCTCAAGATTGGTCACAATCGCTTCAAAGAATTGCTCGGTTGTCAGCCAGTTTTGCTCCGGGCCGATCAGCAGTGCCAGATCTTTGGTCATTTGGCCGTTTTCGACAGTCTCGATGCACACACGCTCAAGCGTCTCGGCGAATTTCACCACTTCAGGTGTTTCGTCAAACTTACCGCGATACATAAGGCCGCGCGTCCATGCGAAGATGGAAGCAATCGGGTTGGTCGATGTCGCTTTGCCTTGCTCATGCTGGCGGAAGTGACGGGTGACGGTGCCGTGCGCAGCTTCTGCTTCGACAGTCTTGCCATCCGGCGTCATCAGAACCGATGTCATCAGGCCGAGCGAGCCGAAGCCTTGCGCCACGATGTCGGACTGAACATCGCCGTCATAGTTCTTACAGGCCCAAACGAATTTGCCGCTCCATTTCAGGGCTGCAGCAACCATATCGTCAATCAAACGGTGCTCATATGTGATACCCGCAGCATCGAAGTCTGCTTTGAATTCATTCTCGAACACTTCTTCAAACAGATCTTTGAAGCGGCCATCATACTTCTTCATGATGGTGTTCTTGGTCGAGAGGTACACAGGCCATCCGCGATCAAGGCCGTAAGACAGGCTGGCGCGGGCGAAATCACGGATCGAATCGTCCAGATTGTACATCGCCATCGCGACGCCGGAGCTTTCAAATTCGAATACGTCGAGATCAATTTTCTCGCCATCATTGCCTTCAAACACCAAGCGCAGCTTCCCTGCACCCGGGATCAGTGTGTCGGTGGCGCGGTACTGATCACCAAACGCGTGACGGCCGACTACAATCGGGTCAGTCCAACCCGGGACCAGACGCGGTACATTGTCAATTACGATCGGCTCACGGAAGACAACCCCGCCGAGGATGTTGCGGATAGTGCCGTTTGGCGAGCGCCACATTTGCTTCAGGCCAAACTCTTCAACGCGGGCTTCATCAGGAGTGATGGTCGCGCATTTCACGCCGACACCGTGTTCCTTGATCGCATTGGCGCAATCAACGGTGATTTGGTCATCAGTTTCGTCACGCTTCTCGATGGACAAATCATAATATTTCAGATCGATATCGAGGTATGGCAGGATCAAACGTTCGCGGATCCACTGCCAGATAATTTTCGTCATTTCATCGCCGTCGATTTCGACAACGGGGTTCTTCACGGTGATTTTCGCCATGGGGAGATATGCCTTCTTCTAGGGTGTGGGTGCGCCTTAGCAGAGGAGGGGCCAGAGGCAAGGTCGAGAGAGGCGCGACAATGCAAAAAAGGCACCGCGATTGCGATGCCTTTTTTCAATGATGGTGGGCGTAGAGAGAGTTGAACTCCCGACCCCTACAATGTCAATGTAGTGCTCTACCACTGAGCTATACGCCCACACCATCATGTGCCTGCTAAATGCAGGTGCGCCCATTAGCGCCAGCCAATCTGCGGCGCAAGAGCAGTCTTGGATATTATCGATTAAACTGTGATGCCTAAAGACTGGCCTGGGCTTGATCTTCAAAAATCCGTTGAACTTCCAGCACCAAATCCCGCAAATGGAAGGGTTTAGACAGAACTTTTGCGGTCGGTTGTTCTTTGCTCGCTTTGAGGGTCACGGCAGCAAAGCCCGTTATAAACATCACTTTTGTGTGGGGGCTAACCTCGTTGCACCGCTGGGCCAGCTCGATGCCGTCCATTTCTGGCATGACTATATCAGACAATAGGAGGTCAAAATGCTCCGCCTCCAGACGCGGCACAGCCTCCGTTCCGCGATCAACAGACACCACCTCATAACCAGCTTTTTCAAGAGCGCGGGTAAGGTAACCGCGCATGGCATCGTCATCCTCAGCAAGAAGGATTCGGGGGGCGTGTGATTCCGTCATGAAGGTGTTGATAGGCCAATTCACTTAAGAAATCTTTCGCATTGTTGCAGTTGACCAGCTTTGAGACAGGGCGACCGACAAAAAAGGTTCGCTTGGACTTGCGGGCAGCCTCGGTTAAGTCTTCATGCGATGCCGACCAAGCTCCACGCCAATGATTCTGTGCCATACAGTACTGTGACCACCCGTGGTGGGCGTATCCCTGGCACCCGAAGGCCAGCATTCTCTCTATCGGTTCGGGAAGATAGGCCGATCCCGGTGCTGATTGCAGCCCCTCATGCCGGGAGACACTATCCCGAGGCTTTGCTCAGTAAGATGCGGCGGCCGGAATATTCACAAGTGCGATTGGAAGATCGCTATGTCGATGGGGTGGCTGCACATGCCGCGCGGATGACGGGGGCAGATTTGCTGGTCGCGCATGCGCCGCGCGCGATGCTAGATTTGAACCGGGCAAGCGATGATGTGGACTGGACTATGGTTGCCGAAGGGGCGCCCGATGGCCACTCTCAGTCTGGCACAAACAGACGGGCACGCAGCGGGCTTGGCCTTGTTCCGCGCAGGCTAGCTGGTCTGGGTGAGATTTGGCGGGAATCGTTACCCTCAGACGAGTTGAACCAGCGGATTGCACATATTCACCAACCCTACCATTCTGCCGTCGCGCGGTCATTGGAAGGTATACGTGATCATTGGGGGGCCGCGTTACTGCTGGACATTCATTCTATGCCGCCGCTTAAGAAAGCGCATGAAGACGACCGACCAGCGCATTTCGTGATCGGTGATCGTTTTGGTGGTTCAGCCAATGACCGATTGGTGGCATCGGCAATCCAATTACTCAATGCAGAGGGCGCCAATGTTGCACATAACCGTCCATATGCAGGCGGGTATGTGCTGGATCGTCACGCGAAGCAGGGGCGCCAAATCCATGCCATCCAGATCGAGATTTGCCGCTCTCTTTATTTGGATAAGGCACTCTCTCAGCCTACTACCCGGATGCAGGCTGTCGGCGATCTCATTGGCAATCTTGTGCGGGAATTAGGTGAGCAAGTAGCGATGCTGGGCCGGCAAGGTCGACAGCCGTTAGCGGCAGAATAACCCTGTTCATTCGAGAGTTTACCGGGCTGTAATCCATCCAAAAAAAACCACCCCGTATAAAACATACGGAGTGGCCGAGGTTCAGGGAGTAATACGCGTTAGCGTATTGTCCGGTCGGCTATGAGGGAGGGGTGCCTTCCGGATACAAATAAAATGGCGATGGCTTGGCGGTCTTTCAACCCCAAACCATCGCCATTAAAACACAATTTATCGGTATTTAGGCCGCTGGGCCTTCAAGGTTCGGGCCCTTGCCTTGACCAACCTGACGAGCAAAAATCGTACGCATCAGTTCTAGAGACATCAAATGGGCATAAATCAGTCCGATAATACCGTTCTTATTCCACTCCCGCAGAACATCTCCGCGAACTTCCTGCAGTTTTTCCTGATTGACCATCTGGAAGCCGCGATAGACGAATGGCTTGTCTTCATTTTCGGGTTGTGAGATCGCGATTTCACCATCCATCAACAGATCGTGCTTTTTAAGCTCGTCTACAAAACTCTTTGTGCGTTGACCGGCACTTTCAAAATGCTCACAAAATTCTAGAATACGCTTGGTAGCGTCAGTTGCTTGACCTTCTGCGTCGAACAGTTTTTCACCGTCTTCAAACTCGCCGACTGCACCAGCAGTTGGATCGAAGCAAAGCGACAAGTCGTCACCCTCAGGGGTAAGTTTGGCCAACATAAATGGATAGCGGCGTATGTAGGCCGGCAAATAGATCGGATCGTTGATCTTACCTTCATCATCAACGTAAGTGTTCACGCCTTCATTCAAGCCCATCAGTGCTAGTGGCAAAGGATTTTCGCCAGAAGAGAATACGATTGGAAAATCGCGTTGTGCCTGGATAAATTCTTCAACGGTCAAAGGGATTGCGTGATGTTTGCTAAGCCAAACCGCTGAATCCAAAGACTTGGTATTCCAAGTGGCATGGTCGCGGCTGTTAAGCGGCATCAAATCATTGTAAAACAAAGGCAGGTTAGGCTGCGGCGCGCTGGCCATGATTACGTCTCCGGTTCTTCTGAATATTCCGTGGTCGACGTGATCCCCTAAGACCCCGTCTGATATGCAGCGCGCGCTTTACGGTGTGTTAGGTCCCTGCGCAAGTGGGCGCGCAAGTGGGCGCGTTTTTGATCATCGCTCACCAATCGGGATCAGGTTGGCTCGGCCGGAATGAGCTTGCCGGGATTCAATAGCCCTTGCGGGTCCAGCGCGTTTTTGACCGACCGCAGAATGGACAGGGCGGCGGGATCACCCAACCTGCCGAGCTCGTCACGTTTCATTTGCCCAATGCCGTGTTCCGCGCTGATGGATCCATTCCATTCAGTAACACAATCATGAACAAAAATACTGATCTGCTTGCCCTCTTCCTCTTCCCAAACGCCGCCTATAGCGCCTTTCGGAGCCAACACGTGGTAGTGCACATTACCATCGCCCAGATGCCCAAAAGCCAGCGCAGCGGTGCCGGGGAAAGCGTTCTCAACGCGCGGCACAGTATCAGCGATAAAGTCTGCCATGCGCGACACAGGAACAGAGATGTCGTGCTGCATCGCCGGACCGATGGCGCGTTCGGCAGGCGATATCGAATCGCGCAACAGCCAGAATGCTTCCGCCTGTGTTTCATTGGCTGAATAGGTGCCGTCTTCGATCAAGCTGCTTTCTAAAGCTTTCGCCAAAACGCTTTCGGCGAGGTCGTTCAACGCCTCTGCATTATCGGTACCAGCGACAATCTCGATTAACGCGTACCATCGATGCCTGTCGCTCAGAGGATTGCGAGCAGATGGGAGGTAATCCAAAACAGCAGACAGACAGTGATCGGGCAGTATTTCAAATCCCTCCAGCCCGTCGCCGCACATATCTTTGCACATGATCAGCAGGTCGCGGGCATTCTGCACCTTCGGCAAGCCCACCCATAGAACAGTCCTCCCGCCGATTCGCGGGGACAAGAACAATGTCGCTGCGGTTACAATCCCCAAAGTCCCTTCCGAGCCGATCAAGAGCTGTTTCAGATCAAAGCCGCGATTGTCTTTTTTCAGCGGGGTGAGGGAATTGTAGATTTGCCCGTCTGCCATCACGGCCTCGATTCCGGCGACTTGTTCTCTCATAGTGCCGTGACGTAGCACTTGCGTGCCGCCGGCATTGGTTGAGATGAGCCCACCAATCGTAGCGGAACCCTTACCGCCCAACGTGAGCGGGAAACGCAGATCATGCTGTTCTGCTTCGGTGTGAAGCGATTGCAGGATGACACCGGCCCCGCAGGTTACTTGCCGTGCATTGGGATCGATCGGGCTGATATCGTTCAATTGCCGCAGCGAGAGGATGATTGCGGTGCCGCTGGCATCCGGCGTCGCGCCGCCAGACATCCCGCTATTTCCGCCTTGCGGCACGATATTCACGCCGTGCTGTGCGCACAGTCTAACCAGCTGGGAAACTTGCTCTGTGGATTGGGGGGAGGCCATGCCAATCGCCTTGCCCGTATAGCGACCACGCCAATCGGTCAGCCAAGGATCGATCAGGTCTGCATCACAGGTAAATCCCCGCGGGCCGAGAACATCATGCGCTGCGGAAATAAAGGCGGTGTAATCGATCATCGGCCCAATATGGCTGTTCAGTTTGCCAAATGCCACCTCTTGCGTACTGCCGTGACATAATTAAGCCGTCGTTCAACCTATTTTGCTAATTGGCACTGGCTCGATGGTTTCTTAAGACGAATCATCTGGCCGTGTCCGTTGTTAAAAGGCTGAATACAGTTCTGATGCCGAACCTCTTTGCCATGCTAGCGCCCTTGGCGCTTATCCTTCCCGGCTTGCCGGCAGGAAACGGCGATGATGCACAGAACAGCAATTTGACCCCTGAAGCAGACGTACCGCAGCAATCGTCTTCGCAAGAATGGTTGATGTTGGAAGGCGCCAACGGGGTGCCTGTCCAGATGCAGGTCCGCATCCAGCAACGCGTGATCATTCGCGTGTCGCCCAGCAGGAATGCACAGCGCAGTTTCTTGTCGACCCTGCCGCAGGGTGAACAGCCTCAGGAAATGGCCGAGCGCAAAGTGGGTAAATGCGTAAAGGCCAACCAGATTGCCGGTGTGCAGCCCATGCGCGATAATCGGCTGATGCTGTTTATGCGGGACCGCAAGTTGATTGCGGCAAACCTCGAAAAAGCCTGTTCCGCACGCGATTTCTATTCAGGGTTTTACCTTGAGCCGAACAAGGACGGGCAGATCTGTATTGATCGCGACAAATTGAAATCTCGGACCGGCGCAAACTGCGAAATGAAACGTCTGCGCCAGCTGATACCAGCCCAGACCTAAGCCTTCGGGGCGCAGGGCTTGGCCCAGCTCGGGCGAATTCTTGACTTTTTACGCTTTTGCGCACAGGTGCAAAGCGATTTTAACGCTCGGGCGCGCTGCTTGGCACCTTCGCGGGAATTTCCCGCCCTATCCGGATATTTAGACCTTTATGAAATTTGCCGATCTCGGCCTTTCCGATGAGCTTTTGAAAGCGGTTGAAGCCGCTGGCTACACCGAACCTACGCCCATTCAAGCGCAAGCTATTCCCGCCGTCCTGATGATGAAGGACTTGATCGGGATCGCCCAGACGGGAACGGGAAAAACCGCCAGCTTTGTGCTGCCCATGATTGACGTGATGGCCAGTGGCCGCCGCCGCGCTTTGATGCCGCGCTCGCTCATTCTTGAACCAACGCGTGAACTCGCCGCTCAAGTTGCCGAAAACTTTGAGAAATATGGTGAGAACCATGATCTTAAAATGGCACTTCTGATTGGCGGTGTGCAAATGGGTGATCAGTTGAAGGCCCTGAATGAAGGGGTCGATGTTCTGATCGCAACCCCTGGCCGCCTGATGGATCTGTTTGAACGCGGCAAGATCATGCTCAATGGCTGCGAGCTGTTGGTGATCGATGAAGCTGACCGGATGCTCGACATGGGGTTCATCCCCGATATCGAGTTTATCTGTGACAAGCTGCCAACTACTCGCCAGACAATGCTGTTTTCGGCAACGATGCCGCCAGTGATCAAGAAACTGGCGGATAAGTTTCTGACCAATCCCAAGCAGATCGAAGTCAGCCGGGCGGGCAATACAAACGAGAATATCACATCCTTCAAAGTGATGGTGAAGCCGCGTCAAAAGCGGGAAACACTGGAATGGATGCTCCGCAACGATCATGTTGAAACCGCAATTGTATTTTCCAACAAAAAAACGACAGTTCGCGAGCTCAACAAAACACTGCAGCGTAACGGTTTCAAAAGCGGTGAAATTCATGGCGATATCGATCAAGCCAGCCGGCAGAAAGAACTGGAACGGTTCAAATCAGGTGAAGTGAACATTCTGGTCGCTTCCGACGTCGCGGCGCGCGGATTGGATATTAAAGGCGTTAGCCACGTATTCAATTATGATACGCCGTGGCACCCCGATGATTATGTCCACCGGATTGGTCGGACAGGCCGGGCAGGGGCCAAAGGCCGCGCTTTTACATTTGTAACCGATGCTGACGCTGAAGCGATTGGCAACGTTGAGAAACTGACCGGCAGCGAAATCAAAATATTCGGCAAGGAAGATGTCCGTGTCGAATTGAAAGAAGAAACCGCGCCGAAAGCGAAACGCGCACCGAAGCAAGATTCGACTGAGGACGAGAAGCCCAAACGATCACGTTCGAAGAAGAACGAAAGCGAACCTCGTGAAGCGCGCAAGCCCAGAGATAGTAAGCGCGATAGCAAGCGTGATGATAAGCGCGAAGAGCGCCCCAAAAAACCACGCAATGATAGGCCTACGAAAACTGAGGATTCCAAGCCTCGCGGCCGCCGCCGAGATCAGGATGACGAGCCAGTGCCAGCAGGCGAGTGGAACGGGCCAAAACCTGATTTCTTGGGTGTAGGTTTCGACTAAGCCAGACTGCAGGTCCTATAAAAGCACGATAAATGTATCCCAGTCCAACAGCACCAGAACGCTATGCCGACGGTATGGTTCACGCTCTTAGCCTGGTGGCGTTCTTTATAGCTGGCGCTTTTTTGCTGCCGGTGGCCGCAGCGCAGGGCGACCCCAAGCTGGTGTCGGCAACGGCAATCTATGTGACTGCGATTTTGGCCTCGATCAGCATCTCCGGTGCCTACCACCTGTTGCCCCATCACCATATGCGCAAGACATTGCAGCGGTGGGATCACGCGGCGATCTATACCCTGATTGCCGGGACATTTAGCCCTCTGCTCGTTTTATCGGACACGACCAGCGCCTATGTCATTTTGGCAGTGGTGTGGTTTTTCGCCTTTGCGGGTGTGTTGTTCAAAGTGTTCGGCACCAATATTGAAGCGAAATGGTCGCTTGCATCCTATCTCGGGCTGGGATGGTTTGGGTTGTTTGCATTGCCGGATTTCTGGGACGCATTGCCAACCTCCGCCTTAGTGGCGCTGGGGTCTGGCGGATTGTTCTACACGGTTGGCACGCTGTTTTATAAAAGCAAATCGCTCAGCTTCCGCTATCCGATCTGGCATTTTTTCGGATTGCTCGGCGGGTCATCCTTCTTCGCGGCGATTTGGATCAGTCTGGCGAATGCAAGCAGCTGAGGTCTAGTCAGCTAGGCTGATGAAGCTGTCGATTACGCGCTTGGTGCCCGATTGTTCAAAGTTAATTTCCAGCTTGTTGCCTTCTTGCGCCATCACGGTGCCATAGCCGAACTTGTCATGGAACACCCGCGCACCCAGCGCGATGTCGCTGCGCGGTTTTGCAGCGAAACTGGCAGCGCTTCGCCGCGGTTCTTTGACAACTGCGGGAGAGGCGGAATAGCTACCCGATAAAGCCCGCTGAAAGCCGGGGCCGCGCGTGCCGCTGCGATTTGTGCTCACATGGGCAAACGGGTCATCGCTTTCTGACCAATTGGCGCGCCACAGGGAAGCGCCGCCCGACATAGTGGTTTCTTTCTCGACAAATTCTTCAGGCAGCTCTTCCACAAAGCGGCTTGGGATGGAGCTGGTCCATTGCCCGTAAATCCGGCGATTTGCGGCATGGAGAATGGTACAACGCCGCCGTGCCCGCGTGATCGCCACATAGGCAAGCCGGCGTTCTTCTTCCAAACTGGCAAGGCCGCCTTCGTCGAGAGATCGTTGCGAGGGAAATACGCCTTCTTCCCAACCCGGCAGGAAGACATTGTTGAATTCCAGCCCCTTCGCACCGTGCATGGTCATAATGGTGACTTTTTCCTCATCCGGGGAGGAATCATTATCCATCACCAAGCTGACATGTTCAAGAAAATCACCCAGCGTTTCATAGTCTTCCATTGCACGGGCGAGTTCGGACAGGTTTTCTATTCTGCCTGCAGCTTCAGTGGAACGCTCTGCTTCCAGCATCGCACTATATCCGCTCTCGTCCAGGACGATGCGCAGCAATTCAGCCGGTGCGGTCTGTGTTTCCAATTCCCGCCATCTCAGGAAGTCACGCATCAATGCGCCGATTGTATTGCCAGCGCGTTTCGGCAGTTCGTCACTATCGGCCAATTGGAGGGAAGCAGCAGCCAGCGGCATATTGGCCGCGCGGGCATATTGGTACATCTTTTCCAGCGTCTTTGCGCCAAGCCCGCGTTTTGGTTGGTTATATATCCGCTCAAAAGCGAGGTCGTCAGCCGGCTGCGCAATGACCCGCAAATAGGCCAGAGCATCGCGAATTTCAGCGCGTTCATAGAAACGGAAGCCGCCAATAATCCGGTAATTGAGGCCGATCTGAATAAACCGGTCTTCAAATTCGCGCGTCTGATATTGGGCCCGTACCAGAATCGCAATTTCGTCTAGCGGTGCGCCTTCACGTTCCAGCCGCTCGATGTCTTCACCGACACGCCGGGCTTCTTCCGGCGCATCCCAAACGCCGATAACGCGAACCTTGTCACCCTTGGGAAGCTCGGTCCATAATTCCTTGCCAAGCCGTTGGCTGTTGGCATGGATCAAGCCGGAGGCGGCCCCGAGAATTTCCGGAGTGGAGCGGTAATTTTGTTCCAGCTTGATCACTTTCGCACCGGGAAAGTCTTTCTCAAACCGCAGGATATTGGCAACCTCTGCACCGCGCCACGAGTAAATTGACTGGTCATCATCCCCCACCACGCAGATATTCTTGCGTTCCTGGGCGAGTAGCCGGAGCCACAAATATTGGACTTGGTTGGTGTCCTGATACTCATCCACCAGAATATATTTGAACCGTTGCCGATATTGCCCCAGCACCTCGTGATGTGTGCGGAAGATATTGAGCACATGCAGCAGCAAATCGCCAAAATCGCAGGCATTCAGCGCCTTTAGCCGGTCTTGATATAGGCGGTAAAACTCTTGCCCACGGCCATTGGCGTAGGTTTCATTATCGACCGCGTCCAAATCTTTGGGGTTGAGGCCGCGGTTTTTCCAACTGTCGATCAATCCGGCCAATTGGCGCGGCGGCCAGCGTTTTTCATCGACATCATTATCGCGGATCAACTGCTTCAAAAGTCGCAGCTGGTCGTCGGTATCAATGATCGTGTAATTGCTTTGAAGCCCGACCAGCTCTGCATGGCGGCGTAGCATTTTTGCGGCGATGGAATGGAACGTGCCGAGCCACGGTATTCCTTCTACTGCAGGGCCAATATGTCCGCCAACCCGTTCGCGCATTTCACGCGCTGCTTTGTTGGTGAAGGTCACGCACAGAATTTCACTGGGCCACGCTTTGCGCATCGCGACCAAATGCGCGAGGCGTGCGGTAAGGGCTGCGGTTTTTCCTGTTCCGGCACCGGCAAGCATCAGCACTGGCCCTTCTGTGGTCAGTACAGCATCCTTCTGCGGATCGTTGAGACGGGCAGCATAGGCGGGAATATCACCGCCCGCGTTGTTGGTTTTAGGGGCGCTGGTTTGGGGGGAAGGGGGATTGGTCATGCAGCGGAACAGGTAAAGAACATTGCTCGCCGGATCAAGCGGCGCTGCGCAGGAAGCTGAGCTTGGCCTTGCCGACATTGCGCTCCGCCTCAAGGCTATAGTCTTTCAGCATCACATCTTCGTGCCGTGCAGTTTCCAGAACGCACCATGTCGATGGGCCGACCCAGCCGAGCCGGTACAATTTATCAAGCGCAACCATTCCGGCGCCGGTATCATAGGGCGGGTCGAGCAGTATAAGGTCCAGCGGGGATTTTGCGGGGCCGAGCGACAGCACCGAACTGGCCCGAACATCGGTGCGCAGCTTTGCATCGAATGCTGCAATATTGGCACGGATGGCTTTCACGGCGCTATCGTCTTGCTCGACGAACAGGCAATGTGCCGCGCCCCGCGAAAGCGCTTCCAGCCCCAATGCGCCAGACCCGGCGAACAGGTCCGCAACGCGCAATTCTTCGAATGATCCCAAACGGCTGTTGAGCATATTGAACAAGGTTTCACGGGTACGATCAACCGTTGGGCGGGTTGTATCGCCCTTGGGTGCGGTAATCTTACGTCCGCGCCATTCGCCAGCAATAATCCGCATTATTTTCCGCTCGTCAGCAAGTGTTTGCGGTACCGCTCTACATCAGCTTGTTTGATTTCGCTGACCATTCCGCGTTTGATATCACCCAGCAAAAACGGACCATAGGCGGTCCGCATCAGGCGGTTTACTTCCAAGCCCATATATTCAAGAACATTCCGGACTTCGCGGTTTTTACCCTCTGTCAGGGTCAATTCGATCCACTGGTTGCGGCCTGTGCGGCGTTCCAGATTGGCGTTGATCGAGCCGTAACGGACACCTTCAATGGTGATACCATCCATCAAATCTTCCAGCTGGGCTTGGGAGATATCGCCAAACGCACGGGCGCGGTAGGTGCGCGGAATGCCGCTGCTGGGCAATTCCATCGCGCGCTTCAACTCGCCATCATTGGTCATAAGCAGCAAGCCCTCGGTATTAAAATCCAGCCGGCCCACCGGCATTACACGCGGGGCGTCTTTCGGCATTGAGTTTTCTAGCGCATCATAAATTGTGCCGCGACCGCTGAAATCCCGTTCTGCGGTCAACAGGCCCGGCGGTTTGTTAAAGCAAAATAGCCGCGCCGGTTCGGGCTTTCGAACGGGTTTGTCATCCACCGTAACCCCGTTGAGGTTAGGAATAATGGTAGCCGCAGTTTCCAGAACCTTTCCATCAATAGCCACGCGGCCATCATCGATCATCCGTTCCACTTCGCGGCGGCTGGCAACACCGGCACGAGCGAGCAGTTTGGCAATCCGGTGGCCTTCAGGCTTGGAATTGTCTGGTTTTTCAGATGGGGTGGCAGGAGTGGGGGTGATTTTGACCATGGCGGGCGGTTACGCGCTTGGCCCGTCGCACTCAAGCTTTACTGCGTATCGCCTGTTGAACCGTTTCATGAAAGCGCAAAATGCCGGTTTCGAGCGACCCCAACGTCAATTCGGGAACAGCGCCGGTTTCGAGCCCTTGCTGACCCAGCTCGGCAGCGCGAAAGTCCTCGCTCGCAAATACCCCGCCATCAAGCAGATTCCAGCTCCGTTCCCAATGGTCGCGCGCTTTATCAGTTGTGGGTCTTTCAGGGATTAGCATGAAGTCCTCCACCACTGTGTGATTATGCGCATCGGGCATCAAGACCATGACATTCACATAATCGGGGCTGGGGATCACGATTGTCGCGGGCAATAATTGATAGGCGAAAGTGATGACGCGGCGCATCGCAGCCATATCGGTCAGATCGACGGTCTCCATTTCCTCCAATCGCCCAACCGCAGAGCGCGCATGTGGCCCGATCATATCCCCCGCTGTCACGCCGTCTTTGAAAAACGGCCCGATGGTGTTCGCGTGGAGCCGCGTGACATGGTAACTTTCCAGAAACGCATCCATGATGAGCTTCCAGTTGCCGGCAACTTCGTGCGTTTTACGCCGGTACAGGAACAGATCATCCATGCCGAAAGCGGAAAAATCTTCCCCAAGTGTTCGCGCATCGGAGAAATCTGCGCCCTGTTCCGGTGCGAACCAGATAAGTCCGCCAGCTTCGCAGCTGGGCAATTCGATCAGGCCATGATCCGATTTATCGAGGCCGGGGAAAGTCTCCGGGCGGGGCAGGGCCAGCAACTTTCCATCCAGCTTATAGGTCCAAGCGTGATAGGGGCAGACCAGCCGTTTCGCGCATTGCACATCCTCGCCTTCCATCAGCCGCGTTCCGCGGTGGCGGCAGACATTCAGGAAGACATGGGCAGCGCCATCTGCATCGCGGGTAATTAGAAGCGGCTTGCCTGTCTGATCGTGCGGAACAGCCATATTGGCATCAGGTAGCAGTGCGGATGGCGCGATCACTTGCGGCAGCCGATCGAACAAGGCGGCTTTCTCTGCCAGCCAATGCTCTGGATCGGTATACACACTCGCCGGGACATGGGTGATGCCTGTATCCGTTCGGTTTTCGCCGCGTGCAATGGCCTGAGCAAGCGCTAATTGTCCGCTTGTCGGCTGCAATCCCCCGATTTCAGTTCCGATCACGTTCATACCACTCTTCCCTAAATGCGCCGAGACGCTAGTGTCGCACGAAATTTGCCGCATTCAAAGGGACGGGGATACTATGGGCGAAGCCGCCGCACAGGAAAAGCCGGGTTGGCGCAAGGTTCTGGCCGCGTTGAGGCACCGCAAGACCGGATATATGTTGTTGTTCGGTTTTGCTGCCGGGCTGCCTTATGCATTGCTGCTGGGTACGCTGTACGCATGGCTGTCCGATGCAGAGGTCGATCTGGAAACGATGGGCGTATTCTCGCTGATCGGCCTGTCATATGCGTTCAAATTCCTATGGTCCCCGGCGCTTGACCGGGTCGATATACCCGGCCTGAAATTGCTCGGTAAACGCAAGCAATGGATGGTGACCGCGCAATTGCTGCTTGGCGCGATCCTTGTCATTCTGTCGATGCTTGATCCGGTTTCCCAACTTGGCTGGTTTTCTCTACTCGCCGGGATCGGTGCCTTTGCCAGCGCGACGCAGGATGTGGTGATTGATGCATGGCGCGTGGATGTTGCGGATGAAACCGCGACCATCGATATTCTCTCCACCGTTTATCAAATGGGCTACCGGATCGCGGCTCTGGTTGGCGGCGCGCTGGCACTGTTTTTGGCAGAGCGGACAAGTTGGCCGACAGTCTATCTGATCATGGGCGCAATATTGCTGTTTGTCGGTTTCTTGGGCCTGTTCGCGCCCGATACGAATGCCAAAGATTTGAAAGATGCGCAGGATGCCAAGGGGGAAGACCCTTATGGTTTGCGCGAAGCTGGGCAGGTTAATCCGCGCACCCGCATGATTGCTTTGATCGGCGTCGGCGCATTGTGGGGCTGGGCACTGATTACTGTGGGCGTATTCATGGTCCGCTCGCTCGCCAATGACCCTGATGCGCGCCCGGATTCGGTGGCGTTCATATCGACGATGGGGCCGCTGGTGGTCGTGGCCACGGTGGTTATACCCGCTCTGATCGCCGCATGGATTGTGCAGCAGGAAAAGCGCGGCACCAATTTGTTGAACGCGCCAAAACCTGCAGCTTCGTCTTTGGAGCGGGCAGGGGATCACCTCTACCGCGCATTGGTATTGCCATTGGTGGAATTTGTCGGCCGGATGGGCTGGTCGCTGGTGCTGATATTGGCGCTGGTACTCACCTACCGCATTACCGATGCAGTGTGGGGTACATTTGCCTATCCATTCTATTTGGGCGAACTCAACTATTCCAAAGATGAAGTTGCGATTGCTTCCAAATTCTTCGGCGTGGGGGCGGTTGTGTTTGGCCTTGCCTTGGGCGGATATTTGCTCACCGTTCTGGGCCGGATGATGACGCTGACCTTGGGCGCGCTTCTCGCGGCACTCACCAATCTGCTATATGCTGACCTTGCCATTGGCGGTTTTCGTATGGCGGCAGTCAGCGACTTCATCGGCTTTACATGGGCGGTTGAACAGTTTGGCGGCGACCAAAGACTGGCCAAGCTGATGGTCACTATCGGCGCGGAAAATCTCGCGGTCGGGATAGCGGGTGCGGCCTTCGTCGCGTGGCTCTCCTCCATTGTGGCGCGCGGATATAGCGCGGTCCAATATGCGCTGCTGTCGTCATTGACGATGCTTGTCGGCACTTTGGGCCGCGGGGCGCTGGGCAAAATGATCGAGGAGCAAAGCTATTACGACGTGTTTATTCTGACCACGCTGATCGGCTTCGTCGCAGTTGCACTGTGCTTGATCGAATGGGTGCGCGTTGCCCGGCTGGGCAAAGATAGCGGGATGGATGAGGTCGCGCTCAAAAACGCCTAATCCGGCAGTTCGCCATGCAGTTTCAGGACTTCGCCTGCCAAGTACAGTGAGCCGAGGATGGCGACGGGTTGCCATTCATCATTCGGTCTACCCCTGTTGAGCATATGCAATGCGCTTTCGACATCGTCGGCAGCGCCGTGCCCGGCAATGCCCGCAGCCTTGGCCATAGCACGCAATGCGCCGGGGCTGTGACAGTCGTGTCCAGGTATAGGAACGCCGACTAACACGTCGGTGACGGGGGCGATTGTCTGAATGAACTGCTGGGCGTTCTTATTACTAAGCATTCCCAATATCACATTGATTTTAGGCCCATTTTCGGTGAAGTTAATGACCGCCCTTGGGTCTTTTGACAGTGTCTCCCTGATGGCCTCTGCTGCATTCGCATTGTGGCCGCCATCGACCCAGATATCGAAACAATGATCGATATCATGTAGCCGCCCATCTTTCAGCCGCTGCATTCTTGCGGGCCATTGGGCTGTGCCCGCACCAGTTTTTATTGCATCCTCGCTAACCGGCACTTGCCTTTGATGGCGCAGCATGGCGATGGCGAGGCCAGCATTTTCGGCCTGGTGCGCGCCGAATAATGACGGCAAGGGTAGGTCCAGATCACCGAAATCATCGCTATAATGCAGCCTGTCCGTTGCCGTGATATTCCAAGCGTTTCCGCGCATCACCAACGGCACGCCATGCTTGGTGGCGGCTTTTTCTATTTCTAATGCAGCCTCGGCGGCGTAGCTTTGCGTGACCAGCGCAGCCCCGGCCTTTGCAATGCCCGCTTTCTCAAATGCGATCCGCGCGATGGGAATGTCCGGCGTGCCTTCCTCTGGTGCCAGCAGGAATTGTTCGTGATCAATGCCCAGTGCAGCGATCCCGCAAACGGCTGGCTGTTCGATAACATTCGTCGCATCGAACCGCCCGCCCAGACCGACTTCGATCACGCAGGCGTCGGCGGCGTTGCGGGAAAAAGCGAGGAAGCTGGCAGCAATGGTAACTTCAAAAAAGCTGGGCCCAAGACCCTCACAGCTATCCAGAACTTCTGCCAATAACTCCGCCAGATAGTCATCCTCGATCAGCGTTCCGGCAATGCGGATCCGCTCATTGTACCGAACCAGATGCGGGCTGGAGGTGACGTGGACGCGCTTGCCATCAGCCTCCAGCATCGCGCGCAGAAAGGCGCAGCTAGAGCCTTTGCCATTGGTTCCGGCAACATGGAAAACCGGAGGAAGTTTCCGGTGCGGATTATCCAGCCGCGCCATCATCGCGCGCATGGTATCAAGGCCAAATCGCCCTTGCGGCAAGGACAGTTTCGCCAATCGGTCAAGCTGCTGCCGGACCGCCGGATGATCGGACGTACCGAAGTCTGCCACCGGCGTCAGGCCGCTTTTGTGCCCTTTGTTGAACCCTGCAAATAATCGAGCAGTCCGGCCAGTGTCTCGCGCAATTTATGGCGGTGAACCACCATATCGACCATCCCGTGCTTCTTCAGATATTCTGCGCGCTGGAAGCCTTCGGGCAATTTTTCCCGGATAGTATCCTGAATAACGCGCTGTCCGGCGAAACCGATCAATGCGCCCGGTTCGGCAATGTGGATATCGCCCAGCATCGCATAGCTGGCAGTAACGCCGCCGGTGGTCGGATCAGTCAGCACGACGATATAGGGCAGACCGGCCTCTTTCAGGCGGCGAGTCATCACGGTCGCTTTGGGCATTTGCATCAGGCTGAGAATGCCTTCCTGCATCCGCGCGCCGCCAGCAGCGGTTACGACGATATAGGCGCATTTACGGGCCAGAGCGCGCTCCGCCCCTTGGCAAAAAGCGGTGCCGACAGCCATGCCCATCGATCCGCCCATAAATTTGAAGTCCTGCACGCCAACAACCGCATCATGGCCTTCGATCTGGCCTGAACCCACTGAATAGGCATCGCGGTGTGGGTTTTTCGCGCGGGCTTCTTTGAGCCGGTCGGTATATTTTTTGGAATCGCGGAATTTAAGCGGGTCTTCCTTGACCTCTGGCTGTTCCAGCAGATCATATCCGATGTCGAGCAATTGGTTCAGCCGCTCATCCGCGCCAATCCGCCCGTGATAATCGCAGCGCGGGCAAATTTGCTGGTTTTCTTCAAATTCCTTGGCGAACAGCATTTCCTGACAATGCGGGCATTTGACCCACAGATTGTCATTGGTTTCACGCTTGTCACCAAAGGGAAGCGAATTGCGGACGCGGGTAAGCCAGTTCATTGTTGTGTCCTTAGCGCGCGGAATGAACCGCGTTTGCGAGAGCCGAAGTCAGTTCCTTTAACGCAGATGGAGCATTTGCGCCATGCTTGCCGACCAATTCGACAAGAGCGGATCCGACCACCACACCGTCAGCCACTTTGGCAATGGCGCTGGCCTGTTCGGGCGTGCGCACACCAAAGCCAACCGCGATGGGCAGATCGGTAGAGGCTTTCAGCTTGGCCACGGCGTCTTCGATAGAGGCGGTGGCGGCTTGCTGCTTGCCGGTAATTCCGGCGACCGAGACATAATAGACGAAACCGTCCGAGCCTTCCAAAACCTGCGGCAGGCGCTTGGCATCGGTGGTGGGCGTGGCAAGCCGGATCGGCGCAACGCCCTTGGCGCGCAGAGCAGGGCCGAGCGCTTGATCTTCCTCTGGCGGAATATCGACGCAGATAACGCCGTCGACACCGGCTTTCGCGCATTCATCGGCAAACCATTCCGGCCCGCGCCGGATCATCGGATTGGCATAGCCCATCAGGATCAGCGGAACATCGGGATGCCGCAGACGGAATTGCGCAGCGAGAGCGAAAATATCAGCCGTGGTGGTCCGTTTGGCTAGCGCGCGCAGGTTTGCCTCCTGAATAGCCGGGCCATCGGCCATCGGATCGGTGAAGGGCATTCCGAGCTCAATAACATCCGCGCCGCCCTCTATCAGAGCGTCAAGATTGGCCGCCGTGTCCCCGTCACCAGCTGTAACGAAGCAGACGAGAGCGGGTTTGGAAAAGGCGTTGGAGATACGGGTCATATTCTAGATATCCACCCCAAGCGCTTCAGCCACAGTGAAGATGTCTTTGTCACCGCGCCCGCACAAATTGGCCAAGATGATCGCATCATCGGGCATTTCCTTCGCGACTTTTGCCACAGCGGCGATCGCGTGACTGGGCTCCAAAGCAGGAATAATCCCTTCAGTGCGGCAGAGGAGTTGGAAGCCTTCCAGTGCTTCGTCATCGGTAACCGAAGTATAGTCCACCCGGCCGCTTTCTTTCAGCCATGCGTGTTCGGGGCCGATGCCGGGATAATCCAGGCCTGCGCTGATCGAGTGGCCATCGGTAATCTGGCCGTCTTCATCTTGCAGCAGATAGGTCTTGTTGCCATGCAGAACGCCGGGTGCGCCGCCGGTCAGGCTGGCGGCGTGTTCGTCTCCGTCCAGCCCGTGGCCCGCTGCTTCCACGCCGAGCATTTTCACATCGGCATCATCGAGAAACGGGTGGAACAGGCCGAGCGCGTTGGAACCACCGCCAATGCAAGCGACCAGCAGATCGGGCAAACGGCCCGTGCGGTCCAGCATTTGCGCGCGGGCTTCGGTGCCGATCACGCTTTGGAAATCGCGCACCATTTCCGGGTAGGGGTGCGGGCCAGCCGCGGTGCCGATGATGTAGAATGTGTCATGCACATTCGCGACCCAATCGCGCAGGCCTTCATTCATCGCGTCCTTCAGCGTTGCGCCGCCGCTGGTCACGGGGACAACTTCTGCGCCGAGCAATTTCATGCGGAACACGTTGGGCTGCTGCCGGGCAACATCGGTCGCGCCCATATAGATTACGCAGGGCAGGCCAAATCGGGCGCATACGGTGGCAGTGGCGACGCCGTGCTGGCCCGCACCGGTTTCCGCGATAATCCGCGTTTTGCCCATGCGGATCGCGAGCAAAATCTGCCCGATGCAATTGTTGATCTTATGCGCGCCGGTATGGTTGAGCTCGTCCCGCTTGAACCAGATTTGCGCGCCACCGACTGCTTCGGTCAGGCGTTCTGCATGATAGAGCGGCGAAGGGCGGCCTACATAATGCTCAAGCAGGTCGTCGAATTCCGCTTTGTAAGCCGGATCAGCTTGCGCCGCGCGGTACTCTTTCTCCAGATCGAGGATCAGCGGCATCAGTGTTTCGGCAACGTAACGGCCACCATAATCACCAAAATGGCCGCGTTCATCGGGCTGGGTTCTAAAGGAATTAGGGGAAGGCTTGTTCATCGATAATCCTCAGGCGTTGCGGGCCGCATTACAGAAAGCCGCAATCTTTCCAATATCTTTCACACCGGGCGCGCTTTCCACGCCGCTGGATGTATCGACCAGAGGGGCGCCGGTTTGGCGGATCGCATCGGCGACATTGTCGGGTGTTAGCCCGCCGGCAAGTCCCCACGGCATCTGGTGTTCATGATCTGCCATCAGGCTCCAATCGAAACTGGTACCATTCCCGCCGGGCAGGGCAGTCGCAGGCGCATCGAAAAGCAAGCGATCGACTTTCCCCAAAAAGCGTTCTGACTTGGCCAATGTCGGTTTATCTTTGACGCCCAACGCCTTCCACACTTCCATGTTCAGCTTATCGCGTACCAAGCCTGTCCATTCGGGCGTTTCTGACCCGTGAAACTGGATAACTTCAGGCTTGATCGCTTCAATCGCGGCAGAAGTCAGTTCGATCTCTGCATTCACCAGCAGCAGCACGACTTTCGCTCTACCGCGGGCCAGCGCCCGCAAT
Organism: Pontixanthobacter rizhaonensis; assembly: GCF_012972675.1. GTDB lineage: Bacteria > Pseudomonadota > Alphaproteobacteria > Sphingomonadales > Sphingomonadaceae > Pontixanthobacter > Pontixanthobacter rizhaonensis. The sequence continues at coordinate 1,337,182 of NZ_JABCRE010000002.1, read as the reverse complement.
CGCGACGCATCCGCCAAGGAGACATGGCGCGGGCTGGGTTCAAAATGGACCAGGCCGACATGAGTCGCGCCCGCATCCAATGCAGCGGCCATCGTTTCAGCGGTCGAAATCCCGCAAATTTTGATCTGGGTGGTCATCGGGGAAGCCATTACAGCTCTTTAGCGAGTTTCAAAGACCTGGCGATGGCCTCCCGCCCCTCGGGCTGGGAATGGCTCATGACGATGTTGGTCGCGTTTGGAAAGGCGTTGGCAAATTTCCTGACGGAAGAAGCGTAATTATCAAGGTCAGCTTCTGCGAGATTACCCAGCGTTTTGGCACTCGATGCCTTTATCAGACAGCCGCCAAAAGCGATGTCCGTACCTGCTATACCCACGGTAATATTGTCGATTGTGTGGCCGCCGCCCGGGTAATAGATTTTCAGCGGGGCCAACGCTGATGCGGCAGCTCCGCTATGCCATTCTCCTGCATTAAGACTGAAGGCGTTTTTTGCAGGCGTAAGTCCTTTGCTGGGTGCAATTTCATTACTGAGCGCCAGCGCAAAGGTGTCTATGCCGGCCGCGTGGAGCGCGTCCACACCGCCCATTTTGTCCTGATGCGCATGCGTCACCACAGCGGCTTTGATCGGTTTGTTGAGTACCGCGCGCGACCATTCAATGATCGCTTCGGTTTGCTGGTTGGTCCATGCGGTATCGACCAGCAATGATGTGTCGCCATTCACCACAATCAGTCCGTTGCTGGGCACCGCGCCAAAACCAGGCACATCAAGATAGGCTGTGTGCTGCCACACGCCGGGGGCAAGCTCTTCAAAAGATGCTGGCCCGAATTGCTGGGCGCTGGTTCGCTCGCTTTCCTGCTGCGCGATAGAGGGGCGGATTTCTTTATACGTGCACGACGCGCAGCCTGCCATCACCAGCGCGGCTGCGCCAATCCGAAGTACACGCGCCATCATAATGTCGCTTCGATGTCCCGGGCTGCTTGAGCTGGATCGCTGGCGCGGCTGATAGGCCGCCCGATTACCAGCACGCTGGCCCCATCATCACGCGCTTTGCGCGGCGTTACCACCCGCTTTTGATCTCCGACTGCGCTACCCGCGGGACGCAGGCCGGGCACCACGAAGAAGCCGTCTTTCCATTGTTTGTGTGCCGCGCCGACTTCTTGGCCAGAGCAGACAATTCCATCGATGCCGGATGCATGGGCCAATTCGGTAAGGCGCATAACGTGATCATGCGGGGTGCCGCCGATACCTTGTTTGGCAAGGTCACGCTCATCAAGGCTGGTGAGCATGGTGACTGCCACGACTTTGGTGTGTTCCCCCGCCGCTGCTTTGGCATCTTCCAGCATGGCCCGGCCGCCGCTGGCGTGCACTGTCACAATAGCCGGTTCCAGAACATGGATCGCCTGCATCGCGCCAGCGACCGTGTTCGGGATATCATGCAGTTTCAGATCGAGGAAAATGGGCAAGCCAACTTGGGCTATTTCATGAACGCCATGCGAACCGTGGGCGCAGAAAAATTCGAGACCCAATTTCAACCCGCCCACATGGCCTTTGACTTTCTCGGCCAATGCTTTCGCGGCATCCAATTGCGGCACATCTAACGCGAGATAGACTGGGTTGCTCATAGTGTTTTGGGCTCGGATTGTTTGACTGATGACAGATCACCGGCAGGCGTGGGCACTGGTTTGGAACTGACGACACCGGCGGCACTGGCTGATGGAGTTATTGCTGCTGCTTTAGCCGCGTTTTCCAGTGTCTTGATCCGCCGGTTCAAGCGCCATTTTGTACCGCGATGCAGCAGCCATGTTGGTACCATGCCGAACAGAAAGGCGATAATCACCAGCGCCGGAACCTTCGTCTCGACGATCAAATTGTCCCAAATGGTAACTTCCACTGGTGTCCAGTTGAAGAACGAAAATGCCAATAGGCAGACGAACAACAAAACCCAGAAGATGGTGCGGATAACCTGCATTATGCTACTCCGAAAACTGATCTAGGGTTCTACGCCGCTTGCCGGGCAAAGTGAAGGGCTGGACCAAACGAGCGGCTGGGGAACTCGCTGCCCCCCTTGCCACCTTAGGCCGGTATGACCTCAACCAAATACCCGGTCAAAAATGTGATCGACCTGCTTGTAATGATAATCGAGATCGAACTTTGCTTCGATTTCTGCATCGGAAAGCGCCGCTGTGACTTCGCTATCGGCTTTCAGCAGATCGAGCAGCGACATGGCGCCATCCGATTCCCACACTTTCATCGCGTTGCGCTGTACCAAACGATATGCATCTTCGCGGCTCACGCCTGCTTGAGTCAGTGCCAACAGCACGCGCTGCGAATGGATCAGGCCGCCCATGCGGTCCATATTCCTCTGCATCCGCTCTGGATAGATCAGCAGTTTATCGATCACGCCTGTCAACCGGCCCAGCGCAAAGTCGAGCGTAATGGTCGCATCTGGCCCAATGAAGCGCTCTACCGATGAGTGGGAAATATCCCGCTCATGCCACAAAGCCACGTTTTCAAGCGCTGGCATCGCATATCCGCGGATCATCCGCGCCTGGCCGGTCAGGTTTTCAGTCAGGATCGGATTGCGCTTATGCGGCATCGCGCTCGACCCTTTTTGACCGGGCGAGAAATATTCTTCAGCTTCCAGCACTTCAGTACGCTGCAAATGCCGAACTTCGACCGCAACCCGTTCAATAGAACCAGCGATTACTGCTAGGACAGAGAAGAACATGGCGTGCCGGTCACGCGGAATGACTTGAGTAGAGATTGGCTCGATTTCCAAACCGAGCTTGTCGGCCACATGGGCCTCAACGCTGGGGTCGATATTGGCGAAAGTTCCGACTGCACCTGAAATTGCACAGGTTGCGATTTCTTTGCGGGCCGCGATCAGGCGCGTCTTGCAACGGTCAAATTCGGCATAGGCTTGTGCGAGTTTGAGGCCGAACGTCACAGGCTCTGCGTGGATACCGTGACTACGCCCGATTGTCGGGGTGTATTTGTGTTCTTCCGCACGCCTTTTGATCGCGGCTAGCAATAGATCCAAATCTTCCAGCAGAATATCCGCAGATCGGGCGAGCTGAACCGCCAGAGTTGTATCGAGCACATCTGAACTCGTCATGCCCTGGTGCATAAAGCGGGCCTCGTCACCGACTTGCTCTGCAACCCAAGTCAGAAACGCGATCACATCATGTTTAGTGACTGCTTCAATGGCATCGATTGCCGGAACATCAATTTCGGGCTCTGTCGCCCACCAGTCCCACAAAGCCTTGGCAGCGCTTTTCGGCACTACACCCAGTTCGCCCAGTTTTTCTGTCGCATGGGCTTCGATTTCAAACCAGATGCGAAAGCGTGCCTCCGGTTCCCAAATGGCGGACATTGCGGGGCGGGCATAACGCGGGACCATAGTAACTCCGTAACAGGCGAATCTTAGAGGATGTGCTGGGGCAGCGGCTAAGCGGGCAACGGTGTGTTGGCAAGTGGCGCGCCAAGACTATCGGGTAAAGCGTTTGTCAGCCACGATTTTCATAGCGTGTCAGCAGAAAGAATAGCGGGTGGTTCCGATTGCATTGGCCGTGCCAATCTGTACGCTACCCATACGCCATTCAAACAGGGACTTTTATGTATAAATTCAGCGGTATCAGTGCCTTTGCACTGGTAGCAATTTCTGCCCCGGCATATGCGGGCGAGGAAGTCCAATATGAAGCTACGCCGGACTGGGTGGTAGAAGCTACTATTGATCCCGCAACAATTGATAGCGGCCCGTCTGACATTTTGTATGATTGGCAACACCGGTTGGATGGCGGCATGGTCCATGAATATGGTGATCGTGTTGTGCGGATTGATAATCCGACTTCTTTGCGTGACGAGGGCACTCTTCAATACACTTGGGCTCCGGACAAAGGGGACCTTTTCATCCACCGCTTTGAAATTTTGCGGGAAGGCGAAATTATCGATCTTGCTGCCCAAGGGGTAGAATTTGATATCATCCGGCGGGAAAAAGGGCTGGAGAGCAGGCTGCTCGATGGCAGGTTAACTGCGACAGTGGCTGTGCCCGGTCTGCAGGAAGGAGACGTGTTGCGCGTCGCCCACAGCATTACTTTGTCGGACCAAGCTTTGGGCGAAGAAGTCCAGGCCCTGCAATATTTGCCCTCAGAACCGTGGAGGGTGGGGCAGGCCCGCGCGATTATGAGCTGGCCGGTGGGATCCGACATCGCGTTTCGGGCGGAGGCGGCCGTTATTCTGCCCGATCCCGTCGTGCGGGATGGCTACAATTTTCTGAATGTTGAACTACCGCTGGCCGAACGGGATGATATGCCCGGCGATGCACCATCCCGGTTCAGCCGGCCCTATGTGCTGCGCGCAGGCAGCTTTGAAAGCTGGCAAGAGCTTTCAATGGTTATGGAGCCGCATTTTACCCAAGCAGCCACTATAGTGCCGGGTGGCAAATTGTCAGCAGAAGCGGCCACGATCGCTGCCGCGACCGACGATCCGCTTGAACGGACGGCTTTGGCTGTTCGGCTGGTGCAGGACCAGGTCAGTTATCTTCTCAACGGATTGGATGGCGGAAACTATCTTCCCCAAACGACGGAGGAAACATGGGAAAAACGGTATGGTGATTGCAAAGCCAAATCGGTTCTTCTGATGGCTGTCCTTCGCCAATTGGGGGTCGAGGCGGATGTTGTGCTCGTCGCCTCCGAAGGCGGTGATGCGCTGCCTGATTTATTGCCTATGCCCGCCAATTTCGATCACATGATTGTCAAAGCGAGCATCGACGGGGTCGATTATTGGCTCGACGGGACAAGTACCGCCACGCGTCTGAACAATTTAGCCAATGTTCCGCCGTTTCATTATGCGCTGACGCTCAGTCCAGAAGGTGCTGATCTGGCGAAGATGGAGCAGCGTCCCCGTGCATTCCCGGATATGTCCGCCGATGTAGTCTTTGATCACACCGCTGGTATCGACCTGCCGGCGCTGTTCAGCATGGCAATCAGTATATCAGGCGCTCAGGGTACTGGCATTCAGGCCGCTGTCGATGAAGGTGATCCGGAAGTCATTAAAGGGATCGGAGAAAGCTTCGGCGAGAGCAGCGAATTGGGCGCACAAGTGACGTCGGTTTCTTTGTCGTATGATGAAGAGGAGGCTGTCGGCACCATCATTGTCAAAGGTGTATCAAGTTCGATGTTCGAGTTTGAACGCGGCGAGATGACATTGGATGTCGCATCTGCGGATGACGTATCGTTCGCGCCCAACAGGGTTCAACGCAAATGGCGTGGGATACCGGTGGCGACCGATGGTTCGTACCGGGAGCATAGCAACACTCGTGTTCTTTTGCCCCAGAACGGCCAAGGTTTCACCTTTTCCGGTGTCGAGCAATTCAATGACAGTTTTGCGACCACTCGGTTGTTGCGCAACGCCAACTTGTTGGACGGTGAGATCAGGGTCGAAGAACAAACTATTCGGCAATTGGGTGAAATTGCGGTGGGAGACTTGGCTGTACACCGCCGTGCAGCCTTGCGGATTTCCAAATCGGATCTGACGCTCAACGCGCCGGATGATGCCGTTTGGCGGTGGGATTTGAGCACAGCAGATCTTCGGAAAAGAACCAAGGCGGCACAAGATGCCTATACTGTTGCCGTCGAGAAAGCAGATGAGGATGATTTTTCGGCATTAAAATCGCGCGCAAATTTTTTCCGCGTGGTGTTCGATTATGACAATGCGCTTCGTGACCTGGACCAGATTATTGAAGAAAAACCGACAGCGAACTTGTTCCTGTCCCGTGCTAATGTCCTGATTGCTCTGGACGATCTCAGCGGAGCGATTGCGAATATCCAATCGGCCTATGAACTTTCCCCAACGAATGACACGGCCTATTTCCAAGCAGAAATAATGGCCCGCAACGGGGATAGTGACGGGGCGTTAGAATTGCTGGAATTGCTGCCTGTTTCGGAAGATGAACGTAACGGGTTTGTGGACGCCCAATCCTTTGTTCTGGGGCTCGCTGGTGATTTGGATATGGGCTTGGCGATGCTGGAAGAGCGGCTGATTGAGAAACCCGAAAGCTCAATCCTGCTCAACGCCAGTTGCTGGTACAGGGGCATCTTTAGAACGGGTTTGGATGATGCCATGTCGCATTGCAATCGGGCGCTTGAAAGAACCCAATATCCAGCATCTTTGTTGGATAGCCGCGCGATGGTTCATTACGCCAAAGGCGATTATGATGCTGCGCTCGTTGATTTGGAATCTGCGCTAAAGCTCGCACCGGGGATGTCGGCCTCGCGCTATTTACGAGGCGTTATCTTGATGGAACGCGGGGACAAAGAAGGGCGAAAATTGGTAGAATCGGCGCTGCGCCAGTCGCCGCAATTGCAACGATACTATACCAATTTTGGGATAAATCCGGACCTTTGACAGTCGCACGGCCAGAGCCGTTTAAATCAGGCCTTTCGCTCGCAAAGACACATGGCCGTCGCGCCCGATGATAACATGATCATGGACCACGATCCCCAGAAGCCTGCCGGCTTCTGCAATGCGGTTCGTGATCTGAATATCAGCGCGGCTGGGCTCCGGATTGCCGCTGGGATGGTTGTGGACGAGGATCAGCGCTGTGGCTCCTATATCCAATCCTTGCCGGATGACTTCGCGCGGGTGGATTGCTGCCTCGTCGATCGAACCGTCGCCAACGTGATGGTCCAGGATCAGCTTGTTTTGGGTGTTGAGATACAGAACCCGAACACGCTCGACCGTTAGATGGGCCATGTCGATGGTTAGGTAATCGAGCAGCGCTTGCCAGCTTCCCAAAACCGGCTTTTGATTGATCTCACCGCGCGCCATACGCCGTGCGGCCAAGGCGACGCTTTTGAGCGCCGCCGCGCTCGTCTCGCCAACACCTTTCACGCTCTGGAGCGCTTTAGCATCCGCATTTAGCACTGCTGCTAAAGATCCAAACCGGTCAATCAACGCCTTTGCCACCGGCTTCGTATCGCCCTGTTTTATTGCGGCGAACAGAAGATATTCCAGCACTTCATAATCAGCCAGCGCCTCTGCCCCGCCGTCGAGCAATCGTGTGCGCAAACGGGACCGGTGGCCTGTCCCGCTATGTTTCGTTGCTGTTTCACGTGTCTCGGGCACAATTTATCCTGTTTGGGCAGCGACCACGCATTGCCTTTATTGGCTGTACCGCGCAAATAAGCCGCAATGCCAGCTTCATCCGACATTGACGGCGATATCGCAACAGAAAGCGTGCGCCCGAAAAAGCGCAAGTTGCTGCGGCGATTGGCATTTCTGCTGCTCGGCTTCGTGATTGGCGCCGCCTTGCTGGGGTGGTTCACTCGCGAGGACATAGCCCGCGATCTGATTGGTGATGAACTGGCGAAGCTCGATCTTCCCGCTTCCTACGATGTCGAACAAATTTCTGCTGACCGCCAGGTTTTGACCAATATCGTGGTTGGCGATCCATCCGATCCGGATTTGACAATTGAAAAGGTCGAGGTCGAGCTTGTCTATGGGTTTGGGGCGCCTGAACTGGGTAAGATCGTTCTCACAAAGCCCCGGCTTTACGGAACCTACTCCGACGGTCAGATGAGCTTTGGCAGCCTTGACCCTGTTCTATTTGCGGAGAGCGACGCACCGCCCGGCTTGCCGGATCTTGATGCGACAGTGATTGATGGACGCGGCCTGCTGGATACCGATTTTGGCCGGATCGGCTGGAAAGTTGACGGGGCTGGTGGGCTGGATGATGGCTTTGCAGGTATAGCAGCGGTGACTGCGCCAGAAGTCCAAATCTCTGGTTGTTCTGCAGGGACTGCCACTCTTTACGGGCAATTATCGACAGCAGACGGTGCGCTATCACTGGATGGTCCTGTCAGGCTTCGGGAACTTAATTGCCGCGATGCGGGTGTTCGGGCCGATACAGCAGACGCGTCGATTGATCTGACGGTCGATCCGACTTTTGCGCAGGTCGAATTGGCGGCATCGCTTGAGACCGGCGCTTTTTCCGTAGCAGACGCATTGGGCGATTCTATTGCTGGCCCGGTAAAGTTGACCGCAAGTTCTGAAACGATGACTGCATCGTTTGATTTGCAAGCGGCCCGGCTCAGCGTTCGGCAAGCGCGCATCGGGAGTTTCGCGGTCGATGGTACGGCCCGGTTGCGCGACGGGTATCGCAGCGCAGAAGTCGAAGCGAACCTGGCCGCCGCAGCTATTGATGTTGGGCCTGCGATCTCTGGCCTTTTGGGGGGCTATTCTGCGCCAGTGGCCGGTACATTGCTTGAACCGCTATTGGCAAAGTTCGATACCGCGCAGCGCGCCCAATTGCGCGGTGCCAGTTTCACCGGTCTGCTGAATGCACGAAATGATCAAGGCGGCCTCAGTCTGGTGATGCCGCAGGGGGCTGTGCGCAATGATCGCGGGGGCGACGTGCTCTCCCTCTCCAGAATCGAATATCGCCAAGCGTCTGGCCGCGAGGCACGCGTATCTGGCAATTTCCGGATGGGCGGTGGCGGCTTGCCCGCTATCGCTGGCCGGATGGAACAGCACGGCAGCGATAGCTCGATCTTCCGTTTAAAAATGCAGCGTTACGCCGCCGGTGAAAACTGGATCGAGTTGCCCGAACTTCTGGTTGAACAAAGCAAAGGTGCTGTGCGCTTTGATGGCGCGATATTGGCCAATGGCATTCTACCGGGCGGGGCGGCGCGCAATTTAACCGTGCCGCTGCAAGGCAGTTGGGCATATGCCAATGGGTTAAGCCTCTGGCGATCCTGCACTTCGGTGTCATTCGATTCGCTCAGTTTCGCCAGTTTGGACTTAGCCAGCCGAGGCCTGACGCTGTGCCCTCCGCCCGGCGGTGCTATCGTGAGGCAAGATGCGCAGGGATTGCGGATTGCGGCCGGAACATCATCGCTGGTCCTTAATGGCAAACTGGCCGATACCGATATTGCGATGTCGAGTGGACCGGTTGGTATCGCCTATCCCGGAATTGCCAAGGCCAAGGCTGTCGAAGTTGTTCTGGGTCCAGCAGCTGAAGCAAACCGGTTCGCTGTGACCGATCTAACGGCGAACTTTAGGGATACCATCTCGGGCAGTTTCACAGATGCAGATATCCAGCTATTCGCTGTCCCGCTCGATATTAGCGAGACGGCGGGGGAGTGGGCCTATGCCGATGATGTTCTGACAATTTCTGACGCAGCTTTCACGATAACTGACCGGAATGAATTTGCCCGCTTTGAACCTCTGTCGGTGCAAGGAGGGTCGCTCACACTATTTGATAATATGATAAACGCTGACGCTACCCTGCGCCATCCCGCCAGCCAGCGGGAAATCAGCAGGGTTGATATCCGGCATGATCTGGGATCAGCAGTGGGGTTTGCGAACATCAACGTCGATCGTTTGCAGTTCGACGAAGGGCTGCAACCCGATCAACTGACAGATCTGGCATTGGGTGTTGTCGCAAATGTCAGCGGCGCAGTGGCCGGGAAGGGGCGCATCGATTGGAATCCCGAAGATGTGTCGAGCTTTGGCAGGTTTTTCTCCGACGCGCTTGATTTTGCAGCGGTTTTTGGCCCGGTTAAGGGCGCTCGAGGAGAGGTCGAGTTCACTGATTTGCTCAGTCTGACAACAGCGCCCAATCAGCAAATTTTTATTGCATCGATCAATCCGGGTATTGAAGCACGAGACGGTATCATCGGGTTTTCTTTGAATGATGGCCAGTTTCTGGGAGTCACCGGCGGGTCATGGCCCTTTATGGGCGGCACGCTGAAATTGAGGCCCACACAGCTGAATTTGGCGGCCGCGGAAGAGCGCCGCTATATTTTGGAAGTCGACGCGCTCGATGCTGCATTGTTTGTCGAGGATCTGGAGCTTGGGAATTTGTCGGCGACCGGTATTTTCGACGGCTCGCTCCAAATCGTGTTTGACGAGCTGGGCTTCGGCAAGATTGAAAGCGGTGTTCTGCAATCGCGGGCGCCTGGCGGCACGGTCTCTTATGTTGGCGAGCTGACCTATGAGGATCTATCGCCGATTGCGAACTACGCGTTTAAGACGCTGCGCAGCCTCGATTACGAAACCATGCAGATCGGTATGGAAGGTGCACTGACGGGCGACATTGTTACGCGCGTGCGTTTTGATGGTGTGAAACAAGGTAAGGGCACTGAGCAGAACTTTATTACCCGGCAGATTGCTGACTTGCCGATTCGGCTCAATGTGAACATTCGGGCGCCATTTTATAAATTGTTGGGCACGTATCAGTCGATTTATGATCCATCGACCCAGCGCGACCCGCGCGATCTGGGGCTGGTCGGCCCAGACGGTAACCCGATTGCTGCGCCGCAAGAACCGGCGCCGGCCGATCCATCTAATCCCAACATCCCGTCTTCACCCGACATCATCGACCAAACCAATGCTGTACGGCCCAGTGAACCGTCCATTCAGACTTCAGACAGTGAGATAATGCCATGAGGGGTACCAGATTGACCTATGCCAAACCGGATGCGACAAGAATCGCAATGATAGGGGCAGGCCGCATGGACTATAGGAAGATCGCTACTGCGACGGCATTGGTTGCCGGTTTGAGCGCGCTGGGCGGGTGTATCAATGTGAATGCACCCAGCGAACCCATCGTTATCGAATTGAACATCAATATTACGCAGGAAGTGATTTACCGGCTCGCAGAGGATGCGGGCAATACGATTGATGAGAACGCAGATATCTTCTGAAGATATTTGTGAAAAAGGACGTAATGATGAAGAAGCCAATTTTGATTGCAACCGCTGCCGCTCTGGCGCTGACTGGTATTGCTGGGACTGCCTATGCGCAGCGTGACCCGGCCTATGCTGCGGCGCGGTCTGCGGGCCAAGTTGGCGAGAAGATGGATGGCTATCTCGCCGTGGTCGGAGCGTCCAACGCGAATCTCGATCGCTTGGTGAAGCAGATCAATATCAAACGCCGGGCTGTTTATACCCAGCGCGCGAGTGCCGAGGGTGCCACCGTTGAAGAATACGCCTTCACCTCTGGTTGTATCGCGATTTCGCGAACTGTACCTGGTGAAAAATATCAAGCGCCCGACGGTAGCTGGCAAACGCGGACAAGCTCTCCGCCGCTGCGCGACGGCCGTTGTGCAGGCGTGTAACGCGTCTTCGCCATTGAATGCTTACAAAAATTGCTGATAATTTCGCAGTTGCAGCATCACACTAGTTGACTTGAAAACGCCCCCTGCCTAAAGGGGCCTCGCCCTCGGCGGGCAGCTTATTTGCCCGTGCCGCTGACCCCTATTAAGGAGCACCCTGATGGAGGAAAACGGCATGAGCGACGAGAAGCCCGCACGGGAACCCATCGCCGAGGATGCGCGCATTGATGCGCTCGAAGCGCGGCTTAAAGCTGCACGAGAGCGTGAAGAAGTACGCAACCGGCCGCAAGTATCTGGGACTGATGCGAATTATCGCAGCGGAAACAGGGTATTGGCGGATTTACTTGGTGGGCTTCTCGGTGGAACGGTTATTGGCGGAACGATTGATTACTTTGCCGGTACATCACCCTGGGGTCTGTTGGTCGGTCTGTTCCTCGGAATAGGCGTGGCTTTCAGGAACATTTTCCGAATGGCGAACACGCAGTCGGGTGATCCACCGCAAGGTGAATAAACCGAAGGCGATTGTTCTTTACGCGCAGGGACGTTTCAGACGTGGCAGCCGAAGAAGGCAAAGTCGATCCGATGCACCAGTTCACCATTGAACCCTTGATGGGTTCTGGTGGTTGGGAACTCGCAGGATTCAACATCGCGTTTACGAACAGCGCGTTGTGGATGGCAATTACAACCGTTTTGCTGACGTTATTTGTCGCAGGCGGCATGAAGCGAGAGCTCGTGCCTGGCCGCTGGCAAATGATGGTTGAATCCGCAACCGGCTTCATCGACGATATGCTGGAAGCAAATATTGGCAAAGAGGGGCGCAAATATGTACCCTACATCTTTAGCCTGTTCATGTTCATCCTGTTCGCCAACCTGTTGGGCCTGCTGCCCATCGGAATTGTGGGTCTTCACCCATTCACCTTTACAAGCCACTTCACAGTCACCGGCGTTCTCGCGATTATCAGCTTCGCGATTGTTCTGATTGTTGGCTTTTGGAAGCATGGTTTCCACTTTTTCAGCCTGTTCGTGCCGCACGGTACGCCGCTGCCGATGATTCCGATCATCTTCCCGATCGAATTGATTTCGTTCTTGGTGCGCCCATTCAGTCTTGCGCTGCGTTTGTTTGTCGCGATGATGGCGGGCCACGTGCTGTTGAAAGTCCTGTCGAGCTTCGTTATCGACGGCACCAATGCCGGGCCAGAGTTTGCTGCTCTCGTCGGCATCCCCAGTTTCATCTTGATGATCGGCATTAGCGCCTTGGAAATCTTGGTCGCCGGCATTCAGGCCTATGTTTTTGCTTTGTTGACGTCCTTGTACATCAACGATGCTGAGAATCTTCACTAAGTTACTGATCAACATTTAGAATTTTCGTAAGGAGTTATTACAATGGACGCAGAAGCAGCAAAGCTCATCGGCGCGGGTCTGGCAGCTATCGGTGCTGGTATGGCCGCTATCGGTGTGGGTAACGTATTTGGTTCGTTCCTTGAGAGCGCACTTCGCAACCCAGGCGCAGCTGATGGTCAGCAAGGACGTTTGTTCATCGGCTTCGCGGCTGCTGAGCTTCTCGGCCTGCTGTCATTCGTTGTTGCGATGATCCTGATCTTCGTAGCCTAATTTTTTTGCAGCGGGGCCGGTTTTCTGGCCCCGCTACATATTCTTTGTCCGCTTAAACGCCGGGATCCGATCCTATGCCTCAGATAGCTCAGATAATGGAAACCTATTCCAGCCAGATATTCTGGTTGCTGGTGACCTTTGGGTTTGTCTTCTTTGTTGTGGGCCGCGGTATGGTTCCGCGGGTCATGGATACTGTTGCCGAGCGCGACAATCAGATCGCTAGCGATCTGGCTGCCGCCGAAGCGGCACGCGCTCAAGCAGACGATGAAGAAGAGGCTTGGCGCAAGCGCGAGAATGAAAATCGCGCTGCTGCACAGGCGTTGGTGGCTAAGGCTAAGGCTGATGCTGCCGCCAAGAGTGAAAAGAAACTCGCTTCGGCGCAAAAGCGTCTCGATACCAAGCTGGAAACAGCCGCTACCGAGATTGCAGAAGCCCGCACGGCTGCACTGGCAGAGGTTGAAGGCGTTGCTGCTGAGGCTGCACAGGATATCGTCAAGCAATTGGCAGGTGTCAAAGTAACCGCAGCCGTGGCGAAGACTGCTGTAAAGAAAGCTATGACCAATGCATAACACGCTATTGATCCTCGCTTCTGGGGCAGACGGAGAGGCCGTAGGTCCGACCCTGTGGGGTATGGAGCCGTATCAGGTTGTCTCTGTGGCGATGCTGGTGCTGATTTTGGTGATGCTGTGGAAGAAAGTTCCGGGCATGATCACAGGCGGCCTCGATGCCAAAATCGCTGCCATTCGCGAGCAATTGGACGAAGCCAAAAAGCTGCGCGCAGAGGCAGAAGCTTTGCGCAATGAATATGCCGCCAAAATTGCGAATGCTGAAAAAGACGCGAGTGCAATGCTCGATAACGCTCAAAAAGAAGCTGACGCGATTGTCGTGAAAGCGGAAGAAGACAGCAAAGTGATGGTCGCGCGCCGCAAACAAATGGCGGAAGATAAAATCGCTGCCGCTGAACGCGATGCTGTTGACGAAGTTCGTGCTGCTGCGGCATCGGCCGCTACGATTGCCGCACAAGAGCTGATTGCTAAGAAGCATGACGCGAGCGCTGATGGCAAGCTGGCTGATCAGGTGATTGCCGGCATCTAAGCCTTCACAATTTGAACAAGCATAAAGGGCGGCCATAGGGTCGCCCTTTTGCGTTTTGGCAGAGTGCTTGCTTGGCTGAGCTGAACTTAGCTTCCGGGGGTGAGGATGACTTTGCCCACCAGCTCCCGGTGGTCCATTGCCGTAAATGCATCGCGCCACTGGGACAGTGGTATGGTGCGGTCGATTGCAGGGTTGATAGCGCCTTCTTCGGCTAGGGCCGAGACAGCCGCTGCAATCCGTTTTCCGCGTTCCGGGAATTGGCGCGCATATTCCCCCGCGCGTACTCCAACGACAGAAAATCCTTTGATCAACGGGATGTTGGTTGCGATTTCTGCGATCCGGCCACCGGCAAAGCCAACCACGAGCAATTTGCCGCCAAAGGTCACGCAGCGGGTGCTTTCGTCAAACACATCGCCGCCGACAGTATCGAGCACAAGATCGCAGAGCTTCCCGTGTGTAAGATCGTTGATCTGCTCGCGGAAACGCCCGTTGCTTTCAATAGTATGATCAGGGTTATAGAGCGCTGTGATCCGCTCCATTTTGTTTGGTGAACCGGTTGCCGCAATAACCACTGCACCCATGTGTTTCGCCAGATCGATGGCCGCCAACGAGACTCCGCCGCTGGCGCCGTGAACCAGCACAGATTGCCCGGCCTTTAGATCACCCAGTTCGACCAGCGCAGTATAGGCAGTGGTGTAGGCAGCCCCGAGCGCAGCGGCTTGGGCGTAAGTGAGTGCGTCAGGGGCAGGGCGCAGGTTCCGCACAGGAACACTTGCATATTCAGCCATCCCGCCGGTTTTCGCGCCGCCCGTTACGCGTTGCCCGACCGAGAAACCGCTATCCGCGTCCGCCTCGATCACTTCACCAGCCAGCTCCATTCCGGCGATAAACGGCGGTTCCGGCTTAAATTGGTACTCTCCGCGCGTCATGAGGAGATCAGGGAAGTTCAGCGAAGCCGCATGGATGCGGACGAGGACTTCCCCGTCTTTGCGTTGGGGAATTGGAACATCCACCAGACCGCATCCCGAAAGATCAGATGAAAGCGAGCTGACTTGTAGGGCCTTCATCAAGGTCAGAAATTATCCTTACCCGCACGCAGCGCGGCAAAGGTTTCTACCGGTGTTGCGCCGCCCCATTTTGCCATGAGCGCCGGGTCATCGGCCCGCAGGAACGGATTGGTCGCCAATTCGCGTGCAAGGTCGGTTGGCACGGTGGGCGTATCCTCAGCCCGTTTGCGTTCGATCTCAGCCACATATTCGGCAAGGGCCGCATTGTCTGGATCAGCGTGAACCGCAAACTTCGCGTTGGCCTGTGTGTATTCATGCGCGCAATAGAGGATGGTCTGAGGGGGAAGAGCTTTAATCCGCTCCAGACTGCCCCAAAACTGTTCAGGCGTGCCTTCAAACATACGGCCACAGCCCAGCGCGAACACCGCATCACCGACAAAGGCGACGCCAGCTTCCGGAATGTGGAAGGCTATATGCCCATTTGTATGGCCGCTCACATCGATGACGTTTGCTATGAATGCACCCAAAGACACGGTGTCACCATGCGCCACGACCTGATCGGGTTGGGTAATCTGCTTCACTTCCGCAGGTGCGATGACGGTGCATCCCGTCGCTGCTTTAATCGCGTCGTTCCCGCCAGCATGATCAGGGTGCCAATGGGTGTTCCAAATATGGGTGATCTTCCACCCTTTGGCTTTTGCCTGCGCCAGATAAACATCAGCATCGGGAGTATCGATGCAGGTGGTCTGACCGCTGGCAGGGTCGTGAACAAGGAATCCGTAATTGTCGGACAGGCAGGGGAATTGGTGAATCTCTATCATCCAGCCAGTGTAGGACAGTCCCCCAAAGGAAGAAAGGCCCGCTTACTCATTTGAGCAAGCGGGCCTCCTATTCAAACTCTCGTCATCCCCGCGAAAGCGGGGACCCAGAGTTTTAGGTGATTACCTAGCCACCCTAGTTTCCCGCTTTCGCGGGAATGACGGCATGGGTTGTTTAGTCTTCTTTGCCTTTCAGAGCTTCGCCGAGAATATCGCCGAGTGATGCACCGGAATCGGATGAACCGAACTGTTCCACTGCTTCTTTCTCTTCCGAAATCTGACGGGCTTTGATCGAGAAGTTCGGCTTTTTGGACCGGTCGAAACCAGTAACCATTGCGTCGAACTTGTTGCCGGTTTGGAAACGGTCTGGACGCTGCTCGTCACGGTCACGACCGAGATCCGAACGCTTGATGAAGCCGGTAGCACCGTCTTCGCCAGCCTGCACTTCGAGGCCGCCATCGCGAACTTCGAGCACAGTTACCGTCACCACGTCGCCACGCTTCAAACCGCCGCCAGCGGCGCCTTCTGCTGATGGAGCACCTTTTTCAAGTTGCTTCATACCAAGGCTAATGCGCTCTTTATCGGTGTCGACATCAAGAACAACGGCTTGGACTTCTTCACCCTTGCGGTGCAGCGCCAGCGCGTCTTCGCCGGAGATACCCCAAGCGATGTCGGACATGTGAACCATGCCGTCCACGTCGCCTTCGAGGCCGATGAACAGACCGAATTCGGTCGCGTTCTTGACTTCGCCAGTGACAGTGGTGCCAACTGGGTTCTTATCAGCGAATTCTTCCCAAGGATTGCCTTGAGCTTGCTTGAGACCGAGCGAGATGCGGCGCTTTTCCGAATCCACTTCGAGAACCAGAACGTCGACTTCTTGGCTTGTCGAAACGATTTTGCCAGGGTGAACGTTTTTCTTGGTCCAGCTCATTTCAGAAACGTGGACGAGGCCTTCGATGCCAGCTTCCAGTTCAACAAATGCGCCGTATTCAGTGATGTTGGTGACAGTACCGCTCAGTTTCGCACCGATTGGGTATTTCGCGCCAACACCATCCCATGGATCGCTTTCCAGCTGCTTCATACCAAGGCTGATGCGCTGTGTTTCACCGTTAATGCGAACGATCTGTACTTTCACAGACTGGCCGATTTCGATGATTTCGCTTGGGTGGTTAACCCGCTTGTAGCTCATGTCGGTGACGTGGAGCAGGCCGTCAATGCCGCCCAGATCAACGAACGCACCGTAATCGGTGATGTTCTTAACGACGCCTTCGATGACTTGACCTTCAGCCAGTTCACCGATCAGTTCACTGCGTTGTTCAGCGCGTGTTTCTTCAAGGATCGAACGACGCGAAACAACGATATTGCCGCGGCGGCGATCCATTTTCAGGATCTGGAACGGCTGTTCGATATCCATCAACGGTGTAATGTCGCGCACAGGGCGAATGTCGACTTGCGAACCGGGCAGGAAGGCCACAGCGCCGTCGAGGTCGACAGTGAAGCCGCCTTTGACGCGGCCGAAGATACGGCCATTGACGCGGGCGCTTTCGCCGAATTCGTTTTCGAGCTTGTCCCAAGCAGCTTCGCGGCGTGCGCGGTCGCGGGACAGCATGGCTTCGCCATCGGAGTTTTCAACGCGATCAACATAGACTTCGACTTCGTCGCCGACTGTCAGGCCGTGGCCTTCATCGCCACGTGCAAATTCTTTAAGATCAATGCGGCCTTCGCTTTTGAGGCCGACGTCGACAACGGCTTTACCGTTTTCGATTGCTGTAACAGTGCCTTTAACGACGCGGCCTTCAAAACCGCCATCTTCTGCACCGCCAAGTTGTTCATTGAGAAGCGCTTCAAAATCCGAGCGCGTAGGGTTGGCTGAAGTTGCCATAAGTTAGGAGTATCCTAATATGTAATTTTACCGGCCGCCGAGTTGTTTCCCGGGGTCTTTTCTCCGCGTTGGCGGGATTGCCATTGCGGGCCAAGAGGGCCGAAACTCTCCATCGTGCCGAATGCCGCGATAGAGGCCCTCCGGATGCACGCACCCTTCAGACGGACGCGCGCCTAGGGGAGGGGGACGCAAAAAGCAAGCGAAATGGGCCGGTAATGCGCTGGCGCTGGAACTTGAACTGCAGCGGAAGGCGGCTCTAACCCGTGGCCGCTTCCACCGCCGCCAGTGCCGCAGCGAAAGCGTCTTCAATGCCCAGCTCGGACGTGTCGATTGTGACGGCGTCAGGTGCGGCCATCAATGGTGCGTCTTTGCGGCCAGTGTCGCGGGCATCGCGGCGTTCAAGATCGGCCTCGATTTCAGCAAGAGTGATCGACACGCCTTTGGCTTCCATCTCTTTGAAGCGCCGGACTGCGCGTGAGGCAACGCTGGCAGTGATGAACAATTTCACGTCCGCGTCGGGTGCAATTACCGTGCCGATATCGCGCCCGTCCAGCACTGCGCCGCCATCTTGCAGCGCGAAGGCGCGTTGCCGTTCAAATAAAGCCTGACGCACCGCAGGATGGACCGACGCCCGGCTTGCCAGGCTGCCGGTGGCCTCGTTGCGAAGGACCGGATCATCCAGCAACGCATCAGGGAATGCGACTGCTTCCAATGCCTGCTCCGGATGGTCGGGGTCGCCGCCATTTACGATTACTTGCCGCCCGACTGCGCGGTATAGCAGGCCTGTGTCCAAATGCGGCAGACCGAAATGAGCGGCGAGTTTTTTGGATAAGGTGCCTTTGCCTGAAGCGGTTGGTCCATCGATAGCGATAATCATGGCTTGGCTCTCCGCGCCAACACCGCTTTGGCCAGACCCCATATGGCAACGCTGATCCAGATAACTTCCAGTATCAGGGACGGCAAATTGGTGTGAACCAGCAATGAGATAGATAGAAGAATAGCGCCCAACAAGTTCATCCCGTGGAGGACAAATGGGTTCGGATCATCCTTCGCGGTAAGGTAGGCATAGGCGGACACGATCAGGATTGTCCCGAGGAAGCCAACCAAAGTCGCCCAGTCCAGCGGCGGTAATGTGAAATCACCCATTTGATGCACTCGCCAGCAGTTCTTCAAAAATCGGGAAGCTGGTTGAAATGGGCCGCGTATCGTCAACCTCTACCCCGTTTGTGCTAACCAATCCGGCAATGGCCATACTCATGGCGATCCGGTGATCGAGATGGGTGGTAACCGGTGCGGCAGTCCCCCGCAGCAATTCTCCGCCGGTGCCATCGATCACCAATCCATCCTCGCTCTCTTCAACCTTCGCCCCCGCAAGGGTCAGAGCGGCTGCCATTGCGGATAACCGGTCGCTTTCTTTTACGCGCAATTCGTCAAGCCCGCTGGTCACGGTGCGGCCTTTGGCCACCGACGCCGCCACGAACAAGACCGGGAATTCATCAATCATGCTGGGGGCGATCGCAGGATCAACCTCGATCCCGGTCAGCGCCGAGTGCCGGACGCGTAGATCCGCCACCGGTTCGCCGCCAACTTCGCGTTCATTGAGTAGATCAATCCGCCCGCCCATTTGCTGCAAAACCGTGATGAGCCCCGCGCGCGTGGTGTTGAGGCCAACATTCTCAATCGTCAGGTCGCTCCCTTCGACAAGCAGCGCTGCAACAATGAAAAACGCCGCAGAGGAGGGATCGCTCGGCACAATTATGGTTTGCGGGCTGAGCTCTGCATCCCCACGAATACGTATGATCCGTTCGCCAGCCTCCTCCTCGACAGTCAGATCGGCCCCGAATCCCTTGAGCATCCGCTCCGAATGGTCGCGCGTCGGCACTGGTTCGATCACGGTTGTGATGCCCGGCGTGTTGAGGCCAGCCAATAAGACGGCGCTTTTCACTTGCGCGCTGGCAACAGGCAGGCGGTATTCAATCGGCACCGCTGGCTGAAGGCCGGTCATCATCAAAGGCAATGTGCCGCCCCCGTTTGATGCGGCACTGGGTTGGAAGGATGCGCCCATTTGGCCCAGCGGTTCCATCACGCGGCCCATCGGCCTGCCAGACAGGCTGGCATCGCCGATGAAGGTGGCGGTAATCGCGTGACTGGCGACAAGCCCCATGAGCAAACGTGTAGACGTACCGCTATTGCCCATATCCAGCGCTTGCGTGGGTTGCAGCAGACCGCCGACGCCAACACCGTGAACGGACCATTCCCCCTCGGCCTTGCGTGTAATTGTCGCGCCCATCGCGCGTAGGGCATCTGCCGTGGCAATAACGTCATGCCCCTCCAGCAATCCGCTGATCTTTGTCTCGCCGATTGCGAGGGCACCGAACATCAAGGACCGGTGGCTGATGGACTTATCACCCGGAACCCGAATGGTACCGGTCAGCGCGCCCATCGGCGAAAATCGTTTGGGGTCAGGGCCAGAAATCGAAGTATCGGACACAAAGCGTCTTTCAGGAAAAGTGCGAGAGTTACTCGCGCGCTTTGACAGCGCCATTGCCCTATGGCAAGGCGCGCCCGCACGTGATTCCGGCCTCTTGTATTCCATGCGGGCCGATCCCAGAAAGAACAGTTGAATTTATCGCTCCTCGCTGATGGTGGGGACAGCAATCAAGGAATGACAATGGTTAAGCCAGAATGGGGTACAAAGCGTACTTGCCCGAAATGCGGCACCCGCTTTTACGATTTGGGCAAAGATTCGCCTGCCACTTGCATCGAATGCGGTGAAGAGTGGGAGCCGGAGCCGGTTCTTAAGACCAAGCAGCCGATTCCGTTTGATGACGGGAAGAAGGGCGGCGAAGCCGATAGTGATCTGGCTGATGACGAATTGAGCGATGTGGACGAGGAAGAAAACCGTCCGGACGCTGATGTCGATCTTGGTGATGACAACGAAGATATGGCGGTATCCAAAGGCAAGGGTGACGACGAAGCACCTGAAAGCTAAGCTGCAATTAATCGCGCGGCTGTAAAAAGTCTTGCAATACGCCGCCCTCATCAATAGAGGGCGGCGCTCTGCACCAAGGTGTAGATCACATCGATGGCAATGGGGCCTTAGCTCAGCTGGGAGAGCGCAACACTGGCAGTGTTGAGGTCAGCGGTTCGATCCCGCTAGGCTCCACCATCGAAATTACGTTCAAGTCGGTTTTCTATTGAGAACTCCGCACGCTGGCCAACGAGGTTTCGTTCGCCGGCGTTTTTGGCATTTGGCGTTGGTCTTCCTATATTTTTAGGAGAACAACATAGGAGTAGAACATATGTTCGACAGTTTGTCAGACCGGTTAGGCGGCGTCTTTGACGGCCTGCGCGGCCGTGGTGCGCTGAAAGAACAGGATGTGCGCGATGCGATGCGCGAAGTCCGCATTGCTCTGCTCGAAGCCGATGTTGCCCTGCCGGTTGTTCGCCGCTTCATTGATGCGGTTACGGAAAAGGCGATTGGCGCCGATGTTCTGAAATCGGTCACGCCAGGCCAGCAAGTCGTCAAAATTGTTAGTGACGAGCTGGTCGAAATGCTCGGCGGTGAAGAAACTGTCGGTCTTGAACTGGAAGCGAAACCGCCGGTCGTCATCATGATGGTCGGTTTGCAAGGCTCTGGTAAAACGACTTCGACCGCCAAACTCGCGAAATTCATTCGCGAGAAGCACGGCAAGAAGGCGCTGATGGCGTCGCTCGACGTGAACCGTCCGGCCGCGCAAGAACAGCTTGCGGTGCTGGGTGAGCAAATCGAATGCGCGACCTTGCCGATCGTGGCTGGCCAGCAGCCGGTCGATATTGCCCGCCGCGCAATGGAATCGGCCAAATTGCAAGCCGCCGATGTTTTGCTGCTCGATACGGCTGGCCGTCTGCACGTAGACGAAGCGCTGATGGCCGAAATGAAGGCCGTTTCCAGTATTTCCGCGCCAACAGAGGTGCTGCTGGTTGTCGATAGCTTGACCGGCCAAGATGCGGTCAACGTTGCGAAAAGCTTTACCGAGGAGGTTCCGCTAACCGGCGTGATCCTGACCCGGATGGACGGCGATGCGCGCGGCGGTGCGGCGCTATCTATGCGCCATGTCACGGGTAAGCCGATCAAATTTGCCGGTACGGGCGAGAAGCTGGACGCGCTGGAGGCATTCCACCCCAAACGCGTTGCGGACCGCATTCTGGGCATGGGCGATGTCGTCTCTCTGGTTGAGAAAGCCGCTGCGACGATCAAGGAAGAAGACGCGGAAGCCATGGCCAAGCGCATGGCCAAGGGTCAGTTTGACCTGAATGATCTGCGCACCCAGCTTCAACAAATGAACAATATGGGCGGTCTTGGAATGCTCGCTGGCATGATGCCGGGCATGAAGAAAGCCAAGGCGGCACTCGCCAATAGCGGGATGGATGACAAGGTTTTGGTCCATATGGACGCGATCATTGGTTCCATGACGCCAAAAGAGCGCGGCAATCCTGCGCTGCTGAATGCGAAACGCAAGAAGCGCATCGCAGCAGGGGCAGGGATGCAAGTTCAGGACGTGAACCGTTTGCTGAAAATGTATCAGGAAATGTCCCGCGCGATGAAACAGATTAAGAAGATGGGCGGCCTGAAAGGGCTCGGCGCTATGTTCGGGAAGGGCGGTATGGATGCCGCGATGCCCGGATTGGGCGGGCCCGGAGGTATGGGCGGCGGAATGGGCGGCTTACCCCCCGGACTTCCCGGTTTAGGCGGCCCCAAAAAGAAATAACCCGATCAAACATATTAAGTAATTCAAGAATTTATACTCGAAAGGTAATCTACAATGGCAATTTCACTACGGTTGTCGCGCGGTGGCGCGAAAAAGCGTCCTTACTACCGCATCGTGGCTGCAGACAGCCGCAAGCCGCGTGATGGTAAGTATCTGGAGCAGATCGGCACATACAATCCGCTTCTTGCCAAAGACGATGAAAAGCGTGTGACTTTGATCGAAGACCGCGTTCGTTACTGGCTCGGCGTGGGCGCACAGCCTTCTGACCGTGTCGCGCGTTTCCTTGATGCTGCCGGCATCCGTGAGCGTGCAGCCCGCAACAACCCGAACAAAGCGAAGCCGGGTGAAAAAGCAACCGAGCGTGCTGAAGAAAAAGCTGAAAAAGCAGCTGCGGCTGACGAAGCCAAGAAGGCCGCTGAAGAAGAAGCAAAAGCAGCAGCTGCTGCACCTGCAGAAGAACCAGCAGCAGAAGAAGCCGCTCCAGAAGCAGAAGCTGCGCCTGAAGTGGCCGCTGAAGAAGCACCTGCAGAGGAAGCTTCTGAAGACAAGGCTGAAGGCTGATGCTCTTCCCCCCTCCCGCTTGCGGGAGGGGCCGGGGGTGGGCGCGTGTTCAAACCACGCGCCCGGCCGGGCCCACCCCTAACCCCTACCGTGAACGGGAGGGGAACTGAGTGTCTGAAGATAATGCAGTTACGCTTGCCGCCGTTTCCGGCGCCGTTGGTGTGACGGGCGAAGTTCGCCTGAAACTATTCGGTGCAGGGTTGCCCGAATTGAAGCAGCATAAACGCTTCAATGATGGCGCTTTGACACTCAAAAAAATCCGTAGCGACAATAAAGGCGGCGCGGTTGCCCGTTTTGAAGAAATTACGGACCGCAACGCGGCAGAGGCCTTGCGCAGTACCGTTCTGACTATCCCCCGCGACACTCTGCCTGAGCTGGGCGAGGGTGAATATTACCACGCCGATCTGCTGGGGCTTCCCGCTGTGTCTGACACAGGCGAACCGCTCGGCACCATTTGCGCGGTTGAAAATTTCGGCGCGCAGGATGTGATCGAAATTGAGCGCCCATCAGTGGATGGCAAGCCGGGCAAGAAGTTCATGATCCCGATGACAGTGGCTGCGGTACCTGAATGGGATGCGAACCGTTTGGTGGTGGCGGAAGCCTTCGCAGAGGGTTAGAAGGCCTCTATGATAAGTGTTTTCGGAATTTTGTTCGGTGTGGTCATGATCGCGGTTTTGGCGATCGGGGTCGCTTTTTTGCTCGATGTAACTCTTCGCTCAGTAGGGTGGAAGAAACGATCCCTGATCGCGGGTTTTGTGGCAACGGCGGTTCCGATGATGGTACCAATCGGAACGATACTCAGCACCGCGTCAGGTGATGGCAATCTGGTTATTCTCTTGCTGCCTTTGATTGTTGGCATTGGGTTGATGACGGTTCTGGTCGGATTTCCCGCGGCGTATTTCTTCACCCGTCGGCGCGAACAAAACAGAGATGCGGCATCCGAACCCAAGATATTTGACTAGGGGGCGTTGCTATGACCCAAACTCTCCCTGTCGCCATTGTTCAAGCCGCGCCGATTCCGCTCGCGATCAGCGATGGGATCACCAAAGCCGTCGAACTTGCTGGCGAGGCGATCAAACAAGGCGCAAAACTGGTGGCCTTTGGGGAGACGTTTCTCGGCGGCTATCCGCTATGGTTGGATGAAGCACCCGGGGCGGCGCTGTGGGATCATCCCGGCACGCGGGCGATGCACCGGATCATGCTCGACAATGCAGTGGTTGCCAATGACGAGCGGCTGCTGCCTTTGCAGGAACTGTGCGATACGCATGACGCCTGCATTTCCATCGGCGCGCATGAGCGAGTTCGCTCCAGCCTATATAACAATCAATTGATGCTGCGGCCGGGCGAAGATCCACTGCCGCATCGCAAGCTGGTGCCGACGCATGGCGAGCGCCTTATCTGGATGCGCGGTGATGGCTCGACCTTGGGCGTGCATCAGGCAGAATGGGGCAAAGTCGGCAATCTGATTTGCTGGGAACACTGGATGCCGCTGGCCCGCGCCGCGATGCACAATCTGGGTGAGGCGGTGCATGTGGCGGCTTGGCCGACCGTGCGCGAGGAATATGCGCTTAATTCACGGCACTATGCGTTTGAAGGGCGGTGTTTCGTGCTGGCCGCAGGGCTGGTGCAGACCAAGGATGATCTGTTCGACGGCCTGGAGCGGGTTGGCGGCGATGCTGAAGCAAAGGAACTGATCGAAGCCATTGAAGGCGATGTCCTTAACAAAGGCAAAAGCCTGATCGCGGCACCGGACTCGCGAGTATTGGCACAAGCTGGCGAGGGCGAAGAAATCCTCTACGCTGACCTCGACCTGTCCGAAATCGGCGCGAACTTGACCTCACTCGACACCGACGGTCACTATTCGCGGCCTGATGTGTTCGAGCTAAGCGTCGATACACGCGCGAAGGGTGGGGTGAGTTGGAGCTAAGACGAAGTTTTGGCGCGTCATCAGATGGAGGAAGAAATCATGACAAACATCAAAGGCCGTTTTCAATTTCGCGAGCGATATTTTTTCTTATTTGTTCTGCCACTTGCCATTGCGTGTGAGTGGGCATTTGCGGCGTCATTGAACTGGGAGGATTACCCTCGTAGCGAGTGGGTCGCTCTGGTTGATCTATGCTTGTTCGTGCCACTTGGTTATTTTATGTTTTTCTCCAAGTCGCTTGAAACTAGGCCGCGTTTGATCCGCACGTTGGGAGTTGCTGGCTTAGGATTGTTTTCCGCACGGCTTATTGTACCCGAGGCCAATCAGTTTGTGATAGCTGAACTTGCATATGTGCGTAATTTTGTTCTGGCCTTTGTGCTCGTGTTTGAAGGGTGGGTACTCTACAAAGTGGTCACGGCGGTTTATAAACGCAACGTTGACGCCAAAACACTCGAACGCGAATTTGCAATGCCCGAATGGATTGCAAAATTGATGATTTTAGAAGCACGGTTCTGGAAAGCGGTTTGGGGTTTCTTCAAAAGAAAATGACCTTCGCCGCTACCATCCTTACTCTCTACCCAGAGATGTTTCCCGGGCCTCTGCGGCTGTCGCTCGCGGGACGGGCGCTGGAGGAGCAGAAGTGGTCGCTCGACACTATCCAGATCCGCGATTTTGCGACTGACAAGCACAATAATGTCGATGGCACGCCTGCGGGCGGCGGGGCTGGGATGGTCCTGAAAGTCGATGTGCTGGCGGGCGCGGTCGATCATGCTGCCAAGATGAACGAGCAACATCTCCGTTCGTCTCGAGCGCAGTCGAGAGACGGCGGAGCTGGGGGCAAGGGTGTCTCGACTTCGCTCGACACGAACGGGAAGTGCACAATTCCCATCCTTGCCATGACGCCGCGCGGAAAGCCGATTACTCAGGCGCGTATTCGTGAATTGTCCGAAGGGCCGGGTGTCACAATTTTGTGCGGCCGGTTCGAGGGATTTGACGAGCGGATATTCGAGGGCCGCGAGATCGAGGAAGTTAGCGTTGGCGACATTGTTTTGTCGGGCGGAGAGCCAGCGGCTTTGATGATTCTTGATGCTTGCATTCGGCTGCTTCCCGGCGTAATGGGCGCGGCTTCGAGTGGTACCGAGGAGTCTTTCGAGGAAGGACTGCTGGAATACCCTCAATATACCCGACCTCAGGAATGGGAAGGGCGCACGATCCCCGAAGTGCTGCGATCGGGGGATCATGCGAAGATCGCTGCATGGCGCAAGTCAATGTCAGAAGATCATACTCGGTTACGCAGGCCAGACCTTTGGGATCGCCATATCGGTGATCGGGACTGACCTGCCTCTGGCGCGCGGCGAGAAGAAGAAGGAACAAGGTCAATGAACCTTATCCAACAGATCGAAGCTGAAGAAATCAGCAAGGTCACGAAAGAAATTCCAGAGTTTCGTGCGGGTGATACCGTGCGCGTTGGTGTGAAAGTTGTTGAAGGTACACGTGAGCGTGTCCAGAACTTTGAAGGCGTGTGTATTGCCCGCAGCAACCGCAAAATGGGCAGTAACTTCACTGTCCGTAAAATGAGCTTCGGTGAAGGTGTGGAACGTGTGTTCCCGCTCTACTCACCAACAGTCGACAGCATCACTGTCGTTCGCCGCGGTATCGTACGCCGTGCGAAGCTGTACTATCTGCGTGGCCGCACTGGTAAGCGTGCGCGTATCGCGGAACGCCGGGTTAACGCTCCGAAGAAGTAATTCTCGGATCAACGGATTAGAGAAGGGCGTTTCGGTTAGACCGGAGCGCCCTTTTTTCTATGGCCGCCGCCTTGGCGGCTGATGGTTTGCTCGCTAGGTTCCGCGCAACATATGTTGAGAGGTAATCCATTGCTATGCGCCTATTGCTTGCGGCTGCTGCCCTTATGTCCACCACTGCCTTTACCAGCCCGGCCTTTGCCGATGACCATGCGGAGAGCAGCGAAATGATAGAAACAGCCGATCTTACTTTTGAGCGCGTTTTTGCCAGCCCGTCTCTCGATGGCGCAAGCCCGCGTCAGGCGAAACTCTCGCCCGATGGTCGCTATCTCACATTGCTGCGCAACCGTGATGACGAGCGGGAGCGGTATGATCTGTGGGCCTATGACCGTGAAGCCAGCGAGTGGACGATGCTGGTAGATAGCGAGAAGCTGGGCACCGGTCGGGAACTGTCCGAAGACGAGAAGATGCAGCGCGAACGGGCGCGGGTCGGCAATTTGCGCGGTATTATCAACTATCAATGGACCGCCGATGGCACCGGCATTCTGGTGCCGCTGGATGGCGATCTGTATCTCGCCAAGCTGGACGGCACGGTTTCGCGCCTGACCGATACTGAGGAAAGCGAGCTTAATCCGGCGCTTAGCTCGACCAGCAAATATGTGTCCTTCGTGCGGGACCGGCAATTATGGGTCGGTGAAGTGGGGGCGGATGCAAAGCCAATAACTCCCAAGGAAGATGATACGATCCGCTGGGGCGAGGCGGAATTTGTTGCTCAGGAAGAAATGAGCCGCCTGACCGGCTATTGGTGGAACCAGAACGACACACGCATTGCCGTGCAGCGGACTGATGAAAGCCCTGTGGGCATTGTGACGCGCGCCGCAATTGGCGCAACCGGCACCAAAGTGTTCGATCAGCGATACCCCGTGGCCGGCAGCGACAATGCGATAGTCCAGCTGTTCGTGATGGATCCCGATGGCGGTAACACGATCGAAGTCGATCTTGGCGAGGAAACCGATATTTATCTCGCCCGCGCGGATTGGGGGCCTGATGATTTCCTCTATGTCCAGCGGCAAAACCGCGAACAGACGGTGCTGGATATGTTAAAAGTCGATCCGGTCACCGGTTCCAGCGAGATATTGTTTACTGAAAAAGCGGCGGTGGATGATTATTGGATCAACCTGTCCGACAATTACAAATTCCTCGACGATGGGTCGTTAGTCTGGTGGAGCGAGCGCGACGGATTTGGCCATCTCTACACATTCAAAGATGGCGAATGGTATCGCAATACCCAAGGTGATTGGGTGGTCACCAAGCTGCTGAGTGCAAAAGCAGAATATAGTGAAATGTTCTTCGTCGGCACACATGATGATGTGCGGGAACAACATGTCTACCGGTTGGGCGTGAAAGATGGGGAGCTTACCCCGATCCGTTTGACGGAGCGCGGCTACACCCATTCGGCCAGCATGGATAAAGACGGCAAGACGCTGCTTATTTCGCGGTCCAATCACAACCAACCCACGCAAACCTATCTCGCCGATAGCGAAGGTAACCGGCTGGCATGGGTGGAAGAAAACGCCCTGGACGCAGACCATCCCTACGCGCCGCATCTCGCCAGCCATCGTCCGGCAGAGTTTGGCAAAATCAAAGCCGCCGATGGTACAACCGATCTGCATTGGAAGATGGTCACGCCTGAAATGGAAGCGGGCAAGCAATACCCCGTGTTCTATTACCACTATAGCGGCCCCGGTCCGCAAATAGTCACAAACGGTTGGGATGGTGCATTACAGCAAGCAGTGGTAGATGCCGGGTATATCTGGTTTGAGCTCGATAATCGCGGCTCTGCCAATCGCGGCGTAGCGTTTGAAAAGCCGCTTTACCGCGCGATGGGCGGGGTCGAAGTGGATGATCAACGCGAGGGCGCGGAATATCTCAAGACGCTCGACTTTGTCGATCCGGATAAGATCGCGCTCTATGGCTGGTCCTATGGCGGCTATATGACGCTTAAGCAAATGCAGGCCGATCCGGGGCTATATGCCGCCGGTATCTCAGGCGCGCCAGTTACCCGCTGGGGCCTGTATGATACGCACTATACCGAACGCTTCATGGGTGATCCGCGCATAGTGCCGGAGGCTTACGAGAAAGCCAGCGCCATTCCCGATGCCACCAAAATGACCGATCCGTTGCTGCTGATCCACGGGATGGCGGATGATAATGTCGTGTTTGAAAACTCATCCGAGCTGATCTCTGTTTTGCAGGAAGCCAATGTCCCGTTCGAGATGATGCTGTATCCCGGATATACGCACCGCGTCGCGGGCGAGAATATCAGCCCCCATCTATGGAATACGATGTTTGCGTTTTTGAAGCGGAACGGTGTCACGCCGCCCGAATAAGACAGGCAAATTTGATCAGCCATCCTGCGCGGCTGACTGCCCCAAAAACCTTTGGCAGCAGCCGTGCATAGCTTTGCTTGCTTTCGCTGCCGAAAATTGATGCTAGAGGCCCCACATAACTAAGCAAGTGTGCCGCAGATTGTGCGGCACTATACGGTTCAGGAGAACGAAGTTGGGTTATCGGGTAGCGGTCGTTGGTGCGACGGGTAATGTCGGACGCGAAATGATGGCGGTTTTGGCAGAGCGAGAATTTCCGATTGAGGAAATCGCGGCGGTTGCCAGTTCACGTTCGCAAGGCAGCGAAGTGGAATTCGGTGAAACCGGCAAGATGCTCAAATGTAAGAATATCGAGCATTTTGACTGGGCAGGCTGGGATATTGCGCTGTTCTCCGCAGGTTCTTCTGTGGCCAAGGAATACGCGCCTAAAGCGGCCGCGGCGGGCTGCGTGGTGATTGATAACAGCTCGCTTTACCGGATGGATCCGGATGTGCCGCTGATCGTGCCGGAAGTGAACCCGGACGCGATTGATGGCTATGCCAAGCGGAACATCATCGCGAACCCCAATTGCTCGACTGCGCAAATGGTCGTCGCTTTGAAACCGCTGCACGATGCGGCGAAAATCAAGCGCGTGGTCGTGTCCACCTATCAATCGGTATCGGGCGCGGGTAAATCGGGCATGGACGAATTGTTTGAACAAAGCCGCGCTATCTTTGTCGGCGATAAGCCGGAGCCTGCCACGTTCACCAAGCAGATCGCATTTAACGTGATTCCGCATATCGACGTGTTTTTGGACGACGGGTCGACCAAAGAAGAATGGAAGATGGTCGCCGAAACCAAGAAGATCCTTGATCCCAAAATCAAACTGTCTGCCACCTGTGTCCGTGTGCCCGTATTTGTCGGCCATTCCGAAGCGATGAATATCGAATTTGAAAACGAGATTTCGGCCAAGGAAGCGCAAGAGATATTGCGCGAGGCACCGGGCATCATGCTGGTCGATAAGCGCGAAGATGGCGGCTATGTCACACCGGTGGAATGTGCCGGTGATGGCGCGACCTATATCAGCCGCGTGCGCGAAGACCCGACCGTTGATAACGGACTGGTCCTGTGGTGCGTATCGGATAATCTGCGCAAAGGCGCGGCACTGAATGCCGTGCAAATTGCCGAACTGTTGGGGCGTACGCATCTGAAAAAGGGGTAAGCTGCGGGCTCATCGCATCAATCGAAGGCAGCTCCGCTCTTGTGTTTAGTGCCCATTGTTGCTTGACTTGGTTGAGAGGAGAGCGGTGATGCAGGGACTAAGAAAAACGCGCCTCATACTGGCTGGGTTGCTTCCGGTGTTGGCTGGTGTTCCAGCCTATGCCGAGGAGGACACTGTCCCCACGATGACGGCGTGTGAGTATGAGGTACAGAGCGCGGCTGGTACTGCCAAAATCACCTATTGGCCTGATGAAGGCCACAAAAAGCCCATTTATGTTGCGTGGGAACATCGCCTGACCAATGATCAGGGCACTGTCGTTTTGCGTGGTTGGTGGCAGAGCGGTAACTATCTCCAGTCTTTTAGCGAGCAGGCACAATTCAATATATTTATCACCCCCAAAAAGCGTGGCCCAAAACTCGCTAGGGTTGAAATTCACCCCTGGGCCTACCGGTATAACCATTGGGGTATGACTTTTGGTGCGACCAGCCAGCGCAGTGATAATAACACCTATTACGCATCGGGATTTTGGCCGATTTTACGCGATCTTGAAGGGCGAGCTGACAAGCTGCTGGTGAGAGTGCAGAAAATCACCTCCGACACTGCGAACAACAATCACATTAGCAATTCAGTTATATCTTTGGATGTGCCTGAGGGGTTGTTTCAGCGTGCCGATCAGCTGGTGGTTCAAGCGGTGGATGAAGGCAACGCCGCGATGGCTGATGGCACCATCGATTGCAAACAGGTTCCAAGCCCGCCGATCATTGTGACATAAGTTGAGGTGATTAATTTAGTATAGGAATGATATGACCTTAAAAGCCGACCTCTATTTCAGTTTCCGCTCTCCTTACAGCTATCTGGCGATTGGCCGGTACCGCGCCCTGACAGAGATTTTCGATGTGGAGATTGACCTGCGGGTTGTGTGGCCGATCGCTATCCGCGATCCGGATATATTGTTCACCGGCAATCCCAATGTCGGGCGGTACATCATGATGGACGCGTTCCGCACGGCGCAGATGCTGGATATTCCATACCGCTGGCCGCAGCCTGACCCTGTGGTGCAGGATTTCGCAACGCGCGAGATTGCCGCCGACCAACCCTATATTCACCGGATGTGCCGGTTGGGACAGGCAGCAAGCCGGCGCGGCAAAGGGATCGTATTTGCTGATGAGGCATCAAAACTGATCTTTAGCGGCAAAGTCGATAATTGGCACGAGGGCGATCACTTGGCCGGTGCCGCGGCCAGAGCGGGGCTGGACTTTGCGGAACTGGAAGCAGAAGCCGAATCCGACGCAGAGGCATTGGACGCAGAAATCGCCGCCAATCAGGGTGCTCTTGAAGCCGCTGGCCATTGGGGCGTGCCGACATTGGTGTTCGATGGTGAACCTTTCTTCGGCCAAGACCGCATTGAAATGGCGCTGTGGCGGATGAACGAGAAAGGTCTGACGGAACGGTGACTTCATCTCAGCAAGAAGCCGTCCGATCTTTTGATGGAACCGAACTTGCCGTCCACCGGATGGGGGCAGGGCGGCCTGTCCTGATGGTGCATGGCCTGTTCTCCAATGCGCAGATGAACTGGATCAAATTCGGCCATGCGCAGAAGCTGGTCGATGCGGGGTGCGAGGTTATTATGCCCGATCTGCGCGCGCATGGGGATAGCGCTGCGCCGCATGATCCCGCCGCTTATCCCGATGATGTTCTGGCCAAGGATGTGGCCGCGGTGGTGGAGGCGCTGGACCTGACCGATTTCGATCTGGTCGGCTTTTCGCTGGGGGCACGTACTGCGGCGCGGGCAGTCATAGGCGGATTGCGTCCAAGTAAACTTGTCCTGTCTGGCATGGGGCTGGAGGGGCTATCGGGCTGGAACAATCGCGCCGCCTTTTTCATCGATGCGATTGACCGGTTTGATGACATCAAGCGCGGCGATCCGGCCTTTATGACAGTCGCTTTTATGAAAACCATGAAGGTCGATTTGGTCGCGGGGCGGCTGTTGCTGCAATCGGTCGCGGATACCCGGCCCGATGAACTGGCGGCCCTGACCATGCCGACGATGGTTCTGTGCGGCGATCAGGACAATGATAATGGCTCTGCAACCCGGCTGACAGAGACGTTGCCCGATGCGCATTATGTGGAGATTCCGGGCACGCATATGGGTTCTGTGACAGAGGGTGCCTTGGGGGATGCTCTGGTGGAGTTTTTGGGGGCCTAGTTTTTTTAGGGGTGAGAGAGATGACGGAGCGCAAGAAGTTTCTGGTGTGGTGGGGCGGCGGATTGCTGTCCTTTGCAATTGTCCTGTTCCTCCATTTCCCGCTGATAACTGATGCGGTGCCGGGCGGCATCGGGGAACACCAGGCCGCTCCGGATGCTGCGACTGTCAATGCCATCCAGTCTGCCTGGGCAGAAGCGGGTGTGATCGGCGATGCGAAAATCGCCATGATCGGCGATCTGATCTTCATTGGTATTTACGGTATCGGCTGCGTGCTGGGCGGCCTGTATTTTCGCGCCGTTGGAACGGGTATCGTGCGCCATATCGGCACCTTTGTTCTGATTTGCGGAGTGGTCTTTCTGCTGACCGATTACGGAGAGACAATCGCGCAATTTATTCAACTGACGAATGGCGAAGGCTCCGACAGTTTGGCCAACTTTGCCTCAACATTGCGGCCAATCAAAATGGCCGTGTGGATCGGGACGTTCATCGGTATAATCGCGGCGCTTATTATTGAGCGTATCCAGAGCCGGTAATCGCGGCTACTATCAACCCTAAGAGCAAGTGCAGGGAAGCGTATCATCGCCATGGAGAAGCAGGTTGTCGGTTGGCGTGAGGTGGTGGCCTTACCCGAACTAGGCATTATCGGCATTCCCGCCAAGATTGATACTGGCGCGCGGACCTCATCTCTCCATGCGGTGAACATTGATCTGTTTGACCGAGACGGGGAGGAGATGGCCCGTTTCGATCTCGATTTCGGGCGCGGGCAGGCCTATCGCCACTGCGAAGCGGTGCGGGTTGCGCACCGTACAATCACCAGTTCCAATGGTACGGCCGAGGAACGACTGATCGTGAAGACCGTTCTATCCATGGGCGGGCACGATTTCCGCGCAGAATTCAGCCTGGCAGACCGGTCGGACATGGTCTTTCCCATGTTGATCGGGCGCACAGCATTAAAAAGCAGGTTCCTCGTCAATCCCGGGCGATCTTACCTGATTTCCAACCGGGACGACGCGAAGGAAGAGTTCTTATGAAGATCGCAATGCTTGCGCGTAACCCCAACCTCTATTCACATAAGCGGCTGGTGAAGGCGGCGGAACAGCGCGGCCATACGCTGGATATTCTCAACACCACCCGCTGCACAGTGAATATCGCGAGCCACCGCCCGACAGTAATGTATAAGGGCGAAACGTTGAAAGGATACGAGGCGGTAATTCCGCGCATCGGTGCCTCGATCACGGCATACGGCCTTGCAGTATTACGCCAGTTTGAAATGGGCGGTGTCTGGCCGCTGAATGAGAGCGTGGCCATTGGCCGCAGCCGCGATAAATTGCGCTCCACCCAGATTATGGCGAAACACGGGCTGGGCCTGCCGCTGACCGCCTATGCCAATGACCCGAAACAGGCAGAAGATCTGATCAAAGCGGTCAATGGCCCGCCGGTGGTGATCAAACTGCTGGAGGGGACGCAGGGTATCGGCGTGGTTCTGGCAGAAACGCTGAAAGGCGGCGCATCGATTATTGAGGCGTTCCGCGGGGCGAATATCGCGATCATGGTGCAGGAATTTATCAAGGAAGCGGGCGGATCGGATATCCGTTGTCTGGTTGTGGGCGGCAAAGTCGTCGCCGCGATGAAACGCCAAGGGGCGGAAGGCGAATTTCGCAGCAATCTGCACCGCGGCGGCAGCGCGCAATTGGTCAAAATCACTCCTGAAGAACGCAGCACCGCAGTCCGCGCGGCAAAAGTGATGGGCCTGAATGTATGCGGCGTCGATTTGCTGCGCAGCAATCACGGTCCGGTGATTATGGAAGTGAACTCATCCCCAGGACTTGAAGGCATCGAGAACGCGACCGGCAAAGACATTGCGGGCCAGATTATCGACTTCATCGCAGCGAATGCGAAAACGGGGAATACCAAGACTAAGGGTAAGGGGTGATAGAGAATCGTGACGATGTAGAACAGGAGAAGCTGAGGGTTTGCGACGCGTTAGTGCGTTTGAGCGATGATCTCCCGCAGCATGTGAAGTATCGATTGCGAAACTGCATTGATAATTTTGAACGCGCATTGAAGCTTGTTGAGCATGATTTAGAAATGGCTTCTTTTCGCGCTATTACAGGGGAGGAAGAGGCTGCTTCGTGCGTTATTCATGCAATCAAACTTAGGGGCTACGATGAGGTTAGTCGAATTAAACCGAACAACCATATTCACAAGAATGCTATAATCGTTTGCGTCCTTGCCATCGGGAGAGAATTGCAACCTATTCTGGAACATTTCCAACTACATTTCGATTTCTCGAAAGTCAGAATTGATTTGAAAGTTCCGTTATCCAACTTTGGCGTTGAGGATGGAGCAGATATTGCATTTCAACCTGTAGAGCCGCTAGATTTGTTACATAGTCAAGCAGGCGTTCCAGAGAACGAAGTTTTTTTTGAGGCTCTATCTAGGTTATCTGAAAACTCTCAGTTTCAAAACATAGCCAAGTTAGTAAAAGGGCGAGCCAATCAAAGAAACACTCTGTTGTACGCATCTGATAGCTCGGTTCCAGTCAGTCAAACCACAGTAGAAGTCATTTGTAATAGACGAGATCGAGCGTTGGCGTTGCTGGTAATTTCAATCATGATCCTGCAATCGAAGACTCATCTAGCTTCAGTTAAACAGGCGATCCCGGCAATCAAATTGGTCATTGGTCGGTTGCCACGCGAAAGCTGACTTAGCCTAACCTGTATAACGGATCGTCGAACGCGAGTGGCTATATCAATTGGAGGCTGTCGCGTTCTTAGCAAAAAATCCATTTTCCTAAATGCATTAGTCCAGCTAGTGCGATGCCGATGCCGATGCCGATGCCGATGCCGATGCCGATGCCGATGCTTCTCTTCGGTTGCCGGCGCGATGCTACGTAGGCGCGGCGTATGGGGCGGGGCCATCCTGCTGATATGATTTCGCCTAATCTTTTTTAAAAACCAGTAAAATCAATACTATCAGAAATTTCGAGTTGGTTGACGCAGTGTCAACTGTGTCAACCAAGTGTCACCCTGAACCTGCGTGATATCCGGCTTTACCTAAATGGCGGCTCATTAAACGCGCGCAGTTTCCGCGAGTGCAACCGGTTCCCTTCTTCACGCAGTAAATTGCACGCTTTCACACCGATCTGGAGGTGGGCGGCGATGGCTTCTTCGTAGAATTTGTTCGCTTGGCCGGGCATCTTGATCTCGCCGTGAAGCGGTTTGTCACTGACGCAGAGGAGCGTGCCATAGGGGACGCGGAAGCGGTATCCTTGCGCGGCGATAGTGGCGCTTTCCATGTCGATGCCGACCGCGCGGCTGAGGCTCAGCCGTTTGGCGCTGGTGGTATAGCGTAGCTCCCAATTGCGGTCGTCAGTCGTTACGATGGTGCCCGTCCGCATCCGTTTTTTCAGATCAGCGCCATGCTCGCCGGAAACTTCTTCTGCCGCTCCGGCAAGGGCTTGCTGGACCTCTGCAATGGCGGGCAGGGGTATCTCCGGCGGCAGAACCGGGTCAAGCACATGGTCATCGCGCAGATAGGCGTGAGCAAGGACGTAATCACCGATCTTCTGCGTGGGGCGCAGGCCGCCGCAATGGCCGATCATCAGCCATGCTTCGGGCCGCAATACCGCCAAGTGATCGCAAATGGTTTTCGCGTTGGAGGGGCCAACACCGATATTGACCAGCGTAATTCCGCCGCGATCTTTGCCGACCAAGTGATAGGCAGGCATTTGGTGTTTGCGCCATGCAGTATCGGATAGCTGGCTGGACGCGTTGTCCGCTGGCTCAGTCAGATACAGGCCGCCAGCACCGGCCAGGGCGGTGTATCCGTCCTTACCGATTTGCTGGCCCGCCCAATCAACGAATTCATCGACATAGCGGTGATAGTTGGTGAACAGGATAAAGCGTTGGAAATGGTCAGTCGCGGTGCCGGTATAATGCGCCAGACGCGCCAGGCTGAAATCAGTGCGCAAACCGTCAAACAGCGATAGCGGGATGGATTCGCCGCTATCATCAATCTCGATCCCGTCCGCCAGTTCGTCTCCGATATCTGCCAGTTCGGTGGAGGGGAAATGTCGTGCAATGTCTTGCGGGCTTATCCCTGCGAGTTCTGCCGCTGTTTCCCCGTCGAGCACATAGGGGAAGGGGATTTCCTGAGCGGAAACCCGCGCTTCCAATTCGATATCGTAATCGCTGCCAATCAGTTCCAGTTGGTCGCGCAGGTAATCTGCGAACATGGACGGGCGCGTCACTGTGGTTGCATACGTGCCAGGTTCGTTCAGCCGGCCAAAGGCGCGGCTGCGATCTTCAGGCTGATCACCGCCTTTAAAACGCAGAACAAGTTCGGGGTAGGCATAGCTGCCATCGCTGCGCCGTGTTTTGGATGGCAAAGTGCCATCGCGGCCAAAGGCAATCACGTCAGCCCGCAGGCGTTCGACGGAAATATTGTATAGGCGATCCAGTCCGCCAATTATCGTTTCTACTGTTTTCATCTTGGGCAGATAGCGCCTTCTCTCTTACAATTCAAAGTCTGCCCCAAAATTAAAAGGGCGCCTGTTACCGGTGGCTCTTGCAAAAAAGGCGCGGTCCCCACTGGGAACCGCGCCTTTTTTTGATTGCTGCCCGAACGGGGCGGGCTGCGAAGTGATTACTCTGCAGCTGGCTCTTCGCCTGCTTCAGATGCGTCTTCTTCAGCGCCGTCTTCCAGCATGTCTGCTGGAATTTCGCCGGGCTCAAGCGATGGGTCAACAGCTTCGGTGAAGCCGACTTTCTCGCTTTGCTCTTCTTCGAAGATCGCGGCCAGAACGTCCACACCTTGGCGTTGCAATTCAGCTTCGTCGTCACTGCGGGCGACGTTGGCTTTAACAATCACGTCCACTTCAGCGTGCAGACGTACATTGACGTCGAACATGCCGATGGTCTTGATCGGTGCGCCAAGGATAACTTGCTTTTTGGTCACTTCGTGGCCTTGAGCAGTAAGCCCTTCAACGATGTCGCGCACTGTGACCGAACCATACAGTTGGCCAGAGTTTGACGATGCACGGATCAGAACAACTTCTGCACCAGCGATTTTCTCGCCAGCGGTTGTTGCTTCGGCAGCCTTTTCAGCGTTTTCTTTTTCAAGACGTTCGCGGTTGGCTTCAAAAACAGCTTTGTTGGCCGAGTTGGCACGCAGAGCTTTTTTGTTTGGCAGCAGGAAGTTACGGGCATAGCCGTCCTTCACAGTGACGATGTCACCGATTGTGCCGAGCTTCTCGATCCGTTCGAGGAGAATGATATCCATGTGTCTTCTCCCTTACTTAACGATGTATGGCAGCAGGCCGATGTGGCGTGCGCGCTTGATTGCCTTGGCCAGCTCGCGCTGCTTCTTGGCGGATACGGCAGTAATACGGCTAGGGACGATTTTGCCACGCT
Source organism: Pontixanthobacter rizhaonensis (assembly GCF_012972675.1). Classification (GTDB taxonomy): domain Bacteria; phylum Pseudomonadota; class Alphaproteobacteria; order Sphingomonadales; family Sphingomonadaceae; genus Pontixanthobacter; species Pontixanthobacter rizhaonensis. The sequence goes on along the minus strand of NZ_JABCRE010000002.1, from coordinate 1,299,466 downwards.
CGGACATGAAGCCCTGCAGCAGACGTACGTCTTTATAGTCGATTACAGGTGAATTCTTACCCGAGAACGGGCAAGATTTGCGGCGGCGGAAGAAAGGACGTGCCATTAGCTGCGCTCCTCACGGTCAGACCGTTTTTTCCGGTCGCGGTCATTCTTGCGCATCATGACAGACGGGCCTTCCTCAGGCTCTTCCATACGGATCGTCATATAACGGATCACGTCTTCGTTGATGCGGGTTTGGCGTTCGAGTTCTGCAACAACGGAGCCGGGGCCGTCGATGTTGAGAAGTACGAAATGTGCCTTGCGGTTACGGTCGATCTTGTAGGCAAGATTTTTCAGGCCCCAAGTTTCGGTCTTGGTGACTTTACCGTTATTTGCTTCGATAATCTCTGTGGCTGATGCAGCCAGCGCGTCTACTTGAGCCTGGCTCAAATCTTGACGTGCGAGAAAGACATGCTCGTAATGAGCCATCTTCGCTTCCTTCACATTGTAATGCCGATCGCTGGCTGATCCGCGGGATTGCGGGGCCCCTCCGGCTTTCTTGATGTCACAGCCCGTAGACCGCGACAGCGGGCACATAGCGGCAAAGGGGGAAATGGCAAGGAAAAAGGTAGAAGCCTATCGCTTAACGACCCTTCACTTGGCCAAAAGTTAACAAATTCAGACCTCTATGTCCGTTTGATACAATAAGTAGAAAACCGGATGGTGCATTAGGCTGGGCATATCAATTTTGATCACGGGAATATGAGCAATGCCATTTAGAGTGATGTCTTTTGATAGCGGCGGCGTGCGCAGCCTGGTGTCTGCGCTGCTTCTGAAAGATGCTGATCCAAAAGGCCATCTTGCACAGAAGACTGATCTGTTTGTTGGAACGTCGTCGGGTGCAATAGTCGCCTTGGCGCTGGCCTATGGTATCAGAGCGGGCGCGATTGCAGATTTTTTTGCGAACAATGCTGCCAAAATTTACGAGCCGGCCGATACCGATTGGAATGAGGGCAATCCTTTCTCCTTTGAACAGCAAATCGCATTGGATACCGTGCCCACATACGACAAGGCAGCCAATGGAGAGACGATTAAATCGGTCTTTCAAACCAAATACCTGTCCCGAAATTTACGAGACGCATTGATCGGCTTGTTCGGCAACGCCCGCCTCAGTGAATTGCCGCGCTCCGGCCCGCAAGTAGCAGTCGCGGCGTTGCAAATGGGCGCAGTAACGCGCGGTTCAGCTGCGCAATGGAAACCTGTTCTCATTGGCAGCAGCCGTAAAGATCCGCTGTCTGAAATGCTCCTGGCCGACGCAGCGATGGCTTCTATGGCGACCCCGACATTATTCGCGCCATTTAAGCCATCGCTGCCGATGGCGGGAGACTGCGGATATTTTGCGGATGGCGGCCTGTTCGCTGCGAACCCCTCGATGGCGGCTATCGAATACGCCGACCAATATTGCCGGGCCGATCATCATGATGTGGAGATGGTGTCTTTCGGCACAGGTAGGTCCAACGGCGGTATCGATAGCGGTGAACTGGGTCGCGCAGAGTGCTGGGGGGCATGGCAGTGGATGAAGCCCTATGCTTGTGAAGGTAAATCGATACCCGCTGTTCCGCTAATTAATGCCACCAGCTCTGCTTCGGCACAAATGTCGGAACGCTATGCGGGCATGATCTTGAAAGACCGCTATATTCGCGCTGATTTTGATCTGGACGAACCTGCGCGTGATTGTGATAGCTCGGCGATTGGGCCCATTACCAAAAGGGTGGCTGATCATGTGGCCAGCGAAGAGTGGGCCGCCCAATCACGCGCAATCCAGGCTGCTTGGACAAAGCCTGATGAACGGACTGACGTAGCGACCGCAGAACGCCCCATTCCGCCTAAAAGCCGCCTCAGCCAGATGTTTGGTCTGTAAGCACGCGCCATGAAAGCAATGTCTGCATAAATCTGCCGCCCTCTTGAGGTTTTGGCCTGATTAAGGTCTATGCCTGATCAAGGTGGCGGAGGAGAACAGCGTGCCCGGCGGATTGGTTGCATTATTAGACGACATTTCGATCATAGCGAAAACGGCAGCTGCATCGGTTGATGACATCACTGTGGCCGCCAGCCGCGCCGGTGCCAAAACCGCAGGTGTCGTGATTGATGACGCCGCCGTGACGCCGAGCTATGTCACGGGCCTGTCCCCGGCGCGTGAATTGCCGATTATCTGGAGCATAACGAAAGGCAGTTTCAAGAATAAGCTGCTGATATTGCTGCCTGGCGCGATTCTGCTCAGCGAATTCCTGCCCGGTGCGATCATATTTATCCTGATGCTCGGCGGCGGCTATCTGGCCTATGAAGGGGCAGAGAAAGTCATCGAGAAACTCGGCGGCGCCAAACATGGCAAGACGCTTGATGATCCGATCGACAATCCGGAAGAGTTTGAGAAGCAACGCATAGCTGGCGCCATCCGGACCGATCTGATCCTGTCAGCCGAAATTATGGCCATCACGCTCAATGAAATTGAGTTGGACCTTTGGTGGGAACGCGGATTGGCTTTGGCGTTGGTTGCCATCATGGTGACCGTTGCGGTGTACGGCGCAGTCGCGATCATCGTAAAGATGGATGATATCGGGCTGTATCTAACCAAGAAGCGCTCGCAAATCGCACGCAGTTTCGGGCGCGGTCTGGTGGCATTTGTCCCGCACTTGCTGACGGCTTTGAGTTTTATCGGGACCATTGCAATGCTGTGGGTTGGCGGCGGCATATTGCTGCACGGAACGCATGAGCTTGGGTTTCATGCCCTGTATGATGCCACGCATGGTTTGGAATCGGCGGTGCAATCAACCACCGGATCATTTGGCGGACTGCTGGGCTGGCTTACCTATGCGGCGCTGTCTGCTGTGCTGGCGCTGGTCGTCGGGGCGATTATCGTGTTCGTGTTGCACAAGGTCTTGAAAGTCGGTCACGGCGAAGAAGCGCATTGAAGATCGAGGGGGCGGGATGACTGAAAGCTGGCAACCCACTCTGTACACCTGCGCCGGATCGCGAGGGTTGCGGGCAACATGGGCCGCAGCGGAAGCACAGGTCAATCTCGACCTGCGGATGTTGCCATTTCCGCCTCGCTTCCAATCGCCAGACTATTTGGACGTGAACCCGCTTGGTACAGTTCCGATGCTGGTCGATGGTGATGCGTCCATGACCGAAAGCTGCGCGATCGCCCATTATCTGGCGGTGAAGGGTGGGGCAGTGTCCTTGGTTATTGGCCCCGATGAAGCAGATTACGCAGAGTATCTCGATTTCACCTATCACGCTGATGCGACGATCACGTTTCCGCAAACCGTATTTCTGCGGTTTGCCAAGTTTGAAAAGGACAAGGGCTTTGCAGAAGCAGGAGAAGCCTATGCAAAGTGGTTCGGAAAACGGCTGATTAAAGTCGAACGCCGCCTGGAAGGGCGCGAATTTTTATGCGGCGACCGTTTTACCGTTGCCGACATCTGCGTTGGCTATGCATTGTATCTCGCGCGCCGGATCGGCTTGGCGGAGTATCTGACGCCGCCACTGAACGCCTATCTCGACCGCTTGACGGAACGGGACGGGTTTAAGGCTGCGATAGCGATGGAAGGCGCTGAACCTTCCGTGATCTAGAGTTTCGCGAGCAGCTGTTTTGCAAACTCTGTCAGCGTGTCATCACGCGCGCCCATAACCACAATTCGGTCGCCCGATTTTGCCATTGAAGCAATCAGCTTGCCGCAATCATCGCGCGCCGCGACGTGGTCAGCCAGTCCGCCCGCTTCTTCGATCAATTCGATAATGCGTTCGCTGCCGATGCTGCGATCCACCGTGCCGCCGAAATAGACCGGATCGCACAAGATGGTGATATCATCCGGCCCCAATTCATGGGCAAATGTCTCAGCCAATTCGTGACCCATCTGGCGCAGCGGGCCATATCCATGTGGCTGGAAGAAGGCGATAACGCGCCCCGGATGGCTTTTCAGTGTGCGCAAAGTCGCACCGCATTTTTCCGGATTATGCCCGAAATCATCAATCACCGTGATGCCGCTATCGCTGGTGCCGATAATGTTGAAGCGGCGGGACAGGCCTTCAAACCCGGCCAGAGCGGCGACGGCGGCGGCGGTTGGAACTCCGGCTGCCACTGCGCCAGCGATGGCCGCCAAAGCATTCGACAGATTGTGGCGGCCCGGCATATTCAGAATAAGGGGGTGCTCGCTGCCATCATGGCGGTCGATAATGGTTGCGGCCTGACGCACTGGCCCGTCGGCAATACTCCCGGCTACGACGCCGATCTGCGCTTTGTCTTGATCAATCCCGAACGTGATCGCCTTCTGCGCGCGCGGAAGCAAAGCCAGCGCCTCAGTATCATCGGCATTGATCACGGCAACACCGCTGCGTTCCAGAAAATCACCGAACAGAACCCGCAATTCTTCCATGCTTTTATGATCGAGGCTGACATTTAACAGCACCCCGACCGATGGGCGGTAGAGAGCGATTGAACCGTCGCTTTCATCCACTTCGCTGACAAACGGCCCGGCACCGCCGACGATTGCGCTGGCAAAAGGGCGTTCTTTGCTGACGAAGTTTTTCATCACCGCGCCGTTCATGACAGTCGGATCGTTTTTGGCAGCAAACAGGATCCAGCCAAGCATTCCGGTCACGGTGGATTTGCCGCTGGTTCCTGCAATGCCGATGCCGGCCCCGGATGTGTTGAACAGGATCGACAGCAATTCCGCACGTGTCATCCGCAGACAGCCAAGTTCATTGGCGCGGATGACTTCCGGCACAGTGTCTTCAACAGCGGCGGAGGCGACCAGAATTTGGTCAGCAGATGTCATTCCGCTGCCGTCTTGCGGGAACAAGGCGAACCCTTGTGTCTCCAACGCAGCAAATTTTTCCGGCGTGCGGCCTTGATCGCGGCTGCGATCTGATCCGGCGACACTGGCGCCGCGCCCTTTCAGGATCTGCGCCAGCGGCAGCATACCGGACCCGCCAATGCCGCAGAAAAAGAATGGCCGGGACAGAAGTTCTTCATAAGTGGGGAATTCGCTCATGCGCTGTGCGGTATGCAGTTGTGCGCGGCCTTGCAAGATGGCTACATAGACAAATGAAACGAATTGCCATTTGTGCACCGGGAAAACGGCTGGAGCGCGCACGCGCTGATGCAGTGCAGGATCTCGTATCTGCCAGATCTGATGTTGAGCTGTTTTTTCACAAGCAGTGTTTCGCGCGCCACGGCCATTTTGCAGGGGATGATAGCGTGCGGCTGGCAGCTTTGCTGGAATGCGCCAATGATCCGGAGGTTGACGCGGTATGGTTCGCTATGGGCGGATATGGCGCGAACAGGATTGCGGCCGATTTTGTTGCGCAATGCGGCAAGGAAGCGCGCGAAAAACCGTATCTCGGCTATTCCGACAATGGGTATTTGCTCGCCGCGATGTACCGTCACGGCATTGGGCAAGCGGTCCATGCGCCGCTGGTGGGCGATGTTTACCGCGATAATGGGGCAGATGCGATTGACCGTGTGCTTGGCTGGATAGGCGGCAGCGAAGAAGGGCTGGAGCCGACTTTAGCGGGTACGCCGACGGTGGCCTTCAATCTCACAACGCTGGCAATGATTGCCGGAACAGATTTGATGCCCGACCTCACCGGACATGTGGTGATGGTGGAGGAAGTGGCAGAGCATTTATATGCAGTCGACCGGCTGTTATTCCATGCGACCCAGCATTTGAAAGGGATTGCGGGCTTGCGGCTGGGCAGAGTGTCTGCCGTACCCGAAAATGATCGGCCGTTTGGTTCCAGTCCGGAGGAGATTGCCCGGTATTGGTGCGAAAAATGCGATATCCCGTATCTTGGTTTCGCCGATATCGGCCATGATGCCGCGAACAAAATCGTCCCATTCGGGCTTGCGAGAACGCCGCTGCACGCATAGGCGGCACGTGAATATTAAGAGCATATCGGCAGGCGCGATAATAACGCGCTGCATCAGGAGCACATAGATGAGAGCGTTTGTTTTTCCAGGACAAGGCAGCCAGAAAGTCGGCATGGGGTCTGAATTGGCCGATGCAAGCAAGGCGGCACGGACCGTTTTTGAAGAAGTAGACGATGCTCTATCGCAAAACCTGTCGACCATCATGCGTGATGGTCCGGAAGAAGAACTTACTCTGACAGCAAACGCACAACCCGCAATCATGGCGAATGCCATCGCCACCTTGCGGGTTTTGGAACAGGATTTTGGCGTCTCTTTGGCAGAGGCAGGCCACTGCGTAGCGGGCCATTCGCTGGGCGAATATACGGCGCTGTGTGCGGTGGATGCGTTTTCCCTCGCGGACACCGCCCGATTGCTCAAATTACGGGGCGAAGCGATGCAAGCGGCAGTGCCGGTTGGCGTTGGCGCGATGTGCGCTTTGCTGGGCGCGGATGTGGACAAGGCGCTCGCACTCGCCGCCGCCGCGGCAGAAGGGGAAATCTGCGAACTCGCGAACGATAATGACCCCACGCAAGTTGTCTTGTCGGGCCATGCTGGCGCGATTGAACGGGCGGTTGCGATGGTTAAGGATCATGGCATCAAACGGGGCGTTCCGCTGCCGGTTTCTGCGCCGTTCCATTGCTCGCTGATGCAGCCAGCCGCCGATGCAATGGCAGAGGCGTTGGCCGAGACCTCACCCGACAGCATGGCGCTGCCGATCTATGCCAATGTAACCGCGTCATTGGTGGCTGATCCCGCCGAAGAACGCGATTTATTGGTTCAGCAAGTGACCCGGCGCGTCCGCTGGCGGGAAAGTGTCATCGCTATGCGTGCTGCGGGTACCCAGCAGTTTGTTGAACTGGGCGGGAAAGTCCTTGGCCCGATGATTGGCCGGATCGATAAGGAAGCCCAGGTTTCCAGCGTGGTGACGATGGAGCAAATCGAAGAATTGGCGAAATCACTGTCATGAAATATTTTTGGGCTTCGCTCGCATTGGCCGGGTCAGCATTGCCTGCCTCGGCGCAAGTCGCGGATCAGCTGGACTGTATTGCAACCGGTTATAGCGCAGAACAGAAGGCGGTGCTTGATGCCTATGTCGCCGCATTTGAAATATCCGATATGGATATCAAAGACCGCCCGCTTGAAGTGCTTGCGATCATTGACGAGCGAGCGCTGGAATGTGCATCGGAATATGGCTGGTCTGAAGAAGCATCCGAGGCTGCCGGCCTGTACCAGTTCAGCGATCTTACCGCCGATTCTATCGCGCAGAAGCACCCAGAGGCGAAGGTTGTGCTCGATAAGATAGACACCGAACTGCCCGATGCAGAACGGGAGCGGTTTTGGTCGATCATGACGTCCGCAACAGGTGCGGCCGGTACAGAATTTCAGCCCACCAACGCCGACTTTATGTTCATCGGTACGACAATCCTGCGCTTCTCGCCCGGCATTAGCGAAGACGAACAGAATATAGTCGGTTCACTGATCGGTATGGAGGCCTTGCTGCGCCATACCGAAGCTACATTCTCAGAACTTTAGGAGCCAATGAATGTTTGATCTCTCTGGAAAAACAGCTCTCGTAACCGGTGCCAGCGGCGGGATCGGTTCTGCGATTGCTTATGCGCTTGCCAAACAGGGGGCACGCTTGGCTGTATCCGGTTCCAACGGAGAAAAATTGCGGATTTTTCGCGAACAGCTGAATGATGAACTGGGCGGTGATCATGTGGAGATTACCTGCAATCTGTCTGACGCGGATGATGTTGAGAAACTGGTTCCGGCGACCGTCGATACGCTGGGGAAAATGGATATCCTCGTCAATAATGCCGGTATCACGCGGGATAATCTCGCGATGCGGATGAAGGATGAAGAGTGGGACCAGGTGATGAAAGTCAATCTGGAGGCTGCCTTCCGCCTGATGCGCGCCAGCGCCCGCCCGATGATGAAAGCCAAACACGGCCGGATTATCTCGATCACCAGCGTGGTCGGTGCCACCGGCAATCCGGGACAAATGAACTATGCAGCAGCGAAAGCCGGGCTGGTTGGCGCAACCAAAAGCCTCGCGCAGGAACTCGCCAGTCGCGGCGTCACCGCCAATTGCATCGCGCCGGGTTTTATCCGCACCGCAATGACCGACGAATTGCCCGATGCCCAGAAAGAAGCGCTTAACGGGCGTATCCCGATGGGCCGGATGGGAGAGGGCGACGATATTGGCGCTGCTGTCGCCTATTTGGCGTCGGATGAGGCATCCTATGTCACGGGGCAAACGCTACACGTAAATGGCGGTATGGCCATGCTGGGGTGACAATTGGGGCCGTCAGCCGGTTCTGGAGAGGGTTTATCCCCAAGGAATCGGTCTGAAAGCACCCCAATGGGGGCGGTGAACCTTTGCCGCACCGCCCTGCGCCGCTAAGGTCTTATGGACTTTACCGGCGCTGGTGGCTGGCTATTTTCCGCCACTCTGCGCGCAAAAGGGAATTGAAACGCGATGAAGGCCACTATCGAACGCGCTACGCTGCTGCGTTGTTTGTCCCACGTTCAATCGGTTGTGGAGCGTCGCAACACGATCCCCATCCTGTCGAACGTGTTGATTGAGGCCGATGCCGGCGGATCACTGAAAGTGATGGCGACCGACCTTGATTTGCAAGTGGTCGAGAACATGGCCGCAGCTTCCGTCGAAGCGGCTGGCGCGATCACTGTTTCAGCGCATTTGCTGTTCGACATCGCCCGCAAGCTTCCGGAAGGCAGCCAGGTCAGCCTCGAAACAGCTGACAACCGCATGGCGATCAAAGCTGGCCGCAGCCGGTTCTCCTTACCGACATTGCCGCGGGATGATTTCCCGGTGATTGTGGAAGGCGATTTGCCGACCAGCTTTGAACTGCCTGCAAAGCTGCTGGCGGAGCTGATTGACCGTACCCGGTTTGCGATTTCTACCGAAGAAACCCGCTATTACCTCAACGGCATTTTCCTGCACGTGGCCGATGATGGTAAGCCGGTTCTGAAAGCGGCAGCGACCGACGGCCACCGTCTCGCGCGCTTTACGATTGACCAGCCCGATGGCGCTGATGGAATGCCGGATGTGATTGTGCCGCGCAAAGCAATCGCAGAACTGCGAAAGCTGCTGGAAGAATCGCTCGATGGCAATGTCCAGATCGATTTGTCCGCCAGCAAAATTCGCTTCACCATGGGCGGTGAGGGCGGCGTCGTGCTGACATCGAAGCTGATCGACGGCACATTCCCCGATTACAGCCGCGTTATCCCGACCGGTAATGACAAGCTGCTCAAAATCGACCCGAAGAGCTTTTTTGAAGGTGTTGACCGCGTTGCCACAATCGCAACGGAGAAGACCCGCGCTGTGAAAATGGGGCTCGATACCGATAAGGTCATCTTGTCTGTTACCAGCCCTGACAATGGTACTGCGACGGAAGAAGTTGCAGCCGATTATGGTTCTGAAGGTTTTGAGATCGGCTTTAACGCCAATTATCTGAAAGACATTCTCGGCCAGATCGACAGCGATGTCGTTGAGCTGCATCTTGCCGATGCAGGCGCACCGACGCTGATCCGTAAGGACGACAAAAGCCCGGCGATGTATGTTCTGATGCCGATGCGGGTTTAACCTGTGTCCAGTCCGGTCCAAATCTTCGGGCCGGTTATCTCCACCTATGTCCGCATAGTCGAAATTGTCTGCGAAGAAGCGGGTTTGGCGCATGAGGTCGTGCCGACGCCCGCGCATTCGCCGGAGAACCGCCACCCATTTGGCAAGGTGCCGGTTGTACATATTGACGGGCACGAGATGTATGAGACTGTCTCGATCGCCAATTATATCGATACAGCGCATAATGGCGGGGCGTTGCGGCCCGCCGATCCTGTTCGGCGCGCGGCGATGGAACGTTGGATTGGCGTGGGGAATTCCTATCTCTTCCCGTTGTTCGAGCGCGGGCTTGTCATGCCGTATATCATGCACCGCTATGCCGGGGCGGAGCTCGACAAAGGGCGCATTGCCAAGGCTTTGCCCGATATCGCGAAGACGCTGTCCTTCATCGATTTGGAAATGCAGCGCGACGGCGCATGGTCCAATGATGGTTTCACTATGGCGGACATATTTCTGTACTGTATCCTGCGCGGCGTGGAGCTGACGCCAGAGGGGGCAGCGGGGATTGCGCAACTGCAAGTCCTGCCGCTGTGGATGGTGCAGTGCCGTCAGCGAGCTTCCATAAAAGCGACCCGCTGGGAAAGTGAGACGTGATCGGTTAGGGGTGGCCCAACAAAAAATCACAAAGGATGCCCCAATGACCTTACATCAAGTTCACGTTCGCAAGGATGAACTCACCACCGCCGCGCTGGTCGAGGCGGAAACCGGCCCGCTCGCAGAAGGGGCTGTGCGGTTGGAGGTGGAAAGTTTCTCCGTCACCGCGAACAATATCACCTATGCGGTGGTTGGTGATGGCTTTGGATATTGGAATTTCTTTCCGCCAAAGGCCGACAATGCCGACGGTTTGGGTATCGTCCCGATGTGGGGACACGCCAAAGTGATTGAGAGCAATCATGGCGAATTCGCCGTGGGCGAACGCGTTTATGGATATTTGCCGATGGGCAGCCATTTGGATGTCGTGCCGGGCAATGTCAGCGCGGCGAGTTTTTCCGACATGACCGATTATCGCCAGCCAATGAGCCCAGTCTACAATAATTACAATCGGTTGGCCGCTGATCCAGAACATGATCCTGCACGTGAGAACGAGCGGATGATCTACGGTCCGTTGTTCAAAACCGGTTTTGTCATCGATTATTTCCTGCGCTCTGAAGACTGGTTCGGGGCAGGGCAAGTCATCTTGACCAGCGCATCTTCCAAAACTGCAATGGGGCTGGCCAGCGTGGCCAAGCAGAATTCCCCCGATGTGAAGCGGATCGGCTTAACCTCGCCCGGCAATGTGGAATTTGTGAAATCAACTGGGCTATATGATGAAGTCGTCGCCTATGATGATCTGGGTTCGGTCGCGGCGGAGGACAGTGTCAGCGTCGATTTCGCCGGCAACGCTGAACTCCTATCCAGCATCCACACCCACTTTGGTGATGCGCTGAAATATTCCTGCCTTGTCGGGGCAACGCATATTGAAGAGCGCGGCCCGGGGTTTGGCGGGGCAGCGCAGTTGCCCGGTCCAAAGCCAACATTATTCTTTGCGCCAGATCACTTTGTCTCCTTCTTCAAGGCACATGGCCCGGTCGAAGGTGGTAAGATGATTGCGAAGACGTGGCACGGCTTCCTCAGCGCGGTCGAAGGCACTGTGGACATCGTCACGTTGAACGGCCTCGACGCAGCGCGTGAGACTTATTTGACCATGCTCAGCGGCAAGGTGGACCCCGCAAAAGGTATCGTGATCCAACCGTAAGGTTGACCAACCGTAGATTATTTGGCCGAACGGCCCTTAGATATCGATAACGATCTTGCCGAAATGCTTTCCGCTTTCTTGATGGCGGAAAGCATCGGCGAGGTCGGCCAATGCGAAGCGATCCGAAATGACCGGTTCAATCCCGTTGGCTTCGATGCCGGCGATCATATCCAATTGGTGCTGGCGGCTGCCCACGGTCAAGCCCTGAACGGTCAGGTTCTTCGCAAAGAGCAGGGCGGTCTGCACCGGTCCGGCCATTCCTGTAAGAACACCGATCAGGGCGATGTGTCCGCCAACCCGGGCCGCCAGCATCGATTGATCCAGCGTTCCGGCACCGCCCACTTCGACCACGCAGTCCACGCCGCGCCCTCCGGTTAGTTCGAGCGCCTTTGGCCCCCATGCCGGAACATCTTTGTAATTGATCACATGGTCCGCGCCGAGCGCCTTTACCCGTTCCAGCTTTTCGTCGGAGGAGCTGGTGGCGATGACGGTCGCGCCTGCCGCCTTGGCCAATTGCAGGGCGAAAATGGATACGCCGCCAGTGCCTTGGACGAGCACAGTGTCGCCGGGCTTCAGCGTGTAATCGACGAACAAAGCGCGCCAAGCGGTTAAGCCAGCGCAGGTCAATGTTGCAGCTTGCGCGGCATCATACCCCGTGGGGGCGCGCGTGAACCAAGTGGTCGGCGCGGTGATCTGCTCACAAGCATACCCGTTGATCCCATCGCCGGGCACACGCGTAAAAGCGGTCGCGGGCGGTTGGCCGTCCAGCCAGTCAGGAAAGAACGTCGATACGACCAAATCACCCACCGCATAGGCGGTCACACCATCGCCGACTGCTATCACTTCACCCGCACCATCCGACATAGGGATGCGGCCTTCGGGCGTCGGGATCATGCCTTTGACGACGGCGTAATCGTGATAGTTGAGCGAGCTTGCTTTCAAAGCGACTTGGATTTCGCCTGGGCCGGGCGCGGGTGGTGCATCCACTTCGACCAGTTTCAGAGTGTCGAGTGTGGAGGGCGCAGAGCCTGTGCAGACAGCCTTCATTCTGCTGCCTCCGCCAATTCGGCGCGCTGCGGCCCGCGGATCAAACCGCCGGGTGTTGCACCGGTCCACGTGCCGTTTTGGAATGTGACGGTGCCATTCTTGATTGTGGCGACATAGCCATCAGCCTTTTGCAGCAAGCGGCGTCCGCCTGCGGGCAGGTCAAAGGCCAACCATGGTTTGCCCAATTTAATCGCGTCAAAGTCAATAATGTTCAAATCTGCCAGATAGCCGGGGGCGATGATCCCGCGATCTTCGAGGCCATACAGCCGGGCGGTGTCCCAGCATTGGCGCTTGATCGCGTTTTCGAGCGTTATTCGGTCGCCGCGCTTCCGGTCGCGAACCCAATGTTCCAGCATGAATGTCGGGCTGGCAGCATCACAAATCGTGCCGCAATGCGCGCCGCCATCGGACAGAGAATTCACTGTATCATCCGAATGTTGAAGCGGGTGGAGGAAGTCCAAATTTCCATCTGCGTAATTCAGGATCGGCAAATAGATGAAGCCTTTTCCGTCATCCGCGCACAGCATATCATAGGCGTATTCTTGCGGATCAATTCCCTTGGCATTGGCGCGTGCGTTGACGCTGGCGGTTTCATCCGGTTCGTAATCGAAATCCGGATCCATTTCGTATTGGAGGGCCCAGCCTTGCGTGATGACCATGACCACGCCGAGGATGTCTTTGGGCGCTTCTGAATAGTCATTTGCTTCTGACAATAGCTGCTTCTTGAAAGCAGGATCGAGCAATTTGGCTTTCTGTTCTTCCCAAGGCAGCTCGGAAATGGATTGCCAGCTGGGGCGGTAGACAAACGGGTTCACGGTTCCTTGCCAAGCCATGATGATCCCGTTGCCGCGTAGCGCAATCTGGGCGACGATGTTGGCGCCATTGTCATTCTGGGCGCGCATCGTTTGGATCTGTTCGGCAAGCGGCATTTCCTTGGCGATGGATTCCAATGCGGCGAAGGTAACAGGCAAACCGGTTTCGCGGCTGAGGTCGCCCATCCATTCAAATTCATTCCAGTCGCGTTGTAGATCGCTTGCCATTTCAAACACACCGTGACCCACACGGCCCATCGCGCGGCCTATCTCGACGAGTTCTTCCGAGGTTGCCGTCGTGCCGGGTACCAGCTCTCCATCGATTGATTTGTGCAGCACTGTGCGTGAAGTGGAGAAGCCAAGCGCACCCGCTTTCACGCCTTCCTCGACAATGTCGGACATTTTCTTGATGTCCTCTTCAGTCGGAACAGCACCTGGCTGTTCGCGATCTTCCAGCACATATGCGCGGACCGCGCCATGCGGCACGTGGGTACCGATATCGACTGCCCGCGGCATTTTCTCCAGCGCATCGAGATATTCGGGGAAGGTTTCCCAATCCCATGTAATACCCTCTGCCAAAGCGGTTCCGGGAATGTCCTCCACGCCTTCCATCAGGCTGATTAACCATTCATGCCGATCCGGCTTGGCGGGGGCGAAGCCGACGCCGCAATTGCCCATGACAACGGTTGTGACACCGTGCCAGCTCGATGGGGCCATTTCCTGATCCCAAGTGGCTTGGCCATCATAATGCGTGTGAATGTCGACAAAACCGGGCGTCAGCAGATTGCCGCCCGCATCTATTTCTTCTGCTGCATCGCCGCGCACTTCACCGACTTGCGCAATCAGTCCATCTTTAATGGCAACGTCGCCTGTAAAACGGTCATTACCGGTGCCATCCACAATGGTTCCATTGCGGATAATCAGGTCAAAAGCGGGCATTGTCTCTCTCCAGTTTTCTTAAGAGAATTCCATAGGAACGCGGCAGAGTCTAGCTATTCCGTATCCCGCGCAGATTGCTTGCCCAAGTCCGGCCAATACGCCATCCTCCAGCCATAAACGGCAGCGTATTAAAGGAAGAGGCGATATGGCGACCGAGCAGATTACCTCATGGCAACCGCCCGCAGACAGCGGGATTTCGATCAAATTCGTTGAGGCAGGGGGAAACCGATACGAAGTCGCGATGGCTGGCGCGGGCGATAGGCTGGCGCTGTGTCTGCATGGTTTTCCTGAACTGCATTATAGCTGGCGGCACCAGATGCCGATGCTTGCGGAGATGGGATACCGCGTCTGGGCCCCTAATATGCGGGGCTACGGGGAAAGCCACCGACCCGTTGGTACGGAGCATTATGGGCTGAACAGGCTGGCCCAGGACGTTGCCGATGTGATTGATGCAAGCGGTGCCAAAGATGTGACCCTGATTGCCCATGATTGGGGCGCGATCGTGGCGTGGCACTTTGCGATCAAGAAACTGCGACCGCTGACTAAATTGATCATCTTGAATGTGCCGCACCCGAAATGCGGCCAGCGAGAAATCAAGAAATGGCGGCAGCTGAAAAAGAGCTGGTACATATTCTTCTTCCAAATCCCATGGTTGCCGGAAAAACTGTTGGCGCGGGGTAAGGGCAGGGCGATCCAGATGGCGTTTCGCGGCAATGCGGTGAATACCGAATTGTTCGATGATCAGGCCTTGGAACCCTATCGCCAGGCGGCGCTGCGGCCCGGCGCGCTAACCGCGATGCTGAGTTATTACAGAGCTTTGTTGCAGATACCCGATGGACGCGATCTGCCGACATATCAGGTCGATATACCCACGCTGGTATTATGGGGGGAACAGGACATTGCGCTGGATATTCACTTGCTCGATGGGCTGGAGGACTATGTCCCCGACCTAACGATAAAACGTTTTCCTGAGGCATCCCATTGGGTGCAGCAGGATGTCCCGGATGCCGTGAATGCTGAATTGCAATCGTGGCTGGAAGGCTAGGCAGGTATTTTCAGTTTGCGGCGCGGATCATCGCTTCGATATCGGTGAATTTCTCCCGAGGGGCACCATCGCGGGCGGCTGCAGTCTCCGCTTCTTCGATTTTCTTCCAGTCTTGAAATGTGACGACATCAATGCCGCGGGTGCTGGCAAGGGCATCAAACCCCTCGCGGCCGGCTTTCCCAATCCTGCCTAACAAGCCGGCATCCATGTCTTCAGCGATTTTCTCTATCAGGCTGTAGCCATCTGGCCGGTTGGTACCGATGGTGCCAGAGGGGCCGCGCCGTGCCCATCCGACACAATACAGCCCGGTCAAAATCCGCCCTTCATCATTGGCAAACCGGCCCGCGCGTTCATCAAATGGAACGTCGGGAATGGGCGATGTGCGGTAGCCAATACAGGCAATAACCACATCGGCAGGGACTGAATAGAATTCGCCAGTGCCAATGGCGCGGCCTTTTTCAACTTCGGTACGTTCCACCTTAACGCTGGAAACATTTCCTTCGCCTTCCAGTGCGACGGGGTTGGCGTAAAAGTCGAACTCAACTTCAACCGGTTTTTCCGCGTGGATATCTTCCGGGATTGCGGCAAAACTACGCAAGTGGGTGACGGATTTGCGGATACCCGGTTCCAGAAATGCATCTTCTGTTTCATCGGGCAGATCGCTTTTGTCCACACGGGGCGATGCTGTGTTCAAATGGCCAAGTTCGCCAAGTTCTTTGGGGGTCATCATGATCTGATGCGGCCCGCGGCGGCCCATAATCGTGATCTGTTCAATGCCGGAGGAAGTGAGGGCATCAAGCGCGTGCCCGACGATGTCGCTACCCGCGAATTCCTCTGCGGTTTTTGCCATAATTCTGGCGACATCCAGCGCGACATTGCCCATGCCGATAACGACCGCATGTTTGCCTGACAGATCGGGTGCTAAGCCGGCAAATTGCGGGTGGCCATTATACCACCCGACAAAGGCTGCGCTGCCAAAGACATTACCCAACTGTTCGCCCGGAATACCCAATTGGCGATCATTGGGTGCGCCGGTTGCCAAGACGACGGCGTCATACAATTCTTGAAGCTCGCCAATCGTGATATCTTTGCCGATTGCAACATTACCAACGAAGCGGACATTATCGGTCAGGGCCGTCTTTTCATATCGCCTAGAGACGCCTTTGATCGATTGGTGATCGGGTGCGACCCCGGTGCGGATGAGGCCATAGGGTACGGGCAGGGCATCAAAAATATCGACCCGAATATCATCGCCCCACTGTTTTTGGGCAGCCTCGGCAGTGTAATATCCTGCCGGACCGGAACCGATAATCGCGATATGCCGCATACATCCCCCTCCCAAGTTTTAAGCCGCTTGTGACAGTTCTCCGTCATCTGGCGCGTCGAGATGATCGCGAATGGCTTTTACGCTTTTGTCTTTATGGCTGAGCAGGAACAAATGGCCGCCGCCCTCGACAACAACCAATTCGCTGTTCGGAATAAGCGAGTTGAGAATTTTGCCGTTGATGAGCGGCACAATCTGGTCATCATCGCCCATCATGATCAGTGTGTCTTTCTTCAAGAATGGCAAGGCCGGTACACTGGTCCAACCGATCATCGCGAGAAGTTGATACATATAGCCGCGCGGGGTTGGCGGGGTGAGGCGTGACATATGCTGGCTTTTGCCGCTGGCGGGTTTGCCATCTGCTGCCAACTCATTGCCGAGAGCGCCGCCATACAGCGTCTCGAAATGCTGCGCCATGAATTCGGGATCGATATAGCGGCGGGGGTTGGCCATTTTGGTGAGCGCCGCCGGATTGCCGGGGACCATGATCATGCCAGCAGTGGTGGCGATCAACACCAAGCGGCGGGTGCGCGCGCCATGTTGCAAGGCAAAATGCTGGGCCATAGCGCCGCCCCAACTGATGCCCATAACGTCGACAGTGTCGATGCCGAAACGGTCGAGCAACTGGGTCGCTGTCCACGACATTGTCACCGCGTTGTAAGGAATGGTCGGCTCAGGCGACTGTCCCACGCCGGGCATATCAAACATGATAAAGCCGCGATCACTCAGTTCCTCTGCGAGCGGCGCAACTGCTTCAATATTGGCCCCGATGCCGTTGAAGAACAGGATTGGCGGGTGGTCACTCGGTTTGTCGAGGTTCCAACGGGCCACACGCAACACACGCCCGCCCACATTTTCCATCGTTACTTCTGCTGAAGCCATTGGATCAGTCAAACAAAATTCCTTTGATATTAGGGGGCGCTTCAGACTTCTTCCAGCACATACAGACCCGGCGCCGGGTCGAGCGGTTTGTATTTGGCGTTACCCGTTTTCTTGGGCGACGCTTTCTTTTTGCCGGAGCGTTTGGATACCCATTCGGCCCAATAGGGCCACCAGCTGCCAGCCACTTCCTCGGCACCTTCCAGCCATTGATCGGCAGTTGCCGGCAGTTTTCCGCCGCCTTTCTGCACGAAATATTTGGCTTTGGGATTACCGGGAGGATTCAAAATCGCCTGCATATGGCCAGCTTGGCTGAGGACATATGTCACGTTCTTGGCGCCGAACAGTTGGGTCGAGCGATAGGTGGCTTTCCACGGCGTGATGTGATCGGTCACGCCGCCCAAAATGAACAGATCGCTGGTCACTTTGGACAGATCGACCTTGTGACCGATCATTTCCACTTCGCCCTTACGGGTGAATGCCAGTGTTTCAAACGCGGTCAGGAAATCGCCCATCAGGCTGGCGGACAGGTTCGTGGCATCCGCATTCCAGAACAGAACATCAAAGGCTGGTGGATCATCGCCCAGCAGGTAATTGTTGATGACATAGTTCCAGATCAAATCATTGGGGCGCAGCCATGCAAAGCCGCGGGCCAGATCATCGCCCTTGATCACGCCTTTTTTGGCGGCGCGCCGGCGGGCGAGTTGCATACCATTCTCGCTGACAAGAGAACCCGCTTCAATATCGTTTTGCTTGGGGTGCAGCACGCACACCATCAGCGTCAAAGCGCCCAGCAGGCTGTCTTTGTCTGAGGCCATTTTGCTGGCCAGCATCGCGGCTGTCTGGCCGCCAGAACACCCGGCTGACGCGTTGACTTTTTTGGAGCCGGTGATCGCTGAGACAGCCTCCATCGCTTCGCGGCAGGACCGGACGTAATCCGCCATATCCCAATGGCCTTGTTCCTTGGTGGGATTACGCCAGGAAATCACAAATGTCTGGATGCCGTTATCGAGCTGCCACTTCACAATCGATTTTTCGGGGCTCAGATCATTGATGTACATTTTGTTGATCTGCGGCGGGATGGTTAGCTGCGGAATTTCAAACACTTCATCCGTTGTCGGGGCGTAGTGGATCAGCTCCATCATTTCCGTCCGCAGAACGACAGAGCCCTTGGATGTCGCGATATTCTCGCCCAGCTTGAACGGCCGTTTGTCGACCTGGCTGACCATCCCTTTGTTGTTTACCAGATCATCATAGGCGTTTTTCAGACCTTTGACCAAGCTCAGGCCGCCGCTGTCGACCAATCGTTTCTGGGCGGTCGGATTGCCGATCAGTGTGTTGGTTGGGGCCAGGCTGTCGATGATGATGTTGGAGATGAAGTTGGCACGATCACGTTCAAGATCGTCCAGCTCCAATTCGTTCAACCAATTCCCCATGCCTTTCTGGATGGCCAGGTAATATTGCGCACCTGCCCGGAAAAACGGGTTAAATTGCCAAGCAGGATCGCGGAATCGTTTATCTTTGGGATCGGGCGCAAGGTCGGATTTTCCGGTCAGGATCTTAATCATGTCCTGACCCATTTCCTGGGCATGCTTCACGGAACGCATCGGATCGGAGGCTGTTTCCCGTAAAAGTAAGGCAATCGCACCGACAAAATCTTCTCTAGCAAGTCCGACCATCGGCCCCAGAGCCGTCGTCGACTGTGCTGCTTCGTCTTCTAGCTTGGTGCCTTCAGCCATGGTGTCTCCTGCCCGTAATTTTCGCCTTTCATGCACGGCGGTATGGCGATTGGCAAGCATCCACAAATGACAGTCCAAAATATGCAGATGATTTTGCGAAAATTAACCGTTTTTCAAAAGGGTTCCGGCATTGGGAGCGAATGGGCGACCGCCAAAACCAATCGAGGACTGCTGCCGGCAACACTGCCGAGCCATCTCGCGCGCCCGTAAAACCAGCGCAATTTGGTGCGCGTAAAGCCGCGCCTGCAGAGGGTGCTAAGGCAGCGCAAAAAAGCTCGGCAAAGGCCCCAACTAACCCCGATTCAGCCGATCGCAGGACCGGTGCGCAGCGTCGAAGCAGCGGAAACCGGCCGCCGCAGTCACCGGACCGGGTCCAGACCAATCGCAACTATCTGATTCCGACTGATTGGAAGTGGGTAGCAGCACCTGTTATTGTTGGTTCGCCATTGGCATCTGTGTTGACCGTTGCCATGCCGCATTGGTCGATCATACTTGCCACGATCGTCACTATAGCGGCTGCGTTTTGTGGCAATCATTTGGCGATCCGGGAGCGTGAACACGATTTCAATTCACAAGCGTTCACCGCCGCTGCGTGGGCCACAATTCTTTTTCCCCTTGCGGCGTCTGGATTTGTCTTTGGCTTTTGGGCGATCTACGGCAATCTGGCATGGCCTTGGGCGCTAGCAGGTTTGGTATCGGTCAATGCATTGGCTGCTACGCTCTTGAGCGGCCGGGTGATCCAGCATTTTGTCGGCCAACTTTCCAGCTGGGCCCCGATTGCAATAGTCGATGGACGCCCGGCGGCCTTTCTGGCGTTCGCATTCGCTACTGGTATCGCGGCAATTGTCGGACGCCATCAGGCCAATATCAACCGTTTGAGAGCGGAACGATCACAAGCGAAAGAGCGGGAACGAAACCGGGCGGAAGATATTCTGCGCGATTATGAGGAAACCGGGCAAGGCTGGTTCTGGGAAACAGACCGACGGGGCCTGATCTCGTACATCTCCCCGTCAATCATCGCAACGACCGGTAAGGCCGAAGAAGACATTCTGGGAAGGCCCTTCACAGAATTGTTCGATCTGGATGATGGCGACAAAGAAGGTGAGCGGACGCTCGCCTTTCACATGTCTGCTAGATCATCTTTCCGCGAGCTTGGGGTCAAGGCCAAGGTTACCAAAGACGAGCGCTGGTGGTCGGTCAGCGGCCGCCCCGCCTATGACGGATTTCAAAATTTTGTCGGCTTCCGTGGGTCGGGTACTGATCTAACAGAGAAGAAGCGCAGCGCCGAAAACGTCAATCGGTTGGCACAGTTTGACTCGCTTACCGGGTTGGCGAACCGTTTCCAGATGCAAGAGACTTTGGATAAGATCCTGAAGTCACGCCAAGAACGTGAACGCGAATGTAGCGTCTTCTTGCTCGATTTAGACCGGTTCAAGAACGTCAATGATACGCTCGGCCATCCGGCTGGCGATGCGCTGCTTAAGCAAGTTAGCGAGCGTTTGCAGGCTGCGGTGAAACAAAAAGGACGGGTAGGGCGCCTGGGCGGGGATGAGTTCGAAGTTATCATTCCCGGGCGTACGTCTTTGGAAATGCTGGCCCACTTGGCGCATGAGATCATTCACTCTCTGTCGCAGCCGTACTCAATTGACGGGCAGCGCGTGGTTATCGGCGCCTCTGTTGGTGTGTCGCGTGCGCCGGAAGATGGCAGCACAAGCGAAGACATCATTCGTAATGCTGACCTCGCGCTATATGCTGCTAAAGATGGTGGCCGAGGCAGATATCACTTCTATTCAAATGATCTGCACTCTGCTGCTGAGGAACGTAGCGCTCTAGAAGAAGATTTACGCGATGCGATAGCCAATGGCGGCCTGGAACTGCATTATCAGCCAGTAGTGGATTCTGGTAATGACACCATTACCGGATTTGAGGCGCTGCTCCGGTGGAACCACCCCAGTAAAGGTTGGTTGTCGCCGGCAAAATTTGTGCCAATCGCCGAAGATACCGGGCTGGTGAATACGATTGGCGAATGGGCCATTCGCATGGCGTGTGATGATATGGCGCAATGGCCAAGCAATATTCGCTGCGCGGTCAATGTCTCCCCGATACAATTCGCCAACCCTCAATTGCCAGCGGTTATCGCCAATGCATTGGCCCGTTCCGGCGTTCACCCGTCGCGACTTGAACTGGAAATTACCGAGAGCGTTTTCCTCAATGATGATGAGGGCACAGATACCATGTTTGCCGCGCTTAAGGCTATTGGTGTGCGCTTGGCTCTCGATGATTTTGGCACGGGTTATTCTTCGCTGGGGTATTTGAAGAAAGCCCCGTTCGATAAAATTAAGATCGATCAAAGCTTTGTTCGCGGCGCAACAGAAATTGGCAGTCGCAACGGCGCGATCATCTCATCAATCACCCGTCTGGCCAAAGATCTGAATATGGATACGACAGCTGAGGGCGTGGAAACGCTCGACGAACTTGACCTTGTTCGCGCGTTGGGCTGCAGCCATGTGCAAGGGTATATTTATGCCAAAGCGATGAACGGTGAAGACGCAAAACAGCAACTGAGCGATAGTGTGGTTCTGATGCCCAAGGGGCCGCGATCAGCCAGAGGCCATAGGCATACAATGTTGCGTAAGGTGGTGCTCGAAAATGACGGGCAGTTTTACAACGCGACAATCCGTAACATGTCCACGACTGGCGCCTTGGTCGAAGGGTTGTGGAACGTTCCTGCGGGTACGCGGTTCAACCTGGCCCTGTCTGAAACACAAATTGTGGCGGTAACGACCGTTTGGAGCGAGAGCGAGCGCATGGGCGTGACGTTCGCTCTGCCGATCCATTTTGACGGTAACGATATGGCAATCAAAACAGCTGCTTCGCCTGCCTTCCCTGCGGAACAGGCAAGGAAACGAGCATGAGAACAGAATTAATTTCTATGGAGAAATATCATGGCCAAGGGTAGTTTTCTATCACGGCTGAGTAATTCTAACGGGTCGGAAGTGGGTTCCGAGCCTATCAGCGCGATCACTAAAGGCGATTCAAAGCAGCGGCTTGAATTGTTCGATAGCTTCGAGAACCTCAACCTTGGCTGGTTCTGGGCTACCGATGCGCGCGGAAGAATGACATATCTTTCCAACCGTGCTGCACAATGTATCGGAAAAGAAGAAAAAGAGATACTGGGCGCCGCCTTGGGCTCATTATTTGTCCCCCAAGATAATGACGAATCAGACAAAGCCGAAAGGCCGCTACCCTTCTTGATCAGTGCGCGAAATGCTTTCACCGAGCTCGCGGTCCGGCTGGAAAAAGATGACGAAGATGCTCCGGACATTTGGTGGGCGATATCGGGTAAGCCGCAATATAATAGCGAGAAAGAATTCGTTGGATATCGGGGCACGGCCAAAGACATAACCAATCGTAGACAGCGTGATCGTGATGCATCGCGTTTGGCCCGTTTTGATGCGCTCACCGGCCTGTCAAACCGGCACCGGATGGAAAAGCGGCTGACCGCTATTTTGACAGCTTACAAGGCTGCAAAACGCAGTTGTGCATTGATGATGCTCGACCTCGACCGGTTTAAACAAGTGAATGATACGTTGGGCCATCCGGCTGGTGACGAGCTTTTGAAG
This sequence comes from Pontixanthobacter rizhaonensis, assembly GCF_012972675.1. Classification (GTDB taxonomy): domain Bacteria; phylum Pseudomonadota; class Alphaproteobacteria; order Sphingomonadales; family Sphingomonadaceae; genus Pontixanthobacter; species Pontixanthobacter rizhaonensis. The sequence continues at coordinate 1,276,727 of NZ_JABCRE010000002.1, read as the reverse complement.
CAAGTCGCACAACGGCTGAAAACGATTGTGGGCGAGACGGGTGAGATAGGCCGACTTGGCGGTGATGAATTTTTGATCATCCTGCCCGATATCGATGACCGCGGGCGGCTGGGCGACCTTGGCCAACGCCTAATCCAAATGATTTCCCAGCCCTATTCTATTGATGGTAGCCGGGCAATCATCGGCACCTCTGTCGGTATTGCAATTGCACCCTATGATGGTTTGGAAGCGGACGAGCTGGTTAGTAGTGCCGATCTGGCTTTATATTCAGCCAAAGGTGGCGGGCGCGGGCAGTATCGCTTCTATTCCAGTGATTTGAAAGAGGGCGCGCGCAAGCGGAAAGAGATCGAAGAAGATCTGCGTGACGCGTTGCAGCAGAACCAGATCGAATTGCATTATCAGCCGCTCGTTCAAGCTGGTACCAATAAGGTAGCTGCGTTTGAAGCCCTGATGCGTTGGAACCATCCTGAGCGGGGTTGGATTAGCCCGGGCCAGTTTATTCCGATCGCTGAGGAAACCAGCATCATTGCTGATCTCGGTGAATTTGCGCTCTATCAAGCGTGCCGTGATACCATTCAATGGCCCGGCGATTTGCGTGTTTCCGTGAACGTATCCGCAGTGCAGTTCAACAATGAGGATTTTCCGAATATTGTACAGCGGGCTTTGACAGCTACGGGTCTCCATCCGGACCGGCTGGAGTTAGAGATTACCGAGAGTATTTTCATGGGTGATCCCTATGCAACCGCTCGAACTTTCAAAGCGTTAAAGTCAATCGGTGTCCGGTTGGCACTAGATGATTTTGGTACCGGCTATTCCTCGCTCGGCTATCTTCGCGACGCTCCGTTTGACAAGATTAAGATTGATCAGAGTTTTGTGCGCGGCTCCACCGAAAGCGACAATAACAACGCAGCGATTATCACCGCGATTGTTAGCATGGCACAGGCGCTTAAAATGGACACCGTTGCTGAAGGCGTTGAAGCTCAGGATGAGTTGGAGCTTGTAACGCAGCGCGGTGCCACACTGATTCAAGGGTTCATTTTTTCACGAGCTATGCCTCAGAAAGATGTGCTTGAACGTTTGGAAAATGGCAATCTGGAATTCACCCCGTCCGGCCCGGCCAAACACCGGGCAGATCGCCGGACGGTGTATCGCAGAATTGGTGTGATCCACGAAGATCACCGGTATGAAGCTGTGCTGCGTAACATTTCCAAAACCGGTGCGATGATTGAAGGTATGCTAGACGTTCCAATCGGGACGGAGCTTGTTTTGGATTTGGGGCAAGGGCAGCTTGCGGTTGGCTGTGTCCGCCGGTCCAAAGGGGCCACTCAAGGGCTTGAATTTGAAAGCAGCCTTGTCAGCGACGGTGCCGACGGATTGTGTACCCGCCACCGGGTCAATCCATATTCGCTGGCAGCGGCTGGAATGCCGCTTGCCGCGCTGCCTCAAGGCAATTACCCCTTGATGCCGCAACTCAATGACGGACCAGCATCGCGGCCTCAATTTATGCAAATTGATATGAGCAATAAGTTCGATTGATCCAATATTGCGGGTTCTGGATGAGAGAACCTGCTGACAGCGGCTCGCTCTCTCGCTAAAGGCGGGGAAAGCACTATGGTGTGCGTTCCTTCCTACTGTACCGGCGATTCATGACCGACTTAAAAAATATCCGCAATTTCTCCATCATTGCGCACATTGACCACGGCAAATCCACCTTGGCGGACCGGCTGATCCAATTCACGGGCGGCCTGACCGATCGCGAAATGTCCGAGCAAGTTCTCGACAATATGGATATCGAGAAAGAGCGCGGCATCACCATCAAGGCGCAGACCGTGCGTCTGTCCTACCCCGCCAAGGATGGCCAAACCTATCAGCTCAACCTGATGGACACGCCCGGCCATGTTGACTTCGCCTATGAAGTATCGCGCAGCCTTGCCGCGTGCGAAGGCGCTTTGCTGATCGTGGATGCGGCGCAGGGGGTTGAGGCGCAGACGCTCGCCAATGTCTACCAATCCATCGAACATGATCACGAAATCGTGCCGGTGATCAACAAGATTGATCTTCCCGCGGCAGAGCCGGAGCAAGTGCGGCAGGAAATCGAGGATGTGATCGGCCTCGACGCATCGGAGGCGGTCTTGGCCTCCGCCAAATCGGGCATCGGGATTGAGGAAATCCTGGAACAAGTCGTCGCCAAAATCCCGCCGCCCAAGGGGGAACGCGACGCGCCGCTCAAGGCCAGCTTGGTCGATAGCTGGTACGATCCCTATCTCGGCGTGGTCATCCTCGTCCGCGTGATTGATGGCGTGATCAAGAAAGGCCTCAACGTCAAATTCATGATCGGCGAGACCGAGCATCTGGTTGACCGCGTCGGTTGCATGAGCCCGAAAATTACCCAATTGCCAGAACTCGGCCCGGGCGAGATCGGCTTTATCACAGCCCAAATCAAGGAAGTCGAACAGGCCCGCGTGGGTGACACCATCACCACCGTGAAAGGCGGCGCGACAGAGCCATTGCCCGGCTATAAAGAAGTCCAGTCCGTGGTGTTCTGCGGTATGTTCCCGGTCGATGCGGCAGATTTTGAGAAGCTGCGCGAAAGCATCGCCAAATTGCGGCTGAATGATGCCAGCTTCACGTTCGAGACGGAAAGCAGCGCCGCGCTCGGCTTCGGCTTTCGCTGCGGGTTCCTCGGCCTGTTGCACTTGGAGATTATCCAGGAACGGCTGACCCGCGAATATGATCTGGACCTGATCACCACCGCGCCGTCGGTGGTTTACCGGATGCAGCTCAACAAATCGCGCAATGATGATGCGCGCGAGCTGATGCTGCACAACCCCGCCGATTATCCCGACCCCAGCCGGATCGACATGATCGAGGAACCGTGGATCAAGGCGGTGATCTACACCCCCGACGAATATCTCGGCTCCATCCTGAAGCTGTGCCAGGACCGGCGCGGCGTGCAGAAAGACCTGACCTATGTCGGCGGCCGCGCGCAAGTGACCTATGAATTGCCACTCAACGAAGTGGTGTTCGATTTTTACGACCGGCTCAAAAGCATCTCACGCGGCTATGCCAGCTTTGATTACGAACAAATCGGCCTGCGCGAAGGCGATCTGGTGAAAATGAGCATTCTGGTGAATAATGAACCGGTCGATGCGCTCAGCATGATCGTCCACCGCAGCGTGGCCGAGGCGAGGGGCCGCCACATCTGTGAGCGGATGAAAGACCTGATCCCGCGCCACCTGTTCAAAATCCCCGTACAAGCCGCCATCGGCGGCAAAGTCATCGCCCGCGAAACGATCGCCGCGATGCGTAAAGACGTGACCGCCAAATGCTACGGCGGCGACATCAGCCGCAAGAAGAAACTTCTGGAGAAACAGAAGAAGGGTAAGGCGAAGATGCGAGAGTACGGAAACGTGAGTATCCCGCAGGAGGCGTTTATTGCTGCGCTTCGGATGGGGGAGGAGTGACCTTTAAGGGGTTTACTTGCTTGGCTGCTATTCTATCTCTCTTAGTATGAACGAAAAACCAATTACTTCTTGGTCGGAAATTACCCTTACGGACCTATTTTATGCCTTTCGTAAAGCAAAAGTAGATTGCTATTATGAAACTTCAGTAAGAGTCGCTGAGGCATTCATTGAATATGAACAAAATTTGAGCGGAAACCTTGCAGAGTTGCTTCAAAAAATTCAAACAGGACAATGCGAAAGCATTCTGTTAGTCAAGAATGAACAAGCTGCAATCTTTCCTAAACAACTCGTGTTTGGAAAGAACGACCCGAATAAGAAGGCGGGGCATTCCTTTTTCTCTGATGCTGCAAGAAACACGAGAAGCTTTGAGGATGAGGATGCGTCGCCAGAATTTCGTATAATAGGTGATTTTAGTGTTGAGGTGCATGTTCTATCGGCCCTTTGGGTGAATCTGATTGGGCATAAATTTGATGCTGCTCTAAGTGACACAGCCTTGGCATCCCGTTTAAGGCGTTATCGAACCAATATGGTTCAAGGGATTAGAGGAAAGTATCACGTTGAGGCTATTGGATCATTTGAGCCATATTACACCCCATATAAGCATTGGCGAGATGGCGGCCTGAATGCCATTGAAGAGGCACTCCGAAACGACCTAAGTGTGGCTGCTTTGACCTTAGATGTGAGTAATTTTTACCATAGCATCGATTGCTCGTTTGCAGCGGACACTGAATTCCATCAAAGTTTAGGATTTGAACTCAGCGATTTCGAATCTGACTTCACCAAGAGTTTTGTTCACTTCTTAAATCGTTGGGCTGAATTATGTGCGAATAAAATTCAAGAGTTTGGAGGTAGCGAGCAAACTGTAGGGGGCCTTCCTATCGGCCTCTCGATTGTAAGAATTTTGGCAAATAGTGTCTTGGATGTTCTCGACCGTGCAGTTGAGAACTCGATTCTTCCCATCTATTACGCGAGATACGTAGATGATATTTTCCTTGTCATTAAGGATACTGGAAAATTTTCTTCGCAAGAAGATCTTTGGAGGTTTATCTTAGCTCGTATTCCTATGCTGAAGCAGCGGGAGGGTTCTGATAGTGTGGAAATTGACTTACCCAAATGGGGCGGGAAGACAGTTCTGAAATTTCATACCCAAAAGCAGAAATGCTTTTTTTTGAAAGGGAGATCAGGGCTCGATCTTATAGACAATATCTCTTCGCAAATTCGTGAAATATCCAGTGAGCGACGGCTCATGCCTTTGCCGGAGGACTTGGAACAAGGGCAGGCTGCAAGAGCGTTGACCGCTTCCGGCGGGTTAGATGAAGCTGACAGTTTAAGGAGAGCTGATGGCCTCACTCTTCGACGGCTCGGTTGGTCGGTTCTTTTGCGTTCTGTTGAAGTATTGGCGAGAGATTTGCGTCCTGCCGACTGGTCCGAAGAACGGCATAAATTCTATGATTTTGCACACGAGCATGTCATCCGGGCCGATAGAATTTTGGGCCATATTGATAGGCTTCCGCGTTTGTTTGCTATCACGGTAGCGCTGGCAGACTGGCCAGCCGCAAAGCGGATTTATAGCGAAACGATCTCAGCGATTTACGCTCTTGAGACGCTGGCAACGGGCAAGGCGAGGGTGAACGGAGAAGTATGTGAGCCGGCCAATGCGGAGATGTGGAACGAGACACGATCTCGAGTTGATTCATACTTCAGAGAAGCATTGATTAGAGCTTACCCGACAGAGCAGGGCGTTCCAAAGGCAAGAGCTTTTGAAACAATGCTCGATCAAATCGGAATTCAAGCCGTAGAGCTTAGCAGGTTGGCTTTGTTATCTAGAGAGGCTGACTGGTCACGCCTACCGTATAAAGAGCATATTCGCCTTCATGCGGATCGACACGCACCTCTTAAACCTGAAGAAGATTCCCTGTCGGCATTGTATACGCATCATGAAATGCTGCGAAGGTTCCTGAATAGTTCAATTGGAAAACATGGTGCTCGCGAACCATCTCGCTTATCTGTTGATATTAGCGAGTCGCCATTCGACTCTTTCTTTCCATTCCTATTTCCGACCAGAGCATACACTCCGGAAGAGATTGCCTTGTATCTGCCAACAGAATGTGTTGCAGGTGATCCAATTGTAGCTGCCCATACTTGGGCGGAATATACCAGAGCGGTTAGAGGGGTCTGGGTGCGAAGCGAATTGGCCGAGAAATCAGTCTTGCCAGCTCGCGCCCCTTCGGAAAAGCAAGAAAACTCACAGAGCGTGGAAGGTACTGATGGACCAAAGTGGCCCATTGATAGTGACTATGTGAAGATTCAAGGCAGCAATCGTAACTTCCCGATCAAGGTCGGGATTACGAATTTCAAGACTTCAGATCAAACTTGGGCGCAGAGTGCAAGCGGGGTATCTGATATCACACCGGCCCGCTACCGTGCGATCGCAGGGCTGATAAATCAGGCTTTGAGGGAGCCGGAAAGTCCTGATTACATTGTTTTTCCGGAACTATCGCTACCAGCGGCTTGGATACCAACAATATCAGGTAGACTAAGAGAGGGTGGAATAAGCCTGATAGGTGGTTTAGACTATACGCACCTGCCCGACGGTACAATTGAAAGTTCTGCTGTTTTGGTCCTTGATGATCACCGGCTCGGTTATCCCACTTCGTTACAGTTAAGGCAGCGGAAATCTGAACCAGCACCCGGTGAAGATGAGAACTTGCATGTGAGTCATGGGAAAAGATGGAACAAGCCACGGACTGAGCTAAAACCAGTATATTCTCACAACGATTTCCATTTTTCTGTGCTGGTCTGCAGCGAACTCCAGAACATAGTCTATCGTAATGATCTACAAGGAAAGATCGATTGCCTTTTCATTGTTTCGTGGAACAAGGATATTGAAACGTTTGCGGCATTAGTTGATTCCGCAAGCCTTGACGTACATTCTTACGTCGCACTGTCCAACAACAGAGCTTACGGCGACAGTCGAGTTCGCCGACCAGCAAAGAAATCTTTCGAGCGAGATTTGTGCAGGGTACGAGGCGGAATAAATGACCAATTGGTAATCGTAGAGATTGATCCGCGTATGCTGCGAGCTCAACAAAGTCGCGCTACACGGTGGCCAAAGAAAACAGACCAGTACAAGCCTGCACCGGAGGGATTTTTGATAACTGGCAAGAGAAAAACTATTCCTAGCTGAATAAGTGACTGGCCGCTAACTAAAATTGTTGATTATTGGAGCTGGTACCATCCGGAACTATTGGCGCCGTCTAGCCTTCAAAGGCCGATCAGAATATTGCAATCTATTTGTCGCGCTCTTGCCTCGCGCCTTTCCTACACCCGCCATCCCGCGCTAAAATAGCCAGATGTACCGCCAAAAGTCACACGTAACTCGCTGTATTTCCCCTGTTCTCCGCCCTCTATCCGCCTCGAATAGTTTTTCCCCTTGGACAGTGTCCCATGTGTCCCTTTCCTACAGGATTGGGGCCGCGCTTGGGTGGCTCATTCGGTCCATCATCTGGCGCCGCTTCCAAAGGTGTTGCGGCCATGTTTTTGCAAACTCGCGGGATAAGGTCGCAACCTTCACTTGGCGTTCAGCATATGGGTGGGTATAGGCAGGCCTATGACTAATGCTTCACGCCGTCCGCGCGCTATTTCTCGTTCTGCCCTTATGGCATCCGCTCTTTGTGCCAGCACTCTGTTGCTGACCGCTTGTGGCGGTATTGGCGGCGGGGGCGGTGGGACCAACGACACCGCCTATGTCGCACGCGATGTGGAGACTTTGTACAGTTCTGCCAAAGGCTATCTCGACCAGGGTAATGCGCAGGTGGCAGCAGCCCTGTTTGACGAGGTGGAGCGGCAGCACCCTTATTCACCTTGGGCGCGGCGGGCGCAGTTGATGAGCAGTTTCAGCTATTACGTTGGCCGCGATTATAACAAGGCGATTGCCAGTGCGCAGCGCTTCTTGTCGATCCACCCGGGCAACAGGGATGCGCCCTACGCCTATTATCTGATCGGCCTGAGCTATTACGAGCAGATCAGCGACGTAACCCGCGATCAGAAAATTACCGAGCAAGCGCAGATTGCCTTGACCGAAGTAACGCGCCGTTTCCCGACCACCGAATATGCCGCCGATGCGCGGCTGAAGCTGGACCTTGTGAATGATCACTTGGCGGGCAAGGAAATGGAAATCGGGCGGTATTATCAGCGGTCTGGCCGGTGGCTTGCGGCGCAAATCCGCTTCCAGAATGTGATCGAGACATACGAAACGACCAGCCACGCGCCTGAGGCGTTGTACCGTCTGACAGAAAGCAGTCTTGCTTTGGGTGTGCCGGAAGAGGCGGTGAAATATGCCGCCGTTTTGGGTGCAAACTATCCCGGCAATGAATGGTATGAAAAAGCCTTTGAACTGGTGGGTGACGAGGCGCCGGGTGTAACCGCCAGCTAAGGCCTGTTCCACAATTTGACTTGCAAAGTGACGGGGCTTGCCCTCTGCTTCCACTGACGGAGCGGAATAAGGGGGAGTGACATCGCACACTGGTTAGGCCGGTTGAAAGCGGGGCCGGTGATGGCTGGCCTGCTGATCGTGGCGTTGGTCGCGATCCTGCAATTCGCCAATATTCCGGCGACTGACCGGCCCGGTATGGCGGTGTTCGATACCTATCAACGCGCCGCCCCGCGCCCCTATGAAGACGCCGCCGTCCGCGTGATCGACATTGACGAAGAATCGATCGGGCGGATCGGGCAATGGCCATGGCCCCGCACAGAAATTGCGAAACTGACCGACCGGTTGGCAGAGGCAGGGGCTGCTGCAATTGCCTTTGATATTGTGTTTTCAGAAGCTGACCGGACGTCACCGGAACAGATCGCCCGTCAGATTGGCGATAGCGATCGGGCGCTGGCTACGACATTGGCGAACTTGCCCAGCAATGATGAACGATTGGCGGATAGCTTCGCGCTTTCGCCGGTTGTGAACGGCCTGTTTCTGGTGCGGGATGAGCGGAATACGGAATTGGAATTGCCATCAGGCATGGCAATTTTTGGTTCCCCTCCGACCGAAGCGCCAACTGGTTTTCGCGGCACAGTGCAGCCGCTTCCGATCTTGCGAGAGGCCTCCGCCGGCCTCGGCTCGCTCAGTATCGACAAGGATGTCGACGGGGTGGTCCGCAAAGCGCCGCTGTTGTTCCTATACGGTGATCAAGCCGTACCTGCCTTATCAGTAGAGGCTCTACGTGTAGCTCAACAGGCCGAATCCACGATGATCAGGACCAGCGATGGCAGCGGTGAAACGCCTGGGGCCGCGGGGGCCGTGGTCTCTGTACAGGCGGGCCAATTCACTGCACCCACCACTGCGCAAGGGGAGCTGTGGCTGCATTATACGGACAATGTTCCCGGCCGAACTATTCCCGCATGGCAGATACTGGAAGGAACGGGTGGCTCCGGCGATTCCGTAGAGGGGATTGAAGGGCAAATCGTCTTCGTCGGTGCTAGCGCGGTGGGTCTGCGTGATCTGGTGACGACGCCATTGGCAGGTCAGGTGCCAGGGGTGATGGTGCACGCTCAAGCAGCTGAACAGATGATTCTGGGCGAGTATTTGACACGCCCTGATTGGGCGAGGGGGCTTGAGCTGCTTGTTGTCATAGTGCTGGGGGTGGCGCTTTCGGTGCTGTTGCCGAAGCTGGGGGCATTGCCGGGTGCGATCGTCGGTCTAGCCGGAATTGGCGTTATTGCAGCTGGCAGTTGGGCTGCATTCAGTAGTTTGGGATATCTGCTCGATCCGACTTTTCCAATAACCGTAATTGTTCTCGTTTACGGGCTTCAAACACTGTTGGGCTTCTATCAAGAAGAACGGCAACGGTCCTATATTCGCAATGCTTTTGACCGCTATCTCTCGCCGGAAATGGTCCGCCAGATTGCTGCCAACCCTGACAAGCTGGAACTAGGCGGAGAGGAGCGGGAGATGACTGTGCTGTTCTGCGACATCAGAGGGTTCTCCCGTATTTCCGAGCAATATGAACCACAGGAAGTCATCAATTTTCTGACGGGGTTCCTGACGCCGATGTGCGACATCTTGCTTGGGCACAAAGGGACAGTCGATAAGTTTATCGGCGATGCAATCTTGGCGTTTTGGAACGCGCCACTGGATGATCCCGATCAGTTCAAGAACGGCGCACGGGCTGCGCTGGCTATGAATGCCGCGCTTGCAGAGTTGAACCAGACGATGCCCACCAATAACGGCCAAGTGTGGCCCGATGATGTGCAGATCGGTATTGGCCTCAATGCGGGCCTGTGCTGCGTTGGGAATATGGGATCGCAGCAGCGTCTATCCTATTCGCTGATCGGTGACACGGTAAACATTGCATCGCGGTTTGAAGGGCTGACCAAGCAATATGGTGTGGCGATATTGATTGGCAGTGCGCTGGCGGATCAATTGGATGGGTTTGCGCTTCTGGAATTGGACCGGGTCAAAGTAGTCGGGCGTGACGCGCCGGATACCATCTTTGCGCTGATTGGTGACGAGACGGTTGCCGGCTGCGACAAGCATCAAATGCTATCCGAACAGCATAGGGAATTCCTGTCCGCCTATCGCAGCCAGAAGTGGGCCGATGCAAAGCGTTTTCTGACAGATAATGCGGCATCATATGAAACCGCAGGTCTGGGCAAGTTACGCCAGATTATGATGGCGCGCATTGCTAAGCTGCAAAAGGTTCCACCGCCGCCAACGTGGGACGGCGTATTTCAAGCGACAGAGAAATAGCGGCCAATCTCAACAGATGTTGGCGCCCGGTGCAGGAACGCAATCTTCTTCTCCGCCCGTCAAGATCGCACCCAAGACGGCCCCTGCGACGGCAGCCGGGATCAGCGTTTTCAACAAGCCGCCTTTATTCGCGTTGGTAACGCGCGGGGCGAGTTCGTCTTGCACTTTGGCCAAGCCGGGCTGAGACAAGCGGAACGGCCCGATTGGCGGTGCCCCTGGGCGGGGGATGTAGGCGGCAAGTGCTGGCTCAGTCAGGCTGACTGTTTCGCCGGCTGCGGTGACATCGGCCAAGCCGACATCCAGGCCCCCTGCAGTCGCTGCGCCCGGGCCGCGTAACACGATCAGCGTGGCGGTGTCCTTGTCGCTATCTACTCCATCAAGGAAGGGTTCGTCCTTGGCAATTTTTGCGGCACGCTTGCCGACAATACCATCTACAACTGTACCGCGAATACCAATCGATCCGGTTGTCGTGTTAACCTTAGCAGATGATTTTTTTGTCCGCCGTCCAGACATGAAGCGGAAGGCACCGGTACTCACAGTCGCGCTGGTCGAGCGGCTTTTGCCGGGATCATAGACAAACTTATTGATCGTCAGGCGAGCATTGGATGCCAGCGTCAATGTCGACCGGTCCAGCAGCATGATCTGGACCTTGCTTTTGCTCTTGGTTTGCACCGTATCGCCCCAAGCAAGACGCTGACGGCGCTTTATCTTAACCGCCTTTTTGATCGAAGCATTGTTCAGCCTGACATCGCCCACGACCGATGCGGCGATGCCAACGCGAACAGGGGCAGATGCGGCAGGCGTAACCGCGATAAAGGCCGCGATGAAAGCCAGAAATAGAGCTTTGGGCGAAGTGAGTACGGCAGCGTTCATTGCGCTTCTCCGGTGCCAAGTTTGCAAATCTTCTGGGTCTGCGCCCACAATTCTTCAGAAAAACGCTTCTCTTTCAACTTGCCCAGCTCTGCCTCACCGCCGGGTAGATCGTCGATCCGGCAGAGATATACGGCGTGCAAAATCCGCGCCGAATCTGATTTGGGGTGAAGCGCCAGCACCCGTTCGATCGTGCCCAATGCTTCCAAAAACTCGCCGCGTTTTGCCTGTTCTTGGGCAAGCAACAGGCCGCTTTCTTCTTCCGCTGAGGCATCGGCCAATTGATCCAGTTCGACAAACGGATCGACCGGCGTCGATTCGGCTACAGGATCTTGCGCACTGACTGCCGGGGAGGAGGCAAAACTACCGAAAAGAAATACGGCCGCGAACCATCGTTGATTAAAGCTTTTCATCTCTTCCCCCTCAAGTGAAAGATAGTCGTAGCAGATTAACCGGAATTGCCCAATTCCAGAGCGTTTGCATGACAGATCGGCGCAAATGGGACAATTCAATGCCGCTGCATCAACAAAATTGTTTGCGAAAGCGAACTGCAATCGTGACGCCGCGCGCGCCTTGGGCTAACACCTGTCACAACATTATGCTTACTCAGCTTTCCATCCGTAATATCGTTCTCATCGAAGCGCTCGATCTGCATTTTGCAGGCGGCCTTGGTGTGCTGACGGGTGAGACGGGTGCCGGTAAGTCGATTCTGCTTGATGCAGTGGGGTTGGTGCTGGGTAATAGGGCCGATATGGGCCTGATCCGAGCGGGCGCAGATCAAGCCAGTGCAACTGCGACATTTGAATATTCGGTCATTCCGGCTGCGCTCCAGTCAATTCTGGACGATGCAGAGATTGAAATTGAACCGGGTGAGCCGCTGATTGTCCGGCGCAGATTGAAAGCGGATGGTGGTTCCAAAGCGTTTGTGAATGACCAGCCAGTTGGTGTTGCTCTCCTACGCGAAATGGCAGGGACGCTGGTTGAATTGCATGGGCAGCATGATGATCGCGGGTTGGTCAATCCGCGCGGACATATGCGTTTGCTGGACCGGTATGCCGGAACTGATGCGGATAAGGTTGCCCGCGCGTGGACAGTGTGGCGCGATGCGGAGGCTAAGCTGGCTGAGGCGAAGGCATCGATTGATCAGGCCAAAGAAGATGAAGATCTGCTGATCGCACATCTGGCAGAGCTTACTGAATTGCGACCAATTGCAGGCGAAGAGGCACAATTGGCGGGCTTGCGGTCCGACATGCAAAAAGGCGAGCGGCTGCAAGGCGAGCTCGAAGATTTGCGCAAGGTGTGGGATGGGTCAAAATCGCCACTAGCGCTGCTGCGCAGTGCAGCGCGCAAGCTTGATCGGATTGCAGAAGAACATTCGCTGCTGGCAGACGCGCTGGAATCGCTTGATCGCGCCGTGGTGGAGGCGGGAGAAGCAGAGGATAAGCTCACCGCAGCTGGTCATTCTCTCGTCCATGATCCGGCGGCGCTAGATGATGCGGAAACGCGGCTTTTTGAATTGCGGGCGGCGGCGCGCAAACATCGGTGCGATGTTGAGGCTTTGCCCGCCTTGATGGTTGAAATGAGAGCGCAGCTGGACGCCATTGAAAGCGGCGAAGCGGGTGTTGGCGCGCTGGAAAAAGCGGCACAGGCGGCGGCGGAATCCTATCGCTCAGCGGCGCAAAAGCTGCATGATGCACGCGCGAGTGCGGCGAAGAAGCTGGACAAGGCAGTTGCCGCGGAACTTGCCCCGCTCAAGCTGGATGCGGCGAAATTCCAAACGGCGGTGGAAGCCTTGCCGGAAGACCGCTGGGGCCCGACGGGAATGGACAGCGTCGAGTTTCTGATTTCCACAAACCCCGGCGCGCCTTTCGCACCGCTCAACAAAATCGCATCGGGCGGGGAACTGTCGCGATTTATCCTCGCGTTAAAAGTGGCGCTGGCAGAGAAAGGCGGCGCGGCAACAGTGATTTTTGACGAGATTGATCGCGGGGTTGGCGGTGCAGTGGCATCCGCGATAGGCGACCGTTTGGCACGGCTGGCGAGCGGAGGACAATTGCTCGCCGTAACCCACAGCCCGCAAGTGGCTGCACGCGGCGGCGAGCATTATATGATTGCCAAGTCGAGCGAGGGTACGGTCACGCGGACGTCGGTTGGCTTGCTGGATGCTGATGCCCGCCAAGAAGAAATCGCACGAATGCTCAGCGGCGCTGAAGTGACGCCGGAGGCTAGGGCGCAAGCAGTGCGGTTGTTGGAGGGGGTGTGATATGTCCACCAGAGTAGCGGCGCTTTTGCTCGCGATTTTCGGATTGTTGCTACCTAGGGTGGCGCAATCGTCTGAGGCGATCACCATGCCGCCGGCGGCGATTATCGAGTTCGGAGAGTGGCCTTTAGAGAGTGCTGATCCAGACGCTGTCGAAGCCATGTTCCGGCATCGCATAAAGCAAACCCAGGACAGGTTTGGTGAGAAGCTCGATTTCGTCTGTCTGGCATATGCCTACGGACAACCGACCCAAGACTATATTGAGCGGTTTTCCGATCTTGGAGTGATCATAAAAGGTCGATATTCTTGTTCTCCCGACTACATTGACCAGCAATTCGCCGTATTGATTGATCTGGCTGAAATCCGATGTTTGAGCCGGCGTTGCACGGCGATCACCGGACTATCATTTGGACATACGATCGAGAAGTCGGTCTGGATTTGGGCCGAGAAGTCTGACGAAGCCTGGATGGTCGCCAAAGTGGCGCCAAGATGACCGAGCCTTCGGAAGCCGATGCCGCCAATGAACTGATGCGCCTTGCTCGCCAGATTGCGAAGCATGATGAGCTGTATCACGCCAAGGATGCGCCGCAGATTTCGGATCAGGAATATGATGCGCTGATCCGCCGCAATCGTGAGCTGGAGGAAGCGTTTCCGCATTTGGTCCGGCCAGACAGCCCGAGCCAGAAAGTCGGTCATGCGGTCGCGGCATCGCCATTGAGCAAGGTAACGCATGAGGTTCGCATGATGAGCCTCGACAATGCGTTTAGCGACGAGGAAGTTGCAGAATTTGCTGCACGTGTTCGCCGCTTTTTGGCATTGCCTGATGGTGAGCCAATTGCCTTCACCGCAGAGGACAAAATTGACGGGCTGTCCTGTTCGCTCCGCTATGAAAATGGCAAACTGGTTCGCGCGGCAACACGCGGCGATGGGCAAGTGGGGGAAGACGTGACGACCAACGTCGCATATATTCCGGATATACCCCAGCAACTGCCGGAAGGTGCGCCCGATGTGTTCGAAATTCGGGGCGAAGTATATATGTCTCGCGCTGATTTTGCTGCACTCAATGCTGCGCAGCAAAAGGCGGACGGGAAGCTGTTCGCGAACCCCAGAAACGCAGCCGCCGGATCGCTACGCCAGAAGGATGCGAGCGTCACTGCAAAACGCCCGTTGAAGTTCTGGGCACATGGGTGGGGTGATGCCTCGGCCATCCCCGGCGAAACGCAAGCAGATGTTGTGCGCCAGTTAGAGACGTGGGACGTGCCGGTATCCCCGTTGTTCACGCGCTGCGAAACACTGGCTGAGATGTTGGCGCATTATCAGCAGATCAACACTGCGCGGCCGGATTTGCCTTATGAAATTGACGGGGTCGTGTTCAAAGTCGATCGGCTGGATTGGCAAAAGCGGCTGGGTTTTGTGACCAAGTTTCCGCGTTGGGCCATCGCGCGGAAATTCCCTGCTGAACAGGCCGAAACAACATTGGAAAGCATCGACATCCAAGTTGGGCGCACGGGCAAGTTGACGCCGGTCGGGCGGCTCGCGCCGGTGCTGGTGGGCGGCGTTACCGTGACCAATGTGACCTTGCACAACCGGGACGAAATCGCGCGTCTGGGCGTTCGGCCCGGTGACCGAGTGAAGGTGCAACGCGCTGGGGATGTCATCCCGCAAGTTGTCGAGAATTTGACACTTGATGCACAGCGGGACGCGTACCAGTTTCCAGATCGGTGCCCCGAATGTGATAGCGAAGCTGTCGCTGAGGAAGGTGAAGTTGATATACGGTGCACAGGCGGGTTAATCTGCCCGGCGCAGCGCACGGAAAGGCTAAAGCATTTCGTCAGCCGCGGCGCGCTGGATATTGATGGATTGGGCGAGAAAACCATTGATCAGTTCTTTGCGCTTGGCTGGCTGGAAAGCCCCGCTGACATCTTCCGGCTGCATACCCGCAAAGACGCTATTCTTGCGCTGGAAGGATGGCAGGAAAGGTCGGTTGAGAAGCTGATGGATTCCATCGAAAATAAACGCGCGCCCGATGCAGCACGGCTGTTATTCGGACTGGGTATCCGCCATGTCGGCGCGGTTACAGCACGCGAGTTGCTCAAGACATTTCATACCCTGCCGGCTGTCCGCATGGCAGCGGAAACAGCACGCAATGCTGGCGATGGCAGCGAGTCCGAAATCACGGCTATCGACGGTATCGGCGGAGCGGTTGCAGAGGCGCTAGGCGATTTTTTCCATGAAGAGCACAATGTGGCGGTTTGGGAAGATTTGCTGAACGAAGTCAGTCCGCCGCTTTATGAGGTTGAGACGTTGGACAGCCCGGTAGCCGGCAAAGTGGTGGTGTTCACTGGCAAATTGGAAACGATGAGCCGGGACGAGGCGAAAGCACAGGCAGAACGGCTGGGGGCGAAGGCATCAGGCTCCGTCAGCGCAAAAACCGATTTGCTGGTCGCAGGGCCGGGCGCAGGTAGTAAGCTGAAAAAGGCGGCTGATCTGGGTATCGAAGTGATTGATGAAGCGGCGTGGGCAGATATCGTGAAAGCGGCGGGATGATATTCCGCGCTGCATTGGCCAAGGCGCTATGCGCTTTATCCTGCATCGCACTTGCTGCATGTGGCACATCTGGCGAAGACGATATTACGGCTGCGCAACCGCAGGGAGAGGCAACTGAAAGCCCCGTTGCTGTTCCAGCATTGCCAGCAGAACAGGTTGCACTTGATGCACAACTGAAATCCAACGCGGCCGCGTTTGACGGAGTGATTGGCCTAGCGGTGCGTGATGTGGAGCGTGACCGGCTCATCCACTATAACGGAGAACGTCTGCTTCCCCAGCAAAGCCTGAGTAAATTATGGGTGGCGCTCGCCGCGTTGCAAAGAGTGGATACAGGCGAGCTGGACCTGAATGAAAGCGTATCGGTGTTTCGCAGCGATCTTACCGTCTTTCACCAACCGATCCGCAAGATCGTTCTCGCGCGCGGGGCATTTCATACCAACTATGCAGATTTGCTGCGCAGGGCGATTACCGAGAGCGATAACACCGCGAACGACATGCTGCTGAAGCGCGTCGGTGGCCCGCCCGGTGTACGCAATAGTTTGATCAGCGCCGGGCTGGACGGGATCAAATTCGGCCCCGGAGAACGTGAGATGCAAAGCGCGCTTGCGGGGCTGGAATGGGATCCTTCCTTTTCCATTGGTAAGCGGTTTTTCGAAGCACGAAAAGCTGTCCCCGCTGCGCAGCGCAAAGTGATATTTGATGAATATGTTGCGGACCCGGTCGATGGGGCAACCCCGAATGCGATTGCGCTGGCACTGGCCAAATTGGCCAAGGGAGAGCTGTTGCAGCCTGAAACAACGGCGTTGATGCTGGGCCTGCTTGATGATGTGAAAAGCGGTCCAAACAGACTGAAAGGGGGGGTACCTTCGGGCTGGTCGATCGGGCACAAGACGGGAACAGGGCAAGTGCTGGATATCGTCCCGCCCGGCGTAATCGGCGACCAGACAGGCTATAATGATGTGGGGATACTGACAGCGCCAGACGGGCATCGTTATGCTATTGTTGTGCTGATCGGTAGGACGGCAACGCCGGTACCAGAGCGGATGGAATTGATGCACAGGATTGTCACCGCTACTGTCGCATATCACTATCGGGCGAAGGGGCAGGGCGTTCCTGAGCAAATGCTTCCAAAACCAACAGAGGATACGCTTTGAAACTGGAGGAAAAGCTCGACGAAAAGGCGCTGCCGCTTCTGCGCCAATTCATGCGTGATCTTGAGTCACCGGCGCAAGTGCGCCGTTTCGGCAGCGGTTGGCTTTCCGGTTTCTTCGCCATTTTGCTGGCGGCGGCTGGCCTGATTATGGTTGTCGCCTTGCGCTTTCCTGATTGGTTCGCGACACCTGAACTTGCGGTGATTAAGGATTGGAGCGGTTTTCGTACCGTTCTCCATGTCATCCTGCTCGGCAGCTATGCTTTGTCCTTGCTCAGCTTGCTGCTGAGGCCGCGCAAAGCGCTGGGGTTGGTCGCATTGGTGATTGGTCTTGGTGCAGCGTTGATTGGCGGATCTGCCGTTCGAGCGGAAGAAACGCAGAGCTGGGGCATATTCTTCGGGTTGGATTTCTTTATCGTCAACCTGCTGGTCACGGGTTTTATGTTCGCGCCGCTGGAACGGTTCCGTCCGCATCGCCGCGAACAACGCTTGTTCCGCAATGAATGGCGCGAAGACTTGTTCTATTTTCTGGTCAGCACGATGTTTGTCCAAGTGCTGGCCTTTATCACGCTGTCACCGTCAGAGATTATCAACGCCAATACCAGCAATTGGGATGCGTTCCGCGCATTCGTGGCGAGTATGCCGTGGTTGCTGCAATTTGTGATCGCGGTGTTCATTTCTGACATGGCGCAATATTGGTATCACCGGCTGTTCCATCAGGTGCCGTTCCTGTGGGGTTTCCACGCGGTCCACCATAGCGCCAAGAGCATGGATTGGCTGGCCGGATCGCGGATGCATATTGTCGAGGTTATCCTGCTGCGAACAATCACATCCCTGCCGCTGTTCACCCTCGGTTTTGATGCGTCTGTGATGCAAGCTTATATCGGCTTCGTGTATATCTACTCGTCATTGCTACACGCCAATGTGGGCGGCAATTTCAATCGGTTGGGGCACTGGGTTGCGACGCCGCGCTTCCACCACTGGCATCACGGATTGGAACGTGAAGCTTTTGACGTGAATTTCGCAATCCATTTCCCGTTTATCGACAAGATGTTCGGGACCTTCCATTTGCCGGAGGATCGCTGGCCGAAAGATTACGGCATTCCAGAGGATGTGCCAAAGGGATATAGTAAGCAGTTCCTCTATCCGTTGACGCGCACCGGCGAAAAGACCGATTGATGCTGACCGAGCTTCATCCCCAAGCGCTGCGTATTGCTGAGTTATTGCGGGCACGGGGCGAGAAAATCGCAGTGGCAGATGGCGCGACCGGCGGCTTGATTGCGGCATCGTTGCTGACGGTACCAGGCGCGCTGGATTTCTTTGTCGGGGGCGGGACGGTATATTCATTCCGTGCCCGCGACGTGCTGTTCGATCAGCCGCGTGAGGCGTATAAAGGAATGCGCGGCGCCAGTCCGGAATATGCGCTGCTGCAAGCGCGATCGATCCGCGATAATTTCCATGCTGATTGGGGCATTGCCGAAAGCGGTTCAGTAGGGGGCAGTACTCATCCCACCGGCGCGCCGGGAGGGACCAGCTGCGCCGCGATAGTCGGCCCCGATGGCGATTGGGTACAGGTGACGGAAACAGGCCGGGATGACCGGATTGGAAATATGGAAGCGTTTACTCGCGCGGCATTGGCGCATTTGGAAAAAACGCTAAAGTCGGTTTAGGTCTAGGTTTGGCTTCGCTTGCGCAGCCACAATATCGACCAATCACCATTGATCAGGCGCTTGGCTAAGCGGAAACCGGCTTTGCGATAAGCGCGGCGAACTTTGGGTTCTTGTTCAGTGAGCAAGCCCGCCAAAACCACGCTTCCTCCCGGTGGAACGGCCCTCGCGAAATCAGGCGCCAGTTCGACCAGTGGCCCGGCCAAAATATTGGCAATCAGAAGGTCATACGGCCCGCGCGCTTGCAGCAAGGGATCATCCATTCCGTCCGCGATGATCATGGTCAGCTCACCCGGACGATGGCCCAGATTAAATCCATTGGCGGCACAATTATCTTCTACCACGCCAGTACAGACTGCATCGATATCACTCGCGGTGGCGAGGGCTCGCGGCCATAGATCAAGCGCGGCGAAGGCCAACAATCCAGTGCCGGTCCCGATATCTGCAACGTTTCGCGCCTGAATTCCGGTTTGTTTCATCAGTGTCAGCATCGCCAAACATCCGGCAGTTGTTTCGTGCTGCCCTGTGCCGAAGGCTTGGCTGGCCGGTATCGCAAAGCTTCTGACCCCGGCCTTATTGCTGGCCGGATGATCTGGCGTGTGGACCAAAAACTTGCCTGCGCTGATCGGTTCAACACCTTGTTGACTAAGTGTCAGCCAATCTTGTTGCTCCAGCTTTTCTGATATCAATTTTGGTGGCGAGGCGGAAAATAGCGCGGCAATGGCAGCCATGTCGGCGTCGGTTGGGTTGCGCGGCAGCCAGGCCTCCAACTGCCATTCATCCGGTGTGTCCTCGGCGATTTCGCTGCCCGAAAGAACAATTTCGGGATCCCAATCCCACGCATTATCATGTGCGAGCAGAACGGCTTGGACCACCTTTTTTGGGGCGAAGGCTATGATCTTCCAGCTGTCGGCATCTTTAGCGGACATAGCTAGCTCCGTTCGCGTCGAGTGTGGCGCCGGTTAGGCTTTCGGGTGCATCAAGCGCGCAATAAACGGCAATATTCGCTATCTCTTCCGGCTCTGCCACACGGCCTAAGGGGATATCTGCAAGCAGCCCTGCGCCGCCTCGGCTTTCAAGATAGTCACCGGCCATGGCCGTGTCAGTGAAGCCCGGAGTGATGGCATAACTGCAAATCCGTTCCTTGGCATAGGCGCGGGCAATGGTCTTGTGCATCGCCAGCATTCCGCCTTTGGCCGCGGCGTAGTGCCAATGTGCGGGACTGTCTCCGCGATGCCCGGCACGGCTGGCGATGTGGACAATTCGGCCGGGAATGCCTTTGTCTTGCCAATGAAGCACCGCCTGGCGGGATAATTCGGCGGCGGCAGTCAGGTTGATATCAAGAGCTCGCCGCCAATCGGTCGACCAATCCTCATCCGGCTGATTTAACTGCGATGCTTCGAATAGGCCGGCATTGTTGATGAGAACATCGATTGTGCCGCCAGACATTTGCAGCGCAGCATCCCACAATTGGCGCGGTGCAGCCGGGTCAGAAAAATCTGCAGCAATGTGTGTTCCGCCATGCGGTTTCGTCGCATGACCAATTACGGAAACACCGCGCTGTTCAAGTTGGCTATGGATAGCGGCGCCAATACCTCGGCTTGATCCAGTCAGGAGGATGCATGTCATGCAACGCCTATCCGCAAATTTGCAGCCAATGTCGAGCGCCAGTGCCTTGTTTCGCAGACGCATTGCGCTATGGGAGTGCGTTCAACTGGGGACTTTGCCGGATATTTTTATGACCAACAGGCCGCTTTCACCACATTTGTCGATTTGGAAATGGGGACCGCATATGCTGGTTTCCATATTGCACCGCGTATCGGGCGACGGGATGGCTATTGCCGGCCTTGCCATGCTGCTGTGGTGGCTTGGCGCTTTGGCGAGCGGGCCAGAGGCATATGCGACATTTCAGAGCTGGGTTTGGGCTGATCTGGGCGCGTTGAGTTTTGCAGGGATTGATATCCTGTATTCGATTATCAAAATCATATTGAAGCTGGTTGTGATCGGTTTGTCATGGGCGTTCTTCACCCATTTCTGTTCCGGTATGCGGCACTTTGTTTTGGATATCGGTGCCGGTTACGAATTGGACGCGAATAAGGTCTGGTCGATCGCGAGCCCGATTATCGCTATTTTACTGACTGCCGCCTTCTGGGCGGCAGTGCTGTATCTTTAAGGATTTGAACATGGGTAACGGAACCTCCATCGGGAAAGTACGCGGGCTGGGGTCTGCTCACGAAGGGGCGCATCACTGGTTGATCCAGCGGTTTACCGCGATCGGCAATGTCGTGCTGATGTTGTGGCTAATGACAACTTTCATTTTGCTGCCGAACCTATCGTATGAAACAGTCAGCGCGCATCTGGCGAAGCCGGTTCCTGCAACCGCGATGGTGCTGCTGATTATCTGCGTATTCTGGCACGCACGGCTTGGTCTGCAAGTTCTGATCGAGGATTACGTGCATGAGGCGGGGAACAAGTTCGGCGCTCTCGCTTTGCTTAATCTATCTACTATTGGCGGCGGTGCATTTGGCATTTTCTGCGTCGCTCGACTTGCTCTTGGAGGAGCCGCATAATGGCTGATGTACCAGCTTATAAGATCATCGATCACCTATATGACGTTGTGGTCGTTGGTGCTGGCGGCTCCGGCTTGCGCGCCACAATGGGCAGCGCTGAAGCGGGGCTCAAGACAGCAAATATTTCCAAGGTTTTCCCGACCCGGTCGCACACAGTTGCAGCGCAAGGCGGCATTGCTGCCTCGCTCGGTAACAACACGCCGGATCACTGGTCGTGGCATATGTATGACACCGTCAAAGGTGCCGACTGGCTGGGCGATCAAGACGCGATCGAATATCTCGCGCGTGAAGCTCCGGCTGCTGTTTACGAACTTGAACATGCTGGTGTTCCGTTTTCGCGGAATGAGGATGGAACAATTTATCAGCGGCCATTTGGCGGCCACATGCAGAATATGGGTGAAGGCCCGCCGGTCCAACGGACCTGTGCAGCTGCGGACCGTACTGGCCACGCCATGCTCCACGCGCTGTATCAGCAGAGCCTGAAATATGATGCGGATTTCTTCATCGAGTATTTTGCGCTCGACCTGATTATGAATGACGGCAAGTGCGTTGGCGTTATCGCTATGTGTTTGGATGATGGTTCCATTCACCGGTTCCGCGCGCAAAATGTTGTGCTGGCTACTGGTGGGTATGGACGGTGTTATTTCACCGCGACATCTGCGCACACATGTACAGGTGATGGCGGCGGTATGGTGCTGCGC
This sequence comes from Pontixanthobacter rizhaonensis, assembly GCF_012972675.1. GTDB lineage: Bacteria > Pseudomonadota > Alphaproteobacteria > Sphingomonadales > Sphingomonadaceae > Pontixanthobacter > Pontixanthobacter rizhaonensis. Next base: position 1,254,753 of record NZ_JABCRE010000002.1, on the reverse strand, counting down.
GCTGGCTTGCCATTGCAGGACATGGAATTCGTCCAGTTCCACCCGACCGGTATCTACGGCGCAGGTGTGCTGATTACAGAAGGTGCAAGGGGTGAAGGCGGTTATCTGACCAATTCCGAAGGTGAGCGTTTCATGGAACGTTATGCACCTTCTGCCAAAGATCTGGCGTCGCGCGACGTTGTATCGCGTTCAATGGCGCTGGAAATGCGCGAGGGACGCGGTGTTGGCGATGATGGCGATCATATTTATCTCCATCTCGATCACATCGAAGAATCGGTATTGGCAGAGCGGCTGCCGGGTATCACAGAGAGCGGCAAAATCTTTGCCGGCGTCGATCTGACGCGCCAGCCTTTGCCAGTGACCCCAACGGTTCACTACAATATGGGCGGCATTCCGTGTAACTACCACGGCGAAGTTGTGACCATTGGCAAGGATGGCAATCCTGACACAGTTGTACCCGGCTTGTTTGCCGTTGGTGAAGCAGCGTGTGTGTCCGTGCATGGGGCGAACCGCCTTGGTTCTAACTCTCTGATTGATCTGGTCGTATTTGGCCGGGCAACCGGTCACCGCCTCAAGGAAATCACCGAAGCAGGCAAAGCGCAGCCAGAACTGCCGAAAGACAGCGCTGATTTGTCACTTGGCCGTCTTGACCACTTCCGCCATGCGGATGGCGGTACACCAACTGCTGAACTGCGTAGCGATATGCAAAAGACGATGCAGAAACACGCCGCCGTTTTCCGTGACAGCGCGTTGATGGCAGAAGGCGTCAAGCAGCTTGCAGACACTTATAAGAAGATGTCGGATATCAAGGTTTCTGACCGTTCACTCATCTGGAACAGCGATTTGATCGAAACGCTGGAGCTCGACAATTTGATCGCGCAAGCCAGCGTGACAATGGCGTCTGCTGAAAACCGCAAGGAAAGTCGCGGCGCCCACGCGCATGAAGACTTCCCTGAGCGTGATGATAAGAAATGGATGAAGCACACCGCAGCCTGGTTTAACGGCTGGGGCGGCACTGGCGGCGAAGTGAAAATCGATTATCGCCCGGTTCATGAATATACGCTCACTGATGATGCGGAATATATCAAACCGAAAAAGCGGGTTTATTGATTTTTGGCCGGGCTTCAGGCTCGGCCATCAAAACTGCGATTGTATCTGTGTTATGTGTGCTGGTGACTGATTAGTCCGGCGGGGTGTCCGCTCTCCGGGCTTTCATAATCATCACCGGTTCTGCCAACATCTGGCCTTTCATCCAACCCTCTCCCTTGTCAGGATCTGTGGGTGCGGCGTGGATGGCCTCGACTATGTCCATGCCGCTGGTGACGTAGCCAAATGCGGCATAGCCCTCTTGCCACAGGGGATCAGGGCTGTCGGGGTTGGCATTCATTCCGGGTGCGTCTTGCAGCATGATGGAAAAGTCACCGGTTGCTGTCCCAGGCTCGTTGCGCGCCATCGACAGTGCGCCCCGCAGATGCAGCACACCGGTATCGGTCGTACGTTCATGGGGTATGGGAAGCAGTATACGATCAGGATCGAATTGCGTGCCCCCTTGGATTAGCCCATTGGGCTGCGTTCCCCAATCCAATTCCATCCGGCGGTAAAACACGGTGCCATCTAGGCGGCCCTCATCAACATAGCGCAGGAAGTTATTGGCCGTAATCGGTGCTCGTTCGGTTTCCAACGCAATAACAAGATCGCCGAGCGATGTTTCCAAAACAACATTGGTAACGCTGTATTGCGCAGGGCTTTCGACGGGTTCCGAAACCGGTTGTGCGGCCAACGAAATTGGTGCGATGACCAGAACGAATAGGGATACAATTTGCTTTAGCACTGTAATCATATGGCAATGGTGCCAATCTTTGGCGCTATTTTCCAGCGTCATGTGATTGTTCCGGCTGCCATTCACAAAGTGTTCAGTTCGTCGCTCTCAATGCACGGTTTATCGTATTGTGGGAGGTAAAAATGAAGCGTGATCGAAGTCCTGGCGTGAAGCTGTTTCTAGCAGCAATTATCGGTGTAGTGCTGCTGATACCGTTGTTGATGGTGTATGCGTTGGTGGGTGATAGGGAAAACCAATCCCGCACCGCGCAGCAGTCTATCACCGCCGGTTGGGGCGGGGCGCAAACCGTTACCGGTCCAGTTTTGGTCATCCCTTACGAGGACCAGTCGGTTCAAACAGAAACCGTCGATGGCAAACAAGTGACACGCTCTGTCACCGTCCGGCGCGAGATGTTCCTGTCTCCGCTCAAGCAAAGCATAAAGACCGATTTAGCGCCGGACGTGAAGCAATATTCGATCTATCGCTCGGTCATCTATCAATCCGATCTCAGCGGTCTTGCAAGCTTTGTCCTGCCCACTGATCTGGACCGGAGCGGTGTGGGCCGTGACAAGCTGCTATTTGATCAGGCAGAGCTTCGTTTCGGGGTGTCCGACCCGAGAGGACTGACCGATGGCACGACTGTTACGGTCGCCGGAGACGTACAGGAATTGCATCCTGGAAACGGGCCTGCCAGCACCAATGGCTCAGGGTTCTCCACTGCTGTAAATTGGGACGGCAGTGGAGAACTGGCCGTAAACTGGAAGTATGGTTTGCGCGGTAGCCGCTCGATTTCGCTTGTACCACGTGGCGGTGAGACGGAATGGAAAGTAACATCCCCGTGGCAGCACCCAAGCTTCAAAGGCAGCTTTCTGCCGGACAATCCGGAGGTTTCCGAAGAAGGGTTCACCGCCAATTACGAAGGCATAACCAATTTGGCTTTGGGCGAGGCGTTGGTGAATTTGAGCGATGCGCCTGCTCCTATTATTGAGGACGGCAGTGGGCGTGATGCAGAATATTATGCATCGGTTGCCGCCGATAATTCGCAAACCAAATTCGCTTCGATCCGCTTGATTGAACCCGTTGATCTCTACAGCCAGGTTGATCGGTCGGTGAAGTATGGCTTCCTGTTTATCGGCTTTACCTTCGTATGTTTCTTCATGTTTGATGTGGTTGCAGGCGCACGAGTTGCAGCGGCAGAATATTTGCTGACTGGCGTGGGTCTGGTGCTGTTCTTTGTGATGCTGCTCGCATTCTCGGAAGTGATCGGCTTCACATGGGCCTATATCGTTGCCAGCTTTGCGATCATCGGTTTGCTTACGTCCTACAGTGCGGCGGTACTTGGGGGATGGCGGCGCGCATGGATGATCGGCGGGATGCTGACCGGCCTATATGCGACGCTATATGTTCTGCTTAGCCTTGAAGCATGGTCGCTGATGATCGGTTCGGTACTGCTGTTCGTAGCGCTTGCGGTGCTGATGTATGCAACCCGCAACATCCAATGGTCCGGGCTCACCGGTTCGCAGGATGAAACAGAAGCGGCCGCTGCTGACAGCTAAAGCGGCTAGGACTTGAGAATATTCGGGCGGGGGAGCGTGCTTCTCCGCCCGAATTGCGTTTGAGACGGCTGTTAAACGTCATCCGGCGAACGGTATCTGCCATTCATCCAGTCTTCATGTTTACATCCGTAGTCGTCATGGCTACAGATGTAATCGAATGAGAGGGTGGATCACATGACATCGTCAAAATCTGAACAACCAGACCGGATTAGTGAGGCGGAACTCGCGGTCATGGAAGCGCTTTGGCAGCGCAACCCGATCACAGCTTCAGAGGTTTGCGACAGCGTTTGTGAGAAGCGCCAGTGGAGCCTTGCCACCGTAAAAACCTTATTGTCACGATTGGTTGCAAAGAAAGCGATTTCTACCAGCCCTGATGGTCGCCGTTTTTTATATGCGCCGTTGATCGCGCGCGCTGACTATGTCGGCGGAGAGTCGCGGCGGTTGGTCGATCGTTTATTTGGAGGGCGGGCAGCACCGCTATTTGCTTATCTGGCAGAATCCGAGGCGTTGTCGGATGATGATTTGGCGGAAATGGAAGCTCTGTTGAAGGAGCTGCGCAAATGACCGATTGGCTAGTCGATACACTCATTTGGACTGCAGCATTGATTGCTTTGGTGCTGTTTGTTCGCCGACCGGTGGCGCGATATTTTGGCCCCCATGTGGCCTATTGGTTATGGATGATACCGCTGGTCCGCTTGGTGGTTCCGCCAGTGGTTCTACCAGCATGGCTTGCACCAGAAGAGGCAGCTTTAGCCGAAGCTCCGTTAATTGCCGCCGGGACCATGCCGGAGGTGACATCAGTGGCTTCGGAGGCACCAACTGCGTTAACTGGAATTGCCGCCAGCGCGATCGGTAATCAGACAATAGCAGAGACGCCATTTGCGGCCGTGGATTGGGCTGCTCTGGCAATGGGAATTTGGCTGATCGGGGTGCTGATGTTCCTCGCTGTGCGTTTCTACTACTATTTTAGGATGCGCTCGCAGCTGCTGCTTGAGGCAAGGCCGGTTGGCCAGGTGGATGGGGTCAATCTGGTGGAAACACCAGACACTAACTCACCGATCGCATTTGGTGTGATCGACCGGGTGGTCGCGCTGCCGGTTGGTTTTATGGCATGCACTGACAAGACCGAGCGTGACCTGGCGATTGAGCATGAATTGTCGCATCACCGCGCGCAGGATCTCCTCGCTAATGTGTTGGTGCAACCACTGTTCGCGCTGCACTGGTTCAACCCGCTTGGGTGGTATGGCTGGCGTGCGATGCGGCGCGATCAAGAAGCCGCCTGTGATGCCAGAGTGATCGCTATGCGAGGCGATGCTGACAAAGCTGCCTACGCCACTGTTATTGCCAGTTTTGCTGCTGGCCCGGATATCGCTCTTGCGGCGCCAATGGCGTGTCCTGTGATCGGCGAAAAATCTATTATCCATCGTTTGAGGAGCCTTACCATGTCTGATATTTCACCGCGCCGCCGGACTGCCGGCCGTGTACTTCTTGGCGCTGCCGTTCTGGCGCTGCCCTTGACTGCATCGGTTAGCTATGCCGAAGCTTTGGCAACGGCTCCTCCGGCTCCGCCCGCTGCGCCTTCGGTAAGCATGGGCGGCACACCTACGCCGCCAGCACCTCCTGCGCCTCCTCCAGCCCCGCTGGCTGTGCAAAGCGCTGCTTCCAGCGCTGTAGCGCCCGAAAACGAAACCCGTGTTTACGTTGTCGACACCGCGGCTGAAGAGAGTGACGACAAGAAGACGGTCAAAGTGATCAACCGCACGAAGAGCGTGTACATCCAAGGGGATGACAACATGACGCCGGAAGAACGCGAAGAGCTTCTCCGCGAACTTCGCGAAGAGCTGGTCGACGTTAGAGTTGAAGTCAAAGAAGCGATGAAAGAGGCTGAAGTCGCTATCATCGAGTTACGGGATGAAGGCGTCACGAACATTTCGATGGAGTGTACCGATGCAGGTGAAGCCGGTGAAACCACTGACTCCGACGGCAAACGTGTGATCCGCATTTGCAAAAGCAAAATCATGGCTAGCGCCCTGACCGGCTTGAAAGAGGCGCGGGCAGCTTTGGCCACGAATAAAGAACTTGATGAGGAAACCCGTACAGAAGTCCTCAAAGCCCTGGACGAACAAATTGCAAATTGGGCTTCAGAAGGCTGATACCCACAGTCCCCGCCTTCTGAAAGACCTGAAAGGCGGGCAGCATTGAGCTGCTCGCCTTTCTATTTTCTAGCCCCTTAGGTCTGAAAACGTATCGCATGCGTTCGAATCGCCGGTCCGCAATCCGGTGCGGAGCCATTGCATTCGTTGTTCGCTGGTGCCGTGGGTAAAGGCTTCCGGATTAATTCGCTGACCGGCGTTGCGTTGCAATGTGTCATCACCAATCGCAGCAGCTGCCGTCAGCCCTTCTTCCAGATCCCCCGGCTCAATCGCGTTTCGGTTTTTGCTCGCCCATACTCCGGCATAGCAGTCTGCCTGTAATTCCATCCGCACTTGCAGCTGGTTACTCGCCCTTGGGTTCTGCGCTTGCGCGCTGCGAATTTGTTCTGACAAGCCGGTTACGGTCTGGATGTGATGTCCGTATTCATGCGCGATCACATAGTATCGTGCGAAATCGCCGCCGGCGCCCATGCGCTGGGCCATCATGTCGTAGAAGCTTGTGTCGATGTAGATCTTTTGATCCGCCGGACAATAAAACGGCCCGGCGGCACTGGTCGCTGATCCGCAGCCGCCAGTATTGACACGGCCATCGCGGAACAGGTTCAAGCCCGGCGCTTTAAACCGCACATTGTTAGCCGCAAATATCGGTTCCCACGTTTCATTGAGCGATGACAGCGCGTTGCACGCCTCCAGCGCGTATTCGCTCTGATTGCAGGCCTGCTCTTCCGATAGTTGGCTGCCGGCAGATTGCGACATCTGCCCGTTCCCACTATTTTGCCCGCTGCCAAGAAACTGTTGGGGGTCAGCGCCAAATACAAAATATGCGATCAAAGCGATTATTATCGTTCCAAGGCCAACTTTGCCGCCTCCGCCGCCAGGAAAGCGCCCACGGCCACCGGCGCCGGTAGATTCAACATTGATATTGTTTGGATTATAGCGCCTTAATCGCATAAAACTCCCCCCTCTGCAGTCGCCATGCCGCATATAATTCTGGACAGCGGCTATGATGCCCGCAAATATCCGGTTGCGCAAAGGTTGCTGCGTAAATTCTTCTCAGGAGACCCCAATGCCATCATCCGCCACACTGTCTGGCAAGCGGGCGCTTGTAACCGGCTCCACCTCCGGCATCGGACTGGCGGTTGCGCGCGCTATGGCTGAAGAGGGCGCAGAGGTGGTTCTGAGCGGGTTTGGTGATGAGGCGTTGATTGCGTCCTTGTGTGAAGAGATGGGCGCGCGCCATGTTGCCGCTGACCTGATGAGCCAAGAGGGCTGCGAAGCATTGATGGACCAGGCTGGCCCGGTTGATATTCTGGTCAATAACGCCGGAATGCAGCATGTTTCACCGGTGGACGAATTTCCGGTCGATAAGTGGCACGCCATTATCGCGCTGAACCTCACGGCGGTGTTTCATACGACCCGTCTGGCCGTGCCAGCCATGAAGGAAAAAGGCTGGGGGCGGATTATCAACACCGCGAGCGCCCATTCAAAAACGGCTTCTCCATTCAAGAGCGCCTATAATGCATCAAAGCATGGGATTGACGGGTTCACTAAAACGGTGGCTCTGGAATTGGCGCAAACCGGTGTCACAGCAAACTGTATCAGTCCTGGATATGTCTGGACCCCGCTGATCGAGGGGCAAATTCCAGACACGATGGCGGCGCGTGATCTGACCCGTGATGAAGTCATCAATGATGTCTTGCTTGCAAAGCAGCCCACCAAGAAGTTCGTTCAGCCAGCGGAAATAGGTGCTCTGGCAGTGTTCTTGTGCCGCGAAGAGGCGGGCAACGTCACCGGTGCTAATTGGAGCATTGATGGCGGTTGGACCGCCGAGTAACGCGGCATAACAGGGGCGTGTGACTGTGAAAACTGGCATTAGACTGGCGGTTTGCCTGTGCGCGCTGATCGGGCTTGGTAGCTGTGCCGGTTCAGACGGTCTGTCCCGGGCAGATGCGAATAATCTCGACAGAATTGAGAGCCGGTTAAGCGCGCATATCGCAGTGCTCGCAAGCGACGAGTTTGAAGGCCGCCGGCCCGGTAGCGAGGGCGAACGCAAAACGCTGCGGTATTTGGCGGACGTATGGCAGGCTGCGGGATTGCAGTCCGCTACTAACGATCCTGCGCACCCTTGGTTCGCACCGGTAGAATTATCGCTGATGACTCCGCAATCACAATCTGTGCGGATCATGCGCGATGGCCAATCCATCACCATCCCGGAAACGCAGGTTAAACTGTTCACTTCGGGAAGCCGAGCATTGGTTGATGATGCCCCAATGGTCTTTGTCGGCAAACTTGGGGCGAGTTTGGACCGCGCTGAACTGGCTGGCCGTATTGCTGTGATGATTTGGGATCATAACGATCGCAATGACCAGCGTGATGCCTTGCTGGAAAACGGCGCTGCGGGGGTATTGGCAATCATCTCTGACGAGGCGGCGTTCGCCGAGCTTGTCCATATTAGAAAGAATGGCGCTTACCGCTTGGCAGAAGAGTCTGCAGGATCCGTGTTAGACGGCGTTATGTCGCTGGATGGCGCGGCTTCAATGCTGGGGCTTGCACGGCTCAATGCCTTGCTCGACACGGCAAAAATGCCCGGTTTCCGGCCACATCCATTGGATGAAACGGCGAGTTTAGAAGCCCGATCAATACCGGGTACGGTTCGCACGCATAATCTGATCGCGAAGTTGCCTGGGAAAAAGCCTGATAGCGGGGCTGTTCTGCTGCTGGCCCATTGGGACCATTTCGGGCGCTGCGGTGACGAGGCGACGGGTGATCAAATTTGCAACGGCGCAGTCGATAATGCCAGCGGATTGTCGATGCTGACTGAAATTGCAGAACAGTTAGGCAAGGGCCCCCGATTGGACCGGGATGTTTATTTTCTGGGTACTACGGCGGAAGAATGGGGCTTGCTGGGCGCCCGTGCTTTTACCCGTGATCCGCCCATTCCGTTGGACACTGTTGTGGCGGCCTTCAATCTGGATGCCGTGGGTATTGCGAAACGAGGCTCGCCCGTCGCCATTGTGGGGGAGGGGCTGACGCCGCTTGATGATGAAGTGAAGTTGATCGCTGCACAAATGGGGCGCGGGCTTGGTAATTCTCAATTCGCCAAACAATTCGTAAAACGTCAAGACGGCTGGGCCTTGCTGCAAGCGGATGTCCCGACACTGATGGTGTCGAGCGCCTTCGCAAGTCCGGATCCATTGCGGGATTATACCAAGGATCGTTACCACAAGCCTTCCGATGAAATGGATGAGATCGAGCTGGGCGGTGCGGCAGAAGACATGTTGCTGCATCTGGAGCTTGTCCGGCATTTTGGCAGCACGGCTTCGCATCCGCCCGTCAGGCCTTAGGGCGCTTTCACAACCGAAAGAGGATAATTGGCCACACCCTCTAGCGACTGCTGCAATTCGTCGGTAAAGGGGCCTGCACTGTTGCCAATGGTGCGATTCCTTCCGTGACTGAAAGCTCCGCGTTCCGCGCGTGGTTTTTGCTTATTCGGGGCCTATTTGGAAAAGAAGCGCAAAAGCCGGATGGCTGCCAACCGTAGAAAGAAAGCGGCGAATATGGATATCCCTCTCGGTCTTACCTTTGATGATGTATTGCTCCGCCCGGCGGAAAGCGACATTTTGCCAAGCATGGCCGACACGCGCACCAAACTAACGCGCGGTATTGAGCTCAATATTCCGGTACTATCTGCGGCGATGGATACTGTGACCGAAGCCGATATGGCGATAGTCATGGCGCAAATGGGCGGCATTGGCGTGCTGCACCGCAATCTTGATATCGTTCAGCAATGCGCTGCAGTGCGCGCGGTGAAGCGTTTTGAAAGCGGCATGGTCGTTAATCCGATTACGATCGCGCCTGATGCCACATTGGGCGATGCGCAAATGATCATGGATCAGAACAAGATCAGCGGCATTCCTGTGACTGACAAGGATGAAAAGCTGGTCGGTATTTTGACCAACCGCGATGTGCGCTTTGCTGAAAATCCCAAGCAGCCCATTCGCGAGCTTATGACGACAGAAAACTTGGCTACGGTGCCGCTGGGTACCAGCCAAGAGGATGCACGCCGGTTGCTCCATCACCGCCGGATCGAAAAATTGATCGTGGTTGATAGTGATTACAAATGCATCGGCTTGATCACTGTCAAAGATATGGAAAAAGCGGTCAATTATCCTCATGCCACAAAAGATGAAGCAGGCCGTTTGCGAGTGGCTGCAGCCACGACGGTGGGTGACAAGGGTTTCGAGCGTACCGAAGCATTGATTGATGCCGAATGCGATGTGGTGATTATCGATACCGCGCACGGGCACAACAAAGAAGTCGCGCGCGCGGTTGAGCGTGCCAAGAAATTGTCGAGCACTGTGCAGGTTGTTGCTGGCAATGTTGCCACCGCTGAGGCGACCCGTGCGCTGATTGATGCCGGTGCTGATGCGGTTAAAGTCGGCATCGGGCCGGGGTCTATTTGCACCACGCGGGTGGTTGCGGGTGTCGGCGTTCCGCAGCTGACAGCGATTATGGAAAGCGCCAACGCAGCCGCCAAGGCTGGCGTTCCAATTATCGCTGATGGCGGTTTGCGTACATCGGGCGATGCCGCGAAAGCGATGGCTGCCGGCGCGTCCAGCATCATGATTGGATCGATGCTGGCCGGGACAGCAGAAGCACCGGGTGAGACATTCCTGTACCAGGGTCGTAGCTATAAAAGCTACCGCGGCATGGGCAGTGTTGGTGCAATGGCGCGCGGCAGCGCAGATCGGTATTTCCAAGCGGACGTTTCCGCATTGAAGCTGGTTCCAGAAGGCATCGAAGGCCAGGTGCCCTATAAGGGCCCTGCGAAAGATGTGGTCCACCAGCTTGTTGGGGGGATTAAAGCGGCGATGGGCTATACCGGTTCGGCCACACTTTCTGATTTGCGCGAGCGGGCGAAGTTTGTCCGGATCACTGGCGCGGGCTTGAGCGAAAGCCATGTCCACGACGTTGCAATCACGCGGGAAGCCCCGAATTACCCGACGCGGTAAGGACATGATATGATCGAAATTATCCCAGTTATGCTGTTCATTCTTGGGTGGCATCCAGACAAACCGGGTGAGATCGATTTACAGCGTCCAGAAATTGTGTTCACAAGTGTTGAAGACTGCGAACTGGCTGGCACGAAGATGGTCGCCAAAATGAACGCGGCTGCGCAGGGGCAAAGCGGTGCCCGTTATGAATTCCGCTGCATGACTATCCCTGGCCGCGAAGAGTTCGAGGCTGCACTCAAGAACGAATTTGAGAACCAAAAATGACCCCCGCAGCCAGAGTTCAATCCGCCATTGGCATACTGGATACTATTATCGAGAAAGCCCGTAGCAGAGGCGCACCGGCAGACCGTGTTGTGTCTGAATGGGCCCGTGCCAACCGCTATGCGGGTTCTAAAGATCGCCGGGCTATTCGCGAGCTGATTTACGGTGCGATCCGCGCGTGCGGGCCAATACCAAACAGTGGCCGCGCGGCGATGCTGCGGTTGGTTGAAGTGCAGCCGGAACTGGCGGATCTCTTCGACGGTTCAAACTATGGGCCGCCCGCAATTGGTAAAAATGAAGCTGCTGCTGTCGGGGGTGTAGCAGCGCCCTGGGTTGTGCGGCATTTGGGGAAGTCTTGGATTTCCGGGAATGAAGCCGAGGCCTTGCTAGAACGCGCTCCGCTGGATTTGCGGGTCAACGCGCTCAAAGCGTCGCGGGACAATTTGGAACTGCCAGCGGCGGGCGAAGAACTGTTGGCGGATAACGGTTTGCGGTACCCCTCGGGAACTCAAGTCGAACAATGGCCAGCCTTTCAAAATGGCCAGATCGAAGTTCAGGATCACGGCAGCCAGTGGGCATGCCGGGCGGTTAAAGCACAACCTGGCGAGACGATCATTGATATGTGCGCGGGTGCCGGTGGCAAAACACTGTCGCTCGCCGCAGCAATGGAAAATCGCGGCACCCTAATTGCCAGTGATACTGATCGGAGCCGCCTATCGCGTTTGCGGCCCCGTGCAGAAAAAGCTGGAGCGAGCATGATCGAACGGGTCTTGCTGGATCATGGCAAAGAACTGGTCGCCCTTAATGAATTTCGCGGCAAAGCAGATGCCGTTTTGGTCGACGCACCATGTTCAGGCACCGGCACGTGGCGCCGCAATCCAGAAGCGCGTTGGCGCTTGGACAAGGCTGAGCTTCTGAAGTTTGCTGAAACACAAGCCAACCTAATTCGCATGGCAGCCCAGCTGGTGAAACCGGGTGGCCGGATTATCTACGTGACGTGTTCGTTACTGAACGAAGAAGGTTCCGACCGTATTGCCGCGTTTTTGATGGGGCATAAAGATTGGACGGCCACTCCGCTTGATCTGCCGATTGGCCGCCCCCACGGCGTTGAAGGGGCGCAAGGAACGCGGCTCACACCGTTCCATGACGGTACGGATGGATTTTTCATCGCGCAGCTCACTTCCCCATGTTAACTCTCTAAGTCATGGCAGAGTCGCACACATCTGAGAAATCTGCCTTTCTGGAGTTAATCATGCGTTTTGGACCTGCCGCTGCCGCTCTTTCCCTTGCCCTTGCGATGACCGCAAGCGTTGGTCAGGCACGCGATCCGGAACCGAATATGCGGGCGTCGATGCTGATTGCGGAAGGTAAGTCGGCGCTGAATTCCGGCCAGCCCCAGAAAGCGATTGATGCATTTGAAGCGGCATTGGCCGTGGATCCGGCCTATACGCCTGTCTTCCTACATCTTGCAGAAGCAGCCCGCCGTGAAGGTCTGCAAGGAAAAGCAATCCGCTATTACCGTGAGGCACTCAAGCGTGATCCGGGCAATTTGGCCGCTATCTCGGGCGAAGGAGCGGCCTTGGTGGAAAAGGGCGCGGTCGAAAAAGCGCGCGTCAACTTGAGCAAACTACAGTCAATCTGCGGCAGTGGCTGCACTGAAACACGGCGTTTAGCAATGGCGATCCGGCAGGGGCCGGAGCAACCCGTTTTGCGTGCGGAGGCAGTCTTGCCCAACGCGCAAGTAACACAGAATTGAGAATATCTGTGGCTGTTATCGGCTGAGCGGCTGCGGCTTGGCCGTATTACAGGGTACCCGAAACCCTAGATCCACCACATCAAACCAGTTCCCGAAACTCTGCCAAAACAGAGCGGTAGACGTTCTTCTTAAAAGGTACGATCAGGTCTGGCAGCTGTTCGGGATCGACCCATTGCCATGCGTCAAATTCTGCGGGATCATGCGCGTTCAGGTCGACATCTGCATCATCTCCGGAGAAGCGCATTAGAAACCAGACTTGTTCCTGCCCGCGATATTTGCCCTTCCATAATTTGCCGAGCAGTTCCTCAGGCAAATCATACCGGATAGGTTCGGAGGTTCGCCCAATAATAACAGCGTTTGCCGCCACAACGCCGGTTTCTTCGGCCAATTCACGAAAGGCTGCGGCTTCCAGGTCTTCGCCCGGATCAACCCCGCCTTGGGGCATCTGCCACCACATATCTTCTGTGCCCATGGTCTCACGGCTATCAATGCGCTTGCCGACAAAGACTTTCCCGTCGGAGTTCACCAACATCACGCCGACGCAGGATCGGTATGCTGTCGGGAGGGGGGCAGAATGGGCTGTATCGTCTGGCAAAATAATCTCTCCGATTGGGACGTGAGGTGGGTTAGACAGGGTTCCCGCTTTTTTCCACTCGACTTTTTGCCATTCTAGGAGAAAAACTTCATTGCGACATTTGTGCGCGGTGCATAGGTGCCAGTGTATAGTAATGAAGCGCTGAGTTGACGGCGCACGAGAAGGAATTTTGATGGCTACCTTGGCCAAAGATACTTTGACTGAAACCCCTGATGCAGTTGTGGTGCGTTTTGCTGGTGACTCTGGCGATGGAATGCAGCTGACCGGCGGTCAATTTACGCTTTCCACCGCGCTTGCCGGCAATGATCTGGCGACTTTTCCCGATTTCCCGGCAGAGATCCGCGCACCGCAGGGCACTTTATTCGGTGTGTCAGCGTTCCAGATCAACTTCGGCAGCCGCGAGATTAACACGGCGGGTGATGCGCCAGACGTACTGGTTGCGATGAACCCGGCGGCGCTAAAAGTGAATTTGCCATCGCTCAAGCCTGGCGGTTTGGTCATTATCGACACAGGTGAGTTTTCCAAGCGGAACCTCGACAAAGCAAAGTATGATGTCAGTCCGCTGGAAGATGATACTCTGGCGAAGTGGGATGTGCTCGCATTCGATATTTCTGCACTGACGATTGAAGCAGTGAAGCCGTTTGGACTGGGTAACAAAGATGCCCTGCGTTCCAAGAATATGTGGACGCTAGGTCTAGCCCTGTGGATGTTCGACCGGGAGCGAGCCCCGATTGAAGATTGGTTGAAATCCAAATTCAAAAGCAAGCCGGAAATTGCAGATGCCAATATTGCGGCACTCAATGCGGGCCATGCCTATGGTGAAACGGCAGAATTGGCTGGCCCGATCCAGCAAATGTCAATGCCTGCGGTGGAAAGTGCGCCGGGTCTTTACCGTACCATCACTGGCGCGGAGGCTATCTCGCTCGGTTTGGTGGCAGGGGCGCAATTGGCAGAACTGCCGATGTTCTTCGGCGGTTATCCTATCACACCAGCCTCCGCGATTTTGCACCATTTGGCACGGCTGAAAGAGTTTGGCGTGACCACTTTCCAAGCGGAGGATGAGATTGCCGCGATTTGTGCTGCGATTGGCGCATCCTATGCGGGGCAGTTGGGCGTGACATCATCTTCAGGCCCCGGCATCGCGCTAAAGGGTGAGGCGATGGGCCTCGCGATTATGACTGAGCTTCCGCTGGTAATCGTCAACAGCCAGCGCGGCGGACCATCAACTGGCCTGCCGACAAAGACTGAGCAAAGCGATCTGTATCAGGCGATTTATGGCCGTAACGGTGATGCGCCGATGCCGGTTGTATCCTGTTCGGCACCGGGCGACGCATTTGAATGCGCGATCGAGGCATGCCGCATCGCGACACAATATATGACGCCGGTAATGCTGCTGACAGATGGCTACATCGCCAACGCGGCGGAGCCTTGGAAAGTGCCTGATCCGGAGACTTTTGAACCGTTCCCCGCCAAGTTTTTGGAAGAGAAGAACGGCGAGCAATTGCTGCCCTATAAACGGGATGGGAAGGGCGCGCGTCCTTGGATCAAGCCGGGCACTGAAGGTTTGATGCACCGGATCGGCGGGATTGAGAAAGCTGTCGATACAGGTCACATCGATTATGCGCCAGACAACCACCAGGCGATGACCGATGCCCGGGTTAATAAGGTTCTGGGTGTCGAGGTGCCTGACCAGGAAGTGACCCTGGGCGAGACATCAGGCAAGTTGGCTCTGGTCGGCTGGGGGTCCACCTTTGGCCCGATCAAGCGAGCGGTGCACAATGCGCGCGCCAAGGGTTTGGATGTGTCGCACATCCATGTTCGCCATATTTGGCCGTTGCCGGGCAACCTTGGAGAGTTGCTGAAGGGTTATGATACAATATTGGTGCCTGAGATGAATACAGGCCAGTTTAAAACCGTTTTACGCGATCAGTTCTTGGTCAATGCACAACCGTTGACCAAAACAAGCGGGCAGCCATTCACAATCGCCGAGCTTGAATCCGCGATTGAAGGAGCTTTGTCATGAACGCACCTGTAAAGTTTGAAACCACGCTCAAAGATTGGGAGACCGATCAGGAAGTCCGTTGGTGCCCTGGTTGTGGTGATTATGCTATCTTGAAGGCGGTCCAGCGTACGCTGCCTCAGCTTGGCTGTGACCCGAAAAATACAGTGTTTATCAGCGGCATCGGCTGCTCCAGCCGGTTCCCCTATTATATGGAAAGCTATGGCTTCCACACTATCCATGGCCGCGCGCCAGCCGTTGCGACCGGCGTGAAGCTGGCCAATCCAGATTTGGATGTATGGCTGGTTACTGGTGATGGCGATGGACTATCCATCGGCGGCAACCACATGATGCATGTGCTGCGTCGCAATGTGAATATGCAGATCATGCTGTTCAATAATGAGATTTACGGTCTGACCAAAGGCCAAGCGTCACCAACAAGCCGGGAAGGGACCAAGAGCCCGTCCACCCCGATCGGCTCCTATGATCGTCCGGCCAACCCATGCAGTTTCGCACTGGGCGCGGGGGCCCGCTTTATCGGTCGCGGCTTCGATGTGTCGAAGAATTTGCCCGATGTTTTGAAAGCTGCCCACGGCCATCAAGGTGCAGCATTTATTGAGATTTTCCAGAACTGTATCGTTTATAACAAAGACGTGTTCGAGGATTTTGCCGCTCCCAAGGGTGCAGGCGACCGTCAGCTATGGCTGGAACATGATAAGCCGATGCTATTCGGCGATCCCAAAACGGGCTTCGACAAAGGCATTGCTTTGGATCGGGAAAACCTAGCTCTGAAAGTCGTCGATGTTGTCGATGGCGATTGGGAAGCAGCGGACGTTCTGGTCCACGATGCAACCAATCGCAGTCTTGCTCATTTGCTGATCGAAATGCCATTCGGTCCATTCCCGATGGCGCTGGGCGTAATTTACGATGATCCGGCGCCTACATTTGAAGCTGCCGTGGTTGAAGAGCGGGCAAAATCAGCCGCTGGCAAGGAAGCCAATCTGGCGAAATTGCTGGCCAAGGGGCAGACGTGGACGGTCGATGCGGCAGAGGGGCACCCGACCGACTAACAATCCGGCAAGGGGGTTTGATGATCCATTTTGTAGAAGGCGGAACATTACTGCGGGCCAATAGAGGCGACGAGCTTCTGGTGCGTGAAAACCCTGATGTTAGTGTGCTGGGTAGGGTGTTTGCAGCAATCGGCGGAACGGCATTCATCGCAGGCGGTCTGTTTTTCTGGCAAATGCCGGTGGAGAGTACCGGTATCGGTACCGACTTAGCGCGGATTGCACTGTGCAGCGGATTGGGTTTGATCGGGGCTGTGATTGGCTGGAGCGCGTTGTACCCGCGTAAGTCTGTCACCCAATTAGAAGTCGATCCCGATAAGCGTGAAGTGCGATTGGGTTCGGTTAAGCCAGAGGCTGACTTCAAGGTTAAGCACCGCATGACGTTTGCCGAGATTGAGCGGTTTTATGCCGGCTCTCAGACATCGACGGATGTCCGCAATGTCGGAGGCAGCACAGTGTTATATGTTGAGGGATCCAGCGGGCCGCGCAACGGAGCGACGTTGGTGGGTTCTGTCCACGAACTTGAAGAATTGGTCCGCGAAATTAATGATATGCTTGCGCGGCCTTTGACATCCGAACCCGCGTCCAATCAGCATGGTGGCATACACAGAAGCGGTGGTTTCGGTCGCCGCGGCCTGTAAATTCCCTCCAGTTATGTCTAGGGATTGGCGATGGATAATCTAACCCACTCGCTCGTCGGTGCGTTGCTTGGTCAAGCTGGCTTAAAACGCAAGACGGGCCTTGCTATGCCCGCGTTGATTATTGGGGCTAACTTGCCCGATGTTGATGCGGCATGTTTCTTCTGGCTGGACGGTGCAGAACATCTCGGTTTCCGGCGCGGAATTACCCATGGGCCGCCTGCCTTGATTCTGTTGCCGCTGATACTTGCTGCGTTGTTGTATGGTTTTGACCGGTGGCAGGCGAAGCGCGGAAAACGGCCCGAGGGGCGGCTCCCAGTGAGTTTCAAATGGCTCTATCTGCTGAGTTTCATCGGTTGCTTGACCCATCCAGCTCTCGATTTCCTGAACGTCTACGGTATTCGCTTGCTCGAGCCTTTTTCGAGCCAATGGTCTTACGGTAATACGCTGTTTATCATCGATATCTGGCTATGGATCGGGATGGGTTTTACGACGTGGTTTTCTCTTTGGCGGGAAAAGAACGACAAGACTTGGCGTTGGCCGGCCATCGCGGCGTTGGTGCTTACCGTATTGTATATTGGCGCCAATTTTGTGACGTCCGTCGGCACTCAGGTTGCGTATTCCATCAATGATAAAGCTCTGTCGGGCGGAGCTGATAGCCCTGCGGTCAAACCCGATATTCCCGACGGCGTGTTTATTCCCTCTCCCCCTCCGTTCCTGTCTTTCCAGAGGGAAATCATCGTAGGAGATCGCAACGATTATTGGATCGTCCCTGCTGGTGAACTTCCGTCCCCTTGGAAAGCCAAAAGAGTGAGCGAAAACCGGTGTGCTTGGCCCGACTTTGCAGAGATGCGTAAGACCAATTCCGACCTTGATGCTTTCCTGTTTTGGTCGCGTACTCCATTCGTGGAAGATGATGGCAAAGGCGGTATATTGCTGAGGGATGCGCGGTTCTATGATCCGCGCGCACGGGATCGTTTTACGGTTGCCTTGCCCGATGTGCCGTGCAAGCCAATAACGGCGGAACCACACGCGCATTAAGACCGTTACCCTGCAAAAGGGAGCATCATGACAAAACCACACATCGTCTGGCTGCGGCGGGACCTGCGCCTCGCAGATCAGCCCGCATTCCATGCGGCGGCGCAGCTTGGACCGGTAATCCCGGTATATGTTCTGGATGATGGCGCCGCTGGGCATCACGCCTATGGCGGGGCGTCGCGTTGGTGGTTGCATCACTCGCTTGCCGATTTGTCCAAAGCTCTCGGTTCGCGTCATTCCCGTATTATCTTACGCCGCGGCGATGCGGTGGAAGAGCTTACCAAACTGGCGGAAGAAACCGGTGCAGAAGCCATCCATGCAATCCGTCACTATGAACCTTGGTGGCGCAAAGCTCAGGGTAAGTTGGCAGAGGTGCTTGATCTGCAACTGTATGACGGCAATTTCCTGCTACCGGCGGGCGCGGTAAAAACGGGATCGGGTACGCCGTATAAAATCTACACTCCGTTTTCCAAAGCAACGCTGGAACATATGCCGCCGCGCGATACCTTGCCGGAGCCAGAAACGCTGTCTCATCCAGACAGTTGGCCGCACAGTGATACGCTGGACGATTGGGATCTGTTGCCGACGAAACCTGATTGGTCGGGCGGTATCGCGGAGTTTTGGAAAGTCGGAGAAGCCGCCGCACATGATCGCTTGACGGAGTGGGAAGGTGACGTTGGCGATTACGATGAAGGCCGTAATCTGCCATCTCAAGATGGATCAAGCCGCCTGTCGCCGCATTTGCATTTCGGAGAGATATCACCTGCGCAAATCTGGCATGCCTTGAAACATCGTGAGGGGCAGGGGTGGAATACTTATGCCAAAGAACTGATTTGGCGCGATTATGCGCAGAATGTGATTTGCCAATTCCCGGCCTATCCAGTGCAATCCTATCGCGAGGATTTTGACCGCCTTGAATGGCGTGATCCTGAAACCGATGAAAAAGCGGCCGATGATCTCAAGGCATGGCAACGGGGGAAAACCGGCTATCCGATAGTCGATGCAGGAATGCGGCAGCTCTACCAAACCGGGTGGATGCATAACCGTGTCCGGATGATCGCAGCCAGTTTCCTGATCAAGCATTTGCTGATCGATTGGCGGCACGGCGAAAAATGGTTTTGGGATACTTTGGTAGATGCAGATTACGCGGCCAACGGAACCAATTGGCAGTGGGTCGCCGGTACCGGTGTGGACAGCAATATGTTCGTCAGGATCATGGCGCCGCTCAGCCAGTCAGAAAAGTTTGATGCGGCTGCCTATATCCGCGAATATGTGCCGGAACTGTCAGACTTGAGCGTGCCCTACATTCATGATCCGGAAGAACATGGCTGCCGTCCGCGCAGCTACCCACGTAAAATCATTGCGCATAAAGCAGGGCGCGAACGCGCTTTGGCAGCCTATAAACATATGAAGGGTTAGCGGGCTTGCGGGCCGGTGGACTGCGCGGCATAGGGGCTGCATGAATGTGCATGGGGGAACACGCGGTAAAGACCTGATCGGCGGCGGAGAACGGTTTGCCCGTAAATCCGGCCTGCTGGAACGCATGATCGCGCCGAGTTTGCACAAAATTCTCGACCGGATTGATCGCGGTCTGGAAACGGGTTCTATCTTTGGACACTTGCCTGATGGCACCACGCGATTGCTGGGCGGACGTCAGCCGGGTTTTGATGCTGTTGTCAATCTGCGCGATTGGCGCGGCGTAATGCGCCTCGCATCGAATGGTTCGATCGGTTGGTACCAGGCATGGGAAATTGGCGAATGGGATAGCCCGGATCCGGTCACTGTCTTCGCCGTGTTCAATGCCAACGCTGTTTCTTTAGGGCAGACGGGTAGGGCGAAGGGCCTGTTTCGGCTCGCGGCCAAGGTCGCTCATTGGCTCAACCGGAACAGTAAAGCGGGATCAGAGCGCAACATCCACGCGCATTACGATCTTGGGAATGATTTCTACACCCAATGGCTCGACCCAACCATGAGCTATTCCAGCGCCATTTTTGACACCAGTGACGATCTGGAAGCCGCTCAACGGCGCAAATGGGTGCATCTGTCAAAACGGCTGCGAAAACCCAAAACAGTGTTGGAAATCGGTTGCGGTTGGGGCGCATTGGCCGGGCATCTGGCGGATGACGGTGCCAAAGTGACAGCGATTAGCCTTTCCAACGAGCAGCTGGATTGGGCTCGCGACCATCAAGATGGCGAGGTTGAATTCCGTAAGCAGGATTACCGCGATACCAATGGCCAATATGACGCGATTGTCAGCGTTGAAATGGTGGAAGCGGTGGGGCGCGAATACTGGCCCAGCTATTTTGATTGCATCGCCAGAAACCTCAAACCGGGTGGGCGCGCAGCGATCCAATATATCAGTATCGATGATGCGATATTTGATGATTACGCGGGCAGCGCTGATTTCATTCAGGCCTATATCTTCCCCGGCGGCCTGTTGATCCGCACCAGCGAATTCCAGCGTTTGGCGAAAGAGCGCGGCTTAAGCTGGGAAGATCAGCATGATTTCGCGGAGGATTACGCCGAAACACTCAAAATATGGCGTGAACGATTTGATGCAGCGGCGGAAGAAGGCCGTCTTCCCGCCGGGTTTGATGAACGTTTTGTTCGCCTTTGGCGCTTTTATCTGATGTATTGTGAAGGTGGGTTTCGCGCTGGCGGAATTGAAGTGAGCCAAGTGACCTTGGTGAAAGATGGTGGCTAAAGAAAGCTGCCAAGACAGGCGCTAAAATCAGGCGTTGAGGGAGAGAGCATGATGAAAGCACTAGTAGGATTGTTGTCGGCTACGATGTTGGCTGGCTGCGGATATGTAGATTACGATCCCGCAAGTGCTCCGCCCGCTACGCAGGCGAATTCCACCGTTCCGGCGGAGCGCGCGGCACCTGCTGCGATGGGCGCTTCGAAAGACAGTTTTCGGCTGACTATGCCCCCGGCAAGCGTCACGCCTGCTGATCTGAACGTCCTGTTTTGGACAGACGCACAACGTGAAGCCCGGTTCCGCGATATGGAAAGCTGGTTTCCCGGCATCGAAGTGGATGCCCCTGCAGCAGCGCGTACATTTCCCAAAGGTGCTGCCTATTCCCAAGAACTTCAGGCCAGAATCGCTCAATTTGTAGCAGACACAAATGCTGCGGGAATCATGGTGCTGAAAGACGGCCAGCTGCGCCATGAGGCATATGGGTTGGGTTTCAAACCTGATCAGCGTTGGACCAGTTTTTCAGTCGCCAAGTCGTTTACATCGACTTTGCTTGGCGCGGCGGTGAAGGATGGTTGGATCTCCAGCCTGCAAGATCCGGTCACGAAATATCTGCCTGAGATGGAAGGCTCCGCCTATGAAGGGGTCACGGTCGAGCAAATCGCTACCATGACTTCGGGCGTGCGATGGAACGAGAGTTACACCGATCCCAATAGCGATGTCGCAAAAATGGGCGCAATCGTTGCTGCACAGGGTGAAGATGCCATTGTTACCCAATTGAAAGCGCTCCCGCGCGAGGCCCCGGCGGGCGAGAAGTTCGTTTATAAAACCGGTGAAACCAATCTGATTGGCGTATTGGTTGAACGCGCGACCGGTCAGAGCTTAGCTGAATATGCCAAGCTCAAAATTGTCGATCCTGCTGGTTTTGAGGGACCGCTATTCTGGATGATCGAGCCGTCGGGTCGCAATATTGGCGGCTGCTGTCTTTCAATCACATTGGGTGATTATGCGAGAATGGGACAACTTGCGTTGGAAGGTGGCAATGGCGTGGTGCCTTCAGGGTGGTTCGACAAGGCTGGCGGCCCGCAAGTATCGTTTGGCGATAACGGGTTCGGCTATGGATATCAGTGGTGGACTTACCCCGATGGCAATTATGGCGCCCAAGGTATTTTCGGCCAAGCCATAACCATCGTACCAGAGGAAAGGCTGGTTGTTGCCGTGGTCAGCAACTGGCCAACTGCGACAAGCGGCGAATATCGCAGTGAATGGCAAAAGCTGGTCACAGCAATAGCTACTGCTGATTGACGAGAACGCCCCAAGGGTGAGGCGAGCTGAAGGGGATATCAGCTCGCCTCGGGGTGAACACTATGCCTAGACCGCGCTGCGGTAGGTCATATCAGGACTGTAAAGCTGCAGGATGTTGCTGTGCACGATAGGGCTGAGCAAATCCATGAAAGCGCAGCCAACCAAGCTACGGTCCCACCACACGACTTCAGCCTGAAGAGATTCGAGTGTGGGCAAGGTGATCCAGCAAATTTGCCCGGGAATCATCCGGTTAATTGCCGACGCTGAAAAGCCAGACAAGGATAGATCATGGACCATTGTGGGGCGTGACCTTGCGCCCGACGGCCGCAATTGGCCGGGTATCGCCAGACGGGTTCGCGGTGCGCAGCGATCTTCCTGCGCTGCCATTTCATAAGACTGATGTGTGTCGAGGAGCACGAAACTACCCTCCATTAGAAGTTTGACCAGAAACCTTTCCAGCGGGTGTCTGGTCAGGCTTTCCAGAGAGTGGCCGTGCCTGGTTGCTATGAAATTACCCGAATGGGTTAAGAAAGATTTACTACACCCGCATCCGGTGTGACGTCGCAAAATCTGCGATCAGCAAATCCTTAATACGCTCTGCAACAACATCAGGTGTTTTCAGCGTCGCCGGATCTTCCCCGGGATAGGCTTTTGCCCGCATGCCCGTGCGAGTTGCACCAGGATCGACAATGGCAACTTTCACTCCGCCGATTTTCTCCACCTCTTGCGCGTAGCTATCAAGCAGCGACTCAAACGCGGCCTTGGTCGAGCCATAGGCTGACCAGTAAGCGCGGGCTGTCGAACCGACACTGCTTGTCAGGCCAATCACGCGGCCGGCATCAGCACGTTTCAGCATCGGGTCAAAAGCAGCCAGCAAGGCCTGTGTTGCCAGCAAATTGGTCGTGATTGCGACGCCAAATTGCTTTTGGTCAATTTGGGTTACTGGTGTTAACGTGGGCAGGTATGCTGCTGAAATTACCAAGAAATCCAGCTTGTCCCAGCGCCCAGCAATGGCAGAAGCGAGGCGGCTGATAGAATCGGGTTCGGTTAAGTCGAGCGGAGCGATGGTGGAGCTGCCGCCGACTGCGTGGATTTTATCCTCTACTGCTTCCAATGCCTTCACATCGCGGCCGGTAAGGATAATGTGCGCACCCGCCGCGCCAAGCGATTTCGCCGTTTCAGCGCCGATGCCCCGGCTCGATCCTGTTACGAGTGCCAGTTTGCCTTCAAATGGCCGATCTTGTGGAGCGCTCTCGCTCATCAGGCTACCTTATCGAAAGAAAGCTGGGCGTCTTTGTCCTTACGCTGGGCAAGATCTGTCAGCGGTGTTGGGTAGTCGCCAGTAAAACACGCATCGCAATATTGCGGACAGGCTGCGTCACGGGGCTGTTCGCCGACAGCTTGGTACAGCCCTTCAATCGACACAAAAGCGAGACTGTCTGCGCGGATGAAATCGCGCATAGGTTCCACGTCCATCCGTGCTGCCAGCAATTTGGAGCGTTCCGGCGTGTCTACACCATAAAAGCAGCTATGTGCTGTCGGCGGGCTTGCCACACGGAAATGGACTTCGCTCGCGCCTGCATCGCGCATCATTTCGACAATTTTCATCGAAGTGGTGCCGCGCACGATTGAATCGTCAATCAAAACAATACGTTTGCCCTCGACCAAGCCGCGATTGGCGTTGTGCTTACGCTTGACGTTCGAATGACGGACCCCGTCAGAAGGTTGGATGAATGTGCGGCCTACATAGTGGGACCGGATGATCCCTAGTTCAAAAGGAATGCCGGATTGCTGGGCATAGCCGATGGCGGCCGGAACGCCGCTATCGGGCACAGGTACAACCAGATCGACATCGCACGGATTTTCGATGGCGAGCTGTTCGCCAATCGCTTTACGGGCGGCGTAAACGGAGCGGCCATCAAAGATGGAATCTGGCCGACTGAAATAGACATGCTCAAAGATGCAAGGCCGTGCTTTATGGTTGCCGAATGGACGGAGTGTTTCGATCTGCCCGTCAAAGCCGACTTTGATCAGTTCACCGGGTTCCACTTGGCGGACGAATTCGGCCCCGATCACATCAAAAGCCACGCTTTCGCTAGCGAATACGGTCGCTTCGCCGATTTTACCCATTACCAGAGGGCGAATGCCCAGCGGGTCACGGCAGGCGATCATCCCCTCCGGCGTCATGACAATCAGGGAATATGCCCCTTCGACCATGCGTAAGGCATCCACCAGGCGGTCGACCATCGTTGGATAACGGCTGGTGGCCACAAGATGGATGATGACCTCTGTGTCCGAAGTCGATTGAAAAATTGCTCCGCGTCCGACCAATTCATCACGCAGCTTCTGGGCATTCGAGATGTTGCCATTATGGGCGACGGCAAAGCCGCCGCTGGCCAAATCGGCATAGAGAGGCTGCACGTTTCTAAGGCCCGCGCCGCCAGTGGTGGAATACCGGACGTGGCCAGCTGCCATATGTCCGGGCAATTCAGCCAGTGCTTCTGCGGTAGAAAAGTTTTCCGCCACGTGCCCGTTGCCGCGGCGTGAGTAGAACATGTCGCCGTCATAGCTGGTGATGCCAGCGGCTTCTTGCCCGCGATGTTGTAATGCGTGCAGCCCCAATGCGGTGACTGTAGAAGCTTCATCTGCGCCAATCGCGCCAAATACGCCGCACTCTTCGCGAAGCTTGTCTCCATTATCATCGTAAAACGGATGAGAAAGGTTCATAAATTGGCCCGCCCGGAGTGTTTGCGTGGGATGTCAGCTACGCGAGGCTCAATGGCGGTGTTGCAGTTTAATTACAAGGCCAGAAACGGCGAAATGCACGGAGTTTGGGAATTAAGCTGCCTGTAGTTCTACCGGCTTCTGGTTGGATTTCATTGCAGCGAAAGGAAAGCCCCCCTAAACGCTGTGCAACTGAACTCGGCTTAGCAATTGGAAACCAAAACTCCCGTGCTTTTAACACCTTTCGAATGGACTGTTACCCGGCGCTATATGATGCCCGGCAAGGGGGAGGGCTTTATCGCTCTTGTCGCCGGGATAAGTATCGGCGTGGTCATGCTCAGCGTCGCTTTGCTGATTGTTGTGATGAGCGTGATGAACGGATTTCGCGGCGAGCTGCTTGATCGGTTCGTCAATTTGAACGGCCACGCGATTATTCAGGGTTTCAACGGCCGACTGGATAATTGGGAAGATATTCTCGAAGAAGTGCAAGCCACGCCCGATGTTGTCAGCGCGTCTCCGCTCATTGAGCAACCTTTAATGGCGACGTTCAATGGCAGGGTCGCTGGCATCAGCGTGCGCGGCAACACCCAGAGCGACATTGGCGAGCTGAGCGAGAACTTGATCCAGGGCAATCTGTCGGAACTGAAGCCCGATGCAGGGAAGGTTGCCATCGGATCCAGGCTCGCGATGAATTTGGGTGCCCGGATCGGGGACACGATTACTATTGTGAATCCGGCCGGGCGATCAACGCCGTTTGGAACTGTGCCGCGTCAGGTTGGCTATCAAGTGTCTGCTCTGATCGAAACAGGCGTCTATGACTTCGATCAGATTTTCGTCGTGATGCCGATTAAGGACGCGCAGACTTTGATGCTTACCGGGGATCAGATCGGACTGATCGAGGTGACGACAACCGATGCGGAGAACGTTGGCCGGATCCTGCAACCGCTACAGCCAAAATTGCAGGGGGTTGCAATCATCAGCGATTGGCGGACCATCAACGCCAGCATTTTTGAAGCTTTGGAAGTCGAACGGGCCGCGATGTTCTTTGCATTGTCGTTTATTGTTCTGGTGGCCGCTTTCAACATCCTATCATCGCTTGTCATGCTGGTGCGGGCAAAAACAAGAGATATCGCCATCTTGCGGACTATGGGTGCGACCCGGCGAAACATTCTGAAAGTGTTTGTGACAACGGGTACGGTGATCGGCGCAATTGGCACCGCGAGCGGGCTGGTTCTGGGGTTCATCATCCTGTATTTTCGCCAAGGCATCGTCCGCTTTTTCGAGATTGTTACGGGGCAGGCGCTATGGAACCCGGATGTTCGCATCCTGACCGATTTGCCATCGCGCGTTGACCCCGCAGAAGTGATTGGCATCTGCGTGCTCGCAATGGGGCTGAGTTTCCTAGCCACGCTGTACCCCGCTTTTAAGGCGGCCAATACCGATCCAGTTCAGGTGCTGCGTTATGAATAATCCGGTGGTCAAACTTGCAGGGCTGACTCGGTCTTTTGAACAAGGCGGCGTTCGTATTGACGTGCTGCGCGGTGTCGATCTGGAGATTCAGCCTGGCGAGATCGTAGCGCTATTGGGGCCGTCAGGCTCGGGTAAATCGACAATGCTGCAAGCGGTCGGATTGCTTGAGGGCGGCTTTGGCGGATCTATTGCAATAGGCGGTGTCGACGCCAGTCAGCTGCCGTCTGATGGCCGCACGGAGCTTCGCCGGTCAAAAATGGGCTTTATCTATCAATTCCACCACTTGCTGCCGGACTTTAACGCACAGGAAAACGTGGTCCTGCCGCAACTGGTGTCTGGCGTTGCGCGCGCCGATGCTGACGAACGCGCGATCAGCCTGCTGACGTCGCTGGGTCTGTCTCACCGCCTGACGCACCGGCCAAGTCAATTGTCCGGTGGTGAACAGCAACGGGTTGCCGTTGCGCGGGCTTTGGCGAACGAGCCGCAATTGGTGCTGGCAGACGAGCCGACCGGCAATCTTGACGAAGCCACGGCTGACAAAGTCTTTGAAGAGTTCCTCAGTCTTGTGCGCGGTCAAGGCAGCGCAGCGTTGGTGGCAACCCACAATGAACGTTTGGCTGCCCGTATGGACCGAGTGGTCAGGTTGCATGAGGGTGTGCTAGGGTAACTTATCCCAAGCCAAGCCATAAAACCGGACGCCGTCCGTGTTGTTTCAAGAGTACCAATTTATGACCACGATAGCAGAATTTACCGTGAAGAAGCCGGATGGCAGCGATCTAGACCTGTCCGAAAAGCTGGGCACAGTGCTGCTGGTGGTCAACACCGCCAGCAAGTGCGGGTTTACGCCGCAATATGACGGGCTTGAGGAATTGCATCAGAAGTTTGGCGATCAAGGATTTGAAGTTCTCGCCTTTCCCTGCAACCAATTTGGCGGTCAGGAACCGGGCGATGCGGAAGAGATTGACCAGTTTTGCAAAGTCAATTTCGGCCTGACGTTTCCGTTGATGCAAAAGATTGACGTAAATGGCGACAATGCCAGTCCGTTGTTCGATTGGATGAAGGGCGAGGCACCCGGCCTGATGGGTAGCAAAGCGGTGAAATGGAATTTTACCAAATTCCTGATCGGCCGCGACGGCAAAGTTATCCGCCGCTACGCCCCGCAAGACACGCCTGCCAAAATCGAGAAGGATATCGCCGCGTTGCTGTAACAATTGTTGCGCACGAACGAATGACAGGGCAGATATTTTAGGAGGGCACTATGCTCGAAACATTCAATACATGGTTTCTGTCCCTCGGCGCGGAATATGGGGTTAATCCGTACATTTTCGGTGCGATTTATATCGGCGCGATCCCGTTTTTCATTCTGTCGATCGGTTGGTTGGTGCGGAACGCCAAGCGAGGGAAATCGACCGTTCTTCCGACAATGAGCGCCGGTTTCTTCTTCGTTTCTGCGTATATTTACCTAGCCATTGTCGGCAATAATATCCCGGTCTGGGTGTGGTTCTTCCTGGGTGCATTGATTGTCTATGGCGCATGGTCGAGCATTCGCGATACCCGCAAGAAAATCGCCGCCGCCAAGGCAGAGGCGATAGAAGAAGCCTCCTAACTTCTTCTCGGCAGAGTTTTCCTCTGCTTTTTAGGCTGCTTGAACGGGTGTAGGCTTCCCAAGCCCGGATAAATTCCTACTCTCTGGCGATGCCATTTGCTCCCTTTGTCCCGCTGCGTGTTTTGTCTTCCTATTCCATGTTGGAAGCGGCGATTGATCCCAAACAGATCGCCAAGCTGGCCAAGGAACGCGGTTTCCCGGCCATCGCGATTTGCGACCGGAACGGGCTGTATGGCGCGGTGATGTTTGCCAAGGCGTGTTTTGATGAGGGCATTCAGCCGATCATCGGAACCTTGCTTGGCATCGCGCGGGACAAAGAAGGTAAGCAGGTCGACTACTTGCCGCTCTACGCGCAGGACGAGCGCGGGTATGAAAATCTGTGTCATCTGGTGAGCAAGGCGCATCTGGATCGCCCGTTAGAGTTTGAACCCCATGTCCGGCTGTCCGATCTAGAAGGCTATTCCGACGGGTTGATCGCGTTGACAGGCTCCGGCGAGGGGGCTGTTTCGCGTTTGCTTGGGGAAGGGCAGGTCGAGCATGGCGAGGCCTATCTTGACCGGTTGCAAACGCTATTTCCTGATAGGTTGTATATTGAGCTGGCCCGCAACAATGCTGATGTGCAGGATGCCGCGGAAGAGGGTTTGATCGCCGTGGCCTATGCACGCGACTTGCCTTTGGCTGCGACAAACCCGGCCAATTTTGCCGAACCGCATATGAACTCCGCGCACGATGCCATGCTGTGCATTGCCCATTCAACCCATGTTGAGGCGGAGGAGCGGCCCCGTTCCAATCGTGATGCGTTCGTAAAGTCGCATTTGCTGATGGAAGAATTGTTTGGTGATCTGCCAGAGGCTTTGGCGAACACTCTCACCATTGCGCAGCGCTGCGCCTATGCGCCGCCCTATCGCGATCCGATCCTGCCCAGTTTGGCTGGCGATCTGGAGGGCGAGGCAAAGGCTTTGGCACAGGATGCTCGCAAAGGCCTGGAAGCCCGGCTTGAGCCGTATGGTCCAATGTCTGATGAAGACCGCAAAGCCTATTTTGACCGGCTTGATTTCGAGATTGAAGTTATCGTCAATATGGGGTTTCCCGGTTACTTCCTGATCGTTGCCGACTTTATCAAATGGGCCAAGGACAATGGCATTCCGGTCGGGCCGGGGCGGGGGTCTGGTGCGGGGTCTGTGGTCGCTTGGGCGCTGACCATTACCGATCTTGATCCGCTAAAACTTGGCCTGCTGTTTGAACGGTTTCTCAACCCGGAACGTGTGTCGATGCCCGATTTCGACATCGATTTTTGCGAGACGCGGCGCGGTGAGGTGATCCGGTATGTTCAAAAGAAATATGGCGATGATCATGTCGCCCAGATTATCACTTTTGGTAAGCTGAAAGCGCGTGCGGTGCTGCGCGATTGCGGCCGTATTTTGCAAATGAGTTACGGCCAAGTTGACCGGCTGTGCAAGATGGTGCCCAACCATCCGACCGATCCGTGGACGCTGCCGCGCGCTTTGAACGGTGCGGCAGATTTCAAGCGTGAATATCAGAACGACAATGAAGTAAAGCGGCTGGTCGATTTGGCCATGCAGCTGGAAGGCTTTCCTCGCAATAGTTCCACCCATGCGGCAGGCGTTGTCATTGGCGACCGTCCACTGGCGCAATTGGTACCGCTCTACCGTGATCCGCGCTCTGACATGCCGGTAACTCAATTTGACATGAAGCATGTTGAATCGAGCGGGTTGGTAAAATTCGATTTCCTTGGTCTGAAAACATTGTCTGTGCTGCGCAAAGCCACCGATCTGATGGAAAAGCGCGGCATCACCATTGATCTGGGCGCGCTTGCTTGGGATGATCCGGCGGTCTTTGACTTGCTGAAATCAGGCAATACGGTTGGTGTATTCCAGCTGGAATCTGAAGGTATGCGCCGCACGCTGACGGCCGTGAAGCCAAGCAAGTTTGAAGATATTATTGCCCTTGTATCGCTCTATCGACCGGGTCCGATGGACAATATTCCGCTATTCGGGAAGCGTAAGGCTGGCGATGTTCCCATCGAATATCCGCACCCGAAGCTGGAAGGTATTCTGGCCGAAACTTACGGCATTTTTGTCTATCAAGAACAAGTGATGCAGGCCGCCCAGATTTTGGCGGGCTATTCACTGGGTGATGCGGATCTTCTGCGCCGGGCAATGGGTAAAAAAGTCCAGGCGGAAATGGATGCCCAGCGCGAACGTTTTGTCGATGGGTGCAAGATCAATTCTAATATCGAGAAACAAGCGGCGAATGAGCTGTTTGACTTGATCGACAAGTTTGCAGGCTATGGCTTCAACAAATCTCACGCGGCTGCATATGCTCTGCTTGCCTATCAAACTGCGTGGCTGAAAGCGCATTATCCCGAAGAATTTTACGCTGCATCGATGTGTTTCGATATGCATCAATCGGAAAAGCTGGCGCTGTTTGTTGACGATGCCCGCAGGCACGGGATCGAAATTGCTCCGCCGGATTTGAATGCGTCTGAGGCCGAATATTCGGTCGAACAAACCGACGATGGTTACGCCGTTCGCTATGCGTTGGCGGGCATTCGCAATGTTGGTGAAAAAGCGATGGATGCAATTGTCCAAGAACGCGAGGCGAATGGTCCTTTCACTGGCATGAAAGACTTGTTTGAACGCTTGCCGCCCGGTTCGATGAACAGGCGGCAATTGGAAGGCTTGATTTGCGCAGGAGCTCTTGATTGTTTTGAACCCAATCGCGGGATGTTGTTCGCCAATGTGGAGTTGCTACTGGCAACTGCGGATGCTGCAATTCGCGAACGTGAGAGCGGGCAGGTCGGGCTTTTTGCCGGAGAAGAAGATGGCAGCGATGATCTGCGGCTAAAGCCGGCGGACGACTGGCCCCGCCCGGAACGTATGGCAAAAGAGCGCGAAAATTTCGGGTTCTATTTCTCCGCTCATCCGGTCCAGCAGCACTGGGCCGTGGCCTCCGCCAATGGCGCGCGCACGTATCAAAGTCTGATGGAATCTGGCGCGCCGCCCGGCGGCCGCCAGCAAGCCGTGATGGCTGCCATGGTGGAAAGCGTCAACAAGGGTAAAACCAAGCGCGGTAAAGACTTCATCCGTGCCGATTTTTCCGATGCGACCGGGCAATTCAGCGCAGCGTGTTTTGAAGAAACACTGGTAGAAGACTTTCAAAAATGGGCAGCGGAAAGCACGTGCATTTTGCTCAACGTAGAACTGGATTCGCCAAGCCCAGACGAACCGCCGCGCGTTACCATTAGAGGGGGGCGGCCACTGGAAGACATAACCGGAAGCTCACGTATGGTGCTCAATTTGGAGCTGACTGACGCAGCGGCATTACAGGATCTCAAGCTCGAACTGGTGCCCGGAACAGCGGGCCACGGCGAAGTATTGGTAAAGTTGAAAACGGGTACTGAAACCGAGCCGATGATGCGGCTGGGGCGGGATTTTGCTCTCGACGGAGAATTGGCTGAACGACTCGCTTTGATTGAAGGTGTCGACAAAGTTGCTTTGACGACGAGGCGCGGCGCGTCTCATTTACGGCTCGTCGCCTGAGCAGCTCTCCTTATCAGACTGATTGCAGCTGCGCGGGGCAAGAATGGTGGTGTAACGTGCTGTGAGCATCAAAACGGTCGGCAGCAGCATGGTGTTCCAAAGGTCATGCCAGTTTCCGGCCAAATACGCTCTATTATCGAGCCTGAGCGATTCCCTGATATCAATCGCTTCACCGATAAGTGCAGCCAGCAAAACCAAAAACCACGGTTTCCATTGCCACGCCCGCCAGCGCAAACAAGCGAGCATAAAGATAATCAAGGCGACATAGATGTGCATCGCGTCGCGTGCGAGGCCCGACCATTCGGTTAGTGCCACTTTCATTTGAATTACCGCTTCCATACATTCGGTTCTTAGAGTGATTGCCTTGACTGGCAAGCAAAGGCATGGTGCGTACAACAACAATATAAATTTCGGAGAGAATGCTGATGGGAACTGTAGCTTTAGGAGCGATGCAGGATTGGACCATGCGGGTGACTCATGTGATCGATCACGCCGCACGGGAGGCGGGTGATCGCGAGATCGTATCCCGCTGGGCTGATGGTACAGAAACCCGGACCAACTGGGCGGGTATTCGCAGCGATGCCTTGAAGATGGCGCAGGCGCTGCAGGCGCTGGGCCTAAAGAAAGGCGATAAAGTTGCTAGCCTGGCGATGAACCATTCCCGCCATTTGGTCAGCTGGTACGGCGTTGCCGGGATGGGCGGCGTGCTCCACACAATTAACCCGCGATTGTTCGAAGACCAGCTGGAGTACATTGCCAATCACGCTGAAGACAAAGCGCTGATTTACGACGCCGCGTTTCAGCCGATTATTGATAAAATGAAGTCCAAATGGACCACGATTGAGCACTATATCTGCTACGATCCGGCAGATGGTTTTGATGGGCTGGCTTTTGAAGATTGGATCGGCGAGCAGGACGGCAATTTTGAGTGGGTAACCGGTGATGAGCGTGACCCATGCATGATCTGTTACACCAGTGGTACGACAGGTAACCCCAAGGGCGTGCAATATGAGCACCGTTCAACAGTGCTCCATGCCATATCCGGCCTTCAACCCTCGACCTTCAATTTCAGTGCCTCCAGCGTGATGTTGCCGGTTGTGCCGATGTTCCACGCGGCAAGCTGGGGTCTGCCCTATGCAGGTGCGATGGCGGGTATCAAATTCGTATTCTCCGCCGTAAACGACCCCGCCGTTCTGCATGAGTTGATGGAACGCGAAGGCGTGACGGATAGTGCAGGGGTGCCGACAGTGTGGCTCGCCCATTTCCAGTATTGCGACGCCCAAGGGCTTGATCTGCCGAAGTTGAAAGCTGCCACAATCGGCGGCTCGGCCTGTCCGCGCTTTATGATCGAACGGCTGATGAAGAACGGCACACGTGTTCAACACGCTTGGGGCATGACGGAAACCAGCCCGATTGGCACGGTTGGCGGGCCAACCCATGATTGGGACGATCTGACTTTTGAGCAAAAGGTCGATAAAACCGCGATGCAAGGACGTCCGATCTTCGGCGTCGAACTACGCACGATTGATCTGGATGATCCAAGCATCGAACTGCCGCGTGATGGCAAGACATCCGGCGCACTACAAATTCGTGGGCCCTGGATCATTAAGCGATATTACAAAGCGGAGGAGGACTGCGCCGACGAGAACGGCTGGTTCGATACAGGCGATGTTGGCATCATCCACCCTGATGGCACCTTGCAGCTGACCGACCGGACCAAAGACGTGATCAAATCTGGCGGTGAATGGATCAGTTCGGTGGAGCTCGAAAATGCCGCTGTCGGTCATGCTGAAGTGGCAGAAGCCGCCTGTATCGGGATGCCGCACCCCAAATGGGATGAGCGCCCGGTACTTTTCGTAGTTCGCAATCCAGGTTCCAGCGTGACGGCTGATGATATTAATGCGCACCTTGCCCCATTGATTGCCAAATGGTGGATGCCCGATGCAATCGAATTTGTGGATGACATCCCGCACACTGCAACGGGCAAGATCAGCAAAAAAGATCTGCGCGAGCGGTTCAGCGATTATACGTTGGCGGGGTAGATATGTCGCAAACCTATATTGATCCAAGCCCGGCCAACTTTCAGGCCTTCAAAGACCTGCCGCGCGACGAGCCTATCCAGATGCTCAACCTGCTGCAATTTCGCGATCAAGCGGAATATCCAGCAGGGCATGAGCACGCGGATAAGGGTTGGAGCGGACGGCGGGCCTATGTGGAATACGGCAAAACCAGCGGGCCCATTTTTGAGCGCGTTGGCGGCAGCATCGTATGGCGCGGTGCATTTCAAACGATGGTGACGGGCCCCGATGCCAAACAATGGCATAGCGGCTTTGTCGCGCATTATCCCAATGCGGGGGCCTTCTTTGAAATGATCACGGATGCGAACTATCAGCTGGCTGTTGTGAACCGCACCGCTGCATTGGTCGATAGCCGCCTGATGCGGTTCGAACCGGGCGAAACCGGCGGAGGGTTTGGGTGAACCCCTGGCGGATGTCGTCAGCTAGGGTAAAATTCCTTTCGCGCTAGAACCAGGCTAAAGTTATCGCGGCCAGCACTATATACCGCCCCGCCTTGGCAATCGTTACCAGTATCAGAAATGAGCTGATCGGCTCCCGCAATACACCTGCGGCCAAGGTAAGCGGGTCACCCACGAATGGTAGCCAGCTCCCTAATAATGACCACCGGCCGTACCGTCCGTACCATTCTTGCGCGCGCTCCAATTGCTGCGTTGAGGCGGGGAACCAGCGTTTGTCTTTGTACCGCAGCAAATGCCGCCCCAAGTACCAATTGATGACTGATCCCAATACGTTTCCCACCGTCGCTACCGCGAGCAGCAATATGACGGAATATCCGTCTGCAACCAGTAACCCCACCAAAATAGCTTCTGATTGCATAGGCAGGATCGTCGCAGCGATAAGGGCTGACATGAATAGTGTAAGATAACCGGCCATTCGTGCTCCATAGCGAGAGGTTTCCTGCCTGTCTGGCCTTTGTAGCGTCTATAGAAAATCCCGGTCGTGTCGGATAAAGGTAAGCCATGCCAAACAGCAGTAGCTTCCAAACCACCCATACAGAACAGGATGTTGTTGCCGCCGCACTGGCGTTTCAGCGACTGGCTTTGAAGCGGCGGCCGTTCGCAATTTTTGTGAGCGTGATAGTCGTGGTCATTACAGCGGTGGCATGGTTGCTGGCACGCGACGGCGAGTTTCTGGACGTGCTGCTCATCATGGCAGGATCTGGATTTGTAACACTAGGGCTGATGATCGGGTTGCTCCGTTGGGTATCGGTACCATTGTCTGCACGGCGGCAATTTCGTCAATCTGTATCGCTGGGTGAACCTGTGACATTCAGTTTTGACGAGGATCAGATTGAATTGGGAAATGAGCGCTCTCATGCCCGATTTGCATGGGACGAGTTCCATCGCTGGCACGAAACTGAAGACTATTTTATGCTGTACCAGTCAGCGATGCTGTACAATATTCTGCCAAAGCGAGATATGTCGGAAGAACAGGTGGTTGCTGTTCGAAGCTGCCTTGAAAGCAAGGGACCGCAGCGGGCCTAAACCTCGCGCAGTCTGGGAATCAAATCCACAAAATTGCAGGGCCGGTTCCGGCTGTCCAATTGTTCTGCCAGAATACCGTCCCAGCCATCTTTCACTGCACCATTCGATCCGGGTAACGCGAAGATATATGTGCTGCGTGTTACCACAGCACAGGCGCGGCTTTGTACGGTGCTGGTGCCGATGGTTTTTAGGCTGAGATAGCGAAACACTTCGCCGAAACCGGGGATGTCTTTTTCTTTCACCATGTCGAGAGCCTCGGGGGTCACGTCTCGCCCGGTTAGGCCAGTGCCTCCGGTGGTGATAATGGCGTCGACCGTGTCGCTATCGATCCATTGCGTGAGCTGCTGTGCGACCAGAACGGCATCGTCTGTGACGATCGCCCGTTCTGCCAGGCTGTGTCCCGCGCCGGTCAGCCGATCAATCAGGATGTTGCCCGAAGTGTCATCCTCAATCGTGCGGGTATCGGATACGGTTAAAACGGCAATGTTGATCGGTTTGAAGGTCAGACTTTCATCAATTGCCATTTGGAACGCCTGTTAGTTGGCTGAGCTAAACCGGACTCTGCTGCCGGATAGTTCGGGGAAGCCGGGCCATTGTCCTTCGGCCAAGGCTTTGCGGCTTTCAGATGCGCCGCCTGCTTGCCGTTCATACATCCAGTAATTGCGCATTACGATGGCGACATAGCCGCGTGTTTCCCAATACGGAATGCTTTCCATATACAGAAGCGCATCGCCTTGATCGCGGATTTCGCTGTTCCAACGGCCTACCGGTCGCAGGCCAGCGTTGTAAGCCGCCATGATCTTCGGCAATTTGCCTTGCGTCGCTTGGCTGTCGCGCAGCATGTTCAGATGTTCCTGCCCAAAAGCGAGATTGATTTCAGGCTTGGACAAATCGCGTGCATCACCGCGCACGCCCAACTTTGCGCGATGATCAATGGCCGCAGCAGGCATGATTTGCATTAAACCGCGCGCGCCAGCGGGACTAACCACAGCCGGGCGGAAATTCGATTCTTGCAGAGTGTGGGCATAGGCCAGCGCCGGATCGACTTTCCAGCCATTGACGGGCTCCCACCGCGGTGCAGGGAAGCGGAGTGCTGGCTCTGACTGTGCACCGCGCGGTGCATTATGCGCCATCCATAATTGCGTAGAAGGAACACCCAATTCGCGGGCCAATCGTGACAGCGCATTATACTGCGATGCGTCACCAATCTTGGCCTGATGACGAAGGACTTCGTCTGCCAGATTATCCCGGCCAATCTCTGCCAGCGCGACTGCTGTGCGGACGTTTTCTTCGCCGCGCAAACTGTTCCAATCGGTTAGATCGAAATCAGCGCTGGAATGGGTTTGTGGCAGCGACTGCCCCAATTGTTCGCGGGCGAGCATGCCGTAAAGTGTTTCGTCCATCAACGCGGCTGCGCGCAATTGCTCCGCAGAGCGTTCTGGAGCGCGGCACCGGATGTAGGACCGGCTTGCCCAATAGCGGGCCGCGGCGGTGAGTTCGTTATTGGTGGAACCCATCGCAGCTTGTTCAAAATACACAGCTGCGCTGCCGCAATCTTGCATCCGCCATGCGGCGAGGCCTGCAACCCAATTGCCTTCGGCAACCCATGCGCCGCTTGCTTCGTTAACAGTCCGCGCGACCGCGAAAGCGGCTGGATCATTATTTTCTATGTAATAGCTAAATGCCACGCGTTGGCGCCATTCGGCGCGCGCGGCTCCGCTCAGGCTCGCATCAATCCCGTCTAGCAATTGTTTTGCGCCGTCGGGATCATCGTTTTTGATCCGGTCCAGAATGGCGCTGCGGACAGAGCCCGGCATTGTGCCGTCTTTTACCGAAGAAGGACGAATGCGCTTCGAGGCATAAGGCTGCCGGACAAATGCCTGCTCGCGCGGCAGTGAAAACACCTGCTCCAGACCGCGGCGTTCGCCAAGCCGGCTGAGCTGACTGGCTTGCGGGAGTTCCCGACTGGCGCTGAGCCAGTTCTGAATTTGGTTGCCTTCCACACGGGGACTGTTGGCGTGCAAGTAATATTCGGCGCGGGCGACTTGATGCAAAGGCCCGTCAGCACGGCTCGCCAGCATCGTTTCAACGCGCGACCAATTCTGATCGTCAATCGCGTCAAACAACGTCCGGTAAAAATTCTTGTCACTGCGGCTTAGCAGAGTGGGGACTTGGCTGGTTTGGGTGCGGGCCCGGAAATATTCCGCCGCACTGCTGTTGGATACTACAGGATTGGCCGCAGCCGGTGCTGAATACGCAAACGAGCCACCCACAAACGCACTCAGCGCAATTGCCAGCGTACCATAAATTCCGCGAGAGTTTTTCAAACCAACTATTCCGTCCATTCGAGCCAGCGCTGCCAGAACCTTTGCCGTCTTCCTGCCGAACGCAGTAAGTCTGACAGTGATCCGACACCCATTGATGGTGTGCTTCGACCTTCATGGTTAACATTTTGTAAAATTGCACCACCTTGCGCCGTATCGTTCCCAAAAAGCGGCGGAATGTTGCGTCCGAAGGTAAGAATCCGTTTTGGCGCGGCAAGTTTGACATGATGCAGCGTTAAATCGCCAATCCCGGACGAGGTTAGTGCTTGCCAATCGGGCATCGGCGTATGGCGGCGCAAAACGGACGCTGTGTATATTTCACCTGCGCTAATATTCGCAGCCCGCATCATTCCGGCCAGCAGATTGCCGTGTGGCCCGCTCAGCAGGGTTTCAACATCGCTCTCCTCCGGTTCAGCTACGATCACCATCAGTTGTGCACCCGCATCACCTGCCGGCCCAATCACCGGAAAAGCGCCGCCTTCGTCGATGGATGAATTGTTCACCCACCAATGCTGAAATCCGGCAAGATCGGTCGGCCATGAATCTTTTTCGCCACCAATTTTGGGAGGCGGCGGAGGGGGCGGGGCGACTTTCTTCTTGATCGCGGGCGGAGCAGCATTGGCAGAAGGCGCTGATGCAGGTTCGGGTTCTGCCAGCCAGTCCGTAGCGTCATCGGAGAAATCCTGATCGACACCCGCCGCATTCCACCACGCCAAAGCGGCTTCAAATTCTTCGACAAGATTGCCGTCAGTAGGGGTGGCGGAGGGACCGGTCATGATGGACAGGTCTTGACCTGCTGCGCTGTACTATTCAAGGGTTTCCGCCATATTCTAATGCAGTTTACCTGAAGGACAGACCGGATGAGCGCCGAACCTATCGCCGAAACCATTGAGCGGGAATCGATGCC
Organism: Pontixanthobacter rizhaonensis; assembly: GCF_012972675.1. Taxonomy (GTDB): domain Bacteria; phylum Pseudomonadota; class Alphaproteobacteria; order Sphingomonadales; family Sphingomonadaceae; genus Pontixanthobacter; species Pontixanthobacter rizhaonensis. The sequence continues at coordinate 1,216,700 of NZ_JABCRE010000002.1, read as the reverse complement.
TTGCGATGTCGTGATTGTTGGCGGCGGGGTTGCTGGCCTCGCAGCGGCGATCCGGCTCAAGCAAATCAATGATGAGCTGGAAGTCGTGGTTCTTGAAAAAGGATCTGAAATCGGCGCGCATATCCTTTCAGGCGCGGTGGTCGATCCCAAGTCATTGGATGAGTTGATTCCGGAATGGCGCGACATGGATTGCCCGATGGCGGAAACGCCGGTGACGGACAATTTGCATTGGGTTTTGTCCAAAAACAAAAGCTACAATATGCCGCACATCGCGATGCCTCCATTCATGTCGAACAATGGGTGCTACACCGGCTCGCTGGGCAGTTTGACCCGCTGGCTCGGTGATCAGGCAGAAGCATTGGGCGTAATGGTATTCCCGGGCTTCCCTGCGGCAGAAGTGATGTTTGATGATGCGGGCGCCGTCAGCGGTGTGATTACCCAAGATATGGGTATTGCCGAAGACGGATCGCACAAGCCAGACTTCCAACCGGGCATGGAAATCGAGGCGAAATATACTCTGTTTGCAGAGGGTGTTCGCGGTAATCTGACCAAGGAAATGAAGGCCAAGTTCAACCTAGAGGCGGATTGCCAACCGCAGGTTTACGGCCTTGGCATCAAAGAATTGTGGGACATTGATCCCGACAAGCACGTACCGGGCCGCGTGATCCACACGCAAGGCTGGCCTTTGTCTGAAAGCGATAGTTGGGGTGGCGGTTTCCTATATCACCAAGCCAACGGCCAAGTTGCGCTCGGCTTCGTGACGGCGCTTGATTATCAAAATCCCTATGTTTCTCCGTTCCAGGAATTCCAACGCTGGAAAACGCATCCCGCAATCAAGGAATATCTCGAAGGCGGTAAGCGCGTGGCGTATGGTGCACGCGCCATCAATGAAGGTGGCTGGCAATCTGTGCCGAAGCTCGCATTTCCGGGTGGCGCATTGATTGGCTGCGCGGCGGGCTTCGTAAACGTTCCGCGCATTAAGGGCAGCCACACTGCGATGAAGAGCGGCATGCTCGCCGCCGAAGCTGCAGCAGCGGCAGTCGCAGCAGGACATGAGAAGACCGAACTGGCTGACTACGACGCGAACCTCCGCGAAAGCTGGATCGCAAAAGAGCTGAAACTGGTTCAAAACGCGCAGCCTGCGGTGGCCAAATTTGGCGGCGATATCGGTACTGTGGTTGCGGGTATTGATATGTGGATGCGGCAATTGCGGATCGGCCTGCCGATTTCGATGAAGCATGAGCCGGATTATACCCATACGGGCCGCGCCGATCTGTTCCGTCCGATCGACTATCCGAAACCGGATGGCGTGATCAGCTTTGACCGCCTGACGTCGGTCGCGTTCAGCTATACCAACCATGCAGAGGACCAGCCGGTCCATCTGAAGGTCAAGGATTGGGACCTGCAAAAGCAAAGCGAGCTGGGCGTATATGGCGGACCATCAACGCGCTATTGCCCTGCCGGTGTGTATGAATGGCTGGAGCAGGAAGATGGCGAGATGAAATTCCAAATCAACTCGCAAAACTGCGTCCATTGCAAAACCTGCGATATCAAAGACCCGAACCAGAACATCAACTGGACCACGCCCGAAGGCGGCGGCGGGCCGAATTATCCGAATATGTGATGTGATTGGTGAGCAAAGCCGATTGGATTATTGCCAACAATACTCCCTGTTTTGGGGAGAATTAAGTGCCGACCGAAACAGCCTACGCCAAAATCAACCTTGCGCTGCACGTTCGTGCGCGGCGGGATGATGGCTATCATGAGCTGGAGACGCTGTTTGCGTTTGTGGATCAGGGCGATCTGTTAAGCGCGTCCTCAGCCGATATCGATCAGCTTAAAACCGTTGGCGAGTTTGGCGGGCAACTCGCTGATCCAATGGACAACATTGTAGCCAAAACGTTGAGCGTTTTGCCGCGTTCGCAAGGGCTCGAGATTGTCATGGAGAAGAACCTGCCGGTTGCTGCTGGTCTGGGTGGTGGCTCCGCTGATGCGGGCGCCGTGTTTCGGATTGTGCGTGAATTGTACCGGCTGCCCGATGATTGGCAGGACCGCGCGGCAAAGCTCGGAGCGGATGTACCGGCCTGCGTGGACAGTCTGACCTGCATCGGACGCGGAACGGGAACCGAGCTCGAAGCTATCGACAGTGATTTGACGGGCACGCCGGTCTTGTTGGTCAATCCGCGCGTGCCCTTGGCAACCGGCCCAGTGTTCACTGCGTGGGACGGCAACGACCGCGGACCTATGCCAACTGGTTCAGTGTCCGAAATTGCCATGAACGGCCGCAACGATTTGGAAGGGCCGGCCCTTTCCTTGTGTCCGCAAATTGGTGACGTGTTGAAGGCGCTGAAAACCTCTGATGCATTCTTGGTGCGGATGTCAGGATCTGGCGCGACGTGCTTTGCTTTGTTCAAGGAGGACGCTTCGATGCGTGCTGCCTCGGAAGAAATTGCTCATCACCAGCCAGAATGGTGGCAGATGCAAGGCAAGCTAAGATAATGACAGACGATCGTCCCTATCGCCAAGTCGGCGAACCACAGAAAGGCGGTATCGTCTGTGTGGCCGATCACGCATCCAATTTCGTACCGGAAGATGTCCCATTGGGTATTCCAGAGCATCTACTGGACAATCACATCGCGATCGATATCGGGACCGAAGGTATCGCGGATCGATTGGCGCGACGACACGGGATCGCGGCTCATATCGCCACTATAAGCCGCCTAGTGTGCGACCTTCACCGGACCGAGGATGCGCCGGGATTGGTGCCGACCGAGAGCGATGGCCATGTGATACCCGGAAATATCGGGGCGGATATCGAACACCGTCTCACCCGCTTCCACCGGCCATATCATACGGCAATGGCTGAATGGCTGGCAGCGGCTGATCCTGAATTGATCGTCGCGCTCCATAGTTTTACGCCCGAACTGCAATCCAAAGCAGAGGACCGCCCGTGGGAAGTCGCGCTACTGTATAATCAGGATGATCGGGCGGCACGTCATGCCATTCGGTTGTTCGGGGATCACGGGCTTACTGTAGGCGACAATCAACCCTATTCAGGCAAATTGCTGAATGCGACGATGGACCGTCATGCAGAGGCACATGGCAGGCCATATTTGACTATAGAAATCAGGCAGGATCTGATTGCGACCAAGGCTGAGCAAGCGCGCTGGGCCGCATTGGTAACAGATGTCGCCAACCAGACCGCCTTGGCTCTGAAGGGCAGCTAGGGCCATCTAAAGATCGGTTGGTCTTGTAAATCTGTCCCATCCCAGCGAAAGCGGACGTCTGATGGAGGAAGTACCAGCGTGACTCACACATTCGACAAAACCAAATTGCCTAGCCGCCATGTTTCGGTTGGCCCAGAACGCGCACCGCACCGTTCATACTATTACGCGATGGGTATGACGGAGGAAGAGATCAATCAGCCATTTGTGGCGGTTGCTTCTGCCGGAAATGATAGCGCGCCTTGTAACACCGCCTTGGATGCGCAGGCCAATATCTGCCGCGAGGGTGTGATTGCAGCGGGCGGTACCCCGCGGCGGTTTAACACGATTACTGTCACAGATGGTATCGCGATGGGCCATCAAGGCATGAAAAGCTCGCTCGTCAGCCGGGAAGTGATCGCAGATTCGGTCGAGCTTTCTGTCCGCGGCCATTGCTATGACGCGCTGATCGGTTTTGCTGGCTGTGACAAAAGTCTGCCGGGTATGATGATGTCGATGGTGCGGCTCAACGTTCCATCAATTTTCGTCTATGGCGGATCGATCTTGCCGGGCCGGTTCCATGATAAAGATGTGACCGTTGTCGATGTGTTTGAGGCAGTGGGGCAGCACGCGGCTGGTAATTGCCCGCTGAAAGATCTGACAGCACTGGAACGGGTCGCTTGCCCCGGTCACGGGGCCTGCGGCGGGCAATTTACCGCCAATACCATGGCCTGTGTGGGCGAGGCGATCGGCCTGTCTTTGCCGAACAGTAATATGGCGCCAGCACCCTATCGGTCGCGTGAGGAAGTAGCCATCGGAGCGGGTAAGCAAATCATGTATTTGCTGGAACACAATATCCGGCCGCGCGACATCTGTACCAAAGCCGCGTTCGAGAATGCCGCGCGTGTTGTCGCCGCAACTGGCGGTTCCACCAATGCCGCGCTGCATCTGCCTGCAATGGCGAGCGAATGCGGTATCGATTTCGATTTGTTCGACGTGGCAGAGATATTCAAATCAACGCCTTACATCGCAGATCTCAAACCCGGCGGTCAGTATGTTGCGAGAGATATGCATGATGCCGGCGGTGTTTACATGCTGATGAAAACCCTGCTCGATGGAGGTTTTCTCGACCCCGAACCGATGACTGTCACCGGTAAAACTCTGGGCGAGAATATCGAAGAGATTACCTGGAACCCTGATCAGAAGGTCATTTATGACGTCAAGGCCCCAATCACGCCAACCGGCGGTGTTGTTGGTCTGAAGGGTTCTCTCGCACCCGAGGGGGCGATTGTGAAAGTGGCTGGCATGGATCGGCTGCAATTCACCGGTCCAGCGCAAGTATTTGATTGCGAGGAAGATGCCTTTGCCGCCGTTGGTAACAAAGAAATTCATGAGGGCAGCGTTGTGGTTATCCGGTATGAAGGACCCAAAGGCGGCCCGGGTATGCGAGAGATGCTATCGACGACTGCCGCATTATATGGCCAAGGGATGGGCGAAAAAGTGGCGTTGATTACTGATGGACGGTTTTCCGGAGCTACCCGCGGTTTTTGCATTGGCCATGTCGGTCCAGAAGCGGCTGAAGGCGGCCCTATTGGTCTGGTGGAAGACGGGGACATCATCGCGATCGACGCCGTTGCTGGCACAATCGATCTACAGGTCGATGAACAAACCTTAGAAGCTCGCCGTGCCAAATGGGAACCACGCGAAAATGATTACCAATCGGGTGCATTGTGGCGCTATGCCCAAAATGTTGGTCCGGCCAGCAAGGGCGCGCTGACCCATCCAGGCGCAAAAGCAGAAAAGCACGTCTATGCGGATATCTAATGTAACTCTCGGTTCTGTGATCGCCGGGTCTCTAGTCCTGGCGGCGTGTTCTGAGCCACCAGCGGAGCAACCGCAGGCGGAAGAAGGCTCTGAAGCTATTGAATGTGCGCTTGGTGATGGCAGCACGTTTGGTGCGGATTGTCTGGTCGAGCGTGAAGAGGTCGATGGCCAGACGCTGCTCACCATTCGGCATCCCGACGGGGGTTTTCGCCGCTTTCAGCAATTGGATGATGGCAGGGGCCTGGTAGAAGTCGATGGCGCTGACCAAGTCAGCCGTGCTTTGGAGGATGGAACTTTGCTCATCACAATTGGCGCAGACCGTTATCGTTTCCCAGCGGCCGTAAAGACCGACACTCCGCCTGCCGAAACGCAAGAAGCGCCGCCAGAAGACACACCAGCACAGGCCGATGAAGGCGAATAGGCTTCTGCTAGGGCTTGTATGACCGGTGACTGACGCTTACCGGCGGCAGTATGAGTAAAGCTTCTGAAATACTCCGTATCGCCGCCAAGGGCGACGGAATCACTGCTGATGGCCGCCATGTCGCGGGCGCCGTCCCGGGCGATATCATGCAGGATGATGGAACGCTGCAACGTGGCCCGCGCTATGTTGAAGCGCCGTGTCGCCATTTCGGAAAGTGCGGCGGGTGCCAATTGCAAAATGCCGATGAGCAGTCACTGGCTGACTTTGTCACTTCGCGTGTGGCAAATGCTGCTGAAGGGCAGGGCATCGCGGTAGGTGAACTGCTCCCAACCCATCTTTCGCCGCCACGGAGCCGTCGTAGGGCAACGCTTCATGCCATTAGCAGCGGCGGGAAACCCTTAATCGGTTTTCGAGAGGGCGGATCCCACAAAGTGGTCGGTTTAACCGAATGCCATATTCTGGCCCCTGAGCTGTTTGATACCATCACTGCGTTAAGACAGTTGCTCGCCAGAAGACGCGGCAAATATGCTGTCGATATCGAACTGACCTTAGTCGATCAGGGCGTGGATTGTTCGCTCAAAAACTTACCTATCGAAGGGCTGGAGCAGACCGAGGGTATTCTCGACTTCGCGCGCGAGCTAGGTTTGGCCCGGCTGACACTGGATCAGGGCTATGGACCGGAGACTTTGTGGGAACCTGAACCTGCCACGATTACGCTATCGGGAACCCCTGTATCCTTCCCTAGCGGAGCGTTTTTGCAAGCGACCTCTGATGGGGAAGAAATACTGGTCAACGATGCGCGAGCCTGGCTGGCTGAAGCGGCAACGGTTGCAGATTTGTTTTCCGGGCTAGGGACCTTTGCTTTTGCATTGGCGGGAAAGACGAAAGTGTTGGCAGCCGAAGCGGCCAGAGACGCCCATTTCGCCTGTAAATCGGCTGCAGGCATATTTCGCAAGCCAGTGCATTCCATCCACCGTGATCTGTTTCGTAACCCGTTGCAATTGGACGAATTGAACAGGTTTAGCGCGGTGTTGCTGGATCCGCCGCGTGCCGGTGCGCGGGATCAGGTCGACCTGCTAGCACAAAGCACCGTTGAACGTGTTGTCTATGTCAGTTGTAATCCGTCCAGTTGGGCGCGGGACGCGAAGAAACTGGTTGATGGTGGGTATCGCTTGGAAAAATTGCGGGCAGTTGGGCAATTCCGCTGGTCAACTCATGTCGAGTTGACCAGTCTTTTTGTTCGGAATGTGGCCGAATAGGCTTATGTTCTGAGCACTTCCAAAATTTGCTGCTCCAGCCACTCACGCGCCTCGGGCTCGACATAAGCATGGCTTGCGCCATTGCAGCGATAGATGCGATCATCCTGAGACGGCCAGTTGGCTTCAAATGCTTGCGCGGTTCGATCTGTGCTCGCCAGCAAGAAGCGCACAGGGCCGTTAAAGTGGGCGATCCCATCGCGCATATTGATGGCTAGCTCGGTAATTTCATCACGGGTGGTCGAGGCTTGCTTGAGACCCGCCGCCAGCTTGCGGAGATTCACACCGCCTGTAATTAATCGCCACAACTCTTTGGGATTTTTCAGCTTTTCTAAGTAGCGTGAACGTACTGCGGCGGGTGGCGGGGTGTCATCCGAATCGTCTTCGATCGTCCAAGGGTTGGACAGTATCAGCCCATCCAAATCGTCGCCTTCTGACAACATAAGCGCACTAGCTGCGTCGCAATTGCCGAAGGCTATCACGCGCTCCAACTGAGGAGCGAGGGCCTTGAAGGCTTCGATGGCCGCTGCAATATCTTTGCGACTATTGCGGAAGCCGCGATTTTCCCCGTCGCTGTCACCTATACCCCGTCTGTCGAATCGAAAAACGGGAAAGCCTGCGGCGGCAATACGAGCCGCCAATTTTGACTGTCCGGAGAATGTTCCAGAGCGGATTTCATTGCCGCCGCTGACGATCAAAAGGCCAACTGTGCCAGGTGCCATATCCAGCGTTCCAGCGAGCTGATGTCCTTGGCATCCGAATGTGAGACTAAGACGTTTCATTGATCTGCCAAGCCAATTGCGATGATGGCTGCCAAAGCATCTGCTTGTTCCGGGTCTTCATCCGGTTCGGCGCGCATCCATAGTCCGGGGCCGCCCACAATACCTTGTTCTATGTCGATCAACATGTCGTTTTCGGGGATTTTAGCATCATACAGCGACGCAAAAAGATCTTTGCCAATGCCCCAGCCAGCCAGTTCTATGCCTTGCTGCCTGGCGATTTTTTCCAGCTCTGAGGAGCTCTCGTCAGCACCAGCTTCTTTAGCGGCAATCGTGCGCGCGCGGATCATAGATCGCACGATGCTGCGCCCATTGACGGGGGCATATCGCCAACCTGGCAAATCATCGGGGGCAAGCAATGCGCCGCAGCGGATGGTTAGCAGATGGGTTGCTTTAAAATGGAGTGCTGCTGTTTCGGCTGCAAATCGCCAGTCTTCCAAGGTTTGCGTACCACTAGGCTGGGGGCTATCATTGCAGCCGGGCAGGTCAGGCAGGATGCTATCAATGCCGGACAGATCCAGCCGGTGCATCACTTCTACCGTTTGGCGGCGAAGTTTGTTTGCCTCGTCGAACAGGCTTGGCAGCACCAACAGGCGACATTCACGATCCTGATCGAAGGTAAGCGCAGTTTCCTCAGAGGTTCCGCCGCCCGGCAAAGGCGCGGTCCAGTAGGTGAAGCTGCGCATGATCAGCCTTCAATGGCTTTGGCTTCAGCAAAGGCCAATAGCCCGCCGAACGTCTCTAGCATCTCACCGTCCACATCATCATCATCGATAATGATGTCCATCCGGTCTTCCATTTCAGTCAGAAGACCGGCCACGGCCATGGAATCAAGCTCTGGCAAATGCCCGAAAAGGCCTGTGTCGCCATCAAACGTCTCGACATCGTCAGCATCTAGACCAAGCACATCGCACAAGATCGAGCGGAGTTGGGTATCGATGGCCTGGCGCGAAGGGGCAAGGCCGCTCTTGCGCTCTGCGTTTTCAGGTGCTTCTGTCACGCGCTTCCCGTTCATTTGTTTGTATTCCCCTGAACTGTGGCGCCGCCCTTAGCTTTGCCGCAGAAATGACGCAACCCGGCGGTTTAAGGGCGAATTGTGCGTTTTAGCAGCGCAGGCCACGCCTTCAGTTGTTTCGGATCAAGGCAATCAAGCTGATAGCGCGGGCGGTCAAGTTCCATCCAATCTTGCTTATAGCCATCGTTACCCGTGCCAAAATCGACCAGACTGACTGCGTCATCATCAATTACGCGTTGGAACAACGCGGCGGTCAATGTGGTACCTGCAGAGAGGTTCTTGTGCTCTTCCAGATGGGCGAGCTTGTGGATGTAAGCGGTGCCATTTTCGACGGTCCAAAACTGAGCGGCAACTGGATTGTTTCCATGCGTCGCGATTGCAAGCCTGATCCGGCCCGCCCTACCTTCCTGTTCAGCGAAGGCGCGGAGCATATCGGGGTCGCCTTCTTCCGGCTTCCAGCTTTGGCGGTAGATATCTTCATAGGCGGACCAAGCCGCAGGATCGAAGTGATCGTAGATGGCCACTTCCACTTTCTTCGCCTTACGCTTCAAGGTGGTGCGCATCCTGCCTGACCGTGTCGCCCAGTAATCCGCAAAACAGCGACCATTTACTTCGAGGACGTGATTATGATCGCACGCTGTTTTCCGCACAGACCAACCCGCGGCATGAAAGGCCGCCTCTAACGCAGAAGCCGAACCATCTTCGTCTGGTATAGGCCACAAAGTGACGCGGTGTGTTTGCGATTTGAGCGCCTGTGCCAGCTCACGCATAATAGCGGGGTCAGCAGAGCCCAATGTCCGCCAAATGAAATTGTACCAGTTGGCTAGGGGTTCCAACCGCCCGTTTTCGCGCGTCATCGGTAGCGCCGCGGCTTCCTGAACATTGGCAGCGACGGCTATGAATGGTTCACAGCCAGAGGCGGCAATCAATGCGAGCCATTCGGGTTTGTCGAACGGGGTCACGGCAATGCTATCAGGACGAGAGAGTTTTTTACTCATCCCTTGCAAGACGTTAACTGTGTTGTGATAGCTGACGCTGACCAATGGTTACACTTCCTTTTGCGGAGCCTGAATGCCCGACTTACCAAATCCAGAACCAAAACCGCTCGATCATCTGACTGAATGTGGTCATGATGATAGCCCAGCGTTGGTTTTGCGTGACCGAACCTTTAGCTACAAGGACTTAAAGGACCGTGTCAGTCGTCTTAGTGGCTGGTTAAGAGATCGGCTGCCGCAGAATGGTGCCCGGGTTGCGACATGGGCCGCAAAAAATGAACTGACGTGTTTGATGCCGCTTGCTGCTGCGCGCGCGGGGCTGGTCCATGTACCGATCAATCCATTGCTCAAACACGGCCAAGTTGCGCATATATTGGCGGATAGCGGCGCATCATTGCTACTGGGGACCAAGGCGCGGCTGGCCACTTTGGATGCGGAGGATATTCCGGTCGGCGTAGAGTGCATTGATGAAGATTTGATACTCGGTTCTCTGGCCGAGATTGAAGCGCCTCTTGGAATTTCTTCAAACGATCCGAATGATTTATGTGCCATCCTTTACACCAGCGGCTCTACCGGACGCCCGAAAGGGGTTATGTTGAGCCATGCCAATCTCTGGCTTGGTGCGGTTAGCGTGGCTCATTATCTAGGGATGGCAGCGGGTGATGTGACTTTGGGGGTCTTGCCACTATCTTTTGATTACGGGCAAAACCAACTGCTTAGCACTTGGTATGCAGGTGGCAGCGTTGTTCCGCTCGATTATCTGTTCGCCAAGGATGTCGTCCGGGCTTGCCAAAAATACGGTATTACCACGTTGGCGGCGGTGCCGCCTTTATGGGTGCAATTGACCGAGCTTGAGTGGCCTGCGGAATCGGTCAAACCTTTGCGCAGATTGACGAATAGTGGCGGCGCGTTGACTGAAGAATTGGTTGGCAATCTTCGCGATATTTTTCCCGAAGCGGACCTTTTCCCGATGTATGGCCTGACCGAGGCATTCCGATCGACCTATCTCAAGCCGCAATTGGCCGAAAGCCACCCGACTTCGATGGGCACTGCGATACCATTCGCTGAGATAATGGTGATTAACGATCAGGGCGCGATCACGGCACCGGATGAAGAAGGTGAGCTAGTCCATTGCGGCCCGCTGGTGGCTCAAGGTTATTGGCAGGATGCCAAACGTACCGCAGAACGATTCAAGGCCGCGCCAGAAGGGTCACGGTACGGCGGCATGGCGGTATGGTCTGGGGACCGCGTCAAACGGGATGCAGACGGACTTTTATATTTCGTTGGCCGGCGCGATTCGATGATCAAAAGCGCCGGTAACCGCATTAGCCCGCAAGATATTGAAGAGGCAGCGGTTGCTACCGGGCTGGTGGCCGAAGCAGTGGCATTGGGCGTTCCCGACCCGCGATTGGGTCACGCGATCCATCTGGTCGTACGCGCCGCAGCGGGCAGCGATGAGGCCGAATTGCATCTGCCCAAAGCGCTGGCCAAAGAGCTACCCAATTTCATGCAGCCGCACGCCATCCACTGGCGGGATACAATGCCGACCAATCCGAATGGCAAATTGGACCGCACGACTATCGGCAAACAGATCCAGCAAGAAGTTGAGACGAAAAATATGGTAGAGGCAAAGCAATGAAGGCAAAACCTCTTGGCCCCATCCCCGCTGGATACAATGCCAAAGACGGGCAGTTGGCCATCGGCGGTCTGACAGCGCGTGAGCTGGTGGCTAAGGCCGGTGCAACACCTGCCTTTGTCTATTCCAAGGGTCACTTGACCCAACGTGTGGCCGATCTACGGGCGGCTTTGCCGGGCAATGTTCATTTGAATTACGCTATCAAAGCCAACCCGTTTGCGCCGGTGCTGCAGCATATGGCCGGGCTGGTCGATGGATTTGATATCGCCTCTGCCGGTGAGTTGAAAATGGCCCAAGACGCCGGGCTTGATCCAGTGCGTATTAGCTTCGCTGGACCGGGAAAACGTGATGCGGAATTGGAAGCTGCCATCATTGCGGGTGTCACCCTTAATCTCGAATCAGAAAATGAAGCCAGACGGGCTTTGGCAATTGGTGATCGTCTGGGGGTAACGCCCCGGTTAGCTATTCGGGTAAACCCGGATTTCGAGCTGCGCGGTTCAGGGATGAAAATGGGCGGCGGCGCTAAGCCATTCGGGATAGACCAAGATCGCGTTCCTGCATTGGCGAAGCATATCATTGCGTCTGGCGCGGAATGGAGCGGGCTGCACATCTTTACCGGTAGCCAGGCATTGAGTGCCGATGCATTGATTGAAGCACAGGGCAATGTCCTCGACCTGGCAGATGAGCTCTCTACACAAATTGGTTTGCCGCTTCCCAAGCTCAATATGGGCGGCGGTTTCGGAATTCCCTATTTCCACGGTGATCAACCGGTTGATACTGCCGCCATCGGTGCGGCGTTGGAAAAGCGTATGGCAAATTTGCCTGCCAACTTGGCCAATACGTATTTTTGCATAGAGCTGGGCCGGCATTTGGTCGGCGAAGCGGGCGTTTATCTTGCTGAGATTGTTGATCGTAAGGAAAGTCACGGGGTGATTTACCTCGTCACAGATGGCGGATTGCACCATCAATTGGCCGCATCGGGAAATTTCGGGACAGTCGTGCGGCGTAACTATCCCGCTGCGATCGCTACAAAATTTAATGCAGAGCCCGAAGAAATAGCCAACATTGTGGGCTGCCTATGTACCCCGCTCGATCGTTTGGCAGATAATGCCGAGCTACCCAGAGCAGATGTAGGTGATTTGGTCGCTGTGTTTTGTGCCGGTGCTTATGGCGCGACATCATCACCAGCCAACTTCCTTGGCCACGGTCCTGCCGCCGAGATTCTGGTTTAACCATTCAACAAGAATTGTCCCGCTTTGGGACCGTGCCATACTAAACGCCGGTAAACACAAAAAGGCTAACGGTATATTCACCCTTTTTGACGAAAACGCATCCTAGATCGCGGGTGTATGGAAACTGGGTAGCTCCCATTCTGTACAAAATAGCCCGCACCAAGACCCGCAAGGGGACCCTTAACTGGGAAGGATGCGCATAGATGATTAGTAACCGATTTCCGAAATTGCTCGCAGGCAGCGCGTTGGCTGCAATGACTCTGGCGGGTTGTGCCAGTGGTGGGACGCAGCTGCCGCCAGCGTCCTTTGTTGCTATGCAAGAAGGGCCAAGCTCTGAATATATTATTGGTGCGCTGGATACCATCACGATCCACGTGTGGCGTAACCCGGAACTTGGTGCAGAGGAAATTCAGGTCCGGCCCGATGGACGGATCACAACACCGCTTATTACGGATATGCCAGCGGTCGGAAAAACACCGACGATGCTGGCGCAAGACATTCGCCTTCAACTGTCCCAGTATATTGAAGAGCCGCTGGTCTCCGTAATCGTCAACGAATCCAAAGGCGCGATCAGCCAGCAAATCCGCATCATCGGCGCGACCAGCAAACCTGCTTCTCTGCCATATCGTGCGAATATGACTGTGTTGGACGCGATGATTGCCGTTGGCGGTCTGTCAGAATTTGCTTCGGGCAATAAGGCAAAGTTGGTGCGCTTCAACAAGGGCACATCACGCCAAGAAGAATACAAGCTGCGGCTCAATGATTTGCTCCGCAAAGGCGATGTACGCGCCAATGTTCTCCTCCAACCGGGTGATGTGATCATTATCCCGGAAAGCATGTTCTGAGGGATCGGCTAGACCTATGAATGAAGTCTTTGAAGATCTTCGCGCAGCGATTTTTACTGTCTGGCAACGCCGTTGGCTTGCTTTGGCGGTCGCCTGGGGCGTGTGTGTTCTAGGGTGGCTGATTGTCGCACTGATTCCCAACGCGTACGAATCCGAAGCACGCATTTACGTGCAATTGGATGATGTCCTGGCGGAGCAATTGAAGATTGCTGGCGGGACCGAGCGTGAAATCACGCGTATCCGCCAGACATTGGCGAGCTCCGTCAACCTTGAGAAAGTGATTCGTTCGACCCGGCTCGGCGACGGCGTGACTACGCAGCTCGAGATGGAGAACGCCATCGAGGGTTTGACCAAAAAGGTCACCGTCAAAAGCGAAGAGGACAACCTTTTCGAATTGAAGGCTGAGATCGGACAGAGCGATCTGTCTGATGCTGACAACGCCAAACTGGCGCAAAGTGTTGTTCAAAAATTGATCGACATTTTCCGCGAAGAAAACCTTGCAGGTAATCGCGGTGACGTTGCCGAAACGATTGTTTTCCTGGACCAGCAATTGGAAGAACGGAAATTGGAGCTGGAAGCTGCAGAAGCGCGCCGTCTGGCGTTCGAAGCAGAAAATCCAGACCTCATTGGCGGTACGACTACATTGTCCAGCCGCGTCCAAATACTGCGTAAGGATGTGCGGGATGTGGATGCTGATCTAGCAGCCGCGCAAAGTGCTCTGGCTGCGATCAACGGTCAATTGGCGGGTACACCGCGAACATTGGTCACCGCTGGTCCGCAAGGCGGTGCGCGTGCAGCGCTGGCACAGGCGCAAGGCCAAATGGCAACCCTTCAAGCACGCGGTTTGACATCAAGCCATCCCGATGTTGTCGCTCTTGAAAAACAGATTGGCCTATTGAGAACGCAAGCAGCCAATGAAAATCCGAACAATGTCGGGTCAACCAACCCAGCTTATAGTTCGCTGATTGCCATTAAGGCAGAGCGTCAAGCCAATGTGCAAGCTTTGGCATCGCGTAAAGCGGCATTGAATTCAGAACTGTCTGGATTGATGGCCAGCCAATCTAACGAACCGGCAGTTGCTGCAGAAGCGAACCGGATCGGGCGCGACTATGAAGTTCTGAAAAAGAAATATGACGAACTGCTTCAAGATCGTGAAGAAATGAAGCTGCGCGGCCAGGTCGAGAATGAGCGGAGCTCGTTCAAATTCGAAGTGATTGATCCGCCAACAACGCCTCGGTCACCTTCGGCACCCAACCGGCCATTGTTGCTGATTGGCGTCCTGTTTGCAGGTATTGCCGCTGGTGTCGGTGCCGCCTTTGCTATCGGTCAACTGCGCTCAACGTTCGCAACAACGTCTAAGTTGGAACGGTCACTGGACCTGCCGGTACTTGGATCAATTTCACAAACGATGACCGATTCTGCTCGTGCGTTACGGGCCAAACGTATGCGCTACTTCGTCGCAGGCTCTGCCGCTTTGGGCGGGCTTTGCATCTTACTTCTTGCGGTGGAGTTCCTCCAACGCGGCATGGTGGCGTGAGGAAACAGCTATGACTGAACATCGCAATATTCCTCTTCCTGAAGACGGTGACGAGCCAAAGGACAGCTCATTGTTCGAGCGCGCAAGTGGCGCGTTTGGCTTTGACCCGTTCAAGGCAACTCCGATCAAAGGGAAGCTCCCCGAGCGGGAAATGAAGCGGGCGAAAGCGCGCAAAAAGGCTGATCAAGACAAGCAGGAAGAGCTTGCTGCACGCACTGCGGCTCCGGTGGAAACGCCAGAGCAGAAGGCCGAACCTGCAGCAGAGCCTGCTGCGAGTTCTTCTTCTGAAGCCCGTGTTCCGGCTGTCCCTGCCGAGTATGAACCAGTGGCCGATGCCGCTGCACCCGTAGTAAACCTGCCGGTGCCGCGCGGATCTACCGATTTGGTGGTCGAACAGTCGATCGGCCCGATTGCCCTGACAGGTAAAAAGTTCCCGATCGACCGCGAACATTTGCGCGATCAGGGGATGATCGTGCCCGAGGCCGCGACCACTGCGCTGATCGAAGAATTCCGGATTGTGAAGCGTAAGATACTCAGCGCTGCCAGAGAACGCGGGACTGCGGAATCGCGCCGTGTTCTGGTTTGCTCGCCGCATCCAGGCGAAGGTAAGACATTCTGTTCGACGAACCTGGCGATTGCGATGGCTGCGGAACGTGACAGCGAAGTGCTGCTCGTTGATGCCGATTTTGCCAAGCCGTCAATTCTGTCAACGCTCGGCTTACCAAAAGGCGCTGGGTTCATGGATTGCCTCGCAGATTCGTCCATCAAACCGGAAGACCTTGTGATCGGTACGGATATTCCGGGTCTGTGGGTTCTACCCGCTGGCAATCAGACCAATTCGGACAGCGAATATCTCGCTGCGGACCGGACGGCTGAAGTGCTTGATCGGTTTACGATGGGTGCACCTAACCGAATGGTCATTTTCGACACTCCACCTGCACTGGCTGCATCACCAGCAGCAGAGCTTGCCCAACATGTTGGACAAGCGCTGTTGGTCGCCCGTGCAGACAAGACCGGACAATCTGCATTGGAGGATGCGTGTCAGCTCCTCTCTGCCTGTCCGGATATCAAGCTGCTCCTTAACGCGGCGCAGTTCAGCCCAAGCGGCCGTAAATTCGGCTCCTACTATGGATATGGGGAATAACCCGCCATGACTAAATACACCATTCTGGCGCTAGGCGCCATCGCAGCCATCGGCTTTTCAGCGCCAACCGTCGCGCAGGATTTCGGCGGAGATTTCGGAGACGGCGTGACCGGCGGCGAAGAAAGCCAGTCCGGCAGCCAAGGCCAGCGCTCCAGCCGTGTGCGGATCGACCCCTACATTGAGGTCTCGCAGATCGGTGTTGCGGAGCTGTCTCCTGGCGATGATGTCGTGACCTACACGCAGATCGCTGCCGGGGTTGATGCCTCTGTTACAGGCCGCAACAATGGCGGTTCGGTCTCGCTTCGATACGAGCGCAACATCGGGTATGATGATGACGCTCTCGATAGTGACACTCTTACCGGTATTGCCCGCGGTTATGCCTCGGTTGTCCCCGGCGCACTGACCGTCGAAGCTGGCGCTTTGGCCGCCCGTACACGGGTTGATGGCAATGGCGGCGCCACGTTCAACGCTCTGAACGGCGACAATACAGAAACACGGACATATTCTGCTTATGCCGGGCCGACGCTTAGCACCGAAGCTGGACCGGTAAACATCGATGCAAACTACCGCATCGGCTATACCCGCGTCGAACAACCCGATGCAATTGTCGCAGCGCCGGGTGCTCAAGCGCTCGACGTATTTGATGACAGTATCAACCAGAGCGCCGCATTGCGTTTGGAAACACCCGCAGGGCGTGCTTTACCAGTCGGCGTCGGCGTTGAAGCGGGTTGGGACCAAGAAGATATCTCCAACCTCGATCAGCGTGTGCGCGATGTTTACGTCCGCGGCGACGTGACCGTTCCAATTACGACCACCTTCGCCGTTGTTGGCGGGGTCGGCTATGAAGATGTTGGAGTGTCCAGCCGGGACGCGCTGCTTGACGTCAACGGAGACCCTGTTGTGGGTGATGATGGCCGTTTGGTCACTGACACATCGCAGCCGCGCCAGTTGGCATATGACGTTTCCGGCCTCATCTGGGATGTCGGTGTAGCTTGGCGTCCAAGTGCGCGAACAAGCTTGGAAGCAACCGTTGGCCGCCGCTATGACTCAACGACGTATTACGGCAATTTCGCTTGGGCTCCTGACAGCCGCAGTTCGTTCAGCGTCAACGTGTACGACACAGTTTCAGGCTTCGGTTCACAGCTCAACAACGCGCTCGCGAATCTCCCGACGCAATTTGCCGCCAATCGTAATCCATTGACGGGTGACTTTACCGGCAGCGTTACCGGTGCAGACGGCACAGCCAACCTTGGTAGTGCGTTTGGCTCTGTCCGGTCATCGGTATTCCGGTCCCGCGGTGTAGGTCTTGGTTACCAGGCAACTGTCGGGGGGCTAACAGCAGGTGTAGGCGCCGGATATGATGAACGTGAGTTCATTGCTGGCAACAATACTGTTCTGGCAGCTGCAAATGGCACCGTTGATGAAAGCTACTACGGAACAGTCTTCCTGAACGGCCAGATCGACCGCAATTCAAGCTTCTCAACCAATGCGTATGCGACATTGATCCAGAGCGGGTTTGACTTGTCGGGTGACGTCTTGGCCGTTGGCGCTTCTGCTGCTTATCGCCGGAACCTAACTTCTCGTTTGTCAGCGCGCGCAGCGATTTCTGTTGATCATCTCGATAGCGACATCGCGAGCGAAGACTTCACCACTGCGTCGGCCTTGCTTGGCCTGCGGTACGATTTCTGATCCAGGGGATAATTCAGAATGTTTGACGATTTTTATGGTTTGACGGCGCGCCCGTTCCAGCTGACCCCAGATCCGAATTTTTATTTCGAGAGTGCGACGCACCGCAAGGCGCTGTCATACTTGGGCTATGGCATGGCGCAGAGCGAGGGCTTCATTGTCATCACCGGTGAAGTCGGTGCGGGTAAATCAACTCTCGTTGCTCACTTGATGCAGAAGATTGACCGCAATCAGATGACTGTCGGTCAAGTTGTGACCAGCAATCTTGATGGCGATGAACTTGTCCATATTGCTGCCCAAAGCTTCGGTCTGGAAGTCGAAGGTCATGACAAGGCGACTGCGCTCGGTGCAATCGAGAACTTCTTGCACGAGGAAGCGCGTGAAGGCCGCCGGACGATGCTTGTTGTCGACGAATCCCAGAACCTTTCTGTGGAAGCGCTGGAAGAGCTGCGGATGCTGTCGAACTTCCAACTCGGTTCACACCCGCTGCTGCAGGTGCTGCTGCTGGGGCAACCAGAGTTCAAACAAGTTCTGGCTGAACATAGCGAATTGGAGCAACTCCGTCAGCGGGTTATTGCTGCGCATCACCTCGGCTCAATGGAGCCAGGCGAAATAGAACCCTACATCAAGCACCGTCTTGAATGTGTTGGTTGGGAAGGCAATCCCGATTTCGATCAACGTGTCTTCGCGGGCCTCTATGAAGCAACTGATGGTATCCCGCGCCGGGTCAACCAAGTTGTCACGCGTTTGCTGTTGCTCGGCGCTGTCGAACAACGCACCCGTATTGATAATGCAATGTTGAGTTCTGTTCTCAAAGAGATGCAGAGCGACAACACGTTTCCTGAAGCTGCGCCTAAGCCGATGCAGAAACTGGCGCCTGCGCCAGCACCGGGCCCGGTCAAGCATATGGGGGCACCGCAGGTCGCCGCAGCCGCACCGGCAGATCTTGCTGGCGCTTTGGCAGAGCGCGATGCCCAGATTGTCGAGCTACAGCAGGCTGTTGTCGAGCTTTCACGCAAGGTGGAAGAAAGTGGCGGTAGCAATGTCCCAGCTGAAACCGTTGAAAAAATCGCTACCCTTGAAGCCCGACTTGAGGAGCAAGAGCGTATGGTTCGCCATATTCTGACAATGCTGATCGAGTGGGTCGAAAGCGGTACTCCTCCTCGCGTCGCGGCGTAGGGGGTAGGGCCGATGGAACATTCGGAAATTACGCCTGCACCGATCGTCAACGGCTTGTCGGTTGATGTTGAAGACTGGTTTCAAGTCGGGGCATTTGAAGATGTGATTGCCCGTGATGACTGGGATAATCTGGCGTTACGCGTTGAAGATAATGTGGCGCGTATTCTTGACCTTTTTGATGCTGCCGGCGTCAAGGCTACCTTCTTTACACTCGGCTGGGTGGCGGAGCGCGCAGCACCAATTATGCGGCGCATTGCGCAATCAGGCCATGAAATCGCCAGTCACGGCTATGATCACGCGCGCGTGTTCAATTTTGACCGCAAAGCTTTTGGGGAAGACATCCTAAAGGCTCGCAAGATATTGGAAGACACCACTGGCCAGCGTGTCAGCGGTTACCGTGCGCCAAGCTTTTCTATCGATCAGCGTACTCCTTGGGCCTATGAAGAACTGGCCGAGCAGGGATATAGCTATTCTTCCAGTGTCGCTCCGATCGTTCATGACCATTACGGTTGGCGTGATGCGCCGCGCTTTGCATTTAAGCCGCTATCAACGTCTGACCTGATCGAAATACCGGTAACGACGGCCATATTAGGCGGTAAGCGCGTTGCAGCCGGCGGCGGAGGTTTCTTCCGCGTCCTGCCATATGCATTTTCGCGTTGGGCTATTCGGCAAGTGAATACCCAAGACCAGCGTCCGGCAATATTCTATTTTCACCCTTGGGAGGTTGATCCCGATCAACCGCGTGTACCAGGAGCACCGGTAAAATCACGGCTGCGGCATTATACCAATCTGGACAAGATGGCGCCCAAGCTAACGAAACTGGTGGAAGACTTTGCATGGGGCAGAATGGATCTGATTGCCTTCCGTGAAGCTGCATTGGCGACCGAGCTGGATAGCCGTGCATTCCTAAAAACGGTACAAGTCGAACCAGCATGAATGCGCCATTCCCCTTGAGCACTGAAAGCGTTTCCCTCGTTGATCTTCGCGACCCAGGTGAACTGGCGCGGCTGGAGGGCTTTGTCGCAGAGATGCGCGGGACACCTTTCCACCGTCCTGCATGGTTACAAGCCATTGCCAAGGGTACAGGCCAGAAAGCAACTGGGATCGTGGCCGAGAAATGTGGCCAGCTGACGGGTTGGTTGCCATTGACAGAGGCCCATTCGCCGATCTTCGGTCGCGCTCTAGTATCGAGCGGGTTCGGGGTGGATGGCGGACCACTCGCAGAGACACCGGAAACCGCTGAAAATTTGTGCCGCATGGCTGAGGAACTCGCGATCCGGTCATCTTGCCCGACAGTCGAACTGCGCGGCGGCCATGCCCCGGCGGATTGGAATTCGTGGAACGATAGCCACTGCGGCTTTGTCAGTGATTTGGCCGATGATGATGAGGCTCAGTTGCTCGCCGTACCGCGTAAACAGCGCGCTGAAGTACGTAAGAGCCTTAAGAACGATCTCAAAGTTACCGTCGGAACTTTAGAGCGCGACCGTGCCGCGCATTACTCAGTATATGCCCAAAGCGTGCATAATCTGGGTACGCCGGTGTTTCCGCGCAGCCTGTTCAATGCGGTGCTTTGCACGTTTGGTAAACAGGCGGATATTTTGACGGTCTGGAATAACAACATTCCTGTGGCGAGCGTATTGTCCCTCTATCACCAAAATACAGTATATCCATATTGGGGTGGGGGTACCTTTGCCGCCCGCCATCTGCGCGCAAATGAGCGGATGTATTACGAGCTTATGTGCCACGCCCGGAAACGGGGCTGTGACCGGTTTGACTTTGGTCGATCCAAAACTGGCAGTGGGCCGTATTCTTACAAGAAGAACTGGGGTTTCGAGCCAGAACCGCTTGCCTATGCAAGCTGGACCGCCGCAGGGCACCAGCGCCGCGATATCAATCCGAATAATGAAGCATATTCCGCGAAGATCGCTTTGTGGAAGAAGCTCCCTCTGCCAGTTGCCAATTTGATAGGACCCATGATTGCCAAGGGATTGGCATGATGGGTGACATTCTGTTTTTGGCACACCGGATGCCATTTCCGCCTGATCGTGGTGACAAAATCCGGTCTCATCATTTGCTAAAGTCTC
This sequence comes from Pontixanthobacter rizhaonensis, assembly GCF_012972675.1. Classification (GTDB taxonomy): domain Bacteria; phylum Pseudomonadota; class Alphaproteobacteria; order Sphingomonadales; family Sphingomonadaceae; genus Pontixanthobacter; species Pontixanthobacter rizhaonensis. The sequence goes on along the minus strand of NZ_JABCRE010000002.1, from coordinate 1,195,864 downwards.
TGGCTGACATCGCGGCCGTCCACGTGGCGTGTTTTGGTGATACAGACGCTGACTTTACCCATGAGCACGAGCTGGCGGCGGTGGCATCAAGCCATTGCCTTGTGCGCCGATCAAAATCGATGGTTCGAGCAGGTCTGGAAGCATTGGCTTCGGGCAACCCGGTAAGCCTGACGGCCTTCGGACATCGGGATATTCATGATTGGGTTGGACGCACATTGCGCCAACAAACCATCCAAACCATTGTCGTATTTTCCGGCCAGATGGGTCAGTATATCCCGGCTTCATTCAAAGGCCGTGTTGTTGTTGATCTGTGCGATGTGGATTCCGCAAAATTTGAAGCATATGCCAAAGACGGTTCTTGGCCCAGACGCTGGATTGATGCCCGTGAAGGCAAGCTACTGTCTGGCGTTGAAGAGGCACTATCTGACAGAGCGGATACAACCGTTTTGATCAGTGATGTCGAGGCGGAGCTATTCCGTTCCCGAATATCTGATCCGGCGGCGCATCAGGTAGCCGCTATTCGCAACGGCATTGATTTCGACTTCTTCAATCCATCAACAGTCGCACCACAGCCGGACCTTGCTGCATCCACTGGGCCAAACATCGTGTTTACAGGCCAGATGGATTACGCACCCAATATCGGCGCTGCCATCCGTGTGATGGATCGCATCCTTCCAGCCATCCGAGCGGTTCATCCGGATGCTACGTTCCACCTTGTTGGCCGTGCACCCGTTAGCAAATTGACTGCGCGGGATGGTCAGGATGGTATTCGCGTTTGGGGCGAAGTGCCTGATGTCCGACCGTTTCTAGCCGGAGCGGATATCGTCATGGCGCCGCTCGAGATTGCGCGGGGTGTCCAGAACAAAGTTCTGGAGGCCATGGCTATGGCGCGGCCAGTTGTGCTATCCAGCGAAGCGGCAACCGGCATTGATGCAGTCGATGGCGATCACTTCGCGATTGGTGACGATGATCAAGACCTCATCGCTGCTGCGTTGGATCTTCTATCCGACGGGCCTAAATCACTGCAAATGGCCGCAGCCGCTCGGCGTTATGTGACCACAGAACAAAGTTGGTCTGCGATGCTCTCCCCGTTAGCGAGCATTTGTGGTTTCGACCTGTCTACAGGTGAGCGCAATGCAGCCTGACGTGTCGGCCGGGCAGCTCCGATCAAGCGAATGGCTTACTCGGTGGCTTGACGGGGTGCCAGATGCCTGGCGCGTAGCCTTGTTGCAACTGGGCGTGGTCTGGGTTGCCATACTGGCTTTAACCGCTGGTGATTGGTGGGTGATGGCCGATAAGTGGTGGAATATATCCACTTATAACCACATCTTGTTTGTCCCGTTCATTGTCGGATGGCTTGTCTATTCCCGGGCGAGCGACCTTGCGAAACTGGTGCCGCAGGCATGGTGGCCAGCGCTAGTGCCTCTCGGTGGATCGCTATTCATTTGGCTGATCGGTTCACTGGCCGGAGTAAACACGGTTAGCCAGCTTGGTGCCGTGGTTGCGCTTCAATCGGCGGTCGTGTTGGTGCTTGGTCCGCGGGTAGCCACAGCAAATCTGTTCCCGCTGGCCTATATGCTGTTCCTGGTGCCTTTCGGGGATGAATTGGTTCCTGCGTTACAGATGATCACCGCAAAACTGGTGATCGCTTTGACCGAGTGGAGCGGTATTCCAGCGATTATTGATGGTGTGTTTATCGATACACCTGCGGGTCTGTTCGAGGTGGCTGAGGCCTGTTCTGGCGTAAAGTTCCTGATCGCGATGATCGCATTGGGAACCCTGGTAACCTATAGCTGCTTCAGCAGTTGGAAGCGCCGTATCGCATTTATGACTGCTGCTATTGCGCTGCCCATTCTTGCAAACGGAGTGCGTGCTTGGGGTACGATCTACATCGCTCAATCGCAGGGTATCGCCTTCGCGGAAGGTTTTGACCATGTTGTCTATGGCTGGGTTTTCTTTGCAGTGGTGGTGGCGGCATTGCTTGCTGTGTTTTGGCGGTACTTTGATCGCGATCCCGATGATCTGGGCGATGATACACCTACGATAGAAGACTATCGCTGGTTTCAGTGGCTACAGGCGCGGACTATCGCGCCCAAGGCTGCCATTGCGAGCGCGCTCGCACTGATTGTCGTTATGGGCGTTTGGAATGTTGTGGCGTCACAGCTTGAAGCGGAGTTGCCAGACAGCATAGAACTTCCCCAGATAGAGGGATGGACGCAAGTTGACTATGCACCCGTCGTTCCCTGGGCACCCACAGCAAGCGGGGCTGACCATCGTCTACTTGGCCGGTACCGCAATGCTGCAGGCCAAGAAGTAGACGTGTTCATTGCGCTATATTCCGCACAAGAAGACGGAAAAGAAGCCAGCGCAGACGGCGAAGGTGCTTTGATCCCGGACACCCCATGGCGGTGGCTGGCGCCTGCGCAAACTGATGGCAGTGCCAAGGGCGATTACCTGCTGGCTCATGGCAGTGTGAAGCGGAGGGCGGAAACATCCTACCGCACGGGCAATTTGCTAACCGGTCGTGCGATTGGCCTCAAACTGTCCAATATGCGAGATCGTTTGTTCTTGCACGCTCAACCGACCACTTTGCTGATCATCTCTGCCGAAGAGCGCGATGGGCAAGTCCCGGCTGACTCCATCGCGGCATTCCGTCGCTCCATCGACAATGAAGGTGAATGGATAGACCGCATCGTTGGTCTTCGTTAGAGCGCGGCCATGTGCGGAATTGCTGGAATTTTTCATTGCGGTGTACCCAAGCCGGTTGACCCCAGCCGGGTCGTTCGGATGTGCGACGCGATCGCCCATCGCGGGCCAGATGGCTCCGGGGTTTGGACCGCTGCCGGTATTGGCCTTGGGCACCGGCGTCTTTCTATCATTGATTTAGAAGGCTCGCCCCAACCGATGCATTCGGCGGATGGTGATGCTGTGATCGTCTTTAATGGCGAGATATACAATTTCCGCGAACTGCGCCGCGAACTGGAAGGACAGGGGGCAGTATTCCGGACAGATGGCGACACGGAAGTAATCCTTGCCGCCTGGCAACGTTGGGGTGTTGATTGTCTTGATCGCCTGAACGGTATGTTTGCCTTCGCGCTGTATGATTTGAAACGTAAAGAGCTCCTGCTCGCGCGGGATCGGTTGGGCGTTAAACCGCTATTTATGGCGGAGTTAAGCGACGGCAGCCTTGCCTTTGCATCGGAGCTCAAAGGGCTGCTTGTCCATCCGCTGCTGCGACGTGAAGCAGATCCGCGCGCGGTCGAAGACTATATGACATGGGGCTACGTGCCCGATCATCGTTCGATACTGAAGGGTGTCGAGAAACTGCCTGCCGGCCATTTTCGGCTGCTGAAGCACGGCACACAGCCAGCACCCCCGCGGCAATGGTGGGACGTTGATTTTTCTAATAGAAAACAGGGCAGTGTAGCGGACCTGTCTGCTGAACTGCTGCATCATATGCGCGACGGCGTGACCTCCCGGATGCAGGCCGATGTGCCGCTTGGGGCGTTCTTGTCTGGCGGGGTCGATTCATCCAGCGTTGTCGCCTTGATGTCAGAAGCGACACAGGATCCTGTCACTACCTGCTCAATCGGGTTTGACGTCGCGGCTTTGGATGAGACTGGCTATGCCGAAACTGTCGCGAAACAGTTTGGGACAAGCCACCATAGCCGGATAGTCGATCCTAACGATTTTCATGCCATTGATCGCTTAGTACAAATTTACGACGAACCGTTCGCGGATGCTTCTGCGCTGCCCACACTTCGGGTGTGTGAATTGGCTAGGGAACATGTCACGGTGGCACTATCGGGCGATGGCGCTGATGAAGCCTTTGCCGGTTATCGCAGGCAGGTTTTCCACGCCCGAGAGGAGCAGGCGAGGGGGATTATCCCTGCTGGTCTGCGGAAACCGCTATTCGGATCGCTTGGGGCTGTCTGGCCAAAGGCGGACTGGGCACCGCGTCCCCTCCGGGCGAAGTCGACGCTATTATCGCTCGCGGAGGATGGTGCAGTTGGATACGCTCGATCGCTTTCTGTGATACCGCCTGAGCTCAGGGAGCACTTGTTCTCTGATAAACTAACACGGCAATTGGGGGATTACCGCGCCGAACAACCATTGATCGAGATGATGCGTAATGCACCCGCTCAATCCGGTTTGGACCGCGCGCAATATGCCGATCTTAAGTTCTGGTTGCAGGGGGACATCCTCACCAAGGTCGACCGGGCGAGCATGTCTGTCGGGCTTGAGGCCCGCGAACCGTTGCTTGATCATCGCTTGATCGAGTTTGGCGCAGCACTGCCGCACAAGGCGCGTATAAAAGGTACGCAGGGTAAGTGGCTGATCAAAAACACCATGGAACGGTATTTGCCGCAAGATATTCTCTACCGTCCGAAGCAGGGTTTTGTGACCCCGATTTCAGAATGGTTTCGCGGGCCATTGGCAGCCGAAGCACGCGGGATCGTTAGCGGTGCAGGGCTCGCTCGGACCGGCTGGTTCGACAACAAAGTTCTTTCGGGGATCATCGAGGATCATATTTCGGGTAAATCGGACTATGGCCGAATTCTTTGGCAGCTAATGATGCTTGATAAATCAATAGATCATCTGAGTATTGCGGGATAAATCGCTGAAACGGCGATATCAATACTTGCCCACTGCCCTTTTTCGGGACGTCCTCAAATCGAATCTGGAAATTATTCATTTGCCAAGCAAGTGGTGTCTGACTAGCTTTGTAACAGCGAGTAACCGAATTCACCCACGAGGGGGTCGCAAATGGATCGGATGACGTCGAGATTAACGGAGGGTGCGGTTACCGTGACTTCCGGAACAGATAGTGCGCTGCCAATGGATGCGGACAGCGATCAATCGCTCATTGCTGAGCGAGCATCGCCTGTAACTCCTGATGAGCTGCTGTCTCTGAAAGAACTGGATGTCCTCTATCAAGAAGACACCCAAACGTTGTGGTCCTATATGCGGCCCAGTGGCAGACCCAGTTTTACACGCACTATGTTGGCCGATTTTGAACAGTGGCAGTCATTGATTGGCACGAAGTTCGGTCCAGGGAAAATTCCGCTCAAATTCTTAGTTTTGGGCAGTCGCGCGCCGGATGTCTTTTGTTTCGGCGGTGATTTGAAGCTATTCCACGAACTGATCCGGGATCGCGACCGGGCTGGTCTTGAACGCTATGGCCACCGGTGCTGTGAGATACTGCACCGTAATATGAATACGCTTGATATTCCGATGCTTACCATCGGTCTGGTCGAAGGCTCTGCATTGGGCGGCGGGTTCGAGGCATTGCTATCTTTTGATTACATTGTTGCAGAACGGGGTGCCACGTTCGGCCTGCCAGAGATTATGTTTGGCCTGTTCCCGGGTATGGGCGCGCACGCGTTCCTGTCTCGCAAGCTAGGCAGCGCGATGGCTGATCGTTTGATTGTTTCCAATGAGACATACACTGCCGAACAGATGTATGATCTGGGGATAGTCCACCACCTAGCGGAAAAGGGTGAAGGCCTGACAGTGTGCCGTGACTTCATCAAAAAGTCGGACCGTCGCCATGCAGGAATGGTCAATGCGCGGAAGGCAATGAAGGTCTCCTGGGGTTTGGAGCTGGAAGAGCTTAACCGGATTACGGAGCTTTGGGCTGACGCCGCACTGCAACTTAGCGAACGCGATTTGAAAGTCATGACTCGTCTGGCATCCGCGCAGCAACGGCTCGCTAACGCAGCCTGACTTCAGATATTGGGATTTTCTTCAACACCATGGCCTAGCGCCATGTAATCGTCGCTTTGCATTTCCATCAAGCGGCTGACTGTGCGTTCAAACTCGAAACTGCCATCGCCTGCTTGATAGAGCGTTTCGGGTTCTGCTGCTGCGGTGACGAACAATTTCACCCTGTATTCGTAAAGCGCATCAATCAGAGTAACAAAGCGCGCAGCCTCGTTCCGGTCCTCAGGGCCAAGCGTGGGTATTCCAACTATGATGACTGAGTGATATGTCCTTGCAATTGCTAGGTAATCACTCGCTCCGCGCGGCTCTTTGCAAAGACGACTAAAGCTGAATACAGCCACGCCTTTAAGCGCGCGTGGAACATGCAGCTTTCGTCCGCCGCCCAGATCAAGATCAGCGGAAGGTACGTTATCGGCATCGTCGGGGGAGTAATCCGTCAGCCGAAAAAACGCCTCACGAACTTGTGCGGTTGCTGCATCGCCCAGCGGGGTGTGCCAGCTATCAATACCAGCGAGCCGCTCTAGCCGGTAATCGACTGGCCCGTTGAGCGGCATTACGTCCAACCTGTCTTCAATCAGATCGATGAAAGGCAGGAAATGCTCACGGTTCAGACCGTCTTTATAAAGTTCGCTTGGCGCGCGGTTGGAAGTGCTCACCACGGTAACGCCTTCATCCACGATTAGAGCCTTGAACAGACGGCTCATGATCATCGCATCCGCGGAATTATTGACCACCATTTCATCGAAGGCGAGACATCGGACATTTCGGGCAATCGTGGCTGCAACTGGCGGGATTGGATCGCCTTGTTCCTTTTTCCGTTCTTTCCGCAACAGTGCATGGACCTCTAGCATGAAGGCATGAAAGTGGACGCGTCTTTTCTGTTCTATGGCCAAGGATTCGTGAAATAGGTCCATCAGCATGGATTTTCCCCGACCCACGCCGCCCCACATATAGATACCGCGGGGGGAAGGGGGGGCTTTCCCAAATAACCTGCCGAGAAATCCAGTTGGAGATTGGGTTGCCAGTTCATGCCGCAATTGGGCGAGCCGGCGTGCAGCGGTCTGTTGTTCTGGATCAGACTTCAGCTCACCAGCTGCGACAAGCTCTTCATATCGAGAGACTGGAGAACCAGTCATTTCTTGGCTGTAGCTTTGCGGACTAAGCCTGAAAAAGCGGCCACCAGATGATCGCCTTGCGCCACTTCGCCGCGCATGAACATCAACTTGCCAGTTTCCCGCATCACCTCAACAACTGCGTCCAGAGGTTCAGTCGGTTTTCCGGCTCCGATAAACTGGGTCGAAAGTTCAAGAGTTACCGCCATGCCTGCCTCACTCTCGCGCAAAACATGCATTGCGGAAAATAACGAGATATCGATGAGAGACAGCGTAACGGCACCGTGGATCATATCTTGCAGATTAGTATGCCTGTGCTCAGGCATCATCCGCAACCGGCATTTATTGCCTTCTTGACGCACCATCATCGGGCCCATCACTTGCGTGTTGAACCGGGAATTGTCTTTCATATCCCAAGAATACCAGCCGGGTTGGTCAGGGATTGGATGGTAGGTAAAGAAATCAGGCGGCGCGCGCACGGTTTGAAATCCGAAGGCTTAGATCGTCCGCTCCGCCATCATTTTCTTGGTCTCTGCGATCGCTTTGGCGGGGCTCAACCCTTTCGGGCAAACATTGGCGCAGTTCATGATGGTGTGGCAGCGATAGAGGCGGAAGGGATCTTCCAACTCGTTCAGGCGCTCACCCGTCATTTCATCACGGCTATCAGCGAGCCAACGATAGGCTTGCAACAAGATGGCAGGGCCAAGGAACTTGTCGCTATTCCACCAGTATGATGGGCAGCTGGTCGAGCAACAGGCGCACAGAATGCACTCATACAGGCCGTCAAGCTGCTCGCGCTGCTCCGGGCTTTGCAGCCGTTCTTTGCCGCTTGGTGTCGGCGTCACAGCCTGCAACCAAGGACGGATAGACGCATATTGCGCGTAGAAATGCGTGAAATCAGGGACCAGATCTTTGATCACTTCCATATGGGGAAGCGGGGTAATCTGGACTTCGCCGGACATGTCTTCGATTGACGATGTGCAGGCAAGGCCGTTCTTACCGTTCATATTCATCGCGCAGGAACCGCAAATACCTTCACGGCAGGACCGGCGGAAAGTCAGTGTCGGGTCGATCTCGTTCTTGATCTTGAACAGAGCGTCAAGAACCATCGGGCCGCACTGGTCCAGATCCACTTCGAAAGTGTCGTAACGGGGGTTTTCGCCCGTATCGGGATCATAGCGATAGATTTTGAATGATTTCACTCGGCCAGCACCTTCGGCGGTGTGCTTGACGCCTTTGCCGTTGATCTTGGAGTTTTTCGGAAGAGTGAAAGTCGCCATAGTCGCGTGAATCCTGTTTCTTTGCTGGCTCTATCTAACGTTTCTGCGCGTGAGAGCAAGGCAGTGAGTGTTGAAGAGTTCGCAGACAGTGTTGCTACATGTGCATCAATTCAGCCGGTTGGTCTGTGCAGCCTATGAACTTGGGAACAGAACAGCAGCGAAAACCGTCTAACACGCATGACAGACAGTGATGATTTTCTTTCCTCAGTTCGCTCGGCGGCTATTTTTGGTGCTAGCGGGGGGATTGGTCAGGCTTTGACAGATCTGTTGGTAGAGCGGGGCATTCACGTCTGGGCTGGATCAAGATCGGGTAATGGCCAGCAGTCAGCGCATCTCACTCCTTTCGCATTTGACCTGACTGATGAGCAGAGCGTCCAAGACGCCGCCGAAGCAATGGGCGAAAACCCACCGCAACTTGTTATCATCGCCACTGGAGTGCTCACCCTGGCAGGAGGTATCGGTCCGGAACGCAGCTACCGCAAATTAGACCCCGCGGTAATGGCCGAAGTTTTCCATCTGAACACAATCGGTCCCGCAATCATAGCCAAGCATATGGTGCCGCTATTGCCACGAAAAGAGCGCAGTGTGCTGGCCGCGCTGTCGGCCCGGGTAGGCTCCATTACCGATAACGGTTTGGGAGGATGGCATTCGTATCGCGCATCCAAAGCGGCGCTCAATATGCTGTTAAAGAACCTCGCAATCGAGCTGGCACGGACACATAAACAGGCAATAATTGCAGGTCTGCATCCTGGCACAGTCGATAGCGATTTGTCTAAGCCGTTCCAATCAAACTTGGCTGATGGACAGCTGACTGAACCAAAGGAATCCGCAACAAACCTGCTGACCGTATTGAACGGTCTGAGTGCTGACGATCGCGGCAGTGTCTTTGCCTATGACGGTCAGCTGATCGCGCCGTAAGGTCATTCCCCGTTTACTAACCCAGCCAGCACATCAGCGCCGCGCTGCGCCGCACTGCGTTCTGGATCGATATTAATAGTGTAATCGAACAATCGCTCTTGTGTTGTGCGATATGTTTTACCTACTTCAGCGTGATTGATAAGCACGTGTTCTAATTGCGGTATATCCTTCACGACCGGCCCATTTTGCCAGAATTGATAAGCATCTTGGCCTTGCTCTGCTGCATCGATAAAATAGGCTGGGCGCGCTTGTTTCAGGAACTCGTAAATCTGACTGCTTACGTCTCCGACATAGATATCCGCCGAATTTGTATAGGTCATGTCAAACAGTCTGGGGCTGTCAGTATCGATCAGAATATTCTCCGCTGCATATGCTGCTGCGGGAATTTCCGGCCGGTTGCGTGAAATCTTATACTCGGGTGAAATATGGAGCTTTTTGCGAAACAGCATAACGTGGGGAGCAAAGACGCAATTGAAGCGATCTGATTGGCCCGCAACCCATCGTAAGAACTCAGGGCCATGATCAAACCATGATGACAGCTTGGGATCGAAGTGAGGATTATAAACAATCGTTGGCCGATCATTATCAAACAATTTTGCCTTTGGCGTATCACCGGCAACATCGAATTTAGCATACCCAATCAGGTGGCAATCTTCCGCTGTGGCCAATCCGTGAGCCACCATTTCATCGATCAGTTTCTGGCCACTGAGTAGGTAATAGTCGAATTGCACCAACTCAGGATTGTAAGCGACATTCCGATCACCCGATCCATGCGGCACATAGGCAAACCGCGTCGCTTTTGAACCATAATTGCGCACCAGCCTGCGCTTTACGCGCAGACACGTTCGTTCCGGTGACACGATGATGTCTGCCTTGCTGAAAGCATCGATGTTCCTGTGTAACCGGGCCAGCCGGATAACCGGCGCAATTTTGTTGGGTAAGGCAAGCAATTGATCCCAAAGGCGGGGCAAGGAAAGATCTAGCCAGCGGACGGCCTGTGCCTGACTGGCCGGGATCAAATCACGAATTTGCCGCTCTATGGCTGGATTGCCGGTGGCTGCGACAACATCCAATTGCGGCTTGCTCGCCGCCAGTTCGCCCATAATCCCAGCGGTATGCGCAGCCTGGTGGGCCGCATCATGATTGAACAGAAACATTACCTGTTTTGCAGGAGAGATCATTGGGGCCTCTGACGTGTTCTTACGAAATTCTGGATGAGGTCCGCGCTGCGTATGACCGAAGCCTCACTCGGGTCTCCTAATGAAGAGGCCGCAGTGGCGGCTTGTCGATCTTTGAATTCATGATGGCGTTCCGGTGCGCGTTTGATGGCCGCCATCACTTCCGCCGGATCGGAAACGACCTCTCCTAAATGCCAGAAGGCGTATTGCGGGTTATCTTGCCAATCGACATTGTGGGCGTTCAGGAAAACACAGGGGCGAGGGCGATAGATAAATTCAAAGACCTGACTGCTTACATCGCCAACATATATATCGGCAGCCTCGCTATATGTGTTGTCGAGTGACTGTTCAGAACCGGGATCAACGATGACATTGGCGGTTGAGCGGGCTCGGAGCTTGGAACGTAGCCTTTCAGACCTTCGGCGAAACAGTTTTACGTGAGGCGCAACAATCAAATTCATTGATGGGTCATTGGCAAATCCGTCCATCAATGGCTCAAAAAACCGATCCCAACTGCGCTCTTTCGGTTCTTTATGCGGATTGTACATAACGACTGGATTAGGATTATCGAAAAATGACTTCGTTGCGCTGGACAACAGCCGGGTCGATACAAATTTGGGGTACCCTGCCGATACCAGTCGATCAAGATGCTGACAGCCGGCATTGCCATATGCTGCAATGTCAGCGGCCGAATTTGCCAGTATTAAGTCACAGTCAACCCATGATTTTATAGATGGGAAGCTCCGCTGAGCGACCCCATGCGTAATAAGAATACGCTGAGGGCGCTGATGTTCTGGTATTCCTTTGAATAGGAACACAATTCCATCTTCAGTTGAGATAACTGCGTCATAGCTGGCAAAGCGGGCTTCATTCTTTGCCAGTACCTGCGGTTTTGCGAGGCCGAGCAACCGCGTCGCTTGGATTGCTTTGCCCAGAAGGCCTGCTTCTAGATGTTCGCTGCGTACAGGACTGGCGTTGTGGACTTTACGCAGCTTTTCCAAATGATGGGGTACTGCCGGGTCAATATGAAAGACATCAACCGTCACGTCTTCACGATCCACCAATTCAAATAAAACGGCTGCAGCGTGATAGAGCTGATACGCTTCAGCAATAAAAATGAATGCGAGTTTCATAGGGCTGAATCGGTATCCTTGAACTTTACGCTGTTCTAAGCCACAGGCTTGGTAATGTCCAAGACGGTAGAATCCGAACAAAATGCTGCAACGGGATTCCGTCGTGTTCTTAAGAACATAGGTTGGTTGCTGGGCGGAAAAGTGTTCGGTGCGGTATGCAGCTTGGTTTACCTTGCCATACTTGTGCGATCGCTTGGCGTGAAGGACTTTGGTCACTTTGCCTTGATATTTGCGACTGCCCAAGCGTTTGTGGCCTTGTCTGGTTTTCAAGTTTGGCAAGCAATCGTGAAGTTTGGCACGCCCTATATTTTGAACGGAGATTGGCAAAGATTCGGTCGCTTAGCGGTCTTTGGTGGGGTCGTTGATGTCCTCGGGGCAGTTATCGGTTGCCTGATGGCATTTGCCATCATTTACGGGTTTGGGACGGAGCTGGAATTAAATCCGAACTACGTGGACGTAGCATTTCTTTTCGTATGTACCCTGCTGTTCGCGCGAGGGTCCGCCGCCATGGGCATCTTGCGTGTGCTGGATCGATATGACTTGGCGGTTTACGTCAATGCTGTGACCCCCGCTTCCAGATTGTTGGCAGCTTGCCTCATTTGGTGGGTAGGGCCGACGGTGGAGCGCTTCTTGTTTGCATGGGGCATGATCGAACTTATCACGGCAGTGCTCTTGTGGATCGCCGCTTGGCGCCAGAAGCCGGAAACGTTGAAATTTGGTCTGGTTCACCAGTGGAAAACTACCCTTGATGAGAATGTCGGCATCAAACGGTTTATGGGCATCACGTATGCCAATGACAGCCTGATGGCGATTTTGCAGCAAGGTCCGCTGTTGGCAGTGGGCTATTTCCTTGGAACCAGTGCAGCGGGGATTTACCGCGTGGTTGATCAGCTGGCTAAAGGAATGTCGAAGCTATCAAACCTTTCAACGCAGGCCCTTTTCCCAGAGATCAATCGGTTGAAGCACCTCTCGCCAGGGGACGAATTCCGCAAGTTGATCCGCCAGATCAATATCATGGTCATCTTATCCGGCATCTCGGTTGTGATTTTGGCCATGCTACTGGGCGAATGGACAATTCAGATTATCGGGGGAGACGGGCTCTCTTCAGCCAACATCGTCCTGATCCCGCTTGCGATCGGTGCGGCATTTGAGCTGGCAAGTGTCGCCTATGAACCGGTGTTGTATTCAACCGGTCATGCGCGATATTCCTTTATGGTGAGGTTGCTGTCGCTTGTTGTCTTGACGATCGGCATTCTGTCTTTCGTTAGTTACGGTACGATCGGTGTGGCTTGGGCGGTCGCATTGGGGTTTGCCACAGGGTATGTGCTGATGAGTGTCACCGTGTGGTTCGTGCTACGCGGCATGAACGTGCAGCCGGCCGAAGGATGAAATTTTCGGCTCTCATTCTGGCGGGGTCACGCGCTGGCGAAGAGGGAACAGATGCTTTTGGCGGCGCTTCCCACAAGGCGCTGATCCAGCTTGAGGGCCAACCATTGATGGCGCGCGTGGCGGCCGCATTGCATGAAGCTGGCGCTGATACTGTCGCGGTGTCGTGCAGCGAAGGCGCAGTGGCCGATTGCGCGCGCGGCTTGGGGCTTGAGGTGTTACCGCCTGCGACCGGACCGAGCGGTAGTGTACTTGATGCATTGGATCATTTGGGAACACCGCTGCTGGTAACGACAGCCGACCATGCCTTGCTGCGCGCTGCGTGGGTGAGAGAGATTATTGACGGCACGGCTGAGCAGGCTGATTTGGGGGTAATGCTCGCCAACAGAGAAGCGGTCGAACAGGCAATGCTAGGCAGCAAGAGAACCTATTTGCGGTTTGCAGATGGCAGTTGGTCAGGATGCAATCTGTTTTTCTTGCGCAATGGCCGTGCGCGTGAAGCAATTCTTCTGTGGCAAAAGATAGAAGCAGACCGAAAACGCCCCTTGCGGATTGTCCGGCGTTTGGGGGTAGGGACGTTGTTTCGTTACCTCTTGGGGAAACTTACCTTACAGCAGGCATTGTCCCGGTTGGGAAAGAGCATTGGGGTTAAGCCCATGCTAGTTTCCGCAAGTAACGGGCTTGCTGCTGTCGATATTGATAAACCGGAGGATCTGGCGGACGTTAAAGCGTTGCTCGACCGTCAGCAGCAATAATCTAAACCCCAGCCAGTTTTGCTGTGTCCAAGATCGCGTTAACGAAGCCTTCCGGGTCGTCCTCTTGAATGAAATGCCCGCCGCTGAGAGTGCGATGGAGATCGTGTTTGGCACCCGGAACTTGATCCTGGAAGATTTGGAATCCTCCTTTTGTGATAGGGTCGCGATCACTGAAGCAGCACGTGAATGGCTTATCGAATTGTTCAAGCACCTTCCACGCCTCTCGTTGAGCGGGCACTTCTACATTATCGCCCAACGGGACAAGAGCGGGAAATATTCGCGATCCAGCCTTGCTGGCGCGGGTATCATAGGGTGCGTTATAGGCAGCCACTACATCATCAGCCAAGTCAGTGGTGGTGGCCTTCTGGATGATCTTTCCGATTGGGAAAACCGGACTGAATTTGGCAAATGTCTTCCACTTTACAAAAGCCGGCGGTGGCTCTTGGCCAGCTGGCAATCCTCCGTTGGACAAGACAACCCCGGCAAACTTATCTGGCATCGCAGCAACAAGCCGTAATCCGATGAGAGAACCCCAATCCTGACACGCGAGCAGTACTTGGTTCAGCCCCATTGCCTCAAACCATTCCAACATCCAATCGACGTGTTGGGCATAAGAGAAATCGCTTTTGGAGGTTGGTTTGTCAGACTTACCAAAACCGATCAGATCGGGTGCAATAACCCGGTAACCGGCATTCACTACCGGGCTGATCATCTTGCGGTATAGGAAGCTCCAGCTGGGTTCCCCATGCATCATTAGAACCGGTATTGCGTCCCGCGGTCCTTCATCGACGTAGTGGAGGCGAAGCCCGCTTTTCAAAATGTGGTAGCGCGGATCGAACGGATAGTCGGGCACATTGGCAAAGCAAGCGTCCGGTGTGCGATGAAACTTCACCATAGATTTTGTCTCCCTAAGACGTATCATGCCTTCGGAAAATGCAATTGGGAAGGGGCGACGTATGGGGCTGCAAAGCTGGTGGGATGAGCATGGTGTGCCGCGCCTTATCAAAGTTGCCTGCGGGGCTCCCCAAATCATGAAATTGCGGTCTCAGCTGGTGCCATTGGCCACCGGAGATGTGTTTGAGATTGGCTGCGGTGGCGGGATTAATCAGCAATTCTATAATACGGCCGCTGTCAATCGTTATGCTGGAATTGATCCCGGAGGGAAGCTGCTCGACTATGCCCGCGCGGCGGCGGCAGAGAATGGATGGCAAGCAGACGTGAAAGACGGGATCGGGGAGGATATCCCGTTTGAGGATGATAGTTTCGATACCGTCGTATGCACTTACACTATGTGTTCGGTTCAAGATCAGACGCAAGTTGTGCGGGAAATGCGCCGTATCCTGAAACCCGGTGGCAGAATGCTGTTTCTGGAGCATGGCCGCGCGCCCGATGCCAATATCGCCAAATGGCAGGACCGGATCGAGCCGATATGGAAACCCCTTGCCGGGGGCTGCCATCTTACCCGTCCTATAACATCCGCCGTTAGGGATGGCGGGTTTGAAGCTGAGCTTATGGGAGAACGCTATACGCCCGGGACACCCAAGCCGGTTGGCTGGATGGAATGGGGCGTTGGTGTGAAAGCCGGCTAGTCGCTGGATAGAAACCCCTCCTCGCCATTGCGCAAGGAGGGGGCAAGTTTTCTATCTATTCGCCGAATGTCCGCTGCCACCAGCCACCACGCTTTTTGGCAGGCTTGTCGTCCTTGGGCGCCGGGGCTTCCTCGGCTGCGGGAGCAGCCTTTTCAGCGGATTCCGGTTTCTCAGAAACGGTTGCTTCGGCCTTTGCCGTGTCGTCAGTTTTCGGTTCCGCTTTTTTCCGGCGGGTCCGCTTTGGCTTCGGTTTTTCGGCCTCTTCCGGTGCGGCTTCTGCCTCTGTTGCAGCATCAGCCTTAGGGTCCGCTTTCTTACGGCGAGTCCGCTTAGGCTTAGGTTTCTCCTCAGCCTCTGCTGGTGCTTCCGAAGCGTCTCCACCCGCCGCAGCGTCAGCCTTCGGTTCAGCTTTCTTCCGCCGTGTGCGTTTCGGCTTTGGTTTTTCCTCTGCCGCTGTATCCGCCGATCCTTCTGTTTCCGAAGGAGCTGCAGCCTCTACTGGTGTATCATCACCTGTTTGTGTTTCATCCGTGGTGTCAGCGGAATTGTCACTTTGCTCAGCATCGTTCCGTCCACGTCCACCACGGCGACCACGACCGCCTCTGCGGCGGCGTTTCTTCTTGGGATTGCCGTCTTCATCTAGCTCAGGGTCAGGACGTTCGTCGCCCGTATTATCGTCGCTAGAGTTTTCGGAATCGTCGTCATTGTTGTCTTCCGTAGCGCCATCGGAGTTCCGGTTGCGGCCACGGCCACCACGCCGGCGGCGCTTCTTGCGAGGGCGATCTTCTTCTTCGAACGCTTCCTCTTCCTCGGGCAGATCATCATCGTCATCCTCGTCGATGATGGGAGCAAATTTCGGCGGCTCGCTCGGGCGAGGGCCTGAGCTACCAACTTCCATTTTGGCGCCTTCATCTTCGCCTTCGGGAATGACTTCGACCGCGACATTATACCGTTCTTCAATTTCGGTAAGGTCTGATCGTTTGGAGTTGAGCAAGTACACCGCTGCCTCTGTGCTGGCTGACAGCGAAATGACGGTGCCTTTGCCTTTTGCTGCTTCGTCTTCGATCAGGCGAAGCGCAGAAAGGCCGGCGCTTGATGCTGTACGAACGAGGCCAGTGCCATCGCAATGCGGACAAGGGCGGGTTGATGCTTCCAAAACGCCAGTACGAAGCCGTTGACGGCTCATTTCCATCAAGCCGAAGCCTGAAATGCGGCCGACCTGAATACGCGCCCGGTCATTCTTGAGCGCATCTTTCATCGCACGCTCAACTTTCCGGACGTTGGAATTATATTCCATGTCGATAAAGTCGATGACAACCAGTCCAGCCATATCGCGCAAACGCAACTGACGGGCGATTTCACGTGCAGCTTCTACATTGGTCGCCGTCGCGGTTTGTTCGATGCCGTGCTCTTTGGTTGACCGGCCGGAGTTGATGTCGATCGACACCAAAGCTTCTGTGGGGTTGATGACCAGATATCCGCCGGATTTCAGCTGGACCACCGGGTCATACATTGCCCGCAATTGGTCTTCCGCTCCGTAGCGTTGGAACAGAGGTACCGGGTCAGAATAGGCTTTTACCCGGCGTGCATGGCTGGGCATCAGCATCTTCATGAAGGCTTTGGCGGATTTATATCCGTCTTCACCTTCAACGATGACTTCCTCAATCTCACGATTGTAGATGTCGCGGATCGCGCGCTTGATAAGATCGCTGTCTGAGTGGATCAGTGACGGTGCGCTGGACCCAAGCGTATTGTTGCGAATTTCGCTCCACAGCCGGGCCAGATAATCAAAGTCGCGTTTAATTTCAGTCTTTGTGCGGCTCAATCCCGCAGTCCGGACGATCAGTCCCATCGTTTTTGGCAGGCTGAGGTCGCCGACAATTTGTTTCAGACGTTTGCGATCCTGCGCGCTCGATATTTTACGCGAAATGCCGCCGCCGTGGCTGCTGTTGGGCATCAATACCGTGTAGCGGCCGGCGAGGCTAAGATAGGATGTGAGCGCCGCGCCTTTATTGCCGCGCTCCTCTTTTACCACCTGAACCAGCAGCACTTGGCGGCGCTGAATTACGTCTTGAATTTTGTAACGACGGCGAAGTGCCATCCGTTTGGCGCGTACTTCGTCTACTTCTTTGGCTCTGCTGCGACCATTGCCGCCGCCCTGCCGGCGTCCGCCGCTTTTGCCAGTACGGCCATTGCGGCCCCTACGTCCGCGTCCACGGCGGCCTTTGGGCTTCTCGTCTTCCTCTTCATTTTCGGAGGAATCGTCGTCGTCATTCTCGTCATCGCTATCGTCGTCGCCATCTACATGGCCTTCTTCGATAGTTGCTACTTTGTCTTTTTCGGAAGTGTCGATTTCTTCCATGCCATCTTCGGCAAGATCTTCTGCGAGAGCTTCCGCTGATTCGTCATCAGCGTCATATTCATCACCGGGGAGGTTGCCTTCTTCCTCTTCCTCGGCCCGCAGACGCGCTTCTTCGTCAGCCGCTTCTGCTTCTTCAGCGAGCAGAGCCTCACGATCTTCTTTTGGTATCTGGTAGTAATCCGGGTGGATCTCGTTGAACGCAAGGAACCCATGACGATTGCCGCCAAAATCGACGAATGCCGCCTGTAGGGATGGTTCTACCCGCGTAACTTTGGCTAGGTAAATATTGCCTTTGATTTGCTTATGTTCAGCAGATTCAAAGTCGAATTCCTCAATCCGATTTCCTTTGAGTACCGCCACCCGGGTTTCTTCCGAGTGGCGCGCATCGATTAGCATGCGCGTTGCCATTGAATTTTCTCCAAGCGCAACCGGGCGGAGGAAGCGAACGGCCGAAACCGGGAACCTCACCAGCCAAAGAGTTGCGCATTTTTGTGTGATAGCCGCGTGCCAAATTAACAGTGGCGGCAATGTCGGACCGGCAGCGGCGCGTTGTCATATGTAATGGAGCGCCGTGCCGGAGTGATGTGTCTGCTGTATCGAGATTGCGCATTGTTTGCGCTGCCCGGCCCGCCCAACTCATGACGCAGCCTTGCGGCGGCATCATATGGGGCGGGGAGAGACTTCTCATTACTGCAACAACCTGTCGAAATGCTGATACGGTTTGTATCAGCCTGATCGGACCTTAATGGCTGGGAGGCGAGGATTTTGCAATCGCTATACCAACTTATCCGGCCATCTTCCGGTGAAATGTAACTAGCACCGTGGGTTTCCTACTGCAACCATATTGCGCAAGTCGTGTAGAACACCCTAACAACGGCGCGCAATGTCATTACGCGTTCAAATTTGGTTGATCTTTCTTGCGCCTGTCTTGTTGGTCGGGGGGCTCTATGCGTTCGGGCTAACTATTCCGGTACCACATCTGGGGCGGGATTATGTCGTTCGGTTGATCCTTCCTGTTGCTGGGGAGCAAGTTGACCTGCCCGAAGTTTTAGGTCCTGAGGACAAAACCAGACCTTTGGTGGTTATCGATGCCGGGCATGGCGGGAAAGATCCCGGCGCCAGCGGGGCTGGCCGGCGCGAGAAAGACATCGTTCTGGGTCTGGCAAAGGCGTTGCGAGACGAATTGATCGATCAGGGCGGCGTTCGGGTTGCACTTACCCGCGATGATGACACTTTTCTGGTTCTTGAAGAACGTCCGGAAATTGCCCGCCGATTGGATGCTGACTTGTTTATCTCAATTCACGCAGATTCGGCAGGGGATGTCGTTGGGGTACAGGGGGCAAGTATTTACACCTTGTCAGACAAAGCCTCCAGCGAAGCGGCCGCCCGGTTTGCTGCAAGGGAAAATGCGGCTGATGGTGTGAACGGGGCGGTATTAACCGGGCAAAGCGCCCAGGTGAATGACATCTTGGTGGAATTGTCGCAGCGCAAAGTTCAGGAAAACTCCGCAGAATTTGCCGGACTGATTACCCGCGAGGGAAGGGGCACAATCCGGTTCCACCCGCAAGAGAGGCGATCTGCAGAGCTGGCGGTGTTGCGCGCGCCCGATGTCCCGGCGGTTTTGTATGAAGCTGGCTTCATCACCAACCCGCAAGATGTCGCACGGCTGACATCGACCGAAGGGCGACAAGAATTTGCAGATGTGATGGCCCGTGCCATCCGGATCTATTTCGCGCGGCAGACGAGGAACTAGCATGGCTGTCCGCGCCGTGAACTTAAGCTAGATGTGGGGCGAATACTAAACTATCTGGCAACCTGGCTTTGCTCCGTGCTAAGGCTTCACGACTTATGGCAGAAACATCGAAATTTGAATCGCTGAGCTACCGAATCCGCCGGGATGCAAGCGGCGCCGCGGCTTGGTTCAAGAACAATTGGCGGGACCGGCGCTGGTTTCGCTGGGGAGCGATCGCTCTTGGAGTGTTCTTGGCAGTTTGGCTGATTGCATGGGCCTTGCTGGCAAGATCTCTGCCCGATGCAGAAATGCTGTTGGAATATGAGCCGCCTTTGCCAACGGTTGTGCGGGGTATCGAGGGGGATATCGTTCATTCTTATGCGCGCGATCGGAGAGTCCAGCTCCAATATAAAGACTTCCCGCAAACTTTGATTGAGGCCTATCTGGCTGCCGAAGATAAGACCTTCTTCAGTCATGGCGGTATTGATGCAGGTGGCCTTGCCGGCGCAGTCATCGATTATGTCAGCAAACTGGGGTCGGACCAACGCGCCGTCGGCGGTTCGACAATTACCCAGCAGGTGGCGAAGAATATTCTGCTGACCAACGAATATTCCATAACGCGCAAGGTAAAAGAAATGATGCTGGCGCGCCGGATCGAAGGCGTTTTGACCAAGCAGGAAATTCTTGAGCTTTATCTGAACGAAATCCCACTTGGCCGCCGGAGCTTTGGTGTCCAGGCTGCCGCTCGCGCGTATTTTAACAAGGATGTCACGGATCTGGAATTGCAGGAAATGGCTTTTCTGGCGATTCTCCCCAAAGCGCCCGAGGTATATGGGCGTTTACAGAATGCCGAACGCGCCATGGAACGGCGCAATTTCGTTTTGGATAAGATGGTCGAGAACGATTTTATTACACTGGCCGAGGCCGGCGTTGCCAAGTCGAAGGATCTTGGTCTCGCAACTCAGCGATCATCAACTCGCCGTGTGGATGCAGGGTATTTTCTGGAAGAAGTCCGACGGGAGCTGATCGATAAGTTTGGCGAAACTGCCGATGATGGCAAAAACAGCGTTTACGGTGGGGGCTTGTGGGTGCGCACGTCGCTTGATCCGGAAATGCAAGAGGCGGCGCGCAACGCGCTACGCCGGGGAATGATCAGATATCATGGCAGTAAAGGTTGGCGCGGCCCCATAGCGACCATTAATTTTGACGACGGTCCGTGGGATCGTCAGCTTGCGAGCTCCAACCTTAGTATCAATTATGAAGGCTGGCGGGTTGGTGTTGTTACCGCTCGTGAAGGCGGCAATGCCACTGTTGGTTTCTCCGATGGTGAAGAGTTTCCGCTAACAAACCTGCCGAACAAGTTGAAAGCTGGGGATGTTATCGCCGCGCTCAAAACCGGCAATCGTTACAGCGTTCGGACTTTGCCTGAGGCGTCGGGCGGGTTTGTGGCGCAGGACCCGCAAACCGGGCGAGTGCTGGCCATGCAGGGTGGTTTTGATTCACGATTGGGATCATTTAACCGGGCAACACAGGCCAATCGCCAGCCGGGTTCGACGATAAAGCCGTTTGTCTATGCCACAGGCCTCGACAATGGCATGACGCCTGCGACAGAAATCGAAAACGGGACCTACTGTTATTACCAAGGTTCCCGTTATGGCGAAAAGTGTTTCAGGGGCGGGCGCGGTGGCAGCTTCCCTATGCGCTATGGGTTGGAACAGTCGCAAAACATCATGACCGTTCAGGTCGCGATGGAATCTGGCATGCCCAAAGTTATCAAAACGATCGAAAAAATGGGTATTGGCAGCTATGAGCCCTATCCGGCTTTCGCGTTGGGTGCTGGTGAAACCACTGTGATGAAAATGGTCAATGCCTACTCCGCTTTGGCTAACCATGGGCGGCTGAATGAACCGACGCTGATTGATTACGTTCAGGATCGCCGGGGCAAGGTGATCTACCGTGCGGATAAACGCGCGTGTGAAGGGTGCAATATGGCGGAGTGGGACGGGCAGCCAATGCCGCGCATCGCTCCGGGCGGGACGCAAGCCATGGATGCCCGTACAGCGTTCCAGACCGTGCATATGTTGGAAGGCGTTGTTCAGCGCGGTACCGGCACAGTGCTGCGCGATTTGGGGCTGCCTTTGTTCGGCAAGACCGGAACTACTACCGGGCCAAAAGATGTCTGGTTTGTAGGGGGAACGTCCGACGTGATCGCGGGCGCCTATATCGGGTTTGATACTCCGCGCAATATGGGGGGCTACGCCCAAGGCGGAACCATTGCAGCGCCGATTATCAAGCAATTCTTCCGTGAAACGAAAGACCGGCAAAGCGGTGATCCTTTCATCGCTCCTGCCGGGGTGCGCATGGTCCGCGTTGATCGTGCATCGGGCAAGCGTGTATTTGATGCGTGGCCTACCGGCGATCCTAAAGCCTCTGTGATTTGGGAAGCATTTAAACCCGACACTGAACCGCCGCGGAAAACACGCCGCGATGAAGTGGAAGCCAAGCGCAAGGAAATTCTCGCGCTGATCCGGCGGGGGTCATCCGCAGCGGCACAATCTGCGCCTCAAACTGAAAGTGAACAGCCGCCAGACGATTTCGTCGAGGAACAGGGCGGCTTGTATTAGCAATGCTAGGTTGGCCAGATTGATTGTGGCCATAACTTAGCAAGCGCGAAGCTTTACAAACATCGACCGCGCGTTAAGCGGTCCTCCAACTGCTGGAGATTACATTATGCGTGCCGAGGGGCAGGCCCACATCGAACGGATCGAAGCTGCGTTGCAGCTCGTACGTCAATCATTGGATTGGGAGCGGGCTCTGCGCCGTCTCGATGAACTCAACGCGCGGGTAGAAGACCCAACTCTGTGGGATAATCCCAAAGAGGCGGAAAAGATCATGCGCGAGCGCCGTCTACTCGATAGCTCAATCGGCACCGTCAACGAAATCTCGGCTGAAATGGCCGATGCGATTGAATTTATCGAAATGGGCGAAGCCGAAGGCGATGATGAGATAGTGGATGATGGCCATGCATCACTCGCCAAATTGGCGGAGCGTGCTGACGCCGATAAAGTCCAGGCCCTGTTGTCAGGCGAAGCCGACGGCAACGATACCTATATTGAAATTCATGCTGGAGCTGGCGGAACCGAGAGCCAAGACTGGGCTGAAATGCTGCAACGCATGTATTCCCGCTGGGCAGAGCGTCGCGGTTACAAAGTGGAACTGGTGGATTACCATGCCGGTGAACAGGCCGGGATCAAATCAGCGACATTGCTGGTGAAAGGCGAAAACGCGTTCGGCTATGCCAAGACAGAAAGCGGCGTGCACCGTCTTGTCCGGATTAGTCCCTATGATAGTTCAGCACGGCGTCACACCAGTTTTAGTTCGGTCTGGGTCTATCCTGTAATCGATGATGACTTTGAGATCGACATCAACGAAGGTGATCTCAAAATAGATACTTATCGTGCGTCAGGTGCTGGTGGCCAGCACGTTAACACCACCGATTCAGCGGTCCGTATTACCCACCAACCTACGGGTATTGTGGTGGCCAGCCAGAATGATCGAAGCCAGCATAAAAACCGGGCGACGGCCATGAATATGCTCAAGGCGCGCTTGTACGAAAAAGAGATGGCGGAACGGGAAGCGGCTGCCGGCAGCGAGTATGAGGCCAAGACGGAAATCGGTTGGGGACACCAAATCCGGTCGTATGTCCTGCAACCCTATCAGATGGTCAAAGACCTGCGGACTGGCACGACTTCGACAGCGCCTGACGGGGTGTTAGATGGGGCGTTAGACGAATTTATCTCCGCGGCATTGGCGCAGCGCGTAACCGGGGAGACAGTCGATGTGGAGGATGTCGAATGACCACGGTCTCGCCCGCGTCTTTATACCGTTCAAACCCGGTAAAATTCGCTAGCGTCATCCAGGCATGCGCAGATTTGGTCAATAACCCCAAAAGTCCTCATCACTTCGACAGTTCCGATTTATTTGCTTGAGATTTGCCCGGCGTAACGGATTTGACTTGAAGGATAGCGACATGAAAATGCGAACAGCAGTGATGATAGCCCCGTTCGCGGCGGCGCTGAGTGTGTCTACCTCTGTCAAGGCAGAAGTCGTGGTCGGTCCGCGGTTTTCCTATTACTTCGATAATTCAAATTTACGTACATCCGACCTTGAGGGGCTGCAAGATGCCCGCACTGTTGTCGATCGCAGTCTGACCGAGGATCTTCGAGCTGCTACTGGTTTTGATGATTTGACTGTCACCACGCAGAACAACGGATCAGCTTCCAATTCGGATCAGGTTGGCTTCCCAATGGTGGGCGGTATGGTCAATTTTGGTGACGATCGCGACCGCGTAACGTTGATCGGGATGTATGGCAGTTCGTCAACTGTGACAGAGTTGGTGTCGTCAAGAACGACAGAAATTGAAGTCGCCGATATCGGATTTCGGGAAATTTCAATAATCGAAACTGTGACAGACCAAGATATCGACCGGATCGACATGGAGCTGACTTGGCAACGGCGGCTGAACGAGAACTTCGCGATTTTAGCCGGAGTGCGATATGAACGCCTCGATACCAGCGGCCGAGGAGTTGTCACCATTCAAGAAACTGACGAAGTACGTCAGTTTGTTGCTGATGCGTTGGGGCAGAATGCGCCGACCAGAAACCTGGATGGCGAAAGAGCGCCGCAGACAGTATTTACGAATACCTCGCTAGACACATTTAGCGGGCGGATGGGCGTTACGGCGTTCGTTCCATTCGGAGAGAATGCCGTCGCATTCTTCAGCGGTATGGTTCAGGGTAGCTATCAACCGGACAGCGAATTTCGAAGCTCCTTTATCGGGCGGAATGGGGAGGAAGTACGCTCCGAAATTCGGACAGATACGGGCGAGTTCAGTGTAGGGCCGGATTTTGCGGTTGGCTCGCAATTTGTACTGACAGAAAATTTGGCTTTGGACATCCGCTATCGCGCGATCTTATTCTTCCCTCTGTCAGGTGAATTTGACTTTGGCGACTCGCGCGTGAACCACGGAGTTAATCTTGGATTGTCATTGAGGTTGTGATGCGCTTTCTAAACTGGGTCTTTGGGTTGGCTTCGCTGCTTTTATTGGCGATTGCGCCGCCTGTATTGGCGGAAACCAAGGCCCTGTTGGTTGGAACAAACTATTCCAAAGCAACTGACGAGAAACTTCGATTGGCCAACCCGATCGCGGATATCCGCATGATTGGCGCAGCGATGCGCCGAACGACTATTGATGAAGTCACGCTCGTAGAGGAGCCGGATGCCGATACTTGGCGGTCCGCTGTGACGGATTTTGCTGACTCGCTTTCAGGTGACGATATTGCCGTCTTATATGTGGCTGCGCACGGTTTTCAGGTGGATGGGATCAATTATTTCTTATCTGCTGACGGGGGCGCGCTGATTGCTTTGGATCCGCTTATCCAACAAATGACAGAACGCGCCAAAGGCGCTGTGGTTATTGTCGATGCCTGCCGGAACAACCCGATTGCCGCCGTCGGCGAGGATGAAGAATTCTCAGTGGTTGAAATTGCAGATGCGACGCGCGCAATCCAACCTATTTCTCTGTTTGATTTGGCCAATGCCGGTCGCGGTTTGTCTCAGATTGGAAATCTGCGGGGGCTGTCGGCGGTTGTCTTCTTTTCAACCGAACCTGGCAACGTAGCAGAAGACGGTGCAACACCTGGTAAAGGCAGCCCGTTTGCTAAAGTTTTTGCGCGCGAGATTAAGCGGCGGCAATCGCTGGATGAAGCGTTTCGCCGTACGGCTGTTCAGGTAAACCAAGACACCGATGGCAGGCAGTCACCATGGCGGCAGGGTGATTTGCCTTTTAATGTCTTCATTGCTGGGATGCGCAGCTTGCCGATCCCATAGGCTGGATCGGTCGCTCCTCTGCCGAACGCCAATTTAATTTGCTTCACCCTTTGCACGCTTGGCTGTGTAGGACTAAGGCCTTTTAATATGATTGGATCGCGTTTCGCTTCTGTTGTCGCCTTGGCCGTTTTCGCCCTGCCTGGATGTAAACCTGCCGGCAGCGATCGACCTGAAACAGCGCTGGAATTTCCTCTTCCAGACCGGCCCGTTTCTGACCTTGGCAGCAATGCATTTTCCACTGAAACTGCGCGCGATGAGCGTGGCGAAGCCGAACGAGTGATGGATCTCGCCGAAATCTCCCCCGGGATGACGGTGGCCGATATTGGTGCGGGCGAGGGCTACTATACCGTTCGTTTGGCGGAACGCGTCGGCGCGGAGGGCCGCGTTTTGGCGCAGGATATTGATGGGGATGCACTGGAGCGGCTTGGCAACCGGGTCGAGAAGGAGCGGTTTGACAATGTCTCCATCAAATTGGGGGCCAGTGATGATCCCCGGTTGCCCGAAGATAGTTTTGACCGCATTTTTCTCGTGCATATGTACCACGAAGTGAGCGAGCCTTACGCCTTTCTATGGCGGTTATGGCCAGCGCTTAGGGAAGGCGGCGAAGTGATCGTGGTGGATGTAGATCGGCCAACCGATCAAAATGGAATAGACCCGCTCTTGCTGAGTTGTGAGTTCCGCCAAGTCGGCTTCGATTTGGTCACGTTCAAAGACGCGCCCGAACTGGCTGGCTATTACGCACAGTTCAAAGCGGCTGCAACGAGGCCGAAACCAAGCGATATTCAGCCATGTCGGAGCAGCGACACCAGGGCGTCCTCTTCTGAGGTTTCGAGCCAAGAAGATAAAGACGCCGATTGAACCGTCGTCTGACGTTTCCAGCAATTCCCGGAAATCGCGTCTAGTTGTGAACCGTCCTCGCTTGTACCCTTTCTATCGCCAATTCAGGGTGCTAGGCGCTGACTAAAGGATATTGCATAAAAATTAGGGGTACCGCCACGCATGACCGACTATCCAACAAGCTTTGACCGTGATGATCTGTTGAAGTGTGCACGGGGTGAATTGTTTGGCCCCGGCAATGCGCAATTGCCCGAACCGCCGATGCTGATGATGGACCGGATTACCGACATTTCGGCAGATGGCGGCCCGCATGAAAAAGGTCATGTGGTTGCAGAATTTGATATCAAGCCCGACGCGTGGTTTTTCGATTGCCATTTTCCGGGCAATCCGATCATGCCCGGCTGCCTTGGCCTTGACGGTTTGTGGCAGCTGACAGGTTTTAATCTTGGTTGGCGCGGTTGGCAGGGACGTGGTTATGCCTTGGGCGTTGGCGAAGTTAAGTTAACCGGGATGGTTCGCCCTGACCGTAAAAAGCTCACATATTTTGTCGATTTTACCAAAGCCATCCAAACCCGGCGTCTGACGATGGGGGTTGCCGATGGCCGCGTGGAAGCGGACGGTGAAGTCATTTATCAAGTTAAAGATATGAAAGTCGCGCTTTCAGAAGCATAAGTCAGGCACAAGGCCGAATGGTTCAGAAGCGTTAGGGGAATAATATGCGCCGCGTCGTCATAACAGGATTGGGGATCGTATCTTCAATCGGCACCAACCAAGCAGAAGTGCTGGCCTCGTTAAAAGCGGGCAAATCCGGCATTACTTTCAATGAAGACATGGCGGAACATGGCTTCCGCTCCCAAATCGCGGGTGCCGTGGACCTTGATATTAAGGACCATGTCGAAAAGCGGACTTTGCGCTTCATGGGGCCGGGTGCTGCCTATGCGCATATCGCGATGGGGCAGGCTATCAAAGATGCAGGTTTAGAGGAAAAAGATGTCATCAATCCGATGACTGGTGTGATTGCCGGTTCCGGTGGCCCGTCGACATCGGCAATGCTTGCGGCGCACCAAGTAGTGCTGAAGTCAGGCGCGACCAAGCGTATTGGTCCGCTCGCAGTACCTAAAACCATGTCCTCCACGGTCAGTGCGAACCTCGCCACAGCCTATCAGATCAAGGGGATGAATTTCTCGATCACATCGGCGTGTTCCACATCGCTGCACTGCATTGGCATGGCGGCACAGCAGATCGCTTTGGGCCAGCAAGATGTCATGTTTGGTGGTGGCGGCGAGGAGTTGGACTGGACGCTATCCTGCCTGTTTGACGCGATGGGCGCGATGTCGAGCAAGTATAATGACACGCCAGAAAAAGCATCGCGCGCCTTTGACGCTGACCGTGACGGGTTTGTGATCGGCGGCGGCGGCGCGATTGTTGTGCTGGAGAGCCTAGAGCACGCGCAAGCACGCGGGGCAAAGATCTACGCCGAAGTCACTGGTTTTGCGGCAACTTCTGATGGGGCTGATATGGTTGCGCCGTCGGGCGAAGGCGGCGAGCGGGCGATGCGCGGTGCGATCAGGACACTTGGTGAAGACCGCACAGTGAGTTATATTAACGCTCATGGCACGTCGACACCGGTTGGCGATGTTGGCGAGATAGAGGCGGTGCGCCGGGTATTCGGGGAGGGCGCAACGCCGCCGGTCAGCTCAACCAAGTCGATGACAGGGCACAGCCAAGGGGCCACTGGCGCGCAAGAAGCAATCTATTGCTTGCTGGCGCTAGAACATGATTTCATTATTCCTTCGATCAATGTGGAAACCCTCGATCCGGCGCTGAAGCCGGAAGAGATTGCTACGTCGCTGGTAGAGAATGCGGGGCTTGATACCGTGATGACCAATTCATTCGGTTTTGGCGGGACCAATGGCTCGATGCTGCTTTCAAAGTTTCGTGGTTGAGTTCCAGCGCTGGAGTAAGGTGACTTAGGCATGAGTTTGCTCGCAGGAAAACGGGGCCTGGTGATGGGCGTTGCCAATGACCGATCAATAGCTTGGGGAATTGCCAAGGCCTGTGCGGAAGCTGGGGCCGAGCTGGCATTTACATATCAGGGTGAGAGTTTTGGCAAGCGGTTGGAGCCGCTAGCGACCAGTGTTGGTTCCGATATCATGCTGGATGTCGATGTTACCGATGATGCCTCGCTCGATGCAGCGTTCGAAGCGCTGAGAGCGCGCTGGGACACGCTGGATTTTGTGATCCATGCAGTTGCCTATGCCGATAAATCGGAACTGTCCGGCCGTATTCTCGATACATCGCGCGAGAATTTCAAAACGAGCATGGATATATCTGCTTACAGCCTCATCGAAGTCACGCGCCGTGCCCATCCGATGATGGTTGAAAATGGCGGTACGGTTTTGACGCTAAGCTATCTTGGCGCAGAGCGGGTGACCCCGAATTACAATGTTATGGGTGTGGCGAAGGCCGCCCTGGAAGGGGCTGTGCGGTATCTTGCCAATGATCTGGGGCCTGAGGGTATTCGCGTCAACGCAATCAGTCCCGGGCCAATGAAGACACTTGCGATGTCGGCCATTGGCGGTGCACGCAGCACCTACAGGCATACGGAGGCTAACGCCCCGCTACGCAGCAATGCGACGCTAGAGGCGGTTGGCGGTACGGCGGTATATCTGTGCAGCAATGCCGGTGCCTGTACGACGGGTGAGGTCATTCATGTGGATGGCGGTTTCCACGTGTTAGGGATGCCGCAATTCGACAACCTTTGATCCGCTGCGCTCGTTCGTTGAGTTATGTACGATGAGGTCCTTAATCCAATTCCCAAGCACGTTCACCTGGCGGTGAAATACTAGGGGGCTGTGGAATAAAGGCTTTCGTTGTCTTTACCCCGTGCTGCCGGGAATAGGTTTTACCGTACCAAAGCATCCAACACTTGATCCGGGGGTCTGTGCCCATCAGCCCAGAACCGGATGTTGGCGATCACTTTCTCGCCTGATGCCTCACGCCCTTCCACCGTGGCACTGCCGATATGGGGCAGGGTCATGACGTTGGGATGGGCGATAAGGCGTTTGTCTACAGTGGGTTCATCAGGGTAAACATCGAGGCCAGCACCAACCAGATGTCCGCTTTCCAGCGCTGCAATCATAGCCTCTTGGTCGACCAGATCGCCGCGCGCAGTATTGATCAGGCACGCCCCCTCTTTCATTAAGCCAAATCGCCGTTCATCATAGAAGCCGATTGTTTTCTCAGTGGCGGGACAATGGAGCGACACAATGTCGGCTGATGCGATCAGATCATCTTGATTATCGTAAAATTCCGCGCCCAACATGGTTTCCACAGCGAGGGGTAGCCGATGACGGTTGTGGTATGCAATCTTGAGGCCGAATGCGCGGGCCCGATGCGCCACGGCTTGACCAATCCGGCCCATACCGATGATCCCCAGAGTTTTGCCGCCGATTTGCCTGCCCAATAGGCCTGACGGTGCCCAGCCGGTCCACTTACCCTTGCGGACCAAGCTGATTCCTTCGCGAACACGGCGTGGAACGCCAATGATCATCTGCATCGCCAAATCGGCCGTATCATCCGTAAATACGCCGGGAGTGTTGGTAACCATGATCTTGCGGTCACGCGCGGCGGCGAGATCAATATGATCGGTGCCAGCGCCGAAGTTTGCGATCAGCCGCAGCCGATCCCCGGCTTTTTCGATCAGTTCTCTATCAATTCGATCGGTCACGGTTGGCACCAGAACATCGATGTCGCTCATGGCCGCCGCCAATTGATCCCGCGAAAACGGGATATCGCCAGTATTGAGTTCTGCCTCAAATAGCTCGCTCATCCTGTGTTCGATGGATGGCATAAGATGCCGGGTTACCGCGATTTTTGGCGTTCCCGTTATGCGGCGTGTGGTTGTGTCTACATGGTCAGGCATGGGCAGTCGCTAGGCTGGACAGGGCGTAAGCGTCAAGTGTGGGTTGATGCTGTGCTTGTCATGATTGTATATTGGCGGAATGCTGAAACGGATTCTTTGCTTCATTCCATCAACTATAGTCGCCCTGGCAGTGTGTTTTGCAACACCGGTAAGCGCGCAAACTCGCGAAGCGCCATATTGGGCAACGATCAAACCCGATGAATTGAACATGCGGGTAGGGCCCAGCACCGAATATAAAATTGACTGGGTTTACCGGCGGGCGGGACTGCCGATAAAGGTTGTTCGCCTGGCCGGAGGATGGCGTTTGATACAGGATGTTGATGGTGCGCAGGGTTGGGTCTTGTCCAGCTTCCTGAGCCCGCGCCGCAGCGCACTGGTCATTGGTAAGGGGCTGGCGGCGATCCGTGCAACTCCGAACGATGGCGGAACTTTGAAATGGAATGCTGAACCGGGTGTCGTCGGTTATTTGGGGGATTGCACATCTGGCTGGTGCGAATTCGATGTAGGCGGACGGGAGGGCTGGGTGCGCGAAGACCGTTTGTGGGGTACGGGAGAGCCTTAATAGCAGAAATAAAAAAGGGCCGAGATGCGATCACGACCCTTTCTTATTTTTCTATTCCTACGGTGTCGAAGCAGCTTATTCAGCTACGGCTTTTTCCGCGCGCTTTTTGATAGTCATTGTCTCACCATCATCAGACGTCGCAACCCAGCTACCATCTTCTGCGGGCTCGCCATCAGTCCAGCATTTTGGCGCCGAACCTTCCTCTGCCGAGTTAAAGCATGTTTGGGTTGCGGTTTCCACAACGGTTCCGGCTTCAACCTCTGCGCCATCAACGGATACTGTATAGTTTCCTTCAGCATCAACCGTTGTGACACTGCTAACACCATCGGCACCGGTAGCGTCATATGTACCTTCTAGGGTGTCCTCTGTGGTTGTTTCGGCGGCCATCATTTCTTTGTCGGCCTCGGCGGGCGCATCGCCTTGTGAACACGCGGCGAGCGAAACGCAGCTTGCGATCAGAATTAGTTTTTTCATATTTTCCTCCAGTAGTAATAGGCGAAGCCTAACACCCACGAACGCTTCTATCGAGTCACAGTTGACCTAGCTGCGCTTCAAACCATTTGCGCCTCAGGCCATTTCCACGGCAATTGCAGTCGCTTCACCGCCGCCGATACACAAACTTGCAACGCCGCGCTTTTTCCCCTGCTGCTTCATCGCGTTGAGCAAGGTTACGATGATACGTGTACCGCTGGCACCGATCGGGTGACCCAATGCGGTGCCGCCGCCATTAACGTTGATCTTGTCATGGGGGATGCCGATATCGCGCATGGCAAACATCGCCACACAGGCAAATGCTTCGTTCACTTCCCACAAATCAACATCGTCTGTGGTCCATCCGGCCTTTTCAAGAAGTTTGGTAATCGCTCCGACCGGTGCAACTGTGAAGTCTTTCGGTTCTTGAGCATGGGCCGCTGTCGCGACAATTGTAGCGACCGCGTTTTTGCCTTGATCCTTGGCAGTGCTTGCTCTGCTGAGCACGACTGCGGCAGCACCGTCGGAGATGGAGCTGGATGTGGCAGCGGTAATGGTACCGTCTTTGGCAAATGCCGCCCGCAAAGCCGGTATCTTGTCTGGGCGACCCCGCCCGGGTGCTTCGTCCGTATCGACGGACACATCACCTTTACGAGTTGAAAATGTTACCGGTACAATTTCATCGGCGAATGCTCCACTTTCGATGGCAGCATTGGCCCGGCGGAGCGACTCGATAGAGTATTCATCCATCTCGGCACGACTAAGCTGATACTCATCAGCGGTGTCTTGCGCGAAAGTACCCATCGCGCGGCCCGCTTCGTAGGCATCTTCCAGCCCATCCAAAAACATGTGATCATACGTTGTGTCGTGGCCGATGCGCGCGCCAGAGCGGTGCTTCTTCAGCAAATACGGTGCATTGGTCATGCTTTCCATGCCGCCAGCAACAACAGTGTCGACGCTGCCGGACGCGAGTGCTTCCGCGCCCATGATCACTGTTTGCATACCAGACCCACAAACTTTGTTGACGGTTGTGGCTTGTACAGATTTCGGCAGGCCAGCCTTGATGGCTGCTTGTCGGGCAGGTGCTTGGCCTAGACCGGCGGGTAGCACGCAGCCCATGTAAATGCGGTCAACATCGTCTCCGGAAACACCCGCGCGCTCTACCGCGGCTTTGACAGCCGTCGCGCCAAGATCGGTGGCCGAAACATCGGACAAAGCACCCTGCATGCTCCCCATCGGAGTACGGGCATAGGACAAGATTACAATTGGATCGGCAGCGGAAAACTGGGCCATGAAACGCCTTTCAAAGAGGGGAACTGTTGCCCTTCAGTTAGAGTCACAGCGCGCCAAAAGCAACGTTCCGCTATTGACCGGTTTGCGTATTGCTCTTGTCTTTCTCGGTCTTCTGGTGAAGGAATAGTGGCAAATAGATACTTATGGGAGAATACGACATGGCGGCAGATCGCAAAGACGAGATGGAAGCAATCCTCAAGGCACAGCGAGAGGCTTTCACCGCAGCCCGGCCGGAGGATATGTCTGTCCGCAAAGACCGGATCAATCGCGCTATTTCTCTGCTGGTCGATCACGGCGAAGCATTGTGCAAAGCGATGAGTGACGATTTCGGCAATCGTAGCCCTGATCAAAGCATGATGACCGATATTGTCGGATCGGTGAATTTCGGCAAATACTGTCTGAAAAATATGGACAAATGGTCCAAATCAGAAAAGCGCAAGGTCCAGTTTCCACTTGGGCTGCTGGGTGCCAAGGCCGAGTTACGGTATGAGCCTAAGGGTGTGATCGGTATTCTCAGCCCGTGGAATTTCCCTGTCCAATTATCTTTCAATCCGCTGATGCAAGTGCTGTCGGCGGGCAACCGCGCGATGATCAAGCCATCCGAATTTACCGAGGCAACTTCGGCATTGATGGCCGAGCTGGTCGATAAATACTTCGCGCAGGACGAAGTAGCGGTGATTACGGGTAGCCCGGAAATTGCTCAGGCGTTTTCCTCGCTACAATTTGATCACTTGGTCTTCACCGGGTCAACTGCCACGGGCCGCCGCGTAATGGAGGCCGCAGGGCGCAATTTGGTGCCAGTGACGTTGGAGCTAGGCGGCAAATCTCCAGTTGTTCTTGGCCGCAGTGCTGATTTTGACAAAGCGGGTGAACGGATCGCGATGGGTAAAATGCTCAATGCCGGTCAAATCTGCCTAGCGCCAGATTATATGGTTGTGCCGGAAGAGAGCGAGGACGCCGCCATTGCCGGTGTGACCAAAGGAGCAGAGGCGATGTATCCCACTTTGCTCGATAATGATGATTATGCCTCTGTTGTGACAGATCGCCATTTTGATCGGCTTCAGGGTATGGTGGCCGACGCCAAGGAGAAAGGCGCCGATATTATCGAAGTAAACCCCGCTGATGAGGACTTCTCAAGCTCTAACGGCCGCAAAATGCCGCTTACGATCTTGCGCAATGTTACGGATGATATGGCAGCAATGCAGGAAGAAATCTTCGGACCAGTGCTACCGGTTAAAACCTATTCGGCTGTCGATGAAGCGATCGACTATATCAACGAGAATGATCGTCCGCTCGGCCTATATTATTTTGGCGAAGATGCGGGTGAGCGCGAGCGGGTCTTGAAGAAAACCGTATCGGGCGGCGTAACCGTCAATGATGTGATTTTCCACGTATCTATGGATGACTTGCCATTTGGCGGTGTCGGTCCGTCGGGAATTGGATCCTATCACGGGCCGGAAGGCTTCAAGGAATTCAGCCACGCACGGTCTGTATATTCGCAGCCGAAAATGGACATTGCAAAGCTGGCCGGCTTCAAGCCGCCCTACGGGAAGGCGACCAAAAAAGCGATCGCGACCCAGTTAAAAAAGTAAGCCGAATTGATGGCTTGCGCGAAATGCAAGGACGGGCGCGGGGATTTCAACCCTGCGCCCTCTTGCGAAGCGCGGGGTAGGGTACTAGGGCGCGCCTATCTATAATAACCAGTCGAGTCAGCCCCTTGGTCGATCCCAACCAACAGCTAGTTCAATACCTGCCTATCTTGATATTCCTTTTCATTGCATTGGGTTTATCTGCCTTGTTTGTGTTCCTGCCGATGGGCGTGTCCCGTCTCACGGGGACTCACAATCCAGATACGGAAAAGAACAGCGAGTATGAATGCGGCTTCCCCGCGTTTGAAGACCCGCGCAGCCCGTTTGACATCCGGTTTTATCTGGTGGCTATTTCCTTCATCATTTTTGATCTTGAGGCAGCGTTCCTGTTTCCTTGGGCGGTCAGTCTTGAACAGACCGGTTGGCAGGGCTGGGTCGGCATGATGGTTTTCCTGGGGATACTGGCGATTGGGCTTGCTTATGAATGGAAGAAAGGGGCGTTGGACTGGGAATGAGTAACCAGCAGATACCTCTCGCGGCGCAAAGCTCGCCTGTAAATTTGGGCAATGTTCCCACTGCGCAACCCACAGCTCAGGGCGGCGATGTGCGCCATCCTGACGCGGATTATTTTCATGCGCTTCAGACAGAAGTGAATGACAAGGGTTTCCTTGTCACGAGCACGGAAGATCTGTTCAACTGGGCGCGTACTGGCTCGCTCTGGTGGATGACGTTCGGCTTGGCGTGCTGCGCAGTAGAGATGATCCATGTGAACATGCCGCGCTATGATATGGAGCGTTTCGGCGTGACACCGCGCGCCAGCCCGCGCCAATCTGATGTGATGATTGTGGCTGGAACCTTGTGCAACAAAATGGCTCCTGCGCTGCGTAAAGTGTATGACCAGATGTCCGATCCTAAATATGTTATTTCGATGGGGAGCTGCGCCAATGGCGGCGGCTATTATCACTATAGCTATAGCGTCGTTCGCGGCTGTGACCGGATCGTACCAGTGGATATCTATATCCCCGGTTGCCCTCCAACTGCGGAAGCGCTGCTATACGGTGTGATGCAGTTGCAGCGTAAAATCCGCCGCGAAGGGACGATAGAGCGTTAACATGGCTGTTCTTCACTCCGCACCGAAATTCGCCAGCAATGATGGCGTGCAAGATACGCTTTCTGCTGCAATGGGGGCTAACCTGCTTGCTGTTCAAGAGCAGCATGGTGAGCTGATTTTCACGGTTAAGCGAGATGGCATCGAAGATGTTCTTCGCGCCCTGCGTGATGATCATGAATATCAGCAATTGATGGAAATGGCCGGTGTCGATTATCCGGAACGTGAAGAGCGTTTCGAAGTCGTCTATATGTTGCTTTCCGTAACAAAAAATCACCGTTTGATGGTGAAACTTAGCGCATCAGAAGACACGCCTGTTCCAACAGTCACAACGCTGTGGCCCAATGCTGGCTGGCTAGAGCGTGAAGTGTTCGACATGTACGGCGTGCTGTTTGATGGGAATACCGACCTGCGCCGTATTCTGACCGATTACGGTTTTGAAGGGCATCCTTTCCGTAAAGACTTCCCGCTCACTGGTTATACAGAGCTGCGCTATTCTGAAGAGGACAAGCGCGTTGTCTATGAGCCGGTGGAGCTTGCGCAAGACTTAAGGCAGTTTGATTTTATGAGCCCGTGGGAAGGTGCCGAATACGTCTTGCCCGGTGATGAAAAAGTCAGCGTGCCCGACGTTGATAAACCTAAAGTGACTGAAAGCCCCAAGCAAACTGGTGCCGGGCCAAAGGCTGATAAAAAAGCGGCCAAACCTTCAGGAGATGCGAAATGAGCATGCAGCTTGAAGAATCGCCCACCACAGACGGCGAAGTCGTTTCCAACTACACGATCAATTTCGGTCCACAGCACCCCGCTGCGCATGGCGTCTTGCGGATGGTTATGGAGCTGGATGGCGAAATTATCGAGCGTATCGATCCGCATGTGGGCTTGCTCCACCGCGGTACTGAAAAGCTGATCGAGCATAAGACCTATTTGCAAGCGCTCCCATA
This sequence comes from Pontixanthobacter rizhaonensis, assembly GCF_012972675.1. GTDB lineage: Bacteria > Pseudomonadota > Alphaproteobacteria > Sphingomonadales > Sphingomonadaceae > Pontixanthobacter > Pontixanthobacter rizhaonensis. The sequence continues at coordinate 1,160,080 of NZ_JABCRE010000002.1, read as the reverse complement.
TTTTGACCGCTTGGATTATTGCTCGCCTCTATGTCAGGAGCATTCTTATGTTCTGGCGATCGAAAAGATGCTTAATCTGGAAGTGCCGGAGCGGGCGCAATATCTGCGTGTTCTGTTCGCAGAGCTAACCCGTATTTCCAATCATATGCTCAACATTGGTGCGCATGTGATGGATGTTGGCGCCATGACGCCAAACTTGTGGGTCTTTGAAATTCGCGAAGACTGCATGAACTTCTTTGAGCGTGCTTCGGGCGCAAGAATGCATAGTGCTTGGTTCCGCCCCGGCGGGGTCCATCAGGATGTGCCGCTGAAGCTGCTGACCGATATCGGTGACTGGGTTGATAACCGGCTGCCCGAATTGTTCGGCGATGCGATGAGCCTTGTGATCGACAACCGTATTTTCAAACAGCGCAACGTCGATATCGCTCATGTGAGCAAGGAAGATGCGCTGGCTTGGGGCTTCTCTGGTCCGCTTATCCGGGCCGCTGGTATCCCGTGGGATATCCGTAAATCGCAACCTTATGATGTGTATGACCGGATGGATTTCGAGATTCCGGTTGGCACAAACTCTGACTGTTACGACCGCTTTATGGTCCGTGTTCAGGAAGTCTATCAAAGTGCCAAGATCATCAAACAATGTATCGCTGAGATGCCCGATGGCCCGATCTGCTCCGACGATCGCAAAGTTTCCCCGCCAAAGCGCGGCGAGATGAAGCAATCGATGGAAGCGCTTATCCACCACTTTAAGCTGTATACAGAAGGCTTTCACGTGCCTGCTGGCGAAGTCTATGTCGCCACAGAAAGCCCCAAGGGCGAATTTGGGGTGTATCTGGTCGCGGACGGAACGAACAAGCCATATCGGTGCAAGATCCGCCCGACCGCGTTCAGTCACCTGCAGGCGATGGATTTTATGAGCAAAGGCCACATGCTGCCGGACGCGACCGCGATCCTCGGCGCTATTGATGTTGTTTTTGGGGAGTGTGACCGGTGAATATTTGGACTGTCATCGGCACGATTTTGATCTTGACCGGGTTTGGCCTGATGATCGCAAAGTGGATCTTCGGCGTTGAGGAAGTCGCGGCATGGACTCTCGTCGCGCTAGTCCCAGGTTTATTCTGCAATTGGCTAGGCAGTCGCCAGGAGAAGGCTAATGGCTAATCGTCAACTCGCACCTGATACGCCTGAACTCCGCGCTCGGTGGAGCTCTTTTGCTTGGACGAAAGAGAACAAGGCGAAAGCCGATAAATTCATCGCATCCTATCCAGAAGGTCGCGCGAAATCTGCGACTATGCCGTTGCTTGATCTGGCGCAGCGTCAGGTTGGCGCGGAAACCGATACGCAGGGCTGGTTGCCTCTGCCGGTGATCGAATATGTCGCCGCCTATATCGATGTGCCGGTCATCCGCGTGCTCGAAGTCGCGACGTTCTATTTTATGTATAACCTTGTTCCGGTGGGTAAATTCCACGTGCAGGTCTGCGGCACCACGCCGTGTATGCTGCGCGGATCGGACGATATCATCGCCGCCTGCAAAAAGCGCGGGATGGAGAAGGGCAAAGTCTCCGAAGATGGTCTTTGGACGCTGACGGAGGTCGAGTGCATGGGCAATTGCGCCACTGCGCCGATGGTTCAGATCAATGACGGAAATTACGAAGATTTGACGGTCGAACGCCTTGACGCGGTGCTGGATGCGCTGGCCGCTGGCGAGCAGCCGAAAGAAGGCACGCAGGAGCCGGGCCGCCATACGTCCGAACCATCCGGCGGACCGACTACGCTTAAAGAAATGGTCGATGCCAATCACGATTACCGGAAGGAATGGTGATGAACGGCGGGCTTTTGGCACTCATTTTTGCAGGTTTGGCGAGCTTCCTGATTGGGGCCTATCTGGCATCCACAGGTGACCGCGAATCCGGCATAGCTATGATGGGTGTCGGACTATTGTTTCAAGTTCTCGCTTTGCGACAAATCAAAATGCTGAAGAAGGGCGACAACGATGCTCGCTGATAAGGATCGCATTTTCACTAACCTGTACGGCTTCCAAGATTGGGGGCTGAAGGCTGCGAAAAAACGCGGTGATTGGGACAAAACCAAGAACCTGATCGCCATGGGTAATGATGCCATCATCGACGAGATGAAAGCATCGGGCCTGCGCGGACGGGGCGGGGCGGGTTTCCCGACCGGTCTCAAATGGTCTTTCATGCCGAAGGAAAGCAAGGACGGTCGCCCGTCCTTCCTCGTGATCAATGCCGACGAGTCTGAGCCGGGTTCGTGCAAAGACCGCGAGATTATCCGCCATGATCCGCACAAGCTGATCGAAGGCGCATTGGTGGCCGGTTTCGCCATGCGCGCGCGCGCTGCCTATATCTACATTCGCGGCGAATATATCCGCGAAGCCGAAGTGCTGCAGAAAGCCATTGACGAGGCCTATGCCGCCGGTCTGATTGGCAACAATGCCTGCAAATCAGGCTATGATTTTGACGTCTTTATGCACCGCGGTGCGGGCGCATATATTTGCGGCGAAGAAACCGCAATGATCGAAAGCCTGGAAGGCAAAAAGGGGCAACCGCGCTTGAAACCGCCATTCCCGGCGGGTGCTGGGCTATATGGTTGCCCGACCACAGTGAACAATGTCGAAAGTATCGCAGTTGTGCCCACGATCCTGCGCCGCGGGGCGAGCTGGTTCAGCAGCTTCGGCGCAGAGGGTAACCACGGAACCAAGCTGTTCCAGATCAGCGGCCATGTTGAAAAACCGTGTGTGGTTGAAGAGGAAATGAGCATTTCCTTCCGCGAACTGATTGAGACCCATTGCGGCGGAATTCGCGGCGGTTGGGATAATTTGTTGGCAGTAATCCCCGGCGGTTCGTCCGTTCCGCTGGTTCCGGCGAAAGACATCATCGACTGCCCGATGGATTTTGACGGCCTGAAAGGCGTTGGATCGGGACTGGGGACCGCTGCGGTTATCGTGATGGATAAATCCACCGACATCGTCCGCGCGATCAGCCGAATCAGCTATTTCTACAAGCATGAAAGCTGCGGCCAATGCACCCCGTGCCGTGAGGGAACCGGTTGGATGTGGCGCATGATGGAACGTCTGCGCACCGGCGATGCGGCAATCGAAGAAATCGATATGCTGCAGCAAGTTACCAAGCAGGTCGAAGGCCACACTATCTGCGCGCTGGGCGATGCCGCGGCTTGGCCGATCCAAGGGCTGATCAAACACTTCCGCCCTGAACTGGAGCGGCGCATTCACGAACATAACGCACAATTCGCGGAGGCGGCGGAATGACGGACTTTTTGTCGGAAAACGCAGGCTCGATTTTTTTCGTTAGTGCCATCGCTCTTTTTATCGCAGCGAAGGTTTTTCGGTTTCATCAAGGCGCCAATGATGTGGGTGGTAACGGGTTCTTTGATGGTGATGGAGGTTGTGACTAATGCCTAAAGTCACCGTAGACGGACAGGAACTCGAAGTTCCAGCAGGCGCGACTGTCCTTCAGGCTTGTGAGCTTGCGGGCAAAGAAATCCCGCGTTTTTGTTATCATGAGAGGCTGAGCATTGCGGGCAATTGCCGCATGTGTCTGGTCGAAGTGAAGCCGGGGCCGCCCAAGCCGCAAGCATCCTGCGCGCTGCCTGCTGCTGAGGGTCAGGAAATCCGCACCGACAGCGAAATGGTGAAAACCGCACGCGAAGGCGTGATGGAATTTCTGCTGATCAATCACCCGCTTGATTGCCCGATTTGCGATCAGGGCGGTGAGTGCGATTTGCAGGATCAGTCGGTTGCCTATGGCCGCGGTTCATCGCGTTATGATGCGAACAAGCGCGCTGTGACCGAGAAGTATATGGGCCCGTTGATCAAGACCACGATGACGCGCTGCATCCACTGCACACGCTGCGTCCGGTTCAGCGAGGAAATCGCTGGCGTTGACGAAATCGGCGCTCTGTATCGCGGCGAAGATATGCAGATCACCACCTATCTGGAACAGGCTGCATCGCATGAGTTAAGCGCGAACGTGATCGATCTGTGCCCGGTTGGCGCCTTGACGTCACGCCCATACGCGTTTGAAGCGCGCCCTTGGGAACTGAAGAAAACGCTCAGCATCGACGTGTCCGACGCTGTCGGTGCTAACATCCGCCTCGACAGTCGTGGCCGCGAAGTTATGCGCGCGCTGCCCCGCATCAATGATGATGTGAACGAGGAATGGTTGAGCGATAAAGCACGCTATCAAGTGGACGGCCTGACCAAGCGCCGTCTCGATAAAGTGTTCATGCGGAAACGCGGTAAACTGACCGAATCCAGCTGGGACGAAGCTTTCAAAGCTATCGCCAAGGCGAAACCCGGCAAGAACATCGCCGCGATTGCTGGTGATTTGGTTGATTGCGAAACGATGTTTGCAGCGAAAGCGCTTCTTGGCGCGATGGGCAGTACACTGCTCGAAGGCCGTCAGACCGGCATGGATTATGACGTGTCAAACTTGGCCGCCGTCAATTTCAACTCCGGCTTTGCCGGCATTGAGACGGCTGACGCGATCCTGATCGTCGGCAGTCACGTTCGCTGGGAAGCAGCCCTCGTCAATGCGCGTATTCGCAAAGCGGTGAAGAACGGTGCGAAAGTGTTCATTGTCGGCCCTGAGTGGGATCCGACATATCCTGCGACGTTCTTGGGCGATGATCTTGCAGTTCTGAACCGCATTCCGAAAGCTCTCGGTGATGCGATGAAGGCGGCGGAACGTCCGGCCGTTATTCTGGGCGGAGCTGCTCTGGCGAAGGGTGCGCTGGCCCCTGCGTTGAAGCTGGTTGATAAGTTCAAACTGGTTAGGGATGGCTGGAACGGCTTCAACGTCATGCACTTCTCTGCCGCACGCATGGGCGGGTTGATGCTTGGCTATGCGCAGAAAAACGGCATGGCGGATATCGTTAAGGCGAAACCGAAGGTCGTCCTGTCACTCGGTGCAGATGAAATGGATTTTGAGCCATTCGCAGACAGTCTGAAAGTCTATATCGGGCACCACGGCGATAAGGGCGCACATGCGGCGGATATTATCCTGCCAGCAGCCTCCTATGCGGAAAAAGACGGAACCTACGTCAACACCGAAGGCCGCGTGCAATTTGCCGAAAAAGCCGTGTTTGCGCCGGGTGATGCGCGTGAAGACTGGACCATTCTGCGCGCCTTGGCGGATGCGCTGGGCGTGACAGTCGGTTTCGATAGCTTTGACCAATTGCAGGCCGCAATGATGAAGGCAGTGCCGGCGCTGGGCGACGAAGGCTTGGCCGATTACGGTGATCTTCCGAAAGCCGATGCGAAAGCAAAGGCGGAAGGCGTAATTTCGGCATATCCGATCAAGGATTTCTACCTGACCAACCCCATCGCGCGGGCAAGCGCTGTGATGCAGCAATGTTCTCAGGAATTGCTTCACGCGGATGAGATGTTGGAGGCCGCGGAATGATCTATGTCCTGACTATTTCGCTGGCCCTCGCGATGGCGGGCGCGCTGATCTTCGGAGTGTTGCGTATTTCAATGTGGATGACGGATCGGAAAGAGGCTTCTGGCACGCATCCATGGCACGATTCGGGTCATGGAAATTCTGATGGCTACGGTGATTCCGGCGGCGCTGATGGCGGGGGTGGCGACTAATGACCGATTTCTTCCTCTCCCTCGGCATGAGCTATGAATTTGCGTGGTTTACCGCGACGATTTCCGGCATTTTGCTGATCACATTGCCGCTGCTGTTGGCGGTGGCGATGATCATTTATGTGGACCGGAAGGTTCTGGGCGCGGTTATGATGCGGCGCGGACCGAACGTGGTCGGCCCCTTTGGTCTGTTGCAGAGTTTCGCGGATGGCCTGAAAGTCTTCTTGCAAGAAACGATCATTCCATCTGCATCCAACAAAGTGCTGTTCCTTCTCGCGCCGATTATCACTTTCACAGTGGCGCTGGCGGCTTGGGCGGTGATCCCGTTTAATTCGGGCGCGGTATTGGCGGACATCAATGTCGGCTTGCTCTATGTCCTCGCCATCAGTTCGCTGGGCGTTTACGGCGTGGTGATTGCGGGTTGGGCGTCCAACTCCAAATATCCCTTCTTCTCCGCCATGCGCGCAGCGGCGCAGATGATTTCCTACGAAGTCTCCATCGGCTTCATTCTGGTCTGCGTTGTGCTGTGGGCCGGGTCGTTCAATCTCAACGACATTATTGAGGCGCAGCGTGGCCACGGTCTGGGTTTTGTGAATGCCTTTGCGTTTAACCCGCTGCTGTTCCCGCTCTTCGTGATGTTCCTGATCTCCGCAATGGCAGAGACGGCGCGCGCGCCGTTCGACTTAACCGAGGCGGAATCCGAACTCGTCGCCGGGTATCAGACCGAATACAGCTCGATGGCCTTCGCGCTGTTCTGGCTCGGTGAATATGCCAACATCCTGCTGATGTGTGCATTGTGCGCGATCCTGTTCTGGGGCGGATGGTTGCCGCCGTTTGAGTGGGAACCGCTTTACATGGTGCCGGGCTGGATCTGGTTCCTCGGCAAGACGTTCCTGTTCTTCCTGGTGTTCAGTTGGACTTGGGCGACGGTGCCGCGCTACCGCTATGACCAGCTGATGCGTTTGGGCTGGAAAGTCTTCCTGCCGCTGAGCCTGCTGTTTGTCTTCCTTGTTTCCGGATATCTTATGCTGACGAGGTACGGGGTATGATCGGTTTTCCTGTTTTGGCTGTCGCTGCATCTCTTGCAGGTGCGGGAATCGAATATGACTGTACCGCAGAGAAGCGTGTCCTGCTGATGAGCGATGAGTCTGATTGGTCTTACAGTGCAGACAAAGTGACACGCGAAGAGCAAGAAACTTTCCGTTGGACTTTCGTAACCTCCCGTTCGGAGGACGGCAGCTTGCTCGTCAGTCATGATCCCGGAATATTGGATGCTTTGGGTCTGGGTGGGCAATATTTGGCTACGGAAATCGCACCGCGCCAATTTGCGTTCGCAACACGCAAAGATTCGAACTGCTTGTTCACTGAAGAGGCATGCGGGGCGCTCGTACAAATCTCGGACTTTAGCGAGAAAAAAGCCAGTTTCTCGATTGTTCCCATGGGCTCTGTTTTGAAAGAGAACGGAGACCGTGAGAATTTCCAGATGGTGATGCTGGGTACATGTAAGAAATCGAAGGTGGCGCAATGAGCACCCTCACACACCTCATAAAATCCTTCACCCTATGGGAAATCGTCAAGGCGCATATGCTGACCTTGAAGTATTTCTTCAAACCCAAGGTGACGATCAACTATCCGTTCGAGAAGAACCCGCTTTCCCCTCGTTTTCGGGGTGAACATGCTTTGCGTCGCTATCCGAACGGGGAGGAGCGCTGCATCGCCTGTAAGCTGTGCGAAGCGGTTTGCCCGGCGCAGGCAATCACGATCGAAAGCGAACCGCGCGAGGACGGCAGCCGCCGGACCACGCGCTATGATATCGACATGACTAAATGCATCTATTGCGGCTTCTGTCAGGAAGCTTGCCCTGTAGATGCTGTGGTCGAGGGGCCAAACTTCGAATATGCGACCGAAACGCGCGAAGAACTGCTCTATGACAAGGCAAAATTGCTGGCGAACGGGGACAAGTGGGAGCGGGCGATTGCCGCGAACCTTGAAGCCGATGCGCCGTATCGTTAGGGGCCGCCCAGAAATGAGTGAGATCCGATGATCCAGACCTTAGCCTTTTATCTGTTCGCCGTACTGGTTGTGGCCAGCGGCGCGTTGACCATTTTGGCGCGCAACCCGGTGCATTCTGTGCTGTGGTTGATTGTGGCATTTTTTAACGCTGCTGGCTTGATGGTTCTGCTGGGCGCAGAATTCGTCGCGATGCTGCTTGTCATTGTGTATGTCGGGGCCGTTGCGGTGCTGTTCTTGTTCGTGGTGATGATGCTCGATATCGACTTTGCTGAAATGCGGGCCGGTTTCATCAAGAACTTCCCGCTGGGGATTGCGATTGCGCTGGTCCTGCTGGCGGAACTGGTGCTCGGCATCGGCGCATATCGTGCTGGCGGATTGGTATTGGGCGTAGCGGATGGTGCAAACGCCCCATTGGTGGGTGAGAGCAACATTACATCGCTGGGCGCACTGCTTTACGGCAAGTACATCTTCCTGTTCGAGGCAGCGGGTATCATCCTGCTGGTGGCGATGATCGGCGCAATTGTGCTGACCCACCGCCAACGCCCAGAAGGCGCGCGCGGACATCAGGATATAGGCAAGCAGAACCGTCGCCGTCCGGAAGACGCGACCGATCTGGTCAAACCCGAAATTGGCAGAGGGGTCGATTTGTGATTGGCGTCGAACATTACGTAGTCGTCAGTGCGATCCTGTTCGTGCTGGGCGTGCTTGGTATTTTTCTCAACCGGAAGAATGTGATTGTCATCCTGATGGCGATCGAGCTCATTCTGCTGTCGGTGAACATCAATCTGGTGGCTTTCAGCGCCTTTCTAGGTGATCTCACCGGCCAAGTGTTTGCGATGCTCGTCCTGACCGTTGCTGCGGGTGAAGCGGCCATTGGTTTGGCTATTTTGGTTATCTATTTCCGCGGACGCGGCACCATCGCCGTCGACGATGTGACCCGGATGAAGGGATAAGCACCGGTGCTCCAGAACTCCATCCTGCTCATTGTTTTCCTGCCGTTGCTGGCTGCCATCATTGGCGGATTGGGCAACAAGGCATTGGGCAACACACCTGTTAAGTTGCTGACAACGGGCGCGTTATTCGTGTCGTGTGCGCTTAGCTGGCCAATCTTTATCGGCTTCCTGACCGACAGCATGACGGCTGATGTTGTACCCGTTTTGCAGTGGGTCCAATCCGGCGATCTCAGCTTCGACTGGGAATTGCGGGTAGACGCGCTGACGGCGATCATGCTGGTTGTCATCACCAGCGTTTCCGCGCTCGTGCACCTGTATAGCTGGGGTTATATGGAGGAAGACCCGGATCAGCCGCGGTTCTTCGCCTATCTCAGCCTATTCACATTCGCGATGCTGATGCTGGTGACAGCAGACAATCTGGTTCAAATGTTCTTCGGTTGGGAAGGGGTGGGCCTCGCTTCCTACCTGCTGATTGGTTTCTGGTTTAAGAAACCAAGCGCGAACAAGGCCGCGATTAAAGCATTTGTGGTCAACCGTGTTGGTGATCTGGGCTTTATGCTGGGCATCTTCGGAACATTCCTGGTGTTTGGTACCACGTCAATTCCGGAGATCCTTGAAGCTGCGCCTGCTATGAGCGGGTCGACAATCGGTTTCCTTGGTTACCGCCTCCACACCATGGATATTCTGTGCATCCTGCTGTTTATTGGCGCGATGGGTAAGTCGGCTCAGCTTGGCCTACACACTTGGTTGCCCGACGCGATGGAGGGGCCAACACCGGTTTCTGCACTGATCCACGCGGCGACAATGGTTACGGCTGGCGTGTTCATGGTGTGCCGTCTTTCGCCAATGTTTGAAACTGCACCCGTCGCGCTTGGCATGGTGACTTTCATCGGCGCGGCAACGTGTATTTTCGCTGCGACGGTTGGTACCACGCAGTGGGACATCAAACGGGTTATTGCCTATTCAACGTGTTCGCAGCTTGGCTATATGTTCTTTGCTGCCGGCGTTGGTGCTTACGGCGTCGCGATATTCCACCTGTTTACGCACGCGTTCTTTAAGGCACTGCTTTTCCTCGGTGCGGGTTCTGTGATCCATTCGATGCATCACGAACAAGACATGCGCTATTATGGCGGTCTGCGGACGAAAATCCCGGTCACCTTCTGGGCGATGATGTTTGGTACGCTCGCGATTACCGGCGTGGGTGTCTATCATCTGGGTGCTGGCTTTGCCGGTTTCTGGTCGAAAGATGCGATCCTAGAGGTTGCGTTCGCTCGCGGCACCGATCTGGGAATGTTCGCATTCTGGATGGGCGTGACTGCGGCGCTGCTGACAAGCTTCTATAGCTGGCGTCTGATGTTCTTGACCTTCTGGGGTAAACCACGCTGGATCGAGAGCGAGCACATCCAGCATACGGTGCATAAGACCCCTGAGGAAGTTGGTGAGGATACGACCGGCGGTTACAAACCGCATGAAAGCCCGATTGTAATGTTGATACCGTTGGTGCTGCTATCCGTTGGTGCAATCGCCGCTGGACAGGTATTTGCGCCAAGCTTCCTGGACGATGCCGGTTTCTGGGCAGGTTCGATATTCTATAATGAAGCACTGATCCATGCGATGCACGCAGTGCCATACTGGGTGAAGTACTCAGCCTTTGTGGTCATGCTGCTCGGCCTTCTCGGCGCGTGGATGGCCTATATCAAAGACACTTCCATTCCGGGTAAGTTCGTTGAACAGTTCCGGTATGTGCACCAGTTTGTGTCGAATAAGTGGTACTTTGACGAGCTGTATGACGCGATTTTCGTCAAGCCTGCTTTCTGGATTGGGCGGAAATTGTGGATCATCGGCGATCAAGGGATCATCGACCGCTTTGGACCCAATGGCGCTGCCTGGGTGGTCGAGAAGGGCGCTATCGCGGCCAAGAAGGTCCAGTCCGGATATTTGTATAGCTACGCGTTGATCATGCTCCTCGGGCTGGTCGCGGCAATCACTTGGATTTTGATGTAATGGACGGCTTTCCGATCCTTTCCGTAATGCTCGCGGTGCCGCTGGTTGCAGCGGTGCTATGCTTGTTCCTTGATGCCAATGGTGCGCGGTGGACGGCTCTGGGCGCTACTCTGGTCAATCTGGCATTGGGCATTGGCCTATGGCTGAGCTACGAAGTGGGCGGCCCGCAATGGCAATTTACCGAGCGGGCTGACCTGTTTGCCGGTTTCAGTTATGCGCTGGGTATTGATGGCATTGCCTTGATGTTGATCGTGCTGTCGGTGTTCCTGATGCCAGCCTGTATTTTGGCAAGTTGGGACAGCATCCAAAAACGCGTTGGTGAATATATGGCGGCGTTCCTGATCATGGAACTGCTGATGATCGGTGTTTTTGCAGCGCAGGATATGTTGCTGTTCTACATCTTCTTTGAAGCGGGTTTGATCCCGATGTACTTGATCATTGGCATTTGGGGCGGCGATAACCGGATTTACGCCAGCTACAAATTCTTCCTCTACACCTTGCTCGGCTCTGTCCTGATGCTGATCGCGATGCTGTGGATGATCAATGAAGCCGGGACGACTGATATCCCGACGCTGATGCAATATGACTTCCCACCGGCGGCACAAACGTGGCTGTGGTTGGCGTTCTTTGCCAGCTTTGCGGTGAAAATGCCGATGTGGCCGGTGCATACATGGTTGCCCGATGCACACGTTCAGGCGCCAACGGCCGGTTCGGTTATTCTGGCGGGCGTGCTGCTGAAAATGGGAGGCTACGGCTTTATCCGGTTCAGCCTGCCCATGTTCCCAGAGGCTTCTGCGCAATTCGTATGGTTGATCCTGGGGCTGTCGATGGTTGCTGTGGTGGTGACTAGCCTGATTGCTCTGGTGCAACACGATATGAAGAAGCTGATCGCCTATAGTTCGGTTGCCCACATGGCGATTGTGACTGCGGGCTTGTTCGCCTTCAACGTGCAAGGCCTGGAAGGTGCGATGATCATGATGCTCAGCCATGGCTTGGTATCGGGCGCGTTGTTCCTGTGCGTTGGGATTATTTACGACCAGCTGCATACACGAGAGATTGACCGGTATGGTGGTCTGTCGATCAATATGCCCAAATATGCGATCTTTTTCCTGTTGTTCACGATGGCCAGCATCGGTCTTCCGGGGACCAGTGGGTTTGTGGCAGAATTTCTGAGCCTTGCGGGTATTTATGAAGTGTCCAGCTTAGCCACATTTGTACTCACCACAGGTATCATCTTGGGCGCGGGTTACATGCTATACCTCTATCGCCGGGTTGCATTTGGCGAACAGAAAAATGCTGATGCCGCAGCCATGCGTGACTTGAATTTGCGTGAGTGGTTTATGCTAGGGCCTATCGCGGCAGCAGTATTGTGGATGGGTGTCTATCCGGAGAGTTTCCTTGCACCGATGCGTGCGGACATTGCTGCACTGGATGCGCGTTTGGCACGGGCCGCCCCTGAAGGTGATGCCAAGTTAGTAGCGGGTGAGCCTTTGACGGCTGCGGCCAATGCAATGCCGGACGGCGAACATGGTGAGGGCCATGGTGATGATCATGGCGATGATAATTCTGAGGGACCAGAATAATGGATATCGTTAACTCCCTCGCGCTCTCATCGCCTGAGATACTGCTGACGATCAGCGGGCTAATCTTGCTGATGGTGTGTGCGTTTGTCGGTGACAAAGCCGCACGTATTGTAACCATCCTGGCGGTCGCTGCGTTGTTCGGCGCGACTGCGATCACTGCAGACTTTCTCACCAATCCTGCCTTTGAATTGGGCGGTGATGCATGGGCCGGTATTTACCGGATGGATGCGTTTGGTAGCTTTTCCAAAATCCTGATCTATCTGGCCGCGATTGGCTGTTTGATCGTCACCCCGAAATTCTTTGATGCCACGGGCGAATATCGTCCTGAATACCCTGTTCTGATGCTGTTTGGTGCAGTGGGCATGGGGCTGATGGTGTCTGCGGTTGATTTGATGACCCTTTACATGGGGCTCGAACTGACCAGCCTTGCTTCATATGTTCTGGCCAGCTTTACGCGAAGCGATGACCGGTCCGCAGAAGCGGGTCTGAAATACTTCGTCTTGGGCGCTTTGGCGTCAGGTATTTTGTTGTACGGTATGAGCCTGGTCTACGGTTTTACCGGCTCCACAAACTACATTGGCATCCGTGTTGCCTTGCAAGACGGGCTGAGCACCGGGGCATTATTTGGTATCGTGTTCGTTTTGGCGGGGATGGCGTTCAAAATTGCAGCCGTACCGTTCCACATGTGGACGCCAGATGTTTACGAAGGCGCACCAACGCCGGTAACCGCATTCTTTGCAACCGCACCAAAAGTGGCTGCGATCGTGATTATGATGCGGATCGCGCTCGATCCGTTTGGCGGCCAAAGTGATGCTTGGCAGCAGATCGTTATATTCGCCGCTTTGGCATCGATTGTGGTCGGCGCATTGGGCGCTATCAGCCAAGACAACATCAAACGTCTGCTAGCTTACAGTTCTATCAACAATGTTGGTTTTATTCTGATCGGCCTTGCGGCGGCGACGGAAGCGGGCGCAGCGGCCATGCTGGTGTACTTGACGATCTACGTTGCCATGTCATTGGGCAGTTTCGTTGTCGTGATGATGATGCGCGATGCGGACGGCAAGCAAGTTGAAGAGATTTCCAAACTTGGTGGACTGTCCCGGTCTCAACCTTGGTTGGCGCTTTGTATGGCGATGATGATGCTCAGCTTGGCTGGTATCCCGCCATTGTTCGGGTTCTGGGGTAAGTTGGTGGTGTTCCAAGCTGCCGTACAGGCGGACATGGTGTTGCTCGCGGCTCTTGGTATCGCGGCAAGCGTTATCGGCGCGTTCTATTACCTCAAGATCGTCAAGATCATGTATTTTGATGAGCCTGCAGGCGTCGTTGCACCTTCGCATGATACAGCCCGCTGGGCCGTGTTGGCAGTTACTGCGCTGATCGTGTCGCCTTTGGGCTATCTGTTGATAGTTCCACTGGGGGCTTTGGCCAGTCGTGCGGCAGCAGCGCTGTTCTTCATCATTTGATTGAGCACATAGCCGAAACTGGCTCTACCAATGCCGATTTGGCGAAGCGGTTGCAATCAGCCGCTCTTGTCAGGGAGGGGGATTGGCTGGTCGCAGACCGCCAGATGGCCGGCAGGGGCCGTCAAGGGCGCGAATGGTTCGATGGATCGGGTAACTTTATGGGGTCGACGGTTGTGCATCCGGCACCCGCTGATCCGCCCATCTCCAGTTTGGCTTTGGCGGCAGGTCTTGCGCTGTTTGAGGTGTGCCAGCCGCTGTGTCCCGATAACGCTTCCCTAATATTGAAATGGCCAAACGATCTTTTGCTGAACGATGCGAAGCTTTCAGGTGTGTTGCTTGAAGGAAGCGCTGGTGCTGTCATCGTCGGCATCGGGGTCAATCTGGCGAAAGCTCCAGACCTTCCGGACCGGGCGACCGCCGCCTTTTCGGATTATGGGCCCGCGCCAGACCGGGATCACTTTGCCGAAAGTTTGCGATCACAGTTCTCTATCGAATTGGAACGGTGGCGGACATACGGACTTGAACCGTTGCTGCGCCGGTGGATGGTTGTTGGGCATCCGGTGGGCACGGCGCTGTCGGTTCATGATAGCAGCGCGGATGTCCAAACGGGCACATTCGATGGGCTTGCCGATGATGGTTCTTTATTGCTGCGCTTGGCGGATGGCTCGACCCGTGCCATTCACGCTGGCGATGTACTGCTTGATTAGAGGAAACAGATCATGCTGTTGGTAGCCGATGTCGGAAACACGAACGTCGTCTTCGCCCTATTTGATGGTGAGGAGATCAAGACACGCTGGCGTATAGCCACCGATCCGCGCCGGACCGGAGATGAATATGCGGTGTGGCTGCTTCAATTGATGAAAATTGAAGGTCACGCCCGCGAGGATGTCACCCAGATCATCTTTGGTTCGGTTGTACCGCGTGCCGATCACAATCTAACCGTTTTGTCACAGAAGTATTTCGGGATAACGCCGCTGATCGCCGGCAAAGGTGATGCCGCTTGGGGCTTTGAGATAGACGTAGATCACCCAAGCTCTTTAGGTGCTGATCGCGCGCTCAATTGTGTGGCCGCCCATGCACAATATCCCGGCGATTTGATCGTCGTCGACTTTGGTACAGCAACAAAGTTTGAAGCTGTCGATTTCAACGGCACATATAAAGGCGGTATTATTGCGCCGGGAATCAACCTGTCGCTCGATGCGCTGGTGGGTAAAACGGCCAAATTACCTAGGATCGCCATCCGGACGCCGGAAACGAAAAGCGTTATCGGGCGTAACACAGAGGACCAGATGCTGATTGGGGTGTTCTGGGGCTATGTGTCGATGATGGAGGGCCTGATTAGGAAGATGCGAGACGAGATAGGCCGCCCGGTTCGGGTGGTAGCCACTGGCGGTCTCGCAATACTGTTCGACGATAATACTGAAATATTCGATGTGGTAGACAATGATCTCACCATCCAAGGCTTAGCGATCCTGGCAGATCGTGCGGGCAAGAAGGGCAAATCCCAGACGTGAAAAAGAACTTTCGACCAGAAAAAGAACTGCTTTTCCTTGCTTTAGGTGGGTCTGGTGAGATTGGCATGAACGTCAATCTCTATGGCTGTGATGGCAAGTGGATGATGGTCGATTTGGGGATGACATTTTCCGGAAATGAATATCCCGGCGTCGACTTGGTGTTCGCTGATCTGGAGTTCATCGAGGACCGTTTGGACGACCTCACAGGTATCGTTTTAACTCACGCGCACGAAGATCACATCGGAGCTGTGCCGTATTTTGCCGCTGAGTTGGATGTACCCCTTTATGCGACGCCGTTTACCGCGGAACTGGTAAAACGGAAGCTGCAAGAGGCAGGCCTGTCGGGCCAGGTCGAGCTCAACATCATTGATGATCTGGAACAATTCCAAGTTGGCCCGTTCGGTGTCCGTTATGTGCCGCTGGCGCACTCCATCGCGGAAGGGAACGCGCTGGTAATCGACACGCCCTACGGGCAAGTTTTCCATACCGGTGACTGGAAACTTGATGAAGACCCGATCATTGGCGAACCCACCAGCGAAGAAGAATTGAGGGCCATCGGAGACGACGGTATCCTTGCGCTGGTGTGCGATTCCACCAACGTGTTCAATCCCAACCCCAGCGGTTCGGAAGGGGCCGTCTATCAGGGGTTGTTGGAAGAGGTCGGCAAGCACACCGGCAAACGTGTTCTGGTGACTACGTTCGCTTCCAATGTCGCCCGATTGCAGACCTTGGGGGAAATAGCGAATGAGACAGGCCGGCAAATCTGTGTCGCCGGGCGGTCGCTGGACCGGATTGTGGAAGTCTCCCAGGCGCATGGGTATCTTGCAGATTTTCCAAAGCCTGTTGATTTCGACACTGCCATGCGCTTGCCGCGCGGGGATGTGATGATCGTTGCAACCGGCGGGCAGGGGGAGCCGCGTGCAGCCCTGTCGCGGGTGGCAGATGGCAATCACCCGATAGAGCTGGTGCGCGGCGATGTTGTGCTGTTTTCCAGCCGCCAGATCCCCGGCAACGAGATCCCGATTGGTAAGATTCAGAATAAATTGGCGGATCGCGGTATTGTGATGGTGACTGACCGGCAGAGCATGATCCACGTATCAGGCCACCCGGGGCGTCCTGAACTGGAAGCCATGTATAGCTGGCTGCGTCCTGAAATCCTCGTTCCCGTCCACGGGGAAATTCGTCATATGCGGGAACAGGTGCGGGTAGGGCGCGAAGCCGGAATTGAACACAACGTCTTCCAGAAGAATGGCGATATTGTCCGGCTTGCACCCGGCAAACCAGGTAAGCTGGCTGAGGTACACTCAGGCAGATTGGTTCTGGATGGGGATTTGATCGTACCGGCGGATGGGGAATCCATCGTGATGCGCCGCCGTCTTGCCCACAATGGGCTGGTGATCGTGGCGCTCAGCCCTTCATTGCAGCCGACCATTGAAGGGTATGGCCTGCCGCTTGATGAGGATTACGAGGATTTCTTGAGCGAAGCGAAGAGTGACGTCATGAAGGCTATCAAAGGGCTGAAAGGCAACGCGCACAAAGATATGGGGCAAATTATGGAAGCAGCCCGCCTTGCCACACGCCGGGCAACACAGCGTTGGAGCGGTAAGCGGCCGCAAGTCAAAGTCATGATGATCGGGGATTAAGGCGATGGATCTAACATCGATAATCGCAATCTATGCATTGGTCTGGGTGATGACGGCGTTCGTCTCATTGCCATTCGGCATCAAAACACATGATGAGGCAGGCATCGCCAAGGTGCCCGGCCAAGCCGATAGCGCGCCCGCCAACTTCCGTCCGGGCCGGCTGCTATTGCGCGCAACCATCATTTCTGCCGTCCTGACGGCTCTTTACGTTCTGAACTATACCTATGGTTGGATCGGTGTTGATGCGCTTAACGTATTCGGCGAGCCACCCGCTCCAGAGGCAGATTACTCCCGCAACCGCTGAATGGCTTGGGCCAGCGCCACGTACAGTTTACCCATATCGGAACTGAGCAATGTTACGCCCAAGGCATTGCCATCACGGGTGGATAGCATTGAACGCAGCATTGCTTCGAAATCGTGGATGTACCGGCTCACATTCTCGCGGAAGTCAGCATCCTCGTCGTAAATTTCGGCTATGTCGCGGGCCTCTGTATTGTCGAGCAAGCGCACGGCACGGCGGGTAAAGATACCGCGATCACCGCGCAGGTAAGATGCCCAGGCGGTATCTGTCACATCGGTATCTATCGCCTTGGCGATATCGATTGAGTTAGAATTGAGGCTTTCTGTGATCAGGGCCATTCTGCGCGCAAAGTCATTACCGACTTGTTCTTCAGCCTGTTCGCGGGCTCTCGCGACACGCGTTTCAAGGCTTCCGGCCAGCTCGTTCACTTTCGACAGTTGATCCCGCAATTGTATGGCCGTGTCGCGGCCAGCATTTGCGGCCGAGCGGGAAGCTTCCTCCAGCCGGGCAATTGATTCCTTCGCGCTTTCATTCAACGTCCGGTCGAGTACTTCGCCGGTTTCCTTGCCGACATTCGCCGCCAGAGCGAGGACACTCTCACGAACGCCGAGTTCTATGGTCGCTGGGGCAGTTCTCGCGGCTTCTTCGAGCGCTTGTATCGCATCGCGAAGTTGATCTTGCGCTTTGGCGGACAAGATGTCGCTTTGCTCGTTCAGCGTTGCCAAACTGTCTGCCAGACCCGCAATCGTTTGGCTCGTACCTTCGTTGGTCGTTTCCAGATTTTCGCGCATCGTATCGACATCTGCAATCGAAGCTTGGGCTGTTTCGCGTGCGGACAGAACATAAGCCGACAGATCCTCGCCGCTCGTTTCAGCTGCCCCGACCACATCTCGCAGACCTTCTGCCTCCACGCGGACTTCCTTCAAGCGGTCTTCCGCAACTGTCAGCGCTTCGGGTAAGTCCGCAGAGCTATGCTGCACGCTAGCTTGGATCAGCTCCAACAAGCGAACGGTCGCGTCGGTCAGCTCGCTTACCGCATTATCGGTCACTGCGAGCGTTTCTTTGCTCTGCGCCAATTTGGTTTCGAGCCTATCGGCACCGTCTGATAGCGATGTTGTCGTGCTGCCGCTCAGCTCGGCGATTTCTTCGAGAGACTGCTGCAGGTCAGCAAACTTCGCTGCGATCATTTCGCTATGGGCAGATAGAGTATCCGCGCCTGCTTGCTGAGCCTCTCTACGCTCGGTAATATTACTATCCAATATATCCAATTTCTCGGATAATTTGGCGAATGCCTGTTCTTCATCTTTAGCCAATTGATCCCGGCGAGATCGCAATTGATCCATCATCCGCGCGTCGCGGTCTGCCAGATTGGCTTCAAAGGCTTCGGCTTCTTCCCGCAAGACAGAGAGTTTGGCATTGGCGGCATCCATGCCTCGCTGATCAACGCGTTCGACTTCCGCAATGGCTTCAATCAGTTGCTGCTTCAAAGCCGCGATCCGATCTTGCCACAAGCCAAGAGCCATCGCTTCGCTTTCCTGAACAGAGTTAGAGACGGTGCCAGCTTCTTCACGAATAGCCAAAAGCCGCGCTCTCAGCGAGCGTAGAGCCTCTTCCTCTTCTTCTTCCAGGGTTGAGCGGGAGGTGGCAAACTCGTCTGCCAATGCGTCCGCCCGGCGGCGGGCGGCAGCCAAATTTTCAACTTCGCGGCTGTCCAACTCAGCACGGAATGTTTCGCTGGTGTCCTGCAAAGCGGTAAAGCGAGCAGAGGACAGCTCGCCCATTTGTGTGGTGCGCCGTTCAAACTCAGCGACAAGATCGTCCAGTTCGGCGCGTATTTTGGATACCCGACCGGTGTTGGTTTTACTCAAACCCTCAAGGTTTTCGAACCCGCCGATAAGTTCTGCAATTTGCCCTTGGGCGGTCTCGCCCGCATTTCCGATTTGATTGGAAACGTCGCGCGCAGAATTGGCGATAACGGGCAGATCGTCCCGCAGACGGTCCATATTTTCCAACGCTTTCGTGCTGACATCTGCGATGGAATCGATTTGGTCAGCGTTCAGCGCGACGAGCGATTGTATATGGTCCGCATGTTCGGAAAGCCGTTCACTGGCGATCCTGCCAACTGAATCCAGTTCGCGTGATTGCGAACTTAAAAACTCTCTCGCCAAGCTGAGTTCGCGATTAACCGTAGTCAACCTATCTTCCAGCAGGGCTGATTCAGTCGATAGGCTATGGGCAATCTCTCCAAAGCGTCTGGCTTCGGTTTTGCTATTGCGAGTCGCGAGAATCCATACCGAAACAATCAGCAAAACGGGCACTGACCAGGCGGTAATCCAGCCGGTCCATTGTTGCGGCGTGCCGCCTGAAAGAAGCTCTGACTGATGAGCCCACCCATAGAATCCGGTCCATGCGCACACTCCAAGAACGGCCAGTGTGGGCGCTATCCACCTGAAGTTGCGGGCAGGAGTTTCATCATACTCCCACGCCTCTTCGTCCTCTTGAATGAACTCGTCATCCAGTGAAAGGGCAGCCTCCGCTTCGCCAGCGTCGGTGTCCACAAGCGCATCTTGCGCATCTTCTGGGCCAATCGCCCTGATCTTTGATCCCCCGGTCATACCCGGAATCTAGCAGTTTTTGGCAAAGGATAAACCCTGCTTTAACCTTAGGGCGCGTAGTTCTGTAACTATGGTATATGAAAACGGCTCTTTCGACGCGACTCTGGCTGCTGCTGCGGGCGATGATCCAGCTCTCTTGGCAGAGCTGCGGGGTGCATTCGCCGAGAGTTTGGAACGGCAAATAGATCTGTTGAAGCGATCCAGATGTGATGCCAATTGGATCATGGCAGCGCACCGGCTTAAGGGGATCGCTGCCAGTTTCCATGCTGACCAATTGCTGGCGTTGGCCAATGAAGCCATCGAAACCGTCCCTGGCGAACCGACGGTTATCCGCCGGATCGAAAAATTCTACGCAGATTTTTCGTCGAGCTGAGCACATCGCCAGCGGTTCGCTTGGCACTTCTACCATAACCCAGTAACAGGCAGTTCAACGAGGAGCTGCCATTATGTTGGTTGCGTTATTGTCATCGCAGGAATTGGCATCCGATGCCGGCTCAACCCCGCGCGGATTTTTGCGTGTGGGCGGTCAAAGCATTCTTTCAAGACAAGTGAGTTTCGCACTCAATTCCGGGTGTGAGAGAATTATATGCCTCGTGGATGATCTCAGCCCCGAGATCGTTGATATCCAGCACCGCGCCGAGCGGGCAGGGGCTGTGTTTCATGCGGTGCGCAGTACGATAAATCTCTCCGGGATGGTGAGTATTGCGGATGATCTGATGGTTATTTCTGATGGATTGGCTTTCGACACTGATATTGCGGCGGCGCATATCGGCCCGCATCGATCCGTTTTAACAATCGCAGCGGATCCGGCTGTAAATACGGGTTTTGAAAGGCTGGATCGGGACAGGGCTTGGGCGGGTATCATGGTGATTGCTGGTGCGCTCGTTGAACAACTGGCTGAGATGCCGAGCGATATTGACCCTCAATCCAGTTTGTTGCGCTTGGCTTTGCAGAACGGAACCGGCTGCGTTGCGGTGCCTGATAAGGCGGTCACGGATAGCCATTGGGTATTGGCAAGTTCGGCCCAGCTGGCTCAGAATTTTGAAACCAGGTGGTTACAAGATCGCACCGAGGTCGCTCCTTTTATAGCGCCGACTTACAGATTGGCTGATCAGGCCGCGATTACCGTTACTAAGAAGCACCCTAATTTGCGATTGGCTGCCGTTCTCAGCCACGGCGGGATGCTGGTTCTTTTGTCGATCGCCGGGTTGTTAGGATATTTTGGCTATGCGTCGATCGGTTTTGGGGTTGCAGCGCTGGCTGCATTTTCGCGACGGTTCGCCGGAACACTGTCAGTTGTTCTGAGAGACACGGCAACCACCACGCAGAACGTCGCTTATGAGGCGTCTCTGCTGGCCTTAGATGCTGTTCTGGTTGGTTTATGTATCGTGATTACCCCAGCGCATGATCAGATAGAGATGGGGTTTGCTGCCGTGATGTTGATCGGCCTTTTACGGGTAACAGAACTAATTTTGGGGAATTCTTTGTGGCGATCATGGCAGGCTTTAGGAAGCGATCGCGGTGTTCTGTCGCTAGGGTTTTTAGGCCTGGCATTCACCGGAGCCTTTATGGTTATTCTTCAGATACTTGCGGTAGCCGTACTGATGGTTCTTTTATTTCAAAACTATCGAGCAAGGCTAACGCCAACTTAACCATCCTGAGCTAAGAGAGCGCAATGAGCGACGCTGCCAACCCTTCGAATGCTTCTATCCCCGTTGAGGGAGTGTTGCGCGATGAATTGGCTCACGGCGATGCAGTACTGGGTACAGTTGCGCCTATTTTGGGGCATCTTGTAACAAATTCCGGCAATGCACTTTTTAGCGATCAAGTGGTCGCACATATCCGCGGCACTGCGGAAAGCATGGCTACCCAGTTGCTTGGAGCTCAGGCCACAGCCGCTGAAATTGAAGACCCGCTCGCATTCGTCTCGCACCGTAAGCCCGATCTTGCGGCTGACTTACTGGCGGACAATAGCTTCCTTTCCCATTGCCATGCTCTAACGGTCGAAGCCCAATTGGCCACGCGGTTGGAGCAGAGGAACGCGATTGATTTGGTGTTGTCGCCTTTACTGCAGGCTTTGATCTCTTCTGATGATCCGGAAACAGCCAGTTTGGCAATGGCGGCGTTGGCTGCCCAGGCTCGGTTCGTCCAGCAGCAGAAGCGGATGGAGCTATCGATCAACGACTTGCCCGGTGATCTGTTTCATTCCGTGCTACTGATTTGGCGCAACTTTGCTGCAACAGACCCTGATCAGATTGTCGCTCAGGCAGAGATGCAATTGCGGTCTGTGTATGACGAATCAGCCAGCCGGGTAGGGCTCCTATCGCGCTTAGTATCCGGGATGGGTAACGGCGCGCTGGCGGCATTATCGCTCAGTCATGCAGGTGTTGCGATTTTTCTGACAGCGCTTGCCAAGAGTTTAGGGCAAAGCCGCGATATCGCTACGATGTCCACTAATGATCGCCAGTTGGGCAGATTGGCGTTGGCACTTCGGGCTGCGGGTTTAAAACCGCGCCAAGTGGAAGAGCAGTTTGTCCATATCCACCCGGAGGTAGCTTTGCCTGAGGGCTTTGAGATGTTGCGAATTGATAAAGCGGCTGAGATTCTAGCCGAATCTGCTGGTCGGATGGCAGGCTGATCCTATGAGCGCTTTATCTGGATCTTTCATGGCTCGTGCATCTACCGATGCTGACAATCGCTTGCTGCAAGCGCAGGAGCCGCTTGCGACCCTGCAAGAGCGCTGTGGGGGGACGCTGCCGGGCGAAATTGCTATTCCGGAATTGCGCGAGCTGGTTGCAAAGGTTCAGGAATCGCAATTGCGTCTAGCGCGCACAGTCACGGCTTTTGATGGCGAAGAGATCATAACAGCCTGGATCGAAGCGGCACCCAATGCAAAAAAGGACGGCGGCTGCTTTATTGGTGTGGCCAATTGGCAGAGCGAGCCTGTTCCCGAAGAAACCGATACGTCGCAGCTGAACCGCAAACGTGATGTCGACCAATCCGCTGCCGAATTAACTGCCCGTCTGGATACGAAACAGTGTGTTCTTACGGTGGAAAGTGAGGCCCGCGACCTAGCTGACCTTACTGCTAGAATGCGGGAAGCCCGCGGACATCCCTGGACGGATCTGATCGCAATTAAAGGTAACAGCCACCAACAACCGCTCCATTGGCGTCTCCTCGACGGTGCAGAGTGCGAAATCGAAGGCTCCGATCGTATCTGGACGGCCAGCTTGGTGCCTTTGGGCCGACCTGACCCGGGGAGTGGTGGGTTTGATCTCTATCTCGTCCCCAACAGGCCTTTGGTAGACCGCCGTAAAGCCGGATCCCGACCGGCCCAATCGACAATGCATTCTATTGGCCGTGACTTGTCGCCCGTGCTGCGGCAGCCGATCGCTCGTATTATCGCCAATGCAGAGACAATTCGGTCAAAAATGGCTGGGCCGCTGGCTGAAGAATACAGCAACTATGCTGCCGATATTGCCGCCGCCGGACAACATCTGATGGGCCTGATTGAAGACTTGTCAGATCTTGAAGTTGTGGAATCAGAAGGGTTTTCCACCGCGCCTGACCATATTGATGCGGGCGATGTGGCGCGACGGGCTGTTGGTATTTTGGCGGTCCGCGCACAAGAGAAGAACATTCAGTTGCAGGTTCCCTCCGCAGCCGAACCGAAACTCGCGACAGCCGAGTTCCGAAGAGTTTTGCAGATATTGCTCAACATCATCACCAATGCGATACGCTACTCACCAGATGGATCGCCGGTTGACATCGCTATCGACGAGACCAAATTCGGCCCGCGAATTATCGTGAGCGATATGGGGCCGGGTCTAAGTGATGAGCAGCAGGCCGTCATATTTGAGAAATTTGAACGTTTGGGCCGTACCGGAGATGGCGGGTCTGGTCTTGGACTATATATCTCAAGGCGGATCGCCCGAGCGATGGGCGGCGACCTCACAGTAAAAAGCGCGCCCGGTAAGGGGGCGCGCTTTGTACTTGATTTACCGGCGGCCGAAGCCGCTTAGCGGTTTTGTTTGTTAGCGTTTGCCAACCGGCACGTAATCCCGCTCTGTCGGACCAGTGTACAGCTGACGTGGACGGCCAATCACCTGGCCTGGATCAGAAATCATTTCGTTCCATTGTGCTACCCAACC
The DNA here is from genome assembly GCF_012972675.1 of Pontixanthobacter rizhaonensis. GTDB lineage: Bacteria > Pseudomonadota > Alphaproteobacteria > Sphingomonadales > Sphingomonadaceae > Pontixanthobacter > Pontixanthobacter rizhaonensis. The sequence continues at coordinate 1,136,217 of NZ_JABCRE010000002.1, read as the reverse complement.
GACTGTGCGTGCGAGCGCGAACAGGGCGGTGAACATCGTTGTCGGGAAGCCAATCGCTGACAGGATCACGCCAGAGTAGAAATCCACGTTCGGGAACAGCTTCTTCTCTTTGAAATAGTCATCGTTCAGCGCCATTTCTTCCAGTTGCAGCGCAACCTCAAAGACTGGGTCGGTGACATTCAATGCTTCGAACACTTCACGGACCGTTTTTTGCATCACAGTCGCGCGGGGATCATGGTTTTTATATACTCGGTGACCAAAGCCCATCAGGCGGAATGGATCATTCTTATCCTTGGCCCGCTCGATATAATGAGGAATGCGGTCGGGCGTGCCGATTTCGCGCAGCATGTTAAGAGCTGCTTCATTGGCGCCGCCATGGGCTGGACCCCAAAGGCACGCAATGCCTGCAGCAGTACACGCGAACGGGTTGGCACCTGACGAACCAGCGAGGCGGACAGTCGATGTTGATGCGTTCTGTTCGTGATCGGCATGCAGAATGAAGATCTTGTCCATTGCGCGTTCGACAGCTGGAATGACTTCATATTCTTCAGCGGGCACGCCGAAAGTCATACGCAGGAAGTTGCCGGTGTAAGACAGCGAGTTGTCCGGGTCCATAAAGGGCTGACCGATGGAGTACTTATAGGCCATCGCCGCAATCGTAGGCATCTTCGCGATGAGGCGATGACTGCTGATTTTGCGGTGTTCCGGGTCGGAAATATCCGTGCTGTCGTGATAGAAAGCGGACAGTGCACCAACTACACCGCACATGATCGCCATAGGGTGGGCATCCCGACGGAAGCCCTGATAGAACTGGCGAAGCTGATCATGCAGCATCGTGTGGCGCGTGATCGTGTAATTAAAGTCGTCCAATTCCTCGCCCGATGGCAGCTCGCCATTGAGCAGCAGATAGGCAGTTTCCATGAAGCTGGAATGTTCTGCCAACTGGCCGATTGGATAGCCACGATGGAGCAATACGCCTTCATTACCGTCAATGTAGGTAAGGGCGCTCTCACAGCTGGCGGTCGATTTGTAGCCGGGGTCAAAAGTAAAGGCTCCGGTCGCCCCATACAGCTTGCGGATGTCGACCACATCGGGACCGACACTGCCTTGCAGCACGGGAAATTCGTGGGTTTGCCCGTTTAGTTCCAGTTTCGCCTGATTATCGGCCACATTCATTCTCCTTCAACCCGATCTTTTCGCCAGCTTGGTTCAGTCGAGACTTACTGAAACTGCCTGAGCGTCAATTCGCGCAAGAGCCTCGTCTCGTCCGAAAAGGACCAGCACATCGAAAATCCCGGGTGACGTTGTCGTTCCGGTAAGCGCGGCTCGCATGGGCTGCGCTATTTTGCCGAAGCCCAGTCCGAGCTCCTCAGCAAGTGACTTTGTACTGGCTTCGAGCGCGTCGAATGTCCAGTTCTTTTCTGCTGCCAAACGGGCGGAAACAAGCGAAAGATATCCGCGGCCCTCGTCAGTCAGAAACTTTTGCGCTTTCTCAGTCATTTCCAGCGGCATTTTGGCAAAGATGAAGCCTGAGCCATCGACCAATTCGTGGATGTTTTTTGCACGGGGCTTCAGCAGCGGCATGGCTCTGGTGAGCAAGTCCATCTCGCTTTCGTTTTTCCCGCCCTGCATATCCGCTACCAATCGCGCCAATCGCGCATCATCGGCTTGGCGAATATAATGCCCATTAAGGTTTTCTAGCTTTTTGATATCAAACCGTGATGGGCTTTTGCCGACACCGTCTAGGCTGAATAGTTCGATTGCTTCAGCGCGCGAAACCTCTTCTGTGTCACCGTGAGCCCAGCCCAGGCGGAGCAGGTAGTTGAAGAGCGCTTCAGGCAAAATTCCCATTTCATCGCGATAAGCATCAACCCCCAACGCACCATGACGTTTGGATAGTTTCGCACCGTCAGATCCGTGGATCAGCGGGATGTGGGCATAAGTCGGGTCGCTCCAACCTCCTTCTATCGCATCCATCGCCCGATATATGGGCAGCTGGCGGAAGGCATTATTCAAATGATCATCACCGCGGATAATATGCGTACAGCCCATATCGTGGTCATCCACCACTGCGGCGAGCATATAGGTTGGTGTGCCATCTGCCCGCAGGATGATATAGTCATCGATCTCTTCATTTTTCACGGACACATCGCCTTGAACCAGATCCGTGATTGTTGTTTCGCCATCGACTGGCGTTTTGACCCGGACGGTAAAGCTGGCGTCTGCCGGTGCTTCACTCGGGTCGCGGTCGCGCCACCGGCCATCATAGCGTAGCGGCAGCTTGGCGGCTCTTTGCTCGGCCCGCATTTCTTCTAATTCTTCCGGCGTCGCGTAACAGCGATAGGCATAACCGTTCTCAAGAAGAACATTGGCCACTTCCGCGTGACGCTGTGCGCAGGAGGATTGAAACGTTGGCTTTTCATCATAGTCCAGACCCAGCCAGTCCAGTCCGTCCAAAATGGCATCAATGGCTTCTTGAGTAGAGCGTTTCTTATCGGTGTCTTCGATCCGCAATAACGCTTTCCCGCCATAGCGACGCGCGAAAAGCCAATTAAACAGAGCCGTGCGTGCGCCGCCGATGTGCAGAAAGCCGGTGGGTGAAGGGGCAAACCGGGTGACAACTTTACCCACTTCAATACCGCTAGAGCTTGCCATAACCACTTGTTTCCTATCCAACTCTGTCCATGGCGACCGGCATCCCAAACGTACCGATTGAAGGCGATACCGCTGACGAGCGCCAAGATGCTGATGCCAGCCCAAATGCTGCAGTGCAGCGCCAATGGCGGAGCGAACGGCTATTGTCCAGTTTTGGTGACCAGTTTGACCGCTTTTTGGGGCATTCGGGGTTCGACAAGGGACCGTGGTTGACGGTGGCGTTTTCAGCCGGGATCGCGGCATGGTTTAGTTTGGACCGCCAGTGGCAATGGTCTGCCGCTATCGGAGTGGCTGCTATTGCCGGAATTTGGGCTTTAGCAGTGTGGCGGGGCCTGGAAGACCGAACTGAACTGCGTCAGGCGGTGATCGCGGTCGCAAGCGTGTTCGCTTTGGGAGTGGCGGTGATCTGGCTGAGGTCGGAGATCGTTGGTGCAGAGCCTTTAGACCGGCCGCAAGTCAGCATCGTTGATGCCCGTATTCTGGAGCGGGATGAACAGCCTGCCCGTGATCGTGTTCGTCTGATACTCGCTATGCGCAACGCGGACACTGGCACTGCCCAGAAAATCCGGGTCAATGTGCCGATTGCGAATGACGCCGCGGGATTGGAAGAGGGTGCCCGCATCCGATTGCGGGTTAGGTTGATGCCCCCAGCACCGCCAATGCTGCCTGGGGCGTATGATTTCTCTCGCGCTGCGTGGTTCAAAGGGTTGTCAGCAACCGGCTCTGCGCTAGGCGAAATCGAGCTGCTGGAGCCTGCCCAAAAGACCGAGTTGTTGGCGGAAACCCAGCGTAGGCTTGCTGCGCATGTCAGAAGTAATTTGGATGGATCTGCCGGGTCCATTGCGGCGGCATTGGCGAGCGGTGATCGCGGCGCAATCAGCGATGCTGATGAAGACGCTATGCGCGATGCGGGACTTACGCATTTGCTCTCCATCAGTGGGCTTCATGTGAGCGCAGTCATCGCTGCGGCCTATTTGCTGGCGATCAAGTTGCTTGCGCTATTTCCCTATGTAGCCTTGCGGTGGCGTTTGCCTATTGTTGCGGCGGCGATCGGGGCGTTAGCAGGGGTGGGGTATACCCTTTTGACCGGAGCTGAAGTCCCAACGGTACGCAGCTGCGTTGGCGCCATTCTGGTGCTGATCGCATTGAGTTTAGGGCGCGAACCTCTGTCGCTACGCATGGTTGCTGTGGCTGCGTTTTTTGTGTTGTTGTTATGGCCCGAAGCACTGGTCGGCCCGAGCTTCCAAATGAGTTTTGCGGCGGTGATAGCGATTGTCGCTTTGCATAATTCCCAGCCGGTGAAAGACTTTCTGGCCCCGCGAGAGGAAAGCTGGCTGGCAAGGATATCGCGCAGAACACTGATGCTGCTGATAACAGGTTTAGTGATTGAGATAGCGCTGATGCCGATCGTCCTGTTCCATTTTCATCGGGCGGGGGTTTATGGGGCGTTTGCGAATGTCATCGGAATACCTTTGACTACCTTCGCATCGATGCCGCTAATTGCATTGGCTCTGCTGCTCGATATTGTCGGGTTGGGTGCGCCCGCATGGTGGCTGGCAGGTAAGTCGCTGGATTTGCTGATCGGCATTGCCCATTTCACAGCCGAGCAGCCGGGGGCGGTGAAGTTGATGCCGGAAATGAGCGGCATGATCTATGCGCTGTTCTTGATTGGCGGCTTGTGGCTGGCTCTGTGGCGCGGCCCGGTGCGACTGGCAGGGTTTATCCCATCCGCCATTGCCACCATGCTGTTTGTCGGGCAGCCGCCGCCGGACTTGCTGATATCGGGTGATGGCCGGCATGTCGGCGTCACGGGGGAGGGCGACCAGCTGCTGGTCTTGCGCGACAGCCGAAGCACATATGCCCGCGATAATTTGCTGGAACAGGCCGGGATGGACGGTGTGCCCGTTCCATTGGCCGATTGGAAAGGCGCAAATTGCAGCCGTGACTTCTGTTCATTGACGGTCGAACGTCAGGGAAAATCTTGGCACATATTGATGGCAAGAAGCCGTGACCGTGTCGAGGCCTTGGCATTGACTGCTGCTTGTGACCGTTCCGATATCGTTATCGCTGACCGGTATCTGCCCAGATCATGCAAACCACGGTGGCTAAAAGCAGACCGGCGGCTGCTCGATCAGACAGGGGGGCTATCCATCCACTTGAGCGATGAGAGAATTCAGTCGGTATCCCAATCAATGGGCAATCATGGCTGGTGGCGCGGCGAGGAAGCGAAACGCTAACCCGCCGCGCTATTATCAATGGTAACGGCGTAACAATCCGGCCAGCTTGCCTTGCACTTCAACTTGGCCTGGCTGATAAACCTGCGGCGAGTAGGAGGCATTGGCTGGATCGAGCCGAACCATACCCGCGTCTTTGTGCAGATATTTCAGAGTAGCTTCTTCATTATCAACCAAGGCGACAACAATCTCACCATCGCGGGCAGTGTTTGTTCGTTTGATTAAAGCGAAGTCGCCATCAAAAATGCCAGCGTCGATCATCGAGTCACCAGACACTTCTAGCGCATAGTGATCTCCGGGGCCGAGCAGAGCAGCTGGCACAGGCAAGCTGCTTTGGCCTTCCAGTGCTTCAATCGGCGCACCGGCGGCAATCCGCCCGTGCAGCGGCAATTCTATCACATCATTAGCTGGCTCTGGCTGCCGTTGTGGCGGCGTGATCGTCCGAGAGACCGCAGCACTGACCGGATCGTTCGCCGCAGCCGGTACCGCGTTATCCGGCAATACATCTTCCGGATTTTTCAAAACCTCCAAAGCGCGGGCTCGATTGGGGAGGCGGCGAATGAAGCCGCGTTCTTCCAAAGCTGAGATCAGCCGGTGAACACCGGATTTGCTTTTCAAATCCAACGCGGCCTTCATTTCCTCAAACGAAGGCGAGATACCTGTTTCTTCCAATCGTGCTTGGATAAACCTAATAAGTTCGTGCTGCTTTGCTGTCAGCATGGGGCAATGCTCCTTAGCCGCCTGTTCCAGTTCATTCACCACAATGCGAACGAATGAAGAACAATTAGGCAACTAATTTCCCAAGGTCAAGCAATTCCGCCATTTTTGAGTGGGTAGATTGGAACAAATGTTCCTGCTTCGGTCCCCGCACAATTTTCCGGGCGTTCGATAAAGGCGTTGGCAGACGCCAAGGCGCGCAGAGCGCTGCTGTCTTGTTCGTCGACTGCTGCGACATGTGTTCCATCCCAAACAGCGCGCAAGAACTGACGCCGGGAACCGTTGGCGGGTAGGGGCTGGCTAAGCTGAGCAGTGGTACTGCGGGGAAGAGCAAAGGGCGCGCCCGCCATATGTCGCAGCAAAGGAAGCAGGAACAGAAATGCTGTGGTAAAACTGGAAACCGGATTGCCCGGTAGACCGAGTACAACTTGATGGCCAAGTTTCGCAACCAGCAAGGGCTTGCCCGGCTTTAGGGCGACGCGCCAGAAGGTTATTTCAGCGCCCAATGACTCGAGAGCTGGCAGGACCAGATCGTGATCCCCGACAGAGGCCCCACCGCTGGTTACGATAATATCCGTATCACCCGCGCTTTTGAACGCGGAGGTCAAGGCGTCCAAACTGTCAGTGACAGGACCGATCATGCGTGTGTCGCAAGTCATGCCATGCGTCATGGCAGCAAGCATTGCATTGTTCGTGGCCGGGATATGGTGCGTGTCAGCCAATGCTGGATCGCTGACCAACTCGTCTCCGCCTTCAATCAGGGCCAGCTGGGGCAATCTGTGTGCAGTAACGGTTGAGCATCCAGCGCTGAGGGCCAAGGCGACTTGTGCCGGGCCTATCTGATCCCCGGCACCAAGCACGTGTTCCGTCGCGGCAAAATCAAAACCCTTTGACCTGACATATGTCCGACCGGACGACTGCGCTGTTTGGTTCAGCTGATTACCGTCAATTTTGGCGTGTTCTTGGATCAGAACCGTATCGGCACCATCGGGCATGACTGCGCCGGTCGAGATACGAATAGCTTGGCCCGCATCTAGTTGACCGGGAAAAGGATTGCCGCCCCTGCTTTCCCCGATGAGTGACCACGGGCCATCCCCGCAAGTGGCATAGCCATCCATCGAAGATAGGTCCGCAGGTGGCTGTGTGCGGCGGGCCACAACCGGTTCCCTGAGGTATCTGCCCAACGCAGAGTCGACAGCGACCGTTTCGCTCCCCAGAGGCGTTGCCAGATTGAGGAGCTGCTGCTGTGCCTCGGACAAGGCAATCGGACGAGTCATTCGGGCGCGTGCCAATCGCCCGACTTGCCGCCTGTCTTGGCAATAAGGCGGATAAATTCGATTACCATGCCTTTATCCAGCGCTTTACCCATGTCGTAGATCGTTAATAGACCAATTGAGACTGCCGCCATTGCTTCCATTTCTACACCGGTTTTAGCGGTTAGACTGGCTGTTGCGGTCACAGAAATCGCATTGTCTTCATATCCAAAACTAACATCGACCGCGTCCAGCCCGAGCGGGTGACACAAGGGGATAAGATCGCTCGTTTTCTTGGCTGCCATGATAGCGGCGATACGGGCGGTTCCCAGAACATCGCCCTTGGGTGCGTCACCGTTTTTGATAGCGGTCAAAGCGTTTGCAGACATGGTTATTCTGCCAGATGCAATTGCGGTTCTTAGGGTAGATTTTTTGTCGCCGACATTGACCATATGCGCAGCGCCTTCGGCATCGAGGTGGCTGAGCGTACTCATCCGTGCAGCAGAGCCTTAGTTGCAGCGGTCACATCATCTTGGCGCATCAGGCTTTCCCCGACCAAGAAACATCTGACCCCGGAACGTTCAAGCCGTAAGCAGTCAGCATGGGCCGAAATTCCACTTTCGCCGACTAATAAAGCACCCTCTGGAGCCAGTGGTACCAGTCTTTCAGTGACCGCCAAATCGGTGACAAAACGTTTCAAATCGCGGTTGTTTACGCCGATCAAGCGCGACTTGAGGGCAGCTGCCCGCTCCATCTCCAATTCATCGTGAACTTCTACAAGCACATCCATGCCAAAATGGATGGCTGCAGCTTCGATTTCTGCCATTTGCCCGTCCGTCAACGCAGCCACGATAATCAAAATTGCATCAGCGCCAAGCGCACGGGATTCCACCACTTGCCAGGGATCCACCATAAAATCTTTGCGTAAAACCGGCAGCGTGCAGGCGTTTCTGGCGGCGATGAGATAATCGTCATGCCCTTGAAAATAGGACGCGTCGGTCAATACCGAAAGGCAGGCAGCGCCGCCAAGCTCATAGGATTTCGCGTGTTCTGCCGGATGGAAATTCTCCCGGATCAAACCTTTGGAGGGTGATGCCTTCTTGATTTCAGCAATCAGCCCAAAACCGTCCGCGGCTTTCTTTGCCAAAGCCGCGTGGAAACCGCGGGGGCGTGTTTGTTCTTTGGCGAGCGCCTCCAATTCAGCAAATGATTGAGCGCTTTTGCGGGAAGCAACTTCTTTGGCAGTCGTTGCGCATATTTCGTCGAGCTTATTCATTTTGCCATCGCAATCCAGCGGGCGAGCAGGTCTTTTGCGGCACCAGAATCCAAGGATTGGCGCGCTATATCGGCGCCCTCGTTCCAGTCTTCGGTGGTGCCTGCCACAATGAGTGAAGCTGCCGCGTTGAATATAACGGCATCGCGATACGGGCCGGGGTTACCATCGAGCAAGGCGGTGAGGGCGGCCGCATTGTATATTGCATCATCGCCGCGAATAGCGGCCACGGGCGAAGATGGCAGGCCGAGTTCACTCGCACTTTTGCGCTGCATCTCAAAACTATCGCCTTTGACGACCGCCACTTCGTTGCCGCCGGCCAAGCTGAGTTCGTCCAAACCTTCATCACCGGAAACGATCATGGTGTGTTTCGTTCCAAGAGCGGCCTTCGCAGCAGCGTAAATCGGGACGTAGCCAGGTCGAGCAATGCCAATCAATTGGGATTTTACGCCAGCGGGGTTGGATAGCGGCCCCATCAAATTGAAGATTGTGCGGCGGCCAAGCTTTTGCCGGATTGGTTGGATGCGGCCCATTGCAGGATGGTGGTTCTTCGCGAAGAGAAAGCAGATGCCGATTTCAGACAGTGTCTTTTCGGCGGTTTTGCCAGCAGCCTCCATATCGAGGCCCAACGCTTCCAGCGTATCCGCTGCTCCGGATTTGGACGATGCGGCACGGTTGCCATGTTTCGCAACAGGTATCCCAGCAGCCGCCACCACGAGCGATACGGCCGTGGAAACGTTCAGAGTGTGATGTCCGTCTCCGCCCGTACCGCAGACATCAATCGCATTATCAGGGCCGGAAATGGGTATCAGCCGTGCCCGTAATGCCCGTGCCGCACCCGCGATCTCCGCACCGGTTTCGCCGCGGTCAGACAGGTCAGTCAGAAAACGGGCAATTTCTTCTTCCGATGTTTGCCCATCGAGCAATATGCCGAACACTTCCTCGGCTTCGGCTTCATTCAGATGGCTGTCTGCGGCGGGAAGATTCTTCATGAAATGGCTTTCGGTTCTATGCCGCATATCCGCAGAAAATTTGCCAGCAATGCGTGTCCATGTTCGGTAGCAATGCTTTCAGGGTGGAACTGGACACCGTGGATAGGAAGTGTTGCGTGCCGGAAACCCATAACACAATCAGTGTCTGCGCCCGGCGTGTCGCTGGTTGCATTGACAACTAACTGATCCGGGATGTTTTCCACGATCAGCGAATGGTAGCGTGTGGCGGTGTAGGGTGAGGGCAGGTTTTCAAAGACGCCCGTGCTGTCATGCGAAACCGGCGATGTCTTGCCATGCATCAGCCCGCCACGGACAACGGCCCCGCCAAAGTGTTGCCCAATAGCCTGATGGCCAAGGCAGACGCCCAGCAGTGGTTTGCGGGCCTCTGCACAGGCAGCCACAAGATCAAGGCTTATTCCAGCTTCGTTCGGTGTGCAGGGGCCGGGGGAGATTAGATACCCGGCGGCATCGATCGCAATTGCCTCTTCAACCGATATGGCATCGTTGCGTTCAACACGGACATCAGCACCAAGCTCCATCAGGTAATGAACCAGATTGAAGGTAAAGCTGTCGTAATTGTCGATCACGAGAATGGTTGATTTGCTCTGCATCATCAGCCCCGCGCTATTGGCGATCCTCGACCACGATCAGCGGACCTAGCGGGGCGCCGGTGTCGAGCCGATCTTTCGCAGGATCCCAAAGCGCAGAGACGTTTCCATCAAGGAACAGAGCATTGGGTACTTTCAACTCATCACGGTAGAATCTGGCCAGAATACCAAATGACAGCGGTGCGTTCGAGATAACAAAGTGGGCCTTCCCGTCATTATCAACACCAACACCGTTGCGGATCGCTTTGGATGGGCCGTTTTCCGAGATTTCAGGATGAAGTTTCCCCTTGATCACGAGCATCGGTCCTGATTGCGTTCCGAAGACTGGCCGGTCTCCGACATTACGGTAAAAATCATCACTGGACCGTATTTGCCACTTCCCGTTGCTACCGAAAAATACACCGTTTGGTTTAAGGTGGAAATTGCCGGGACCATCCGTCCGGCTAAGTTCTTTTTGCCGGTCTTCCCCTTCGACGTAGTATCCGATCGGTTTGCCTTCCCCGTTAAACATGCCGCCATTAACAGCGAATGCGACCGGGGCAGCGTCGGGTTTGCGGCCCGCAGCTAAGCTAGCGAGGCTGCGGTAAGGTTTCCCATCGGCGCCGGACAGAATTGTCGAGATGCGGTGTTTCGCCGGATCCGCGACGCAGTGCGTGAGAGATACATTCTCGAAAGTAACTTCTCGGCAGGCTGAGGCGATCTCTGGCACGGCCTCGTCAGGCGTTTCATTGATCGCGATAGTGGGCTTTGGGACTTCTTCTGCAACGCCGCTGCCGATTTCTGTTCTTAAAACCGGCTGCCCCTCTGGTTCTTGATTACATCCTGCAAGGACAAGCGTGGCAATAAGGGCGAGTTTCTTCATCATTGACCGAACTTTGGCTCACTTGCGATGCGAGCCGCCTCTTGTGCTGCTGCGATAAGTGCGCCGGCTTTGGCCTCGCATTCGCGTTGTTCATATTCAGGGTTGCTGTCTGCGACAATACCGGCACCGGCCTGAACGTGCAAAGTCCCATCTTTAACCACACCGGTCCGCAGAACAATGCAGCTATCGACTGAGCCATCAGGGGAAAAATAACCAACGCCGCCAGCATAAGCTCCGCGAGTTTCAGGTTCCAATTCCGCGATAATCTCACACGCTCTGATTTTTGGGGCACCGCTCACAGTTCCCGCTGGAAAACCGGCAAACATGGCATCGAGTGCATCGTAATCTGGCGATAGTGCCCCGATCACATTGCTGACGATATGCATCACGTGGCTGTATCGTTCCACGGTAAAGCTGTCGGTGACTTCTACGCTGCCGCGAGATGCCACCCGGCCAACATCGTTACGCCCAAGATCAAGTAACATCAGATGTTCAGCCAGTTCTTTGGGGTCTTCCAAAAGGCTGCTCTCGGCTGCTTTATCCGCCTGCTCGGTCAAGCCCCTTGGCCGCGTTCCGGCGATGGGCCGAATAGTGACCTCACCATCGCGGACCCGCACTAAGATTTCCGGGCTGGACCCGACAACCGCAAATCCGGGCAAATCCAGAAAATATAAAAAGGGTGAGGGGTTTACCCTGCGAAGTGCCCGGTACAGCGACAGCGGCGGTAACGGGAACGGCGTGGTGAAACGCTGAGCCAGAACGACTTGAAAGATATCGCCTGCCTCTATGTATGACTTCGCCCGCGCTACCATGGAGGCGTATTCGCCATCTTGCATGGTGGGTGTGAGTGTCATTTCCGGAAGTTCGGGTGGGGCTTCCATACGGGGCGGCGACTGTTCAAGACGTCTCAAAACGTTGTCAATTCGGTCCGCGGCAGCATCCATTAGCTGCGTCGCTGACGTCTCAGTTGGCCATATCGGTGCGACTGCAAACAGCTCTTCGGTCAGACCATCGAATACCAAAATAACGGTTGGCCGGACAAATAGCATGTCTGGAAGACCAAGATTGTTCTCGGGTGCCCGTGGCAGTTTCTCGACTAGCCCAATGGTTTCGTATCCAAAATACCCAACAATACAGGCGAGGGCCGGGGGGAGTGCTTCCGGCACGTCGATCCGGCACGATTCCACCAGCGCTCGCAGGGCAGGCAGGCTGCTATCATCGCAGGTGGCAAACTTATCGCGGTCAGATTGCCATTGAGAATTAATCTCTGCGTTGATTCCCGATGCTCTAAAAACCAGATCGGGATCTAACCCCAAAAGGCTATATCGCCCGCGAATTTCACCGCCCTCGACTGACTCTAGCAAAAAGTCGCCACGGCCAGCTTCGATGAGCTTCGCCGCCGCACCAACCGGCGTTTCCGTATCCGCAATAATCTTGCGCCAAACGAGCGCGGGTTGACCTGCCGCCAGCTGAGAGAGCGCTGCGGTTTCATTGTGCAGACCAGTGCTGTTTGAAGACATCATCCAGCGACCGTAAAATGCTTAGTTTTCACCGGTCAGTTGCTTGCTGACAGCTTCAATCGCGGTTTCGTTACGTTCCACACCCAGTTCGGCACTGATCGCGGCGCGGAGTTGTTCTCCATATTCGCGGCCGATTGTTTGGGAAAGTTCTGCCTTGGTTTGCGCGAAAATTGGATCGTCCTTGGCAATTGTGCCTGCATCAATATCGGTGAGATTGACGACAAACCATCCACCGTCGCGCGGGGCTTCCAGTTTTTTAACAGTGCCTTCGGCCATGCTAAACATCAGCGCGAGCGGAGGCGGGACTTGCCGCCCTTGGGCCGCCAACTGTTCGCGCGTTAAATTGACGGTATCAGCTTGCGGCAAGGGCACGCTCTCTGCCGACATGGCAGCGCTTATCGAAGATCCATCGGCAACCGCTTTCAAAATTCGATCGGCTGCCTCTTTAGCTGCTTTTGAGCCTTCCGAGAGGCGCCACGCCACTTCTACACGGTCCTTGATTTCCGTTAGAGGTGCGGCGGCGGATTCAGTGATGTCAGTTGTTTCAAACACTAAGAATGTTTGCCCCGGCACAACCTCCGCCAATTGCGGTTCGCTTTCTTCCATTTGGAAGGCCGTTTGCAAGGCTGGGCCGACAATATCGGCAACACGCTCTTCGGCATTTCCATACACCATTCCAGCACCAGTAATCGGTTTGGTGGTTGTGATCTCCAGGTCGAGCTGCTCCGCTACTTCAGAAAGTGAAACACCTTCTTCCACTTGCTCTTCAACACTTGCGGCCAGATCACCCAGCGCGCGGCGCCTTTTCTCTTCACGCAGAAGAGTGGTGATTTCGCCTTTTGCTTGTTCGAGATTTTTGCCTGGTTGGCGTTCAATTCCGTCAATCCGCGCCACGTGGGAGCCAAGACCGCTGGCAGCAGGCACCGCAATCGTTCCTCTGGCCGCGGCAAATACTGAGTTGGCGACCGCAGCAGATGTTTGAGCGGTCAGCTCTGCCTTAGTGATGGGGCCAATTTTTGCGGTTTGTAATCCGGCCTCGCGGGCTGCGGCTTCCAAACCTGTGCCGCTTTGAACGCGTTTCTGGATCGCTGCGGCTGCTTCCGGGGTGGGTACGATCAACTGCGTGATAGTGCGCGATTCGCTTGGGGCGTATTTGTCGCGATCTGCTTCATACCGCGCTGCAATCTCTTCGTCGGTCGGATCAATATTGTCGCTGATGGCGTCATCACCGAAGGCAATATAGCGGATCGTCCGGCGTTCTGGGCGAATGTAATCACCACGGGTTTCTTCGTAAAAGGCACTTAGCTGTTTATCGGTCGGATCGCCTTCCGGTACAAAAGCAGCAGACGGGATAACTCCGATAGAGCCTTGGCGACGTTCTTTGAGCAATGATGCGTATTGTTGCGCAAATTTGTCGGGAGTTCCCGCGCCAAATGCCGCCGGGATTAAGATTTGCTGAGCGAGCAGACCTTTGCCCAAATCATCTCTCACTTGGGCATCGGTTAGACGTTGTTGAGACAGCGCTTGCCGATAAACATCATCGTCAAAGTTCCCGTCAGGACCGCGAAAGGCCGGGATGGTCATGATCTGGCTGTTCACCAGATTGTCCCCGGCTCGCAATCCGTATTTTTCAGCGAATCCACCAATTGCCGCACGTTCGATCAGCTGTTCCAGCACTTGATCCAGCCCGCCTTGTTCGATGAACGATGGCATGGAAATGGTTGGGTTTTCACGCCGTAAGCCGTCAATCGCGCTTGTGGCCGCTTGGCTGAGCTCGATCGCGCTGATTTTCTCGTCCCCAACAACTGCAACTCGGTCGCCGCCAGCGACACCGCCGAACGTGCCTGTATTGGCGACATCACTGCTGGCGAAAGCAAAAGCAATCACACCAAGAAAGGCCAAGGTTACGAAAATACCGATTTTCGACTGGAAAAACCTACGGAACGTCTGAATCATAGTTTGGTCAAATCCAAATGAGCTGCGCGCAGCCAAATGCTGAAATCGCGAGATGAAGCCTTTATCGACCCTGCGACCCGACGGCAACAGTTTGAGACTTGTTTTGACCTATTACCATTCTGCGGCTAGCGGACCGGATTGTTCGTCCCATATAAGGGCCGTGTAGATTTTGTGACGCGGGATCGTAAAACGACAACCGTTTGATTTTTATAGTTTTCAGGAATTTTTCTATGGCCGATCGGCCTTATATCGTTGGTAATTGGAAGATGAACGGCACACGCGCGATGCTTTCTGAAGCGCGTGCAATAGACCGTTCTGCACAGCGTTTGATGAAAGTAGAGGTTGCTCTTGCTCCTCCATTCACGCTGATTCACGCGGTCCACCGGGAAGTTGAGCAGATCGGCGTCGGTGCGCAAGACTGCCATTCAGGCCCGGATGGAGCAAATACCGGAGATATTTCTGCCGCCATGGTGGCAGATTCCGGCGCGAAGTTTGTCATTCTTGGCCATAGCGAACGACGGCAGGATCACGGTGAGAGCAACGCGCTTGTGCAGTCTAAGATCAATGCTGCAATTGAGGCGGGGCTGAGAGTTATACTGTGTTGCGGCGAAACAGAAGAAACCCGCGATTCGGGTGATGCGGAAAACTATGTTTGCAATCAGCTGAAAGAGTCGCTGCCGTCCGATTTTAATAAGGCGGAAGAAGCGCTGACAATCGCTTACGAGCCAATCTGGGCAATCGGCACAGGCCGTACGCCAACAGTTGATGACATCGAATCGATGCACAAAGCCATCCGTTCTCTGTTGATTTCGCTTTACGGGGCTGAGCAGGCTGCTGAGGTGCGTATCCTATATGGCGGCTCGGTTAAGCCGGAAAACGCCAAAGAACTTCTCAGCGCTGCTGAGGTCGGCGGCGCACTGGTTGGCGGCGCTAGCCTAACCGCAGAAAGTTTCCTTGGCATCGTGATCGCTGCTGCCGAGACACAAGACCCATAGAGCGAGCTAGCTGCTGGGCTTGTTTCACAGCCGCCTCGCGACTAGATAACGCGCACTGACACTATAGAGTATATCAAAATGTCCCTGTTTCTGTTTCTGACCGTTGTTCAAGCTATAGTCGCTGCCGCTTTGGTAGTCGTCATTCTCATGCAACGGTCTGAGGGCGGGGGGCTTGGTATTGGCGGCAGCCCGAACGGTATGATGAGCGCGCGCGGCGCTGCTGATTTTTTGACCAGATCGACCAAGTGGTTGGCGGTTGCCTTCGTGGCCTTGTCGATTGTTTTGGCAGCAGTAGCTGTGGACGCAACTGGCTCAGACGAAATCACATCTACGATCGATCGAACTGTTACGTCTGAGCAGGACCCACTGGCCGGCACTGCTCCGGCTGAAGGTGCTCCGGTAGCGGCTCCAGCGGCGCCTTCGGACGATCCACTGGCTGACGCTCCAAACTAACATTTTTTCTAAAATTACCGGGCAGTTGTGGATTGCGGCAATTCGCTGCGTCATTCTGCTTGCGCCGACTCCATTTCCAACCTTAAGGCTTCCCTCCCATGGCGCGGTACATTTTTATCACCGGCGGCGTGGTTTCCTCGCTCGGCAAAGGTCTCATGGCAGCAAGCCTCGCAGCATTGCTGCAAGGTCGCGGATATAAGGTTCGGATTCGCAAATTTGATCCGTATCTGAATGTCGATCCGGGCACGATGAGCCCGTATCAACATGGTGAAGTCTATGTGACAGACGACGGGGCTGAGGCTGATCTGGATTTAGGCCACTATGAACGGTTTACAGGCGTCTCAGCGCGGCAGAGCGACAATGTGACCAGTGGCCGCGTCTATCAAGACATCATCGCTCGTGAACGGCGCGGCGACTATCTCGGCGCTACAGTGCAAGTTATTCCTCATGTTACCGACGAGATCAAAGCATTTGCTTTGTCGGATGCGGATGACCTTGATTTTGTTTTGTGCGAAATTGGCGGCACGGTGGGCGATATTGAGTCATTGCCGTTCATGGAGGCAATTCGGCAGCTTCGAAATGAACTGGAGCCGCAGCAGACGCTAAGTGTTCACGTGACACTTGTGCCGTACATCGCTGCTGCAGGCGAATTAAAGACGAAGCCTACGCAACATTCCGTGCGGGAGCTGTCGTCATTGGGCATCAAACCTGATGTGTTGCTCTGCCGCAGCGAGCATGAATTGCCTGAAAGCGAACGACGCAAGATCGCGCAGTTCTGTAATGTGAGGCCAGAGGCCGTCATCCAGGCGTTGGATGCTCCTTCGATCTATTCGGTGCCTTTGCAATATCACAAAGAGGGTCTGGATAGCGAAGTCCTGCGGGGCTTTGGCATAACCGATGCGAAAAAACCTGACTTAACCCGATGGCTGGATGTCACTGATCGCTACTTCAATCCTGAGGGTGAGGTGAACATTGGTGTGGTGGGTAAATATGTTGGTCTGCAAGACGCTTACAAATCTCTCAACGAAGCGCTAATCCACGGCGGACTGGCTAACCGTGTGAAGGTTAATATCCGCTGGATAGATGCCGAGGTATTCGAGCAGGACGATTCGGATATTGCCGCCCAGTTGGAGCCGCTTGACGCTATCTTGGTCCCGGGCGGTTTTGGTGAGCGCGGCTCGGAAGGTAAAATCGCCAGCGTACGGTTCGCGCGTGAGCGGGAAGTACCGTTCCTGGGCATTTGTCTTGGCATGCAAATGGCGTGCATCGAAGGCGCGCGTTTGGCCGGCCATAAGGAAGCATCTTCGACCGAGTTTGGTTCAACGGAAGAGCCTGTCGTCGGGATCATTACTGAATGGATGGGCAAAGAAGGGTTGCAGCAGCGCCAAGATGGCGGTGACCTTGGCGGAACAATGCGTCTCGGCGCTTATGATGCAAAACTGTCAGAGAACAGCCATGTAAGCCGTATTTATGGTAACGCTACTTCCATATCAGAACGCCATCGTCATCGGTATGAAGTCAATGTCGCTTATAGAGACGCTTTGGAGAGCACTGGTCTTGTTTTCTCCGGAATGTCACCAGACGGCTTGCTTCCAGAAATCGTCGAGCGGCCGGATCATCCGTGGTTCGTTGGCGTACAGTTCCATCCAGAACTGAAATCGCGCCCATTTGAACCGCATCCATTGTTTGACGGCTTTATCGCCGCTGCTTTGAAAAAGTCGCGCTTGGTCTAAAGCGTAAAACAATCCAGAGTAATCAATGTGTTGCAGTTTTTGCAACTTTATCCGTTGATTATACTGGAAAAATTTACCGATCTCACTAACATTGGTGTTAATAGCTGCTTGTTCGGCAAGATCTTTTCTTGCTGTGAAAGGCTTGTTTTGAACTTGATCGTCTTTTGCGACCCGGACGATGAGGCTCAAACAAGACGGCGCTTATGCGTCGTTGGGGGTGGGTCTGAGGGTCTACCCCCTTATACTTTGTGGCAGCGATGCCGCTTTATCATGACACAATTACGCCCGACCCACATGATGTGAGCCGGGCGTCAAATCAGTAGCCGAAATTTACGCGGCGTCCGCGCTATCGTCCTTGACGATTTCTAACGCTGCCTGACCGTTAATGGCGATTTTTTTGGGCTTCATAGCGTCGGGCACTTCGCGCACCAGATCAATAATCAGCAAGCCATCTTCCAGTGCCGCATTTTGCACGAACACAAAGTCGGCCAGTTCAAAACGTCGTTCAAAGCCGCGATTGGCGATGCCGAGATGAAGGATGTCGCCTGTATCACCAGCATCTTCGCGCTTTTTGCCTTCGACGGTGAGCAAATTTTGCTGAGCGGTTACTTCGATATCGTCGGACTTAAAGCCAGCGACAGCGAGAGTTATGCGGTAATTATCTTCACCGCGGCGCTCGATGTTAAAGGGGGGGTAATTCTCGCCGGAGTTCTTACGAGCTTGGTTCTCAAGCAGGTCGAACAAGTGGTCAAAGCCAACTGTGCTGCGGCGGTATGGGGTGAAATCAAAACGAGACATAGTGCAAATCCTCTATTGAGCAATCTGTGTAAATGAAGCCCGCATCAAGCGGCGCTCCGGCTTTTTGTCCCTGTCCGTTGCGGCACAGGGTACAACAGACTATTTAGGCAAAGGACGACAGGTTTCAAGACCTGCAAACTACCGCCTTACAGCTTCAAAGGGATCACAATGACCGGCCCAACGATCGATATTTATACGAAATTCACGTGCCCTTTCTGTCACCGGGCAAAGGCCTTGCTGTCCAAAAAGGGCGCTGAATTCAACGAATTTGATATTTCTATGGGCGGCCCCAAAAAAGCTGAAATGCTGGAGAGAGCGCCTACTGCGCGTACTGTGCCGCAGATTTTCATCGGTGATGTCCACGTGGGGGGCTCTGATGAACTGGCCGCGTTGGAGCGTGATGGCAAGCTTGACGCATTGTTGGCCGGCTGAATCGTTAGAAGCGGTATGACCCGGATTGCAGTCCTTCAGATGTGTTCGGGTGTCGATCCGGACGATAATACCGATGTGATCGTTGATGCACTGCAAAGAGCGGCGAGCGGCTCGGCCGCCATGTTGTTCACTCCTGAGATGAGTATTGCGCTCGATAGCAACCGTAAGCGTGCTAGTGGCAGTATAACAACTGAGGACAATAACCCTTATATTGAACGGCTTAGGAGGGCGTGCTCTGAAACCGGGGTTTGGCTGTCGCTTGGATCATGTGCGGTGTTAGCTGGTGAACAGCGTTGGGCGAACCGGGCATTGGTGATCGATGCCTCTGGCCGCATTTGCGCGCGGTATGACAAAATGCACATGTTTGATGTGGATTTGGCCAGCGGCGAAAGCTGGCGGGAATCAAAGACCTACCGACCGGGGCAAGATGTGGTCACGATCGAAACACCAGCGGGCCATCTAGGGCTCAGCATCTGCTATGACATCCGGTTCCCAGCTTTATATCAAGAGCTTGGCAGGCTTAGCTGTGACGTTATCGCAATCCCTGCTGCGTTCACCGTGCCGACTGGACAGGCGCACTGGCATATCCTCCAGCGCGCGCGTGCGATTGAGTCCAGCTGCTATGTTGTGGCTGCTGCGCAAGCCGGTTCCCATGCTGACGGACGGCGCACCTATGGGCATAGTTTGGTGATCGATCCTTGGGGTGAGGTTCTGTTGGATATGGGGGACAAGCCGGATATCGCTTTTGTCGACCTAGATAATGCGCGTTTGGCAGAGGTAAGGGCGCAATTGCCAAGCCTTGCCAATCGCCGCCATATTCCGCAATCGTCTGCTCAATGATTGTCTATGATCTTTCTTGTGAAGATGGCCACCGGTTTGAAGGCTGGTTCGGCTCATCCGGCGACTTTGCCGCTCAGTTGGAACGGGGATTGCTCACCTGCCCGGAGTGCGGTTCAGCTGCGGTAACCAAAGCGCCAATGGCCCCCGCGGTACCACTAAAAGGCAATCAAGTACGGCATTCGGCGGGGGATCAATCTTCTGAAACACCTCAGAACGAGGGGGCTAAAAGTGGTAAAGCCGTTGCAGCGCCCGTGCCGAACGTGCCAATTCCAGCTGACGTCATGAAGGCAGTAAAGAAACTTGCCGAGGCCCAGGCGAAGGCGCTCAAAGATAGCCAATGGGTCGGCAAAGATTTCGCCGAGAAGTCGCGCGCTATGCACTATGGCGAAGAGAAGACTGAAATTATTCACGGGGAAGCTACGCCGGAACAGGCGCAAGATCTGCTGGATGAAGGTGTATCCGTTGCTCCGCTGCTATTTCCGGTAGCACCGCCAGAAGACGTGAACTGAAACGACCCAAAGGTACCTGCGAGACTGTGTGGTGCGCCCGACAGGATTCGAACCTGTGGCCCCCAGATTAGGAATCTGATGCTCTATCCACCTGAGCTACGGGCGCTGCCAGTTAGCCGTTTAAGGTTGGCGGCGTGGCTTGGCAATGCCAAGTCAGTTTACGCTATGCGGCAAAGCGGCGCGCGCCTGATGCCAGGATAATCCAACCAATCCTGCTGATAGTGCAAAAGCCATCGCAGAGCTGCCAGCCCAACCTGCCCATTCATAAGATGCCGTTCCCACCCAGCTGGCGAAACCCGCGCCAACAAACATCAGGACAATATAGCCGGTCATCAACCTGGTCCGGATCTCTGGTGCCAGCGACAAAGATGTCATCCGCCCGGTCACATCAATGCCGGGCCCCACTGTGTTCATGACAACCACTGGTATCATCAATAGCCATAGGTTTTGACCCAGAGGATAGAGCAAAGCGACGCCAGCCATTTGGACGAGCGCAAGCCGTAAGCGTGCCTTCTCCGGACCGATCTTGTCTGCCCACTTGCCCAGCCTTGGTGTCGCGAAAATTGCAACGACTGCGAAAGCGGCGAGATACCCGACAATATCGACGCCATAACCCATCGCGGGGCTGGTTAGATGCAGCGCTAGCCCCAGCCAAACGGACAGAAAGATCCCGAAGTTAAACGCTTGAATAATACCTGAGACAAAAACCTGCGGGTGCTGTCTAAGCAAGGGAAAGAGCGAGCCGACCAACCGGAAATAGTTTGGGCGGTCCTCTGGCACTGATGTTTCACGCCTGCCTTCCATGATGAAGGGTAGTGATATGGTGGTGCCAATCATCAGACACGCGGCAATGATATAGATGAGCTGCCACTCAAAATATTGAGCAATCACACCGGCTCCAGTCCGCGCGATCAATATGCCGAAAATAGTGCCCACGGTGAGGGTTGCAGTGACCGATCCCAGCCTGTCCGGGGAGACACGCTTGGAAGCGTATGTCGGCAACAAATATGGGCCGATAGTGAAGAAGCCCAAAATGGTCGAGCCGACCAGAAATACTATGAAACTGTTGGCCAGAACCATGATCCCGAGAGAGATCGTTTGTCCGGCAGCGAA
Organism: Pontixanthobacter rizhaonensis; assembly: GCF_012972675.1. GTDB lineage: Bacteria > Pseudomonadota > Alphaproteobacteria > Sphingomonadales > Sphingomonadaceae > Pontixanthobacter > Pontixanthobacter rizhaonensis. Next base: position 1,115,274 of record NZ_JABCRE010000002.1, on the reverse strand, counting down.
CAGTATCGATAGCCGCCTATTGCTGTAGCGATCGCCCAGAGGGAGGAGCAAAAATATGCCCAACGCCAAGGCTATCTGGTTGAAGGCTGGAACCAACCCGATTGTAGAGGCGCTGACTGAAAAATCGTCAGCGACCTCTGAAATGATCGGGTGGATGTAATACGCGTTGGCGACAATTATGCCGCCAACCGTGGCTAAGGTAAATTCAGCCTTGCGGCTCAGATAGGAACTTGGTTGGTTGGTATTTGCCATAAGCCACTTTTAAGAGGCCTAGCCGTCTGGCGTGCCTATCGGTACCGCTTCCTTAAAGGTGTGGGTGATGTAAGGGAATGGGATTTCAATTCCCGCATCATCCAGTCCACGCTTTATTGCGCGAACCACAGCGTCGCGGCTTTCATGCATGTCTCTTGGTTTGCTACCAGCCCACCAGCGCACACGGAAATCAACGGAGCTGGAATTGAACTCGCACGCAAACACGTCGACGCCCTCATCCTTTTGTACCATTGGCAGTTCGGAAACAGCATCGACAATAACTTGCGCAGCGTGGTCCAGATCAGTGTCGTAGGATACCCCGGCAACAATTTCGTGTCGGCGGGATGTGTCGTCGGTTAAGATTTCAACCGGATTTTTGAACAGGATGGAGTTGGGAACAAGCGTAACTTCACCAGAGAGTTTGCGCACATACGTCTCACGCAATGTGATGTTTTCCACCTTACCGATTATGCCTTCGCATTCGATCACATCACCAATGCGCATCTTTTCCCGCAGCATGATCAGCACGCCTGCGAGGAAGTTCTCGAATATATCCTGGAAAGCGAAACCGATGGCAACTGCGCCAATACCCAAACCGGCGACCAGACTTGCAGGGGTTAGACCCGGCATGATGACCGTTAGAGCGGTCATCAATCCAATCAACCAGATTGCCAGTTTCACTAGCGTATCGAGCAACGTGCGAAGACTTGGCCGGATATCGGTTTTGTTCGTCAGGCGATCTGCAATTTTGACAGCAAACTTTGCAAGCACCCAAGTGATCACCAAAATGACCAGCGCAATCGTAATGTTGGGCAGTGCCCGGATCAGGCTTTCACCCATTCCGATCAACTGGTCTTGTAAAGTGGCCAACGTGTTGATTGTGGTATCGATCTGATCGTTCGATGGTGCAGCGTTTTCGGTTTGCATGAAATTCCTTTTCTCAAGCAACCAATGCGGCAGGCCCAAGAAAGGTTCCGATTCTTAGTCTTTAAGCTTTTTATGCTCGCCCCGCGCGATTTCGTGCAACCAGTCAGCATGGCGGGGCGCTGTTTTGGTTTCGCTCCATTCTTCCAACATTGGCATCGCAACGTTTTTCAGTTCTGCATATTGTTCTACCGTGCCGATATCGGTTGCCAGCTCAACCCGGTGGCCATTGGGGTCAAAGAAATAGATCGATTTAAAGATACCGTGATGGGTGGGCCCAAGTACATCGATGCCTAACCCTTCAACATGCGCCTTCGCCGCCAAAAGCGCTTCTTCGGATTCCACGCGGAACGCCAAATGTTGGACCCAAGCGGGTGTGTTTTCGTCGCGGCCCATATCGGGCTGATGTGGCAGCTCAAAAAACGCCAAGATGTTATTGTTTCCCGCATCAAGGAAGACATGCATGTAAGGATCATAAGCGCCAGTCGACGGCACATGATCTTCCGAAAACGCAGATGTGTATTCCATACCCAGCACACGCTCATACCATTCAACGGTTTCTTTGGCGTCTTTGCAGCGGTAGGCTGCGTGATGAACGCCGCCTAGCTTAACTGGGCTGGATGTACTCATTGGGCAGGTTCCATATTGTCGACGTCCAAAGCGCCGCGGTTGATTTGGTCGCGTTCCATACTTTCAAACAAGGCTTTAAAGTTACCTTCGCCAAACCCATCATCACCCTTACGCTGGATAAATTCGAAGAATACCGGGCCAACCTGTGCTTCAGCAAAAATTTGCAACAGCAAGCGTGGCTCTCCGCCTTCGGTTGTGCCATCTAGCAGAATTCCGCGCATCTGAAGTGCTTCAGTATCTTCCGCATGTCCGGGCAGACGCTCGTCCAGCATGTCGTAATATGTCTGGGGCGGGGCGGTCATAAACGGGACGCCAAACTCCTTCAGCCGGTCCCAACACGCCACCAGATCATCACAGATAAGCGCGATATGTTGGATGCCTTCGCCGTTAAATTCCCGCAGGAATTCTTCAATCTGACCTTTGCCGCCTTCGCCTTCTTCATTGAGCGGAATTTTGATCTTACCGTCTGGGGCGGTGAGCGCTTTTGAAGTCAGTCCGGTATATTCGCCTTTGATATCGAAAAAGCGGATCTCTTTGAAGTTAAACAGGCTTTCATAATAGTCAGCCCAATACGCCATCCGGCCTGTGTAAACATTGTGTGTCAGGTGATCGATAATGTTGAAACCCGCGCCAATCGGATGTTTTTCAACGCCGGGCAGATACTCGAAATCGATGTCGTAAATTGACAGGCCGTCGCCGTTCTCATCCGCGTAACGGTCCACCAGATACAGTATAGCTCCGCCTATCCCGCGAATTGCGGGAATGCGTAGCTCCATCGGACCAGGCTCATTTGCAACAGGCTCTGCCCCTTGCGCGATCAAATGATCATAGGCGTTGGCCGCATCTTTCACGCGGAAGGCCATGCCGCAGGCGCTGGGGCCATGCTCGCGTGCGAAGAACCATGCTGCTGAACGCGGTTGGTAGTTAGCAATCAGATTGATGCCGCCTTGACGCCACAGATCGACATCTTTGCTGCGATGCTTGGCGACGAGTGTGAAACCCATTGCTGCAAAGACAGGTTCAAGCTGTCCACGCTCCGGCGCGCAAAACTCGACGAATTCAAAGCCATCCAGGCCGGCGGGATTATCGAAAAGATCTGGCATCAGTTGTTCCAAACTAGTTACAATAGAAACTATATGGATCATCGAAGGTGTTTTGTCAAAGATCCGCTCCTGCTTCTTGCCCAATGGGATAACCCCATGCATTGTCTGGCCAGACATTTGGTAACGCATAGAGGGCGGGTGCCAGACGCGCTGTTCGCGGAACGGAAACAATATTTTCCGACTAAGAGATGTTGGAACTTACATATATTACCTGCTTGTATGATATGCATGCGGTAATGAGGCGCGCGTTGCAGACATAGTTTGATGATCGTTCTGATCCGATGGTAGAAATGGCGGCGCTGGACGGATTTTTTGGCAACTGATTTTAATGAATACGGGGCGCTAGGGCGTAATATGAAAGATACAGAAGAATTGGCGGAAATCCGCCGTGCGGTGCGTTCTTTGTGCGAAGAGTTTCCCGGTGAGTATTGGCGGGAGAAAGACCGCGATCGGGCCTATCCCGGTGAATTTGTGGACGCGTTGACCAAAGCTGGCTTCTTGGCCGCTCTGATCCCGGAACAGTTTGGCGGCAGCGGACTTTCTCTGGATGCAGCAGCCGTTATTATGGAAGAGATTCAGGCTGCTGGATGCAACGGGGCGGCGGCCCATGCGCAGATGTATGTGATGAACACTTTGCTGCGTTACGGAAGCGCAGAACAGAAGGCTGCTTATCTGCCTGGTATCGCGGCAGGTGAATTGCGGTTGCAAGCGTTCGGAGTATCTGAACCGACCAGCGGCACCGATACGCTAAGTCTGCGCACTTTTGCCCAGCGCGATGGCGACGATTACGTGGTCAACGGCCAGAAAATCTGGACTAGCCGGGCCGAACATTCCGACCTCATGATGCTGCTTGCCAGAACCACTCCCCGCGACAAGGTTGAGAAGAAGACCGAAGGTTTGTCTCTTTTCCTCGTCAACATGCGCGATGTCGTCGGCAATGGAATGACGATCAAACCGATCCGCACAATGATGAATCATTCAACGACAGAGGTATTCTTTGACGATATGCGCATCCCGGATTCGGCACTGATTGGTGAAGAAGGAAAGGGCTTTCGGTACATTTTATCCGGTATGAATGCAGAGCGTATTCTGATTGCGGCGGAATGTATTGGTGATGCGAAATGGTTTATCGAAAAGGCGACCGACTACGCAAAAGACCGGAATGTTTTCAGCAACCCGATTGGAAAAAATCAAGGCGTCCAGTTCCCGATTGCGCGGTGCTATGCGCAGATGCGGGCAGCGGAATTGATGGTGCACGATGCCGCGCAAGCATTTGATGCAGGCGGGAATGCTGGCGAAGAAGCCAATATGGCCAAAATGCTAGCTTCAGAGGCGAGCTGGGCTGCGGCGGATATGTGCGTACAGACGCATGGCGGTTTTGGGTTCGCAGAGGAGTATGACGTGGAGCGAAAATTCCGCGAAGCGCGGCTCTACACTGTGGCGCCGATCTCCACTAATTTGATCCTGAGCTACCTGGCAGAGCATGTTTTGGGGCTACCCAGATCGTATTAAATGATGCGCTGCGGCAAATTATTTTGAAATAGTTCTTGTGTCGGCGAATCAACTGTGATTCTAAGGGGCATGACCAAAGAGGGACACAAAATTGCTCTACCGAAAGAGCAACTGACGCAGAGGTTGGCATTGGCCTCTCTGCTGGTTCTCCTTGGATTGGCTATTGCCGGGCCTAGCGGCATTCTTGCTTGGGGTGAAAACTCTCAGCTGCTGGAGCAGCGTCATGACCAGATTGCGACGCTGGTTGCTGAGCGCGATGCGTTGAAAAATCGCGTCGATTTGCTGCATCCAGATCATGCCGATGCGGATTTGGTTGGTGAAGAACTGCGCCGTAATTTGAATGTCGTGCACCCAGATGAAGTGGTTCTGACACTTCCTAAATCCGACGGATAATTCCTTTTTCCGTAGCGTAACGATTTCGTATGCAGGCTTGTTGCAAACATTGCGTGTTGCGTAAAATTGCGCCTATACCCCCGCCAGATCAAATAGTATGACAACGCCTCCCCAGGTACCTAACAATTGAGGATTTTCCGTTTTGGCCAAAGAAGCCCGGACTCGTAAAACGCCTGCTAAAAAAGCGGGTTCCAAAACAGCTGCAAGCAAAGCTGAAAGTAGCGAAGATTTCGCTCTCCATAGCCTACAAGATGCGCATGAAGTTGCGCCGAGCTATGACGCATCGGACGCGGAATTGTTGCAGTTTTACGAGCAAATGCTGCTGATCCGGCGGTTTGAGGAAAAGGCTGGCCAGCTTTACGGTTTGGGTTTGATTGGTGGTTTTTGTCATCTCTATATCGGGCAGGAAGCGGTGGCCATTGGCCTGCAAAGCGCGCTCGACGGAGATACGGACAGCGTGATCACAGGGTACCGCGATCATGGCCATATGTTGGCCTACGGTATCGATCCCAATGTTATTATGGCTGAGTTGACCGGACGTCAGGCGGGCATTTCCAAGGGGAAGGGCGGGTCGATGCATATGTTTTCGACTGAGCATAAATTCTATGGCGGGCACGGCATTGTGGGCGCACAAGTCGCCCTTGGTGGCGGTCTGGCATTGGCGCACCAATACGATAATGATGGCGGCATTTGCCTTGCCTATTTTGGCGATGGGGCAGCGAACCAAGGGCAAGTTTACGAGACATTTAACATGGCGGCTTTGTGGAAGCTTCCCATCGTATTCGTCGTCGAAAACAACCAATATGCGATGGGCACAGCGGTAAGCCGCAGCTCCGCAGAAACAGAATTTTACCGCCGGGGTACTGCGTTCCGCATTCCTGGTATGCATGTAAATGGCATGGATGTTCTGGAAGTGCGCAATGCGGCTGAAATTGCGTTCAAGCACGTCCGGGACGGTAAAGGCCCGGTGCTGATGGAATTGAACACATATCGCTATCGCGGGCACTCTATGTCCGATCCCGCGAAGTACCGTACGCGGGACGAAGTGCAGGATATGCGCGACCATAAAGATCCGATTGAGGGCCTCAAGAAGGTTCTGCTTGAGCGGGGCAAAACAGAGGAAGAGCTCAAGGCGATTGATAAGGCTATCCGGTCACGGGTCGCTGAGTCGGCTGATTTTGCGGAAAGCTCTGCCGAACCGGAACCGAGCGAACTGTACACCGATGTTCTGGTGGAGGAGTATTGAGCATGGCGATTGAACTCAAAATGCCCGCCCTGTCACCAACAATGGAAGAGGGCACGCTCGCGAAGTGGCTTGTCAAAGAGGGTGATGAAATTGCCCCCGGCGATATTCTGGCAGAGATTGAAACCGACAAAGCCACGATGGAATTTGAAGCGATTGATGATGGTGTCGTCGGGCAAATTCTGGTCGCCGAAGGTACTGAAAATGTAGCTGTCGGAACGGTAATAGCTATGCTGTCGGGTGAGGGCGAGGATGCCGCCACGACTACAGACACGCAAGATGCGGCCCCGGAGCCAGCAGAAGACCCCGCCATCGTTGCTGAGAAGGCCGAAAGACCAGCGCCGAGCCAGCCGAAAGCAGATCCCGAGGTTCCACACGGTACCAATATGGCAAGCATACCTGTTCGCGAAGCATTGCGTGACGCGATGGCAGAAGAAATGCGCCGGGATGAACGCGTATTCGTAATGGGTGAAGAAGTGGCCCAATACCAAGGTGCCTATAAGGTCACGCAGGGGTTGCTTGATGAATTCGGCCCTAAGCGGGTTATCGATACGCCGATTACGGAGTACGGTTTCGCCGGTATCGGCGCGGGTGCTGCGATGGGCGGTCTACGTCCGATTGTGGAGTTCATGACATTTAACTTCGCGATGCAAGCCATTGATCACGTCATCAATTCTGCCGCGAAGACAAACTACATGTCCGGCGGGCAGATGCGCTGCCCTGTTGTATTCCGCGGTCCCAATGGCGCTGCTAGCCGGGTAGGGGCACAGCACAGCCAGAACTATGGCCCCTGGTATGCAAGCGTACCCGGTTTGATTGTGATCGCTCCTTATGATTCCTCGGATGCCAAGGGCCTGCTAAAAGCCGCAATTCGATGTGAAGACCCTGTCGTATTCCTCGAAAACGAGCTGGTTTACGGCCGTAATTTTGAGCTGCCAGAACTTGATGATCATGTTCTGCCAATTGGCAAAGCGCGGATCATGCGCGAAGGCAGTGACGTTACCATTGTGAGTTATTCGATCGGAGTGGGTTTGTCGCTTGAAGCGGCTGATGAGCTTGCGGAACAAGGCATTGACGCCGAAGTTATCGACCTCCGTACATTACGACCTCTCGATAAGCAGGCGGTATTGGATAGTCTGGCGAAGACCAATCGTTTGGTTATTGCAGAGGAGGGGTGGCCGACCTGTTCGATCGCTTCAGAAATAACGACGATCTGCATGGAAGAAGGTTTTGATCATCTGGATGCGCCAGTGATGCGCGTTTGCAATGAAGATGTACCTCTACCCTATGCCGCAAATTTGGAGAAGCTGGCACTGATTGACACGCCGCGGATCGTAGAGGCGGTGAAAAAGGTCTGCTACGTATAGATCAACGGCTGTGACCAAGGTGGGTGCGGCGCACGGGTTGGTGGTTTAACACCACCAGTTCCACGACGGACACCATTGTCCATCATCATCATTATTGCCATTGCCGTTAGAGCCATCTCCGGTGCCGTCATTTCCGCCGCTGCTGGAGTTATTATTTCCGCCGTTGCCGCTTCCGTCGCCCGTGCCACTGTTGTTGGTAGTACCGCCGCCAGGGCTTGACGAGCCACCCGAGCTGCCGCCGCTAGTGCTGGAGGATCCCCCAGAGCTGCTTGAGCTACCGCCGCCAGCGTTGGGGTCATCGCTGAATATCCACGACCAGCCGCCGGTCTTGCGTGGCGGGGGAGGGGCTTCTTTGTAGGAATCAAAGATGTCGCACCGTGCAATTTCCGCAGGTGATCCGGGATTGCGCTCATAAATCTGCGTGAGATCGCGGCTTGCGCGAACCTGAAAAGCCGCCCGGCTTCTGATGACAGGGTCGCTGATGAACGCATCGGTAGCCAAAGGCTGATAATTATATTGCACTTCGACAAACATCACAGCGTCATTGGCAATGGCAGTTACTTCCTCACCTGCTGGCCCCATCCCGGTAAAGCTTGGATCGCCAACGCCTGTACCTTGATCGCCGTAACTGGATGAAACCTCTTTTCGGCCTTTGCAGCGTTGCCATGCAATATACTGCTGGTCCGGGTCGCTGCCTGGTTCAACTTGTAAGCTGCTGATGATCACGCGGCCGTGCTGGTAAAGATCGATGCTCTCCCCAGCCTGAATATCCATGCCGCGCAGAATGTCGTTGAGGTCATCCTCGTAGATCTTTTGGTTGGATAGTGTCGATGTGTCGCCAATCCGCGCCGCATTATCGGCAATCTGCATAGCGGCCTGATTGACCCGCATATGCATCATGGCGAGGTTTGCCGTCTCGAGGCCCCATAGGCCGAGCGTCAACACAAGAGGTGTAGCTAACGCAAATTCGGTGAGCGCGGCGGCCTTTTTATCATTGCGTAAGGCGACGGCGAATTTCGACAGCGTATTCATATGCAATTCCCAATCGCTGATCGGTCTATTTCGCCATCAAACGGCTGATTGCGAAGAACTGTTGTCGCAGTGGTTTCGTGATATTCCGAGATTCCGATAAATGGGGCGATTGGAAAGGCACGGGGATACCGGATAGTAACGTTATAGAGCACCGCATCGCGGGCGCCGCCGCTGCCGGCCTCGCCTTGGTCAGCATCCCAGACCCCGTTATTATTGGCGTCTTCAAATGGTTCGTTATCGTTGCACTGGCCGTCATTATTGATGTCAGTAAATTCCTCGGCCTTCGCAACTGCGGTGAAGGTGGCGTAGGCTTTACGCTCAAACTTCAATGTCGCTTCGCCGGCCACTTCGCGTACCGATGACGTTACGGCTGCATCCAAGGCAGCTTCGTTTGCTGCTTCCAATGATGAATCGCGCGCCGCTTCATGGACTGCGCCTTGAAGCATAGTGTTGGCATACATGTTGTAAGAGACGTCAAAAAAGCCCAGCAACATCATAAGCAGGAGCGGGGCCACCATCGCGAATTCTACGATCGAAACTCCGTTCTCGTCATGCCAAATTTGTTGTGTTGTTTTCTGCATCATTTCGACAGCCTCAGATCACCAATGGATCGGGCAATCGATGTGAATGCATTGTTGAGGTCATCCGCATTGGCTGCCTCAAAATACTGACCGTTGCCTGCGCATTCGACCATCGCGTCATTCAGATAGGTGCCGAAAGCGATAACCCATACAGTTATGTTTCTCTTCTTCACTTCGGCGCAAGCGACGCCGAACCGCGCCTCGACAGTGTCTGCTAGTGACAGTGTTGAGGATGGGTTCCACCGGCGACGATCAAGGCCTTCAATGCCGTAAGCACCGTAGGCAAGATCGTAAGGTTCGGTCTGGCCGTCAGTCAAAAAGATCAAGTGGCGAGCGCGTTGACCATTGGTGCCGTCTGCATTCTCTGCCGCGTATAGACCGGTTGGAGACATCAAACGGCCTCCCCAAATCATCCCGATATCGTGGTAAGTCGCGCCAAATGGGCTAAGCGTGGCGAGATACGTATCGACCTCGTCACTCGTCATCGGAGCGAGTTTTTGAGCCCGGGCCGGGCAGTGGGAAAACCACCATTGGCCGGTCGGTGCGAACCCTTCTGTTGTCTTCACAGCTTCAGGCGTGAACGATCCATTGCCAAAATAGTCGAACGAACGTGCATAAATGGCGTTAGGATTTGATGGCCGCCATTGAGTGTCCGAATCACCAGCTGTCGGGACAGTGTCGATATCCAAGTCCAAATTCTGGGTGATATCGACATTGTCGTAATCAGTGATCTCACTCGTGCGGCGCTCTTCAATACATCCATTAAGATCAGTGCGCCAATTGGTCACATCAGACGCAATCGGCTTGTACTCATACACCGGAGTCGAAGATGTCTGTTCGTAGCTGTAGCTCTCGAAAGTCTCGACGTAGTTGGTGTCTGTCGAAGATTGGATCAGGCATTTGTCGCCTGAGATAATTTGCCGGTAATTGGTCCCGTTGCTGGTTCTGCGATAATATTCGGTTGTCGTGGGCTGGCCGTTCTCATCGGTACCGGTTTCGCTCGAGATCAACTCGTTAGCAAAGGTCCAGGTGCTGCTCGGCACTGAATTGGTGCAACTGTAATATCCGCCAGTGGTACCGCCAGTGTCCCCAGTGCCACCGGAGGTAGGAGGTACATATGTCGCAGCATACTCGGACTCGGTGGTCCAAGGAGTACGGGTGCCGCTTTCTGCCACCCAGTTTCGCGTAACCGTCTGCGGTGTCGTCGTGGTTTGTTCACTGTCGATCTCGCGCGATTGATAGGTCCAGTTTGTGGTGACCCAACTATCTTCTAACAAATGCCCGACATTCACATTCGTCGCATATGGCACAAAGCCATATCGAATTTCGCTTTTCGGGTTTTTGGCAGTTTCCAGCTGGGCGTGAAAGTCTCTGATCACGCTTTTCATGCTGTCCATGCGCGACAGGGTGTCACCGTCATTGGCGTGCCGCATTGATCCGGTGACATCCAGCACCATCATTACATCAAGGTCGCTCACGCTTAAAAGCGCCTGACAATCCACCGATACCGGTACATTGTCGAAACCAAAGACGGTCATAATGCTCGTCGGAACATTCACCGACGCCTGACCGGTGATGGCGAAATCGCTTTCCAATGCCATGGTAAAGTCGCGACTATCCGTACCATAATTGCCGTCGGCAAAGTTGAGATTGAAGAACTTGTATCCGTCGGCTGCGACTTTGTCCGATATCTTGCCTGTAACAGCGGCTTCTGTGCCAAGGCTTTTACGAGCGGCGAGAACACCGGCATCGCACGCCGCTTGTAAGCGGCTTGAGGCAAGATAGGCTCGGCCCATATCGATGCCGCTACCTACCAAACCAACCAGCGGCAGGATCGATGCGGCAACTAAAGCGAGCGTATTTCCGGATCGATCATGGGCCAAACGGGCCATGAAGCCGGTGTGGCGCACAGTATCGCTTTGGCGCTCTACGCAGGAAGAAAATTTGCGGATCATTCCACGGCATTTAGAGCGCTGCGGTAATGGTACGGATAAGAAGTTTGGTTAACAAATAGTCACTTGTAACAGAATGTTGAAACTCGCCCCGAATTTAGAGTTTCTTTAACGTTTGTTCGTATGTCCCTCGACGCATGCAAAGGGGCAAACACGAAATGCCGACATACGGAACAAACAATTCAGCCGGGCTAACCGAACGCTCTGGCGTCATACAATTTCTGCACGATCAGCGCGGGAATATTATGCCGATGGCAGCGATCGGAATGATTGCTATGGCTGGCATGGTAGGCGGCGGCGTTGACATATCGCGCGGCTACATGGTGCAAAACCGCCTGCAAAACGCTTGCGACTCCGGCGTTCTCGCTGGACGGCGCGCGGTTGCAGAAAACGGCTATAATACTGCCGCGGCGACCCAAGCTGAAAATTATTTCTATACTAACTTTGACCAGGCGATCGAAGGATCAAACTCAACTACCTTTGTCACGACTGCGACCGAAAACGATAACCGAATCGATGGTCTTGCAACGACAAAGCTTGATACAGCAGTGATGAGCCTGTTTGGTTTTGACGAGATCGATATTTCGGTCGATTGCACCGCATCCATGTCGGTCGGCAACAGCGATGTTGTGATGGTATTGGATACGACCGGCTCGATGGGCAGCAACTTGGGCGGTCAAACACGGTTACGTGCGTTGCAAGACGCAATGAAAGGCTTCTACGATACAGTCAAAACTGCGAGCGCTGGCAGCAACGCGCGTATCCGTTATGGCTTCGTGCCCTACAGTTCATCCGTGAATGTAGGCGGAATATTGAATGATTTAGATTCGTCATATCTGGCGGATACTACCCGTATTCAGTCGAAAGAGGCTGTTTACGAGGAAGTAGAAGTCCAAGTCGCAGATGGCTGGGAAGATCCGACTTATTACCAAGAAACCTCTACTGGAGAAGTAACCGGCAGCGACTGGACGGAATTTTCCGGCCCGCATCGCTTTCGGTTTATTTGTCGGCGTAGCCAGCCTAACAATACCAGTTGGGTAAACTCGGGTTCGACCACAACTTCGACTGAAACCCAGATCAACGGCAACGGTCAGCGGGTTGTAACGACTACTGTGACCCAAAACCAAACCCGGTCGTCATATCAGTGTGTACGGACTGGCCGGCGCCAGTGGTACGTCCAAGTACGGACAGAGACCCGGCCTTCCTACACATCAGACATCGAAATTAGCGACCCACGCTACATTACAACAACGACCACCGAATTTGATCGTTACGTTTATAAGCCGGTCGATTTCGATACAAGCGACTACAAGACGTTCAGCAGCGTTTCCACGGTTACGGGACCAGACGGTTCGAATGAATCTTCGACTTGGGAGGGGTGCATTGAAGAACGTCAAACAGTTGCCAGTTCAACCTTCAGCTGGAACTCGCTGACTGGTTTGAACCCAAGCAGCGCCTTCGACTTGGATGTGGACATGGCTCCCACTTCAGATCCGGCGACCCAATGGAAACCCATGTGGCCTGAGATGATTTACTATCGAACATCGGATTCGTCCGGTCGGTATTACACTCGCAATAGTGAGAGTAACTGGGGCTTCTCGGCTAGATCATATTGTCCACAAGCCGCACGTACATTGGGCGAGATGGATGAAAGTGATTTTGATGCTTATGCTGACTCGCTCAGTGCTGAAGGATTCACATATCACGACCTCGGGATGATCTGGGGCGCGCGGATTGGGTCTCCTACAGGCATTTTCCGGGACAACGTGACGGAGGATCCAGCCAATGGTGGTTCCGTTGCGCGCCATATCATCTTCATGACCGATGGTGCCATGGTTCCCAACTACGGAATTCAGAGCAGCTATGGTCTGGAATACCATGACCAACGTGTTACCGATAATGGATATTCGAACCACGCAAGCCGTCACACTGCAAGGTTTCTCGCCGTTTGCGAACAAGCCAAGGCTAAGGGTCTCAGAGTCTGGGTGATTGCATTCGCATCTAGCCTCACCTCAGATTTGGTGGAGTGTTCATCCGATGACAGTTCCTTCCTCGCTGCCAACGCGTCCCAGCTCAACGCCGCTTTCCAAGAGATTGCTAAAGATGTTGGCGAATTGCGGGTCGTCCAATGATCCGGCTCGCCTGCCATCCCGCTGTAGCGCTGATGCGCCGTCTCAAGAGGGACGAGCGCGGCGCGACAGTGATGGAATTCGGTTTAATGATTACCGTGTTCATGACGTTACTGTTGGGTTTGTTTGACCTCGGGCAAATGGCTTATGCAAACGCCATCTTGAAAGGCGCAGTACAGGACGCGGCCCGGTCGTCTTCTCTTGAAACCGCGAATACGGCTGCTGCCGATTTGGAAGTACGCAATGCTGTGCGTGTGGTTGCCATTGATGCTGAGGTTACCAGCACTCGAGTGAGCTATTTCGATTTTGAAGATGTCGAACGGCCGGAATCTTGGAACGATGAAGATGGTGACGGATTCTGCAATGGCGGTGAAGCCTACACTGACGAAAACCGGAATGGGCAGTGGGACGAAGATATTGGCGCTGCAGGTAATGGCGGCGCGGGCGACGTTGTTATTTACACCGTCAAAATTGAATATGATCCGCTGTTCCCGAACCCATTCATTCCTGGCGGCACCGAAAAGCGGGAATTAAGCGCTTCTTCTGTCAAAAAGAACCAGCCATTCGCCGATCAGGCAAATTATGGCTCAGATGCAGGGGTGTGTGACGATGCTTAACGCAACCAAAGCTACGCCAAGGCGCCGCAGTTTTCGGGCCCTGGCTCGTGATCTGAAGGCCAATTTGAGCGGTGTCTCTATGGTCGAATTTGCGCTGGTACTTCCTGTGTTGCTCACCATGGGGCTGTACGGGACAGAAATCGCACGAATGGCGACAGTCAACATGACGCTCAGCCAAATCGCTCTATCGCTCGCCGATAACGCTTCGCGTTTGGGGCAGACTGATAATAGTGGTGTCACGCCAACTATTACCGAAGGCAATGTGGATGCAGTTCTGGCAGGAGCTATTCGTGACGGGCAGGCCATTGATCTCGAAACCGAAGGGCGGATCATTTTGACGAGCCTGGAGTATGACGACTTTACGGACCGTCAGTTCATCCGGTGGCAGCGTTGCCGCGGAAACTTGGATGTAGATTCCAAATACGGCAACGATACAACGCTGAATGGGCTCACAGGCTCACCTATCAATGGCATGGGACGGGGCGCATCCAAGGTCACTGCCCAATCCGGGATGGCGGTGATGTATGTGGAGGTTGAATACACTTATAAGGCGTTGTTCGAGAACCCGTTTGGTTCCGGTGATCGTACTCTACGTAAAGAAGCTGCCTATTTGATTCGTGACGACCGGAATTTGACTCCTGGGTTAACCGGCGGCGATTCCGACTCTGAGTGCGAATGAACCTTTAATCTTGCGAAATTGTGCTGGATGAGACAGCGCCGTTTCAATGGTACACGATGAGCTTCCGCTTCCGCAAAAATTGGCCGTCGCACACAGCGCTGCAGCGGACCGGAGGATCATTGAACCCTTTTTTGTTCTAGACAACCGTCTTGCGCAGTTTGTCAGTCAGTCGAAAGAACCGGTTCTGACACAAATGCGGATTGCTTGGTGGCGTGATCAATTGGGAAAACCTGTCGAACAACGACCCGAAGGCGATCCTGTATTGGATGCGCTATCAGCCCATTGGGCTAGGCAAGAATCTGCCTTGGTTGCATTGGTCGATGGATGGGAAGCGCTTTTGGCGGAGCCTCCTTTACCCGATACAGCCGCACAAGAATTTACAGAGGGCCGGGCGAAGTGCTTCGCGGCCATCGCCCATTTGTGTGATTTACCCTCAGCTAAGGCTCAGGCGTACTCTGTCGGTACTGTGTGGGCATATGCGGACTTGCTTTCTCGTATGAGTGACCAAGACGAAAAGCAGTTTGTTCTGTCTCAATGTCAAACTGCCGAAGTACGCAATCAGCGATTACCGTACCAGCTAAGGTCTTTATCCATTTTGGGGATACTGGCTGAGAATGCGATTTCTAAAGGTGGAGGGCCATTGATCCAAGGCAGGCGAGATTTTCTTACCGTCACCCGGGTTGGATTGTTCGGTAGATAGTATAGTATTCCGTTTCATAAGGAGCGGATAATGAACCGGATGCTTTTAGGCGGTCTGATTACACTTGTGATGGTTGGATTGGGTTTGTTCTGGTGGCAGGGCAGGGCGCAAGTGGAAGAAGCGGCGCCGCCTCCTGCAATTGAGGCCTCTGAACCTGCAATCGTAACATCCGATATTCCGGTTTCGGATGCAGGGGATATGGTCGGCCCAAAACCGCCAGAGGCCACCGAATTGTCCCGAGAGGAACGGCGGTTCTTTCGCTATGATCGGGATAGAGATCGCTCCATCTCAAGAAACGAAATGCTATCGACCCGAAGTGCTGCATTTCGCAAGCTGGACAAAGATGGCAACAATTTGCTCACCTTTGAAGAATGGGCCGTGGCAACGGCGAACCGGTTCGACAAAGCTGATGCAAACGGGAATGAGAAGCTCACCCCGGAAGAGTTCGCTACAACCCGCCCCAAGCGCAAGGCCGCCAAACCCGCTTGCCGGTGCTAAAATTTACGCCGGTACAGCTTCCAGCGCGTTAAGCCATTTGCCAAATTCTGTTTTTCCGCGATCTGTGTATGCTTCTTTGCGTTGTTTCTTCTTCACATCGTGCATCGGTGGAAACAGCCCGAAATTAACATTCATCGGTTGGTAGGTGTCAGCCTCAGCATCGCCGGTGATGTGAGATAACAAGGCCCCCATCGCGCTGGTTGCTGGTGGCGGGGTCCAATCCTCGCCTGCGATTTGTGCGGCCGTCATCATCCCTGTGAGCAGCCCGACAGATGCGCTTTCCACATAGCCCTCGCAGCCGGTTATTTGCCCGGCAAAGCGGATGTGGGGTGCGTCTTTCAGGCGCATCTGCCGGTCGAGAACAAGCGGCGAATTGAGAAATGTGTTTCGGTGCATCCCGCCCAGTCGCGCAAATTCAGCGTTTTGTAAGCCTGGAATGGTGCGGAAAAGTTCAACCTGCGCACCGTATTTCATCTTGGTTTGGAAGCCGACCATATTCCAAAGCGTGCCGAGCTTGTTGTCCTGCCGTAACTGCACGACTGCATGAGCCCAGCGGCCTTGAGGGAATTCCGGCGTTCTATCGTGCGGGTTATCCAGCCCGACCGGTTTCATTGGCCCATAACGTAATGTGTCGATCCCGCGAGACGCCATTACCTCAATCGGCATACAGGCTTCAAAATACGGAGTGTTTTCTTCCCATTCTTTGAATTCCGTTTTTTCCGCGTCGAGCAGCCCCTGATGGAAAGCGGCGTATTGCTGCTTGTCCATTGCGCAATTGATATAGTCATTGCCGCTGCCACCACCGGCTGATGGCTTGTCCCACCGTGATTGGAACCAGCAAATATCCATATCGATACTGTCGCGGTGTACAATTGGGGCAATGGCATCAAAAAATGCCAGACGATCTTGCCCGGTTGCCTTGACGATGCTGTCGGCTAGAGAGGCTGCTGTTAACGGCCCCGTTGCAACGATGGTCGGCCCGCTATCGGGTAAGGTGTCGATCCGTTCCCGCACAATGGTGATATTCGGGTGCGCCTGTAGCTCACGCTCGACTTCTTGCGAAAATACATCGCGATCAACCGCCATTGCCGAGCCAGCCGGTACTCTGGCTTTTTCTCCAGCGCGCATAATGAGCGAGTCCAGCCGCCGCATCTCGTGATGCAGTAACCCGACCGCGTTACGTTCATGGTCGTCAGACCGAAAGGAATTGGAGCACACCATTTCTGCCAGCCCGTCCGTCTGATGTGCCGCGGTCATCTCGCCGCCCTTATCAGCAGGTGCTCCGCGCATTTCCGAAAGACGTACTTGGAAACCCCGCTTGGCCAATTGCCAGGCGGCTTCACTGCCGGCCAATCCGCCACCAATAATGTGAACGTCGTGGGTTGGTGTTTGTTGTGTCATGGTGATATCGGATAGCAGCAATAGTATGTCGGGCAAGATGTGATCGGATCACACTTGCGGCAAGTTGAAGGGGCGGCTTCACATGGTTAAACGAGCACTGACGGAAAAACGCCCTTGGCTGTTTGCGAGCATTGCCGTCGCGATTGCCTATTTCTTCCTTAAAGACACTGCCATCGGCGGAACTTGGCTAATTCTGCTAAAAGGCAGTGCTGCGGGCCTGCTCGCGGTTTATGCGCTCCAGCGGCACAACAGCATCGATGCAAAGATACTGGCAATCGTGATGCTGCTGTCTGCGGCGGGCGATATGTTGATTGAGCTTGATTTGATATGGGGCGGGATAGCGTTCTTCCTGTCACATCTCGCTGCCATTGCTCTCTATCTGAAAAACCGCCGGCACAATCCTGCCAAAAGCCAAATGTTTGCCGCTTTGGCGCTGCTGGCCTTGGCGCCGTTGGTTAGCTGGCTTGTCTCTCATGATCCGGGAATTGCGATCTACGGATTGGCACTGGGCGGGATGGCAGCGACTGCTTGGCTCAGCCGTTTTTCGCGATACCGGGTTGGTGTCGGTGCTATTGTATTTGTGGTGTCAGACTGGTTGATATTCGCGGGTGTGGGAAACAGCGGTTTGCCGGGATGGTCCGCTAATTTGGTGTGGCCGCTCTATTATCTTGGACAGTTTTTGATTGCGACCGGGGTCATACAGACTTTGCGCAAAGAGCTGCCTAGCGCTGGATGAATTAGGCTGCTGCGATTGTCGTGCGGTGCAGCTCGCGCCGGTGGCCTTCATATCCGCCAGTGGCTTTATGCAAAACAGACCTGTTGTCCCACAGAACCACCATGCCGGGTTCCCAAACATGACGATAGACGAATTCATCGCGCGATTGCCAGGCAAGCAAATCCACCAGGAAAGCGAACCCTTCTTCGTCACTCATACCCTCGATGCCAACGAGATAACCCGCGCAACTGAAGATGGCTTCCTCTCCGGTTTCCGGATGCGTCTGAACCAGAGGATGTGTGCGTGTCTGATGCGCGCTGTCATTAGGCCTGATTGCCATACTGCGGCCGATATCGGACTTTCCATAAGTCCCATCGGTGGAATATGCGCCCTTTGCACTGTGGATCGCCGTTAGGCTGCGCAGGTGGTTTTTGCGTTCATCTGGCAATGCGGCAAAGGCCGCAATTTGATCAGCAAAAAGAGTGTCGCCACCAGTGGGCGGGATTTCAATTGCCGCTAGGCATGTTCCCGCAGGCGGAACTGCCAGAAAGCTCCAATCGCTATGCCAGTTTTCTGCAAATAGGGGAGCGGTCTCATCCGCTTCTCGCAGAATAGCTGCAATATGGTCGTGGCCGGGGATTGGATCGAAAAATGGATCCTCTCCGAAGCCACCCATCTTGACGGTAAACGCCTCCAGAGCCGCATCTGACAAAAATTGGTCAGGAAAACAAATCACCCGATGCTTCAGCCAAATGCGGCGGATCTCTGCAATGGTTTGAGTATCAAGTGCCCCGGACAGATCAAACCCCGTGACACGCGCACCGCACGTGCTGTCAGAGGGTTCGATCTGTAGGGTCATGCGTCTGGCGCGTCCTTTTCGTCTTGGGCGGAAGATGTTGCTTCATCACCATTGCTGCCTTCAGGGACAGTGCCTTCCTCCGTTCCGTTATCGTCCAATTCCTCTTCGGATTTGTCTTCGTCAAGCTTTGCGACACTCACGATCTTCTCGTTATCCGCCACGTTGAATAAGCGGACGCCCGCGCTTGCCCTACCGATTACGCGCAAAGTGTCCAAACCTATCCTGATAAGCTTGGCCTGGTCTGTGACCAGCATAAGTTGATCCGATTTGGTGGCAGTAAAGCTGGCAACGACTGGTCCGTTACGCGCAATATTGTCGATATTGGTGATACCTTGGCCACCGCGTCCGGCACGGCGATACTCATAGGCTGATGAAATCTTGCCATACCCATTGGCGCAAACGGTCAGGATAAACTGTTCTGCTTCTGCCATTTCTGCGTGTTCTGCAGACAGTTCAACAGCATCATCATCCGATTTCCACGGGGCAACCTTCAAATAGGCATCGCGCTCTTCGGGCGTAGCGGAACCGCCATGAAGGATTGAAAGAGATACGATACGGTCGTCGTCTTTCAGGCGCATTCCCCGAACACCGGTAGATGTCCGGCTTTGGAATTCACGAACATCTTCACCGCTGAAACGGATAGCTTTGCCCAGCTTAGTCGCGAGTAGGGCATCATCGCCTTCCTCTAACAAGCCAACGCCGATCAGCTTATCATTGCTATCATCGTCAAATTTCATCGCGAATTTGCCGTTGGACGGGATATTCGTGAATGATCCCATGCTGTTGCGGCGAACATTACCCATCGCTGTCGCAAAAATTACGGTTAGTGCTTCCCAGCTATCCTCATCTTCGGGCAAAGGAAGCACAGTGCGGATGGTTTCCCCTTCGTCCAAAGCTGGCAAAAGGTTGATAATCGGACGGCCCCGAGTAGTCGGCCCGCCTTCCGGCAGTTTCCAAACTTTCAGGCGATACACCTTGCCCGATGTGGAGAAGAACAGCACCGGATTGTGTGTGCTGGTCACGAACATTTCGCTGACAGCGTCTTCTTCCTTCGTCGCCATTCCGGCACGGCCTTTGCCGCCTCGGTTCTGCGCGCGGAAAGTCGATAGCGGCGTGCGTTTGATGTAACCATCAAGTGTCACGGTAACGACCATTTCGTCTCGTTCGATCAAGTCTTCATCATCAAGACCATCCCAAGCAGGTGCAATTTCGGCAACACGCGGTGTGGCGTAGTTTTCACGAATTTCCAGCAACTCTTCACGCATGATAGCGTAGAGTTTTACCCGGTCAGCAAGGATTGCGAGATATTCTGCGATAGCGTCTGCCAGAACCTTAAGTTCGTCACCAATTTCATCGCGGCCCAATGCGGTTAAGCGATGGAGGCGCAGTTCAAGAATGGCTCTAACTTGGCGTTCCGAAAGGCGGTATGTTCCGCCGGCCTGATCGGCATCAGGTTCGATCGCCTCGACCAGTCGGATGTACTGGGCAATGTCACCAATCGGCCATTCTTTGGCGAGCAACCTTGCCCGCGCTTCTGCTGGATTGGGGGCGCTACGGATCATCGCCACGACTTCGTCGAGGTTGGAAACGGCAACTACCAAGCCGAGCAAGATGTGCGCTCTGTCACGCGCTTTATTCAATTCAAATTTGGTGCGCCGTGTGATGACTTCTTCACGGAACTGGATGAAGGCCTGTATAATATCCCTGAGCGATAAAACTTCGGGACGCCCGCCGCGGATCGCCAACATATTGGCTGGAAAGCTGGATTGGGCAGGGGTGTGGCGCCAAATCTGGTTGAGGACAACTTCGGCAGTTGCATCGCGTTTAAGGTCGATCACGACGCGCACACCCAAGCGGCTCGACTCATCCCGAATGTCAGAAACGCCTTCAATCCGCTTTTCCTTGGCCGCGTCAGCCAGCTTCTCAACTAGCCCGCTCTTGCCCACTTGATAGGGAATAGAGGTTAGAACGATGCTCTCACGATCACCGCGCTTGGTTTCGATTTCATGGCGCGCGCGCATAATGATAGAACCGCGGCCTGTGGTGTACGCTGACTTCGCGCCAGACTGCCCTAAGATTAGTGGGGCTGTCGGGAAGTCCGGCCCGGGGATAATTTCAAACAGTTCTTCTGAACTGATCTCAGGCCGCTCTATGAATGCAAGGCAGCCGTCTATCACTTCGCCCAAATTGTGTGGCGGTACGTTGGTGGCCATGCCAACCGCGATGCCGCCTGCACCATTAACGAGCAGGTTGGGGAAGCGAGCAGGCAAAACCTGCGGTTCTTCACGCGACCCGTCGTAGTTTTCCGCGAAATCAACCGTATCCTTGTCGAGATCGTCAAGCAGCGAATTTGCCACTTTAGCAAGCCGGGCTTCTGTATAACGCATGGAAGCCGGTGGATCCGGGTCCATGGAGCCAAAGTTACCCTGACCATCGATCAGCGGAACCCGCAGTGACCAATCTTGCGTCATTCTGGCAAGGGCATCGTAAATCGCGCTATCACCGTGAGGGTGATAGTTACCCATAACGTCACCGACGATCTTGGCTGATTTACGATATGGCTTGCCAGCGACGAATCCGCCTTCTTGGCTGGCAAATAGAATACGGCGGTGGACCGGCTTTAGGCCGTCACGAACATCAGGAAGCGCCCGGCTGACGATCACGCTCATCGCGTAATCGAGATAACTGGTCTTCATCTCATCGACGATGTCGATGCGCGCATATTCATCTGATGGAGAAGGCGGTGTCAGTGTTTCGGAATCGTCGCTCAAAGGATATCTTCTCTAACTGCTTCCCGGGCGGGAATTTATACCGTCGGCATATAGCATTTGCGTGTTCTGCACCACTCGGGCGGCCTGTATTGCGCCATGAATCGAGGTGTTTTCCACATATCACTATGGTCTGCATCTGGACCATGCCGCGGTGCTTTCTCCAAGTGCGTTCAAAGCCTGTTCAGGGCAATGGAGCTATGACGATTGCAATAGCAGACGCGAACCGGCATTAGCTGCGATCGTAACTGCTTTTCAGCCTATTAAGGCTTCAAATTAACTTCTCGTGGGAGAGACCCAGATGACTGTATCCGCCCCTAAGCAGGCCAAACGAACCGGCTCGCACATCGCTTTAGCAATCGCACTTCTGTGCGGTTCCGCTGTTGGACTGACAGCGTTCGCAGACACCGCACACGCGCAAAGAAAAAAGGATAAGAAAAACAAGGCTGGCAAGCCTGACTATTCGAAGGGTTTTGTTGCTGCCTACACGCCGCTCAACACGCTATCCCAGGATCCTGCTGCCGATGCTGCAGCCTTGAAAGCAGGCGTACCTGGTGTGGTCGCTGCGATGGAAACAGCCGATGACAAACTGGCTGGTGGTGGCCTGATCTACAATATTGGTATCGCCACAAAAGATCTGAAACTGCAGAGGCAGGCTTTGGACATGATGCTAAATAGCGGAAAGTTGCCAGCTGACCGCCTAGAGCAGTATATTCTCACAGCTGGGCAACTGGCCTCAGACGATGGCGATTTTGCGGCTGCAAGGAAGATGTTCATGCGCGCAATTGCAGGCGGTTATAGCGGTTCGCCTGGACTGGAGGGTGTGATTGCAGAGAGCTATTTCGATGAAGAAAAATACGCCGAAGGTTTGGCCTATTTAAAAGACGAGATTGAAAAGAAGAAAAGCGCAGGATTGTTGCCAGATGAAGGTTGGTTGAGGCGCGGTGTCGCGGTCGCCTACACGAATGATCTGGCGCGCGAGGCTGTGGTGTTGAGCGCTGAATATGCGCGACTTTATCCATCCACGACGAGCTGGGGCGATGCGATCGCAATCCAGCGCAATTATTTCGATTATGACAATAATGCGATGCTGGATCTATTGCGGTTGGCAGACCGGACCGGCAGTTTGCGCGATGGAAGGGATTACGCTGATTATATCGAGTCCGCAGATGCTCGACGTTTGCCTGGCGAAGTAAAGCGGGTGGCCGCAGCAGGCGTTGCTGCTGGTTTGCTGGAATCAAACGACCCGTTCGTGGTTGAAGCGCAATCTATTGCTAGCCAGCGTTTGGCGGCTGACAAGGCGGACCTTCCCGCTTTGGAGCGTGATGCGCGTAAATCCTCTTCTACTGCACTGACGGCGACCGCCGCTGGCGATGCGATGCTGAGCTACGGCATGAGCGCGAAGGCTGAGGAAATGTACATGATCGCCTCTAACAAGAGCGGGGCTGATATGCCTCGGGTACTGACCCGGCTTGGTATTGCGCAAGCAGACCAAGGTAAGAACCAAGAAGCCGCTGCGACTTTCGCCAAGGTGACCGGGGTTCGCGGCCCAATTGCGACTTTGTGGAGCATTTATGCGGAGCAAAATGCAGCGCCGGTTGCTGATACAGCTGAAAGTGCGGCCTCAGCGATGTAATTCGCCAAGTCCAATACAGTCTTAAAAGGCGCGAGTGCGATGCTCGCGCCTTTTTTATGTCTGAGGCGAGAACTCGCCTGTATCTGTATCGAGGACGTGCAAAACGCCATCTGCGATCGCGAAGTATGTCCCGCGCAATACCAAGTTGCCAGATTTTACCCGCGCGATTACATTTGGAAATGTCAGCAGGTTCTCCAAGCTGACTTTAACGGCGGCAAGCTCCATACTGCGCTCTGCGTCGCGCCCAGTTTGGCCAAATTTGTCAACCACTGGTTTACGCGCCTGATCCAGCAATCCAATCCAATTTGCAACGAACCCACCTTCGCCCGGAGCGGAGCCACTTAATTCCTGAGTGAGCGCTGCTTTGCACCCGCCACACAATCCGTGGCCCATGACTACTATCTGGCGAACTTGAAGCACGTTTACTGCAAATTCCAATGCAGCGGACACCCCATGCAGGCCGGGATTGGTTTCAAATGGAGGAACAAGCGCAGCAACATTGCGCACCACAAAAATTTCACCCGGATCAACATCGAAAATCTGCGCAGGATCCACTCGGCTGTCGGAGCAAGCGATAACCATCAACTTGGGTGATTGGCCATTGGCCGCGAGGCTATTGTACCGGTCCTTTTGGGCCTGATAGCCGTTTGTGCGAAAACGCCGGTAGCCTTCTAGTAGTTGGGCAAACTCTGGCATTAGAAGCGCTCCCCGCGTACCACTTCAACATCCCACATTGTTAGCAACAGTCCGTGGCTGGAGAGAATCGGGACCAATTCTTCTGACAAGAGACTGGCCTTTTCTTCAGACGCGATGGTGAGAATGAGGGATTTGTCGGAACCCGTCACGCGCTCGTCACGCCACGGCCCATCACGGCCGCTGCCAGACTGAACAGGTAAGATTGTCCAGCCGCTGATTTCTACCTTGTCGATCGCGCGTGTAACGCGTTTCGCCAATGGTGTATCGGCGAGGATCTCAATTCGCTTTCTGACAACAGTTTCGATCATAGCGGCATTCCTCCTAAGGCTTTGGCCAACGCGGTCAGTAGCCCGATATTGACGAGAATATTAAACGGGAAGGTGATGCTGAGCGACATTGTCAGGTAAATTCCGGGATCTGCCTGCGGCAATGCCAGTCGCATGGCTGCCGGCACAGCAATATAACTTGCGCTGGCGCACAACACCCCAAACGCCGCCGCAGAACCAACATCCAATCCAATCGCCGTTCCCGCCAGAACTCCCAAAGCCCCGTTGAAAAGCGGTAATGCGATTGCGATCACTACCAAGCGCCAAGTGATTGCGCGGCTATCCATCATTCGTCTCGCGGCAATGAGTCCCATATCCAGCAGAAACAGGCACAAGACGCCTTTGAAGCCAGCTTCGAAGAACGGGCTAACCTCTGCAAAACCTGAGGGGCCAGCAACCATTCCGATTGCAAAACTGCCAAGCAGGAGAACGACTGATGCGTTGAGGAACACCTCCCGCAACATTTCGCCGCGTTCCTCTGGATCGCCATTTTTGCTTCCGCCTTTGGCCAGCAAGAGGCCGCTTAATATTGCGGGGGTCTCCATTGCCGCCAAAACAGCCACCATAAACCCGGCTGCGGGAACAGCCGACAGTTCAAAGATTTCGACCGCCGTCACATAGGTAACCACGCTGACGGAGCCGTAATGCGCAGCAACCGCACCCGCATTTAGCCGATCCAGCTTGCCGAAAGTTTTTAGAACTGCGTAGGCGATGAAAGGAAGCAGGAAGCTGGCGGCTATACCTGCGGCGAGCGCAGTGATGATTGTGGCATCCAACCCTGATTTGGAGACAGCAACCCCGCCTTTCAGACCAATCGCTGCCATCAAATAAAGAGACATGCCCTTTGCTATCGCTTCCGGGATTGCGAGGTCCGAGCGCACGACTGCGGCAAGCAAGCCTAAGAGAAAGAACAGCACCACGGGGGATGTGAATGTTTGTAAGGCGGCTATATCCATACATCTTCGTTAATAGCCAAGCGGAAAAAGAGCAATCGAGCCATGGCTTCATCCCCGATCACGATCTGTTGCAATAATGGCATGATAGCTCGCATAGCTTTGCACGTGACTGGCATTGCGAAGCTGAAGCTAGACCCCTAAATGGCGGTTATGAATGATCTCTCCAGCGCCCCAACGCCTGATGGCGACCGCCCACTCCGTCAGCGGAAACCCGACTGGATCCGGGTGAAAGCCCCGGTTAGCAAGGGGTATCATGAAACGCGTAAGTTGATGCGCGAACTCAATCTCAATACTGTCTGCGAGGAAGCAGCTTGCCCTAATATTGGCGAATGCTGGACCAAAAAACACGCGACCGTGATGATTTTGGGCGACGTGTGCACAAGGGCATGCGCGTTCTGCAATGTGAAAACCGGAATGCCGCGGATTGTCGACCCGATGGAGCCGGAAAATACAGCCATTGCCGCCGGTAAAATGGGGCTTGAGCATATCGTTATTACTTCGGTTGACCGGGATGATCTCTCGGACGGCGGGGCAGGGCAGTTTGTGAAGGTGATCAAGGCTCTCCGCCGGGAGACTCCGAACACCACAATTGAAATTTTGACACCGGACTTTCGCGGCAAAATGCGCGCAGCTGTGGAGGCGATTTGTGAGGCTGGACCTGATGTCTATAACCACAATCTCGAAACTGTCCCGAGGCTCTATCCCACCATCCGGCCTGGCGCGCGCTACTATGCTTCCCTGCGCTTGTTGGAAGAAGTGAAGAGCCACAACCCGATGATTTTCACCAAATCCGGCATTATGCTCGGGCTGGGGGAACAGCGGTTGGAAGTCCATCAAGTCATGGACGACATGCGATCAGCAGACATCGATTTTATGACGATGGGGCAATATCTCCAGCCGACGCCGAAACATGCGACGGTAGAAGATTTCGTGACACCCAAAGCGTTTGATGCGTTTGGTGCCATTGCGCGCGCTAAGGGTTTCTTGCAGGTGGCTTCTTCCCCGCTTACTCGGTCGAGCTATCACGCTGGCGATGACTTTGCAGAAATGCGCGCAGCGCGTGAGGCAAAGTTTGTGAAACAGGCGGCAAAGCAGACAACCTAATGCCCGGTATTCGCGAATTTCGGGAACTGCCCTATAGCTGTGAACAGATGTTTGATCTGGTCGCAGATGTGGGCAGCTATAAAGAATTTCTGCCGTGGGTTATTGCGACCCGCGTGCGCTCCGATAGCGAAACTGAAATGGTGGCTGACATGGTAGTCGGCTTCAAATCGTTACGGGAAAAGTTTACGTCGCGAGTATTGAAAACCCGGCCTGGGGAATTGAAAGTTCACTATGTCGATGGACCTTTGCGGGACCTTGATAATCGGTGGGCGTTTGAACCCGCAGAAAATGGCGGTTGCCGTGTCGATTTTTCGGTTGAATTTACGTTCAAGAACAGGGTTTTTGAAAAGCTGGCCGGTCAGTACTTCGATCGTGCATTTCGCAAAATGGTCGCCGCATTTGAAGCCCGCGCAGACGAGCTTTATGGCAATAGCAATTCCAACGCACAGAGTGTCGCCTGACGCCTGATTTCAGCTCTGCTGAGTTGTCCAAAATTTTTCAGTTCGCCTTCCGGCTCGCCTTCATCACCGCGAATAGACCGTGCAAACACAACTGTTCCAACTGGCTTAAGCTCTGTTCCGCCATCTGGGCCAGCAACACCGCTAATCGCCACTGTAACGTCTGCATTGCTGTTCTTAAGCGTGCCTTCTGCCATCGCCCACACACAGGCGATTGAAACCGCGCCGAAGGTTTCTATGATATCGCTGGCGACACCCAAGCTTTCCATCTTGGCTTCGTTGGAATAGGTCACAAACCCGCGATCCAGAACCGCCGAAGATCCGGGGACTTCGGTAATTGCGGCTGCAACCAACCCGCCTGTACAGCTTTCGGCGACTGCAATTTTGCGCCCTATTGCAGCGTTCTCGGCTACTACTCGGGCGGCAAGTTCACCAATATCGTCAGGGAGCACTGAATCGGTCATTTGGGCTCGTATGCGCAGAGTGATGGCTTATCGACACCGGACATATCCATAATAAATGCCAGCAATCCGCCCATATTCTCTGGCGGCAGTGGAGCCAGCATTTCGATCCCGCGTTCGATCTTTGCGCAGTCCTTGACTTTGATTTCGTCGGCGACTTTTTGTTCGATAATAGCGTCGACGAACGGCCGCACAGACTCTTCGGGTAAATTAGCCATCATCTCGGCCATCGGACCACCGCCTTTGCCCTCAGCGGCAAAGCTCAGTAACAATCTGTAAGCGCCGGCCCATTTTTGATCTTGCAATTCAGCATAGCGTGCAACGAAAGCATCCCCACTGGTCATCATGAAGCCATCGGCTGCGAGCTTGTCAGAACATTTACCAGTGAACGCTGAAGCGAGCAGGGGCATTGCATAGACTGTTGCATCAGCAACATCGTCTTGGTCGACGCATTGCTGGGCCAAAGCGATCTGGGGCTGTGCCAGAGCAATCGTAGCGGCGATTGCAGCTGACAGATGTCTAAGATTGGGCTTCATCATGATTGGCTTTCCTTTATCACGCTAGCAATGGCCTGGGCGGCGATCCCTTCGCCCCGACCGGTAAAGCCGAGACGTTCTGTGGTTGTTGCTTTCACGCTGATCTGGCTGATGTCAACGGCCAGTAGACCAGCGATGATTTCCCGAATGGTTTGGCGATGCGGGCCGATCTTCGGTGCTTCACAGATGATCGTGAGATCGACATTTGCGATCGTAAAGCCCGCTTCCTGAACCAGCTTGGCCGCGTGCTCCACAAAACGGGACGACGCAGCCCCTTTCCACTGTGGGTCGGTGGGCGGAAAATGATCGCCGATATCGCCAGCAGCGATAGCGCCCAGCAACGCATCAACAATAGCGTGCAGCGCCACATCAGCATCGCTGTGGCCCGCCAGCCCGTGGGAGTGCGGTATATGCAATCCGCCAAGCCACAATTCTTCGCCTTCGACCAACCTGTGGACGTCAAAGCCCATGCCCGTGCGGAATATTGGTGAAGTCGTCATGAAATCCTCTGAGAAAGTCAGTTTTTTGAGTGCTTCGTCACCCAAGACATGGGCAACAGTCTCGCCCGAGGCAGCAAAAACCTGAGCGTCATCACCTGCATCGGTAACGCCGGTCCAGTTGCGATGCGCCGCCAGAATTGCAGAAAAATGAAATGCCTGCGGCGTTTGTACGCGGCGAAGGGCTGCACGATCTGCGGAACCAGCCATCAAGCCGTCTTTGTCGACAGACAGGCTATCTACCACCGGTAAGGTCGGAATGGCGCCGCTATGCTGCTGCAATGCTTGGCGCAACCGAGTGATCACACTTTGCGGTAGGGTCGCTCTTGCTGCATCGTGGATCATGACATAGCTGATGGGATGGTGCGCATGCCGACTCGCGAGGGCCTCCAGTCCCGCGCGGACGGAATCTTGACGCGTCATTCCGCCGATCACGAAAGCAACGCCTGTCAGTCCCTTGAGCGTTTCCATCGCAATATCGCTGGCCCCTTCGGGAATAACGACCACAATAGGGCTGGCCCCTGCTTTGATAAAAGCCTCGACGGAATGCCGTAGCACGGGCTTGCCTTGCCACTGTGCAAATTGCTTGGGCAGTGGTTGTCCTGCGCGCAGCCCTTTACCAGCGGCAACAATGATCGCGGCAAATGGTTGGGATGATGGAGCGTTAGACATGGCCCCACGCGCTAGCTGCTTGCGTGGATTGCTGCAATGCACTATGCGCTGCCCAAATTTTAGGCACACAAAAACATGACGACTTTACCAACCCCGCCAGAGCTTAAGCCGATTGAAATTGGCGATATCCGCATCGATTGCCCCGTTATTTTGGCGCCGATGACCGGTGTCACGGATATGCCCTTTAGAACGCTTGTGCGCCGCTATGGATCTGGCTTGAACGTGACAGAAATGATCGCCAGCCAAGCCATGATCCGCGAAACGCGGCAATCCATTCAAAAGGCGGCATGGGACGCTGTTGAAGAGCCGGTTTCGATGCAGCTCGTCGGGTGCGATCCAGAGCCGATGGCAGAGGCGGCCAAGCTGAACGAGGATCGCGGTGCGGCGATTATCGATATCAACTTTGGTTGCCCGGTAAGAAAAGTAACCAATGGTTTGGCTGGTTCAGCTCTTATGCGGGAAGTTCCATTGGCGACAAAGCTCATGGAAGCCACGGTGAAAGCTGTGTCTGTTCCGGTGACTGTTAAAATGCGCATGGGCTGGGATCACGCGAGCCTTAACGCGCCCGAGCTCGCCAAGATTGCCGAGGATATCGGGGTCAAAATGATCACTGTTCACGGCAGAACCCGTAACCAGATGTACAAAGGTTCCGCTGACTGGAGCTTTATCCGCAAAGTGAAAGACGCGGTGTCTATTCCGGTTATCGTCAATGGCGATATTTGCGGAATCGAGGACGCTGCAAAAGCAGTGGAGCAATCGGGCGCTGATGGGCTGATGATTGGGCGCGGCGCTTACGGCAAACCCTGGCTTCTGGGGCAGGTCATGCATTGGCTCAAAACCGGTGAGAGCATTGCCACGCCCAGTTTCGATGAACAGTATGCGGTTCTTGTCGAACATTATAAACGTATGCTGGACCATTACGGGGCTGAGGTTGGTAGCAAAGTCGCGCGCAAGCATTTGGGCTGGTACACCAAGGGGATGCATGGTTCTGCCGAGTTCCGCAATCATGTGAACTTTATCGATGACCCTGAGCAAGTTCTGGGTGAAATAGAGCGTTTTTACGAACCGTTCATGCACCGCCGCGCCGCGTAACCGCTTTTCATGCCGCATCGTAAACCCAGTTCTGATGAACAGCTGGCAGGTTTGCTGTTTGCTGTCGTTTTGATCGATCCCGATCAGCGCATCGCCGAAGTGAACCATGCCGCAGAAGACATGCTAGGGAGAAGTTCCAAGCGATTATGCGGGCAGCTGCTGACTGATATTATCGACTTGGACCAAGTTGGGTTGGCGGAAAAACTGTCAGTTCGCGATGCCCCATTGGTGGCTCGCGGTATTCAGCTAAAGCTAGGCGGGTATGATCGGCAAATCAATTTCACGGCATCATCGGTGTTGGGAAATGCCGGTTGGCGCGTACTGACACTTTCCGACGCCGGGCGTGATGATATGCGAAGCGACGTGGACGCCTCCAGTGCTTTAAAGGCACCAGCCATTCTGGCACATGAAATTAAGAATCCGCTGTCAGCGATACGGGGGGCAGGGCAATTGATTGCCCGTAAGCTTGACGAAAATGACCGACGCTTGACATCAATGATAGCGGATGAAGTAGACCGGATCGCTCGCCTCATTGATCGAATGCAGGAGCTGGGCAGTAGCAGTGTGGAACCTGTTAAGCCGGTTAATCTCCACGAGTCTATTCGCAGCGCGATGGCCAGCGTCAGGGCTGCTGCAGGTGATCGTGCCGAGCTGATCGAGGAGTTCGATCCGTCGCTTCCCGCTGTGGCCGGGCATCGCGACACGCTCGAGCAAGTGCTCATAAATCTGCTCAGCAATGCGGTTGATGCATGCGCTGGATCGGATGAAAGGCGAATTATTGTTCGCACGCGCTTTGTCAGCGGGTTGGCTGCCAATGTTGGATTGGCTGGCCAATCCGTGCGGTTACCTATTGAAGTGGCCGTTTGTGATACCGGGCCAGGCTTAGACCCGGAGCTAGGGGATCACGTGTTTGAACCGTTTGTGACCACCAAAAAGAACGGGCAGGGGCTGGGCTTGGCCTTAGTGAAGAAGTTGATCGGCGATATGGGCGGTAGAGTCACGCATAAGCGTGATACGGCAAAGGGACAGACCCAGTTCCGCCTTCATCTGTCATTGGCGGAGTAGACCGTTGAAAAGCGAACAAACACCCATGCACAACATCCTTTTGGTCGAAGATGATGATGCCATTGCCACTGTCGTGTCCGCGGCGTTGGAGGATGATGGATATTCTGTAACGCGGTGCGCCAGTATTCTGGAGCGAGATAAAGCGCTGACCGGCCAAAGCTACAGCGTGATGTTGACGGATGTCATGTTGACCGATGGCGATGGTATTGAAAGCTTGCCAGAGGTTACGGCCGCTCACCCTGCTATGCCGATCATCATTCTGTCAGCGCAGAACACATTGGATACTGCGGTTCGGGCGACGGATACCGGCGCATTTGAATATTTCCCCAAGCCATTTGATCTTGATGAGCTAAGCCGCGCCGTCAATCAGGCTGTCGGCACCCGGGCGGAACAGTCCCCCGATACCGAAGAAGCCGGTGGCGGATTGCCATTGGTCGGTCGCAGTCAAGCGATGCAGGGCGTGTACCGGATGATCACCCGTGTCTTGCGCAATGACCTGACTGTTTTGGTGCTAGGAGAATCGGGGACCGGGAAGGAGCTCGTTGCCGAGGCTATCCATCAATTGGGCCACCGTAAGTCCGGCCCGTTCGTTGCAGTGAATGCCGCAGCAATTCCCAGCGATTTGATTGAGAGCGAATTGTTCGGCCACGAAAAAGGGGCGTTCACAGGCGCTGTGGCGCAATCAATTGGTAAGTTTGAGCAAGCCAATGGCGGGACTTTGTTCTTGGACGAGATCGGAGATATGCCGCTGGATGCCCAGACCAGGCTGTTGAGGGCGCTGCAATCTGGCAAAATTCGCCGTGTGGGCGGACGTCAGGAAATTGCGATTGATGTCCGGATTGTTGCGGCCACTAACCGCGATCTCAGGCCGATGATCGCAGCGGGCACTTTTCGGGAAGACTTGTTTTACAGGCTTAACGTAGTGCCAATTGAGATCCCTCCGTTGCGGCAGCGCCGGGACGATATTGAGGCATTGGCAAAGCACTTTTTAAAAGTCGCGACCGAGGAAGGCTTGCCTGCGCGGCAAATCGATCCGGCGGCTTTGAACATCCTCAAGGACCAAAACTGGCCGGGTAATGTGCGTGAGCTGCGCAACGCCATGTTCCGCTTGATTGTTATGGCGCGGGACGATGTGATCGAAGCGGATAGCGTGGCGGCCATCATTGAGGATATGGGTAAAACCGTATCTGCAATCACCGAACATGGTTTTGGCAAGACGCTGTATCTCTGGCTGGAGCAAGAGAGCCCGAGCCCGGGCACCGTGTACCACGCTGCCACCAGTGCTTTTGAAAAACCGTTATTTGAATGGGCGTTGACGCAGAAAGGCGGTAATCAACTGAAAGCGGCCCAATTATTGGGTATCAACCGGAACACCCTGCGCAAACGGATTACAGAGCTGAAACTCACTGCCGATGACTATGGCAGGTGAAACGGTGCTCTAACAGGATGGGCTGATGGGCCATATTCAGAATTCTCTTGCAAACAGGCAACACTAGTGTTGTTAGTTTGCAACTATGAGCGGCACTGATATTTCAGTTCAGACGGCGGATCGGAAAAGCCCGCGATTTTGGCGGCGGCTTGTTGTTGCTTCCAGACGGGCCAATTTCTTCCTCTTGCTAGAGATTGCTGCCCTTATCTCAGTCGTCGTGATGGTGTTTACCACTTATCTGGCATTCACAACAGCGCCGCCGGACGGGCGCTTATTGCCTTCGGCGCAAGTCGCTTGGTTGCTGATTGGCACGCTGGTTCCGGCAATGGGATTGCTGGTATTGTTTGGCCGCCGGGTCGCGCTGCGCCGCGCTGCAGGCAGTACTGCGCGTCTGCATGTTCGATTGGTTTTCTTCTTTTCCCTAATTGCCGCCGTCCCGACACTGCTGGTGGTCGCGTTTGCAGCCGTCTTGTTCCAGTCAGGGGTAGATTTCTGGTTCTCTGATAATTCGCGCGGTTTGATGCGGAACGCCAATGAATTGGCGCAGGGATATTACGAGCAGAACCAGCTTCAAGTGTCGGATGAAACCATCACAATGGCAGCCGATATGCGGGCCATTCTTGAGAATGTCCCGATCAGCGATCCAGCGTTTGCCGATTTCTATCAGTATCAAGTGCAAGCAAGGGAGCTATCGGAATCCGCCGTTCTCCAGAGACTACCGGATGAAACCATCCGGACTGCGGCTGCCGTCAATTTGGGCACAGAGCTTATCCCTGTTCAAGAACTGCCCGATGATGGATTTGAACGTTTGGCAGCGGGTGAAGCAGTCGTCGTAA
The DNA here is from genome assembly GCF_012972675.1 of Pontixanthobacter rizhaonensis. Classification (GTDB taxonomy): domain Bacteria; phylum Pseudomonadota; class Alphaproteobacteria; order Sphingomonadales; family Sphingomonadaceae; genus Pontixanthobacter; species Pontixanthobacter rizhaonensis. Next base: position 1,082,155 of record NZ_JABCRE010000002.1, on the reverse strand, counting down.
AGGGCGATTCAGAGCGCATCAAAGGGCTCGCGGCCATTGATCAGGATTCGGGAATTTTCCTGTATACCGCCAGAAATTCAGAGGCTTTGCCGTTCAAGTCTTGGGAAAGTGCAACAGCAATTTCCGAAGCGTATGAAATCCTCACCACAAGGGCGCGTGCGCTGCAGTTGCGCTTTAATCTCGCGCTGTTTTTCGTATCGCTTGGATTGGTGGGGTTGGCTGTCTGGTTCGCTCTGCGGTTTGCAGATCGGCAGGTTGAACCAATCACCGATCTCGTTCTCGCAGCCGGTAAGGTCGGGGCCGGTAATTTCGCCTTGCGACTAGAAGGTCGGACAGGAGCGGATGAGATTGGACTGCTCAACCGGGCATTCAATCGGATGACCGCGCAAATTGAAAAGCAAACCACTGATTTGGTCGGCGCCAACGCACAGTTGGATCAGCGCCGTGCATTTATGGAAGCGCTGCTCGAATCCACCTCGGCAGGGATCATCTCGATCGATCTCAATGCGAATATTCTGCTCATGAACAGCACGGCGCAAACCGTGCTATTGGGTGAGGCGTCAAGTGATCGAAGCGGTGGTTCTCTTGCTGAAGTTGCCCCGCAAATAACCGCTCTTGTTGATGCCAAAGTGGCTGACGGGATTGTATCCTATAACCGCGAGGGTGACTTGCTAACGCTGGCGGTCAAGATTGCCGATGCCCCTGATGGAAAAGTGATTACGTTTGAAGATATTACCCGGCAATTGCTTGATCAAAGGCAAGCCGCCTGGTCGGACGTGGCCCGGCGTATCGCGCATGAAATCAAAAACCCGCTGACACCTATTCAACTGGCTACGGAACGCTTGAAACGCCGGTACCGTCGCCAGATTGAAAGTGACGGTGAGCTATTTGATGATCTGACCGATACTATTGTCCGGCAGGTTGGCGACTTACGCAAAATGGTCGATGAATTTTCGTCTTTTGCTCGGCTTCCCAAGCCTGTGTTCCGTAATGAGGATGCGTTGGACCTCGTGCGTCAGGCGCTGTTTCTTCAAGAGGTCGCCCATCCGAACGTCGATTTTGCATTCCAGACCGATCTTGAGCCGCCATTGTCGATTGCCTGTGATCGTCATCAGGTTGGGCAAGCGATGACGAATGTGATGAAAAACGCGGTTGAGGCAGTTGAGTCACGATCAGCTCAGGCAGACATCGATTATCGCGGCAGAATATTGGTTCGCGTCGAAGCCTCGGATGATTATGTGATGGCTATGGTGGAAGATAACGGGGTTGGGCTGCCGCAGGAGCGTGAGCGCATTGTCGAACCATATGTCACTACGCGGGACAAAGGCACCGGTCTTGGACTCGCGATCGTCAATAAGATTGTCGAAGAACATGGCGGGGAAATGACATTCACCCAGGTTGGTACAGGCGGAACGCGGGTCACGCTAAAGTTCGCTCGGGATCCTGCAACGGCCATTCATTCCCACGCAGAGCCGGAGACGGTGTGATGATGGCAAGTGTCATTCTTGTTTTTACCCCCCTTGGAAACAGTCGGTACTGTACCGGAAAGGACGTGGCGCAATGGCGCTAGATATCCTCGTAGTTGATGATGAGCGCGATATTCGTGATCTGGTCTCTGGCGTACTAAGCGATGAAGGGTATGAATGCCGCGTCGCTGGCGACAGTACCTCTGCTTTGGCAGCCATAGACGAACGTCGGCCCAGCCTGGTCCTGTTGGATGTTTGGTTGCACGGCAGCCAGATGGACGGCCTGGAAGTGCTGGATGCGATCAAGCAGCGCGAACCGGAATTGCCGGTCATCATATTCTCCGGTCATGGCAACATAGATACCGCGGTGTCGGCGGTCAGCCGCGGTGCGATGGACTTTATTGAAAAGCCGTTCGAGGCGGAGCGTCTGTTGATGCTGGTCGCCCGTGCGACTGAGACAGAACGTTTGCGCCGCGAGAATGACCGGCTGCGCCAAGGATTTGCCCGGGGGGAAGAGTTCACCGGCAACTCCACAACAATTAATCAGGTGCGGGCTACTCTTAAACGGGTAGCGAACACGGGTAGCAGAGTGTTGATCACCGGCCCTGCGGGTGCAGGGAAAGAGGTCGCCGCGCGGTTGCTGCATAGTTGGAGCGCGCGAGACCAAAGCGCGTTTGTGATTGTAAACAGCGCCCGCATTACTCCGGAACGCTTCGAGCAGGAGCTGTTTGGCGAAGAAAGCAATGGCAAGCTAGTGCGGCCAGGACTGCTGGAATTGGCTGATGGAGGAACGCTTTACTTGGATGAAGTGGCTGATATGCCATTATCCACCCAAGCAAGAATTCTCAGAGTCCTAACCGATCAGAGCTTCGTCAGAGTTGGAGGAACCCGGCAGATTGGTGTGGATGTGCGCGTGGTATCATCGACTGCCCGAGACTTACAGAAAGAAATGGAAGAGAAGAACTTCCGCGAGGATCTGTTCTATCGCCTCAATGTGGTGCCGGTCTCGGTTCCGTCATTGGCAGAGCGCCGCGATGATATTCCGGCTTTGGCAGAGCATTTCTTCACACGCCATGCCGCAGAGCAAGGGATTTCCGCTCCGGGTATTTCAGAAGAGGCGATGGCAGCACTGCAGGCTTACGATTGGCCGGGCAATGTCCGGCAGTTGCGCAATGTGGTTGAGCGAACGATCATTCTCACCCCGAGGGATGAAATAGGCACGGTGGAGGCGATGATGTTGCCGAGCGAAGTTACTGGCGGAAAGCTGGGCGGGAACGGCGGTATCGCAGCACTGATGGGCGTGCCTCTGCGTGAGGCGCGCGAGGCTTTCGAGCGCGAATATCTGAGCATTCAAATCCGCAGGTTTTCTGGCAATATCTCAAAAACAGCCAGTTTCATCGGTATGGAACGCTCTGCTTTGCACCGGAAACTCAAGCTTTTGGGTATGGGTGACCGTAAGAGCAACGCTGAGGAATGATTTGTCACAAAACTGTCTTTTATTTGCTGTTGTAAAGCGGCCTGTTTCTCCATAGTTTAAGCATAGTTTTTCGGTGAGGGGCAAATTGTACTTCACCAGATAGTGGCCGGCACAAGCTGTCCACCAATAATGGAGAAAAAGAATGGCTGAGGGACGGACCCTTTCTGCGCGTGCAATACCGAAAAAACCGGAACCCGAAATCACGACCAAGCATGCCAATCTACAAGACGCTTTCCTCAATCAGTTGAGAAAAGACAAAGCGCCTGTGACCATGTTTTTGGTCAAGGGTGTCAAGCTGCAGGGCATTGTCACTTGGTTCGATAATTTTTCAATTCTATTGCGGCGGGATGGCCAATCGCAGCTGGTTTATAAGCACGCGATTTCCACAATCATGCCAAGTCAGCCGATGAACGCGCGTGAATTCGCAAGCCAAGACAGCAATCGCAAGCAGCGGCTGCTGCAAGATGTTTTTTTGTCGAGCGTGCGCGAAGAGGAAGCGCCGGTCACAATGTTCCTTGTAAACGGGGTTATGCTGCAAGGTGTGATCGCTGCCTATGATCTGTTTTGTATGCTGCTTGAACGCGATGGATTTGTCCAACTCGCGTACAAACACGCTGTTTCCACCATTCAACCTGATCGCCATGTCGATTTGTCGGGCGAATGGGAAAGCGATGAAGACTGAGCTTTGACGACAACTTGATGGGCGAAGTGTCGCGCGGTGCGCGAGCTATCGTCATATGCCCGGATATCAAACGCCAAGCGTATGATCTGGATGCGGAGTCGCGTCTGGAAGAAGCTTGCGGTCTGGCCCTAGCCATCGGCATTGTCGTGGCAGATGCGGTGGTTATTCCCGTCCGCGATGTGAAGCCGAACACGCTGTTCGGTGAAGGGCAAGTGGTCAATATCGATACCCAAGCGACGCTGGAAGAAGCCGAGCTGATTATTGTCGATGGTGCATTGTCTCCCATCCAGCAGCGTAACCTTGAAGAAAAGCTGAAACGCAAGGTGATCGACCGGACCGGTTTGATCTTGGAGATTTTCGGAGAACGGGCTGCAACTGCAGAAGGCCGGTTGCAGGTTGAGCTGGCGCATTTAGATTATCAGCAAAGCCGATTAGTTCGCAGCTGGACGCACTTGGAACGCCAACGGGGCGGCTTCGGCTTCCTAGGCGGACCAGGCGAAACGCAGATTGAGGCTGATCGCCGGATGATCCGCCAGCGGATGTCGCGGCTGCGCAAAGAACTTGAGCAAGTGCGCCAGACTCGCGCGCTCCATCGGGCAAGGCGGGGCAGGGCGCCGTGGCCTGTCATCGCGCTGGTGGGGTATACCAACGCTGGTAAATCAACACTGTTTAACCGCCTGACCGGCGCAGAGGTAATGGCTGAAGATTTGCTGTTCGCTACGCTCGATCCCACTATGCGTGCCATCCGGTTGCCGGGCGTTGAAAAGGCTATCCTGTCGGACACGGTTGGCTTTATTTCCGACCTTCCCACTCAACTGGTCGCGGCATTCCGCGCAACCTTGGAAGAAGTGACGGCAGCGGATATTATTGTCCATGTCAGGGATATGGCCAATCCGGCGGCAGCAGCGCAAAAGTCGCAAGTGCTGGGTGTATTGGCCGATTTGGGCGTCCTCGATCAAGAAGATGGAACGTCTGAAATCCCCATTATCGAAGCGTGGAACAAGTGGGATCTACTGGGATCGGACAGCAAGACAGAGCTGTCTGAATTGGCTGCGGGCAACCGAGATATCCTCCCATTGTCGGCGGAAACTGGCGAGGGCGTGGAAGAGTTCGTTGCCGAAGTGGATCGCCTTCTGACAGCTGAGGCAGTTTCGTATGATCTTATTCTACCTGCTAGCGCGGGCCAGAAAATTGCTTGGTTGTACGCCCATGGGCACGTGTTGTCGGAGACCGATGGTGGGGAAGGGGCTGATGGCCCGCTTCGCGCCGTATCGGTGCGGTTAACGCCGAAGGAATTCGGCAGGTTCGAAAGCCTGTCCGCGCAATCTAGCTAGGTATATTGGCGCTATTTAGCTTTCGCCCGAAGCTTCACCGGCTTTTACAGCAGACCAAAGAGCTTCCTGTTCGTCTAATGATAGGTCGGAGAAATTCCCTTCTGCTTTGGCTTCCATCCCGCGAAACCGGCGTTCAAATTTGAGGTTGGCATTTTTGAGAGCGGTTTCTGGGGCAATTCCATACGCTCTTACCAAATTGACTGCAGCGAACAGTAAATCACCTGCTTCTTCCGCACGGTGTCCTTGATCGGCTTCAGACAGTTCCGCCATCTCTTCATGAACTTTTGCGGCGGGGCCATCGACATCAGGCCAATCAAATCCAGTCCGTGCAGCACGTTTTTGGAGCTTTTCCGCGCGCAGCAAGGCCGGAAGGGTGGTTGCGACCCCGTCCATCGCGCTTTCTGCACCTTTCTGTGTGCGTTCAGCCTCTTTCAGTGTTTCCCAACGGGCTTCGCCCATCTGCCCGTCTTCGTCGCCAAAAATATGCGGATGCCGCGCTTCCATTTTATCCGATATGGCCTTGGCCACGTCTTCGAAGGAGAAATCGCCGGCCTCCTTGGCCATTTGTGAATGGAAAACGACTTGGAACAGTAAGTCACCCAATTCCTCATGAAGATCCGCCATGTCGCCGCGGTCGATTGCATCCGAAACTTCGTACGCTTCTTCGATCGTATACGGTGCGATGGACTGGAAATTCTGCGCACGATCCCATTCGCAGCCATTCTTAGGGTCGCGAAGTGTTGTCATGATGGAGAGTAGGCGGGAAATCTGTGTGGTCATTCCACGGACACCTTAGAATGATAATATATATTATGTTAAGTAAGCGATGGGTGAGTGAGGCGCGGGGTGAAGTTTATCACTACCGTACCGCGTTGATAATTAACGTAACGACGGCGAATATTGATCCCCACATCAACAGATACAGGATGCTGCGTTTCCAACTCAGCTTGTATGCAGCGAGCGCGCTGCCGACCAAGATCAGGCATCCGATCAGATATGCAATGTTCAAGCCGTCAAACTGGTTCATGCAATCAATTCCAATCCATCATAGCCGACATGGACATTTGCCGGCACTTCGGCGGCTACGCTCGCATAATCCATAGTCTTGTCCAAATGGCTCAAAACGGTCTGTTTCGCACCCGTCCGTTTGGCCAGATCGAGTGCCATCTCCAGATTGGCATGCGTTGGATGCTTTTTCCGCTTCAAACAGTCTGAAACGAGGATGTCCGTTCCGCGCATCATATCAACCATTTCATCGGTCACATCGCTGAAGTCTGTCGCGTAAACGATTGATTTACCGTCAGCATCAAACCGGAAAGCGGTACTTTCGGTTGGGCCATGCGGCATCTGGCACCATTCTACGCCAAACCCGGCACACATCCGCACCCGGTCCAGCGTATCGATACTGCAAATTGTCGGGTAGCCATGCTGGCCAGCAAAAATATAATCAAAACGTTGCCGCAAACGGCGCACAGTTTCGGTCGATCCGAAGCCGGGAATGGGCCCTTTCCGATCAAATCGCAGCACCCGCAGATCATCAATACCGTGGCAATGGTCCGCATGATCATGGGTCCAGAAAACCCCATCAATGGTGTCAATATTATTGGCAAGAAACTGCTGGCGTAGATCAGTCGAAGTGTCGACCAGCAGCCTTTGACCGGCATTGCTTTCAACGATCACAGACACCCGGGTCCGCCGGTTTTTCGGTTCGTTGGGGTCGCATTCACCCCAATCATTGCCAATTCGCGGAACACCGGTTGATGTTCCAGAGCCTAGGACGATCAGCTTCACGCGGCAGCTGCCTTTGAGAACAGTTTGAAGAAGTTCTCTGTTGTTGTTTCAGCAAGCTCCTCCATCGTTGTTCCTCGCAAATCAGCGATGAACTGAGCAGTGTTTTGCACAAAGGCAGGCTCGCAAGTCTTTCCGCGGTGCGGCACCGGCGCAAGGAACGGACTGTCTGTTTCTACCAGAATCCGATCTTGCGGAAGTTCCGCTGCTATTTCTTGCAGTTCCTTGGCATTCTTAAAGGTGACTATACCGGATAGAGAGATCGTCAGACCTAAATCCAAAACCTTTTTTCCAAACTCGGAAGAGGCGGTAAAACAATGGATGAGAGCGGGAAAAGCGCCCTTCCCCAGCTCATCTTCAAGAATAGCGGCGGTGTCGTCCTCTGCATCGCGCGTGTGAATAATCACGGGCAAACCTGTTTCACGCGCCACTTTTATATGAGACCGAAACAGCCTTTGCTGCACTGAACGGTCTGACTTGTCATAGTAGTAATCCAGGCCGGTTTCGCCGATTGCGATGACTTTGGGGTGCTGTGTGGCCCGCCGCAATGCGTCGATGTCTAAATCGGCATGTTGATCCGCCTCGTGAGGATGGATACCCACACTCGCCCAAACATCATTCTCGCGAGCGGCCGTCGCAACGACTTGGTCCCACTCGCTTTGTTTAGTGGAAATATTGAGGAAACCCTGAATTCCTGCGGCACGGGCTCTGTCCAACACGGCGCCTTGCTCTTCAATCAGGCCCTTATATTCCAAGTGACAGTGGCTATCGATCAACATTATGCGGCTTCCGTTTCAGGCAGGTCCAATCTTGGAAATACCCCGGTAGGTTTCTCTACTACAAAACCTGTTTCTTCAAGTTTCGCCAGCCATTGCTCGTCAGCCAAGTCTGCATAGACCCTCGCATCAGGGGCGATACCTAACTGTTCGAGCAGTTTGTCTGCGGCCGTGGGGACAACGGGACGCACTGCGATTGCCAGTGCCCGTACCTGTTTGAACAGCGTCATCAAGACCGCTTTCATCCGCTCTGGATCTGTTTTGCGCAACGTCCAAGGTGCCTGTTCATCGACATATTGATTGCAAGCAAAGACAGCCTTCATCCAGGCGTCCAACCCATCGCTGAAGGCAAGGTTCTCAAAGCTCTTTTGCAGCGCGTCACAGCCATCTGTCACCGTCGCAGCAAGTGCAGCATCGGCGGGATTTGCTTCGCATTTGAAATCGAGCGCGCCGTCCATATTTTTGAAAATCATCGACAAAGTACGCTGCGCCAGATTGCCAAAGCTATTGGCCAATTCCGCGTTGCAACGGTTCACGATGGCTTCTGCTGAATAGCTTCCGTCTTGCCCGAACGCGACTTCCCGCATCAAGAAATATCGGACTTCGTCTACACCATATGCCTCCGCCAAGGCGATGGGATCCGTCACATTTCCGAGTGATTTGGACTCCTTTTGCCCGCGGTTAAGCAAGAAACCATGACCGAAGACCTGTTTAGGCAAGGGGAGCTTCGCGCTCATCAAGAACGCGGGCCAATACACGGTATGGAACCGTACAATGTCTTTGCCGATTAAGTGTAAATCCGCTGGCCAGAACGTTTCCATATCGCCAGCCATATCAGGATAGCCGAGGCCGGTGAGATAGTTTGTCAGCGCATCTACCCACACATACATGACGTGGCTATCGCTTCTGGGCACTTTAACGCCCCAGTCAAAGCTGGTTCGCGACACTGACAGATCTTTTAATCCGCCCGAAACGAACGCGATCATCTCGTTCCGGCGACTGTCAGGTTGGAGGAACTCTGGTGTATTCTGGTAGAGATCGAGCAAGGCGTCTTGATATTTGGATAACCGGAAAAACCAGCTTTCCTCGACGGTCCACTCAACCGGAGTTCCTTGGGGTGAAAGCTTCTCTCCCCCCTCTCCCTCGGTCAGCTCTTTCTCGTCATAATAGGCTTCGTCTCGGACAGAGTACCATCCCTCATATCTATCGAGATATAGATCATCATTAGCTTCCATCGCTTGCCAAATCGCTTGGCTGGCGCGGTGATGATCATCCTCCACCGTGCGGATAAACCGGTCATGGCTGACGTTCAGAGCGGAACACATCTGTTGAAAATAACCGGACATTTCGTCTGCGAGTTCGCGCGCTGTTTTGCCCTGTTCCTCTGCTTTGCGTGCCATTTTGAGGCCATGCTCATCAGTTCCGGTTTGGAAGCGAACAATGCGGCCTTGGGCGCGCTGGAACCGCGCGATTACGTCAGCAGCGATGGCCTCATATGCGTGGCCGATATGGGGCTTCCCGTTGGGATAGCTGATAGCGGTTGTAATATAGTATGGTTTAGACATGGGCGCGGTCCCTAGGTCCGGCGGCAGATGCAAGCAAGCTCCCGATTTCTGCAATAAGTAATCCGGAATCGAAATTGTAAGTTGGCGCTTGGCTAGACAGGGTCACCAATTCTGCATGCGCAGCGACAATTGCTGGATATTGGACCGGTGATGCGGTTCTGATCCCGCTCGCCAATACTGACCGCGCAAGATCGATTGAGGCGAGCAATTTGTCCCTGCTTGGCCGTGCACCGAGCGCGTCCGTCAATTGCCCTCTTAGCACGAAGCCGTCATCGCCCTCTGCAACAATCTGCCGCATCACAGAATAGAGACGCCCGAGATCACGTTCGACAAACTCCAGCGCAACGCCTGGAGATCCCGCTGCGGCCATAATCGCTGCTTGTCTTGTATTATGATCAACCTCGGGTGCCTCGCGGCTCAGCAGCGCATCCATTTCGCTGTCGGGAACATCGGGGAACCTCATGATACGGCACCGCGAACGAATGGTAGGCAGTAAGCGTGACGGGCGATGCGCAACCAATAGAAAAAATGTGCCAATCGGCGGTTCTTCGAGGCTTTTGAGCAAAGCGTTTGAGGCGCTTTTCTCCAGATCATCCGACGGATCGATGATTATCGCCCGCTTTGAACCGAGCGTCGGCCTGGTGGTCAACCGTTTCTGCATCGCGCGGATTTGGGCGACCGAGATGTTGCGCTTGGTTTCAAAGGGTTTCCCTTCGTCACGCTTTTTCTCTTCTTTGTCGTCTTTCGGCAAACGCTCAAGAGTGAGAATATCGGGATGGTTCCCCTCTGGCATGGAGACACCACCGTCCGACACTAACGCCCGGGCCGCTTCAACTGCAAAGTGCATTTTCCCGATGCCGCGCTTGCCAGCCAGCATCCACGCGTGATGCATGCGCTCCCCTGACATCGCATCGTGCCAGTGGCGCCATGGCTCCTGATGACCGATTAGTTCCACTATTTTCCGCCCAAATTTTGCTGGACGACAGCTAAGATCGCGTGATGAACTTCCTCCGGCGTGCCGGCACCGTTAATTGTGGCGAACCGGTTGGCTTCAGCAGAGGCGATGGTCTTGAATGTCTGGGCCACGGCAGAGTGATATTCCACTCCCCTACCCCCAATGGCATCCGAAACGTCACCGTCCCGCTGTTGCAGCCGGGCTGCAATTTGATCTGCAGGAACATCTATCAACAGGGTAAGATCGGGCAGCATTCCATCGCTCCCGATCGCATGGAGTTTGATGATTGCTTCATCGCCGATCCCGCCCGCACCACCTTGATATGCCCGGCTTGAATCCAAATAACGATCGCATATTACCCATGCGCCCCGCTCAATGTTGGGCCGGATAAGCTTTTCAACATGATCGGACCGCGCGGCCGCAAACAACAGTGCCTCGGCCTTCGCGCCCCAGCCAGAGCCAGGCGGTGACAGCAACAGGGACCGGATAGCTTCGGCACCGTCAGTACCGCCGGGTTCCCGGGTGACGATGCACTGGATGCCATTTTTCTCCAACGCCGCAGCCAGCAGTCTAGCCTGCGTGGATTTACCGGTTCCTTCGCCGCCCTCCAGCGCTATGAACTTGCCTCGCATCAGCTAATCCAACTTTGAAAGGCGTTGAAAATCCGCTGCAACGTTCCAGCCCTGTTTATTGTCTCACCAGCAGTTAATGGCACACGTGCGGGAGGTAATCCGTCCACCAATATCTCCAGCTCGGCGACTTTTTCTCCTTGGGCAATAGGTGTCTTCAAAGGCCCTTCGTAGATCACATTCAGGGTGACGTCGCCGGTGTAGTCCGTTGGCATTACGACATTGATAGGTTGTTCTGAAATGAGCGGGATGGAGCTCTGGTCAGCATTTTGCACTCTCGCCGTGGCAACTTGATCGCCAGTGGAGTACATCCTCCTCCGTTCAAAACCGGCAAAACCCCATTCAACGAATTCTCGGGCAATTGTCGCTCGCCTCTGCTCGGTATCAATTCCGCCCAATACCATTATCAGCCGGCTTCCATCGCGTGCCGCGCTGCCTAAAAAGCCGTGACCTGCCTGGTTTGTATAGCCAGTTTTTATGCCATCTGCGCCATCTATGATACCGGATATCGGGTCGTGGTTAGCTTGGGCAAAGCCGTTATGTCGCAAACCTTCTTGGCCGAAATACGTGGCGTAATATTCTGGGTGAGAGGTAATCATGGCTTTAGCCAGTTTTTCAAGATCGCGCGCCGTGGTGAATGTTTGCCCATCATCCGGCCAACCGTTTGGCGTTGCGAAATGGCTGCTGCGCATACCCAATTTCTGCGCAGTTGCATTCATCATGGCAACCCAAGCTTCCACCGACCCAGCAGCACCTTCGGCCAGCACTATGCTGCCATCATTTGCTGACACGGCGCATATGCCTTTGAGCAACAGATCGACCGGGACGGGTTCGCCCGGTTCCAGAAACATCGTGGAACCCGTTCGGTACCAGCTTTCCGCCGCTTCATTGCTCATCGCAAATTCTTGATCGAGGCTGAGTTTACCTGCCGCTAGCAATTCAAACGCAACGTATGCGCTCATCACCTTGGTGATAGAGGCCGGAATGAAGCGTCTATCAGCGTTTTGGGATAATAATGTCTGCCCGGATTGAACGTCTACCAACAGCGCAATTGGCGCCGTTTGGCTGACGTCTGGCATATTGGTGCCCAACGCTGTTGGCGCGCTGATAAAGCCCGCGATAACAGCAACGGCATTAGCCAGCAATTTCCGTGAACTGTACAAAACCACTCCTGCCGCCGGGCAGGAACCGGCTATTATCCTGCTGAAAAGACGCGAGCGTCTCTATAACCGGCCGCGCGTATCTTTGCGAGTGCCGCTTCAGCCTGTCCACGATTGGCGAACGGGCCTTTGCGAACCCGGTAATATCGCCCGGATTGTTGAATAAATCCGTCAATCTTACTCGCAGCGCGTTCTGCGTTGGCTTTGCTAGAGAACGCTGCTGCCTGGATAACGAAACCGTCATCTATATCGCCGCTCGTAACGGCCGATGAAGCGGGCGGCGCGGTGCGGGCCACTCTTGGTACGGCTCTAGGTGAGGCCGCAGGGGCCATCCGGACAGGAGCGGCAGCTTGCCTTGCGCCAGACAAGGGCGGCAAAGGATATTGCGTTACCGCCGCGCGGTTTCTTGAAAACGCATCAGCAAATGACGCAGCATTTGCAGCCGGGAGCTCCGTCGATGGCTTCGCGGCTGCGACGGCAGCAGGCGTTATGCTTTCTGGCACTGCACGACTGCTGCTGGCCATGGCGGGCATTGCGCCGGCTACGCTAGCAGCAGGCGGATTGGCTTGCGCAAGGCTTACTGAGCCGCTTTCAGGAAGCTTGCGCTTCAGAATGGCGACCAAAGATGCTGGTGTTTCCATCCGCTCTGATGCCGCTTGTCCGCGGCGTAGCTTTGCACGATCGGTTTCAAGCGCATTAACGCGGCGGATTCTAATGGGGCTGCCATCACTGATTCCCAACTGTGACAACGCACCGGCCGAAAGTCCGACCAGTCTTTGGGTAGTCATGGGGCCACGCCGTTCGACCCGAACCAGCGCAGTCTTGCCTGTGTCGAGTGAAGTAACTTCGACATAACTTGGTAGAGGGAGCGTCTTATGAGAGGCCGTTATCCCGGTTCCACCTTGGGGATCAGCACCGGCATACCCGACTTCATCGTAATTTAGCCTGTCCGCCGGAGTGAAAAGCTGTCCCTCGACGGTATAGGGCTTCCCGATGACAACCGGATAATCTGCCTCGGGGCCATAGCTGACTGTCTGCGGCGCCGCTTCCGCGGCGCTGCTGAAGTTAGGAATGTCGTCTGCCCCACGGCCACAGGCCGCCAACATGGCTGTCAGGCCAAGGGCAAAGAAACGGGTACGGACGTCAGTTAACAATCTCATCTGCAAGCAATCCCACACTCATAGCGTAGTAGTTCGAGCAGTTATATTCGAGGATAACCCTATAATTTGAGGTTAAGAGCCAAGCAGGTTTTCCAGGACCGTCGGGTTGGAAGAAGGATGCCAGCACATCATCAGCCAAGAATTTTTGCGGCCGAACGCCCAATTGGCGCCATTCTGCAACGGTTTTCCATTGGCTATGGCGTTCATGAACCCGAGGGCACACAGGCGAGACGACTTTATTTTCGATGGCGGCGCGATCAAGCGAGCTTGGTACAGAAGCCCGGACGCCCCATGGCTGACCGGTACGCCAGCCCGAATCCTGAAAGTATCTGGCGATCGAGGCAAGCGTGTCAGCGCGGTTGTTGAAGATGTCAGCACGGCCGTCCCCGTCCCCGTCAGTGGCGAGACGGAGGTATACGCTCGGCAAAAACTGTGGGTTTCCAAAAGCTCCAGCCCAACTGCCGACCAATTCCGAACGGGAATATCCCTTTTCTGCAACCTTGAGTAACGCGATCCATTCGCTCTCAAACAGATTGCGGCGGCGCCCTTCCCAGGCCAGCGTTGCGAGCGAGCGCGACAAATCAAAATTGCCCTTATAGCCGCCGTAATTGGTCTCATGCCCCCAAATGGCCATCAATATCTCTGCGGGGACGCCGTATTTTTCTTCAACACGGGGATGGATCCCGCGAGTCGATCCAAACATTTCACGCCCCCGCCGGATGCGGGTCGGGTTCACATGCGTGTTGATATAGGGTGCCAGCGCCGGATAACCGGTCCGGGTTGGAGAGCCCGGTTGCCCCTGATCCAGCTGGATCACGCGCTGGTTCGGCGTCAATCCGGCGGTCATACGAGTGATCGTGCGCTCGCTAACACCTTGCGCACGCGCCTTGGCGGACATCAGCTGCACATAGGCATCAAATGACATGTCTTGGGATTGGGCCGGCGTCGCGGGCGACATAACGATCATCGCCGCGAGCGCGGCTAGCATGGGTTTGAAATTCATCGCTAATAGGTGTCACACAGCAGAATAACTGCAAGTCTATTTCGTCAATATGATGGGGAAAGCCGATCAAATGATCGGCTGTCACATTTTTTGGCTTCGGGGCAAACTTGGCTCTTTACCTGTGAGAGAAGCGCAACTAATGCGCTTGCGGGCAGTTGGCAGAGTGGTCGAATGCACTAGTCTTGAAAACTAGCGAGGGTGCAAGCCCTCCAAGGGTTCGAATCCCTTACTGCCCGCCATTTCCCTTTTTATCACGATCTTTGCAGCGGCTCTCTTACCGAGAGTTTTCTATGCGTGCGCCTGTGTGCTCAAACATAGATTGCTCCTATTTTTCAAAGCTAAATACAGACTTGTAAAATGACGCAACATGGCCTTGGCCAACCGATCGATCCCGCCTAATTGTAAAATAAATCGGGCTGCCAATACAGGTAAACAACATAATTGCCCGCACGCAGGAGGCGCAGCATATGCCAATTCGGGTCGCAATTGCAGACGACGATCAAGAAGTTATCAGCCAAGTTGAAGCGGCCATCCGCGGCGCGGGTCATGAATGTGTGACATATCGCAACGGTAAAGATGTGCTAAATGCCATAAAGCGTGAGACTTTCGATGTAGTGTTGTTGGATTGGAGCATGCCCGGTGCAACCGGAATTGAAGTACTGGGTTGGGCGGCAGAAAATATCGAATCGCCTCCACCGTTTATCATGCTGACAAGCCGCAGCAGTAAGGGTGACATCATCCGTGGTTTGGAGACAGGCGCGTGTGACTATGTCATCAAGCCAGAAAGCAGTGCTGTTATTCTGGCGCGAATTGAAGCTGCAGCAAGACGCGGGAAAGCACAGGTCACGCGTGAGCGTTTCAAAGAGTACGGCATTTACAAAATAGACAGCTTGGAAAACACTTTCTTGGTCAATGGCGAGGAAATTAAACTCACTTCAAAGGAATTCCAGCTCGGCGCATTGTTCTTTGAAAATATGAACCGGCCATTGTCTCGTGGGTACTTGTTTTCGCAAGTCTGGGGAACGTCAGAAGACATCGCAACACGCACGCTCGATATGCATATTTCCAGAGTGAGATCAAAGCTGTCCTTGAAACCCGAAAATGGATTTGTCATCCAAACCGTCTTCGGCTTCGGATACAGAATGGACACCTATTTAGAAGTCGACTAACCCATCCCAAAGAGGGTGTGTATTCATGAGCAAAACAGTTTCAGCTGCGGTATTGGTGAATGCGAAATCGGCATTGCTGGTCGCGGCTTCCGTAATTCTGTCTGGCTGTAGCTTGGCCGGGAATCCTTCATTGGAAGGGTACGGTCCTGGCCTGAGTAAAACGGATTCAGTATCGCTTCATAGTTCCGGCAATGGGTCTTACCATACAGCTTACAAAGAAGCGCTTGAGCAATCTTTCCGTGGTCGGGGTTTTTCCATTGCCACAGACGGCAGATATGTCGCTGATTTCGCGATCTCCGCAAGGGCATCTAATAGCGCAATAGCCGTGGTCAAGGATACTGACCAAGAAGTGGCCTATGTCTCGGCAGCGCGGAAGCGGAAATTTCTTCAAGAATGTGATGGCGAGCGCCTACGGGCTACACTCATCGTATTTGACCGGTCAGATGGCAGTGTGGCTTTTCGCGGGATGCGTGAGTCGGACGTGTGCGAGGTTACCGAAACGGCAGTTTCCGTGATGGCAGATGAGCTCGTCGCGAGCGCTGCCAATCGCTAATGCCTTAAATCTCTGGCGCCACGGGTAGTTGAATAGTGAATTTGGTGCCCTCGCCCGTGGCAGTATCAACACTGATTAGCCCGTCATTGGCATTCACTGCCATTTCTACAAAGGCGAGACCCAAGCCTACACTTGGGCCAGCGCTATCATCATGGTGGCCAAAGCGTGCGAATGGATTGTCCTGACGTTCGATTGGCAAGCCTGGCCCTTGGTCCGCAACGCTAACCGAAACATATTCACCGTTCTCGAGCAGTTCGGCAATACAAATCGATATTGTGGAACCAGCAGGTGAAAATTTTAAGGCGTTGCTGAGCAGATTATCAAACACCCGGGCCAGTAATGACGGGTCTGCATATATAAATACGGGATCATCAGGTAGCTCTTGATGGATCGTAACCGCATTCTTTTTGGCAGTGGTGTAACACCGGTCAGCCGCCTCATTGATCAGCGCGCAAAGGTCCGTATCTTCCTTTTCTACCGGGGTTTCTGACAGTCTTGCAAGCTGCACAAAATCGTCTGCAAGCTTCAGAGTGCGTTTGGCCTGCTGCTGGATACGCTCAAACCGTTTGTCATTGTCGGCAATAACTGAGTCGCGACCAGAAAGGCCAATGATAGAGACCTGCGGGGTGCGCATATCGTGGGACAGGAACTCCAGCATTTCTTGGCGTTCAGCTTCTTTACGCTTTAGTTCCGTGACATTGCGCAACACCATGATCTGGCCTGTATGGCTGTCATCATGCTGCTCTTCTGAGGCAAAGGATGCTTCTGCTACCAGATAGCTGCGGCCGTCTGGGAGGTTCAGATCCCCTTTCGCCCCGTCCAAAACCGCGCCAACCGATGACAGCATTTCAGGTAGATATTGATCGCCCTCTTCAGGACCGAACAGCGTCACGGCTTTCTGGTTTTTCATCGTAACCAGCCGGTTTTTATCCAACACAATGATCGCGTCTGGTGCCGCTTCAATAATATTTCTGATGAACGAAAAGCGTTCACTAAACTCGCTGAGAAGGCCGCGCATCCGGTCAACTTGCCGAGCGACAAAGTCAAAACCGCCCCCGCCCCGGTCAGAGATGCGCGTGCTCACTCCTGCAAGGCTAACAGCCTGCCGATCGAGGAAATTGCTGACCGATGCAAGGCGGCGCCATCCCCATAGCGGGTATGAGATGACGATGGCGAGCAATGCGGATCCCGGTGGAAACCACCATCCAACCGCAGCTACGCCTCCAACTGACATGAGCAGCAACGCACCGGCCAGCGATGCGGTAAGGATAAGGCTGAATTGCGGTGGCAGTTGCCAAAAGCCAAGGAACAGTAAAGAGATTGTCAGCAGCGTAACAAACACGGTCGTCCAAAAACTGCTCTTGGAAATAAACTGGTCGCTTTGAAGTGACTCAAGCAGGTTCGCCTGAATCTCTACTCCGCTCATGATACCGCCAGCATGCGCAGGTACGGCGTAAGCGTCACCCATTCCTTGCGCTGTTGCGCCAACCAGTACAATTTGATCCTCAATCAGATTTTGTGGGACGGAACCGTCCAAAATTGATGCCGCGGACACAGTCTTGAAATGCCCCGCCTGTTGAAAATCTAGCAAGGGCCACGGTGCGCCCTGTTGTTGCCCCAGAACTTGATCCGGTAGCTCGCCATAGGCACGCTGATGGGCGGCGATCATCAAATGGGGAACGGCCTCTCGACCATCTAGATCGTGGGCTAACGATATGTGCCGTACAATTCCATCATCGCTGAATTCCAGTGCGACATGCCCGGTTGCTATGGCTCCGCTGGCAATTTCAGCGATAGGTTCGATGGTTTCATTTCGACCTGATCCATCAAAAGCGGTTTGGAAGGATATCGGGAGGAGTACATTATTCGCATCACTAATCGCTCGCCCCAGAGCTGCGTCGCTATCGGTGCTTGTCTCTTCAAAAAACAGAATATCGAGCACAATAAGGCGGGCACCCATTGCACTCAGCCTATCAACAAGGGCAGCATGCGTATTGCGTGGCCAAGGCCAACTGCCGACTTGTTGAAGACTGGCATCGTCAATTTGAACGATAGTAATATCTTGATTTGCAGGACGGTCTATCAGGGCGGTACTGTAATCGAGAAGCGCGAAATCAACCTTGCTGCTAATGGCGGTAACGAGGCTGGTAACAGCAATAATGCAGGCGAAGGCCAGCAAAATTAGCCATTCCGCAATCAGTCTAATCCGCACTAGCTGTTCCTAATTGATCTGCTGTGAGGACACGACCCCTGAATACCTGGTGGGAAGTACGGATTTACTCCCCAACGGTCAATTCCTGTGGATCCGCCCAGACTTTCACCAATCCTTCCGGCAGCATTTGCAAGGCGGCGACCCGCCAAACGTAACGTCCCTGTTTCAGGTTGGTCAAAGTGAGAGAGTTATCTTGCGTTCCAAGCTCATCGACTAACAAGGTGTTCGGATCATCTTTGCGCCACATCTGGAAGCCGTACAATACTTCGCCATCACCTTGTGACAGCCAAGCGAATTTGAAACCGTCATCCAGAGGTGATTGTGCGACAGAGGCGGTTACGCCGACCCTTTGCCGACGGAAAGAATGCGTCTCGGACAAGCCTTCCAGCCCGCTTGTGGCGATTGCGCGAGTGCGCACAAAATACCGCCCGTTTGGAAGTTCACGGAAGGCAGCGTCATCGCCGTCGACAAGTTGATCGTCCAAAATTGAGACGAACCCAGCGTCTTGTGCGACTTGCACTCGGTGGGCCTTCGCGCCGGTTACGGGGGCAAAAGAGAACTCCACCAATTCCGATGTCTGGATCCGGGTAGGGTCATTCATCAATGGAGCATTTAAAAGTGCTTCCGGCTCGTTAATGCCGGCAGGACTAGACGCCACTCCGAAACCAGCGTCTGCCAAGGCGGCTTCTGCCATGTCAGACACATTGACGCTGCCTTCAATAACTTCCGTTGTGGCTAATGAAGTCTCCGCATCAAAACCCACTCTGAACTCCGTACCGCGAACGGCGGACACGGCAACAGGAGTGCGTGTCCGGAACCGTTCCTGTGCACGGAGTTTCGGCGCCTTGATCGAGCTCCGGCCATTCACAATTTCCAAATCTACGTCGAGCGCGTCATTTATGAGATACCGCTTTGCGCTTTTTAGCCGTGCATGAGAGCGCGATGGCAGAGTAACCAGTGATCCGCTGTCACCACTAAAGGCGACGAAGCCTTTTCGGCCAGTTTCGATCTCCATACCCTGCCGCAAAACAGCACCTTTGGTAGCAGCTAGACGCTGCCCGTTGGCAATCAGCGTTACCGGCCCGCTGAGACTTTGGATCCGAAGTAGTACAGGCTTTGAACGCAATTGCTCCCTCGGAATTCTTAACACCTTACCGGCTTGCATCTGCGTGGGGTGAGTGACCCGATTGAGCCGGCGCACGATCTCTGCCGATCGCGGTCCGACCATGTACCGCTTCGCCAGCCAATACAGCGTATCACCCTGGGCTACCTTATACGTGATAGGTGCGTCGTCATTTGCCACGGCAGCAGTGCTGGAAAAAGATCCGAGCAAAATGCCGGTAATAAACCCAAAAAGCACACGTGATTGGCGGATCATGTTCATATCCCTCAGTGGTACACACAAAAACTTATACACGCGCTGCATAGCGGGTAAAACTGACGCTAACCTTACAATGCAGTTTGCGTTATATGATTTTACAACCGATGGCGATGGTTTCTGTTAGGCGAAATCAACTCGAAGCTTCGCGCTCTCATCAGCCGAAGCAAATAATCGAGAGCCCTTGGGGTCGCACATCAAAGCTGAATTTTTCAGCGGTGATGTATGTACTGCGCGAGCAGTATTTAACCCTAGTGCTATCCCGTTCCAAGGTTGGATGGTCTCACCCCCCTACCCTTCTTTGGAACGGGATTTTATTCATGTGATGATGTTAGGGCAAAGGCTCTCATTGCATCATAATACGGCCGGCACTGGTCGGCCAACTTCAAAGCATCACCGGTCAGCTTCGGCATCTCGCTCGGAGGGGCGCCGAATTCCGTTGATGCTGTCACACGGTCATACCAATGCGAGGCCCAGATCCCGTCAGTTTCCCGGGGCCCGGCTTCCCATTTCAACATCCCGGCATCCCAAGGTATTTCCAGTGCGGCACACAGCGCTTTCAAATGACCTTCCGGGTCGTTCAAAAAGCTCGTCGATTCGATCACGGGCGGCGGTGTGTTGGACAGCGTCGCGGCTTCTTCGAAATATGCCAGCTGCTTGTCATAGCGAAGATCTTTAAACGTAACGGACGCCCGCTTGCGAACGTAGCTCGCGATGACACGCTCTGGTTCGCGGATTAGAAATGCATGTCGATGATCGGGAAAAGAGCTGATCCCCACGGTATCAATCATGTGATGCGGCATGTGCTTTTGATACCAAATTGCTGCATCAACCGGAGGTGGCCCGTTCATAGCAGCGGTTACCGCATGCCAGTCACATTCCATATCTTCGATGATCTCAGTTGCCATCGGCTGAGGTTCGCCAGACTGTTTCAGGTAAGCGCCATAAAACGGTTCGTCGCTCACCGTGCAATCCGTGCGCCCTCCAAAGCTACGCATCATCGCAGTGGAAATATTGCGCGGCCCAGACCACATGGCGATGCGAATAGTCATCCGGTGGTGCCAGCTGCCTCGTGGGAGAGTCTTTCCAGATATAGCTGTTGGAGCCGTTTAACCATAGGGCCGCGTTTGGTGCTCAGCTCTCTTCCATCGACGGTTCCCACCGGGGCAAGGCCTGCAAAAGTACCTGTGGTGAAGGCCTCATCCGCGCCGTAAACGTCGGTTAGAGAAAAATTGCGCTCGTAGACTGGAATACCAGCATTACGCGCAATCTCGATTACCATGCCCCGCGTAATCCCATCGAGGCAATAATCGCCGCTCGATGTCCAAACTTCACCATCCTTGACGATAAAGAAGTGGGTCGAATTACAGGTGGCAACAAAGCCGTGCGGATCGAGCATCAACGCTTCATCAGCGCCGGCTTGGGTCGCCTGGATACAGGCTGTAATACAGTTCAGCTTGCTGTGACTGTTCAATTTGGGGTCTTGTACATCGGGGTATCCACGCCGAACATGCACTGTAAAAAGACTGAGCAGGCGCGTCGCCGTCTCTGGCAGGGCCTCTTTCCATTCTGGAATGATGACTATTGTTGCTGGTGAGATCACCACACGGGGATCTTGATAGGGCGTCGAGCGGATGCCGCGCGTTACCATCAGGCGGATATGGACCCCGTCGCCGTCCATTTCATTGGCGGCAAGGACAGAATAAAGCCGCTCGGTCAGTTCACTCTTCGTGATACCGATGTCCATCGCGATCGCCTTGGCGCCGCGATAGAGGCGGTTTAAATGTTGATCCAGGAAAGCAAGTTTTCCGGCATGCAGCCGGAGCCCTTCCCACACACCATCACCCAACATGAACCCGCTATCGAAAACGGATATTTTTGCCTCAGGACGAGCGAAGTGCTCACCGTTTACATCAATGATTACGTTCTCATTGCGCGGATCGGGGAGATAGCTGTGAGTTCCGTGGGCCATGCTTAAATATGTAGAGCCTTACCATACGCGCTCAAGACACTTTCATGCATCATTTCGCTGAGTGTCGGGTGCGGGAATACCGTTTGTCCTAGCTCAGCCTCTGTCGTTTCGAGCGTCTTGCCGACTGTATATCCTTGGATCAGCTCTGTGACTTCCGCGCCGATCATATGGGCGCCCAGCAGTTCGCCGGTCTTGGCGTCAAACACAGTTTTGATAAAGCCTTCCGCTTCCCCAAGCGCAATAGCCTTACCATTACCAATGAAGGGGAAGTTGCCGACTTTTAGGTCGTAGCCTGCTTCTTTGGCCTTGGCTTCCGTCAGGCCGACACTGGCTATTTGCGGGTGGCAATATGTGCAGCCCGGAATGTTGTTGCGGTCAAGCGGATGAGGGTGGACATCTTTATTGCCAAGTTCCTGCGCGATGGCTTCTGCTGCGGACACACCTTCGTGACTGGCCTTATGCGCCAACCACGGTCCCGGAGTACAGTCGCCAATGGCCCACAAGCCTTTTGCGGCGGTACGTCCATAAGGGTCAATCTGGATAAATCCCCGGTCCATCTTTGCACCTGCTTTTTCCAGACCGATGTTTTCCGTGTTTGGGACAATCCCAATCGCTGAAATAACATGACTGAATTCGCTGGTTTCGACTTTTCCGTCTTTGCCTTTGATCTTCGCAGTTACGCCTTTGGTCCCGATTTTCAAATCCTCGACACCGGCACCAGTCATGATCGTCATGCCCTGTTTGGTAAGCGATTTGTGCAGGAACGCGGACACCTCATTGTCCTCGACCGGCACGATCCGGTCCAGCATTTCAACCACGGTCACATCAGCGCCCATATCATTGTAGAAACTGGCAAATTCGATACCGATTGCTCCCGAACCGATTATCAGCAGTTTTGCCGGCATCTCTTTTGGCGTCATGGCGTGACGATAGGTCCAAACACGTTCGCCATCAGCGGGCGCAAAAGGTAAATCCCGTGCTCTCGCCCCTGTTGCCACGATCACATGTTTGGCGTTGAGCTTTTCTTCGCCTCTATCGCCCTTCACGGTTAGCGATGTCGGAGAGTTCAGCACCCCCTCACCCATATGAACAGTGATTTTGTTCTTTTTCATCAGGTGTCCGATGCCCTGATTCAATTGTTTGGCTACACCCCGGCTGCGCTTTACCACCGCTTCCAGATCAGCCTCAATACCTTGCGCCTTCAACCCGTAATCACCGGCATTCTGCATGTAGTGAAATATCTCTGCCGAACGCAGCAGCGCCTTAGTCGGGATGCAGCCCCAATTGAGGCAGATACCGCCAAGGTTCTCACGTTCGACAATCGCAGTCTTGAGACCCAGCTGAGCGCAGCGGATCGCCGCGACATAGCCGCCGGGGCCCGAGCCAAGAACGATGACATCATATTGCGCAGCCATAGATACTCCGTTGTGGAAGTGGTGCTTTACCCAGCAACCAGTTCAATGTGTTTTGCTGGAATCCAGCCATATTGGCATGGTCCGCTATAGGGTTCCGAAACAGCCAAAGCGCTGCTGACGCGGCAGTCCCCCAGATCTTGATTGTCACCCATTGGGTAGACGATCCCTTGCCAACCTTCATCGGCTTCACACAGCCAGACAAGCGTCGATAATGGCAGTTTGTCTTTTGTCGCCGCCAGTTCATATGCATCCACACGAACGCGCATGAAATCACCCTTGCGCGCTTCAAAACTGGCGATGCGGCCAATGCCCGGGCAGGCGTCAGCTGATGGCCCCTCAAGCCCAATCATCGGCGCGCGGCCTTCATCGTCGAAGCGTTCAGGTGCGGCAGGTCCGATTTGCAGAGCAACCAATGCAATGGCGGTGAGCATATTCATAAGGTTTACGCCACCAAGCCAAAGGGACTTTCAACCAATCCCTTAAACGCCGCCATCAACTTAGCGCCATCAACACCGTCGATTGCACGGTGGTCGAAGCTGCCAGTGGCGCTCATCACGGTTGCGACAGAAAGCGCGCCATCCACAATGTAGGGCCTTTGTTCGCCAGCTCCGACAGCCAAAATCATTGCCTGTGGAGGGTTAATAACGGCATCGAACTGTTTCGTGCCAAACATACCCAGATTGGACAGGCTGGCAGTGCCGCCCTGATATTCATGTGGTTGCAATTTGCCATCGCGGGCCTTGCCAGCCAGTTCCTTCATTTCGGTCGATATCTGGGAAACCGTTTTGTTTCCGGCATCTTTGACAATCGGCGTGATCAAACCGCTGGGGGCTGCCACTGCTACAGAAATGTCCTGACGAGTGTAGGTCCGCAGAATATCTCCGCCAAAACTGACATTACATTGCGGGACCATCGCCAGAGATTTCGCCAAGGCCTTAATCAACAAGTCATTGACCGAGAGCTTGATGTCTTGCGCCTCCAGCGAAGCGTTCAGCTGCTTACGCAGGTCCAGCAGCGCATCCAGACGCACATCAACGGTGAGGTAGATATGCGGAATAGTTTGCTTGGCCTCTGTTAGGCGGCGAGCAATAACTTTGCGAACATTATTGAGTTTGTCATCCTCATGCGGAATGTCAAAGTCTGGCAGGTCGGTTTGAACGGGCGCGGACGGCGTGGCTGCAGGTGCGGTGACTGCCGACGCTGCCGGTTTGGCGCCTTCGACGTCTGCTTTCACAATTCTGCCATTTGGTCCGCTGCCTGTGATACCGGTTAGGTCCACACCGTTTTGCTCCGCGATCCGCTTTGCCAAAGGTGACGCAACAATGCGATCACCTTTTGGTTCGGGTGTCTTTGTCGGAGCAGGAGCCGCAGCTGCAGCAGCAGGCGCGGCCTTCGCAGGCTCAGCCTTTTCTGTCTTGGTTTCAGCTTGTGGTTCCTTGACCGGGGCAGCTTTTGCCTCTGCAGGGTCCTCACCCTCTTCAGCGAGCGTGGCAATCACGGTACCGACTTGGACACCTTCAGTGCCCTCGGCAACATCTATACTGACGATGACACCTTCATCAACAGCTTCAAATTCCATGGTCGCTTTATCGGTTTCAATTTCGGCCATGATATCGCCTGAACTGACGGTATCTCCCTCTTTCACGAGCCAACGGGCAAGCGTGCCTTCTTCCATAGTCGGAGACAATGCGGGCATCTTAATTGGGGTGGGCATATCGGTCTGAATTTCCTGTTTTGGCCTACAAACTCTCTGTGGCCAATTTAGCGGTTTCGAGCAAGGTTCTTGCGCCGAATACGTTTTCATCCGATACCTCGCACCTGACGGTGTGGGGCAGAGTAGCGATATGCGTGTTTATTTGGTGATTATGGATGAGACAGCCGAGGCGCGAAAAGCGCTTAGGTTTGCTTCTCATCGTGCGATGGCGAGCGGCGGAGCGGTTCATATTTTGGCGCTTGTCGCCAAGCAGAATTTCAATGCCTTCGGAGCTGTGCAAGCGACGATTGAGCAGGAAGCGAAAGACCGGGCGGAAGTTATGGCGAGCAGCGCCGCTGGTAATCTATTTTCTGAAAGCGGCAAAATGCCGACCATTTCTGTGAAGACTGGTGAAGGCCATGCCGTCATCAAAGAATATCTCGCCGAACATCCCGAGGTTGCGGCGCTGGTTTTAGGTGCGGCAGCAGACGGTACACCTGGGCCGCTAATATCGCATTTCTCGTCACATTCCGGCAGTTTGCCCTGCCCGCTTTATGTGGTCCCCGGGAGTTTTACCAATGACGATATTGACCGCGTCGCAAGTTAGATAAGCGATTAGCGCTTCTTCCGCCCTTGGTGACGGATATTTCCAGGTCGTCCCCGCTTCCCACGCATGTGCTTTTGCGGGCCTTTGCCGCGATGTCCCGTCTTGGCCTTTGGCGCATTTCTTTGCCCCCGCGGCTCTATCGGATTGCCATCACCGTCGAGCGGAACGAATTTCAGCGCGCCGGTCAGAGGGTTTGCTTCGCCTAGCTGGAGCTTGAGGGTGTCACCGGAAGAATAGCTAGTACCGCTATGCTCGCCGACCAGCGATTGTGCCGCTTCGTCATAGCGGAAAAATTCTGACCCGAGTGTTGATACCGGAACCAAGCCATCTCCGCCCAATCCAACGATTGTGGCAAAGAAACCAAACGACTGGACCCCGGTAATTCGGGTTTCGAAGGTTTCGCCCACTCTTCCGGAAAGCCACGCTGCAACATAACGATCAATGGTATCCCGCTCCGCCTCCATCGCGCGGCGTTCGGTTTTGCTAATCGCATCGCAAATTTTACCAAGATCATCGCGGTCTTTGTCTGATAGTCCTGACGATGCCGGAATATCAAAAGACGGTTTGGCTTGTTCCAGATCAAATGAATCGACCAGTGACCGGTGAACAAGCAAATCGGCATACCGACGAATGGGCGAAGTGAAGTGAGCATATGATCCGAGCGCTAGCCCGAAATGGCCCGCATTATTTGGGCCGTAATATGCTTGGGTTTGAGACCGTAGTACCGCCTCCATCACCTGAGCCTTCTCTGAAGTCTCTTCTACATCCTTCAGCATCTTGTTGAACAAGGCGGGCGTGATGACCTGACCCAGCGCCAGTTTCTTACCAAAAGTTTCCAGATATTCACGAAGGGCCACCAGTTTTTCGCGGCTCGGCTGTTCGTGAACCCGGTAAACAACAGGGGCAGTTTTGCTTTCCAGAGCTTTTGCCGCAGCGACGTTGGCTGCAATCATAAAGTCTTCCACGACGCGGTGGGCATCCAGCCGTTCCCTAACGGCGATTTCTGCGATCTTGCCCTGATCATCCAAGACAACGCGCCGCTCTGGAAGGTCGAGATCCAGCGGATCGCGTGCTTCACGGGCAGCTGCCAAAACCTTCCAGCAATCCCATAGATTGCGGAGGTTTTCAGGAGGGCTGCCATCATCAATTCTCTTTTGAGCATCCTCGTAAGGAATAACCTCGTCAATCCGGACGATCGCGCGTGAGAAGCGGTGCGATGTAATCTTGCCCGTGCTCGATACCCGCAAATGACAGGCCATTGCTGCACGATCTTCCCCCTGCCTTAGGGAGCATACATCTGCGCTCAGAACTTCTGGCAGCATGGGCACCACACGGTCGGGAAAATATACCGAGTTACCGCGTTTCCGTGCCTCCCGGTCCAGCGCGCCTCCGGGGCGGACATAATAGCTGACATCGGCGATGGCGATTAATGCGTTGAAACCGCCCTCCCCATCAGGTTCTGCCCATATTGCATCATCGTGATCTCGCGCATCAGCGGGGTCGATTGCCACAATCGGTAAGTGTCGCAAGTCCTCCCGTTTGTCAGTGCTTACCGGTAATTTTGTTGCCCGCTCTGCCTCCGCCAATGTTTCGCTCGGGAAAACGTTCGGGATGCCATGTTTGGAAATAGCTATCAGGCTGAAAGCTTTGGGGGCCAGTGGATCGCCGAGCACTTCGATGACATTCACCCCTGCCCGGGTGCCACGACCAGCTGGCTCGGCCAGTACCAATTGGCCCGCTTCAGCTCCGCCGAGATCGGCAATGGCGGATGATGTACGGATACGTTTATCGACGGGTGCCAGCCATGCTTTTCCGCCCGCGTCAATTTCCACAACACCCATCAAGCCATCGGTCTTCGCCGGTAGCTTTTTCATGACGTGCGCTTCTAGATTTGAGCCCGCTTCTTCCGTTCTCGCTAAGATGCGGTCGCCAATCTTGAGGGCGGGATATCGCCCACCACCCTTTTTCTTTCCTTCGATCACCCTCAGCCGCGGCGGCGGTGTCGCGTCATCGGGTTGCCAGGTTTCTGGAATGGCAAAAGCTTCGCCATCCTCGATATCCATAACCTTGAAAACGGTGACTTTCGGGACGCCGCCCATACGGTGATAGGCGGTGCGTTTGCCGTCGATCAAACCTTCTTCCGCCATATCTTTCAAGAGACGTTTTAGAGCAATCTTCTCCTGTCCCTTAAGGCCGAACGCTTTTCCGATCTCCCGTTTGCCGACAATGCTATCGGCAGACTGAATGAATTCGAGAATTTGTTCGCGAGTGGGCAGACCAGCTGCGCGTGGTTTGGATTGTTTGGCCATTTGCGCCCTATGGACGGGGCCGCGGCCCCTGTCACGGACTTAGTCAAACACGCTGCTATTGATATCTGCTGTCCGGGAAGGAAAGGTCTTCAGAGTACTTTCGGGCCTTCACCATAAGCGTTGGGCCCTTGTTGAGATTTCATCAATCCAACCAAGACAACTATCAAAAAGGCCAGCCAGCCTAATAAGTCTTGTGCGATCATACCCGGTTCCAGAGGCATGCTGTTGCCTGCCAGTTCTGCCTGGGCACCAGACCGCATTGTGTCTGCAATTCCATCCAGTTGGCGATAAGCGATAAACATCCAAATAACCTGTATAGCTATGGGTACTGCGACCAAAATACCCGGCAGCCCTACATCGTGAGTTCGGCGCATAAAAGACGCCGCGAGCAGGACAATATTGACAGCTGACTGGATGATGCTGAACCAAACCAGTGTCGGAGCATAGTTGATTACCTCATCCAATATGGCTGCTTCGGCTGCTGCTTGATTGCCAGACTGTGCAGCGGCGATGCCAACTTCTGCGGCAGCCACCATCATCGGAATGCTCGCTAAGATTGAAGCAAGAACGTTTAGTATTACGATGAACAACACATAGAGCCAAAACACTTTACGACCATCTCGGCCATGAATGTTTGTCAGATTCTTCAGATTATAGGCAATAGATGCGAACATCGGCCCCCTCCCCCTAAGTCTAATATGCTTTTGCGACGTAGATGCGCTCAACTGCCGGCGCACCTGTAAAGATGCAGGCACCGGTTGTTGGTGTATCATCCATCGGAACGTTGCGGACTGTCAACTTCATGTCTTTCAGCGTCTCAACAACCGCATCAAGATCGGCACCAGTCGGCTTGGACCATGCTACTTGAACCCAGCCAGGGTGAACTGCTGTGTCAGCGAAGTGTTCTTTCAGCCCTTCAATGTCGGTAATGTCAGTCCGGATATTGGCATCCCGCCGTTCTTTAGCTTGTTGGAACAGATTTGCTTGGATTGCGTAAAGCAACTCCTGCATCCCGTTAGCGGCCTCTTCCCGCGTTGGCGTTTGGAAATCGGGCTTACCATTTTCAGCCCACATTTGGTCGCGCCGAAGCAGGCTGACAACGTCATTGTCCATATCGCGGCCACCAACTTCGATAATCACCGGCGCGCCTTTGCGGACATAGTCCCAGCGCTTTGCCGCCGCTTTACCGGGCCGTGTATCGAGCAGGACCCGCAGCCGTTCGCCAAAGGCAGATTGTTTGGCTAGTTGATCATGCAGCGACTGGCAATATTCAATCAGCGCATCATCACCCTCTTTCCCGCGCAGCATTGGCAATATTACGACTTGGCGCGGTGCAATTGTGGGCGGAACACGAAGGCCGTCATCATCCCCGTGTGTCATGATGACACCGCCAATCATCCGTGTTGATACGCCCCAGCTGGTGGTATGGCACAGCTGCTGGCTGCCCTCTGGATCCTGATATCTAATCCCTGATGCTTCGGCAAAATTGGTGCCGAGATAGTGCGATGTGCCCGCTTGCAGTGCTTTGCCATCCTGCATCATGGCCTCAATCGACCACGTTTCTACGGCACCGGGAAAACGTTCATTCTCTGGTTTTTCACCTGCAATAACAGGCATTGCCAAATCTTCTTCAGCGCAAGCGCGGTAAACCTCCAGCATACGCAGAGTGTGCTCTTTTGCCTCAGCTGCGTCGGCATGTGCTGTGTGCCCCTCCTGCCACAAGAATTCACTTGTGCGCAGGAACATTCGTGTGCGCATTTCCCAGCGCACAACGTTTGCCCATTGGTTCGTCTTCAAGGGCAGATCGCGCCAGCTTTGGACCCAACGTGCCATTGCGTCGCCAATGATAGTCTCGGAGGTTGGCCTGACCACCAAAGGTTCTTCTAATTTGGCTGCTGGGTCGGGAACCAGCTTGCCCTTCTGATCCTGGATCAACCGGTGATGCGTAACGACCGCCATTTCTTTGGCAAATCCATCCACATGCTCCGCTTCACGCTCAAAATTCGCTAGCGGGATGAAGATCGGAAAATAGCAATTATCATGACCTGTATTCTTGATGCGGTCATCCAGTAGCCTCTGGATACGTTCCCAAATGCCGTAGCCCCACGGTTTGATGACCATACATCCGCGGACGCCAGATTCCTCTGCTAAGTCAGCAGCCGAGATGACTTCTTGGTACCATTGCGCAAAATCGTCTGCGCGCTTCACGTTCAATGCGTGGCGAATGTTAGACACAAAAATTCCTGTTTCTTAGAGATTGGATGCAGCGTGATATCGGCGGCTTATTTACCGATTTCGTCGAGCTTTTTCTGCATTTCTGCCATTTGCTTGCGGAGGGCTGCAATCTCGTCACTGTCAGATGTGCTTTCCGCAGTATCAGCCGTTTTCCCAGTTGGCAGAATAGCTTCGCCCACAGCGCGCATCACGGCCAAATTCGTTTCTGCCATTTTTGCAATCGGATTGCCGGTTAAGCCATCCTTCAACGCGTCTTGTATCTTGGCTTGATTGGCCCGGAAATTGGACATTGTGGCTTCGAGATATTGCGGCATCATCGACTGCATGGAATTGCCATACATCGCAATCAGATCACGCAGGAAACTGACCGGCAGCATTTGTTTGCCGCTTGCTTCCTCATCCATGATAATTTGCGTGAGAATTGAATGGGTGATGTCTTCCCCACTTTTGGCATCAACAACCGCAAAGTCGGTACCTTCACGCGTCATTGCTGCAAGGTCATCAAGCGTGATGTAGCTAGATGAACTGGTGTTATACAAACGCCGGTTAGCGTATTTCTTGATGGTGACTTTATCACCGGGTTGCGCGTTGCGCTTGGCCATTGGAGTGTCCTAAATGTCGCTATGGATGCTGCATTAGCAGGTGCAGCATGTGCAGTGCAACATAAGTCGGTAAAATGTCCTCAGCGGCTGAATCGTTGTCCCAAAATGGTCAGCAGTTCATACTGCGACAAACCTGTTTTCCGCGCTGCCTCCGGTAGCGCATATGGAACAGTGAGCCAGTCACCCTCCTGACAATTTGCCGCGTCTGTGAGGTCTACGACGATCATATCCATCGATACCTTTCCAAGCACCGGCAATGCTGCGCTTTGATATTGCAGCATACCCCGACCGGCCCAAGAACGCAGATACCCATCAGCATACCCCAATGATACCACCCCTACCCGCATAGAATGGGGCGCCGTAAAGGTAGCATTGTAGCCAACGGTGTCTCCTGCGCTCAGCATCCGAGTTTGTAGAACAGCAGCGTCGATACCCACCACCGGCTTAATGATCCCGTCCAATTCTTGCCGCGGAATACCACCGTAAAGCGCAAGGCCAGGTCGGGTCAGATCGAAGGTGAATTCGTGGCCTAACGCGATCCCGGCACTGTTGGCCAAGCTCAACCGCTGATATCCTACTCTCGCAGCAGCAGAACGAAATGCATCCATCTGCATATGATTGAATGGATTGTCTTCATCCCCAGAAGCCAAATGCGACATCAAAATATCGACATCCAACTCAGCGATGCGCCTGTCAGATACTTCGTTTGGGGATAGGCCCAGACGGTTGATCCCGGTGTCTATCATTAGGTCACAAATGCCGCCGCCTGTATCTTGCCAGAGCCGGGCTTGATGCAGACTGTTTATGACCGGCTTCACCCCAGTTGATCGCGCGAAATTGGCATCTGCCGTGGTCAACGGGCCGTGCAAGACAGATATTTGGGCGGCGGGTACATAGTTAAGTAGCTCAGCCGCCTCCGCCCAGTGGGCAACGAAGAACGATTTGCAGCCTGCATCGGCTAGAGCGGGCACTACGCTTTGGGCCCCGACACCATAGGCATTGGCCTTCACCGCCGCGCCAGCTGCCGCCTTGCCAGACAGATGGTCAAGCGCGCGCCAGTTGTCTGTCAAAGCGCCCGTATCGACTGTCAGCCGAAGATGCGCAGGCGGGGCTTCAGGCATGCTCGTCAAAGTCAGTAGGCGGCCCGCTCGGCAGGCCCCACCACGCGATAACCAAGCCGAATGCTACTACGACCCAAGTATACCACAGCCCTGAATATGGATCCCCGGTTGAAGCTATGATGTAGCCTGCAATCAACGGTAGGAAGCCGCCCAAATAACCCGCGCCGATGTGATAGGGAATCGACATCGAACTATAGCGGATTTTTGGCGGAAACATTTCCGACAGCAATGCTGCGACAGAACCATAGGTCAGCGCCGATAATACACCCAAAACCAGCAACAGTGCGATTATCCCAAGGATGTTAATCATAGGCGGATTTTGAACCGAGAAGTCGTAGCCAGCAGTTTCAAGCATCGACTGCAACTCCGCTTTACGAGCGGCTCCATCGTCCCATGGGTATGCCTCGTTGAAGTCTGCTCGCTCTTTCCCAATCGATACCGCAAACTGATCACCCGTCAGCGTTTTGGCGGGCGCGATGTTGTAACTCACACCAAGCGATGTCAGATCCTGTAGCACTCGCCCGCATCGGGTTTCCTGAGCTTCTGCGAATGGGTCGTATTGGCATGACTCTCCGGCGACAGTGATGGGAGAATCGACCGCGCTCTGCTGCAATCCCGGATTGGCCAACGCGCCAATTCCCCAGAACACTGGGAACAACAGCAGCAGCGACAGGATAGCGCCAACCACAATCGGCTTCTTCCTGCCAACAGTGTCAGACCATTTCCCCACGAGGATGTAGAAAACCATCGATGCGCCGCCAGCCACAAGCATGATAATTTCTACCATGCCTGGATCTAACCGCATGGGGCCGCGCAAGAACGACAGGCCCGAAAAGAACGCCGTGTACCAGATCGTTGTCAGAATGCCCGTGACACCGAACAGTGTCACAAAAATGCGCTTCTTGTTGCCTGGATAAGTAAAGCTTTCGACAAACGGATTTTTGGCGGTTTCGCCGGCCTCTTTCATGGCCTTGAACACAGGGCTTTCTGAGAGCTTCAACCGCATCCACAGGGATATGAACAGGAGAATGATCGAGAGTAAGAATGGAATTCTCCAGCCCCATTCCGCAAAGTCTTCTGCGGGGATCAGGGCGCGGCATGCCAAGACGACTACGATCGATAAAACAAACCCACCGACCACGCTGGCCTGGATGAAGCTGGTGTAAAATCCGCGTTTCTCTGGTGGAGCGTGTTCAGCAACATAGATCGCTGCGCCGCCATATTCCCCGCCCAATGCGAGGCCTTGTAATATGCGCAGCAGGATGACGATTATGGGCGCGGCAATACCGATAGTGGCAGCACTTGGAATGAAGCCCACCCCGGCTGTCGCGATGCCCATCAGGGTGACGGTCACAAGAAACGTGTATTTCCGCCCCAGCCGATCACCCAGAAAACCAAACAGGATCGCACCTAGTGGCCTGAAACCAAAACCCACCGCAAACCCGGCCCAGACAAGCAGGAGTTGCAGCGTTTCATTGTCCGACGGGAAAAAAGCAGCTCCGATCAAAGCAGCCAGGGTGCCGTAGATAAAAAAGTCGTACCATTCGAAGATCGTGCCTGCGGATGATGCGGCAATAACGAGGCGAATCTCTTTCTCGCTCGGTTGATGCGCTTTCAATGCGGCTGCGTCACTCATGACAAACGGTTCTCCCCTATGAACAGGCCGAAGTGTTAGCTTGCTGATCCTTCGTTGGAAAGCGCCGCAGTGACAGCTCTCCACGGAAGCAAGATTGCACCGTGACGTGCGGGATAGTGCTTTGCTGTATCCAACAGATCAAAAGATGGAATATTTGGAGTAGGCTTCGCGCCTGACAGCCAAGTTTCAATTTCATTTTGCCGCGACCGAACCCAAGCTTGATCGCGCCCAATCACGTTTTGAGCCATGATGGCCGCGGAGGCTTGCCCAATTGCACATGCCGATACTGATAGGCCAATTGAAGCGATCAAGCCGCTCTCGTCACAATCCATTCCAACCGTAATGGTGCTGCCGCAGGTGGATGATCTGGCGTCAGCTTGATGACTGCTATCGTGCTTCAATCGGAAATCAGCGAGAGTAACGGCCAAAGCCAACACATCAGGTGTGTATAATTTTGCAGCGTTTGTTTGAGCCATCAAAGGGCGGTGCTGCTGTCCCGCAAACGGGCACGGCGATCTTCGATCATTTGCACCAATGAATCGGCGCTTGCGTTGATTACGGGATATGTTCTCGCCGTCGTCATCCAAGCGGGCCGCCCGGCAACACCCCATACGGTATCATACCCGAGAACCAGCAATGAGAACCCTAGGACGACGATTAGGGTCCCTTTTATCGCGCCAAAGCCAAAGCCCAGCACGCGGTCAATCGGTCCAAGAATGGAATTTCGGGAGGCTTCCCCTACTCGCCCAGCGATAAGCTTCATGGCAGCATAAGGTACCAGAAGCAGGATCGCGAAAGCCAATACGGCAACAGCCGTGCCGGGGCCCATATAATCCCTTAAAAGCTCATAAAACGGTGTATGGAGATAATGGATCGCAAACAGAGCCAATACCCAAGATGCCAGTGACAAGACTTCTTGAACAATGCCGCGGGCGAAACCGCCGATCGCTGCCACGCCGACAATAGCCAGAACAATGATATCAAAACCGCCCATGCGTGTGATGATTATTCTTTTGGCATCACTTGGTCAACGAGGTTCCGTAATTGTTTTAACCCCCTGTAATTTAGTCCCTTAGTGGTTTCGCCGTCTTGGGGGCCACTGCCTTCGGTAAAACCGAGCTTTGCCGCTTCTCTGATCCGCAAGCCTGCATGGGAAACGGGCCGAATCTCGCCAGCCAGCGATACTTCACCAAACCAAATGCTGTTGTTTGGCAATGCCTGATCCGTCAGCGCCGAAATGAGCGCTGCCGCCACGGCTAAATCTGCGGCGGGATCGGATAAGCGATATCCGCCTGCAACGTTTAGATACACTTCTGCCGAACTGAAGTTCAACCCGCACCTCGATTCAAGCACAGCAAGCAGCATGGCCAAACGCCCGTTATCCCAGCCAACCACGGCGCGTCGCGGCGTTGCCCCGCTTTGTAATCTCACAATCAGTGCTTGCACTTCGATCAATACCGGCCGTGTCCCCTCCAACGCAGGGAACACCGCGCTTCCTGCCAGCGGAATATCCCGGCCAGACAGAAACAACATTGATGGATTTGTGACTTCTTCCAGCCCTTGCTGAGCCATTGCGAACACACCAATTTCATCCACCGCGCCAAACCGATTTTTGAGGGCGCGCAGGATACGATATTGGTGGCTGCGTT
This sequence comes from Pontixanthobacter rizhaonensis, assembly GCF_012972675.1. Taxonomy (GTDB): domain Bacteria; phylum Pseudomonadota; class Alphaproteobacteria; order Sphingomonadales; family Sphingomonadaceae; genus Pontixanthobacter; species Pontixanthobacter rizhaonensis. The sequence continues at coordinate 1,047,609 of NZ_JABCRE010000002.1, read as the reverse complement.
CACCTTCGAAACTCATCACCACATCGACCATGTGTTCAAGCACTCTTGGCCCAGCGATGCTTCCATCCTTTGTCACATGGCCAACCAGCACCAGTGCAACGCCATTTTCTTTGGCGTACCGGATAAGCTCAAAGGCGCACCCTCTTACCTGGCTTACAGTACCGGGAGCACCCTCAATCGTGTCAGAGTGCATCGTCTGGATCGAATCGATCACCAGCAGGGCAGGTTTTTCCATGGTGCCCAGAGTGGTCAGAATATCCCGAACAGAAGTGGCTGCGGCCAGCTTTATGGGGGCATCCGCCAACCCCAATCGCGCGGCACGCATCCGAACCTGTCCTGAAGCTTCCTCTCCGCTAACATATACTGTGGGAGCCCCATCTTTAGCGATCTTGGCTGCGGCTTGCAGCAGCAAGGTCGATTTCCCGATCCCCGGGTCTCCGCCCATCAATATGGCAGAGCCGGGAACCAGCCCGCCGCCCAAAGCGCGGTCGAATTCTTCAAGCCCGGTAGGCCTTCTGGTAAGAGGTTCGCTGGGCGTGTTGAGCGCGACGAATTCGACCGCTCGCCCGCCGCTGGATAAGTCATGCTTTTGTGAGAATACAGTCGCAGGCATATCCTCGGTCAGCGTGTTCCACTCTGAACAATCCGGACATTGTCCCTGCCATCTGTGTGCAACTGCGCCGCATGCTGCGCAAACATATCGTTTTTTTGCCTTCGCCATGCAGTTTCTTTAGTGAGAACATAAGCGGAACGCAATTGCCATCTAAGCTTTTCACCGTCACAGTGGTGAAGTGAGACAAAAAGAACTTAGAATTGCCCTTGTTTGCTACGGCGGTGTCAGCCTTGCGGTTTACATGCATGGCGTCACCAAAGAAATATGGAAACTCGCCAAGGCGAGCCGCGCATATCATTCTGGCGTAGAACGAAGTGAAGGTGTCCAAGGGGTCTACCGTGATCTGCTAGAGCGTATCGAAAGCCATCAAAGCCTGCGTATTCGTGTGCTTCCAGACATCCTGACGGGCGCCAGTGCGGGTGGGATAAACGCTGTATTTTTGGCGCAAGCTATCCATTCCGGCCAATCTCTCGAGCCCCTAACAGACCTATGGTTAGAAAATGCCGACGTCGATCAACTCGTCGATCCTGATGCCCGTCCAGTTTGGCGTTTTGCCAAATTCTGGTCGCAACCCTTTGTCTCGTGGTTTTTGAAACGCCCAGGTAATGCGGTTTCTGAAAGCGTGGCTCCTGAAACACGGGCGGAGGTGCGCCGCAAAGTTACCCAATTGATTAAGGGCCGGTGGTTTGAACCGCCCTTCTCAGGTCTGGGATTCTCGAAACTGCTTCATGACGCGTTACAGTCTATGGCGGATAGCGACATCGAAAAGCCTCTGTTACCGCCCGGCCATCCAATCGATTTGCTCGTAACAGCAACCGATTTTAGGGGCCATGTCGAACTGCTGCGCTTGAATAGTCCTGCTGTTGTTGAAGAAAGCGAGCACCGGCTTCCGATCGGTTTTTCTGCCGTGACACCGGGTGATGGCGGGCGAAGCTTGGCTGATCCGATGGAATTGACTGTCGCTGCGAGGGCAACAGCCAGCTTTCCCGGAGCGTTCCCACCGCTCCAATTGAAGGAAATAGATCAGCTGGTAAGCCACGAGGGTTTGTCATGGACCGGAAGAGATAAGTTTATCGCGCGTGTGATGCCGGTGCGGTCGCGGGCCAATTCCGCAGATGATGTTGTGCTGATTGACGGGTCTGTTCTGGTCAATGCTCCGTTCGGTGCGGCATTGGACGCGCTACAAGGACGGCCGGCACAGCGCCAGGTTGATCGGCGGTTCGTCTATATCGATCCGCGCCCAGACCGTTTCAGTGATAATGCGGAGAAGGACAGTAAGCCTATCGGTTTCTTCTCTGCAATATTCGGATCCCTATCCACCATTCCGCGCGAACAGCCTATTCGCGATAATCTGGAAGATCTGGAAGAACAGTCTCTTGATGCAGAGCGTATGCAGCGAATGGTGATGGCGCTGCGTCCGGAAGTTGAGCGCGCTGTAGAAAAATTATTTGGACGGACTCTGTTTCTCAACCGCCCTACCCCTAAGCGTTTGGCGTCATGGCGCGGTAAAGCCCAGCAGGCTGCGGCTGATGAAGCGGGCTATGCTTTCCAATCTTATGCCCAGGCGAAATTTACTGGAATTGTCGAGAAGCTGGCGCAGATCACTCACGCGGCTGCACCAGAACTCGGACTACCGGATAGCACTCCAATTGCTGATAGTTTCTATGCAGAGCTGTCGCAGAACGGTCTTGATGTTCTGTGCCAAGACGGTGAGACGAAAGAAGAGGCTATTGCGTTCTTTAGAGCGCACGATTTGGGCTTTCGCATCCGCAGGCTTCGTTTGTTGGCACGCCGGCTCGCGCGCGATTGGGAGGCAGACCCGGAAATCCCGGATGAGGCTTTGGAAGTCGCGCGGGCGGCAATCTATCGGATTCTTGCCCTGTACTTCGATCAAGAGAAAGCACAGGTGCTCGGGGGTGGTTTTTCCGCTTTGGCTGGCAATTCATTGCTCGCTCCCGGTGCGGTACTGACCCATTTGGCGGAGCACAGACTGTTGCCAGAGATAGACGACAAGGCGGAAGAACTGCTTGCGGAAGCGCTAGATCAGATGCCTAAAAACTTAAGGCGGCGGATGCTCCTGACGTATCTTGGGTTCCCGTTTTATGACGTGGCCACTCTTCCATTGATGCGAAATGAGGGGCTGACGGAATTTGACCCAATCAAGGTTGATCGCATTTCACCCGATGATGCGCGGGCGATCCGCGAAGGCGGCACCAATGCAACTTTACGCGGCACAGAATTCTATAACTTCGGGGCGTTCTTTAGCCGGGTTTACCGGGAGAATGACTATCTATGGGGCCGTTTACACGGTGCCGAACGCATGATTGATCTGATTTGCTCAACAGCAGAAGAACAGCTTCCGGATGAGGAATGCTTGAGATTTAAGCGGCAGGTATTCCTCGCCATCTTGGATGAGGAAGAAGACCGCCTAAAAGCCAATCCGGAGCTGCTGACGACGGTCCGAGGAGAGGTTTTGGAGCGGCTTGGTTAAGCCCTATCGAAGAATAAAAGCATCACCAACCGGCTATCATCGTCGGTCTTGCCAAAGCCGCCAGCCGCCGTGTGAAATTGCCACGGTGAGAACAGCAAGAGCCTGTTGAACCGGATCGGAACACGCATTGTCCGCTCCCATTTCGCCGGGGAGTTCGTGTCTTTGTTGACGACGTCTTCGATCAACCGATTAACGTCGCTATATCCTGCGTTCTGAATGGACGGAGCATCTCTAGGAATGCTCTCAAAACCTGTCCGCTTGTGCCGGAAGAAGTCTGTGCCCCCTGCGCTTGGCGCAATGCAGTCTTCCGGTTTTGAAAGAAACAGAATACCAGAAAAAAATGCGGGGTCGATGTGGACTCCGCTTTTCCCTTTATCTGCTTTGCCGGTGATGCGGCAGTAACCGTGATTTGTGCCAACCGCGCCTTTGACATTGGTCCCCAGGTAACGAGATACAGTCTGATCAATCGAGCTCGTTGATAGGGCTTCGGTAGAATTACGTCCCGGAAAATTCCCATGCTGCATGGCTGGATCGTAATTGAGCGCCAAAGCTTGCTGCCGGGCTGCCCAAGGGTCGACCAAAAAATCATCAATAATAGAAATTGATGGCAGCAAAGCCCTGTGTCCTAGCCTGAAAATGCATCTTTCAATTTATCCAAGAAGCCTTTGCTAGCAGGACATTCTTCGCCCGTCTCTGTTTCTTGGAATTGACACAGAATTTCTTTCTGGGCTTTGGTTAGTTTGGTTGGTGTTTCAACCGCAATTTCTACCACCAAATCCCCGCGGCCACGCCCTTGCAGAACCGGCATGCCTGCACCGCGTACACGCAGTTGCTTGCCTGACTGAATGCCTGCGGGAATGTCTACTGTATTTGTGCTGCCGTCCAAATCAGGAATGTCGACACTCCCCCCAAGCGCAGCGGTAGTAAAACTGATCGGAACTTGGGTAATCAGAGTGGTCCCGTCGCGTTCAAACACACCGTGCCGCGCAACATGAACGAATATGTAAAGATCACCGGGAGCAGCCCCGCGAGGGCCTGCCTCTCCCTTACCGGTTAACCGAATGCGGGTTCCGGTATCGACGCCCGGTGGCACTTCGACATCCAAGGTGATGGGGCGATCTACACGTCCCTCGCCCCGGCAATCGTCGCACGGGCTTTCAAGAACCTCGCCGCGGCCACTACAGCTCGGGCAAGGTCGTTCTACTACAAAGAACCCCTGCTTGGCCCGGACTTTCCCGTGGCCTTTGCATAAGTCGCAAACGCGGCTGCTGGTCCCGGGCTTCGCGCCCGAGCCGTCACAAGTCCGGCAGCCTTGTGAAACTTCGATTTCGATCTGGGTATTTTTACCGTGGAATGCATCTTCGAGGCTGATCTCCATATCATACCGAAGATCCGCCCCCCGCCGGGCCTGTTGTCTGCCGCCACCGCCGCCGAACGCGCTCCCGAAAATGGTCTCAAAGATGTCGCCAATATCACCAAAGTCACCTTGCGGGCCCTGGCCGCCGCCACCCATACCCTGTTCAAAGGCTTCATGCCCGAAACGGTCATAGGCAGCGCGTTTTTGCGGGTCTTTAAGGCAGTCATAGGCTGCACTTACTGACTTGAACTTAGCTTCTGCGTCTGCATCACCCGGGTTACGGTCCGGGTGGCACTCCATAGCGATTTTTCGGTAAGCAGACTTGATGGTTTTATCGTCAGCATCCCGGCTGACATTCAACAAGTCATAGAAATCTGCGGACATGGTTCGATCCTAAACCGTTGCCGCCACCGGCACACGTTGATCGCAACGTATGCCGGTGGCGGGCAGAGTTTCAAGAAGGGTATTAACCCTTGTTTTCGTCTTCGTTCACTTCAGAAAACTCGGCGTCAACCACGTCTTCATCATCAGAAGGAGTTTCGGTTGGTCCCGCTTCGCCTTCTGGTGCCGCATTGGCTTGTTCCTGTTGATAGATCTCTTGACCCATCTTCATGGCAACTTCGGTCAGAGCCTGTGCCTTTTCGCTGATGGCATCAGTGTCTTCACCTTCAAGCGCGGTCTTTGCTTCTGCCAAGGCGCTTTCAACTTCGCCCTTCAGATCGGCGCTTATTTTGTCGCCATGCTCTTCAAGCTGTTTTTCGGTCGCGTGTACCAAGCTGTCAGCCTGGTTGCGTGCTTCCGCAGATTCTTTCCGCTTCTTGTCTTCGTCCGCAAATTTCTCAGCGTCTTGGACCATCTGATCAATATCGGCATCAGACAAGCCGCCGGATGCTTGAATGCGGATTTGTTGTTCTTTGCCCGTGCCTTTATCTTTGGCAGAAACGTTCACGATGCCGTTGGCATCGATATCGAAAGTCACCTCAACTTGCGGAACACCGCGCGGTGCTGGCGGAATACCAACCAGATCAAATTGACCCAGCAGTTTGTTGTCAGCTGCCATTTCACGCTCGCCTTGGCCAACGCGGATAGTCACCGCCTGCTGGTTGTCTTCAGCGGTTGAATAAGTCTGCGATTTCTTCGTCGGGATTGTCGTGTTACGATCAATCATTCGTGTGAAGACGCCGCCAAGTGTTTCAATACCCAATGACAGCGGTGTTACGTCGAGCAGCAGAACGTCTTTGACGTCGCCTTGCAGAACGCCAGCTTGAATGGCTGCGCCCATGGCAACAACTTCATCAGGGTTCACACCGGTGTGCGGTTTCTTGCCGAAGAATTCTTCAACAACTTCACGAACCTTTGGCATCCGTGTCATGCCGCCAACGAGAACAACTTCATCGATGCCGTTCTTATCAACACCGGCGTCGGCAATAGCTTTCTTGCACGGCTCAAGAGTGCGCTTGATCAGATCGCCAACCATTTTTTCAAGGTCGGAACGGCTGATTGTTTCCACCAAGTGCAATGGAGTGGACGAACCACCTTCCATACGCGCTGTGATGAACGGCAAGTTCACTTCCGTAGTTTGCGAGCTCGACAATTCGATCTTCGCTTTCTCGGCGGCTTCTTTCAAGCGTTGGAGAGCAAGTTTGTCTGTTGCCAGATCCATGTTCTCTTTCTTTTTGAATTGGCCAGCCAACCATTCAACGATGGCATTGTCGAAATCTTCACCGCCAAGGAACGTGTCGCCATTGGTAGATTTCACCTCGAACACGCCATCGCCAATTTCGAGAACTGAGATGTCAAAAGTACCGCCGCCAAGATCGTAAACGGCGATAGTTTTACCGTCATCTTTGTCCATGCCATATGCCAGAGCAGCAGCAGTCGGCTCGTTGATGATACGCAGTACTTCAAGACCAGCAATCTGACCGGCATCTTTGGTTGCCTGACGCTGCGCATCGTTGAAGTAAGCTGGAACGGTGATCACAGCTTGTGTGACTGTTTCACCAAGATAGCTTTCAGCGGTTTCTTTCATTTTCTGAAGAATGAATGCGGAAACTTGTGACGGGCTATAATCTTCTTCACCAGCTTTGACCCAAGCATCACCGTTCTTGCCTTTGACGATGTTATACGGGACGAGATCCATGTCCTTTTTGGTCATTGGATCATCAAAGCGGCGGCCAATCAGGCGTTTGATGGCAAACAGAGTGTTGTCCGGATTGGTGACGGCCTGACGTTTTGCAGGCTGGCCAATCAAACGCTCGCCATCTTTAGTGAACGCTACGATAGAAGGTGTCGTGCGAGCGCCTTCTGAATTTTCAATAACTTTAGGCTTGCCTCCGTCCATAACGGCGACACACGAATTTGTCGTGCCCAGATCGATACCAATTACTTTAGCCATGGATTCCCCACTTGATTAAAAATGTTTCAGCCCTGCTGCCAACGATCGTCCAAGAATGCTGCACAACAGAGCTTGTTAAATTTGCAACTTCGGAGCTGGATATAGGTGCGGTTTTTGTTGGCACAAGGGATTGAGACAGCTAGTCCCAATACAGAAACAATTCAGGAGTCTTTTGTCGTGGCGAAACGTTTTCTAGCAAGCTTGGCGTTGGGTATTTCAACAGTGACCCTCGCGGCCTGCGGGCAATCCTCCGAAGAGGTCGTCGAGGCGCCTGAAGGTATTGAGGGGCTAACCGTTGAGAATGTGCGGATGGTGCTCGCTCCGGTAGAAGGAAACCCAGCAGCGGTCTATCTGGACTTGAAATACGAAGGCGATCGGGCCGTGTCTCTCAGCCGGGTCGCGGTTGAAGGTGCGGAAAGCGCTATGATGCACGAATATGGTGAGTATGATTTTAAAGTACAGATGATGGAAATGTTGCCGGTTCCACTGACTAAGGGGACGGAAGTCAGTTTTAAGCCGGGGGACAAGCACATCATGGCAATGGGTGTCTCGCCAGAGCTCAAACCAGGCGGCACCACCGAAGTCACATTGATCGTTTCTGGTGGCGACAAACAAAGCGTTCCGGCCAAAATTATTGCCGCTGGCGGCGAGCGTGAGCATAGCCATTGATCGGGCAATAATTGAACAAACTTCAAACGGAACAGACCTTATTCTGCCCGGCAGGCGGAGAACGGCCCCTGACCGCTGGCGAAGTCACGCTGGCCCAATCGGTGTTTGGTTCTGCAATTGATTACAGCTTGGTCAAGATCCGACGGAAAAAATGGATGCCATTCCAGCCGCGGAACGTCACGATGGCGCCGAGCGGACATATCCATTTTCACCCCAGTTCGATGGGCTATTGTGACGATTTCTCGGTTCAGCCGATTGGCCCGCAGGCGCACTTTATCCACGAAATGGTTCACGTTTGGCAAGCGCAGCGCAAGGGGCGCTGGTGGCTGGTATTTAACCGAATGCCATGGGCCAGATATGACTACACCCTAAAGCCCGGTTGGCCGTTGGAACGATATGGGATCGAACAACAGGCCGAAATCGTGAAGCATGCATTCATGCTACGAAATGGTGCCAAATTAGCAGGCGTAGCCAGCGCAGCCGCATATGACGTTTTGGTGCGGTTTCCCGGCGCAGCTGGCTGAAATTGTCGTTAGTCCGGCTTTTTAGCCACACCCACCATCGCTGGCCGTAACAAGCGATCCTTGATCATATATCCGGATTGCATTTCCTGAATGATCGTGCCGGGTTCATGCGCATCGGTTGGAATTTCCATCATGGCCTGATGCTGGTTCGGATCGAGCGGCATGTTCATCGCCGCAACTCTTGTTATCCCGTGCTGGGCGAATACCTTCTCGACCTCGCGCTGAGTGGCTTCGATACCAACTACAAGCCCCTTGAACTTCTCATCTTCACGCAGATCAGCGGGCACAGCTTCAATCGCGCGTGACAGATTATCTGCAACGGACAGAATATCCCGCGCAAAGCCGGTCGCGGCATAGGCCCGTGCATCGGCAATATCTTTTTCCATCCGGCGACGCACATTTTGCGTTTCCGCGCGGGCATAAAGCACTTGCTGCTTTTGCTCTTCAAGATCGCTGCGCAAATTGCTCAGTGCTTCCTCAAGCCCGCCTTCTTCGGCTGCGTCTTCTCCATCATCATCAGCCAGCATTTCCTCTGGAACGCCTTTCAATTCCGCTTCAACGGCTGCATCTTGAGTTTCGGAACCCTGTGGCTCCGATTTATCGTCATTCATCATTTTCTAAATCCAGCTATCTTTTGGTTCGCTATCCGATGAGTTTGCCCAACGAACGCGCTGTGAAATCAATCATGGGGACAACGCGCGCGTAATTCAACCGGGTCGGTCCAATCACTCCCAATACTCCCACCACTTTTCCTTCGCCATCACGATATGGCGAGGCAATCACGGAAGATCCGGACAGCGCGAAAAGCCGATTCTCCGCGCCGATAAACACTTTGGTTGCATTGGCAGTGCGGGCATCTTCCAGCAAAGCAGCCACAGATTGCTTATTTTCAAGATCGTCGAGCAGAGAACGGACACGTTCGATATCTTGCAGAGCGCCATCGTCAATCAAATTAGCTTGTCCCCTGACTATCAACACAGGGCGCTGTGCGGGATCTTGCGTCCAAACCGCCAAGCCACTCTCAACCAAGGCCTTGCTCGCTGTGTCCAACGCATTTTTTTCGGAAGCGATTTCGTGTCTCAGAACCTTCAGCGCCTCGGCTAGAGTTCTGCCTGACAGGCGCCCGGTGATATAATTGGATGCCTGTTCCAAGTCAGAGCTGTCCACGGCAGCATCTAACGCGAATACGCGGTTCTCAACCTGCCCGTCAGCACTTACCAAGACCGCCAAGCCTTGTGTCTCAGAGAGGCGGATCAAGCTGAGTTGTTTTAACCGGTTCTCCCGCTTGGGAATCATGACCACGCCTGCTGCGCCAGAAATGTCCGACAGCAACGTGCTCGTTGCTTCCAGGGCTTGCTCTATCGGACCGTTTTCTAACAGCCGTTGCTCAATAGCCGCCTGTTCCGTGCGGGACGGTTCTGCGACCTGCATCATCCCGTCGACAAACAGTCGAAGTCCGGTTTCAGTCGGCATCCGTCCCGCGCTGGTATGCGGGGCGGCTAACAACCCCATTTGTTCGAGGTCGGCAAGGACAGAACGGATTGACGCAGGTGACAATTCCAGCCGGTCGTTACTCGCAAGCGCCTTGGATCCAACCGGAGTGCCATCTTCAATGTACCCTTCGACAACGAGCTGGAATATCTCCCGCGCTCTGTTCGTCAATTCCGTCAAAGGTACATTTGTCATGGGGTCAATCTAATCAACGGCCTTGCAGGCTCAAGCCCCTTAGGCCTAACGAAGCGCAACCGATTCATCAAAGGACAATCTATGCGACCTTCTGGACGTGCGCCTGACGAAATGCGCGCTATCACTATCGAAACTGGTTTCACCAAACATGCAGAAGGGTCTTGCCTGATCAGTTTCGGCGATACGCGAGTTTTATGTACCGCAAGCGTCGAAGAGCGGATCCCGCCATGGTTGCGGGGCAAAGGTGAAGGTTGGGTCACCGGCGAATATTCAATGCTACCCCGCGCCACTCATACCCGCGGTAGCCGTGAGGCGGCTCGCGGCAAGCAAAGCGGTCGGACACAGGAAATTCAACGCCTTATCGGGCGTTCTCTGCGCGCTGTTGTTGATCTCAAGAAGCTGGGCGAGCGTCAAATTACTCTGGATTGCGATGTCATCCAGGCCGATGGCGGAACCCGTACTGCTTCAATTTCAGGCGCTTGGGTGGCTTTACGTCTCGCGGTCAATTCTTTGATGGCATCCGGTGATATAACCCATGATCCGATCACTGCTCAGGTCGCCGCGATCAGTTGCGGTATCTACAAAGGCACACCTGTTCTCGATCTGGATTACCCAGAAGACAGCGATGCAGACACGGATGCGAATTTTGTCCTGATCGAGGGCGGTCAGATTGCCGAAGTGCAAGCAACAGCGGAGGGCGCAACCTATGACGAGGAAGGCTTGCTGCGCCTACTCCGCCTAGCCAAAATCGGCTGCGACGGCATTTTCGCAGAGCAACTTAAAGCGACACAGTGAGGGCATAAGGGTGTCTAAACGTCTTGGTTCCGGTTCGCTTGTAATCGCCACGCATAACGCAGGTAAGTTGAAAGAGATTTCGGCTCTGCTCGACCCGTATGGTGTGAAGTGCATTTCGGCAGGCTCACTGGGCCTGCCGGAACCACCGGAGACAGGAACAACTTTTGCGCAAAACGCGCTTATCAAAGCGAGAGCATCTGCCGAGGCATCGGGCATTGTGTCTCTGGCCGATGACAGTGGTCTTTCGGTCGCTGCGTTGGATGGCCGCCCCGGAATTTATACTGCCGATTGGGCAGAACGGCAGCATTTTGAAGGTTCGCCAGGCCGCGATTGGTATATGGCAATGGGCAAGGTCGAAGGGCTGCTGGCTGAACAGGGTCCGGACACGCCGCGCGATGCGTGGTTTTCTTGTGTGTTGGCGCTGGCTTGGCCGGATGGCGAAAGCGTGGTCTATGAAGGCCGCATAGACGGTTCGCTGACCTGGCCGCCAAGGGGCACATTAGGGTTCGGTTATGACCCGGTGTTTGTGCCGTCCGGGCGGAAAGAGACTTTTGCCGAGCTAGATCCTGCTGAAAAGCACGCGATGAGCCACCGGGCAGATGCTTTTGCCAAATTAGTTGCTGAGCAATTCGGCGCTTAGTCGATCCAGGTGCCCGTTACATTTCCGCTCGGCCAGTATCGGCAAACAAGAAAATCAAACCCGCCGCCATTCTCAATGGCACACCCCACATGCGTTGTGCTTCGCCATATGATCTGGGTGTAGTGGCCCACATCCTGCCACTTTTCGGTGGAAGAGACTTTCGGGAATTGACCCGCTTTGAAGTATTCTCTTTCGTTAAGGAATGCAGTCATCATGGCATCCGGACCGAACCGCCCAGCTGTGCCTGCCCACAAGTTTTCGCCAGTTTGGTGCCGGCCTTCATATGTGGAATGATACATTCGGCGCTCTTTCGCCAGTCTCCGCGCCCAATCTCTTGCTTGATCCTCCAAAGTGTCATTCCAGCGCAGCGGAACAGCGCCCTTCCGTTCTCTTTCGGTATTGTGGAATTGGAGCAGAACTTTCTCAAACTCATTCGAGGGTGAGCTCGACACCAAAGCCTTGGTTTCCGCCTGTGCTACGCTAGTGTGCGTGACAATGCCGGCTGTGACCAGCGCCATCGCTACGAAAGATGATACCTTTAACCGCATCGCTACACCTTGACTTCAAGCGTTTAACAAGTCCTGAAAGAACGATGGCGCGCGCTCTCTACATCCACTGGCCTTTTTGCGTGAAAAAATGCCCCTATTGCGACTTTAATAGCCATGTCCGTGATGGTGTTGATTTTGCAGCGTGGCAAAAAGCGCTGGTGGAAGACATGCGGTATGAAGCGCAGCTTGCTTCTGGCGAACGGCTCCATTCCATTTTCTTCGGCGGGGGTACTCCGTCTTTAATGCCCCCCGCCCTTGTCTCGGCTTTGCTGGCAGAGGCAGAACGATTGTGGGGGTTTGAAGATGATATTGAGATCACTTTGGAGGCAAACCCCTCTTCAGTAGAGGCGGATAAGTTTGGTGACCTTAGGCTCGCCGGAATCAACCGGGTCAGCCTTGGCCTGCAATCTCTGGATGATGATGCGTTGCAGTTTTTGGGGCGGCTGCATTCCGTCAAAGAAAGCCTGTCGGCCTTGGATGTGGCCCAACAAAACTTTGACCGGGTAAGCTGTGATCTGATTTATGCACGCCCGAAACAAACCGCTGAAATGTGGCAGCAAGAACTGACCACAGCGCTTGCGTTCGGGACTGATCATTTGTCGCTATATCAATTGACGATTGAGCCCAATACGCGGTTCGCGACCGATGTCCGGATTGGCAAATTTGCTCCGCTGGATGATGATCCGTCAGCGGATCTGTTCAGCGTGACGCAGGAACTCACCAATGCGGCAGGAATACCGATGTACGAAGTGAGCAACCACGCGCGGTGCGGGCAGGAAAGCCGCCACAATCTTACCTATTGGCGGTATCAGGATTATATCGGAATTGGTCCCGGTGCGCATGGACGTAGAAACGGTATGGCAACCTTGCGCCACAAGAAGCCGGAGAATTACTTGGCCAGCGTGGGGGCCAATGGCAGCGGGCTCAAATCAGAGCAGAAGCTTGGCACCTCCGAAGCTGCCACTGAAGCATTGTTGATGGGGCTACGTTTGAGCGAGGGCGTCGATGTTCATCAACTGGCTGATCGATTTAACCTTCAGGTGCCTCAATTGATTGACCAGCAGCAAGTCTCGCTGATGGAGCGGCTTGGATATGTAAAGCAAGATGGCACACGCCTAACCGTGACCCCTCAAGGAATACCGGTATTGGATGCCTTGCTGGGTGAATTGGTCCATTATGATTTGGTGTCCGCATGACGGCAGCTGATTTCTTGGAGCAGTGGCAACAGCACCTTGTTCAAGGGCGTAGACGGTCAGAACATACCGTTCGTGCATATCTTTCGGCAGCGCGACTGTTATTGGAACGCGGAAATTATAGTGGTTGGAACGAAATAGGGGAAATGACCTCAGGCACATTGCGGGCCCATTTGGCTAGCAGGCGCGAGGACGGCTTGGGAAACAGCTCCACGGCGCGGGAATTGTCCGCACTAAAATCCTTTATCGGCTTCGCACGCAAACAGGCTGGCCTGTCCGACACTGGCGGCCCCAGAATGCGGGGGCCAAGGATCAAAAAAGGGCTCCCCCGCCCTGTAACCCCCGATGACGCGCTTGGTGTTGCAGACATGGTCGAAAGTACAGCGGTCAATGATTGGGTCGGCGCCAGAGACCGCGCGGTTCTGCTGCTACTATATGGCGCCGGATTGCGCATCGCAGAAGCACTTTCAATTACCGGATCAGATATTCCGTTGGGCAATAGTCTGGTGATAACCGGTAAAGGCGGCAAAGAGCGGGTCGTGCCGATTTTACCGATCATCAAACAGGCGGTTGCCGAGTATCTGGATTCCTCACCATGGCCGATATCGGATGAAGAACCGATTTTCCGCGGGTTTCGCGGGGGTGTTCTCAGCCAAGGCATGGTGCAAAAGGCGATGGCAAAAGCCCGCATTGCGTTGGGCTTGCCAGCGACGGCGACCCCCCATGCGCTGCGGCACAGTTTTGCCACACATCTTCTCGGCGCCGGTGCGGATTTGCGCAGCCTGCAAGAGCTGCTCGGTCATGCGAGTTTGGGTAGCACGCAGATATATACCAAGGTGGATTCGGCCGCTTTGCTGGAGGCTTATCGCGGCGCACACCCCCGAGAGAAAAGCTAATGTGCAGTATCAGATCAGGCGTTTAACCGGGCTTCCACCGCATCCATGATCCGGCCAGCGGTATCGGTCCCGTTAAACGCGTCAATCGCAACAATACCGGTGGGTGAGGTGACGTTGATTTCCGTCAGCCATTTTCCGCCGATCACATCGATCCCAACGAAAACCAACCCGCGCTTTTTCAGTTCCGGCCCCATTGCCGCGCAAATTTCTTCCTCGCGCGCCGTCAAACCGGCAGCTTCCGCATAGCCCCCTTGGGCAAGGTTGGAGCGAAACTCGCCCTTGCCCGGCTTACGATTAATGGCTCCGGCGAATTCACCATCGACCAGAACGATGCGCTTATCCCCTTCGGCAACTTCCGGCAGGAAAGGTTGGATCATATGCGGCTCTGGCCATGTCTGGTTGAACATTTCAAACAAAGCAGAGATATTTGTACCGTCTTCATCAACCTTGAAGATGGCTTTGCCGCCATTGCCATGTAGCGGTTTGACCACCACCGCCCCGTGGGTATCCATGAAAGCACGCACATCGGCAAGCTCACGCGCGATAAGCGTCGGCGGCATAAACTGCGCGTAATCAAGCACGAACATCTTCTCTGGTGCGTTAATGACTTCGCGAGGATCATTGGTCACCAGCGTTTGCCCTTTAAGCCGGTCGAGCATCAAAGCAGCGCTGATGTAACCCAAGTCAAATGGCGGATCTTGCCGCATGAAAATGACATCAATGTCTTTTGCCAGATCAATCCGTCGGCGTTCACCCATTGTATAATGGTCGCCCTCCACCCGTTGAACGGTCACCGGCGCGGCGTGAGCGGTTAAGGTACCGCCAGCAACAGATGTGTCATAGGCGAGCGTGCGCACATCATAGTGCCACAGCTCCGCGCCGCGAGCCTGAGCGGAAAGCATCAGGGCAAAGCTGGAATCGCCAGCAATATTGATCGATTCCATCGGGTCCATTTGGACTGCAACGCGCAGGGCCATAATCATTCACTCCATTGAGGCAGCGTTTAAGGCTGCCAAACATTGACGATGTGGCGAGGCAACAGGCCGGGCGCAAGGAGCATCACATCAATTCGTATATCTTCGCCCGATGCAGCATATTCATGCGCCACACATTCCACCGCTGCTGCAACGCGCCGCAGCCTATATTCATCGATTGCATGATCAAGATCGGCCGCTTTTGTGCGCCATTTCACTTCTACAAACGCAACAACGCCCGCTCGCCGGACAACCAAGTCAATTTCTCCGCGAGGAGTTTTTACTCTTCGCGCCAGAACCGACCAGCCTTTGAGCTTTAGCCATATAGCGGCTCTTCTCTCGCCATCGCGGCCGCTTTTTTCGGCACGCTGACGCTTCATTCGTTGCGCAGCTCAAGCGCGCGAGCATAGAGCGTCTTGCGATCAAGCCCCGTTTCTTTCGCTACCTTTCCAGCAGCTTGGGACGGTTTGTCTACTTCCAGAGCCAGTTTCAGAAGTGCGTCAGCATCCTGAGGGCTGGTAACTTCTGGTATCGGCGGGCCAATCAACAGGACAATCTCGCCTTTTGGCGGTTCCATGCGGTAATGAGCCGCCAACTCCTCCGGTGATCCGGTCCGGCATTCCTCGAACAGCTTGGTGAGCTCCCGCGCGACCGATACCTCACGGCCGGGCAATACAGTTTGGATGGCGTCAAGCGCCTTCACCAGTCTGGGGCCGGTCTCGTAAAAAACTAAGGTCGCATCGATAGATTTTACGGATTCCAAGGCTGCAAGGCGCGCTTGTTCTTTCGTAGGCAGGAAGCCTGCGAACATAAAACGATCATTAGGAAGTCCTGAAAGCGTCAAGCCGACTACAGCCGCACACGCGCCAGGAAGGCTGGTTATCGCAATGTCGGCAGATCTTGCATCCTGTACCAGCCGATAACCGGGATCTGAAATCAAGGGAGTTCCGGCATCGCTGACCAAGGCAACCGCTTGGTCACGCATGGAAGAAATCAATTTGCTGCGCGCTTTTTCATCGCTGTGATCATTATACCGGATCAGCCGTTTGTGTATGCCAAGATGTTTCAGTAACTTGCCCGTCACGCGGCTATCTTCACACGCCACAACATCACAACGCGTTAAAACGTCAACCGCGCGTATTGTTACATCGCCGAGATTGCCAATCGGCGTGGCCACTATATAGAGGCCGGGAATTAGGGGTTCAGGGGCATTTTCGTGTGACACAGGCCCTGCTATTGAACGCCGGTGAGTAGGACCGCAAGGATGAAGCGCATGAATTTGGTCAAAACCGCAATGAACCGCCGGAATATTATGATGGTGGCTGCGACTGTATTGTTGGCCGGGTGCCAAGTCATTCCCAAAGGGCCGACAACCAGTACCCAAGGTCCGGCAACCGGTCCAAGCCCTACACCGTCCGCAACGGCATTGCCGACAGATGAAACGCGGCACCGGGTGGCTTTGCTTGTCCCAATGACAGGGCGGAATGGCGGTGTGGGTAACGCAATTGCCAATGCAACCACTATGGCGCTACTCGATACCAACGCATCAAACTTGCGGATCACCACTTACAATACTGCCAATGGTGCCCGCGACGCGGCTCGCAAAGCGGTGTCTGACGGAAACAAGCTCATTCTGGGGCCGTTGCTTGCTAACAACGTCCCGGCCGTTCTGGCGGAAGCGAGACCGGCTGATGTGCCTTTGATTTCATATTCCAACGATGTCAGCGTTGCTGGGCCAGACGTGTTTGTTATGGGCCATGTGCCTGACCAGTCGATCGCGCGGACATTGGAATATGCACGCAACAAAGGTTCGCAGAACTTCGCCGTGATCGCCCCTGATGGCGAATATGGTCGCCGTGCGGAAACAGCTTTGTCTACAGCGATTGCAAGTTCCGGCGGCACATTGGTACGGACGGAACGGTATTCGCGCGGTAACACATCCATTGTCAGTGCAGCCCAGCGGCTTAAAGCGGCCGGCGGCTTTGATACGGTCCTGATCGCCGATGGGGCGCGTTTGGCGGCTCTAGCCGCCGGGGAACTCCGCCCGCGCGGTGTTGGTGCGACCCAGCTCTTGGGGACTGAGCTGCTAAGCGGTGAAAGCTCTGTCACACGGGCGTCAGCTTTGCGCGGCTCGTGGTTCTCTGCTGTGTCAGATGCCCGGTTCAAACGGTTTTCAGACAGTTATTCCTCGCGCTTCGGCTCTCAGCCATTCCGGATTGCTACATTGGGATATGACAGTGTTCTGCTGAGCCTGCGTGTTGCGCGCGACTGGCGGGTTGGATCTAATTTTCCGGTCAGCAAGCTGCGTGCGCAGGACGGGTTCTTGGGCCTGGACGGCGCTTTCCGCTTCCGCCGTAACGGCGTTGTTGAGCGGGCAATGGAAGTTCGCGAAATTCGGAACGGGGAGGTTGTCATCGTTGAAGCGGCCCCCACCAAATTCGAGGACTGAAGATAAAGCCGGATAGTTGCTTGTAAGGCGGGGAAACTCGCGCTTATAGCTGATATATGTCCGATGATCTTTTCGATGGTACCCCTGCCTCCAGTGGTGATTACGATTCCTCATCTATCGAGGTGCTGGAGGGGTTAGAACCTGTTCGGCGCCGGCCGGGCATGTATATTGGCGGGACAGATGATCGCGCCCTGCACCATTTGGCTGCCGAGGTACTCGACAACGCTATGGACGAAGCGGTCGCCGGTCATGCGACCCGCATCGAAGTGAGCTTGGCTGAGGGCAATCGGCTGAGCATTACCGATAATGGCCGCGGCATACCTGTGGACGAGCATCCCAAGTTTCCGGGCAAATCAACCTTGGAAGTCATTCTATCGACGCTTCACTCGGGCGGTAAATTCTCCGGCAAGGCCTACGCCACCAGCGGCGGTCTTCACGGAGTGGGTGTAAGTGTCGTCAATGCCTTGTCCAGCGACACCCGTGTCGAAGTTGCGCGTGATCGCCAATTATATGTCCAGAACTTTGCCAAGGGGCAGACGCTTGGGCCGATTGAGAACCTCGGCCCCACCCCAAATCGCCGCGGCACCACGGTTACATTTACCCCTGACACTGAGATTTTCGGTGATCGGCAATTCAAACCGCATCGTCTGTTCAAGTTGGCACGGTCCAAGGCCTATCTGTTTGCGGGAGTAGAAATTCGCTGGAAATGTGCGGACAGTCTAACCAGCGATGATGCCCCGGCTGAGGCAACATTCAAATTCCCTGGCGGGCTGGCTGATCATTTGGCTGAGGAGCTAGGTGATCGCGAATGCATCACCACCCTCCCCTTTGCGGGTAATCAAGACTTTCCGGAAGACGAAGACGGCAACCAACAGGGCCGCGTAGAATGGGCGTGTGCGTGGCCGCTTTATTCTGACGGGTCTACAAGCTGGTATTGTAACACAGTTCCGACGCCAGATGGCGGTACGCACGAGCAAGGTCTGCGGGCTGCGCTGGTCAAAGGACTGCGCGCGTTTGGCGAACTGACCGGCACGAAAAAGGCGAAGGATCTGTCTGCGGATGACATCATGACCGGCGGCGAAGTCATGCTGTCAGTCTTTGTCCGCGACCCGCAATTCCAGTCGCAGACCAAAGACCGGCTGACCTCGCCAGAAGCAAGCCGATTGGTAGAAAATGCCGTCCGTGACCATTTCGACCATTTTCTGACCGACAATATGGATCGCGGGAAGGCTCTGCTCGGTCAGGTGATGGAGCGCATGGATGAACGCCTGCGCCGCAAGCAAGAGCGTGAGATCAAGCGCAAAACCGCGACCAGTGCCAAAAAATTACGCCTACCGGGCAAGCTCACCGATTGTAGCGGAGAGACTGATCGGGAGACTGAGCTATTTATCGTCGAGGGTGATTCTGCGGGTGGCAGTGCAAAACAGGCTCGTGATCGGAAGACACAAGCGATCTTGCCGATCCGCGGTAAAATCTTAAACGTCGCCAGCGCCACGAAAGACAAGATTAACGCAAACGCTGAAATTGCCGATCTGGCTCTCGCATTGGGCTGCGGAACACGCAAAGATTGTGACGCAGAAAACCTGCGGTATGACCGCGTCATCATCATGACCGATGCTGATGTCGATGGTGCCCATATCGCGACACTGCTGATGACATTCTTCTTTCAGGAAATGGCGGATATTGTTCGCAAAGGGCATCTGTTCCTCGCGCAGCCGCCACTTTACCGGCTAACCGCTGGCAAAGAGAGCCGCTACGCACGGGATGATGCGCATCGCGCAGAGCTGGAGGCAACCGTATTCAAAGGCAAAACCGTTGATGTTGGACGGTTTAAAGGTCTGGGTGAAATGAACCCGGCACAGCTTCGCGAAACGACGATGAATCCCGATACGCGGGGTTTGATCCGGATTACTCTACCGGCCGAGTTTGAACAGCGCGCGGTGGTGAAAGAACTGGTTGATCAACTGATGGGTCGCAATCCGGAGCACCGGTTCAATTTCATCCAGAATAATGCGGGCGATATGGACCGCGATATGATTGATGCATAATCACGCTCGTTCGGTGTGAATATGCAAATGCCCCTCTAACGTTCTGTGCACTGGGCATTTGTCCGCAATTTTGATCAGTTTCTCCTGCTCGTCCGGGTTTAAGTTACCGGAAAGCGTTATCGAGCGGTACAACGCTTGCGTCGGCATACCTTCCTCCTCCGCATCCAACATATGGCCGCAATCTTCCGCGTGATTTCGTTCATGCCGCAAAGCGATAGTGGCGCCTTCAAATGGTAGCCCCTTCCTGTCGGCATACATCTTCATTGTCATCGCTGTGCAGGTACCAAGCGCAGCCAATAAAAGATCGTATGGCGTGGGGCCGGTATCCTCACCGCCATAGGATACTGGCTCGTCAGCAACGAACCGGTGGCTTGCCGTATGGACCTCCGTTCCGAATTTCCCGTTACCTGTCCGCACGACAATACCGTTTTCCGGGAACGCGCTTTCAGCAGCCTTTGGCAAATACCGGTCAGCCCAACTCGCGATAACATCTGCGGCGAACCAGGCGTCTTTCTCATCCAGCAAGAGATGATGAGCATTGTCCATGCTGACAAAGCTCTTCGGGTGCTTCGCTGCCACAAACAGCTTGCTGGCGTGATCTATACTTACATAATCATCTGTTGGTGAGTGCAAGACCATCAGCGGGACACGGATGCGACCCACTTCCTCCAATAAATTGGTTTGAACAGTCCGATCAATGAAGTCCCGGCTCAACGCAAAGGGCCGTCCACCAATAGTAACATTGCCCTGGCCATCCCGTCTGATAGCGTCAAGATCACCTTCAATGCGTTCCAAAACATGGGGTACGTCGGACGGGGCACCGATTGTCGCAATGGCTGCAATCTGGTCATATCCCAAATCGTCTGCTGCTGCCAGAACCGCCGCGCCGCCAAGGCTGTGACCGACGAGCAGAATTTTACCGCCGAAACGCGCAATCAGGCTTTCCGCCGCAGCCACCAAGTCGCCCACATCCGTTGCAAACCCCGCCCTGCCAAATTCACCTTCGCTTCCGCCAAGGCCGGTGAAATCAAACCGCAGCGTGGCTATTCCGTTTTTGGCCAAAGCCCGTGCCACTGCGACAGCCGCGCGGCTTTGCCTGGTACAAGTAAAGCAATGGGCGAACAGCGCTGTACCCCTAACCAAACCGGTCGGTAGCTCCAGGGAACCAGCCAATGAATGGCCAGAGGGCGTTTGAATGGTGATGGTCTCGGTCGGCATGATTGTTCCTTTGTCCGTTTTGGACTCTCAAGGAGTGTTCGCGGGACGCTACCATAAAGTTTCTATGGGCGCGCAATAAGTTGTGACCTCTTCCGATGCGGTTGATCTTAAGTGTCGATGTCGGCAGTGTCGGACGATTGGAGAGTCATATGTTGAGCCGCTTGTTATTTACGTTTTTGGCCGTGATATTTGTGCTTCAGCCCGCGACCGGGACTGTGTCAGCGCAAACTTCTGAGGGCAACACCTTACAACAGCGTGCAGTAGACGTTGTATCGGTGTTCCAAGGACGCACTGCGGCAGAGGACGTGTTTGATGACGCGTTTCTTGCGCAGGTGCCCCCAGCCCAGCTGGAACAGATCAATCGCCAGCTGACAGCGCAATTTGGCGACATTATCGGGGTCGAAAGCCTTGAAGCCAACGGCCCCACGAGTGCCAAAATAGTATTTCGATTTGAACGTGCTTTGGGCACTGCCTCAATGAATATCACGGAGGCCGAGCCGTTTAAGGTGAACGGCCTTTTGCTGCAAACCTTTGATCCGATTGACGATGATCTGGCCAAGATTCGTACTGAACTGGAGGCATTACCGGGTTCTGTTGGCGTGCTGTTCACCCCGCTTGATCCATCAGCGAAAGCGGTTTTTTCCCTCAATGATGATGATCAGTTTGCGATCGGATCTACGTTCAAACTGTATATCCTTTCGGCGTTGGCACGTTCGATAGAGAACGGTGAGCGAAATTGGTCCGACATTGTGACGATCAATCGCCGATCTTTCCCCAGCGGGATGATGCAGAATTGGCCTGAAGATGCTCCGGTAACCATTCAGACATTGGCTACCATGATGATTTCGATCAGCGACAACACTGCCACAGATATTTTGCTGCATGAGCTGGGCCGGAACGCTGTCGAAAGTGAGCTGCTATCCAGCGGTCACTCTCAGCCCGGCCGCACATTGCCGTTCCTGTCCACGCTGGAACTTTTCGCCTTGAAAGGTAGCCCGTCAAATGCCGCGAAATATCTTGCGGCAGATGATGTAGGAAAGCGGCGCATTCTGTTGGATTTTGAAGATGATGTTGGTGGTGATCCTGATCAGATAACTCCGCCGCGTTTCTCTTCGCCAACCCAGATCGATACGCTCGAATGGTTTGCGAGTGCCCGTGATATTCAGAGTATTTTGCAGCGCATCACAGATCTTGCTGATCCAACAGCCCGAACAATATTGGCTGTATCAAACGCAATGCCGGAAGCCCGGGTGAAGGATTGGTCATATGTCGGATATAAGGGTGGCTCCGAACCTGGTGTGCTCAACCTTACTTGGCTGTTGCAGAGCAAGACTGGAAAATGGCACGTGCTGACCTTGAGCTGGAACAATACTGAGGCTGATGTCGATAAAACGACGCTCGACCTTTTGGCGCAGCGGTTGATCACTTTTGCGAAGTAGCCGGGTTTTCAAAGCTTGCCCTTTTGTGCCGCTCAGCTTAACGCTTACGTAAAGATAAGCTTAGGATAGGACATTTCATGACCGATACGACTATTGGGCGCTTTGGCGGTACTGACGATTATATTGCAACAGATGATCTTAAAGTAGCCGTCGATGCTGCGGTGACATTGCGCCGCCCTTTGTTGGTCAAAGGTGAGCCGGGAACCGGTAAGACTGTCTTGGCGCATGAAATCGCGAAAGCCGTTGGTGCGCCGCTCATCGAATGGAACGTGAAGTCGACCACTAAAGCCCAGCAGGGCCTGTATGAATATGACGCTGTGGCGCGTCTGCGCGATGGACAGCTCGGTGAAGAGCGTGTTCACGATATTCGTAATTACATCAAAAAAGGCAAGCTTTGGGAAGCGTTCACCTCTTCTGAATTGCCAGTGCTGCTGATCGACGAGATCGACAAGGCGGATATCGAATTCCCCAACGATCTGTTGCAGGAACTCGATCGGATGAGCTTCGATGTATATGAAACTCAAGAGCGGGTCGCGGCTAAAGAACGCCCGATTGTTGTGATCACTTCAAACAACGAGAAAGAGCTGCCTGACGCTTTCCTGCGCCGCTGTTTCTTCCACTACATCAAGTTTCCTGATCGCGACACAATGCGGTCGATTATCGAAGTCCACTACCCTGGCATCCAGAAAACTCTGGTCAGCAAGGCGATGGAAATGTTCTATGAAATCCGCGAGGTTCCCGGTCTCAAGAAGAAACCAAGCACGTCGGAACTCCTCGACTGGCTAAAGCTGCTTCTGAACGAGGATATGCCGTTGGACGTGCTGCAAAATCAGGACCCCACAAAGGCTATTCCGCCGCTGCACGGCGCGCTGCTTAAGAATGAACAGGACATCATGCTGTTTGAACGTCTCGCCTTCATGTCGCGTCGTAATCCGGGTTAATAAACCCAATCCCAATCTAGGACCAGCTTTCTGCTTCGTATTTCCTCTTACATGGCACTGGCTTCGGGTATCGCCCTCGGCTTCGTTGAAACCTGGATAAATTGGGGGCAATGGCAATGGTGGCCCTAGTGGTTGGTTGACTATGTCGCTGCAACCCTGCTGATTTTCGGTGCGGTTGGTACCCTGCAAAGCCGTTATTGGGGTGGCCCGACACTGAGCGCGGGATGGGCCTTCGGGCTGGGGATGGGTTGGATGTCGCTCGCAGGAAATGTCGCAGAAGGCGTCGACCCTCACCGCGATGCTAGCGTCGCGGGGCTTTACATCGATTTGATAGCTGCTGGTATGGTTTGGTCATTGCTTGGCCTCGCGCTGGCTATATTGGGATTGCAGCGCAACCCTCGTTAATCCTCAAAAATATAGGCCACTTCAAAGTCGCCCCAGCGGCGGCCATTGATGTAAATCGGCACATATACGTTTCGGACTACGATGTATTCTTGCCCGTTCCCTTCCTGACGGTAGACCGCCATCATGTAGGGTGCATTGCTGCGTTTGGCTTTCTGGTCAGTCGCGTCGAATAATATGCGGCCATTGCGGCAATATTCTGTGTCGTGCGCCAGGTCGCCCGTGGGTGTTCTCGACCTGTCTGAGACGTGTGTTGGCAGGAACCCGTTCATGTCAGCTTGCGAACACATTTTGATCGGTCCGCCTTGCTTGGACACATGATCAAGCACTGGCCGCCAATTTTGATCGGCCCAATCGCTCAGGCTTGTCCGGAAGCGTGGCGGATTACTGCCTTCGACTTGAATATAGTTTTGGTCGAACAACGCTTCTGAATTCAAATCGCCGCTTTCTATCGCGGCTTCTGTTTTCTCAACGATTTCCTTGGCGTGCTTCTGCGCCTGTTCGACGATCACACTGTCCCGAGGCGACATACCCGCTTTGACAATATCATCGAACATCTGGCTGGCCGTCAGCTCAAGGCCGCGCATACGCTCTTGCGCCAATTTCAAATGCTTCTCGTTGTTGAGGCCAGCATTGTCGAAAGAAACCAACACATCGCGGACTTTATGCACATGGTCGCTAATTGTGCCCGTCGTGCGCGCGATCTGATCGTTCTGACGGTCAACTTCTTCGACCAGATTGGCCACGCCATCGATAGTCTGTTCAATCTGCGAAACAGAGGTTTTGGCGGCTTTACTGGCCGCTGCACCAGCTTCGATTTTAGCGATGACAGTCTCGGCTTCCCCGCCCAGTGCATAAATGGTTCTGCTGATTTCTTCTGTTGCCCGGCGGGTGTCGCCGGCCAAGCTTTTCACTTCGTTGGCCACCACTGCGAAAGTGCGCCCGGCATCGCCTGCACGCATCGCTTCGATGGTGGCATTTAAGGCGAGAATATTGGTCGTCTCGGCGATCTGATCAATGTCTTGCGAGCATTTGCGGACTTGCTCCATCGCTGCTGCAAAGCCAGTTACGTGCTGGGTGAGTGTCTCAACCAGTTCCAATAAATCGGATATTTGACCCAGCGAGGACTGAATGAGGTTGGTGCCCTGCCCAAGCCGTTCGATCGCGCGTTCAGACAGAAGGCGCGCTTCGTCACTTGCCTCGGACACCTTCAGCTGGTCGGCCTCAAGCCCCGTTACTGTTTCATGCAAAGCTTCGTGTTCAGCTCTAAGGCCATCGTAAGATGCCATTACCGATTCAACAAATCCGGCAACATCGGCACAACCGACGGTTACATCGCCGCAGCTCTCGGAAATGGTGTCGATGCTTTGGCTATCGGCCTTATCGAATTCGGCATGTTTCATTCGGAAGATCACCCCAATTTTGTATTGGCCGTCTTTACCGGACTTATGGTTATCGAACTCTTAAGAGCGGCAATTTGGTATTCGAACTGAAACTGACTGGTAACGCGCGGCCAACATGGTAAGCATGATTCATGTTTTTTAATTTCGTAGATGAGCTCCGCGCGGCGGGTATTCAGGCGTCCTTTAAGGAGCACCTCACCTTGCTTGCGGCCCTTGACCGTGATGTGATTGATCAGACCCCTGAGGCTTTTTATTATCTAAGCCGCGCCACCTTCGTGAAAGATGAAGGTTTGCTCGACCGGTTTGATCAAGTCTTCAACAAGACTTTCAAAGGCATTCTGTCAGACTATGGCCAAGAAGCCGTTGATATTCCCGAGGAATGGCTGAAAGCGGTCGCGGAAAAGTTCCTTACTCCAGAAGAAATGGCCGAGATTGAAGCTCTGGGTGATTGGGATGAGATTATGGACACCCTCAAGAAGCGTCTTGAGGAACAAGAGAAACGCCATGAAGGCGGCAATAAATGGATTGGTACCGGCGGCACCAGCCCGTTTGGTCATTCCGGTTACAATCCCGAAGGCGTTCGGATCGGCGGCGAAAGCAAGCATAAGAAAGCGGTGAAGGTTTGGGAGAAGCGCGAGTTTCAAAACCTCGACAACACCAAAGAACTTGGCACGCGCAATATCAAAATGGCGCTGCGGCGACTCCGCCGTTTTGCCCGTGAGGGAAATGCGGATGAGCTGGATCTGGACGCAACCATCGAAGGAACTGCCAAGCAAGGCTGGCTAGATATCCGCATGCGCCCGGAACGCCATAATGCGGTAAAGTTGTTGCTGTTCCTTGATGTCGGCGGATCAATGGATCCCTTTATCAAGATGGTCGAAGAGCTGTTCAGCGCAGCCAATAGCGAATTCAAAAATATGGAGTTTTTCTACTTCCATAACTGCCTGTATGAAGGCGTCTGGAAAGACAATAAACGCCGCTGGCAGGAAAGAACCAATACCTGGGACATCCTGCATAAATACGGTCATGACTACAAAGTCATTTTTGTGGGCGACGCAGCCATGAGCCCTTACGAAATTACCCATCAGGGTGGCAGCGTGGAGCATATGAACGAGGAAGCCGGAGCCATGTGGATGCGCCGTGTTACCAACACATATCCTGCAACAGTTTGGATCAACCCGGTGCCAGAGAAGCAGTGGAATTACTCTCAAAGCACGAAAATTATCAAAGAACTGGTCAATGACCGGATGTACGGCCTGACTTTGGACGGTTTGGACGATGCCATGCGTGAGCTAACGCGGAAGAACGGCGCCTAGTAAAGCAAGTGCTGGCGAACATCGTTTCGCCACGCCGCTTCGTCAGGGTTGGCGAGAGCATCCAAATGATCAGGCTGCGATGATGGATCATCCACCCATTCGCGCAGTGATGACCCGCCATTGATCACATCAATCGCCAAGACGTCGTTTGTGTATTCATATTTGAAATCCAGCCCGCGCCACAAATCATAGTCAGGATACAGCACCCTGATTGCTTTGAATGCCAGAGCTTGCAACCGCCATGGTTTGAACGCGTCATGATCATAATGCGGCCCCTCCGCATGGATCATCAGTGCGCTGCAAAGCTCCCCCTGATGTTTGTGGAAGGTCGGCTCGAAATAGCATTCTCTCAGCAAGCATCCCGCCATCCATTGCGGCGCAAAGCGCTGCATCTCGGCAAGAATTGCTTTGGCATCTAGATCAGGCGCGCCAAACAGCACCTCTAACGGCCGTGTGGTACCCCTGCCCTCGCTAACGGTTGCGCCTTCGATCATTACAGTGCCCGCATAAGCGCGCGCCATATTTAACGCCGCGGCATTGGGACTGGGGTTGATCCAGATGCGGTCTGTTGGCCAACCTTTCCCGCTTCCTTCCGGTTTCCACCCCGCCATCTCAATAACGCGGTAATTAACATTGAGCCCGAAATGGTCGATGAACCAATGCCCCATCTCGCCAAGGGTCAGGCCGTGGCGCATTGGCATTGGGCCAGCGCCGACAAAGCTTTCATAGCCTGATTGCAGGATAGTGCCTTCAACGGGCCTTCCGGCGGGGTTTGGCCGATCCAGGACCCATACTTCTTTGCCATGCTCTTGCGCCGCCTCGAGCAAATATAACAGTGTCGTTACGAAGGTATATATTCGGCAGCCAAGGTCTTGCAGGTCAAACAAAAATACATCTGCGCTCGCCATCATCTGCGCTGTTGGGCGGCGCACCTCGCCGTACAAGCTGAACACCGGTATGTTGTAGGTCGGATCGGTCTCATCCATCGTTTCGACCATATTATCTTGCTTGTCGCCCTTCAGGCCATGTTGCGGGCCAAAGGCTGAGGTTACATTCACGCCCGCGCCGATCAGCGCGTCTAAAGAGTGGGTAAGATCAGTTGTTACCGATGCGGGATGGGCGACCAACGCCACCCGCTTATTTTCCAGCGGCTTCCGCAGGTCAGCATTTGCCAGCAGCCGATCTATTCCGAATTGGACACTCATGCCAGTTTCTCCAGTGTGATTGCCCGGCATACTTCGCTGTGAAACTCTGCCTTGCCGTCCTCGAAAGCCAATGCCCAGAACTGGATATTGCCGTCATTGTCTTCCACGATCGCATTCAATGCCACGGCGGCAGGCAATGGGAGTTCGGAAGCTATGCTGGCTTCAAGTTGTAGGGACGTGCCATCATGCGAACAGGCAATTGCGATTGCCTCCACCGGAGCGTTCCTGCTGTTTAACCGGAAATCATCGAAGTCATAACACGCCCAACGGCTTGACGGAGACAGGTTGAATTCCCGGTAATATTGGCCGCCTTCTGGTTGCCAGAATATTTCAAAGCAGGTTGTCTTCCACAGAAAGTCCATGCGTTCACTGGCCGCGTGCATGGGCACTTTGATCCGTGAGATATCTCCATCGAACCGAAAGCGAGCTTTGCAGCCCTGCTTTGTTGCCTCGATCTCGGCTTGGACATTGGTGATGGGACCTGCGGCACAATCGGGATGAAGTATGAGTGTTTGCATAAGGTGCGTATTAGCGCAGCAGAAAGCCCTCGCAAGTCCATTGCTCCGTTTAACAAACAGAACAGCTGTGCAAGGCCACTTACCGACGGCAAATTTCATTGCTAAAGCGCCCGTTCAAATCACAGGGTACTTATGACCAACTACAATTCCGACCTACTCCGCCTGCTAGAAGAACGTGGCCATCTGCATCAGATTACAGATGCGGCAGCGCTTGATGCCCTTGCGCAAAAAGAAGTTGTGACCGGGTATGTCGGCTTTGACCCGACCGCGCCGTCCCTGCACATTGGTAATCTGGCGTCGATCATGCTGCTCAAAAGATTGCAGCAGGCAGGACACCGTCCGATCGTGATTATGGGCGGCGGTACCGCCAAGGTTGGCGATCCATCCGGCAAAGACGAAACCCGTCAAATGCTGACCGAGGAAAGGCTCGCCAGTAACATCGCGTCGATCAAAGGATGTTTCGAACGGATATTGCGATTTGACGATAGCGAAAGTGGCGCTTTGCTGATCAATAATGACGATTGGCTCAGCAAACTGAGCTATATCGAACTGCTACGCGACGTTGGCCCGCATTTCACTATCAACCGTATGCTGACATTCGATTCGGTGAAAACGCGGCTAGACCGCGAACAACCGCTGACCTTTATCGAATTCAACTACATGATCATGCAGGCGTATGACTATCTTGTGCTCAACCGGGATTACGGTTGCCGCCTCCAATTGGGCGGGAGCGATCAATGGGGCAACATCGTCAATGGGATTGAACTGACTCGCCGGATTGATGGCAAGGAAGTCTATGGCTTCACAGCGCCGCTGATCACCCGTGCGGACGGTGCGAAGATGGGTAAATCCGTTGACGGCGCGATCTGGCTGAATGAAGACCAGTTGCCAGCGTACGATTTCTGGCAATATTGGCGGAATACAGACGACAGGGATGTCGGAAAGTTTCTACGCTTGTTTACGGACCTGCCGATGGAACAAATTGCGGATCTTGAGGCGTT
This sequence comes from Pontixanthobacter rizhaonensis, assembly GCF_012972675.1. Classification (GTDB taxonomy): domain Bacteria; phylum Pseudomonadota; class Alphaproteobacteria; order Sphingomonadales; family Sphingomonadaceae; genus Pontixanthobacter; species Pontixanthobacter rizhaonensis. Next base: position 1,018,888 of record NZ_JABCRE010000002.1, on the reverse strand, counting down.
GGAAGGCAGCGCGATCAACGACGCAAAGGTGATTCTTGCCAATGAAGTGACAAAAATGGTGCGCGGGGAAGATGCAGCCCGTTCTGCTGAAACCACTGCAGCCACAACATTTGCAGGCGGTGGTTCCGGGGAAGATCTGCCGACTTTGGCGGTGGGTAGCGAAGGTATGCGCATTGGCGCTGTTCTGACTGCCATCGGTTTCACCGCATCCAACGGGGAAGCGAAGCGCAAACTGGCAGAGGGCGCGGTCAAACTGGATGGCGAAAGCGTCAATGACCCCGGTTTTTTGGTTACGGTTACCGAAGGGGCCGACAAAAAACTGAGTTTGGGTAAGAAAAAACATGGGGTGATCACGCTGTAACCCGCAGAAATGCGTGGTTTTGTGCCATATTGAGACAACGGAACTTTACAAAATATCAGGCTTTATACCGCATTAGGGCTCTTCCACTCGATCAAGGAGGGTCGCGGACCAATGGGTGTTGGAGCACAACTTTCGGTAACTGATATGCGGCGCGCGGCGCGGCATCCAGTAGACCATCCTGTAATCGCAGAGCATGCACAACGCGGTGATATCAAGCTGCATATCAGCAACCTGTCGGCCCATGGCTTTATGGTGGATGACGGTGTGGATCTTGTTCGCGGCGACCGTGTGATTATCCGCTTACCAGTTATCGGCCGGATCGAAGCGTATGTTATCTGGACGCGAGAGCCCCGCATCGGGTTTCAATTTGAGCGGATTTTGCGCGTCGATGACTTTGTCGAGATGATCGACACGCTTCAGCCCAACCCAAGATTGCGTAAGAACCGCTAAGCCTGAATAGGGCGCTCTAGTCTTTCGCTAACTCAGTGAGCGCTTGGCACGGGGACCCTCCCCTGTCATGGCGTCCATGTGACTGAACCTACGCATCCATTTCGCATACATAATTTCCGCGCATATTGGGTATCGCGTCTATCAATGACGCTGGCGCAATATGCCATGCTGCTGATCATCGGTTGGCAGACATACAACATCGCGCGTGATAGCGGTCTGAGTGTCGGAGCGTCTTCGGGCCAGCTGGCTTTGATCGGTCTTCTGCAATTTTTGCCATTGTTTGTGCTGACGCCGTTTTCAGGCCTCGCCGCAGATCGATTTAATCGCAGGACAGTGGCACGGCTGACAGTCGCACTGCAAATGGCGTGTGCGGGCTATCTGGCATGGCTCACATGGACCGATGCAATCACAATCCCCAACCTGTTTGGTGTCGCCATCTGCTTGGGAATCGCCCGCGCCTTTGCCGGACCGGCCTTGTCTGCCTTGGCACCTAATTTGGTCCCCCAAGCCAGCTTGCCCAATGCCATCGCTCTCTCTTCAATCGCATGGCAAGTCGGCATGATAGCTGGCCCGGGAATCGGCGGTTATCTGTATGATATTCAGGCCGCTCTACCATATGCGGTCGCCTTCGCGCTGTTTTCTGTATCGATCGTCGCGCTCACCACCATCGGCGATGTCCCGCGTAGCGCAATAAAGGGCGCCCAGCGTCCAATCGGACAGATCGTTGATGGCCTGCAATATGTCATCCGCAATAAGATGGTACTGGGTGCGATCACGCTCGATTTGTTTGCAGTATTCTTGGCCGGCGCGACGGCGCTTTTCCCGGTATATGCCCGCGATATTCTACAGGTTGGATCAACTGGCCTTAGTCAGCTCGCGATGGCACCCGCAGTCGGTGCAGTCGTTACGGCAGCCTTCTTCTCTTTCTTCCCAATCAAGACCAATGTTGGCCCCAAGATGCTGGGCGCGGTTGCCATGTTTGGGATTGCGACCATCGTCTTCGGGTTTTCCACGTCGATGCCGCTATCGCTTGCGATGCTGGTGATTGTGGGCGCAGCGGATATGTTCTCGGTCTATATTCGCCAATCGCTTATCCAGCTGCACACTCCAGATGATAAGCGGGGCCGGGTATCTTCGGTGTCGATGATGACCATTTCCGCCTCGAACGAATTCGGCGATTTCTTCTCTGGAACGCTGGCATTCTTCATCGGCCCAGTTCTTGCTGTAGTGCTTGGCGGGGCAGGCGCGATCATGACTGTCGCTATTTGGAGCCAGCTATTTCCCGTCCTTCGCACCACGAAGACCTTTGATCCGCCAGAAGAATTGCTAGATGTAAGCAATACGAATTCCTCAGGAGAGAAATGATGAAAGCCGATTCCGTCCTCGCTACCATTGGTAATACTCCGCATATCCGGCTTTCCCGTATGTTCCCCAATCACGAGGTGTGGGTGAAGTCGGAACGCGGCAATCCTGGCGGTTCGATTAAAGACCGCATTGCTTTGGCGATGGTGGAAGCTGCTGAAGAAGCCGGTGATCTGAAACCAGGCGGTACTATCATTGAACCCACCAGCGGAAACACCGGTATCGGGCTGGCAATGGTGGCTGCGGTCAAGGGTTATAAGCTCGTCCTTGTGATGCCGGAATCGATGTCGCTCGAACGCCGCAGACTGATGCTTGCTTATGGCGCCACATTTGACCTGACTGATAAAACCAAGGGCATGAAAGGCGCTATTGAACGCGCAACGGAGCTGGTCAGCCAAACTGATGGTGCTTGGATGCCCGCCCAGTTCGACAATCCAGCCAATGTCGCAGTCCATGTGCGCACCAGCGCGCAAGAGATTCTCACTGACTTTGCCGATGATCCCATTGATGTCATGATTACCGGTGTCGGCACTGGCGGGCACCTGACAGGGTGTGCCGAAGAATTGAAACGGCATTGGGCGGGCATGAAAGCCTATGCGGTTGAGCCCGAACTATCCCCCGTGATCAGCGGCGGGCAACCCGGCCCTCACCCGATCCAGGGTATTGGCGCTGGCTTCATCCCGGGCAACCTTCACACTCAGGCGATTGACGGCGCTATCCCGGTGGATGCAGAGGCTGCTAAAGAAATGGCCCGCCGCTGCGCTGCCGAAGAAGGGTTGCTGGTTGGCATTTCAAGCGGCGCCACGCTGGCCGCGATTGCGAAAAAACTGGCTGACCTACCGGAAGGGTCCCGCGTGCTGGGCTTCAATTACGATACTGGTGAGCGATATTTGTCGGTGCCAGAGTTTTTGCCTGAAGCATAATAGCGCCGTGATAAGTTGAGCTAACGATTGCCTACCCTAGGGCTGCTGCGGCAATTTCGCCCCGCGGTCGGTCATGCTCAACAGATCATTTGCAACCGCTTGCAAGTTTGTTGTCGACCAATCGTTACGGACCAGGTTCCTGAAACCGATATACCCGGCCAAGACGCTGTCAGCGAGGTAGTCATCACCTGAAGGCACGTTGAGAGCGTCCGCGAATATTGACCGAAGTCGCCCAAGCGCATCGACAAGTTGATCGGTTGCTTGAGAGCCGAGATTGGTGCGCTCCGCAGCTGCATTGCAAATGAAGCACCCTAGCCGTCCGCTCGGGCTGCCCGCATCGGCTAGGATGGCATCAAAAAGGGCTTGGAAACGGGCTTTCGGGTTTTCCTGCGTCTTGAGCAATCTGTTTGCACTTTGGACTTCTTGAACTTGGTAATGGGCCAATGCAGCTACGTACATGCCCTCCTTATCCGTGAATTCGCGATACAATGTTTGTTTGGGCGACCCCGAAACCCGCTCTAAATCGAAAAGTGAAGTAGCTTCGAAACCATATTTCCAGAAATGATGCTTGATAGCGAGCAATGCATCATCGCGATGATAGAGTTTTTTGCGTCCTATAACAGCACCTTATCAATATTTTTGGACCGAATGGTAACCTTTTGAGCTTTGGGACCGAATACCCCCGCGTCAACACGCGGCCGCATATTGTGACCGTATAGTAACATATTTATCTAAGCCATCTAACGGCCCATTAAACACCAAAAACACGAAAAAAAGGGGCACTCTTTATAAGGAGTGCCCCTTTTCACGTGCGTCGCCCCGTAGCAGGTACCGTTAGCTGTACTTACTGAGGTTGCTTGCCCAGATTTGCGGCAACCCGCCAAATCTATCGGCGATGAATTCATATTGGGGGCGCAGCAAGGCCATCGTTTCACGCGCCAGTTTATCTGGCAAATCACCTGGAGGCGCCCCATTCCTCACTTGATCAACCAATGGCGGCGAGTGGTGTGATATCGCCAGAAAATGGCAAATCTTGTTTCTCGCTTCTGCGGCTGTCTTCCCGCCAGAGAACAGGTTTTCCGAAAATTCGATGTGCACATTTGAAAGCGGCACCGCGCTCTCTAAATTGAGAATAGTCTGGCGATAATCACTTCGCTTCAAGACATCAGGATATTTCCCAGAATTGATATCATGCAGAATATCGTTGGCTTTTATCTCACGGCCATTTCCCGCCGCTCTGCGTGCATGGGACCACAATCTGCTGATCGGATCGCGTATCAGAAAAATCAGCTTTGTATCGGAGGAAGCCCTGTAAATCTGCCCGAGCTGCTCTGCAGGTAAGATCGCATAAGCGGGAGTGATTTCCCCAAAGACCTTATGTTCCCCAGCATGATGTCGCAGCATCTCGGCATATGCTGAAGGAGAATATTCATGCCCGGAAGCCAAGTTTTCATAGTCTTTCAGAAGAGCAAAATGCTCCCGCATTGTGTAGCCATGAAAGCGCCGCAAGCCGGTCCAATAAGCCAACTGATTAAAACCAATTGACCGCACGCGAGAGCGGTGGCGAGCTATTCGGGACCGTATGCCGGTAATATCCTGCGCATGAAATGAATCGTAATAATGCATTTCTTTCATACTGGAGAGGCGGCAATCCGGATTGCTATTTACAAAGTGGTACAGCCACGACGTTCCCGATCTGTGTGCGCCAATCCCGACAAAGAAAGTCTGCTTCATACCGCTAGGTCTAGCATGGCTACGCGCGCAGGCCAGCCATTCGTCGCAATCAGCATAGAGTCCGAATTACAGCGCACTGAGCGGATAGTAAGGCTCTGTAACAGCGCCCAATTGCAAACGGGCCGGCTACCGATAGTCTCGGTAGCCGGCTCGTGCAGAAACAAGGCAATGGGCCGTTGCTGAATAATGAGCGCAACGCGGAAAGCGCGCTGCTATATTCATGCAGCGGTCAAAAACGCATCTTCGCCAAGTGCCATCATGCTGTCAGAACCAGTTTCAATCTTCCGGCGAAGCGAGCCGCAATCTGGCAGGAAGCGATCACCGAAGTAGCGTGCCGTCGCCAGTTTGGTTTCATAAAATGCCGCATCATCCGTGCCTGCATCCAGTTTTGCCTGCGCAACTGTCGCCATTCTGAGCCACATCAGGCCGAGGGAGACGATGCCCATGATGTGCATATAATGATGCGCGCCCGCGCCCAGATGATCTGGATTGGCCATCGCATTTTGCATAAACCACATGGTTGCAGCTTTCTGCTCGCCAAGTGCTTTCTCAAGCTTCTCGGCAAATGGAGCAAGGGCTTCAATATCTTTCGCCGCAGCGATTTCTTCATCGACGGTAGCAAAGAATGTCTGGATGGCTGCACCGCCATTTTGGGCAAGCTTACGGCCACAAAGGTCCATCGCTTGCACCCCGTTGGTGCCTTCGTAAATCATAGCAATGCGGCTATCGCGAACAAATTGTTCCATACCCCATTCCTGGATATAGCCATGGCCGCCAAAGACTTGCTGCATATTGGTTGCGACATCGTAGCCTTTGTCAGTGCCGTATCCTTTAATGACAGGGGTTAGCAGACTGATGATCTGGTCCGCCTTTGCGCGGTCTTCTTCAGTTGCACCTTTATGGGTGAGATCGACCTGCAACGCACCCCATAACGCCAGTGCGCGCATTCCTTCGACATAGGCTTTTGCGTCCATCAACATCCGGCGAACATCCGCGTGAACAAAGATTGGATCAGCTGCCGCCTCTGGCTCGGCCGGGCCGCTAAGGGCACGACCTTGGCGGCGATCCAGCGCGTAAGCCACCGCATTTTGATAGGCGACTTCTGCTTGGGCGTAGCCTTGGATGCCGACGCCTAAGCGGGCGGCGTTCATCATGATAAACATTGCGGCAAGGCCTTTATGCTCTTCGCCGACCATCCAGCCCTTAGCACCATCATAGTTCATGACGCAGGTGGAATTGCCGTGGATGCCCATCTTCTCTTCGATCGAGCCGCATTCCAGCGTGTTACGGTCACCCAAAGAACCATCTTCATTGACCAAGAATTTCGGCACGACGAACAGCGAAATGCCTTTTGAACTGTTAGGGGCACCCGGTGTTTTGGCGAGAACCAAATGAATGATGTTCTCCGCCATATCGTGCTCGCCGGCAGAGATGAAAATCTTGGTACCGGTGATGGCATAGGATCCATCAGCTTGCGGTTCTGCCTTGGTCCGGATCATCCCCAAATCGGTACCGCAATGCGGTTCGGTCAGGTTCATTGTACCCGTCCATTCATTGGCGATCATTTTGTGCAGGTAGGTTTCCTTTTGCTCGTCAGATCCCTTCGCCGTGATAGCGGCAATGGCGCCGCCGGTAAGGCCAGGATACATCGCAAAGGCTTGGTTGGCTGTGCCCACAAACTCTTCGACCACAAAGCCGAGGACATGAGGCATACCCTGCCCTCCAAACTCTTCAGGCTGGGCGATTGTGCCCCAACCCGACTCGCGATACTTTTCAAACGCGTCCTTAAAGCCCGTTGGGGTGCTTACAGACCCGTCTTCGTGGCGAGTACAACCTTCTTTATCTCCGACCTGATTAAGCGGAGCGAGCACTTCAGAGCAGAACTTGCCAGCTTCATTCACGACGGTGTCGATCATGTCGGGCGTCGCGCTCTCAAAACCCGGCAGATTATTGTAGCTCGCCAGATCAAGCACTTCGTTGATGATAAAGCGCGCGTCGCGCGTTGGTGCGGTGTAAGTAGGCATAATTCGATCCTTTTAAGGAGTCAGCTCTTTGAGCTGTCGAGGTCTAACTCTATGATTTGATTGATGAAGGCGCTCAGCTCCTTGATCGACGAATCGATATCGGCGCGCTGACGCTTCAATTTGGCGACATGGTCGCGGCATTTTTCTACTGTGACACGGCGCTGTTCGACCCGACCATCGCCAAGGTCGTAAAGGTCAATCATCTCGCGGATTTCAACGAGACTAAAGCCAACATTCTTGGCCCGCATGATCCATGCAAGCCTTGCGCGGTCACGTTTGGAATACACCCGGGTCAGCCCGATACGCTTTGGCGCAACCAGCCCTTCGTCTTCGTAAAACCGAAGTGCGCGGGCGGTACAATCGAATTCCGACGTGAGATCGGAAATGCTGTATTGCTCCCGATCCAGCTTGTCGGGACGATCTAAATGAGCGCCAGCATGGGCCTCTCTAACGGGTTTGGCGTCGTGAACATCGGATGGCGTAGTCATGCAAGTGTCATAACTACCCTTTACGTAAACGTCAAGTATCGATGGGTGTCAGCTGGCCATCTTCCAGGCGGCGGTACATGCATGACGTGACCCCGGTGTGGCACGTCGGTCCACTTGCTTCACACTTTATGACGAGCGCATCCTGGTCGCAATCTACGAGGATATCTTGCACCCTTAGGACGTTCCCTGATGTCTCGCCCTTTTGCCAAAGCTTACCGCGTGAGCGGGAGTGGAAGTGGGCCAACTTGGTTGTCAGGGTTTGATCAATGGCTTCTTGGTCCATAAACCCTACCATCAGTACCTGTTGGGTCTCATGATCAACGATAACAGCTGTCAGCAAACCGTTATCATCAAATTTGGGCAAGAAGCGCGAGCCATTCTCTCGGTCGGCTTTGGTGGGAGTGGTCATTCTTGAGATCTTTCAATCTGGGCGGCCAACAATGGCCGCTAATCGTTTGTTGCATGATAACCACAGATGGTGACCAAAACTTGCTCGATGTTCATAACAGCCTTTCATACTGCGCCAACCAATGAAAGGAAGTGTCTTCCAGAACAACGGCTCCAAAGAGTGCCTGGTTCAGGGGGTAAGGATGCTGCCGGCTTCATCGCCTGGCGCTCCTGTTGAACGATGAGGGATTGGATCCCGGTGACTATCAAAGGGGGACAGTCACCCAAGCCGCAAGGCGGATCCACATATATTCGTCACGTGGCGCCCGGGGTCTTAGACCTCGGGCGTTTCGCGTTTCTGGGGTGTTTTGCGCTGATCTCGCGCTTCATCCAAAACGCGTGAAAAACACCCGATAATCACGGTTGAGGCACCAGCCTTCTTCAGGGCATTCACACACGCTTCGCTAGTCGCGCCGCTGGTCAAAACGTCATCAACCAGAATGACTTGCGCATCCTTCATGACGTCATTTTTGGCGGCGCTGACAGAGATCGCGCCCGTGAGCATACGTTCCCTACCCTTGCGCCCCAGTCCTCCGAGGGGAAGCGTTCGCTTTGTCCGTTTCAGACCGTCGACCAGCAGTGTTTTACCGGTGGCAGAGGCGATATGCTGCGCCAAAAGTGCTGCTTGATTAAAGCCGCGGTGCCACAACCGGGTCCAATGAAGCGGAACGGGCACAATTAGCCAGTCACCCTCTAACTCTGGCAATTGGGCGACGATCAATGGGCCAAAAGTGCGCGACAAGGCAATTCGCCGCCCATGCTTGAATGCCAGTACCAGCTTTCTCGACGCGTCATTATAGAGTGTGCCAGCGGCGATCCCGTCATGGTTTGGAGGGATGTCGAGACACACCGCGCATTGCATTTGGTCTGATCCATAATCCGCTGGAAACGGCCTCTGACACGTTGAGCAGCTTGGCTGCCCGGGGATAACCAATTCCCCCCAACAAGAGCCGCATAGGCCTTTTTGCTCAGCAATCCCTTCACCGCACAAGGGGCACCGTGGCGGATAGATCAGGTCTACCGCTGGTTTAACAGCGTCTTTCAAGATGGTCCAGAAATGCACGTGGCCACAATGTCTTGCTTGCACCGCATCGGCAAGCACGGCAGTGCAACCTGATGAGCAATGCTGCACCGCCCACCATATTCTGCCGCGTCCGACGGGCTGCCAAATGGGCCCGTTTGATTACCCGATCCAGGGCGCCAGACGCCGCCGATTATCTGCTTCGTGACGCTGTCGATGATGTGGTTGAGCGGATGGATTTTATGCAACTGACGCCAAAAAACGCCCTCATTATAGGCGATTGGACTGGCCTCTTGCCGTCAGTTTTGAAAGCGCGCGGGGTCGAAGTGGACCGCTATCCCATTGGCGTATTTGATGAAGAGCAGCCAATTTCCGGCGGCCCGTATGATCTTGTTATTCATCTGTTGGGCTTGGCAACGGTCAACGATTTGCCCGGTGCGCTGATCCACAGCAAGAATGCGCTTGCGGATGGAGGCCTGATGATCGCCACATTCCCTGGCGCAGGGAGCTTGCCCAAATTGCGGCAAGCCATGCTGGCGGCTGATGGTGATCGGCCTGCAGCGCGAATTCATCCTATGGTCGATAACCAGTCCGCCGCGGGCTTGTTACAGCGCGCCGGGTTCAAGCGGCAAGTGGTTGATAGTCATACACTTTCAGTACGTTTTTCATCGCTCGACCGGCTTGTTAGTGATCTACGCGATCACGGCATGAATAACGCCTTGATGAATTCAGCGCCGCACATCTGCCGTGAGGGGCTTGCTCGGGCTAAAATCGCCTTTCAAGCTCTTGCTGACCATGATGGGAAGATCAAAGAGAGCTTTGAAATGATCACCCTAACCGGTTGGAAATAAACCCTTAGGCTTTTTTGCGCAGCGATGCCTGTGCCGCCGCCAAGCGAGCAATTGGCACCCGGTAAGGTGAGGCGCTGACATAGTCCAAGCCGACATCGTCGCAGAAACTGATGCTGGCCGGATCACCGCCATGTTCCCCGCAAATGCCCAGCTTAATGTCCCCGCGCGTTGCCCGGCCCCGCTCGGCTGCCATTTCCACCAATTGGCCAACGCCATCAACATCAAGGCTGACGAAGGGATCGCGCTCGAAAATTCCCTGATCAACATAAGGTGCGAGGAAACGCGCGGAATCATCCCGCGAAACGCCCAAAGTTGTCTGGGTTAAGTCATTGGTACCAAAGGAGAAGAACCGCGCTTCATTGGCAATTTCACCAGCCATCAAAGCGGCACGTGGCAGTTCGATCATGGTGCCGACAAGATACTCGATCTCGCGGCCCTGTTCGGTGAAGACGTCCTGCGCAACACGGTCAATAAGTGCGCGTAAAATCTCTAATTCCCGCTTGGTCGCGACCAATGGGACCATGATTTCCGGCACTGGAGCATCGCCAGATTCCTTGGCAACAGCACACGCCGCTTCAAAGATACCCCGTGCCTGCATCTCGTAAATTTCAGGATAGGTAATCCCAAGGCGGCAACCACGATGGCCCAGCATGGGGTTGAACTCGTGCAGCTCAGCCGCGCGGCGTTTCAAATGATCGACATTGAGGCCAGTGACATCGGCAAGGTCTGCAAATTCAGCATCACCATGCGGCAGGAATTCATGCAACGGCGGATCAAGCAATCGAATGGTGCAAGGAAGCCCCACCATAACTTCAAATATCGCTTTGAAATCATTGCGCTGTTCAGGAAGAAGCTTAGCCAGCGCCTCACGGCGGCCCGCTTCCGTATCCGCCAGGATCATCTCGCGAACCGCGCTGATCCGGCCAGCGTCAAAGAACATATGCTCTGTCCGGCATAGTCCGATGCCTTCGGCGCCGAACTGGCGCGCCATCTTACAATCTGCCGGAGTTTCAGCGTTGGTCCGAACATTCATCCGCCGATGCTTGTCTGCCCAACCCATCAATACGCCGAAATCACCCGCCATTTCCGGTTCGATAGTGCGAACTTCGCCGGCCATCACCTGGCCATTGGAGCCGTCCAGCGTGAGCGTATCACCTTCGCTGAGTTCCCGGTTGCCGATCCGCAATGTACGGCTTGCCATGTCGATAGACACGGCGGACGCGCCCGATACACAGGGGCGGCCCATCCCGCGCGCCACCACAGCGGCGTGTGACGTCATGCCGCCGCGCGCGGTCAAAATCCCCTGCGCTGCGTGCATTCCGTGAATATCTTCGGGGCTCGTTTCAACGCGAACCAGAATGACTTTCTCACCGCGATTGGCGGCTTGTTCTGCTTTGTCCGCATCCAGCACAATGGTTCCAGAGGCTGCCCCCGGCGATGCGGGCAAGCCAGTTGTCAGCACGTCACGATGCGCGCGCGGATCGAGCGTGGGGTGGAGCAATTGATCCAGCGCCATTGGATCGACGCGCAGAATGCCTTCTTCCTCGCTAATCAGCCCCTCGCCCGCCATATCGACGGCCATCTTCAGCGCAGCCTTGGCCGTGCGTTTGCCGGAACGGGTTTGCAGCATCCACAATTTGCCGTCTTGAACGGTAAATTCGATATCCTGCATATCGCGGTAATGTTTTTCGAGCAGCTCGAACACAGCAGCCAATTCGCCATAAGCGGCGGGCATGGCTTCTTCCATGCTGAGCGGCTTGGCATTGGCGCGTTCACGGGCGGCTTTGGTGAGATATTGCGGAGTACGGATGCCGGCCACCACATCCTCGCCCTGCGCATTGACCAGCCATTCGCCGTAATAGGCTTTCTCGCCCGTTGCAGGGTCCCGGGTAAAGGCCACACCCGTCGCGCTGGTATCGCCCATATTGCCGAACACCATGGCCTGCACATTGACGGCTGTGCCCCAACCCGAAGGAATATCATTGAGCCGCCGATAGACTTTCGCGCGGTCAGCATCCCAGCTGTCAAACACGGCAGAGATTGCGCCCCATAATTGCTGCGTGACGTCTTGCGGGAATGGTGTGCCCAATTCCTTCTCAACGATGGATTTATATTCTGTGACCAGCGCTTGCCAGTCTTCAGCTTCCATCTCCGTATCGTTATAGAAGCCCTTGTCTTCCTTGGCGATTTCGAGTGCTTCTTCAAACAACCCGTGGTCAACCTCCAGGACGACGTCAGAATACATCTGGATGAACCGGCGGTAACTGTCCCATGCAAAACGGTGATCGCCCGATGTCTTGGCCAGACCCTGCACCGTGGCGTCATTCAAACCCAAGTTCAGAACCGTATCCATCATGCCCGGCATCGACACTCTGGCGCCAGAGCGTACGGACACCAGCAGAGGATCTTCGTTATTTCCGAAGGACTTACCGACGGTGGCTTCAATATGGTTTAATGCCGCCTTGACGTCATTTCGCAGCGCTTCGGTGAAATCGGACCCGCCAGCGAGGTATTTTACGCACTCTTCTGTGGTGATGGTGAAACCCGGTGGGACTGGCAAACCGATCTGCGCCATTTCCGCCAGATTGGCACCCTTCCCGCCAGTAACGGTTTTGTCTTTTTGCCGTGGATCGCTGTGATCGGCATTTCCGCCAAATGTATAAACCGTTTTCACTGTTCGGGCCTCGCTTGGATGGTGGGCTTAAATGTAGGAAAGGGACACATGGGACATAGTTCTAAAGCAGGATTTAACATCACCCTTCGATGCGGCTGAAATCCGCCACTTGATGAACCGCACTGCGGAAACGCGCGAGCAAATCGAGCCGTGCGGCCCGCTTGTCTGCATCGCTGTCATTAACCGTGACATGGTCAAAAAACTCATCAATTGGACTACGTAATGACGCGAGCGCCGCCATTGCTCCCTCGAAATCTTCGCTCTCAATCGCAGAGGCCGCTTTTGGGCCTGCTGCATCAAGCGCGTCGATCAATGCCTTCTCGCTGGTTTCCGGCGCGTAGGACAGAGAGTTGTTATTGTCCGCCGTAGAGTCTGAATTGTCCCACTCCTCTTTCTTGAGAATGTTGGACGCACGCTTGTAACCCGCGAGCAGGTTGGTGCCGTCTTCTGTGGCCATAAAGGATTGCAGCGCATGGACGCGGGCGAGCAAGCGGACGAGATCGTCTTCGCCGCCGAGCGCAAAGACTGCGTCTATGAGGTCGTGACGGACGCCAGCATCGCGTTGTTGGACTTTGAGGCGGTCGGCGAAGAAGTCGAGGAGTTTTTGCGGGCTCTCACTTCCAAATTGACGCATATGCCGTTCCAGAACGGAAGCGAGTCCAACGCGCAAATTGTTGTGCTGAATCAGCAGGATCGACGAAAGCGCGGCCCGCCGTAGCGCAAATGGGTCTTTCGATCCTGTCGGTGCTGCATCAATTGAGAAGAAGCCTGCCAGAGTATCGAGCTTGTCGGCTAAACTCACTGCCACGGTCAACGGAGCAGTTGGTATTTCATCACTCTTCCCGATTGGCTTGTAGTGATCGCGGATCGCATCAGCGACTGCATCGCCTAAACCTTCAGCGCGGGCGTAATAACCGCCCATAAGTCCCTGAAGTTCAGGGAACTCTCCGACCATTTCGGTGACAAGGTCAGCCTTGCACAAACCCGCAGCTTTTTCTGCGGCGTCCCCCAGGCCATGGTCGAAATTCAGTTGTGTTAGCCATTTGGCCAACCAACCCACCCGCTCGACCTTATCCGCAACCGTGCCCAGCTTCTCATGGAAAGTAATCCGCTCAAGACCTTTGGCGTGCTCCGCCAGCGTCTTCTTGCGGTCCACATCCCAGAAGAACTTCGCATCAGACAGACGCGCGGCGAGGACTTTGCGGTTGCCCTCCACCACCACAGCGGGATCCTCCGCCTCGATATTGGACGTGCAGATGAAGGCGTTGGCAAGCTTGCCATCCTTTTCGCACACGAAATACTTCTGGTTGACCCGCGCGGTGAGCTGGATTGTTTCCGGCGGCACTTCGAGGAAATCATCCTCAAACCGGCCAAGCAGCGGCACGGGCCATTCGGTCAGGCCCGCATTCTCGATGACGAGGCCTTCATCCTCGACCAGATCAAGGCCCGCATCCTGCGCAGCCTTGGCAGCGCCGGTGCGGATAATGTTTTGGCGTTCTTCATGATCGACAATCACATGGGCATCGCGCAACTTGGCTGCATAATCATCCGCGCTACCAATCGTAATTTCACCATTGTGATGGAAGCGGTGGCCCTTGGTAACATTGCCCGATGTGATGCCATGTGTTTCGCACGCCACCACATCGCCATCCATCAGCGCTACAATGCCCGATAGCGGGCGGACCCAGCGCAGGCTTTCGGTGCTGATCGAGGCCGCGCCCCAACGCTGCGATTTGGGCCATGAAAAATCGCGGATAATCGCGGGGATAGCTTCAGCCAAAACCTCGGCAACCGCCCTGCCCGGCGTATTGATTACGGCAAAATAAGTAGGGCGGCCTTTGACGTCGCGGACTTCCAACTGGTCGCGCGAGACGCCGTTCTTGCGGCAGAAGCCATCGACCGCCTGATCGGGAGCACCCTCCGGCGGACCCTTGGCTTCTTCGCTGACGGCATCGGTTTGTGTCGGCAGATCACGCGCAATCAAGGCAAGGCGGCGCGGCGTGGACCATACGGTCAACTCGCCCAGCGCCACACCGGCGGCATCCATCTCGCGGCGGAACAGCTTCTCAAGCTCTGCCCGCGCACCCTTTTGCATACGGGCGGGGATTTCTTCGGAACGGAGTTCTAGGAGGAAATTGCTCATGCGCTCCACTCCGGAAACTTCTCGGCCCATTCGTCTTTTTTCAGCTCCATATGCTTCTCGCACGATCCGCGCGCCAGATCGCGGACCCGGGCCATATAGCTGGCGCGTTCCTGCACAGAAATCACACCGCGCGCTTGGAGGAGGTTAAAGATGTGGCTCGCCTCAACCGCTTGCTCATAGGCGGCGATGGGCACGTCACCCGCAAGCGCATTTTTGCACTCGGCCTCAGCCTTGTTGAACAGATCAAACAGCGCATCGGTGTCTGCGACTTCGAAATTCCATTTGGACATCTGGCGTTCGTTTTCGAGGAATACCTCTCCGTAGGAAACGCCGCGCCCGTTGAAGTCGAGGTCGTACACATTGTCCACGCCCTGAATATACATGGCGAGGCGTTCAAGCCCGTATGTCAGCTCGCCCGCAACAGGCTTACAATCAAAGCCGCCCATTTGCTGGAAATAGGTGAACTGCGTGACTTCCATCCCGTCACACCACACTTCCCAGCCAAGACCCCATGCGCCCAGCGTGGGGCTTTCCCAGTCATCTTCCACAAAGCGAATATCATGCTTGAGCGGATCAATCCCGATCACTTCGAGGCTCTTAAGGTAGAGTTCCTGAATATCGGACGGACTTGGCTTCAGGATCACTTGATACTGGTAATAGTGCTGCAACCTGTTGGGGTTTTCGCCATAGCGCCCGTCGGTCGGTCGGCGGCACGGCTGCACAAAGGCGGCATTCCACGGTTCTGGCCCAAGCGCACGCAGGGTTGTTGCGGTGTGGAACGTCCCCGCCCCCATACGCATATCGTAAGGCTGCAAAATCAAGCAGCCATGTGCGCTCCAGAAATCATGAAGGGCCAAGATCATATCTTGAAACGATTTCGCAGGATTGCGAGCGGGAATAGAAGGTGTAGTCGTCGCCATGCGCGCGGCTTTGGCGCACCGCCCCAAATGCGTCAATGCTGCACTGCAACCTGTGCTCAGTATAGAGGTGGAGCAGAGCTTGTTCTGTCACCTTGTCCAAACTTTTTGTAAGGTTTTCTTGACATAGTCAGCGAATCACGACATATAGTCAGGCACACCTTACATCACACGAACCACGGACATATTGGTAGAGGCGATGCCCTACTCATCAGAACCCACTCGAAATGATAATGCGGCATGGTATCTAGCAGGAGGCTGGATCGGCGCGCTCGGAACAATGTTTGCTATTGTCTGTGAAGTGTACTTTCGCAGTCCTGATCTGGCTCTCATCGGCAAAATTATTGCCCTCCTGTCGATACTCCTGATGATGAACGCAAAGCATAATGACGAGTTTCTGCGAGGCTTATGGCAAGCAGGGGCAACCACTGCCCTAGCAACCGCTATATTTTGGGTGTTTATTGGCCCGTTTCTTCTCGGATTGGTTGATGGGTTGATGGGTAGTCCCAATGAACCGCGATTCCCTCATGAATGGACCTATCTAGCCCTAGCTAGCGGTTTTTTTGTAGGGTTTAACTGGCGCCGTTATCGAGGCCTGACATGAACAACCGCCTAAAAGTATTGCGCGCTGAACGCGACTGGAGCCAAGCAGAATTGGCTGGTCGTTTAGAAGTTTCTCGGCAAGCCGTGAACGCAATCGAAACGGGGAAGCATGATCCGTCACTGCCCCTGGCCTTTAAGATAGCTCGCTTGTTCAATATGCCAATTGAGGAGATCTTTGATGACGCATAAATCTGATGTAGAACCACTTTCCGGTGAGCTCAAACTGAAGGCACGCCGGTCAGCATGGATCCGCTACTTCATCATTGCCGTTCTTATCAGTTTCGGCGCAGGTCTCGGCACGGGGTACCTCAGCGGTTTGTTTGAAAGCGGGAAACTGCCGATTTGGATACTGTATGCCGCTTGGGCGGTCGTTTTGGCCGGCCTAGCCTGGTTCACAAGGGACTACTTCAGACGAATAGACGAATTGGACCTAGCCGATAATTTATGGAGCCATCTGATCGGTTATTATGTGACTCTATGGGCATTTGGCCTGTGGTACGTCTTGTATGATATAGGTCGCGCGCCGGAACCCTCCGCGCTGCCAGTGATTGCTTTCATGCTCGTTACCACCTTCGTCGTTTATGGAGCCCGCAAGTTAGGGATCCACTAATTTCACTTTTTAATCCACCCTCTCTTTCCCGAAAGGTAATGTAATGAACACCTACAAAAACGCTCTCGCTTCGACTGCCGCTGGCATCGCAATGCTATTTTCAACAACTGCTTGCGCCCAGCAGCAGCAAAAGCCGACGCCTGTGGCATCGACCGAAGTAGCTATTGAGGATGCGAAACCAGCTGGCCCGGCGCTTTGGAAAGTCGCAGACGAAGATACCACGATCTATCTGTTTGGGACTGTCCATTTGCTGCCTGAAGGTATCGATTGGTACACTCCAAAAGTAGCGAACGCCCTGGCGGCTTCGGACAAGCTAGTTACCGAAATCCACATGGAAAAAGGCTCTGAGGCAGCAGCTGGTCAGTACATGATGGGCGAAGGGTCTTTCACCGATGGCCGTAAAGTCCGTGATCTTCTGAACGAAGAACAGAAAGCTGCTTACGAAGCGGCATTGGGCAAGCTTGGCGTCCCCGCACCTGCATTTGATGGTTTTGAACCGTGGTTCGTAGCAATGAACATGTCGATTATCCCGTTGCTGCAAAAGGGATACTCGCCCGATGCTGGCGTGGAATCAGCTTTGGAAGAAAAGGCCGGCGACATGGCGCGCGGCGAATTGGAAACAGTGGCATTCCAAACCAGTGTTTTTGATGGTCTGCCAATGAACGTTCAAGTTAATTACATGATGGAAGTAGCGACCAACATAGACGATGTCGTCCCAATGCTCGACAAGATGGTTGACGAATGGGCAGAAGGTGATGCTGACGCTCTTGCAGAATTGATGAACGAAGGGCTTAGTGACCCGGTATTGGCCGAAGCCTTGCTGTATAACCGCAACGCCAACTGGACTGATTGGATTGATAACCGGATGGATACACCCGGCACGGTATTTATTGCTGTGGGTGCAGGACATTTGGCTGGCGAGAAAAGCGTTCAAGATATGCTTGAAGATCGCGATATTGAGGTTACTCGGGTCCAATAATGATCTCGAAATATTTCTTCGGCCCTTTGGCGGCACTTGTGCTGCTGTCGGGCTGCGGAAGTGTCTTGTCTGACAATAATGAGGCGGGTACGGCGGATAAGCCGTCGCCCGCCTTGTGGTTGGTAGCGGACGATGCGGGCAATACAGAAGGCTGGTTGTTCGGCACCATCCATGCCCTGCCCGACGGCGTCAGATGGCGGACGGAAGCTCTGGACAGGGCTTTGCAACAATCCGAGGCATTGGCGGTGGAGATTGCAAATCTCGACGATCAGCAAGCTTTAGCGCGCACATTTTACCAATTGGCCCTGTCACCCAGGCAGCTCGCATTGGTTGAACGGGTATCTTCCGATCGCGTGAAGAAGCTTGAGCGGATGATGGCAAAGGGGGACTTTGACCAAGGTCACTTTCAATCCACCGACACCTGGGCCGCCGCCATTACGTTGGCTCAATTGCAAAGCGTTGGAGATTCCGAAAACGGAGTAGACCGCGCGTTAATCCGCAGTTCCGGCAACCGCCTGTTGATTGAGCTCGAAGGCACCGCGCGGCAACTCGGTATATTTGACCAATTACCAGCCAAAGAACAGATCGATCTCCTCCACGCTGTGATTGATGAAACGCAGGAAACGGATGCTGGCAAGCCAAGCGATTTAGTTGCTACATGGATCAAGGGCGATATGCAGGCGCTTGAACAAGAAAGCATGAAGGGAATGCTCGCAGATCCAGAACTGCGTTCAGCCTTGCTTGTCCAGCGCAATCAGGATTGGGTCCGGCAATTGCAAGTGTTGTTCCCCGACACCGGACCGATAATGGTCGCGGTTGGTGCTGCCCATATGGCCGGATCAGATGGCTTACCAGATATGCTGCGCCAGCAGGGCTATACAGTTACCCGTATCCAATAGGCGGTTTTGCTTGCCAAATACGGGCAAGCACACTAGTTGGCCGCTCTTCTGCAGCTATGGTCATCCCTGGAGGCGTGGCGCGGAACATTACGAAATATGCAATTTGAAAGGCAATTATTATGAGCGACGCTCTTACTCTGCCGGCCGAAGCGCGCGAACGGGCAGGCAAGGGAGCCTCCCGTGCATTGCGTCGCGAGGGCCGTGTACCCGCTGTGATTTATGGCGGAAAAGAAGAACCAACAACGATCCACATCGAAGGCAAGGAGCTGATGCGTCAGCTCATGACCGGTCACTTCATGAACTCAATCGTCATGGTTGAAATCGGTGGTGATAAGGTTCGTACCATCCCTAAGGATGTTGCATTCCACCCGGTTACTGATCGTCCGATCCACGCCGATTTCCTTCGCCTGTCGAAGGATTCGAAGATCGAAGTCGCTATTCCAGTAGTCTTTATCAACGAAGAAGCCTCACCTGGCCTCAAAAAAGGCGGTGTTCTCAATATCGTTCGTCACGAACTGGAACTTGTTTGCGAAGCAGACAAAATCCCGTCCGAAATCGAAATCGATGTTACCGGCAAAGAAGTCGGCGATTCCCTGCACATCAGCGAAGTCTCGCTGCCTGAGGGATCGACAAGCGCGATCACTGACCGTGACTACACAATCGCAACATTGGTTGCTCCATCAGCGCTCAAGAAAGCTGAAGGCGATACAACCGAAGAAGGCGAAGAAGCTGAAGGCGAAGAAGCCGCAGCAGCTGAAGGCGAGGCATCAGCAGAATAAGCTGATCTTAGCTGAACAATTTCAAGACACCGGCCCTGCGCAAGCACGGCCGGTGTTTTTGTATCTGAACCACTTCACGCATCGGCTGATTGTGACTACCTACTGATCATGCAAATTTGGACAGGCCTTGGAAACCCCGGACCGGGATATGTGATGCACCGGCACAATGTCGGCTTCATGGCGGCAGATGTTATTGCCGAAATGCATAATTTCGGACCGGTCCAGAAGAAGTTCCAAGGTTGGGTACAAGAAGGCAGAATTGGGACCGAGAAGATCCTTCTGCTGAAACCCGCCACATATATGAATGAAAGCGGCCGGGCTGTTGGGGAAGCACTTCGGTTCTATAAGCTGGGCACAGATGCGCTGACAGTTTTTCATGACGAGCTGGACCTTGCGCCATTCAAGGTGAAGGTAAAACAGGGCGGCGGTCATGCTGGCCATAATGGCCTTCGGTCGATCACCCAGCATCTTGATGCAGAATTTCGCCGTGTCCGTATTGGTATCGGCCACCCCGGTCATAAAGACCGGGTCCACGGCCATGTGCTCGGCAACTATGCCAAGGCCGAACAACCGATGCTGATCGACATGCTTGGCGGGATCGGGGCAGAGGCGAATTGGCTGGCGCAAGGCAATGATCCGCGTTTCATGAGCGAGCTGGCCATGAGGCTAGCTGACAGCTAAGATTTGACGCATTTGCTGAAACCGCTGACAGTGCGGTACATTGCGACATAAGAACACTGATCGAGAGAGGATCTTCCTGATGCCCAATATCAATCGCAGAGCATTACTTGGCGGCGCAGCTGCCACCACCGTTTTGGCCGCCACCGCTGCCGCGGCGCAGTCAGATATGATCAAACCGGCGGGATCGGTAAAAGGGAAAACAATTTTGATCACTGGTTGCTCATCTGGCTTTGGCCGTTTGATGGCAGAAGATTACGCGCGCAAAGGCGCTAAAGTGTTCGCCACTATGCGCAACTTGCCCCGCCCGGCAGCGAGTGAACTCAGTGCTTTGGCCAGCGACGAAGGGCTCGATATTACCGTCCTTGAAATTGATGTAACCGATGACGCCCAGGTTGCAGCCGGCGTTGCCGAGGCTGAACGTTTGGCTGGCGGCGCGCTGGATGTTCTGGTCAACAATGCAGGGATTTCTACCGCCGGGCCGATAGAGATCCAAGACATGGCTGCGACGCAGCTCTTATTCGATACCAACGTATTTGGTCCGCAGCGTATGGCTCGGGCCGCCCTGCCCGCCATGCGCGCTGCCAAGTCAGGTCAGATATTCAACGTATCGTCTCAGCTCGGCCGCGTCATGTTGCCAGGTTTTGGTCAATACTCCCCGACGAAGTTCGCTTTGGAAGCCATGAGCGAGCAAATGGCCTATGAGCTCGCGCCCCACAATATCGAGGTCACGATCATCCAGCCCGGCGGCTACCCGACAGAGATTTGGGCGAACAGCAACGCTCTGACCCAAGGGCTATTGGATCGCGCGGAGGACAAGCATTTGAACGGGTATGAAGCGATGGTGACGCGGCTTCGTTCTGCCTCCAATAATGGCGGCTCGACCGATCCGATGGATGTACCCAATGCAATTGCAGAGATTATTGCTATGCCAGCAGGCACGCGCCCTCTTCGCCGTCCGGTGCATCCCGGTTCCAAGCCGCAAGTCGCCATCAATGAAGTGTCAGCCAAGGCGCAAATCGGCTGGCTTGGCGAAAGCCCCTATGGTCCAATGATCAAGGCGGTCCATAACGTTTGATGATTTGAACAACACGCACTGGCCTTTAGCAGGGACGCTCGCTAAAGGCCGCGTCTTGTTTATATACCGGAGTGTGTGATGGGTTTCCGTTGTGGGATCGTCGGGCTGCCCAATGTTGGTAAGTCCACCTTGTTCAATGCGTTGACAGAGACGCAGGCTGCCCAAGCGGCCAATTATCCGTTTTGCACCATTGAACCTAATGTCGGGCAGGTTTCCGTACCGGACGAACGGCTCGACAAAATCGCCGCCATTGCCGGTAGCGCGAAGATTATCCCGACGCAGCTCGCCTTTGTTGACATTGCCGGCCTTGTCGAAGGTGCGAGCCAAGGCGAAGGTTTGGGCAACCAGTTCCTCGGCAACATTCGCGAAGTGGATGCCATCGTCCACGTACTGCGCTGCTTTGAAGATGATGACATCCAACATGTCGCCAACAAAGTTGATCCGACAACCGACGCCGAAGTGGTAGAGACCGAATTGATGCTCTCCGATTTGGAAAGCCTCGAGAAGCGTGTTCCTGCGGCCGAAAAGAAGGCCAAGGCAGGCGACAAAGACGCGAAGGTTCTTGCCAGTGTTCTTGGTCAAGCGCTTGAGCTGCTGCGTGCCGGGAAACCAGCCCGTTTGACAGAGCCCAAAGATATTGAGGAAGAGCGGGTGTTTCATCAGGCACAGCTGCTGACTGCAAAGCCCGTTCTGTATGTTTGCAATGTGGCGGAAGAGGACGCAGCGACCGGAAACGCGCTGTCCGAACAAGTAGCGGCAAAGGCCTCTGCTGAGGGCGCCCAATCCGTAGTTGTCTCTGCGGCCATCGAATCCGAGCTGGTCGGAATGGAAGAGGAAGATCGCGGAGAATATCTGTCCGAATTGGGTCTCAGCGAAAGCGGCCTCGCCCGTGTGGTCCGTGCCGGTTATGAGTTACTCCAATTGCAGACATACTTCACTGCCGGCCCCAAAGAATCCCGCGCATGGACTTTCCCGATGGGCGCAAAGGCCCCGCAAGCTGCTGGCGAAATCCATTCTGACTTTGAACGCGGCTTCATCAAAGCGGAAACCATCGCCTATGATGATTTTATCGCTTGCGAGGGTGAAAGCGGCGCACGCGAAGCCGGTAAACTGCGGCAAGAAGGGAAGGACTATCTTGTCAAGGACGGCGATATTCTGAACTTCAAGTTCAACGTGTAATCGGAGCAAATTCGCGATGCTGTATTTTGAAGATCTGGAAATCGGTTCCACCCAGAAATTCGGTCATTACGAAGTAACTCGCGAAGAAGTGATAGAATTTGCGGGCAAGTATGATCCGCAAGCGTTCCATCTCGACGATGATGCTGCGGCTGCGACCCATTTCGGGCGGCTTTCCGCGAGCGGTTGGCACACATGTTCCATGACTATGGCAATGATGGTAGCAAATATGAAGGTCAACAAGCAGGCCGGGCTCGGTAGTCCTGGCGTTGATCAACTCCGCTGGAAAAAACCGGTCTATCCCGGCGACACGTTGCGCGTTGAAACCACTCTGATCGAAAAACGGCGAAGCAAGTCGCGCCCAGAAATGGGTATTTTCAAATCGACCCAGAAAACGATCAATCAAGATGGTGATGTAGTACTGGAAATGACCTCAAACGGGCTCATCCAAGTCCGAAATCCCGATGCGCCGATTGAGGGCTGAGGTTAGGGTATCAATGCCGCCCGAATAGCTTCTCGACATCATCCATGCTCAACTTCACCCAAGTCGGGCGGCCGTGATTGCATTGGCCTGAGCGCGGGGTGACTTCCATCTCTCGCAGCAAAGCATTCATTTCGGTGACGCTGAGCGTCCGCCCTGCCCGGACCGATCCGTGGCACGCCATTGTTGCCAGCACCAAATCGAGTTTCTCGCCCAGCAGGATGGCTTCCCCGTGCTTGGCGATATCATCGGCTATGTCTTGCAGCAGCTTGGCTGGATTGGCTTTACCCAAAGCGTGAGGGACCGCGCGGACCAACATCGCATTCGGACCGAACCGTTCAATAACCAGCCCAAGTTCGGCCATTTTAGGGATGGCGTCTTCTAACCGGTCACAGTCGGGTTCCTCCAGCTCGACCACATCGGGCATTAGCAACGCCTGACTGCGCTTTATCGCGTCTTCTGCGCCCGCGGCGCGCAAGCGTTCCAGCACTAAACGTTCGTGGGCGGCGTGTTGATCGACGATCACCAAACCATCGGCGGCCTCTGCCACGACATAGGTATTGGCGACTTGCCCGCGGGCGATACCGAGCGGGTATTTGTCAGCCTCAGCCCCGATATCCTCGGCCACTTCGGCGCGGCCCTGTGGTGCAGCCAGATCCTCATTTTCAAACCCGTGATAGGGCTGCGACGGCGATGCTACATGGGAAGGCTGGCTGCGGCCCCAATCGCGCCCTTCAAACATGGATCGAAGCGCAGGGGCGGGTTCCTGCTGGAAAGGTTCTGATTGCCAGCGGCCCATTGCCGCAGCGTCTGGGGATTGTGCGCTCCTGCGGTCGCCTGTTCCGAGCGCTTGGCGAAGGCCAGACACAATAAAACCCCGAACAGCCTGACTATCGCGAAAGCGGACTTCGGTTTTGGCGGGATGGACATTCACGTCTACATCCTCCGGCGGCAGCTCCAGAAACAGCGCCAGAACTGCGTGCCGATCACGCGCCAACATATCGGCATATGCGCCGCGAACCGCCCCGGTCAGCAAGCGGTCCTTCACTGGCCGGCCATTGACGAATAAATATTGGTGATCAGCCACCCCGCGATTATAGGTCGGCAATCCAGCCACGCCGGTCAAGCGCATCGCACCACTCGGTGCTGGCCGTTCCAAATCAATCAGCACGCCATTATCCGCCAATTCTCTGGCAACAATTCCGGCGACGCGCGTTTCGACGCTCTCTCGGCCCTGCACGGCCAGCACGCGCCGTTCCCCATGCTCAAAAGTAAAGGCAATATCAGGCCGAGCCATCGCCAGACGGCGTACAACGTCAAGGCAGGCGCCATACTCGCTGCGCGGGGTGCGCAAGAATTTCCTGCGCGCGGGGAGTTTGGCAAACAGGTTTTCGACCCGAACCCGCGTACCGGGCGGCAAGGCAGCCGGTGTGTCCTCCACCAAAGCGCCATGATCAACGATCTTGCGCCAGCCCTGCTCCGCATCGCGCGGCCGGCTTTCCATCGTAAATTTCGCGACACTGGCGATAGATGGCAGTGCCTCCCCCCTAAAACCCAGCGTTGCCACTTGCTCAATCGCCTCATCCGGCAGCTTGGATGTTGCGTGGCGTTCCAATGCCAAGGCTATTTGATCGGGCGCCATCCCGCACCCGTCATCAGCGATCTCTATCCGGGTCAGGCCGCCATCAACAATGTGAATGGCAATCCGCGAAGATCCTGCATCTATGGCATTTTCCACCAGTTCTTTAAGTGCAGCGGCAGGTCGTTCGACCACTTCGCCAGCAGCGATGCGGTTGACCAAAGTTTCTGGGAGACGGCGAATAATCGGCATGGAAATGCAGCGGTAGCGACGAAGCGGCGCAAATTCGAGTTTGGCAGTGGAAAAAGCGGTGCACTACCGACATAAATTTTTGGCCTTTTCCGGAGGGTTTCGTTAAGAGGCTTTCATCCCTGTCATAATTGGGTTGCATCTCTCGCAAGTTCGCGCGGCAAAGGCCCATAAATTTTACGGAATACACTTCGGATGAGCTTCTTTTCCCGACTCTTCAAAATCGGTTCGCAAAATATGGCAATCGACCTCGGTACTGCCAATACGCTGGTCTATGTTCAGGATCAGGGAATCGTTCTTAATGAGCCATCCGTGGTTGCGATGGAAACCATCGGCGGGTTCAAGAAAGTTAAGGCAGTCGGAGACGAAGCCAAGATGATGATGGGTAAAACACCCGACAGCATCGAAGCCATCCGCCCACTGCGCGACGGTGTTATCGCTGATATCGAAATCGCTGAGGAAATGATCAAGCACTTCATTCGCAAGGTGCATGGATCGAAAAGCATGTTCCGCTATCCAGAGATTACAATCTGTGTCCCGTCAGGTTCCACATCGGTTGAACGCCGGGCGATACGTGACGCAGCAAGCAATGCAGGGGCAAGCGAGGTTTATCTTATCCTCGAGCCTATGGCAGCGGCTATTGGCGCAGATATGCCTGTAACAGAGCCGGTTGGTTCTATGGTTGTGGATATTGGCGGCGGCACGACAGAAGTCGCTGTGCTGTCCCTGCGCGGTCTTGCTTACACCACATCGGTTCGTACCGGAGGTGACAAGATGGACGAGGCAATCGTTTCCTATGTCCGCCGGCACCACAATTTGCTGATCGGTGAATCGACAGCAGAACGGATCAAGAAAGATTACGGCGTCGCTATGGTGCCAGAAGACGGCATTGGCGAGACCATCACATTGAAGGGCCGCGATTTGGTCAACGGTGTGCCTAAAGAAATTAGCATCAATCAAGCTCACATTGCTGAGGCTTTGGCAGAGCCAATCGGAGCGATTGTCGAAGGCGTGCGGATTGCGCTTGAAAACACCGCACCTGAACTTGCTGCGGACATCGTCGATCAAGGGATTGTTCTGACCGGTGGCGGTGCGCTGATCGAGGGATTGGACGAGCATCTTCGCGAAGAAACCGGCCTGCCTGTAAGTATTGCAGAAGATCCGCTGTCTTGCGTCGCGGTGGGAACGGGCCGGGCGATGGAAGATCCGATCTATCGCGGCGTGTTGATGACCGCCTAAGGGGAGAAGCGCCATGGCGTCGACATCCCGGCGCTCCAGTTACTCACGACGGGCGCAATATGGTACCTTTACGGGCTATGTCGTCGCCGGGATTGGTGCGCTAATTGGTGCTGTTTTGCTGGGGCTGTCTCTGTGGCAGCCCGGTAGCTTTTCAGGCCCGCGGAATGTGGCCTCGGACCTTATCGTTCAGCCGGTCGGCGAAGCCAGTGCCACCGCGCGCACCAGCGGCCAAAGCCTGTTCGATGCCATCTCAGGATATTTGGAAGCTGGCGGTCAAAATGCTCATCTAAAAAAAGAAGTAGAACTCGCCCGTATCCGGTTGGCGGAGGCGGAGGCTGTAAGCCAGGAAAATGCTCGGCTGAAAGAACTGCTGTCTCTGACCGAAGCAAGCGATAGATCTGTCACTGTAACGCGCATGATCGGATCAACATCATCCAGCAGCCGGCGTTTTGCCTATATTGGCGCTGGTTCATCCGACGGAGTGCAACCCGGCATGCCCGTGCGCAGTGCGCGCGGCGTCGTTGGCCGGGTGCTGGAGGTTTCCCCTGGAACCGCTCGCATCTTGTTGCTCACAGACAGTCAAAGCATCTTGCCCGTCCGATTGGCGGATGAAGATGTGGTTGCATTCGCTGAGGGGCGCGGCGATGGCTTGTTACAAATCCGGTTGATCAATCTTGGCGTGAACCCTCTGGAAGAAGGCGATATGCTGGTAACCAGTGGTTCTGGCGGATATTACGAACCAGGGATCGCGGTAGCAATTGTGACCGAGGTGACAGATGACGGGGCTGTCGCCCGGATAGTTAGCGATCCTGCGGCAACAAATTTTGTTACTGTGGAATCGATCTGGCTTCCGGAAACCATCGAAAGTGCTGAACAGCCTGCCGATGCGCCGTTGGAGCCGTAATGGACCGCCTCGCGCCATCCGCACGTAGTGACGCTTATGGCAGCCGGATCAACCGGGCACACTCCCCTACCCTTGCCTATTGTATCCCGCTGCTGACGGTTGTGTGCGGTTCGATCCTGTCGATTGTACCGATCGCCAGTGCAGTTCCCTTAATGCCGCCTTTGGGCTTCATCACTTTGCTCGCTTGGCGGATGGTTCGGCCGGGGCTGTTTCCTATTTGGGCTGGTTTCCCACTGGGAATGATCGATGACTTGTTCAGCGGCCAGCCATT
Organism: Pontixanthobacter rizhaonensis; assembly: GCF_012972675.1. Lineage (GTDB taxonomy): Bacteria > Pseudomonadota > Alphaproteobacteria > Sphingomonadales > Sphingomonadaceae > Pontixanthobacter > Pontixanthobacter rizhaonensis. Next base: position 991,968 of record NZ_JABCRE010000002.1, on the reverse strand, counting down.
CGGGTCTGCCATTATGCTGTGGTCGCTGGCTCTGATCAGCGTTGAAGTGTTGGAAGCCCGTTTCCCTTGGCGGGGCTTTATACAGGATTGGCTGAGCGCTGTTGTGATCATCACGCTATATCTGTTGCTGGGCGCCTTACTATCGGGTGCTTCTCTAGATTGGCAGGCCGTTGTCGCCCTCGTCCCACAGCTGCTCATCGCGATATTGCTTTTTCCCGTTATCGCCAGGCAAGTGGCGCGTCTGGATCGGGTGCGCCTGATGCGCTTTTGGAAGATTGGCTGATGGCGTTTGGCAAGCGGCGTAAATCTCAAAAGCGGCCTCCGACCGTTAATGCATCAACATTGGCAAGCAGATATGACAGGCGCAGTTTTGTCATTACCGCTGTTGGTGCGGGCGTTGGGACGTTACTTGCGGGGAGAATGGCCTACATCGCCATTGCAGAGAACGAGAAATACCGGGTTGAGTCAGAGAGCAACCGGGTCAATCTTACCCTCATCCCGCCACGCCGTGGTTGGTTGCTGGATCGCAACGGAGCGCCGCTAGCATCCAACCGTGCCGATTTCCGCGTTGACGTTATTCCGGAACGGATGGTTAATCCGGAACGGACGCTTGATACGCTGGCCGAACTGCTGAGTTTGGACGCTGTGGCCTTACGTGATCTGAAAGAGACTGTCGCTGATGCGCGCGGATTCCAACCGGTGGAAATCGGAACAGGGCTGTCGTTTGAACAATTTGCGGCGATAAGCGTTCGCTTGCCCGATTTGCCCGGCGTGGTTCCTCAACGGGGTTATTCTCGATTTTATCCAACCGGACCCTCAGTTGGCCATTTGATTGGATATGTCGGCCCTGCCTCTGCCGAGGAGTACGAGATCGATCGTAGTCCGTTGCTTGTCACACCAGGCTACAAAATCGGCAAAGACGGGTTAGAGAAACAATTCGAACAGGAACTACGCGGGGAAGCCGGTGCCCGCAGGGTGGAAGTAACCGCGTCAGGCCGGATCATTCGCGATCTTGATACTCGCCCCGATGTCCAGGGCAGCCCTGTGAAACTGACCATTGATGGGCCGCTGCAAGATTATGCTGCACGCCGCATCGGGCTTGAGTCCGGTTCTGCAGTTGTGATGGACTGCGACACCGGAGACTTGCTGTGTATGTCTTCCATGCCCAGTTTTGATCCGAACAGCTTTTCGTCAGGCATTGGCAGCATTGAATATGCAATGCTGCGCGAAGACGAGCGTGTGCCGCTGCGCAACAAGGTATTGAAGGGCCTGTACCCGCCTGGATCAACGATAAAACCCATGCACTGCATGACCTTCTTGCAAGAAGGTATCGATCCAAACGAAACAATCGTTTGCGGTGGCGGCCGGCGTATCGGCAGCCGCTTTTTCAACTGTCACAGCAATCACGGCGTGGTTGATATGAACAAGGCCATCGCGCAAAGCTGTGACAGCTACTTTTATCATTTCGCACAGCAAGTCGGCTTTGACAAAATCGCAGCGCTGGCAAAACGTCTTGGGATGGGTCGTCAATTCCCGCTTCCTGTTACGAGCCAGTTTTACGGAACTGTTCCCACCCCGGCTTGGAAAGAAGAAAAGTACGGAGAGCCCTGGCGGACGTTCGACACGGTCAATGCCAGTATCGGTCAGGGGTATTATCTGGCCAATCCTCTGCAATTGGCAGTAATGTCGGCACGGCTTGCAACGGGCAAACGATTGTCGCCGCGCCTTACCATGGACCAGAAAGTGCCCGTACCTGCCGATATGGGCTTTGATGAGGAACACTTGGCCTATCTCCGCCAGGCGATGAGTGATGTCGTCAACGGTGCCGGAACTGCTCGGCGGGCACGTCTACCGCTCGATGGTATCCAGATCGCTGGTAAGACGGGGACCGCACAAGTTGTCGGCCTTAACGTGTCAGACGGCAGAACCGGTCCCTGGAAATTCCGGGACCACGGATTGTTTGTATTCTTCGCTCCACTCGACAAACCCAAATATGCAGGAGCCGTGGTGATTGAGCATGGCGGTGGATCAGGCTCTGCTTACCCGATCGCCCGGGATATCATGACATTCCTGTTCGACCCCGCCAAAGGCATGGATGCGCTACGCAGCTATGAACGGCAATGGGGAGGAAATGCTAAGGAGCGTTTGGCGCAAAAATACGCTCGCTATGCAGAGGCAGCGGGCGCGGAAATTCCGCCTTCCCCGCCCCGCGCAGAAGAAATATTTGACCGTGTCGATGCGGAAGCCCGAATGGCTGCACAGCAAGCGGAGGAATTCGCTGAGAACACTGACACGGTCAGACAAGGCCGGTCGAATAGCGGTGATAGCACCGGTAGCGGGACAGGAACGCCGCGATGAATTCTGTAATTCCCGCACCGATCGCGCGCCAACCTTGGCAAATGCTGATCCCGCTATTCATTCTGGTGGCGTTTGGTGGGGCCGTTTTATATTCGGCGGCCGGTGGTAATTTCCAACCGTTCGCTAGCTCCCACCTGATCAGGTTTGCCGTGTTCTTCGTGATGGCTTCGATCATTGTGTGGTTTCCACGCAATTTCGTGAAGTCGGCTGCGTACCTGGTTTTCGGTGTCGTTCTGATCATGCTGGTCGGTGTGGAAGTGATGGGCGCGGTTAAAGGTGGCAGCCAGCGGTGGCTAGAGCTGGGCTTTTTGCGGATCCAGCCATCCGAATTGATGAAGCCGACAATCGTTCTGGCCTTAGCGAGCTTTTACGGAACTTTGCCCAGCGGGATGATCGCAAGCTGGAGGGCTGTAGTGCCCGCTGCGGCCCTGATTATTGCACCGGTCGGCTTGGTGCTGCTTCAACCCGATCTGGGAACGTCGCTGGCGATCGTATTCTGCGGGGTTGTTGTAATGTTTCTTGCGGGGGTGCCCATGCGCTGGTTTGTCGCTGGCGGCGTGGCTGCTGCGATCGCGACCCCCCTGGCGTTTTTCTTCGGCTTGCAGGATTATCAGCAAAGACGGGTCACAACATTCCTCGATCCCGAAAGCGACCCGCTGGGGTCAGGCTATCACATCACCCAATCGAAAATTGCCATCGGGTCTGGCGGTTTTTCTGGCAAAGGTTTCAACGAAGGTTCTCAAAGCCACCTCAATTATCTGCCGGAGCCGCACACGGATTTTGTCTTCGCCACGATGGCTGAAGAATGGGGCCTGTTGGGCGGTATTCTGGTGCTCCTCATCTTCGCGTTGATAATGCGGTGGGGTCTCAACGTTGCAAAGACTGCCAATGACCGGTTCGCCAAGCTGTTGGCTGCAGGCATGGTGGCAACAATGTTCTTCTACGTTGCGATCAATCTGATGATGGTCATGGGGCTGGCACCCGTGGTTGGCATACCGTTGCCATTTATGAGCCACGGCGGATCATCCATGATGACCAACATGATCTGCATTGGCACTTTAATGATGGTCAATCGGTGGAACCGGGAACAGAACCGGTCTGGCTTCATTAGATAGGCAAGCGCACTGCATGCAGAGTATGTGGACGCATAGCTCAGTTGGTAGAGCAGCTGACTCTTAATCAGCATGTCCCAGGTTCGAACCCTGGTGCGTCCACCACCTTTATTTCAAAAGTCAGATGCCGGATTGGTCAATGTTGGCCGTAGCGGCAGCAGAATTCAGTGCCTCTTGCGCTGCTGCCTGATCAATTCTTGTCGTAAAGAATGCGGCATCTTGAGTAAGAAGGCGTTCGTTAATACTCACCTTTCCCAGAACTCTCCGGCCATCTGCATCATCCAGCTGACCTTGCAGCTTTTGGTTCAGCGTCAACGCTTCCGCGTAATTCCTGTCGTTAGAGGCCAGAATGGATTCCCGGTAGGTAAGTTTAGCTTCGTAGGCTGCCAAGGTATTGGCATCCAAATCGAACTGCGCCGCACCCTCAGACCAAGCTGGGTCAGTCGACAGATTTACCAAAGCAGCCTTGATTTCGCGAGCCTGCGCAATTTGATCGGACGATAGGTCGTTCTTGCGCATGCGCTGTTCAAGTCGGCCATTGAGTTTGCGAAATGCCTCTCCCTGCACAGCCCTCTGACATGCCTCTGCTTCGCGTTGCCCCGTGTCCTTGCTAATGGCATAGGCCCGCATTGCATCCTGTGACAAACCGAAGAAATCGACTTTCTTTGCGAGATTGCATGACAAGGTGAAGTACTTTTGCCGCATCTTGGTCCGTACGGGTTTAGGGCACGCTGTTCCAACTGCTTCGGCGATATAATGTGCCGCTATGATTGCGCCGATAATCTTGGTTTGCCCGGAACTGCTGTTGACCGCATTGATCCGCCGAACATCAGCTGGTCTGCAACTGACCGACCAGAGTTCAGTATTGATCTGAACCCGGGTGTCATCAGCCCAAGTATGAATGGTGAGCGGAACAGAGAACTCCTTAAAGTTCACCGATATATCATGAGCAACAACCTGGCCTGAGCTGGACCGCGACCCGACCAAACGCCTGTTTTGCTTTTCAAACGTCTTGACCCCGCTGCGTGTATCAAACGCTGCCCCGGTAGGGGCCCCGCCCTCATTGTTCCACGTTAATACGATAGGCACGTTATTCTCAACGCTTTGTGCCTGAGCCGCCATCGGAACGGATGCAGTGAGGGTCGCTGTAAACGCTACTGCCCGTCGCAATACCTGCTTCATTCTCCGTCATCCTTACCAAGTGTTTTACCGATAAATTGCCGCACCCGGCCGCCGTCGGATGCGATTGAAATACCCAATCGGGAAGCGAGAAAGAACGAAAATGCAGCAATCAATTGACTGCCAAAGGCTCTGAATGCTGATGTTGTCTCTGCGATGCTTTCTTGATCCGGAAGGTCGGTATAAAGTTCGCCATAAAACCGCAGTTGAGACAAGCCATCCGTGCCAATTTCCACCATGGTATAGATGATGGAAAGAAGCCCAGCGACACAAAGGACGATGATAGCAGCAAGCTGCCAACGCTTTGCGAATATCTCGGTCATCCAACCTGTCACCGCAGTAACGATCGCAAACACACCGGCCAGCATCGCGTTGATGCCGGTACCCAGTTCCATGAAAAACGTTGCAATACGCCAAGGGAACAGCAGCTCTGACTCAAGCTCGTCCGGGTCAACAATATATGCGGCGGCGTGGGTATTCCACGCCAGCCAAACGCTAAATCCGGTTAAGACACAAAGCACCCCAAATGCGATCAGTGCCCCGGCATATTTTGTATCTTGGTTCATGCGCCCCCCTTCTCAACGAACCGTTCAATCCTACGTCCGCTACGCTCATTATAGGACAAATGCGCAATCAGTTGTGCTTCCGGTCACACACGCTGTTTCCAGTTTGTAAACCATAATTTGGTCGGCACAAATAGCTGTTCAGGATTTTGAGATGCAGATGAAGGTTTCTTCTTGCTGCCCCAGTGGCTAGGGCGCACTCATAGGAGTACGTAATGGCCCGTTTTTTGATCGTTGAAGCCCGATTTTATGACCACCTGAACGATATGCTCGTATCTGGTGCACGCTCTGCATTGGAAGATGCAGGCCATGACGTTGATGTGCTCACCGTTCCTGGCGCTTTGGAGATACCCGGCGCCATCTCGCTTGCTGTCGAAAGTCAGCAATATGCAGGGTTCGTGGCAATCGGCGTGGTTATTCGCGGTGAGACGTATCACTTCGAGATTGTTGCCGGCGAAAGCGCCCGCGGAATCATGGCTTTGACGATGGACGGGATTGCGATTGGTAACGGCATCCTGACAACCGAGAACGAGCAGCAAGCTATTGTTAGAGCGGATCCCGCACAAATGAACAAAGGCGGTGAAGCGGCTAAAGCGGCCCTCGCCCTGCTCAATCTACAGGCACAATTTGCAGGTTAACTGCCTCCGTCGAAATACTCTTTGAGGCCTAGCGGCGCATAGGGCCCGAGGATCAATTGTTCTAATATACCGATGCCGGTCTCGCCATTGCTTGCGGCGGCATTACAAATCATTTGTACGTGTAAATTTTCGGGTTGGAGGGGATTCAGTTCTTCCAGCCCGATATCTTCACGCGCTACTTTCAATGGGCCTTGATGTTGACCGTGTCCCCAATCTGGTGAGGTGTACCCTAGCCCGCGCATCTGAAAGCGCGATTGCGGTGTCAGCTGGATGCTATCCGGCGCGCCCGGCACGTTGAGCTGGAGCTGAGCAGAGCTCGGCCAGCGACTGCCGCTTTTCAAAGTTGAAGTCAGTCGCCCTTCGCCTTCAACCACATCATCTATGCCTCCGCCCAATGGCACCCACGCTGCGCGGCTGTTCCAGTTGGTGCCATCCGGATGTGCATTCTTATGCCAGAATACGCTGCCACTCGGCAGATTGATCGGTGTCCATTGCCAAAAGAAAGTCGGCGCAGGCACGCCTGGCATTGGTTGCGTATCCCGCGCTCCAACCGGCCTTACGCCCCAGCTTCGATCACGTGTTCCCAAGGTGCCATCAGCCAGTCTACGGGTATCGCCATCCACGGTGATTTCCCCGGTGTAGCCGCCATTTTGGGTCATTCGCGTATAGTCCATAAAGGTCCGCGGCCCGATGCGGTGGGTGAAGCGAGGCTCTTCTATGGGGAACGCTCTGCCGCTGAATTCAAATTGGGCAGATATTCCGTCAGTTTCTGCAACGCTCACCCGGATTTTGTGCAGTGGCTCGATGATCTCAATATTTATCGGGCCGACGGATAGCTCCATCCGCTCCATACCCAATTCGCGGCTGGCATGAATACAATGCTGAACACCGTCTCTGATGACGCAAAAATGGGCATCTGCGACATCCAAATGAGGATATACGCCAAATGCCAGTGCAAAAAACTCAATACCATCAGGGGCATAGCCATTGAAGAAATAGCGATCATAGAAATTCCGGTCCGTTCCGGAATATGCCACCGGTTCCGGTGTCTGATGGATCGGATATTCATCACCTCTACTCAGCACCATCAACACCCTCCAATATGCGCATTGCGTCGATCTCCATAGCCAGCTCTGCGCCGCCTACTGCCATGGATTGAAAAATCGCTTCGCTTCGGTCCGTATGCTCCACGAAGGCGGCACTAAACACGGCTGTTGAAATGCCGTGCAATGCGCCGCGCGCATACTCATCAGAAACGCGGATATCACCAAGATCCGGCCCGCCCTGAGCAACCAATTCACCGCGGTAAAGCTCCAGAAATTCGACCTCGTTCTCGCGCCGCAGACCACTGCCAATTCCTGCTCCCATGAAATAGCCAAGATCTGTCAAAGGATGACCCAATGCGATGGTCTGCCAATCCAGAATGGCGACGGGTTCTGTGCCGCCAGCAATATCAAACAGCATGTTATCAAGGCGAAAGTCGCCGTGAATCACGCACGGTGCCGGACCACTTTCGCCGAGGAAATACTGTTCCGAATGATCGGCAAGCGAGCAGATATACGCCAGAACATCATCTGGTATCTTTCCGGCATATGTTGACGAAAATTTCCCACTCGCCCCGGGGTATCCGGCGGCAGCAAATGCTCTAACGTCAGGGTTTGGCGCGAGGAATGGCAGATTCTGATATTCCGGGTTTTCGTAAGTGGGGCCGTGCAAAGCGGCCAGCGCCTTAATGGCCGCTCTGGCTTGGGAAACTGAGCAACTAGCCAGTTGATCGCCTTGCTGTGCAGGACCGCAATCTTCCATCAAGAGCAGAAAATTGCCGCTCTCTTTCTCATGCTCTGCGAAATATGTGATCGGTGTGCGCGTACCGATGTTCGGTGCGATTTCGCGATAAAAGCCGACTTCCCTTTCATATAGCTGCATTGATACCGCAGTACCTTTGCTTGTCGGGTCTGCCGCAGGAAACTTTGCAGCGATAGTTGCCGGCCCACTATTGGGGTGCGCATATTCAATTGATATTCGCGCGCTATCACCCACTAGCCCGGCACCAATAGGTACGCTGCTGCATGACACTACCTGCGCATCTAATGCCGCGCTTAGAAATGCCCCTTCAATATCATCCGGCGTGGTTGGGAATCTCTCCAAGCCACTCTCCTCTCTCTGCTGCGCATCCTATGCCTTGCAGAGAGAGGGTCAACCCGATTAGCCGAAACAGGCTGCCCCGGCGTAATGTGCGCTGGCGCCCAGTTCTTCCTCAATCCGGATCAGCTGGTTGTATTTGGCCAAACGGTCTGACCGGGCCAGCGATCCAGTTTTAATCTGCCCGCAATTGGTCGCAACTGCCAGATCAGCAATCGTTGCATCTTCGGTTTCACCAGAGCGATGCGACATGACAGATGTGTAGCCCGCGCGGTGGGCAATATTCACTGCCTCCAGCGTTTCTGTGAGCGTGCCGATCTGATTGACTTTAACCAACAGCGAATTGGCCAGGCCTTTTTCGATACCCATTGTCAGCCGCGCCGGATTGGTCACAAACAAATCATCACCCACAAGTTGGACCTTGCCGCCGACGGCATCGGTCAGCGCCTTCCAACCTTCAAAATCATCTTCGTCCATACCGTCTTCGATAGAACGGATCGGATAATCGTTGCACAATGCGGCGAGGTAATCTGCCATTTCGGTAGGCGACAGAGATTTGCCTTCGCCAGAGATTTCATATTTGCCATTCTTGAAGAATTCGCTGGAGGCACAATCCAATGCCAATGCAATGTCCTCACCCGGCTTGAAGCCAGCTTTTTCGATTGATGCCATGATAAAGTCCAGCGCAGCGCGCGAACTGGCGATGTCAGGGGCGAAACCACCTTCATCACCGACCGCAGTGGCCAAACCCTGATCAGACAAACCCTTTTTCAATGTGTGAAATACTTCAGCACCCCAACGCACCGCTTCAGCCATGCTGTCGGCGCCTACTGGCATAATCATAAATTCCTGAATATCGATCGGGTTATCGGCGTGCTCACCGCCATTGATAATATTCATCATCGGCACTGGAAGAACGTGGGCGGAAACACCGCCAACATACGCCCATAACGGCATCCCCCGCGCGCTAGCCGCTGCTTTCGCAACTGCCATGCTGGTTCCCAGGATGGAGTTTGCGCCTAGGCGCGCCTTGTTCGGCGTACCGTCCAAGTCGATCATTGCCAAATCGATATCGCGTTGGTCTTCCGCATCCAGGCCGAGCAGGCTGTCCGCAAGCTCACCATTTACTGCGGCAACCGCGTTCAGAACACCTTTGCCTAGATATCGGCCCTTGTCGCCATCACGAAGTTCGACAGCCTCGTGCTTACCGGTGGAGGCTCCGGAAGGGACCGCAGCGCGGCCAAAGCTACCGTCTTCCAGCAATACATCGACTTCGACCGTGGGGTTCCCCCGGCTATCAAGAATTTCGCGGCCGTGGATGTCGATAATCGCAGTCATGAATAGGCTCCGGAGAAAGCAAAAAAGATACGGTGTTGTAATTCTCTAATACACCGCCATATTGGTAGTGGATCAGCGTGCAATGTGGCCTTATTCGCAGGAACAAAAGGGCGCAAGTTGCGTTGTAATATTGAGCGGCCAGAAACCGTATGCAGAAGCATCCCGCGTGGTGCATCGCAAGCGAACTGGTCAACATATTGAATGGAATACGAGGGAATACTCATGGCAGAAGCAAAGAAAACCACCACCAAACCTGCAGCCGCAAAAAAGCCGGCAGCACGTAAGCCCGCAGCAAAGAAAGCGGCTCCGGCTAAAAAGGTCGAAGCGACCGACGAGGCCAAGACACGTTTCAATACGGCGCTGGAAGAAGCGAAAGCGGGCGCGGCCGCCCTTAAGGGTGAAGCCGCAACGCGAGCAGCCGCCTACCGCGATGAAGCGAAGGTTCGTTCCGAAGACTGGGCCGGTGACGCCAAAGAACGGGCTGGCGAACTGGCTGTTGAAGCCAAAGCGAAAACCAGCGACGGCATTGCTACACTTGGAAAAGTTGTGTCCGAAAACGCCGGACTGATCGATGAGAAACTTGGCGAAAAATATGGCGATTACGCACGCAGCGCGTCACGCAGCCTGCAAGAAACTGCGGCTAAGATTGATAATAAAAGCGTTGAAGAGCTTGGCGAGGATGCGCGTGCAGCCGTCCGCAAAAGCCCCGGCACCGCTATCGGGATTGCGGCAGTAATCGGCTTTATGGTGGCGCGGCTGTTCAGCAGCAGCCGCTAAGCTCTCGCTAGTGGACGCAGTCCGCGCTAGGGCGACCAAATGACGAACAGTAATCACTCCGGCGAGCCAGAGAACGACGCCAATGAACCTATCGAGGAGCGGCCAGAATTGGACCGCTCCTTGCAGGCTGACGTCAATGCGCTCATCGACGATGGCAAAACGTATGTGGAAGCCGAGCTGGCTTTTCAAAAGTCGCGAATTTCGCTTGCGGCCAACCGGTCAAAGTCGGGTGTTATCTACATTCTGGCCGCATTGGCGTTCCTGCATCTTGCCCTGATTGGCGCTGTCATCGGCGGAATAATTACTTTGATACCGCTAATGGGCCCTGGCGGTGCTACTCTCGCTGTAGTTGGCGGGCTTTTGATTGGCGTTGCTGCGTTCCTATGGATGGCACGGGCCAAGTTTCTAAGCCTGTCCAACGCGTTTAAAACCGGCGCCGCTGAGGATAGTGAGCAATGAGCGATAAATTTGATCGTCAATTGCGCGAGGATAAAGTTTTGCGCGACAGCGCGCTAGCTGTCGTCAAAGCAGACATTGAACAGGTCAAACAAGACCACAGTGCCAAAAACATTGGCAAGCGGTTTGCCAATCGGATGACAGAAGGCGCGCATGATGTGTTGGAACAGGCATCGGCCAAAGCGAGCGACCAACGTGGTATCCTGGTGGTTCTTGTAGCCGCCATAGCTCTATGGTTCGCTCGCAATCCGATAATGTCGTTGTTCAATGATGGTGAAGACACCGCCGTCAATGCCGATGGCAGTGAGACTAAACCCAGCACGGCCAGAGAAATTGATGGCAGCAGCGACGAAGCCAATCATGTGGAGATACCCGAATGAGTGCCGCCGATAAACGCAATGCCTTGAAAGCCAAAATCGAAGCGGCTGAGATGCGTAACGCTCTGCGGTTGGCTGGTGACACAGCGCAAGACGCTGCCGAAATGGCAACCGATTTTGTTAAGCGCCACCCGCTCGCAGCAATTGCCGGCGTAGCCGTGCTTGGCCTTGCGATCGGTGCAATGACCAAACCCGGCCGCGAGGCAGGTAAAAAGGCCGGAGCCAATGCTGGCCAATTTGCTGGTTACGCTTCAGAAATCGGCCTTGCCTACGCGGCAGGTCTACTCGCATCCTTGGGCGAAGTTGTCAGTGACGGCAAAGACGCGCTCGAAGATGTAACCGATACAGTCACCGACAATGCCGGTGCTTTGAAACGGAAGGCGATTTTCAGTGGTGGGAACGCTGCGGCGGCTGCCAAATCGATTTCGCGGGAGGCTGGCAAGAAGGCTGGCCGGGCGCTTCGCGATATGGGAAATGCGGCCAAACACTAACGACGCAGTAGTGCAACAGGATCGCAGGATACGCACCGGCCTGCGTCGACGGGGTTGCTTGACACTGCAATTCCATTATTGGCACCCACATCCGCTGCTAGTCAGCCCTCCCCGATTGTGAGCCGAGCCATGGAAGAAACAGAAGTCAAGCAAACTCTCCACCTTGTTATGGGTGGCCGTGTAAAAGATCCGCGCTCTATGGAATTCCAGGACCCGGAAAGTATCCATGTCGCTGGCGTGTTTAGCGATTATGACAATGCGGTAGAAGCTTGGCGCGGAAACGCCCAGCGCACAGTCGATGATGCTGAAATGAAATATGTAATTGTTCCGCTGCACAAACTGCTGACGCCGCGCGTTTAATCAAACCGTAACAACCATATCCGATGTCCCGCTACTCCATCCGCCGGTTTCGCGCCGAGGACAGTGCTGCTCTGCATGCGATGACTGTTGAGGCTATCGAAAATATTGGGTCTGCGCGATATTCAAACGAGCAAATTGCGGTTTGGTCAGGACGGCATAATAATCCGTCGCGATTGGCAGACTTGGCAGCGAATGGTGCAGTCATCTTCGTCGCTGTTGATGAATGCGATGCTCCGGCCGCATTTGCGATGTTCGAAAAGGATGGTCACTTAGACCAGCTCTATTGTTCGCCAGACCACAGCCGCAAGGGCTTACCCGACCGCTTGCTTGCAACGGCCGAAGATTACGCACGGGCGTTATCTGTCAGCAGGCTCTATACCGAGGCAAGCGAGTTGGCCCGCCCAGCTTTTGAACGGGCCGGATACATGGTCACGCATCGCCGTGACTTTGATTTAGACGGGGTCGCGATCCACAATTACGCGATGGAAAAACCGCTCAAGTAAGCGGCTGCTCCCGATTTTAAGATCAAATATATTCGACTTTTTCGACTAGATAAAACTTGTCACCGGCTGGCACAGTGACTTCAATCTCATCACCCAGACTTTTTCCGATCAGCGCTTTGCCAATGGGCGAGCTGTAAGAAATCATGCCCTTGCTGGCATTGGCTTCCGTTTGGCCGACGATTTGATATTTAATTGGCTTATCATCATCGTCGAGCAATGTGACAGTCGCGCCAAATACGATTTTATCGCCTGACAATGTCGTTGGATCGATAATCTGCGCGCGCGTCACTTTGTTTTCAATGTCAGCGATCATTGCTTCGACCTGACCCTGACGTTCTTTCGCCGCGTGATATTCGGCATTCTCGGACAAATCACCATGTGCCCGCGCTTCTTCGATGGCATCGACAATCTGCGGACGCTCCGCGCGAAGTTCTTTCAATTCAGCAGTCAGTGTTTCGTAGCCCTCAGCGAGCATTGGAACCTTATCCATCGTAACTCTCAATCTTCTTTCAGTGCCCCTCCCAAGAGACAATTCAGTACCGTGCCGTCCAACAGGGACAGCGCATTTCCGCAAAACAATGTCGGGAGAGTGCGTCTATTTACACGCTATAATAGTCTTGGAGTGCGCGGACTTCAAGCTCACTCGGTTTTACCGACTTGATTGCTTCCGCTGTGGCCAGCGAGGCGGCGGCGGTCGTGTAGTATGGAATCTTCATTTCCAAGGCGGTGGCGCGGATCGATTTACTGTCGATCATGCTTTGCCAACCCTCGGTTGTATTGATCACCAAGGCAACTTCCCCATCGATCATCTTATCGACAATGTGGGGCTGCCCTTCCGCGACTTTGTTCACCCGCTCCACCGGAAGGCCTTGCTCAGACAAGTACCGCTGAGTGCCGCTGGTTGCGATAATAGTGAAGCCGCACTCAATCAAAGTGCGCACTGCTGGCACGATAATCGGCTTGTCGCCTTCTTTCACCGACACAAACACGACCCCGCTTTGCGGCAAAGTGACCCCTGCCCCCAATTGCGATTTCAGGAACGCGGTCGGGAAATCAGCATCAATGCCCATCACTTCGCCAGTAGACTTCATCTCAGGTGTAAGAACCGGGTCAGCACCAGGGAAACGGCCAAACGGGAACACAGCCTCTTTCACCGCCATATAGGGCAAATCGCGCTTAAATGCGGGGAAGCTGCTGAGCATTTCACCCGCCATCACACGGCTTGCGACTTTCGCCACTGGCTGACCAATGGCTTTTGCGACGAATGGCACGGTGCGGCTCGCGCGCGGATTGACTTCGATCAGATACACAACGCCGTCTTTCACAGCGAATTGCACATTCATCAAACCGCGCACGCCGAGCGCCATCGCAAGCGCTTCTGCCTGACGTTCCATCTCGTCCACAATGTCAGATGGCAGCGAATATGGCGGGATAGTACACGCACTGTCGCCTGAGTGGACGCCGGCCTCCTCAATATGCTGCATTACGCCCGCGACAACGACTTGCTCGCCATCGCAAATCACATCAACATCGCATTCAATCGCATCGCGCAGATATTGATCGACCAGTACCGGGCTCTCACCTGACACGTTCACAGCGGTTTTGATGTAATCATCCAGCTGCGCCTCGCTATCGACGATCTCCATCGCGCGGCCGCCCAGAACATAGGATGGGCGCAGCAAGACAGGATAGCCGATATTGGCAGCCACTGCGGCGGCTTCATCGCGGCTATAGGCAATGCCATTGTCAGGCTGTTTCAGTTTCAAAGAATTGACCAGCTTGGCGAAGCGTTCACGGTCCTCCGCCAAATCAATCGCGTCAGGGCTGGTGCCGAGGATAGGAATGCCCGCATCCTCCAGCGCTTGCGCCAGTTTGAGCGGCGTCATTCCGCCAAACTGGACAATCACGCCGACCAGTTCGCCCGACTGCTGCTCCACCCGCAGGATTTCCAGCACATCTTCGGTAGTCAAAGGCTCAAAATACAATCGGTCCGATGTATCATAATCGGTTGAAACCGTTTCCGGATTGCAATTGACCATGATGGTTTCAAAACCGGCTTCTGCCAGACTGAAACAGGCATGAACGCAGCAATAATCGAACTCGATCCCTTGGCCGATCCGGTTGGGACCGCCGCCCAGAATGACGATTTTGCGCCGGTCGCTCGGCATCGCCTCATTCTCAGGCTCGCCAAAGGTCGGGGCTTCATAAGTCGAGTACATATAGGGCGTAATCGCCTCAAACTCGGCGGCGCAGCTATCAATCCGCTTGAATACGGGCAGTACGCCCAGCTTCTCACGCAAATCGCGCACTTCGGTTTCTGATGTCGCGCCGGCCATCGCTTGCAGCGCGTCATGCAGCAATCCGGACCGGCGGGCCTGAGTTTCACCCATACCGCCAGCCACACCGACAGAACGGACGGCCAATGTCGCAAGCCGCTTGTCGGAGAAGCCCATTGACTTCAGGCGGCGCAAACCAGCGGCATCGCCGGGCAATCCGTCAGCCGCGATCTGCTTTTCGGTCGCGATAATCTGTTCGATCTGCCGCAAGAACCACGTATCATAGCCGGTGATCTGGTTGATCTCTTCGACACTCATCCCCTCGCGGAATGCTTGTGCGACTTTCAAAATACGGTCGGGCGTGCGTTTGGAAAGCGATCCGGTCAGCACATCACGATTGACCCCTTCGAGTTCCACGACACGGTTGAAGCCATCCAAATCGGTTTCGAGCCCGCGCAGGGCCTTTTGCATCGATTCCTGGAAGTTCCGGCCAATCGCCATCACTTCACCGACGGATTTCATCGCCGTGGCGAGCTCATCCTTCGCGCCTTTGAATTTTTCGAATGCAAAGCGCGGGATTTTGGTGACGACATAGTCAATTGTCGGTT
Source organism: Pontixanthobacter rizhaonensis (assembly GCF_012972675.1). Taxonomy (GTDB): domain Bacteria; phylum Pseudomonadota; class Alphaproteobacteria; order Sphingomonadales; family Sphingomonadaceae; genus Pontixanthobacter; species Pontixanthobacter rizhaonensis. The sequence continues at coordinate 976,790 of NZ_JABCRE010000002.1, read as the reverse complement.
CAAAGCTGGCCGGTGTTGCGCCGGTGATCTCGTTGGTGATCTCGTCCAGCGTATAGCCCACCGCCAGCTTCGCCGCGACGCGCGCGATGGGGAAGCCGGTGGCTTTTGACGCCAAGGCAGACGACCGCGAAACACGCGGGTTCATCTCGATCACGATCAAGCGGCCATCGGCGGGATTGACCGCAAACTGCACGTTGGAACCGCCAGTTTCGACGCCAATCTCGCGCAGAACAGCGATGCTGGCATTGCGCATGATCTGATATTCTTTGTCAGTCAGCGTCAACGCAGGCGCGACGGTGATACTGTCACCCGTATGCACGCCCATCGGATCGACATTTTCGATCGAGCAAATGATGATGCAATTGTCAGCGCGGTCTCGCACGACTTCCATCTCGTACTCTTTCCAACCGAGCAGCGATTCCTCGATCAGAACCTCTGTGGTCGGGCTTGCGTCGAGACCGTCGCGGACGATCTTCTCAAACTCGGCCTTGTTATAAGCGATGCCCCCGCCCGTTCCGCCGAGCGTAAAGCTGGGCCGAATTATGCTGGGCAGGCCTGTACGCTTGAGGATTTCGTGTGCTTCTTCGACCGAATGCGCGACGCCGCTGCGCGCGCTTTCAAGCCCAATCTTGTCCATCGCATCGCGGAATTTCTGGCGGTCTTCGGCTTTGTCGATAGCCTCCGCATCCGCGCCGATCATCTGAACGCCGAATTTCTCCAGCACACCCATCGATTCGAGCGACAAGGCGCAGTTCAGCGCGGTTTGTCCGCCCATCGTCGGCAGCACCGCGTCAGGGCGCTCTTTCTCGATAATCTTGGCGACAATCTCGGGCGTAATCGGCTCGATATAGGTCGCGTCGGCAAATTCCGGATCGGTCATAATCGTGGCCGGATTGGAATTGACGAGGATGACGCGGTAGCCCTCCTCCTTCAGCGCCTTAATCGCCTGCGTGCCAGAATAATCAAACTCGCACGCCTGCCCGATAATAATCGGACCAGCGCCAATGACGAGGATGGAGGAAATGTCAGTACGTTTGGGCATCCTAGGCCTTTTTCTCAAATTGCTTTGTCAAAATTTCCGCTCCGCATTTGGGGCAAGTTTCCGGGATGGTCATTGGCTTGAACCATCCATGAAGATGGAATTTGGTCCAACTGTCCCCATGCTCAGGAAAATTTGCGCCTCTGTAAGGTAAAAACAAATTGTAGGCACAGTCATGGCAGCCAAGATTGGCGGCAGGGAGAACAAACGGCCAAGCGAGCACAATCGTAGCAACCCCGACCCATGGTTGTTCAAGTACTATTGCACCAATTATCCCGCCAAACATAAGGATGGCTAGGAATGGCCAAAAGTCCGTCATCCTTGCGGCATATCTGTAACGCCAATGATTGGGAGCGAGTTTACTCACCCCAAGCCTCCCACAATCTTCTCGAACAGATAAAAGCTATCCTGCGAGCCGGGGCTGACCTCTGGGTGATATTGCACGCTGAACACGATCACAGGATCCGCACACTCGCATCAACCAGCACTAACTGGATGCCATCGTCGAACAGTGTGCACATTGATTTGAGGCCATCCAATGCGGTTTCTTTGCTTTCCAATTCCTCGGGCACGTAGATGTAAGCGAGTTGCCCCTCAGCGAGCATTAGAGTGCCGCTACCCGGTTTTGTGCTGCCAATATTGCGGCGCACGTCGGCAAAAGCGAAGGGTGCGCCATGCTGAATGGTTGTCGGGCGGATGCCATCAATACCGTTCTCAACCTTCGATGCGTCGTTGCCCAAAACCGTAAACACGTAAGCAAGTTTGATTTTGTTCTCAGCGCTAAATTCGTTTGTGTCGATCAGTTCGCGGTGATCGGCCACACATTTTTGCGCTCTTTCGCTGAGCGACGCAGGCACCTCTTGCACCTCCGCAACGGTGTGCGCAGCCGATAGGCTTGCAATAGAAAACAGCGGTGCGGAGAGTAGAGCGATCATCGTCATTGAGCGCTTTCCCCCAACATCCCCACAAACTTCTCGAACAGATAAAAACTGTCCTGCGGGCCGGGACTCGCCTCTGGGTGATATTGCACACCAAACGCTTTTTTGCCCGTCACGGCGATGCCGCAATTGCTGCCGTCGAATAGGCTGACATGGGTTTGCTCTACGCCTTCGGGCAGAGTGTCGCCATCGACTGCGAAGCCGTGGTTCATGCTGGTAATCTCGACAAGGCCCGAGGTGTCGCCCCAACCCTCGCCCACGCGCTGAACCGGATGGTTTGCGCCGCGGTGGCCTTGGTGCATTTTGGTGGTCTTTGCGCCCGCCGCAATCGCGAGCATCTGGTGGCCGAGGCAGATGCCGAACAAAGGCACATCTTTATCAAGCAACGCCTTAATCACTGGCACGGCGTAGGCCCCTGTCGCCGCCGGATCGCCCGGTCCGTTGGACAGGAAAACACCGTCAGGCTTCAGCGCCTCTATATCTTCCAGCGATGTCTTTGCGGGAACCACTGTCACCCGCGCACCGGCCTTCACCAGATTGCGGAAGATATTGTCCTTCGCGCCGTAATCTATCGCGACGACGTGGGGGAGCTCTTCACCCCCGTTCGTGTCGAGCGAAGTCGAGACATCTTCAGACGCTTCGCTACCCTGCCTCTCGACTTCGCTCGAGGCGAACGGAGGTTTCTTCCAAGGTGCCCGACCATATCCCGCGCCGAGCGTCCAATAGCCGCCCTCCCAGCTTTCCTGCCCTTCCCTCGTCACACGCTGGGCGAGGTCCATGCCCTCTAGCCCGGCCCATTCCTGCGCGCGTTTGAGCAAGGCGGGGATATCAAACTGCCCCTCTGGCGAATGGGCGATCACTGCGTTGGGCGCGCCTGACATACGGATACGGCGCGTTAGGGCGCGGGTGTCGATCCCGGAAATGCCGATTTTGTTATTCGCCGCCATCCAGTCAGTGAAGTTCTGCTCGCTCCGGAAATTGGCTGGCTTGGTGACATCTTCACGAACCACGCAGCCCACGGCGCTTTCAACATTGCCTTCGATATCTTCGCCATTGGCGCCGACATTTCCGATATGCGGGAAAGTAAAGGTGACGATCTGCGCTGCATAGCTCGGGTCCGTCATCACTTCTTGATAGCCGGTCATGCTGGTGTTGAAGCATACTTCACCCACCGCATCACCCGCCGCGCCAAAGCCCATTCCCCAAATGACCGTGCCATCCGCCAGAACGAGGACTCCGGTCGCTTCTTTAGGTTGCGCAGGAGTGGTGGCGGCGTGGGCCATATTGGCGCTCCGAGATCATGAATTACGGCGATGTTGCTAAGAGGCGGCGGCTAAAGCGTGCCCTGCCCTTCGTCAAGCTGTCCAAGGCGCAAATATTGCGTTATTACGAATGCATCCCCAACTTAGGGCTCAATTAAGGGCTCGACGAGGAGCCGGCCCTCGGGCCATCTTTCTGAATTATTACTCTGACAGGACCGAATCATGCTTCGCGATGACATTAAAGCCGCCACAATCAGCTCTATGAAGGCAGGCGACAAAGAACGCACGGCCACGCTCCGTCTGATTGGCGCGAAAATCAAGGACCGCGACATTGAACTGCGCACCTCGTCCAAAGATGTGGATGACGAAGCGTTGGTGATCGATGTTCTGCAAAAGATGGCCAAGCAGCGCCGCGAATCGATCACCATGTTTGAAGATGGCGGCCGCACCGAACTGGCTGCCAAGGAAAAGGGTGAGCTGGCGGTAATCGAAGAATATCTGCCAAGTCAGCTAGACGAAGCGGCCACGGCTGCGGCGATTGAAGCGGTTAAGGCAGATATCGGTGCTGACGGCATGAAAGATATGGGCAAAGTGATGGCAGAGCTCAAATCCCGTCACGGTGCAGAACTCGATATGAGCAAGGCCAGCGGTCTGGTGAAAGCCGCGTTGAGTTGAAGTGCGTGGCCTCCGCTCGATACCAACCGCGCATTGGCTTCCACATCACCTCCGTTCGTATCGAGCGGAGGCCAAGGGCCGTAGTCGAGATATAGGTTCATCTCGCTAAATGGCCTTCTGGTGTTATATCCTCAAATGCTCGGACGGAAAGTATTACACCGGCCACACGGACAATCTTGAGCGGAGGTTGGCTCAGCACCAATCTGGCCAATATGGCGGCTTTACCTCTAAGCGCCTTCCGGTTGAACTTTTCTGGACGCAGGAATTTGCGACGCGCTATGAAGCGCTGGAGAGCGAACTGGTGGTAAAGAAGTGGTCTCGCGCAAAGAAAGAAGCGCTGGCCGCCCAAGATTGGGACCGACTTTCATGGCTTGCCAAGCCGCCAACAGACCGTGTCTCGACTGCGCTCGACACGAACGGAGAGGTTGGGCAATAGAGCGATATGGCGCTTTCCCCTCAATGGCTTGATGAGCTGCGTGCTCGCGTGACGCTTTCCAGTGTCATCATGCGCACGACCAAGCTCCAGAAAGCCGGGCATGAGTGGAAAGCGTGCTGTCCCTTCCATGACGAAAAATCCCCCAGCTTTACGGTAAGCGACCAAAAGGGCTTCTATCACTGCTTCGGCTGCGGCGCGCATGGTGACGTGATCCGGTGGATGACCGACCAGCGCGGTCTTGGCTTTATGGATGCGGTGAAGGAACTGGCTGCAGAGGCCGGGATGGAAGTACCCGCGCCCGATCCTGTCGCCGCACAACGCGCCGAACAGCGTGCCGGGCTGAATGACGTCATGGAGGCAGCGCAAGTCTGGTTCATGGAAAATTTGCGATCAGCCGATGGTGCTGATGCCTTGGCCTATCTTAAAAATCGCGGATTCAAACCCGAAGTAATGCGCGAGTTCGGATTCGGGTTCGCACCAGATGATCGCAACGCACTAAAACGCGCATTGTCGAATTTCGAAGATGCCATGCTGGTCGAATCCGGAATGCGGATTTCGGTTGATGATGGCGCGCAATATGACCGGTTCCGTGCGCGCCTGATGCTGCCGATTCAGGATGCACGGGGGCGAGTGATCGCTTTTGGCGGGCGTATTCTGGATAAAGACGCCAAAGCGGCGAAATATCTCAACTCCCCCGATACGCCTTTGTTCGACAAGGGACGCAACCTTTATAATCTTCACCGCGCCAGCCCTGCCTCCCGCCAGACAAACCGGGTGGTTGTGGTGGAAGGCTATATGGATGTGATTGCCCTCGCCAATGCGGGAATTGAGGATGCCGTGGCCCCGATGGGTACGGCCCTCACCGAAACCCAGATCGAATTGCTGTGGCGCATGGTGGATACGCCGGTGCTGTGTTTTGACGGTGACGCAGCGGGACAGAGAGCGGCGATGCGGGCAATATCGCGAGCATTGCCGATGCTGCGCCCTGCCCACTCGCTTCGTATTGTGCGCCTTCCGACCGGACTTGATCCCGATGATCTGCTCAAACAAAAAGGCCGCGGGGCGATGGATGCGTTGCTGGATGACGCGCCCAGCTTGCTGGAAACGCTATGGGCTTTTGAACGGGACGCGCAGCCGCTGAAATCGCCGGAAGACAAGGCTGGACTGAAAGCCCGCCTCAACGCGCATATCGACACAATCGAAGATCAGGACATCAAGGCCCTGTACCGGCGCGAGTTGTTGGAAAAATTCTCTGCTTTCGCATTCCCGCCCCGCGAGAAGAAACCCTGGGTTAAACGGGACTGGAAGGCAGGAAACTTCAAAGCAGCTAATCCAACGCTGTCTCCGGATGCTGCCAAACGCCTGAAACACATGAACAGCGGCGGAAACAGGGATCGTTTGGGAACAGCGGTTGTCGCGGGCCTTGCCAAATGGCCTGCTGCCATTCTGTCTAATGTCGATACTCTGGAACGGCTGGCAAGAACTGATGCAAAACTCGGCCCGATCATTGATTCGTTGATAGATACTGCCGAGACGCTTGATCCTGGCGATATGTCTCCCATATTGATGCCAGAAGGCTTTTCTCAAGCGCCGGATGAAACCCGTTTCTCCTTCCTTCGCGAAGGTATCGATCCGCAAGCTGCTCTGAGTGATCTAGCCGAGGCTGTGTCGCTGTTGGTTGAAAGACCGGCTTTGGAATCCGCATTGGCTGCGGCAACAGAGCGGTTTGAGACTGATCCGGAGGGCGCTTTCGCCGAGCAACAACGCTTGCTCAAACGAAAGCTGGAATTCGAGCAGCAACTCAGGCAAATGGGCAGTGAACGGGCTGCGAGAGCGGCCCCAAGTGATTCACACGATGATTCAAATCGTTCTGCCGCCACGGCGGACCAGAGCGAGATAGAAACGGACTGATACAGTTTTATGGCTTCCAAAGTGAAGAATGAGAAAGAAGACGCACCACTGATCGACCTCAATGAGGCATCAGTGAAGAAGCTTCTCGCGAAGGCCAAGCGTAAGGGCTACATCACCTATGATGAGCTTAACGCGGCTTTGCCTCAGGATCAGATGAACACCGATCAGATTGAAGACGTAATGTCTGCAATTTCTGAAATGGGCGTCAATATCGTTGAAAATGACGAGGAAGCCGAAGCCGAGCAAGAGCAAGAAGCCGAAGTCGAAGAGATCAGCGTTGGCGCCAAAGATGCCAAGAAGCCTGCTGCTGCTCCGAAAAAACTAGCCGCCGGTGAACGGACGGACGACCCGGTCCGGATGTATTTGCGCGAAATGGGCGCGGTGGAATTGCTCAGCCGTGAAGGCGAGATCGCGATTGCCAAGCGGATCGAAGCTGGCCGTGACACGATGATCATTGGCCTGTGCGAAAGCCCGATTACATTCCATGCCATTATTCACTGGTCAGAAGCCCTGAATAATGAAGAAATGCAGCTGCGCGAGATCCTCGATCTTGACGCGATGCTCTCCAAAGAACCTCCCGTCGATAAGATGGAAGAAGAAAACGAAGATGATGACGGCGAGATTTCGGAAGAAACCGCTGGTGTCGATATCCGTGAAGATGACGATTCTGACGACGAATCTTCGGATGAAGAAGGTGAGGATGGCGAAGAAGGTTCATCCAAGCGTGAAGACGAAGAAGAGGAAGACAACACCCTTTCCCTCGCCCAGATGGAGGCAACTCTTAAACCGGAAGCGCTGGAAACTTTTGCCCGTATCACCACCATGTTCAAGAAGTTCGAGAAACTTCAGGCTGAGCGTGTCGATATTATGGGTGCAGGCGGTGAATTCCCGGCTGCTAAAGAAAAGAAATATGAAAGCTTGCGCGAAGATCTGACCGCACAAGTCGAAAGCGTGCAGTTCCACGCGACCAAGATCGAATTCTTGGTCGACAATCTGTATGCGTTCAACCGCCGTTTGACAGCGCTTGGCGGCCAGATGCTGCGCCTGGCAGAACGTCATAAAGTGAAACGTATCGATTTCCTCGATGCGTATATCGGGCATGAGCTTGATGATAACTGGCTGACAGAGCGGGTTAAGAAAGACAAAAAGTGGGCGGCTTTCATCGAGAAAGAAGCCGATGCAGTTGACCGTATCCGCACTGAAATTGCAGATATTGCCAGCCAAACCGGCATGAGCTTGCCGGAATTCCGCCGCATCGTGAACATGGTGCAAAAGGGCGAGCGCGAGGCACGTATCGCGAAGAAGGAAATGGTCGAAGCCAACCTTCGTTTGGTTATTTCGATTGCCAAGAAATACACCAATCGCGGCCTGCAATTCCTTGATCTTATTCAAGAAGGTAACATCGGCCTGATGAAGGCGGTGGACAAGTTTGAATATCGCCGCGGTTATAAATTCAGCACCTACGCTACATGGTGGATCCGTCAGGCGATCACCCGTTCTATTGCCGATCAGGCGCGAACGATCCGTATTCCTGTCCACATGATCGAAACGATCAACAAGCTGGTCCGTACGAGCCGGCAATTCTTGCACGAGCAAGGCCGCGAGCCGACGCCGGAAGAAATGGCAGAGCGCCTGTCCATGCCGCTTGAAAAAGTGCGCAAGGTTATGAAAATCGCGAAAGAGCCTATCTCTCTCGAAACACCTATTGGTGACGAGGAAGATTCGCACCTTGGCGACTTTATCGAAGACAAGAACGCGATCATTCCAGTGGACGCCGCCATTCAGGCGAACTTGAAGGAAACGGTGACACGCGTCCTGGCCTCACTAACCCCGCGTGAAGAGCGTGTTCTGCGGATGCGCTTTGGCATCGGGATGAATACCGACCACACGCTTGAAGAAGTGGGGCAGCAATTCTCCGTTACGCGTGAGCGTATTCGCCAGATTGAAGCGAAAGCACTGCGCAAGCTGAAACACCCAAGCCGTTCACGTAAAATGCGAAGCTTCCTGGATCAGTGATGCGACTTGGTGGCTATGTAGTATGGCTGACTTCCGCCATATTGCTCACGGCCCCCGCTGCGGCACAATCGGATGATACCGCCAGCGAATTCGAAGTCGAAACTGCATTAGCACAGCAGATCGTAGCCGAATCTGTGTCGGCTGTTGAATTCGAGGACCTGGTATTTTCGTCAATTGCGCAGGAAATGGTGCAGCGCCGCGCGGCCATGACTAACCCGACGATAGAGGCAAACCCGCCACTGTCGAAGATACTTGACGATTGGATCGACGAACGGATGTCGAATGCGCGCGCTATTTTCCGTGCGCACTATCCTGCAATCCGTTTGGCCCAGGAAGAATTTTTTGTTGATACCTACACGACTGATGAATTGCGTGAGATACTGGCGTTTGTCTCGACACCCACCGGCAAAAAATATGTGCGCAGTCACGCTGAGGTCCGCTCAAACCCGGCAGTAAAAGCCGCAATCGCAGATTTTGCGGTTAAAATCGCGCAATCTGATAGCCCGTCGGTTGATGAACTATCTGAACGCCTTGCCGGCTATATATATTCGGCAGAAGAAGGCGAATTGGTACAAGCTGAATAAGGGTTATAGCTATAAGCTGTGTGCTGCCGGGGCAGGTTTGAACCCCCTAAATTGGTAAAGCGTGCTCAGCAGCCTTGGCTCAGCCCTTCAATGATTCATACGCCGCGACCGTATCGGCCACCGGATCAAACCGAACCCAGAGGGCAATTGTGCTGGCCAAAACGAGGCAGAGCGCAGTCACTGCAAAGGCGGATCGCCGGTTCACGGCCGGTATCAATGTACCCAGCATCGGTATCATCAGTGCCGCCAACACGGCCGTTACAGCCGGGAGATCCGGCCCCACGCCTTGCATCAGCTGAAAACCATATTGCAGCACAAAACCGAGCAGCAACGCGCCGCAGACTGCTTTTACGCCTTCAACCCAGCGCCCGCTAAACCGTGTCGCTACCGCCCCTGCGATACCGCTGAGTAAGAATGGCCATACCACGATGTAGGACGTGATCGGGGCATAAATTTGTAGAACCAGCGCGATGAGCACGCCGGCAGCGCTGCCGTTTCGGCCAGCCCATAACGGCGCGGATGCGGCCAAAGCGGCCACACAAATCAGCAGCGCCTGGCCGGTCAACATCGGAATGGCGGCCAGGCGATCGTAATAATCCGCTTCTCCGCTGGCTGCGCCGGAAATTATGTTCAAACCATATAGCACCGCGCCGCCGCCCACTATGACAACGGCGCTTGCTCCCAACCCGCGCAATGTTCCGGCCATGCCGCCGCCATTGCCGCGCAGACAATATATGTGCAGCGCCGCCATAACACCGAACAGTACCCAGCCAATGGCTGTGCCATAGGAAACAAGAATAATCCCGAAAGCATCGAAGAACGTCGTATTCGGGCTTGGCTGTGGTAATTCATCGGCATTGCCCAAAGCGCGTGTCAATGAGAGCGTTTGCTCGCCCATGTCTTGAAGCGATCCTTGGTCAAGGTTTTCGGGTGTCGCTTTCGGTGAGTGATACAGCCCCGAACGGCCAATAAAACTCAAATTATACGCGGTGTAATCCCTTTCCAGTGCTGGGGTTAGATCGGTGTCATTCGGCAGCGCCTCATAAACGAATGTCGCCAGTGAAGATCCACCCGGGCGACTGACAGCCTGCCGGTAGACGTCCACCGCCTCGCCGTTCTGGGATGACGTTTGGAACAAAGTGGTTCGGCCACCACCACCCCTAGCCTCCAGATTAATGATCGCTCCAATACGGTCACTCAATGGATTGCTATCGAAAAACTGGCGCGCACCAAGCAGACCCAACTCCTCGCCATCTGTAAGAACAACGATTACGTCGCGTTCTAGAATACCAGATGCTTTCACGCCGCGGACGGTTTCCAATATGCTTGCGACACCGGCTGTATCGTCGGGCGCACCGGGCGACGCCCAGACGGTGTCATGATGCGCCATCAAGGCGACGGCGGGTGCCGCACGGTTATTCCCTGGCAACACGCCGATAATGTTCGTGAGAGTCAGGGCATCAGGCCGGGTGCCGCTCCAATGCCCGAAACGGTCAAGGCTGCGATCCGGCACATCGCCTGTGGTGGTGGAGACCTCAAGCCCCATCTCCCGCATTTCCGCGATGATATATGCACGGACGTCTGCATTGGCTTGCGAGCCGGTCGGATGCGGCTCTGCAGCAATAATACGAACATGGTCCATTGCCCGCGCCGCAGAAAAACCGGCTGGGTCGCTATCAATTGGGGCGGCTGGCTGCGGGGTGGTCCCCAAAACCGCCAAACCAACGCCCAAAATCAAGGCAATACAAGCGGTTTTCCATCGTTCCATCCCGTCCCTCTCTCTCGCGAGTGTGATGCGCCGAGCCTGTGGTTGTGTCAATTCGGTAACGCGATGGGGATGATCTGGTGTTGGAGGTAGTCTGGATGCCGCGATACTTCTAAAGGGTGCGCAACTGATTCCTTCAATGCAGGACGCCGCTTATGCGCATCGCGATTGCCTCTGACCACGCAGCCACAGACCTTAAAACCCAGCTGCGCGATTGGCTGATCGAAGAAGGGCACGAGGTCGCTGATCTTGGCCCGGGACCGGGCGAAAGTGTCGATTATCCTGATTACGGTTACAAACTAGCCGCCGTTGTCGCTGATGGCACGGCAGAGCGTGGTATCGCGCTTTGCGGGTCAGGCATTGGAATATCAATATCGGTCAATCGTAATGCGGCCTGTCGGTGCGCATTGGTATCAGAACCACTATCCGCGGCATTGGCGCGGGAGCATAATGATGCGAACTGCATTGCCATCGGTGCTCGCTTGACTGGGATCGAAATGGCCAAAGCGTGCGTTACAGCTTTTATACAAACCGAATTTGCCGACTCGCAGCCTGGTGGCACTGGCCGCCATCAACGCCGGGTCGATAAATTGTCAGACCCGAAATAATTCATCATCCAAGCTACCGAGAACCCGTCATGAGCACAGCACCAAACCAAACAACCGATATCATGCACCGTTTCTGGCACGACAGCCTAGCTGAAGCAGATCCAGAGATTGCAGCGGCTATCGGCAGTGAATTGTCCCGCCAGCAGGACAAGATCGAACTGATCGCCAGTGAGAATATTGCCAGCAAGGCAGTGCTCGAAGCCACTGGATCTGTGTTCACCAACAAATATGCCGAGGGTTATCCAGGCAAACGCTATTATGGCGGCTGCGACTACGCTGATGTCGTTGAGACGCTGGCTATTGACCGTGCGAAGGAACTCTTCGGGTGCAACTTCGCGAACGTTCAGCCCAATAGCGGCAGCCAAATGAACCAGGCCGTGTTCTTGGCTTTGCTACAGCCGGGGGACACCTTTATGGGCCTCGATCTGAATTCCGGCGGCCACCTGACGCATGGTTCACCCGTCAACATGTCTGGCAAATGGTTCAACCCTGTCGCTTACGGCGTTCGCCAAGCAGACGAACTGATTGATATGGACGCAGTCGCTGCAACAGCGCGCGAGTATAAGCCGAAATTGATCATCTGCGGCGGCACTGCCTATTCACGCACTTGGGACTTCAAACGTTTCCGCGAGATCGCCGATGAAGTTGGCGCGTATTTGCTGTGCGATATGAGCCATATCTCCGGATTGGTAGCCGGCGGAGCGCACCCTTCCCCCTTCCCGCACGCTCATATTGTGACCAGCACAACGCATAAGAGCCTGCGCGGACCACGCTCTGGAATTATCCTCTGGAATGACGAGGAACTCACCAAACCAATCAACATGGCGGTGTTCCCGGGTATGCAAGGCGGCCCCTTGATGCATGTTGTTGCTGCCAAGGCGACAGCCTTCCGCGAAGCACTTCGCCCGGATTTCAAAACATATGCTGCTGCGATCGTAGAAAACGCCCGCGCTTTGGCTGCCAGTTTGGAAGAAAATGGCTTACGCATTGTGTCTGGCGGGACAGACAACCACTCTATGTTGGTTGACCTCACAGCTATGGATGTAACCGGTAAAGCGGCAGAAAAAGGCCTCGACCGGGCATGGCTGACCTGCAACAAAAACGGTATTCCATATGACACCCGCAGTCCGTTTGTGACGAGCGGAATTCGTTTGGGCACACCAGCAGGTACGACACGCGGCTTTGGCCCGGCAGAATTCCGCCAAGTGGGCGCTTTGATTGCCCAAGTGGTTTCAGGTCTTTCCAAGAACGGCCCCGAAGGTGATGCACAGGTTGAAGAAGCCGTACGCGGGAAAGTCGCTGAATTATGCGCCGCTTTCCCAGTCTACCCGGGACGTTAATTCACCATGCGGTGCCCTTTCTGCGCCTTCGATGACACGCAAGTAAAAGATAGCCGCCCGACAGAGGATAATACCTCTATCCGGCGGCGACGGCAGTGTTCGAGCTGCGGTGCTAGATTTACGACGTTTGAGCGTATCCAGTTACGCGAAGTGACGATTGTGAAATCCGGTGATCGCAGAGAGACGTTTGAACGTCGGAAGCTGGAACAGTCGATCGCTCTAGCCTGCCGGAAACGGGACATCTCGCAAGAGCGGATCGACAGACTAATTTCGGGTATCCAGCGACAGGTGGAAACAACCGGCGACAGCGAAGTGCCTTCCTCAAAACTGGGCGAGATGGTGATGGATGGGCTGCGTCAGCTCGATAGTGTTGCGTATATCCGTTTTGCCAGCGTCTATCGTGACTTCAGTGAAGCACGCGACTTTGAAGAATTTGCCAGTTCAGTGGCCGAGGTCGCAGAGGCCGGAAAACACGATGACTGATCTGGCCAAGCCACCGGTATTCGTACTGGTCCGGCCACAGCTTGGTGAAAACATCGGCAAAGCTGCCCGCGCGATGCTGAATTTTGGTCTTACTGAGATGCGGCTTGTCGCTCCACGTGACGGGTGGCCCAACCCAAGCGCTGGGCCATCAGCCGCAGGTGCAGATATCGTGCTTGATCAAGCAAAGGTTTTCAAAACAACAGCCGAAGCCGTGGCTGACTGCACCAATATTTATGCCACCACTGTGAGGAAGCGCGGCGACGCAAAACCTGTGGTGTCGCCGGAGGAAGCGGCCGCAGAGATTATAGTACATCCCGGCCGCAGCGCATTCTTGTTTGGGCGAGAAGCTTCGGGCCTCGACATTCAGGACGTCGCAATGGCACGGGCCATCCTCACCGTTCCAATCAATCCCGACTTCGGATCACTCAACCTCGCGCAGGCGATTATTTTGTGCGCATATGAATGGTCGAAAACCCAAGCTCTGGCCCAACCCACGCTGGAGGAACAATTGCCACCGGCACCGCAGGCCGATCTGGACGGTTTGATTCATCACTTTGGTCAGTTGCTTGAACCTAAAGGCTATTTCCTGCCGGATTCTCGGGCTGATGCCACCAAAAGAACATTACGAAATGTGCTGACCAAACCGCGCTGGAATCATCTGGAGATCCGTACATTGCGCGGGGTGCTATCATCGCTTGGTCGGCAAGATCGCAATTGATGATTCTTGAGGCTCGACAAGTTGCCCAACGCGACATAACGTCTAGTGACCCCTTATTAGCTGCATAGAGATGATATCATGCGCGCTTTTGCTGCCACGCTTTTGCTTTCGACTTTGACTGTACCCACTTCTGCTTTGGCTGGTGAACCTGAGGACAGCGAGAAGCCGAGCGAGCAGACAACTAAGGACCTGCAAACAACCCAAAAGGTCGAAAAATCCAAACCTAAAAAGGTATGTAGAAGGGTTCAAGACACCGGCAGCCGTAGCTCAAAACGCTTATGTCTGACACGCGAGCAGTGGCAAGAATTCAATAACGGCAATTGATCGTCCTTCAATCGAATGGCGAACTGGCCTCATTTCATCTCGCGAATGCGATCCCATTCGGCCATCTCGTAAGCAATGGATGCCTCTACCAACCGGTCCCAAATATCGGCGATTGCTTCCTTAGGTAGTCCCGCAGCCGCGGCGGTTTCTGATGCGGCACGGATTACAGCAGCTTTACGGTCTTCATCCCGAACGGCGTTGCGGGTTTCTTTGATCCGCGCCGCTGCACGCATATAACCGAAACGTGTTTCAAGCAGCGCAACCAATTGTTGGTCCAACGCATCAACTCCGACGCGGACGTCGGTCATGGAAACACAGTCTTCAGGAGATTTGGGTGAGTTAGTCATCACCGCGCGCTCTGGCCTCCGCTGGCCGATTTGTCGAGTGCGGATTTAGTTGACGCGGGCACTATTCCTGCTATTCGCGCGCTTCGCAATTTGGTTCCGCATCCCGGTGAAGCGGCAACCGCGTGAGACACTGGCCAGAAATTGGCCACTCTGACGGAGCGATACCGGGTGAAAGCGCTAGCACTCCAGCAGTTGGAGGAGCGGCGATAGCAGAATGGAGTACGACTATGTCGAAGCGTAAAGCATCGAAGCATAAACTTGATCGCCGGATGGGTGAAAACATCTGGGGCCGTCCAAACAGCCCAGTAAACAAGCGGTCTTACGGTCCTGGCCAACATGGTCAGCGTCGCAAGAGCAAAGTAAGCGATTACGGGCTGCAGCTGCGCGCCAAACAAAAGCTTAAGGGCTATTACGGCGACGTGACGGAAAAGCAGTTCCGCAGCACATATAAAGAAGCATCCAGCATCAAGGGTGATACAAGCCAGAACTTGATCGGTTTGCTCGAACGCCGCCTCGATATGATCGTTTACCGCGCCAAATTCGCACCAACGATCTTCGCAGCGCGTCAGATTGTCTCCCACGGTCACATCAAAGTGAACGGCGTGAAGTGCAACATTGCAAGCCGCCGCATTAATGTGGGTGACGAAATCAGCTTGGGTGACAAGGCCAAGGAAATGGCTTTGGTTATCGAAGCACAAAGCCTGCCTGAGCGCGAAATTCCTGACTATGTTTCGCCAGACGGCAATGACAAAGTCACATATACCCGCGTACCGAAGCTGGACGAAGTGCCTTATCCGGTCACGATGGAACCGAACCTCGTCGTCGAATTCTATTCACGCTAAGGTTTATACCAACGCTACATAAAAAAGGGCGGCCTTCACGGGCCGCCCTTTTTTGTTTCCCTATACCCGCGCATCTATTTCTTCAGATAATTCCGCCGGAATTCCGAAGCAAAGGCAGCAAAGCGCCCCTCGCCAATTGCGTCACGCATGGCTTGCATCAGTTGCTGATAAAACGCGATGTTGTGTTCGGTCAGCAGCATTGCACCCAGTATTTCTTGCGACTTTATCAGGTGATGCAGATAGGCACGGGTGTATTTGGCGCATGTGTCGCAGTTACACCGATCATCCAGAGGATCAGTATCTTCTGCAAAGCGAGCGTTGCGCAAATTGATGGGGCCGTTCCAAGTAAATGCCTGCCCGTTCCGACCTGATCGGCTTGGAAGAACACAATCGAACATATCGACGCCGCGCTCCACCGCTCCGACAAGATCATCTGGCTTGCCGACTCCCATCAGATAACGTGGACGATCATCCGGCAACTGTTGCGGTGCAAACTCCAGAGTATTGAACATGGCCTCCTGCCCCTCGCCAACAGCTAGCCCGCCAATCGCATAACCATCGAATCCGATATCAATCAGCGCGTCTGCGCTGCGTTTGCGTAGCTCTTCATCCAGTGCGCCTTGCTGAATACCAAACAATGCAGAGCGTGCTGCGTGCTCTTGCCCGCTATCAAACCCATCACGGCTGCGCTTGGCCCAGCGCATGGACATTTCCATTGAACTGGCGATTGCATCGCGCGGTTGATCAGCGCGGGGGCATTCATCGAACGCCATCACGATGTCGGAACCCAGCAGGCGCTGAATTTCCATTGACCGCTCTGGTGTCAGCATATGTTTGGAACCATCTAAGTGGCTGCGGAACTCTACACCTTCTTCTGTTAACTTGCGCAGATCAGACAAGCTCATCACTTGATAGCCGCCGCTATCCGTCAGGATTGGGCGATCCCAATTCATAAACTTGTGGAGGCCGCCAAGGCGAGCGACGCGTTCCGCACCAGGCCGCAGCATCAGATGATACGTATTGCCCAAAATGATATCAGCGCCCGTTGTCCGGACCGTTTCAGGCTTCATCGCCTTTACCGTTGCTGCGGTGCCGACGGGCATGAACGCAGGTGTGCGAATGTCACCCCGCCGCATCTGGATTGTCCCTGTACGGGCTTTTCCATCTGTCGCAGCGACGGTGAAAGAGAATCTCGGAGGTGTAGGATCAGTCATGTGGTTGCGGCCTTTAACGAGACCCGCCATGACGGGCAAATGTCACAACCACAGCGAATGTCATGTTAGAGAGTTTGACACCCGAAATATGGCTGCTCGTGGCCATGTTTGGCGTCGCGGTTTTGGCCGGTTTTATTGACTCCATCGCAGGCGGTGGCGGATTGGTCATGATGCCTGCGCTGCTGGCGGCAGGTTTGCCGCCCCATCTCGCAATAGGGACAAACAAGCTACAGTCTTTGTTCGGGACCAGCATGTCGTGCTGGAATTATTGGAAAGGCGGTTTGGTTGATGTGCGCGGTAATCTGCCGCTAGTCGCGCTGGTCTTTTGCGGTTCTGTCTTGGGCGCGGTTTTGGTTCAGCAAGTCGATGCCGGTGTTCTGCGCTATATCGTTCCGGTATTTCTCATTGGCATGGCCGCCTATGTCATCCTGTCGCCGCGAATGACGGATGAGGACGCGCAGGAGCGGCTTTCTCGCAAAGGCTACGCGCCAGTCGCAGGTTCTATTGCATTTTACGACGGGTTCTTTGGGCCGGGGACAGGCCAATTTTTCACCACCAGCCTTGTTGGCCTGCGTGGTCATGGCCTAACCCGTGCGACAGGCAACGCCAAATTACTTAATGCGACAACCAACTGGGCAGCGGTTTTGATCTTCGCCGTTGGCGGAAAAGTGGTTTGGATCTTGGGTTTTACAATGGCCGCAGGGGCGATGCTGGGCGGGTATATAGGGTCACATTTCGCCATGCGTCACGGGGCCAAAATTATCCGGCCACTTATGATTGTCGCGTCTCTTGGTCTGACGGCCAAAATCGTCTGGGATATGCTTGCCTAATCCCGCAGCCGCCAACCTGTTTTGAAGATATAGGCGATAATACCCACGCACAGTATTAGGAAGCCGATGGTCATTCCAAATGACACCCAGATATTGACGTCTGAAGTGCCATAGAAGGTCCAACGCAAACCGCTCACCAAATATACGATTGGGTTGAACAGAGCGATTGTGTCCCACGGTTTTGGTAGCATATCTATCGAGTAGAACGTGCCGCCCAAAAAGGTCAGCGGCAGCAAGAACAGCTGCGGGATGATTCCTAATTTCTCGAAACTGTCCGCCCATACCCCCAGAATGAAACCGAACAGGGAGAAACTGGCTGCAACCAGCATGATATATCCGATGGCCAGAACTGGATGAGCAATGGAATAATCGACAAATAATGTGGCCGTCAGCAAAATTATCGACGCGAGTATCAGCGATTTCGTTGCGGCGGCTCCGACAAAACCAACCAGTGTTTCCGCCACGCCAACGGGGGCGGAAAGGAGCTCGTAAATTGTACCTGTGAAGCGCGGCATATAGATCCCGAAACTGGCGTTGGATGTGCTTTCGCTAAGCAAGGTAAGCAACAGCAAACCCGGTACGATGAACGCTCCATAGCCTACTCCGCCGAGATCCGGCATACGTTCACCGATGGCTGCCCCAAACACGATAAAATAAAGCGATGTCGTAAGCACAGGTGCAAGAATCGACTGAAAGGCGGTGCGCAATGCCCGCATTAGCTCACGTGTATAGATCGCCCACGTGCTTCGGACATTGAACCCGATCATGCGGTTTCCCCTTCGCTGTGTTCGACCAGATCAACAAAAATATCCTCAAGGCTGGATTCGTGGACATCAATCCCGTCATAATCGATCCCGGCCAATGTCAGCGCTTTGGTGATCGCCGCAACGTCAGCTTTACCCTTCCCGCTTCCGTCACCCCCTCGATAGCACAACTCGGTTCCATCATCAGACAAGGTAATCGGATAATCGGCGAAACTGCTGGGTAATTCTGCAATAGGCCTTACCAGCGAAATCACCGCTTCTGTCCGGCCGAGACGCGCCATCATCGCCGCTTTGTCATCAACCATCAGGATCTTGCCTTGCCGAATGACCCCTACCCGATCGGCCATCTCTTCTGCTTCTTCGATATAATGCGTAGTCAGAATAATCGTGACCCCGCGCTCTCTCATTGCGCCGATCAATTTCCACATATCGCGCCGCAATTCGACATCGACGCCCGCAGTCGGCTCATCAAGAAATAGCAAATCCGGCTCATGGGCCAGCGCCTTGGCAATCAGAACCCTGCGCTTCATCCCGCCAGACAATGCCCGGATTTGCTCTTTCCGCTTGTCCCACAGACTCAGCGAACGCAGTATTTCTTCAATCCGGGCTGGATCAGACGGCAAGCCAAACAGACCGCGGGAGTATGCGACGAAGCGCCCGACTTCCTCAAACATATCAGTTGCCAGTTCTTGGGGAACAAGACCGATCTTTGCCCGCGCGCTACGCCAGTTTTTGGTCAAGTCCTGACCAAACGCCTTAATCGTCCCGCCATTGGTTCTCACCAAACCGCAAACCGCCCCGATCAGCGTAGTCTTGCCCGCGCCATTAGGGCCCAAGAGGGCGAAAATTTCCCCTCTTTTGATAGTCAGTTGTACATCGTCCAAAGCCTTGAGGCCGCCAGCGTAAATTTTGGTCAGCCCGTCGATTTCTAAGATTGGTTCCATTGGCAGGCTATGCGCTCAGAAAGGTGCCACTGCCAAGCAATTCTTACTCAGGGTAAAAGAAGTGAGGAATCGCCATAGCTGTAGAAACGGTATTCCTGCAAAACAGCGTGGTCGTAGACTTCCTTCATCCGGTCAATGCCGATCAAGGCACTGACCAACATCATCAATGTGGATTTCGGCAAGTGAAAATTGGTCATCAACCCGTCCACCGCGTTAAACTGGTACCCTGGCGTGATGAAAATGTCGGTATCCCCGTCAAAGGGTCTGACTTGCCCATCCGCAGAGCTCGCGCTTTCCAACAATCTGAGGCTGGTCGTGCCCACGGCAATGATCCGTCCCCCTGCCTGCCGAATGGCATTCAAGCGATCAGCGGTCGCAGCATCAATCCTGCCCCATTCCGAATGCATTTGATGATCTTCGGTGTCATCGGCCTTAACTGGCAGAAACGTACCGGCCCCGACATGCAGTGTCAGGGTTTCACGGAGAATGCCGCGCTGATCGAGTGCTTCTAATAGACGGTCAGTAAAGTGCAAAGCCGCTGTGGGCGCAGCGACGGCTCCGTCTTCTTTGGCAAAGATGGTTTGGTAATCCGCCTTGTCTTGATCATCCGCAGATCGTTTGCCCGCAATATAGGGCGGCAGCGGTATCCTGCCTGCCCGTTCCAATAATACCTCAACGGGTTCATCACCATCGAAGTACAGGGTGAAGCTGCCATCTTCATGACGTGTTTCTGCCAACGCGGTCACGCCGTTTGCGAATGTGATCGTGTCGTTCGGCTTAAGCCGTTTGGCGTTGCGGATAAATGCCTGCCAACGGCGCAAATCGACCCGTTTGTGCAATGTGGCGCCGATACGCGCATTGCCGCGCGTTCCTTCCAACTGTGCCGGGATAACGCGTGTATCGTTAAAAACGAGCACATCGCCCGGATTCAGCAATTGCGGCAGATCGAGCACTGTCTTGTCGGCTAGCGGTTCCCCCGCCTTTGCCAGCAGCATCCGCGCGCTATCCCGCGGCGCTGCGGGCCGAAGCGCAATCAATTCCTGCGGCAGGTCAAAATCGAACAGATCAACACGCATCTGTCGATGCTCCTGCTAAATGCTGGATTGAATTACTGGCCAATCGGCGCGTTGAGAGCGTCTGCACTGATCACGGGCTCAGCCGAGACGGCAGGCGGAGCCGCTACTGGAACTGGTTTGTTATCAGAACCAATGGAAGCCTGAAGAATCCGTGTCGGGTTCGCAGGCGGCTCACCCCGATTGATCGCATCAACCGCATCCATGCCGGAAATCACCCGGCCAAAATTTGTGTATTCTTCATCCAGACTGAAACGCGGGTAAAAGACGATAAAGAACTGGCTGTTTGCGCTGTCTTCCGAATTTGCACCCCGTGCCATTGCCACCGTCCCGCGCAGATGCGGAAATGGATTAAACTCTTGTTTAAGATCGGGAAGCTCCGAGCTGCCGCGCCCGGTGCCGGTGGGGTCACCAGTCTGCGCCATAAACCCTTCGATTACCCGGTGAAAAATAACCCCGTCATAAAACCCCTGCCGTGACAAGGTTTTGATCCGCTCCACGTGATTGGGTGCCCAGCTGGGCATCAAGCGGATTTGCACCCGTTTGCCATTGGACAAATCGAGCACCAGAATATTCTCACGATCTTCGGCGACATTATAGTTGATCGGCATATACCGGCGTGGTTCGCTGGTTTCTGGCGCAGCCTCGGCAGCATCCTGTGCAGCCGCTCCCATTGGCGAGAGAGCCATCGTAAACATCGCACCAGCGGCGATAAGGCGTCCAAACATAAAGATCCTGTCAAACAAACGTATATGGAAATTGTGACGAATGGCTTAGCCGCCCGCTGCTGTCACTTCAATGAATGATCCAGACGGCGTGGGTTAGTAATCACCCATCCGGCCGACTTTCTCGACGCGGGCCACCACATCATCGCGCACATCCGCGCTCACAAACGGCGTAACATCACCGCCAAACAGCGCGATTTCTTTGACCAGCTTCGAAGCTATCGGCTGCAATGAGACATCGGCCATCAAAAATACGGTCTCAATGTTCGCATCGATCTGCTGGTTCATACCGGCCATTTGGTATTCATATTCAAAATCAGCAACCGCTCGCAAACCACGCACAATAACGCTGGCCCCTTGTGCCTTGGCGAACTTCATCAGCAAGGCATTAAAGCCGACAATCTCAACGTTATCCAACCCTAAGTTGGCGACCTCGCGTTTAACCATCGCCAGGCGTTCTTCGGTTGAAAACATCGGGTTCTTGGACGGGTTGGTCGTGACCCCGATGATCAACCGATCAACCAGTTTGGATCCGCGGCGGATGATATCCGCGTGGCCTAGAGTGATGGGATCGAATGTGCCCGGATACACACCAATACGCTCGTTCATCTATCCCTCTCCACAATATAGCGCGCAAGATCACATAACAGCGCGGCATCATCCCCAAATGAAGACAAGCGGGCGGTCGCTTGTTCGACCAACGCTTTTGCTTGGTCTCTGGCCCCGTCTGGTCCCATCAAAGTCACAAAAGTCTGTTTGCCTTGCTCATCATCTTTTCGCAAAGCTTTACCCGCCTTGGTCTCGTCACCTTCATGATCCAGCAAGTCATCAGCAATTTGAAATGCCAGGCCGATATCCCGGGCATAGGCACGCAGATTGGCCCGGCCCTCTATCGGAACCTTACCCAAAATTGCGCCCATCTCTACAGATGCAGCCAATAACGCGCCGGTCTTGAGCTGTTGAAGCCGGGTGATAGCGTGCAGATCATACGCTGCATGGTCTGCCTCCATATCCATCATCTGGCCGCCAGCCATACCGTTCATTCCGCTCGCATTGGCAAGCGTCGCAACCAGTTCCGCGCGAACAAATGGATCGCCGTAAATCGCTTCGTCAGACAGAATCTCAAACGCCAGCGCATGAAGCGAGTCGCCTGCCAACACAGCAGTCGCCTCGTCAAAATGCTTGTGCAAAGTTGGCTTGCCATGGCGCAAATCATCATCGTCCATGCACGGCAAATCATCATGGATCAGCGAATAGACATGTATCGCCTCGATTGCGCATCCGGCCTGAACAGCAGCGGTCCGATCTACGCCGAAAAGATCAGCTGTGGCAGACAGCAATAATGGCCGAACCCGCTTTCCCCCGCCAATTGCGGCGTAACGCATGGCTTCAACAAGTCTGCCTCTTGTGTCGTCCGGTACAGGAAGCAACGCATCAAATGCCGCATCCACCTCTGACTGGATTGCGGCAAGTCCACTAGCCAAGCGGCTATCAGTACTCGCAACCACGCTCATATCAGGCATCCGTATCGAATGGCGCAGTGCCTACTGCGCGTCCGTCCGGGGCTTGCACGATCTTTTCTATCTTGGCTTGGGCGGCATCCAATCGGGCCTGACAATGCTGGCGAAGCTTTTCGCCTTGCTCGTACAGATTGATCGAATCATCGAGCGGCACCTCGCCGCTTTCGAGCCGCCGAACAACATCCTCCAAGGCGCGCAGAGCGTCTTCAAACGTCATTTCAGCGATGTTGGGGTTTGCGTCTGCCATAATGATGATGCAATGACGCTCACGGATGGCTGGGTCAAGGATACTCGGCCACAGGGGCAAAAAAGCAGGGGTATATCGAATGTTCATCGGCCATTGGGCACCGGCTTTCGCCGCGGCTGCGGTTTCTAAGCGGTCACCAAAATTGGGGACATTGTTCATCGCTGCACAATTGGTCGATTGGGGATTCTTTCTATTCGCTACAGTAGGCCTGGAGCGTATGCGGATCGAGCCCGGAGCAACTGCCATGAACCCCCTCGATCTATATCATATGCCTTATACCCACAGTCTGCTGGGCAGCGCTGTTTGGGCGTTGGGGTTTGTTGCCGTGTTGCTGCTCCTGAAACGTGAACTGGTCACCGCGCTGATCGGCGGGGCCGTCGTTCTGTCCCATTGGTTTGTAGATTTGCTGGTTCACCGCCCAGATTTGACGATGGCTGGCGGTGAAACCCGTTATGGAATGGGACTTTGGAACCATCCAGCGATCGCCATTAGCTTAGAATTGGGGATAACCTTGGCCGCTTTCCTGTGGTATGTGAGCAAATCCAAGGGGCCACTATTGCCGCCTTGGATCCTGTTGGGCTTCCTGCTGCTGGTTCAAGCTATCAACTGGTTTGGCCCGGAACCAACCGAAGCTGGCCTTGCCCTATACCTCACAGCACTCGCTTCGTTCGGAATTGCGGCGTGGATTGCATCTTGGGTGGGGACAAGTAGGCGTCACATAGATGATCGGGGGCTAGCAGGCGGCGGACCTCGGCGCTAAACGCTCTCCATGGCTGAATCATCTGAGCAAATCACTCCCGAAGTCGTCGAATCCCACGGCTTCAGCCCTGAAGAATATGAGCAGGTGCTCAAATCGCTTGGCCGCGAACCAAACATGGTCGAGCTGGGTATCTTCTCTGTCATGTGGTCAGAGCATTGCTCCTACAAATCTTCTCGCTTTCATCTCAAGAAGCTGCCGACCGAGGCACCTTGGGTAATTTGCGGCCCGGGCGAGAATGCCGGTGTTATCGATATTGGTGATGGCCAAGCTGCCATTTTCAAAATGGAGAGTCACAACCATCCGTCCTATATCGAGCCTTATCAAGGTGCTGCGACAGGGGTTGGCGGAATTCTGCGCGATGTGTTCACCATGGGTGCGCGCCCGGTAGCCAATATGAACGCGCTACGGTTCGGCTCACCAGAACACCCCAAGATGAAGCATCTCGTCAAAGGGGTCGTTGCGGGCATTGGCGGATATGGAAACTGCGTAGGCGTCCCCACAGTCGGCGGCGAAACCAATTTCCACCCAGCCTATGATGGCAATATCCTCGTGAATGCGATGACCGTTGGTGTCGCTGAACAGGATAAGATTTTCTACAGTGCGGCAACTGGCATCGGCAACCCTATCGTCTATGTCGGTTCGAAAACCGGGCGTGACGGTATCCATGGCGCAACCATGGCCAGCGCTGATTTCGGTGATGATATCGAGGAAAAACGCCCAACAGTTCAAGTCGGCGATCCCTTCGTTGAAAAACTGCTGATCGAGGCCTGCCTGGAGCTGATGGCGACCGATGCGATTGTTGCCATCCAAGACATGGGTGCAGCTGGCCTGACATCCTCAAGTGTCGAAATGGCTACGAATGGCAAAACCGGCATCCGGCTCGACATGAACAAAGTCCCCTGCCGTGAAGAGGGTATGACCCCTTACGAAATGATGCTGAGCGAAAGCCAAGAGCGGATGCTGATGGTCTTGAAGCCTGGTAAGGAGGCAATGGCCGCAGAGATTTTCAAGAAGTGGGAATTGGATTTCGCCGTCATTGGTGAAGTCACCGATACCCGTCACATGGTGCTGGAATTTGATGGCGACGTGGTTTGCGACATCCCGCTTGGTCCGCTTGCGTCAGATGCCCCTGAATATGAACGCCCCTATATTTCCAAAGACGAATATAAGGCGTGGGCTGGCATATCATCTGTCGACAAAGTTGAGGCGAGCCAAGATTTGGGGGCCGAATTGCTGCATTTGCTGGGCACACCAGCCCTCGCTTCTCGCCGTTGGATCTGGGAACAGTATGACAGCCAAGTTGGCGCAGACACGCTCCAAAAATCAGGCGGTGATGCCTCTGTTGTGCGGGTTCATGGTACTGAAAAAGCGCTGGCGATAAGCACCGATTGCAATCCGCGCTATTGTTACGCTGACCCTTATGAAGGCGGCAAGCACGCTGTTGCTGAGGCATACCGCAATCTCTGCGCGGTTGGTGCAACGCCTCTATCGGTCACAAACTGCCTGAACTTTGGCAATCCCCAGCGGCCGGAAATTATGGCCCAATTTGTTGGCTGCCTTGATGGCATGGGTGAGGCCTGTCGTTCGCTCGATTTCCCAATCGTGAGCGGCAACGTGTCTCTATATAATGAGAGCAAGGCCACTGGCGGTGGCAGCGCAATCTTTCCCACCCCTGCAATTGGCGGGGTTGGCTTGATGGATGATCACGATGTGATGGCAACCATCGCCTTTAAAGACGAAGGGCAAGCTATCATCGTCCTTGGTGGCTTTACCGATAATGGCGACGCGCTCTGGAATGCCAAGGCCGGAGAGCCGGATCTCGCAGCAATGCGCGCGGAAGGTAGCATCGGGGCAATCGGATCGCATCTCGGCCAGTCAACTTGGCTTCGGGAAATACGCGGGCTTGAAGATGGCGCGCCTCCACCGGTTGATCTTGCGACGGAACGCAAAGTTGGTGAGTTCGTGCGCGATCTCATAACATCTTATCGGTGCAATACTGTGCATGACATATCCGATGGCGGAGCCGCAGTTGCGATTGCCGAAATGGCGATGGCGGGCGGGATTGGTGCCAATGTCCACACGCTTGGCGATAGTATTCTGGATATGTTCGGCGAAGATCAAAGCCGCTACATCATCTGCCTGCCGATTACAGAGCGTGACGAATGGGAAGCATTCCAGGCGGAATGCAGCGAAGCAGGAATCAGTGCTGACTGGATAGGCTTCACTGGCGGCGACAGGTTCACGTGGAAAGACGATGAAGATGCCGTCGTACTGGATATTCCCGTGCAGGAACTGAGCAAAGCCAATGAAAGCTTCTTCAAAGATTGGATGGAAGACTAATAAGTCGTCGCCGCTTGTAGGCAGAGCGGCTCAGCGCGAGATTGATGATCAGGACGGAGCTACGTCAGGCAGCGCAACATTCCGGCTGTTCCAGTGGAATGTTACCGGGGTCTTGCACTGATAGCCCTTCCGCTTCGAAAGTGCGCAAGCATTCCCGATATAGCTCGGGCTTGCCAATGCCCAGCATCTCGCGTGCCTCCTCCAGCGGTAATTGCATGAGTTTTTCAACATCCTGATGCGCCAATTTCGCGGCAGCAGCACCAAGACGTTGGCCTTCGCGGACAGCGGCAAACACTGGTGCGGAAGTTCGCGAATCCTTCTTAAGTTGACGGGCACCGGCATAAGCGATGAATTGGACCCCGCGATTATGGTTTTGGGCGTAACTGAACCCTAACAGGCACAATTCGCCAAGC
This sequence comes from Pontixanthobacter rizhaonensis, assembly GCF_012972675.1. GTDB lineage: Bacteria > Pseudomonadota > Alphaproteobacteria > Sphingomonadales > Sphingomonadaceae > Pontixanthobacter > Pontixanthobacter rizhaonensis. Next base: position 950,672 of record NZ_JABCRE010000002.1, on the reverse strand, counting down.
GCATCCCGGCCATATCCTGAAAGGACATGGAACAGATCATGCGTGTCGCGCAGCCGATCAAAATACCATTCATACAGGTCGTTTAGGCGCTCTTCCTTGGATTGCCATTTATAGGACTCTTCGACCAGACCCGCTGCCGTTAGCCCCTCGCGCCGCATGAACCGAACATAGTGCTGAGCCAGACTGTCATCAGCGGCCCCTGCCCAATTGTCATGATTGTCGAGCATGGATGGCAAATCACGATCAGCCACCAGCAATGCACGGCCTTCCGACGATTGTACAAAATCCGCCGCCTGTTTGGCGCTTTTACGACCCTTAAACGCCTCGATAATGTGAAAAACCTGCTCGGTGTCTTCTTTATCGGCCACCAATTGACGGAAATGCTGGATCGCCTTGATCGGCTGGAAACCAGTAAGTTCCCGTTTTGGGTGTTTCAGTGGCAGGTCAATCGCAGACATTATCATTGCTCCTTGAACCTCTTTCTGCACACTACTTACATTGATGTCAATAAGGTTTGGTAAAGGGCCTTCCATCGCACGGTGAAATACCCGATATCCCAAACATGAAACAGCACGACTCCGTCCCGTACAGCCTTCCCACAATCGATGACGCAGAGCGAATTCGCCGCGCACAGGCATTTCGGGAGAGCTTGTCTTCCAGACGGTCATGTCGGTACTTCTCCGACGCAGCTGTCCCCAAGGAAATCATTGAAGCGGCTATTTTGGCAGGCGGCAGCGCGCCGAACGGTGCCAATCATCAGCCATGGCACTTTGCTGTGGTCTCCTCGCCGGACATCAAGAAATCCATCAGAACTGCCGCTGAGGACGAGGAGCGCGAATTCTACGGAGCAGACACGGGCAAAGCCAAAGCCAGCGACGAATGGCTTGGCGCTCTCGATCCTCTTGGAACTGACGAGCAAAAACCATTCTTGGAAACCGCACCATGGCTGATCGTGGTGTTCGCCCAACGTAAGGGCGGGATTGAAGAAGACGGCAAAACCCAAAATTATTATGTCAATGAAAGCGTTGGGTTGGCGTGCGGAATGCTGATCACCACGCTGCATGAAGCTGGGTTGGCGACTTTAACACACACCCCTTCCCCGATGGGTTTTCTTCGCGATATTTGTGGCCGCCCACCAGAGGAAAAGCCGGTGATGATCATCGTGGTTGGTCATCCAGCGAAGGATGCGACGGTTCCGACCCATGCCCTGCGAAAGAAACCGCTTACGCAAATATCTAGCTGGCTCTGATTACTTGGCTAATTACTGGGCTAATTACTGGACCCAATCGCTTTCCGGGATGCCCAAAAGCTCCAGAACTGATGTCAGGCTGCCCTCGTCTATCCAGCCTGATGCAGCCGCTCTCGCTTTGGGTTTGGCTTTGTACGCTATGCCATAATTAGCTGCTTCAAGCATCGGAATGTCATTGGCTCCATCTCCGCTGGCCAGAACGGTGCAATCGGAAATTTTCGCCTGCTCCTCGCGCAGAACCGCCAATTTGGTCGAGCTGTCCACAATCGGCCCTTCAACTTCACCCGTCAATTTACCGCCAGCCACTGCCAAGCGATTACCGACCACGTGTTCGAAGCCCAGCTGCTCAGCCACGGGATCGGCAAAATGGTGGAAGCCGCCTGTAACGAGCACGGTCTGGCACCCTTTACTCTTCAGAGTCTGCACCAACATTCTGGCTCCTGGCATAGGGCTTATGCGCTGTTCTAAACACTCACTGATGGCCGTTTCCGGCAATCCTTTGAGCAGTGAGACTCGCTCCTTCAGCGCATCTTCAAAGTCCAGTTCCCCTTGCATCGCGCGCTCGGTGATGGCGGAGACTTTCTCCTTCAACCCAGCAAAATCGGCCAATTCGTCGATACATTCTTGTTCAATCATGGTGGAATCCATGTCGGATATGAACAGGTTGGGCAGATCGATTTCATGATCCGCGATCATTCCGACAGGCGCTGCAAAATGGCGCTCCAAGATCTCACGAAAAGCAACCCGGTCGGCGCCTTCAGCCGAAATTTGCGCGACCTTCTCGCCCAGCTCCAGGAACCCTAAGCGCCCAGCCTTGATCCCGGCGAGAGCAAGCTCTTCCGATACTGCACGATAACGCGTTTTCACTTCGTCAACGTCTGCTATTAGCCGAGCGATGAGCACAAACAGTTCTCCTGATTCCAATGGCAAGCCGCCGCTCGCGCTCATTGCAGGGCCAACGGCCAGCGGCAAGACCGATATTGCGGTGCGGTTGGCTTTGGCGTTCGCAAAGCGAGGGCGCAATGCGGCAATCATCAATTGCGACAGCGCCCAGGTTTATAGTGATCTCTCAACGCTAAGCGCACGCCCCACACCGGCCGAAATGAAGAGTATTCCGCATCATCTGTTCGGTGAATGGGATGGCGCTGCCGCATGCTCAACCGCCGATTGGGCAAATGCAGCGAAGCAAACAATCGCCGATATGCACCGGATTGGAACCATGCCCATTCTTGTTGGCGGCACCGGCCTGTATATGCGGACATTGCTGGATGGTATCTCCCCCATCCCCGCAATTGATCCAGATATCCGAGCAGAAATCCGCGCAATGGAACAAAGCGCTGCCCGGCAAGCCTTGGAAACCGAAGATCCGGAAGCCGCTGGCCGGTTGGCGCCAGCAGATACCACCCGCACAGCTCGCGCGCTGGAAGTCATGCGATCCACCGGAAAACCAATGTGGCAATGGCATGGAAAGCACGAGGGAGGGATTGGAGACAAGATCCAGCTCCATCCGCTTGTGCTGGTCCCAGAGCGTGAGGCACTTTATAATCGATGTGACGCACGTTTTGAGTGGATGCTGGATAATGGTGCTGTGGAGGAAGCCGAGGCACTTGCAGCCCGCAATCTCAACCCTGAATTACCTGTCATGAGAGCGATCGGGGTGCGTGAGATCATAGGCTGGTTGAAAGGTGAAGTATCGCGCGATGAAATGATTGCACGTGGACAGATGTCGACGAGGCAATATGCAAAGCGGCAATACACATGGTTTCGCAATCAACCACCTGATTGGTGGCATCGCGCACAACCTGAAAATTTTGATTTGAATGCTCATTTTGAATTAATATTTCAAAACTAATGCTTGACGAGAGTTAATTGTTACGTAAAGCGACCCGGCATTATGCAGACTCCGCCATGCGGATTTGCAGAGCCGGTTCATTGGCAGATAATAGGAAACGACAGTGACACAGCAGGAGCGCAGCGGCGCATCCATTTTGGTTGATAGTTTGGTTCAACAGGAGGTCGAATTTATCTTCGGCTATCCTGGCGGTGCCGTTCTGCCAATTTATGACGAACTGTTCGACAATCCGCGCATTCGCCACATTCTTGTTCGGCACGAGGCGGGTGCCGCCCACGCCGCAGAAGGTTATGCCCGCTCGACTGGCAAGCCGGGCGTAGTGCTTGTCACATCTGGGCCCGGTGCAACCAATGCTGTTACCGGCATTGCAGACGCTTATCTGGATTCCATTCCGTTGGTTGTCATCACGGGCCAAGTTCCGACGGCGCTCATCGGTACCGACGCATTCCAAGAAGCCGACACGATCGGGATCACACGGCATTGTACGAAGCACAACTACCTTGTCAAAGACCCGTCAGAGCTGCAAGCCACCATCGCTGAGGCGTTTCGGATTGCCACAACTGGTCGGCCCGGCCCTGTCCTGATCGACATTCCCAAAGACGTGCAAATTGCGTTGGCTGAATGGGATAATTCCCCCGAAGAACTCCCCTCGACCAAGCGGTACCGCCCGCGCACGGAAGGTAAAGCTGACGCTATCCAGCAAGCGATCGCGCTGCTTGAAAAGGCAGAGCGGCCAATATTGTACACGGGCGGCGGTGTGATTAATTCCGGTCCGGAAGCGACAGCCCTGCTGCGGGAATTGCAAAGCTTAACCGGCGCTCCTGTTACATCAACTTTGATGGGGCTTGGCGCCTTCCCTGCCCAGCATGATGACTGGCTGGGTATGCTGGGGATGCACGGGACGTACGAAGCCAACATGGCGATGAACCGCTGTGATCTGATGATCTGTGTAGGTGCACGTTTCGATGATCGGGTCACTGGCCGCCTTGACGCGTTCTCACCAGATTCCAAGAAAATTCACATCGATATTGACCGGGCCTCTATCAACAAAACTGTACCGGTTGACCTGCCGATCATCGGTGATTGCGGTACTGTGCTGCGCCAGCTGATTGATGCCTGGGGCAGTAAGCCGGCCAATGATCTAACCGAATGGAAAGCACGGATTGATGGCTGGCGTGCGCGTAAAAGCCTCGCCTACCCTGACAGCGACAGCGAGATCATGCCGCAAAAAGCGGTCGAGCGATTGTTTGAGTTAACGCGAAAGCGCAATCCGATCATCACGACAGAGGTCGGCCAACATCAGATGTGGGCCGCGCAATATTTCCATTTCTTCGATCCGAACAAGTGGCTGACCAGCGGCGGCTTGGGCACGATGGGCTACGGGCTGCCTGCAGCCATTGGCGCACAGCTTGGCAATCCGGATGATCTGGTGATCGACATTGCTGGTGAAGCATCGATCCAAATGAACATTCAGGAACTGGGCACCGCCAGTCAGTACCGCTTGCCGGTGAAAGTGTTCATTTTGAACAACGAATATATGGGCATGGTTCGCCAATGGCAGGAACTGACTTATGAAAGCCGGTATTCCAACAGCTATTCAGATAGCCTGCCGGACTTTGTTGCCCTGGCCGAGGCTTATGGCTGGAAGGGCATTCGTATTCACAACGAAAGCGAGCTTGATGCAGGTATCGAGGCGATGATGGCACATGACGGGCCGGTAATCGTCGATTGCCAAGTGTCGAAAGATGCCAATTGCTATCCGATGATCCCAAGCGGTGCGGCGCATACTGATATGCTGTTATATGGTGATCAAGTTGCTGGCACGATGGACGATGAAGCAAAGGCCTTGGTGTAAGGGACGCGATCATGCAAATCACGAAAGCCACATCTGAACGCCACGTTTTGGCAGTAACGGTAGATAATGAAGCCGGGATTCTCGCCAAAATCGCGGGGCTGTTTACCGCGCGCGGTTACAATATTGACAGCCTTACCGTGGCAGACATCGCGGAAGATCATGCGATCAGCCGGATCACGATTGTAACCAACGGTCCGCCAGCGGTGATTGATCAAATCCAGGCGCAATTGGAACGGTTGGTTCCGGTTCACAGAGTCGTCGATCTGACAGAGGCAGGCGCGCATGTCGAACGAGAGCTGGCCCTGATCAAAGTTGCCGGTGTTGGCGACTCGCGTGTGGAAGCACTGCGAACAGCCGAGATTTTTCGCGCTCAAGTGGTCGATTCGACCAAATCGAGCTTTATTTTTGAACTCACAGGATCTCCGGATAAAATCGACAACTTCATCATTCTCATGCGCGAGCTGGGATTGGTCGAAGTTGGCCGGACGGGGATCGTAGGATTGATGCGTGGGGCACAGAGCACTTAAGGCCTGGCTTCATAAGAAAGGGAAATAATGAAAGTCTATTACGATTCCGATGCCGACCTTGATCTGATCAAGAGCAAGAAAGTGGCGATCCTTGGTTATGGTAGCCAAGGTCATGCCCACGCGCAGAATTTGCGCGATAGCGGCGTGGCTGAAGTGGCCGTGGCATTGCGTGAAGGGTCCGCAACCCGTCAAAAAGCCGAGGCCGCTGGCTTCAAAGTCATGAGCAATACCGAAGCAGCAGAATGGGCTGATCTGGTAATGGTTTTGGCACCGGACGAGCATCAGGCTGCGATTTGGGCTGACGATATGGCTGGTAAAATGAAGCCGGGCGCTGCCCTCGCCTTTGCCCACGGGCTGAACGTGCATTTCGGATTGATCGAACCACCTGCAGACATCGACGTGATCATGATTGCACCAAAAGGTCCGGGCCATACGGTCCGCAGCGAATATCAGCGCGGCGGCGGTGTCCCTTGCTTGATCGCAGTGCATCAGGAAGGCACCAGCAGCGGCGGTAATGGTTATGCTAAGTCTCTTGCCTTGTCCTATGCCAGCGCGATGGGCGGCGGCCGGTCAGGCATCATCGAGACCAATTTCAAAGAAGAATGCGAAACCGATCTGTTCGGTGAGCAAGCCGTTCTGTGCGGCGGGATCACACATTTGATCCAAGCGGGTTTTGAAACACTGGTAGAAGCCGGATACGCGCCTGAAATGGCCTATTTCGAATGTCTGCATGAAACCAAGCTGATCGTTGATCTGCTTTATGAAGGCGGCATTGCCAATATGCGCTATTCGATCAGCAACACGGCTGAATACGGCGATATTAAAACCGGTCCGCGCATCATCACTTCGGAAACCAAGGCCGAAATGAAGCGCGTACTTGAAGATATCCAAGCGGGTCGCTTCGTAAAAGACTTCGTTCTGGATAACCGCGCGGGTCAGCCGGAACTGAAAGCTTCGCGTAAAGCTGCTGAAGCGCACCCGATTGAAAAAACAGGTGCAGAACTGCGTGCGATGATGCCGTGGATTTCCGCCAATAAACTGGTCGATAAAGACAAGAACTAAGCCAACTGTTCAATCGAGCAAGGTTTCCAGATTTAGGGGCGTAGAGGATAGTATCTCTGCGCCCCTATCTTCTGGTTCAACGCCATTTGCGGTGATGTGCCGGTCGCGTTCGCGCAGTATTTTTGAAATATCATCCACCTGCAGGGCAACTATCGCGGTCAGCCAATCATTGACCAACGGATCACCTTGTGGCCCTCTGAAATCCAGGTCTGGAAGCAGAGCAATCACATCTTCCGCCGGATAGAGAAATTCGTCTGTCACCCACCGGTTGGTGCTAAACCATCCCGTTGGGAGCCCCTGATAATCAATAGATAACGCCGCGACATGCACCACGTCTGCTCGCTTGGCGTCGCTGGGCGGTGGCTCCATCAAAGCGTCGACAATATCCGGCAAAGCCGACTTTCCGACAAATAGATGAAAATGGCCATGTTCGCCGGGGCCGCGTTCCTCTGGTGCATGGCAGTGGTAAAACCATCGCGCAGAAAGCTTGCCGTTGACCACATCTGATACTGGATAATGAATCCAGCTTTCCGCCTCACCGGCCTGATCGCCTATGACCCGCTGCATAAGTGGACGCGCATCAGCGAACATTTGTTGCGTACTTTCTATGAAGAGAGATCTGGCGGTTGTTCGTTCCATCGATAATCAGTCCACTGAACGACCGGTGCGGCTCTTGTTGGGGAGGTTCAAGAAATGCACCGGTCGTATAGGATTAAGCCTTTATTGGGGCGTTGCAGCGCAAGGATTGGCCGCACAAGGGTTTGCTGCACATGGGCTTGCTGCACATGGGCTTGCTGCACATGGGTTTGCTGCACATGGGTTTGCTGCACAGGGGTTAGCTGCACAGGGGTTGGCCGCGCAAGGGTTCGCAGCACAGGGGTTCGCTGCACAGGGGTTAGCTGCACAGGGGTTAGCAGCCCTAGCTTTTGCCGCAGCTTTTGCCGCTTTGCGTTCCGCTTTCGCTTGCTTACGCGCTTCCCGTTTGGCAGCGCGTTCTTCGCTAGACTCACGGTTTTCGTAACTTGACGAACCGCCGAAGTTTGAGGGGCCACATGGGACGTCGGCTACAGCGGGGGTAGCGACCACGGAGAGTCCGCCAGCGACCATAAGCATAGCTGCGATATTTGTCTTTTTCATAAGTAATTCCTTGGGTCTTGGGTTGGAGAAAAGGTAAGTGTAGTGGGGTAATTCTGGTGGATCAGTTGCCGAATTTGGCGTCATCAGGGATCGTCAACCATTGCGCATCGGCTTTTGTGATGAAGCCCGCGATGTCTGTTAGCCATGTCTTTTGAACTTGCTTGTTGAAGTTCAGATAGAGCTTCCCATCGACGATTTTGTAGACCGTCGGATCGCCAGGCGCGAGCGATCCGCGGGACATTGCCCAAGCGCAATGGCCGCCATATTGGGGTAAAAACATGGCTGGATTGTCTTGGAATGCGGCCAAATTTTCGGCGTTGGCGAAGTGATATACCGCACCATCATGCTCGGCCTGAAATTCCGATGAACCTACTTCAGGGACACCGTTACCGCGAAAATAGCTGACAGTGTCATATCCGCCAACTGCGATATTCTCGCCTTCGATACCAACATATACTGGCTTGGCCACTGCTTCTACTGGAGCCAATGACAATGTCATCGGAGTAATTACTGCAAATGCAGCCAAAATAATATGCGATGTCTTCATGGTGAACTTCCTAATCGATTTAACTTGGAGCATTTTCATTGCTCCTCACGATCAGTTATTCGCGCCAATCAGACGATACGTTACATGGCCATCAAAATTAATGAGTCCGGCTTACACGATAGAGCACTGCATAGGGTGCCTACGCCGTTTCCTATTTTCCTGCAGCCTTTGAGGCATTTTCGATCTTTGCCCGGTTGGCAAACAGGATCGTGCTTGTCCCTTTGGCCAGCACGGTCCCTTCACTATCTTTCAAACGACCTTCAAAGAAACCGGTCCGGCGACCATCTTTTTCCACCCATCCTTCGACGATGACCAAGCCCGGTCGGGCGGGCGCGAAAAAGCTGATTTTCAATTCGAGCGACATCGGGACCACATCAGTACCCTTAAGTGCGATGGCAGCATGGGCCATCGCAGCATCTATCCAACCGGTCACAAAGCCGCCTTGGACTACACCGCCAGAATGACACTGCTCGGGTTTTGCTTGATATTCCAAAACGGCTTTCCCGCTTTGATCCATCTCGACAATCCGGACGAGACCCATTGTTTGATATAGCGCCTCAATCGTGTGCGTTTCTTCAGCCATTTGGTTTCCTTCTCGCGCGACATTATATTTCTTCGGGTGCTCACCTTACTTTGCCTTTACAAGGCCGCAACCACACCGCATAGGTCAGCCAATGATTATGGCGAAGCACCTACTACTACGACTTACGCGCCCTTGGGCGTAACGAACTGCGCGCCTCATCCGGTGCGCTGAGCGTCCAGGGGATAAACCGCCAATTTCTTAAAATCGTAGTTCGAGTTTGATCACCATGCTCAATAAACCTTCGCAAAAATATACTGCCTTCCCACAAGTAGATTTGCCCAACCGGCAATGGCCCAGTCAGACGATAAAAACCGCGCCCCGATGGCTTTCAACTGATCTGCGCGACGGCAATCAATCAATTATCGATCCCATGGATGCGGTAAAGAAAAACCGATTTTTCGATCTACTGGTGGAAATCGGGGTGAAGGAAATCGAGGTTGGGTTTCCCAGCGCGGGCGCAACCGAGTTTGACTTTATCCAGGGTTTGGTGCGTTCCGGCAGGGTGCCAGATGACGTTACTCTGCAAGTCCTCACACAATCGCGCGAAGACCTGATCCGCACATCGTTTGAAAGTCTTGATGGTGCAAAGTCGGCAACAGTGCACTTGTACAACGCGGTTAGCCCGGCGTGGCGCGACATTGTATTCCGGATGAGCAAGGAAGAAGTGCTACAGATTGCGCGCGATGGTGCACGTATCATGCGGGAAGAAGCCGCCAAACGGCCGGAAACAGATTGGCACTTCCAATACAGCCCTGAAACCTTCTCAACCGCAGAACTCGATTTCAGCATCGCGGTTTGCGAAGCTGTAATGGAGATCCTCCAACCAACGCCAGAAAAGCCTATTATTCTCAATCTGCCAGCGACCGTCGAAGCGGCAACGCCCAATATCTACGCTGATCAAATCGAGTATTTTTGCCGTAACCTGCCGAACCGCGATGCTGCGATCATCAGCCTGCATACCCATAATGATAGGGGCACCGGAGTGGCCGCAGCCGAACTGGGGTTGATGGCAGGCGCCGACCGTGTCGAAGGCTGCTTGTTTGGTAATGGCGAGCGCACCGGCAATTGCTGCCTCGTTACGGTAGCGCTCAATATGTACACTCAGGGTGTTGATCCTGGCCTCGACTTTTCGGATATTGACCGGGTCATTGAAACTGTTGAATTCTGCAACCAGATTCCGGTGCATGAGCGGCATCCATATGGCGGAGAGCTGGTCTTCACAGCGTTCTCCGGCAGCCATCAGGATGCGATTAAGAAAGGTTTTGCGGCGCACGATACGCAGAACGATGAAAAGTGGCGGGTCCCGTATTTGCCGATTGATCCCGCCGATCTCGGGCGTGATTATGAAGCCGTTATTCGCGTCAACTCGCAAAGCGGTAAAGGTGGTTTTGCTTGGGTACTTGAACAGCATCAAGGGCTTAAACTACCTAAGGCGATGCAGGCGAATTTCTCCAAGCACGTACAGCATTTGGCAGATGATCTGGGCCGCGAACTGGATGCTGCCGACATTTGGAGCGCGTTCCAGTCAGCCTATCACGTTCAAACACCGGATAAACACTTCCAGCTTATCGATTATGAGGAAAGCCGCGGAACCGATGGCACGCGTATTTTTGCCGGCACCATTGCCGTTCAGGGGGTGGAACAAAGCGTAAGCGGGCGCGGCAACGGTTTGATTTCTTCCGTCCTTGCGACAATCGAACAAACCTTCGGCCTCCACTTGGAAATAAAAGACTACACTGAACATGCGCTGGGTTCAGGGCGTGATGCACGGGCCGCTGCCTATCTTGAGTGCCGCGGCAAAGATGGTCAGACCATCTGGGGTTGCGGCATAGATGAAGATGTTGCGACAGCCAGTATACGGGCCGTGCTAAGCGCCGCGAATTCGGCGATAGGATAAGCGCGTATATTGGCCACTTGGTTGCGGCGAACATCCGGTGATTTTTCGGCTGCGCCTTAATTGCGGCTTGGACTTTGGGTGAAATGTGTCAGACATAGGGCCATCAAGACCGTAACAGCGGCTTGCTCAGGGAGAGATGACCAAAATGACCGCCAGCACAACCGAAACGATACTTGAGCCTGACCTGCCGATCATCGACCCGCATCACCATTTGTGGGATTTGCGGGCAATGGTACCGATGTTCCCTGAACCGCAGCATGATTTCATTGCTGCAATCGCCGGGGCGGCTCACTACACCTTCGATCAATTGCATGCCGACATATCAAGCGGGCACAATGTAATTGGCACCGTCTTTATGGAATGCGGCGCGTTCTACAATGCTGCGGCCAGCGAAGCGATGAAGCCCGTTGGCGAAGTAGAATTTGTAAACGGTGTCGCCGCGCAAAGTGCCAGTGGGCTTTATGGGCCATTGCAAGCATGTGCCGCCATCATCGGGCATGCAGACCTGACCCTCGGCAGCCAGGTTGGAGCAGTTCTAGATGCCTTGTCAGCCGCCGGAAATGGTAGGTTCAAAGGCATTCGCCACCAAGGCGCTTGGGATGCTGATCTGACTGTCTTGGGCCCGCCATTTCACGCGCCGGAAGGGTTATATAACAGCGACGCATTCCGTGATGGGTTTGCTGAATTTGCAAAGCGTGGGCTGAGTTTCGATGCTTGGGTTCTGGAACCGCAATTGGCCGATGTCCTTGCTCTGGCTAAAGCCTATCCCGATCAGAAGATCATTCTCGATCATTGCGGTACGCCGCTCAACATCGCTTCGTATCAGGGCACTCTGCCGGAGAATTTTGACCGGTGGAGAGGCTCAATCACCACCTTGGCGGAGTGTGAGAATGTGTCCGTCAAGCTGGGCGGATTGGCGATGGCGTTCTGCGGTATGCCGGAAGATGGCCCGGCAAAGGGTGCAAATTCGAGCGAGCTAGCGACAATGTGGCAGCCATATATTGATCATTGTATTTCAGCATTTGGCACGAAACGCGCAATGTTTGAAAGCAACTATCCCGTCGATCGTTGGGGTGCGACATATCCGGTATTGTGGAATGCTTTTAAACGGATCACGGCGGATTACTCCGATGATGAAAAGACTGCGCTATATTCTGGCAATGCCGCTCGGTCATACGACATCGAGCATTTGTTGGGCTGAAACCTGCGCCGCCGGGAACTCTTTCCCTTCCCATCACTTAGAACCTCAATAATCGAGCGTTACACCCATGTCGCTCGTACAGCTGAACAGTAAGAACGGAAAAACTCTATGGCCCTTCCCGCACCTTTCGACCGCCTGAGATTGCCAATAATCGGTTCACCTCTGTTTATTGTGTCAGGCCCTGAATTGGTGATCGCCCAGTGTAAGGCCGGTATTATCGGGTCATTCCCAGCCTTGAACGCTCGCCCCTCTGGCGTTCTGGACGAGTGGCTCCATCAAATTACTGAAGAACTCGCCGCTCATAACCGGGACAATCCTGATCGCCCCGCTGCCCCCTATGCAGTCAACCAGATCGTTCATCGTAGCAATGACCGTTTGGATGAGGATATGGAGGTATGCGCAAAGTGGCAGGTGCCAATGGTGATCACATCTCTTGGTGCCCGCGAAGAAGTGTTCTCTGCCGTGACCAAGTGGGGCGGTATCTCGCTGCATGACGTGATCAACGATCGCTTCGCCCGTAAAGCCATTGAGAAAGGCGCAGACGGATTAATTCCTGTCGCTGCTGGCGCCGGCGGGCACGCGGGCACACAATCACCGTTTGCGCTGATGCAAGAAATCCGCACATGGTTTGACGGTCTTGTCGCGCTTTCTGGTTCTATTGCACATGGCCGCTCCGTACTAGCCGCTCAGGCAATGGGCGCAGATTTCGGCTATATCGGCTCCGCTTGGATCGCCACCAAAGAAGCGAATGCGGATGAAGCGTATAAGCAAGAAATCGTAGATAGCAGCGCCGGTGACATCGTTTACACCAACCTGTTTACAGGCGTGCACGGCAATTATCTGCGCGGGTCAATCGAAAAGGCCGGGCTTGACCCAGAGAACCTACCGACCAGCGACCCCAGCAAGATGAACTTTGGATCAGGCGGCAACAGCAAAGCCAAGGCCTGGAAAGATATTTGGGGCTCTGGCCAAGGTGTCGGGACTGTGACGGCTGTCGAAAGCGTTGCAGATCGTGTCGATCGTATTGAGGCGGAATATATCGCAGCAAAGAACGATTTGCTCGAAAAACTAGGGTGATTTTCAGGTGTGGCGGTTAACCCCGCCATACCCTTACAAATTTGCCATTTTGCGAAGGCACAAGCTTCAGCTTGCTGCCATCAGGCCCGATAAATTCTTCTACGGCATTGAGCGTCTCGCGGTGGATAAGCGTTTGTACCAAGCGGAATCCCAGTCGCTCGGCAAAGTCCCGATCATCCACAAGCTCCGGTTCGATCCGCAGCTCTTGCTTGGTGAAGAAACTCAGCCCGTTTGTCCTCAGCCCTTCATCCAAATCATCAATAAATCGAACCAATCCCGACGACGGAAAGGTCCCTTTATTATTCCATTTATCTGACTGCTCCTCAAAATCTTTGACCGAGATTCGCTCGGCACTAGGCCCCCAAATCACACCCGCACAATTACCAAGCTGTGCCGCCAGCTGTGCGGCGGCGAGCCACCACGTTTTAACAATCGGAAGGCTCGTCTGAGCACTTTTGATATGGCCGCTAGGCACGATTGAAAGCGTTTCTGCGGGAGATGGGTCGCTGTCGCACCTTTCATTGACCATCGATGCGGGATTACGGACGGGCCAGGGATGCAAAAGCATACCGGCATTTCTTAGGTCGAACGTTGCCCCGTTGCAGTTCAACTCAACCAGAACATCCGAAATAGTGTTCGCGCCCTGAGGGGCTACCCCTGAGAGTATTGCCGCTCTGGCAACTGCATCCAGCACGTCACTTACTGACGGAACTTGCCCCGCAGGAAATAGTAATCGTATTTCAGCCGAACCAGCGTTGCAGATGACACTAACCCCTTATCACAATAAGCTAAAACAATGCCGTCAATTGTTACATTCGTCGAGTCCTAGGCCCTGCGAATGGTCCGATCTGGATGTTTTACTCAATAAATACCCAACGCCAATCCCTCTTGCATCCCAAGCCCTAGATTCCGACATATTTCTAGCTGCTTAGTGCCTACTGATTTGGAAGCAAGGATGGCTGCGGGATCCTGAGCATCACAATTGATAATCACCGGGTCAGCACATCGCTTCAGACGCCAACCCGTGACAATCCGATCTATTTGCCGTGTTGCACCGTGCCCGTCCGATCCAGCGGCAATCAGGGTAGCATACGCCCTTCCCTCGATGCGGCCCAAGGCTGGGTAATATGTCCTATCGAACATATCCTTCATCAGCCCGCTGAGCGACCCCAAGTTTTCTGGACACACAAATAGATAGGCACCAGCGGTCAATATGTCGTCGGCAGTTACGTCAGATGCATTTTTTATAATGGCTTGCCCGCCAGCACCCTTGCTCGCCGCCAACGCCATCTGCTCGCTCGCACCGGTGCGGCTGTGCCAAATAATCAGTAGTGACGGAGTAACAGCCATCCGTTGACCATGCGGCGTAACTGTCGATTGTCAAACATAACCTCTTTGCCGGTTACGCGCTGCTGCTGTAGGCATAGAGCCATGGCATCTGCTTCCGATACTTCGCTGCCCCCCGTTTTCGGCGTGACGCAATCTCTTTCTGGGAAGGAGTGGAGCTGGCGCGGCGGCAATATGGAACTTGGGCAGTCCGCGGCAGAGGTTGGTAGTCTTAGCAATGACATTTTGACCCAGCTAATTCTCTCTCGCGGCGTTTCCCCCGATGATGTCGAACGGCATAAAACCCCTACGCTGCGTGGTTTCCTGCCTGATCCGTCTATATTCAACGATATGGACAATGCAGCAGAACGGATTGTTCAGGCCGTTTTGGCCGGCGAAAAAATCACAGTCTATGGTGACTATGACGTCGATGGGGCAACCAGCGCTGCGCTGCTGATCCGGCTGCTGCGAATGATTGGCTGCGACGCGGACTATTATATCCCTGACCGGCTGCTGGAAGGGTATGGCCCCAGCGGAGAAGCTTTGGTTAAACTCGCCCAAACCGGCTCTAGCCTAATTGTAACGGTCGATTGCGGGGCCATGGCCTATGAGGCGCTGAGGATGGCCCGGGAAGCTGGTGTTGATGTGATTGTGGTCGATCATCACAAATGCGCGACAGAGCTTCCCAAAACGGCCGCGATGGTCAATCCCAACCGCTTGGATGAAACCAACGAAGCCGCTTCGTTTGGCCACCTGGCTGCGGTTGGCGTCGCCTTTCTATTGGCGATCGCGATTACCCGTACGCTTAGAAACTCTGGCCATTTTGCAGATCGCAAAGAACCCGACCTGATGTCGCTGCTTGACCTTGTCGCGCTGGGCACAGTGGCTGACGTGGCTGCGTTACACGGCCTCAACCGTGCGTTCGTTGCGCAAGGACTGAAAGTTATGAGCCAACGCCGGAATACTGGCATGGCTGCACTCATTGATGCCAGCAGGCTAAAACGCGCACCGGTTTGCAGTGATCTGGGCTTTGCACTTGGCCCCCGAATCAACGCAGGTGGCAGGGTTGGTGAGTCGACGCTTGGGGTCCGCTTGCTCACAACCGAAGATCCCGACGAGGCCCATATGATCGCGGCACAACTTTCGCAGCTCAATGAAGAGCGCCGCGCTATTGAGGCAGAAGTCCAAGAGGCGGCGGAAGCGCAAATCGCAAGTCAGCACAATCGCGCAGTCGTGGTCGTTTCCGGCGAAGGTTGGCACCCCGGAGTTATCGGGATCGTAGCCGGCCGTATCAAAGAAAAAACCGGCAAGCCAAGCATTGTAATCGCATTGGATAGAGAAACCGGCGAAGGCAAAGGATCGGGTCGGTCCATATCAGGAGTAGACCTTGGCGCTGCCATCATTGCAGCGCGTGAAGAAGGCTTGCTGGTCGCTGGTGGCGGGCACGCGATGGCGGCCGGCCTTACTATCAAAGCGGATATGCTCGATGCTTTCGCCGACAAGCTCGATGACAGACTATCGATTGCCGTATCGCGTGCTCAGGCCTCCCAGACACTCAAGCTGGACCTTGCGGTGGCTCCGCGCGGCTTGCACCCCAGTCTCGTGGAAACTCTGGAGGAAGGTGGTCCCTATGGCATCGGTTGGCCTGGCCCGAAAGTTGCCGTTGGTCCGGTTCACCTGATCAAAGCCGACATTGTTGGCACGGACCATTTGCGCGTGATTGTTGGCGGGCAAGATGGCGGTTCGTTAAAAGCTATCGCCTTTCGCGCCGCGGAAACCGACATGGGGCAGGCCATCCTGCACGCCGCAAAGGGCCGTAAATTATGGCTCGCAGGACGGGCTAAAATCGATGATTGGGGCAGCCGGCCTGCGGCAGAACTGCATTTGGAAGACGCCGCTTGGGCAGATTGAGCCATAAAGGGATGACAATTGACCAAGAATAATCGTCAAAAGTGACGGTTTGGCCAGCCTAGGCTTGACGCAGAACCAAGGCGGCCCTAATTGGCCCGCCACGCCATCGTTTTGGCCCCTTCGTCTAGCGGTTAGGACGCGGCCCTTTCACGGCTGAAACACGGGTTCGATTCCCGTAGGGGTCACCAACGATGGCATTTTCAATTCAGGTTCTTTCCAGGACCCGATTTGGCCCCTTCGTCTAGCGGTTAGGACGCGGCCCTTTCACGGCTGAAACACGGGTTCGATTCCCGTAGGGGTCACCACTTCTTCTAAACCATCCGGATTGTGCCCTGAAGCAAGTTCAGGCTGGTAGCGATGAGTCTGCGTCGCTATGGCCAATCTATGGACGGAAGCGACTCCAATCTGCCTTGGCCCGGCATTCTGCTGGCCTTGCTTTCGTTCATCGGCCTGTTGGTCCTTGGCACCGATATCTTTCTTGCAGTAGCGATTCTCATATTGTGGGTCGGCACCCTGATTCTTGCCAGTTCTCGCCCGCCTCCACCACGAGATCTGCCTCAGGAAGAAGCTTTCAGCAGCACTAATATGAAGCCGCTGCTCGAATATTCAGGCACGCCGGTCGTCATGACCGAAAAAGGCAAGATATCTGTCGCCAACCGCAGCGCCAGAAAACTGCTCGGCAGCCATATCGTGGGCCAGGATATCCGGATGGTTTTTCGTCAGCCTAAAGCGATCAAACTGCTGGATTCGAAAAAGAGCGGCATCGCCAGCATTGTAGGGCTGGTACGCCGTAAGGATATTTGGCGCCTCAACCGGCAGGTATTGAAAAATGATTTGTCCGTGATTGAGTTAATCAATCAAACAAACGAGGCAGATATCACGCGCGCGCACACCGACTTTGTCGCCAATGCCAGCCACGAATTACGCACCCCCCTCGCCTCCGTGATCGGCTATGTCGAGACACTGCAGGAAGACCCAGATGTTCCAGCAGCCACACGGGCAAAGTTCTTGGACACCATCCACGGCGAGGCGCAGCGGATGCAAAGTTTGGTGAGTGATCTCATGTCACTGTCCCGCGTCGTCGCAGAAAAGCATGAGCAGCCTGATGATATGCTCCAGTTGGAAGCGCTGGTTAGAACTGCCGGACGCGATGGTGCCGGCCCGAAACGGCTGGACCGTCTGGAATTTGATATCCGGCAAGATTTTACCATCCAGGGTGATGAACGGCAGTTAGAGCAGGTTGTCCGCAACCTGGTCGATAATGGCCTAAAATACGGAGCGGCCGATGGCCCCGTGAAGGTGACCCTTTCCGAAACCGTGAATGGTGAGGCCATGCTGGAAGTCAAAGATGAAGGCGATGGCATTCCAGAAGAACACATCCCCCATCTCACCCGGCGATTTTATCGCACTGACCCCGGCCGCAGCCGCGCTTCAGGCGGAACCGGTCTCGGCCTGGCCATCGTCAAACATATTGTGGAGCGTCACCGTGGTCGCCTCGACATTGTCAGCGAAATCGGCTCTGGCACGACGGTAACAGTTCGGCTCCCGGTCCCGAGCAGCAAAAACTAGGTCATGTCATGGAAATGTCATATTTTTGTAACAACGGGCGGCTGTCACATAAGCTCAACATGCCGCCGATAGGATCCGCGCAAAGCGGTGTAGGCCCAACATTGGTTCGAATCTGCAAAAATTTGAAGTTTTCCGCCCTTGCCAATAACGGCCGTTGGGCTCCGGTTAGTTAGGAACTGCAACACATAATGTCGCCAGCAATACTCCTTTTACTAGCCGTAGGGCTCGGCCTTGCCGGATGGCTTGCCGCCCGTGCCCGCGCCTGGGCGTTCCGGCGCGAATCCAGCGATGGCCGGTTGGCGTCCTTGCCTACATATCACGCATGGTATGTTGCGCTGTGGGTTGTGCTGCCACTGGCAGCATTCATCACCCTGTGGTCATTTGCCTCACCTTATCTTGTTACCCAGTCAGTACTGGCCACGCCAGCTGCTGCGGAATTGCCGGCTTTTGGTATCCAACGCGAATCGATCCTGCGTGAAGCGCAGTCGGTAGCAAGCGGTTCTGCAAGCGCGGTATTCAACCCGCAATCCGAAGCGTTTGTCGAACCATTTCGTGATGCTTTGGCCCGATATAATTTGATCGGTCTGCTCGCGACTTTAGTGATTGGCTTCGCTGGCGGGGCTTGGGCATTTCTCCGGTTACGTCCCGATTTCTCGGCCCGCACCCGGGTCGAAAAAATCGTGATGTCGCTCCTGCTGATTGCTTCGCTGGTCGCAATCCTGACGACCTTCGGCATCGTGGCAAGTTTGATTTTTGAAACGATCCGTTTCTTCGGCATGGTCAACCCGATCGATTTCTTGTTCGGCGCGCATTGGGCACCGGATCCGATGGCCAATCCGGATAATCCCGACCCCACACGCTATGGCGCAATCCCCTTATTCTGGGGGACTATTTATATTGGCGCGATCATTGCAATGATCGTGGCGATCCCGTTAGGTTTGATGAGTGCTATCTACCTCACCCAATACGCCGACCCGAAGGTTCGCAGTTGGCTGAAGCCGGCCTTGGAGATCCTCGCGGGTGTACCAACAGTCGTTTATGGGTATTTTGCCGCATTGACGGTGGCACCATTTGTCCGCGACCTCGCGCTGTCTATGGGCATTAGCAACGCATCCAGCGAAAGCGCCCTCGCCGCTGGTCTTGTAATGGGCGTGATGATCATCCCGTTCGTTTCATCAATGGCTGACGATTCCATTGCAGCTGTGCCCCAATCGATGCGCGACGGCAGTCTTGCAATGGGCGCAACCACATCAGAAACGATCAAGCGTGTTTTGGTGCCTGCCGCCCTGCCAGGGATTGTGGCCGGGATCATGTTGGCGATTAGCCGCGCAATTGGCGAAACGATGATCGTAGTGATGGCAGCATCAACGGCGGCCAACTTATCAGCCAATCCATTGGAAGCGATGACCACAGCCACAGTACAGATCGTAAAATTGCTGACCGGCGAAGGCAGTTTTGATCATCCAGCTACGCTCAGCGCCTTTGCCATCGGGTTTGTTTTGTTCCTCGTGACATTGGGCTTGAATTTCATCGCCTTGCGCGTCGTTAAAAGGTTCCGTGAAGCGTATGAGTGACGTTGCACCCCAACAGGCACCTTCAGATGGTATGCCGAGCCGTTCTGCCGCCTTTGAAGCGCGGTTGAAGAAGCGTTATGCCGCCGAGCGTCGGTTCAAGCTAACTGGCTTGGTCGCGGTGCTATTCTCCGTTCTGGTTCTGGCATTTTTGCTGGTCACTATGACCATTAACGGCGTTGGCGGGTTCCAGCGGACTGAACTGGCGGTACCGATCGACTTTACCGAAGCCGGATTGACCGGTGATCCGGCCACACTGTCTGGGCCCGACGCAACGCAATTACTGGAAGCTCAAGGGCTCGCTTCTGTCGTGGAATTCTACGCGGAGGAATCCCTTGGTGCCAACGCCAGTGCTGAACTCAACGGCAATGCTTGGCGCGAAGTGGCAACGGCGATTATCGCAGACCCTGCTATTCTGCGAACCAAACAGACATTCTGGCTTCCTTCATCCGCTGATTTGGCAGCCGGGTATGAAGGCGAAGGCTCCGCCGAATTACAGGCATTGGCAACCGACCTTGCGGAACAGGGCAAGATCGACAAACGGTTTGATATCGGTTTTCTGACGCGGTCTGATGCCACAGACCCGCAAGCCGTCGGTATCTGGGGCGCACTTAAGGGGTCCATGCTGACCATGCTGGTTACTCTGCTGATGGCCTTCCCCATCGGCGTCATGGCGGCACTCTATCTAGAGGAATATGCTCCAAAAAATCGTTGGACTGACATAATTGAAGTCTCGATCAACAACCTCGCCGCTGTCCCTTCAATCATCTTCGGTCTGTTGGGCCTCGCGGTGTTTTTGACCATCTTCCCGAATTTCCGCTCAGCACCGCTTATTGGCGGCATGACTCTGGCTTTGATGACGATGCCGGTAATTGTCATTTCGGGGCGCAATGCGATTAAGGCTGTCCCTCCATCGATTAGAGACGGCGCATTGGCCGTGGGCGCCTCCCCAGTGCAAGTGGTGTTCCACCACGTCCTGCCACTGGCACTACCTGGCATTCTGACCGGTACGATTATCGGGATGGCGCGCGCCTTGGGTGAAACGGCCCCCTTGCTCATGATCGGAATGCGGGCATTCGTTGCGACGCCGCCCGATGGATTAACTTCACCGGCAACCGTCCTGCCTGTTCAAATCTTCCTATGGTCCGATGAAATAGACCGCGGTTTTGTTGAACGGACATCCGCTGCGATTATCGTGCTATTGATCTTCCTCTTGCTGATGAACGGCCTAGCCATTTATCTGCGCAACAAATTCGAGAAAAAGTGGTGACAGTAATTCATCCCAATTTGGACCAGACCGACGCCAAAATGAATGCGTCGGATGTCTCTGTTTTTTATGGAGACAAGATGGCGATCGATAATGTGTCGATCGAAATTCCTACCAAATACGTCACGGCTTTCATCGGCCCTTCTGGCTGCGGGAAATCGACATTCCTGCGGACATTGAACCGCATGAACGACACGATTCCAACCGCCAGGGTCGAGGGCACTATCACTCTGGATGGTGACGATATTTACCGGTCCAAGATGGACGTTGTTCAATTGCGGGCACGCGTGGGGATGGTTTTTCAAAAACCCAACCCTTTCCCGAAATCCATTTATGACAACATCGCCTATGGGCCAAAAATTCACGGGATTGCGCAGGGCAAGGAAGAGCTCGACAATATCGTAGAAGTCTCCCTGAAACGGGCTGGATTGTGGGAAGAAGTCAAAGATCGCCTTACCGATAGCGGCACTGCGCTTTCTGGTGGGCAGCAACAACGCCTATGTATCGCACGGGCCATCGCGGTCGACCCAGAGGTCATTCTTATGGATGAACCCTGTTCCGCGCTGGACCCGATCGCCACAGCCAAAATTGAAGAACTGATTGCTGAATTGAGCGGCCGCTACGCGATTGTCATCGTCACCCACTCAATGCAGCAAGCCGCGCGTGTTTCGGAACGCACCGCGTTCTTCCACCTTGGCAAGATGGTGGAATATGGCCGGACGTCGGATATCTTCACTAACCCGGTCGAACAGCGTACACAGGACTATATTACAGGACGGTACGGCTAATGAACGACCATACAGTAAAGTCTTTTGACGAAGATATTACGCGGCTCCGCGGCTTGATCGCCGAGATGGGCGGCCTCGCAGAATTATCTATTCAGGAAGCTCTTGATGCGCTGATTTCCGGTGACGAAAAGCTGGCAGCCGGCGTAGTCAAGCGCGACAAAAAGATTGATGCGCTGGAAACTGAAGTCGACAAGCTTGCAGTGCGCATCATCGCATTGCGCGCCCCGATGGCTGATGATCTGCGTGAGGTGATTGCCGCTTTGAAGATTGCAGGCGTTGTTGAACGCATCGGAGACTATTCCAAAAACATCGCCAAACGGATCAAGGATATTGAGGGGCGCAATCGGTTTGAGCCCCTGACTCTGCTGCCGGCAATGGGTGAAATTGCCAGCGATATGGTGCATGATGTCCTCTCTGCCTATGCCTCTAGAGACCCTGTTTTGGCGATTGAGGTTATCGCCACTGACGCCAAGGTAGATGCCTTTTACAACAGCATCTTCCGCAATGTTGTCAGCTACATGGTGGAAAATCCTGCGACTATTTCTACCGCCGCACAAATCCTGTTCATTGCCCGCAACCTGGAGCGGATTGGTGACCATGCCACCAATGTTGCGGAAATGGTTCATTTTGCGGCAGTTGGCACATACCCGCCGGATGAGGACGACAGTTAACTGACGATTGTCGTGAAACTGTAACATCCCGGGCGCGAATAGGAGCTAACTGCTTTCAAGGCATACACTCATTGGGATGATTCTTCATGTCAGCCGCCAAATTACTTCTCGTTGAAGATGATCCGTCGCTTTCGGAATTGCTAGAATTCCGGTTCAAAAACGAAGGCTACGATGTCCGGGCCACCAGTGATGGTGACGAAGCACTGATGCTGGCAGCAGAGGACGTGCCCGATCTGATTATCCTGGATTGGATGATAGAAGGAACTAGCGGTATCGAAGTCTGCCGACAATTGCGCAGAGCGAAAGACACGGCGCATGTTCCCATCATCATGCTCACTGCCCGTGAGGCCGAAGATGACCGCATTCGCGGGCTAGATACTGGCGCAGATGACTATCTCACCAAGCCATTTTCTCCGCGCGAATTGTTGGCCCGCGTTTCCGCCGTCATGCGGCGTGTGCGGCCTGCACTCGCAGGTGAAACCATTGAGCTCGGCGATATCAAACTTGATCCTGTCGCCCACCGTGTTGAACGGCGCGGCCGCACCCTCCAATTGGGCCCTACCGAATATCGCTTGCTAAAGTTCTTTATGGAAAGCCCGGGCAGAGTTTTTTCCCGCGGGCAGCTGCTTGACGGTGTGTGGGGTACAGAGAGTGATATCGAATTACGGACGGTTGATGTCCATATAAGGCGTCTTCGCAAGGCGATCACTGTGGATGACGCTAAGGATCCAATCCGTACCGTGCGATCGGCAGGATATTCGATAGAATCTACGTAACCGAATTAGATCAGAGAGATACGGCGCATTTCTGATTAACATAATAGACGTCGTGACGTCATGATGGACCAGATGTCTACCTTCAGGCTGACACATCGCTTTCAATGCAATGTACGCGTGACGCAACCTTTAGCAAATCCTTGTGGAACAAGGCTTCTTGCTCAGCTTTTGCCTCTCCATCCAGTCTCAGCAGGTATGATGGATGGTTGGTAATCCATAATTCGCTGTCATCATCAAGCTGCTGACCAGCCCCGCAGACCGCAGAAACGCTGACTGTCCGTCCTAATATACTACGTGCAGCGCTGGCACCCAATGCCAAGATAATCTTGGGCTTAATAATCCTCCGTTCTGCTTCCAGCCACCAGCGACACGTATCGATTTCCTTCGCCGTCGGCGTTTGATGGATCCGGCGCTTGCCCCGCTTGACAAATTTGAAGTGCTTCACGGCATTTGTGAGGTAAGCGTTTCGCCGATCTATCCCTGCTTTAGCCAGATGGATATCCAACAACTGACCTGCTGGACCCACAAATGGCTGGCCCGCCTGATCTTCCTGATCACCGGGTTGTTCACCCACTATCATCAGACTGACGTCATGCCGCCCCTCGCCCATAACAGCTTGATTTTCCATACAACCTATTGGGCAATCCCGGCACGCAGTTATGCTGTCTGCAACCTCGGCCAAATTGGCACAGGGCTTTCTCGCTGTCACAGCCCCCGCATCCACCATCCGTGATTCCCGGGATTGCGCATTGGCAATCATCTCTGGAATCAGAGCGGCCTCGGGCATGTTCTTCCAATATTTCTTGGGCATTTCGCTCATCATAGCGCTCACCTTCAGCCGGGCCGGATTGAAGGTGGACGTGAAATAGCGCTGCCACAGTGCCTCTGTGGCGTCATCAGCCGGGGCATCAGACCGTTTCGCCGGCGGGGTTTCCGTAATTTCGAAACCATCCCAATGAATACAGCCTTTTGGGGTCAGGATTGACCAATGCATATTAGCAAAGCGCCGTTTGAAAAACCCAGCATTTGCCCTCACAATATGATGATCGGGCTCAAACCAGGCAACATATCGATCAGGCACTTGCGCCCCATCACCTGTGATTTCCCGAAACCGGACAAATGCGTGCATTTTATGGCTGTCACGCCGGACACTTTTATCCAGCTCTTCCAACCGGCGCACATCACTATCGGCTTTGTCTTCCATCAGCCGAATGTTCTGCTGAAGCCGCCACAGCACACAATATAACAACGCAAAGCGTTCCGGGTCACTGTGTAGGGCTGCATTGCGGGCGAGCGCAAGAAAGCGTTTGCTGGCACGAACAGGTGCTTCCGGGTTACTGTCCGGTAAGGCCGCATGGCCGGTGCCGGATTGGGCCGTTGAGAATAAATCACCCGGCACGCCGGGCAGCATCCACGTGACTTGATCCGGAGGCACTCGGTTTTGGATCAACCGCCGCGCCTGGCTTCGCCAAAAAACAAAATCATCCGCGCGTGGCATAACAATGGAAAAATAGGATTTTTGATCAACGGTTTGCTGCGACGTCATGACGCAAACAGTTCCAACTGCTCCTGTTTCGGAGCCAGCAATGCGCGCAAATCCGCACGATCCGTCAACGCTGTCGGGCGCCAGTCCAAGGCGCAAATAAAGGGTCGGACCTTGGCAATAGAGACCGTCAGTTTGCCCACATCATCAAGCCTAAGCGTTCGATGACGCCGCGCGGCCACAATCCGCTGCACCGCCGTAACGCCCAGTCCTGGTACTCTCAACAGCAGCTCTTTAGGTGCCCGATTGACATCAAGCGGGAACTGTTCCCGGAATTTGAGAGCCCAAGCTAACTTGGGATCAATATCCAATGGAAGATTGCCGTCTCCATCCGTTGCTTGCATCACCTCACTGGCCTGATAGCCATAGAACCGCATCAACCAGTCGGATTGATATAAACGGTGCTCCCGGATCAACGGCGGGCGCTTCAACGGCAGCACTGCGCTGGCATCGGGAATGGGGCTGAATGCTGAGTAATACACCCGCCGCAACCGGAAGCCTTTATACAGCCGACTTGCCTTACCCATAATATCGGAATCATTGGCGGCGTCTGCCCCCACGATCATCTGCGTCGATTGTCCCGCAGGAGCAAAGCGCGGCGCGTGCTTAAACCGTTTTCTCGCGTCTTTGGTTTCGACGATATCGGACTTTACCTTCCCCATCGCTCCTTCGATTTGCCGGGCGTTTTTATCCGGAGCGAGCCGCGTGAGGCCGCTATCAGTCGGCAACTCCACATTGATGGACACCCGATCGGCCAATAAGCCAGCCTGATGGACCAGTTCTGGATCCGCTTCTGGAATAGTCTTAAGGTGGATATACCCACGAAAATCCATTTCTTCCCGTAAGATACGGGCCGTTTCCACCATTTGTTCCATGGTGAAATTAGAGCTTTTGATAATCCCCGACGAGAGGAACAGGCCCTCGATATAATTGCGTTTGTAAAAGCTGATCGTCAGATCTGCGATTTCTTGCGGCGTGAAGCGTGCACGGCGGACATTGCTGCTTTTCCGGTTGATGCAATAATGACAGTCGAAGATGCAGTGATTGGTCAGCAGTATTTTCAATAGAGAGATACAGCGGCCATCCGGCGTATAAGCATGGCAAATGCCCATCCCTTCGGTAGAGCCCACCCCCTTGCCGCCGATTGAGTTCTTCTTAGCAGTACCGGACGAGGCACACGAAGCGTCATACTTCGCAGCATCGGCAAGAATGCCTAACTTCTCGATTGTCGAAAGAGAACCCATTTGTTCACTATACGTTCTCAATCCGGAATGTGAAGCAACATTCTGGTTTTGGCCAAAAGAAATGGCCGCTCCAGCCAGGAACGGCCATTTCATAAATTACAGGCAGAAACTACTCACCCAATATCGAAGGGAAAATCCCAACGATCAGAATGGTTATAAGCGCCAAAGGACAAAGCCAGCGCACCAGGAAAAGCCAGACCTTTTCCAGCCCGCCGCTAAGACCATTTTCTGAATCGATTAACCGACGCTCTGCCACCCAACCGACAAATAGTGCTGTCATAATCGCACCGATAGGCATCAACACTTTGCTGGTTACCGTATCCAGCACGTCGAACATTCCCTGCCCCTCAAATAGCGGGATAAAACCGAACGGTTGGAAATCAGACAAATCGTTGAACGACAAAGCTGCCAATATGCCCAGAAGAAGCGCGGCAACAGTAACAATCAATGTTGCCATCGGCCGCGTCACCTTTGCCTTGTCTTTCAGCCAAGCAGTCGGCGCTTCCATTAAGGATACCGAGCTGGTGAGTGCAGCGAAAAATACCATCACGAAAAACAGCAAGCCAACCACCGATCCAAAGGGCATCGATTGGAAACCGATTGGCAATGACTGGAACATCAGGCCTGGCCCGCCATTCGGTTCTAATCCCGCGGCGAACACAATCGGGAAAATACAAAGACCTGCGAGCAAAGCGACGGCTGTATCCGCCCCAGCAATGATCCCGGATGTTCCAGCCAAATTGACGTCACGACCGACATACGCACCATATGTCATCATGCCCGCAACGCCCAAGGACAGGGAGAAGAAAGCTTGGCCAACAGCAGCGAGCATGACGGCACCGGTCAGTTTGGACGCATCAAAAGTGAACAAATAGGACAGCGCTTCTGAAAATGCCCCGGTAAAAGCGCCGTAGATTGTAATCAGCAAGAACAGCACAAAAAACGCTGGCATCAGCCAGGTCGCAACCCATTCAATGCCGCTAGAGACACCGCGCGAAACGAAATAGAAAGTGATTGCGATAAACGCGATGTGCAGCCCCACCATCAAGCCGCCATTTCCGAACAAGCTTGGTAGTAGCGCCTCAATATCACCGGCGGGGCGCCCTTCAAAGGCACCGCCAGTCACTCCGGTCGAGAACAGATCCTGCGCGAAAACACCAATGTAATACAGCACCCATCCACCGACGACGCAGTAGAAACTCAGCACCAAAAACGCACCCAAGACACCGAATGATGCCAACGTATCCCAGTGGGAGGACTTACCCGATTCCTTTGCAATCCGGCGGACGCTCTCTGGAGCAGAGGATTGCCCATGCCGGCCAATCAGTGTTTCCGAAAGCAAGATTGGAAGACCGATCAACGCCACACAGAGGATATAAAACAATACGAATGCGCCGCCGCCATTGGCACCCGCTTCCGCCGGGAAGCGCCACATATTGCCAAGCCCGACTGCCGACCCCACCGCCGCCAGAATAAATGCAGAGCGCGATGACCAACCATCCCGCGCCTTCGCTCCGCTGCTTCCTATTGCCGCCATAAGTCCAAAATCCTCAATAGGCGCGACCCCTCGCGCTTCTCCGAACACGCTTCTGCAATGAATCGCGCGCCTAGTCGAGGTAGCATTTGCGCAAATCCCCCGCTCGGCTAAAAGCGCGTCATGTCTACTACTTTTCAGCTCGATACCGCGACTAGCCGCGCCACCCCCACCCCGGCACCGATGAAGCGCCTGACCGTGCCCCGCATACGGTCGCGTAAGGTTGACGGCGTGACGGAAGAACCGTTGGTGATGCTAACCGCCTATACCGCGCGTCAGGCCCAATTGCTGGATGCCCATTGCGATTTGCTGCTGGTGGGGGATTCCCTGGGCCAAGTAATTTACGGACTGCCGTCTACCATACCCGTCACTTTGGACATGATGGCCAATCACGGCGCGGCGGTTGTTCGCGGCAGCTACCACTCAGTGGTTGTGGTCGATATGCCATTCGGATCATATGAAAGCTCACCGCAATTGGCTTTTGAAAGTGCTGCCCATTTGCTCAAAGAAACAGGGGCGGCAGCTGTCAAATTGGAAGGCGGTGAAGCGATGGCTGAAACCGTTGCATTCCTGAACCAACGCGGCATTCCGGTGATGGGGCATATCGGATTGACACCGCAGGCGGTCAACGTCTTGGGCGGTTACATGGCCCGCGGTCGCAGCGATAGCGAAGCAGACAAAATTGTCTCTGACGCGAAAGCCTTGGACGAAGCCGGAGCCTTCGCCGTGGTCGTAGAAGGCGTGGTCGAGCCAATTGCCATAGCTGTGACCGAAGCCATCTCTTGCCCGACGATTGGCATCGGCGCATCGGCCAAATGCGACGGACAAGTCCTTGTTACGGACGATATGCTTGGGATGTTCGACCGCGTACCGCGCTTCGTAAAGAAATATGACGACATAGCCGGTATGATTGAAAAGACTGTCCAGACCTATGCCGAAGAGGTACGCGACCGGTCATTCCCCGGCCCTGAACAGACATACCAACCAAAAAAATAACGTTGCCATTGCGCTGGCGTTGACTGGTAGGTAGCCGCACGCCCAAACAGACGCGCAATTGCGCGAGGATGAGGCATTGGGTTCTACGATGGCAACGCTGCTACGCTATTATACGTTTTCGCTTGGCTTTACTGCCGTCTGTCTGGCTCTCGCTGGGTGGTATGGCTGGGCCAGCACGGGATCAATCACCGGCACTCTATCCATTCTGTGGATTGTGATTGTCCTGTCGATCCTTGAAGTGTCACTCAGCTTTGACAATGCGGTTGTGAACGCGACCGTCCTGAGGGAAATGGACGAAGTTTGGCAAAGACGGTTCCTCACTTGGGGTATTCTCATCGCCGTGTTCGGAATGCGGATTATTTTCCCGATAGCTATCGTTGCCATTGCCGCCAATATTGGCCCTGTCGAAGCGGTAACGCTCTCGCTCAATGAACCCGCAGAATATGAGCGAATTGTCTCAGACGCACATCTTGGCATCGCCGGCTTTGGCGGAGCTTTCCTTGCGATGGTTGGCCTGACATTCTTCTTTGACGGGGAGAAAGACGTTCATTGGATCGCTTCACTGGAGCGTGCAATTAACCGCTTTTCCAGCATACCCGCAGTGGAAATCGGGCTCGTTCTGTTGCTTGTCTACGGTGTATCGACCGCCTTGCCGCAGGACGACGCATTGACCTTCCTTACCTCCGGTATTCTGGGCCTCGTCACCTTTATCGGGGTCAATGCTCTGGGCGCATTGATTGAACAACGCGAGGCGCGGAAGAAAGCTGCCGGCGAAGTGGTCCGCTCTGGCTTGGGCGGCTTTCTCTATCTCGAAGTCCTCGACAGCTCGTTCAGCTTTGACGGTGTGATAGGCGCATTTGCCCTTTCCAATAATATGGTCGTGATCGCATTGGGCCTGTCAGTGGGGGCCATGTTTGTCCGCTCGATGACAATCCATCTTGTCCGCCAAGGCACTCTCGCTCAGTATCGTTTCTTGGAACATGGGGCCTTTTGGGCGATTATCATTCTGGGTGTGATCATGCTGCTATCAGCGATCGTACATATCCCGGAGACCATTACCGGGCTTATCGGGGCGGTGTTGATCGGCCTGTCGCTGTGGTGGTCGGTCCGGTATAATCGGAACAACCCCGACGCTACCGATTAAGGCGGCTCGCGATTGGCGCTGAAACGACCAATTGCAGCAAATGATACACCAATAGCGGAACCAGAATCAGCCCTGCTGTTGCAGGCGGAAACATAACCAGTGCGAGCGGCGCGCCCATCGCGATGCTTTTATGCGCCCCTGCGTACATAAAAGATATTCGGTCGCCACGGGCTAAAGACAATGCTCCGGAAAGCACCCAAGCGCCGCCATAAGCAAAGATCAATAACACGCCCAAAAGGGCAATCAGCCAGCTCCAACTCGTCAGGTCTAACCTGCTCCATATCCCCTGCTCCACCGCACCTGAAAATGCGACATAGACCGCAATTGAAATGGCCGTGCGATCCATCCATCCCACCAGCGCAGGATGCGATTTGAGCCAAGGTGAGAACCGCGACTGGAACAGCTGCCCCAATCCAAATGGCAGAAGCAAAATCAGAAACAGCTTAACCAGTCCGTCCAAGCCCATATCGACATAGGCTCCGCCGCTGAGCCATGCGAAGATTGGAGCCGATACAAACACTCCAAGAATGTTGAGCAAGGCCGCTGACACGACTGAGCTCGCAACATTTCCACCAGCCATCGATGTATATGCGGTGGCCGATTGGACTGTCGACGGCAAAGCCCCCAGATACAGCAATCCCAAAGCGATCAGCGGCGGAACCAATCCGGCTGCGGCAATAGACAGAGTGAAGCCCGCTGCCGCCATCGCGCCAAAACACCATAGGGCCAGCGGAACCAAAAGCGTCACATTCCGTATCCCGCGCGCCACATCATTGCGTGACAACCGTATGCCGTTTAGGAAGAACAGCACGAATACGGCAAAGTTGGAAACCCCATAGGCCACTTCGAGAGCGACCCCCTTAACCGGGAGGAAGCTTGCCAACAGGATCGCGGCAATCAACATCCGGATCATAACATCAATACGCGAGAGCCATGCAAACATCGCGGCGCACTGCCCTTTGACACAGCCAATGTCGATAGATTTATCAGCTATCGTGGTAAGCGACTTATCTTACGCTCTATAACTTGAACCTGCGGTTCAAAGCCGCCTGCTTCGCGCAGAACGTTTGCCAATACCGTCGTGGTGACATTGCTCATTGGCTGTAAATCATAACCACGCCGGGCCATCGCCAACCCAAGCTCATCATCGCCCAACTGCATTGCAATCTCGGCGCGCATGGCATGCAATACAGGATCACGCGATCCCCCATTGATCAGTGCATGATCGGCGAAAATCGCAGCGCTCCCAAAATCGTTACCCCGGTAGGCTTCCCGCGCTAACATCACAGCCGCTTCCGTATTGCCGGGATCGCCCACGAAATACCGGGCCAATATTGCCAGTGCAGCATCACTTTGCCCGGCAGCCTCAAGTGCTTTGATCTGCTTTCGAGTGACTAGCCAAGGTTTCCGGATAGCACCGGCATCAAAATACAACCGTGCAGCGCGTCCGTAATTTCCTGCAGCCAAATTGGCATCACCCGCCAGCGCCAGCGTGTCTGCAGAACCAGAGAAGCGCGATAGCAACTGTTCTGCGACGGCTCTAGCACCGCCCGCCTGCCCTGCGGTCATACGGGCCCGTATCAACGCGAGTGCAGCGGCGCCATCAACCGCGCCGCGCGCCTCCGCAACGCCCAATTCTGCGCTACTTGGCACAGCGACAAGCCGATCTCCGCGCGGACGGGCCGCGAGGTCAAACAAACGCCCTGCTTCTTCCCGGTCCTCAAGCGCCTCATGAGATCGCGCCACAAGATGCCTTAAATAAGGCGATGCGCTGGGCGATGCTGCCTTTTCACCATAGCGGTAGATTAGCTCACGATCATTCTGGCCAAGTGATAAAGCACGCGCCAATAGCTGCCGTACGCGTCGATTGTCCGGCTGCCTTGCAGCGAGCCGTTCCAGAGTTTGCGCGGCACTGGCATAATTGCCATTCTCCAGATCGATAATACCCGATAGCAACAATGCTGCAGGCTTTTCCTGATCTTCCCTGCTGCTCCTCAATAGCAACAATCCTGCCAGATCATAATTGCCCGCCCGCGCAGCCAGTACCGATTGCAAGAAGTATATTCGCTTGTTTTCAGGGGCGATTTTGGCCACCTCGCGAATGACACTCAGCATATCCCGTGCGCGCCCAAGCTCGCCAAGCGTCGCTGCGTAGTCGAGTAGCAAATCAGCATTGTCAGGATTACGCTCTAAGGCACGTTCGAACCACGGAATGGCTTCCCGCATACCTTCTGCATCGCGCACCAACTGGGCACGAAACCGCAAAGCCTCCGGATTTTCCGGATCGAGTTCGACGGCATAGACGCTGGCATCGACAGCCTGAGACTGCTCACCGCCGCGATATCGCAGGCGCCCGATATCGACCCACAGTTCCGCGCTATCCGGCTTGAATTTCAAGGCCTGGTCAAATGCAGCGCCCGCCGCAGGCAGATTCCCGACCTGCATTTCCAATCGTGCAAGCATATGAAAACCATGCCCGCGCGTTTCTTCTGAAAACGCCCCTTCGCCAAGCCATTGCCGGGCCTCAGCCACTTCACCTTGCTGCAACTCGGCCTCACCAATGTACGCAGCGACTTCGGTGGCATCGGTTCCTGACGCCAAGATGTCTTTCAAGGTCACTTCGGCCGCCAGCCCTTGGCCTGCCGCTAGAGATGCCTGAGCCTGCTCTAGAGGCGTCAGAACAGGCCCACTGTCGCTACAGCCAGCAACAGTGATCAACAGCGCCAGAAAAGCCGGCTTTAGAGCAAGATGTTTAGGCCTGCAGATCATACTGCTTTAGCAAGTCATAAAGTGTGGGACGGCTGACACCGAGCAATTTTGCAGTGTTGGAAATATTACCCTCTGTTCTCGACAGTGCATGACGGATCACCTTGCGATCGGACTGTTCGCGTGCGCTTTTGAGACTAAGCGCGTCTGCGGCTTCTTCCCCGTCGGCATCCAAGTCCAAATCGGCCGCGCCAACCAGTTTACCATCGGCCATAATCACAGCGCGTTTAACCCGGTTTTCAAGTTCGCGAACATTGCCCGGCCAAGACCATCCATCAATCGCCGCCAAAGCATCTGCGGCAAAGCCTTTCACTTGCGGATTCATCTCCGCAGCAAAGCGATTGAGGAAAGCTTTTGCCAGCAGCGGCGCATCACCGGGTCGTTCTGCCAGAGCCGGAATTTTGACCACGATCTCTGCAAGCCGGTAAAACAGATCTTCCCGGAACTGGCCGCCACTTATCATGCTTTCCAGATTCTGATGGGTTGCACAGACGATCCGTGTATCCACGGCGATTTGTTTTCGGCCACCAATCCGCTCGATCGTTCGTTCTTGCAAAAAGCGCAGAAGCTTTACTTGTAAAGGTAACGGAATATCGCCGACCTCGTCCAAAAACAGGGTCCCGCCATGCGCTTGCTCAATCTTGCCTTCGGTCGTCTTAACCGCACCGGTGAACGCACCCTTCTCATGCCCGAACAGTTCGCTTTCCAGCAGGTTCTCCGGAATAGCTGCGCAGTTGATAGCGACAAAGGCGCCGCTCTTGCGGTCGCTGGAATCGTGCACGCCCTTGGCAAGCAGCTCTTTACCTGTGCCGCTTGCGCCCAACAGCATCACTGAAACATTGGCATTGGCTACACGCTCAATTGTACGCGCAACCTTGACCATTTCAGGCGCTGCAGTGATCAGCCCGCCAAGCACCGTCTTCTCGTCACCAACCTGTTCGGCGAGGCGACGGTTCTCTTCCTCAATCTGGTGCAATTTAAGCGCGCGCCGGACAATCAGGCCTAGCGCTTCAATATCCACGGGCTTTTGGTAGAAATCATAGGCGCCGTGTTCGATCGCACGCAATGCGCTTTCACGCGCGCCGTGGCCGGATGCAACAATCACTTTGGTATCCGGTTTCAACGCCATGATAGCATCAAGAATGGCGAACCCTTCGGTTGTGCCATCAGGGTCTGGCGGCAAGCCGAGATCCAATGTCACGACAGGCGGTTCTTCCGCCCGCAGAGCGGCAAGCGCACTTTCGCGGTCGCCAACAATGGTGACGTCAAAATCTTCATACGCCCATTTCAGCTGAGCTTGCAGACCGGCGTCATCCTCCACAATCAGCAATTTCGGCAACGCGCCTTGTTTTGGGTTAGCCATTATGCAGCCTCACTATGTTGGGGCGATGTATGTGAACTAAGGTGTTCGGCAGCAGCAGCGAGCGGGAAAGAGACGGTGAACCGCGTCCCGAGACCCTCTCGGGAGTCGACATCAAGCCTTCCCCCCATCGCGCGGATCATTTCTCGAGCCTCAAAAGCTCCAATGCCGAAACCAGAATTTTTGGATGATACAAACGGTTTGAACAAACCATCCCGGATAAATTCCGCCGTCATGCCATGACCGACGTCAGCAATCTCGACCGCACCGCGTACCCCGTCACATGTAATGTCGAAAGAGACCGGGCTTGCAGCGTCGCTGGCATCAACCGCGTTCTGTACCAAATGGACCAAAGCCTGTTCCAGCCCCTCAGCATCTGCGAGCACTTTGCTATTTTCGGTCCGCAAGATGGAAATGGGATGAACCGCCTCGTACTGATCAGTCACTTGGCGCACGACGCGCAAGAGTTCGACTGGCTCACGCTTTTCAGAACCGCTAGCTCCGTACCGGTTGAGCCGGGCCAGCAAGCCGTTTAGCTTTTCCGCGCTGTTCTTCAGAGTGACCAACATATCCGCGCGAAATTCTGGATTATCCGCATGGCGCTCTGCATTGCGCGACAGCAAGGCCAATTGGCTTGCCAGATTCTTGATGTCATGCATCACAAACGCGATCCGGCGGTTAAACTCGTCAAACCGGGCGGATTCCATCAGAGCCGCCTGCCCCGCTTGTTCCGCCAGGTAGCTTGCCAATTGCTGCCCGACTACGCGCAGCAGGTCGAAATCTTCCCAGTCCAGACGGCGCGGTTCTGCCGGGCGGGATAGGATAATGACACCAATCAAACGGTCAAAATGTTGCAGCGGAACCAGTGCCCACGCCTGCTGTTCCTCGCGTAGCCAGTCAGGCAAAAACACTGCTTCCCCGTGCCAGTCTTTACCCGCCCGGATATCGTCAAGGTCGAGGATAAACCCCCTGCTTTCAAACAGGTTTGCCAAGTCCGCCGGTACGGGATCTGCGGCTGGTACGGAAATGTCCTTCCAGTTCCAACGGGACGCTAGCTCTAGGCTTCCGCTCTCGCCAGTCAGCAACAACAGCCCGGAGGGGCTATCGGTAATATCCGCCATGCTTTTGACGATCCGCTCTTGCAGTGATTGGCTGGATCCATCGCTTTTGCCGATAGTCTGGGTGAACCGCAGCCATTCGGCCCGATAATCATACCGGTGCTGAAACAAATGCTTGATCGCCGTCACCCGTACCCATCCCCGCAATCTGTGCGAAGGGAGCCACAACAAGGCGACAACGGTTGCAGCAAAGGTGAAGCCGACCTGCGTCAATCGCCCAAGGTCACCGCCCAGCATCGCCAGCGACTGGGCAATGCCAACCATCACCATCAGATACGCGCCGATCACTAGCAACGAAAGTGTTTGGAACGCCACTTTGCGCGAAGGTCTAAGACGGATGGTGGCGGCGCTACGGGTTGAGCCAATAGCCAGCGGTATCGTCATCGATGCAACAACCAGACCGCGGATTGCCGCCAGTTCAAGCGGCAAGCTTCCACCCAGATAGGCAACAGTGTAGAAATTCAGATCAAACGACCACATCGCCGCCAAAGCAGCGGCGGTCCATCGCAGCACGGAACGGACGCTCTGCGTTGCTCCGACGTAAAGATTGTGGAGCAAGACCAGCGCACCGACGGATACCATCAGGTGGAACATTGCACACATTTGGAATGTCAGCAGTTTTAGTTCCGGCGTGATCGCGAACCGCGCTTCCACCACAATCAGCACAAGTTGCAAGCATTCTACGAATGCCAGGGCGATCAGGACAGGCCGGATCGGCCGCAGCGTTTCGTGCCGTCCATCATTGGCAAACAGCCGGTACAATACCAACAGCCAAGCCAGGTTTCGCGCCACTTCTGCAAGCGACGCCAAAGGTGAATTGGCACCAAAGGCGGCAACCATCACGCACCAGCCCGCGGTTATTACCAATGCTGCTAAAATGGCAGTCCGGTCAGGGCGGTCTTTATCGCCCTTGCGCCAGATCCACCCTGCACCAACGGCACAGGTGGCGGCGCCACCAAGATACATCGCGAAGCCCGCGATAATCCATGCTTCTACCCAACTTTCCACTAGCGTGCACCTTCAGGCCACAGCACGACCCGCAACGTCTGTAGCAATATCAGCAAGTCCAAGAACGGAGTATAGTTCTTGGCGTAATACAGATCATATTCCAGCTTGTGGCGAGCATCTTCGATGGAGGCACCATAGGGGTAGTTAATTTGCGCCCACCCGGTAATGCCGGGCTTCACCATATGACGTTCAGCGTAATATGGCAGTTGCTCTTCCAGATCAGTTACGAACTTTGGAACTTCCGGACGCGGGCCGACAAAGCTCATTTCGCCTTTGAGAACGCTCCACGTTTGCGGCAGTTCATCAATCCGAACCTTCCGGATAAAACTTCCCAAACGCGTGATGCGGGGATCGTTCTTTTCCGCCCATTTGACCCCGTCTTTCTCAGCGTCGGTACGCATGGAGCGTAGCTTGATCACATCGAAGGTCTGCCCGAACAAGCCGATACGCGGCTGCCGGAAGAATGCAGGCCCTTTGCTATCGATCTTCACCAGAATGGCGAACAGAACGATGATCGGCAGCGATAAAATCAAAAGTATGCTGCTTGCCACAATGTCAAACATGCGCTTTGCGGCGCTTGAAAACAGCCGGCCTGACGAAAACCCATCGGAAAAGATCAACCAACTGGGATTGACCGAGTCCAAATCTACCCGCCCGGTTTCCCGTTCAACAAAACTACTAAAGTCGTTGATGTGAATGCCAGTGGTCTTCATCCGCAATAAGTCTTTAAGCGGCAGCGAATTACGCCGCTCTTCCAACGCCAGCACGACTTCGCTTGCCCCGAGATTATCAGCAAATTGGCCGAGATCATGGACGGCAGAACGGGCAATCGCTTCTTTGACCACCTGCTCACCCTCGTTCATCCCGACAAACGATACGATAGAGAAGCCGGAGCCTTCTTTTTCAGCAAGCCTCTTAAGGCGCATCGCGCGGTTGCCAGCACCCAACACCATCACCCGGCGCCGGAAAGCGGACGCGCCCAGAAACTTACCTATGATCAGCCGGTTCAGGATCAGGCACGCAACGGCAAATGCCATCGCGTAGAGTAAGGTGGAGCGCCACAAGGTCGACCCGGGCAATACGAAATCGATCACCGATACGGCGATGATCCCTAAGCTTACCGCGACCAATAAACGTGCGCAGGCAAACCTCAGCGAGCGGAGAGCATCACCGCCATAGAGGCCGACCGATACCATCGCGATCCAAACTGTGCCCACAAAACCGACCAGGGGCCATGCACGTTCAGCCAAGGGCCCCGGGTTCATGGCAATTTGCGAGGCGCGCAAATGCCAGCCCAGTTCGCCCGCGAGAAGCAGCAAGGCGATGTCGAACAGGGCCAACAAGACCACTGCGTTAGGAATATAGTGTTTAAACAAACGGATCATGTGCTGCCGGTCCAGAAATCCAAGGTGATTGGCAGCGGATACGGCAGAGAAGTGAAATGTCGGTAAACTTTACACAAAAAGTCGAACCGGCGCGTTTCTGGGCGTAAAGGCACTTAATGGATGGCTAATATACGGGATCAGCCATCACCGAAGCTGAACGGTGTTACCCCTTTCGTGATTGTGTCAAACTGGAGCGTGGCCCTAGCTGGCGGAAGGGACCTTTGGCGGCACTCCTGCAAATGGCAGCGTTCGCAACCCAAGCCAATCCGTTGGGCAGGCATCATCATCGTTTCGGCCGTTTTGGCTGGCGCCAAATGTAAGGCGAACCGTGCTTCCACCCCAAGGACGACTACAAATTGAGCTTCCCCCACGGCGCCGCTACCATCAACGGTCTGCGCCATTGTGAACCAGCTATCGGGACCCGCATCTACCCCGTCCACTACTACGGACTGGGTGCATAACTGCCCCGGACGCTCAAACGCCTTGTGAGCTATCCACAACGGACAGCTGTTCTCGCTTTCCAGCATCGTGGCACCGCTCCCCCCTGCAAATCGTTTGGAGAACTGCCCTGCCCGGTCGATCCTTGCCATGAAGAACGGCAATCCGCGCTGCCCAACCCGTTGTAGCGTCGTCAATCTGTGGGCCAATTGCTCCAAACTAACACCAAAACGCATTTGAAGAACCTGCAGATCAAAATTCGTACTCTCACATGCGCGCAGGAACCGGCTGTAAGGCATTAACAATGCCGCCCCGAAATAGCCGTAGAGGTGACGTTCAAACAAGGTTCGCGAAGCCTCATCGGCAAATTTGGAGCCGGAGGCCAATTCCACGATAGCATCACGTTGTTCCAATTGGGCGATCTGGACCGCGATCTGGAAATTGCGAGAAGCTGGCGTCAGCATTTCAGACAATTGCAATTGGCGGGCATGCAGATCAAGCCGGCGCAGCGCCGTTGGCATAACATCTCTGGGCAGAATTCGGATCGCGAGCTGATGCTTCTTCTGCAATCGCTCAGCCAAAGCGACACCCAAATCGCTCCGCGACAAGCGCAGTTCATCCGCAAGTGTCTCCGCCGCCGTGTCCAAATCGGGAAAGTGATTGCGCCATTTCTCGATTTCCAAGCGCGACTGGACCAAGGGATCGTCACTCGGCCGAACACCCAAACCTGCATTGTCATAAAGATAAGCGAATGCTGCCGCAGCTTGCGGTGCAGCCCCTAAGAATTCTGCGATTTCATCCCGGTCAATATCGAATTCTGCAAACCGTTCATCTGCAAACCGGCGAGCCAGCCCGTCTACCCCGCCAATTGATTCATCCTCACGCAGGCTCCGGGGATCAAAGTCAAATGCGTCCACAATTTGCACAATCACCCGGGCGGATAAGGGCCGCTGGTTGCGCTCAATAAGGTTGAGATAGCTTGCGGATATCGACAGGCGCGACGCCATAGCCGCTTGGGTAAGCCCTTCTCGCTTGCGCAGTCTGCGGATGGCAGCACCGGCAAAGATGGCTTGGTCAGACATTTGTCACTTTCTTTACAATATTACACGGTGAATAGGCGAATATAGCGCAAAAAGACAACAAAGTATGTAAGTTTTTATATCTAACTAGCAGTTGCCCGTCCATAAAGGTGGGGCAAGGCAGAGATGCCATACCCCCTTTGGAGACATTCAATGACGTATCAAGACACAATCAGCGCGCTAAGCGAAACGATCAACGGTCAAGGCTCACCTTGGAACGCGATTGACGCGGAAACCGCTGCTCGGATGAAACTGCAAAACCGTTTTAACACCGGCATCGATATCGCAAAATACACCGCGAAGATTATGCGCGATGATATGAATGCGTATGATGCTGATCCGGCCAACTACACCCAATCACTGGGCTGCTGGCACGGTTTTATTGCCCAACAGAAGATGATTTCTATCAAGAAGCACTTCGGTGGAACGAAGCAGCGTTACCTCTATTTGTCAGGCTGGATGGTTGCCGCGCTGCGAAGCGAATTTGGCCCTTTGCCTGACCAATCCATGCACGAGAAGACCAGCGTTTCTGACGTTATCGAAGAGCTTTACACCTTTTTGAAACAGGCGGATGCACGCGAATTGGGCGGTATGTTCCGTGAACTGGATGCTGCCCGGGACGCTGGTGATGAAGTAGAAGCCAAGCGCCTTGAACACGCGATCGATAATTATGAGACACACGTAGTTCCGATCATTGCAGACATCGATGCCGGCTTCGGTAACGCGGAAGCAACTTACCTTCTGGCAAAGAAGATGATCGAAGCTGGAGCGTGCGCTCTGCAAATCGAAAATCAGGTCTCTGATGAAAAGCAGTGTGGCCACCAAGACGGTAAAGTTACCGTACCGCACGAAGACTTCCTTCAGAAGATCCGTGCGATCCGTTACGCCTTCCTTGAGCTCGGCGTGGAAGATGGCATCATCGTCGCCCGCACCGATTCGCTTGGCGCTGGCCTCACAAAGCAAATTGCAGTCACCAAAGAAGAAGGCGATCTGGGCGACCAGTATAACAGCTTCCTTGATTGCGAAGAAATTGACCCAGCTGCGATCCAGAACGGTGATGTATTTCTGAGCCGTGAAGGTAAGCTTCTGCGCCCGAAGCGCCTGCCGTCTAACCTGTTCCAGTTCCGCGCTGGCACCGGTGAAGACCGCTGTGTTTTGGATAGTATCACATCACTGCAAAACGGTGCTGACCTGCTGTGGATCGAAACCGAAAAGCCGCATATCGGCCAGATCGGCGGAATGGTTGACCGTATCCGCGAAGTGATCCCCAATGCAAAACTGGTGTACAACAATTCACCGAGCTTCAACTGGACTCTGAACTTCCGTCAGCAAGTCTATGATGCATGGTCTGAGGCTGGCAAAGACGTTTCGGCATATAACCGCGAAGGCTTGATGAGCGTGGATTATGACGCGACCGACTTGGCTGCCGAAGCAGATGAGAAGATCCGTACCTTCCAACGCGACGCAGCCGCTCAAGCCGGTATTTTCCACCACCTGATCACCCTGCCAACCTATCACACCGCTGCGCTGAGCACGGATAACCTCGCTAAAGAATACTTCGGTGACGAAGGTATGCTTGGTTACGTGAAGGGCGTCCAACGGAAGGAAATTCGTGAAGGCATCGCCTGTGTTAAGCACCAAAATATGTCCGGCAGTGACATTGGTGATGATCACAAGGAAGCATTTGCTGGTGAAGCCGCGCTGAAAGCGGGGGGTGCCAATAACACCATGAACCAGTTTGCAGCAGCCTAACCAACTTGAACATACGGCCGCTGGCATTTGCCACCGGCCGGGAAAAGGATGAACAATGACTGATCCAGAAAAAAAGCCAAGTGAACCAGGCCGCGCACGCGCCCTGCTTTCGACAGCAGATTTTAAGTTGCTGCGTACCGCTCTGGCGAGCCATGCGAAGACGACTGATGATCGCGAAGAACTTGCGAAAATCAATGCGTTGCATCACCGCCTGGGCACATACAGCTAAGACTTTCTGATCTCCTGGGGAGGAGACACGGCCGTCGGGGTTCCCTAACCTCGGCGGCCGTAATTTTATCCGAATTCCGCATTTTAGGACCCGGTTAACCATAAAAGCGAGATCATGCTTAACACCGTGACGCTATGGCCCTCGCATGGCCGCAAAACAGTCCCTCATCGTTATTAATGCAAAAATGTATAAGCACTTTGCGATCGTGACGGTTGCATTGACATTGTTCATTGCGCTGATGGCTGATGGTGAGAAGCGCGATGCAATTGCGGAACAGGCTGCCGAAGTCCAAGCCTATGCTGAAAGGCCGAAGAACAACAAGCCAACTCTGGTTATCAAAAATAGCTCTGTTACCAATTCGAACAATCTAGGCGGATTTTACAGCGGTGGCGCACCGGGTATCCTGACGCCCGATGGAGGGTTTGACAGCAGCCAAGGTGGCAATCCGCGGCTTCTCCGCAACCTTGTTGCAGCAGTAACAGATGCGGACTTGGCGCGGTTAGGCATCTCACGCGAGAAGTTCATGGCGATGGCGAGCAAAGACCAAGAAGCCCTGCTGGCGCGCCTGAATGGCGGCAAAAGCCCAGTCACAAGCCTTGAACGCGTGGAACAAGTCAGCAACCGGTCTCTGCAACGTTCTGGCCGTCAAGGTGGCAGCGCAGACTTCTAGAAAATCAGGACCCGGCAGGCTTCAGCAAGTCGAGCACGGTACTGCTCATTGCTTCTGCTGCAGTGCCAATCACTTTCTCCGCATCCGGAGCCCAATAAGGGCTGTGAAGCGAAGGCAGATCGGCCTCACCCGCTTGTGCTTTTGCAAACTCATCAGCAGGCACACCGCCGACCCAAAAGATAAGTGACTGAATATCATCCGGGCTGGCGCGTAAGAACTGCCCGAAATCCTCTCCGCCCATGACAGACGGGACCTGCATCACAC
This sequence comes from Pontixanthobacter rizhaonensis, assembly GCF_012972675.1. Lineage (GTDB taxonomy): Bacteria > Pseudomonadota > Alphaproteobacteria > Sphingomonadales > Sphingomonadaceae > Pontixanthobacter > Pontixanthobacter rizhaonensis. The sequence goes on along the minus strand of NZ_JABCRE010000002.1, from coordinate 909,276 downwards.
GGCCTTCACCAAAACGACTGCGATATCCTGCCATCACGGTTTCGGTGAATTCGGGCGTGTTGAAAGTGGACGGGGTGTAGGGATCCTGCACCGTTACAGTTGGCATTCGATCTTCTGGCATACCGGCGGCAATTGCCTCCCCCTTGGCCACGCGCGCAATCCCGTCCAGCAACAAAGCCCGCGACTCGTCGCTGTAAGACCGCACGGTAAGCTGCAGCCTTGCCTCATCAGAAATGATGTTATGCTTATGGCCGGCGTGAAAACTGCCCACAGTCACCACTGCTGGATCCAACGGGCTGCTTTCGCGGCTGACAAGGGTTTGAAGCTTCATCACGATCGCGCTGGCGAGCACGACTGGATCTTTCGTGGTGTGCGGGTAAGCACCATGCCCACCAACGCCAGGCACCGTAATATCTACGCTATCCACATTGGCGAGCGCATAGCCCGGGGAATACCCTATCATGCCGGCGGGAAATTGTGCCGCATCATGAAAGCCCAGGACATAGTCAGGCTTCGGGAAGCGAGTGTAGAGCCCGTCTTCCAACATAGCGAGCGCGCCTTCGCCAAGCTCTTCTGCCGGTTGCAAGATCATGACCAGCGTGCCCGACCATTCCTGCTTGCGTTCGGAAAGCAGCTGTGCCGCGCCAACCCACGCAGCCATGTGCGTATCATGGCCGCAGGCGTGCATGACACCTGTTTCCACGCCTGATGCGGGGACAGCAGTACGTTTCGACGCGTAGGGTAAACCTGTCTTCTCTTCCAAAGGAAGGCCATCCATATCCGCCCGCAACATTACGGTTGGACCAGCGCCATTGCGCATAACTGCGACCACGCCCGTCTTGCCCACCTTCTCGGTAACCTCAAAACCCAACGCTCTGGCACGTTCGGCGAGTTTGGCAGCGGTTTCTACTTCCTGAAAGCTTAGCTCTGGGTTGGCATGGAGATCACGGTAGAGCTCCATCAAGCCGGGCATGTCCTCTGCAAGCGCATCACGCAGTTCATTCGCCTGAACTGGTGTTGCCAACGCCGCTACCGCGCAACCTGCTGCCAAAATCGTCCTCAACATGCCCATCCCCTCAGTATTCATCTATGTCGGTCTGTGAGTGTCACATACCGTATGTCATCACCAACAGGATCGACAAGGTTGTGACCATCAATATAACCAGCGGAACACCGGTCCTGATGTAATCTTTAAACTCATAACTGCCTTCCGACATAATCAGCATGTTGGTCTGATAGGCGATCGGCGTTGCATAACACAGGTTACAGCCGAACAAGACGGCTAGAATTAGCGGCTCTGGCGGCAATCCAAGCTGCGACGCGATGTTGAAAGCAATGGGCGTTCCCACAGTGGCGGCAGTTGCGTTGGATGCAAAATTGGTGAGCACAGTCACAAACAGCATAATAACCGCAAGAACTGCGGCTGCCGGCAAATGCTGCAAACCGAGCGACATCCATTCACCAAGCCATGCTGCTGCCCCGCTTTCCAGCACAATCCGGCCAATCGCGATGCTCGCCGCCACCAGGACGATCACTTTGCCAGATAGAGCGCGCCCTACCCGGTCAAATTTCACGCAACCGGTCACAAACATCAGGATCGAACCACCCAAGGCGGAAATCGCAATCGGGAACAGTCCGATAGACGCTGTAAACACCGACCCGAACATAATGGCCGCAGCGAGTAATGCCTTTGAACGCCGCGGTAACTCGCGTGCGCCGTCCAGAATGAGCAAGCTATCATTGCGGGCAAAGTCATGGAGATCATCTATCAACCCCATGACCAGCAAGACATCGCCTTCTGCGATCCGCAAATCGCCGCCATCATCAAATTGGTCGCGTTGACCGATAATGCGTTCCGGGCGATGAATGCCCAGCACCGCGACACCGTAAAGGTCTGCAATTCCCGAAGTCGACAATGTGCGCGAAACAAGCCGGGAATCCGCGGTGACGGTCATTTCCACCACCGTAATATCTTGGCGCTTGTCAGTCGATTTACGTTTGATCCGATCCAGCACCCAAGTCGGGGCAACTTCTCCCTTCAAAGTTCGCATCGCGTCTTCAAGCGCCTCATGCGTGCCGGATATGCGAAGGCGTTGATCTTCGTGAATAGCGCCTTGGGGATTATCAATGAACTTCAAATTGGCAGGAAGCTTGGGGAGAATAGTGGCAATTTCCTGTCCCGCTAATACGCTGTCTGCGCCTATTCTCAGCCGTGCTTCAAACCGGCGGACGGTATCTTCGGATTCGACACGATTGTCACCCAGCAGGCGCGGCATCACCAGCCACAGATAAGGCAGCGCCACCAGCGCTGCGATCAACACAATCGGGGTGTAATGGAATACGCTCATCGTCGGCATGCCGAGATCAACCGCAATAGAGACCACCAGAATGTTAGTAGAGGTGCCGATAGTGGTGGCCATGCCGCCGATCAAAACTGCCGCATTAAGCGGTATCAACGTCTTGGATGCAGGCAGAGCCCCCCGGTTCGCCAGCGCCACAAAGATCGGCAACAGCAGTACCAAGACCGGCGTATCATTCACCGCCATCGACAAGAAAAAGGCAATGAGCAGCGACACCAGCAGGCCCAGCTGCAAGTTGATCTTGAACACCCCTTCCAACAATCGCGCGGCAGGGTCCAATGCGCCGGTAACGACAAGTCCCCGCCCCATAATCATCAAGGCACAAATAGTGATAAGCGCGTAATGGCCAAAGCCGGAAAACGCGATGGAAAGCCCATCGGTGGGTTTGGTACCTTCCAAAGGAAAGAAATACAGACCTACCGCGATGACCGCGATGGTCATCAGGGAGACAATTTCAATCGACAAACGGCCCCGCGCAAACGCAACGAACATCGCAATCGTAACGGCTATAGCGGCCAAGGCGTGATATGAAGGAGCGTCTGGGATCATCATAGCCGGAAGTCTCAAAGCTGTGACAGAAACACAAGTCTTTTCGTAGATTATCATTGCGATTGACACAGTTGCCAGCGATGCAGGGGCATAATTTTACAAGGATTGGGGAAATCGCGGTATGAAAGCACTCGTATTCAATGGGCCGCGTGATATCCGGTACGAAAGTTTCGCCGATCCGGAGCTGCGAACCGCGAACAGCGCCATTCTTAAAGTCAGCAAGTGTTCAATCTGCGGATCGGATCTGCATATGTACCACGGCGACAATATCGGAAACGCGGCTTACACTTCGGAAACACCCCACTTTTGTGTCGGCCATGAATTTATCGGCGAAGTGGTCGAAACCGGCAAAGATGTCCATAATTTCAAGGTGGGCCAGAAAGTGCTTTCTGCAGGCGGCACGGGTTGCGGGGATTGCCCCCAATGTTTGGTCGGGAAACCGCTCCAATGCAGGAAATCGACCGCCTTTGGCCTGAGCCCGGAATTGAACGGCGGGCAGGCAGAATATGTTTGCATCCCCAATGCCGACACCACTTTACTCGCGACTGAAGACTCGATGAGTGACGAGCACGCATTGTTGCTGACCGATGCAATGACCACCGCGTATTTCGGGATCACTCGATCAGACGTACAGCCCGGCGGAACGGTTGCAGTTGTCGGCTTGGGGCCAATCGGATTGATCGGTGTGGAATTGGCTTTCATCCTTGGGGCGTCGCGGGTGTTTGCCATTGATCCGGTAGCTTCACGGCGCGACATGGCGGCAAAGCTTGGCGCGATCGCGCTTGATCCTGCCGATGATGCTGTAGCCAAGGTGATGGAACACACCAAAGGCGCAGGCGTCCAATCGGTGTTTGAGGCATCGGGTGCATCAATGGCGATTGCTGCGTGCTTACCACTGGCGGCAAGAAACGGGACCGTGTCCTTCATCGGCATACCACAGCCCCACGATACGCTCTCCATGCCGCTCATTATGTTCAAGAATATCACAATCCGCGGCGGTATCTGCCAAGTGCAGGAAACTTGGCCGCATTTGGTGCCGCTGGTCCAGCAGGGACGGATAAAAGCGCCGGATATGTTCTCCCATACGTTCAAACTTTCGGAAGGCGCAGAGGCTTATCGGTTGTTCGACAGCCGGGATGACGGGGTGATCAAGATTACAATTGAAGTGGATTAAGATCCAAACAGCGTCAGAACATCAAACAACAGGATTTCCATGACCCACCCTATTCACGGACATTGCGACCCCCGCTTCGCGCTGGTGAAACGCGCGTTTGAAACAAATTTCGCAGAGCACGGTGATGTTGGTGCGTCCGTGGCGATAACGCTCAACGGTGAATTCGTGGTCGACCTGTGGGGCGGCCATCTTGACGAGGAACGCTCTCAGCCTTGGCAAGAAGATACTTTGGTCAATGTATGGTCCAGCACCAAAACTATGGCTGCGATGGCTCTATTGGTGCTTGCCGACCGAAACGAGGTAGATCTGGACGCGCCCGCCTCACGCTATTGGCCCGAATTTTCCCAGAACGGCAAAGATGCGGTGAAGGTGCGGCATTTTCTCAGTCACTCAGCCGGCCTTGCCGGTATGGATGAGACGGTTGAAGGCGACGCGCTGTATGACTGGGATTGGATGGTCCAGTCTCTCGCCAAGCAAGCTCCATGGTGGGAACCGGGCACGCAATCTGGCTATCACGCGCTGACACAGGGCCATCTGATTGGCGAGATTGTGAGGCGGATAACAGGCCAGTCGATCGGTACTTTCTTCCGGCAAGAGATCGCGGAACCTACGGGTGCAGATTTCCATATCGGCGCGGGTCCCGAATTGGATACCCGAATCGGCAACCTTATTCCTCCTACTGCACCGCCGATGATCGCAGACAGCGATTCCATCGCCGCACGAACTTTCACCAATCCTAAAGTTGACGCTACCCTGCCGCGCGAGCGGGGATGGCGCGCTGCCGAAATTCCAGCAGCAAACGGTCAAGGCAATGCGCGCAGCATTGTCCGGGCTCAAACTGCAATGGCCAATGGCGGCCGCGCGTTTGGAAAAACCATTCTGTCAGAAGCAGGTACGAAGCGCATTTTTGAACAACAAACAGATGGAACAGATCTTGTTCTGGGAATTCCGGTGAAGTTTGGGCTTGGTTACGGGCTAAATAGCGAAGCAACCCCCATGAGCCCCAATGCGAAAGCGTGTTTCTGGGGCGGCTATGGTGGCTCGTCCGTTATTGTAGATCAGGACGCGGGGCTTTGCTTTTCCTACGTCATGAACCGGATGGAGTCTGGCCTATTAGGAGATCCGCGTGGCTTCGGCCTCGCCGGCGCGATGTACGCATCGATGCAAGCAATCGGGTAGCTGGAAAAAAGAAGATGGTGCCCCTGGCCCGACTCGAACGGGCACTCCGTTAAGAACCGCATTTTGAGTGGGACAAGACTAACGTATATTATTGATAGTAAATAATAATTATTTGCGCAAGCCAAAAGTGTGTAAGGTTTTGTGTAAGTCTTTCGCCCAAAAGAGCGCTGACAGAGGGTATATGAAAATTGGTCGGTGGCATCAGAGCGGACCACCGGCGCCTTCAGGCTCAGCCCCCGGAGGTCTGTCGTCTTGGCGTGCGTCGTTTGGGGCTTCTGCAGGGACACAAGCAAGTGCTTAACCGAGAGATGCCCTTAGCATTGGCAAGAAATTTATGTAAGAATGTCTCGTAATCAAGGTCGCACATTGCGAGTACAATCCATTCTACTCAACCGCCCTCATCCGGCTCAGACCACCCTAAGCCTAAGCTCTTTTGAACGGAGACAAATGAGGTCACCATATCAGCGGTCGCAGTAAGCTGTGCCGTCTGCGCTTCTAATCTTTGCAAGGTTGAATCGATTACTGAAATGCGTGTTGCTGTGCCTCCGCGTAACCGCACAGCAACAAGTTCCTCGGCATCCCTTGCGGCTTTGCTGGAAACTGCCAGTTCTAAAACTCTCTGCCGTTGCCCTCCAAATCGTGTCAGTGACTGTTCCGCTTCGGACAATGCGTTCAAAACGGCCCGGTCGTAATTGGCCGCCGCTTCAACAGCTCCGGAATCAGCTTGAGCGATCCGTGCGTTGACACGGCCAAAGTCGAGAAAGCTCCAATTGATGCGTGGGAGAAGCAAGGCCGAGAGGTTTCCGGTATCAAGAGTATCGCCGATTTCCGACCCACCAAGCCCTAGAACTCCAAAGAAGCTGACCGATGGGAAACGCTGTGCATTCGCAACCCCGATCCGGGCATTGGCTGCCTGCAACGCGCTTTCAGCGCTGCGAATGTCTGGGCGACGCTGAAGGAGCGATGCGGGGTTGCCGACCGAGACTTCAATGGGCGGCAGAGGGATTGATCGGACAGGCATCAGGTCGACATCTAGCGAACCGGGAACATTGCCAGTCAACAAGGCGATTTGGTCGGCAGTGGCTATCTTTTCAGCTTCGGCGGCACTGAGGGTCGCTTTGACCTGTGCTATTTCACCATTCATCTGGTGCAGGATAGCGTCAGACGCGGTGCCGTATTGGACCCGAGTGCGCTGCAAAGAGAGTTTTTCTTGTTGTAGATCCAATACCAGTTGAAGCGTTGCGGTTTCATTCTGCACGCGCCGATATGCAACATATGCCGTCGCTATTTGGGCCGCGAGTGACACGTGGACATCCGCCAGCTCCGCTCGCGCTACCTCGGTTTCGGCAAGCGCAGCGCGGGCATTGTTTGCTCGGGCTCCGAATAAATCCACTTCCCATGATGTGTTGATGCCAAGATTATAATAATCGTTGTCCGAACCGGTTGTTTCGACGCCTTGCTGATTGCCTGCAAAGGGGCGGTCTCTGGAAATCGGAGACTCGATTGCTATCGCAGAGCCAGAAACCGTTGGCATACGGTTTGCCCGCTGCTCAGCCGCGAATGCAAGCGAACGGTCCACTCGTGCCAATGCTATCGACACCTCCGGACTGTTCGCGAGACCTGCATCGATCAAACTCGTCAGGGTTGGGTCGTCCAACGTGGCCCACCAACGGTTGACAGGAGGCGCTGGAACAACAGTCGCAAATGACCTTTGAAACGATGGGCTATATTCATCAGCGATTCCGGCACTTCGCGGGACTGCATCGCTTGCCGTCGAAGCGCAGGACGCTGTCAGCGGGGCGGCGATGGCCAGCAATAAATGCGAGCAAAATCTATTTCGGTTCATACTGTCTCTCAATGCATCATCCCAGAACCTTGCCGCAGTGGACGTAAGATCAGCGCCAACGGAATGGTAAGTGCCACAACGAATCCGAGCGCAAGGAATAGGTCGTTATAGGCCATGACGAAGGCTTGTTCGGAAATCTGTGCGTGGAGCACAGCATAGGCTCTCTCAAGCCCTTCTCCCGTTCCCAGATCGAATTGCTTGGACATTCTCGCCAACCACTCTTGTGTGACCGGATTGTTCGCGGAAATGGCTTCACTTATGCGAAGCTGATGAAATCCTATGCGCTGTTCTTGGAGCGTGGCCATCGCTGCAAGGCCAATCGATCCGCCTAGGTTTCTGGACACATTGAACAGGCTCGCAGCATCGGGGGCGTCTAGTTCGCTTACTGCCGAGATTGCGGCTTGGTTCAGATAAAGAAACAACAATGCCTGAGCGAGGCCACGTAGGATTTGCGAAGCTGTAAAAGCTCCGCCGACAGTGTCCGCCGTCAATTCAGTGTCCAACAGCGCGCTTAAACAAAGCATCGAAAGTCCGACAACTACTGCGATCCGCACGTCTACGGTCCGAAACAGCCACGGAATAAAAGGCATTAGCAAGAGCATCGGGATGCCAGAGAGGACAAGGACCTGGCCAGCTTGAAGGGCATTGTATCCGGTGATCAGCGCCAAAAATTGCGGGATCAGATAGATGACGCTGTAGAGCACCACGCCAAAAACCAACGAGATCAAAAACACACTACCAAACGCTCTGTCCCTGATGAGAGACAGTTTGAGCACCGGTTGGTTCGCATAGCGTTGACCGATTGCCAGCGAAACAAATCCAACCACAGAAAGTATGGTCAATCCAACGATGAATTTCGATTCAAACCATAACTCACGGTGCCCCTCTTCAAGAACTACGGTCATGCAGCCCAAACCTATCACCAGCCCTGCGATCCCGAACCAGTCGGCATCCGCCAATTGAGCATCCCCCTTTTTGTCACTGGGAAAGGCCGTAGCAATTAGTGTCAGAAGCAGGGCGCAAATCGGAACATTGATATAGAAAGCGTAATGCCAGCTCCAAGTTTCGGTCAGCCACCCACCCAGAATTGGTCCCATGATCGGACCTAGGATTGCAGTCGCACCGAAGGCAGCGGTCCCAATCGCTTGCTGTGACGGCGGTAAGCGTGTGGCTATGATGGTGAAGGCCGTCGGTATCAGTAGCCCTCCTGCCAAACCTTGGCCCGTTCTGCCGATGATCAAAGTTGTAAGATCGGCTGAAAGACCGCAAATCACAGAAAATAGAGTGAAGAAAGATGCTGCAGTCAGAAGCAAATTGCGCAAGCCAACCAGCCGTGTCAGCCACGCGCTCAAAGGAATGATGATAACTTCGGCAACCAGAAAGGATGTTGCGACCCATGTCGCCTCGGCACTGCTGGCCCCGACTTCCCCCTGAATTGTTGGCAGAGATGCATTCACGATCGAAATGTCGAGCGTGGCCATCATTGCCCCGATTGTTCCTGCAAACACCGCAAGCCAATCCTGCAGGCTTGCACGGCGCTCTTCGGTCGGTTGGTCAGGAATGGCTGCGGCGGTCATCGCCTTGAGCTGGTCGCCATCTTGCGTGATTCATCTTCGAGATTTTCTAAGTCTTCATCCGTTCCTTTGGTGTTTACGGATACAGTCGCCGACAGTCCCGCCCTCAAGAACTTTTCAGCGGTGGGACCAGCGAAGATACGGATTCTGACTGGAATACGCTGGACGATCTTGGTGAAATTCCCCGTGGCATTTTCGGGTTTTATGAGGGAAAATTCGGCTCCAGTGGCCGGGGCAAGGCTCTCCACTTCACCGCTTAATGTGGCTCCGCTCAGTGAATCGATCTCTATACTGACAGGCTGCCCGACACGGATTCGTGCGAGCTGCGTCTCCTTGAAATTTGCGATGATATAGAGCTCACGCGAGGGCACGATGGTCATCAACCTTTGTCCCGGCTGGACGAATTGACCGACACGAACCGTCTTGCTGCCGACTGTGCCAGCGACTGTTGCGCGAATAATTGTGTCTTCTTGCGTTTCCACCGCCTGAGCCAATTGTGCCGCGATGACATCACGCTGGGCAAGGGCTACGCCAATCTGCCCGCGTAGCGCTGGAAAACGCCCCTGTGCCGATGCCAACGCTTTTTGGCGGACATTTCTCTCAGCTTTGGCGCGATCTACATCGTAGCGGGAATTATCATATCGCTCGACTGTTTCGGCACCGGCTTCCGAAAGTACAGCGTAACGTCTCGCGCTTCCTTTGGCATATTCAACCCCGACAGTTGCCGCTTGGACTTGGGCACGTGCTTGTGCGACCGAACTAGATTGTTCGTCAACGGCTGCGCGAGCTGCCACAATTTGTGCATTGGCTGCCGCTAATTGAGCGCGAAAGGCGTCAACAGTTGATTGATAATCACTCGCATCAATTCTGGCGAGTGGCTGCCCAATTTCAACGAACTCGTTGTCGCTTACTAGGACTTCGCGGACATAACCTGTGACCTTCGGCGCGACTGGGACAGAATCGGCTTGGACGTAAGCGTTGTTGGTCTCTTCCTGAAACCGGCCCACAGTAATGTAGCCGTAGCCCCAATATACTGCCGCAATCAGGCCAAGGCAGACTGCGATGAGCAGCGCAATTCGTAGCCTTGGCCGAGTTGATTTGGCAGGCGGAGACTCCTGCGAGGTGTCATCAGTCTGATCTGTCATGCAACCAAAGCTGCCTTTTGCTGGGGACACCGCGTGTGTGTCATGGATTGAAATGACGTTTGTGGGTGAGATTTAGAAATCCGATGATCGCCTCGCAAAAGACATCATTGCGGTCACCGACGACCATGTGACCGGCGTCAGCGATATCGGTGAAGGCTGCTTTGGGAACCAGTGTTTGGAAATGCCGAACTGCGTCCTGCGACACCATATCACTCGTGCCGCCTCGAACCAAATGAACGGGCAATGTCAGTTTCTCTGCTGCTACGGAAAACTTTTCAGAAGCCTCCTCGTAGCTCTGTTCAGAACGCTCGCGAGCCTCCGAAACCTGCCGAATAAACTGCGGGTCCCAGTGCCAATAGAACCTCCCATTGTCTCTTGCGCGAAGATACCTAGCCAGATTGCGCGGCGCGTCCTTCTTCTTACGGTCAGGCATATATTTTGATATGACTTGGGATGCCTCTTCATGCGAAGAAAACCCATCATCCGCGTAGGCTTGCATGAACTCCACAACCCGCGACACTCCGGCCACTTCCATTTTTGGAGCGATATCAACGAGCGTTAGAGAAGCGAACTTTTGTGGGGCCAGTTCACCAGCAGCGATCAAGCCGGCTAGCCCTCCAAGCGATGCACCGATTAAGGCCGGCGGACGTGACAGCTTACCTGCGACAGATGCTAGGTCGCCCGCAAAATCGCTCATGTCATAGCCGCCTTCAGACGCCCATTCGCTCTCACCGTGGCCGCGCATGTCGATGGCAGTTGCCCTAAATCCGGCATCCGCAAGTTCATCAAGCGTTTTTGCCCAAGCATGACGTGTCTGCCCCCCACCATGTGCGAGTAGGACAGGAAAACCGTCCGCTGGGCCCTGTGCAGTGGCGCTGATTTGAAGGCCGTTATAGCCCTTGTATGTGATCGTTTTCGGGAGCATTGTGAGTCAGTATATTGTAATGCACCTTACAGTAAAGTCCTTTAATTAATCTACTCTCTGAGTTACCCCGCCTGCCATGACGAACAGCACCAAATCCGAAAGCATCGCGCCTGCGGAAAATTTTATCAGTGAATCGGATGAATTTGCGTTTCTTCTAGAGGAAGTACCCCGTTTGTTGCGCCGGGAATTCGAGGCATCAATCGCAGAATTTGGGTTGTCACGCACACAATGGCGAGCCTTGGCATATTTGACGAAAGCAGAGGGTCAGACGCAAACCGAGTTAGCAGCCTGCCTTGAACTAGAACGAGCAAGTGTTGGGAAAACTATCGATTCTCTTGAGAAGCTAGATTTCGTTGAACGCCGCAGCGTAGAAGGAGATCGACGATCTTGGCGGATTTTTCTAAAGCCAGCAGCGCGCAAGATCATCCCTGAACTTCGTGCCAAAGCCGACGCGGTTTATGGGGAGATGCTCAATGGTCTATCCGACAAAGACATTTCGACTACCCGAGCAGCGATGACCAAGATCGCCCAAAACTTAGGTAGCTCGTAATGTGCTTTTATCACTTCGTCCTGTTTCGGCTACCGGCATGTTCCAGCAACTCGAAGCGTTAACGAAGCGCCACTATGGGTCGGCTGCTGAAAGGGCAGTATTGAGCACCTAACACACCAAGAACAGGCTGTTCACAATCGACCAAAAAAGTCATCGCTATTTGATGGTGCGGCGGCGGGAATCGAACCCGCACTCCTCTCGGAACGGGATTTTGAATCCCGCGCGTCTACCAATTCCACCAGGCCCGCGCATCTCGACGCGACCGTCTTAGACGCGCCCGACTTCGGTTTACACATTGTTGGGCGCGCCTATGTCAAAACGCCCTGCATGATTTACGAAGTTGTTGTTTTTAAATGCAATCCGGAATTACTTTAGTCTCGTTTCTCCTTATATACTCAACCTTTTGAGTGGGACGAGACAACCGTAAGCTTCTGATAACAAGTTATAATTTTTCGGTCAAGCCATTTTTGTGTAAGGTTTTGTGTAAGTGTGTAAGACATGTGTAAGGGAATCCCACAAAAAGTGGGGCGCGACTAATGCTATACCCCCATCTCTCACTGGTCCGCATCCTGCTGTTCTGAAGCTTCCGTTGAATTGTCTAAACTGAATGGCGTTTGGCTGTATGTTGATCCAGTCAGATCGAACCGATGCAGCATTGAATTCGATTCGCCCTGACCAACGAGAATTCACCTGTCAGACAAAGGCATCACCGCCCTACCCTATCAATGCGCGTGATCTGACTGCGATGGCTTAGAGTGCTCGTCACTTCGCCGATGCGACAGATAGTATTTCTCGAACGCAAAAAATCCGGCAATCCCGGCAAAGGAGATTGCTATGATCATTGGATCGCTCGCTGCCTTCATGGTCAGGAATGCTCCAAGAACAATCAAATCCAGAATGATCGCGCTTAGCAAAATCCAGCTTTTAGCTCCGACATCGTCTTTAAGATGACGATAAACGCCCCAATGGATGATCATGTCCATCACCAGATAAAATATCGCCCCCAATGATGCTATCCGGCTCAAGTCAAAGAACGCAGCCAAAAGGCCTGCGGCAATTACGGTGAAAACCAGCGTGTGCTTTTGAATGCCCCCAGGCATTCCAAAATGGCGGTGCGGAATGAGGTTCATGTCCGTAAGCATCGCCAGCATGCGCGATACTGCAAAAACACTGGCAAGAAGCCCCGACGCGGTTGCGACAATGGCGACGCCAACCGTGAACCATACGCCATATTCACCGAAGGCAGGACGGGCCGCCTCTGCCAGCGCATAATCTTTGGCAGCGGCGATTTCATTGATGCTCAGCGTTGATCCGACGGCAAGCGCCACTGTCATATAGACGATCAAGCATATCCCCAGAGATATCATGATTGCGCGCCCGACATTTTTCTCAGGCTCAACAACTTCACCGCCGCTATTGGTGATCGTGGTAAATCCCTTGAATGCTAGTATGGCAAGCGCAATCCCGGCAACAAAGCCAGTCGGAGAAGCTGTTTCGCTTGGGGCGGTTTGCGTAAACTCGAACGTGAACCCGGATGCCCAGAGAATTGTGAGGGAAAAAATCAGTATCCCACCGATTTTCAGGATTGCGGTGATTGAGGATATCGCGCCGATAATCTTGTTGCCCGCTATGTTCACGATAAACGCGAAGACGATCAAACCAATCGCCAATATCGGAACCAGCACGGAATCGCGGCCTATATCGAACAATTGAAGCGTGTAGGTTCCGAAAGTTCTCGCAACCAAGCTTTCGTTGATGATCATCGAAAAGGCCATCATCAAGGCGGCTGCGCCGGTAATAGTAGACGGCCCATATGATTTTTTGAGGATCATAGCGATGCCGCCAGCTGACGGATATTTATTGGAAACCTTGATATAAGTGTAGGCGCTGAACCCGCTGATCACGGCCCCGATAAGGAACGCTAGAGGAAATAGCGGTCCTGATAATTCGGCGATCTGACCCGTTAACGCAAATATGCCCGCACCGATCATCACACCGGTCCCCATCGCTACGGTTCCCGCTAGCGTGAGAGTGTTCTTGTTATATGAGCTGCTTTGCATCTGCTTTGCCTTTGGCATTTCGAGGGTCAGGATTGTGGCTGGCGCCTTGCAAACCAGAGGGTTATCAGCGGGACGACGATCCACATTAGGATGGGAACGAGTCCAATATTTGTGCCCGGGAGTAAGGGCATGAGCTCGCTGTATCGCCAGCCCCAACCCGATTCAGATGGTACGTTGGTGGCAATCTTTTCGATGATTACCGTAATTCCAAGACCGGTCAGCAGATAGGTGCCGATCTTTCCAAAATTTGGGCGATGCATCCAATGCCTGTCTCGATTCAATATCGAGACCACCGTGTATGCCAGCACCAATATCCCGGCATCTCCAAATGTTGCTCGCGTGCAGCCTAGCGTGCTTTCCCAGGAAGTTGCCGCCCCGACATCGAAGAAAGGCATTTGGAGCATTTCCCAGATGAAGGACGTAAAGAAGCCAAACGTAGCGATATGGACTTCGGGTGCTTTATCAATTTTCACTTATCGTCAATCGGACCAAATCGCGCCGCTCGGTCTGCAAACTGGTTCATGTGCAATGCTGCTTCAATCGTCAAAGGATGCTGTGTCGCGTCCTCTCTGGGCGAAATGATCTCTGCCATTTCACGGACCTTGTCATAGGTCTCGGCTGGTTGATCCGCGAGCAAGGCAAGGACAATATTTTCCAGCGCAATGACACGGACACGAAGCTGGACGAGTTCAGTGTTGGTCATTTCGGGATCATTGGAGCCGCGTTTGTCTATTTTTGGTTGGTGCCCTCCCTCATTATCCCAACGAGAAAGCGCCAACGGCAGATTATTCGATCGCTTTGAGTCATCATTTTTCGCCATGCCATGCTCCTGTTTTCATTAGTTGTTGGATCGCTTCATTTCGTTCGCGCAGATCACAGCGCTTTGCGGCGCAAGCGCAAGGCGTTGGCGATTACAGAGACAGACGACAGGCTCATTGCTGCCGCTGCTATCATCGGGCTGAGCAAGATGCCGAACCACGGATAGAGAATGCCTGCCGCAACCGGCACGCCAAGCCCGTTATAGATGAACGCAAAGAACAGGTTCTGCCGGATATTACCCATTGTTAGTTGACTGAGGTGGCGGGCTTTGGCGATGCCGCCAAGATCACCTTTTACCAGCGTGATCCCTGCGCTTTCCATTGCCACGTCGGTGCCAGTGCCCATCGCAATTCCAACATCGGCTTTGGCGAGAGCGGGAGCGTCATTGATGCCATCTCCTGCCATTGCAACCATCTTACCCGCCGCTTGTAGCTCGCTGATGACCCGGTGCTTGTCTTCGGGTGACACATTGGCGTGGATTTCATCAATGCCAATCATCTTGCCAACAGCTTGCGCGGTAGCTTCTGCATCGCCAGTAAGCATAACTACTCGGATATTGGCTTTGTGCAGCGCCTTGATCGCTTCTTTTGTGGTCGGTTTGATCGGATCGGCGACACCAATCAGACCAGCAGGTTTACCATCGACAGCCACAAACATCACCGTTTGTCCCTGCGATCGGCCATCCTGCGCCTTGGCAATCAGCTCCGCACTGGTGGCACCAAGCCGGTCCATCATTTTTTCATTGCCGATGGCGACGCGCTTACCGCCTGCGCTGGCTTCAACCCCTTCGCCGGTGACCGACTGGAAGTCTGTTGCTGCTTCGAATGAAAGTCCCTTGTCCTTTGCGCCGGTCACAATTGCGGCTGCCAGCGGATGTTCGCTCGCCATTTCAATAGCGGCAACCAGCGCCAGCATTTCGTCGCCATCAAAACCATTTTCAGGTTCGACCGAAACCAGCTTGGGCTTGCCCTCTGTCAATGTCCCGGTTTTGTCGACGACGATGGTATCGATCTTTTCCAGAGTTTCGAGCGCCTCGGCGTTCTTGATCAAGATACCGTTTTGCGCGCCCTTGCCGGTGCCAACCATGATAGACATCGGAGTGGCAAGGCCAAGCGCACAAGGACAGGCGATGATGAGGACTGCGACTGCGTTGACCAAACCATAGGCCAGCGCCGGTTCTGGACCCCAAATCGACCATATAATGAATGTCGCAATAGCGATCAGAACCACAGCAGGCACAAAAAGGCCCGCAACCGTATCAGCAAGTTTCTGGATAGGCGCACGGCTGCGCTGCGCTTCGGCGACCATCTGGACGATTTTGGCGAGAAGCGTGTCTTTACCCACGCGTTCGGCGGTCATGATAAAGCTGCCAGTCTGGTTGACCGTTCCGCCAGTGACACCATGACCTTCGGCTTTAGCAACCGGTATTGGTTCGCCCGTGATCATTGCTTGATCAATCGTACTGGAGCCCTTGGCGATAGTGCCATCAACAGGAACCTTGTCGCCTGGACGAACACGCAGGCGGTCACCGCTCTGCACTTGATCGAGCGATATTTCCTCTTCCGATCCATCCGCACCGACGCGCAATGCGACTGGCGGTGCTAGTTCGAGCAGTGCGCGCAACGCACTTGATGTCTGTCCGCGTGCTTTCAGTTCCAGCACTTGGCCCAATAATACCAGGGTCGTAATGACAGCCGCTGCTTCGTAATAGACAGCCACACCGCCATCATGGCCGCGAAATGCTTCCGGAAAAATGCTTGGAAAGAGTGTTGCGACCAGACTGAAGCCATAGGCAACCGCCACGCCAAGCCCAATGAGCGTGAACATATTGAGGTTCATGGTTTTGAGCGAGTTCACGCCGCGCACAAAAAACGGCCATGCGCCCCACAGAACTACCGGTGATGCCAGCAAGAGCTGCAACCATTGCGATACTCCCGGCTCAAATAAATCTTCAAACGGCTTGCCCGGAATAAGGTCGCCCATTGCATAAATAAACAGTGGGATGGAGAACACCGCGCTGACCCAGAAACGCTTGAGCATATCCAGATATTCGGGATCGGGGCCGGTATCGAGACTAAACGTCTCGGGTTCGAGTGCCATCCCACAGATCGGACAGGAACCCGGCCCTTCTTGACGGATTTCCGGATGCATTGGACAGGTGTAGATCGTGCCAGCTGGCAGATTATCTGCTACGTCTTGACGCTTTCCGGTGAGATAATGTTCGGGGTCGGCGACAAATTTGGTTTTGCATCCGGCTGAACAGAAATGATAATCATGCCCGTCATGCTGTGCATGATGCTCGCTCTTGCTCGGATCGACATCCATGCCGCACACGGGATCTTTTACGATCCCGGCAGAAGCCTCTTTATCTTTACAACAGCACGATTTGTCAGTCCCGGCATCATGCTTCGACATGATCAGCACCTGCAACCTTGCGGCTTATCCACGAGCGCAGCGGGATAACCAACAATGCAATATACCAACCATAGAGAAAGCTACCAACCGCCCCTGCAAGAAATCCCTGCAAAGTCAGCCATTCGAAACCCGGCAACCAAGGTGCCCAAGCTTCATGCATGTGCATAGATTGCGGTGCCAAAAGACCGAAGCCAATGCAGATGAGGTAGCTGAGAAGCAAAAACAGGCTCAGCGTCCAGCCCCAGACAAGGATTTGAGTGCGGTTTGAAACATGCGCCATTTCTAGCTCCTCTTGATCATCAGCGATATATACTATAGGGGGGTATAGTAGCATGATGGTTTAGTGTCAAGGTTGATGCGGCCATCTCTTTCGATTGATCACGCTCAAAAATTTGGCATAAGGACAACATGACAGACAAATTCACCAAAGAAATCGTGCGGATGCGAAAGATCGAAGGTCAGGCGCGCGGAATAGCTAAAATGATGGAAGATGATCGCTATTGTATCGATATCCTCCAGCAATTTTCCGCAATGGAAGCCGCCCTGCGCTCTACCAAAATGAAAATTCTGGAGATCCACACCAATCATTGCGTCGAGGAAGCTCTGACTTCCGGTAGCAAGGCTGACCAGAAAGAGAAAATTGCCGAGTTGGTGAACTTGTTCGGCAAGATGGGAAAATAGGCGGGTCGGAGCCTCGCAAAGTGAAGCCCCGAGCCGATTATCTGCTTATTCGGGTGTGTCTTTCTTGGGTTCCATCTTGCTATGATCCATCTTCGAATGGTCCATCGTTGAATGATCTATGGGTGGTTGCGCTTGGTCATTCGCTTCAGGCGCTGGCATTTTAGAGTGATCCATCTTGCTGTGGTCCATCTTCGAGTGATCCATCATCTTGCATGACATTTTGCCCTCGGTATCCTTCATCATCATGCCGGACATTTTCTTGCCGTCTTTCATCATTTCACATTTATGCTCGCCAGACTTATCGGCTCCATGTTCATGGGCCAACAGTGGTCCCGCTGTGATCAATGCAAAGCTACTCATTAAAATTGCAAATTTAGTCATCGTATTTCCTTTCGGGGGCTGGAGTGATTAATTGTAACTGGCGAAAACGCGCTGGCCGCTCTCGCCAAAAGCGATCACTTGATAAGGCTGTGTTTGATTCTGGTACTCCATACCGGGTGAACCGACTGGCATTCCTGCAACGGCAAGGCCTTTCACTCCGGCAGGCTTTTCCCGCAGCAATTTGGCAATAGCTTCAGCGGGCACGTGCCCCTCAATAACATATCCCTCGACAATCATGGTATGACAGGATCGGAGCGCCCCCGGCACACCATTTGCGTCTTTAACAGCGGCCATATCATTGCTGTTCCGTGTTTCGACGTCCTGCTTCATATTCGTTTCAATATGCTCGGCCCATTTCTCGCAGCAACCGCAGCCCGGATCACGGAACATGACAAGCGGAGCAGCCTGCGCCGCAGTCGTGCAGGCTGCAAGCGAGAGAAGCAAAGCCGTGCCCGCTGTTCGATGCGTAATTACTTTCCTCATTTTAGTCAGCATGGTGTTATCCTTCATATTCACGTTGATTTTTCTCGATGGTAATGCGCCCGTTCCACTGACCTCCAGCGGGGTTATGATCGCGATGAGAGCTAGCAATACTCCCGAGTATTTTCTTCCATTGCTATTGTTACGGGCTAATTGCATTGACCCCTCAACGTAATTTGAAATTATTTTCGAGGGGTAGATGACTTCCGCCGCGTATTAGCGGTAAGAAATTTTTCTCATGAGGCCGATATGACCAGCAATCTGGACAATATTTTGAACACACTGAAGGCAGATGGCATTGAGCCGTTGCCAGCGGATTTTAGTAGCTCAGTTTGGTCCCGCATCGGCGAAATCCAAGAACGACGTAGCGCTTATAAAAGCAACGCTCTTGCTGGAGTCATGTTTCTGGTCGCAATCGGAGCAGGCTTTGGCACCGCTGAACAACCAGTTATGGCGCAGACAGGCTTTAGCTCCCTCACTGATGGACCAGATTACTCACCCGCTGGCTTGTTGAGTATATCGCAATGAAAATCGGGCCAGTTCGTATCATAATTTTGCTGGCCCTCGCGCTTGCGGCGGGTTGGCTAGGTTCTTATTGCGCCAATTACTGGTCGCAGCGGGATGTCGAAACGCAAGGCATTCACAGTTTCGTACATGACGAACTTGATCTGACCGATAGTCAGCTGAAACAGCTTGAGGCGCTTGAAGCGAATTTTGCGGTAAAACAGAAATCGCTGGAATTATCGCTCCGGGCGGCGAATGCTGACCTTGCGGCTGCGATGGAAGCTGAGCATGAATATGGTCCCAAAGTCAGCTTGGCTATTGAAGCGGTGCATGAGAAAATGGGCGCTCTGCAAAAAGCAACTGTCGAGCATATTTTCAACATGCGCCGTCTGCTTACTGATGAGCAACAAAAAGCATTTGATGCCCGTGTCGGCAATGCGCTGACCGCCAATCAGGAATGACGCTATCAGCGCATGATGACGCGCAACAACCAGATGGCGCGCTGATAGCGCTGGCACATTCGGGGAAGCGGCAGGCATTTGATGTGCTGATGCGCCGACATGAGCCAAGAATGACCAATCTTGCCCGCAGAACAATGGGTAACAATTCCGACGCTGAAGATGCGGTTCAAGAAGCAATGGCGGCGGCCTGGTTTAAACTTGGCCAGTTTGATCAATCGCTTCCCTTTGGTCCGTGGATAACGCGCATTGTTTTAAACAAATGCAGGGATCAGCTTCGCAAACGAAAAGTCATGAAGCTTTTTGATTTCGGGCAGGGCAATGAGGTCGAACAAGTCGCTTTGGATAGCCCGGATCAGCACGAAAGCGCAGAGGCAGTTCAGTCCCTGCAATTTGTACAAAAAGAGATCTCCAACCTACCCGCTCGGCTCCGGGAAGCCTTGCTACTCGTCACTTTCGATGGCCAAAGCCACGCAGAAGCCGCGACAATTCTGGGCACCACAGAAAAAGCGATAGAGACGCGAATTTACCGTGCGAGAAATCGGCTTCGAGAAAAATTGGAAAAGTTCGAAGGCTAATCATGCTTTTATTGATGGCCCAAGCTATCTGAATTGTCGGCAAAAACCCGATTTTATTTTGAGGGCAAAGGCTGCTGCTCACGTAACAGATATAATAGCCCTTATCCGAAAGATAGAAATGACTAAACTTAATCGAAGAAATTTTTTGACCGTAGGCGCTGGCGCAGCGGGCTTTGGCTACATGGCAGCCGCTATTCCGGCATGGGCGCAAGGGCACAGCGTGCATGGCGGCGGTGACACTCTTATCCCGGCCGGTTTTGACGAGGTTAACGGCGAAATTATTGATCTTTCGATTGGGAGCGGTCACCGGATTGTCGAAGGGCGACGAGGCCCTGGGATTGCTGTCAATGGTAGTGTTCCCGGACCACTTATTCGGCTGAAAGAGGGACAGAATGTCCGTCTCAATGTCACCAATAATCTTGGTGTCGACAGCTCCATCCACTGGCACGGCCTATTGTTGCCATTTCAGTTTGATGGCGTTCCCGGCATTAGCTTTCCAGGCATAAAGCCGAAAGAAACCTTCGTTTATGAATTTCCGATCCGGCAATCGGGCACTTACTGGTATCATAGCCATTCGGGACTGCAGGAACAGTCTGGCCATTACGGGCCGATGATCATTGAGCCGCGCGGCGGCGACCCGATTAAAGCCGATCGTGATTATATATTGCTACTGAGCGATTTTACGACGCTCGATCCTCATTTTGTTATGAACCGGCTTCGTACTGGCGAAGGCTATTTCAACCGCCAGCAAAATACGATGACCGATGATTACCCGATGACCGCAGAGGAGCGGCGTATGTGGGCGAAAATGCGGATGATGCCAACCGACATTGCCGATATTGGCGCGCCCACTTACACCTTCCTAGCCAATGGTCGCGGACCATCCGAAGGATTGGAATATCTATTCCGCGCGGGTGAACGGGTGCGACTACGCGTAATCAACGGTTCGGCTCAGTCTTTCTTCAATGTCCGCATTCCGGGTCTCTCCATGAGCGTTGTCGCCACTGATGGTCAGGCCGTGCGCCCGGTTGAGGTTGATGAGTTTCAGATCGGCACTGCCGAGACCTATGACGTGATTGTCGAACCAAGCGGCGCAGAAGCTTACAGCATCGTTGCTGAATCTATGGACCGCTCCGGAATGGCACTCGCTACTCTGGCAAGCCGCCCCGGCGCCCGCGCCGCAGTTCCGGCATTGCGCGACCCACCTCTGCTGACGATGGCCGATATGGGCATGAATCATGGTGAAATGGATCATGGCAGCGGCGATAAAATGGACGGCATGAATCATGAACCAAAGACCAAAGAAACTATGGATCATGGCAAAATGGATCACGGCAAGAAAAAACCTGCCGCGTCAGCCGAGATCGACGGTATGGCAGGTATGAGTATGGCAGGTATGAGTATGGATGGCATGAATATGCGGGATACGTCTCTCCTGCCGCCCGATGTCGCAATTGGTCCGGGTGTCGATATGGTATCAATGGCACCCGTAGACAAAATGGGTGATCCGGGGCTTGGCTTGCGCGATGTCGATCACCGCGTTCTAAATTACCGGATGCTGGTTGCCCGCGATGCTAACACGGACACCCGTGAGCCCTCACGCTTGCTTGAGTTGCATCTGACCGGAAACATGGAACGCTATATGTGGTCGTTCGACGGACGCATGTATAGCGCAGTCAGTGACGTGCCCATCGGCTTCGCTTGGAACGAGCGGGTCCGTGTCAAGCTTATCAACAACACGATGATGGCGCACCCGATCCATTTGCACGGAATGTTCTTTGAAATGGTGAACGGGCAGTCACCTGCATTGCAACCCCGCAAAAACACCATGATCGTGCAGCCTGGAGCCAGCGCGCAGTTTGATTTGACAGCAAACGAGGCGGGCGATTGGGCGTTCCACTGCCATCTCCTTTACCATATGCATGGCGGGATGATGCAGACAGTGACGGTCGCTGGACCTGGAGCGGCCTCATGAGCCGAAGTTCAGTCATCATTTTGCCCGCTTTGGCAGCGGCGATGCTACCTGTATCGGCGCAAGCGAAGGATCATGATGCGCATCAGGGCCACGCGACCCCAGCGACTTCACCCGAGCCCGCCCCGTCATCTGCCCCGCAGGCAAAACCCATCGACCCGCACGCTGGCCACGTCATGCCAGCTCCGGCTGAACCAGACCAACCGTCCGGAATGGAAGATATGGATCATTCGGCCATGGATCACGGCTCGAAGGATCATAGCTCGATGAACCATGACGCATCGGAGCAGGACAAGGCGGACCATTCTACAATGGATCATGACGCTATGGATCATGATCAGATGAAAGGTGCAGCTTCGCCCGGTCCAGAAATGGAAACGCCGCCGCCAGCGGATGCGCCTACCAGCCCTCCGCGCGCTGCGGATGCAATCTGGGGCGCGGATGCCATGCGTGCATCGCGTGAGGATTTGCAGAAATCCCACGGCGATTATCCGCTTTTTTGGTTCCAAGCCGACCGCGCTGAAGTGCAGTTTCGGCAAGGTTCGGAAGGGTATCTATGGGATATTCAAGGTTATTATGGCGGAACCACTAGCAAGTTCTGGTTCAAGAGCGAAGGCGAAGGCAGCTTTGGCGAGCCGGTAGAGGATGCCGAAATTCAGGCCCTATACTCACGCGCGATTGCCCCCTTTTTCGATCTGCAAGCAGGCGTACGCCAAGATATTGCCGGCCCCGATACAACCCATGCGGTAATCGGCATTCAGGGCGTTGCGCCCTATATGTTTGAGATTGATGGAGCGATATTTCTTTCGCATCGCGGCGACCTCACAGCCCGGTTCGAGGCTGAACTCGACCAAAAAATTACGCAGCGGCTAATCCTGCAACCACGAACAGAAATTAACCTGTCCGCTCAGGATATTCCCGAACTCGGGATCGGCGCAGGGATTGATAACGTCGAACTTGGGCTCCGACTGCGCTACGAACTAAAGCGTGAATTCGCGCCCTATATCGGCGTCGAGCAAAGCTGGCGAGTAGGCGGTAGTGCAGATTATGCTTCCGCGCGCGGCGAAGACAACAGCGTTACCAATTATGTCGTTGGCATCCGTTTCTGGTTTTGAGCGCGCTTAATTTTTAGAAGGATAAATTTATGAACTTTCGAAATATTTTACAGATCGGAGCTTTTGCGATTGCGATATCGGCTGCGTCAATTCCGGTAGCTTCGCAGGCCCACACTCGGGTCACAGCCTCAACACCAGCAGATGGCTCAGCAGTTGCCCGCCCTCGCAGCGTGACCCTGATTTTCAGTGAAGCATTGTTGCCCCCGACAGTTGCAGCCAGCATCGTTATGACCGCCATGCCTGGCATGAAAAATCACCAACCGATGGTGATCCGGAATTTTACCTCGGCTTGGTCTAACAACAACAAAACAATCACCTTGTCACTTCGGAAGCCTCTGCAAACGGGCACGTATGAAGTGCGCTGGCAAGCCGCAGGAGCTGATGGCCACCGGATGAAAGGCACTGTGAACTTTACGGTGCGCTAGGTCAGTCAAATGGATGATTGGCCGCAAATCCTGCTTCGATTCCTGCACTATGCCGCCTTACTTGGGTTGTTTGGGCTTACAGCCTACCGGCTTATCGGTCTGCGTTGGCTTTCTTCCGAAAATCAATATCCGTGGTTTAATGGAGCTCTGTTGGGCTTGGCCATATTCGCACCGCTTGTTTCATCCGCTTTGATGTTACTAAGCATCGCGGCAATGATGGGGCAGCCGGTTTGGTTGACCGATTGGGCAACTGTAGAATTGATGGTCACTACAACCAGCATCGGCTGGGCAT
This sequence comes from Pontixanthobacter rizhaonensis, assembly GCF_012972675.1. GTDB lineage: Bacteria > Pseudomonadota > Alphaproteobacteria > Sphingomonadales > Sphingomonadaceae > Pontixanthobacter > Pontixanthobacter rizhaonensis. The sequence continues at coordinate 885,794 of NZ_JABCRE010000002.1, read as the reverse complement.
TTGCCGCGCGTATAGCGCTGTTATCGGCAGCCTTGATAGCGTTACTGCTCAGACATCGTTCACGCCTCGCCCTAATTGTCGCCGCGGTCTGTTATGGGTTTGCAATAGCAACCCTAGCATGGAGCGGACATGCTGCGGCGCTTGAGGGCAGTGCTGGTCTCTTCCACAGAATTAATGATGCACTTCATTTGCTTGCTGCGGGACTTTGGCTTGGAGCGATCGGATGGTTTGTGCATTTGACGATTAGAGCGCACCGATACATCGACGCCGTGCAATCCCAGTCACTCTTAATCGCGATGCACCGCTTTGCGCCCCTTGGGATTACTTTGGTATCAGTGGTTGTTGTCACCGGGCTTATCAATGCACACATGATATTCGGGCTCTTTAACAGCGGCACGGTGCTTATGACCGGCTATGGCCAGTTGCTGGCTATAAAGGTGGCGCTCGTCGCGCTTATGCTGCTGTGCGGTGGCCGCAACGCGCTAATCGGCAGACGCCGGGCAGCAGCACAAGCCAGCTTGGACGCAGACCCAGCCACAAGTTTGGCGGCTTTGCGCGTCAGCTTAACAATCGAAATCACTCTGGCAATCGCGGTCCTCGGACTTGTGGCAATAGCAGGAATGATGTCGCCGATGAGTTGAAGTCTCCGACATATCGCCGGAACGCAGCATATAGGGAGCGATTAGGCATGTGGTAAGTTAGATGATCAAATATCCGAGTGAGCGAAGTTGAGTGGATGGCAGTACGCCACCCACTCAATATCATCAGGCAAAGGCTGGAGGACTCGTGCTGTCATCAACCAGAACTTCTGTCTCTGCTTCCTCTTCGCGCCGATGCACAAGCGCATAAAGCGCCGGGAGTATAAGCAGTGTCAAAATAGTTGAGGAAATGATCCCGCCGATTACCACTGTCGCCAATGGCCGCTGAACTTCTGATCCAGCCCCGACATTAAATGCCATCGGAACAAAACCCAGCGATGCAACAAGCGCAGTCATCATAACCGGGCGCAACCTTGTCAGTGCGCCTTCGCGTATCGCGTCCATCAGGTCGCTCCCGCGTTCACGCAAATCCTTGATAAAGGAAAGCATCACAACGCCGTTAAGGACGGCAACGCCAGATAATGCGATGAAACCGACGCCAGCTGAAATTGACATAGGAATTTCGCGCAATGCCAAAGCTGCTACGCCGCCGGTTAATGCCAATGGCACGCCCGAAAAAACGATTGCTGCATCTTTGACGCTGCGAAACAACGTAAAGAGCAATCCGAAAATCAGGAGTAGCACCAGAGGGACAACAATTTGCAGCCGGGTTGCTGCTGACTGGAGCTGTTCGAACGTGCCGCCATATTCGACATAATAACCCGTTGGAAGTTCAACTTCTGAGGCAACTGTTTCACGAAGTTCGGCAACGAACGAACCAAGATCGCGTTCGCGCACATTAGCGGTAATGACCGCTCGCCGCTTGCCATTTTCACGGCTGACCTGATTAGGACCAGGAGCAAGCGATATATCTGCTATTTCCGCCAGTGGAACCGATCCGCCATTTGCAAGCGCGATTGGAAGATTTCCAATTGCAGCAAGGTCAGTGCGCAGCTCTTCTGGTAGCCGAACGACTACAGGAAAGCGCCGATCACCTTCAAACAATTCCCCTGCTTGAGTGCCGCCGGTTGCAGTCGAAACTGCGTCTTGGACATCGGTCATGTTTACACCATATCGGGCGAGCATGTCGCGCTTTGGCAAAACGGAAAGCATAGGAAGGCCGGTTATCTGTTCCAGCTTCACATCTTCTGCCCCCGCGATAGAAGCGGCGACATCATTGATCTGCTCCCCGCTCTTGAGCAACTGGTCAAGATCATCGCCATAGAGTTTAATCGCAACATCGGCGCGGACGCCTGCAATCAATTCGTTCATGCGCATCTGCACCGGCTGGGTGAATTCGTAATTGTTGCCGGGAATTAGGCTCACTGCTGCATTTAGCTCAGCGACCAATTCGTCGCGTGTTTTGCGCGGGTCAGGCCACTCGCTTCGATCCTTGAGCATGATGAAATTATCCGCGACGGACGGAGGCATCGGATCTGATGCAATGTCAGCTGTGCCTATCTTGGCAAACACGCGCTCAACCTCTGGGAACTTTCGAATGCGTGCTTCGAGTGCTTCTTGCATCTCGACGGCCTGTCCAAGACCTGTTCCGGGAATCCGCAAAGCGTGCATGGCAATGTCACCCTCATCCAGGTTGGGAATAAATTCGCTCCCCAATCGGGTCGCGCCAAAACCCGAGACAAGAACTAGCAATATTGCTCCAGCGACAGCCTCCTTTGGCCAAGCAAGCGCGCGTTCAAGTAACGGACGATAGCCGTTGCCTAGGTTGCGCATCAGCCAATTTTCTTTCTCTTCGACCTTGCCGGTAACAAATTGGGCTACCGCTGCTGGAACAAGCGTGAGCGACAAGATAAGCGCAGCGGTCAAGGCCAGCACAACCGTAATTGCCATCGGATGAAAGGTTTTGCCTTCAATCCCATCGAGTGCGAAGATCGGCAGGTAAACGGCAGTGATAATCACGATCCCGAATATACTAGGCTTGATGACCTCTGCGCTTGCCGAGGCCACAAGGCCAAATCGTTCGTCGCGTTCCAACAGTCTGCCTAAACGGTGTTGGGCTTCGCCAAGTCGCCGCAGGCAATTCTCGACGATGATTACTGCACCATCAACGATCAGGCCAAAATCGAGCGCACCCAGGCTCATCAAATTGGCAGAAGTCCGGGTCTGGAGCATTCCTGTAAGCGTCATCAGCATGGCAACAGGAATGACCGCAGCTGTGATCAAAGCGGCACGGAAATTACCGAGCAACAAAAACAGGACGACAATGACAAGCAGTGCGCCTTCCGCGAGGTTCTTTTCAACCGTAGCGATTGTCCGGTCTACCAGTTCGGTCCGGTCGTATAGCGGATGTGCAATCACGCCTGCCGGTAGCGATTTGGTTGCTTGCTCTAGTTTCTCCGCCGCCGCCTGCGCGACAATGCGCGGATTTTCGCCGGTACGCATAAAGATCGTGCCAAGCACAATCTCTTTGCCATTTTCGGTCGCTGCGCCCGTTCGTAGCTCAGAGCCGATACTCACATCCGCCACATCACCAATGCGGATCGGTACACCGCCGCGTGTTGCCAAGATGATCTGTGACAAGTCCTGCTCGCCCGATGCCTGCCCCGGAACGCGGATCAATATTTGTTCGCCGCCCCGTTCGACATAACCTGCACCGCGATTTGTGTTGTTCTTTTCAAGTGCCTCCACAACATCATTGAGCGAAAGTTCGAGGGATGCGAGATAACTTGGGTTCGGAGTTATATGATATTGACGTTCATAGCCGCCAATCGTGTTTACCTCCGCGACGCCAGGAATCGTGCGCATCTGCGGACGGACAACCCAATCAGAGAGCGTGCGTAGATCTTCCGCCGTATAAGCACTGCCATCTGGCTTTGTCGCTCCGGGCTTTGGTTCGATGGCGAACATAAAGATTTCGCCAAGACCCGTCGCAATTGGACCCATTTGCGGCTCGATAGCAGGCGGTAACTGCGACTTCACCGACTGGATGCGTTCGGCCACTTGCTGGCGGGCAAAATATATGTCGGTGCCGTCCTCGAATACTACTGTTACCTGACTCAAGCCGTAGCGCGAGATCGAGCGGGTATAAGAAAGGTTAGGAACACCAGCGATTGCAGTTTCAATAGGAAAGGTAATGCGCTGCTCTGATTCAAGCGGCGAATAGCCTTCGGCCTCAGTATTAATCTGTACTTGGACATTGGTGATGTCGGGCACGGCATCAATAGGGAGCCGGAGTGCACTCCACACGCCAAGCGCGCAAAGAAGTAGGACGGTGGCAAAAACGAACCAGCGCTGGCGAATGGAAAAACCGATGATACGGGCAAGCATGTCAGTTCCTCCCGATCAATGGTCGTGGCTCGCGCCGGACTTTTCGATGTCGGCGCGAACGAGAAAAGAACCTTTGGCGACATAGGGCGTGCCGATTTCCAGCCCGCCCAATATTTCCGTCCATTCTGATGATGATCGGCCTATCTGGAGCATTCGCACCTCATAATCCTGCCCGTAATTTGCAAAGACGACCTTGAAGTCACGAAACGGCTGAATGGCTTCGGTTTTCACCGCAAGCGGGACATTAACCGCATTGATAACCACCCGTCCCCGCAGCGCCATGCCTGGGCGTAGCGCTCCTGTGCGATTGGGGATATTCGCTCGCATGAGGGCAGTTCCTGCCTGCTGGTTTCCTTCCGGAAGGTAATCACCAAGCGTCGTCTGCGCGATGGGCTTTCCATCTTGTGTTTCAACCATGATCCTCATGCCGGGACGGATAGCTCCCAAGTCTTTCGGGAAAATGTTGAACACCACTGTCGTCTGCGCTGGATCGGTGATGACATAAAGCGCGCGGTCGCCCGTAACATCCCCGGCATTGCCGTTACGCTCGGCAATGACACCGCTGGCCGTTGCGTAAACAGGGTAGGTTTGCAGACTTTCGCTAGATTCGATCCGGGCAATCAATTGACCGCGTTTTACAGCATCGCCCACATTTTTCGTTACTGAGACGATCCTCCCTGGAAACTGGCCCCTAATCTCTGAACGTCCGGTAACGGCAAGTTCCACCGTGCCATAGAGCTCGCGCGTATCGCCGATGGTGGCAGGGCCAGCAGTCATAACTTCGATACCGCCTGCTTTTGCTGCATCAGGCGTTATTCTGGTGCGTCCTTCGGGACTGGAATATTTCCAGACATGCCGCTTGCCATTTTCGGAAGCAACCACCTCTACATCGAAGCTGTGCGGTTCTGTAACGACGCCTAGTCCCAACAGATATTTGCCCTCGGGTTTGAAAGCAAATGTATCAATTGCGCCGCCTAAGCGCTTTAGAATGATGGAGAGTTTTACAGTTTTGGGATCAACCGGCTTGCCATCACGGCTTGCATAGACCCGGAATTGCGGGTTTTGCCCCTCCTCAAATATGGTGACTTCAACGGCAAAATCTCCGTCCGTCAGCAACCTTCCGCCGTTCGGACCCTTGGCAGCTTCTTCGTTTTCGTCGTGCCCTTCTTCGGAGTGCTCGTTGCCATCGCCACTGCCGCAGGCAGAAAGACTTAATGGGAGCGCGAGTGCCATAACGGCGGTGATGATCAGTTTCTTCATTGGGTAGACTCCTCCGCTGCGGCAACGTCAAAGCGTCCGGTCAAGCGGTCAATTTCGGGTTGCAGGTCGCGGTAGCGGTTCATTGCATCGAGCCAGCTTTCCTGAGCTGCAATGATAGCGTTCGAGGCGTCTTCGATATCTGAAAACCGGAAGCCGCCGCGATTATATCCCTCGCGTACTTGCTCCAGCGTCCTCACGGTCTTTGGATAAACATCCGTAATGATACCGTTTGCCCGTGTGAGCGCAGCATCTGAATCGGCGCGAAGCGAAGCCAAACGTCGCAGTCGCGCAAGACGGTCAGCCTCAGCCAAAAATTCCGTCTGCCGCCGTTCGGCTTGTGCGCGCTCAATATTCCCTTGGTTTTTGTCAAACCGGCCAATAGGAATTGAAATTCCTGCTACCGCCGCAACATCGTCGGTATCCCGCAAATAGCGCAATCCGCCGGTGATCGTGTAATCCTGCGTTGCCCGTGTTTGTTCGACGACGACGGCAGAGCGGGAGCGATCTATTGCGGCCTCGGCCACAGCAGTGTCTGCATCCGCTAGACCTGTAGTAGCCAAACCCTGTTGATTTAAATCGGGCGCGACTTCAACAGTTTGCCCTTCCCCGCCCCAATAGGCTGCAAGAGCATTTTGTGCGTTTCGCAGACGGAATTCCGCTTCGCGAAGCCCAAGTTCAGCCTCGGCAACACGCGCGGCTGACCGGGTTTCGACGAACAGCGGGTCTTTATACCCGCGAACACGGCGCAAGGCCTCCCGCTGAAGTTCACGCTCAATGCCTAGCCGTTCAGATGCGATCCGAACAACCGTTGCGGCGATCTGTGCGTCGATATACGCGCGCTGAACATTAGCCGCTATATCAAGACGTGCCGCACGAGCCCGAGCTTTTGCCAGTTCTACTTCACTTTCGCCCAAGCCGATGCGGGCTGCGCGTTTTCCGCCGCGCTCGATCTGTTGACTATAAGTAAACGTCACCTCAGCCTGGCGAAATATATCAACCGGCCCAGTACCGATAAAGTTCTCAGTTTCAGCAGATACAACCGGATTTGGGCGCACATCAGCTTGCCGTTTACCGGCCTCAGCGGCCGCAATGGCAGCTTCGTTTGCCTTGAGAATTGGCGCGGCTTCTATTGCTTTATCGACCGCCTGATCAAGCGATATAGGTTCGGCCAGACATGCCGTTCCGACGACCGCAAATGCGCCTGCCAGAAAGGCTGCGCGCAATGACATATACATGATAAGAAAACTCCTGAACCAAAGTCAAATTGGCGAGGCGCAGCTATAGCGCCCTGCAAAATCGAGGGTTCAGGCTGAAGGAGGTTGGGTTGGCGGAGCCTGCGACCAAGAAGGCTTGGCGACGGAGGACACAGGACGGGTTTTGCTTCCCTTGGCCGACAGCTGCGAATTTACAGCATTGGACTCTACCCTTAAAGCAAAACTGCAATGATGATGCGTGACAGTATGACATGGCTGATCGCCTTCATCGTCTTGCTTGTCGGAATTAGCACCTGCGTCATGCTCGTGCCGTTCAAACGATTCTTCACTATGCTCCGGCGCAGCAGCATGCGCTACCGACGGTAAAATGACTGTTCCAAACAACAGTGCAAATATAACAAGCAAAGATGCAAATCTACTGAGCATATTAAAGCAGATAGCAGTCGAATTTTGGAACGGCAACACGAAAGCCGCCTGGCCCCTTTCGTGTTTAGTGGACGGCGGCAAAAACAGGCGGATTGCATGTGCCATTTTCACAGAAACCTGCGCACGCGAAGTGTGTATTCGCGGAATTCATCGCCATACATTTTTTCAAGCCAGGGTTCCTCGAAAAGCGGCGCAAACAGGTAGAGTGCGGCCCAAAACCCAAGAAGTATCGAAACCAGAACAGAATTTGCGACCACCGACCAACCGATAAGCCCGAGCCAAGTAGCGACATAAACCGGGTTGCGGCTTCTGGAGAAATACCCGTCTGTTACCAGTCCGCGCTTTTCCCCAAAGGCATTACGCCAACCCATTTGCAGTGTAATCCGAATTGCCAGACCAAAACCGGCAAAAAGTAAAACAATACCGATCACAATGGCGGCATAGCGCATCGCTGAGTGGCCAATATCAAACTCCAACGCAGACAAAACGATAAGCGGATAAACGAAACACCTAAACAAAATCAGGAAACTGCGATGCTGCCAGCTTTTCCGTTCCGGTGGCGGCCAAAACTGAAAACCTTCTCGCATTGTGGCAAAGAGCGACAAGATCAGAATGATGCTTACTGAGACCAGCGATACAGAAAAGAGGAGTGTTGACCAAAATTCCGCGGTCATTTTGGAATTCCAATCCAGCGCGGAACATCATTCTTGAAACTGATATATGCTACTCCAAAGCTATCGTTTAGATGCGCCTCTTCAATCCTTACTTGCTCGCGGCAAGTAAGAACAAATGCTAGCAACGCCGCCCAGGCCCACCAGCTATTTGCAGTCACGGCGATACCAAGCCCAATCAGCATCATTCCTACAAATATTGGATTGCGGCTGAAGCGGAAAAGCCCATGCTGGACGAAAAGCGGAGCATCGCCCTCACGAACACCAACCCGCCATGCACGGCCCATCTGGATTTGCGCGACAATGACAATCGCTCCGCCCGCAATGGAGATTAGCGCGCCAATCAGTGCGTAGGCGCTTTCTGACCTTAGCGCCGCTTCGGCAGCAGCAAAAGCCAGAATGACGATGCTGATTGCAAAGGCAGCACCCGCTAATCTCTGCCTGCCTTTGGCTGATCCGAATGCCCAAGCATTGTCTCCGCTTGACCGCGATACAGAACGACCGCGCCACAAGGATGCAATGAAGATCACGACCAATGCAATAAGCGGGATAGCGTCAACCATCAGGCTTCTCCCACCGAAACGCTTGGTTCCGCGCCTGATTTCAATTCATCGCGCGCCTGCCAAATTATCTGAATCCCGCTGGTAATTGCCAAACCTGCCATGATTGCAGCCACACCGAGATCGGGCCACGCACTGTCTGTGCCAGCCACGCCCAAAGCAGCAGCAATGACGGCGACGTTGCTGATGGCGTCGTTGCGCGAACATAACCAAACGGAGCGCATATTCGCGTCACCTGTCCGGTAGCGATAGAGCATAAACGCCACACCCACATTGACTAGCAGCGCCAAGGTTCCGACGATGCCCATCGTTTCTGCTACCGGGGCCGTGCCATTTGCAAAGGCCCATAATGCAGATCCCATTACAAATAGACCGAACAGCAATATTGTTATTCCCTTGAACATGGCCGCCCGAGATCGCCAAGCCAGCGCCATACCGGCCACGCCAAGACTGATCGCATAATTGGCAGCGTCACCGAAAAAATCGAGCGCATCAGCTTGGAGCGCGCGCGAGTCCGCTTGAACGCCAGCACCCATTTCGATGAAAAACATCGCGGCATTGAGGATGAGGGCAATCCAAAGGATACGCCGCCAACGCTTATCGTTAAGCGCATCTCCAGCCCCGGTGGCGTCGGCACAGCAATTGTCAGACATTGTTTTTCCTAGACTTATTTCGATTCGCAGTTAGTTATGCACCCTGTAGTAACTATAGGGTCAAGCGATGAAAATTGGAGCATTGGCAAAAGCCACGGGAACGAAGGTGGAAACCGTCCGCTATTACGAGAAAATTGGCCTCTTGCCGCGAGCGGCGAGGACCACCGCCAACTATCGCGACTATGGAAGCGACCATCTGGCGAGACTATCATTTATTCGCCGCGCCCGTGATCTCGGGTTCACATTAAAAGCTCTGTCGGAATTGCTCACCCTGTCGGACGATAAAGAGCAATCCTGTGAAGCCGTTGATGATATTGCGAGCCGGCATCTTGCCAAAATTGACCAGAAAATCGACGACCTGACCACGCTTCGCTCAGAGTTAGACCGCGTAATCAGCGCTTGCCAACATGGCACAGTGGGAGATTGCAAGATAATCGAAACATTGGCACCTCGACCATTGTCCTGAGCGATTGAGCGTGGAGCTCACTCACACATCTAAAAACAAGCAATTTTATAATTTTGGAAGGCGCTTAGTCACTGTCGATGATTGAATGATTGCGGTATCGACCGAGGAGAATGTCAAGAAGCGGTCCATAACGGTTTCCAATTCCTGCACATCATGAACCACGGCTTTTGCCACAAAGCAGTCTTCGCCAGTAACATGATCCGCTTCAACTATTTCCGGAGTGTCGATCAGCATCTGCGCCACTCTCTTTGCCTCTCCCGGCAAAGCGCACAATCGCACATGTGCAGTGACACCCAGTCCAAATACGGTGGGATCTACATTGATAGTATAGCTGCTGATCGCGCCTGCATCTTCAAGCTTGTGAATGCGCTCGGTAACACTTGGACTGGACATTCCAATTTGCTCTGCGAGCTCCCGAACTGTCATTCGGCCATTGCCGACCAATGCGGCAATTATAGCTCGATCAGTTGCATCAATTGGCCGGGTTACATAGCGGCTTCGATTCATATTTCACCTCTAGCTGGATGACACCGGCGAGGCCTTGAGATTACGAAGGCAAATGTTCGATTTTGCCTTTTTTATCCTAAGTTTGAGCTAGAAATCGGGCTTAGAGCGAACACACCCAGCGACAAGCAGCTAGTCCGCAAGGTCAAAATTGAAGGTCAAAGCCCGTTATGGGTTTCGATTGGCAAGTCGAAACGGCTGTAACGCCTTCCTGAATCTATGGCTGAACAAATAAATCAGCATCTATAATTTGGAGGAGAAATGTAAATCGGGAGTGAGGCGCAATGCAAAGCACCACAAGATTTGATGTAATAGGCAGAAACCTGGAGTGCGCCGAATAATGGCATACTCTACTGCAACTATTGTATCACTGGCACTTCAATGTGCTCCGTCGGTAGCGCCGGAAACGGTTGTCGCGATTGTTCATACTGAGAGCCGCGGCCATGTCTTCGCCCTCAACGTCAACGGAGGACGGCAACCGCGCCGCCAGGCCAGCGCTGCAGCAGCTGCTGCCACAGCTAAACGCTATGTTGCAGCAGGTTATTCAGTCGATCTGGGCCTTGGCCAGATCAATTCCCGCAATATGCGCTGGCTTGGTCTCACATGGGAAACGGTGTTCGACCCCTGCACCAACATTGCAGCATTAGGCCGCGTTCTTACCCAGAATTATAATTCGGTAAAAGCGGGGCGCGACCCACAAAGCGCCCTTCGTATTGCCCTCTCAATGTATAATACAGGAAGCCAATCGCGTGGATTTCGTAACGGTTACGTTGCCAAAGTCGTCGGCAATGCCGGAACCGCCGATAGATACGTAGCCAATACCGCCAAGCCATCTCAGCCAATCACTGAAACAAGCGGCGATCTGCGGACAATCATTGTCGCAGAAAATGCGGCGCAGCAGGCGCCGCCTCGCCCTGCACCGCCCCCGCGTTGGAACCTCTTTGAGCGTGCGGCTTACGAACGCGAAACCAAAGCTCTCGCAAATAATGAAAGGGGCAGCATATGAGCATCATCCTAAATCTGGCACGCCGCGCTAACCTGTGGCGCTCATCCCGTGCAGCGAAATCTAACCAGCTTCAAAACAAGCGCCAACGTAAGGTGTTCTGGAGCATAGCCCTCTTGTCTGCGATGTTCATTTCGCTCGCGCTCCCCGATCCAGCCTATGCACAAAACCTAGAGAGTTTTGCTAGCAACGTGCGCGGGCTTTTATCATCGACCCTCCTTCGAACACTGGCAGTCATCGCCGTAATTGTAACCGGCCTACTCTGGTTTACAGGCCGCGCCTCGACCGCAGTTCTGGTGACGGTCATTATTGGTATCGCCATAGTCTTCTCGGCGGATTCCATCGTCGGTCTCATTGCAGGCTGACGGCGATGAACGAGCAAACCGAAAGTCTGACAAAAAACACGCTGTTCCTGGCGGTTACGCGCCCGGCGCTCTGGGCGGGGATTCCAATTGAAGCGGCGGTGTTACTGTTAATCGCCAGCGCATCGGTACTGATTCAAAGCAACAGCCCAGTCTATGCCGCATTGATCGCGGCTTTTGGTTATTCAATTTCGCGGCTGATCGTGCGGCATGATGTCAATGCGTTTCGCCTACTGTTCCTTTGGGGCCGGACGAAAGCGGGCAACCGAAACCGAGCGTTTTGGGGCGGCAGCAGCTACTCACCGCTGCCGCTTATAGGCTTACGCCGCAAAGGCTTTGGTCGTCATGGGTAGATTGCTCGCCTCCAATACTTCTGTGGCATTAAAAATAGCGCAGCGCGAAGCAACGCCTGAAAAATTCTTACCCTATGCGCGCCATATAAACGAAGAAATGGTGGCGCTCGATTCCGGCGATATCATGTTGACCTTTGAATTACAGGGACGCGCCTTCGAGACGTCCGATGTACGTGATCTCAACGACTGGCATACGAAGTTAAATGGATTGCTTAGAAACCTGCATGATGAGCGGTTGTCGGTGTGGACCCATCTTATCAGGATGCGCGTGGATCAATATCCAGGCGGCGCTTTCAAATCGGGCTTTGCTGCTGATCTCGACCGCGCCTATTTTAGCCGCATCAACCGGGAACGGATGTTCATCAACCGCTTCTTCGTCAGCCTTGTCATTCGCCCTGCTGCGACTGGAAGCGACAAGATCATCCAGATCTTCAAACGCAAGGTTTCCACGCAAGCTGAAAAAGGTCCGCTGATTGACGAGGCATTGGTCGAATTGCTCGACGACAAGGCTCGCGACTTTGAAAAGCTCATGGCACGCTGTCAGCCGCGCCGCTGCGGGATATATGCACATCGCGACTTGATGTTTTCCGAAACTATGGAAGTCGCCGACATGGTGATGACCGGACGGCACGTCCGCGTTCCCGTCGTGCGCGGCCATCTGGGCGGCGCACTGTATCGCGCGCGCACGATTTTTGGCGCGGAAACCATCGAGGTTCGCGGTGCTGACACATCTGCCTTTGGCGGCATTTTCGGAATCCGCGAATACCCCGCGCAAACCACCCCGCGCCAGTTCGAAGCTTTACTGTCAGTCGATTTCGGGTTCGTACTGACGCAGAGTTTCACCTTCCTTGGGCGGGCGGCAGCAACCGAGAAATTCCGGCTGCGTATGACACAAATGGAAAATTCAGGCGACCGGGCGGTCAGCCAGGCCGATGCGTTAATTGATGCAAGCGACGATCTGATGTCAAATCGCTTTGTTTTGGGCGATCACCATTTCACGCTTGCCGTTTATGGGACAAGTATGCGCGCCTTGCGCGATCATATGTCTGTGGCGCGAGCGGCGCTTGCCGATACAGGCATGGTGGCGGCGCGCGAGGGCGCTGCGCTTGAAGCAGCCTATTGGTCGCAGCTTGTCGGCAATTTCGCGTGGCGCGCCCGGCCCGCGCCTATCACATCGCTAAATTTCGCCGCCTTCTCGCCCTTTCATACTTTCCCTGCCGGACAAGCGAGCGGAAATCATTGGGAAGAAGCCATTGCGCTTCTCAAGACCAGCGCGCGCAGCCCCTATTTCTTCAATTTCCATAAAGGCGATTTGGGTCATACGCTGATCATTGGCCCCTCTGGCGGCGGCAAGACTGTGCTGCTTAACTTTCTGATGGCACAAGCGGAAAAGACCGGCGCACGGCAGATATTCATCGATAAGGATCGCGGCGCGCAAATCTTCGTGCAGGCAAGCGGCGGAACTTATCTCGCATTGCATAATGGCATCGCCACCGGCTTCTCCCCGCTGAAAGCACTGACTGACTGCGCCCCGGATAAGAGCTTTCTCTCGCTATTCATTCGCCAATTGGTCCGCGCTGACGGCAAGCCTATCTCGGTACAGGAAGAACGACGTATTGAGGACGGCATAAATGCGGTCATGAAGCTGCCCGTAGCAGACCGTTCGCTAAGCGCGCTGCGCTCAATGCTCGGCATGAAGGATGCAAGCGGCGTTGGCGCACGACTGGAAAAATGGACGTCGGAAGGCTCGCTAGGCTGGGTGTTCGACAATCCCGATGACAGCATGACACTAGATGCGCGGTTCATCGGTTTCGATATGACCGACTTCCTCGACAACGCCGATATCCGCACACCCGTCATGCTGTATCTCTTCCACCGGATCGACCAGCTTCTGAACGGCGAGCGGATGATTATCTGCATTGACGAATTCTGGAAGGCGCTGGGCGATGAAGCCTTCCGGCGCTTCGCCCAGGACGGCCTAAAAACTTATCGGAAGCGTAACGCCCTTATGGTGTTCGCCACACAGTCACCAGCAGACGCGCTTAAAAGCGACATAAGCCATTCGATTCTCGAACAGGTCGCCACCAAGATCATGCTGCCCAATCCGTTTGGTGCGCGGCGTGATTATGTGGATGGATTCGCCCTGTCAGAGGCCGAATTCAAGCTCGTGCGCGAAGACCTCTCGCCTGAAAGTCATAAGTTTCTGGTCAAGCAGGGCCATGACAGCGTGGTGGTCGAGCTTGATTTGAGCGGTCTCGATGACGCGCTGGCGGTCCTGTCGGGCCGCGCCGAAACCACAGCCCAAGTCGATGAAATCATAGCCGAGGTAGGAAGCGACCCTGCCGCTTGGCTTCCCCTCTTCCATAGCCGGAGGCGTCCCAGCTGAATCCAACAACGACGCTGAACCATGAAGAAAGGTAAGACGATGAAGAAATTGACACAGATACTAAGTGCCACGCTGCTTTTCGCAGCCCCCTTGCCCGCATTTGCCCAAGGTATGCCCGTCCATGACAGCGCCGGCCTGATCCAACAGATCAACACCGTTCGGCAAACCTTGGAAATGGTGAAGCAAGGCAAAGAGCAGATTGCCGAAGCGCAAAGGCTCTATGAGGATTTGAACAAGCTCACCGATATTCCGGCATTAGCCCAGCAGCTCAAAACCGATGCACTGCGCGAGCTTGATACATCAAACGCTTCGCTCGAAGGGTTCGGAAATGGCGATCTTAATGTTGTTGGCGCAGGACGCGCGAAGGCCGATGAAGTCTATCGCGGACTTCTGGACCGACTTGGCCTTGCAGGCTCGGAGCAGTCGCGCGCGGCCTTTGATCTCAATGCGCGCAACATTGGCATCAATGCTGGCCTCGCAGAAAATGTCGGCTCCGCCGTTACTTCGCGGGCTCAAGGGCTCGACCAACTGCGCACACGTTTGGCGACCGCATCCACAGCCAAGGAAGTTGCTGATCTGACCGCGCGGTTGCAACTGGAATCTGCCGCCATGCAAAATGACCAGCTGCGCTTGCAGGCCATCGCTTTGCAGCAACAAGCACAGGAACGCGCTCGCGCTGCCGAGGGCCAAGCTGCCTTGGCACAAAAGCTTGATGAAGCAAGCCGCTACTACCGGGGACAATGACCATGCGGGCTGCACCCCTGACGATCCTGCTATTGCTCGCGGGGTGCGGCGTGTCTGAGACTTCGGACGGGACGGACAGCGATATGCCAGCCAGAAGTTGGAAATATTACACTGCCCACCCTGCCGAGATTGGTCCGATGCAAGAAATTTGCCGCCGGTGGGCAGGTTCGAATGCCCCGGCGAGCGCACAGCCTGCGGTGGTCACGACCAACTGCCGCGCAGCGGCATTCGCCAAATCACAGCTCCAGCTGACCAGATAGTAACAAACCAAAAGGACTCAGTGCCGATATGGATTTCAGCGATCATGTTTTTACCACGATGTTTGAGGCGCTTAATACCGCCTTGGGCGCGATCGTTGGCAAATATGCTGCTATAATCGGCATTGTATCGCCTGCGCTGCGCATCGGCATCGTGATTTATATTTCGCTGCTGGGTTACGCGATCATGCGCGGCGCTGTGCAATATCCATTCCGTGAATATGCCTATCGCGGCTGCCAGCTCGCGTTTCTCTATTTTGCCGTCACATCGCTTTACGGAACACAAATAGGCATGTTTGCGCTTGGCGGCCTGCCGAGCCAATTCGCAACGGCTCTTGGCGGTGCAGATGTGGGCGGCCTTGGCGGCTTTTATGACAAGCTGGCAGGCACTGGCTTTGAAACTGCCAACACTATGCGCAAGATCGGAGCCAATTATCAGGAAACCCAAGGCACGCTTCCTGATATCGGCTACGCTGTCTTTTCAGGGTTTCTGATAGTTATGGTGATCGTAGCTACCCTGCTTTGTGCCGCCATCGGCTTTGTTATCAGCGCTTTTGGCCTGTTTGCTCTGGCGTTGCTTGCAGTAGTCGGGCCGCTCTTTGTTGCAGCTTTGCTGTTCGAGTCCACGCGCGGCTATTTCTTCGCATGGCTCGGCGCGTGCATCAATTATTTGATGCTAATCGTCTTCGCGCTCGTGCTGACGCTCTTTCTGACCCAGACCGGCGAAGCGATAATCGCCACAATTTCTGAAAATGACGAAATAGGCATGGCCGCAATCAAGGCTTTGGCCTTCTACGCGCTCGGTTTTTTCTTTTTCCTGCAAATTCCGATGCTGGCAGCATCCCTAGGCGGCGGCGGTCCCGCCCTCGCGAACCAGTTTGCCTCGGCAATCGCAGCAGCAGGCGGATTCGTTGTCGGACGCGGAGCAACCGGTGCGCAGGCAACAAGCCGCGCCATCGAACGCGGTTTCGCGCGCGGCATCGCAAGAATGCGGACATCAGGTTCGGTCAGTCGCGGAACAAATTGAGGAGCAAATTATGCGTAAACAAATCATGGCTCTGATTGCCGCCCTGGCAATCTCGATACCTGCCAGCCCTATTGTAGCTGCACCAAAGTCGCCCAAGCTTTCCAAGTGCGACGGTAAGAAGCGCAGGCCAGCCAACCCATACGGCTCGATATTGCCGACCGTCGATCCCGAGACTGGCACGTCAACGCCTGCAGGGCAGCCGTCTGGTAGTGAACCGGGCGAAGAACCGAAACGTGAAGGTGTTGAAGTATTCCCGAGCAAATCATCCATGCTCCCAAAACCCGCAACAAGGCCCGGCACCAAAACCCAACCCATAGTCCCACCTATCAGCAGCGCGCAGTCAAAGCGCGCGCATCAAAGTTGCTGAGCGATGGCTGGCGGCGTCACCGATAGAGATGATCTCAAAGCCTATTTTGCGGAAAGCGCAAGCTGGGACCGCGACCGCTTTGTTGCAGCAAGTCGTTCAAAGCGGTTCGCCTGGATGGTAGCAGCAATTGCAAGCGGGCTTGCGATTACCGGCGTTGCCGCTGTTGCAATGCTGACGCCGCTTAAGACCGTCGCGCCCTATGTCATCACCGTCGATAAGGCGACCGGCGCGAGCGAAATTACCTCGCAAATGACTGGCGATAAACAGATCACCTATAATGAGGCGGTCGCCAAATATTTTCTCGCCGATTACGTCCGCAACCGCGAGGGCTGGATACCGCAAGCACGTAAAGAGTTTTTTGAGGGCGTGCTGGCAATGTCGTCACGCGAGGAACAGGCACGCTGGACCGCCTTCTATAGCAAAGACAATGCAAGCTCACCGCAGAACGTCTTTACCGATCTCGATACGGTATTCATCGCGGTTAAATCGGTCACATTCGTGTCCAAGAACGTAGCGCAAATACGCTTCACCAAATCGCTCCAGCAAGGGTCGCGCGTCACTGACACGCAGGCCATCGCAACCGTGACCTACGACACCACGGACACGCCAACTACCGAACAGCAACGGTTCAAAAATCCGCTGGGGCTGGAAGTGCAAACCTACCGCGCTGATCTGGAGGTCACACCATGAAAAATCTAAGAAACTTCACCCTATTGGCGCTGCTGTTTAGCGGATCGCCAATAATGGCTGGTGAAACCCCTCAGCCAACGGCGCAAGACAACCGAATCCGCGAAGTCATCTATGACGAAAATCAGGTCTTCCGTATTGTTGGAGTTTTTCGGTCGGCAACGCAGATCGTATTTTCTCTGGGCGAACGGGTCGAGCATGTTGCGCTCGGCGACACGATATCCTGGGAAGTTGCCCCGGCTGAAAACTCGCTGTTCATCAAACCTCGCGAGCGTGCAGGGCCGACTAACCTTATTGTCATAACCCGCTCAAATGCAGGTAGCCGCACCTATACTTTCGAGCTGAGCGCACGCAGGGGAGCCATTCGAGAACGAACACCGGATACCTTCTTTAAGGTAGCCTTCCGCTATCCGCGCGAAGAGGCAGCAGCGGCGCAAGCTGCTGCAACGCAGGCAGCATATACTCAGGCGGTAGCGCTCCAATCCGGAGCAATCCGTTCGGCGCTTGATCTTGGTGTTCTCGAAGGCACTCGCAATCTAAAATATAGCGTGCAAGGATCATCGGAAATCCAACCTTCCGAAATTACTGACAATGGGCAATTTACCGCTCTGCGTTTTCCGAACCAGCGCGAACTTCCAGCTATATTCGCAATTAATCCCGACGGTAGCGAAAGTATCGTTCCGTTTGATGTTCGCGATGAATTTGTGGTTGTCCACGGTGTGTTCGCGCAGCTTCGTTTGAGGCGCGGCAAGAAGGTGCTGTGCATTTTCAATGAAGCCCCGAATTTTTATGGGCGCGATCCCAAGACTGGCACGGCGTCAAGCATTGTCGATCGCACAGATGACGGGGAGACACGGTGATGGCCGATACAGCCAATGACGTCGGAGCCGCTGAACGCGCTAAAGTCGATCAAACCCCTGACCCAGACGAAATTGACCGCAGCCCAGCGGGCGAACGCGGCAGCAAAATGCCCTCTATCCCCGGCACAACGATGGACCCGAAAAAGATGATCGGCTTTGCCGCCGCCGCTGGGGCGCTTATGTTTACGGTGCTGGCACTTGGAACCGGACTGACCGGCAATTCAGAATTGCCGCCCGTAAAACCAAAACCGGCTCTCGAAGCCGCAGACTATGATCCAGCAATGGTCATTGCACCAACGCTCGCAGAAGCAGAAACCGACCCCAATGCGCCTATTCCATTGGGGGAACCGGTTGTTCCTGCCATTGGTCAGCAACCACAATATTCGCAAGGCCAAGCACCAGCTACAGTGCAACAGCGTCAGCAATCCCCAGCTGAGGCGCTGCGCGAAGCTGCACGCCGATCCACGCTGATTGCCTATGGCGGCGAACGCGCCGGTGGAGGCAGTGCAGCCAACTATGGCGCGGCGGGAAATGGAGCAAGCCCCGGAGAAGCTTCGCCACGGCAATCCACCAACCTTGATACGCTCCGGCGCGCGTCGGTGATCGGGCAAGCTCAGGCACGCCCGCTTCCCGACCGGAATTTCCTAATTACAGCGGGAAGTTTTATCCCTTGCGTGTTGCAGACCGCGATGGATTCCAGTCAGCCCGGCTATGTGAGCTGTATTGTTCCGCGCAATGTATATTCCGACAATGGCCGGGTCGTTCTTTTGGAAAAAGGCACGAAAATATTTGGCGAATATCAAGGCGGCCTCAATCGGGGTCAATACCGCTTGTTTGTCCTCTGGACGCGCGCAGTGACACCGCGCGGTATCGCGATTGATGTTGGTTCGCCGGCAACCGACGCACTTGGTCGCGGCGGTGTAGATGGTAAAGTCGAGAATTTTTTCTGGAAACGATTTGGCACCGCTTTGCTTTTCAGTCTCGTCGAGGATGCAGCGACCGTTGGAGCAGAAGCGGTCGGCAACAATGGTTCGAACACAACCCGTGTTCCATCTGACGCAGCCTCCACCGTCTTGCAGCAGAATGGCGACATCAAGCCGGTCCTGCGCAAAAATCAGGGTGAGGATGTTGGAATAACCGTCGCACAGGACTTCGATTTCTCGACCGTTTACGGCCTTGCGCTTAAATAATGGCCGCGCCGGGTAAAAACACCGCTGTTCTGGATAGCGTGACCCAGCCATTAGCTAAATATCTGGATGATCCGAGCGTCACCGAACTGGTTATCAATCTTCCCGGTGAGGTCGGCATTGAGCGGGGCGGACGCTGGACATGGGAAAATGAGCCATCGCTCGATTTCAAGACGCTGATGGCGCTGGCAACTGCTGCAGCGGCTTATACAGCGCAGGATATTACTCGCGAAAATCCGATAGTTTCAACCATCTTTCCAAGCGGTGAGCGGGTGCAAATCATTGTCCCGCCGGTTGTCCCCGATGAAACGGTCTCAATCACCATTCGCAAACCATCAAGCGTGTCCATGACACTGGATGATTTCGAGGCAGCGGGCTTGTTCAAGGACACTCGGATTGCTGAAAAAAAGGTCAGCCAGCATGAGTTAGACTTACTCACACTGCTGCGCGCAGGTCATCATGTCGAATTCTTCGATGCTGCGGTCAAAGCAAAGCTGAACATTCTCATCTCGGGCGCAACCGGCTCTGGCAAAACCACATTTTCCAAAGGATTGATCCAACTAATCCCTTCTGAAGAACGGCTCCTAACCATCGAAGACACGCGCGAATTGATCGTTCCCCAAAAGAATGTCGTGCACATGCTCTATGCGAAGGACGGGCAAGGCACCGCCAATGTTACTGCCAAGCATTTGCTGGAAAGCGCGCTCAGGATGCGCCCTGATCGCATCTTGCTTCAGGAACTGCGGGATGGGACGGCGTTCTTTTACCTGCGCAACGTCAATTCAGGGCATCCAGGATCGATCACCACCATCCATGCCGATTCCGCCGAACTGGCCTTCGAGCAGCTGACTTTGCTGGTCAAGGAAAGCGAAGGAGGCTCCGATCTTGCGCGCGATGATATTCGGGCATTGCTAAAAATGCTCGTGGATTGCGTCGTGCAAATCAAAAAGACTGACGGCAAATTTCGGGTAACGGAGATCTATTATGACCCAGAAGGCAGGCACGCCGCCTGACGGCGGGGCGTTAAGATTACTAATCGGAATCCCGTTCGGGCTGCTCATTGCACTCGCCATTGCGAGCATGATTGGGTGGCTTATTCTAGGTCTGCCCGTCAAAGCCTATGATCCGCTCAAAGTACCGCAATTCATCTGGTATTATCGCGGCGATCCGCAAGTTGTGCGGGCGATGGCGGGTGGTTTGATCGGCGGGGGCTTGCTCCTGATTGGCCTAATCTATGCCCTTTGGGCGCGAGGTGCGCCGCTGCATGGAGCTGCGCGCTTCGCCCGTGAAAGCGAGGTCAAGCGCCACGGCTTTCGCAGCAGTGCGGGAATCGTCCTCGGCCGTAAAGGTGGTCGCTTCCTGACCTTCGGAGGGAGCGAGCATGTCATCGTCGAAGCTCCAACCCGCTCGGGTAAAGGCACCGGTATTGTCATTCCCAACCTGCTGACATGGCAAGGCTCAGTTGTCGTCCTCGATGTGAAACGCGAAAATTACGACGCCAGCGCTGGGTTTCGCGCCCATTATGGTCAGGACGTTTATCTGTTCAACCCGTCCGACCGCGAAGGCCGCACTGCCCGCTACAACCCGCTGGCCTACATCAACCGCGATGATCCCGATGATGTAATTATCGAATTGCAAAAGATCGCGACAATGCTGTTTGTAGCGCCTGACCACGGCGAAGCCTTCTGGGCTAACGGCGCACGGACCGGATTTGCGGGGGTCGGTGCATGGATCGCCGAAACCAGCGACGAGCCTCTAACGATGGGCGCAATCTATCGCCACTTGAACCAAGGCGATGCGCGGGGCTTTTTCCAAAAGGAACTGAACAATCCCAGTCTGAAGCTATCCGTCGGATGCCGCACGGCGCTGGCCGATTTTGCTGGTGGTTCCGACAATAGCTTTGCTGACGTCAAGAAAACGATCACAAACGTCCTCGGCCTGTGGCTCAATCCCTTGGTTGATGCCGCAACCGCCGCAAGCGACTTTGATCTTCGCCAGCTTCGGAAAAAACCTATTTCAATATATCTCGGCGTGTCGCCCGATGAACTGGACCGCATAGCTCCGCTCTACAACCTTCTGTTCCAGCAGCTTATTGACCTCAACGTGCGAGAACTACCGGGTGAGGCCACACCGATACCAGTGCTGGTCATCCTAGATGAATTTGCGCGGCTTGGCCGCGCATCGGTGATTGCGAGCGCCTTTTCCTATGTCGCAGGTTACGGGATCAGGCTCCTTCCGGTCATACAATCGCGTTCGCAACTGCGTGGTGTTTACGGCGAGCATGTCGCCGATGAAATCGTCGCCAATTGCGGCGTCGAAGTGGCGTTTACGCCAAAGGAACTGCGCGTCGCCAACGATCTATCGGAGCGCATTGGCTATGTGGGACAGGACAGCGTTACCAAGTCGCTCACCATCAACGGATTACTTGCCAATCGGTCAAAATCTATTTCAGAGCAACGCCGCGCCTTGATGCTACCGCAAGAGCTGATGCAATTTTCAGCCGATAAGCTGATTTTGCTGCGCGGCGGCATCCCGCCAATCATCGGCTCGAAGATCGCCTATTTCAGTAGCCGCTTCTTCAAACGCCGCGCCTTTCCTCCGCCGATAGTCCCTCTCACGCCCAAACAGGTGCGAAGGACCGAGGTCACGGCACCGTTCCGTGAGATGACCGAAGCGGAAGCAGCCGGGCACGAGACACGTCCAATGAAACAGGAAGATATTATGACGAGGGATAATCCCAGTTTCTTGGCTGATACGATGACGCTCATTCGCGATGGCGAAGTAAGAGGAATTATTGAGGAGGGAGACGAAAATGGCTGATAAACTCGAAGGTAACTCCTCGTCAGAAAGCGGCCATGCTGCTAGATCGAAAACCGGCCAATCCAAATCAACGCTCGATAAATCCACGCCGAAGAAGCCAAAGCGAAAGGCAGAAAAACCCACGATCACCGATGATCTGTCAGGAAGATTCCTGCGGGTCGGCAATAAGATTTACAGAACTTCGGATGATAAAAGGCCGCTGGTTCGATTGGAACCTGACCGCCTCAAAACCAGTAACATTGATGCCCTGCCTGACATATTGCGGATTGCCAAAGCTAATGGATGGACTTCTGTAAGGATCAACGGCGGGGACAAATTTAAGAAAGCCGCATTCCTTGCCGCTGCAGCGCAAGGGCTGACGGTCGAAAATTACAAACCGTCCAAAATTGTTCGTGCCGAAGCTGAGCGATTACAAGCACGTATTGCGGAGCGCGAGAAGCGGCGTGAAGGCAAAAAGCCGAATAGCAAATCATCAGAAGCCGCGAATGAAACAATAACATTCAAAACCCTTTCTGATCGCTTCTTAAAACAGTCTCATGAGGAAAACGCGCGTGACCCAGAGCTAAGACGCGCCCAGAGCCTTGTCGCCCAAACCATCTCGATCACACGAGCAAAATATCCTGATGATCCGGCAAAAGCATCAAAGGAAGTTGAAGCGAAACGTCAGGATATTGCGCGGCGCATCGCCAGCGGAGATAGTATCGCAGCCATTCAAGTGCGAGCTCAACAAGCACAGCGCGTGCGTGAAATCACCCAAGATCAGACAATGAAAAAAGACGGCAGAACGCGTTAAAATCGTTTGGGTGAAGGCTCACGCGACTGTTCTGGTTTCTTACGCTCAATGCCCAGATTTCGAGCATGATGCGCGGCAAAAATTTCCGGCGTGGCATTCATATCGGGATGCTTATCAAGGAATTTGCGAACATCCTCTGCTAGCGTCTGGTCCTCGGATTTTCCGGTTGCTCCGAGCGCAGCAGCAGCTTGCCCATAAGCATCGCGTATCTTCTGCCAGCGCGTTTTCCCTTTGGCGATAAACGGTGGAAGATCTGATTGGCCGCGTGCAACAGCAACCGCCTGTTCGTTAGTGCGCCGGTCTGCATCTGTCATTGCCGGGCTCGCCCCGCTTGCCAATCGGGCGCGCAATTTGACGAGCGCTATACTCGACCCGGCAATTCCGCGACCCCGCGCCCGTCTTGGCGTTGCTTCGGCGGCAACACCGCGCGCTCGCAGTTCATGGGCAAATCGCTCACGAAATCGGCTAAGCTGAGCAGGACGCGGATTAAATCTAATGCGATCCAGGCCCTCGGCCTGCACAGTCAGATGGACATGCGGACGCGGGGTATCTGTGTGCAATGCTAGGACATAATCATGATTGTCGCTCAGCTCACTGTGGGCAAGCGCACGGACAGCTCCCAACACCTTTTCGGGGTCGGTTCCTGCTGGCATCGAAAATACCAATGACACCGATGATACGGTTGGCCGCGACCGCCATTGCAGCGTGTCGCTCCACTCTGCTGCACGCTCGGCAACATCATCCTTTGAGGTCAGGATCTCTCCATCGCGGCTTTCAATGTCGACGATCCCTTTGCGCCCGATATAGTCGAGATGGGCTTTTACATGGCTACCACCGCGCTGGCGGCCAGTAACCTTGACCAACACTTCTGGCGCACCCCGTACAATCCGCGCGAGCTTCGCCCTGGCTGTCTTGCCAGTGGCAGCACCGTAACTTCCATAAAGTGGGATATGAAGTGAGCCGTTCGGATCATGAATATAGCGCACCCGGTATGCGGGCCGCGTCGCTTCCCATAAAGCCGATTCCAGACCCATTAGTCAGCAACCTTCCAGTAGCTTACATCGCCATGCATGGCATCACCGACGGCTGCGATCTGTTCGGCAATATCCATCCGCATGTCGGCAATCCGTCGAAGGTCGTTTTCGATTTTCTTGTCGCCGTCATCCATCATTCTCAGATTGGCAGCCTTCATTGCCTGATTGAGATTGCGGCCAATGCGGAGCAATTGCATTCTGATCGGAGCAAGCTCGTTAAGCAGGCCATCATCGACGCGAGATTTCAAAGCAAGGTGACGGCGCACCAGTGCCTTGATCCAGCCTGACCGATTGGTCGAGCGCTGTGATGCACGGTATTCGATTACCGAAATCTCGGCATCGGTGAAGCGTAGCGAGACACGATTATGCGCTATTCCTTCGCGGCGTTCTAACAGAGGGCGGCCACTATTCTCCTCCAACACCTGTTCAATCATTTGCCGCAAGATCGCGCTTCGACCGCCCCGCCCCACTGCAAAGCTGTCGAGCGCAGATAGCGCTCCAGCATCTAGCCTAATGCTCAGCATCGCAGGTTTCGGATCGGTATTTGTCGCCATGAAATTGCCTCGTGAAACACGGGCATTGTAATACAATACGCGCCGCTAGGCATATCCTGCAATTAAGACAAATACCCTAAAACCCCCTAAGAAAAGCGCATCAAAAGCGGCAATCTTTATCAAAGATGAAGGCCGCTTTTGATGCGCTCGGGGGTTAGGTTTTTGAGTGCTCCTGTGAAGCGGGGCTTCTCATACGGGCAGAGGATCGCCGCACGATTTCGTGCTGGCGGCTGGCGGTCGCGCGCTTTCATTTGGCGATCTCGGCGACGGTGCGACCGCAGCCGCTGAAGGTGTTGGCGTTAACAGCCGCTCTTCGAACTAGTTATTGGTTTCAAAATTGAAGAGCAGTTCGTAAATAGGGAGAATGAAGAATAGAAAACTAAATTCAGACCAGTTGGGTAAAAAGGGCGAAAGCCGGTTTCCCGAGCTTTGCATTGATGCTGATTTGACACCCAACGCCGCTACATGGGACCGAAAAGGGTGGGACTTTATTCTCGATTGGCCGCATCCAAAAAACTCAAAAGCTTTTGACAATCGTCCAGCCCCACTTTCTTGCCTTGTTCAACTCAAGACGGTCTGGACGTCTTCATCTTCGATTAAACTGCGGCTCTCATCAGTCGAGCATATTGCGAAGAAAAACGAGCCTGCGTTTATTTATGTTTTGCGCGCTAATGATGACCTCACGTTTAGGGATGCTTTGATAGTCCATCTGGACGGCGACTTCTTAGCTATGGTGCTGAAAAAGCTCCGCCAAGCTCGCGCCGACGGAAAAAAGCCCAACGAAGTCTTTATTACAGTTTCATTGAAAAAGTGGTTTATTCCGCTCAGTGCCGATGGCGCGAGCCTGCGATCCTGGATTGAAACGAGCGTCGGGCCGTCAACGGTTGAATGCGCGGACCTCAAACAGAAGCAGTTGAGTAATCTAGGTTACGAAACTGGAGGTAAATTTTTGCACACAACCTTCAAAGGTGAGAACGCCGAACATTTGATTGACGCCTTTTTAGGACTTCGTCCAATTGAAGTAACTAACATCAGCGCAACTGAGAAAAGGTTCGACATCGAACTGCCAGATACCGATTTTACTCCCGATTTAGGCACCATGCATATCTCACCTTCGCCAAGGGACACTTGCAACATACTAGTCGAAGATGACGGTTTTGAAGCTCCGCTCCTATTTAGAGCGAAAATATTTGGAGTTCCAGATTCACTTTTACCTGAGAATCACTTGAAACTGCTCGTTCGCGCAGATCTTTTCGATCTGGTACTCTATGCTGATTTTTCTGGATCCGGGCGTCCATTAGTAACTCTAACGTTTAAGACAGATACTAAGAAGATTTCTAAAGTTAAGGCGAGCGCGTCGGAATGGTCCTCTTTTTACGGGTTCATGGCGGCGCTCGGCGAACGAACGCTTAAAATAGAAATCCAACCAAAGAAAATGCCTCAATTCCTTTCGGGGAGCATTTCGCTACATCAGGAAGGCTTTGCGCAGCGTTGGCAGTATCCCGCCCGCTTAAGCTCTATCGCAGAGACCATATTACGAAAAACAGCTTCGCCAAATTTTAAGCTACGTAACGATGACATAGCTCAGGCGTGTCAACCACTTGAAGTTCTTGACGCCATGATCGGCGATCCAGCATCATTGAGCGCTTTGACGTTCACGACTGAACCGATGGATGGACCTTCAGATGGTGATGTGCATGAGATGCTATACATCGACCGCTTCAAATTAGGAAGTTGGGCCATTGCCTATGCGGTTCAAATTCAAGTAAAAGCGACCTGCAAAGAAAGCGAAATTGTCTGGACAGGTTCGGTGCCCAATTTTCGGCATGTTGGGCGTATCAAGCAGACAAACCAAGCATATTCACGTTACATTGAAAAGGTGCGCAACTTAACTGGAGTTCAAAGTCACTTCGCAGCGCGCACGATCGCAATGACCCGAACCGGTGAACTACCGAATCCCTGAGCGATTAACGGCGCTTTGTGATGAACCTATTGGAGACGTAATAGCAGAATTTCTAAAGTCTGCGCTAACGTCACAAAGCCCCAACCGGCAGAGCCGGTCGGGGCGTAAGCGTTTAGATCAGTTGCCGTTCGATGTGCGGGCGCGTGACCAGATGAGGTTGTGTGTCTTGCCATCTTCATCGGCAAACAGGCTGGCGAAGATTGGAGCGTTGAAGCTGGGATCGTCGAGTTTGATCGAAAGATAGTCGCGATCTTCCTTGCTGGTCTTTGCCCAGGCTGCTCCGATT
The DNA here is from genome assembly GCF_012972675.1 of Pontixanthobacter rizhaonensis. Classification (GTDB taxonomy): domain Bacteria; phylum Pseudomonadota; class Alphaproteobacteria; order Sphingomonadales; family Sphingomonadaceae; genus Pontixanthobacter; species Pontixanthobacter rizhaonensis. The sequence continues at coordinate 859,431 of NZ_JABCRE010000002.1, read as the reverse complement.
TCTGCCTTTGCCACGAACACCCGGTGGGTCGGTGCGTTTTCATTCTCGCTTGGTTCTTCGGCGACGATGGTGACGTTCTTCTTCTGCAACATCACGGTGACGATTTCGCCGCGATAGTCGTTGCCTGACTTTTTGAATGTTCCGATATTTGCCATGATACTTCTCCTTGGTTTGGTCGAACCCGCGCTCATTCGCGGCCTCGATGGCTGATTTCAGGCAGGGGCTTGAACCGATGCACGCACTCAGGGTCCCATTCGGCTTGCCGAATGGGTGGTGGGCCGAAACGAAGTGGAGGACGGTGCAGACCGGGGTTTCTTGTTCCCGCGAGGAATGCGCGTAGCGCAGGGGAAGAAACTTTGGGCTGCACCGTTGCAGCTAGGGGCAAGAGGCGCAGCCGTCCCCTGCCAATCAAAGCCATTGACGAGGACGTAAATGAGTGCGGCTGGCCAATAATGCCAAGGAGATTTGGCCAATATCTGACTGCGTTCAATGTCTGGCTCATAGACTCCGGTCGATGTGGCGTGGTCTGTTTGCGGAACGGAGCGTTTCCCCCATGCTGACACAAACCGAACACATGAAAGCACACGGATGCGCTAGGCTACGATGGAAATGGCCAATCGGGCTAACTGCCAATGACCACAGCAAAGCCGCGACCATTTCGGCCATCGGGACGCTCATAGCGCGCCAATACTGCCAGCCTGTTCGTTGGAGGCGATGGCGCTTCCACCAACAGATAAAGCGCAGCCCCGCCCAACGACGACTGCACCCATAACGCTGCCCCAACCGGCTCTGCCGGTCGGGGCTTTACGGTGATTTTGGAGCGGGCGACTGCAAAGCCGCCCGCCTATGCTTCAAGCCGCAATGCGTTCGGCCTCGCCTGTTGTGGACGCAGTTTCGTCGGCATCCTGCGGTTCCGGCTCGGATGGCTCGTCCTCTTCCATCAGCCACTTGGCTCTTTCAGCAGCGGCCACCGTTCCGACACCGCCGCGCTCGGTGTAGGCCGATGGCGGAAACGCCATCCAGCGCGGAACCCACGCTTCCTGTTTTGCGCGGCCATTCTCGCCGGTCAGATGGTCACTGATAATCCCCTTCACTGTCTTGGTCTTTTCGCTGGCGTTCGCAGCAGCAATGCTGGCCCCGCCAACTTCGCCCAAAAGCGCGGTCAAGACTTCACGGTCACGGACAAAATCAAAGAACGCTTCATCGGCTGTCCAGTAATCCACCATCTCGACATCAAGATGGACGCCCAAGGTTTCGACCAGTTCGCTGCCAGCGGCCAACGTTTCGGCCATGACCACACCCAATATCTCCATCACGACAGCATCGGGCACATCGAGCAGGCGAAGCAACAAGCCGCTCATACCGTTGCGCGTCTCGTGGCCGAGCGTAACGGTGGGTTCGTCGGCGTCAAAGCCAAGCACCGCCAGCACCGCACGGCGGCGCTCGTCAAAACGCGCTTCCGCCACACTGGTTTCGATGCTTTCGGTGATAGCTTCCTTGCGGCTGCGCTGCTCCTGCGCTTTCACATTCCACAATGGCGAACCGCAAATCGCATGGGCCACCATGACGCGCAGCGCGACGTAAGGGCTGGCGGCGAGTTCACAGCGGACAGCAGCGTGGCGGTGCAGATCGACATATTCCGCCATTGGTCCGGTAATTTCGGGACGCGCTGGTTTATCCGCTTTGCTGTCCGTCTGTCCGGTTTCCCGCACCCGCGCTTCCTTGGCGGTCAGATAGCCTTCGTGGAACGTCACCTCGCCCTTGGCGCTGACATCAATATAGACGCGGCCTCCTTTGCGCTTGGTGGTCTTTTCATGGTCCCACGTCTGGAAATAGCTGTCTTGCGGGATGACCTGCACATCGCTCCAGCCATCCTCCAGATATGCCGCTTTCTTCGTCTCGATGGCGGCTGTCTGCGCTTCCCAAAACTGGTCGGCATCGGCAAAATAGCCATCTTCGGCAAACAGGTCAGACACAACCTGCCCCTTGAACTCCGCCATATCAAAGATCGCAGCGGACGTGGAAATCGACGCGCCGCCAAACAGCCATGCCTTGAGCTGGCTCCCGCGCGGCGCATAGGCTTCTTCATCTTTGAACAAAGCCAGCCATGCCTTTTGCTGCGCCTTGCTGGCCAAGGTCAGGTGGCGCACGGTGGCGGCATCAATTTCTTCACGGCGATAGGCGTTACGAATGGGCGGCAACAGATTGCCAAGAGCAAGAATGCGCCCCACGGTCTTTTCATCCATCCCGAATGTATCGGCAATCTCGCTGGCCTTTCGGCCCTTCTTAACCAATTGCGTAAACTGCTCCCACTGCGTAACCTCGTCGGGATTTTCGCGAACAAGGTTTTCAATGAGTGACGCTTCCAAAGCGGCGGCATCGTCGCCTTCTTCGAGTATCGCGCAGGGGAGCGGTCCATCGCTGCCGCCTTCTTCGGCCACGGTGGTTGCAGCATGATAGCGCCGCCGTCCCGCAACAATCTCAAAACTATCGGCGCTGCCGTTGGGACGAACCAAGAGCGGCACAAGAACGCCGCGCACCCGCACCGAGGGCAATATATCGCTAATGTCGGGCGGCTTTTTGGCGTTTCGCATATTGGCCGGTGACACCGAGAGTTTGGCGAGGTCTATATTTTCGAGTTGCATTGATATTCTCCTTCGTGAGTTTCTAGTGGTTGGCCCCGCTCCCGTTGCATACGGGGGTGGCGGTGGAAGCGGGGCCGGTGGTCCGCATGGCGGGATTGCCATGCGGGGTCTGCCGCGCCTTGACCGGAGGGGTGGGCAAGGCGGCGGAAGGGGGTGTTATTCATGGGCTTGGGCCAAAGCGGCGGCTTCAAGCCGCGCTTCATCCTCGGTGATGCGCCCGACCAGTCGGGCCGCATCGGCGTAAACGGTGAGCGGAAAGCGCGCTTCAAAATGCAGATCGCGCTCGATGGACAAGCCAAATGGTAAGGTCAGAGATGCAATCTCGGACAGGCTGACTGATCCGAGTTCAGCGCAGCCGAACCCCAGATCGGCCAGACCGAACAAGGTATCGCCATCGCTATCCAGTTCCGAAAGCAGCCAAGTGGCTGCGCCAACCGGATTGAAGAATTTGACAACGGGCACATGATCGCCGCGATTCTGGCCGTTGGCGACCAGGCGTTTTCTGTGATCTTGGGTGAGTAGCATCATGGCAAAACTCCTTTCAGAACATCTCGATCTGGTTGCGGCTATTGGTGTCGAACAGGCCGTGATCGGCGGGCCGCTGGGCCTTTTTGGGTTCCATCGGCGCGTTGGCGCGCATCGCCAGCCTCTCGGCTGGCGTGATCGGCGCAACGCCGGACACCAAAGTCTGGACACCGATTGGCGTCTGCTCCGCTTCCAGCGGCGCGGCGGCATCATCTGGCGCTACCCTGCTCATGCCGCGCACTCCGAACGGAAAGGCACTTGGTCGGTAAACGCCAGCAGATAATCCGCCGCCTTGCTGGCCTGACTGGCGGCTTTGAAAATGGCGCGATTGTCCTGCCGTAATACCGCCAGCCATGAGCCGAGATAATCGGCATGGCGAACGGTCGGCACGATGCCGAGCGCCGCGCAGAGAAAGGCGGAGGCCAGTTCGGCGCACAGTTCCTCCCGCGCATAGAGCGCGGTCCCGAAACTACCCGACTGGTCGCGGCCAAGGCGGGTCTTGTGACCCGTCCAATGACCAAGTTCGTGCAAGGCCGTGCGGTAATAGTCGATTTGATTAGTAAAAGCTGGCTGCGGGGGAACCTGCACAAAATCGGCACCAACATTGTAAAAGGCTTTCGTCCCGCCCGTCCTAAAATCCGCTTTTGTCGCGTCAATCAGAGCCTCGGCCTGATCGTGCAATTCGCGTTCCGGCAAAGGCGCGGGTTCGGCGGTCAACCGCTCCGGCAAGCCATCGCACTGCGCGGCATTAAATACCGTAAAGCGTTTGAGAAACGGAATCGAGCGCGGTGCATCGCTGTCACCAACGCCGCCCTCGCCTTCCTGTTTTCTGTCATCATCTGGCGTGAAGCGGTCGGCGTAAAAGATCGTCCGGCCCTTCTCGCCCTTGCGGACGCATCCGCCAGCGGCCAAGGCTTGCCGGAATGTCAGCCAGTCCTGCGAGGGATAGCCGCCATCAATGACAGCGCCCCACAGAATAAGAATATTGATGCCCGAATAATGCCGCCCCGAAATCGCGTTGCGCGGCAATCCGGTCACGGCGTTGCCGCTGTTCCAAGGCTTCACCCAAGGAAAAATGCCTTCCTCAAGCTGCGCGATAATCTGCGCGGTCACTTCATCATAAAGTGACACTTTCGGCTCTGCCCTACCGCCACGGCGGGTCTTGCGCGCCGTGCGCGAAGCGCGCTTAGCCTTCGCATTCCTGCCCGTGCCGCTATCCGAAATCCTAGAATTTTCATGCAACATAACCGCCTCCATCGCCCCAAAACTGCCGCAACCGGCCCCGGAGAGGCGGGGTGGGCGGCAAGAGCGACCAGAAAGGCCCGCATCAAGCGGTCAGGCGCACCCGAAGGGATGGAACAAAGAGGAATACCCGGTCCTGAAAGGCCGGGTTGCGCCTGAGCGCGGCGGGCCTAGCCGGGAGCGCCGCCCACCCCGACTCGTCGGAGCCGGAAAACAACGCCGGCGCGTCCGCGCCGTCCATATCAATCGCAAACAATCGCGATTATCCTATCCGCGAAGCGGCCTGATAAAGACGGCACCCTTGCACGGCGCGACGCCGTGCGGTGGTGTGCGCGCGCAAATGTGCGCCAGCGCCCACCGGGCAAGGAGAGAGGCAAGAGTGCCTGCGGGTCAGAAAAAAAAGCCGCACCCTCAAGGAGCGCAGCGGGAAAGAGTGCGTCCTTAAAAAATCCCGCTCATTTTCCACGCTCCCGATCGTCACCCGTATGGGCCAAGACTATAGGCTTGGTTCGCGCAGCGAATAGAGCGGGTCGCCGCCAGGCAGCGCCCGTAGCCAGCATGAAATGGCAATTCACGCTCACTACCGAACACCTATATATGCTCAAATCTAACAAAATCTAATATCTATGCGTGTTCAAAAACTACTGTTTTGGACGAAAGCACAAATTCAAAAACCGGATCGACTGATCCTTCAAAATCAACTTTTGATCGACATGTAGGTCATGCTAAGAATTGTCATGCCTGAACTATTGCCCGCGATTGATATAGCTGTAGCTATTGAGCCTTCTGATTTCCTCGGAAGGATGGCCGAAATAGGAAGGAAATCAGATCATTTTGATGTAGAGGATATGCGAGAAAGTGCGGGTAGCCCGGACCTTGAGATTATCAATTTCCGATTCAAGGAAGAAAATCCTCATGACAGACTTGGTTTCCAGCTGATAGCGCACCGAGACAATTCAAATCGCATAGCTGTCGAAGTCAGAGCCAGCGATTGGTCTCCTGACCCGCCTACGCGCAACGTGTATTGCGAGGCTGCCAAGCACCTAACAAGCGAATTGCTCAAAGTTTACAACAAGACTTACGGCGCTCGGCTGCGCCTGCGCATAGTTTCAAACGACCATCACCGATTTACCATGACGAAGCGCACAGCCTCGCTCCTTGATAGTTTTATGGTCTTGGCGAACACATCATCATTGCACCCATTGGATTGGAGAAGATTCTACGCGCTGGTGCGGGAAGGTCGGCAGGAGATTCCTCAAGGCGAGCTCAGAGCTGCTCTGCGCAAAGCTGGCTTTTCGGCAGAGAAAGCGGTTTGCCTTTCAGAACTTTATGAGCATTTATGGGCGTTCAAGCGCCTGTAGCTATTACAGTTTAGATGGCATGATATCTTTGCATATTCGCAAAGTCCGTTCATCCACGCAAAAATCAAATGGTCGTTGACCACCCAGTTTAGGATGGGATGATCTGCACCACAGGTTTGCCCTGGCTGGATCGCTAGTTCGCTTGCTAGCTAATTCCGCCAGTTCCGCGCAATTCTTTTCCAGCATCGTTTTTTGCCGTGCTTCCGCGGCATTGCGGTCGGCGGCGTCTTTTCGTTGCCGATGCAAGCGCTGTAATTCTTCAAGGGCTTGCTCAAGTCCATCATCTGAAGCCTCTACTACCACGAGCGGTGTCTGATCTTGAAAATGTTTACATCCGGTTTCAAGCCAGAGCTGGGCTTCGGTTCCAAAAACCAGTTCAGCCTTCTGGCGCAACGATAGAATTCTGCTTTCGCGTTGGGACCGCTCCAATTCAGCCAGGCGCCTTTGTTCCTTTTCGATCCGCCGCTTGGCTTGTGACTGCTCCTGTCGCTCATATTCGGCCAGCAATGGCAATTCGAGGAGATCATCAGCAAGAACTTGACCACCGACCACCATTTCGTGAATCTCTTCAAGCAGGGCCGGAGCTTCATCCTCGTCATATCGGGTAACGAACATATCAACCCAACTGCCGCGATCAAATTCGCGATGCTCGTTATTCGGGATATTTGACAATATGTAATCGACCCATTCGGCCATGTCGGCCTTGCGTTCACGCTCACGATCCCATGCAGTTTCTTGCTCTTTCCGGTGATGGATTGCGCTTCCTGACGGCAGCCAGTTCTTGCCAACCACACGCTTGTCGAACATCCAATGGTGAGCTTTGAGCCATTTCAGATAATTGTGGACGGTATGCCAAGCAGGCTGGAATTCAGGAAATTCCTCTTTCATGCGACCGGCGACCTCGGTCGATATTCTGTTCAAACCGGGACGCACAAGATCCTTGACACAAGCGAGGGCTTCTTTTGTCTCGAATGCGCGTGTTGAACCGGCGACACCATCCCACAAGAATCCATTCACAATCCGGGATTGCCAAAATTCCGGTGCAACAAGAAAGCATCCCGCGCCTTTCGGCATATGGGCTATCATGGAGTGAAATCCGCGCTTCCTCGCAAGAGCCTGTTCAGCAAGCAGTTGCGCGCTTGGGGCGCTGTAAGATTTGGGGATTGCTTTCCAGACTTTTGAAATTCTGGTGAACTCGGCGTCAATTTCGGCGGCTCGTTTTTCAGCTTGCCGCGTAGCTGTTACGGCCATTTCGCGCTCGGCCTCTGATGCCTTCACATTGTGCAACCATTCCCGAGGTGCAGTTTCAAGGATCGCTAGTTCCCATTCTGCTCGGTCATCCCAATCGAGCTTTGAAAGATCGATCTCGATGGACGAGATGCCGCGCGTCCTGAGCTTTTCGAGCTTGATGGTATCAACCTTGTGCCGGACATATATTTCGACATGCAAGATTTTCCCGCCTTTGGCGATCAAGAGCAGATCGGGGCGGACGTTTCCGTCCGCCTTTTCGACTTTGACTTCGGCAAATTGGAATTTTCTTCGCGCTGAAATGCGCTTGGTCACTTCCGCTGCGTTTGCGTCAACTTCGGGAATCCAACACCAAAGGCGTTCGGCTAATAGAGATTTTGCATAAAAATGAAGTTCCGACTCAGGGCTTGGACGACAATTGGTTGGTGCATGATGCGCAAAATGCCATTTTACCTTCAGCCCTTGCTTGGCAATGACATGCTGTTCGCATTCGAAGCAAACACAGCGACATTTTAGACCATTTGCTACATCCTGGACGTCTGCTCGATGACCATCAGGTCCAATCGCTTGTGTCGGATGCCAATCGTTGCTCATAATATTCCAGTCTGGAGGAATGAAACAGGTTTTTGCCAATTCGAGGAAACAGGATCAATGATTTCCCATCTATAATCTAAATGCCTTCTAAAAACGCGCACTTTACCTGCGCATACCTTAGTGATACAAAACCTCACAGTCCAGGCCCAGAGATTGGTGGTTTTATATCAATGCCGACAACCGGTACACAGCGCGATCTAGCAAAAACAGTCCTTGGTAAGCAGGGGATCGTCCGTCTGTCCGAGTTTAAGGCAGCAGGAATCACAGCAGCGACCATTGGCCGTATGCTGGACGATGGCGAGGTCGTTCGCCTCTCAAGGGGCATGTACCAGCTGCCGGACGCACCGCTTGATGCTAATCATAGCCTAGCGGAAGCGGCAAAACGTGTTCCGAAGGGAGTCATTTGCCTTGTGTCCGCCCTCGCCTATCATGAACTGACCGATCAGCTGCCCCGATCTGTGTGGATGGCAATCGGCGCCAATGATTGGACGCCAAAGGATGGCAATCCGCCACTCAAAACCGTGCGTTTCACCGAGGCCCTGCTCAAAGATGATGTCATGGACGTTTCAATCGAGGGCGTCCCGGTGAAGGTTTTCGGCGTTGCGAAAACCATCGCAGATTGTTTCCGCCATCGCCGTACCGTTGGGCAATCGGTAGCGCTAGAAGGGTTGCAAGAGGCAATCCGGCAGCGCAAAGCAACAGCGTCTGAAATCGCGCATCATGCTGAGCGCGGCGGCGTGGCCACTGTGATCCGGCCTTATCTTGAGGCGCTAACGGCCAATGGCTAAGGAAATGAAAAACATCGGCGCTTCGGTGCGCGCGCGGCTTTTGAACATTGCGCGTGACCAAAATCAAACCTTCAATTTCGTTCTCAATCGTTATGCGATTGAGCGGCTGCTGTACCGGCTCAGCCAGTCAAAACATGTAGATCGCTTCGTTCTGAAGGGAGCAACGCTTTTGATGACATGGTTCGACGAACCATTCCGAGGCACACAAGACCTTGATCTACTCGGTTATGGCGACCCTGACCCAGATGCGGTGCTGGACCTTTTCCGCGAAATCCTCGCTATCGACGATCAAGACGGGGTACATTTCGACGCTACCGCCGCGCGCATCGACCGTATTCGTGAAGAAGTAGAATATGGCGGCGTGCGCATTCGCACGATTGCCGAGATCGGCGGCGCAAAAGTACCGGTCTCTGTCGATATCGGCTTTGGCGATGCGACGGAACCTGGTGCCGAAAATCTGGACTTCCCCGTCATGCTGGAAATGTCTCCGCCAAAACTGCAAGGCTATGCGCGTGAAACCGTGATTGCAGAAAAGTTTCAGGCGATGGTTTCGCTCGGTCACGCCAACACCCGATTGAAGGACTATTACGACATTTGGATTTTGAGCCAGTCGTTCACATTTGAAGATGGCAGATTGCCGCAGGCCATAGCCGCCACATTCGACCGACGCGGCACGCCCATTCCTGTGGACTTGCCAGACGGGCTCACACCTGAATTCGCAGCAAACGATCAGAAGAAGAAGCAATGGCAGAGCTTTATTGGCGGAGTCGCACTTGACCCTGGAAGCCTGTCGCACGTGGTTGAGAGCATCGCCTCATTTATCATGCCCCATGCCGGATTGGCAGCCAAGCTATGAACGCGATGCTAACGTTATCGCAGTTTGATCGTAAGATATTGAGCTCAAAAGGGTTCGTAGTAGCTCGCCGCCAAGATAGTAATTGCAATAATCGCTAAACTATCACACTTTGAAGTATAGGTTTCGATTACAAAACCTGACCAATTACATATTATTTTCATATGGACTACATGATGGAAGAACCGATTATTGAATGCCCCAATTGCGGGACAAATATAAAGCTTACCGAGTCTTTGGCCGGACCACTTGTTGCAGCTACACGCTCAGAATTTGAGGCCAAACTCGATGCTCAAAAGCAAAAGTTCGAAGCTAGAGAGTTGGCCATTAAATCAAAAGAAGTCGAGCTAGCGGAAGCAGAGACTGCCCTCGATGAGAATGTCAAAGAGCTCGTTAAGGCGGAGCGTGCAAAAATAACCGACGAAGAGAAAAGAAAAGCGCAGCTAATTGCAAACGCTGAGATTGAGGAAAAATCGAAAGAAGTTGTTGAACTAAAGGAGCTGATAAAGCAGCGCACGGAAAAATTGGCAGAGGCTCAAGCTGTTCAAGCAGAGCTGCTAAAAAAAGAGCGATTGCTCGATGACGCCAAGCGAGAATTAGACCTTACTATTGAAAAAAGAGTTCAGGAAAGCATTGTCGCCGTCCGAACCGCCGCGAAGGCAGAAGTTGAAGGTGAGCTAAAGCTCAAAGTTTCCGAGAAAGAAGAGCAAATCCTGTCAATGCAGCGACAGATTGAAGAGTTGAGGCGTAAATCAGAACAAGGTTCACAGCAATTACAAGGAGAAGTGTTAGAGTTAGAGCTTGAAGAGGCTCTTACCGCAAGGTTTCCGGTTGATGATATTGAGCCAGTACCCAAGGGCGAATTTGGTGGCGACGTGATTCAGAAGGTTCGCTCCCCGTCAGGAGCATTTGTTGGAACTATCCTATGGGAATCGAAGAGAACCAGAAACTGGAGTGACGGATGGCTGGCAAAGCTCCGCAATGATCAAAGAACGGCGAACGCCGAAATTTCAATCATCATGTCCACCGCATTGCCAAAAGATATCGAGAATTTTGGTCAAGTAGATGGGGTCTGGGTTTCTGCACCTGCATTTGGTCTTGGATTGGTGGCAGCGCTCCGCCAGACGCTTATCGAAGTGGCAATGACGAAGAGTGCACGCCAAGGCCAAGATACAAAAATGGAGTTAATTTACGACTATTTGACCGGGCCTCGTTTTAGACACCGTGTCGAAGCGATTGTCGAAAAGTTTTCCGACATGAAGGCGGATCTCGACCGCGAGAAAAAAGCGATGACTCGGTTATGGGCGAAGCGAGAGATACAGATACAGAGCGTAATAGAAAGTACGGTCGGTATGTATGGCGATTTTCAGGGAATTGCGGGGCAAGCTCTCCAAGAAATCGAAGGCCTGGAACTACCAATGATAGAATATGACGAAAAGTCGTCAGAATAAGGAATTACGATAAGTGACTACTTCACATGATCCCATTCGGCATTTGAGATATTTACGTCAGTCTCTCTCGCAGGACAACGAATCCATCGGCTTTTTTATCTCAGCAGGATGTCCTCTATCTGTACCGATGCCGGATGATGAGTGGCCACTAATTCCTGATGTGAAGAATCTAACGCTCGCAATCAATGCGGTTTTGGGAGCGAATGCAAAATACACAATGCTGCTCTCTGAGCTGAAGAAAGCCGGTAAAAACACCGAGAATATCGAGGATGTTCTTAGTTTTCTGCGCAGCTTATTGGCCGTTTCGGTTGGTGGCGAAGTCCGGGGTTTAACGGAGGACGATCTGAACCAGCTCGAAAAAGACATCTGCGGCGAAATTGTAAAAAAGTTGAATGTAACGCTGCCCGATGATGAAACGCCTTATCATCGTCTATGTAATTGGGTGCGGTCTATTGACCGCAAGACGGCAATCGAATTTTTTACAACCAATTATGATTTGCTTCTCGAACAGGCCCTCGAAGATTTGGAAGTGCCCTATTTCGACGGTTTTGTAGGATCTCGAAAATCCTTTTTCGATTTGCGAGCCGTTGAGGATAATTTGATCCCAATCCACTGGTCGAGGCTATGGAAAATACACGGGTCAATAAACTGGCATCAAGAAACAAAGGCTGGGGAACGAGCGGTATGCCGGTCGTCTTCCCCTGATGCTGGGGTTTCACATCTTATTTATCCGTCCCATCTCAAATATGAGGAAAGTCGCAAGATGCCATACTTGGCTCTGATCGATCAATTGAACCGGTTTATACGAAGGAAATCATCATTTCTCATTCTCAATGGCTACTCCTTCAATGATGGTCATCTAAACGATGCCATAATCAACGCATTGAAATCCAACCCGACCGGGATGGTTTTGGCACTACAATTTGGTAGTTTCGAAAAAACTGCCGACGAAGGAGGAGGAGAAAGATATCCAAACGCATATCGCCTCGCAAAGAGGCAGCATAATCTGAACGTCTGGACCGATGATAAAGCGATAATCGGAACCAATATTGGCGACTGGTTAAAGACACCGTCAGGACAGGATGATGATAAGGACTTATTGAATTTTGTGCATTCAGGGGACGCGAAAAATGACGCAGGTCAGATAGTACCCAACGTCAAGCTAGGCGACTTTGCAGAGTTCACAAATTTTCTCAAGAAGTTCATCGGTTTAGACGCAGGTGATCCCGTTGATAAATGACGAAAGCTATCTAGGAGACGTCAAAGACGTCAGCGGCACCACTGTCAGAATAGAAATGTCTGCAAAGTCGCTGTCAGGCTTTGTATACATCGATGGCCAAGGATACCGAGCGGGCCAAATAGGAAGTTTTGTTAGAATCCCGATTGGCTTTGACAATCTCTTCGGGATCATCGCTCAGGTCGGTGCTAGCGCAGTGCCTGAAGTCCGCAAGGATATCTTAGATGGGTCACGATGGATGACCGTTCAGTTGATTGGTGAAGGACCGCGCAACGGGACATTCCAGCGCGGATTGTCCCAATATCCTACAATCGGCGATAAGGTTCATTTAGTTTCAGAAAGAGAGCTGAAAGACATATATGGCCAACCGAACAAGCCCTATTTTGTCCGCTTAGGACATATCTCGAATGCTGAATCTATTCCTGCACTAGTAGACATCAATAAGTTAATTACGCGACATTCTGCCGTAGTAGGAACAACCGGTTCGGGAAAATCTACAACCGTTGCAAGTCTCATGAATGCTGTATCCAACGGCAGCGATTACCCCTCTGCACGGATCGTCATGTTGGACCTTCATGGAGAATATGAACAGGCTCTCAAAGACAAAGCCAGCATCTTCAAGATTGCGACAGCATCGCTGAGCTCACAATCACAACAAAAACTCCTCATACCATTTTGGGCGCTTAATTTTGAAGAGCTGTGTCAGGTAGCATTTGGTGAATTCGGTAACGAAAAAGACAAAAATATCGTGATGGAACGGGTCTACAAATACAAGCTGGACTCTCTGAACAAACATCCAAGAAATGGCGTTACCAAAGATACTCTGAGCGTAGATTCTCCTATACCCTTCAGTTTGCATGAACTGTGGCACGAGTTATTCATCGACACATTCGGAACTTATCACAACCCAAAAGGGAGAGTCGGAGACCCCAGAGATAATCTGGCTTACGAGACCGACTCAAAAGGTAAGGAACTAAAGGGCGATCCATATCTCGGAATACCTCCGACCTTCAAAACTGTTCTCACCGACGCTGGTGCAGACAAAATAAACTACTTGCCCGGCGCTTTAGGACTCGGAAAGCAAGTGCTTTTGCTCGGCACCAAGCTGCGTATTCCCCGCTACAATTTTATTTTTCGCCCAGAACAATTTTTGCCAGAGGCGGATGGAAAGATCGCAAATGACATTGACGAGCTGCTAAAAGATTGGATTGGAAGCCAGCATCCGATTTCAATTTTGGACCTCTCCGGCGTCCCTGCAGACATATTGCAGACCACGATTGGGGTACTTCTACGCTTACTCTATGATGCGATCTTCTGGGGTCGCGATTTATCTCAAGGTGGGCGCCATAGACCGCTGTTGATCGTCATGGAAGAAGCACACATTTACCTGAATGATGGAGCCGACAACATGGCCTCGTCGATCGTCAAGAGAATCGTAAAAGAAGGTCGGAAATACGGCATGGGCGCAATGATTGTGAGCCAGCGGCCCTCAGAAATTGATGCTACGATCTTATCGCAATGTGGTACCTTTTTTGCACTACGCTTGGCCAATTCCTCAGATCGGTCACATATCTCTTCTGCTATGTCTGACAATTTGGACGGCCTGACCGGTATGTTGCCGATACTGCGAACCGGCGAAGCGATCATATTGGGTGAAGCCGTAAAATTGCCAATGCGAACTACCGTTGAGGCGCCTCCAAAGGACAAGCGACCAGACAGCCAAGATCCCATCGTTTACGATGAAGTGCCTTTAGATGAGACGGAGTATCCTGGCGGCTGGGGTATACCTAAAGAGGTTGAACCGCGCTTTGATGAGCTGGTCGAAGCATGGCGCGCTCAAGATCCAAAAATTTCAAGAGTAAAGGAATAGAGTTGAGCCATGGAAATGCATAATGTTGATTCATCGAACGTCGCAGCGGTTGGCTACGAGGAAGATTCACAAACTCTGCAAGTGGAGTTTAATAATGGTGGCACTTATCAATATTTTGATGTGCCGCAGGCAATTTTTGACGGCTTATTAGGCGCAAGCTCGGTTGGACAGTATCTGAACCAACACGTGAAGGGTACATATCGCTACTCGCGAGTGTGAACTTTCTTCAAGTCAGGTCAATTCGGATTGAAGCTAATGACGCTTCGCGGCGTAAATCATCGGCGATGGCTAAATCCCGTCCGCGATTTTTGAGGCCAACATGACAATGCCGTTCGATTGTCATTTCGCGAAAGCGGAGTGCGGGACGTTCGTCCCCAAGCGATCCGCTAATGCAGGCTCCTACCCACCGTGCGGTGGGCTTATCGGAGCCTGCTAAATTAGATGGTGCGGGCGGCGGGAATCGAACCCGCACTCCTCTCGGAACGGGATTTTGAATCCCGCGCGTCTACCAATTCCACCACGCCCGCGTTGTGAGAGGCATATAACGCCGCCGTCATGAGACGCAACGGAAAATATCAAGAATGCAAATTATGCCTTTGGCTTCATAGACTTCTTTGAGGCCGTTAAGGGTTTAGGCCGCGCTCGACGGACGTTGACTGCCGAAGCGTCAATGTTGTTTTTCAAATGCCGTCCGTAATACTTTTCAATCATCTCGACGCTGGTGCGGCAGTTCTTGGCGACCTGATAAATGTCCGCGCCTTCTAGCAATCGAAGGCAGATATAGGTGTGCCGCAAACTGTAACAGGTGCGGACATGCCCATCACGGTCGAATTTCAGATTGAGTTCGTCAAGGACGGTGTTCATCAATTCGCGCGGCGTCTTCCCGAATATCGGGTCGGTCGGCTTAAGCTCTTTGCGATCACGGACGCGCTCGAAGGGCAAGATTGCACCGGGCATCGATTTGCAGAAACCGACACCCCGCTTCCCACGCACCTCTATCTCCAATATGCGCTCGCCCGTCGATTCATCATCCACGATCTTGACGTCGCGAAGCTGAATACGTGCGGACTCATCGGGGCGAAGCCCGGTGTTTCCCATGAACAGAACATAGTCATGAAAAGTCTCGCAGACTTCGCGCCAACGCGGCTTGGGCGGGTTTTTTGCTCGCTCCCGCGTGGCCTCGTAAAGCAGTTTATACTCTTCGGGAGAAAACCAGGCGCGATGCTCCAGCTTGCCTGATGTCTTGTATGGCGCTGACATATCCGGAATTGCAGAAATCCAGCCCTTGCGATTGGCCGTTTTCAATACCTGACGGAGCGTGACGATTTCGCCATGCAAAGTCGCGCGGGCTGGCTTCTTCGGCTTGCCGGTCTTCGCGTCAACACGGGACGTCTGACGGTGAACGCGATAATCTTGCACTTTGCCCGCATTGATGTCTTTGAGCGCGGTATCTCCAAAGAACGGCAGGAGGTGGACGCGGACGTGAATGGACTTCGATTCCACATATCCCTCATTGCGTTCGCCCTGCGTGATAACTTCGAACTCATCGAGAAATGCTTTGGCGGCATCCTCGAAACTGGGACCAGTTGGGGTTCGGCGCAGGCGGCCATCGATCGCTTGGCCAAGTCCGGGGACAGGTTCGGTGACTTGCTGCTGGAGAGGATTCGCCAGTATGGCCAGTCCGCCACGTCGGCGCTGACGATCCTCGACGCATTTTTCCATATACCAGTCGCGCGCAAAATCCTTAGCGGCAGCAAGGTTCATCTCTTTGGTTGTCTGCCGATGATTGCGGCTGCCCAAATAGGTTGAGCATTGCCAGAAGCGACTATTCTCACGCCGATAAACGTGAAGCGCGCCATCCATCAGAGCGTAGCTTTCAGCTGTCATAACGAAACTCCAAAATGTGTAAGACATGTGTAAGTCTTTTTGGAAGTCTCGTCCTTGCTCAAACCGTTGGTATTAAAGGGTTTTTGGCTAATATTTTAAGGTAGAACTCAATTTTGAGTGCGGCGCGTCTACCAATTCCACCACAGGGGCATCCCGTGTTGCGGAAAGAGCGCTTAGCGAGCGATCACGCCCGCTTCAAGCACCATTTCCACTTATACCTTAATTGCACCCGCCAAAAGCTTGTGCATCTTTGAATGCAGCGCATCATTCGCCGCCAATATCTGCTTTGAATGGATCGGTTCGGACCGGCCGCGATAATCGCTGACAAAACCGCCAGCCTCACGGATCAGCAAACATCCGGCTGCTGTATCCCAATCATTCAGCCCGCTTTCCCAGAAACCATCATAGCGGCCTGCTGCCAGCCATGCGAGATCGAGCGACGCTGCACCGTTCCTGCGGATACCTGCCACTTGCGGTCCGATGGCACCAAAAATCTTGGTCCATTGTGCAAAATCACCATGGCCCTGGAATGGAATACCTGTCGAAATCAACGCGTCGGACAAGTTGCGGCGGGCAGAGACGCGCAAACGGCCATCGTGAAGCCACGCACCGCGGCTTTTTTCCGCCCAATATGTCTCATCCGTTACCGGATTATAGATAACCGCAGCGAAGACATCGCCCCAACCCTGTCCGCCGAGCTTTGGCTCTTGCGCTGCAATAGAGATCGCAAAGTGCGGGATGCCGTGCAGAAAGTTGCTGGTCCCATCAAGCGGATCAATGATCCAACGCGGCATATCCGGCGCGCCCTCGATTACACCTGCCTCTTCCAGCACAAAGCCCCAGTCAGGGCGGGCAGCAAGCAGTTCATCATACAAAGTGCGTTCCGATCGCATATCCGCCTTGGATACAAAATCAGCAGGCCCTTTGCGGCTTACTTGCAAATGTTCAACTTCGCCGAAATCGCGCCGTAAACGATGCCCCGCCTTACGCGCGGCGCGTTCCATCACGCGAATAATTCCCGATACTGCCGCCATGATTAATCAGCCAGCCTTACCAACATAGGTACGCTCATACACGTCAACGATAATGCGGGTACCGGAACCGATATGCGGCGGAACCATGATCCGAACACCATTATCAAGCACAGCAGGCTTGTAGCTGGAAGAGGCTGTCTGCCCTTTCACCACTGCGTCGGCGTCTACGATCTCTGCCTCAATCTGATCAGGCAAAGCGACGCTGATGGGTTTTTCTTCCCACAGCTCAAGCTTCACTTGCATGCCGTCTTGCAAGAATTCCTTGGCTTCCCCGAGCAAATCAGATTCAAGATTGATCTGTTCATATGTGTCACCGTCCATGAACACCAACAGCTCACCATCTTCATATAGATACTGAAATTCCTTGGTATCCAAACGAACTTTCTCGACCGTATCAGCACTTCGGAAACGGACATTGGTTTTGCGGCCATCTTGCAGGTTCTTCATTTCAACCTGCATATAGGCCCCGCCTTTGCCCGGTTGGGTGTGCTGAATTTTGGCAACTTTCCAGATACCGCCTTCATATTCGATAATATTGCCGGGACGAATGTCCACGCCGCTGATCTTCATGTCGAAAGAGCCTTTATTGAGATGAGCGGACGATCGCCGCATATGTCAGGCCGCGCCTTTAGCCGAGCGCGTGGCGCCGGGCAAGGTGGCTGGTAAATAGGTTCAACCTGCTCTAATATCGCCTCATGCTTTGGAAGTCTGTCCTGCTCATTGCCGCAATCATCCCAGTTAGTGCTATGGCGCAATCTGCTGGAAAGCTCAGCACATTACCACATGGCATTTATCAGTGCTCCCTGCCCGGCGATGCCGCGGGGGCAGCATGGGTCGATTTACCGGGGAAGCAGTTTATCATTGATAACGCATCCAGCTATCACACGGCGGATGGCGCAGGTACGTATCTTTTCACCGGCAACCGCGTCACGTTCACACGCGGCCCGATGAACGGCATGCAATTTGAACGGACCGGCAGCCAAACCCTGCGCTGGTTGGATGAAAAAGGCGAGCTTAGCCGTGTCCGATGCACCCGGCGCGCAGGCAGCATCTGAGGCGAAATTAATCGTCTGCGCGTACCCGCTTATGCTTTTGCAATGCGTCCGAAAAGGCCGCAACAGCAGCAGCTTCGTCGCCATTCCAAACGGCACCTGATACCGCTAGAAAGTCGGCACCGGCTTCAATCAAAGGCCCGCAATTATTTGGGGTAATTCCCCCGATAGCGACCGATGGTATCTCGAACAGATCGCTCCAAAATTCGATTAATTCAATGTCGGCCGTGTGTTCGGCATCCTTGGTCGTGCTAGGAAAGAACGCCCCAAAGGCGACATAGTCAGCCCCCTGCTCTCCTGCCTCCATCGCCAGATGGCGACTATCATGACAAGTGACGCCTATCTGCATGTCGTTACCAACCTCCGCGCGCGCCTCTTTCGGGGAGCCATCTGACTGGCCCAAATGGACGCCATCCGCCGCCAAACGGACTGCCAATGCGACATCGTCATTTACAATAAATGCGACATCATGATTGGCGCATATCTCTTGCAGCGGCGCCGCCAATTGCGCAGCCTGGTGCTGCTCCAACCCCTTTACACGGAATTGGAACGCAGCCACTGAACCGGCGGCCAGAGCGTTTTTCAAACGTTCAGGAAAGTCGCCGCCAACGTCAAGCGGAGAGATTAGATATAGTTGGCAGGCTGGAATACGGTTTGTCATACCCCGCGCTTACCTGCACAGCTCAGCACAGCCAAGCCCCGGCAGCTCTCAACCAGCGATTGATGCTCTATGAATATGATTGATGGCTTCGCTCAAAGCTGCATCGAATTGTTCGTCAGTCATTTGAGCGCGCAATTCTTCCAATAATGCGCGACTAAAGCTGGCGATCATTCCGCTGTTTTCAGCCAGATGCTCGCACGCATCTTCACGGGTGAAACCCCCAGACAAAGCCACTACACTGAGTGTCTTCGGATGATCGACAAGTGCCTTATAAAGGTTTGGTTTGACTGGAATTGTTAGCTTAAGCATCACCTGCGAACCTTCAGGCAGAGCATCCAATCCTTTCAGAATTTCTGCCAGAACAATTTCTTCAGCTTCGGCCCGATCTGGGGCACCGATGGAGACTTCCGGCTCAAGAATTGGCATCAAGCCGTGGTCCAGAATTTGCTGACCTACTTCAAATTGCTGGGCGACATTGGCTGCGATACCAGTTGCATTCGCACTGTTAATGACAGACCGCATCTTGGTACCGAACATGCCCTTGCTCTTGCCCTTTTCAAGCAACTGGCCAAGATTAGGATTCGGCTTCATCATTTGAACGCCGTCAACCTCGTCCTCAAGACCCTTATCGACTTTCAAAAACGGAACAACGCCGCGGGCCTTCAACGCCTCCGGCGTCGGTTTGCCTTCAACATCGCCATCCATTGTTTTTTCAAACAGGATCGCGCCAATGACCTTGCCGCTGCCAAAGCTAGGTGCTGTGATCACCCGGCTGCGCATCTCGTGGATCTTAGCAAACATGGCGTCATCACCATCCCATTCATCATCAGCAACGCCATAAGCACGCAAAGCTTTAGGGGTGGACCCGCCGCTTTGATCCAACGCTGCAATGAAGCCTTGGCCGTTAGCGATCTGAGAGGTCATTTCCTGATGATTCATGATGGGATCCTAAAATTTAGACATTTTATGCATAGGAATGCACGGCGCTTGAAAGCCCTTTAACTGGCGTAAGCGGTATCCGCAAGGCGACCGGCTAGCCGATATTATACAGCGTCTAGTCGCTACTAAAGGTAACTTCTAAATAAGTAGTATCACCCATCGTTCCTCAGCGCAGGAACCAAATTTATCGCCACAGATACACGGCTTCCTGCCCCTCTAAACGGACGAACAGCGTGCTGCAGCCAACTTGGGAACAACACAACCATCCCTGTTTTTGGCCTGATCGAGACCTCATCTGCCTGTGCACTGCCATCTGGCCCAGTTAGCCTGAGATCTGGGGCAGTCATGCGGATCATCGGCATCCTCGGGTCTAGGAGTTGGAGCTCGCCACCCAATGAGGGATCATCGCTACCCTCGTAACCGTCATCAACATAGGCGACCGCTGACCAGTAAGAGCCCGGATGGGTATGGTATTGATTTGCACTACCCGCCCTGCTGACATTGGCCCACATCTCCGGAATCCAACCGAAGCGGCTGTTGCTAGGCGACTTAATATCAAGTGTCTGGCTATCCGCCATCTGCATCGCCTTGAAGGCCAAAGCACGCGCGACTTCCCCACCCCATTCAATCATCTTTGTGTTGGAGTGCCAACCGTTTATGTTTGAGATCTGAACTCCCAGTGTGTCCTTCGCCTGTTCGCCAGCGATTGCCTGTCGCAACGCCGCTATCCCTTCAACGCTGGCGAGTTCATCAATCACAAAAGGAGTCGCAAACAGCTGCCGGTTCTCGGCCATTATTTCTTGCCTTCTTATTTTTTCAGAGCGGTGACACCGGGCAGCTCTTTGCCCTCCATCCATTCGAGGAACGCGCCACCTGCAGTTGAAATATAACTGAAATCTTGAGCAACACCGGCATGGTTGAGAGCGGCCACTGTGTCACCGCCTCCGGCGACGGATACAAGCGATTCGCCGATGGTGAGTGCCGCGGCTGTTTTAGCCAAAGCGACGGTCGCGTCATCAAACGGTTCTGTCTCAAAGGCGCCCATAGGTCCGTTCCATACGAGCGTTTTGCATGTTTTAAGGACATCCCCCAAGGCCTCAACTGCCTGAGGGCCGACATCCAAAATCATTTCGTCTTCGGCTACCTCATGAACATTACAGACCCGAAGGCTAGCCGGGTTGGCTGAAAACTCTTTTGAAACAACAACATCATAGGGCAAATGCACAGTACAACCGGCATGATCCGCCGCGTCCATGATGGCGTTAGCTGTATCCGTGAGATCGTGCTCACACAGCGATTTACCGACATCCACACCGCGCGCGGCGAGAAACGTATTGGCCATGCCGCCGCCAATGATGAGGTGCTGAACCTTACCGACCAAATTTTCGAGCACTGCCAGCTTTGACGATACTTTCGCTCCGCCAACTACTGCGGCAACCGGCTGTTCCGGTTTTTCCAGAGCAGCCTCTAATGCAGTCAGTTCTTTTTCCATCGCGCGCCCTGCGAAGGCTGGAAGGATGCGGGCCAACCCCTCTGTAGTTGCATGGGCACGGTGCGCTGCGGAGAATGCATCATTCACGAAGAAGTCTGCATTGGCCGCAATCCCTGCCGCAAACTCTGCATCGTTCGCTTCTTCACCTGGCCAAAACCGGGTGTTCTCGAGAAGGCCGATATCCCCGTTGCGCAGGATGCCGATCGATTGCGCAACCACCGGCCCTTGAACTTCGGGAATAAACATAACTTCTTTGCCGAGCACATCTTCGACAGCATCCAAGGTCATGCTCACCGACATCGTCGAATTACGCGCACCTTTGGGACGGCCAAAATGTGCCAGCAAAAGCACTTTCGCACCCGCGTCCACCAATTCCATGATGGTGGGCTTTGCAGCCTCAACGCGGGTGGTGTCAGTGACAGATCCGCCATCCATAGGCAGATTTAAGTCGACCCGAACCAGTGCCACCTTGCCGGTGACATCGCCCAAATCGTCGAGAGTGCGAAAGCTGCTCATGTTTCGGTTCCTTACAGCATACCTGCCATAACGCCGGCGGTATCGATCATGCGGTTAGAAAAGCCCCATTCATTGTCATACCAGCTGACGACACGGCACAACTTGCCTTCCATGACCGATGTCTCAAGGCTGTCGATTGTGGAGCTTGCCGGATAGTGGTTAAAATCACTGCTGACGAGCGGTTGATCGGTGTAATCCAGCACGCCTTTCATTGGGCCATCGGCAGCCGCCTTCAACGCTGCATTGAGTTCTTCTGCAGTTGTATCGCGGCCTGGAGTGAACACCAGATCAACCAGCGAGACATTGGGTGTCGGGACACGGACCGAGCTACCATCCAACTTGCCCGCCAGTTCCGGCAGTACAAGACCAACAGCCCGTGCAGCGCCGGTTGTTGTCGGGATCATATTCTGTGCCCCGCCCCGCGCACGGCGCATATCGCCATGCATTTGATCGAGCATACGCTGATCATTGGTGTAGCTGTGGATTGTGGTCATGAAACCGCGCTCGATGCCCACCAGATCGTTCAAAACCTTAGCAACAGGTGACAGGCAGTTAGTGGTACAACTGGCGTTGGATACAATCACATCAGCGGCAGTCAGGATATCGTGGTTTACGCCGTACACGACTGTCGCTGTGACATTTTTGGCCGGTGCCGAAATCAATACACGCTTTGCACCTGCTTTGAGATGCGGTTCAGCCGCTTCGTGCGATTGGAAAAAGCCGGTGCATTCCAAAACAATATCCACACCCATCTCGGCGTGAGGGAGATTGCCCGGGTCACGTTCTGACGTAACGGCGATCTTCTTACCATTGACGGTAATGCTGTCATCGCTCGCAGATACTTCACCGGGGAAACGGCCATGTGTCGAATCGAATTGGAACAGCAATGCGTTCGCTTTGGCATCGGCCAGATCGTTAATCGCAACCAGTTCAAGATCATGATCGCTGCGCTCTAGAATAGCGCGCGCCACAAGCCGTCCGATACGTCCAAATCCATTAATCGAAACTTTGGTAGCCATGATAGAGCTCCTGTTTAACCTTCTAATTTTGAAACAATTTGCGGAACGATTGCATCCGCTGTGAAACCAAATTTGGCGAAAAGATCACCGGCCGGTGCAGATGCGCCGAAACGGTTAAGGCCGATATTCAAACCCTCAGTTCCTGTATAGCGTTCCCAGCCCAGCGTAGTGCCCGCTTCTATCGACACTTTCATAACATCCGCCCCACCAAGAACGTCGGAACGATACGTAGCGTCTTGCGCGTCAAATAGTTCGGCACAGGGCATCGACACCACATCAGCACCAATTCCTTTTTCTTCAAGCTGCGCAGCCACTTCCGCGGCCAACGCCACTTCAGAACCAGTTGCTATCAGCACCGCCTTACGGGCAGCCTTAGCCGCCGAAATACGGTAAGCACCCTTAGCAGAACGGTTAACATCTGATGTCCAAGCCTCGTCACCCTCACCGCGCAGCTGCGGCAGATTTTGGCGCGACAGAGCCAAGATGGACGGTGTGCTGGAAGTTTGCAGTGCCAAGGCCCAGCATTCTGCCGTCTCAATCGTATCGCATGGACGATAAACATTCAGATTCGGGATCAAGCGCAGGCTCATGACCTGTTCCACCGGCTGGTGGGTCGGCCCGTCTTCACCAAGGCCGATGCTGTCATGGGTCATCACATACACAACCCCCGTTTCCTGCAATGCAGAAAGACGGATAGCATTGCGGCAATAATCGCTGAAAATCAGGAATGTACCGCCATACGGAACAACACCGCCATGCAGCATCATACCATTCATCGCTGCCGCCATGCCGAATTCACGGATGCCGTAATACATGTAGCGGCCCGAGTAATCATCAGCGCAGAATGGCGATGTGCTGGGCGTTTTCGTGTTGTTGGAGCCGGTCAAATCAGCGGAACCGCCGATCAGATGGGGCAGTTTTTCAGTCAGCGGGCCAAGCGCCATTTCAGACGCCTTACGGGTTGCAACCGTCTTCGGTTCAGCTGCCAGGCCGCGAATATGATCTTCAATAGCTGCACCGGCACCGGCAGAAACACCCGCCATCCGGTCGGCGAATTCTGCTTTGTGAGCAGACGCATCCAAGCGAGTTTTCCAGGCGGCGTGCTCGGCCTTGCCGCGCTCACCAGTGGCATGCCAGTCTGCGGTGATGTCAGCGGGGACAACAAACGGGGCGTGCTCCCAACCAAGCACGTCACGCGCGGCAGAAATCTCCTCTGCACCCAGCGGCGCACCATGCGTGGCAGATGTACCCTGTTTATTGGGCGCGCCTTTGCCGATGATCGTTTTACAAGCAACCAGCGATGGGCGCGGATCCGCCATCGCTTCTTCGATGGCACGGCTGATATCCGCCTGATCATGACCATCGCAGCGCACTGTGTGCCAACCCGCAGCCTGATGCCGCGCTTCCACGTTTTCGCTGGTTGAAAGATCAGCAGTCCCATCAATGGTAATGTTGTTATCATCCCAAAGGACAATCAGACCGCCGAGCTTCAAGTGCCCGGCCAAGCCGATGGCTTCGTGGTTGATGCCTTCCATCAGGCAGCCATCGCCAGCGATCGCCCAAGTCCGGTGATTGACAATATCGTTACCGAAATTCGCATTCAACTGGCGTTCCGCCACCGCCATACCGACCGCCATCGCGACGCCCTGCCCCAAGGGGCCGGTGGTGCATTCCACACCATCGATCAGAAAGTTTTCCGGGTGGCCAGCGCAGGGGCTGCCGATTTGACGAAAATTGCGAATGTCATCAATCGTTGGCGAAGCATAGCCCGACAGGTGCAATAACGAGTAGATCAACATCGAGCCATGCCCGGCAGAAAGCACGAAACGATCACGGTCAGCCCAATCAGGCGCGGATGGATCAAACTTCAAATATTTGGACCACAGCACTGTCGCCACATCGGCCATACCCATTGGCATGCCGGGATGTCCTGAATTGGCGGCTTGGACCGCATCCATAGAAAGTGCACGAATGGCATTTGCCATTGGTGCCAGACGGGACGGGTCAAGGCTCATTCGGGGCGCTCCTTACGGTGCTGTCATAGTGTATTCGCCAGAACGATTCGGGCGCGAGCGGAGCCATCGCGGATGCACCGCGGATGGTCAAGGACAGCAAGCTAACAGTTCCACTACCATTTCTATTCGGACAATTATCAACAGGTTGCACCAAGCCTTTGCGCTGCAACAGCATTTTCTCTAAAACAGCGTCATGAGCGACACTCGTATTGAATCTGCGGTCAATAGAATTGAGACTGCATTGGCCCGTATCGCCGAAGTGGCGGACAATCCGCCAGCAACGGCCCCATCGGTCTCGGCACTTGTGATAAAGCATGAGGCCCTGCGTGAGGTCGCCAATTCGACACTGGCGGAACTGGACACATTGATTGACGAGATGGATCAATGAGCGAAGTCAGCCTGCGGATATCTGGCAAAGAATACACCGTGGCATGCGCCCCCGGGGAAGAAAGCCACGTTGCCAAGCTTGGCCAAGCAATTGATGCCAAGGTCCAATCTTTAGGCGATGGAGTAAACACAAGCGAGGTACAGAAGATTCTGTTCGGCGCGCTGTTTCTTGCTGATGAGCTCCACGAGCTTAAAAAGACGTCAGCAGCCGAGCGAGAAACTTTCATCGCTGAAAAAGCGAGTGCTGAAAATGAATTGCGCGCAGCTAAGGTTGCTATCGGCCAGCGTGACGTCATGGCGTCGAAAATAACAGATCTGGAAAGTGAATTGGAAGGGCTGCAATCCGCCCATCAAAAACACTCGGCCGATGTCGACAATATGCGAAAAGAGCTCGAAGAACGGCGTACCGAGGCGGAAGACCTTCAAAACGCCCAGCAAGCGGCTGAGGCCAAAGCGGCAGAGTTGGAGCGAGAGCGGGATAATTTGGTGAAGCAGATCACCAGCAAAGATACTTTGTTGGAAAATGCCAATCGGATGATCGACGAAACCAATGCTAAACTCGTCGCCAGTCAGGATGCTGCGGATACTAAGGGGGTTTCGATGCCAATCGATCCCGAACTGGCACCGGCACTGGAAAGATTTGCCGAACTGCTAGAAACTTGTGCGGATAAGCTTGAGGCGCAGGCTGCGAGTTCCTAAGTAGTACCCGGCGGGGCTGCTCGGCACGAGCTGCAGAACATCCCTGAGGCTATAAGCAATCCTAGGGAGCTGTCCCTGTCCAAGGTAACGTTTCGCACGGGGCCTTGATGCATACGGCGCCCACCTGACGTTTAGGCGTCGGCGGATTTCCCGGAAACCGACCATTGTGGTCCCGCCACTTCACCTCCATCAGAAAGCAATGCTACCCATGAAAGAGAAATCGGCTCTTAGGAAGACGATGCGCGCGGCGCGGCGCGATCATGTCGCCGCTATTCCTGATATGGTGCGGGCGCTGCTGTTCAACCAACCTCCCGCTGGGTTAAGCAATCTGATACCCGAAGGCGCCAATATCGGTTTGTATCATGCCACCGATGATGAAGCCCCAACCAATGGCTACATCAAACACTTCCTCGAATCTGGTCACAAAGTGGTCCTGCCGAGATTTACGGACGCTTCGTCTCCCATGGAATTTGCCGAACATACCGATCCATTTGAAGGTAGCGATTTAGAAACGGGTGCTTTTGGCATCCGGCAACCAACCGGGGACGCTGCAAAAGAACAGCCAGAAGTGCTGTTCGTCCCGCTCATCGCATACACAGATGCAGGCCACAGGTTGGGTCAAGGCGGTGGCCATTATGACCGCTGGCTGGCCGATCACCCCGGAACCGTTGCCATCGG
Source organism: Pontixanthobacter rizhaonensis (assembly GCF_012972675.1). Classification (GTDB taxonomy): domain Bacteria; phylum Pseudomonadota; class Alphaproteobacteria; order Sphingomonadales; family Sphingomonadaceae; genus Pontixanthobacter; species Pontixanthobacter rizhaonensis. The sequence continues at coordinate 833,238 of NZ_JABCRE010000002.1, read as the reverse complement.
CATGGGTTGGGATAGTCAATTGGTCGATGCATTGCCGACAGAGCCTCACGATCAGCCGATGCACGCCATTGTCACGCCAACACGCTTATACGGACCCTTCTGATGCGCGAAGAACCCACTGGTAGAATTCCTCTTGGTATCCTCGGGCTACTGATAGCCTTGATGGTCTATGGGATAATCATAGCGCGTTACGTCCCTGAAATTGTGGGTGATTGGCACGCACTGGCGCAAACTGTGGTGTATCTATTTTTCGGCCTGATCTGGCTTCTTCCACTCAAACGGTTCCTGATCTGGATGGAAACAGGCAAGTGGGGGTAGGCTGAAATCAGCTTCTAGCCAAAAAATAGCGAGGTGTTACTATCCCGCTTATGCGCTTTCGACATCTATTGACTCTGCTTGTTCTCTTCAGCTTGAACCCGGCATCATTGGCGAGCGAGACCGCCCCTCATCCACCGCACGACACTGTAAGGCCTGCGCTCAACCAATATATGGCCGAGCCCGCGATATTGGTATTCTCAAAGACGCGGAGTTATCGCCACGATAAGGGCATTGCCGGTGCGGATCGCTATTTCGCAGAACTGGCAGACGATTTGAATATGGGGTTTTTCACTACCTCCAACGCCGCAATATTTAATGACGAGCAATTGGCCCGTTTTGACCTAGTCATTTTCAACAATATGTCCGGTGATGCGCTATCCAAAGAACAACAGGAGGCGTTTGAAACTTGGTTCGCAAAAGGCAACGCATTGGTGGCGCTACACAGCGCTGGTGACGCGTCCCATTCATCGTGGAAATGGTTCGATCGCGAAGTGATTGGTCCAGAATTTATCGGGCACCCCGCAGACCCCCAATTTCAATCGGCAAAACTAGTGTCGCTGGCCGAACAGCACCCCATAATGCGCGGATTGCCGTCCCACTGGATCCAAACAGATGAGTGGTACAGCTTCGAAGACATGGAATATCTGGCGGGCAGTGTGCCTCTCATCGGCTTGGACGAGGCGAGCTATTCTCCAGAAAATTTGGTGTATGGCGACCGCGAAGATTTACGAATGGGAGACAAGCCGGCAGACCACCCCATTGCTTGGGCCAGATGTATGGGAGACGCACGCGCTGTGTATTCAGCCGCCGGGCATAGCTATCAGCCCTATGACACCCCAAACTATGGCCGTTTTTTGAACAATGCCGCAAGCTGGGTTCTGAATAAGAACCGCGACCGCATCGGCTGCGCCCCGTCCAGGTAGAGCCATCGAGATTGCAGATTGACAGCACGCGATTCCAGCAACCGCCGGTATCGCAACGTTTATTTTTTTAAAATTCCCAAGTGGCGCGAGTGACGAGACTTGAACTCGCGACCTCCGGCGTGACAGGCCGGCGCTCTAACCAACTGAGCTACACCCGCGTATATTTGGGCAAGCACCGCTTGGGAGAGGCGCAGTTAGGGCAGCTTCTTTTGGCTGTCAACGCTCAAAAACATCAAAATGTGCCAAGATTGTGACTTAGTGGATTCTTGCGCGTTTTTTCGCCCCATTAACCATATTTTCGCCTCTCATCGGCAGTGCACTTCCAATCTCAAGCAAGGGATGGAGGGAACTATGCGTAGCGCGATTATTCTGACCATGTGCGCAAGCGCGTTTTTCGGTACGACCGCCGTTCAGGCACAGATTGAGCTATCCCGTGCTGCCTATGTCGAAAGAATGTCCGACAATGGCAAGACACGCTCAATAGAGCCGGCCACTTCTCTGACCCGGGGTGACACGGTCGTTCTGGTTGTCGATTGGCGTTCCGACGGAGCTCGTAAAAGTTTCGTCGTGTCCAGCCCAATCCCTAAACATCTCAAATTCAAAAGCAGCAGCCATGACGGGCAAATTGTGTCGATTGATAATGGCCGCAGCTGGGGGCGAATCGGAACATTGCGGGTCAATGACCGCTTCGGATCGCGCCGCGCATCGGTCGAGGACGTAACCCATTTGCGATGGACCATACCGTCCCACCAATCCGCTAACGGTTCCGGCAAAATCACATATAGCGCGATTGTCCGCTAAAACTTAACCGTCAGTCAGCCAGCAGCAAGACGGGTGTTTCGACCAGCTTCTTGAACTCCTGGATAAAGCTTGCCGCGTCATAGCCGTCCACGACCCGGTGATCACAGCTGATCGAGATATTCATCAGCTTGCGCTTCTCAATCCGTTCACCGCCATTGCCATCAGATACAAACATCGGCCGTTCGATAATCCGGTTCGGCCCGATAATCGCCACTTCCGGGCGGTTAATAACCGGCGTTGTGGCCACCCCGCCCAACGGCCCAAGCGAGGTCAAGGTCAAGGTAGAACCGGAAAGCTCTTGCGAAGTCGCGGAACCGTCGCGTGCTGCTTCTGCTAGCCGCCCGATCTCTCGTGCCAACTGCCAGATATTCAACGCCTGCGCATCTCGAATTACCGGGACCATTAAACCGCCATCGGTTTGAGTCGCCATTCCCAAATGCACCGCGCCATGCCGCGTGACAATGTTCGCTTCATCATCAAACCGCGCATTGATCATCGGGAATTGCGGTATGAGTTTGCAGATCGCTGTTATCAGCAGCGGCATCATCGTTAGCTTTGGTTTGCTGCCACGGTGAGCGTTGAGGTCTGCACGCATCACTTCCATATCGGTTACGTCCACTTCCTCTACATAGGAGAAATGCGGGATATTCCGCTTTGACGCGGCCATGTTCTGGGCGATGCGCTTACGCAGGCCAATAACTTTCAGTTCTTCATCATCGCGCTTCACGGAAGCTGCCGAGAAACCGCTGCCTGCATTGTATGAAAGAAACGCATCAAGATCGGCGTGCCGCACGCGGTTTCCATCAGCCGGTTTTACCTCGGCAAGATCAATGCCGATGTCTTTCGCGCGCTGGCGGACTGCAGGGCTGGCCAGCACTTTCGCAGTGGTGGAAACCCGCGCAGGCGCGGGTTCCGGTTTTGGTTCTACGACAGCTGTTGGCGCAGGCTCTGGTGTTTCTGGCACTGGAGCCAGCGTCTGCTCAACGGTGACTGACGGCTCAGCGGCCTCGACAGCGTCTTCAGCACCCCCGCCTTCTATCTCAACGACGACCAACATAGAGCCAATCGCCACCATGTCGCCCACTTCCCCGGCAACTTCCACAATTGTCCCGGTAACAGGACTTTCCATCGCGACAGTGGCTTTGTCGGTCATCATCGCAACGATCTCTTGATCTTCTTCGACATGATCACCGACGCCGACATTCCATTCGACGATTTCGGCCTCTGCAATACCTTCACCGATATCGGGCATATTGAATGTGAAACGGCTCATAGCGTTACTCGCTCATCAATTTGTCGAGGGCTTCGCCAATACGGACGGGGCCCGGGAAATATGCCCACTCAAGGCTGTGCGGATAGGGTGTATCGAAACCGGTCACTCGCTCAACCGGCGCTTCGAGGTGGTAGAAACATCGTTCTGTCACCAAAGCAGACAATTCAGCACCGAAACCGGAAGTCCGCGTTGCCTCGTGAACTATCAGACATTTGCCAGTCTTCTCGACCGACTTTTCAATCGCTTCGATATCAAGCGGAACAATCGTTCTGAGGTCCAGTATCTCGGCATCAATGCCCTTTTCGCGGCAAACGGCCTCCGCCACATGAACCATTGTTCCATATGCCAATACGGTCAAAGCCTCGCCTTCTTGAACAGTCCGCGCTTTGCCCAGAGGTACGGTGTAGCGCCCTTCTGGAACAACGCTATCGCGGTGTGTCTTCCACGGTTCGACAGGTTTGTCATAATAGCCGGTAAACGGCGCGTTATAGATCCGTTTGGGTTCAAAAAAGATGACGGGGTCATTGTCTTCAATGGCAGAAATCAACAGTCCCTTCGCGTCATACGGCGTGGCGGGAATGACTGTTTTCAACCCGGCAACGTGGGCAAATAGAGCTTCCGGACTTTGACTATGGGTTTGGCCGCCAAAAATACCGCCGCCGAATGGAGAGCGAACAGTCAGGGGAGCAATATAGTCCGCAGCGGACCGATACCGCAGCCGGGCCGCCTCTGAAATAAGTTGGTCAAGACCGGGATAGATATAGTCCGCGAACTGAATTTCCGGAACAGGACGCAGGCCATACGCCCCCATCCCCACTGCGGCACCAATAATCCCGCATTCAGAGATTGGCGTATCAAACACGCGGTTTTTGCCGTGCTTTTCTTGCAGGCCGGCTGTCGCGCGAAAAACGCCGCCGAAATATCCGACATCTTCGCCCATCACGACGATGTCCGGATCCTCGGTCATCTTGATATCAAGCGCTTCGTTAATGGCCTCAATCATATTGAGCCGGCGCTCGCCGCCCTCTGCCGGGACACTTGGCTTGTTTTCTACATCAGCGGTCATGTGCCGGGCCTCCCTTCGGGAAACTTGGTCTCTCGTTCACGGATCGCTTGTTCGCTCTGCTCTTTCAGATGCCAAGGTAGCTCTTCAAAGACGTCTTCAAACATCGTGCGGAATGGATGGTGCAAACCGTGCCCGAGAATGCCGTTCTGTTCGGCTTGCTTGGTCGCCACTTTGACTTCCTCTGCGCAGGCCAAATCCATTGCTGCCTGACGGTCTTCATCCCACTCGCCCAGCGCGATCAGGTGGTTTTTCAGCCGGGTTACAGGATCACCCAATGGCCATTCGTCCCGCTCCTGCGCAGAACGGTAACCACTGGGATCATCAGATGTGGAATGGCCTTCTGCGCGATAGGTAAAGTGTTCGATAAGCGTTGGCCCGCCATTGGCCCGCGCCCGATTAGCAGCCCATTGTTCCGCTGCATAAACCGCCAGCGGATCATTCCCGTCCACTCTGATACCAGCGATGCCATAACCCAACGCGCGCGCAGCGAAAGTGGTGCGCTCTGCACCCGCAAAGCCTGAGAAGCTTGAGATGGCCCACTGATTGTTGACCACATTGAGAATAACCGGCGCATTGTAAACGGCAGCAAAAGTGCAAGCCGAGTGGAAGTCGCCTTCGGCAGTTGACCCCTCACCCACCCAAGTGGCCGCGATCCGAGTGTCTCCTTTGATTGCACTCGCCATCGCCCAGCCCACCGCTTGCGGAGTTTGCGTCGCGAGATTCCCGCTGATCGAGAAGAAGGAATGCTTGCGGCTCGAATACATGATTGGCAGCTGACGGCCTTTGAGCTTGTCGCCTTTGTTGGAATATATCTGGTTGATCATATCGACGAGCGGATAGCCGCGCTGGATCAATATCCCTTGTTGCCTATAGGAAGGGAAAATCATGTCATCGCTGGCGAGTGCCATTGCCGCCGAAATCGAAGTTGCCTCTTCCCCGGTACATTTCATGTAGAAGCTGGTTTTGCCCTGCCGCTGGCCGCGGAACATCCGTTCATCGAATGCACGGACCATTGCAAAATGACCAAGCATTGTGCGCAGGATTTCCGGGTCCAGCTTCGGATCCCATGGGCCGTAGGCTTTGTTGTCATCACCAAGTACCCGAACCAAATCATAGCAAAGCGGCAGCGTCTCTTTTGCTTCGCATTGCTCATCAGGCCGCGCCTGGTTGCCAGCATCCGGAATTTCTAAATGGGCAAAATCAACAGGATCACCCGGCCGGTATGTCGGCTCGGGCACGTGAAGCGTCAAAGACGGCTGGTTGGCGCGATTATCCGCAGCTTGATCGCCAGCTTCGATGGGCCGTTTGGCCATAATCATGCTCTCCCAAAGGGTGGCGTAGTCACCACAATTGCGCGACGCAATCTTTCTCAATTGGGTTATTTTATTTCACAACGGCTTTCGGGTCAAGCGGTGTGGTCTAAACTGCAATCGGGGCCTTTAACGCGCCTTGCGGGGTGTAATCCGTCACCACGAAATCCTCTATCCGATAATCAAATATCGATTCTGGCCTGCGCGTAATTTCAAGCCTGGGGCTCCCCTCCGGCTGACGCTGCAATTGCTCGGAAATCAGCTCGTCATGGTTGAGGTAGAGATGTGTGTCGCCGCCCATCCAGACAAATTCACCCGGCTCCAGATCGGTCTGCTGTGCAATCATCCGCTGCAACAATGCGCCCGACCACAAGTTGAATGGCAGGCCGAGTGCGACGTCACAGCTGCGCTGATACAACGCGCAATTCAAGCGTCCGTCAGCAACATGGAACTGATATGTTTTGTGGCACGGCGGCAGCGCCATCTGATTGAGCTCCGCAACATTCCAGCCCTCGATAATGTGGCGCCTACTGCCCGGATTATGGCGCAAGGACTCAATCACCTCAGCCACTTGGTTGATCCCCTCGCCCTTGCGAAACCCGCCATTGCCGTCGGCTTCATATGTGGGCCAATCTACCCATTGCTTGCCGTAGACCGGGCCAAGTTCCCCCCAACGTGCAGCAAAGGCGCTATCTTCGACGATACGGGCTGCAAAATCCTCTCGGCTGATATCCTCGCCGGTTTCGCGCCGATACGTGTCGAGCGGCCAATCCGTCCAGATTTGAACGTTCTGACGGCACAGTTCGCGAATATTGGTATCGCCCGTCAGAAACCACAGCATCTCTCGCGTGGCTGTCTTCCAATACACCCTTTTGGTTGTAAGCAATGGCATCCGCCCATCAGCCAGATCAAACCGCAGCATGGTCCCAAAAACGGAACGGGTGCCTACCCCGGTGCGATCAACCCGCTCGCTGCCGGTTTCCCAAATCTCACGCATCAGATCGAGATATTGCCATTCTGAATGGCGTTCGCCGTGAGAATCGAGGGAAGTTGCCTTAGCTACCATCAGTCAACATTAGCGAAGTGCCTATGCCGTTGCCACCCCGCCGTGACCTTCACCAACACCATTAAGACTACCGCCCAGCCCGCCATGCCAAGTAGGCCGCTGGCTTGTCAGTAAGGATCCCATCAAAGCCTTCTTTTTCGTGCGTCGCCCATTGTTCTTCCGTGTTGAGAGTCCACGGAATAACCGCCAAATTCCCTTTATCTTCCATGATATGTTCAGCAAAACTCCTACGAAAAGGTAGGCTGCTGGCTTGATCATAATTTGGGATGAATGTCCGAATATCATTATCATCAAGCCACTGACGGACTTCAGCGTAATCTGGCGTCCAACAGAAATCATAACACTTCTTGCGTTTGATGAGTGCCGGTCCGGCCATCGCTATCGGATTGTAATATCCTTTATAAAGCAATCCGAACTCGAACCCCTCCTCCGCCTGTTTCTGTTGTCTTAGTTCAAGCAACAAGGATCGGCTGAATGTATTGAACTGGATATTCGTAACCGCAGGGAACTGCCGCAGCACATCATATACGGCCGCAGCCACGTCTTTGTCGGGATAATGCATTGCGGAACTGTCCAGACCAACATGCAAGGGATTGTGCTTAATCAGCTCGTCCCACACCTTAATTTCGAGCAGCAATTTTTTGGTCTTGTCGCTTTCACTGTAGATTTGCAGGAAATCAGCCAAGGTCAAAATCTTATAAGGTTTGTCGACTTTATGATTATGGCAGTTCAGCCCCTTCAAATCTCCGACCGTCTGTTGGGCAACAATCAGCCTCGTTGGGTCGTTTTCTGCGAAGCAATTATAGTCAGAGAGCACAGGATCGTGATGCAATACAACCTCACCATCACGGATGACGTGCACGTCCAGCTCGATTGCTTCCACGTTCATCTCCAATGATGCCCGCAAGCCAGCTTCGCTGTTTTCAGGATGTTCCAAACCTGCCGTTTTGTGGCTGATTACTATACCAGAACCGCCCGATTGATCGGTGTCAGGGGCATAGTGGAAAAGCCCAAAATACAATCCGGCACCCACGCCGAGAACAGCCAACAACAACCCGAAACGCTTCATGACACCCCCACATCACTACATCCTGCACAGCTTGCAGACGGGTGCGGACATAGATCGGTGTTACATTTCCAGCAAGTTGCCAACTTGGTTTCAATTGCGGACCGATACGCCATGAGCTATCAGTGATAAAAATTGGTTTCCCGCAGGAGAGAGACAATGGACGCCGTCACCCCAACCGATAATGCCGCCGTGAACATGACACCTGGTTTTGACATCCCGGATCCATCTTCGATTGAGCGCTTGGAAGGTAAAGTCTCTGACGCGGAATGGGCAGTTCGAAAAGAGCTAGCGGCAACGTACCGCCTTTGCGCGCTGCACGCTTGGACCGATCTGGTCTTCACGCATATTTCCGCACGCCTTCCCGATGAAGACGGCGAAGAACGGTTCCTGATCAATCCTTACGGCGTCATGTTTGATGAAATGACCGCGTCGTCATTGGTGAAGATCGACCTTGACGGTAATATCAAACAAGACACACCGTATTTCATCAATCCAGCGGGTTTCACCATTCACAGCGCAGTCCACTCTGCACGGCATGACGCGGGATGCGTGATCCACGTTCACACCCCCTATGGCATCGCGGTGTCGATCCAGAAGGAAGGACTTCGCCGGTACTCGCAATTCTCCATGCAAGTGTATGATGACATTGCGTATCACGGTTACGAAGGCATCGCGTTGGATTTGGACGAGCGCGAACGGCTCGTTGCTGATATTGGCGAAAAGAACCTGCTGATCCTGCGCAATCACGGCACCCTGACCATGGGCGAAAACTGCGCAATCGCATTCCTCAGGATGTATTTCCTAGAAAACGCCTGCAAAACACAAATTCTTGCGCAAGCCGTCGGCGGCGCAGAACATTTGAACGAAGAGCCCCCTGAAATGGGTGCCCGCGTATTCCAGCAAACAGCCCCTGCTTTTGCCAAAGGACTGGGGGACAATTTGGTCTGGCCCGGATTGATGCGCAAGCTCCAGCGGGCAAACCCCGGTTACGATTATTGATTACACCATGCTTGGCTGATCACTGCCTAGTAAGGCGGTGATGTCAGGCACGCCGGGCAAATTCAGCTAAGGCGATGGCTAAGGTTAAGCCGCCAAGACCGAGCGACAGATGCCAACGGAGGCGCATCCAAAGTGCGTCTCCTAAGGCTAATGACCGGTCCACCAGCGGCGACGCGCAAATTAGCAGCCCCAGCCAGAACAATGATGGCCCCGGCCAAGGCCAGCCCAATGTCCACGGCAAAAACAGCGCAAGTCCGATGAGACTGGGTAGAACCGCGACAGCGAAGCTCCAAACAGGCGGATTGGTAGCTGTCAATGCTTGGCCCCACCACACTCCGCCAAGAAAGCTGAATATCAAAGCTGCATAGGCGAAACTGCTGGCCAGAGCGATCCAGCTCCACTCCCCGCCGCTCAGTACTAAAGCCAAGGCGATAGCCTGCGGCAGCAATCCTGCATAACCAAGAAGTTGGGCCCGCCGGAACGCTGCTGGTCTATTGGTGTTATTCATCCTAGGCACTGCTTTCATGCCCGCACAATACAGGCTGCTAAACGTCTTATGTCAGATACTTCAAAACCCGGTCGGCACCGCGCGGTTCCCAGCTCGCGCGTTTCACGGCTTACTGGCTTTGGCCGGTTAGCCACTGGTCTTGCGGGGGGAATGATGGCGGAAGGGGCGCGGCGTTTGGCCAGCGGCGAGTTACCGAAGCTGGAGGATATGATCCTCACCCCTGGCAATGCCATGCGGCTGGCTGACAGGCTATCTCATTTGCGCGGGGCAGCGATGAAGCTGGGGCAGATGATCTCTATGGATGCAGGCGATCTGCTGCCGCCGGAACTCGCGAATATTCTGGCAAGTTTGCGAGACAAAGCCAATTTTATGCCCCCTCGCCAATTGCAACAAATGTTGAAAGCCGAATGGGGTAATGATTGGCGCAAGAAGTTTGCAGAATTTCAAGCCCGCCCGATTGCAGCAGCCTCCATCGGTCAAGTCCACAAAGCGGTTACTCACGATGGCCGTACGCTGGCGATTAAAGTGCAGTATCCTGGAATACGCGAGAGTATTGACGCTGATGTAGACAACGTTGCCACGCTGCTGCGCATGTCGAACATGATCCCGGACCAACTCGATTTGTTTCCTTTGTTGGAAGCCGCAAAAGCCCAATTGCATGAAGAAGCGGACTATCAGCGCGAAGGTGCCCAAATGCAGCGTTACGCACAGCTGTTAGAAGACGAAAAAGGCTTCATTGTGCCTACTCTGGATATAGAGTTCACAGGCGACCGGGTCATCGCGATGAGTTTCGAGCCCGGTGTGCCAATTGAGAGTTTGGAAACCGCAGATCAGGATAAGCGCAATGATGTTGCCGAGCGCGTCATTCGCTTGGTCATGCGTGAGCTGTTTGAATTCGGCGTTATGCAAACCGATCCGAATTTTGCTAACTTCCGCTATCAGCCTGAGACGGACAGCATTGTGTTGCTGGATTTCGGGGCAACGCGGGACGTGTCTGATGCCATCCAAAATTCCTATCGAACGCTGCTGATTGCAGCACTTAACGACGACCGGGACGGGGTCATGGCAGCGTCGGTTGAGGCGGGTTTCGTCAATCCTGCGGCTCTGGAACGACACCGTGATGTGATGGAGCATATGACCGACATCATCCTCAATGAGTTCGATAATGACGGGCCGTTTGATTTTGGCGATCGTGCCTTCGTTTCTGTACTTCGGGATGAAGGCATGCGGATCGCAGCCGACCGGGAGGCGTGGCATGTCCCGCCCGCCGAAACACTATTCGTTCAGAGAAAAGTCAGCGGCACCGCAATGCTCAGCGCCCGGCTTAAAGCCAAGGTTCCGGTTCGCGGGATATTGGAACAAGCTCTAAAAAGCTGAGCCCCTTTCCCTAACTCGCTTTCTGCTTTTCGATCCAGCGATCAATATGGGCTTCCAACACGCTGAGCGGCACCGCGCCATTCTCCAGAACTGCATCATGAAACGCGCGTAGATCAAAATCTGTACCCAACGCGTCGTTCGCTCGCTGGCGCAATTCGCGGATCTTCAATTCACCCACTTTATACGCCAGCGCCTGTCCCGGCCAAGTGATGTAGCGGTTCACCTCGGCATCGATATTACCCTCTGTCAGCGCGGTATTGTCGAGCATAAAGTCGACCGCACGCTGTTTTGACCACCCTTTGGAATGAAGCCCGGTATCGACGACCAACCGGGTTGCCCGCCACATTTCATAGCTCAGCCGGCCCATCTGTTTGGCTGGCGTATCATAGAGCCCCATTTCAATCCCCAAACGCTCTGAATACAAACCCCAGCCCTCTACGAAAGCGGTGAAGAATGTCCCGTTCCTGCGCAGCGGATGAAGATCCAGCTCTTGCTGCAACGCGATCTGGTGATGATGCCCTGGCACCGCTTCATGAACACCCAATGCCGGCAATTCCCACAACGGACGTTGATCTAACTCAGTGGTATTGACCCGGTAAATCCCGGCCTGCCCCGTTTCCAGCGAGCCTGGCTCGTAATAGGCGGTTGTGTTGCCCGGCGCTTGCGCTGCAGGAATGGGCGATACGGTATATGGCTGACGCGGCAGGTTACCGAACAATTGCGGCATCATTCCGTCAATATGCTTGGCTAAGGCACTGGCAGCAGCGACCAATTCCTCTGGTGTTTTTGCATAATATCGCGGGTCTGTGCGGAGATGTTCGATAAACGCTTCGCGCGTTTCAAAACCGGCTTCCTTTGCCACTTCGACCATTTCCGACCGAATGCGTGCAACCTCCGATAGCCCCAGATTATGGACCTCGTCAGGGGTCATGTCAGTCGTCGTAAAACTCTTCACACGGTAAGCGTAATATGCCTCACCATTAGGGGTCGCCATGACCCCCGGTGTGCCCGTTCGACATTCGGGTTCATATTCCGACTGATAGAAGGTCAGAAAATCCTGATATGCGGGAAAAACTGACCCCTCTATTGTCGACTTAGCCTGTGCAATAATGGCTGCCCAATCGGATTCCGAAATGGCTGCTGGCCGTTCCAGAAATGGCTGCCAGAAGGGTGATTCTTCTGCTGTTTCATAAATCTGTTGCTCTATCCGGCCGGCAAGCCCTTCCATCGGCTCACACGCCTGCGTCAAACCAAGCGATACAGCCTGACGTGAACGGGCGATGCCTTGATCATTAAGGGCCGCAAAGCCTGCAAGGCGCGACAAATATGACGAATAGTCGGCTTTGTTAAAAAACGGCGAGCGATAGGGTGTCGAGGCGAAACCGGAGAACCACCCACCTCGGTTGGTGAAAAGAATGTAGCGCGTATGATCAAACTTGGACGCGGCGATGCTGTCTTCCAAGCTGCTTTTTATAATCGCATAATCAACCTGCAAATCCGCTGATAGTGCGGCTTCGTCAATTGCATTCAACTGCGCCAAATACGCTTTGGTCTCTGCAATTTGCCGGTCATACGCTTCGATCGAAAGATCGCCCAATTGCCCATCACCGCGGCGATCACCGATGCTTGTTGCCAGACCGGGGCTGTAATCCAGCGTCCATTGCCAGACATCTTCGCGAAGCTGCGTGTATTCTTCGGTCGGGTTCGCCATCGCCGGCGAAGCCACACATATCGGCGCAGCAAGCGCCAGTCCCAAAGCAGCCAAAACAGATTTCATCACAAACCTCGCTTTCGCATCGACCTTATGAAACTTGTCGGGCTAGGTCTACATGGCTGATGGGTATCAACCGCCACGAAGCATTTGGACGCCCCAGTCGCGTTCAAACAGATATAGGAGTATTCGGGCCGCTTCCCCGCGGCTGCCCGCCAATCCGCCATCGCGTTCCAGCAAAATTTTGGCGTCATCATGCGCTTTGGGAAGAAGCCGTGTTATCTGTTCCAGCGTCGCGATCCGAAAAGGGGCGTCGCCAGATTGCCGTGTCCCCAGCAATTCACCGCCCCCGCGCAGACGCAGATCTTCCTCCGCCAAACGGAACCCATCTTGCGTTTCGCGCATCAATGCCAAACGCTCACGGCCCGTTTCGGAAAGAGCCCCGCCGCGTACAAGCAGACAGACCGATTTTTCTGATCCGCGCCCTACCCTGCCTCGCAATTGATGCAGCTGTGCAAGCCCAAACCGTTCGGCCTGTTCGATAATCATCAGTGTGGCAGATGGAACATCCACGCCCACCTCGATCACTGTGGTCGCGACCAAGACTTTGGCGTACCCACCGGCGAACCGTTCCATCGCCGCATCTTTCAATTCCGGTTTCAATTGTCCGTGAACCAAAACCACGTCATCGCCGAAACGCTCTTTCAGCCCGGCATAGCGCGCCTCTGCCGCCGCGATATCTTCGGTTTCGTTCTCCCGCACCATCGGGCAAACCCAATAGGCTTGTTGCCCGCTGGCAATATGCCGCTCGACCGCAGATACCACGTCATCCAACCGCTCTTGGGCGACGACCCGGGTATCGATTGGCTGGCGACCCGGCGGCATTTCATCAAGGCGGGAAACATCCATTTCACCATATTGCGCCAATGTTAATGTGCGCGGGATCGGGGTCGCTGTCATCGCCAGAGTATGCGGAGTACTTTTGCCTTTATTGGTGAGCATAATCCGCTGCGCCACGCCAAACCGGTGCTGCTCGTCAATTACCACTAAACCCAGATCACGATAGGCCACGCTGTCTTGGAAAATCGCGTGGGTTCCCACGACAATATCAATACTGCCGTCCAGCAATCCCATCAGGATAGACTCGCGCGCTTTGCCCTTATCCCGTCCGGTTAACAAAGCGACTTCTACACCAGTGGGCCGCGCCATTGCTCTCAGAGTTTCAAAATGTTGCCGCGCCAAAATCTCGGTAGGCGCGAGGAGTGCAGCCTGCTTGCCAGCCTCCGCCGCAATCAGCATCGCTTTCAAAGCGACCACCGTTTTACCGGCGCCGACATCTCCCTGTAGCAAGCGCAGCATTGGCGTATCTTGCGCCAAATCGCCTTCAATCTCGTCCACTGATCGCGATTGAGCGCCTGTGAGTGTGTAAGGCAATTCCAGCTTCGCGCGGAGATGCCCGTCACCGATCAAAGGTTGCCCCTTGCGCTGACGGTTATCTGCGCGAACCAGCAACAAAGCTAAGCTGTTGGCCAGAAGCTCATCATAGGCCAGGCGTTCGCGGGCACTTTCATGTTCACCGAGATGGGCGAGCTTGAGGGCATCGCGCCAATCGGGCCATTGCTCGGCGTTGAACTGCCCCTTTTCAATCCACTCAGGCAATTCTGGCAATCGTTCGAGCGCCTGAGCCACCAGTCCGGATATGCGCGGCTGAGTTAGCCCTTCCGACAATGCATAAACCGGCTCACACAGCCGTGTTAGCGTATCTGCGCTGTCTGCCACCACGTGATCAGGATGGGTAATCTGGAGCATCTGGCCATATTGGTCGATCCGGCCGGCAATCCAGCGTTTCTCTCCCACTGGCAGCAGTTTTTTGGCGGTGTAGGATGCACGGCCGAAATAGGTGATCGAACAAATATTCCCGATCTCATCCTGCGCCAACACCCGGTACGGGCCGCGCCCGCTCGACGCTTTATGCTGGGTCGGCGTCAGTGCGACGACAACCTGTTCCCCAACACTTGCCTCATCAAGATTATGCACCGCCCTGCGGGTCACGAACCTTTCGGGCAAATGATAGGCGATGTCGCGCACCCGGCTCAGGCCGAGTTTATCAAGCGGCTTCTGCATTTTTGGGCCGACACCATCCAGGGTGGCCGCTTCAATAAACAGAGGATTGAGAATGTCGGGTCGCATCGCTGCCCTTATATAGCTTCTTGCACACGAATGGCGAGTGCCCTACCCGCGCCATTATGTCACAGCCCACCGATCTTTCCGCCCGTTTCGCCCGCGCCAAATTCCGTTCCTGGCACCGCGGCACCAGGGAAGCTGATTATATGATTGGCGGCTTCTTTGATCGCTATTCCGCTGGCTGGTCAGAAGCAGACTTGGTCTGGTTCGAGACTCTGCTGGACGAAGATGATGTCGATGTGATGGCATGGGCGCTCAAGACGCAGGAAACCCCGCCGCACCATGACGGCCCTCATATGGAGCTGATGCAAAGGCTCGACTATGTCGATATTCCGCGTTGATCCCGATTTGTTACGGAACAATCGTTCCCCTTAAAACGTACTGCACCGATGCCTGACCTGACCCGTATTCTCACGGCCAACGCGCCGCTCACACTCTCTTCCGTCGCGCGCGGCGCGCAGCCATTGGTGCTGGCTGATCTGGCGAGAGCATCAAAAGGCCGGGCAGTATTTATCGCGGCGGATGATGCCGCGATGCGCGCTTTGGTAGATGCAGCCCAGTTCTTCGCGCCGGAATTGGAAGTTATCGAGTTCCCCGCTTGGGATTGCCTGCCCTATGACCGGGCCAGCCCTGCTTTGTCAGTCAGTGCGAAAAGACTTGCCGCTTTGCACCGGCTGCAGGCTGGGAAAAGCGGGTCGCAATTGCTGGTCACCACAGTCAACGCCGCATTGCAGCGCGTTCTGTCACCATTCCGCATCCGGGAATCAGTACGAGAATTCAAAGCCGGTACTGAAATCGGCCGTGAAAGCCTCAGCGCGCTGCTCCAACGCCAGGGGTATTCGCGCGCGGATACAGTAGTGGATGCAGGCGAATATGCCGTGCGCGGCTCAATTGTGGATATTTACCCGTCTGGCCTAGAGGGCGGTTTGCGGCTCGACTTTTTTGGAGATGAGCTGGAAAGCTTGCGCCTATTCGATCCATCAACCCAGACCAGCACCGGTATTCTCAAGTCTCACCTGCTGCTGCCCGCGAGCGAGGCTTTGTTAGACGAAGCCAGCATTAAGCGTTTCCGCGGCCGGTACCGCGAACAATTCGGCGCAACTGCCACCGGTGATCCGTTATATCAAGCGGTTAGCGAAGGCCGCCGCCTTGCCGGGATGGAACATTGGCTTCCTCTGTTTGAAGAGAAGTTGACCACTGTGTTTGATCACCTGTCATCCGATGATCACATCGTGATTGATAGCGGTGCTGTGCAAGCAGCTGACGAACGGCTCGGCGATATTGCCGACTATCATCAATCCAGAACCAAGGCCGCTGGGCAAGCTGCGGGTAGCTACCGCCCGCTCGCCAAGGATGATCTCTATGTAAGCCAGGCTGAGTTTGAAGCCCAGCTTGCGGGATGGCCGATGCACCGCTCTGTCATTTTTGCAGAACCGGAAAGCAGCAAATCGGTTGATTTCGGATTTAGCTCGGCCCGTGATTTTTCTCCGGAAAGGGCCCGCGGCGATAATGTGTATGAAGCGGCTGCCAACCACCTGCTCACCGTGGGCAAGAACGGTAAGAAACCACTGCTGGCTGCCTATTCGGAAGGTAGCCGGTCACGCATCGCCTCGATCCTAAGCGAAGCCGGGGCAGAAACGGCGCTGGCGGATAGCTGGCAAGAAGCATTGGGATTGGCCGCCAAGGGCAAACCTGTCGCTATGGTGCTGCCGCTCGACAGCGGCTTTGCCAATGAAGAGCTGGAGCTGATTACCGAACAGGATGTGCTCGGTGATCGCTTGGTCAGGCGCAAAAAACGCAAGAAGGATGCTGACGCATTTCTTGCTGAACTCTCCGCTCTCGCCCGCGGTGATCTGGTCGTTCATACCGAACACGGCATCGGCAAGTATCTGGGCCTAGAACCGATCAGCGTCGGCAAAAGTCAGCACGATTGCGTCATGCTGGAATATCACGGCGGTGATAAGCTCTACATCCCGGTCGAGAATATCGATGTTCTCACCCGCTATGGCTCTTCCGAAGAAAGCGTTCCGCTTGATCGTTTGGGCGGTGAAGCATGGCAAAAGCGCCGCTCTCGCCTCAAAGAACGCATTCAGGCCATAGCAGGCGAGCTGATGAAAGTTGCTGCCGAGCGGGCACTAAAAAAAGCCCCTGTGTTTGCGGCTGAAGAAGCGACCTATAACCAGTTTGTGGACCGTTTTCCGTGGGAGGAAACCGACGACCAAGACCGCGCCATCGCTGACGTGCTGCGCGATCTTGAAAGCGGCAAACCGATGGACCGCCTGGTGTGCGGTGATGTCGGTTTTGGCAAAACAGAAGTTGCCTTGCGCGCCGCCTTTGTTGCGGCGATGAATGGCCAGCAAGTTGCCGTTGTCGCGCCGACCACCCTGCTCGCTAGGCAGCACTTTTCCAACTTCTCGGAACGTTTTGCAGGCTTCCCGCTCAAAATCGGGCGGCTTTCGCGACTGGTTCCTGCTAAAGAGGCCAAGGAAACGCGCGACGGCCTCACCGATGGAACGATGGATATCGTTATCGGCACCCACGCGCTGCTGTCAAAATCGACCGAGTTCGACAATCTTGGATTGGTGATTGTTGACGAAGAGCAACGCTTTGGCGTGACCCATAAGGAAAAGCTCAAGCAACTGCGCGCCAATGTGCATATGCTCACGCTGACCGCCACGCCAATCCCGCGCACATTACAAATGGCGATGTCGGGCTTGCGCGAACTGTCCACCATTCAAACACCGCCAGTCGACCGTTTGGCCGTCCGCACCTATGTGATGGAGTGGGACGAAATGGTTATGCGAGAGGCGCTGCTACGCGAACATCATCGCGGCGGGCAGAGCTTTATCGTGGTGCCGCGAATCGCGGATATGGCCGGGATTGAGGAATGGCTGAAAGACGCCGTGCCAGAAGTGAAAGTGATCACTGCACACGGCCAGATGTCCCCGACAGAAGTCGAAGAACGGATGAGCGCTTTCTACGAAGGGAAGTATGAAGTGCTGCTTTCCACAACCATCGTTGAAAGCGGCCTCGATATTCCGAGCGCCAATACGATTATCATTCATCGGGCCGATCGCTTCGGCTTAGCCCAGCTCTATCAATTGCGCGGACGCGTTGGCCGGTCCAAATTGCGGGCATATGCCTACCTGACCCATCCCAAGGACCAGCAGCTGTCGGAAATCGCTGAGAAGCGCCTGAAAGTTCTGGGTGATCTTGATAGCCTCGGCGCAGGGTTCCAGCTCGCCAGCCATGATCTCGACATTCGCGGCGCCGGCAACCTTTTGGGTGACGAGCAATCCGGCCACATTCGTGAAGTTGGATTTGAACTGTATCAATCCATGTTGGAAGATGCGATTCTGGCGGCGAAAGCCGGGCAAATGGGCCTTGCGCCCGAACGTGAAACCATCAGCCCCCAGATTACCGTTGATGCACCTATCATGATCCCGGAGGACTACGTTCCCGACCTCGCGGTTCGGATGGCGCTCTATCGCCGCTTGAATGACGCGAAAGATTCTGCCGAGATTGAAGCAATGGCAGCTGAAATGATCGATCGGTTCGGCGCGTTACCTGATGCGACGGCCAATCTGATTAGATTGATCGAGATTAAGCATCAGGCGATCACTGCCAATATCGCCAAGATTGATGTCGGCGCACGCGGTACGCTGGTGACGTTCCACAATGACGATTTCCCGGATGGCCCAGGCTTGATCGCCTATGTTGATCGCTTGAAAGACACTGCCAAATTGCGGCCCGATATGAAGCTGGTGATCAACCGCGCTTGGGGTGATCCAAAGTCGCGTTTGAACGGCTTGTTCCAGCTTACCAAGGGGCTCAGCAATATTGCTCGGAAAGCAGCGAAAGCTTCAGCCTGACGCCAGTGTTATGAACGCGGAATTTGGAAGCGGCTTACAGCCTAAGAACCCTTGATAGATTTTGCAGCCTTCTGACTGGACAATCTGCCGTTGCTGTTCGGTTTCCACCCCTTCAGCGATAACATCAATCGCCAGGGCCCCAGCCATCGCCACGATCCCGCGCAGCACAGCCAAGTCCCGCTCGTCAGTTGCTATTCCTTCAATCATGGTCCGGTCCAGTTTGATCGAATCAATCGGAAGGATCTTCAGGTAGCGGAAATTACAAAAGCCTGAGCCAAAATCATCCAGAGCAACCTGAATACCGACCTTGCGCAGACCAGCGAGATTAGCCGCGCATTGCTCCAGATTTCCGATCAGCACGTGTTCGGTTATCTCAACCGTTACCCGTGCTGGATCAAACTGGCATTCATCAATCAAAGCGATCAAACCCGGCACGAAGTTCTGAGAGGCCAAATCCGCAGGAGTGATGTTGATCGACAGGCTTTGCTTCGCTGGCCATTTCGCCGCATCGCAGAAAGCACGCTTGGCCACATGGCGAGACAAATGTGCGACATGGTCAATACGTTCAGCAATGGCGAATAGCTGCGCCGCGCCGATTTTTCCCAATTTCGGATGCTGCCACCGCGCCAGTGCCTCTGCACCGATAACTTCCCCGGTCTCGAGCGAAAATTGCGGCTGATAGACCACCTCTATTTCGTCTCGATCAATTGCGGAAAGTAGGTCCGCCTCGACATCTGCACTGCTCCGGCCCGGCAAAGTAATACCGCGATCGGCCCAACAGATTCGCTGCCCTTTTCTGGTGCGCGCTTCTTCCAAAGTCTGCGCCAACCGATCAAAAATCAGATTAGGTCCCTCACCCGGCGCTGGGCGCATCAAGGCAAGCCGCGGCCACAGGCGCAAAGAGCCAACACAGTCCAAGTCGGCAATCGGATGCGAAATGCTATCTGCCAAGGCCTCCGCCAGCCACTGCCAACGCTCACGGCTGCACGCCTCATGCGCAGCCAGCAAGAACTTGCCACCGCCAAGGCGCGCCACGAGCCAATCGCCATCATCAAATTCATCATCTGCGAAATGGGCAATGCGCTGTGCCACCGCAACCAGTGCGCCGTCTCCTGCTGCTGCTCCGTAAGCAAGATTGACCGTGTCAAAGCGGCCGAGCGCAATCAGCATTGCATGAACCGGTGCCGTGCGCCCTTCTGCCCCTGCGCGCATCTGCCATAATGCCAGCACACTCTGCGCGGTTTCAGCCGTTGCCAGGCCGGTCAGATTGTCTCTGACATCACCACTGGCGGCGGCGTCAGACCTGGTTGGAAGTGCGGTTATTGCCATGCAGCCAACATAGGCGAATTCGTGCCGCTTTCCGTTGGAGTTTTCAATGCGTTGCCAAATGGGACAACCGGCCATAGAGATGGCGCTAGACGCGGTGCTGCGTTGGGGAGATTTCGGTGAGCAGTAATCACGGCTTTAAGAAGCTGGCTTTGGCCATTTCCCCGACTTCGCGCGCTGCCGAGACAGCGCAGGAACTGCAGGACAGCCATGACTGGGTGGCACTGGAAGAGGCGGACGCTCTGGTGGTTTTGGGCGGCGATGGATTTATGCTCCAAACCCTGCATACTATGCTTGATACAGGGCAAAATCTGCCCACCTACGGCATCAATCGCGGTACTGTCGGGTTTCTTATGAACCGCTACCGTCAAGGCGTAAAACTGCTGGAAAAAGTGAACCGGTCACGATCTATCGGAATATCGCCCTTGCGCATGGAAGCCACCACTCAGGATGGGCAATGCCAAGTTGAATATGCCATCAACGAAGTGTCGCTCCTGCGGGAAACACGCCAGACGGCCAAAATGGAAGTTTCCGTTGATGAGCGCGTGAGAATCAAGGAATTGGTGGGTGACGGTGTGTTGGTTGCGACACCCGCCGGATCGACCGCCTATAACCTTTCAGCCAACGGCCCGATCTTGCCGCTCGATTCCGAGCTACTCGCTTTGACCCCGATCAGCCCGTTTCGCCCTCGCCGCTGGCGCGGTGCGATTCTGCCTGACCGGTCAACTATCCGTTTCCGGGTGAATGAACCCGACAAACGGCCAGTTGCTGCCGTGGCGGATCAGAAAGAGGTCCGTGACATCGCAGATGTTCGTTTGGAAATAGCCCGCGATCTTGAGCTAACACTGCTATTTGACCCCGGACATTCGCTGGACGAACGCATTGTTGCAGAACAATTCATGGTTTGAGTGCGCGCAGAGGGTTGCCAAACATTTCAAGCACCCATATAGGCGCACTCCTACGGCGATCAGTCGCTGTGTTTGAGAGCTGTTCCCCGATAGCTCAGCGGTAGAGTAGGTGACTGTTAATCACTTGGTCGTTGGTTCGAATCCAACTCGGGGAGCCACTCAAACTTTCAGAAATCTGTGAGCTTACACCTGAGGCGCGAAGAGCCCCTTATGTGCAGTCGAGCTTGTCCCGGATATGTTCGAATATCGGTCCGTAAAGCGGCTTGGCAAACTCAACGCCGGTGATTTGGTCGCGGCTCCACCGGACTGTTGCCACCACAGGACCGATCGTACCGATCCGCAAGGTCAGCTCGTCACCGGCTTTCAGCCGGCCAAACTTATCGAAGAAGCGGCAACCCGTTTCAGATATTTCGAGAATCGGAACATCACGCGGCAGCCCAGAGCCGGTCCGGTACCGGCCCTGAACGCTAATATCAAACCGTTCTGCTTGTCTATCGCTCACCATGGTGAAAGCCTATAGTAAACCGGCGTAAATGTTTAGAGACAAACCCTGGTTTATTTTGTCTTTATGCAGCCGCTCCGTGGCAATGCTTGTACTTGTTACCCGAACCGCAAGGACATGGTGCGTTTCGGCTAATGTCCATTTCTGCGTATGGATTGTCTTTGTTAGATCCGCCCGGTCCCGACGCAGCACGCGGACTGCCGGCAAGGGAACCAAACATTGCCGGGCGTTCCGATGAGCCGTCGCCATCGTTGGAATTATCCAAACCTGTCAGCGGATCAATGTGTCCAGTCAGGAAATCAGGCAAATCTGGCAGCGATTCTTGAACCGGAGGCTGCATCCGCAACTCGCTCTTTATCAGAATACCACTTATGTCTTCACGCAAGGTATCGAGCATCTTTTCAAACAGCCCGAATGCCTCTTGCTTATATTCGTTGATCGGCTGCTTCTGCGCATAAGCCCGAAGGAAAACGACCTGGCGCAGCGCATCGAGCGTGGCCAAATGTTCTTTCCAGTGGTGGTCAAGGCGTTCGAGCAGGATGCTTTTCTCGACCCGGGTCCAAATCGCCGGGTCAGCATTGGCAATCTTTGCCTCCATAATCTCGTCGACTTGAGCCCGAATACGATCTTCGATCAATTCCGGTTCGACACTGTCCTCTTTCAGCCATTCATCAAGCGGCGGCTCAATCCCGAAACCATCGGACAGACGCTCTTTCAGGCCTTCAATATCCCATTGCTCTGGATATGATCCGGGTGGGCAAGCCTCACCAACCATAGCGTTGACGGTGTCGTGGCGCATATCAATCACCACATCGCCAACTGCTTCGCTGTCCATGATTTCAGAACGCTGTTCGTAAATGACCTTACGCTGGTCATTCATCACATCATCATATTCGACGACTTGTTTCCGCACATCGTAATTGCGGGCTTCAACCTTCTTCTGTGCTGTCTCAATCGCTTTAGACAACCATTTGGAACCGATCGCCTCGCCATCTTCGAGGTTGGAATTCATCATCCGGCTGAACAGCGTGTCGGGCCCGAAAATACGCAGCAGATCATCTTCGAGACAGAGATAGAAACGGCTGAGACCCGGATCGCCTTGACGGCCCGAACGGCCGCGAAGCTGATTATCGATCCGGCGGCTTTCATGGCGCTCTGTACCCAGAACGAACAATCCGCCCGCTTCTTTCACTTTTTCGCGTTCTGCCAACACTTCTTCGGTGATTTTGGCGATGGCGGCTTCACGTTCGGCGCCCTCCTCCATGTCGGCAAGTTCTGTTTCGATGCGGAATTCGATGTTACCACCAAGCTGAATATCCGTACCGCGGCCTGCCATATTGGTGGCGATGGTGACGGCACCCAAACGGCCCGCCTGCGCAACAATCAGCGCCTCACGTTCATGTTGGCGTGCGTTCAAAACTTCGTGCTTCACACCTTCCTCATCGAGGAATTTCGATAGCATTTCCGACTTTTCGATCGATACCGTACCAACCAAGGTTGGCTGACCGATTTCGGACTTTTCCGCTATGGCTTTGGCGATGGCCTTAAATTTATCGACTGTGTTCTTGTAGAACTCGTCATCTTCGTCGATCCGCTGGACCGGCTTGTTGGTCGGAATCTCGACCACGCTCATCTTGTAAATATCCCAAAACTCGCTTGCCTCGGTCGCGGCGGTTCCGGTCATGCCGGACAATTTGGGGTACATCCGGAAGTAGTTTTGGAATGTAATCGAGGCCATTGTCTGGTTTTCCGGCTCGATTTTTACACCTTCCTTGGCTTCACAGGCCTGGTGCAATCCGTTGGACCAACGGCGACCATCCATCATCCGGCCGGTAAACTCGTCGATGATCACAACCTTATCGTCTTTAACGATATAGTCGGTGTCACGCTTGAACATCTTGTTCGCTTTGAGCGCTTGGTCGAGGTGGTGAACGACCTGCGTATTCTCGACATCATAGAGATTGTCTGTTTGAAGCAGTCCCGCTTCAATCAGCAGTTGCTCCACACGTTCGGTGCCGTCTTCCGTCCAGGTGATATTCTTGGTCTTTTCGTCTGCATCGTAGAAGCTCTCATCCAGCTCTTTAACGACTGCATCGATAGAGACATACAGATCTGTCTTATCTTCCGTCGGGCCAGAGATAATCAGCGGCGTCCGCGCTTCATCGATCAGAATGGAGTCGACCTCGTCAACAATTGCGAAGTTAAATGGCCGTTGCACCATGCCGCCGCGATCATGCTTCATATTGTCGCGCAGATAATCAAAGCCGAATTCGTTGTTCGTGCCGTATGTAATGTCAGACGCATAGGCTTCACGGCGTTCAAATTCGCCCAAATTTGGAACGATCACACCCACTGTCAGGCCAAGCCAACGATACAGCTGCCCCATCCATTCCGCGTCACGGCTTGCGAGATAGTCGTTCACGGTAACAACGTGAACGCCCTTACCCTCAACCGCGTTGAGATAGGTCGCAAGTGTCGCAACGAGCGTCTTACCTTCACCCGTGCGCATTTCGGAAATCTCGCCGCGATGCAGCACGATGCCGCCAATCAGCTGGGTATCGAAGTGCCGCATGCCCAAAACACGAACGGAGGCTTCCCGCACTGTCGCAAAAGCCTCTGGCAGAATATCATCCAGCGTCTTGCCGTCTTCCAATTGCTTACGGAATTTATCCGTTTGCGCTTTTAATTCCTCATCGCTCAAAGCCTGGATCTGCGGCTCCAAATCATTGATTTGGTTTACGATTTTTCCGAGCGATTTGACGTAACGGTCGTTGGACGAGCCGAAAATGGATTTCACAAGTGCATTGATCATGGATGGTCTTTCGAAAGACAAATAGAGGAAGTTACTGACTATGTTCCGGCGCGTTGCGCTGCGGAGGTGTCAGCAAAAATATGGCGAGAGCGCGGAAGCTACTCGTAAGCGCGGTCAGCCGCGAATTGAACGGTTGGAATATAAACGACGACTGATGTCGGGCGTTTAGAACCTTTGATCCCGGTAGTAGTCCGCTTATCGCGGGCGCGCTGGGCTTCGCAGGCACAACGTTCCGTTTGGACAGCTGAACTGCTCTCACCGCTGCTCACTTGCTGGCAAACATCGTTCACCACGGCTGCGTTCGCAGGCGCACCCACAGCGGCTAGGCCGGTGACAATTGCAAGCAGGGCGAAAAAGCGACGCATATTGGCCATATAGGCAGCCTTCTGCCCGGCGTCTAGCGTGGTTAAATTTACTCCGGCGAAGCGGCCTCAGGATCCGCCAATGTCA
Organism: Pontixanthobacter rizhaonensis; assembly: GCF_012972675.1. Classification (GTDB taxonomy): domain Bacteria; phylum Pseudomonadota; class Alphaproteobacteria; order Sphingomonadales; family Sphingomonadaceae; genus Pontixanthobacter; species Pontixanthobacter rizhaonensis. The sequence goes on along the minus strand of NZ_JABCRE010000002.1, from coordinate 808,763 downwards.
CATTGAAATCAACCGTCACCAATTTTGCAATCGGCACACCATTTTCATCGCGATAGGGAACACCCTGCTTGCCGGCTGGCCCAGGGCAGAGCTTCCCGCGCGCTTTATCGCGTTCAATATCTCTGCGCATTTTTTCTGGAATATTTTCCATTTTCAAAAATTTGCAGTCTTTTGACACGCCAAGTTCATCATGCAGATATTGGAATGTCACCGACATTTGCGGCATTTCAGCTTCGCGCTTACGCCAATTATAAGATCCCTCATAAGTCGCCGCAACGTTTTCGCCATCCTCGTCGGTTGCCGGGCGGAATTCCGCGCGTTCCATCACAAGCGGACAGGTTGCAGCCGCCAAAATAGTCAAGTCTACCCCGTCTGTAATTTTGCAACTCAGCGGCTTTCCTTCGGCGGACACCTCAACCGAATAACTCACTCTGCCCGTCTCTTCTGCCTGCCAAGCTGCAACGGGATAATCCGCTTGCTTGATGAACGCATAATTATTCAAAAAGGGTGATCTGGCCCCTTCCGAATTATTCAAAAAGGGTGGTCTGGTTCCATCCGACACACCTTCGGCGGCGGCATCTGCCGCCTCAATCGCGGCTTCGGCCTCCTCAATCGCGACTTCAGCGGCCTCCTCAACCGGGTGTGCATTCAGCGGTGCCGCGAAAACAGCGAAAGGTAGGGCGAGCGTATAAAAAGTGTTTTTCATGGGCCCAGCATAGCCGCTTTGCCGATCAATAAAAGTACTCTGTTGTCGATTGCCCCCTGCCCGATACAACCTTAATAGAGCGCACATGGACTTAAAGAGATCACCGCTCGCACTGCACTTCCCTGATATGCCCGACATTGATGGTGTCACTTTGCGTACAGTGAATGCAGGTTATAAAGATTGGGAACGTGCCGACTTAACCTTTGTGGAGCTGTGCGATGGCACCACTGCTGCGGGGGTATTCACACAAAGCGCGTGCCCCTCATCCGAAGTCGAGCTGGGCCGCCAACACATCAAACAAGGCGCTGCGCGTGCGTTGGTTGTGAATGCGGGCAATGCCAACGCCTTCACCGGCTATCGCGGCCGCGAGGCGGTTGAACAGATCATGGCCCAAATTGCAGAGGGCATTGGCTGTGCACCGGAGACCGTATTTGTTTCATCCACCGGTGTGATCGGCGTTCCGCTGCCCAAAGATGCCGCAAAGGCCGGAGTAACAGCTGCCCTCACTGCACCGCCATGTTCATGGGAGGATGCCGCAAAGGCCATCTCAACCACAGATACATTCGCAAAAGGCGCGACGGCTACCGCCATTGTTCAAGGTAAGACCATATCCATCAGCGCGATTATCAAAGGCAGCGGCATGATCGCACCCGATATGGCGACGATGCTGGGGTATATATTTACCGATGCCGCCGTCGATCCGGCATTCCTTCAACAACTGCTGAACGACAGCAATGGCAAGACTTTTTCCTGCATTACGGTGGATAGCGATACATCGACCAGCGACACCGTGTTGGCCTTTGCAACAGGAAAGGCAGGCAACGCACCGCTGGTATCTTTTGACAGCGAGGGGGCGGATGCCTTTGCCGCTGCTTTCCATGACGTGTGCCGCCAGCTAGCTCAATTGGTCGTGCGCGATGGCGAAGGCGCGCAAAAGCTGATCGCCATTACCGTCACGGGCGCCGACAGCGATGAAAGCGCCCGTAAGATTGGGCTATCCATCGCCAACTCGCCTCTCGTGAAGACGGCTGTCGCTGGCGAGGATGCGAATTGGGGGCGCGTCGTTATGGCTGTTGGCAAAGCAGGAGAGCCGGCTGACCGTGACACCCTGTCGATCGGTTTTGGCGGCCATTGGGCGGCACGCAATGGCCAACCCGTCGATGATTTTGATGAAGCTCCGCTTGCCCGGCATCTGAAGGGGCAGGAAATCACCATTGAAGTCGATATCGGGCTGAGCACAGGCCGGGCGACGGTGTGGACCTGCGATCTGACCAATGGATACATTGCCATCAATGCCGATTACCGCTCATGAATGACACAGAGCAGGATATTAGCAGTCTTGATACGGCAGTGGCTGAACTGCTCCGCGATGTATCCGAAAAGATAGTTCTACCGCGCTTTCGCTCATTGGCGCCTGACCAGATCGAAAACAAAGCCGCCGATGATGTGGTGACAATCGCGGATACAGAAGCGGAAGATATGCTGGCGGAAGGGTTGGGTAAAATCATTCCCGGACTGCCTATAGTGGGCGAGGAAGCCGCTCATGCGGACCCTGCGGTGCTCGACCGGCTCACATCATCCTGCTGGATCATCGACCCGATTGATGGAACGAACAATTTCGCATCCGGTAAAGAACCATTCGGCATTCTAATCGCTATGGCCGATAATGGTGTGACGCAAACAGGCTGGATATATGATCCTGTTTCCGGCCGCTTATGCACCGCCCATCAGGGCAAAGGGGCCTTTATCGATGGGGAACGGGTCACCGCGCGCAGTTCCGGGCACTCACCACCTGTGGCGGCTATCTCCCTGGTCTTTATGGATGACGCACAGCGCGAAGCCACCAAACAGCATATCGCGCCGCATTATTCGCTGGTCGATATTCCTCGCTGTGCGGCTGAACAATATCCGCGCTTAGGGCTTGGCATCAATGATGTTTCTATATTTGAACGGACCTTGGCTTGGGACCATGCCGCGGGCGTATTGTGGCTCAATGAAGCTGGCGGAAAAGCGGCGCGTATTGACGGCACCGCATACCGCGTAGACGAACATGGCCGCACCGGTTTGATCGGTGCGGCCACGCCTGAACTCTTTGATGAGTTGGCCGCCCGAATGGCGGCAATGGACAACGGTTTTTAGAGTTCGCCTTCGAGCCAGCTTTTGAGCTGACCCTTTGGTGCAGCGCCCAACTTCTTGGCCACAGCCTCACCATTCTTGAACAGCACCATCAGCGGAATAGATTGCACTCCGATCTCGCCCGGGATGCCGGTGTTTTCCATGATGTCCATCTTCGCAATGGTCACTTGGTCGGACAATTCATCACTGATTTCCTCGAGTGATGGGCCAATCATTTTGCACGGCCCGCACCATTCTGCCCAGAAATCGACCAGAACGGGTTTATCGGAATCAAGTACGTCGGCTTTGAAGCTGTCATCGGTGACATTGATTGTCGCCATGGGGAATCTCCTAATCTGTGTTGTATTCTATGTAGGGCTGATTGGGTTTCACTCAACACCATCAGCCGGATAGGTTTGCTGCTCGGTTGAAAACTGGAAATTGGGTGACGTGTGTGGAGCAACCGAAGGGTGATGCGCCGCCAGGACATCTTCCGGGATCGCAATCAGCTGCGGCGTTTGGGTATACAATATCGCCGCGCGTATTGCCCGGTCCGGATATATCACTGCCAGCGCCGCTGAATAAGCCGCCATCTGGCGCAGAGTTGCTACCGGAACGCTATCAAGCGAAGTCGGCGGCCTTCGCGCGGTTTTATAATCAACCACTGTGACCGTTTCTGGCGTAACCAATAAACGGTCAGCCATCCCTGATATAACTTGGCCGTCAATCGTTGCGGCGAGCGGGACTTCAGCGAGCGAGCCGGGTTGGAATATCTCCGCGAATTCGGGCGTGTCGAGAACCCGCACTGCAGATGTGATGATATCGGACAATGCAGCCGCGCTTAGCCCCGGCGCTTGTCGTTTGAGCCAAGCCTCTGCCTTTTCAGGACGGTCTTCTACCGGAATGTCCGGCAAACGCTCCAGCAAACTATGGATCAACACACCGCGTTCGGCCGCATCACGGGCGGCATCAGGCAATTGCGGCGGATCAGACGCCTGTTCGTCACCCGCGGATGATGGGGCCAATGGGCGTGGTGGTTTAGGTTCAGGCCCAATCGGCTTCAGCGCCCAATCTGGCAGCTGGGGCATAGCAGGAACAATAGCAGCAGCGGCTTCCAGCGGTATTGATTCAGGCCGCTGCCCCCAAACGCGGCGTGCGCCAAACACCGGATCTTCCAGCGGTTCGCCATCAAATATCTGCTCAAGCTTGGCGTACCAGCTATCCGGTGCGGGCTCTTCTTCTCTTTTACCCAGCGCCCCGCCAACAAACAGCGCCTCCTCAGCCCGGGTCATTGCGACATATAGCAAGCGCCAGTGTTCTTGGCGTTCCTCAGCCTTGGCAATCTCTTCCGCTTCTATGATCCGCTGAACCTTTTCCGCTGTGCGCAGCGTTGGTACCGGGACGGAGCGGACAGTTTCTCCAGAAGGGTCTTCTTCCGCCAGCGTAAGGCCGCGCACGCCGGAGCTGTCGGGATCGCCAGTTGCATCCGCCAGAATGACAATCGGCGCTTGCAAGCCCTTTGACCCGTGAACGGTCATAACCCGCACCAACCCCTCGCTGGCCCCAGCTTCCCGCTTCAATTCACCATCACCGGCATCAAACCAATGGATGAAACCTTGCAAGCTGGCCGTATGCGCCGAAGCAAAATTCAGTGCGGCATTGAGCAGTTCGTCAACCGGGTCATTTGCCTCTTTACCCAATCTGGCGATGAGTTTTTGCCTCCCGCCCCACGGTCCGGCAAGTATCCAGTGGAGGAGCGCTTGCGGAGGTTCAAAGTCGGCTAACCGCAACAGATCCCGTAATCGGTTGGCAGTCTCTTGCACCGCTGGTTCATCCGATTTCCGCAGATGATCCCAAAGGTGAACACCTTTGTCGCGGTACCCATAAGCCAACAGATCATCTTGCGACCAACCGATCAGCGGTGAAACCAGCATATTGGCCAAGCTTAAATCATCGAGCGGTTGCGCGGCGAACCGCAGCGCAGCCATCAAATCCTGCACAGCCAATGGTGCACCAAGCCGTAGCCGGTCCACCCCGGCGACGGGAACACCGTTAGCGTGCAAACGCGCCACAATCAGGCCAGCCAGTTCGCGGCGTTTCCGCACCAGAACCATAATATCGCCCGGCCATGCATTGCGCGCTTTCCCCTTGGCGAGAGGGTATCCATCCTTCAGCCAATCAGAGACTTGGCGCGCGATACGGTCCGCCATTCGCCGCTCGGGTTCGGACACCCACGCTGCTCCGGCATCATCATCTTCCGGGTCATCGGATGACGCCACAATTGGCGACCATAACACCACTTCACCGGGCCTATCTTCTCCAGTGTGCTTATCCGGCGGTGTACTCAGGCCAAATTGGTCAAAGCCAATGGAAGCAATCGCCGCATCCACGCAATCCAGCACAGGCTGGGCTGTTCTGAATGACCGCCCCAGCCCCAAACTTTTCAACTTACGCGCAGAAATACGTTCACGCAACTGCGCCGCGTTTGCGGCAGCCTCTGCCATTTCTTTGTCGAAAAACTGCCGTGCCGTTTCAAAATTCTCGGGGCTAGTGCCTTGGAAACGGAAAATAGCCTGCTTGTAATCGCCAACGACAAAAATCGTCCGCAAGCGATCATCACGCTGCCCCTTACCGGCGAAGAAATCCCCGGTCAGCGCGCGTATAATCGACCATTGCGCTTCATTGGTGTCTTGCGCTTCATCAATAAGAATATGATCAAATTGCCGGTCAAGCTTGTACCGGATCCAGTCGGCCATGTCAGACCGGCCAAGCAATGCCGCCGCGCGGCTGATTTGGTCGTCAAAATCAATTAGCCCTTCGCGCTTTTTCGCTTCGTCCCACCGCAAGGCAAAACGTCTACCGATCCGCAAGGCCGGGGTCAGCCATTCGGCCAGATCGAGTAGCGCTTGTACTTCGCGTACCCGCAGGATCGACGCCAGCACCTCACCAGCGGTTTCCGCATAGGCGGGATCAATTTTTTCTAAAGATTTGAGCGAACGCGGTTCGTTCTTTTGGGTGAACAGCGCCTTTTGCAAATCATCCAGCTGTGCAAGCCGACTATCCGGTGATGCGGCGCTCCAAACAGCCAGAGTGTCTGCGCTGGATAGACCCGTTTTTGTGCCCCACTCCGCATTGACCGCGGCACATTGGCTCAGCGCAGACATATTGAATTGCGCATCGCTGCAAAGCGCGGCCAAATCATTAGGCCCGGCATCTTCTGCCAGCCCGATCAGCTGCCGGACGCGCGGCTCCAGATCATCTTGCCAAGCAGCGTTGCCGAACCAAACATCGCGCGCCTCTGCGCAGCGCATCAGCCACGCACGTGCGCCGTCCGCACCCATGCGAACACTCAACATGGCTAAGGCGTCCAGCAGATCGTCTTGACCTGCGCTTTGCCAAGCCAGCAGCATATCGGCCAAGACCTGATGACCGAGCAGTTCACGGTCGCGATCTTCCATCGCTTTGGTGCCCGGAGCCAGATTGGCTTCCTCCGGAAAGGCCGCCAACAGCCATTGGGCAAAAGCGTGGATTGTATCAATCCTCAGGCCCCCGCCCGGACAATCCAGCACGCTGGCAAACAGGCTTCTTGCGCGGTTCTGGGTCGCCTCGTCAGTTGGCGCACCAATCGCGGACAGATCAGCAAACAGCGCCTCTGGACTCATCCGGACCCAATTGGCCAACACGTCATTAACGCGCGTTGCCATTTCCGCAGCACCGGCCTTAGTGAATGTCAGACACAGGATTTGAGAAGGATCGACCCCGCGCGTCAGCAGCAGCCGCAAAACACGCGCTGACAGCACTTGCGTCTTTCCAGTACCGGCGGAGGCTGACAGCCACACGCTTTCTTGCGGATCGACGGCGCGGGCCTGATTGTCTCGCAATCCAAAAACACGGCCAAATACACGGCCAGATGCGCTTGGCGATTTGGAAACGCTCATTCTTCGCGCCCCAGCCATTCATCCAAACGCATCAATTGGTCATAGGTTGTATAGACCTTGGCATCGGGGTTTTCGCGTGCGGTGAATGGCTCAGTCCCCAATATCCACTTGTCCAACGCATCGTGGAGATAGTCTTCTGCCATCGGCAGAAAGTCCTCACTTTCAATCTTGCTCTGATTGCGGCCCATTTTTACCGGGCTTGTGACATAGCCAAAACCGGTGTCACTTTTTTCATTCTTGCCGAGCGACCAATATTCAAACCCGGAGGCTTCCCCTTGTAGCTTCTCAAATCCGCCGCGTTCCGCCATCAAACCAATCGTACCGAGTTGCAGCGCATAGCCGGCCGCCACTTCTTTGCCCGAAGGCGGTTTGCCGGTTTTGTAATCAACCACTGCAACCGTACCATCCGCCAATTGATCAATCCGGTCGACTTTGCCGAAGATTTCCACACCGCGCACATCCATCGCGCCCCATTCTTCAAACAAAGCAGGTTTCCGGCCATCCATTGCAGCGATGCTATGTTCCACCCAAGCCAGAGCCCGCATCAGGCGCGGTTGCCACAATGCCCGCATCAGCGGATGGGCATTCATCTGCTGCAACACTTCTGCCGCCACATCTTCCATCGGACGGCCTGATTTGTGCCATTGTTCCAGAATTTCGTGCGCAGCACTGCCCTGCCAAGCAGGTGACGGTTCCGCATCCAACGCCTCCAATTCTGGCAAGCGCAAAATGCTGCCTGCGTAGAATTGATAGGGATCAGATCGCAACCGATCGAGCGCCGTCACGCTGATGCGTTGTTTGCGCTGCTGGGCGGATGGAACAGGCTTTGGTCGCTGATATTGCTGGCTCTCCTGCGCATCATCGATTGCGGCAGCATAGGAAAGGGTTTGATCATCGCGAACGCGCTCAACCTGATCCTGACCCAATAGCGCCTTGATACGAAGGAAAAACCGCGAGGGGATGGCGGGTCCAGAGACATCCCTCTCGGCACGGCTCAAGACCACTTCAGGAGCGCCCAGCGCTCCGGCCAAATCATGCGCGGATAAACCGATCCGAAAATCGGCCCCCGGAACGCCCAATGCCCGTAAGATGGGCGGCGCCAATAGCGGATCCGTCGATGGTGTCGCTGGCCAACTGCCTTCGTTTAACCCGGCACAAATCACCAGATCTGCCCTGCTCATGCGCGCCTCAAGCAAGCCGTAGATAGCCACACGTGGATGCCCGCCATAAGGGGGACGCACGGCATTATTCTCCATCACGTCGCGCAATATCTGGCGCAGATCGGCGGGGGCAATGGCCGTACCTACTTTGGTTGCGTGCAAACGCAGATCCTCGATCAAAGCCGACAGTGCACGCCCGTCTTCACGGGCCCATAAGGCTTCACCGCACAGCGCCTCACCAACCTGCGCAAGATTATCCAGCATATCTGCCAAAGGCAGCGAATTGGCTGTCTCTAGCAGTGGTGAGAGCGTGGCGGACACACCGTCCCACCACTCTGAAACCTGCGCATCTTCAGCCACCGCCGCCAGAGGCGACAGACCGGGTTCTTTACGCGGACCACGAAGTTCCAACTCAAAGGCGCGAACCGCACATAGCCACGCCCCCCTAGTGTCGCCAGATTTCACCAACGGATGGGCGAGCAAGGCCATCAGCGGGACGGGTGCAGCCCGCATTTCCATTACTTCGGTCATCAGCAGAAATACCCTGCCCGCTGGTGTATCGGACAAGGCGCGCCCGGCAGAATCGTCAGCCTCGATATGCCAGCGCCGCAAGTGGTGAACCACCCGCCGCGCCAGGCCGCGATCCGGTGTGATTACGTTGACCCGCCGTTCGGGGATTTCCAATGCTTCGCGTACCAGCAGCGCAATCGCTTGTGCCTCAACCTCTGGATTGGCGCTCTCAATAATCCGGACACCGCTAAACCGCCGTTTTTCTGCGGGTAGATCGACCCAGCTTTTGCTGGCTTCCGGTGGAAGAAATACGTTGGAAATTGCATGGGTCCGCTCTGGCGGCGCTGCTGTCATACCCTTACGGTGCCATTGCTGAACCTCACCGCGCGCAACCCCCATCCGGTTGAGCAACAACTTCAAGTGATATTGCGGGTGAGTAAGCGCATCACCGCGCGCGAAGGGTGCTTCGTCTGGCAGATCGGTGGCACCCGCCGCGCCAAGCTCCTCCCACACCGCATCATCCAGGCTCAAATCAAAGTCCGGTAAGATCACCGCCCCGTTGGGAAGCCCCGCGATAATTTTCAGCATTCGCGCCAAAGCTGGTGATGCGCTGGTGACACCGGCTGCAACAATGGGGGTTATAGGGGCCTGCTCGCTCCATCTATTGGAAGCATGATCGAACAGCCGGTTACGCCGTGCCGCGGCATCCAACGCACCAGCTTCCGACAGTTCGAACTGCCAACGGGTTTGGATCCGAGCGAACAGATGCAAGCTATCCTGCCAATGGCCTGCTAGCTCGGGCCGCAGGCCTTTCACCTCTTCGCCCAGCAAGTGTTCAGGGCTGATATCCTCGACCAAAAGCCGGTCCATCGTGGCGGCAATGTCTTTTGCCTGCCGAAGCAAAACTGCGGAACCCGGTGCCTCTGCCCCCAGCTCCTGCTCCAACAGCTGTGCAAGCCGCAGCCACCGTTCTGTCGGGTCAATTGCGCGCGGAATTTTGGTGGCGCCCAGCGGATCAAGCAATGATCCCAAGGCCTCATCCAGATCAAGGTCGCCGACGACGGCCATACGCGGCATCAACATACCGGCACTGCCGCTCGCCCCATACAGGCGGATAAATGCCTCCCGCACTGTCCGCATCGCGCGGCTACTGGGCAGCAACAGCGTGAGACGCGCCAGGCCCAAATCACCGTCAGAATAACGCGGGACCAAACCCGCCACGAGGGCATCAGCAAAACCGCGATGTGCGGCTATCGAATAGATATTGAGCGAACCAGCCTCAGCCACGCCGGAGCGCTTCTTCGGTCGGCGCTATCGCTTGCGGTGTGCCCACTTCAAACCACCGTCCGGTGAAAGCGGCACCGAACAGGCGCCCCTCTTCAATGGCCCTGTTCCACAAAATATTGGTAGAGAACTTGCCTTCGGGGGCATCGCGCAACAACCGGTGGGAAACCAATTGGATGCCGGTATAAATAAACGGAGCAATTCTGCCCGATCGGCGGCGTGTTACCGTTCCGACCGCATCCATATGAAAGTCACCTTTGCCGCGAAAATTCAATGCACTGGCGTGGGGAACCAGCAGTAACAATGCGTCCATCCGTTCCGGATCCCAACGTAATGACAGATCGTGGAAAGCATCCTGTGGTCCATCCAGCCAAATATTGTCGGCGTTAAGACAGAAGAACGGGTCCGGCAGTTTAGACTGCGCCTTGACCATTCCGCCGCCTGTTTCAAGCAGCTGGGACCGTTCATCAGAAATGACCACTGCCGGCATTTTGCGGCTTGTCACGTGGGCCTCTAGCGCATCGGCCAGATAATGTACGTTGACCACTGCGTTGGTTACCCCGGCAGTTTCCAAACGATCTAGCGCGTGATCGATCAATGGCTTGCCAGCCACCCTGACCAAAGGTTTGGGCTGCGACGCTGTCAGCGGCCGCATTCGCTTTCCCATACCGGCTGCCATAATCATCGCAGTATCGCTGGCCAGTTTGGTCATGCGGGGCGCCCACCTTTCGCATCACGAATGGATTGGGGAATGTTCTTGTCAAACCATTCAGCCACAGGCGCCAGCGCTGGATGCTGTAGATCACGCTCCATCGCGGTCCATACGCGGGGTATAAAATCGAGATAATGCGGCTTCCCATCCCGCTTGTTCAGTCGCGTAAAAATACCCACAATCTTGGCGTTTCGCTGTGCACCGAGTCGCGCATAATCCGCTGCAAAATCTTCATTTGGGGCAGCCTGCGCGATGTAATAGTCCAGCATCTGGCGTTCCAAAGCCTCGCTAACATCACGCCGCGCATCTTGCAGCAATGACACCAGATCGTAAGCCGGGTGGCCAGCCAAAGCGTCCTGAAAATCAATCAAGCCCTGCTCGCCAGAACCATCAGCTGACGGAGACAGCAGCATGATATTCTCTGCATGATAATCCCTGAGAACGGTAACCTTAGACGTCTGGCGCGCGATCATCGGGACCAACGCCTCGTCCCACGCAGCAGAATAGCCTTCCACATCGACATCAAGCCGCATTGCGGGGCAATACCATTCAGTCAGCAAAGCGGCTTCGCGCTGATAGGTTGCCATATCATATGGCGGAAACGGTCCTGCGGGGGATTTGTGCAGCGTTACCAGTGCATCAATCGCTGCCCGGTAGGACGCTTGCTCTCCGTCAGGGTTTGCATCCAGCCAATCGCGCATCCGGTCATTACCGAAATCCTCGATCAACACCCAGCCAGACGCAGCGTCTTCTCCGAAAATAGCTGGCGCGCGGTGATTGTTGTCGGATAGCCATTTGGCGACATCCAAAAACGGTTTTGGATCTTCTTCAGGCGGCGGTGCAAACATCAACATCGCCTTGCGGTTTTGGTCCGCAATCCGAAAATAGCGCCTGAACGATGCATCACCGGGGATCGGGTCAATCGCTGCCCCGCCCCATCCAGCTGCCTTCAAGAAAGAATCGATACCATTGGGCAAGTCACTCATAATGTCCGGTCTACCCAATCAGTACCATATTCGACAATCGCTATCCGGCCTTCATCCGCAGTTTCCAGCGTGATCGAAAGGCAGGCAGCCTCATGGCCAAAACCCCCCGCATGATCGGGCCATTCGGCCAGCAGCACTGCACCATGCCGGTAATCATCAAGGCCGATCTCGTCCGCCTCTAACGGGTCTTCAAGGCGGTAAAAATCCGCATGGACCAGCGGTATCATGACCGTAGGCGGATCATACGTCTCAATGATTGTGAATGTCGGTGATGGCACTTCGCCCTGATAGCCAAGGCCGCGAATGATCGCTCTGGCCAGAGTGGTTTTTCCAGCGCCCAATCCGCCGGTCAATGCGACCACATCGCCGACTTTCAAACGGCGGGCGATATCAGCCCCGAACTGTTCCATTGCGGCCAGATTGCTAAGCTGGATGGTCATGGAATTTGAATGGTTGCAGTCGTGCCCTCGCCCTTGCGGGACAGGATAGACAGCGTTCCGCCATGCGCCTCGATCAATTGCTGCGCGAGCGGAATACCCAGCCCTTGCTTGGCAATCGATGTTCCCGCCTCTGCCGCATATCCCATTGCGCGTTCAAGCTCCTGACGGGTCATGCCCTCTCCGCTGTCCGAAATCACAATCTGCGCCACGCCTTTGGCTTTAGACAGATCGACCAAAATCTTTCCGCCCTTGGGTGTTGCTGCAATGGCATTGTCAATCAGCTGACCAATCGCACGGCCCAGCTGGCGCGGATCGGCTTCGATCTTGCCGCTCACTTTACTGCCCCTGAGATCAAGTGAAATGCCCGATTCCGCTATCGCGCCTTCCCGTTCACGCACGACATCCGTGACGAACGGCAACATATCGAGCCGCTTTTTATTGAGCGGCAGCAGCCCGGCTTCACTTTGGGAAAGGTCGAGCACATTTTCCACCTGATCGGTAAGCCGCGATACAGATTCCAGAATTGCGGTCACATATTCCTTGCCCTGATCACTCAGATCACCGGCCACACCTGCTTCCAACAATTCAGCGAAACCGCCGATCGACGTCAGCGGCGTTCTGAATTCGTACGACATATTGGCGAGGAAGCGCGTTTTGACATCGTCTGCCGCTTCCAACGCCTGATTGCGCTCTTTCAGTGCCGTCTCTGCATTTTGTGACGCTGTTATATCCAGTACGGTCAACAGGCCGTTCCCATCTGGCAAAGGCACGCCTGCAAATTCCAGCGTTCGGCCATCGGCCAATGCCAACCGGCCGCCTTGTTCTTTGCGGTCAAGCGTTGCTGCGCGGATCACTTCGCCAATCGCTTTGGCCTGCTTTGGTTTGGCGAGATTGGGCGCGATCGCCTGCAGCAATTCCTCGGCTGATGGGTGCGTATCCAGTTTGTCCTGATCCAGCCCCCATGTCCCCGCGAAGCTGCGGTTCCACAATTGCAAATGCCCATCGGGTGCAAACACGGCCAATGCCTCAAACAGGCTATCGAAGGTCGCGGTTCGGGTTCTGAGCAATGTGTCACGCGTCGCTGACAGAGCCAATTGCTCGGTACGGTCCTCTGCAATCAGGACCAATCCGCCATCCGGCATCGGTTGGGCGATGATTCGCAAATGTGTTCCATCGGATAGAGGCCATGCTTCCTCCTGCGTTGTACCGGCAGAAAACCACTCGATATGCTCCGCTCGCCAGGCAGGAAAATCGCGCACTTCCGGCGTTTTTCCGTTTTCCCGCGCATCACTCAGCAGCCTGTCAAATGCCACGCCTTGTGCCACAGCCCCAGAATGCAGCGCGAAAGACCGGCGGAACGGTTGGTTGGCAAAGACCAGTTTACGGTCTTCATCAAATTGCCCGACCCCAATCGATAATTGATCAAGCATAGAGCGCTGGGCATCGCGGAACGCGCGGTTCTGCCGGGACTGCTCCTCCATCTCTTCAATATCTACCGCATATCCGGCCACCCCTTCGCCCGCGAGCGGGAGATCGCTAACTTTTACGCTACGCCGTTGCCCTTCGATTGTGGCCGTGACATTTCGTTCGATTGGCATCTTCTGAGCGGCGGCCTGCGATGCGATTTGTGCTGCGGTTAACCCGTCTACAGACTCGATCAGCTCGATCTGATCACCAATCACCGTATCGGCGCTGTCGGCCCCGATCGCCCGAACATACGCCTGATTGACCAGACGCAGCTTGGCATCTTGCCCGCGGAACCACATGGGCATGGGGGCAGCTTCGATAATCCCGACCAAAGCGCCAAAATCACCTTTCGCCCGGGCGGCCTCTTCACGCAATCGGCTGAGCTCGCTTTCGCTTTCGCTGAAATCAAATATCCAGACCAGCGCAGCCCCACCAGGCGACACTTGCGGATCCGCCAAGACCCCGCGCAGCGCCAAACTGCGCTGAGAGCCCGGCGGCGTCAAAGCCATGCGGAACGGTGCGGCCGTTTTCTGGGCGCGCCTGACGTTTTCATTCAGTTCTGCGAGTTGATCCGCTGACAGACCCTTGCCCTCGCCAGCATCCAGTTCAGTCAGATATTCGGGCAGACTTTCCAGACCCAGCCAACCTGCCAAACGGTCAGAGCCCTCTATCCTGCCGTCAGTGCGTACAATCAACGGGATCGCAGGTGCCTCGTCGATCATACGGGCCATTCGCCGCGCTGCTTTACGGCTACCTTCGGCCTTCTGGCTTTTAGAGCTCGCCGCGATCATCATCCATGCGGCCGCAACCGTCCAAACAGACAGAAGCAAGCCAATGGCAATCAAGGCGAAAGGCGAAAGTTCCATATCATTGCAGCTATGCGCCGAGACGCGCCGTTGCAATGCAATAGTGGGTATGTTCCGCAGTTAAAACGAACAAACGCCGCTCCCCTGCGCGGAGAACGGCGTCTGTCGATCAATTTCAGCCTTAAAACGGCCGATAATTAGTAACGATAATGCTCGGGCTTGAACGGGCCTTCGACTGGAACGCCGATATAGTCCGCTTGTTTCTGGCTCATCTTGGTCAGCTGAACACCCAGCTTTTCCAAGTGAAGCTGCGCCACTTTTTCATCCAAGTGTTTAGGCAAGACGTACACTTCGTTATTGTACTCATCACCTTTGGTGTAGAGTTCGATCTGCGCCAAAACCTGGTTGGTGAAAGAACAGCTCATTACGAAGCTTGGGTGGCCGGTTGCACAGCCGAGGTTCACCAAACGGCCTTTGGCCAAAATCATGATCTGCTTACCATCCGGGAAAGTGACAAGGTCTGTACCCGGCTTGATTTCAGCCCAGTCATAGTTGTCGAGCGCACCGATCTGAATTTCACTGTCAAAGTGGCCGATGTTACACACGATGCTCATTGGCTTCATCGCCTTCATGTGCTCGGCTGTAATAACATCTTCGTTACCGGTGGTTGTAACGAAGATATCGCAACGCTTGGTTGCTTCTTCCATCGTGACAACTTCATAGCCTTCCATCGCTGCCTGAAGCGCGCAGATCGGGTCAATTTCCGTAACCATAACGCGCGCACCGCCATTGCGAAGACTGTCAGCAGAACCTTTACCCACGTCACCAAAACCAGCAACACAAGCAACTTTACCGGCCAGCATCACATCGGTTGCACGGCGGATCGCATCAACCAGCGATTCTTTACAACCATAGAGGTTGTCGAATTTCGACTTGGTAACGCTGTCATTCACGTTGATCGCCGGGAAAGGCAGCTTGCCGTTCTTGGCAAGGTGATAGAGGCGATGAACACCGGTGGTGGTTTCTTCTGACACACCTTTCAAGTTCTTGACAGTCTTGGTCAAATAACCAGGGTTTTTGGCAACGAATGCTTTCACCGCGCGCTGCATTTCAATTTCTTCTGGGTTGCTTGGTTCTGGCATAGTTTCGCCAGCTTCCAGACGAGCGCCCCACAGTGCGAATGATGTTGCGTCGCCGCCGTCATCCAGAATGATGTTGGCAGTAAGGTCTGGATCGGCGTCTGTGCCCCAAGAGAAAATGTGGCCTACATAATCCCAATAATCCGCCAGGCTTTCGCCCTTAATCGCGAAGATCGGGATCCCAGCGGCAGCCATTGCTGCGGCAGCGTGATCTTGGGTTGAGAAGATGTTGCAAGTCGCCCAGCGAATTTCAGCGCCCAGATCGATCAACGTTTCCATCAGAACCGCGGTTTGGATGGTCATGTGAAGCGAACCGGTGATCCGCGCGCCCTTCAAAGGTTTGCTGTCGCCAAATTCTTCACGCAGCGCCATCAGGCCCGGCATTTCTGTTTCGGCAATATTGATCTCAGCCCGGCCATAATCTGCGAGCGAAATGTCTTGAATGATGTAGTCTTTAAAGTCGGCAGCCACGTTAGGTCTCCTGAACACGAAAATGCAGCACCCAAAAAGGATGATCTGATGTTGTCCGCCATGTAGCGGCGAGACCCCGCCGATGCAAATATAAAGATATCTTTATATGATACGTATTCAGATCCGATTGAGCCCTATAATAAGTTGCGATACTGTGGCCCTGAACAGAGTATTGTTGCGCTGCGACCTACCGGTGGAGGATTTCATCTACTGCTAGTTCCCGAGAACGCTGTACCGCTTGGCTGGTTATTAAAGTTGACCAAATTGAACACGTTTCCAGCGGTTGATGGTTGCACCCCGGCGACACCGCCTTATGTCAGACAAACAGTTTTCAAACTAAGGACATTACCCCATGACAATATCTGTAGGTGACACACTACCCGACGTAAAAATGGTCAAAGCAACCGCCGAAGGGCCAGAGCAAGTGCAATCAAGCGAGTATTTCGCTGGTAAGAAAGTTGCACTCTTCTCCGTCCCGGGTGCGTACACGCCGACATGCTCCGCCCGTCATTTGCCGGGATATGTCGAAAAAGCTGAAGAACTGAAAGCTAAAGGCGTAGACGAAATCGCCTGTACTGCAGTGAATGACGCATTTGTCCTTGGCGCTTGGCAAGGAGCCAACAATGCTGCGGACGTCACGATGCTGGCTGATGGCAATGGTGATTTTGCTGAAGCAGTTGGCCTGACAATGGACGGCTCGGGCTTTGGTCTGGGTCAGCGCGGTCAGCGTTTTTCTATGGTAGTCAACAACGGCGTTGTTGAACAACTGAACGTGGAAGCGCCCGGCGATTTTTCCGTCAGCAGCGCTGAACATATGCTTGGCCAGCTATAACGCGCAGGCATTCTACTAACAAAAAGGGCGTCGCCACATATGCTGTGGCGACGCCCTTTTTGTACATAATGATGTGCCGTTAATAGCCCATCAGGCTAAGCACTTCCTTACGGCTACGCTGGTCTTCCAAGAATGTGCCCATCATCCGGCTGGTCACCATGCCGACGCCAGGTGTGCGAACGCCGCGGGCTGTCATGCAGGAATGCTGCGCCTCTATCACGACTGCAACGCCCCGGGGTTCAAGATTCTCCCAGATGCAATCCGCCACTTCCGCCGTCAGGCGCTCTTGGACTTGCAACCGGCGGGCATAGCCATGCAGCACCCGCGCAAGTTTTGATATTCCAACCACCCGATTGGTCGGCATGTACGCAATACAGGCCTTACCGATGATCGGTGCCATGTGGTGCTCGCAATGCGAATGGAACGGAATGTCTTTCAGCAAGACCAATTCTTCATATCCACCCACCTCTTCAAATACGCGCGATAGGTGAATGGCTGGATCTTCCGCATAGCCTTCACAATATTCAGCCCAAGCGCGCGCGACACGCTTGGGTGTATCGAGCAGCCCTTCACGCGTCGGGTCATCGCCGGTCCATTCTAACAATGTGCGGATTGCATCTTGGACCTTGTCCGGAACGGGCAGCTTGCCCCGTGCTTCTTCTTCTTCAGGGGTAATCAAGCTGCTCATCAGTAATTCCAATTTCAGTATGCGAAACAAAACGCGCCAAAGCGTCTAGCTCAGGCGCGGTTTGTTATAAATGGCATTCATGCAATTTAGTTCCAAAGCCAAAACGGATGAAGGCTTGTCATTCCTTGGCGTCGGAAGCAGCTTCAGGGGTCACTTCGGCATTTTCCAGCTCGGCGTTTTTTCGTTTCTCGAAGATTTCTGCCATTTGCCGCTCGTCCTCTGCCGTCAGCTTCTCCTCAAATTCGGGGAAGTGGTCATCTTCCTCTTCCTCGATATGGTGCAGATAATCATGCTTCACCTGTTTGAACTTTTGCAGCCAAGCGCTTGACGACATATCTGTCGCGGCGAGATCATTTAACGCCTCGTCCAATTCTTGGTGCTCGGCAACCGAGTGCCGCGTTGCGTCAGTCGTATCTGGCTTGCGCAGCATGGTTGAGTACACTGCCTGTTCCTCCGCCGCCGCGTGGCTTTTCACATCTTTGGTGAACTTCTCAAACAGTGTACGGCGTTCTTCCGTATCACCGGAGGTATCTTCGATCTTTGTCAGCAGGTCGCGATGTTGATCGTGGTCTTGTTTCAGTCGGTTAAAAATTGCTTCGGCTTCAGCCATTGGTGGGCCTTCTCCTTTTGTGTTGCTTGATGTCTAACCAATGTAACACCTGGCCAAAGGTTCCGAAAAGGCGGCAATCCAGCCCCGCCGCTCAATCAACGAAAGCGCTCAGAGCGGTCTCAACAGTCGGCAGCAAAACAAAAAGCCACCTCATGAGAGATGGCTTTTTAATGGCGCACCCGGAAGGATTCGAACCTCCGGCCCCCTGATTCGTAGTCAGGTACTCTATCCAGCTGAGCTACGGGTGCGCTTGAAGCGCGGCACATAAGGGGGAGTGCGAAGCTTGGCAATCCCTTATCCGTTAGTTTGTGCAAACAACTGTTCTGCAAGCACCACATCAAGGGGCGGCTTCGGCAGTGCCGCGATCTCATTTGGAGAAAACCAGCCAATCGCCCCACCTTCCAGCGATTGAATTGTACCGGTCCAAGAATCAGAGATGTAAAGAAATATAACAAGCGGAGGGTGATCACCGCCCCCTTCGCTTTGTGCTTGGGCGACTGCTGTTAGACCGCCGGCGTCAATGGTGACCCCCAGCTCCTCCATAACCTCTCTAACCAACGCATTTTCGCGGGTTTCGCCGGTTTCTACCTTGCCGCCGGGGAACTCCCACAGCCCGCCATGATGTTTGTTTTTTGGGCGCCGATGCATCAACCAAAGTCCGGTTTTTCCCGCAATTGCAGCTGCCACAACTTCGATCCGTGTCGGGATTTTTTCCAAACTGCGAGCCCTTCTCAATCAATTCTTAAGGGTTAGCAGCGAAAAGCCAACTCGTCAGTCACGATTAGACAGATGTGGGGAATCGAATTGTCACAGTTTCTAAAAAAGCTTCTGTTCGATGATTCGGGAGCCACAGCTATCGAATACGGGCTGATCGCCTCTTTGATTGTCATCGCGTCGATTGGCGCGTTTGACGCCGTAGCCAATGAAAATACCGGAATATGGGCTGTGGTTTCAAATAAGGTGGGTAGCAATTTGAACTAACGACCAGTCCTTTGGGCCTCGGCCTTTAGGAAATTGTCAATGAGTTACCACTATTCCGAATATCACTCCTCTCGGTTCGTCCCGGGAAGAGACGGGTAAAAAAGACTGAACCAGGAGACTACAAATGAAATTCTTCAAAACTTTGATGAGCGACGAGCAAGGCGCAACTGCAATTGAGTACGGCCTTATCGCTGCTCTTATCGCTGTTGCAGCTATCACTGCAATGCAGGGCCTCGGCAACGAACTGACAACCACATTCTCGACTGTGTCGACGAAGATGGGTGAATCTAACACTGTCGATTAATCGATAGTCGTTTGACCAATAAAGAAGGCGGTGAGAGCAATCTCACCGCCTTTTTTGTGTCTGGATACTCAACCAGAAGCGATCTAGCGGGCGCGGACGACCACTTTCACTTTCTGGCCAGCTTGCAACTGATCGGTTGAGGTCAAAGCGTTCAGCACGCGAAACCGCTCCACCTTCGCTGAGGTGTACGCCATGCGATTCGCCAGTGATTGAATTGTGTCACCACGTTTCACTGTCACAACATCAATCCGGCGTGGAACAACCGCAGCCGCTTCCTGTTGGGAAATACGCCGCATCGAATTGAACATCGGTGTAAAGGTGCCAGATTGACCAGCCTGGCTGATTGTCATGAAGTGAAACGCTTTGCTGTTGGAAAACTCGTACGCGTAAACAACGACATCAACCGAACTGTTACCATTGTTTACACGCGCCGTTCCAACCGCTGTTGGCAATCCGTTGACCGTGGTCCGGCGCACGCTCGATGGTGCAAGCTGTTGCTTGTCACCGCCCAGAGCGGTGAACACACTACGCACATAGCTATCCAGATTGCCGCTATACGGCCCGGTGCTCATCTGAGCCTTTCCGCTCTGGCCGTTAATGGAAACGGCACGCGTCCCATTGACCATGTAAAAGCCCTGCGGGGCGGTAAATGCCAGGCGCAATTCCGGATGCAAGAACTGATTCCCCTCGATAACACCCTGTTTCGGGTCGTCCCCGTAAATCAGACCGTCGATCCGGGTCAGGAATGTATCGCGATTAAGCGTTCCGACACCTCCGGCTGCCTTCGCTGCCGCCGTCCGAACACGCGATGCCGGATCCGGGTGGGTAGAAGCCCATTCAGGCACCGATGCATTGTTCCTACCTTGCAATCTGGCGTCTAGCGCATTTTGCGAGGCGAGGCTCGCCAACACAGTGCTCATGGCGTTTGGATCATATCCGGCTTTCGTCAGATATTCGATCCCAAGTTCATCCGCCTGAATCTCCTGACTGCGTGAGAACCGAAGTGTAAGAAGTTGAGAACCTTGCAAAAAACCATCTGACAGCGATTTGCCAATCTGGCTGTCGCCCAGCAATACACCCGACAGAATCGCCCCTGCAGCACCCAAAATACTGTTTCGTTGAGAGCGCGACTGCCGCCGCTGAGAATGGCGGGCGGCAACGTGGCCAACTTCATGTCCAAGAACACCGGCAAGCTCGGCCTCATTATTCATCAATGCAACCAATTGGCGCGTCGAGTAAATGTATCCGCCGGGAACCGCGAAAGCGTTATTTACAGAGCTATTAAGCAACGAGACGGTGAACGAACTGCGCGCATTTCCCAAGCCGGACTGAACAGCAATGTTTTTACCGACAGATTCAACATAGGCTGACTGCGGCCCGGTATAGGTTCCGCCAAATTCCTGCAGCAGCTGCGGATGGAACTCAGCCCCTTGCGCGGCCTCGCTTTGTGTAATCGGGGTAGAGGCGCTGGGGATATCACCGCCCATGCAACCTGACAAAGCGATTGGCAGCACAGCAGCGGATATAAGGGCGAGAGACTTGCGACGCATGGGATACTCCGGATTAAATTTACCCCAGCCTTGAACAGCCGGAATTTAACCGGATCGTAGCATTTTTGGTGAGCAAGCCAACTGGTCGCCTGTAAAGTATCGTAGAGTTGGCCTCACACCGGCGTCAGTTTGACCCGATTTGCAAGAATCTTTCATCCCGCATCTGGCGCAGTTCTTTTACCGACAGCTTTTCAAGAGCATCCAGCTCCTCACCAATCGCTCTGGCCAAATTCTTGGCAGCTTTTGCAGGATCACGATGGGCGCCGCCGACCGGTTCCTTCACAATGCGGTCGATCACGCCCAACTTTTTGAGATGTTGCGCGGTGACTTTCATCGCTTCTGCTGCGTCAGGTGCTTTTTCTGCCGTTCGCCAAAGAATGGAGGCGCAACCTTCAGGTGAGATCACCGAATATATCGCGTGTTCAAACATCAAAACGCGTTCAGCGCTGGCCAATGCCACGGCTCCGCCAGAACCACCCTCGCCCACAATCGTTGAGACCATCGGCACGCCCAATGCCAAACACGCTTCGGTAGACCGCGCGATCGCTTCTGCTTGACCGCGCTCTTCTGCTTCTACGCCAGGAAAAGCGCCGGATGTGTCGACCAAAGTAACCACAGGTAATCCGAAACGGTCGGCCAATTCCATCAAGCGGATAGCTTTACGGTAGCCTTCGGGCTTACCCATCCCGAAATTGTGCTTCAGACGGCTTTCGGTGTCGTTGCCTTTTTCGTGGCCGATCAGAACAATCTTGCGGCCATCAAGTTTCGCAAATCCGCCGAGAATCGCATCATCATCGCCGTAATTACGATCACCACCCAGCGGCATGAAATCGTCAAAAATATGCGTCACAAAATCACGGAAATGTGGCCGGGCAGGATGGCGGGCAACTTGTGTCTTCTGCCAAGGCGTCAGAGACGCATAGGTGCTCGCCACCAAATCGGCGCTTTTGTCTTCAAGCCGTTTGAGTTCAGCTGAGATATCGACATCATCACCCTCAGCCGCAGATCGCAGCTCCGCGATACGCGCTTCCAATTGGGCAATGGGTTTCTCAAATTCGAGGAATGAAATCATGGGAGTGCGCTAGTCCTAACTCTGCTTCTGGGCAAGAGGATGCTTTTGATTCACCAGTTCTACCAAGCGGGCGCTGTCGACATGGGTGTATATCTGTGTGGTCGCAATATCTGCATGACCCAGCATCGTCTGAAGCGCGCGAAGATCTGCTCCGCCCTCCAACAAATGCGTCGCAAACGCGTGTCGTAAAACGTGCGGGCTGATTCGTTCCGGTGGAATCTCCGCCCGAACAGCCAGCTCTTTGAGCATCTGATACAGCCGAATCCGGGAGATGTGCTTGCCGCGTGACGGGAACAGAAATTTCGGCCCGGCTGGCCGGACGGCTAGCCAACGGGCAAGCGCTTGCTGGGCACGCCCGCTAACAGGCACCATGCGAGCCACCCCGCCCTTACCGGTCACAGTAAGAAACGGCGCATCGCGAGGCACGGCGGACAGCGGAAGCGAGACCAATTCGGTCGCCCGTAAACCCGACCCGTATAATAGCTCCAAAAGGGCAAGCATCCTGACGGGCCCCGGCAGTCCGGACTCCGCTTCCCGCTCGGCACAACCGAACAAAGCAGCGACTTGATCATGCGATAGGATTTTTGGCAGAGGCCGCCGTGTTACCGGCCGCGGAATCGCCGGAGAGGGATCATCCTGCCGAATACCTTCGTCAATCAAAAACCCAAAAAACTGGCGCAGCGCGGATGCCTTCCTAGCAGCGCTGGAAGATGCCAGCCCCGCCCACGCCGATCCCAAAGACGCCAACTGGTCGGTAGTAGCTGCGGCGAGATCGCCCAAATACTCGTCCGCACCCTCCAAATCCCGGCGATATGCAGAAATCGTGTTGGAAGCAGCGCCCCTTTCGGCGGCTAACATCGCCAAAAACTCTTCAATCTGGGCGGACATTACGGCCTCATAACGAAATGCCGTGTTGCCTCACGCCCGCGCCACCGCTTCCGCTGCAATCATCCGCGCTTCAGCAGATAGGCCGACTTGGTTCAGCGCAGCGACAATAAAATACAGATGACGGGGTGTCATTCTGTCCCAACTATCACCTTGCATTCCAACCCCTGCCAAAAATGCCACCAACGGGGCGTTGTTGGCATTTGCTGCTTGGGAAATAAGGTCGCTCCAGCGGCTTTGCGTGTTGAGCTTGATCGAGAGTGTGTCTGCAAATTCCAACGCATCGCTACGCTCGATCCGGTCAAGCCCTGCCAGACCGGCCAAGAACATTTGCGACTTGCGATACTCCTCGCTCTCATCCGCGCTGTAGAAGCTATCGAACTGGGCAGATGAGACAGGGTTGTTCCGGCTTGGCTGAGCCAGAACCAGCAACGCCCAACCTTCCCCGCCTTGCGGAGCAAAAGGCGCCCAGGTCAGGGCATCAGCATCCAACCCGGCGGTCAGCATTGACGCGATCAAGTCTGGAGCATCTTCGGTGAAAGCCTCGCTTGGCGGCATCCGGGCCGCGGCATAAGCGGTCAAAACCTGCCTGGAATAATCAGTGGTTTCCACCCCCCAAAGCTCGCGCATGGCAGCCATTCGTGCGGCAGGTTCTACACCCACATAGGCTTGACGCAGCCGAGTAGCCGTTGTCGCAATTTCAGCCAGTGTTCCGCCGCGCGCTAAAACTTCGCTGTAAAAACCCACCGCTGCGGATGAAGAGAACACCCCTTGCTCTATTGCAAGGTCTACGCCCGCCGCCCGCTGGCTAAGCGGCAATGCAGGATTGAGGGCAGCAGATTTCTGATAATAAGCGCTCGCTTCAGTGAGTAGCCCGTTGGGAATATCCGCACCCACGGCAGTTGCCAACGCAAACCGCCACGGGTTCAATTCTTCAACCCCTTCCCATTCCAGATTGATCGCGCGCCGTCCGCGCCCGGCCGCTCCGGCATAACGCTGCGCCAGAAGCACATCGATTTCCGGCGCGATTTTATTGCGGAAGGCGCGGTTCAAATTCGCCTGAGACCGCGAACCTTGCCCCAAATATGCGTAGCAAATGGATTGAAGCATGGTCCATTGCGGATCTTCACGCTCCCCGCCTTTGATCTGCACAACGGGACACGCACCGACGATGTCAGACGTTGCCAAGTAGGCTTCCAATGCAGCATCGGTCAGGCCGTCATTCCAATTGCCAGTATCAACATCCTGAACCAGAGCGCGGGTCGCGCTATATTCGCTCATCGCGTTGAGTGCTTTGGCTCGCAAAGCGGCAAATTCTGCCGGGTCCATCGTTGACGGAGCTGTTAAACGACTGGCCAGCGCACGGCGCAGCATAATATGCCCCCACCGCGAGACCATTGGGCCTTTGATACCGTTTAAGGCAGCTCTCACTAAAGAACCCGGTTGATTGACCAGCGCCCCGGCAGGCAAGCCGCCTTCGGTAGAATCCAATATGCCCACCCGCTCCATTGATCTGCGGGCGGCAGCGGGCATGTCAAACTTGGGCTTTAGCCCAAGAAGCTCATCCAGCTCATCAGGATTAAGCTGTTCCAATTCCGCAACGGAAGGAAGGCCGCGAACAGTCGCCGACGGTGGTGGTGCCCCCCCTTCAGGCGCCGCCGGGATTGGCTGTATCACTGGAACGCTGGTGCTGGGTGCCGGCGGCCTGACGGTTGGGCTGGAGATGCTTGGCCCGGGTGCTTGCGTCTGTGCCGGGGGTGGCGGCGGAGCGCGTGTCGGGGTTGGCGTTGGTGCCGGATCATCGAAGCCGGGCGGTAAGAGCGATTCTGGCGCATCCTGCGCCACAACCAATGTCGACCCTAAAGCCAATGCTGCTGTGCCTATCAGCAAAATCCGTTTCATTGTGCAGGCTCCGGCATTGGAGGAGTTGAAGACCCGGGTTGCGCAACAGGCTGCGTGATTGGTCGCAACGGTTCTTCACCGCCGTCAAACCAGGCAATTGCCAAAATCAGCATAACACCAATACTTGCTATCAAAATCATCCGCTTTCCGGACATATACAAACGACCTAAGGGTTCAAAACATCATATTCACTGCGCTGGGCAGTTGCACGCCGCCTAGCCCATCTATAGGCGGTGCGGCAATGGATGATAATAGCGCCTCCCGGAACATGCAGCAATTGACCGACAATGATATCCCCGCAATCGCGCGACGGATCAATCGCCCGATAGTATTGGTCGGCTTGATGGGAACGGGAAAATCGACCGTGGGCCGGAAGTTGGCCGCCATGATCGACAAGGACTTTGTCGACGCTGATGAGGCGATTGAAGATGCAGCCCAATTGTCTATCGCTGAAATGTTCGCTCAATATGGCGAACCCTATTTTCGTGATGGGGAACGCCGCGTCATTGCCAGATTGATGGATGAACGCAGCGGCGTCATCGCGACGGGCGGCGGAGCATTCATAAACGAAGAAACGCGGGCGCTGATACTGGACCAAGGCATTGCAGTCTGGATTGATTGCGAAATCGACATTTTGGTAGAGCGCACTGCCCGTAAAAATACCCGCCCGTTGCTTCGCGATGGCGATCCGAAAGAAATTTTGACGAAGCTCCACAAAGAGCGCGAACCTTTCTATTCCCAAGCGCCCATTCGCGTGAACAGCAAAAATGGGCCACATCACGAAACCGCAATGGCGATAATCGAGGCAATTGACCGATGGCTGTAATCCCTGTCTCTCTCGCTGGGCGCTCCTATGAGGTCTTCGTCCAACAAGGACTGCTAGATGATATAGCTGATCATGCGGCCGCGTTCCTGCGCAAAACGACCGTTGCCGTCGTAGCGGACAAAAATGCCCGGCTCCATCACGGGGAACGCATTGCTGCCTCGCTGAAGGCAGCTGGTCACGAAATCGTCTGGTATGATATCGCATCTGGCGAACAATCCAAAAGTTGGACAGAGCTGCAAAAGCTTACTGATTGGCTGCTCGCCAACAACATCGAACGTGGCGATCACGTTTTGGCGCTTGGTGGCGGGGTTGTTGGCGACCTCACCGGATTTGCGTGCTCAATCCTGAAGCGGGGTTGCGGCTTTATCCAGCTGCCAACTACTCTGTTGTCCCAAGTGGACTCATCGGTTGGCGGGAAAACCGCTATCAATACAGCGGCAGGTAAAAACCTGATCGGCGCCTTTCATCAGCCCGCCCTCGTCTTGGCGGACACGGCGACCCTGCTGACTTTACCAGACAGAGAAATGCGGGCTGGATATGCGGAGGTAATCAAATACGGTATTCTGGGTGACCTAGGCTTCTTCGACTGGTGTGAACAGCACGGTTCAGAAGTGGTTGCCGGCGACAAAGCTGCCTTAGAAACCGCCGTTTCGCGCAGCGTAGCGGCAAAAGCCCGTATCGTTGCAGAAGATGAGCGCGAAACAACCGGCACGCGCGCGCTCCTGAATTTGGGGCATACATTCGGTCACGCATTGGAGGCGGAGACGGGATATTCTGACCGCTTACTGCACGGTGAAGGTGTCGCGCTTGGTATGATCCTCGCTGCACGATATTCGGCGCGGCTCGATTTAATCTCAGCTGAAGATGCTGAGCGCGTAACGCGCGCTATCGAGAAGTCTGGTCTGCCTTGCGAAATATCATCACTCGGCCTGGCCTGCGATGGTGCCGCCTTGGTTGACCATATGCGCCACGATAAAAAGATGGATGCAGGCACTCTGCCCTTCATTTTGCTGCGCAGCATTGGTGCAGCATTTTTGCATCATGATGTATCGCTAGATGACGTCGCGGTGTTTTTGGATGAGCAATTGCACGGCAATTGACGAAACCAAATTCGCAGTGAATGCTGCCCAGCATGACCCAGTATATCGACCTGTCCATTCCGATCACAAATGACGTGATTTCCGATCCGCCTGTCATGCGCCCGCAGATCGAATATGTGACGCATGAGAGCAGCTGGGAACAGATCGCAATGTTCTTTCCCGGATTGGAGAAAGAGGATTTGCCCGATGGCGAAGGATGGGCGGTAGAGATGCTGCAATTGTCCACGCATAATGGCACCCATATGGATGCCCCGTGGCATTATCATTCCACCACCGATTCCGGCGCGCGCAAAGCACCGAGTATAGACGAAGCCCCGCTTGATCGGTTTCTGAGGCCCGGTGTCAAACTCAACTTTTCTCACTTGCCGCATGGTCATGTGGTGACAGGCGGTGAAGTGGAGGCAGAGTTGGACCGGATAGGCTATACTCTCAAGCCGCTTGATATTGTGCTGGTACAGTCAGGCGCGATTTGCGGGACCGAGAACTTCACCGATCAAGGCGTGGGCCTGGGCGAAGAGGCTACACTTTACCTGACACAGCGCGGCATCGAGGTTGTCGGAACAGATGCGTGGAGCTGGGATGCACCCTTTAGCCACACGGCCAAACGATGGGCGGAAACGCGTGACCCCAAGATCATTTGGGAAGGTCACAAGGCCGGACGGATCACCCCCTATTACCAGATAGAAAAGCTGACCAATCTTGCTGCCCTGCCCGATCATGGTTTTACAGTTAGCTGTTTCCCTGTGAAAATCGAAAACGCCAGCGCCGGTTGGATCAGAGCAGTGGCGATGGTTGGTTAAAACAAACGCGACCCATCCGGTACTTTCACATCAGGCGCGAACATCACCACTTCGCCCTCGCCATCTGCGAAACCCAATGTCAGGACTTCAGACATTGCCGGGCCGATTTGGCGTGGCGGAAAATTGACTACGGCGGCGACTTGCCGGCCAGGCAGTTCATCAATCGGGTAATTCGCAACAATCTGAGCGCAGCTTTTTTTACGGCCAATCACTGGGCCAAAATCAATCAGCAATTTGTAAGATGGATTACGCGCCTCTGGAAATTCCTCTGCGCTCACAACTGTGCCGATCCGGATATCGACCTTAAGAAACGCGTCAAAGGTGATTTCATCACCCTCTGGAGCATCGGGGGAATGGCTCAGATGCATAAGTGCCCTTCTTAAAGCGTTGAGCGACGAGCTTTAGCCTTCGGCTGTTACGCCAACTCTAACCTTCTTGGCTGCCAATTGGGAGCGGCGTGACATTGCCAGCCAACTGTTGGCCATGTTCTTGCGCAGCCTTGCTTTCCAGCACCATTTTATCGTGCTCGCTGAAAATCCGTTCTACTTCAGCCCTGCGTTCCAACAACATCACGGCGATACCAGGGGCCAAACTGTCCCCATCACCGATGCGGCCTAGCAAAGCCGCCAAATCGCTTTGCGTGGCTTCTTCAGCAGTTTTGAAATAATGCCCTTTTGCGTCGAAAAATGCGATCCCTTGATGTGCCATCAGCGTCTCCTCCACCCAAGATGACCGAAGTGGTTCACATTTCTAGGATGAATCCGACGATATGATCAGTTTTCTGCAAATGCTGGAATATCATTCCAGCACCGGGCAACTTTCGCCTATTCCAACTCTAGAATAATAGCATCAACGGCAAGACTTTCGCCCTCAGCAGAATTCACCTTGGAAATAACACCCTGCTTTTCGGCGCGGAGAATATTCTCCATCTTCATCGCTTCTACTGTCGCGAGTGGTTGTCCGGGTTGAACTTCTTCACCCTCAGCCACGTGCAGTTTCACCAGCAAGCCAGGCATTGGACAGATCAAAAACTTGCTGAGATCTGGCGGGATCTTTTCAATCATATGCTGGGCAAGAGGTGCGATGTGGGCTGGTAGAACCCGCAAATTGTGCTTCGCACCGCGCGTCGTAATGGCGAACCCGCCGCGTGTTGGGGCAAGCTGGATCGTCAACACATCTTCGTCTAGCTCTACATCCACTATCCGGTCACCAGGCGTATATTCCAACTCCAGATCGATCAGAGCGCCATCAACCGTGATGCCGTCCTCTTCCAAGGACACGGCATATTCCCGGCCATTCAGTGTAACTGACCAATCGCCGGGCGGCATGGTGCGGCTATCCAACTGCTGATCAACACGGCGCGCGCGATCCGCATTTGCCGTTGCAATCACGCCCGCAACGGCTGCCAGACCGCGCTGCAAATGGTCGCTTGCCGGGGCGCCTTCAAAGCCATCAGGATACTCTTCTGCGATGAAGCCGGTTGTCAATTCGCCGGAACGGAACCGGTCATGCTGCATAATCGCGCTGAGAAAATCGACATTGTGGCCAAGCCCTTCAATGCGGAAGGCATCCAGCGCTTGCACTTGTAAATCTGCCGCTTCGTCACGGGTTTCACCCCAAGTGACAAGCTTGGCAATCATGGGGTCATAGAACATGCTGACCTCGCCGCCTTCAAACACCCCGTCATCTACACGGATGCCGCCAACACCGCGGCGGCCATTGGCGGCCTCGTCATCCGCCCATGGTTCGACCGGTGGCTGATACTGCACCAGACGGCCCGTGCTCGGCAAGAAGCCCCGATATGGGTCCTCTGCGTAGACCCGGTTCTCGATCGACCAACCATCAATGGTAACGTCGTCTTGCGTCATGGACAGTTTCTCGCCCGCGGCAACGCGGATCATCTGTTCCACCAAATCAACGCCGGTAATGGCTTCCGTAACGGGATGCTCGACCTGAAGGCGGGTATTCATTTCAAGAAAATAGAAGCTTTCCCCGCTCGGATCGGCACCGCTGACGATCAGTTCTACCGTCCCGGCGCTGTGATAATCCACCGCCGCCGACAGAGCGACGCATTGCTCGCCCATGGCTTTGCGCATTTTGGGTGTGACGAACGGTGACGGGGCCTCTTCCACCACTTTCTGGTGACGGCGCTGAATGCTGCATTCCCGCTCGTTCAGATAGATAATGTTGCCGTGCTTATCGCCCAGAATCTGGATTTCGATATGGCGCGGGTTGAGAATGAACTTCTCAATAAACACCCGGTCGTCGCCGAAGCTGTTGAGCCCTTCACGCTTTGTCGCTTCAAACCCTTCGCGAACGTCTTTCTCGTTATAAGCGAGCCGCATACCCTTACCACCGCCGCCAGCGCTGGCCTTCATCATCACGGGGTAGCCGATCTCTTCCGAGATACGCACAGCGTGCTCTGTGTCTTCAATTTCACCGACAAAGCCCGGCACAACATTCACGCCGGCTTCCATTGCCAGCTTCTTGGATTCAATCTTGTCGCCCATCGCCGCAATCGCGCCAACTGGGGGGCCGATAAACTCTATGCCCTCTTTTGCCAGCGCCTCAGCAAAGCTGGTGCGTTCTGACAGAAAACCATAACCGGGGTGCACAGCCTCGGCACCGGTTTGTTTACAGGCAGCAATAATCTTGTCTGCAATCAAATAGCTTTCCGCCGCCGGAGCCGGGCCGATATGCACCGCTTCGTCGGCCATCTTTACAAACGGCGCGCGCGCATCTGCGTCAGAATACACAGCGACGGTGGCAATACCCATACGGTGGGCAGTTTTAATG
Source organism: Pontixanthobacter rizhaonensis (assembly GCF_012972675.1). Lineage (GTDB taxonomy): Bacteria > Pseudomonadota > Alphaproteobacteria > Sphingomonadales > Sphingomonadaceae > Pontixanthobacter > Pontixanthobacter rizhaonensis. Next base: position 778,683 of record NZ_JABCRE010000002.1, on the reverse strand, counting down.
ACCCGGCACGCAATTTCACCGCGGTTTGCAATCAGGATTTTCTTGAACATTATTCGCTGTCGCTCTCTTCAGATTGGGCGTGGGGCGGAAGATAGAGCCCTTCCCACAACAAGATTTCGTGGCGCCCGTCAACTTTTCGGCGCGATATCCAAAAGGTACCTTCGGCATCGGCAGGGGGCGCAAATTGAACCCCGCACTGTACCCATATTTCATTGTAGTGTAGCCAGACGCTCCACTCGGTCCCGCGCTTTGTCTCAATCTTGCCTTTGAGTGTGTATGGCTGGCCGTATCCGGCGGGCTCAGTCGGTTCCGACGTTACCGTAAACCTGCCCTTGAGGGTACGAACATCCTGCCGGGCCTTGATATTGTCACGCGCCGCCTGTGGCGAGGAGGACATGGAACACGCCTGCACCCCGGACGCGGGCATCCCGGTCATCGCGATTGCAAACAAGAACCAACCACTTTTCAGCATCAGTACGTTCTCGCCAATTCTTCCAAGTCCGCCGTGCGCAAGCGGGTGAGATGCGCCTTGCAAGAACTCACAAGCAAAGGCTCCAAAGACCCGCCCCGCGCAATATATCCTTCGCTGCGGCAATGCGTGTCACGGTATTTCAACCAAGCGCGCTGTGCCTCAAGCAAGGTATCGAAATGACCGGGGCGGTCATCCCAATCGAGGGGGGCATCGCCCTTATCCCGCTCTTTCATAGCGGCAGAAGTGAGCGTCCACTGCGCATTCAGCGCACGGTCCGCTTTCTTGAAATCCTCAAATGCACAATGGTTCATGGCCATCTGCGTCATCGGTTCTTCACAGTCTATTTCCGGCGTTTGCGCCAATAGCAGTAAGGGAGCGATGATGATCATGCCGGTATCTCCTTATGAGTGGCCGCGTATTCGATCAGGGCTTGCGCGTAATAGGGGGAACCGCGCCGGTCGCCCTCCCCATTCAACAAAGACCGCATTGCGCCGGCGAGCATCGCCACGTTATCCCGTGCCAGGCTACCAAGTGATGCCAGATATACGCCAATTGTGAAGACTATTGCGCCCGTTTCCGGCAAGCGCCGCAAGGCCTGCCGTTCGCTACGGACAAATAGAGTATCACCAGCATTTTCAGATGTGACATGACCAAAGGCAGTCTCAGGCGCAGGATCGGCAATCCAACGCAGCGAAGGTGTTGGCGCGATAAACCAATTGCACCGGCCGAATATCTTGCCGGGTTTGAGCTTCGCCATAAAATGATCAACACCGCTGGCGAGCTGCTCCTGATATCCCTGTATCGGTGCGTGCATTGCCGCAAGCGGCAACCCCATTTTTTCGCCCGGGTGCCAATCGGTGGGGTACGCCACTGCGGCACCTACCAGCCTGTAAATATCCTCATCAGGTTGACGCGTGAGAATACACATATCTTCGTGATGAGTGGCAGACACTTCGGGTAACCCTCCATCAACTCCGCAGATCCTTGCCAGTTCTTGCCCGGGGGCAGCTGCAGCAGGTGAAAGCTGGATTGAGTCCGGTTGCGCGGCAAAGGCCGCCTGACGCGCTGAAACATCGGCCCCGGGGTGCAGCCACTGATCTTCGGGCAAGCTAACCAGTCCCATTTTCAACTGCCCTCCACCACGTGCACGGGGAAGCAAATCATCTACGGAAAAACCAAGACTCATCAGGCAGACTCGGCGACCTTGCTGGCCCGCATCGGCTCATCACCGTGCAACGGGGTCAGCCCTAGCCGGTCGAACAGCGCAGCATCGGTGTCGTCACCAGCATTGGGAGCAGTAAGAAGTTTGTCGCCAGTGAAAATCGAATTGGCTCCAGCAAGGAAGCACAGCGCTTGCGCCGCATCGCTCATGCTTTCCCGACCCGCGCTCAGACGCACCATACTGAGTGGCATTGTGATCCGTGCCACTGCTACAGTCCGGACAAACTCAATATCGTCGATCTTGGCCATTGGCGTATCAGCCAGCATATCGCCCAGCACCGTACCTTTTACTGGCACCAAGGCATTGACCGGCACACTCTCGGGATGCTGCGGCAAGGTCGCCAGAGTATGCACAAAGCCTACCCGGTCCTCCCTCATCTCGCCCATGCCCACGATCCCACCCGAACAGACATTGATGCCCGCATTCCGCACATGATCAAGCGTTTCAATCCGCTCATCAAATTTCCGCGTGCTTATAACTCGCTCGTAGTATTCGGGACTACTGTCGATGTTGTGATTATAATAATCGAGGCCTGCATCGGCCAGCATATCGGCCTGCCGAGGCGATAACATCCCCAGCGTCATGCAGGTCTCCATACCCATCGCCCGCACACCCTTAACGATCTCGACAATCGCCGGCATGTCACGGTCTTTCGGGTTGCGCCAAGCTGCGCCCATGCAGAAGCGCTGACTACCATGATCTTTTGCTTGCGCTGCGGATTGCAGCACCGCTTGCACATCCATCAACTTGGTCGCTTCAACGCCGCTATCTGCGTGAACCGACTGGCTGCAATAGCCGCAGTCTTCCGGGCAGCCCCCAGTCTTGATCGACAGCAGAGTGCAAAGCTGAACTTGGTCGGGCGGATGGCTTTCGCGATGAACCGATGCAGCTTGAAAAAGCAGGTCGGTAAACGGCAGATCGAACAGAGCCGCGATTTCTTCGCGAGTCCAATCTTGGCGAACAGCAGCTGCCATCAGATCGCGTCCAAAGCCTGCGCCATGTCCGCAATGATATCATCGATATGCTCAATACCGACCGACACCCGCACAACATCCGGCCCCGCGCCGGCGGTTAGCAATTCGGCTTCGCTTAGCTGACTGTGTGTGGTGGATGCCGGGTGAATGATCAGCGAGCGTGTGTCACCAATATTCGCAAGATGGCTGAACAGTTCGACACCGGAAACCAGTTTGACGCCGGCATCATATCCGCCTTTCAAACCGAAGGTGAATACAGCGCCGCCCCGTCCGCCAAGATATTGCTGGGCCAGCGCATTGTAGGGGCTATCGGCCAATCCGGCATAGCCAACCCATGCCACTTTCTCGTGGTCCTTAAGCCATGTCGCCAGCGCCAATGCATTGTCGCAATGCCGGTCCATCCGCAGGCTGAGCGTTTCCATACCTGTCAGCGTCAGAAAAGCATTCATCGGCGCCATAGCGGGGCCAAGATCACGCAGAGCGAGAACACGGCAGGCAATGATGAACGCAATTTCGCCCACAGCATCACTCAGCACCGCGCCGTGATAGGAATCGTTCGGCTGGCTCATGGTCGGGAATTTGTCTGAAGCAGTCCAATCGAACTTGCCCGAATCCACAATCACCCCGCCTACAGAGTTGCCGTGGCCGTTGAGGAATTTGGTGGTCGATTCCACGACAATATCGGCGCCATGTTCTATCGGGCGGCAAAGTACCGGGCTGGCCATCGTATTATCGACAATCAGCGGAATTCCTGCATCATGCGCGACTTTTGCAATCGCTGCGATATCCTGAACCACACCGCCGGGATTGGCGAGGCTTTCGATAAAGACAGCCCGCGTTTTGTCGGTAATCGCGGCGGCGATATTAGCTGCATCATCCGCATCGACAAAATTGGTGTGCCAGCCCATTTTCTTGAAGCTGTGGCCCAATTGGTTGAGCGATCCGCCATAAAGCTTCTTAGCCGCAACAATCTCGCAACCTGGCTCCATCAGTGTGTGAAACACCGTCATTTGCGCGGCATGACCAGACGCCACCGCCAATGCCCCAACCCCGCCATGCATCGCAGCAATTTTGCCTTCCAGCGCCGCGTTGGTCGGGTTCATAATACGGGTGTAAATATTCCCGAATTCCTGAAGATTGAACAGACGCGACGCGTGATCGACATCGTCAAAAGTATAGGACGCAGTCTGATAGACAGGCGTAATCCGCGCATTGGTGGTTGGATCGGGCTCGCAACCGGCGTGGACAGCTTGGGTTTCTAACTTCGGGGTTTCTATTTTTTGCTCGCTCATCATGATCCTCCAACATTTCTAAATTAGTTCAGAATTAGTGCGATTAGTCCGCGTCGCTGGTTTCATCACCCGCAGGCGGCATATTGTGACCCAGCAAGCGCAGCATATCCGCGCCGCATTCGACCACATTGCTACCCGGACCATAAATGCCCTGCACGCCTGCCTCGCGTAGGAAATCATAATCCTGTGGCGGAATAACGCCGCCAGCAACCACTTTGATATCCGCGCGGCCTGCGCCTTTCAGCAAATCAATTAGCTCAGGGATCAGCGTTTTGTGTCCTGCCGCAAGCGAACTGGCACCGATGGCATCGACTTCATGTTCCAGCGCCATTTTCAGCGTTTCGTCAGGTGTCTGGAACAGTGGGCCGGAAATGACTTCAAAGCCCATATCGGTGAAGGCTGAGGCAATCACATTGGCGCCGCGATCGTGACCATCCTGGCCCATTTTCGCGACCATGATTTTCGGCTTGCGGCCAAGACGGCGTTCAACTGCATCGACGCCTTCCAAAACCTGTGCCCAACGCTTGTCAAATTCATAGGCGGATTTGTAAATGCCGGTGACCGGTTTCGGGGTGGTATCATACCGCCCGAAAACCTCTTCCATTGCGGAAGAAATCTCACCCAAAGTTGCCCGCTGACGCGCCGCATCCACAGCCAGCGCCAACATATTACCATCGCTCTTTGCACCTTCGGTAAGCGCCTTAAGCGCCGCCTGGCACGCCGCTTCGTCACGGCTTTCGCGGTTCTTCTTCAGGCGCGCAATCTGGCCGGTGCGGACTTTATGATTGTCCACTTCCAGCGTTTCGATCTGCTCTTCCTCGGCAAGGCGGTATTTGTTCACACCGACGATAACGTCTTCCGCCTTATCAATCCGCGTTTGTTTGGCGGCGGCAGCTTCTTCAATACGCTGTTTCGGCATTCCGCTATCGACCGCGATGGTCATACCGCCCAGCGTATCAACCTCCGCCATCAGCACCTCGGCTTCTTCCACGAGTTTCGCGGTCAGAGCTTCGATATAATAGCTGCCACCCAGCGGATCGACGACATTGGTAATGCCGGTTTCTTCCTGCAAAACCAGCTGCGTATTGCGGGCAATCCGCGCGCTGAAATCGGTTGGCAGCGCGATGGCTTCATCCAGCGCGTTGGTGTGGAGCGATTGTGTGCCGCCCAGCGTCGCGGCCATTGCCTCCACCGTGGTGCGGATGACATTATTATACGGGTCTTGCTCTTGCAGAGATACGCCAGAGGTCTGGCAATGGGTCCGCAGCATTTTGGAACGTTCAGACTTCGCGCCCAGATCGTCCATAACTTTGTACCACAGCGTCCGTGCAGCGCGCAGCTTGGCGATTTCCATGAAGAAATTCATGCCGATGCCGAAGAAGAAGCTCAAACGCCCGGCAAACGCATCGATATCCAGCCCTGTTTCCATGGCGGATTTCACATATTCCTTGCCGTCCGCGATGGTGAAGGCCAGCTCCTGCACCGCGGTCGCGCCCGCTTCGTGCATGTGATAGCCGCTGATCGAAATACTGTTGAACTTCGGCATATTGGCCGAGGTATATCCGATAATGTCGGAGATTATCCGCATGCTGGGTGCTGGCGGGTAGATATAGGTGTTGCGGACCATAAACTCTTTCAGAATGTCATTCTGAATGGTGCCGCTGAGTTGCTCCGGAGAAACGCCCTGCTCTTCGCCCGCAACGATATAAAATGCCAGCACGGGAATAACCGCGCCGTTCATGGTCATCGACACAGACATGGTGTCGAGCGGGATTTGGTCGAACAGGATTTGCATATCCTCAACCGTATCAATCGCCACACCTGCCTTGCCGACATCACCGACCACGCGCGGGTGATCGGAGTCGTAACCACGGTGGGTCGCCAGATCGAATGCGACCGACAAGCCTTTTTGCCCCGCCTCCAGATTGCGGCGGTAGAAGGCGTTGGATTCTTCTGCGGTAGAGAAACCCGCATATTGCCGGATCGTCCACGGACGGCCCGCATACATGGTGGCCTTCACCCCGCGGGTAAACGGCGCGAAGCCCGGTAGGCCCGGATCAGAGCTGTCCTCTGCCGTATAGAGCGGTTTCACCTGAAAACCCTCAGGCATATCCTTGGTCAGGTCACGCCCTTTGGATTCCTTGTCAGCAAGGGCCTGCCAGTCGGAAACGGTTGGTTTATCAGTCATAGAGGTTTCTGCCAAAATTCGTCATGCTGCACTGGTTTCAGCATCCATAGTGCCACATTGCGCCGCGATTGCCGATTGATAACTGGATCCTGGAAGCGAAGCTGGCTGCAAGTCAAACACGTTCACGATGACGGCTACGAGGTAGCAGTCACTTACCCTTAAACTCCGCCTTGCGTTTTTGCAGGAAGGCCATACCGCCTTCCATCGCGTCTTCGCTGGCACCAGCAAGACGTTGACCTTCGGCTTCGTTCACGAACACTTCGGGCAAAGTACCATCCAGCGCGAGATTAATGTTCGCCTTCATGGTCTTGATCGCCAGAGTCGGGCCATTGGCGAGTTTTTCACCCAGCGCGCGGGCTTCTGTCATCAAATCATCGGCTTCAACCGCTTTGTAAATCAGGCCCCATTCCTCGGCTTGATCGGCGCCGATTTTCTCACCCAGCATCATCATGCGGGTCGCGCGGGCACGGCCAATCGCGCGGGCGAGCAGCCATGTTGACCCGCCATCGGGCACCAGACCAATATTGACAAAGGCTTGCAGGAAATACGCTTTCTTGTTGGCAATGGTGAAATCAGCCGCCAATGCGAGCGAACACCCGACACCGGCCGCCGGTCCATTGACCGCGCAAATCACCGGCACCTCGGCCCGCAAGATGGAGCTGATGGCGGGGTTATAGTGGTTTTGCAGAGCCTTGTGACTGCCCCCTTTGGAGCCGCCTTCGCTGCGTGCAGACAAATCAGCGCCGGAACAGAAGCCTTTGCCCTCACCCGTAATCAAAACCGCACGAGCATCACCAAGACTGTAAAAAGCTTCGCCAATCTCATCCGCCATTTGCGGCGGCATGGCGTTCAGCCGGTCTGGCCGGTTTAGCGTGATGGTCAAAAGTGGTCCGTCACGCTCTACCTTGATGGTTTCGTAGCTCATTTAATGTCCCTCACCCTGTGGCGTTTCCATAATTTCAGTCAGTATGCCCTGCATATCTTTGGGATGCAGGAAGAAGATCGGCGTACCATGCGCACCAATGCGCGTGGGGCCCAGAATGCGTTTGCCCTGCCCTTCAAACCATTCACGAGCAGCAGCAATATCCTCCACTTCGAAACAGACATGATGCTGCCCGCCTGCTGGATTTTTCGCGAGAAAGCCGTTGATCGGGCTGTTCTCATCATACGGCTCGATCAATTCGATCTGAGTGCCGTTCATTCCAGATTCTGTGGGAGTGTCGACAAAACACACCTTCACCCCTTGCTCTGGCAGATCAAAGGGTTCGGTGATGTGGGTCGCACCCATCACGTCTCGGTAATGCGCAATGGAGTCTGCGATGGACGGCGTTGCGACGCCGATGTGATTTAATCTTCCCAGCTTCACTGGCTTTTTCCTCTTTTAATTACCGTCATGCTGAACTCGTTTGACTTGCAGCCAGCTTCGCTTCCAGCATCCATTCTTCAACCTGCTCCGACACCGCATGAGGAGAAGTAGACCCTGAAACGAGTTCAGGGTGACAGGTTGGGTTGAGACGACCTAGTTTCATGTATCCTCTCGGAAATGGAGACTGAGGCTAAATCGCTCTAACATTAGAGCACATCCTGCCTCGAATTCTGACTCGGTTGGGCTCGCATTAGTTGCTGACGATTCTGAAGCGAAGCGCCCAATTCCACTACATCCAACCCTTGCAGCTCTAACTTGATCAATGTTTTCAAGGAGCAAATCAAAATCCTTATCGTTCAAACCAGTAACCAATGAGCAGGTTTCACTCGAAATAAAAACAAATGCAAAACTCTCTGGTTGGGGCATCATGAAGTTACCTCTGTCCAGCAAATCTTTTGCAAGGTTGAGAGCCTTTTGCGACCTCATAATCGCAAAGCTTGAGCAATCGGAGTATCTTTGCTCTTCGGGTTGATCGTTTTCTCGACCAAACAAACCCTCTACTTCTGTAAAAACAAAGTCCTGATTGCCAGCAGGAACTAGATTAACGAAGTCCAATTTTCCTGAAAATCCCCACCACATTCAGCAATCCTCACAACGGAATATTGTCATGCTTCTTCCAAGGATTCTCAAGGGCTTTATTGCGCAATTTGCGTAACCCCAGAGCAATCCGCCGCCGTGTGGAATGAGGGTAGATGACATTGTCGATATAGCCGCGCTGTGCTGCCACAAAGGGGTTGGCAAACGCGTCTTCATATTCCTTCGTGCGCTCCGCGATTTTATCGGGATCGCCGATGTCTTTGCGGAAGATAATCTCCACCGCGCCTTTCGCGCCCATCACGGCGATTTCCGCGGTCGGCCACGCCAGATTCAAATCGCCGCGTAAATGTTTGGACGCCATGACGTCATACGCGCCGCCATAGGCTTTGCGGGTGATAATGGTGATTTTGGGCACGGTTGCTTCGGCATAGGCGAAGAGCAATTTCGCTCCGTGTTTGATAATGCCGTTATGCTCCTGCGCGGTGCCGGGCAGGAAGCCGGGCACGTCAACAAATGTCACAATTGGAATATCAAACGCATCACAGAACCGGACGAACCGCGCGGCTTTTTTGGAGGCGTTGATATCGAGCACACCCGCCAGCACCATGGGCTGATTGGCGACAACGCCCACGCTGCGCCCCTCTATCCGGCCAAAACCGCACAGGATGTTGCCCGCATGGGCTGGCTGCACTTCGAAAAAATCACCTTCATCCAATACCTTGCGCAGCACTTCGTGCATATCATATGGCTGGTTGGCATTATCCGGGATCAGCGTGTCGAGGCTCATCTCCTCGCGGTCAAACGGATCATCGGTGGGCCGTTCAGGCACGTCTTCGCGGTTGGATAGCGGCAGAAAATCAAAGAAATCACGCGTCGCCAGCAACGTTTCGATGTCATTCTCGAACGCCAGATCCGCCACGCTGGTCTTGGTCGTATGCGTTACCGCGCCGCCCAATTCTTCCTGCGTCACCACTTCATTGGTCACTGTTTTCACCACATCGGGGCCAGTAACGAACATGTAGGAGCTGTCTTTTACCATAAAGATGAAGTCAGTGATCGCGGGGGAATATACCGCCCCGCCCGCGCATGGCCCCATAATCAGGCTGATCTGCGGGACCACGCCGCTGGCGAGCACGTTGCGCTGGAACACATCGGCATATCCGCCCAGTGACGCCACGCCTTCCTGAATTCGCGCGCCCCCGCTGTCATTCATGCCGATTACCGGAGCGCCGTTTTTCATGGCAGTTTCCATCAGCTTGCAGATTTTCTCCGCATGACGTTTGGACAGCGATCCGCCGAAAACGGTGAAGTCTTGACTATAAACGTAGACCAGTCGGCCATTGATGGTGCCGCTGCCGGTTACCACGCCGTCACCGGGGATCTTGGTATCGGCCATGTCAAAATCGACGCAGTCATGTTCGACATACATATCGACTTCTTCAAAGCTGCCCTCATCAAGCAGCACATCGATCCGCTCGCGTGCAGTCAGTTTGCCCTTGGCATGCTGCGCATCAATCCGTTTTTGACCGCCACCCATCCGGGCTGCGTCGCGGCGTTTTTCCATTTCGGCAATATTGGCTGACATGAAGTCCCCTGCATTATAGCTTCAGCGCACATAGTTATATATGTTGCTAAGCCATGCCTGAGGCGGCGGGTCAAGGGAAGCCGGTATCTATCTGCCACCCAACTTCCACTTTACAGCTTAAGCATCAGCTTTTCCGCTGCCTTTGGGCTTATCGAATTGATGATCCTCAGCGCGCTGACAAGGCCAACATTGGCTTCATTCTTCTCACGCTGCATCGCTGAAACGATCGTCGCCGCGCACTGTTCTGCGCTCATTTTCTTGGCGTCGTACTCCTCTGTCATCGGAGTATCTACCATGGGCGGAAGGACCTCCAACACGTGGATTCCGAATTCTTTCATCTGCACGCGCAGCGACATGGTATAGCTACGCAAAGCGGCCTTAGTGGCGCAATAGGTCGCGCCCGCCACGCTCGGCGCAATCGCTAGACCCGATGTGACATTAACAATCATCGCGCCGCCATGGGCACAGGCACTTGCGCGCAATTTCTCCATAAAATGCGTGATCAGATGGATCGGCGCATTGAAATTGGTAAAGATGCTCTCATCCACATCGGTCAGGCTGACATTGCCCTCGCGAAAATCATGCGTGCGGCCCATTCCTGCATTGTTGATCAGGATATCCAGCGGCCGATCGTCCCACGCATCGACAACCGCCAGCACACCGGCAGCGGTGGTGAAATCCGCTTCGATCGCCTCAAACCCGGCGCCGCGCACTTCCGCAAGCCGCTCTGCGGAACGCCCTGTCGTGACAACCGTGGCACCTTTGGCCCGCAATTGCCCCGCTAGCTGCCGGCCTATGCCCGATGTGCCGCCAGTCAAAAGTATCGTCTTGCCGCTAACATCCATCGCATTTGCCCCTGAAATTGAACGGAGCTTATGCGCGGGCTATTTCAGCAGGACAAGCTCTTCCGCCATAGTCGGATGGATCGCGACGGTTGCATCGAAATCAGCTTTGGTCAGCCCGGCTTTCACCGCCACGGCAAAGCCTTGCATAATTTCCGCTGATTCCGGCCCGATCATATGAATGCCTACGACCTTGTCCGTCGCTGCATCTACGATCATCTTGTACAGACCGCGCTCGTTCCGGCCCGCGACAACATTCTTCATCGGGCGGAAGTCCGACTGGTACACTTTGATATTGCCCAACTGGTTCCGAGCCTCCCCTTCGGTCAAGCCCACTGCCGAGATTGGGGGGTGGCTGAATACCGCGCTCGGAATGTGATCATAATTGACCGTTTTGGGGTCATTGTTGAATACCGTATCAGCAAAGGCTTGGCCTTCACGAATAGCCACGGGCGTCAATTGCACACGATTGGTCACATCGCCCACGGCATAGATGTAGTCTACATTGGTCTTCGAATATTCATCGACCAGAATTTCGCCGATCTTACCCTGTTCAACGCCCACCGTTTCCAGCCCCAGGCCCTTTACATTGGGGTTCCGGCCAGTGGCGAACATCACGCAATCGACGGTCTGATCATCATCGCCGTTCAGTTCGACATGCAAGCTTCCATCATCGTTTTTGGTGATGCTCTTGAAAGTGGTGTTGAAGTGGAAGTTGATCCCTTTGGTCATGCTGATTTTCAGCAGACGATCGCTCAATGCCGGCTCATAGCTACGCAGCAATTGATCGCCGCGATTGACGATGCATACTTTTGCGCCAAATTCATGAAAAATGCCTGCGAACTCATTCGCAATATAGCCTCCGCCCGCGATCATGACACGCTTTGGCATCTCGTCGAGGTGGAATGCCTCATTAGACGTGATGGCGTGTTCACTACCGGGGAAATTGAGAACAGCAGGCTCCGCCCCTGTGGCAATCAGAATGTACTTTGCTGTGACGACTTTGCCGCTCGCCAAAGTGATTTCATGATCGCCCGTGATTTCCGCACGCTCATTAAAAATTGTGACGTCGTGGTTTTCCAGTGTTTCAGTGTAAAGCCCGTTGAGCCTGTCCACATCGCCCAATACCGTATCGCGCAAGCGCTTCCAGTCGAATGATGTCTCGCCAATATCCCACCCGAATTGCTTTGCGTCGACCAAATCCTCTGCAAAATGCGCACCGTAAACGAGCATTTTCTTCGGTACACAGCCGCGAATGACGCAGGTGCCGCCGACACGGTATTCTTCCGCCACGGCAACCTTCGCCCCGTGCGCGGATGCCACGCGGGAAGCCCGCACCCCGCCAGAGCCGGCACCGATAGTGAAAAGGTCGAAATCGTAATCAGCCATAATGTATCCCCGTCAGCCCTGACTAATGCCAGCAGCTTCTAACAGTGTTTCGGTACTGGCATCGAATTGGTTACCGCCCGCTTCGATTGAATTGGCCATTTGCTTGCCCAGCTCCACCCCGAATTGATCGAACGGGTTGATCCCCATCAACACAGCATTGGCAAACGTCCGGTGCTCATGAAACGCGATCAGCGCGCCCAGCGTTGCCGCATCCAGATCATCGCAGAGCATCGTTGCGCTCGGCCGATTGCCTTCAAAATTGCGTGCGCCATCGTCGCTCGCCTTACCCGCCATCAAAGCTGCACCCTGTGCGAAGCAATTAGTCAACAAGATACGGTGGTGCGCAGGGTCCAGCATATCACCCGGCGCAATGCTGGCGATGAAATCCACCGGGATCAGATGCGTGCCCTGGTGCAGCAGTTGGAACACGGCGTGCTGTGCATCTGTGCCCACCCCGCCCCACGTAACCGGCGCAGTTGAACCTTCCACGGGATCACCCTCGGCGGTCACGCTCTTACCGTTGCTCTCCATCTCCAATTGCTGGAGGTAATCGGGAAACAGGCCGAGCCGCTCGTCATAGGCGAACACAGCCCGTGTCTGGCAGCCGCGAACCCGCGTGTAATATTGATCAGCAAAGGCCGCGCGCAAGGCCAAGTTATCCCGCCCGTCAGTGTCGCGAAAATGCATATCGACCGCTTGCGCCCCGGCGAGGAATTCTTCAAATTCTTCCCAGCCAATCGCCAACGCCACCGGAAAGCCAATGCTCGACCATAGCGAATAGCGCCCGCCGACAGTTTCGTTAAACGGCAGCACCCGCGTTTCATCCACGCCCCATTCGACCGCCTTTTCAGGGCTCGCGGTTAGCGCCACGACCCGCCCAAACGGATCATCGACCCCGCCTTCGCCCAGCCACTTTAGGGCGCTGGCGGCATTGGTCATGGTTTCTATGGTGGTGAATGTCTTGGATGCCACCGCGACCAATGTTGTGGCTGGATCGCACGCTTCAAAAGCCTGTTCCAAAGCCACGCCGTCAATGTTGGACACAACATGGACATCAACCTTCGCCAAGTCGCGGGTCAGCGCGTCAATCGCCAATGCCGGGCCTAGCGCGCTGCCGCCAATGCCCACATGGATCAAATGTTTTACATCACCCAGCGCGCCATCATGAATGGCCTCAACCAGCATCTTCATCCGCGCATGAAGCGCCATAGCCTCTTCCACAGATGCCTCTGCGCCAACGCCGCGCTGGGCAGTATGCTCTGCCGCACGCCCTTCGGTATTGTTGATCTTGGCCCCGCCCAGCATCGCCGCACGTTTGCCCGCGAAATCCATGGCGCCTGCCAATTGTTCAAAAGCACTCAGCAGCGTCTCGTCCAGATGGGTCTTTGACCAATCGAATTGAATGCCAGCAACGGCCTCTGCTTCGCCCCATTCGATTCTGTCAGACAGTTTGGCCACCCGGTCTGGATCTTCAAACAGCTCCAACAAGCTCTTTGGCTTATGCGCCTTCAATGCGCCCCAGATCGATCCAATCGCGTCACTCATGCAAAAAACCTTCCTACCTTTGCCTACACCGACTAGAGACAGCCGCAATGATTGGGAACCCACTGGACGGGTCTGGGTACGAATTTCTCCCGCAGACCTGCTAGAGCGTACCTGAACCTAGGAAAAGCACGTAGTATTTATGACTGACAACAGCGCATCACCGGGCACGACAAGCGATCCAGCAACAGCCCAGAAACCGGCCAAAACGCCCGATAACAAGCCTGAGAAGAAAGAAGACAATTTCTTTGTCTTCCTGACCAAGCTCGTTCTGATTGTGGTGATTTTCCGCAGCTTCATTTTTTCGCCATTCAATATTCCGAGCGAAAGCATGCTGCCGACGTTGGCCAATGGCGATTATTTGCTGGCGGCGAAATGGCCGTATGGTTTCACCAGCGATTCCCTGCCGTTTGGCGCCCCGCTGATACCGGGACGTATCTGGGCCGGAGAGCCTGAACGCGGCGATATCGCCATTTTCAAGCATCCGGTTGACGGCACCGATTACATCAAGCGGGTAATCGGCATTCCCGGTGACACCGTTGAAATGCGCGGCGGGCAAGTCATTCTGAACGGTGAAGCGATCCCGAAAGAGCAAATGGCGGATTTTGAGATTGCACCTTCGCCCAACACACAGTGCCACGTAATGTCGCGCACAGTGATCAAGGAAGATGGGGAGACGGTGTGCAGCTATACCCGTTTTAAGGAAACTCTGCCTTCTGGTGAAAGCTATGAAGTTCTCGATTTCGGTCCGCAATTCCAGGATAATTTCGGTCCGATCATTGTGCCTGAGGGCGAAATGTTCGTGATGGGTGACAACCGCGACAACTCACAAGACAGCCGTTTTTCTGCCGAACCCGGCGGCGGCGTCGGCATGGTTCCGCAAGACTTGTTGCTCGCCCGCGCCTCTGTGATCATGTGGTCCACCGATGGCAGCTCCGAATGGTTGCTGCCATGGACATGGTTCACGGCCTTGCGCGGTGAGCGGCTGGGTAATGGCTTGTGAGCACACTCGACCAGAAGGCCCGGCAATGGTTGGAAAGCAACGGCTTTGAACCCAGCGACCACCCGCGCTGGGTTGATGCCCTGACGCATGGCAGCATCGGCGAAGACCGCGACTATCAACGGCTGGAATTTCTGGGTGACCGCGTATTGGGCCTTACCATCGCGGACTGGCTGTTTGGTGAAGTCAGCGGCGCAGAAGGTGCATTGGCGCAGCGGTTGAATGTCCTGGTCAGCAAGCGGACTTGCGCCAACGTTGCGCGCTCTATCGATATCTCCAGCCATATCAGGCTGGGCAAACAGGCCCGTGATGATGGCGCGGCGGATAGCGAAAATGTGCTGGGCGATGTGATGGAATCGCTGCTGGGTGCAGCCTTCCTCGAAAGCGGGTTTGAAAAGACACGCGCGCTGATCCACACCTTATGGGCCGATTCAATGGATGGCGGCGCGGGCAAGCGCAAACACCCGAAAAGCGCCCTGCAAGAATGGGCCGCGGGCAACAGACGCCGCCCCCCGCAATATGAGCTGATCGACCGGTCCGGTCCCGATCACGCAGCGACCTTTACCGTGCGTGTCACGGTCAACAATGTCGGTAGCGCAGAAGCCACCGCATCCAACAAACAAGATGCCGAAACAACGGCTGCGAAGAATTTTATGGAGACTTTCGGTTGACCGAAACCACACCACCTTCCGACACCCACACCAATCCCAAATGCGGTGTCGTCGCCATTATCGGCGCGCCAAATGCTGGTAAATCCACCCTCGTTAATCAGATGGTCGGCCAGAAAGTCGCGATCACCAGCGCGAAGGCACAGACTACCCGCGCGCGGTTGATGGGTATTGCCTTGCAGGAAGAAACGCAGATTATTCTGGTCGATACGCCCGGTATTTTCGCGCCGCGCCGCAAGCTTGACCGCGCCATGGTGACCTCTGCTTGGGAAGGGGCTGAGGATGCAGACGCGATCGTGCTGATGGTCGATCCGATCAAACAGCGCCGCCATGAAATGCTGCCCTTGGTGGAAGCTCTGGGCAAACGCCCGGAACGCAAGATCCTTGTCCTCAATAAAGTGGACAAGGCCGTGAAGGAACCGCTGCTGGCGCTGGCGCAAGAACTCAACGATCAAGTCGCGTTTGAGGAAGTGTTCTTCGTGTCTGCCCTGACCGGTGACGGGGTCGATGAATTGAAAGATCACCTCGCCAGCCTGATGCCCAAAGGGGTCTGGCACTATCCCGAAGACCAAGTCTCCGACGCCAGCGAGCGCCTGCTGGCCACCGAAATCACCCGCGAGCAGCTCTATAAGCAGCTCCACGAAGAACTCCCCTATGACAGCGCTGTGCGCCCTGAAAGCTACACCCAGCGCAAAGACGGCAGCGTGGAAGTGCGCCAGCAAATCGTTGTCGGTCGCGACAGCCAGAAACCGATTGTGCTGGGCAAAGGCGGATCAATGATCAAGTCGATCGGAGAAGCCGCGCGCAAGGAATTGTCGGAGGTGCTAGGCCAGAAAGTGCATTTGTTCCTGCACGTGAAGGTCGATGAAAACTGGGCCGAGGATAAGGAAGTTTTTGAAGAAATGGGGCTGGATTTTTGATGACTTGGAGAGCATTGCTAGGCTGGAGCGCAGTACTTGCTGTTGGACTGACTGGCTGCTCCCAGTCAACTGAATCATCCCAGTCAACTGAATCAAATGCAAACCTCAAACTTGCATGTAGTATTTTGACTGACTTTGTAACTGCCGAATTTAATGCTGCGGATAGGCCGCTTTATCTGTCAAATGATTGGGTACGCCTTGATGAAAATGTATCAATCAATGAATGGGTAGAGCGAGAAGAACAATTTGGCGCTCAAAACGATCTTAGTGAGCAAGAACTTCGTTCTCAAGTGGAGAAGATGGTCGAGTTTTCGAAATTGGATCCGATAAAAACGTGTCCAAATTTAGCCCGAATAAAAAAAGAGCGTTCTCACGTGCCTTCCTCTCAGGATGCAATTCCTAAAACAACGCCTGACGGTCTGTTTTATCTTTATGATAGCTTGGCTGTTCAGGTTCCGCTGATCGACATAGAAGGCGAGAAAGTGACTTTCGAGATCTCGCGAGTGTGTGGCCCTCTTTGCGGTAGTGGAAGCATGATTGCATACAAGCTGGGCGCGGACGGAAAATGGACAAAATCCGATGAAGTAGGAACGTGGATTAGTTAGCCCCTCCTCGTCAGTAAGGGTGCTAATTCACCGCTTCTTAGCCACCGCGATCTTGTTCTTCTTCGCAAAGTCTTTGGTCGATTCCTCGCTGCGGGTCAGGGCCTTTGCAATCTGCTTCAGGCCCTGCCCTTTTCCTGCGAGCAGGCGCAGCTTTGCTGCTTCCTCGGCATTCCAAGGTTGTTTGTGGCGGACGAAGATCTCTTTCCCCATTATTCAGCTTTCTTGGCAGCAGGCTTCTTAGCGGGAGCCTTTTTTTTGGCCGGTGCTTTCTTCTTCGCCGCAGGTTTCTTGGCAGCAGCTTTTTTTGCTGGGGCCTTCTTCTTGGCGCGCTTCTTCGGCGGCCCCTTCGCGATCCGGTCGTTAATCAGCTGGATCGCTTGCTCTTCGGTCACATCTTCGGGCTTCATATCGCGCGGGATAGTCGCATTGTTGGTGCCATCGGTGACGTAAGGGCCATAACGGCCCGGCAGGACTTTCATCTCGCCGCCGCTTTCAGGATGTTCTTTGAACGTCTTGATCGGTTCGGCCTTCTGACGGCCGCCGCCTTTACGATTGGCAGCCTCTGCCAATAGCGACACTGCGGCATTCATACCGGTTTCAAACACGTCTGCCGTGCTGGCGAGTTTGGCATATTTGCCGTCATGCCGCAGATAGGGGCCATAGCGGCCAATCGCGGCCTCAATATCCTTATCAGTTTCAGGGTGCTGACCGACAATGCGCGGCAGATCGAGCAGTTTCACTGCCCATTCCAAACCAAAATCGTCGAGATCTTTGGGGATCGAAGCGCGTTTGGCTTCCTTGCCCTCACCCATCTGCACATACGGGCCAAAGCGGCCTGTCTTGCGCTCCACCGGCAGATTGGTGTCGGGGTGAGTGCCCAGCACCGCATCTTCTGCCGCGTCTTCGCCATCCGCGCCCGGTTGGGCAAAACGGCGAGTGAACTTACATTCGGGATAGTTGTGACAGGCTACAAATGCACCGTACCGGCCCCCGCGCAACGCCAGGCGGCCATCCGCGCGCCCTTCTTTCTCGCATAGCGGGCAGAAGCGCGGGTCTTTGCCATCTTCGCGTTCGGGGAAGAGATAGTCGGACAAATACTCGTCCAGCACTTCGGTCACTTCCGAAGGCTTCTGCTCCATCACCTGTTCGGTTTTGGGTTTGAAATCCTTCCAGAATTTTTCGAGCAGCGCCTTATATTCGGACTTACCGTCGGAAACGACATCCAGCTCATCCTCCATGCCGGCCGTAAATTCATAGGCGACATAGCGTTCAAAGAACCGTTCAAGGAATGATGTGAGCAACCGCCCGCTTTCCTCTGCGAAGAAACGGTTTTTCTCCACGCGGACATAGTTTCGGTCACGGATTGTTTGAATGGTGGAGGCATAGGTGGACGGGCGGCCAATGCCGAGTTCCTCCAGCCGTTTGACCAATGATGCTTCGGAATAACGCGGCGGTGGCTGGGTGAAGTGCTGGTTTGCCTCCACTGCCTTCTTGGCCGGGCTATCGCCCTTGTTCATCACAGGTAGAAGGCCGGAATCCTCGTCCTTCTTGTCGTCGAAGCTTTCTTCATAGACGGCAAGAAAGCCCGGAAATTTCACCACTTGGCCGGTCGCGCGCAGCTCGTGCAATCCAGCCGGATCACGCAGAGTTACAGTTGTCCGCTCCAGGCTGGCAGATTGCATCTGGCTGGCCATCGCGCGCTTGAAGATCAGGTCATACAGTTTGGCTTCATCGCCTGAGCCGGATTTCGATTTCAGGAAGCTGGTCGGGCGGATCGCCTCGTGCGCTTCTTGCGCGTTTTTCGCTTTAGTGGCGTAATGGCGCGGTTTTTCCGGCAGATAATGGCCGTCATACCGTTCTGATATGGCTTTACGGCAAGCGGAAATGGCGCTGCCATCCATCTGCACGCCATCTGTACGCATATAGGTGATGTCACCCGCCTCATACAGCTTCTGTGCCAGACGCATGGTGTGGCTGGCATTATATCCCAGCTTACGCGATGCTTCCTGTTGCAAGGTAGAGGTGGTGAATGGCGGCGACGGGTGCCGTTTTTGCGGTTTAGTTTCTACACCTTCGATCGTGAACGGCGCATTCTCAATCTTCTTCTTGGCATCAAGGGCGCTGCCCTCATTACCCAGAGTGAGTTTTTCCAGCTTGGCCCCGTCAAACTTGACCAATCGCGCGTCAAACGCGGTGCCGTCATGCTCCAGCTTCGCGACGATGGACCAATATTCATCAGCCTTAAACGCTTCAATCTCGCGCTCGCGGTCAACAATGATCCGCAGCGCAACCGATTGTACCCGCCCTGCACTTTTCGCGCCGGGCAGCTTGCGCCACAAAACCGGGCTGAGAGTAAAGCCGAACAGATAATCGAGCGCACGGCGCGCAAGATAGGCGTCGATCAGATCCGTATCGAGGCCGCGGGGCTTGCCCATCGCCTCTGTCACAGCCGCTTTCGTGATTGCGTTGAAGGTAACGCGGTCAACCTCTTTCGGCAGCGCCTTACGTTTCTTCAGCAGTTCCTGAACGTGCCAGCTGATCGCTTCGCCTTCCCTGTCAGGGTCAGTCGCGAGGATCAGACGGGTTGCGCCCTTGGCCGCGTCGGCGATTTCTTTGAACCGCTTCTGCTTGTCGCGGTACAATTCCCAATCCATCGCGAAATCTTCATCGGGCCGCACGCTGCCATCCTTGGGCGGCAAATCGCGGACGTGACCGTATGATGCGAGGACTTTGAAATCCTTGCCCAGATAGTTTTCGATAGTTTTCGCTTTGGCGGGCGATTCAACAATGACAAGCTGCATGAAAAGTCTGAAAGTCCTTACGTGTGCGTATACGCGCGAGGGTGACGAGTTCCGTCGCCATCCGTCAAGCGTGTTATGCGCCCTCTACTCAAACACGTCAGAAATACCAGCGTTACGGTTCACGATGCATGTAAACACTGCGAGGCCGATAGCGGTCGAGGCTACCGTGGAACCGTAAATCAGCACATTCGCAGGCAATGCGACGGTCAATGGCAGGATCAAAGCCTCATCGGTAAAGTAGACCGCCAGCCCAGCCGCAAAGCCCAATGTCGGCAGCAGCAAAGCCAATGCTATCGGCCAAACGTGCTCCTCCGTCGCGCGCCAGCTATTGCCCAGCGCATCTGAAGTTTTTTCATTGCTAATCAATGCAAAGCCATAGGCAGCAGACCAGCGGATCGAGAGATACAGGCCGGGTAAAATCAAGAGCAATACCCCGAGCATAGTAGCAAGCCCGATAACTATACTCATGCCGAAATATGTACCGAACCCAGCTTGGCGGCCCAACGGCGCCAGCTTCGCCATGTCGATCAGCTTTATGATCAGAAGATATCCTGTCACCACCCCAACAACCGACAGCCCAAAATCACCGCCAATATCTTCGGCAGATGCATTGACATCAACTGCCGTGCCGAGTGCAGTCATCAGTAAAAAGTAGGCGAGCACAACCCACCACCCAGCAACTAAAATACGCTTGGCTTCATCCAGAATTTGGGCCGTTCGCTGCCCTACAGTGTCATCCAACGTCATGGCCTCACCTATTCAAACACCGCACCGATTTCACGCTCATCATTCTGCACGAGGTAGTAGACCGCGACACCAAGAGCATAAAAAACCGCGCTGCTGAATGCGTTGATCAGCGCGGAGGTAGCCATAACCCCTTGGTTCAAGCCCGTTGCGCCTATCACACCGAGCATCGTGCCGCTGATCACGGAAAAGCCAATAAACAACACCAGCCCAACAAAGAAGATCGGCCAGCTTTTGCCTCGGGTCGCATCCCAGCTATCACCCAAAGATTCTATAACTCCGCGCTTTCCGCCGATCAGAAAGCCGGACGATGCAGACCATCGTACCAATAAGATCAGCCCGGGGATCACCAACAGCAGAAATCCGATCATCATCCCTAGGATCGACAGTATCATCATACCAACATAGGCCCAGATGCGGGTGTCAGTGTCGATCAATCGACCACGCGATTCCAGCAATTTGGAAAGCAAGAAATATGCTGCGACGATCGAGACTATCCCGACACCCAACGAAAACAAACCACCTGCCAGGCCGGCGTCAAAGCTTGCCATTGCGCCAAGGCTAGTCTGGAAACCGCTACCGGTAGATGCGGGCGCGGTCAGACCAAGAAAGAGACCCGCCGCATTCAACCCGCCAACAAGAAGAACATAGATCGCGACAAAACGCAGATTGTCAGACACCAGCGCCACCGTCTCGCCCATAAAACCTGCAAAGTCTGCGTCTCTTTTCATTCGATTGCCCTTTTTGATTGTCTCAGCGCCTGGCTGCAATTCCTGCGACATTCAGCCTACTAAACTCACCTTGCCAGCCGCATGGCGTGTGATCTGCCCTGCAATTTCCATTTCCAGCAGCGCCAATTGCACAGCGGCGGCGCTGCTTTGTGACTGGCGGATCAATTCGTCCACCGCCACTGGCGCAGTCGTCAGCAAACTGGCGATGTCCGCCGGCTCTGCATCGGCCAGTTCCTCATCAGCGCAATAGTCCGGCGCTGCCTGTTCCTTGAATGAGGATAGCGGCACGCCATCAAAACCTGACAGCAGCTCGACAATGTCGTCCACAGACTGAACCAACACGCCGCCTTCACGGATGAGAGTGTTACATCCCTGTGATCGGGCATCCAGCGGGCTTCCAGGTATCGCCATCACTTCCCGGCCAGCCTCCCCTGCCAATCGAGCCGTAATCAATGACCCGGATTTTGGAGCGGCCTCCACTACCAGAGTGCCCGCTGCGATCCCCGCAATAATGCGGTTGCGGCTGGGGAAGTGGCTACCGCGCGGTTCCGTTCCGGGGGGTTGTTCTGCCAGCAGCAAGCCTTCCTGCGCGATTTGTTCCTGCAATTCTGCGTGCTGCGGGGGATAGGCGATTTCGATACCGCTGGCGATCACCCCAATCGTGCTTGGCAATGATCCTTGATGCGCCGCGCCATCAATACCGCGCGCCAAGCCCGAAACGACTGTGAACCCCGCATCGGCCAACCCAGCCGCAAATTCGCGTGACAGTTTTACTGCAGCGGCTGAGGCATTGCGCGCGCCGACGATCGCTACGCAGGGCTTTGCGGCCAGCGCCAAGTCACCGCGCCATGTCATAATCGGCGGCGCGCCGACCATCTGCTTCAATAAAGGCGGATAGTCAGCGGAATCGTGGAACACATATTTCGCCCCCGCCTGCCTTGTGGCGGCAACCTCGCGGTCAATCCGATCCGTCTTTGCAGGTGTGTAGGTGCGCCCGCCGCGCTTCCCCAGATCTGGCAACGCTTCTAACGCTGCGGCGGCTGTTCCAAACCGGCTGATGAGCTGGGCGTATGTAACGGGCCCGATATTGGGCGAACGGAGCAATCTGATCCGCGCGTAAGCTTCCTCTTGCGACAAATGCAGAGGGTTTGCGCTCATGCCTTGCTGCCGATCTTGGGCTCTTCACCGCGCATCAGACGGCCGATATTCGCTCTGTGCTGAATAAGTACGATCGCTGCCACTGCAATGAGCGGTATCACCACTGCCGGGTACCCCATAACCCACCCCACAACTGGCGCGGCAACAACAGTGGTCATTGATGACACGGATGAAATACGGCTGATCGCCAAGGTCGCCGCCCAAATGGCCGCGCAGACCAACATCACCGGCCACGCCAGCGCCAGCAATATCCCAGCGGCAGTGGCAAACCCCTTGCCGCCTTTGAATTTGAGCCAAGGGGTAAAACAATGCCCCGTCACGGCAGCCACAGCAGCGATTCCCTGTGTGCCAGGCCAGAAATGGGCTGCGACCAGAACCGGCACCACGCCTTTAGCGGCATCGAGCAGTACAGTGGCCGCTGCCAAGCCTTTATTGCCGGTTCGCAGAACATTGGTAGCACCGATACTACCCGATCCAATATCGCGAACATCACCCAGCCCCGCCGCGCGCGTCAGCAGCAATCCGAACGGAACCGACCCCAACACAAAACCAAGCAGTGCAGACAATATAATGGTGGAATCCATAAGAGTTACGCCTTCAATTGCTGCCCATTACTGGCACACCCTAACGCATTCGCTTGCAAATCGTCACTGGAAAAATAAGGAGAATATTCGAGAACGGGGGAAAGCAAGCGCGTGGTTGAAATTGAAGGCAATAACACCGCGACAAACGGGCCAATCCTGATTTTTGATTCCGGCGTTGGCGGCCTGACTGTTCTGGCCGAAACACGCAAAGCCTTACCTGATGCCTCCATAATCTTTGCTGCCGATCAGGCCGGGCTGCCTTACGGTACCAAGACGGAGGCCGAAATTGCTGCGCGTGTTGCAGGCCTGCTTGGCCGGATGAGCGAACGCTATCACCCAAGCCTGATCTGCATCGCTTGCAACACTGCTTCCACCATCGCGCTAGATATGGTTCGTGACGCTTTGGAAGTGCCAATTGTTGGAACAGTCCCCGCGATCAAGCCCGCAGCCGCTCTTACCAAAACCGGCACCATTGGCCTTCTCGGCACGCAAGCCACCATCCGCCAGTCTTATGTGGACCGTTTGGAAGCGCAATTTGCGCGCGGCAAGACATTGCTCCGTCACGCGGCCCCTGAACTGGTTGCCCCTGCAGAAGCCAAAATGCGCGGGAAGCCGGTTGATCAAGCCGCGATCCAAAGCGCAGTGGACGGACTTCTCAGCCAAGCCGGAGGCGATGCGATCGATACGGTTGTTCTGGCGTGCACGCATTTCCCGCTGCTGACCGATGAGCTATCAAACGCATTCGGGCCAGAGGTAACGTTCATTGATGGTGCCGCCGGCATCGCTCGCAGGATCGGCAGTCTGGTGGATGGGAATTCTACCGGTTCAGTCAGATCTTTAAGAGCTGTAACAACCGGCGATATTGACGAATTTCGCCAAGTATCCAGCGTGCTTTCGTCCTATGGAATCGATCATATTGATCAGTTTTAATCGCGAACCGTTCGCAAAGATCGGGGTAGCTTTGGAACGATTCTCGGCCTAGATCAGCACGCAAGGACAGCCGGAAAAACACGGCGAAAAACGCAGGTTAGCGATGAATTACAATCAAGTGTTCGACCAAGCAATCGACCGTCTCCATTCAGAGGGGCGATACCGGGTCTTCATCGATATTCTGCGCAATAAGGGCCAGTTCCCCAACGCACGCTGCTTCCATGGCCATAATGGCCCCAAGCCGATCACTGTCTGGTGTTCCAACGATTATCTGACAATGGGCCAACATCCAAAGGTCATTTCCGCAATGGAAGACGCTTTGCATGATGTTGGTGCTGGTTCTGGCGGCACTCGTAACATTGGCGGCAACACGCATTATCATGTCGAGCTTGAGCATGAATTGGCGGAACTGCACGGCAAAGAAGGCGCGCTGCTGTTTACCAGCGGCTATGTCTCCAACGATGCAACCCTATCGACCATTGCGAAATTGCTCCCCGGCTGCGTGATTTTCTCTGATGAGCTGAACCACGCCAGCATGATCGCGGGTATTCGCAATTCAGGCTGCCCGAAACAAGTGTTCCGTCACAATGATCTGGACCATTTGGAAGAGCTGCTGGCGGCTGAGGATCCCGAAACACCGAAATTGATCGCGTTTGAAAGCGTCTATTCCATGGATGGGGACGTTGCGCCAATCCATGCGATTTGCGATCTGGCAGAGAAGTACAACGCCCTCACCTATATCGACGAAGTGCACGCAGTTGGGATGTATGGCGAACATGGCGGCGGCATATCGGAACGTGATGAAGCCGCAGGCCGGATCGACATTATCGAAGGCACACTCGGCAAAGCTTTCGGCGTAATGGGCGGCTATATCGCGGCTGATCAGAAGATCATCGACTGCATCCGGTCCTACGCTCCTGGCTTTATTTTCACCACGTCGCTCAGCCCTGCACTGGTTGCAGGCGTATTGGCCGCGGTGAAGCATTTGAAGAATTCCAGCGAGGAACGCGACGCCCAACAAGCGAATGCTGCATCGCTAAAACAGAAGATGGCCGACGCCAGCCTGCCTGTCATGCAGAGCGAGACACACATCGTGCCGCTGATGGTTGGCGATCCTGTGCGGGCGAAGAAGATCAGCGATATCTTGCTGGCCGAATATGGCGCTTATGTGCAGCCGATCAACTTCCCGACGGTGCCGCGCGGAACAGAGCGTCTGCGCTTCACTCCCGGCCCCGCCCACACGGAAGAAATGATGAACGATCTGGTCGGCGCATTGGTGGAAATTTGGGACCGACTCGATCTGGAATTGGCGGAAGCGGCGTAATCCAACCCGCTGGCCGTAACGTCCTTTGCAGCCTCTCATCAATGCGCTAGCCTCCCCCATAAGTTTTGGGAGGAACAACACGTGGCAACTACGTTTGATCGCGCATCGCTGAATACCGGCTCGCTCAATATCCGGCCGATAACACCTGCCGTCGGTGCCGAAATTCTCGATATCGACCTGGCTGCCGCCAATATTGCAGAGCGCGTGCCCGAAATACGCGCGGCCTTGCTGAAACACGGCGTCATCTTTTTTCGCGATCAAACGCTTAGCCAGCAGCAACATATCGAATTCGCCAAAAATTTCGGAGAGCTGGAAGTCCATCCGGCCACGCCCAAGGATCAGGCGCACCCTCAAATATTGCGGATCGCGCACGGGCCCAAAAGCCGGGGTCAGGAAAATTACTGGCATTCTGATGTGACATGGCGGGAAAAGCCCTCGCTCGGTTCGATCCTGCTCGCCCATGAAGTTCCCGAATGCGGCGGCGATACCTGCTTTGCCAATATGCACCTCGCCTATGAGCGGCTGTCAGAACAGATGAAGCGCATGTGCGAAGGGCTGACCGCAGTCCATGATATCGCCCGTGTATTCGCTGGCCGGTTGGATAAGGCCCCCGCTGATCTTCACGAGAAATTTCCGCCGCAAAGACATCCGGTGATCCGCACTCACCCGGAAACGGGCGAGCGGGTAATTTACGTCAACACCGCATTCACCTCCCATATCGAGGGACTAAGCGCGGAGGAAAGCCGCTGGTTGCTTGCCCACCTTTACAAAACGGCGATGGATACAGAAATCCAATGCCGGTTCCGGTGGGCCAAAGGCAGCATCGCCTTTTGGGATAACCGGGTGACTCAGCATCTCGCCGTGTCCGATTACTTCCCCGCTCGCCGAATTATGGAACGCGTTACTATCGCTGGCCAGAAACCCTATTTCCAAGCCTAAGGAACACCAACACACATGAATTATGATGAAGTCGTCCTCGGCCGCCGTTCTATCCGCGGCTATCTCGATAAAGCTGTTCCGCAAGACCTGATTGAAGACGTGCTGAAACTGGCCATGCGCTCGCCGTCATCCATGAATACCCAGCCCTACCACTTCCATGTGATCACCGGCGAACCACTCGACCGCATCCGCAAGGGCAACACCGAGAATATTCTGGCCGGTAAGCCTGACAGCCGCGAATTCCGCATGGGTGAACCCTTTGCCGGCGTTCACCGCGAACGGCAGGTCGGATGCGCGATCCAACTGTTTGAAGCGATGGGCATCGAACGCGATGACAAAGAAAAACGGCAAGACTGGGTGCTGCGCGGCTTCCGCCAGTTCGATGCGCCGGTGTGCGTTATCGTGACCTATGACAAGGAACTATCGGGCAGCGATGACACCGCCTTCGATTGCGGCGCAGTCACCACAGCTCTCGTCAACGCCGCATGGTCCCGCGGGCTTGGCTGCGTGATCAATTCCCAAGGCATCATGCAAAGCCCCGTCGTCCGCGAACACGCCGGGATTCCAGACGATCAAGTGATTATGAAAGCGGTCGCGATGGGCTGGCCGGATGAAGACTTCCCCGCAAACCCTGTGAAGATTACGCGGCGTACGGTGGACGAAGCGGCACGGTTTGTTGGGTTTTGATTGAATAAGAAGTCAAAGAGACTAGAAAATTGGAATATAGTATTCTATCTTCAATTACTTATTCGGTTTGGTGGGTTAGCTTTTATGGACGAGAAGATAAGTTTTGTTTTCGATGGAAAAATAGCGTCCGAACATCAAATGGATTTTTATGAAGCTGCTAGGTTTCAATATTCTGCATCTCGGCTTCTGGTAAAGCTAGAGAATTTTCGGAAGACCGGCGAATTCCCGAAGAAGATATCTTACAAGAATGCACCAGAGATTCGCATTCTTCCCGCTCGACCGGGCAGTTTTGGCCTCGACATAATTGCGCCAGCGATAGCCATGGGAACTCCCCTATTGCTCGAAGTGCCAATCGGGGCATTATTTTCATACGTTATTGACCGAATTTTTAGGCCTGGAGATGATGAGGCCATCCGCGAAGCATTAGCTACCAACCGCGAGCTAGTGGAAGTGTTTGATCGGACAATCG
This sequence comes from Pontixanthobacter rizhaonensis, assembly GCF_012972675.1. Lineage (GTDB taxonomy): Bacteria > Pseudomonadota > Alphaproteobacteria > Sphingomonadales > Sphingomonadaceae > Pontixanthobacter > Pontixanthobacter rizhaonensis. The sequence continues at coordinate 751,654 of NZ_JABCRE010000002.1, read as the reverse complement.
CTGGGAAAGACGACACTATTGATCGTACATTAAACTTACTACAGGATCGCATTGAGAAAGCCGACCAACTTAACGATAAGATCGCTGCGCTCTACGAACGGCTGATCGCGGATCAAAATAGGCGCGAACAATTACAAGAGTTTAGGCCTGAATTTCGGAAAATTGGTGAAGGGCAGAATGCTGATTTGATTACTATGTCCGCTCCCCTTCTAAAAGAGATGAACGTTCCGCTGCGCCGAAGCGCGAGATCAGTAACAGTGCGTACCACTCAAAATGATCGCCCTCGTGATATCCTTCGAGCGAGCAAAGAAATGGCCGATGCTGTCGACTTGGCCGTTGTTGATCGGCATATTTCAACGATTGATATCAATATCGTCCAATTCAACAAAAACAATGGCTGGGGTAAATTTGAGAATAGAGAATGGAAAGGAACCCCTTCATTTCAAATTCCGGGTGACATGATCGATGACATGAAACAGACCGTGCTTGTCGCTATGAATAAAGACTTAGTTGAAGTTGATTGCTATTTCGTCAGAAGCCCCGCCGGAGTTCCACAGAGAATTATTGTATTTGATGTCAATAGCATAGACGAATATTAGCCTACCGCAAACTCACCACATTGTCGCTTTCGCGCGCGTCGATCCGGTCGCCCCGATAAAGGCTGGCCATCGGTTCATTGGCGACATTCACTTGTTCGGCATCGCCGAAGCCATTGAAGCCGGTTTTCATCGCTGAGCCATAGGCGCCCAGCATTCCGACCTCTATATAGTCATCCGCCTTGATATCGCCGGGCAGCAAAAACGGGCCTTTCATAAAGTCGGCATCGTCGCAGGTCGGGCCGAAGAAACTGAATTCCTCTGGCGGATCGCGCAGATCGTCTTCCAGCGCCTCTACCGGGAAACGCCAGCCGACATGGGCTGCATCATAGAGCGCGCCGTAAGCCCCGTCATTGATATACAGTTCTTCGCCGCGGCGTTTTTCCACGCGCACGATCAGCGATGAATATTCCGCCGCCAGCGCCCTGCCCGGCTCGCACCACAGTTCCGCATTATACGCGATTGGCAATTCATAGAAATGACGATGGATGACGTCGAAATAATCTTCCAGCGGAGGCGGTTCCATATCCGGATAGATGCTGGGGAAGCCGCCGCCCACGTCAACCATATCGATTACCACACTGGCATCGGCAATCGCGGCACGCACACGTTCTAGCGCCTGCACATAGGCAAACGGTGTCATCGCTTGGCTACCGACGTGGAAACACACGCCCAGCCAATCGCAATGCTGGCGGGTGGTTCGCAAAAGCTCGCCCGCATCGGCCAGATCAATCCCGAATTTGGAGGCCAATGACAGTTCAGCGTATTCGCTCGACACACGCAGCCGTACCAGAAGGCGCAAATCCTGCGCTGCGGCGCCAGTATCATCGCGGCACGCCTCGACGATCTTTTCCAGCTCCTCAACCGTATCCAGTGTGAAGGTTTTGACCCCGTGCTCGTGATACGCCTCGCGGATCGCCCGCTTGGTCTTCACCGGATGCATAAAGCACAGCGTGGCCTCTGGCAGAGCATTGCGCGTCAGGCGCACTTCCGCAATCGAAGCCACATCATAATGAGTGATTCCGTTCGCCCACAGAATCTGTAGCAATTCGGGCGAGGGATTTGCCTTTACCGCATAGAGCGATTTGCCCGGAAACTTCTCGACAAAGAAGCGGGCTGCGCGCGCGGCTGCGTGCGGGCGGTTGAGGATGATTGGCTCGTCCGGCGACAGGTCGCGGATTACAGCAGTAGCATCGGGATAGATGTGCAACTCAAGGGACCCCCTGACGGTAGTGAATGTTCAAGGCTGCCTGGCGGTTGATCAATGTCCCCTAAGAGGTCGGATCGGCAGTGGAAATCGCCTATATATTTGACGAACCAAACTGCAAGCAAAATATGCAGCTGGCCCGCGCGCAAAAACCTGCGCTGCTTTTCCAATGCTTATGCAGAGTAATTGTTCCGGAAACGGGCCAATCCTTTTCTGGCGTTCTATACCAGAAAACCGGCCTTAGAATGCGATATTGGGAACTTGATCGACTGTGCCCTTCTCGCTTTCGTCCAGACGGTGAAAATCCGCAGTCTGGAAACCAAGCGCACCGGCAAATACGATCGCAGGGAAGCTTTCCCGCGATGTGTTGTAACGCGATACGGCAGCGTTCAGCGCACGGCGTGCAGCGGCCAGCTTATCTTCCACATCAGACAGTTCGCGTTGCAATTCCTGGAAATTGGCGCTTGCCTTCAGATCGGGATAGGCCTCTCCCAATGCCAGCAGCCGGTCCAGCGCAATTTTAAGCTGGGTCTCGTCGCCAGAACTCACTCCGCCCTGCGCTGCTGCGTTGCGGGCTGAGATGACGGAATCCAGCGTGTCTTTCTCGTGACTGGCATACCCCTTCACGGTTTCCACCAGATTGGGGATCAAATCATGCCGCTGGCGCAATTGGGCATCAATATCCGCAACACCTTGATTGACGTTCTGCCGCATCGCCACCAGCCGGTTGTAAATCCCGACCACGACAACTGCCAGAAGCACCACCAGCCCCAGAACAATAAAAATCGCAATCATCGTTTACTCCCCTTTTCCATATTCGCTAATACTATAACATCAAATTGGTTAAGCAATCAGGCCCAACATCGGTAACGCAATGTCGGAATATCCCAGCGCAGAACGGCTCATGGCGGGGCCATTGGGGCAATGGCTCCAATCGCAAGTTGCCATTCGCGATACAGCGCGGGAAAAATCGAACAGCCGGGCGTGGACTGTCGCGATAATCGGCCTGCCGCTATTTGCCTTTGTGTTCATTTTGGCACCATTCCAGTTTGAACTCCTCGCTTTTCTGGGCTTCGCTGCGGCAACCGGCGGTTGGTATTGGTCGCAGGGCCCGAAGCGTGACGCCATCAAACAAGTTAAAACCGGCATTAACGAGGCAATCGCCGATGCTTTGGGCTTGATCTACAAACACGATGTGGATGGCAGTTCCGGCTTTGACTTGGCCAAGCGCTTTGACATGCTGCCCGGCTATGACCGCGCCAGTTTTGAAGATTCTTGGAGCGGGAATTACTCAGGCCATGCGTTCACTCTGCACGAAGCGCATCTGGAAGAACAACGCGGATCGGGCAAAAACAAGCGGTGGGTCACGGTGTTTCAGGGGTCCATAATCCGGATCGGCTTTGCCCGTAAATTTTACGGTACCACCCTCGTCTCCCGCGCTGGAACGCATCGCAAGATGCTTGGGTTTGGCGGACGGAAAGATCACGTCAGTTTCGATGGAACACGGCTTGATCTGGTGGATATGGTCCATCCCGATTTTGAAGGTACTTTTGATGTCTATTCAACCGATCAGGTGGAAGCGCGCTATATCGTCCATCCGCTCTATATCGAGCACCTGATCGCCATCGAAAAAATCTTCAGCGGCGAAGATATTTGCAGCCTGTTCCACGGCGGTGAACTGGTCATTACCCTGAATTGCGGGAATATGTTTGAAAGCGGATCGATCGACGCCAGCGATGATCACCGCAAGGTCGCGCTTACAATTGACCAATTCGCGCGGCTCGCCGATTTGGCGCAGAGCCTCCAACAACAGGCACGCTAAACTGGATCACTTTAACTTAAGCGGTTGCGGAAGTCCTCATATCCAAAGCTCTTGATCTGCTCCAACTGATCGCTCGCGCTCTCCCACAGCCAGATGGACGGCAATTGAACCCCGTTAAAAGTGTTGGTCTTGACCATCGAGTAATGTGCCTGATCCAGAAACGCGATTTTCTGACCGGCTTCACACGGAACCGGCAGCTGATAATCGCCAATGACATCACCCGCGAGGCAGGACGGGCCGCCCAAACGCACCGGATCACCAGTGCCGTCCTCGTCTTCACCGAGCATCGCGGGGCGATATGGAGCCTCAATCACATCGGGCATATGGCAGGTTGCCGAAATATCGGTGATTGCAAGCGGCATCCCGTTCCAATGCGTGTCGAGGATAGTGCCGGTCAGGATACCCGCATCCAAGGCGATCGCTTCACCCGGCTCCATATAGATTTCCGCGCCGGTTTCTTCCTTTATCTCGATGAGAAACTCGACCAGCGCGTCGCGGTCATAATCGGCGCGGGTGATGTGATGGCCGCCGCCCAGATTGATCCACTTAAAGTGCCCGAAATAGGGTTCGATATGTTGCTTAACCGCTTCCCAAGTGTCGAGCAGCGGTTCCAGTCCTTGTTCGCACAGATTGTGAAAATGCAGCCCGTCAAGTGGCTCAATATGTTCGTCATCCAGTTGATCGATGGGAAAGCCCAAGCGGGAAAACGGGGCGGACGGATCGTATTTCTCAACCTCGCCAACTGCGTGCATCGGATTAATCCGCAGGCCCACATCAAATCCCCCGCCGGTGCTGCGCGCTTGTTCCATCACCAGCGCGGCGCGTTCCATCTGCCCAGGCGTATTGAAGATCACATGGTCGGATAGCCGGCACACTTCCAGCAATTCATCCGGCTTGAACGCGGCGCAATAGGTGGAGATTTCACCGTCATAAAATTCTCCCGCAAGCCGCGATTCCCATAGGCCGGAGGAGCACACACCATCCAGATAATCGCCCATGATCGGCGCGACCGACCACATCGAAAATGCCTTAAGCGCGCCCAGCATCTTGATGTCCGCCGCGTCACGGATCTCTGCCAGAATTTGCAAGTTCGCCCGCAATTTGGACGCGTCGATAACAAATGCAGGGCTATCCACACGGTTCAAATCGAATTGGGCAAATGCGCCCGGATCGCCTGCTTTGGTTTCCATTGTTAGAGCTTTCTGAACATCACAAGAGCATCGACGTTACCCTGACTGGGGCTTTCAAATACTTCCGGTAGCCGCCCTACAACGGCAAAGCCAAGGCTTTCCCAAAGGTGCACCGCTCCGGTGTTGGTCGACACAACAAAATTGAACTGCATTGCCTGAAAACCAAGGCGTTTGGCCTCAGTCAAGGAATGCTCGCACATCTGACGGGCTAATCCCTGCCCGCGCCCGGCGGCTGCCACCATATATCCGCAATTACAGACATGACGGCCGCCGCCCGCGTGATTGGCTTTGAGGTAATATGTCCCCTGAACCACGCCGCCAGCTTCAATGACAAAGCAATGATGCCCATCCATCCAATAGGTCAATGCATCGCTGCGTGAGATGTCACGATCGATGGCGTAGGTTTCGCCTTCACGAAAAACCGGTTCCAGGATCGACCAGATCGCGCTGCGGTCACTCTCGGTCGCCGGACGGATCAAAACCCAACCGGCCCGTCCATTTCAACGACATTCCAAGGCAAACCATGCGCATTCAGCATTTCCATCAACGGGTCAGGGTCCATTTGCTCCATGTTGAACACGCCCCCTTCTCCATTGGCACCGGCCCAAGTACCTCCGAGCATCAGCGCGCTGCCGATCATCGCGGGGACACCAGTAGTGTAGCTGACGCCTTGATTGCCGGTTTCTTCGTAAGCCGCCTCGTGGCTGCAGATATTGTTGATGTAGTACGTCTTCTCGCCTGATCCATCCATCGCTTCGCCCGTCGCAATTACGCCGATATTGGTGTTGCCGGTGGTTGTCTCCCCCAGCGTTTCTGGCTTGGGCAATACTGCCGCCAGGAATTGCAGCGGGATGATCTCCTTGCCCTGATATTTGATCGGATCAATGCCGGTCATGCCGACATTTTGCAGCACGGTAAGATGCTTGATGTATTCATCACCAAAGGTCATCCAGAACCGCCCGCGTTCCAGCTCGGGGATGAATTTGGAGAGGCTTTCCAGCTCCTCGTGATACATCATATACATATTTTTGGGGCCAACCGCCTCGAAATCAAACTCTACCTTCTTGCTGAGCGCAGGCGTTTCTACGAACGCGCCGTTTTCCCAATGCCTAGCGGGTGCCGTGACTTCGCGAATGTTGATCTCTGGATTGAAGTTGGTCGCAAAGGCTTGGCCGTGATCGCCGCCATTGCAATCGAGAATATCCAGAGTGCGGATGGTTTTGAGTTTGTGCTTGCGCAGCCACATTGTGAACACACTGGTCACGCCGGGATCAAATCCTGACCCGAGCAGCGCCATAATGCCCGCCTCTTTAAACCGGTCATGATAGGCCCATTGCCAGTGATATTCGAACTTGGCTTCATCCTTGGGTTCGTAATTGGCAGTATCGAGATAGTGGACACCGGCCTCAAGGCACGCATCCATAATCGGCAGATCCTGATACGGAAGCGCCAGATTCACCACCAAGCTCGGCTGAATTTTGTTGATCAAATTGACCATTGCCGGAACTTCTTCGGCATCGATCTCATACGTCGCAACATCCTGTCCGCTGCGCTGTTTGACCGAAGCGGCAATCGCATCGCATTTGCTCTTGGTCCGGCTGGCCAAATGGATGCTGGAGAATATGTCCGCGTTAAATGCCATTTTATGGACGCATACGGAACTGACGCCGCCTGCGCCGATGACGAGTACTGTGGACATAGCAATTCCCTTTAAAACTTCGATTCTTAATCGCGCTCTGTAATCCAATGCTTCACTTGCGTAAAACGATCCTGCCAAATCGGTTGATCATTTCCTAACCGGCAAAAAACAGGCATGACGGCCGTATGATAGCGCCCGACCTTCAACGCTCTGCATGTGACCAAAGCGCCGCTGCCAGGTCCACATATTTTGCCTTTGGACAGTGTCCCATGTGTCCCTTTGGTTCAGGAAAAAACTATGCAAACTGAACGCGAACCAACACAAGAAGGCGTGCATAAAGCCGCAAACAAGATCGCAGCAATCTTGCCGGCAACACCGCTATTGCCTGTCCGCATCAATGGTATTTCGTGCCGGGTCAAAGCTGAAAACCTTCAGCAGATTGGCGCCTTCAAAATCAGGGGCGGTTGGCACCGGTTAAGCGACCTTGATGTTGAACAACGCAAACGCGGTGTTGTCGCGGTTAGCAGCGGTAACCACGCCCAAGGCGTGGCATGGGCAGCCCGCAGGCTGGGCATCGCCGCAACCATAGTGATGCCGCGCAATGCACCGCAAGTGAAGCTCGATGCCACCAAGGCGCTGGGTGCGAATGTGGTTCTTTACAACCGCCCCGGGGAGGACCGCGACGTAGTGGCTGCAAAAATCATTGCTGAGACGGATGCCGTCTTGGTTCATGCTTTTGCTGATCCGTGGGTAATCGAAGGGCAAGGCAGCGCCGGCATCGAAATTACCGAGCAGTTGGGGCAAGAGCCCACTCGCATAATTGCCTGTTGCGGCGGCGGCGGACTGGCAGCGGGATTGTCACTTGCCTGTCCGGCGGCAGAGATTGTTCCGGTCGAACCGGTGGGATGGGATATGGTTGGCCAGGCCTTGGCCGCGGGTAAGATCGTCCAAGCCGGTGATGATGCCCCCGAAACCATTTGCGACGCTTTACAGCCAACGGCGACCGCGCCGATCAATTTGGCCGTGTTGCAAGGCAGATCAAATCCGGGCGTGTCGGTTACGGATGAGGAAGTGCGGATCGCTCAACGCTTCGCCTTTTCACATCTGCAAATGGTGGTGGAGCCCGGCGGCGCGGCTGCGCTTGCAGCGGCTTTGGCTGGCAAGGTTAGCGTGGACGAGCGCACCGTTATCATGATCACCGGCGGCAATGCCGATCCCCAGAGCTTTGCCCAAACAATTGCCCCAAACTGCTGATATTTGCACACATGGTACAGCCAGTTTCAATTGACAATTCACCGCCTTGGAAGCACCTATCGGCGTATAAAGATAAGGGGGAATTCTAATGCAGGCTCAAATGTTGGCACCGGCTGCGGTGCTGGTCCTATGGTCGCTAGTCATGTTGTTTTGGATGGCGGGCACACGCTTGCCAGCCATCGCCAAAGGCGGCTCTAAGCTGAAAATCAACAAGCCAGGCGGACGCGGTGCCGATTTGGAAGGTGTGATTGACGACAAGATCAATTGGAAGTCGCACAACCACACGCATCTGATGGAACAGCCGACAATATTCTATCCGACTGTCATCATACTCGCGATCATGGGCGCAGGACCATGGGACATCACTCTCGCATGGATTTACGTTGCCCTGCGCATAGTCCATTCCATTTGGCAGGCGACAGTGAACAAGGTGAATGTCCGATTCCTGATTTTCCTAATGGCGTCTCTTGCGCTAGTCGCCCTCGCCATTCGCGCCATTATGGCAACCGTCTTCCATAATCCCGGAGTTCTCTGATGCTTGAAGCTGCAATTTTCCAACCTGTCATCATTCTGATGGCATGGACGATGGTGATGTGGGCATGGATGTATGCCACCCGCATTCCGGCGATGAACAGAGCGCCAGGGATAGAAGACCCGGCCAAACTGGTCGGTTCCACGCCCGCAAGTTTGCGCGCCCAACTACCCGAAAACGTCAGTTGGAAAGCCGATAATTACAACCACCTGCATGAAGCCCCTACCCTGTTTTATGCAGTGGCTATTATCTTGGCCCTTGTCGGCCAAGGTGATGGCATGAACGCATTGCTGGCGTGGATCTATGTCGGCTTACGCATTGCGCACTCATTGGTGCAGGCAACAGCGAATAGAGTTATGGTGCGCTTCGTACTGTTTGCCCTGTCGAGCCTGGTCCTGATCGCGTTGATTTTCCACGCGTCCATTGCGGTGTTCGACATTCACTTCTAATCGAAAAGCCGCCGCTCCTGAACAATTTTGGAGCGGCGGTTTCTTCTTATTATTCAGCGGCTTCAGCTTCAGCCTTCGCAAAGTCTAACGTGGCCAGGAACCGCTCGGCATCCAGCGCCGCCATACACCCTGTACCCGCCGCCGTTACAGCCTGACGATAGGTGTGATCCATCACATCACCGCATGCAAACACACCGGGAATTTCCGTTTTCGGGGTGCCCGCTTCAACCAGCAAATACCCGCCATCGTCCATCGGCAGTTTATCCGTAAACAGCTCTGTCGCCGGAGCATGGCCAATAGCCACAAATGCCCCGTCAGCTTGGATTGTTGACGTTTCACCGGTGACGGTATCGGTCAGTTCCAAATGATCCAGCGCACCATTTTCACCCGCGACAAAGGATGACACTGTCTTGTTCCACAACGGCGTAATCTTGTCAGACGCAAACAGCCGTTCTTGCAGAATCTTCTCCGACCGCAATTCATCGCGGCGGTGGATCAGAGTTACATCGTCGGAGTGATTGGTGAGATACAACGCTTCTTCAACCGCTGTATTACCGCCGCCAATAACAACGACTTTTTTACCGCGATAGAAGAACCCATCACATGTCGCACAAGCCGAAACGCCCTTACCGCCAAGCTCTTGCTCACCAGGTACGCCCAGCCACTTCGCCTGTGCGCCAGTGGCGATCACCAGCGTGTCGCCAATATATTCGTCACCGCTGTCACCGATCGCGCGGAAGGGGGAACCGTTCGCCAAATCGACTTCGACAATCGTATCCCACATCATGCGCGTGCCGACATGCTCTGCCTGCGCTTGCATTTCTTCCATCAACCATGGTCCTTGAACCACATCGCGGTAGCCGGGGTAATTCTCGACATCGGTCGTAATGGTCAATTGCCCGCCAGGCTGAAGCCCTTGAACCACGATTGGCTCCAGCATGGCGCGGGCACCATAAATCGCCGCCGAATAGCCGGCAGGGCCCGAACCGATAATGAGCATTTTTGTATGATGAGTAGCCATAGTGTTTCCAGAACCGTCAAAAGTAAGCCACCGCTCTACAGCGGCAAGGCAAAAGCGCGCAAACGCTTATCCACACTGAAATGGGTTCTGGGGACAGTTAGACAAGCCGCCCTATCACAAGAAACGCTACTCGGCCGGGCAGGTAAACTCCATGCCATGGCCTGTAACTTTTATGGTTCCAGCGGTCACACAGTACCGTTGCCGCTCTCGTCAGCCAATCATTTCCGCCACGCGATCAATCGTCAAAACTCGGCTACAACTAAACCAGCAAATGACGACGCAGCGCTTCTTGACGTGCATGATCGACATCCAGCACGTCAGCCAGAAACGCATCGATTGTACCGTGTTCGGCTATCACCGCAGCGCGGGATGCTTCAAGATACCGCGCGTCCACGCCCATCAAAACACGGATTGTGGCCTCGTCAATATCGCCATATTTGGACCGGATCGCCTTTGCGCCGGCCGCCACCCGGGCATCCATATCGCCTGCCGTATTCGTCAGCAGATAGTCTTCCATCGCGTCGTCGGGGTGGACACCCAAAATATGGTGGAGCAAATCGACCGCCATTCCCGTGCGGTCCTTACCCGCTAGACAATGGACCACACTGGCACCGTCGCCCTCTGCCAATGCCGCGAAATAGCGTTTGAATATCCAAATCAGATTTTCGCGGCCGGGCAATTGGGAATATAAACGCTCCATCGCCGTATGCGCCGCATTTACGTCAATTGCATCCTTCGCCGCTTCAACGTGAGGTGCCAAGCCAGCCGTTTCGCCATCGAAGAAATGCACTTCAGCCATGAACGCATCGCTTCGCCGGCAAGGATTGGCGCGCCTTTCGCTATTGCCGCGCAGATCAATCACATGACGCAAGTCCAGAGCGTCAATCACGGCAAGATCTGCATTCGTTGCTTTACCATGCTCGCCCGAACGAAACAGGAGGCCGGTTTTTACCTGTCCTCCGCCTTGTACAGTATATCCACCATAGTCCCGGAAATTATGAACCCCGCTGAGAGGCAAAACGCGATCAATTGTCATTGCATCGCAGTGCCAGCCTTAGACACCAATCACAAGTCCGCAGCGAATGCCTGCCGCTGGCTAGTTAATTGTCGCCTCGAACGTAAATGCCGCGCTGGTTCCGCCAATTACGGCAGTGTTGGTATAATCCAACACTCCGGCAGAGAAGCTTGCCCCTGCCGGGTCCGCTTCATCGGCACCGGTCGCATCATCATCTTCAACGGTGGATGATGAGGCACAACCGGGGCCAGACCGAATAGTGCCGGGCAAAAATGTAATGTCGCCGGGCAACGTGTCGCTTGCGCTGATATTTTCGGCTGCTGAGGTTCCCGTGTTGGACAACAAAATACAGTATCTCAATCTCGCGCCCGGCATGGCTTTAGGATTGGTGGTGCCGTTCACTGGATCCTCCAAAATAACGCTGCTTTTCAGAACCGTAAGATAAGCCTCCGCAGAACAAATGGTTACGCCGCCGCTCATCTGGATGGCCTGTCCGTCAGGGTTGGCTGGGGCAAGACTGTGATTTCCATACTCGATGAAAATTGTATCCACTGGATTGTTAAAGGTAATTGTAACGTTGCCATCAGGATCTGCCGGGTCAGAGGCAGCATCCCCAAACGCTTCATTTCCAATGACGTAGTTAGCAGTACCGTTCGTCAGGACGGGTATCACCGTTACCCCGTTATGCGTGCCATAAACACGCAGTCGATCCGCAAAATCATTGGCCGCATAATCAACGTCAAAGACAACAAATTGCGCCCCATCGACTGCCGTCCCCAATGAAATCGTGGTGGTCGCAAATTGCGTGTCATTGGCAAAGTCGATCGCCTTAGAAAGCGAAGTGGTGCCCTGCGCAGCGTTCGTCAAAACCGGGTGCTGGCCACCCAAGGACGGGATGTCCATGAAACCTTCCGGACTGCTTATCGACCAGTTGAACGCGCCCACACCCGTAAGAGTGTAGTTGTTTGCCGAGGTGCCCTGAGGCCATGTTCTGCCTGCCCAATCAAACGATGAAAAACCGTTGGGGCAAACGAGCACAGGCGGCGTTCCTGCCACCCGTGTTCCGCCGACCGTGAAACTAGCAGTGTCGTAGTCATCCTCACCATTGCTGCCATTGTTCGGGGTAGAGTCGCTATCCACCTCCGATGATGCAGTCACTTCTGCTTCGTTGGTAATTATTGCGCCGGCCGTGGCTGTAACAGATGCGTTTATTATGAGCGCTGCGGAACTGCCCGGCGCCAAAGCCCCCACGTTCCACACCCCTGTTAGCGGGTCATAAATCCCGGGGCCGGAATGGCTGACATAGTTCACGCCGGGCGGCAGAATATCGACAACTTCTATCCCGGTTGCAGTATTGGGAGAGGCGGCATCGTTAGAAACGGTCAGAGTGTAGAATATCGCGTTTCCAACCAACGGCGCCGGATTGCTGACCGTTTTGGTCAACGACAGATCCGCAAAGTTTGCCGGGGCGGCCGTCAGATATAGCTCAGCATGCCTGAATACGCCGTTGTCGGCGCTGGGAAACAAATCACAGATTTGCATCGTCCATATCCCGAATGCCGCTTCCCCGTTAAATGCTGAGAGCGGAGAATTTGGAACAAAGTTATTGGCGAATGGAGGCGGCGCAGCTGTGGAGTGCGCTGCTGTTAGGGGGTCCGTATTGACCACTTGAGTGCCGCTATCGTTGAGACGGACGTTGAAGTTATCGCCATTGGTGTTGTTGACTTCGCCATTGACCAGCTGAACCGATGTACCAGTCGGTGACACGAGCGTAACTTGGATGTCGCCGCGCCAAGTGTGCGTGGCGAAAACACCTAAATCAACATCGGAAACAGTAAACGCAGTTGTGACATTAAAGGTGCGCTGCAAAGGCGCAGCACAGGTGGTGCTGCCGTTGATATCGCCATCCGTGCTATTCACATATGTCTGCGCGCTCACCCTTGAGGTGAACGTCAAAAAGATAGCAAAAAGCAATAAGCAGCTCGCCCGCCATGATAGGGCGGCTAAGCGCTTCAAAAGCGTCGTCCTCATGGCAAATGCGTATAAATACCTATAGTTAACGGGCTGTTTAGTTACCCGGCAAAATGTGCCGGGAGACCGTTATTTACCCAGGCCCAAGAAGCCGAATGTATCGGCATCAAACTTGATCCGGGCCGATGCGTACAATCCCCTATCGGTGTTGCGTGCAGCGGAGAAATCATCATCGCGGAACCCTTCGATGTTATAACCCACGGTCAGCAATGTTCCATCAGCAGGGACAAAACCGATATTGGGCCCGACAGAGAAGCTTGTGACGTTATCGGTTAAGTTCGCCCGAACTGTACCAGACGCCCCGATTTCGAAACGATCACCGATACCGATGCGCGCATCCAGTCCGGCAAGAGCGGTAAAGCCAGCTACGTCGAAGCCTTCAAACTGATCGAAATTATAGCGCGCACCCACAAATACACCCAGCTCGCTGCGACGTGTCTGGTTTTCATATCCTTCCAGGCCATCGACTTCAGTGTAACCGCGAGGCGACCAGTTGGTCGACAGGCTACCGATGAGGCGGCGGGATTGGGCGTCACCGGTTACGGTCAGAGCTGACTGGCCGGTCGGGCCGGTTTGACCAGCCACGGCGCCGCGCACGGTATCAGCGCGATATTCAATCTTACCAAGCATCGCGATTGATGATGCGTCGGGACGATGGGCAAAGGCTAAGGCGCTTTCGAACACTTCGGTCTTGGCAGTGCCAACGCCCTCTGCCTGGGTCCATGTGAACCCAGAACCGACCACACTGCCCTCGCCCAACTGGCGGATTGCACCGAAGGTAAAGCCCTTGCGATCTTCGCTTTCGCCGTCACGATATTCAGCACGAGCCGTCGCGCTCCAACGGTCCAGGCGATAGGCTGCGCCCAGCGTTACCGCAGTAAAGTCTTCAAATAATTGACCGTTCTGACCGATTTGGCCACCGCTTGCCGAAGGCTGAGCAGTATTGAGAACATCGCCCACAGGATCGCTTCCCAGCGTACGGTTAGCGTCCAATGTTGCATCCAATGTCAGCTTGGAGTTCACTTGCAGAGTTTGGGCCAAGCCAAATGCTGCAAAGCTGCGATTGCCTGCCTCTTTGATGTCTTGCTGACCCAAAGTTGTCGTGATTTGACCACCCTGCCAAGGGGACACTTCGATACCGGCACGCGCAGTCCGTGCATCGATGTTCTGACCCTTTGCGATTTCATACAGACCGACCAAGCGAACACCCGATGCAATGGCATAACGAGCGCCGACACGGTGCGTTTCCGGTAGATCAACCGATTCAGCACTGTCCAAAGCGATGCTGCTGGCAACACTCAGTTCCAGCTTGTTGTTGAACAGACGCTGCGTGGCGCCGGCATCAAGTACAGTCGACTTGTTACGGCTTCCGTCTGAAAGACGGTCATTAAAGTGCGAGATACCCAACTGAAAGTCCGTGCTTTCGGTGCGGTATTGGCCTTGCAACTGCACTGCATTGCGGCGGCTGCTATCAATCAGGCTATCGTCACGCCATGCGCTTGTCACAATCGCAGCTTTATCATTGAAGGCATACCGAGCGTCAAAGCCGATTTTCCGGCGACCGCGCTCAGCGCCATTTTGCTGGCCGACACCAAAGTCTGCTTGGAGCGAGCGGACGTAAGCAAGGAAATCTACGTTGCCGGAGCGGTGCTCGGCTTCGACGATCCAACCAGAGGCAGTCTTTCCAGCGCTACGGCTCATGGCGATTTCGCCGCGCAGCTCGGTTTGCGCGCCCATTTTAGCGCGGATATCCAGCGCACCGATATTGGTCCGTGCATCGTCACCCTTATCCGTGATACCAGTCGCGCCAATGCGAACACTGCCTGATTGTGAAGTCCATGCGGCCCGCACACCTGCATTCAATTCACCACCAGCAAGCTCATCAACCTCGTAATCAATCACGATGAATTGCGGGTTGAGATCAAAATCACGGCTCAAAACCGGCTCACTGAATGTGATCGTACCTGACAGAAGGTCGATATCGTAATCGATAAAGCGTGTAAGCTCTTGGCGTGAAACGATGACTTCAGAACGGAAGCGATCACGCGTCTCAATGGCCACCCGCTCGCTATTGGCGATAATTGCACGGCTACTGAGCGCATATGGACCGGTCAAACCTGCGCCTTGAATTTCATCCCGGCGGAAGCGTGATGCCACTTCAGCGGCAAAACCTTGTGCTTGGATCTGACCGAAGCGCGCTTCTGCCTTCACACCTGTTGCAGTACGGTTGTACTGGGCTAAGCTGGTTTGATCGAACCCGGTCTGGAAATCACCATACATCGCATAGAATGTTGCTGTTTCGATCCGAACATAGAGTTTTTCGCGCGACGCAGCATCGAACCGGCGGCTCGAAGAATCTGCAAACACAGTGTAATATGCGTCCGGATCAAGTGCGCCCAAGACGCGCTGATCATCACGCTGCTTGGCGCTGTCATAGGCCAACGTGACAAGGTATTTCCCAAGTACACGACCCTTTGCATACAATGCGACGCGCGCATTATCGCCCAGATCGCTGTCGAAGCGACCCGCACGTTCCATATTGTCAGCAACCGTCTTCGCGCCAACAGAACCTTCGGCAAGGCCAATGACGGTCCATTCGATCTCGCCTGGTTCGATCCATGCTTCCAGTTCTTGCTGGCGAGTGACTTCACCGTCAGTCAGGTTGAAATCAAGCCGTACCGAACCGCTGACCATAGTAGGGGCAAGTTCGATCAGTGCGATCCCGTCAGACCCTTCAACTGTCCATCGCGCAGACGCGCTACCGCTGCCCGAAAGCTGGCGGATTTGCGATTGTTCAATCTGCGCTGCGCTTTGATACGGCGCGTTCAGGGTGAACTCGCCCGCGATACCGCCACGAACTGGACGATTATGGCGATCGAGCACACGAATTGCGATAACCGGGCGCGTAACCCCATCAGCAGTCAAAACCGATTGTTCTTCAAGCAATTCAATACGCGCTGGTACCGATGTAAAGAATACATCGCGCTCAAGCTCTTTGGACACTCCGCCAAAGGAATTCAGAATATTCGCAGCCAGAGCGGTTTTTTCACCGCGCAATGGGATCCCGCGCCATACGCTGACGGCATAATGACCATCGGAAGCATTCTGGATGCCAGCAAATGCAAGCGAGCTAACAGGTTCACCATCAACGAAGAGGTCGGCTTTCTGGCCTTTGCGATGCCGGATAGCGACGCGTACCGACGGCGCGCGTGGGTTGTGATCGACCTCCGGGAACAACCAGCCGTCAGGCCCATCACCCAGCGCGAGAAAATCAATATCGCCAATCTCTTCTGCCGCGTTTTCCGCTTCCGCTTCTTCTGCGGCTTTCTCTGCCTCACCAATTGCGCCCAAAACGCCTTCGGGAACAGTTGCGTGGAAGTCTGCCACGGCGAGCGAGCCACCCTGCCCGATTACGAACCGTGATGTGGCGCTGCCTGCACTGCGGCTTGAGCGTGTGCAATCGATGAACTCGCCGCCTTCTGGCAGGGTCATCGGTGCCACTTGGACAACGTGTGTACCCGGCACAACGCCTTCAAAGTGATACCGGCCGTCAACATCGGTGATGGCAAAACTGCCATCCTCAAGCATAACGCGAACACCCGGTATGCCGAGGCGCGGATCACGCACATCACACCGGCCCGCAGTAATGCGGCCAATAATCGTCATCCGGCTGGCGATAGTTTCTCGCTCGACATCAATCACGGCGCTGGCAACAGAGCTATTGCCGCGTGCATCAATTGCTTCTGCGCGGTTAAGCGCTTGGCCCGGTGGTGCGTCTGCGCGAACAACCATGGCATAGGTGACACGGGACTGTTCGCCCCCTGCCAGATCACCAAGGGCAATGCTCAATTGGCGACCATCGTCGGTAACAGTCACGGCATCAGCCGCTTCTTGTCCGTTCAACCGGATTGAATCTTGACGCAGACGGAGCCACGCAGACGGTGTATCCGTCAACACAACGTTGCGTTTCACCCGCGTTGGATCTTGGTTCTGCGCGGTGACAGTATAGAATACTACATCGCCTGGCTGGGCTGCAGTGCGCGAGGCGGTTTTCGTCAAGCCGACTTCCAGGCTCGGGCGGTCGACGGGAATATCGATTTCCACAGGCGTTGGATCAGCGAGTGGGAATGACGCGCCAAATGATGCATCGACGATCACAAATGATCCGCCACCTGGCCGGTCTAGCATCGCAAGAAATGCCGGCGTTGCAGTCGATGGCGCGGTATATGGTGCCGGCGGCTCTACCTGCAAACGATACGTACCCAGCGGCGCCAACGGGAACCAATATTCTCCTGGCGGCATAATCGTGACATTGCCCGCACCATCAGTGATAGGTTGCCCTGAAATAACCGATGAAGGCCAAGGTGTAACACCGTCTTCCGCAAACACCGTTGCCGGAAGGCCGGTAGCGACATTAATCAACGTCACCCGCGCGCCGGAAACGGCTTCGCCTGTATCGCTGTCAAAAACGATGCCAAATGGATCGACCAGAACGTTTACGTTGGCCGAAACAACCACAGAATCGCTGGCGCCACCGACAACCGCAATCGTAATGGTATCATCTGCAGACAAGCTGAGTTGACAATCGCCCGTGACCGGCTCTGGCGGAATGCCAACGGTCGGAATGCGGCCAACAAATATGCCGGTGTCCGGACCGGTTTCGAAGACAGTGACTTCTTCACGGTCGCCAGACGTAGTGGTAATAACTGTGCGTAATGTATCTGCAACAGACGGATCAACGTTGGCAGCAGGGACATTAACTTCAAAAATTACGTCCTGACCAACGCGAATTTCGCTGGTGGGGGATACACTCTGACTAATAGAAGCACTGTTTGAGCCACCCGCGGATGCAACAGACTGAACACCGCACAATGATGGCAAATACGTGACTGTCGAGCCCCCGCCACCATCTGTTCGCGGGGTGAAAGTGGTAATCGTGACGGGACTCCGCTCGACTTCCAGTTCGACCAGATTTGATAGTGATGAACCTGGGCCACTGGGGCCATCCCAGTCAGCACGCGCCGTGTTGGTAATGGTCTGCGCGTGCGCCACCCCTCCAAGCACGACGAAATGCAGCAGCACTACTAAGAGTGCCGCTGCAAAATCGCGCAGAGAGGAGGTGAAACGCACTAGCGTAGACTCAACTAATCAAGTGATCAGTTAATCGTGGCACGGAAATAAAGTGTGCTGGTAGCATTCGCAGCGAGATCGCTGAGAGTACCGTCCACTTCATCCGGGGTGCCAAGAGCGTTATCGGTAAAGTTGCTGTTGGCATCATCAGTGCCGTCAGCAGCGCAGTAACCAGAGGCCACTGTACCATTGATAAAGATACCGAACGTGTCGTCGATTTCCAGATCAACTGGAAGAACGTCAGACACAGTCACGCCAGTTGCAGTCGCTGCACCCGCACCGTTGGATACGATGATACAGTATTCGACCACAGCACCCGGAATAGCTTTTGCATTCGGGAATGTGCCGCCAACACCATCATCGATGATGCGGCTTTGTTTGGTAACGGTGAGATCGGCTGCGACGACAACGTAACCGTCAGTCGCAGAGAATGCACCATCATTGACGCCATCAGTATCACCATCAGCATCAGCCAACACCGTATCGATGTTTGCTGCGGCACCAGTGCCGTCTTCGGTGTTTGCATCACCATCGCCTGATGTGCTGCCAGCGTTGTAGATTGCGCCAAGACCAGCTGCACCCGCAGCGTGTGCTTGAGCAGTCAGAACGATATCAGCGGTCTGGCCTTCTGTTGCCGTGATCGGAACGTCAGCTGCAACCAAAACAGTTGTTACGCCGTCCGCGACGACTTCGTCGAGGAAGGTTACTTCTTCACCAGCATCATATTCACCATCACCATCGCCATCGACGAAGATAACGATGTTGCTGAGCGTGAAGTCGTTACCCGCCGCGTTTACAGCAGTCAGGGCAAGGTCAACTGTGTCGTTAGACAAGTTGGTCACATCAAACTCGATTACAGCCCGAGTTTCGTTCGGAGACACTTGAGTGCGCCCGATGAAACCAGTTTCAGCAACAGTCAGGTCGATTTTACGGTCGACAGTGATCGTATCTGTGGCATCAATTTCAGTTTGATCAAATCCGCCGACTTGGTAGTCGACTGTTACGGTGTTGGTGATGGTATCACCAGCCGTAGTGCCAGCAGCGTATACTGGACTTGTGCTTAAAGCGATGAGAGCTACGCTGCTCACTGCCCCAAGCAACTGCTTGGTACGTTTCATTATGTTGGTCCTTCTACAGCGCCCCGCGGTTCCCCGACCGCCCACGAGACAAGGCGGTTACCTTTCGCTTCTCAGCGAACGATTGCGTAAAAAGTGATTTGGCCAGTTTCACCTGGCTGGATGACATCCAATACCCAGCGCAAATGCGTCGCATCGGATGCATTTGCAGCACGAGTAGAGCCATCCTCTTCTGCGACAGTTAGGTCTGCCAGCAGTCCAAATGTCTCACCGCCATCAACAGAAACCTGAAGATCGGCTGCCGAGTCTGATGCCAACACAACTGCCGACGGCAGCGGGTTGGTAACAACAAAGTTTTCCACCAGCTCGGCGCTTGTATTCTTGTAATTTGTACGGAAAATCAGGCGGTCACCCGGTACGACAACGCTTGTGTCACCATATTCAATGGTGGCTTGGCCGCTGGCGTCAGTAACGCTTTTCACGACTTTGACGTCTCCAGAAAGGGAAATAGCCCGTTCGGATTGAGCGACGGCAGGTGTTGCCAGCATCGCAGCTGCGACGGCCAACAATCCAAAAATGCGACTTAGTGTTTTCATTGTTTCAGTCCTCGTCAATCAATCGTGACATCAAAAGTAATGGAGTGCGTGGTGCCGCCAGCGACCGTGCCAAGGTCGACCGCGACGCCAGTTGCGTCTGAAGCGGATCCTTCATCAGTATCCGCAGCATCAGTCAGGCTGGTGCTATCAAGCGTCAGCGACGATGCGGAATATGTCGTGCCGGTTGGGATCGGGTCAGAGATCAACAAGCTGTCGATTGATCCACTGCCTGTGACGTCCGCCGTAATTGTATATGTAATGACCGCGCCAGGCACGATGGTGGCACCCCCGAAGGGATCGACCACAACCGCGGATTTCACCAGATCGACTGTAGCGATGCCGACAATCAGCGCGCCTTGATCATTATCATCCGCACCATTCGGCCCTGCGACCGCGTCGCCGCCGCCTTCCCCTTCACCAGCGAAGATAGTACCCGGAGCGCCGGTACCCGTTACCGCCTCAGCCAGCAGATCCACTTGAGATTGCTCTGTGTCAGCAGCAGTTCCCGGGACAGTCACTAGGACAAATACAGTAACGGCTTCATCAGCGGCCAATATGGCTGTCTGTTCGGGCGAGGTGAGTATCTGGTCGATGCCAGGCTCGTAAATTCCATTGCCGTTTGTATCGATTGCAATCGAATCCACGGTCGTTTCGAAATCATTGCCAGTCACAACTGGGTTGGCCGTAAGATTAAACGCTTCTGGCCCGTTGCCGGTGTTCGTAACAGAGAACGTCAAAACGGCGCTGCCAGTGTTGGTCGCAATCGGACCTGCATCAAGCGAGGCGACCGTGACATCCAGCAGCTCGTCAACCAGCAGCACGACGGTATTTGAATTGACCGTTTCGGTGCCCCCGCCTGCATCATAAGACGCGGTGGCCGTGTTCTCGATCAGAGTGCCAGCCGGCACACCTTCCGCATGCGCTGCGGTCGATCCAAAGATCATCGAGGACGACAGAAGAGACCCCGCCAATAGGAAATGTGCTTTTTTCATGCGCAGACTTATAAGCAAAAAGGGTTATCAAACGGTTTAGTTAATCCGCTGGAATATTTTGCTAAATTACTGATTTAACAGCATTTTACATTTTTTGACGTCATTTACCTTTAGTAACTTCCCGACAAAATACGTATCAAAACGGGTAACTTTTGATCGAAAAGTATAGGACTTTCACGCTAAGATAGCGCCACCAGTGGCGGGCGTTATACGCTCTCACCAAACACAGTCATTGGTGAGAGACCGCTTGGCTTGAACATTAACGGCAAACGACCAGCCTGCTCGACACCTAACATCACCAGATAGATAGAATATCAGCCTTCAAGCAGGCAAAGACGGGATGTTGGCTAGGCGAGGTAGTGCATCCTGCTAGCGGTCAGCAGGCAAACATTCCAATTCTGTGTGATTGGCGCAACACGCGGATAAAATTTGTGAAGCTAACATTAACAACTTTGACAAACACCAAACCCTGAGGCAACAAACTCGCATCATAGGGGTGTGGGGCTCTTCAAGACTACTAATGTTGCTAGCCTTTTGAGGCGCAAGAACCAGCAACATGATGTCGGAAATTCTCCAAAATCGCTTACTAAAGTCGCAATCGGAGTAAACATGAAAAAGTATCAAAACAACACGCTGAAAGGGCTCGCTTGTTCGGCCTCAGCAATGGCACTGGTGATTTCCGCTTCTGCCGCTGCGCAGGACACACAGCCTGCTCCTGTAGAGGAAGAAGAAGAACAGATTGATATCACTGAAGATGCACCAGCTGCAGAAAACGAAGGTGCGATTGTTGTTACTGGCTCGCGGATCCGGCGCGACACCTATTCTAGCATTTCACCGCTGCAAGTTTTGACTACAGAAGCTTCCCAAGAAGCTGGTCTGTTTGATCCATCGCAAATCCTACAGCGGTCCGAATCGGCATCGGGTACGCAAATCGATGCTACTTTCAACGGGTTCGTCTTGGATAACGGTCCAGGTTCACAAACACTGAACCTTCGCGGTCTTGGTGCGGACCGGACACTCCTTCTTGTAAACGGTCGTCGACTTGGCCCAGCAGGTGTTGAAGGTGCTCCAACAAGCCCATCGCTTAACCTGCTCCCAGGCTCGCTAATCGAGCGTTACGACCTCCTTCTGGACGGTGCTTCATCTGTTTACGGTTCAGATGCTGTTGCCGGTGTTGGTAACGTTGTTCTACGCAAGGATTTTGATGGTCTCGAACTCTTCGCTCGCGGCGAACTTAACCCGCAGGGCTCGGGCGAAGACTACACGATCAGTGCAGCTTATGGCTTGAACACTGACCGAGGTTTCATTGGCTTTGGTGCTGAATACGATAAGCGCGCTCAAATTCGTCTGAGCGATCGTGATTTCTTTGGTGGTTGTGACCGCCACCGTGAACTGACCTCTACAGGCGAGATTCGCAGTCTCGGCATTGATCAAAACGCTAACTCTTTGGCAGATAGCGGTGGGACAATCCGTACATCCGAAAGCGAATGTACACAGAACGGGTTCTCTGGCCGGATCATCATTCCATTCACTAACCTCGGTTCGGTCTATCTTGATCCAAACGGTGGTGCTGGCAACAGTGGCGTTCCCGGCTTTAACGAATCGTTTTTCAACGGTTCCCCGATTGACGCGGACGGTGACGGCATTCGTGACGTCGACTTCTTGAATGACCAGAATACAAACAATGCGAACCCCGAACGGGTCTTCCTCAGTGAACAAAAATTGTTCAACGTTATGGCCTATGGCGAATACACCTTCGCAGGTGATGCTAACATCACGCCATTCTTTGAAGCCAATTACACTCGCGCCGAGATTTTTGCAGACAATACTGGCGCATTCCAGGTCTTCCCTAACGTTCCAGACAGCAACGCATTCAACCCTTGTAACCCGGCTGCTGTCGGAGGCGTTGATTGCCGTACTGCAGAAGCGAACACATTCGGAACCGGTCTTGGCGGTATCGGTGCGATCGGTACCCGTCCGGTCTTTGCGATCCGCGGCGATCGTACGAACCAAGACATCGTTCAAGAGCAATACCGCGGTGTAATCGGTGTTCGGGGCGATCTGCCATTCATCTCACCGAGCTGGACGTTCGAAACATCGTTGGTGTACTCGCGCGCTGAAGGTTCATCCAATGTTCGCGGTGTCCGCGAAGATAAACTGGCTCTTGCTCTTGGTATCGATCCAACAATGGACTTCGACGGAGACGGCATCTTCGATAACAACGGAGATGGCATTGCGGACGATTACATCTCTGGCCAGCGGATTTCCGACGGCTTGCTGCAAACTATCTTCGGCGACCCTGGCTCAATCACACCGTGCGATACCAGTGCTTTGGCAAACCCAAATGCCGCACTATCTGACCTAGGTGCTGGTTGTGTGCCGGTGAATCTGTTTGCTCCTAGCTTGCTGGGTGCTGCGATCGGCGACTTCGCTACGCAAGCTGAACGGGACTACGTCTTTGGTGATCGTTCATTCGATACTACCTACGAACAGACAACGTTCAGTGCTTTTGCAACCGGTAATCTGTTTGATCTTCCGGCTGGCCCGGTCGGTGCGGTGATTGGTGCTGAATATCGGAAGGATAAAATCAACTCGATTCCTTCCGATGTCGCATCTAACGGCCTCTTCTTCGGTTTCTTCGCTGATAGCGGCGCCGTAGGAAGCAAGGAAATCAAAGAAGTCTTTGGTGAAATTGATATCCCGCTTCAGGCAGGCAAGCCGTGGGTTGAAGAACTGAACGTAAACTTCTCCGGTCGTATGACCGACGAGGAATTCTACGGAACCAACTTCACATACTCGGTCAAAGCAGGCTGGCGTCCAATTAACCCGCTCCTGCTTAAATTCAGCTATGGCACATCTTTCCGTGCACCAAACCTGCGTGAAAACTTCCTTGGTTCGCAGACGGGTTTCAACACCCTGTTCGACCCATGCGCGGTTCCGGATGACGCGTTCGATACTGCGACTGGTACGTATGATCCGGCACAGGAAACTCGGGAAGACTTCATTCTTGCGAACTGTCGCCGGGAAGGTCGTGACCCAACAACTGCTGGTTTGCAGATCGATCCTACAACCGGTCAGTCACTTGCTCCTAACCAGAATGCCAGTGTTGAAATTGCCCGTGGCGGTAGCTTGACGATTGATCCTGAAACATCGCGGTCGTTGACTGCTGGTTTCGCTTTCGAAGAGACCTTTGGCGACGGCTGGGACGTGAGCCTCGGCCTGAACTACTTTGACATTAAGTTGAAAGACTCGATCATCTCGCCTTCGGCACAGTTCATTCTGAACGATTGCTACACACGTGATGATGGCCAGGTCAGCTCTTTCTGTGATCGCATCACAGCCTCTAGCACCGGCACTCAGCTTGTCTCTGACGTGTTCGCCGGGTTCATTAACTTGAACCAAGAGAATGTCCGTGGCCTCGATCTTAACGCGACATTTGGCAAAGAAGTCCAACTGTTCGGTACGCGAGTTGATCTGGGCGTTAACGTAACGGCAAACCACCTGATCGAGCGTAGCAACCTGTTTATTGGTGATGATGGCACGCAGACGTTTGACGAAGATGCTGGTGAATTCAGCCTTCCGAAATGGACTGGCCGGACCACCTTCACGGCAGATGTCGATGCGTTCCGTCTCACTTGGCAAGTTCGTTACGTTGGCCCGGTTGAGCAGGATGCAGATGGTATTGATGAGTTCAGTGACGCGTTCGGCCGTGGTCCCGACGGGCAACTGACCGGCTTCACCGGAAATACATGTCTGGGTAATGGCTCAGGTACTAACGACCCAGTCACAGGTGAGTTTACACCTGACGGCGTTGTGGCCGGAACCGGGGTATTCTGTCGCGATGTAGGCTTTGCAAAAGAGCAATTCCTTCACACTGCGTCGGTGCGTTACCGCGCAGATGGCTTCACAATCATCGCGGGTGTCGACAATATCTTTAACACTGCACCGCCGTTGGTTGATGGTAACGAAGTTACCGCCATCGCAAACACGGCTCTGGGTGCCGGGTATGACTATGACGGGCGTGAATTCTTCCTGTCGATCAGAAAAGAGTTTTAAGGCTCTATTTCAGTTATGATCTGAAACGAAACGGCCCCGTGATATTTGTCACGGGGCCGTTTTGTGTTAATGTGCCTCAATCAAAAAAATCCATAGGGTAGCTTTATGAATCTCCTTCGAACCTCTCTTCTCGCTGCTGCCGGAGCAGTCTTGATCAGTACAACGCCCGCTATTGCGCAACAAAAGACCGGTGATTTATCAATCCCTGTCGAAGCTTGGGCTCTGCGCGATGTTATGACCAACGTTGAGATCTCGCCAAATGGCAAGAACTTGTTGCTTATGAAAGTGGAGAGCAAAGAGGGCGAGTATATAATGCAGATATACGACGCTACAGACTTTTCCAAAAAACCGTTCACGACGAACGCCGATCCAATGGAGATTATCGGCGCAAGTTTTGTAGATGATCGTTTTATCTTCGGCCGGGCTTGGCAGGTCAAACGGAAATCGGTGAAAGGGCCAGAAGAGGACGTTCGGGACTATCTTGCATTTTCATTTGATCTGGAAACAAAGAAGTTTTCGAAAGTTTCAGGCAATTTCAGTATTGTTAATACGCTGCCGAATGACCCTGACAATGTCCTTATTGCCAGCGGGCGACCAAATGACGGAGGCGTTGGCGTAGATCCGTTCGCGGCATTCCGTCCGCGCTCATATTACAAATTTAATTTAAAAACAGGCGGCAGATCGCTTGTCCTTAAGGGTAACGATAAATACCCAACAGCCGAGTTTGATGATGACGGCAATCCGCGCTTCACGACTGGTCAAGATCAGACCACGAACGAACAAATTTTCTACTATCGCGCTGTAGGCGACAAGTCGTGGAAAGAGTTCGGGGAGCGGTACGACCTCGATGAGCATAAAAACTTGTATCGCCGTCTTGGGCGTTTCCAAGGCTTCGCTGGTGTCAGCGCCGAGGATCCTGACAAGGGTTACTTCATCGACAACAGAGACGGCGACAAAGCTGCTCTATATTCCTTTGACTTCAAAACCGGTCAGATCGGAGAAAAACTATTCTCCACCCCTGATGCGGACGTCATGGGTCTACAACGGAGTTCGATGTGGCGGGCAGGCGACAACTCTGTTGTAGCAGCGCGTTACCCGGGGGCTAAAATGGAACGTCACTGGTTCGACATGGAAGAAAAGGAATTGTTTGAGAACCTTGAACGTGAAATCCCTTACTCTCACGCGATCCGCATTACGAGCCGATCAGTGGATGGCAACACTATGGTTGTTTACAATTCCGGCCCACGTGATCCGGGGTCATATTGGCTCATTAAGAATGAACGGATGACCAAAATTGGCAGCCGCAACCCGACTATTGACCAGACAAAGCTGTCTGATGTCGAATTTATCAAATATCCCGCCCGTGATGGGAAGATTATTCCAGGGTATGTTACCAAGCCTGCTGGTGAAGGCCCCTTCCCTCTCATCGTTCTGCCTCATGGCGGTCCCCACGTGAATGAGATCATCGGTTATGACGAGTGGGGTCAGTTGCTGGCCAATGCCGGCTACATGGTCCTTCAACCGCAATATCGTATGACAGTTGGCTGGGGCCAAGAACACTTCGATGGTGGCTACGGAGAGCATGGCGGCGCCATGCAGGACGATAAAGACGACGGAGCCATGTATCTTGTAGAAAAAGGTCTGGTCGACCCCGACCGTATAGCAATGTTCGGTTGGTCATATGGCGGCTATGCGGCGCTGGTTGCTACAACCCGCGAAGAGCAAATCTATCAGTGCGCAATCGCCGGAGCTGCGGTGGCCGATCCCGCGAAAAGCTTTCGATCAAACAACTTTGCCGGTGTGCCAACAGCCCTGAAGGACTGGGCAGAACGACGTGGCACAATTGGTATTAACCCAATCAATGAAGTCGAAAAATCCAATATTCCGTTATTAATGGTGCATGGTGATGTGGATGCACGGGTGCTCTATTATCATTATAAGGATTATAAGAAGGCCATGGACGCGGCGGGTAAACCCGCCCAGTATCTTACCCTTAAAGGTGCTGACCACTTTTACGCGACTCTGATGTATAACCATCAGGAAACATTCTTTACGAAAATGCTCGATTTCTTGAAGAACGATTGCGGACCTAATGGGCTGTAAAAACTGATATTTGGCAATCGCGATGGCGATTGGTCATTCCAACAAGAACGGGGGCAGCATGAATAATGCTGCCCCCGTTTTTATTCGGTTTCGGGACTGTCTAAAACCACGCCTGTTCGTCTGAAACTTACCATTGGAAAGACAACCAGGCTCCAGACCAGTCAGATGCAGTGAGAAAGCGTTAGTCGACCTCAACGGGCTCTTTTGGTTCACCAGACAAGCTGATGTCTATAAAGGTTACCTCGCCGCGAAGTTCACCTCTCCGAATGATCTTCTCAATTTTTTGCTGACGCTCTACCATCAATCTGGCGACAACTGCGGGGATACGAATTCCTTGCGGGCCTTCGGAATAGTTATAATTTGGATCGCGTTCACCATTAGACAGATCCGCGATATCACTTTCATACAAGCTCGCTTCAACTGTTGAAGTCTTGTTCATAATTTCAGTAACTTCATCCGTGGCGTATTTCTTGTAATGTTCTTTCAGATTTGATGGCCAATCATTAAAGAAGAATGGCTGTGCTTCAGAATAAATCTTCGAGACTTTCATCTTTTCGCCCGATTTTTCCGTTCCCCGCAGGGAATTGATAAACTCTTTGGCACTGCTATCCAGCAGATCATTCAAATTTTCGGCACTAAATGCTTTACGCTGGATTGACGGCCCTCCGATTTCCCCGCGAAAAAAACCGTAAATCACCTTTGGATCACGCCAATTAGGATAGACAATTTTAGTTCGGATATCTTTGGGGCTCATCTCCACATTTCTCACAGTGACAAGCTTGGCCTCATCAAGAGGCAACTTCATACTGCCGATTTTCATGCGAGAAGGTTGGCTGAGTGGGTAATTCAATGCGATCTGTTCAATAATCGCGACATTGTGCAAGTTCATCCAGAAGGCGAGTTGCTCATTCTTGGATAGCGTCGAGATATCTACCGCGTTGCCTGTCTGCTCAAGATCCTTACGATATTCGCTTATCGATGCTGTGACTTCATCGGTAAAGAATGAGAAGCCAACTCGGTTACCTTCCAATCTGAGCCGGGAATCATGACCGTAAACCGCTCGAGTCCCTATCCCGGCAGATGGCCGAGGAGCGCCCTCTCGAATAGACCGCCCCATTCGCACAACCAACGCGCTCAATGCATCATCCCAAATAGTGTAATCGATCCTGGTATTCACAGGGTCTGCTTTGGGCCGGAACTGTTCAAATTCCTGGCTCGCCTGTACACGGACAGGGTTAACATCGTTAGGCTGAGCCGATAATGTACTCGTGCAGCATAAAAGCGCGACGAAACTCAAAGACCTTGTCAATATCATAACTACAATCCGTGTATTAATACCTCACCCAAAAACAGGCGATTGGTTTTTGGACATTACTAAACTCAAATAGCGTTCATCTCATATCGGTTGAACGGTGACCAAGCGTTTTCTCCGTACGGTAGAAACGACACAAAAGAACAGGCTAGACCACATATAAGCTATTTCCGCAAAAATTTGCCTTCATCCATCTTGGAACAAAATAGCTCTTCCGATTATGACAGACATGCCATCGGCACATAAAAAATTCCTAGGATCCTAACCGAGCTATAACTGCTCCCCTAACGCTGTAACTCATGCCGCTCCTCTTAAATGCTGTCTAGGTCGAGTAGATCAACGAGGTATCACAGCCTACGAACGGTAATATTCACTCTTTCCTAACTTGTCATGACGCCACACTTGAAAAGCATCTGTGAACGCTCCTTGCCGAGCCATCGAAGCTGGTTCGCTAATGTTTCAAAAACTTGGGAATGTAGCGCCCAAATGCGCCTTCTCGCATCAACGATAAGACAAGTAAGCAATCAATCACAGCTAAGTGCCCTGCCCGCTGTTATGCGACACACCGCATCAATGGGAACGAGGGATAAGCACCTGCTTGCCGGCTGGTTCGGTGCAGTCGTACGAGCCCTGCAGCTCGACCGAACCGACGTCGAAAGGAGCATTCCACTGTGAACTTTACTCCCAAGATGCTACATCTTGAAACGCTGAAATTCCGCAGATACGAGGATTATGAAACCCACTGAAGTGCATGAATTGATTACATAAATGGCCGACACCGCTTGTAGCTCGGTTTGGCCCCGGTGCGTGACCTGCTTTAATTAAAGAAATGTGAAATCAGATTATAGCGCACGCCAGATGTAGTCTCTTCCACTTCATGCAAAAGTGAAGAAGAGAACACCATAGCTGAACCTGCTGGCAGCCGATAACCTCTGGCGCTGAATTCCCTAAAAACCACGCCGCCTCCTTCGTAATTGTCATTCAGAGACATAGACAAGGCAAATCGTCTATGAGCGCCAGCCGGGCTTGTATTGTCGCGATGCCCCATTGTTACACCTTGACGCATTCCGGCATAGCGCGCGATGTGAAGGTCTTCACGGCGTGTGACATTGAAAGCAAACGCCTTTTGGACCATGGGCGTTACCCGGCTAAACAGCCGCTCATCAAGAAACGCCAGTGTGTTTTGGTCTTTAATCACGAGGTCGACACGATCCTGTCGATGATGCTCATAAACTGGAATCTTGTAATTGCCGACCACCTCCCCCGGTTGCGGACGTCGAACGAGAAATGGTGTATTTGTCTCCATTGCTTCGACCAGCTTGGCGCACTCCTCTCCGGACAGTACGTTAGGGACAATCAGAACAGGTGCATGGGGCGGGCTCCAGCACGCTTCCGAAGCGATCTTGGTGTTCTCGACGAGTTCCATAACCTTGCTGAGCGAAGCGCCCACCTCCTTATCCAAGTCAAACCACGCCCGAACCTGACGATACGGGGTTAGCAACACAATCCGGTCAGTAATATCGGCCCCCTTGTGCAAGCCATAAGAAGCAAAGATACCTCCCGGCGAGTCGCATACCATTGGCCACGGGAAACCAGCAGCTCGCTTTAACTTCCTACTATGCGCTGCATCATTTGACGCGCTAACTACGATGATTGTAGCGTTAGCCTCTTCAAATTTGTGTTCAAGATCAGCCAAACTTCGCAGCAATGGAAGCACCCGCTCATCTTCAGGTTGACTCAAGAACACCAACATCATCGAACGTCCGGATAGATGGTCATCTGCCAGACTTATATTTCGGCCATCCTCGTCACGCGTCTCAAACGGAGTAGCCAACGCACCAGGCCACAGTGGTTGAACGTAATCTTTTATGGACGCAGATGCTATCTGATATGTTTGACCGGTATCTGTCATCTACTGCTTTGTGTTATTTGGCGGTCACTATCCGTACGCATCTCTAGCTGAAACCGAAAGAGGATTCTCCTCCAAGATCAAATAACAAACGCTGACAATGGGTGTGCAGACTCAGAGTGCTACAGCCACCTACATGACTTAATATCTCTGAAATATTTGGTAGCGGAGGAGGGACTCGAACCCCCGACACGCGGATTATGATTCCGCTGCTCTAACCAGCTGAGCTACTCCGCCCCAATTGGGCAATGCCGGGTATATCTCCGGTGCAGGCGGGGCATTTAGGGCTGCCCTGCCCGCCCGTCAACACCAAACGGTGCAAATTTACCTGCCTCTAAATGGATATGTTCTCACGAACTCCCAGGGCCCTCCCCGGTAAATGTAAAGGGAGAGGCCGATGAACCGAAACGGACGCGGCTCAACCACCGGCAACAGCTCCTGCTGGAGCGCCTTCGCCTCCTCGATTGTGACCTTGTTCTGGACCGTCACATGCAACCGAGGAGCGTGTTCATCTTGAGGTATCAGCAAACCAAAAAAGCTATCGGCAAGGTCTTCCCATATCGAAATCATACCGGGACTGTGCAGATCGAGCGCGGTCCCCTTTCCCAAGGGCATTATGCCTTCAAGATAGGCTTCAACAGGCGGATGCGCCGCCGCTTGGCGAGCGAGCGCCGTTTTGACTTCCCTTTCGCTGGATGGCGGCAAAGAATGGAACAGCGTTACGTGTGCGTCCAGAAAGTTCCGTTCGGGCGGAAAATGCGCGGTACGTAGCTTCGTCGCCCAACTGGCAAGATCGGGCGGGAGCTGCGCGGTAACAATGAACGGCGCGTCAGCGATAAGGGTTTCTCACTTCGCTACTGGCTCGCTTACATTTCGCCGCGTTCGCGGCGGAGTGCATACCAGCGCTCCACATTGGCGTTGTGCTCTTCCAAGGTGTCGCCAAACACATGACCGCCCTTGCCGTCAGCCACCATGTACAAGGCACTGGTCTTGGCCGGGTTCAGGACAGCAGCAATCGCCTCTCTGCCCGGATTGGTGATTGGCCCCTTAGGCAATCCAGTCATTGTGTAGGTATTATAATCGTTTACGGCGGCTATCTCAGACTGTCTGATCCGCCGCCCCAAAGGTTTTCCCTTTGTTATCGGATAGATAATCGTCGGATCGGCCTGAAGCAACATGCCTGCTTTCACTCGATTTGAATAAAGACCTGCAACCGCCTGTCTTTCCTCGGCAATTCCGGTTTCTTTCTCTACAATGGCGGCTAGAATAACAGCTTCCTCTGGAGTTTTCACTGCGATGTCAGGCTGACGCTTGGGCCATGCTTCGGCGAGATAGGTACGCATCGCAACTTGCATCCGGGCAAGTACTTTCGTGCGATCTTCGCCGCGCTCAAAATCATACGTATCAGGAAGAATTGAGCCTTCTTCCGGGACGGGAATTTCGCCCGTTAGAAGAGGCTCTGCCATCAGCCGCTCATGCACCATGATCGAGGGCATACCCTCTGGAATAGTCACAAATCTGCGAACGACATCACCGTTCTGCATGGCTGCCAATATCTGTGACGGGGATGCCCCGGCCGGAAGGTTAAACTCGCCCGCCTGAACAACAGAAGATCCACCGAAAATTTTCGCAGAAAGCAAGAATGCATCTGCGCTGCCCACAATACCGCGGTCTTCCAGCCGGTTAGCGACAGCCGTCAGAGTATCCCCTTGGCTGACCACAAAAACCGTTTCTTCTGGCAAATTGGCCGAGCGCCACCAGCTAGAAAAGAATACCCCGATCAGCAGCGCGCCAATCAGCGCCACTACGCCTAAGGTCAGACCAAGCCGTTTCATTGGTTCAATCGACCTTTTTCATGACCAAGCTGGCATTTGTTCCGCCAAAACCGAAGCTGTTATTCAAAACGGCATTAACGGTGCGTTTTTTGGCCACCAGCGGAACCAAATCAACGTTGTCCGTGCCTTCGTCAGGGTTTTGCAGATTGAGTGTCGGCGGGACAATCTGGTCGCGGATGGCGAGAATACAGAAAATCGCCTCCACCGCGCCGGCACCGCCCAGCAGGTGGCCAATCGCGGACTTGGTAGAGCTCATCGAAGCACCGCTCAAATCGTCACCCAGCACGCGCTTCACCGCGCTCAGCTCAATGGTATCGGCCATCGTTGAAGTGCCATGTGCGTTGACATAGTCGATATCACCGGCCGCCATGCCGGCCTTGCGCAGCGCCATATTCATCGCAAGCTCTGCACCCTTGCCTTCCGGATGCGGAGCCGTGACGTGATAGGCATCGCCGGAGAGGCCATACCCGACCACTTCAGCGTAAATCTTCGCCCCGCGCGCTCTGGCGTGCTCATACTCTTCCAGCACGACCACACCGGCCCCCTCACCCATAACAAAGCCATCTCTGTCCTTGTCATACGGGCGGCTGGCTTCAGTCGGCCGATCATTCATGCTCATATTCAAAGCACGCGCTTGAGCGAAACCGGCAACACCCAGCGGGTTTATGGTGCTTTCCGCCCCGCCCGCCAGCATAATATCGGCATCATCGTCGCGGATCATCCGCGCCGCATCACCGATCGAGTGCGCGCCGGTGGAACAGGCCGTTACCACAGCATGGTTGGGGCCCATCAAGCCGTATTTGATCGATACCTGGCCGGAAATGAGATTGATCAGCCGCCCATGCACGAAATGCGGGCTTACACGGCCAGGGCCGCGTTCCTTGAGCACGATCGATTCACGCTCAATACCAGGAAGACCGCCAATACCGGCGCCAATTGAACAGCCAGTCCGGATTTTGAGGTCATCACTCATATCTTCCAGGCCGGCGTCTTCCAAAGCCTGACCGGCGGCATCTATGCCGTACACAATGAAAGGATCAACTTGGCGCTGAACCTTGTGATCAACACGCTTATCCGCATCGAAGCCGTATTCATGGTCTTTTGGCTTCACTTCACACGCAATCGTGCATTTTTGGTCTGATGCATCAAAATGGGTGATCGGCCCCGCACCGTTTTTGCTTGCAAGGATGTTCGCCCAAGAAGTCTCTACATCACCGCCCAAAGGAGTAACGAGACCAAGTCCAGTAACGACAACGCGGCGCATTCTTTTCTCCAAAACCAATCAGATCAATTGTTTCGGCCGGATATCTCGGCCAAAAACTCAACAGGCCCGACCCATCGGGGCCGAGCCTGTCAATTTCCCGCCGACGCCCAATCAGATGGCTATCGGGCGAGCACAGCGGGAGTAGGCGTTAGCCTTTATTGTGCTCTTCGATGAATTTCGTTGCATCACCAACAGTGGTGATTTTTTCGGCTGCATCGTCAGGGATTTCAACGCCGAATTCTTCTTCGAACGCCATTACCAGCTCAACGATATCGAGGCTGTCAGCACCAAGATCATCAATGAAGCTTGCTTCTTGATTCACTTTGTCTGCTTCAACACCAAGGTGCTCAACAACAATCTTGGAAACGCGATCAGCGGTATCGGACATATTTTCCCTCTCAGAATTTGGGGGTTAGAAATTATTCTTTCGCCCTAATGAACGGCGGGCGCTGTGGCAAGGGGGATACGCTCACAGAATGTTACTCACCCCAATGAAGTTTGAGTTGAGCGTCCGCACGGCGGCGATCAGCGATCCTTTTCAACCCTAAGATAGGGTAATCTTTGCCCGGTTCAACCTGCAAGGCCCGTTCGTAATATGCCTCAGCTGCAACCAGATCTCCCCGTCCCTCTGCGCATAGCCCCATATTGAACAAGACAGACACATGGCCTGGATTGGCACTTTCAAGAGCTGCAAACCCCTGACATGACTTACCAATATCCGACTTGGTGAGCTTCACTGCCTCTCGAAATAATCGGCGATCAGCCTTGTTCAGCCCCTTACGGCTTTCCATAATACGCAACTGCTGATCCCTGAACACAGGGGCAAGATCATATCGTACACGTGATGCGAAACTGCCAATCAAACCATCCAGCAATTCACGCGCAGATGGTACGGACGAATCGTTTTCACATGAGCTATCCGATTCTGTTAGCGAATCTCGCTTCGCGTAAATCTCTGTGCCGTCAGTGGCGATCAACCGGATATGCGGATAGAAAGTCACTTCCAGTTCACTGCACTCGTAGACGGTGATTTTCTCTTTGATGCATTTCTTGTCTTTGTCGCGCTTTTCGCATTTGGTCACCTCGCGGTCATCAAGCTCCGTCTCGATGGTATCAAACCCGGCAGAACCGCGCATAACGGCATCAATCAAATCATCGCTTACCGGTACGACCTGAAAATACGGTTCGCCGCCCACAATGGCATTGTCCAACACATCAGTGATTGCAAAAGACAAAGCGGTACCGCTTTCACCGCTGAAGTTCTCGACCGCGATAGTGTTCAATGTGGCCGCGCCATCATTTGCCGCGGGATATATCCCTGAAACCGGCAAAGTCTCTGCCAAACCGGCCACGGGGACCAGAGCGACTGCCAGTGCAACCCCTGTACACAATGCGCTACGGCCACTCATAATTCACCCCCTACAATTGATTGCTGTGCGGTAATTTAGCCAACAATCAATTGAACCTGCAATGAAGGATGAAGCGCCCTATCGTTAAGGTGGAGCGTTCTTAAGATGCGGGCTTAGGCGGCTCAACAACACGAATATGCACGTCGCGCAATTGCTGGTTGGATACCCCGTTAGGCGCGCCCATCATCAAATCTTGCGCTTTCTGATTGAGCGGGAACGCGATCACTTCGCGAATGTTCGGCTCATCCGCGAGCAACATTACGATCCGGTCGATACCTGGCGCAGAACCACCATGCGGCGGCGCGCCCAACTTGAACGCTTCGATCATACCGCCAAATTCTTTATCGACGGTCGCATTGTCGTAACCCGCGACTTCAAAAGCCTTGTACATGATTTCCGGCTTGTGATTCCGGATCGCCCCGCTGGACAGCTCATAACCATTGCAGACAATGTCATATTGCCAGGCCAGAATGTCGAGCGGATCCTGCGTTTCCAGTGCTTCCATCTCGCCTTGCGGCATGGAGAACGGGTTGTGGCTGAAATCGACTTTCTTGTTCTCTTCATCATATTCGAACATCGGGAAATCGACGATCCAGCAGAATTTGAAACAACCTTCTTCGATCAGGCCAAGTTCCTCCGCGCAGCGAGTACGAGCTGCGCCTGCCAATTTGGCGGCCTCTTTTTCTTTACCAGCGGCAAAGAACAATCCGTCATCATCGCCAAGGCCCAGTTCCTCATAGAGCTTCGCCATCAGCTCTGGACCGTGGTTCTTCGCGATAGGTCCGCCAAACTCGCCGCCCTTGCGCGTGACATAGCCAAGACCGGCAAAACCTTCGCCGCGTGCCCAATTGTTCATATCATCGAAGAACTTGCGGCTTTTCTCGTTGGTTTTCGGTGCAGGAACCACGCGGACCACCCCGCCCCCGCCAACGATTTTCTCAAACAGGCCAAAGCCCGACTTGGTGAAGTGGCTGGTGACATCAGAAATCAACAGCGGATTGCGCAAATCGGGCTTATCGCTGCCATATTTCAGCATCGCTTCCTTATACGGAATGCGCGGGAATTCGCCGGCAGGGGTTACAGTTTTGCCGTCTGCAAATTCCTCAAAAACACCCGCAAGTACAGGTTCCAAGGCCTGGAACACATCTTCCTGCGTGACAAAGCTCATTTCCAGATCGAGCTGGTAAAATTCAGGGCTGCGATCCGAACGCAAATCTTCATCGCGGAAACAGGGGGCAATCTGGAAATAGCGGTCGAAACCGGCAACCATCAGCAACTGTTTGAACATTTGCGGCGCTTGCGGCAGAGCGTAAAAGCTGCCGGGGTGCAAACGGCTCGGGACCAGATAATCGCGCGCGCCTTCCGGGCTGGAAGCGCCCAAGATCGGGGTCTGAAACTCTGTAAAGCCTTGCGCCGTCATGCGGCCCCGCAGCGATGTGATCACCTGATTGCGCAGCATGATGTTGGCGTGCACCCGCTCGCGGCGCAAATCGATAAAACGGTACTTTAGGCGGATTTCTTCAGGATATTCCTGCTCCCCCGCAACCGGCAGCGGTAGTTCATTCGCCTGTGACTGAACCGTAACCGACCGCGCAAACACTTCAATATCACCGGTCGGAAGGTTGGCATTGGTTGTACCCTCCGCCCGCGCCTTAACTTCGCCATCGATCGTGACGACGCTTTCAACACGTAGGCCATCCAGAATTGGCAGCGCAGGAGAATCTTCGTCAGCAACAATCTGCGTCAGACCGTAATGATCGCGCAAATCGACGAACAACACACCGCCATGGTCGCGCTTGCGGTGAATCCAGCCGGACAGGCGCACAGTTTCGCCAACATTGGCCTCGGTCAAAGCTGCGCAGTTGTGGGTACGATAGGCGTGCATCTAAAATCTTTCCAATTTTCGGACTATGGCGCTAGGAGCGCAATATCTGCGCACCCGCATAAATCTCATTTGGGCTATGCGCGGGCTAACAGGGGAACTGCGGGGTTTTGTCAAGGTGACAGAACGCTGATGCGACTCCCGAGTGGCGGTACTCCGCCCGCATACAGAAAAGTACTATGAAAATACATGATTTGATTACGACGACCGAGGCTCTTGATGAATTGGTCGCTCGCCTCGCACAATCCGACTTCGTGTGCATCGACACCGAATTCATGCGCGAAAACACATATTGGCCGGAATTATGCCTTGTTCAAATCGGCAATGAGGAAGAAGC
The DNA here is from genome assembly GCF_012972675.1 of Pontixanthobacter rizhaonensis. Lineage (GTDB taxonomy): Bacteria > Pseudomonadota > Alphaproteobacteria > Sphingomonadales > Sphingomonadaceae > Pontixanthobacter > Pontixanthobacter rizhaonensis. The sequence continues at coordinate 714,997 of NZ_JABCRE010000002.1, read as the reverse complement.
TGCGGCGATTGATCCAATGGCGGACGGCATTGATCTGACCAGCCTGCTTGATCTCATGTGCGAGAATGAAGACATTTTGAAAATTTTCCACGCTGGCGGGCAAGATGTGGAAATCATCTATAATCTAACTGGCAAAACGCCGCATCCTATCTTCGATACGCAAATCGCAATGATGGCAATCAGCCAGAGCGAGCAGATTGGATATGCCAATTTGTGCGAAAGCTGGCTGGGGATCACTGTTGATAAGGGCGCACGTTTTACCGATTGGGGCCGCAGACCATTGACCGACCGTCAGATCGAATATGCGATCGGCGACGTGACGCATCTCGCGAAGATATTCCCGATGATGCTGAAGAAGCTGATTAAGACAGGCCGCGGGGCCTGGCTCAATGCAGAAATGGAAAAACTGGCAGACCCGGCCAATTACCGGCATGATCCGCATAATGCATGGCGCCGTATCCGGTCAGCCGGACGCAATCCGCAGGTTTTAGGCCGTCTGAAAGCACTGGCCGGATGGCGGGAGGGCGAAGCCCAGCACAAAGATATCCCCCGCGGGCGCATCATGCGCGATGAAACCCTATCTGACGTGGCCAGCCACCCACCCAAAAAACAGGCAGATCTTGCCAAAGTTCGCGGCCTGTCCAATGCATGGCGCGAAAATGATATCGGTAAACGGTTGATGGATGTGCTTGCAGGCGCAGAGCCTCTGCCAAAAGATGAAATGCCGACCAAATCGAAACGCGGTGCGCCACTTGGTAAAGAAGGCGCATTGGTTGCGGATTTGTTGAAGCTATTGCTCAAAATCCGATCTCGCGAGATTGACGTTGCCAGCCGATTACTGACCAAATCTGACGAGCTGGAAGCTCTCGCTGCGGGGATACGCGATCTGCCGATATTGCACGGCTGGCGTTACGAAGTGTTCGGCAAAGATGCGCTTGAACTGGTCGAAGGGAAAACCGGCTTTGCGGTAAAGAATGGCAAGCTGGTAATGAGCAATGCAGACGATATGCGTGCTGATATTATAGCGGAAACAGAAGCCCCGGAGGGTGGCGCTGAGGCTGCAACCGACCCAGTAGCAGCAGGCGAGGCCGCTACTGAAGAGGCCCCATCAGAAGAAGCTGCGCCTGAGTGAGCACCTATCTGCCAACAATAAAGCAACTGCAATATTTGGTTGCCTTGCATGAGCACGGCCATTTTGGCCGGGCGGCTGAAGCAAGCTTTGTATCCCAATCGACGCTGTCTGCCGGCATCAGAGAATTAGAGACGTTACTGGGAGTGACGCTGGTGGAACGCAGCCGCAGGGTTGTGCGGTTTACGCCATTGGGCAATTCCGTGGTCGCCAAGGCCCACCGGCTTTTACGTGAAGCAGAAGAGCTCAGCGAATTGGTTCAAGCATCGGGCAAACCATTATCGGGTGAATTACGGATGAGTGTAATCCCGACAATTGCCCCATTTCTGTTACCACGCATTTTGCCGCGATTGCGGCAGGAGCGCCCTTCCCTGAAGCTATTCCTCCGCGAAGAAACCAGCACCGATGCCATCGAGTCCCTGCATCATGGCCGGGCCGATTGTGTCTTGTTGGCTCTACCGTTCCCGACAGGCGAAGTCGATTTTGAGCCGATTTCTAGTGACGCGTTATTTGTCGCGTTTCCAAAGGATGAACCACGCGATCCGCCTGAAAGCATCCCCCCGTCTATGCTTGATGAAGGGCAGCTATTGCTGCTGGAGGATGGTCACTGCCTTAAAGAACACGCCTTAGCTGCCTGTAACCGGCCAGAATTGAGCGCAAGCGCGACGATGATCGGCACAAGCTTGCACACATTGGTGCAAATGGTCGACAATGGGCTGGGTGTTACAATGCTGCCTGAAATGGCGATTGATGCCGGCATACTTACGGGAACGGATATCATCGCTCGCCCGCTAAGGGCAGCCAATGCCAGCCGTGAAATCGCGCTTGTCTGGCGAAAAAGATCTCCTCGAGCAGAAGAGTTTAAGCTTCTGGCGGAAGAGCTTCGCATCGGCTGAGTCAGGCGCAGTCAGCCGACCGCTACCGCCCGATTCACAGTTTATTGGTAAATGTTAGGTTATGTAACGACACCTAGGCCGAAAAATCGGCGGGGTGAAGAAGGGTCAGATCATGCGTTCCTACAACCGTTTTATTGTCGACCAAGAAATCGAATGCGTCATCGACGACGTTCGTGACTTTGTCATGCTGTACAATTTATCAAGCGGCGGCTGCATGATCGAAACCGGAAATATCGCAGCGTCAGAAGGCGACAGCATTGACGTCGTTCTAAAGGACTTGGGCGCCGTACCGGGGAAGATTGTCTGGAAAGTCGGCCGCAACGCCGGTGTCAAATTTGAGACGGTTCTGCATCAACGAGTCGTAGAGTATTTCGGCTTCTCCAGCAGCCAAGAGGACTTCGACCAGCACGACCCGCGCGATCGTTTCGGTATCCCCCTTATCGGTTCGGAGCCCAACAATAATTTGTTACCCGAAATCGGCGTTGGCTGACCGACCACGGGTCAGTCCATATGTTTGAGACCAACCCGCAAATAATCCCAGCCGGTTATCACGGTTAAAGCGGCAGCGCCCCATAGGCTGACAAGGCCGACCAGATGCATCCATTGTTCTGAAAATGGCTTGGCTGCGTCTTCCACGGAAATTGGCGGCGGCCCATGTAAGGCACCGCCCCCGATAAGCGCCCCGAGCGCGACCAGCTGCAAAGTCGTTTTCCACTTTGCCAATTTGGTGACGGGGACGGACACTTTAAGCCCGGCTAGAAATTCTCGCAGTCCAGAAACAGCGATCTCTCTCACCAGAATGATCAGCCCGGCAACGACATGCAAATCGCCGACATATGGCCCCCTTAAGAAGCCTTGCGCGGTCAGAACCAGAATGACCGCAGCCACCATTATCTTGTCCGCGATCGGATCCAAAAAGATACCCAGCTTAGACACCGCGCCGCTTGATCGGGCCAGATACCCGTCAAAATAGTCCGTAATCGCCATTAACCCGTACAGCACGACCGCCAGAGCATAGCCCAACTGCCAATCTGGCCACCACAAAAGAAAGGCCAGCAACGGCACGGCCACGATGCGCGAAAGCGTCAGGATGTTGGGTAGCGTCAGCATGATGCGCGGTCCTTAGCGAACTAGGCCGTGGGGTAAAAGCACTAGAACGAGCTTGTCCCACCCTTTGCGCCAGACTGTTTGCCCTTGTCCATTTTGACCAAACCATTACACCGACTGCAAATTAGACATTTGGGGCTTTATGACCACAACGACGCATCTCTTGCGCCGCAGGCGTTTCCTGCCGCTATTCGTGACCCAGCTGTTTAACGCGTTCAACGACAATCTTTACAAGACCGCTATGGTGCTGTTCGTAGTGTACAGCATCTACGATTCAGAGGAAGCAGAAGGCCTATTCAGCGCAGTCGCGTCGGGCCTGTTTATTCTGCCGTTCTTTGTGCTTTCTGCCTTAGCTGGCCAACTTGCAGATATGTACGACAAGGCCGCAATCGTTCGTAAGGTAAAGGCGTGCGAAATCATCCTGATGCTTATCGGCAGCGCAGGCTTGCTGCTGGCGTGGCAGGGCTATGTGATGCCGGTGACGATCCCGCTGGGCTTTACGACCATCAACACCACATTTCCGATTGTCCTGCTGTTGTTCGCCCTCTTTTTAACGGGCGTTCAATCCACATTCCTCGGCCCGATTAAGTATGCCATCCTTCCCCAGCATTTGCGTAAAGAGGAGGTGCTAGCAGGCACAGGCCTTGTCGAAGCAGGCACATATGTTGCGATCCTTTCAGGGACCATTCTTGCCGGGTGGATTCCCGTGGAATGGGCAGCCATCGGCATCATCGGAACCGCGATTGCGGGGTATTTCGTCAGCCGCGAAATCCCCGATGCACCGCGGCAAGGAGCGCTTGAGAAGATCGACTGGAACATATGGCGCGCGTCAACAAATCTCATTCGCGAAACAATGTTGAACCGGGAAATCTTCTTCGCAATTTTGGCGATCAGTTTCTTTTGGACCATCGGCGCGGTGCTGTTCATCCAGTTCCCGCCCCTCGCCAAAAATACGATTATGGCCAGCAAAGAAGTCGCCAGCCTGTTCCTGGTCGTCTTTTCCGTTGGTGTGGCGGCCGGTTCGGTCGCGATCAATACCCTGTTGAAGGGCACAGTATCCGCGCGGTATTCACCGATATCCGTGATTGTCATGGGACTGTTTGTGGTGGCGTTTTATCTGGTCACCAAAATCTGGGAAGCGGATCAACCAGAACAGCTATTGTCAGTCAGCGAATTTTTGGCGTGGCCGATGGCAACCATCCTGCTGCTCACACTGCTAGGTATTGCTGTTGCCGGGGGAATGTTCGTGGTTCCGCTTTACGCGTTTCTAACCACCAGAGCGAAGCCAGAACAGGCAGCGCGGACAATCGCCGCTAATAATATCGTCAATTCCGGCGCAATGGTTGGCGGCGCGCTGTTATCCATGGCGCTCACCGCAGCAGGTATTCCCATCACAGAGCAAATTCTGGTGAGTGCAGTGATGTGTTTGATCTCGGCCTGGCTGGGGCGCCGTTTATTTAAGGCCGAAGTGCAAGCTGCCGCTGCGCTTTAGCGCGTCATGCAATAAAAACAGATACCGCCACAAAACACCCCAAATAGGCGAGAGCAAAGCCGCGTATATCCGCCCGTGTCAGGCGGAGCTTGGGTCGAGCCTTCAACGGTATCGCATCCGTCCGTATATGCGGCGGAAGCGATGCCAGAAATGGATGGCCCGCGGTTTCGTCTGTCAGTACAAGTGATCGTCTCATGATGGCGCTGTTAACGGAATGCTAACTATAGCGCTGCTGCTCAATCACGGCTGTCACAGCTTGGGACGTTAAGGCTGTTCGTTGATGCTACGCTTGCTGGTGCCCGTTTGCGTTCTGTTCGGACATAGCCAATACGATATCCCATTCTTCTGGCGTTACCTCGCTAACGGACAGCCGCATCAACCTGACCAATTCCATATCCGCCAGGCGCGGCTCTGCCTTCACTTGTTTCAAAGTGACCGGCGCTGCCAATTTACGTACGGGTTTGATCTTTACGCAGTCCCACTTGCCTTCTGGATCGGTCGGGTCTTTGATGCCAGTAACGCTCACTTCGGCAATACCGACAATCTCCAAACCGATATTTGAATGATAGAAGAACACTTGGTCGCCGACATCCATCGCGATCATGTTGTTCTTGGCGCGGTGGTTACGGACACCGTCCCAAGTACCTTCTTGTTCTTCTAACAGATCATCCCAACCATAGACGTTGGGCTCCGACTTCATCAGCCAATAACGAGGCACAGCAGCTTCCTAGCGCGATTACAAGAGGGCCAAAGGTAGCCGTTCCTCGGGCATATCTCCAGTCCAGCCTATTCTAGATTAACGACTTATTCAGGGCATGTATCTAGCGGTAAAATCTGCGGCTCCAACCAAGTCGCTGGCGGGCATTTGTCCGCAAGGGGAATAGAGTGGAAAATACGAAGAAACCCACGGACACGCGCAAACGTGCCAATCGCGACGTTGTCGCCTTGGGTATCGCAGTCGCAGCGATCATTATGTTCTTGGGAACGGGCAGCGCCGTTCTGCCGCAAGTATTGCGCAGCTGGTCAACAGGCACGTCCGCTCCTGATGCGATTTTGATGAATGCTCTGCTGCTCAATGTCGCATTGATCATTTTTGGAATGCGGCGCTACCGTGAGTTGATTGCCGAGATCGAAGAGCGCCGGAAGGCCGAAGAACGCGCGCAATTCCTTGCCGAGACCGATCCTCTTACCGGCTGCCTGAACCGCCGCAGTATTACCCCGGAGACTGACAAGCTGATCGAAAAAGCTGCTGCGGAAAATAAGGCGGTTGCGTTTCTGATGATCGACCTCGATAATTTCAAGCAAATCAATGATTTGAACGGCCACAAGGTTGGCGACAGATTGCTGAAAGAAACTGCAAACTGCCTAAAAAGTGTTCTGCCCACAGATGGAATTCTGGCGCGTTTGGGCGGTGACGAGTTCGCTTGTGTGGTTACGTTTGACAAAAACGCCCCCGACGTGGTTGATCAGGTCGCAAGCAGCCTCAACTCAGTTGTTTCCAAGCCCATGAAAATCGATGGCTATCCGGTGGAAGTAACGATTTCCGTCGGGATTGCGACCAATCTGGTACAACCGGCAGATGATACCACATTGCTGGATGGTGAAGCGATAATGCACCGTGCCGACATCGCAATGTATCACGCCAAGAAGCAGGGCAAAGACCGATATTTCTGGTTTGAAACCTCTATGGAAAAGGAACTGCGTTTCCGTAACGATCTGGAATCGGGGATTAAACGCGGTATTCTGGAAAACGAATTTGAGCCCTATTACGAACAACAGATTGATTTGACCTCGGGTAAGATCGTTGGGTTCGAGATGCTCGCACGGTGGAATTCGCCAGAGCTCGGCCTCGTCAATCCCGCTATTTTCATTCCGGTTGCCGAAGAATTGGGAGTGATTGCCCCGCTGTCTGAACAGCTAATCGAACAAGCGCTGCTGGATGCGAAAGAGTGGGATGCCACCATAACGCTGTCGGTCAACATTTCACCCATCCAATTGAGGGATCCGTGGTTCTCTCAAAAGCTGCTCAAATTGCTGGTAAGACACAATTTCCCGCCACAGCGTTTGGAAATCGAGATCACCGAAAGCTGCCTGCATGAGAATATCGGTGTGGTGAAGTCGATGATCACCAGTCTGAAGAACCAGGGCGTCCAGATCAGCCTTGATGATTTTGGCACCGGCTATTCCAGCCTCTCTCAATTGCGCACGCTGCCATTTGACCGGTTGAAAATTGATCGTAGCTTCGTCGGTGAGCTCAACGCAGAAGATGCGTGCGAGAAAATCGTCAATGCGATCATCTCGCTCGGCGATGGTCTGGATATGCCGATCACTGCGGAAGGCATTGAAGATCAACGCATTCTCGAAGCGCTAAAAGGCAAAGGGCAGATGAAAGGGCAAGGCTACCTCTATGGCCGTCCGGAGACTGCCGCCAAAGTGCGGGAACGGCTGGCGGCGGACGACTTGCTGGCAAAACCGGCTGAGACCGAAAGCCACATTGTGCCGGCTAATACTGTAGTAGATACTCAGCCCCCCACAGAATTGCGACAACGCGCGTAATCCGCCCTGATCGGGTCAATTTTCACCTAGCGACTGGACGGCGCAGCAGGTGATGCATAGATGCATCTGTGATGCGCATTCCATTCACCAAAATGCATGGCCTAGGCAATGATTTCATCATGCTGGACGGGCGGAGCAACTCGCTGCCCGATTTGACATCAGCTGTGGCCGCCGCATTGGCCAATCGGCACACCGGGATTGGTTGTGATCAGCTGATTGTGCTGGAGCCATCAAACACAGCAGATTTTGCCATGCGGATATTCAATGCCGATGGCGGCGAAGTCGAAGCCTGCGGCAACGCCTCGCGCGCGGTGGCTCTATTGCACGGCGCGCAGGCACGGGTTGAGACCAGCGGCGGGATTATTGAATTGTCCCCAACCAAGGGCGGCGCGCGTGTCGATATGGGGCCTCCACGCTTCGACTGGGATGCGATCCCGTTAGACTATCCGATGGATACCTCTGCAATGCCGGTTTCGTGGGACGACCTCGACACTCCGGCGGCGGTCAACGTTGGCAACCCCCATGTGATCTTCTTTGTCAGGGATAGCGAAGCTGTACCCCTCGACCGGCTTGGCCCAATTATCGAACACGACCCGTTATTTCCGGAACGTATCAATGTGAACGTCGCCGATATTCGCGACGGAACAATCCATCTAAGGGTGTGGGAACGCGGCGTTGGTCTAACCAAGGCTTGCGGAACGGGGGCCTGCGCCACCGCTGTGGCTGCCATCCGGCAAGGTCTTGTGGCATCACCAGCGACAGTGCGGCTTCCCGGCGGGGTGCTGACGATAGAATGGGAAGCAGGATCTTCGATTATAATGGAAGGCCCGGCGACAGAGTCGTATCGCGGATCATTCGAATGGGATGATTACGCATGACTGCCGCACGCTCTGACAAGGTAGTTTCACTCGGTTGCCGCTTGAACATTTCGGAAAGCGAACAGATCGAAGCGATGCTGGCTGGTGAAGACGATGTGGTGGTGATCAACAGCTGCGCTGTCACCTCCGAAGCGGTCCGTCAGACCCGCCAAGCCATCCGCAAAGCGCGTAAGGCGAAGCCTGATGCCCGTTTGCTGGTTACCGGCTGCGCGGCTGACATTGAACGCGAACAATTGAGCGCGATGCCAGAGGTGGACGGCCTGATCGCCAATACGCGTAAACTTGATCCGCGTGCCTGGAATGTGCCACTGGACGCCCCGCCCCACGTTCCGGCCCGGACCCGCGCATTTATCGCTGTCCAAAACGGCTGCGACCATGCCTGCACATTCTGTGTAATCCCGCAGGGGCGCGGCAAAAGCCGATCAATGACCATTCTGGACGTGCTGCGGCAGGTTGAACGGCATCTTGACCAAGGCGCGCCGGAAATTGTTCTTACCGGCGTCGACGTAACCTCTTGGGGGCACGACCTCACTGGCACCCCGCCCCTGGGAAGTTTGATCGCAGCCATCCTGAACGAATTTCCGGACTTGCAACGGCTGAGAATGTCATCGCTTGACGGAATTGAAGTTGATCCCGTGTTGGAAGAATTGTTTTGCAGCGAACAGCGCCTGATGCCGCATTTGCACCTCTCGCTCCAACATGGCCACGATATGATTCTGAAGCGCATGAAACGGCGGCATTTGCGCGCCGACGCGGTAGAACTCGTGTCCCGGATCAAGGCGCGGCGACCGGATATCGCGATTGGTGCTGATTTAATCGCCGGTTTTCCCACCGAAGACGATACGATGCACGCCGCCAACCGCTCCATCATTCATGAACTGGAGATAGTGCACGGTCATATCTTCCCCTATTCACCGCGCCCGAACACCCCGGCTGCAAGAATGCCGCAGCTCGAACGCCCGACTATCAAGCGGCGTGCCGCGGAATTGCGCCAAGATGTGGCGACGCAGCGCAATCGCTGGCTGGCCGATCAGGTGGGTAAACCGCTTTCAGTCCTCGCAGAACGCGATGGCACCGGCTATGCGCCCAACTTCGTAAGAGTTGCTGTGCCTGAAGGCGTATCGGCGGGCACAATAACAACCATAACGCCGACCCATTTCGACAAAGGTTTACTGCAATGAGTGAGACTAGCTGGAAAGATCGCCTGTTTGGCGGATTCCGCAAAACGTCGGAGCGCTTGTCTGAAAACCTCACCAGCGTGGTCAGCACTGCGAAGCTGGACGATAGCACGCTGGACGATGTTGAAGATGCTCTCATCCTGTCGGACTTGGGCCCCTCGGCGGCATCGCGTATTCGGCAGAAACTGTCGGATAAGAAATTCGGTCTCAGCATGACCGAAACAGAGCTGAAAGAAGCCGTAGCGGAAGAAATCGCTGAAATATTGCGTCCTGTTGCCAAACCGTTGGAAGTTGTCGCTTTCCCTCGCCCGCAAGTATTGCTGGTGATCGGTGTTAACGGCAGCGGCAAGACCACGACTATCGCCAAAGTGGCTCACCTGTTTCAGGAAGATGATTACGGCGTGATGCTGGCGGCCGGGGACACATTCCGTGCTGCTGCGATCGGGCAATTGGCAACATGGGCGGAGCGGATCGGTGTCCCAATCATTCGCGGTGCAGAAGGCGGTGACCCGGCCAGTATTGTGTTTGACGGTGTAAAAGCAGCGACGGATCAAGGCATTGATGCGCTTATCGTCGACACTGCTGGCCGCCTTCAAAACAAGCGCGAATTGATGGATGAGCTCGCCAAAATCCGCAAAGTCCTGGGCCGCCTGAACCCAGAAGCCCCCCATGATGTCGTGCTCGTTCTGGATGCGACGAATGGCCAAAACGCCCTCGCCCAAATTGAAACCTTCAAAGAGGTTGCCGGCGTCACCGGGCTGATCATGACCAAGCTGGATGGAACAGCGCGCGGCGGGGTGCTGGTCGCCGCAGCGGAACAATACGGCCTGCCGATCCACGCGATTGGTGTAGGCGAAAAAATAGATGATTTGCGCCCGTTCGACCCCGATCTGGTCGCGCGCGTTATTGCCGGAGTGGCCTGATGACAGAAGCACAAACTGAGACACCGGCAGAAGCCAAGAAGGGTTCCGGCTGGCTGAATGTAGCGGTCGATTATGGACCGCTCGTGGTCTTCCTCGGCGTCTATAAATACTACTCGCCCGAAGAAAGTGAGGCCGTTGCAGAGATTGCTGCGGTGATTAAAGGTACGCTCGCCTTCATGGTTGCAGCCGTAATCGCACTGGCCTTTTCCAAATGGAAATTGGGCAAAGTCTCCCCGATGTTGCTTTTCTCGACGGCGCTGATTGTCGGCTTTGGTGCGCTGACAATTTTCTTCGGTGACCCGACCTTTGTACAGCTCAAGCCGACCATTATTTATGGGGCCTTCGGGGTCATTTTGCTGGTCGGATATATGAAGCAAAAGGCGATGCTGAAAATCCTGCTCGAAGCTGCATTCGAGGGGTTAAGCGACAATGGCTGGCTCAAACTGTCGCGCAACTGGGGTGTATTCTTCCTTGCTCTCGCAGCGCTCAATGAGGCCCTGCGCTATTTCTACAATGTTGATAATGGCACTTTTGAGACATGGCTCTGGGCCAAATTCTGGGTGTTTATGCCGCTGACATTCCTGTTCACTTTCAGCCAGATACCGATGCTGCTGAAGAATGGTCTGGATGTTGGCGAAAATGCATCTGGCCAAGCAGATTGAGTTCACAGATCAGCAGCAGATAGCTCCTGCAGGAACGAGCCAAGCTCCGAGCACATCTCGTCATATGCGGGCTGTTCGAGCGGGAGATGGCTCCCATTGCTCAGCTTTACAGCTGTTTTTTCAGCGCCGATCCTATCGTATATTTGAAGACTGACCGAATATGGTGTCCAATCATCCTTACCCGGATGAACCAATAGCAATCGGCAATCGAGCTGAATGGGGGAGATACGGTAATTATGGACGCTCCGCCAGAACTTAACAGGAAGCCAATTCCTTCCCAAAAACTGGTCCGTCTGGAAGTATTTTTGCATCGCGCGGTTCGCGCTCATCGCTTTAAGCGGCGCAACGGCGGACAACGGCAGCGGCAAACGATCAAGCAAGAACGGCATAACTTTCATGCCGAATATCGACAACCGGCCCAAAAGCTTCCAGCGGGCAGCTTTTACGAAGGTCTCTTCCTCCGCCAAATCGATTAGGGTTGTAACGATAACGCCTGCCAAATCTTGCACATGCTGAGCTGCATAGACTGCCGTCAATCCTCCCATAGAGGCCCCGGCAAGGACAACTTTGCCCGATTGAACTTTGGCCAAATCAGCAATAACGAGCGGCCAATCTGCATATGACCATTCATGACCAGCCACAGTCTGCGTCATGCCGTATCCGGGCAAATCCGGCGCAATCACGCGCCAACCTGCTTGCTGAAAGGCTTTGGCAAATGGCGCCAGAATACGTCCATTGCCACCGGCGCCGTGCACGCAGACTATTGTTCCAAGCGGCTCTCCATCAGGCAGCCACTCATCTATGCGGATATCGTGACCGCGAATTCTACACCAGTGCTCTGCGATCTCTTCTGGAAGATCAATCGAGAATTCTTGCCGGACAATGGAACGGTAATCCAGCCAGGATGGATGCCCATTAAATGATGGTCGCAATTAGCAGCCCCTTAAATCCGCACCTGACTACCTAGCTCCACCACACGGTTGGTCGGCAATCTGAAGAACTCCATTGCGGTTGCTGAGTTGCGCAGCATCCATGCAAAAATCTTCTCGCGCCAGATCGGCATTCCCGGCTTGTCCGATGGCAGCAATGTTTGGCGTGACAGGAAGAAGCTGGTCTGCATCATGTCAAATTCGCCGCCGCAGCGGTCCATTTTCTTCAGACCTTCGGGAACGTTGGTTTCTTCCATGAAGCCATAATGCAGAACGCCGCGGAAGAAGCCGTCACCCAGATCATGATATTCGCACCGCTTCTCCGGGTCGACATAGGGTATCTCGGCAATCTCGACCGTCAGGATCACCACCCGCTCGTGCAGTACCTTATTGTGCTTGATATTATGCAGCAGCGCGGATGGCACCCCGCCCTTGGCCGATGCCATAAAGATCGCAGTGCCGGGAACGCGCGTGGCGCTGTTTTTGGCTGATTTCGCAAATATCTCCATCGGCAGAGCCACTTCGCCCATCCGCTCGCGCATCAATTTGCGACCGCGCGCCCAAGTCGTCAGCAGGGTAAAGGTAATCGCGCCCACCAGCAGCGGGAACCAACCACCATCGGGCACTTTGGTCAGGTTTGCGGCAAAATACGCCCCGTCCACGATCAAGAACAGGATCACGACGGGCGCAGCATACCACCACTTCCACTTCCACACGCCGACCAACAGGACCGCCATTAAGAGCGTGTCGATCGTGACGGCTCCGGTCACCGCGATGCCGTAAGCACTCGCAAGGTTAGAAGAGCTTTGGAAGGTCAACACCAGGATGATGACCGCGACCATCAGCGCCCAGTTCACGAACGGAATGTATATCTGCCCGCCTTCGGTCTCGCTCGTATGCAGGATAGAGAGGCGCGGCATGAAGCCCATCTGCACCGCCTGATGCGTGATCGAGAACGCACCGGAGATCACCGCTTGGCTCGCGATGAAAGTCGCGACGGTGGCAAGGAAAACGAGCGGCAGGCGCCACTCTTCGCTCGCTAGTAAGAAGAACGGGTTCTGGACGACGACAGCGGCTTCCTCTGCCGGTAGGCCTGCAATCATCGCGCCTTGGCCGAAATAGTTGAGCAGGAGGCACGGCATGACAAAGCCGAACCAGCTCAAACGCATTGGCCCTCGCCCAAAGTGGCCCATGTCGGAATAAAGCGCCTCAGAACCTGTCACAGCCAGCACCACAGCGCCAAGTGCGAGGAAGGCAACAAAGCCATCAGTTACGAAGAACATCACCGCATAATACGGATTTAGCGCCCACAGGATGTCGGGGTTCTGCATAATCTGCCATCCGCCCAGCAGCGCAAGAACGAGAAACCACACGATCATCACTGGCGCGAACAAGGCCCCGACCTTAGCCGTCCCCCTCGCTTGGAGCATGAACAGGAAGACCAGCAGCCCTAACGCGATAGGAATCACATATTGCTGCAATCCCGCGTCCACGACTGTAAGACCTTCAACCGCTGAAAGCACAGAAATTGCGGGTGTGATCATGCTGTCACCGTAGAACAGCGAAGTCGCAAACACGCCCAATAGGATGACCAGCCAGCCATAGCTCGACTTGCCCATATGCCGCGACAGGAGCGCAACGAGTGCGAGGCTGCCGCCCTGCCCCTTATTATCCGCGCGCATCAGGATCGTGACATATTGGATCGCCACAACCAGCAGCATCGACCAGAAGATCAGGCTCACAACACCCAGCACATGCATCCGGTCGATCGCTACATTGGCGGTGCCCGCAAAGGTCTCGCGAAAGGCATATAGCGGGCTCGTGCCGATATCGCCAAACACAATACCAATCGCGCCGACCGCCAGCTTGGTGGAGGTCGCGCTATGGCCAGCTTGTGCGCCCGGAGGGGCGGCAACAACGTGCTTCGCGGTTTCGCTCATAAATCGGTTATCCCGACTGCATTACTCCGGCGTCACCATGGCGACCGGAAAGGCAGCGCGCCTAGCAGCAACCAAACTATGCTGCAACTGCGGGAAAATTCACTGTGCCGGAACGGCAACAGGGCCTTGCGGGCCAATTTGCGTCAGCAATTGGTCAAGCCGCTGAAGGCGATCTTCCAATTGCGGTTTCCAACCAGCGTCTTCTGGGGCATTTTCCAGCATATCGGCCCACACTCCACGGGCTTCCCCGGGCCGGCCGGAACGCAACAAACCTACCCCCAGGAAATAGGAAGCTGCGGGATGCCCAGGGGATATACGGTCTGCGCGCGAATAGGCATAGAGCGCCGCCGGTGTCAGCGTCCCGTCTGCGTGCTCGATGATTGCATTACCCAACGCCACCCACGCTTCTGTATCGCCCGGATTTTCAGCAACCGCATTACGCAGCATATTGGCGGCATCTTGGAACTGGCCATTGCGGGAGAAACCATCTGAAACCGTCACAAAGCGGCTGGGAACAGTGGTCGGATCGAAAAACTCCCGGCGGGCATCAATCATGGCGAAATTGTCTTCCGATAGTGCGGGCGCACCGCTTTTTGGCGCCCCCGCATATCCCGGCGAACCCTGCAAAGCATAACCGGTAAGGCCAAACAACAAAGCTGCACCAAACAGCGTCCAGCCAGCACGCGGCAGTTTCAGCGCAAAGGTAGCGAACAGGAACACCCCAGCCGCCAAGGCCAAAATGGGAATAAAGCTCATGACCGTTTCCCCACGCGGCGCCGGATGATGACACCCGCGACAATCAATAACAGTAATGGAATCGCGAATAACGGCCATGTCGTATTGCTGACGGTCGGCGCGTAACTGACATAGTCTCCATACCGCTCTACCAACCAAGCACGGATGGCTTCGGGTTCCTCACCAGCAGCAATACGCGAACGCACTTGATGGCGCATATCCCCTGCCATCGGTGCATCGCTATCGGCAATCGATTGACTCTGGCACTTCAGACAGCGCAGTGTTTCCATCAACGCTTGGGCCGCTTCTTCTTGAGCTGGATCAGACAATTGCTCGTAAGCAAGCGGCGCTGGCGGTAAAGTTTGTTGCGCAGATGCCGGCATAACGATCAGCGCGGCCGATAAGATTGCGAGAATGAACCTCATCATGCCCCTGCCTCCGCCAGCTTTTGCAGCAGCATTGGGACATGTTCCGCACGGACATCACCGATATGCTGGTGCAGAATGATCCCATTACCATCCACCACGAACGTTTCGGGTACCCCTGACGAGCCGACGCTCAATTGCACTTCGGAAAGATCATCAGCGCCGATCCGGGTGTAAGGGTTGCCATGCTGCGCCAAAAATCGCGCGACGTCTGCCGGACGATCCCGGATCGCGACACCGACAATTTCTGCCCCCGCCCGATTAAGCGCTTCAAGGTGCGGTGCCTCCGCAATGCATGGCACGCACCAACTGGCCCATATATTCAACAATTTGGGCTTACCATCTTTCAAGTCTGCAATCGCCAATCCCGGCCGGTCTTGATGTGCGGGTCGCAGGTCAAAATCTGGGATCGGCTTGCCAATCATTGTGCTTTGAACAAATTCGTCTTTGGGCTGCGTCAATTGATACGCCGCCAGTCCGCTGAACATCAAAAACAGCCCAAGCGGCCCCCATATCCAGAGCTTGTTCACGATGCGGCCTCCGCGCGCCGGTCACCGGCTCTCTTCACCACATACCGGCGTTTCAAGTCTGTCTTAACCCGGCCAATCAGTGCCAGCAGGCCGCCCAAGGCGACCAATATGCCGCCATACCATATCAGCGTCACAAATGGCTTCCACCACAGCCGCAATTGCCACCTGCCATCACCCGCTTCGTTGCCGACCACGGCGTATAGTTGCCCGTTCCAACGGGTTGCCAAAACGCTTTCAGTTGTTTCCTGCGGCGGAGCCCAAAAATTGCGCGATTGCGGCGTTAGCTCAATTGACGTTCCGCCGTCATAGCTGGCGCCCAAATTGGCTTGAATCGCTGTCCAGTTCGGGCCTGCCACTGGCTCGACTGCATCCAATGTGACTTGCCATGGGCCAACCTGGGTACTTTCCCCAACCGAAATCGCAGCCAGTTTTTCTTCAGAAAATGCCGACTCGCTGGCCATCCCGAACAGCGCGACAGCAATCCCGAAATGCGCGACCACCATGCCCCAGGTCGCAATCGGGACCCGCAGCAGATTACGGCCCCGCAGCGGCATGAAGCTGCCTATTCCCAAAGCGACAGCGACTGCCAAACCAAGATCCGCAAGAATGCTGTACGATCCCAGAATGACGACCAGCGCCAGCACGGCCACCATCACCACAGCCGAAATGATGATCGGCCATTTTACGCGGGTGAACGAATCTTGCCGCCAGCGGAGCAACGGCCCCACCGCCATCACCATCAGCATAGGGATCGTAAAGACCGCGCCAACAGGATTAAAATATGGTGGGCCAACCGAAACGCGCACATCGAACGCTTCGGTTAAAAGCGGATAGAGTGTGCCCAGCAATACAATGCCCAAAATCGCACTCAACATGACATTATTAAATACCAGCGCGCCCTCACGGCTGGTGACGGAGAACCGGTCCCCTTCTGAAATGCTGCTGGCCCTAAGGCCGAACAGCAGCAATGCACCGCCAATATACAAAATCAGCAGACCAAGAATGAAAGTCCCGCGTTCCGGATCGGCAGCAAAAGCGTGAACGCTGGTCAAAATGCCCGACCGGACCAGGAATGTCCCCAGCATAGACATCGAAAATGCCACCACGCCCAGCATGATAGTCCATGTCCGCAAAGCATCGCGGGCCGCAAGCACGCTGACCGAATGAAGCAATGCAGTCGCTGCAAGCCACGGCATGAGGGAAGCATTCTCAACCGGGTCCCAGAACCACCAGCCGCCCCAGCCGAGCTCGTAATAGGCCCAATAGCTGCCCGCCGTGATGCCCAGAGTCAGGAAAATCCACGCACCCAGTACCCAAGGGCGCATCGCCCGGGCAAAATCCGGGTTCACTTGCCGGGTAAGCAGCGCGCCCACGGCAAAGCTAAAGGCCACAGACAGGCCGACATAGCCAAAATACAGTGTCGGCGGATGAAACGCCAAACCAATATCCTGCAACAAGGGGTTAAGCCCCATCCCTTCCATCGCCGGTTCGGGCAGCCGTTCAAACGGGTTGGAACTCAGCAGCAAGAAGGCATAGAAACCAAGCCCAACAAACGCCTGTGCAGCCAATGTCGCTTGCATCGTCTGTTCGGGTAAACGCCGTTCAACAAAGCCGATCAAACCGCCTGCCAGTGCCATAACGGTGATCCACAGCAGCATTGAGCCTTCGTGATTGCCCCACGCCCCGGCCAGCTTGAAGATCATCGGCTTGTCTGAATGCGAATTGGCTGCGACCAGCTTTACCGATAGGTCGGTAACTGCAAACAAATAGAGCAACACCAGAAACGCAAAACCGGCCAGCAATCCCTGCATAACGGCGGCAGGGCGAACCAGCTTCGCCAAATCACTATTCGTATCGCGCTGCGCCAGCGCGCCGCCAATCAGCTGCAACACCGACAAAGCAGCAGCGAGCCATAAGGCGGCAAGGCCGAGCTCGGCCGCCATCAGTAACTCTCTGTCGCTGCCAGAGTTTCGGCGGCCTTGTGCTGCTCCAGCTCTTGCAGTTCGCGCGGTACATAATTCTCGTCATGTTTAGCGAGCAATTCATCCGCGACGAACACCCCGTCGGCGCCCAAGCGTCCATCCGCAACCACGCCAGAACCTTCAACGAACAGGTCAGGCAAAATGCCCGAATAGCGTACATTGACGACCGCATTTTCTTGATCTGTCACGACAAAGGCCACGGTAATGCCGTCTTGCAGCGTTTCTAGTGAACCTTCCTGCACCATGCCGCCCAATCGAACAGCTTGCCCCACTTCAGGCGGATTTGCCGCCATCTGGTTGGGCAAATAGAAATAGTTCACTTCATTGCGCAGCGCATAGGCCGCAAGAAGGCCTGCACCGATGATCGCCACCAAAGCAATCACCACCAGAACCAACCTTTGATGTTTGGCTTTCAGACCAGTTTGTCCGCTGCCTGTCATTTTCGTTTCACCTCATCGCGGCGTTTTTCTGCGCGCCGCATAGCTGCCCATGACCATACCATAGTCGCCACTGTGGCAAGAACACCGATTACATAACATGCCAGGACATAGTCCCACTGATCCAGATTTTCCCGCATTGCGTCCAGCCAGCCCTAACCCAAAGCCTTGCGGCGCAACCGCGCCTCGGCCTGGACCTCTGCCAGAAGCGTGCGCATCCGCGCTAGGACAATCCCGCCAAATATCAGCGAGAACCCCACCACCGCGATCATGAGCGGGATCATAAATGTTGCATCAATCGCGCTCTTGCCCATCGTAATGCTGGGCGGCTGATGCAGCGAATTCCACCATACAACAGAGCGATTGATAATCGGGATGTTGATGGCTCCAACAAGGCCAAAGATCGCTGGGATCTTACTTGATCCGCCTTCACGGCTGACGGCTTGTGACAGCGCGATATAGCCAAAATAGAGGAACAGCAGAACGAGCATCGAAGTGAGCCGGCCATCCCACACCCACCATGTGCCCCATGTGGGGCGGCCCCAAATTGAACCGGTAACCAGACAGATCGCTGTAAAGACCATTCCGGGAACAGCAGCAGCGCGCGCTGCCAAGCTGGCAAGCGGGTGCTTCCACACCAGAAACACCAGACTGGAGATCGCAATGGCTGTCCAACCGCCCATACCCAGCCAAGCAGCAGGCACATGGATGAATAAAATACGGACAGTTTCGCCCATCAGCCGATCTGGCGGGACAAAATACAGGCCCCAAATCAATGCAGCCCCGGTAACCACAAGCCCGCTGACCAGCAGCAGCGGGGTTAACCAGCGCGCTAAGGAAAGAAACCGTTTGGGATTGGCAAAGCCGTGCATGGAAGGTCTAACACCCGAATAACTGTTCTAGTCTTGGCAGGGCTTTCCAGCGCTATCAAGGGTCAGAATCAGCGACCGATCAGCTTTTGCGCCATTCCATCGGCAACCGCGTCTGATGAGACCCCGGTTTCCTCGCTTTGTTGCCAGATTTCTTGCAGTCTTTCCGGGATCTTGGCGATGCGTTTGCGTACTTCATTGATGTCGCTTGGCTCACCTTGGCGCTTGGCCAGATATTCCATTGCAACGCTGATGATCCCACCTGCATTGATCACATAATCTGGCGCGTAAAGAATGCCGCGCTCAGCCACTCTCGCGCCGTGCCCTTGCCGCGCGAGCTGGTTATTCGCCCCGCCCGCCACAATCGGTGCCTGCAACCTCGCAATGCCCTCATCATCCAAGATAGCACCCAGCGCATTGGGGCTGAACACGTCGCATTGAACGCCCATGATAGTGTCTGTTGAGACAGCCTCTCCACCCAATTCGCGGGCTAGACCTGCCGCGCGGTCTGCGTGAATGTCAGCCAGAGTAAGCTTGGCCCCATCACGCGCCAACAGGCGGGCTAAACCGCTACCGACACTGCCGGTGCCTTGAACGGCAATATGGACGCCGTCCATGCTGCTCTTGCCAAGCTTGTGCTGCACGGCTGCCTTAATACCATGATAAATACCCATCGCCGTGAATGGGCCGGGATCGCCGCCTGCGGCATTCTCACCCGATACAGGCAAACCGGATACGTAGCGGGTACGTGTAGACACAGTGACCATGTCTGCTTCGCTGATACCGACATCTTCCGCCGTCACATAACGGCCGCCCAATGCATTGACAGTATCGCCAAATGCTTCGAGCAACGCCTGAGTTTTCTCACCACTTTTGTCGGCCAGAATAACTGCTTTACCGCCGCCCATCGGAAGGCCCGCCATCGCGTTTTTATAGCTCATCCCGCGGCTTAGACGCAACGCGTCGCGAATCGCATCCTTCGGCTCTGGGTAATGCCAATAGCGTGTCCCGCCAGCACCCGGTCCAAGATGGGTCGAATGCAGCGCAATAATTGCGGTAAGGCCCGATGCACGGTCACGCACAAGCTGTACTTGCTCATGGTCGTCAAAATCGGGTTCAGTCCAGAACGCAGTCATCGCACATAGCCTTTTTCTCGCGCGGCGGGTGCAGCGCGCACAATAAGGCGGCGATGATCGAAGGGAAGGATGATGGGGCGACCGAGGGAGCTCGAATCCCCGACCTCCGGTACCACAAACCGGCGCTCTAACCAACTGAGCTACGGTCGCCACACATCCGGCCCGCATATCGAAAATGCCGCCTAGCGGGGCCTGTTAAGGCCCGTTCGCCATGGGTCAAGCCGCTTCCGATGCGGGGCTGCGCCAATTGCATAGCTTATCGGTTTTTGAAAGCGAAAACTGCGTTACAACGAAATTTACGCAAGATTGTTACGTGGTCAAAAAGTGAGCGACGGGAACCGGCATCGGTTTCCTTACTCGCAACCGAATCCTTTTGGTGGCTTCAGGCTGAGTTGGCGCCTTTCTTAGTTTTGACAGTCACACTAATACGGCCTGCCATGTTTGCTTTGATCATTCTCTCTGTCGGCCTCGCTATGGATGCCGTTGCGGTTGCCATGGTGCGCGGCGCAAAGGGTGAACACAGCGTTTTTCGCGCAATTGAAACAGGTGCCGTGTTTGGCGCAGCGCAAGGATTTATGCCGCTTATTGGTTGGGGTGCCGGCGTGGTGATCTCTGATGCGATTGCAGCTATCGACCATTGGATCGCCTTTGCCCTACTCAGCTTTCTAGGGGCCAAGATGCTGGTAGATGCAGCACGGGACGGGAAAGATGACACGCCGGGAACGGCCCGCTCGCATTATACAGGTTTGATAATCGCAGCGGTTGCCACGAGTATAGACGCCGCCGCAGCTGGCATCACTTTGCCGCTGCTGGGTCCTTCTATCTGGATCGCCTGTCTTATCATCGGTTTGGTGACTGCCATGTTGTGCATTCCAGCCTACTGGCTTGGGACCCGGGCATCGGGCAATATGGGTAAGGTCGCTGAAATCATCGGCGGGATTGTCCTGATCGCTCTGGGCGCAGGTATCTTGATCGAACACGTACTTGCCTGATCTGCGACGTTAAAGCGCCCGCCTGCCCTCCCACAATAATAGATCACGACTTATGCACCCTTGGTCACAACAAAAAAGGGCGGCCCCGCAGGACCGCCCTTCTCTAACTGTGTAAAGCTCAAAAAGCTTATTTCTTGAGGCTGAGCCCGCCGAAACGCTTGTTGAACTGAGCGACACGGCCGCCTTCTTGGATCTGCTGTTTACCACCAGTCCAAGCCGGGTGGCTTGTCGGGTCAATTTCGAGTGCGAGCGTATCGCCTTCTTTACCCCAAGTGGATTTGGTTTGGAACTCAGTGCCATCGGTCATTTTGACTGTGATGGTGTGGTAGTCTGGGTGACCTTCGGCCTTCATGTCGTATATCCTTTATGCATATGGAACGGTTCCGACCGGCCCTGCAATGAAATGAGAAGCGGCGCCAATAGGCGGCGCTGGTTGTTTTGGCAAGCTTTAGTCGTTCGCCAATACGTTAGGCGGGTGGGTCTGCAATCATTGCGGTGAATTCCGCCTGACAGGTCACCTTGCCTTCAACGCTGGCTTTGCCTTTGAATTTGTAGACCCGGCTGCGCTTTTGCACGAATTCGACTTCCATATCGAGCAAGCAACCAGGCGTTACAGGGGCGCGAAACTTGGCGTTCTCGATACCCATGAAAAACACCAGCTTACCGGTACCCGCCAGTTCGAGCGTTTCAATGCCCAAAATGGCTGCAGCTTGCGCCATAGCCTCAACTTGCAAAACGCCCGGCATAATCGGAGCACCCGGGAAGTGTCCTTGGAAGAACTCTTCATTGAATGACACCGCCTTCACAGCGTGAATGCGTTCCCCCAGCTCGATCGATTTTACCCGATCGACCAGCAGCAACGGATAGCGATGCGGCAGGGCTTTCAGTATCTTATGGATATCATAGGCGGTATCGCCGCCACTATCAGTACTCATTGCCCTGCCCCGAAGAACTCTGCCGATTGGTTGATTGCTTAGCGGCCAGTTGGCTGCGCTGGTGTTGTTGCCGGTGCAGCTGCTGGTGCAGCGCCTTGCTGAGCGGCTTGAGCTGCCTGCAATGCTGCCTGGCGTTCACGCATTTCACGCGGCAGCCAGCCCTGCGGAGGTACAAGCTGCACAGTAGGCAGAAGTGTATTGATTTCACTCAATACGTCTTGAGTCATATTATATGACGCCGCAGCATAGATCACTTGACCGGTTGACGCATCGAGTATCAACGACACACCACGCTTCGCAGCGGCTGCCTGTACAGCTTCGTCCAGCTTTTCCTCGATCTGCTCAGTCACATAGGCGCGGCTGAGCTGTATCGGCGCGGTAATTTGCTGAAGTTCAGCTTGGCCAGACTGCTCGATCTGCTGGATCGCGATAGCTTGCTGTTGCAATGTAGCTTGCGCAACATTCGCCTGCTGATCCGCCTGCAGCTTTGTGTACAACGGCTGCAATTGGGCCGCAATTTGCTGACGGCGCGCATTGGCCTGATCAATTTGCGGCTTATACGTTACTGGACGCTGTTGTTCCGCAACGCGGTACGCGTCCGAGTTTACGATCACTGCAGGCAGGCTAACCACGCCAACGCCAGGTGCAGTCTGTTGCGCGGCAGCCGGAGCGGCGATCATCGCAGTTGCAGATGCAGTGAGAAGCAGGCCGGCGGCAAAAACCGGTTTCAAGAGAGTTTTCATTAGAATTGAGTTCCTACATTGAAGGAGAATTTCTTCGTGTCATCACCCTCTACGGTGGAGAGCGCATGCGCGAAGTCGATCCGGAAAGGACCAAAAGGAGAATTCCAGTTTACACCAACACCAATGGTGACACGCGGCTTAGACGAATCGCCGAGGAACACCTCTTGGAACGGGCTGGCAATCACTTGAGTGAGAGCCGTATTTGCACTGCCATCTGGGGCAGTCGGACTGGTTACATTTGTCACAGTAGTCGAGCCATCTGCGTTGGTAACAGTCTGGCGGAACAGCTCATTTCCGTCATTGTCGCGAACGGGAACGGAAGTACCATTCGGGAACGGAGACGACAGCAACTGAGGCCGTTCAACATTAAAGACTGCCCCCACATCCATAAATATTGATGGGCGCAGGCCCAGCTCTTGAGCTCCCGATCCCAGCGGAATTTCAAGCTCTGCCCGGCCGCGATAGAACGAACGACCACCAATCGCATCATCTTGAATCTGATCTCGGTCTGTCAACGCGATTGAACCGCCATTTCCATCCGATATAATTGGCTGTCGGAAAACACGCGGACCAACTCCGCGGATATCAAACCCGCGAATTTGCGGCTCACCCAAGAAGAACCGATCAGTCAACTGAACGTTGTCCCCTCCATACCCCTTGATCCACCCACCTTCAGCAGTCACAGAGAAGATGAAGTTGTCAAATACATTCCAATACTTGGCGGCACTGGCCCGCATTCGAGCATATTTCACCGAGCCGCCAAGCCCTGCAACCTCTGCTGACAGCGAAACACTTTCACCGCGTGTTGGACGGAAGCGGCTATTCAAATTGTTAAACGACAACGTCGCACCCAAGATGGAGCTAGTCCGTTTTCCAATAGCATCACACAGGAACCGGCCTGCCTGAATTGGATCACACGTTTGTGTCCCATCGCCATTAATGTCCCGGAAAAACCTGTTCCCAAGGGTAACGTCATCAATGTTGAACGTATAACTGCCGACAAGCGACATAAATTCTGATAATGGCACACCAACGCGGACAGAGAAGCCAGTCGTTGACTGCTCGTAACTGTTCACCCGGTTGTTGTTGTTGAAGCCAAAATTGTTGAAATCGCGGCGGTAAATATCAATCCCGGTAGAGATGTTCCGGTCGAACAAATACGGCTCGGTAAAGCTTACGTTGAAAGAGCGTGAGAACCGGGAATAGTTGATCCCGGCCCCAATTGTTTGACCTCTACCGCGGAAATTCCGCTGACGGATCGATGCCGAAAGAATAAAGCTCTCAATCGACGAAAAGCCAGCCGACAGCTGCAGCTCGCCCGTTGGTTGTTCTTGAATATTCGCTTCGAGAATGATGCGATCGGGCTGGCTGCCCTCGCGCTGCTCGACTTCAAAATTCTCTTGGAAGAAACCGAGAGATTTGATGCGGTTTGTCGTCCGGTTAATACCGATCGTGCTGAAGGCATCGCCTTCCGAAACACGGAACTCACGGCGTAGCACTTTGTCTTGGGTCAGAGTGTTGCCGTTCACATCAACCCGTTCGACATAAACCCGCGGCGCTTCATTGAGGATGAACGTCAGGTCCATCGTCAGATCTTCTTTGTTACGCCCGAAACGTGGCTGAACATCAGCAAAAGCGTAACCAAAAGAGCCCGCCAATTCGGAAAGCTGTTCTACCGTGTCTTCAACCAGTTTCGCATCGTAGGGATCGCCGGATTCCATCGGCAAGTTGCTCGCCAACGCATCGCTGTTAAAGTCACGGATCTGGCTGTCGACTTCTACATTGCCGAAGTTATAGCGCTCACCCTCTTCAACCACATAGGTGATGATAAAGTCTTTTTTGTCAGGCGTCAGTTCGGCAACAGCGGATACCACACGGAAATCGGCGTACCCTTCGGTAAGATAGAACTGACGTAGCTTTTGCTGGTCAAATGCCAAACGATCAGGATCGTAGCTGGTGTTAGAGCTCAGGAAGGTTGTGAAGCGCGCTTGCTTTGTCACCATCTCGCCGCGCAATTTACCGTCGGAAAACACTTCGTTGCCGATAATGTTAATCTGGCGAACTTTGGATTTGGGCCCTTCGCTGATCTCAAAAACGATATCGACACGGTTTTGGCTCAATTGAACCATCTTAGGTTCAACCGTCGCTGCAAAGCGCCCCTGACGTTTATAAAGCTCAATAATCCGGGCAACATCTGCGCGAACTTTGGATCGGGTGAAGATCTGCCGCGGCGATAGTTTGATCTCGGGCAGAATCTTATCGTTCTTGATTCGCTTATTGCCCTCAAGAATGATCCGGTTGATCACAGGGTTTTCATCCACCTCGATGATCACATTACCATTTTCATTGCGAACACTCGCATTAGAAAACAGCTCTGTCGCGTATAGGTCCTTCAGCGCAGCATCGGCGGCGGCTTGCGAATATTCCTGCCCTGCCCGCAGGCGGATATAACTCAGGATCGTGTTCGGTTCCAAGCGCTGCGATCCAGTAATCGTGATGGATCGGATAATTTGTGGTTGGGCAACAACAGGGGCTGCTGGCGCTTCTGTAGCGGTTTCAGCATCCTGAGCCACCGCAACTGCAGGCATACCCGCGAGTATTGTGCCGCCCATCAAAGCGAGCGCCAAACGGCGGCCTGCAATTGCAGAGCCGGTAGTCGTCATATTGTCGCCGCGCATTTTACGTCCATTCATCGACACGGATATCCCGTCCAAAAATCAATTTCTTCATAGTGCCTGACGTCTGATTGAGCCCAAGCGTGTGACACGCCCTTGCCCGAAGCAGTTCCCCCAATCAAGCAGTGTAAGAACGTTGGCCCCCAGTGGCTTTTGCAACGTTGCCGTTGCGGTACGCTTCACCCACCAAAAAACGGGAGCGAAATAACATCATTAACTGTCACGAACACCATCAACACAAGCACCATGCCCACGCCGATCCGGTATGCCCATTCTGTGCCTTGTGGGCCAACCGGTTTCCGCCGGATAGCTTCCGCAGCATAGAAGGCAAGGTGACCGCCATCGAGGGCCGGGATTGGCAGCAAGTTGATGAATGCCAAATTAAGAGAGATCATTGCAGCGAAGGCAATGAAGGTGGGCCACCCCAAGCTGAGCTGTTCACCGGAAAATTTGGCGATCTTAATAGGCCCGCCCAATTCGCGAACTGAACGGTCGCCGGTCAATATCTGTTTTATGCCGGTGACCATCATAGTCACCAAGTTCCAGCTTTGCGTCCCGGCCAGCGTCACAGCCTCCACCGGGCCAACAGACAGACGTTCCGGCGGTTTTGCGGCAATCCCAAGCCTGCCGACGCGCGACTCGTTGCCGAACTGATCTGTTTCGACGACATCTGCCAACGTTACCGGAACGCTCAGGCGTTCATCGCCGCGCTCAACATCTATCTGAAGCGTTTCACCTGGAAACATCAGCGCCCGGCCAGCGATATCTTCAAAACCATTAATGGCCTCGCCATCGATGGCGACGATTTTGTCATCGACTTTCAAGCCGGCTTCGCGCGCGGCGGAAACTTCAGCAAAAGCGCCAATGGCGTTGCTTGTTTCCAGCTTGCCGTAAATCAGGTTAAAGCTGGCAAAGATCGCAACGGTGACGATGATATTGGTTGCAGGCCCGGCAAAAACGATCAAAGCGCGCTTCCACAAGGACGCTTGCTGAAAGCTCCCATCCCGTTCTTCTTCAGAAAGGTTTTTGAGCGCCTCGGGATCGGGGATACTCGCCGGGTTCATATCACCTTTAAACTGGACATATCCACCGAGCGGTAAAGCTGACAGCTTCCAACGTGTTCCGTGCCTGTCGGTAAATCCGGCTATTTCCTTGCCGAAGCCAACCGAAAACGCTTCCGCCTTCACACCGAACCAGCGGCCGACCAGATAGTGCCCAAGCTCGTGAACTGTCACCAACGGCCCGAGCACCAGCAAAAAGCCGACGGGCCACATCCAGAAAGGAACAGTTTCAAACACTTTTACAGCGTCTCCAAAATCGTCTTTGCCCGCTGGCGAGCTGCGATATCTACCGCGAGTACCTCTTCCAACGAAGCCGGAGCGGTCCCTATACCGCTTTCTAGGGTTTCCGCCACTATTGCCGCAATTTGCGTGAACCCTATCTGACCGGCCAAAAACGCTGCAACCGCCACTTCGTTAGCGGCATTGAGCGTTGCGGGTGCAGCACCACCAGCATGAACAGCATCGCGCGCTAGCTTGGTGGCCGGAAACAGGGCTTCGTTTGGTGCGAAGAAGCTCAAATTACCGATGGCTGGCAGGTCGAGCGGCGCGCAACCGGTCTCCATGCGCTTTGGCCATGCCAGGCATGATGCAATGGGCACTTTCATGTCCGATGGCCCAAGCTGAGCCAGCGTTGATCCATCGCGATATTCGACCATCGAATGGATCACGCTTTGCGGATGAACCACGATCCGTAACCGGTCTAAACCGACGGGAAACAAATGATGTGCCTCAATAAATTCAAGGCCTTTATTCATCATCGTCGCAGAATCGACGCTGATCTTTGCGCCCATATCCCAATTGGGATGCGCCACAGCTTGCTTGGGCGTTGCAGCGTCAAGCTGGGCCTGTGTCCATTCGCGGAACGGGCCGCCACTGGCAGTCAATGTGATCCAGCGGACTTCGTCAATATCATTGCCAGACAGGCATTGGAAAATCGCATTATGCTCAGAATCTACCGGCAGCAGAGTTGCCCCGTGCTTGGCGACCGCAGCCGTCATGACGTCACCAGCGGACACGAGCGCCTCTTTATTGGCGAGCGCGATTGTTCCGCCCTGCTCTATTGCTGCCATGACAGGAGCCAAACCGGCGCAGCCAACAATGGCGGCAACGGTCATATCGACTTTTCGGGACGCGGCATCACACAAAGCTTGCTTCCCGCTAGCAGCTTCGATGGATGTTCCGGACAATGCCTCCCGCAGTTCGGGCAGGCAAGTTTCATCGCTGACAACAGCGACTTGCGCATCAAACTCAATCGCCAGCTTAGCGAGTTCGGCTGCACTCTGATGTGCGGTCAATGCGGCAACTTGCCACTTGTCCCGCTCCCGCCGGATTAGATCGAGCGTTGAAGCACCAACAGAACCTGTCGCGCCGAGAATCGTTATGGAGCGGGTCATGCCGGATGTAGCGCCCAAAGGGGTAATGCTGCGATAGCCACGGGCAGCATACCATCCACCCGGTCAAACACTCCGCCATGGCCCGGTATTAGATTGGAAGAGTCCTTCAAACCTGCTTTGCGTTTGAGCCAACTTTCAAAGAAATCGCCGCATTGCGCGAGTATCGCCAAACCGGAACCGATCAGTACTGCAACAAACAGCATTGGTGAAAATCGGATTTCACCCACATTATAGAGGAAGAATGATCCCGAAACCAAGCCAGCCAAAATCATACCGCCGATCAATCCGGCCCACGTTTTTGAAGGGCTGATTTTCGGGGCAATCTTGGGCCCTCCAATGGCACGGCCGCTAAAATAGGCACCCACATCCGTTGCGATGACGACAGCGATCACACCAAGCAAAACCGCAACGGGTAAATTCGCAAGCGAAAGTCCCGCCGCTCCAACATAGAGAATTGCCAGAATACAGCCGACTGCTCTGATCGCGGCATTCTGTGTGGCGCGCAGGATCAAACGGCAAAATTCAAACAGGCAAGCCCCCACAACCAAGGCAATAAAGCCATCAAACCAGATACCGCCCAGCCACAGCGCCGTTCCAGCAATTGCGACCATCACAATCGCAGAAGCCAACCTGACCGGCAGATCGGCGTTCTTTTTGGGTTTGGTATCAGACATCTGACACACCTAACTTGTCACCCTGAACTTGTTTCAGGGTCCATTCGTCAGCCCGCTCCGCCGGTTCTTGAAGGTACAATGGATGCTGAAACGAGTTCAGCATGACTGCGGAGGATATGGCCTCACCGTCCGCCAAAGCGTCTCTCCCGATCGGAAAAGTCATCCAAGGCCTGCTGCAAATGGTCTGGCGTGAAATCAGGCCATAGCACATCGACAAACACCATCTCTGCATAGGCGCATTGCCACAGGAGGAAGTTCGACAGCCGCACTTCACCGCTGGTCCGGATCAGAAGATCGAGGGGTGGCATATCAGCGGTGTCTAAATGCTTCTCAAGTGTTTCCGCCGTGATCTCTCCACCGCTCGCAGCAAGGTTTGCAGCACGCACGATTTCGTCTTGGGAACCATAGTTGAGCGCCACCGCGAGAATACGGGAGCCTTTACTGGTTTTATCCAGCGCATCTTCAAGCTGAGCGACAATGTCCGGCGCTAGGCCCTTATAATCACCAATGATTTTGAGGCGCACATCGTTCGCGATGAATTCTGGCAAATCAGATTTGATGAACTTGCGCAGCAAATTCATCAGATCGCCAACTTCATCCTCTGGTCGCTTCCAATTCTCCGAAGAGAATGCGTACAGCGTCAGGCAATCGATTCCCATCGGTTCGATAGAGCGAACCAGCTCGCGCACTGCTTCGACGCCTTGCCGGTGCCCCATGACACGCGGCAGCATCTTCTGTTTCGCCCAGCGGCCATTGCCGTCCATGATAATGGCGACATGCTTAGCCTGCGGGCTTTCGCTATCCATTAAAAAGACCCCCAACCCACACGGTCACTGAGTCATGATTTCTTTTTCTTTGGCCTCTGCGGCGGTGTCACATTCAGCGACAAACTTGTCAGTGATTTTCTGGACTTCATCCTCTGACCGTTTCCGGTCATCCTCACCGATTTCCTTCTTCTTTTCGTCTTCTTTCAGCGCTTCCATACCGTCGCGGCGAACATTGCGGATCGCTATCTTCGCATTCTCTGCATATTTACCAGCAAGCTTGGCCAGCTCTTTGCGGCGATCTTCGGTGAGGTCGGGCATCGGCAAGCGCAAGGTCTGGCCATCGATCATCGGATTGAGGCCGAGATTGGCATAAGCAATGCCTTTCTCAACCGCAGCCATATTTGCCTTATCCCATACCTGTACGGTCAACATCCGCGGTTCAGGCGCAGACACTGTCGCCACCTGATTAAGAGGCATATGCGCGCCATAGACATCGCAAACAACGGGATCGAGCAGTGTCACGTTCGCACGGCCAGTCCGCAGCCCCCCCAGATCACCTTTCAGCGATTCCACAGCGCCCGCCATCCGGCGTTCAATATCGGCTTTGTCAAATTTGGCCATTTTAGGCGTCCTCTCTCACAATAGTTTTGGTGCCTGTACCATCGATGATCTGCGCGACATTACCCTTTTCGCGGATCGAGAAGACCACGATGGGAATGCTGTTTTCGCGGCATAGCGCAATCGCGGTGGCATCCATTACTTTCAAATTGTCATTCAGCACACGGCTGTATGTGATTTCCTCAAAGCGCGTTGCATCGGGATTGGTTTTCGGGTCGCTATCATACACCCCGTCAACGCTTGTCCCCTTCAGCAAGGCATCGCAGTTCATCTCCGCAGCGCGCAAAGCGGCGCCAGTGTCTGTGGTGAAGAACGGGTTGCCGGTACCAGCAGCAAAAATCACGATCCGCCCCTTTTCAAGATGGCGTTCTGCACGGCGGCGAATGTAGGGCTCGCAGACGGAAGACATAGGAATGGCAGATTGAACGCGGGTGGGAACGCCCGCTTGCTCCAGCGCATTTTGCATCGCGAGCGCGTTCATCACTGTTGCGAGCATTCCCATATAGTCGCCGGTCGTCCGGTCCAGGCCGCGCGCAGCACCGGCTACACCGCGGAAAATATTACCGCCGCCAATGACGAGGCAAATTTCAAGTCCGGTATCCTTGGCCGCTTTCACTTCATCAGCAAGCCGCGCAACATAAGCAGGATCAATCCCGTAATCCTGTTCCCCCATCAACACTTCGCCTGAGAGTTTCAGCAAGACGCGCTTATAGTTCGTTGCGGGCATAGGTCAGAAGAATCCAGTAAATGAGATAGCTGGCAGCATCCTTAGCCTGACACTTAGCCCCGCGCAAAGAGAAAGCCTGTGGAAGTTGAGGCATAGATAGTAGTACCTTCTGCTGCCCGACATTTGGCGAGTGAGCCCGTCAGCTGGCATTTCCACTTGGCTTTACAAGGTAGTGGAGTGTAGCAAATTCTCGAACGCTAAAGGGCTCCAAGATGATCTCATCAATTAGTGAAGTAGTGCAACCGTGGGACCCTGCTCCATTTCTTGATGGTGAGCTGCGCGCGGAAATGGGCGTAAGACACGGCGTGAGCGATCGTGATTGTACAGATTTTTTTGGGTGGCCAGAGTTTTGGCGCTTGATCGATCAATTCGATGAAGGCCAAGACCGGATTACAATAAACCGTCATCGCATCCCGCGCGAACTCTTCCGAACTAAAGATAGAATAGACCGTGCAAAAATTGACGGCTTGATCGCACGCGGCGCCAGTGTCGTACAACCGGCTGCTCAGGGACGAAGCAAACGCCTTGCAGAGGTTGTTCACGATTTTCAGAATAAAACGGCTCAACCGATGCGAATCGGTGTGATCGCTAGCATGGGACAAAGCGGGGCGCTTCGCATCCATTCGGACCCGATCGGTTATCTGATTTGGCAAATGGATGGATCGAAGCACTGGACGATCTACGAAAGAGAGACTGCCGATGCTGACCGAAATGACCCGGCAGCAGTTCCCATTTTTGACCAAGAACTGAAGCAAGGCGAGTTGCTATACGTGCCCGCAGGATACCCTCACATCTGCAACACGACATCAGCGCGGTCGCTTCATCTAGGTTTTGGATTTGCCCGGCCGCATTACGATCCCTGGGGCACGGATCACGCTTAAATTACGGGGAGGCAATGACAGCCGACGCCAAACCTTCATTGAAGCACTTTCGCACTAAGTATTTGAAGGAACCGGATACGAACGGCTGATTCTCAGCCTACCGAATGCTCTGCCCATTGCAGAACTTAATAAAAACGGCCGCCGAACCCAGATGGATCCGGCGGCCGAATGATTTCAACCGCAATGGCCGGAAGGCTTAGCCGCCGACAGCAGCAGCAACTTCTGCCGCGAAATCTTCTTCTTTCTTCTCGATGCCTTCACCGAGTTGGAAGCGGACATAGTCCTTCAGAACGATTTCTTTGCCGGCCTCTTTGCCAGCATTGGCAACAACGTCAGCAATCGGCGTTTTGTTGTCCATCACGAATAGCTGGCTGAGAAGCGCGTTTTCTTTGGCGAATTTCTTCACTGCGCCTTCCACCATCTTTTCCTGAACGTTTTCAGGCTTGCCGCTTTCAGCAGCTTTTTCAGATGCAATCGCGCGCTCACGGGCGATCATATCAGCGTCAAGACTGTCAGCATCCAAAGCTTGCGGGAATGCAGCGGCGATGTGCATCGCCAGTTGCTTGCCCAAAGGCTCCAGCACATCCGCACCGGCTTCGCTTTCCAGCGCAACCAGAACACCGATTTTGCCGAGGCCTTCAGACGCGGCATTGTGCATGTAAGGCACGACAACGCCGTTTGACACAGAAACTGTCTTGAGGCGGCGAACCTGCTGGTTTTCACCGATGGTCGCAACGTTGTCGGTCAGCTTGTCAGCAACCGTTCCGCCGGTTGGGTATGCAGCCGCTTTCAGCGCTTCTACATCATCACCATCCACGCCCAGCGCGGCAGTTGTTGTCAGGCGTACGAAGTCTTGGAACTGGTCGTTCTTCGCTACGAAGTCTGTTTCCGAGTTTACTTCGACGGCAACACCGCGAGTACCCTCGACAGCAACACCAACAAGGCCCTCTGCCGCGGTACGGCTAGACTTCTTCTGTGCAGTAGCGAGGCCTTTGGCGCGCAGCGCGTCAACCGCAGCTTCGATATCGCCGCCAGCTTCTGTAAGTGCCTTTTTGGCATCCATCATGCCCGCGCCAGTTTTTTCACGCAGGGCTTTTATGTCAGCGACTGAGAATGCAGCCATTGCTTTATCCTTTCAAAAATACAGCGCCGGCCCCCGAAAATCATGGGGTCGGGTCAGTCCGGCGCTCTAGATTACATCGCTGTTGCCGATTGGCATGTCAGCAATGTTACAGTGTGATTAGGCTTCAACCGGTGGCTCAGCCATTGCGCCGACATCAACGCCAGAATCGGCGACTTTGCCGCCCTTGCCTGCCGCAGCTGCATCAGCGATCGCGTCGCAATACATGCGCACTGCACGGCTTGCGTCATCGTTAGCTGGCACAGGGAAAGCGATGCCCGACGGATCGACGTTGGTGTCGAGGATGCCGATCACTGGAATACCCAGAACGTTGGCTTCCTTAATCGCGAGTTCTTCCTTGTTGGCATCGATAATGAACATCACGTCCGGAATGCCGCCCATATCGCGAATACCGCCAAGCGACAGTTCCAGCTTGTCACGCTCACGCGTCAGCTGAAGAACTTCTTTCTTGGTCAGGCCGGAGCTGTCACCCGAAAGCTGCTCTTCCAAAGTTTTTAGGCGCTTGATCGAACCGGAAATAGTCTTCCAGTTTGTCAGCATCCCGCCAAGCCAGCGGTGGTTTACAAAGTGCTGGCCGCTGCGGCGTGCTGCCTCGGCGATTGGCTCTTGCGCCTGACGCTTGGTGCCAACGAACAAAACCTTGCCGCCCGCGCGCACGGTTGATTCCACGAAATCAAGCGCACGTGCGAACAATGGCACGGTTTGCGACAGGTCGAGAATGTGAACACCATTGCGTGCGCCGAAGATATACGGCTTCATACGCGGGTTCCAGCGGTGGGTCTGGTGGCCGAAATGCGCTCCGGCCTCGATCAATTGCTGCATTGAGACGGTAGGTGCCGCCATAAGTAAATTCCTTCCGGTTATGCCTCTGAAAAGCTGGAACCGTTGAGAATGCTCTCTTCGGCACCGGTATGTGTGCTTTCCATGTGGATTTTCCGCTTCATTCAGCAGCCCGGAATAGGCGGCATCATCAACGGATGGCGCGCCTTAGCGGCAGTCGGATCAGAAATCCAGACTCAATTCATCGATAAAAAAGGGATTTTTGGCGCAAAAATGCTTGACGGATGAGAACAAAAAGGGAACAAGTGTAACCACAGGAACAAATGATCCGAATGAAACGTTATCCACACTGAACTCACAGTTTGTCAACAGACTTATCAACGGGGATCAGGGGGTAAGAAGGAACATAGTACGATGCTTAGTTTTGCTGCCACTACTCTATTTGTCATTGCAGGAATTGCTGCGACGCTCGTTCTGATAGACGGGTTCATCCGCGGCAAAGCACGTTATATAGAACTGCAACAGCTTATCGCTCAGGATAGCCATCAACGCACTGTTACTGTTCAGATCAACGGCAGCCGGCGGCCCAAGGCGTATTCACGCCCGACAGCTGTTACAAAAGTGATCCGCAGCCCTGCCCTGGAAATTATGCCGCCGCTTGGCGCTGCCGCTTAATTTTCGCATATCGGATCCAGCCATATGGCATCAAAGCCAAGTAGCCGATTGAGATCACTGCGAGTGTCCACCACGGATCCATCCAGATCGCTCCGCCAAAAATCAATCCAAAGACGGCGATAAATTCCAACCGGACATTGCGGCGCGGACGAAGCGAAGCCCAGCTCAATGTTGCTGTATTCGAGATCATCCAGAATGCGATGATAATCATCCATCCGGCATTGACCCAAGGCAGACGGAATTCTTCGATTCCCGTTGCTGTCCAAAGATAGAACGGCAGAAAGGTAAGCCCGGCAGCAACCGGCGCAGGGATACCTGTCAGAAATCCGGCCGATTTGTGCGGTTGATCGTCAGTGTCAATTTGCGCATTGAACCGCGCCAGACGCAGCGCACAGCAAATTGCAAAAGCCAAAGCCGCAATCCAGCCCAGCCGCGGCAAATCCTGCAAAGTCCATAGATAGAAAATGATTGCAGGCGCCATCCCAAAGGAGAGCGAATCTGCCAAGCTATCCAGCTCGGCGCCGAAACGGGATTGGGCATTCAGCAACCGGGCGATACGCCCATCAATTCCGTCCAGCACACCAGCCACCACGATGGCGAGAACAGCGAAGGACCATTGTCCTGCTATCGCGAATTTGATCCCTGTCAGGCCAGAACATAATGCAGCCGCTGTGATGGCGTTGGGAACGACTGCGCGAAGCGCAAGCCCCTTCCCTTTGCGTTTTGTCGCCGGGATTTCATCTTCCGCCGACTTCGGGCCTAATCTCGGGTCGTCAAACTCGCTCATTGGCTAACCCCTTCGATCAGCAATTGCTCGCCCAATTCCGCCAATACGGTTTCGCCTGCGACCATTTTTTGGCCAAGCAGGACCTTGGACTGCGTACCTGATGGTAGATATACATCGACGCGGCTGCCGAACCGGATAAGGCCGACACGCTGCCCCGCAGCAATCATATCACCCGGCTTTACAAATGGGACAATCCGGCGGGCCACCAAGCCTGCAATTTGCGTAAAGCCGATTAAGACCCCGTCGGACCGTTCAACCAGGATATGCTGGCGCTCATTTTCATCGCTGGCCTTATCCAGATCAGCGCTCATGAATTTGCCTGGCATATAGACCAGTCGCCGCACCATTCCGCCGATCGGTGACCGGTTAATATGAACGTCAAACACGCTCATGAAGATCGAAATGCGCGTAACCGGTCCTGCGGGTAAGCCCACCACCCCTGCAATATCTTCACCGACCAATTCCGCAGGCGGCTCGACTTCCACAATCTGGCAGACATGGCCATCTGCTGGCGACACAATCGCACGGTCATCTTGCGGAATAATACGTTCCGGGTCGCGAAAGAATGCCAAGATACCGGCGGTTAAAGCAACCAGCGGCCACCCGATGAACGACAGATCAAACAGCAGCAGAAATACCAGCGCCAACCCGCCCGCAATAACGCCGTATTTCCGTCCTTCCGGGTGAATGGATGGCCATTGCCAATCTGTTTCACCGCGCCCCTGATTATCAACTATGTCGCCTGCCATATATCCCACCTAGGCGTTGGACAGTTCGCAAACAAGCCATCCAGCAAAACCCCATATCAACAAAACCGGCATATTAACCTTTTGCTGACCATATTTTCCTACCGCATATATCATGCTGCCAAACGGATCATTCAAAACGCGCTGGCTGGGTGAGGTTCCCGTCTATACAGTCGCGCTATGCCTGTTTGCGCTGTGCATCGGACTGTTGGCAAGCCGGGGAATTTATCCGGACATTGCCCCAATTGCCGCCAATGCGCATCTCTATTTTCTGAGTATCTTGGGTATTGCCGCGATTGATATGGGCGCGGTGCTGATCCGCCAGCGTCCTGATGACCCGGCGGCCTTTCTCAAAGCCCACTACGTGTCGAGGCAAAGCAAGCTGCTGGCGCTTGGCGGCATTCCCAGCCTTGCCATTTTGATCCTGCTCATGCCGTTCTTTTCCAAGATGAAAGCGGCCATTCCATTGTTCAACAACTATACGTGGGATGAAACATTCATCGCTTGGGATCGCGCCCTGTTCGGCGGGTATGATGCGTGGGAAGTGCTACAACCTGTACTGGGCTTTCCCATCATCACCGCCGCCTTGGCCTTTCTGTATCAAGTGTGGTTTCTGCTTCTCTATCCAGGCTGTTTGTTTTTCGCATTTGCCCGGATTGCCCCCACGCTTCGCCGCCAGTTCTTTTTAACATATGTACTTAGCTGGACTGTCATTGGTGGTGCTATGGCCACTTGGCTGGCCTCCGTCGGGCCGTGTTTTGCTGCCCCCATTCTCGGCATACCCACGTTTGACGCGCAGATGGCGTATTTGAACGCGGCGAACGAGCAGGTCCCGATTATGACCCTGACGGTTCAAGAGATGCTGCTTGATTGGTTTTCTGCTGATGCAAACGGCCTTGGCAGCGGGATTACTGCGATGCCCAGCATGCACGTTGCAATCGCATTTCTGTTCTGGCTCGCCGTGCGTCAGCACTCCCGCAGGTGGGGAATGGCATTCGGTATTTTCTTTGCCATCACTTGGATAAGCTCGGTCCACCTTGCCTATCACTATGCCGTAGATGGCCTGGTCTCGGTAATCGCCGTGGCCGCCCTATGGAAACTCAGTCAGGTGATCATCACAGCTTGGGACAAGGTGCTGTCAGCAAAAGTTCAACCGACCGCCCGTACAAACACCGTCCCGGCAGAATAACCTGCGCCAAAGCTGCAAATCAGACCGGTGTCACCCGCCGCCAGATCATCGTGATTCAAGTGAAACGCGATGATTGAGCCCGCGCTTGATGTGTTGCCATACGTATCGAGAACGGTCGGGCTTTCATCGGCATTGGCTTCATGACCCAGCACTTTCTGCGCGATCAAACGGTTCATACCGGCATTCGCCTGATGCAACCACAAACGGCGCAGGCCAGCGGGATCAATTTCCAGCCGTTCAGCTTCATCGATGATCATTTGCGCGACCATCGGGACAACTTCCTTAAAGACCTTGCGACCTTCTTGGATGAACAGCTTGTCCGCTGCGTCGACCGTCTCCGGAGTCGCTTTGTTGAGATATCCGAAGTTATTGCGGATGTTGTTGGAGAAAACCGTCTTCAGCTTGGTACCAAGAATGTTCCAATGCTTAGCCGGAGCCATGGACGCATCCTCGACCAAAACCGCTGTCGCAACATCGCCAAAAATAAAGTGGCTGTCCCGGTCACGCCAGTTCAGATGCCCACTGGTAATTTCCGGGCTGACGACCAACACCGATTTGGCGTTACCAGCGCGCACATAATCAGCAGCAGTTTGGATACCGAATGTCGCAGAAGAGCAAGCAACATTCATATCGAAACCAAAACCGTCGATGCCCAGCGCTTGCTGAATTTCGATAGCCATCGCAGGGTACGGACGCTGCATATTCGACGCGGCGCATAGCACTGCGTCCACATCTTTCACATCACGACCAGCGCGCGAGAGTGCTTGTTCCGCTGCCTTCACGCCGATTTCCGCAAGCACCGAGATTTCATCATTGCTGCGCTCTTCCCAGCGCGGCTCCATAATCGCCGTATCAAGGATAGGCGCCTTCGCCATAACGTGCCGCGCTTTGATACCGCTGGCCTTTTCAATGAACTCCACCGAACTGGGGGCGAGCGCCTCAACTTCACCCACAGCAATCGCTTCAGCGTGGTCTTGGTTGAAGTTTGCGACGTAAGTATTGAAACTTTCGACCAATTCTTCGTTGGAAATACTCTCTTCAGGGGTGAAAAGGCCGGTCGATGAGATCACTGGGGAATATGTGTGTTGCATAGCACCCCACTAATACCCTGTGAGCATTGCTGCAAGATTTGTCGCTGTCGACTACAAGGCCAATACACTCCCATGACACCGGCAAAAGAAAAGGGCGCCCGCAATCAGCGAGCGCCCTTCCCTTAGTTATCGTGTTAAGTGCTTAGAATTTGGTCCGCACTGTCACACCGTAAGTCGCAGGTTGCTGTGCGAATGCAGAGCGTGAGTTACCGCGAAGCACTGTGTTGAAAGTAACACCGCGAGTCACTTGATCGGTGACATTTACGCCCCAAACTTCCAGCGTCCAGCTCTCATCCTGCGCGCCAATACCGGCTCGCAAGTTGATTTTGGTGGTGCCATCCTGAACATCGAACGCCACCAAAGGTGCCATATCAACGGCTGCCTGGATGCTACCCGCTGCTGTGATCTGAGCGGCGCTCGGCACTGTGCGTGCTTGCGTTGAAGTCCGCCGATCGCTTTCCATCCGTGCTTGGCCGGTGAAGAATCCCCGAAGATAATTGCCGAAGTCTTTATCGTAATTGAAGCCGGCAATCGCAACAATCTCTGGAGCGTTCGTCAGTGAATTACCACAAAGCGTGGTCACGTTGGCGTTTGGCGTGCCACCATCACAATCACCGGGATAACGCGCATTTGTATATGTCAGACCAAGATTGAAAGTCAGATTGTCATCAGGACGAATTACTGATTCCAGCTCGACCCCGGTTGATTTGGCCGAATTCACATTGAAGGTCGTGAACTGCGCACCCGTGAATTCAAGTACTTGGAAGTCAGAAAACTCCTCGTGGAAAGCAGCCATATTTAGCGTCACGGCATTATCAAGGAACTTTGCCTTCACACCAACTTCATACGCGTCGACCAATTCCGACCGGAAAGTAGGGTCAGCGCCAGCTGCATTAGCGGTGATATCAAGATTGATACCGCCCGATTTATAACCATGCGTAAAGCTAGCATAGGCTGTAATCGGAGCATCGAACTCGTAAGTTAACTTACCTGTGTAAATCAGCTCATCATCTTTGAATGGAACATTGAATTCACGCGGTAGCGGGAATGGAATAGCATCCGTCCCTATTGCCGGTGCAGTGAAAGCGAAACACCCTGTTCCAAGGACGTTTCCGACCAAGTTAGCACCAACAGTGTTTGCAATCGTCGCTGTGTCAGACAGAAGCGTCAAACATGTCGGATTGTTGGAAGCCAACTGATTGAATCCGCCAGTTTTGCTCTCATCCGAATACCGAAGGCCCAACGTCAGGCTAAGGTTGTCCGTAATGCTAAGAGTGTTGTGAGTGAAGATCGACCAGCTTTTACTGCTTTGCGAATACGCGTTGGTCGCAGTCGTCCCGTTAGGGCTCACGCCATTGCCCGGTGTTAGTGGATCGTTGATCAGATCCGTGAGCAACGTCAGCGGCGCAGGACCCAACAGTCCACCAAATAGAGCGCCCACTTGAAGGTCATAATCAGCGCCAAGCGAAAAGTCAGTTTCGGAGGAAATTTGCTCGTCTGAGTAATAGCCACCAATCATCCAGTCTAACGAACCGTCAAATGCGTCTCCTTGCAAACGCAGTTCTGCGGTGAACGTCTCAATATTGGTATCCAACCGATCCACATCGAACACATCAAGACCCGAGAAGCTCGAGTCATAATTTTCGCTGGATGAGAAGTCCCTGTAAGAACCAATGAAGATCAAGTCAGCATTGTCGCCGATTGGCAATTCAAACTCGCCAGTCACACCCCATTGATCAGTGTTAGCGAGCGGCACACGGCTTGCAGTTGCTGTGAGATTGTCGATTGCCCTCTGCGCGGCGGTAACATCAAATGCATCGGTCGCCGGAAGAACCGTCGCCATGCCGCCTCGGCTGGGACCGCCAAGGTTTTCTACAGTGTTCTCAAACGCCGTGTTTGCCCGAACTTCAATCGCAGCACAGCATTGGTTTTCACTTTCGGTGTAATCGAAAATCAAGCGTGCTTTAGCACCGCCATCACTTTCAAATCCCAACTGGCCACGAACCAAGAACTGATCAATCGAGTTCGACTCGCCAATCTGAGCTCCCGTCCCGTCGATCACGTCAACAAAACCGTCTTGGTTGCGATACGCACCCGTCAGCCGCAGGGCCAGAGTGTCCTGAACAATTGGCACATTAACTGCGCCCTGAACATTGACGAGGTCATAATTGCCGTAGGTCGCGTTAACAAACCCGCCAAACTCGCTAAGATCAGGGCTCCGAGTAGTGATATTGAGAGCACCAGCCGAAGTGTTCCGGCCGAACAACGTACCTTGCGGTCCACGAAGAACTTCGACCCGTTCAATGTCAACAAATTCGGACAGAGCTATACCTGGGCGGGACTGATATGCACCGTCGACAAAGATACCGACCGCTGACTCGAACCCGATATTGTTGGAAGTTGTGCCAACACCGCGAATACGCAACACGACCGTGCCCGATGCAACTTGCGCGTTGGATGTAGAGAAACTGGGCGATACTTGAGATATGTTTTGGACGTTCACGACGCCCTGCTTATCCAGCTGTTCGGGTGTAACCGCCGTCACCGCGATAGGAATATCCTGAACATCAGCAGCCCGGCGTGTCGCCGTAACAATGATGATATCCTCGTCATTCAGATTTGATGCACCATCGGCATCAGTTGATTCTTGCGCCTGTGCTGTACCAGCCAAGCCAAATGCCAACAGTACGGCTGTTGAACTCAGAAGTGCTCTCTTCATCCTCTTCCCTTTATATCGTGTGCCTATTGGTGGCACTTGGTTTTGCTTCAGCCGTCTTTTGATGGTCCGAAGCTGTAATTTTGGATTATTGCATAGCTATGCAGCGACATACAATGATGTGCAGCGCTTTTGTTACGCAACAATACGACCTAGTGTCTAAAATGCACCAGTTATGGTTACGGTGTATGCACAAAATTGCCGGATTGTAACATCCGTTTTTTGAAAATCTGCGGATATCTGGCTGAGGAGGCAAGTGGTGGACAGGATAGGATTCGAACCTATGTACGCTTGCGCGGGCAGATTTACAGTCTGCTGCCTTTAACCACTCGGCCACCTGTCCACTGGCTTGCTTGGTGCGGGTTTAAGCCCGCTGCGCTGGTGATCTCAAAAACTGAAACCGTCCTGCCGAGAGGCGCCCCAATGGCGAAGCCGCGCTTGCCTGTCAATGGGGGTACTGGCATGGGAGCGGAAAGTTGCGGGATAGCCGCTAAATCAATCCCGATTTTCGCTGATTTTCTACAGGAGTTTTCATGGCAAAGGGCGATCGCAAACGCGCACTCAGAGGGCGCGCCGGGCGCATGCAGGGCGGCCGCGGGTCTGGCCGAGCCAGCACAGGCCAAGTCCGCCTGTGGGGACGTCACGCGGTTGAAGCCGCATTGAAGAATCCGGAGCGCAAACATCATAAACTGTGGGCTACCCGCGACGGCATCGAAACACTGGACGGTGAACTGCCAGAAAATTTCCCTATCGAATATGCTGAAGTCGCCGATCTAGCCCGGCTAGTCAGCCGGGATGCACCGCATCAGGGACTGGTATTGGAATGCGCTCCGCTGGAGGATTTGCATCTGGGTGATGTTTTGGCAGCGGGTCCCGAGGGTCCATTGGTCATCT
The DNA here is from genome assembly GCF_012972675.1 of Pontixanthobacter rizhaonensis. Lineage (GTDB taxonomy): Bacteria > Pseudomonadota > Alphaproteobacteria > Sphingomonadales > Sphingomonadaceae > Pontixanthobacter > Pontixanthobacter rizhaonensis. The sequence goes on along the minus strand of NZ_JABCRE010000002.1, from coordinate 673,707 downwards.
TGGACCAAGTTACTGATCCGCATAATGTCGGGGCAATATTGCGCTCTGCATCCGCATTCGGGGCCAGCGCAATCATTACGCAAGACCGGCACGCGCCGCCGGAATCTGGCGTTGTAGCCAAATCTGCATCCGGCGCGCTTGAAACTGTGCCATGGATACGCGTTGTCAATCTGGCACGTGCGCTGGATGAAGTAGCTGAAGCAGGATATTGGCGGATCGGCATGGCTGGCGAAGCCGATACAACATTTGCCGAGGCATTGCCGGCAGGACCGGTTGCCTTGGTCATGGGCGCTGAAGGGGACGGTATGCGGCAGAACATTGCCGGGCACTGTGATGCGCTCGCCAAGCTGCCGATCAGTAACGCAATTGAAAGCTTGAACGTCTCAAATGCGGCGGCCATCGCATTATACGCCATCGCAACACGGTAATACCGCAGGGGAATGACCATGAACACTAAACGCTTTTCCAGTGCCGCATTGCTGGCAGCATTTTCATTGCTGCTCAGCGGGTGTTTTTTCACTCCGGGTAAATTCACATCCGAATTGACCCTTAAGCAGGATAACAGCTTCGAGTTTTCCTATACCGGCGAGATATTCTTCTTAGGACTAAGCCAGCTTGCCCAGATGGGCGCTGCATCCGATGCAGACGAGTTTGAAGGCGGCTACTGCTTTGATGAGGAAACGTTCGAGGATCGTGATTGCACGGCCGAAGAAACTGCCGAACAAAAGGCGGAGTGGGATGCCAATGCGGATGCCCGCGCAGCTTCATCGGCTAAAGAAATTGAGCAAATGGGGGCGCTAATGGGTGGGCTCGACCTGAGCGATCCAGAAGCCGGCGCCGAAATGGCTGCCAAGCTGGAACGCCAGCGCGGTTGGCATTCCGTTGAGCACGTCGGCAATGGAGTGTTCAATGTCGAGTTTTCGACCAGAGGCCAATTGAGCCACGATTTCGTGTTCCCGATGATGGAAGGCTTCCCATTGCCCACCCAATTTGTTCAACTGATCTTGCGCGACGGCAACCAAATCCGCGTGGAAGCGCCCGGCTTCGCTGCACAGGACAATGCTGGGGGAATGACGGGAATGATGGGCGGCATGACAGGAATGGCTGCCCTTGCTGCTGCCGAAGAAGGCGGAGAAGCCTTTGATCCCGGCTTTCCGAAAATGGATGGTACATTCACAATCGTCACTGATGGCCAGATATTGGCGAATAACACTGATGAAGGTCCGGCAGCCGCCGCTGGTGGGCAAGCATTGCGCTGGGACATCGATAGCCGAACCAAAGCCGCGCCAACCGCGTTGATCCAACTGGGTCGCTGAGCGGTACACCCCGAAAAGCAAAAGCCCCGCTTGGCAGATTGCCAGGCGGGGCTTTTCGTATCCGGGCCAACAGCCGGATAATCAGCGGTTTAATTAACGGCGTCTTTCAGGCCTTTACCGGCTTTGAATTTTGGTTGGTTAGACGCTTTGATCGTCATCGGCTCACCAGTGCGCGGGTTACGGCCTGTGGACGCTTTACGCTTTGCGACAGAGAACGTGCCGAAACCGACCAGACGAACTTCGTCGCCGCCCGACAGCGCTTTGGTGATAGAATCAAACACGCCTTCCACTGCTGCTGCTGAATCGCTTTTTGAAAGGCCGCTTGTTTCTGCGACTGCACCAATCAGATCATTTTTGTTCATTCCGGAACCCCCGTTTGGAAAAGTTGGTCGCGGCAGCCGTGAATCAGCGCTGCGAAAGGCGCGATTAGAAGGGAATTTCCTGCGTTCTGTCAAAGGCAATTATGGGTTTAGCGCCCTAATGCGTCACAAAAACGCTCAATTGCAGTATTTTTACTTTCCCTTACGGCAAGTCTGAACCAGTTTGTGACGTTTTACGTGACAGCAAGCGCCGCGAATCGCCCCAATGCTGTTTAATGCGCAGTTGGAGCAGGCAAGCCACCCGTCGCAGATCCGGGCTGCGATGCCAGATCGTCTGCCTCGGTCCATTCAATGGGTGCCGGCATAGCGGTCAAAGCAACCTCCAGCACCTGATCGACATGGCCAACTGGAACAATTTCCAAACCATCTTTCACATTGTCAGGAATCTCAGCCAGATCCTTCACATTGTCTTCCGGAATGCACACGGTCTTGATGCCGCCCCGCAAAGCAGCGAGCAATTTTTCCTTCAATCCGCCGATCGCCAGCACGCGGCCTCGAAGCGTAACTTCGCCCGTCATGGCAACATCAGGGCGAACCGCCACACCAGCCAGCGTAGACACGATTGACGTCACCATGCCCACACCCGCGCTTGGGCCATCTTTTGGAACGGCGCCTTCAGGCAAGTGAATGTGAATATTCTTGCGCTGGAAAATCGACGGTTTGATACCATAGGCTGGCGCGCGTGACTTCACGAAGCTGAACGCCGCGGCGACAGATTCGTTCATCACATCGCCCAGCTTACCCGTTGTCTTGATCTCGCCTTTGCCGGGTGTGGTTACGCTTTCAATTGTCAGCAGTTCACCGCCCACTTCAGTCCAAGCGAGTCCCGTAACCGCGCCGATCTGCGCTTCGTCATCGGACATGCCGTGTTTGAACTTACGGACACCAGCGAACTCACCCAGATTGTCCGGAGTGATGACAACGCCGGTAGTTTCTTTCTCAAGAATCTTGCGCAAGCTTTTGCGGGCCAAACGGGCAATTTCCCGCTCCAATGTCCGAACGCCCGCTTCGCGGGTGTAGAAACGGATCAAGTCACGCAGGCCATCCTCGGTCAGCTCAAACTCGCCATCTTTCAGGCCGTGCGCGTCAATTTGTTTCGCGATCAAGTGCCGCTGCGCAATCTGGACTTTCTCATCTTCCGTATACCCTTCCAGCCGGATGATCTCCATCCGGTCGAGCAGAGGCTGCGGCAGATTGAGGCTGTTGGCAGTCGTGACAAACATGATGTCCGACAGGTCTAAATCGAGTTCCAGATAATGATCCTGGAATTTTGAGTTCTGTTCCGGATCAAGAACCTCAAGCAATGCTGATGCCGGATCGCCCCGGAAATCCTGGCCCAGTTTGTCAATCTCATCGAGAAGAAACAGCGGGTTGCTTGATCCCGCCTTCTTCAGATTTGTCACGATCTTGCCGGGCAACGAACCAATATAGGTCCGCCGGTGACCGCGGATTTCTGCTTCATCACGCACACCGCCCAATGATTGCCGCACAAATTCGCGACCGGTTGCCCGCGCGATGGATTTACCCAGGCTGGTTTTGCCAACGCCGGGCGGGCCCACCAGACACAGGATCGGTCCCTTCAACTTGTTGGTCCGCGCCTGCACCGCCAAATACTCAATGATGCGGTCTTTGACTTTCTCCAGCGCGTAATGGTCTGCATCGAGGATTTCCTGCGCCTTGCCGATGTCTTTCTTGACCTTGCTCTTCTTACCCCAAGGCAGCCCCAGCAACACGTCCAGATAGTTGCGGATGACCGTGGCTTCCGCGCTCATCGGCTGCATGCCTTTGAGCTTTTTCATTTCGCTCTTGGCTTTGGCTTTCGCTTCTTTGGAAAGCTTCAACTTCTCGATTTTCTCGGTCAGTTCGGCCATTTCATTGGCTTCTTCGGCTTCGCCGCCAAGCTCGCTCTGAATAGCCTTCATCTGCTCGTTAAGGTAATATTCGCGCTGGGTTTTTTCCATTTGGCGCTTTACGCGTCCGCGAATTTTGCGTTCGACTTGAAGGACGGACAGCTCGCCTTCCATGAAGGCCATAACCATTTCAAGACGCTTCAAAGGATCGGTTTCCGTCAGCAGTCCTTGCTTGTCCGACACTTTCGCGTTGATTGCCGCAGCAACCGCATCCGCAAGCGCGCCGGCATCATCAATTTCGCCCAACTCTTCGCTGGCATCATCGCCAAGTTTCTTATTCAGCTTTGCATATTCGCCGAACTGTTCCGCAACAGAGCGCATGGTGGCAGTCACTTCGCTCCCCGAAGCAGTGACAGGTTCAACCACGGTCACATCAGCAACGGTATGGCCGTCAACATCGCTAAGGCTGTTCAGCGTTGCGCGGCTGGTTCCTTCCACCAATACACGGACAGTGCCGTCCGGCAGTTTGAGAAGTTGCAGCACCTGCGCAACCACACCTACATCGAACAAATCGTCACGTTCGGGATCGTCGCAAGACGGGTCAAGCTGTGCCAGCAAGAAGATGTCCTTGCTGCCTTCCATAGCCACTTCGAGAGCAGCCACCGATTTGTCTCGTCCCACAAACAGCGGAACTACCATGCCGGGGAAAACGACAATATCGCGAAGGGGAAGAAGAGGATAAGTGATCATAACCAGTCCGTATTGATACCGCGCAACCCGATAGTGCGCTGGTGGAGGTTTGATATGGGTACCCTGCCCCTGCCCTGCAATGGGAAATTCTGACAGAGCTGTGGACGGCGGGTATCGCCAAGACCCGGCGGCTTAGACTGCGGTCTTGCTTAAAATTCGACGGTGACGGTAATTACGTCGCTGAAGGTACCGGTTAGCGTCGGTGAGATATTGGGGATCCGGCCATATGCCGTGAGATCAATATCGTTCACACCCAATGTAAAACCTTGCAGCAGAAAACCGCCGGCGCCGGGGCCCCAACGCTGGGTACGGCCGGCATTGGCGTATATCTGATATTCCAGAAACTCACCGTTCTGATTGACCATCCGGCGCTGGCTACCAATGGCATTCTGGCCATTATCCATTGTGATCCGGACAAATTCAAAAACGGTGCAGCGCAAAGTGACAGTGGCAGTCGCGTCAATCGGGCCTGCACCTTGCGGATTGATAGTGCCGAATGTCATGGGTGTGGCGCGCACCCCGCAACGGTTCACCACGCTGCCGCTCACTGGCATAGACGCATCAACGCTATCGGCAGAAGCCGGCACCGAAATGCCTAACCCGGCTAAACAGCCGAGTATGCCAAGAATGAAACGTGCGCCCACTATTTTCCCAGTTTTTGATCAGCTGGGATATTTAAACAGAAAGCCTTATCTTCGGATTAACTCACCGATAACCCGGTGGTAACCATCATTCATCCCATTCCGGGCAGGTTGAAGCCTGGCGGCAGCCCCATACCGTTTTTAATGTTCTTCATTTCTTCTTCAGAAACGCGGTCTGCTTTGCCCCGGGCATCGTTGAATGCGGCGGTCACCAGATCCTCGACCATTTGCTTCTCTTCAAGCTTCATCAGGCTGTCATCGATATTCACCCCGAGCACGCGGCCCTTGGCCGAACATTTCACCTTCACCAATCCGCCGCCAGCTTCACCGGTCACTTCAATCGCATCCAGCTTCGCCTGAACATCGTTCATTTGCGTCTGGATTGTTTCAGCAGCTTTCTGCGCCGCTTGGATCATCTCTTCCATGGATTTCATGCGCGTTTACTCCAATTGTTTTGGCCCCGGGAACTCTGCCCCGCGCCATTGATGTCTTCTTCCACCATTTCCGCTTCGGGAAAGGTTTTCATTGTTGCCTGAACCAATGGATGGGCACGAAGTTTCTCCAAATCGGAAACTCTTTGCGCCTCCTCCTCTTCAACCAAGGATGGCTCTCCGCCATCAGCCAGTTGCTCGACCGTCCATCGCTCGCCTGTAGCACCCATCAACGCGTCACGCAGCTGCGGAACGATGTCATCTTTAAACTGGGCGGCACGGGAAAATTTGAGCGTACCGGGTTCAACCAACACCGGCCTGACTTGCAATCTCATAATGCTCGCAGCGAGGTGATTTCCGTTATTCTCGACCTGAGCAACCAACTGTTTCCAGTCAGTGGCCCCCGTCGTTCCACCGGATGTTCCCCCACCCGCAGATTGCGGCGCAGCAACGCCATTTGCGGCCAGATGTTCGATTTTCTTCGCGAGCTTGCCCGGATCCGGCATATCCGAAGCGTGCAACGCCCGCAGCAATGCCATTTGGGCAGAGACTAACGGATCAGGAGATTGACGGACTTCCTCGTGCCCCTTCAGCAATAATTGCCACAACCTATGGAGCTGAGACGCAGACAGGCGCCCTGCCCAGTCTTTCAACGCGTCGCGCTCTTCAGCTGTTGGGGCATCAGGCTCCCCGCCACTTACCTGACTAACAGTGATCCGGTGGACCAAATCCATCAGGCCGCGCATCAGCGCCAGCGATTCTACTCCCAGCGCATATTGATCATCCATGGATGACAGCAGCGCCTTGGCATCGCCCTCAAATAGATGAGCCAGCAACCGTCTTTGCGCACCTTTATCGGCCAGACCGAGCATATCCTGAACACGCGCAGCAGTAACTTTGCCTTCGCCGCCCAAATCCGCATGGGCAATGGCTTGATCGAGAATCGACAGGCCATCGCGTACAGAACCCTCTGCCGCGCCAGCAACCATATGCAGCGCCTCTGCTTCTGCCTCGACGCCTTCAAGCCCGCAAATCTTGGCAAAATGCTGATGCAGCAATTCAGTCGTGATCCGCCGCAAATCAAACCGCTGGGTCCGGCTGAGCACTGTCACCGGCAGCTTATCCACCTCGGTCGTGGCAAACAGGAACTTCACATGGGCTGGCGGTTCTTCAAGTGTCTTCAACAACGCATTGAAAGCATTGCGCGACAGCATATGAACTTCATCGATAATGTAGATTTTATATCGCGCACTGACAGCAGCATAGCGCACTGCCTCAATAATCTCGCGGACATCATCCACCCCTGTATGGGAGGCGGCGTCCATCTCGATCACATCGATATGGCGGCCTTCTGCAATCGCAACACACGCCTCACATTGGCCGCACGGGTCAATGGTCGGTCCGCCCTGCCCGTCTGGACCGACACAATTGAGCGCCTTGGCAATAAGGCGCGCAGTCGAGGTTTTACCTACTCCGCGAACCCCGGTCATCAAGAAGGCATGAGCCAACCGGTCACGCTCAATCGCATTGGCGAGCGTTTGCACCATTGGTTCTTGGCCGATCAGCTCGCTGAAAGTTTGCGGTCGGTATTTACGTGCCAATACACGGTACGGTTGGCTTGGTTCCGCAGGTGAAACGTCAGAACTTCCCCCGTCACCCACTGCCGGCACGACAGACGCCGCAGCTTGCTCTGGTGGCGCGCCGCCAAACATCGAGTCCTGCCCCGCTGCTTCGAGCTCAGCCGCAGATGCGACCTCTTCCTGATTGTCGCCATTATGTTCAGAATCAGTCATTGCCCGCTAATGTAGGGGCAGTTACCGTGCTTGTCGAAGGGAACAGATCGCTATGCGCCGTTTAATCAACCTTGGACAAAACGCCGCGCAATCTGTGGTGATCTCAGCTTTCTCAATGTTGGCTGGGGCCTTCATACTGTCAGCACCTGCTCAGGCGGAAGCAACTGGCAGACTAACGCTGGATCACCATGTGTTTGAACAGTTTTGTACCCCGGAAGGAGGCTATGCCGGTATATTCGGCACCGCCGAGACCGCGGCTCAGGCTGCACTCAGTTACGAGAACAAATCCATCCCGTTATCACCCGCCATCGGACCATTTCTTCACAGCGAAACTTGGTTCACACAGCAAAGCCGGGTCGTTCATACACTGCGTTACGAGGCCCCCGCCAGCGACACTCTGAATGCTGCATCATTGGCTGAACAGCTTGCGCCAATGGCCAAGGCCGCTGGTTGGAACCAATTGTCCACCCAAAGCAGTGATTTGCCCGCTGGTTACCACGGCAGATGGAGCAAAGATGTGGAAAGCAGCGATGGGCCGACACGGCTGTTGCTATTTACAGATGGCGGTTTGGAAAGCGTATCACTCTATTGTGTTCGCGCTGATCTCAAAAAGAGAGATTACGATGAAGTGATTGCAGCACTTAATCGTACCCGCACGCGCCAAACACTGGCACCAAGCGACGCGAAAGCCGCCGAATAATTCTGGATGAAATAGGAGCCGAGCGACCCGCCGCAAATCGTTGTGGCTGCTTCCTTCCGGACCTGACCAGGTTGGCGAACGCAAACGTCCACCCGACTCCCGCCGCGCATATGGCGAAGCAAGTGCCGATAATCAAGTTATCTTGGCGTTATTTCAAAAGACGATGTGCTTACCGAAAATTATCAGCGTAAGCTTGCAGCTTCAGCGATTTAGGCGGTGTGGCATAAACGCGGGCGGTTATCCCGTGTTTTTCCGCATAGGCTTTTGCGGCATCCTTATCAGGAAATTTGATCTGAACTTGCGCCTGCGTGTCACCGCTGCCGGTCCAGCCCATTAGCGGGTCCGGCTTACGCGCCTCGCTCTGTTCAAATTCCAGCATCCAAGTATCAACCTTGGCCTTGCCGGATTGCATAGCGTTTTTCGGAATCTGGTAAATGCGTGCTGCCATAATGCTGGTCCTTTAAGTCAGGAATCCTTGCGTGCAAAGGCATTCTTGGTTTTCAGGCTGGGTTCTTCACGCCACGGTTCATCCGGCCAGCGATGCTTGGGGTATCGCCCCTTCATATCTTTGCGAACGTCATCCCAACTCCCCTTCCAGAAAGCAGGCAAGTCGCGGGTGGCTTGTATTGGCCGTCCTGCCGGGCTGGTCAGGTTCAGCAGAAGCGGCTCATTTCCGATCATCGGATGCGCCTCCAAACCAAACAAGGCTTGCACACGAATGTCGACTGAAGGGGCGTTATCGCCTTCATAGTCAATCACATGATGCGTGCCTGCCGGGCTAACCAGCTCTTTCGGTGCCAATGTATCCAGCCGTTGCCGGTCATCCCAGCCCAGCATATTGACAAGCGCTGTCGCGATCTGGCCGGGGCTGACGTCAAGCTTTCGCTTACCGTCCAGCAAGGGTTCCAACCACAGCGCGGCAGTGTCTTTAAGCGCCGCGCGGGACAGCGCATCAATGCCCGCAAAACGCGCTCTAGCCATCAAGCCGGTCGGCATAAGCCGGTCAAATTGTTCGAAGAACTTTACCGCCAACAATTCGGTCATCGCGGCGCTGTCAGGGTCAGGGTCAGGGCCGCTTTTCAAGGTAATCGCGCCCATGCGCCGTTCCAGCCTCGCCTCCGCCCGGCTCTCTGCCGCATTCCAGCTCAGCACGGAACGCGTTTCCATCAAATGGCCGAGATGGCTCTCGACCGCCGCTTCGCTCAGCTCCGCCGCGGCTGTGATTCGCGCGCCCTTCGCATGACCTTGCGCATCGCCGATGACCAGCCACTGCGCACGGGACAAGGGTGATGCCGGGTCTAGCCAATAACCGCGCCCGCCGGTCGACACCCAATTCTCACCTGATGGGTCGCGCGGCCTGGCGATATTGTCCGGCATGGCATGAGCAAGGCTGAGTGCCGGATCGCACCCGTCAGACGATACCCGATCAATCAGTTTTTCCGCTTTTCTGGTCCAATTATCTGCCAGTTTTCTGGATGCCTCCGCACGCGCGGACCGGTCCCCATTCCACCGTGACAACCGGCCCAGCAAGTCTTCACCCCGGCCGCCCAAATTGCGTTCCTGTAGCAACAGGACCAACCGCGCCACCTGAACCGCATCCCCTTGCGCTGCACCGTGCAGAACCGCTGCAGCCTGTGCCGGAGCCATTGGCAAAGAGGCTATGTTTCGGCCCCAATCGGTGATCGCGCCCGTTTCCGTCACTGCGCCGAGCTGTTTTAACCGGCCCTGCGCAGATGTAATCGATGCATCGGGCGGAACATCAAGCCATGCCAAAGAGCCGGCATCCTGCGTTCCCCATTCCGCAAGCGACAAAACCAGCGGAGCCAAATCGGCGGTTTCGATTTCAGGCGGGTCATAGGGAGGGCGCCCAGCATGACCGCCCTGTGTCCACAACCGATAGGCAACGCCCGGCGCCTGGCGCGCGGCCCGCCCTGCACGCTGCGCCGATGCCGCTTGGCTCGACCGGACAGTGACAAGATGGGTCGTCCCTGCTGCACGGTCAAATTCTGCCCGCCGGGACAAGCCGCTATCGACCACGACCGATACCCCGTCCAAGGTAAGCGAAGTTTCTGCTATCGCGGTCGCCAGTATGATCCGGCGCAGGCCTTCCGGGTTTCGCTTCAACGCTGCGCGCTGGCTGGCGGGGTCTGCTTGCCCGTGCAAGGCGTGTATCGGCGTATCCGGAAAGCGTTGTTCCAATCGTTCCCGCAGCCGCTCGATTTCCCGCACACCGGGAAGGAAGACCAACACATCCCCTTCATTGTCGCGCCACGCGGTAATCGTGGCTTCAAAAACCTGCTGTTCAACCGGAATTTCTGGACGCGCGCCGACCCACTCAATCCGCAGCGGATAGGCTTTGCCTTCGCTTTCAATGATCGCTGATTGTTCGCCCAACAGCGTCCCGAACCGCTCACCATCAATCGTTGCGGACATGACGCAAACGCGCAGATCATCGCGCAGGATCGCCCGGCTTTCGAGCGCAAGTGCCAGCCCCAAATCGCTGTCCAGATGGCGCTCATGCGCTTCATCAAACAGGACTGCACTGACCCCGTGCAATTCGGGATCATCGACAATGCGCCTTACAAAAATCGCTTCGGTCATCACCAGCACGCGGGTGCCCGCAGACTGTTTACTGTCCAACCGGGTAACATACCCAATCGTCTGGCCCACCTTCTCGCCTTGCAGCTCTGCCATACGTTCCGCAGCAGCCCGCGCTGCGACGCGCCGGGGGCTCAGAAGGATAACCTGCCCGCTGCACCACTCTTGGCCAAGCAGAGCCGGCGCAACAGCCGTTGTTTTGCCTGCCCCCGGGGGCGCGATGAGCGTAGCGGTTCCGCCCGCATCCAATGCGGCCAACAGATCGGGCAACACAGCATTGATAGGTAGATCAGCCACGCTATCCCTCTAGCGCGGCACAGAACGCAAACAAAGTAGGCAGACCCTCAGTATCCGCGGGCCACCGCGAATTGCGCTGCCTCCGCCATGGCTTGGCGGGCTTTACTGTCAGGGAAAATCGAAATCGCATCAATCGCGCGGTGGGCATAATGGCGCGCACGCTGGCGCGTATCTTCAACCGCGTCATATTTTGCGATCAAGTGGATTGCCTCGGCCAAATCATCGTCAGACGACCGATGCCCGGCGATTGCTGCTTCCCAGAACTTACGGTCCGCAGCATTGCCGCGCGAATAGGCCAGAATAACGGGCAATGTCATCTTGCCTTCGCGGAAATCGTCGCCCTGATCCTTGCCCATTTCCGCCGCATCGGAATCGTAATCAATCGCGTCATCAACCAGCTGGAAGGCTACCCCCAGATTGCGCCCATAATCATCCAATGCGCGTTCCTGCGCATCGTCACATTCTGCGACAACAGCAGAAATACGGCTGGCCGCAGCGAACAATGCAGCCGTTTTTGCACTGATAATGTTCAGATAGCGTTCTTCGCTGGTTTCGATCTGGCGCTGTGCGGTAAGCTGATCGACTTCACCCTCAGCGATAATCGCACTGGCACCGGATAGGATTTTGAGCACTTTCAAGCTGCCATCCTCAACCATCAATTCAAAGGCTCTGCTGAACAGAAAGTCGCCAACCAGAACCGTTGCGGGGTTTCCGAAAATGATGTTGGCGGCCGCTTTCCCGCGCCGCAAATCAGACCCGTCCACCACATCATCGTGCAGCAGAGTCGCCGTGTGAATAAATTCTACGGAAGCAGCCAGCTTGTGATGGCGGCTACCGTGGTACCCGACCAATTCCGCTCCGGCCAAAGTCAGCATCGGACGAAGCCGTTTGCCGCCGCCGGAAATCAGATGCCCTGCCAAAGCCGGGATCAAGGGTATCTCGCTCTGCATCCGGTCCAGAATCACGGCATTGACCGAATTCATATCCTGGGCGGTTAATGCAAGCATCGGATCCAGCGTGGGCCGTGCTTTGGGCAAGGGAATAATGTCTGCGCTCATGATAGTGCAGCACATGACCGTGTAGATACCTATTGGCAAGAGTTTAGCAGCGTAGAAACGTTGCAAATAGCGTGATATAACCCAGCGCGATGAACAACACAGATAACAACAATTCCGCCAGCGATGATCAACTCGCATCGTTCCGCCGCAGCATCGACAATATCGATGCAGCCTTAATTCATATGCTGGCCGAACGCTTTCGCATTACCCAAGCTGTGGGCGAGTATAAGGCGCGTGTCACGCTGCCTCCCGCAGATCCGGATCGGGAAGCCCGCCAAATCGAACGCTTGCGCGGATTGGCGGAAGAAGCACATCTTGATCCCGAATTTAGCGAGAAATTCCTGCGCTTCATTATCGATGAAGTCATCCGGCACCATCAACAGGCAGCCGACCGCGCATAAACGACCGGCGAGACGTGTGGCGACCGGACGGACGCGGGGCGTTACGGATTAGACCGGGCGCGGCAAGCTGAGCTTAACCAGCAGGCCACCCAAGTCTTCGCTTTCATCAAGCTCTACGCCGCCGCCGTAAATTTCGGCCACATCGCGGACAATCGCCAGACCAAGCCCGGTCCCCGGTTTTCCGGTATCCAGCCGCGCGCCGCGATCAAATATCTCGACGCGTTTATCCTCGGGGATGCCCATCCCGTCATCCTCTACCCAAATGACGCATTGATCGGCGGTGTCCTCTGCATCAACAGTAACAAAGACACTTCCGCCGCCATATTTGGCTGCATTTTCGATCAGATTACCGAGGATTTCGTCAAGGTCTTGCCGCTCGATAGACACTTCCGCATCGCGCTTGCCATCGATGTCAAATCGCACTTGCGGATATAATCGTTCAATTGCGCGGCGCACTGCCTCCGCACTGTCACAGACAGGCGTTCTGGCCAGGCCAACAGCGCGGCGGCCCACTGCCCTCGCCCGCGCCAAATGGTGATCCACATGACGCCGCATCGTGGTGGCTTCGCGAATAACAGTGTCAGGCAAATCCGCCGCCCGTGCAGTGGCCGCATTGTTCACAACCGTTAGCGGTGTTTTCAGCGCATGCGCCAAATTGCCTGCGTGTGTTCTGGCCTCTTCCGCTTGCTTTTCAGAATGTTCCAGCAGCATGTTCAGTTCTTCGACCAGCGGCTGAACCTCATGCGGCAAAGGGTCGGTTACGCGGTTGGTGCCTGTCGTTCGGATCCGTTGGATCGCCATCCGGATACGCCGCAACGGGCGTAATCCGTAATAGCTTTGCAAGGCCGCCATAACGAACAGACCAAGGCCCAACACAGCAAACGACCAAATCAAAATAGACCGAAACTGCTGTATCTGGGAATCGATATCCTCCCGGGCAGAAGCAACCGCGAAGGTCCAATTGGTTTCACTGCCCGGCAATATAATGCTGCGCTCTACAATCCGCAGCGGTTCCCGGGGAAACTGATCGCTATCATAGAAATGCGGTTCTGCATCAAAAGTATCTTTCTGCAGATTGAGCGACCGATCCCATAGGCTGCGCGATGGCCAATCTTCATGCCCTACACCGCTAATTTGCCAATAAAGCCCGCTATTGGGTTCCAGGAATTTTTGATCGCCCAAGGTACGATAAAACAGCACTTCGCCATCCGGCCCGACCTCTGCCGAGGCGATCATGCCGGTCAGCATATATTCGAGCTGCTCATCGAAGTTGCGTTCGACCAGATTGGTCAGCGCCCGGTCTAGAGCAAACCCGCCGGCGAGCAATAAAACAAGAATCCACCCGGCGGCAATGATCATCATCCGCCGCGAAAGGCTGCCAGTATCTGGCGATGCGAACCCTTCATTCAAAGGGGATGAAACGCGCCCTTCCGGGACCAGTTTGGTCTCAGGCGCGTTCATTTACGATGCTCGTGGCTTTTCGTCTGGATCGTCAAGACTATATCCCAGACCGCGTATGGTCGTGATCACATCCGCACCCAACTTCTTACGGATACGCGTAACAAACACTTCAATAGTGTTGGAATCGCGGTCAAAATCCTGATCGTAAATATGCTCGATCAGTTCCGTACGGCTGACCACTTTGCCTTTATGATGCATGAGATAGCTGAGCAGCTTATATTCTTGCGCCGTTAGCTTCACCGGTTCGCCCGATAAAGTTACCCGGCCAGAGCGCGTATCCAGACGCACATTACCCGCGGTCAATTCCGACGAGGTATTGCCAGACGCGCGGCGAATAAGCGCCCGCAAGCGTGCAATCAGCTCTTCAGTTTGGAATGGCTTGGCCAAATAATCATCGGCGCCCGCATCCAGACCGGCAACCTTATCAGACCAACTGTCACGCGCCGTAAGAACCAGTACCGGGAAGGTCCGGCCTTCTTTGCGCCACATACCCAGCACGGTCAGACCGTCAATTTCAGGCAAGCCGAGGTCGAGAATAACCGCGTCATAATCTTCGGTCGAACCAAGGAAGTGCCCGTCTTCCCCGTCGGTCGACAGGTCAACGGCATAACCGTTTTGTTCCAGCGTGGATTTCAACTGTTGGCCGAGTGTCGGTTCATCCTCGACAATTAGAATACGCATATTTCTAAGGTCCCCTGAAAGCTGCCCCAAAGGCCGCTTTACATCAATTTCACTTTGTTACGTGGTCTTTTGTCCCAAATGCGTCAACTGATCGAGTACTTCAAACAGCCATTCGTCAACGGCTGCGACCCAATATCCGCCCGGTGCGTGCATCAACATCGACAAAAATGACGCGCCCGCTCCGGATAAATTTCAGCCGGTAAGCCATCGCGGTCGAATCGTAGGCGAAGCCGAGATATTCTGCATCCCGCATCATCGGCAGCACGCGCGCCTCTATTTGGCGCGATCGCATGATGTTACCGGCCTGCATTTCTTTGCGCGCTTCGGTTTGATCATCACGTTCTTGCGCGTGGGCAACGTCAGTTGGCGTACCAACAGCCAGCATCACGGACAGGCCAAAAAGGAGCGAAAAGCGGATCATCAAGTTCCTGCCTAAAGTCATTCCGTTGAACATCCCGTGAATACGGCATCTACCTTGCGTTAAAGTACAACCCTATCTGACCGTATTTAAAGGGCAAGTCGCTTGTCCGTGCCGCGCCGTGCCGCTAAGCGCGCCTGCATGGCCCAGCCCCCCGTACTCAGTCTTGAAAATATCGGTCTGCAAATAGGCGGCCGGTGGCTGTTTGAAGATCTGAATCTGCATATCGGTCCGCGCGATCGTTTGGCCCTGATTGGCCGCAATGGAGCGGGTAAGACCACCTTGTTCCGCCTGATCTTTGATCAGCTGGAGCCGGATCGGGGCGAACGTAAAGTCAAACCTGGCACCCGAATTGTTGTTCTGGAACAGGAACCCGATGTCGCAGCGTTTGACACGCTGATGGACTTCGCACTGGCGGGTGAATTTCCGCCGGAAGAATATGAAGTCGAAGCCATTGCCGGCCAATTGGGTATCGATATGTCCACCCCTGCACAGGGTGCCAGCGGCGGCGAGAAACGGCGGGCAGCGATTGCCCGCGCCCTCGCCCAAGACCCTGATCTGTTGCTGATGGACGAGCCGACCAACCACCTCGACCTTGCGGCGATTGACTGGCTGGAAGGCTGGTTGGAGAGATATAAGGGCGCGTTTGTAGTCATCAGTCACGACCGGACTTTCCTCAAGCGTTTGACCAATGCGACTATCTGGCTGGAACGCGGAATGCTGCGGCGCAAAGATGTCGGGTTTGGCGGATACGAGGCTTGGGAAGAACAAGTCTATGCAGAAGAGGCACGCGCTGCCCACCGGTTGGACGCGAAACTCAAACTGGAAGCGCATTGGCTGGAACGCGGGGTCACAGCCCGCCGGAAACGCAACCAGGGGCGGCTTGAAAAACTTTGGCAGATGCGCGCCCAGCGCGCGGCCATGATCAACCCGACCGGACCTGCCAAATTGGGGTTGGAAAGCGATTCCAGCAATAAATCCAAGGCGGTCATGGTCGCGGACAAAGTGTCGAAATCCTATGGCGACCGCACCATCATTCGTGACTTCTCGCTGCGCATCCAGCGCGGTGACCGGATTGGTGTTGTCGGCGCAAACGGGGCCGGCAAAACGACGTTGCTGAAACTGCTCACCGGTGAAATTGAACCGGATACAGGCACCGTCACCATCGCAAAAACTCTGACCGGCGTGATGATCGACCAGCAGCGCGCGCTGCTGACGCCGGACAAATCCGTGCGCGATGTCTTGGCCGAAGGCGGCGACTGGATTGACGTTCGCGGCGTGCGCAAACACGTCCAGGGTTATCTCAAGGAATTCCTGTTTGACCCAGGATTGGTGGATACCAAAGTTTCCACCATGTCAGGCGGCGAACGATCCCGTTTGCTACTCGCCCGTGAATTTTCACGGAAATCAAACCTGCTGGTGCTGGACGAGCCGACAAACGATCTTGATCTGGAAACGCTCGATCTGCTGCAAGAAGTGATCGCCGATTATGATGGCACGGTTCTGATCGTCAGCCACGATCGCGATTTTCTGGACCGCACGGTTACACTCACGCTCGGCCTCGACGGCAGCGGCTTCGTCGATATTGTGGCTGGCGGTTATGAAGACTGGGAGAGCAAGCGCCAGCATCGTTCCTCCGCGACAAAAGCCCGTACCGCAAAACCAGAGACAAAGGCCCCTACGCCATCTCAGGCGGCCCCAAAAAGCACCAAGCTGAGCTACAAGGACAAACGCGATTACGAGCTGCTGCCCGCCCGTATTGAGGAGCTGGAAGCGGCAATTCAAAAGGGCGAAACCATTCTCGCCGATCCTGATTTGTACACCAGCGACCCGCAAAAATTCGCAACCATCAGCAAAGGCGTGGAAAACGCCCGAGCCGAGAAAGATAGTGCTGAGGAGCGCTGGCTGGAACTGGCAGAGATGGTCGAAGGGTGACGTCTCCGCTGTCTGACTTGCACTCTGAAATCCGCGACTGCACGATTTGCGCGCCGCATCTTACACACGGCGTTCGCCCCGTCGTTCAATTCTCAGCCACAGCGCGGGTTCTGATTATCGGCCAAGCCCCCGGTTCCAAAGTCCATGCCAGCGGTATCCCGTGGGATGATGATAGCGGCAACCGGCTAAGGGAATGGACTGGCCTGAGCAGAGAGCAGCTTTACGATCCTGCGAAAGTCGCCATCATGCCAATGGGGTTCTGCTACCCCGGCAAGGCATCAGGCGGCGACAAGCCGCCTCGCAAAGAATGCGCGCCGCAGTGGCACGAACGAATATTGGCCACGCTTCCGCCAGATCGCATCACTTTGCTGGTCGGCAGCTATGCTCAGGCTTATTATCTCCCCGCGACACGGTCGATGTCGTTGACCAACCGTGTGCGGCAGTTTGACAGCTTTTTGCCTGATATGTTGCCTCTTCCCCATCCCGCATGGCGGAGCGCCATTTGGGCCAAGAAGAACCCTTGGTTCGGGGAAATAGTTCTGCCGCGGCTGAGGGCCGAGATTACGGCAAAACTCAAACCAAACTCAGTTGATCCGGTAAAAACCAGCGACGCGGTCTAGCGCCAGCTTTAGAACCAGCTTGCCACTGCGCGCCGGCCAAGCCAGCGCCTTTTCAGCATCAGGCAAACCCTCGCCCGCACAAACGACCCGCCAGAGAATGTCGGACAAGCCCGATCCGGCTTCTGCCAGCGCAGCATCGAAACGGGACTTTGCAGCAATTTGCCGTTCCGTTGGCGATAATCCGCTATCGCTGCCCTGCCCCCTGATACGGACCACGTCCCAGCGCATGGTGACACTGGCACCAAGTTGCGCCCGCTCGTAATCCGCCCGCAGCCGTTCACCTGCATCGAACAACCGGTCATCAATATGGCCGCGCGCGTGCAACCAGGATAGCGGCGATTCCGCCAAATTTACCGAGACGCTGCGCCGCCCGGACCGGCGACCACCCTCTCGCTTGGGTCCTTCACTGGTCAATTCACGTTCAATCAACTCACGGCGCATAAAGAAACTCCCACAACACAACGAATCAGCACTTGCCAAATCGGAATGGCTGTAGGAAAGAAAAAACCAATATGGTTATTTGCAAGAGAGCCTAATGATCAACCGCATTCGTGACATTCGCAAAGCCAAGGGCATGACTTTGGCCGACGTGGCAGAGGCCTGCGACCCACCGACCACCGCGCAGACGATCGGCCGCCTTGAAACCGGGATGCGCAACCTGTCCACAAAATGGATGGACCGGATTGCAGCGGCGCTGGCGATCGATCCGCAAACATTGGTGCGCGCTGAAGATAGCGAACCTGCACAAATAGTGGCGCAATTGACCGAAACCGGGCCAGAGGCGCTCAAGACCCCGCGCGACGCGTTGGCTCCGGCCGAATTGACCAGCGACGCAAAAATGATGGTTCTGACGATCCATGCAAGCGCGGGTGAGTATAGATCAGGTGATCAACTCTGGATGCGTCAACTCCCCGCCGAACAGGCCAATACCGCAATCAATCGCGATGTACTGGTCCCGCGAAAAGGTGGCAGGTTTGCGTTTGGGCGGCTGATTGACCGACAGGGTCGCTTAGTCGGTCTTCTTCCCCCGGGAATTGGCCAGAAACAACAAGTGGTGGATGATCCGCCGTGGATTGCGGTGGCCGAAATGCTGGTGCGCCCGCTATGATCGGCTCACTCACCCGGCGGAAGCGCTTACTGTCGATCTCCACGCTGTATCCCAACAGCCATACCCCTCGATTTGGGACTTTTGTTGCCCGATCGCTGGAGGGATTGGCCGCCCGCGATGACTGGGATGTGACGCTGATCAACCCGATCGGCATTCCGCCCTTGGCCCTAGGCCGGTACAAACCGCTGGTTGCAGCAGCGGTGGATGGTATGGAAAACGGCGTCGAGGTCCATCGCCCCCGCTTTACACTGATACCCAATATCGGCGCCCGGATTAATCCCGGCGTGATTGGCCGCAAGATATTGCCGCTGGTGCAAAGATTACACGCCACTGAGCCATTCGACCTGATCGACGCCCAGTTCTTCTATCCCGACGGACCCGCTGCGGCTTGGATAGCGGAAAAGCTCGGTCTGCCCTGTTCGATCAAAGCGCGCGGATCTGATATCACCTTGTGGGGTCACAAGCATTTTGCGCTGGACCAAATGCTGGAGGCGGCCGAGCGGGCGACGAGCTTGCTGGCGGTTTCCAAGGCTTTGGCGCGCGACATGGACCGGGCTGGAATGCCGCTGAATAAGATTTCCGTCCATTATACCGGGCTGGACCGCGACCGCTTTCGGCCGCTGGAACATGAAGGGTTGCGCACCATGCTGGGCAACACTTTGAACATCTCGATTCCGGAGAAAAAGCCGCTGTTTGTTTCAGTCGGTGCTTTGATTGAACGCAAGGGCCAGGAACTGGCGATTGGTGCCCTGCCCAGCATTCCCGATGCGAAGCTGTTATTGGTCGGCAAAGGGCCTGATGAGAAACATTTGCGCAATCTGGCCATCGACCTGAGAGTGGACGACCGTGTCCATTTCCTCGGCGTGCTTGATCACGATCTGCTGCCAGTCGTCCTGTCTGCGGCGGATGCGATGGTGCTGCCTTCTGCGAATGAAGGGCTGGCCAACGCATGGGTGGAAGCTCTGGCGTGCGGCACGCCTATCGTTATCAACGATGCGGGCGGCGCACGCGAACTGGTAACATCACCCGATGCCGGGCTGATTGTAGACCGTAATCTGGACGCTTTGACAGCTGGCCTGAAAGAGATTCTGGCCAATCCGCCAGAACGCGCGGCGGTGGCGGCAATGGCTGACCAATTCAGTTGGTCCAGCCATGCCGAAAAACTGGCTGAATATTACTCCAGCCTCATCCGCTAATACGCCTTACGCTTCGCCGCGCGCCAGCCGTTCCTGTTTGTCAGCCACCGTTTCTTCGGGAACGAAGCTATCAGAGTTCACCCCGAGCCAAATCAGGATCGGCGCCGCCATATATACCGAGCTATACGTACCGATAAACAGACCGAGCGTGATCGCCGCAACCAGACCAAACAGGCTGGTCGGGCCGTAAATCAACAGCGGCACCAGCGCGACCAGCAAGGTCAACGATGTCATCACCGTACGCGCCAGAGTTTCATTGACCGACAAGTCCAGCAATTCGGGCAGCGGCATCTTGCGGTACTTTTTCAGGTTCTCGCGGATACGGTCATAGACCACGATCGTGTCATTGAGAGAATAGCCGATAATCGCCAAAATCGCGGCGATAATCTGCAAGCTGAATTCGAGCTGCAACAAAGCAAAGAAGCCAAGCGTCAGTGACACGTCATGGACCAGCGCGAACAACGCGCCGACGCCAAATTGCCACTCAAACCGGATCCAAATATACAGCGCCACCATCATCATCGCGGCAAGCAATGCCCACGCCGCGTCGTTGCGGAATTCACCGGAAACTTTGCCTGATACCGAATCCACGCCGTCAATGCGGACGTCCGGATGGCCTTCTTTCATTGCCAGCGTGATACGCTCCGTCATGGCATTGGCAAAACCGGCATCGCCTTCCGCTTCGGCAGGGAGTTTCACCCGGATAGACACCTGATTTTCCGCGCCAAAACGCTGGATAACCGGGTCTTCCACTTCTTCCAATGCGCCAACCGTTTCACGCAATTCCGGAATGGGAGCGGTTTCTTCGCCAACGAAGGTCGCGCGAATTTCCTGTCCACCAGCAAAGTCTACGCCGTAATTCAGACCCTGTGTCGCCACGAGTGCCCAGCTGCCGATCATCAGCAAAACGCTGACAACGTAGAAAGGAACCCGCAGTTTGAGAAATCTAATGTTGGTGTCTTCAGGGACGAGCTTGAGCAGTTTCATTGTCATTCTCCCCTTAAACGTTCAAATCTTGCGGACGGGCTTTACGAAGCCATCCGGCAACCCACATCCGGGTCAGGAACACTGCGGTGAATACGCTGGTGAACAGCCCAACGATCAGCACGATCGCGAACCCGCGGATCGGGCCAGAGCCGAACAGGAACAGCAGCACACCAGCAATAAAGTTGGTGATGTTCGCGTCGTAAATCGCCCGACTTGCTTCTTTATAGCCGGTTTCCACCGCAGCGATCACACGCCTTCCGCGTTTACGCTCTTCTCGTATTCGTTCGTTGATCAACACGTTCGCATCGACTGCGGCGCCGATCGTCAGGACAAAGCCGGCGATCCCGGGCAGCGTCAGCGTGGTGTTGCCGACCGCCATGATGCCAAGCAACATCAAAACGTTGAAGAACAGGGCAATCGTCGCATAGACGCCGAACCGGCCATAGCTCGCAATCATCAGCGCAATAACCGCAATCGAACCGATCATCATCGCGATCATACCGCGCTTGATCGAATCGGCACCAAGATCCGGGCCGACCGTGCGTTCTTCAACCACCGTCAAATCGACCGGCAAAGCGCCAGAGCGCAGAGAAATTGCCAATTGGTTGGCCGATTCCGTCGTGAAACTGCCGGAAATCTGGGCGCTACCGCCGCGAATAGGTTCGTTGATATTCGGGGCGGAAAGCACTTTCCCGTCCAGAATAATGGCGAATGGCTTATTGACGTTCTGTTCGGTCAACTGCGCGAACTTTGCGCCGCCTTGCTGGTCAAATTGGATCGACACAACCGCTTCATTGTTCTGCGGATCAACCGATTGCTGCGCATTGGTGAGATTGTCGCCCTTAATGCCGCCCAAACGGCGAACCGCCAGAGAAGCACCTTCGCCAGGCGTGCCTTCAGCGAACGGGAAAATCTGGCTTCCGGGAGGGGCAATGCCGGCGGCAACATCAGTTGGAAGGGCCGTTTGATCAACCAGTTTGAATTCAAGCTTGGCCGTCTGACCGAGCAATTTCTTCAGCTCATCCGGATCTTGCAGACCCGGTACCTGGACCACGATCCGCGTATCGCCTTGGCGGATAATTGTCGGCTCACGCGTACCCAATGCGTCAATCCGCTTCCGGACGACTTCGGTCGCGCTGTCCATCGCCTGAGTGACGGCATTATCGGCACCATCTTCAGTCTGGGTCAGTACGAGGCGGCTTTCATCAACGACTTCCAGCGTCCATTCCTGGATCAGCCCGGTGCCATTCATGAGCGGCATAATCTCTTCGCGCGCACGATCAACATCGGCTGCATTGTCCAACAACAGGCTCAACTGCCCATCGCGCGTTGACACATCACCAAAGCGGATACGCGGCTCTGCCTGACGCAGTACAGCCCGAACACCCTCTTCCATATTTTCCAACCGTTGCGCCGCAACTTGGGTCGGGTCGGCTTCCAACAGAATGTGGCTTCCGCCGGCGAGATCGAGACCGAGATTGACGGTCGGATTGGGTAAAGCTTCCGGCCAGCGAATATTCGCTGCGCTGAATATAGAAGGAAGCGCCGCTGCGATCATCGCCAGCGTCAGCCCCCAAAGCCAAACCTTTTTCCACGTTGGAAATTCAAGCATCTTTACGCAATCCCGTCCCTGGCCCTGCCGCGTCAATCAGTCGTTTGCGGCTTTACCCGCTGGCGGAATAATATCGCCAATGGTGTTTTTGACGGCTTTCACTTTAACGCCCTGTGCAATTTCGATGTCGGCATAGTCATCATCGACTTTGATTACCTTGCCGATAAGGCCACCGGCGGTGACGACCTTGTCGCCTTTTTTCATCGAAGATACTTTTTCCTGATGCTCTTTCTGCCGCTTCATTTGCGGCCGGATAATCAGGAACCAGAAAATAAGCCCCATACCGACGAGCGGCAAAAACTGGATCCATCCCGGAGGCGCTTCAGCACCTGCTGCGGCTGTAAGAAGATTAAGCATCGGTTGGCCTGTATCCTAATTAGTTCTGTTTACGCTGTGTGCAGACCGGTTCTTCGGCCCCACAGCGTGCATCGCTGAAATTAAGTGGTGCCGCCTAGCAGCAATGCAAGAGGGGGGCAACGCGCCAAGTGTATCCATGCCCACCCCTGTTTTTGGGCCCACCCTTGTTTTTGGGCAGTCACCGCATCGGCTTTCTTTGCAATAATTGTCGCCATTATTGTTGCGCTAATCCTATGTCGGACTTATAGGCCGCGCTCCACCGGATCGGGACGTGGCGCAGTCTGGTAGCGCACTACACTGGGGGTGTAGGGGCCGTAGGTTCGAATCCTATCGTCCCGACCAGTGGAATTCATCTAGCAATCAGTAGCCTCAATCGGGATGAACCGATGCCATAGCCGGACGGCCGCAATCCGGAATCTCTGACAATTGGTAGTTGCATGACTGCTGGCGCGTTTACATGATCAATACGCGGTTGTTGGACGAAGCGGTCTGAATTTGACTGCTTTGGTGCATTGTCTGCGGAGACAAACACGATCCGCTGCAAAGCGCGGTACCGTAGCCATCCAAGCTTGATTGAATGGTTCAAGACCGCAATTGAGTAAAATCCAATCACGGTGAAGCCAAACATCATCAGCACATCTACCATTTCGCAGACCTCATCTAACGGGGGACCAAGCGCCCCAATACAATGACCATTACATCAATTCCGCCGGATCAAATGTAACGTCATCTTACCCCCGTGTAAGAACATGCAAAATACACAGCTTTATGCACAGCAATGATGGCTGATGCCTTGCATCGCATAGCACTCTACATGGTTGCGGGCTGCATCAACCCATCCTATCCTGCCCGTTTGAGAGGATTGATGTGACCGAAACTTCTTTAATCAAAGCGCGATCGTGGCTGTTCGCCCCTGGCGATAGCGCAAAGAAGATGGGCAAAGCCGCAGATGGCGAAGCGGATATTGTCCTGCTTGATCTAGAAGATTCGGTGATGCCAGAAAGCAAGTCTGCGGCGCGGGTCACGGTTCATGCCTTTCTGGCATCGCGCGCCGATCGCCACCGGCTATGGGTCCGCATAAACCCGCTATCGGGCGAGGATGCCCGGATCGATCTGGAAGCCATCATGCCGGCCGCGCCAGGCGGAATATTCCTACCCAAGGCCGAAGGTAAGGCAGACGTCGAAGCACTCGACCAGATGCTGAGCGAGCTTGAAGCCAAGCACGGAATTGCAGCGGGCAGCACCAAGGTGGCTGCCTTGGTCACAGAAACACCCAAGGCGATGTTTACCACCGGCGAATATGCCGGATCGCCGCGATTGGTCGCGATGAGCTGGGGCGCGGAAGATTTGTCCTCTGCCCTTGGTGCGCGGGTACAGTTTCAAGCAAGCGGCCAATATATGCCGACCTTTGAATTGGCGCGCAGCCTGTGCCTTGTTGGTGCCGTCGCCGCCGGAGCCGCGCCGATCGAGACGATCCAGTCCGACTTCCGCGATCTGGATGGGCTGAAAGAACGCGCATTGATGGTCCGCAGCCAAGGGTATCGGGGAATGCTCGCCATCCACCCTGCCCAAGTGCCTGTCATCAACGACGCCTTCACGCCGAGCGAAGAAGAACTCGCCCATGCGCGCGCCATCATTGCCGCATTTGATGCCGATTCCGGCGCCGGAACAGTCGGGCTAAATGGCGCAATGCTGGACCGCCCTCACCTCGATCTTGCGAAAGCCTTACTTGCCAGCGCCTAACTGGTGAAATAATTTTCCTACACCAACCCATTTGGTTAGCACCGCTGCGAATCATATCGCTGGAGCGCGCCCTATGGCATTACTGGAATCCCTTATTGGCCCCATCGCATCGCTGATCGACAAGATCATCCCTGACAAAGATGCCCGCGCCAAAGCCAAGCTGGAATTGCTGAAACTGGAAGGCACGCATGAGCTGCAATCCATCGAAGCGCGCCTTTCCGCCATTGTGGCAGAGGCCAATTCCAAAGACCCGTGGACCAGCCGCGCCCGCCCCAGCTTCCTTTATGTGATGTATGTGCTGCTGCTGACCGCCCTACCCATGGGCATTCTGGCAGCATTCAGCCCGACCACAGCAACCGATATCGCATCGGGCATGAACGCCTATCTCGGCGGTTTGCCAGAGCCGCTCTATGCGTTGTTCGGCACTGGCTATCTCGGTTACACGGCGGCGCGCCAATGGGGCAAGGTAAAGGGTGTAGATCGGTAGAATGCGGGCGCCTCACCGCCAGCAGAGAGAAATGTCTGCTTGTGCCGCCGTTGCGGACCAAAAGTTTGCCGCAATGCCGCTAATAGGAAATCAGCCTTACAATCACTACCAAGCGTCCCCATATCACTACCACGTCGTTACGGCATGTTAGCCGCAACACTGTCTGACGGTGTCTCTTCACGATCAGAATTTTTCTGATTGGCTTTCCTGAGACAGGATTAGCAATCGCCATGTTCGGATGTTCGACAGACCGAACTGGGCGATCCCTCAGGCGCCGCTCAATTGGGCTTCCTGAAAGCAACACCTAAGGAATGCCCGGATGGCCAAATCACAAAGAAAATCCAAGCGTGAAATTCGCAAACCAAAAGCGGAAAAAGCAGCCAAAACCAATGCCTCGAACCCTTCGCAGAAAGCTGGGGTAATACCGGGGCTGGAACACATGAAAACCGGACGCGGCAAGTAACCGCTCAGTCCCGCCCGACGGCAGCAATATGCCGCGCAGAACAAGCGCGGCAATTAGAATTATCGCTGACGGAGCCGCTGCCAAACCGCCGCAATATTGCCGCCGCAGCAGCAGAAGCCTGGGGAAAGGAAGCGGACCACGCAGAAGAGCGTGAAGCCAAGGTGCCAGCCCCCTTGAGCGAAGAAGATGCCGAGATTGCGCGTGAATTTGCTGCCGAGGCGAATGATGGGAAGAGCCAAGATGCAAATTAGAGATGTTATTGTTTACGGCCTGACAGCGCTGCTGGCAGCCATGCTCATCGGCCTAGGGGTCGGGATTTTCTGCTACCTCAAATCAAGACCAAACCGGCCGGGCAAATAACGGTGAAAAGCCGTGCCCCTTCAAATCCTAACACCCGTAACTTCACAGTCCACGAAAGCGTTTCCCATGAAGAAAATCCTAAACAACCCACCTCTCATTATCACTCTTATCCTAATTGCGACGCTGGTATCCTTGGCTCTGAATAGGCAGCTTCCCTGAGCAGTTCTGG
Source organism: Pontixanthobacter rizhaonensis (assembly GCF_012972675.1). Classification (GTDB taxonomy): domain Bacteria; phylum Pseudomonadota; class Alphaproteobacteria; order Sphingomonadales; family Sphingomonadaceae; genus Pontixanthobacter; species Pontixanthobacter rizhaonensis. Next base: position 647,895 of record NZ_JABCRE010000002.1, on the reverse strand, counting down.
GTCAAGAGAATGATAGGTGGCTAGGGGAATGTCTCTTACAATTGTCCTATAGCGGTTTTGAAACCCGCCAGCACACGATTTGAAACCACCCCTTTGCGACTAGCAACCCCTTGTTCTAGATCTATTTCGAGCAAATAAGGAGCCACGAAACCAGCATAGGCATCCTTGCGTTGCTGGGGTAAGTCGATCCAACCCGTTATTGTGCCGCGACAATTCGTGTTCCCGCAACAGCACGGACTAGGAAAGTGGTCGATACGGTAGTTGCGCATGGCGTAATCATAGGTTGCTTCGTCTCCTGCTGCGAGACCTTCCATGGCGACAATATTATGTGCGCCAGATTCGTTGATGATAATACCGCAATTCGGGTTGCAGGAATGATTGAGTATCGATCCAAGCCCTGTGTGAAAACCAAACTTCGTTTTGCTTATTTGCGACGCGTGAGAATGATTGTCGACCGGAGCGCCATCAAGCACACCTGCATAAAGAATTTCGCCGCGTTTGAATGGCTGGAGGGCAAAAATACCTTCACCTCGATCAGGCGTAGCGCGGCGCTCCACAGTTGCGGTCATAACAAAACCCTTTCAAACGCTTGAACAGGAATTCGAGCTTCGGGGCCCCGCAAATGGGCTGGAGGGTACTGTGCGACACCTAACTTTTGCCGAGCCCTCCAGATGAGCGCCTCTGCATACATCGCACCCGTGCCCGCGCCCATTGCATTTCTGCCAAAGGCAATTCTTATCAATGCCGCTTGATGATCATAAAAGAGTTTATTGAGATCCAATGTGCTTCCTCCCTAATGCGGGAGCGCGATGTGGTCTCTCAGTCGAGGATGAGCACGTAGATGACCCCTCGATACCTCCAAAGTGGGCATGACCGGCTGGGTTTACAAGCCTGTGATCATCCAAGCCGCACCGGTCTTTTCGAAAATGTGAGCTGCGCACCCCAGTTCACAGTTTCCTGCTTAGGGTTTTTCAGGAAGCGTAGTCTTCCCGTCCCCCATCCGAACCGCTAAGCCAGCATCATGAGCGTACCGATCACCAATACCGTCTATGTCCTCAATGGACCCAATCTCAACCTGCTAGGCATGAGAGAGCCGGATATTTACGGGTCCGAAACGCTGGATGATATTGCCGGGATGCTGGAAGATCGCGGGCGCGAGTTAGGGTTGGATATCGACCTACGCCAATCCAACCATGAAGGGCATTTGGTTGATTGGCTGCACGAGGCGCAGGCAGAGGGCGCGAAGGCGGTTCTGCTTAACGCCGGTGCCTATACCCATACGTCGATTGCACTACTCGACGCGATCCGGGCGATCCGCACACCGGTGATCGAAGTGCATCTATCTGATCCGAGTACACGCGAAGAATTTCGGCATCTGTCCTATGTTGGAATGGCTGCGATTGAGACTGTTCAGGGTTTTGGCGCGCAGTCTTACAGTGTCGCGCTTGACGCTGCGGCAAAGCTGTAATTCCGGCAGATAATCACAACTTCACAGGCCGCTTTCTCTTGCCCTTCACTGCGATGCCTTGCATAGGCAATGGTGATTTGACGATATCGCCCTGACCATGGGGCAACAACAATAATGAGGCGCAGATGGCCGAATCCAAAGGCGGAAGCGGACGCAAGTCCGGCATGAATGTTGATACAAAGCTGGTTCGCGAACTGGCTGATATGCTGGGTGAAACCGGCCTTACCGAAATCGAAGTGGAAGATGGTGACCGCAAAGTGCGCGTGTCCCGCGCCGGCGGTGTTGCCGCCGTGGCCGCGCCTGCCCCGCTAGCCGCCGCAGCACCGGCGCCCGCCATGCAGGCACCCGCACCAGAAGCTGCGCCAGCGGCGGAAAACCATGCCGATGCGCTGAAATCACCGATGGTCGGTACAGTGTATCTCGCCCCGGAGCCAAACGCGCCAGACTTCATCAGTGTCGGTGCCAGCGTCAAAGAAGGTGACACTTTGGTCATCGTCGAAGCGATGAAGGTGATGAACCCGATTACCGCTGACAAAACCGGTACCATCAAAGCCATCTTGGTCGAGAACGCCCAGCCGGTTGAATTTGACCAACCATTGGTAGTGATCGGCTAATGGGTATTTCCCGAATTCTGATTGCCAATCGCGGCGAGATTGCTCTGCGGATCCACCGTGCGGCCCATGAAATGGGCATCGAAACGGTTGCCGTTCATTCCACCGCTGATGCTGATGCGATGCATGTCCGCCTGGCCGATCATGCCGTTTGTATTGGCCCGCCAGCTGCAACGGAAAGCTATCTCAACACGGCTGCGATTATCTCTGCTGCAGAGATTGCCCAATGCGATGCGATCCACCCCGGCTACGGTTTCTTGTCCGAGAACGAGAAATTTGCCGAAATCGTGGAAGCGCATGACATACGCTGGATCGGTCCCAAGCCGGAGCATATCCGGACGATGGGCGATAAGGTGATGGCTAAGAAGACCGCTGGTGACCTCGGCCTGCCATTGGTCCCAGGTTCTGCCGGCGCGATCAGCGACCCTGCAGAAGCCGCCAAGATAGCCAAAGAAATCGGCTATCCGGTGATCATCAAGGCGGCATCAGGCGGCGGTGGTCGCGGCATGAAAGTATGCGAAAGCGAAGACCAATTGGGACCGCTTATGCAGGCGGCGGGAACAGAAGCAGCCGCAGCGTTTGGCGATGCGACCGTCTATCTGGAAAAATATCTTGGCAATCCACGCCATATTGAATTCCAAGTATTTGGCGATGGCAACGGTGCCGCAATCCATTTGGGTGAGCGCGATTGTTCCTTGCAACGCCGCCACCAGAAGGTTTTTGAAGAAGCCCCCTCGCCCGTATTGTCCACCGAAGAACGCAACCGCATGGGTAAAATCTGCGCTGATGCGATGGCTGATATGGGCTATCGCGGCGCAGGTACGATCGAATTTCTGTGGGAAGATGGCGAGTTCTATTTCATCGAAATGAACACCCGTTTGCAGGTTGAACACCCGGTTACAGAAATGATCACCGGCGTTGACCTGGTGCGCGAACAAATCCGCATTGCTGACGGCAAACCCTTGTCTGTGAAGCAAGAAGAGATCGAATTTAACGGCCATGCGATTGAGTGCCGGATTAACGCAGAAGATCCGTTCACCTTCGCGCCTTCACCCGGTCAAGTCACATCCTACCACGCAGCGGGCGGCATGCATGTGCGCGTCGATAGCGGGCTGTATGCAGGCTATAAAATTCCGCCCTATTACGATTCCATGATCGCCAAGCTGATCGTCTATGGCCGCAACCGCGAAGGCTGCATCATGCGCCTGCGCCGCGCGCTGGAAGAAATGGTTGTCGAGGGCGTCAAAACATCCATTCCGCTGCATCAGGAATTGATCAGACAGGATGACATTTTGAACGGTGACTACACCATCAAATGGCTGGAAGAATATTTGGACAAGCGCGAGGGTTAGTCGGACGATTCTGGCCCGTTAAGGACAGCGAGCCGCGCCGGAAGGCTATCGAGAATTTGCTGTTTGCGCGCGTGTGATGCGGAAGACCATTCCGCGATCTCGTCTAGATGCCGTGCGCAACCGATGCACCAACCAGTGCGGTCATCAATCTTGCATATTGTGTTGCACGGCGAGTCCATGTCGGCAGCTTACTCTAAACCTTCGGCCAGCCTGCTAAACCCGATCAACCCAGCGGCACACCAGGGGCGTGTTTGCTGGTCCGGATCGTCAGTGACGTTTTCACACTTTCCACATTTGGTGCTGGCGTCAGTTTGCTGGTCAGAAATTCCTGAAAGCTCTGCAAATCGCGGCTGACGACTTTTAAGATAAAGTCTATCTCTCCATTGAGCATATGCACTTCGCGCACTTCGGCCAGATCATGCATTGCCTCTTCAAATTCGCGCAAGGCACTCTCGGCTTGGCTTTTCAGGCTGACCATCGCGAAAACGGTAATTGCAAAGCCCAGCTGCGACGCGTCCAGATCAGCGTGATAACCTTTGATCACGCCCTCATCTTCGAGCGCCCGCACACGGCGCAAGCATGGCGGCGCGGTTAGGCCAACACGCTGCGCCAGCTCGACATTGGTAACACGGCCCTCGGCTTGCAGCTCTGCCAGCAAGCTACGATCGATTTCGTCTAGGTTGGCCACTGTCATTGTCCCTGTGTATCTAACGCCGTATATTTATTGTCGCTTCTCAGCGCATAATCGCAGCATCACGGGCAATGAAAGCTGCCTGATCGCGCTCCGCTGCATAATATTATTATTGTTGCCAGCAATTGTCCCGCTTTGCAACGCTTCCGGCTGAGCGCGTTCCTTACCCACATTAAACTGATACGCCCGCATCGACCGGAGGTGTTCTCCGGTCCATATTCCTGCCCGCCCCAATGGAGCCACATTTACCGATATGCACTTCGATGACCGCCTTGCCACTGTGTTGCGCCACCGCGCAGCGGGCGAACGTGCGGCTCGTACGCAGTTCCGGCAATTGCTCGACCTGTTGGGCAGTCAAAGGGGTGGCCGCGACCAGAGCCTGCTGGCCGCAGCGTGGCTCCGGCTGGCAGCCCTAAGCGAGACTATTCCAGCGGCTGATCGCGCCGCTATGATCAACGATCCGGGCCTGCGATTCCGCAACCCTGAACTGGCCGCGCATTTGGCGGAAGACGAACCGGAAGTTGCCGCAGCCGCCCTTGCCCGGGCCAATCTTACCGAAGATGATTGGGAAGCCCTGATCCCGCGCTTGCCTGTGCGCGCCCGCGGATTTCTAAGGCTGCGCAAAGATTTAGAGCCAAGCACGAACGCAATTTTGGCGAAGCTCGGCATTCTGGATCGCGGATTGCCTCAACCTGAAACACAGGAACCCGAAGTTCAGGAGCTTGAGACTCAGGAACCTGACACGCCCGTCACAGCAGCCCCCGCCGGAGCACCGGACCAAACCGCAGACCCGGAGCCAGGGCTGCCAGCGGTCGAGCTTCCAGAGAATGACAACCCGCCAATTGAACCACCGATTGCCGCCAGAGACAACGATACGATCGGGGCAATTGTCGAACGGATTGAGCAATTTCGCAAGGCGCGTAGCAACCAACCGCTGGAAACAACCGATCCGCGCCTACCGCTAGGCGAAATCGCCAATGATGACGGCAAGCCAGCGATTACCGGCTTTTCGTTCACCTGCGATCCGGCGGGCCGCGTTGATTGGGCCGATACCAACATTGCCCCGTCGATTATCGGTACGCGCCTGAACACTGGTCCCATGCAGATGGCGATACGGTTCCGCCAACCGATCCGCAAAGAACCGATGCATTTTGTTGGCGCCCCGGCAATCACTGGTGCTTGGATCGTGGATGCCTTGCCCCGCTTCGCACAGCCAGAAGGGCATTTTCGCGGATATGCCGGAAGGTTTTACCGCGCCGCTGAAACCGCCGACCTTTCGGACATAGATGAAGTTTCAAGCGAGGCCGACAGGCTGCGCCAATTGCTGCATGAGCTGCGCACCCCGGTCAACGCGATCCAGGGTTTTTCAGAAGTCATCCAGCAACAATTATTCGGCCCCACCCCGCATGAATATCGCGCGCTGGCCGCTGGTATCGCTGGTGACAGTGCGCGGATGCTCGCCGGGTTTGATGAACTCGACCGCCTTGCCCGGCTGGAAACGGGCGCTCTCGATGTAGAAGTCGGCCGCTGCGACTTTGCAGCGATTATTTCAGGACAAATAGAACAACTGCAAAATGTTCTGAAACCCAAGACCGCCGAATTCGCGCTGCGGATCATCGACACGTCAGACGTCACTTTGGCACAATCCGAAGCAGAGGCGCTGGCATGGCGGCTGCTCGCCACTCTGGCCAGCTATGTTGGTGCCGGTGAACATATCCACGTTGAACTTGCAGAAAATGCAGGCGCGCTCCGGCTGTGCTGCGAACTGCCTGCCTCCCTCAGCGGCAAGCCGGATATTTTCGCTACCACAATGAAGCCCGCTAGCGGTGCGTTGAGCGCGGGTATGTTTGGCGCGGGGTTCGCCCTTCGTCTGGCCCGCGCAGAGGCACGCAGCGCTGGCGGCGATCTGGTGCGTGTGGATGATTGGCTGTTGCTATCCCTTCCCCTATTGACCGTTTCCGGATCGGCTCCTAGCCCGAAGCAACTCAACGGCGCTGTGGGATGACGCCGAACAATACGTATACTTAGGGGATCACAAGCAGTTGGACCGGCCGATAACCACACCTCCCAAACTTGGATCGGCAGCAAAATTCTCTCAGGATTTCGGCATACGGTCCCTGCTAACGGTTGATACCGAAGAAGAATTTGACTGGGAAAAGCCCTTTCAAAAGGAAGGTCACGGCCTTGGCCATGTGGCCAAGCTCGCCCGTTTTCAGGAATTTTGCGAAGGGCTTGGCGTCTGTCCAGTATATCTCATCGACTGGCCGATTGCGACATCCACAGAAGCGCAAGCCGTACTGGCTGGCCCACTGGCTGCTGGCAAGGCGGAGGTTGGCATACAATTGCATCCTTGGGTCAACCCGCCTTTTGACGAAGAAGTGACTGCGCATAATAGCTATGCTGGCAATCTGCCGCACGAGCTTGAGCGGAAGAAATTCCTGAACCTGCGCGATACCATATGCGCGAATTTCAATGTCGAGCCGCAAATCTACCGCGCCGGGCGGTATGGCCTTGGCCCATCAACCGGGGAAATGCTCAAAGAAGCCGGTGTTGCCGTCGACAGCTCCGTGCGCGCCAATTTCGATTATCGGGCCGCGGGCGGTAGGGATTATAGCGGCTTTCCGCTTGAACCCTATTGGGTTGATGATGCCAAGCAGCTGCTCGAGCTGCCGCTGACAACGGTGTATTTCGGCATATTGCGCAAGCAAGGGCGCACCCTGTACCCCTTATTGTCCAAGGTGCCTCAGCTCACGGGTCTGGCATCCAAGCTCGGCTTGCTGGAACGAATCTCTCTCACACCTGAGGGGGTTACTGCAGATGAGGCATTGCGCGGTATTGATATTGCGATTGATGACGGCTTGCCGCTGCTGGTGCTGTCTTTCCACAGTCCCTCAATCGTGCCGGGCAACACGCCTTACGTCCACAATGCAGACGATCTGGATTCGCTGTATGATTGGTGGACGCGTATCTATTCCTATCTCGATATGCGCGGAGTGCGGCCGACAACCGTAAAAGAGGTCCTGAATTCCGTAGAAAAGTAAGCTTTGTTCGGATCGATGCATTTCCGGGCTTGCGCAGCTCGAATACCCCCGCTAGGCGCTGCCACGCTGTACGGCATCTTATGGGCCTGTAGCTCAGTTGGTTAGAGCTGGCCGCTCATAACGGCTAGGTCGGGGGTTCGAATCCCTCCGGGCCCACCAGATGCCAACTGGTTCAATTCCTTCATTGGAATTGATGAAATGATAGAGTCGGGGAGTGGCGCAGCCTGGTAGCGCACCTGTTTTGGGTACAGGGGGTCGCAAGTTCGAATCTTGTCTCCCCGACCATCATTTCATTCTGGCCGTTAGGCCTCACAACACAATGATATCTATCGCGGCTTAGCCGGACCTATCGCACGTGGGCCGTATCAAGGGGCACGACCTCATGCCGGCGACTTCTCCGGAACCGGTTTCTCTGGAACCGGTATTGGCAGGGGCAACAGCAGATCTTTTGGGGCTGAACGGCTGTAAACCGGGCGCACCCTGTTTCCCCGGCGCACTGCAGAAGCGGTGAGGAGTTTATATCTGACCCAATTCCGCCAGAATTATAGAATGTCACGCCCATAAACATCGCTGCGGAAATCGAATCCGTCGGCGCTGGGTGTGGCAGTTAAATAGACCATATAAATCGGCACCGTTTCGGGAAGATTGACCGATTGCTCTGGATCTGAGCTTGGCGTTGTGGGGGTAAACCCGAACAACCATTCTGCCAATTGCCATGGTTTTTCCAGCCGGACACAGCCAGCACTAAACAGGCGGTTGGACCTATCAAACAACGCTTTGCTTGGGGTATCATGCAGATAGACCCCATACTCATTTGCGAACATGAATTTGATCGTACCCATGCCGTTACCAGGGCCCGGGCGCTGCCGCAGACGCAATTCTCGCTCACCCGACGCGACAAATCGCCAGTTCACTTCGTCATACCCCAGAACACGGGCCGTATCGGACCAATCCGATAGCGCCTCGAACCCGCGTGTATCCAAATACCGCTTACCGCCATCCAGCACGCGTGCCGCATACCGGCTTTGTGTAAGGTCGGGCGGGACGTTCCAATAAGGGTTGAGCACCACACGGTCGATTTCCCCGACCAATGATGGTGTTTGGTCGCTGGCTTTACCCACCACGACTTTCATTGATCCGGCAATCTGCTGGCCGTCAAACATCGATAATTGCTGTACCGCGCTATCGACCAATACGAAGCGGTTCCCCAACCGCCCTGGCAATCGGCGCAGCCGCTGCAAATTGCGGTCAATCAGCCGCGCGTAATGCGCGAAGCCAAGATTGAACGAGCGGATCAGCGTATTATCAATATGCCGCCCCGCCGGTAAATCATGGGCCGCGCGATAGGTCGATATTCTGTCCCCCAAATTGGCGTCGAAAATACCGGCTTCGGGCAGCCCCAGCCTGCGGCGGACCGCCACCACTCTGGGTCCGGCACTGCCTTCGCGCAGCACCGCACCCTGCGATACGCGCTCTTGCGGCAGGTTGCCCCATTCCGCCGTGAAGTTTTCGGCAGCATTGCGGAAGCGAACTTGCAGAAAATTCTCGGTTTCCGCGACCCACTTGACCTCTGGCCATTCCACTTGCTGAGGGGCCGTATCATTGCCCGTTCCAGTCGCGGAAATGTTGGCGGCAATGGCACCCGACGGAGAAGGGGATGCTCCATCAGATGCCAAAACCGCAGGCGCCTGCAAAGCCATCAACCCGCAGGCCAATAGCGTACACATACGCGTATCAAGACGGGTATTCACCAATGCTTAGCCCCGCTCTCCGCGAGTAATCGCAGGAGCGACTTGCTGGACCGGCGCATTGACCGACCGTGCGGTCCACTGCGATGTTTCGTTGCAGCTGCTATTCAATGTCACAGCCTGTCCGGCTGTAAACCGGCGGACATAACCCCAACATTCGCTGGCGCCGCTTGCGTTCAAACAGATTTTACCGCCAGATGCGCTCCATGTACCGTTTGAGCGCAAGCCTGACGGCGCCGCGATAACAGCATTACCGTCTCCGCCAAAAAAGACTGCATTGCGCGTGCCGTCGGAAAACAGAACGTCAACAGTCTGCCCGCGCAGCTCCTCGCCAGACAGGTTTGTTTGGGCTGCAGCTGGTGCAGCAAGCGAGATACTCGCGCCCACCAATCCCGTTAAAACAATCAAACTTCGCATATTTTGCTCCTTAATAATGAACCGGCCGAGGGCCGTAAATTCGTGCGCAGGGCACTGAAACTGACTTACGAATACGTGCCACACGTTTTACTGGAATGTTCCTGCGCACGATGTCTGTCAAATTGTAGAGAAGTAATTTTTCAATTATTTGCGATAATATACATCATCTTACACGAATGCTAAAACAATTGTTTACACTTCTGCATATGGACTGAGCCCAACGAATCACTCTATAAGATACGCCACATCTCGATTTTGATGATAAATTTGAAATGAACAAGTGTTCATATTACCTGTCGATATTTTTATTGAAGTGTTTTGAGGGTTTTATTATGTTTTTTAAGAAAGCAACGAGCGCTGCATTGGCATCGTTTTTGATTGTTGGTTCAGTTGCTGCACAAGCGAACACCGTAACAAGTTCCGCTCCGGCCTATTCATTCGCAGCTACATCACCGTCGCTTCTGCAAATAAGCACGATGATGGGCAACCCCTGTGTTTCTGGCGCGCAAGGATGCGTGCTTCCTCTAAAAGCGCCCGCTCCGGCAGTTCAACCAACTGCACCTGTTACCCAGCCTACAGCACCCGCCGTTGCAGAGGCCGCCCCAGCAGTGGTTGAAGAAGCCGGTAGCGGAATTGACCTGTTGCCCATACTCGTCGGTCTGGCTGCCATTGCAGGCGGCGTATTTGCCCTTAGCGGAAATGATGATGACGACGTGCCGGTATCACCATAATCGCCGAGTGAGTTCCTCTCACTAAGCACAGAAAAAGGCCAGCTTCTCAGACAGAAGCTGGCCTTTTGTTATCCGGTGGATTTGCCCGCAAATTAAAGCAGGTGTTCAACAGCGTCAGTCACCCTGAATTGACCCTTCATAATTGGCGAGGATACCGGTGATCTGGGTCCATACCGCTACATTCTGGCGCAATTGCACCGGATCAATCTTGTCCAGAGTATCATCCGGCGTGTGGTGCAGGTCGAAATAGCGGGTGCCGTCCTGCTGCAAATCGATGATCGCTGTTTTCTGGTCGCGGGCAATGTTGATATCCGCCCCGCCCCGCGCGACGATAGTCGAATCCGCAACGCCAAAGCGCGCTACCGAGGCGGCAAGCTCTGCATGAAGGTCAGGGTTGGTGTCGCGGAAGTTGCTTTCAAAACGCCAGATCCGGTCCGCCCCGAAATCACTTTCATAGGCGACACCAATGGGCTCATCGATATGCGCTTCTGAATAAGCGGTGCTGCCGAATAATCCGACTTCCTCCGCCCCGGCAAACAGCACGCGAATCGTGCGTAAGGGCTGGCCGTGCTTTTGGACATTCAACGCCGCAGCGGCAGCGATCCCGCACCCGGCACCATCGTCAAAAGCACCAGGCGAATTCCACCAGCTATCAAGATGGCAGGCGAGCAGAACCGGTGGGAGATCAGGGTTGGTACCAACAATCTCACCCACGACATTGCCGCTTTGCGTCATGCCCAGCCGCTCCGGCGTCAGCACCAGTTTCATCGTGATGGGACGATCACCGGCACGCTCAAACATCCGTTCAAGATTCGCGGCATCCGGCAGCGATAAAGCGCCCGCCGGTGTCGGGACGACACGGCCGACATCTGTCGATCCATCAGCATTGCGGAAAGTTGTGCCGCCAGTATGCGGGTTGCGGTGATAATCGGTGCCGACCGATTTGATCACAGTGGCAATCGCGCCCTTATTCTTGGCGATCCCCGCCCCGACCCAGCGCGCCGGCCCGGCGAAGCCATATTGGGAGCCATCCTGCGTTGGTGTCATTGAATGGCTGATATAGGCGATCTTGCCCTCTAGGCTTCCCGCAGGCGCCGCGTTTAAATCAGCCACCGTTTTGAACATCACCACTTCGGCTTCGATACCGTCAGGTCCGGTCGAAGCGCTACCGCCCAGTGGCTGGATTACGAAAGGCTGCGGGAACGGGCTGGTGATTTCGGCCTTATGCGTGTCGCCGGGTACCCACGTGTCCATCATGAACGGCTCGTCCGCAACATTCTGGAAGCCCCGCGCCTTGAGCCATTTCACCGCCCAGTCGCGGCCGCGCGCCTCTGCCTCTGTTCCGGCCTGACGCGGTCCGACCTCGGTCGTGACGCCTTCGACAAAGTCCCATGCCGCTCTATCAAATTCCAGCGCCGCATCTGCTTCGGCTTGCGCCGGGTATTTATACACTCCCCCCGGAACTTGCGCAGCGGCCAAAACTGGCATGGTGAAACAAAGGGCGGCAGCGCTCAGCGCGAGGAGTGTTTTTGTCATAGCGGCAGGTGCTAATGCCGCCCCGCTGCAAAGCCAAGCCCTGCTTGTGGCTTAGCCCACACGTCGTGCTTGCCCGCAGCGCGCTTAATCCCTATCTGGCCAGCATATTCAAACAGATTAGTTGCTACCCCGAAGGACCGACACGATGGCCGCGCAATACGCATATGTCATGAAGAACATGACCAAGACTTTCCCCGGTGCGAAAAAGCCGGTTCTGTCGAACATCAATCTGCAATTCTATCAAGGCGCGAAAATCGGCATCGTGGGCCCTAACGGCGCGGGTAAATCCACGCTGATCAAGATCATGGCCGGCCTGGATACCGATATTACCGGTGAAGCATGGGCAGGCGAGAACATTACTGTCGGCTATCTGGCGCAGGAGCCGGAGCTGGATAACAGCAAAACCGTTCTCGAAAACGTGAAAGACGGCGCGCGGGCTACTGCCGATCTGGTTGATCGTTTCAATGCTGTTTCCGCGCAAATGGCGGAACCTGATGCCGATTTCGAAGCGCTCGGCGATGAGATGAATGAATTACAGACGCAGATCGACGCGGTTGACGGGTGGACGCTCGACAACCAGCTTGAGATCGCGATGGAGGCGCTGCGCTGCCCGCCTTCCGATTCCTCGGTCGAGAACCTGTCGGGCGGTGAACGCCGCCGGGTCGCCCTCACCCGCTTGTTGATCCAGAAACCGAGCATCCTGTTGCTTGACGAACCGACCAACCACTTGGATGCGGAAAGCGTTGAATGGCTGGAAAACCACTTGAAAGAATATGCCGGTGCCGTGCTGATGATCACGCACGATCGGTACTTCCTCGACAATGTGGTGGAATGGATTTTGGAACTCGATCGCGGTTCCTATTACCCGTATGAGGGCAATTACTCGACCTATCTCGACAAGAAATCCAAGCGGATGGCGCAGGAAGATCGCGAGGATTCCGGCCGCCAGAAAGCCTTGTCAGAAGAACTCGAATGGATCCGTCAGGGTACCAAAGGCCGCCAGACCAAATCGAAAGCGCGTATCCGCAAATTTGAACAATTGCAGGAAGCGCAGCAGGACCGCAAACCGGGCAAAGCACAGATCGTTATTCAAGTGCCCGAACGCCTCGGCAGCAAAGTGATCGAAGCCAAGGGCATTTCCAAAGCATTCGGCGATAAGCTGCTGTTTGAAGACCTGTCCTTCATGCTGCCACCGGGCGGCATTGTCGGCGTGATCGGCCCCAACGGCGCGGGTAAATCGACCCTGTTCAAAATGATCACCGGCCAGGAACAACCCGATAGCGGCACCATCGAAATCGGTGAGACTGTGCATCTGGGTTTTGTTGACCAGAGCCGCGATGATCTGAACCCGAAAAACAACGTGTGGCAGGAAGTCAGCGACGAGCTCGACTATATGAAAGTGAACGGCCACGACATGAGCACACGTGCCTATGTCGGCGCGTTTAACTTCAAAGGCGCAGACCAACAAAAAGTCGTCGGCAAGCTATCGGGCGGTGAACGCAATCGCGTGCATATGGCGAAGATGCTCAAAGAAGGCGGCAACGTGCTACTGCTCGATGAGCCGACCAACGATCTGGATGTGGAAACATTGCGGGCATTGGAAGACGCGGTCGAAAACTTCGCCGGCTGCGCCGTGGTTATCTCGCACGACCGCTTCTTCCTCGACCGTCTGGCGACGCATATTCTGGCGTTTGAAGGCGACAGCCATGTCGAATGGTTCGAGGGTAACTTCGCCGAATATGAAGAAGACAAGCGGCGCCGTCTGGGTGACGCAGCGGATCGGCCTACACGGTTGGCGTATAAGAAGTTGAGTAGGTAAAGGTGGGGCCAGGCGTTGGATTTAATTCTCGACCTGGCCAACAGATCCACGTTTGACGAGTTCAAACGGAATTTCTTCAACCACATTTGACAGATTGGTGCCTTGGCATCGTTCGATAATCAATTCTGCTGCGCGTACGCCCATCGCTCCTAATGGCTGACGGACTGTCGTCAAACCGGGGTTTGCCCGTGCGGCTTCACGATTATCGTCGAAGCCGACAATCGACATATCCAGTGGAATGGATACCCCTGACGCCTGTGCGGCATCCATAACACCAAGTGCCATATCGTCATTACTGGCAAAAAGAGCGGTTGCGTCGGATTGAAAAAAGCTACTTGCCAATTCACGGCCGGATTGCCGCGAAAAATCTCCGACCTTCATTAAATTCTCATCCAGTTTTAATCCGGCACCGCCCAAGGCTCCTGCAAAGCCATTATACCGACGAATGCTGACCAAATGTTCTTTTGGCCCCCTGATAAAGCCAATTTTGCGATGTCCATTCTCAATCAGATGTTTCCCGATGGCGTTTGCAGCAGTGAATTCATCCATTGTCACTGATGAGCCACGATCCAGATCCAGCAAAGGCGCAATACGCACAAATGGAAGTTTTCGAGATTCCAGCAAACTGAGCAGCGGTCGCAAATCAGATAGTGGTGGTGTTAAAATAACCCCAGATACGTGCTGATCGTCAATCAAGTCCGAAACTTGAACGTCTGAACCGTACACATTGCGGGCGACCAACGAATATCGAGAACGGTCCAGCGGACCAGCTGCCCCTGTGACAATACGTTCCACATAATCTTTACTGACATTGTCCGACAGCAATAAAATTTGGCTCATCGCGAACTATCCCCTTCCCCGTATCGAAGTGTCAGCGACACATCACGATCTGTATGATAGCGCTAACACGTTTTTGCAAGCTGGCGCCAATGGCTGTGCTGTTAGACACTAGAACGCTGTGATTTTCCTACAATCAACGCCGTTGCTACTCTCAAAATCGCTCTTTCTTATCGATACGTTGCCGTTTTATCCCGTTCTAAGGTTACAAGAATAAATATCCCTTAGACTGTGTCCCATGTGTCCCTTCCCTACAGCACTTAACGTGTCGGGCAGGACATTGGTTAACGCAACGCCCCGCCCTTACCATGAATTAGAACGCCTTCTGCCAGCCGACAGTCAGCATCCAATCGCCCGCCATTTGGGGGCCGTTGAGGTCTTGATAAACAGCCTTGCCCAATTCCACACCCAGCCGGTGGCCAGCCAACCCGCCATGTGTGCCAACGAAGTTGACACCGGCAATCAGATCAACCCGCTCGCCGCCTTGGAAATCGGGGTTGGCGGTTTGCACAGGCCCCACAATGCTGGGGTCGATGCCCTCCACTTGCCCCATCGTGCGCGCCTTTACCCGGCCAGACAGGCTGACCCATTGTGCAGGCCGGTAGCTGACCCATGCGGTGCCTTCGTAAATATCACCAAAGCTATAGCCTACATCATTGGTACCCAGCTTGATCGATGCACTGCCCTGCACGCCAAAGCCCATTTTGCCGCGGCGGCCTTTATATGTCAGCGCAGGTTCCACATCCCAAGTGCCAGTGCCAAGCTGCATCATATAGGGCACACGCACAGTGGGCGTTGCCCCCATCGGAGTCAGTATCTGTGCGGTTTCTTCAATCGATCCGGTCGGCAGGCTGACACCGGCTTTCAGGGTCAGCTCGTCGCGCGTGTCATCTTTGGCATCAGGATGGCCGAGCAGCGGAAACAGCGCCGCGACTTTCGTATCACCAAAGCCCTTGGGATTGGTGGTAAAGGTGCCCAGCTGCGTGGTGCCCATACCGCCTTGATAAGTGATATGGTCCATTTCCTTCTCGATATAATTGCCCATCACCATCAGCGTTACCGCATCGGACGGAGCATACATCGCGCCGAGCATATACATATCGGTCCGCATTTCGGTGGGCACGATCCGCAAGGTTGGCGGCTGGCCTGGCGCGCCGAAGAACCGGTTGGGAATGGTGGTGGCGATGGTATCGGCATCAACATCATTGGTGCCGATCTGGTTGCCTTCCATTTCCATATGCATCGCGCGGAAAGACAGCATAAATTCGCCCTTCTTATGCGCATGGTCGGCCATAACGCCGATCGGGGCATGGTCATCTGCGTAGACATCATGCGCCTGTGCGGCGGTGAAGGGAATAAGCGTGGTGGCAAGCGCAAGCGCGCTCGCAAAACGGGTACTGTGTGTCATGGTAAAATCCTGAAATTCGTAATGGCGGGCAAACTGCCCGAATTATGCGAAGTGTCAGGAAGCAGGCGGCCCGGTGGATGGCGGCAGACCGGACGGGAAAATCCCCGTCAAAATATTCGTAGGCGCGCTTTGCGGTGTGTGGTGATCCGGTTGTTTCAGCGTCAGTACGAAACCCGCCATGTCTGCAATCGGGGCGGTGCCCATATCGCATGGCTCTTCATCAGGATCGGTATCACTGCTGCCATGCTCAGATTGCTGAAGCATCAGATACGTTTCATAGAGCGGGTTATCAGGTGTAATCTTCGGACTGTTTGCAGCCCCTGCGTTACACACGCGGATGGTGATCGTGCCATCCGCTGCTTGTGCTGCCATAAAGCCAGACGGGACCAAAGTGGTCACAATCATAGCCAAGCAGGCCAACAAGGCGGGGAACCGGTTCACGCCGCCCCAATGCCCATATCATCGCCGGAACTCAAGCAGTTCTGGCATCCGAATGAATGGCCGATATTCCGGGCCATACCAACCCAAATACTCAATTTAAGGTTAATGGCGGCGCAAGACTTTGTTTGCTTTTCGGCAAGCATTTTACCCTATCTCTACCATCATTAGAAAAAGGGACGACGGTCGTGATCGACATCGAAATTCAGAACGAAACCCACCAAACCAACGAGCGGTTTAAGTTCGCTGTGGTGCCCCGGATCGGGGAAGGTGTTCGCCTGCAAGGGCCAAACGGTTTCTGGGCGTCTTATGATGTGCTTGATCTGTGGTATCAGAAGGCTGATTACGGTGATGTTTGGGTACCGTTCCTGCACGTTCGCAAGACAGAGGGTGAGGAAGAACTGTCGGGTTCGCCGCTCGCTGTGAAAGAACATGGGGAGGTCGTCCCATTCACAATCTGATCAAACGTAATGGCCTGCCGGATCAACCGGATAATGACGCCCAGCAGCCGGACGCAGCACCAGCCGTTGCAGTGCCGTTAAAGGCACCGGCGGCAGCAGAGCAGAACCGCGCCTCGAACCATACTACGCACAATGCCACTCAATCCACCGGAACGCCGCAGCCGCCCCTGCACTATGGCAGGCGGACTTCACCGTCACGGCCAGCTGGTCCAGCTGCCTATGCAGGGCCTGAACGCCACTGCTTACTGGTCGACGATTCGCGGATGATCCGCAAGGTCGCACGCCAGATCGTCGAAGCGCGCGGGTATCAAGTTGCTGAAGCGGAAAATGGCCAAGAAGCCTTGCATAAGTGCCAAATGGCGATGCCGGATCTGATCATTCTGGATTGGGACATGCCCGTGATGACCGGCATTGAATTTCTTGCGGCCTTGCGCGCTTTGGATGTGCCTTCGCAACCCAAAGTTGTGTTCTGCACCACGAAATCGGGCGCGATGGAAATTCACAAGGGCATCAATGTCGGCGCAGATGAATATGTGACCAAACCGTTCGATCAAGCCAGCTTGATGGCAAAGCTTGAGAATATCGGCGCTGCCTGAATCGCATAGCTTCCGAAAGCGATCGGTTTAAGGGACCAGCCACTCCCCCTTCCATCCAGCCCGATCTGGCAAGATGGTGATCCTGGCACGACGATGCCCGGTATTGGCTAAGTACAGCCAATCAAATTCAGTGACGGTTATATAAAGAACGGCAAAGTTCTGCCGTGCTGGCGCGATTTGGTCAGCCGTTGGATTGATGCCTTCCGCCCAACCGGGCAATCCAGAGGTTTGCCGCGCGCTTACGCTGCTCGGCCCTTGTTCGGCGAGATAGCACCGCTTCGCAAAATTTGTCGCCTCGTCCCAGATAGCATCAATATCCGCCCCTGTCGTTTTGACAGCGCCAACACCGCGCACCCGGATTTGGACCTTCGCTTCTGCATCATATGCCAAAACCGCCATCGCCGGATCGTTTGCGATACGACCGATTTTTGGGCTTCGTGCGTCAGTATGGAGGCGCAGTTGATAGGTGGCAGCATTAAACTCGCGCAGCACCATTACCCTCAAATCACCATCGGACGTTCCAATCACGGGGGTGTGCATAGGTGACTTGCGGCTTCGCACAGCAACGCCCAAGCGGTCCTGTATATCTTGGACAACGGTATCAAATGACATGTTCATAATTCTGCATTGATAGAGCAAACACCGAAGAGTCAATGATGCCGCTGAGCAATCGAATCATTCAGAATAATTGCCCTCAAAATTAACATAAGCATTTACACTTTGTTCAGTTTCAGGTCAGTTTAGATGAACTAGAAGACAGTCATCAACAGGGCCGCAAGGTGGGCGCGGCAACGAACCGGAGAGCCGCATGACTATTAAAGAACTACTTACCGCAGGAAGCGCTTCAGCTCTCGCTCTGGCGATGGCAATGATCGCAGCCCCTGCCCCAGCGAATGCCGCTGCGGCTGAGACCCAACGCGCGGAACGCGGCGATCGTGATCGCCAGCAATCGCGCCAAGCCAATCGCGGCCAGCGCCAGCAAGCCAGACAACAGAATCGCAGTCAGAGGCAGCAGGCTAGACAACAAAATCGCAGCCAAAGACAAGGAATTCGACAAGGCCGTCAAGCTGCCCGTGATGGTCAACGCAACATGCGCGGCAATGCCGTCGTGCCTACGGAGCGCCGCCAACGGGCCGAGCGCCGCCAAAACCGTGTAGATTCGGGCCAACGCAACGCTCAACGCCAGAATGTTAGACAGCGGACGACTGAACGCCGTGACCGCCGCGTTGAGCGGAGGGTGGATGGACGGCAGAACCGCGTCGACAATCGTCAAGATCGGCGGGCGCAGCGACAAACAAACCGCCGTGCAAATAACGCAAATATCAACCGTGTGCGCGAACAATCGGCGAGGAATGATCGCAGAAACACTCGTCGCGATGCCAGACGGGATACTCGGCGGGATGTACGCAGAGACGCTCGCGGTACCTATAGAAGAGACGCCAGGCGCGACTACCGCAGGGATCGCAGCCAAACACGGCGCGATTACCGCCGGTGGAACCGTAACCAATGGCGTAAAAGCAGCCGGTATAACTGGTACAACCACCGCCGGTATAACCGCAACACATTCCGCCTTGGTCGCTATTATGCACCGTTCCGCGGCCACCGTTATAGCCGAGTGAATATTGGATTTTTCCTCGACTCGGTGTTTTTCGGAAACCGGTATTGGGTCAATGATCCTTGGACCTACCGCCTGCCAGAAGTGTACGGCCCCTATCGCTGGGTGCGCTACTATGACGACGTAGTGTTGGTGAATATCTACACTGGCGAAGTGCTGGATGTGGTTCACGACTTCTTCTACTGAGTTCGTCACTCCTAAAAATGAAACGCCCTTGCCTTAATTGGCGGGGGCGTTTTGCGTTAGTGGCTGCAAATCCCACGCTTGATGCAGCAATCAGTCCTGCTAAAAACCCGCCATGGCCAAGACAGCAACAATTCCCGACCGTGACGCCCTCAAACGTGTAGGAGCCGCTGTAAGAGCTCGATTAGAGGACGATCCGAAGGCCTATAAAATACCAACGGAAGAGGCAGAGATTTATGCAATCGGCGGTTTTCTGACAGCACCAGAATGCACCCGACTGGTCACGATGATCGACGTGGTGGCCAAGCCCAGCGAACTCTATGATCAGGCGTATTCAACCGGCTTTCGCACCTCGTTTTCCGGCAACCTTGATCCGCACGATCCCTTTGTGGCCGGTATCAGCCGCCGAATTGATGACTTCCTTGGCATCAAGGCGGAATGCGGCGAAGCGATCCAAGGGCAACGCTATCTGCCCGGACAAGAGTTCAAGGCGCATAATGACTGGTTTTACACCGACCAAGAATATTGGAAAATGGAACGGAAGAATGGTGGCCAACGCAGTTGGACCGCGATGATTTTTCTTAACGCGGTCGAAAAAGGTGGCTCCACCCATTTCACCACTCTGCAAATGAACATCGCCCCCCAACCTGGTGTATTGCTGGCGTGGAACAATGCCGACCCATCGGGTGTGCCCAATGAAAAGACACTGCATGCTGGCACTCCGGTCGAGGAAGGCACCAAATACATCATCACCAAATGGTACCGCACGCGTAAATGGGGCTGAGCCTATTGTGAGGCCAGCGCCTCTGCAATCAATCGCCGCGAATTCTCAATTCCATACAGCGCGATAAAGCTACCCATTCTAGGTCCCTGTTCAGAACCAAGAAGTGTTTCATACAACGCGCGGAACCAATCTCGCAGATTTTCAAAACCAAATTCTTCGTCTTTGCCGATCTCATAGATCATGGTTTGCAAATCTTCAGGCGCCGCATCCGCTGAAGCTTCAGACAGAGCCGAATCAAGCGCCCGCAGAGCAGCTGCTTCATGGGCGACAGGTGGCCGTTTCTTAAGCGTAGGTGCGACGAAATCACGGTTATATGCTAGCGCGCTTTCCACCAGTACATCGACGGATGGGTGTTTGGCGGGGTCAGCATCCTCGATATAATTGGCAAGATACGACCAAACTTGGTCGCGGCTGGCTTCTGCACCCAAAACACCAACCAGATTGAGCAACAGGCCATATGTGACAGGCAACTTGTCGCCAGCACCTGGCGCATCGGGTCCGTCAATCTTGGAATTCGCACGCAGCAAATGCCACGCTGGATTGCCCAGCTGCTTATCCAGCGGTTGATCTTTGAGCCGTTCCCGGAATTGCCAATATTCGTCGACCGCGCGCGGGACGACGCCGACATGCAATTGCTTTGCGCTTTTCGGGTTGGGGAAGATGTAGAAGCCCAGCGATTCCTCGCTGCCATAGGTCAACCATTCATCAATCGTCAGGCCGTTGCCTTTCGACTTTGAAATTTTCTCGCCATTCTCGTCCAAGAATAATTCGTAGATCAACCCATCGGGCTTACGGCCGCCCAGTACCTTGGCAATTTTGCCCGACTGGATACCCGTATCGGTCAGATCTTTGCCGTACATTTCATAATCGACACCCTGCGCCACCCAGCGCATCGCAAAGTCGACTTTCCATTGCAGCTTAGCTTGGCCGCCCAATACCGATTGCTCGATCACCGATCCATCCTCATCGGTAAACTGGATCATGCCTGCATCAGCATCAACAACCTCTACCGGCACTTGCAAGACCACCCCGGTGGTCGGGCTGATCGGCATAATCGGTGAATAGGTCGCTGCGCGTTCCGCACGCAATGTCGGCAACATAATGTCCAAGATGGCTTGATTATTGCGCAATACATTCTTCAGCGCGTCATCAAATGCGCCGGAATTATACCGGTCTGATCCGGCCACAAATTCATACTCAAACCCGAACCGGTCAAGAAATGCCCGCAGCATCGCATTATTATGCGCGGCAAAGCTTTCATACTTCTCAAACGGGTCAGGAATACGGCTCAGCGGCTTACCCAGATTTTCGGTAAGCATGGCTTGATTGGGTAGGTTATCCGGCACCTTGCGCAAACCGTCCATATCATCACTAAATGCGACGAGACGGGTCGGCGCACCGCCGGTCAAAGCTTCATATGCGCGGCGCACGAAGGTAGTACGCAGAACCTCTTGAAAAGTACCGATATGCGGCAAACCCGAGGGGCCATAACCTGTTTCAAACAGCATAGGCGACCCATCAGGTTTTCCATTGGGAAACCGTTTCAACAGGCGCTGAGCCTCCTGAAATGGCCATGCCTTGGATGCTTTTGCGGTATCGATCAATGTGCTGTCAGTCATGACAACGCCTTTTGCGCGCTTCGCGTCATGTTGCAAGCGCGAACAGCAAAATCATACGAAGCGTGGCCGGTACACATTCGGCATTTTTTGAATGTGTGACCTTTGGGTATTTTTGACGATATTTCAGACAATTGCCAGCCAATCTTACAGCGAAACTGTGACCTTTACAGCGGTAAATGTGTGACCTTTGGTGAGGTGCTGCGACACCATAAATACCGAAAGGCGCATCATCTAACAGGTTCGGGGGTACAATCATCGGACCGGCCTATATCCGCCAGCCATGAAGTAGGACAGTTTGGGTCCGTTGGCGGACGGGCAAGGCACCGGCTGTGCAGCACTGGTGCTCTCCATGTTTACTTTACAGCGCCCTGTTTCCATAGCTGCTGGATGGCAAGCATGCTCCCCTCTCTGCCGGCCCTTCACGCCAGTCATGCTGGAACCTGGCTGCGTGACGCGTCTGGGAACACACGCGGCCTATCCAAAGGGGAAGCAATCATGGCGGCGGCTGACACGCCGATCTTGCTATTGAATGCCCCGCTGGTTGCCACACGGCTGGGTTATCCCGATCTGTCCGGCCTTGATTTGCTGGAATTGTTTGCATTCATCTATCCTGCACGGTTTTGCGTGCCCACCCCCAAGGGCTTGGCTGCCGCATTGGATTTGGAAGAGCCGCAAAGCGATGATGCCATTCCGGCATTGTTACAGACAGCAGCGGCGGCGATGCTGACCCATTGCGAAAGTGACACATGGGCGCAGCGCGATGGCGCGTGGTCATCACTGCAATCGCTTACCAAAATGCGCTGGCCATGGGCTGCTGTTTTGGCATCGCACATATCGCGGCCGGAAAAGGCAGAACGATGGCTGTTTACCAAACTGCCTGAGTGGGAAGAAGCACCCGAACGCCCCCAACCTGCCCAAGTGCAAATCGATGATTCTGCGGTGGCGAACCAACTGGACCATCTAACCGGTGTCGGCGCAGAAAGGCGCGACGGACAGCACCATTATGCCAAGGCAGTGGGGCAAGTCTTTGCCCCGCGCGACGGACAAAACCGGCCCCATATTCTCCTCGCCCAAGCGGGCACGGGTATCGGCAAGACGCTGGGCTATCTGGCGCCTGCATCATTATGGGCGGCCACTGCACGCGGAACTGTGTGGGTTAGTACGTTCACCAAGAACTTGCAGCGCCAATTGAAATCCGAAAGCCAGAAAGCATGGCCTGAACAGCGTTCTGATGGCACGCGTCCGGTTGTCATCCGTAAGGGCCGGGAAAACTATTTGTGTCTGCTCAATCTGGAAGATGCACTGCAAGGCGGATTTGGCGGGCGGGCAGCGATTTTAGCACAGCTGGTGGCGCGCTGGGCCAGTTTCTCCCGCGATGGGGATATGATCGGTGGTGATCTGCCCGGCTGGCTCGGCACTTTGTTTCGCAAACGCGGAATTGCGGCCCTGACCGATCAACGCGGCGAATGTGTCTATGCCGGGTGCCCGCATTACCGGAAGTGCTTTATCGAACGCTCTGCCCGGGCCTCTGCTCAGGCAGATCTGGTTATTGCCAATCACGCCTTGGTCATGGTCAACGCAGCAAGAGGCCGCGACCATGCACAGCGCCCTTCCCGGATCATTTTTGACGAAGGCCATCATGTTTTTCAGGCTGCTGATTCCACTTTTGCAGCAACTCTGACCGGGCAGGAAGCAATCGAGCTGCGCCGCTGGATCATCGGGCCGGAACGCAAATCGAAGGGCCGGCGGCGGGGCCTTGCCGCGCGGTTGGCAGATGTGGCCAGCTATGATGGCGATGGCGGTGAAGCGATCGAGGCCGCCATCGAAGCGGCGCAAGCCCTGCCCTCTGATGGTTGGTTGCAGCGGCTCCACGATAACGAAGCCTCCGGTCCGTTAGAGCATCTGCTGGCGGCTGTCCGCACGCTGACCTATGCGCGCGATGAAAGCGGCGGGCAGGAAGCGGGTTACGGCATCGAAACAGAAGTCGCACAATTGCCGGGCGAATTCATTGAAGTCGCTGGCAAGGCGCAAGCCGCCCTGGGTGCCATCCGTCACCCCTTGGTCAAGCTGGGCTTGCGGCTGGAAGCGGTGATTGAAGACGCGCCCGATTGGCTCGACCAGCAAGGCCGGGCGCGAATTGAAGGGGCGCGGCATTCGCTGAGCTGGCGCGTGGATTTGCTGCTTGCGTGGGAATCGCTGCTGAGCCGGATGGGCGGCCCCGCCGACCCTGAATTTATCGATTGGCTTGCGGTTGATCGCGGCGATGCAAGAGAATTTGACATCGGCATTCATCGCCGCTGGCTCGACCCGATGAAACCTTTTGCCAAAGTGGTGTTGGAACCCTCGCACGGGGTGATGCTGACCTCTGCCACCTTGCGTGACGGGGATCAGTGGGACAGCGCCATTGCCAGCAGCGGAACGCCGCATCTGGATGTCGAACCCAAATTGTCAGCGGCTGAAAGCCCGTTCGACTATGCCAACCGCGCCGAAGTGCTGATCGTGACTGACATCAAGCGCGGCGATCTGGCCGGTTTGGCCGGTGCCTATGCCCGGTTGATAGAGGCAGCGGGCGGCGGCGTGCTGGGCTTGTTCACGGCCATCCGGCGGTTGCGGGTTGTTCACGGGCGGATCGCCGACCGGCTGGCCCGCGCGGGCCTGCCCCTGTTCGCGCAGCATGTTGATCCGATTGATACAGGCACATTGGTTGATATTTTTCGCGATGATGCGCGCGCGTCTTTATTGGGTACCGATGCATTGCGTGACGGCGTTGATGTGCCGGGCGAATCTTTGCGCTGCGTGGTGATGGAAGCTGTCCCCTGGCCCAAACCCAGCATCCTGCACCGCGCACGCCGCGCCGCGGGCGGTGGAAGCGCCTATGATGATCGCATGATCAGGGCGCGGCTTGCTCAGGCATTTGGCCGGTTAATCCGCACCAAAGAGGACCGCGGGCATTTCGTCGTGTTGTCCTCCGCATTTCCCAGTAGGCTGCTGTCAGCCTTTCCAAAAGGGACACCCGTTATACGTTTGACGCTGGAGGAGGCTTTACAACGCGTGGCAGAAGGTGTTTCGGATATTGTGGAAACCGCCCAGCCCTATGGCGCCATCGACATTGACGAGGATTCTATTCCGTTTTGAAAACGCTTGCACTTCTACGACACGCCAAATCTGACTGGGACGATATTGGAACGCGCGATTTCGATCGCGGGCTCAATGATCGTGGGCGTAAAGGCGCAAAGCTGATCGGCCGGCATATCCGCGAATATGGCACTAAATGGGATGTAATCCTCGCGAGCTCGGCAGAACGGGTGCAGAGAACGCTAGAGGCAGCGATGCCTGATGCACAGCCGACCTTCGACAAGCGCCTATACCTTGCCAGCACGGACACCATTGTTGAACTGATCCAGGAAAATGCCGGGAATGCTGACACTGTCCTGATCGCGGGCCACAATCCCGGCTTGCAGGAAATGCTATTCCTGCTGGTGCCGCCCGCTAAAGAAAACGCCTTGTTCGACGCGGCGGCAACAAAATATCCCACTGCGACGTTGGCGGTGTTTGAGCTGGATATAGATGATTGGGCAGACCTGAAGTCCAATTGCGGCAGCTTGATACATTTCAAACGCCCCCGCGATCTTGATCCGGAATTGGGGCCTGACGGCAACTAACCTAAAGCGTGACGCGGAGCTGACCCGCGCAGCGAGGCCCCGCTAAGCGCCTGCATTGCCGACCACGAAGCACGCCGCTGCCATCAATCCCCCGGCGAACCGGTTGGAGCGGAACCGGTCGAGCGGGTTGGAAGCGTCTTCTGTATCGAGAGTGGCAACCTGCCACAGCAAATGCAGAGACACCGGCAACAATGCCAGCAGCGCAACCGGATCTGGTCGCAGCAGCCAAAACGCCAAAATCCACAGGCTGATCGCGCCAAGATAGAACACCGCCACACCGCTGCGAACCTTACCGCCCAATCGCAATGCGCTGGAACGGATACCGACCAAGGCGTCATCTTCCCGGTCTTGCAATGCATAGATTGTGTCGAACCCGATAACCCACAGCGCAGCACCAGCGTATAGCGCAGCCAAGGCATCCAAATGGTCGCTACGCATGGAAAACCAGCCGACCAAGGCGCCCCATGTAAAGACCATTCCCAGCCACGCTTGCGGCCACCAAGTGATGCGTTTCATGAACGGGTACCCGGCAACCAGCGCAAGGCTGGCCAAGGCAATCAGCTGAGCCTCCCACCGCAATTGCAGCAATACTGCCAAGCCGATCAAACACAGCGCGACAAGCCACAACCAAGCGGTCGTTTTGCTCACCCGCCCACTGGCCACCGGCCTAGCGGCGGTTCTGGCAACCTTGCGGTCAAGTTCCGCATCAATAATGTCATTATAGACGCAGCCCGCCCCGCGCATGGCGATGCTGCCAAGCAAAAATAGCAACAGCAATTGCCATTGCACACCCGTGCCCGTCAGCCACAATCCCCACGCACACGGCCAGAATAACAGCCACCAACCAATGGGCCGGTCAAACCGGGCCAACTGCGCAAGATCACGCGGCAATTGCGGCAATCGCGCGATAATCCCGCGATGCTGGGTGTCGGGTACAATGGTTTCAGAACTGTCAGTCACGCTGGCGCCTTGCGGTAGCCAAGATAACACAATCCCAGCATTGTAAGATTTCCGACCAAATCAATCAGGCCGACAAACGATAATACCGGCACCACGATGTAGAAGTAATAGTTGAAGACCAAGAACGGGATTAACGCCAAACCCAGAGCCAGAAACGTGCGCCGGGTAAAGGTCGCCGTAAATGCGATAATGCCAAACAACACCGCTTGAGCCCCAAAACACGCCACCATGAATGTTACGATGTAATCTTGGCTGTGAAATTCCGGCTGTATGGTCAGATCAATCACCGATTGCGGCAATAGCAGGCACCATCCCCCCAAAATCAGGAACACCGAACCAATCAGATATTGTATTGCCCGCACTGTCATAGGCTTCATCTAGCGATTTGGCGTGGTTGCGTCTAACACTTCATCCATGCCCGCTACCCCCGCCTGGCCGCCCAAGAGCGCACCCCGCCTGTTTGTTGAGCAGCCCCTATCTGCTGACGCGCATATTACCCTTGCCGCAGGTCAAGCGCACTATTTGATCAAAGTGATGCGAGTGCGCGAAGGCGACATCGTGATCCTGTGCGACAATCAAACAGGCGAATGGGCTGCCACCGCCAGCGCCGTCGGCAAACGCGACGCAACCTTGACAGCGACGCAGCATCTGCGCGGGCGTGAGCCAGTGCCCGATTTCTGGCTGTGCCCTGCGCTGCTGAAGAAGGACCGCTTTGACCTCGTGCTGGAAAAGGCAACTGAGTTAGGGGTTAGCCACATTCGACCGGTGGTGACGCGGCGATGCGTAGCGGATAAGCTCAACGCAGACCGTGCCAAAACGCTTGTCACCGAAGCTGCCGAACAATGCGCGCGCACTGCGCTGCCGGAAATGTCTCCGGTCGCAAAACTATCCAGCCTGTTGGCAGACTGGCCGACCAATCGAACGCTGTTCTTCGCCGATGAAAATGGCGGCGCACCTGCTGCCAAGACATTTGGTGCAATCAGCGGTCCAGCAGCCCTTATCACAGGGCCGGAAGGGGGCTTTGATGATGCTGAAAGAGAGATGTTGCTTGCCCATCCCCGCGTCAAACCTATCACGCTGGGCCCACGGATCCTGCGCGGTGAAACCGCCACACTGGCTGCGATTTCGTTATGGATGGGCGTTGCCGGTGATTGGTAAGACATCCAGCAGGTTGCAAAAAATTCACCGGCAATTGAAAAACTCTGGCCAGTGCGGCCTCCGTTGCCTATCGCAACTGGCATGAGCACGCGCGACGAGTCCGGGACAACTGACCCCATTATCGAAAGCCGCGACCAATTGGTTGCACCCATGCAGGCGGGCGAAAAGCCGGTCAGTGATTGGCGGATCGGTACCGAGCACGAGAAGCTGGTTTATAAGAAAACAGACTTCCGCGCTCCGTCTCATGGTGAACCATGCGGCATCCGTGATCTGCTGCTCGCGCTGCAACAGTTTGGCTGGGAACCCATCGAAGAAAATGGCGAAGTTATTGCCATGCGCGGCCCCGATGGAACGGTGAGCCTCGAACCCGCTGGCCAGCTGGAACTGTCTGGAGCACCGCTTGATAATTTGCATGAAACCTGCGCTGAAACAGGCCGTCATCTCGATCAGGTGAAAGCCATTGGCGAGAAATGCGGCGTCGGATTTCTCGGCCTTGGTATGTGGCCCGACAAGACCCGTGAAGAATTGCCGATCATGCCCAAAGGGCGGTATGGTATTATGCTGCGGCATATGCCTACGGTTGGTAATCTTGGCCTCGATATGATGCTGCGGACTTGCACCATTCAGGTCAATTTGGACTATTCATCCGAAGCCGACATGGCGAAGAAATTCCGGGTTGGTTTGGCCCTGCAACCCTTGGCGACAGCGCTGTTTGCCAATTCGCCCTTCACCGAAGGCAAGCCGAACGGTTACCTCTCCTATCGCAGCCATATTTGGTCGGACACCGACCCGCACCGGACCGGGATGCTACCCTTCGTTTTCGATGATGATTTCGGCTATGAACGCTATGTCGATTATATGCTCGACGTGCCGATGTATTTTGTTTTCCGCGACGGAAAATACGTGGATGCTGCGGGCCAGAGCTTCCGTGATTTCTTGAAGGGTGAATTGCCCGCCCTGCCCGGTGAAAAACCGCGTGAAGGCGATTGGTGGGATCATCTTTCAACCGCATTTCCCGAAGTACGCTTGAAAAGCTTTCTTGAAATGCGCGGTGCGGATGGCGGCCCGTGGAGCCGCATTTGCGCCCTGCCAGCATTCTGGGTTGGCTTGCTGTATGATCAGGGCGCGCTCGATGCCGCGTGGGATCTGGTCAAAGACTGGTCGATGGAAGAACGTGAGGCATTGCGGAACGATGTTCCCAAACATGGCCTCGCCACTCCCGTGCCCGGCGGCGGCACGCTGCGTGACCTGGGTGTGGAAGTGCTCAAGATCGCCCGATCTGGCCTATCTGCACGCGCCCGGCTGAATAGCAGTGGTGACAATGAAACAGGTTTCCTGGAAACGCTGGATGAAATTGTCGCTAGCGGCAAGGCCCCCGCACAGCGTCTGCTGGACCGGTATAATGGCGAATGGGCTGGCGATATTGAGCGGGTGTATAAATACAGCTTCTAACGAGCCCCGCCGGATTTACTCAGCCGGTTGATGCTGCTGGATAACCGGGCCACGCGGGCGAAACACGCGTTTCAACTTGGCGAGGCGGCTGGTGATAACGCCGTGCTCCTCCATCCATGCGTGATATTCCCGGTATTTCGGATCTTCCTGCAACAGATGCGCTTCCTCTGTTTTCGCGCGCCAGTAATAAATCCCGCTGACAACCGCCAAGAAGAAGGTGTTACGAACGACATCGACCATGGAATGGCTGTTCACCAGGAACGGCATGGTTGCGCACCACCAGAATGTGTTTTTTGACAAATAGGCGGGATGGCGTGTGAAACGGTATGGCCCGTTGGTCAGCACCCCGCGATAGGTCAGATTGGAAAAGCGAAGGCCGAAAGCGATGGTCGCCCAAGCATAGGCTGCCGTCAGGAAAATCAACCAGAAAGCCCAGCCATACAGCATCACACCATTGCCAGCGAACCAATGGGTCCAACCCGGCGTATTCACCTCATAGGCAATCATGCCCAGCTGGCCGTTAATATTGCCCATGAAGGCAAACACCATCGGCGGATAGCACAGCAACGCTGCAACCCAGCCCGCCAAAAACGGGTTCCCGCTGCGGATGTGTGCATCCAGCGGCCTGACCGTGACCAGATATCCAACCGTACCGATCTGCACGTCGATCAGGAACAGGAATGCAATCATCATCCCGCCAAACCGCACCGGATCACTCATCACCCCGGTCATATCGACAGTTACCGCATAAGCGAAACCACCCGGCAAAATGGAGATCATGAAAGCGCTGAAGAAGCCCTTGATAATCCACGCGCGCCAGTGCTTTTTCACTTCCTCAATGTCGTATGCTTCACGAGCGAGCAGCATCGCACCGAAGTGCCACAAGTGATCACGCGGATTGACCATCACACGGTCGATCCACAGGACGTAAGGAACAGACAGCACGAATAGCGGGATAGCGGCAGCGCCGATCACCTCCATCGCAAACAGATATTGGCCGTCCCAATACCACCGCCCGACGCAGTACAAAAAGCCGATAATCGCCCATGTTGCCCATAGGCCGGCGATTTTGGTCGTTGTGATATTTTTGATTGCAGACGCTGGACGCGGGTTATCCCAGTCGATCCCGGTGGAAGGGTTCCGGTGCACCTTGTCCACCAGCAATGACCACAAAATCATGGGGCCAGCCGAGAACAACAGCGCTGCCAGTGCGGCATAGGGACCAGACAGCGGCTCACGCGGTCCGGGCAGGTTCATTGCCTCGGCAATCGGTGCGTAATTGCGGCAGAATATGATCCACGCAATCAGTCCGAATAGACCAACAAATCCGACAGCTGCGGACACATCGCTCTGGGGTGGCCGGGGAACGGCGACCGCTTGTGTTTCAGGTTCAGTCTGGCTCATGCCCCATCGCATACCGAAAAACGGTTAATTCATCGGTAACGGGTGCAGATATGCGGGCAATCTACCGCAGTGCAGTAATGCGCCCGCTATCATCAAGAATATACAGCGTTTGGTTTGCAGCGATTGGAGCCAATGAAATCGGCTCTTTCATATCCATAAACAAGCTGCTCGACCCTTCGCCAATGCTGATCCGGTGGAGCTCACCCTCTGTACTCGCTGCCCAAAGAGAATTGCCAGCCAAGACGGGTCCAGTCCAAAAAATTGGACCTTCTTTGTCTTTCGCATCCTTGAACCGCTCCATCTGAGTGATCCAGCGGATCTTCCCGGTAGCGCGCGCAATCGCAAGCATCCGCGCATCATCGGTTAAAGCGAAAATCCATTCACCCGCGATTGCCGGTGTGGAAATACCAGCAACAGTAATTTCCCAAATCCGCTGTCCGGTAACCAGTTCATAAGCAGCCATGCGGCCGCCCTGACCCAGAGCATAAACACGGCCCTGATCAATAATAGGATCAGCATCAATATCCGTCAGCGCACCCACTTCGGTGGAGATTGATGTCCGCGCCAAAGCGTCTGACCACAATGTCCGGCCGTTTTCGTAACGGTATGCGGCGAGTTCGCCCGAGCTATACCCTGCAATGATGGTACCTTGCCCTGCGGACGGTGCTGCGACACCAAATACGCCGGCTTGCGTGCTTGATCCCGATTCAGACCAAAGATTGCTTCCATCCGTTGTGCTGAGGGCAACAATCTGATTGTCCTGCGTCATCACGAATGCAGCATTGAATGCCACAGTTGGCGCACCGCGCAACGGACCCGCCGGTTTGGCTTTCCAAATTTCAGTGCCGGTAGACGCGTCCAGCGCGACGACTTCGCCGACACCATTGGTCGCATAAATGCGCCCGCCATTATAGCTGGCCCCGCCGCCAAATGCGGATGATTCCAAACCATCCCCCACGGTCATGCGGTACGTCCAACTTTTTGCGCCGCTTTGCGCGTCAAACGCATGGACCACACCACCGGTATCAACCGCGAACAGTTTACCACCACCCACTACGGGTGATGACGCCAACCGGCGGCGGTTGGTTGAGCCGGCAATATTGGCCGTCCAGGCAATTTTGGGGTTTTCTGCCAACGCCACATGGCCATTGGATTTCCCGGCATTGCCTCCTGCCTGTGCCCATTCGCTATTTACGGTAGGTGGCGGCAACACCACCGACAGACCGGCAAGTGCGGGGTCAGCCGCAGCGCCATTGACGATTCTCGACAAGACAGGAACCCGATTACCGACAGTCGGTGTGGTTTTTTCGTCTCCGCCACCGCCGAACAAACCGCCACTACACGCGGCCAAGCTGCCGATCAGCGCGAGGCCGGCAGCTGCGCGGCCAAAACTAGCAAAATGAATACCAATCATTGTGTAAGAAACATCCTATCCATGCCGCGCAATTTATTGCGCTGGTGCAGCCGGAGCTGCCGCTTCATTCGCGCCAATTTCTTCAAGAACTTCATCGACGTCTTCGATTGCATCTACGCCCAGCAACCCAGCCAGCTGGCGAGTGCGCGAACGGAGGCTTTCAGGCACATCTTCATTCTTGGCGATTTCAGCCAGCAACGTACCAGCTTCTGCCCGCTTGCCCTGCTCCAAATAAGCCATCGCGACCATTTCACCCGCGCTGCCGAACCAAGCGTTACCAGGAACTGCCATCGGCTTCAGCCGCTCAATCACTTCTGCCGGATCGCGTGTGTCATAGGTGGCGGAAATTTCACGAATAGTTGCCAAATCACGCAGAACTTCGGGGGCGTCTGAATCGCCGGCGACTGCGGCGAATACCCGTGCGGCCTCTTCAGCTTTGCCTTGTTCTTGCGCAATGCCGCCTTGCAGCAATTGCGCCGCTGCTTTGGCACCGCCGTTGCTTTCGCCAATCAATGGCTCCAGCGTTGTAGTCGCAGTTTCCAGATTACCAGCCTCCAGCTGATCCAGCGCACTGGTCAGCACTTCGGAATTTTCTTCCATTTTGGTTTGCTGCAGACCATCCCAATACAGATAACCACCAAATACAGCCAAACCCAAAATAATGGCGGCGATCAGCGGCTTGCCATATTTCTCGGCAAATTCTGACATTTGATCCTGGCGAACGGCTTCGTCCACCTCCCGCATCAAAACGTCTTCCTCCGCCGCTTTTTTCTCTTGGCGGGAATTGCTCGGTGAATTTGGTGTCGTCGGTGTTAGGGCCACGGGTGGCTCACCCCATTTATCTGCTAATGTCGGAGCACCGTCTTTAGACTATGAGCCAAGCGATGCAATTCATGTTTGCGTTGCTGTCCCCCGCAGCGTGAACATCACGTGAAGCAGCCAACTAAACGCCGCCCTATTTTCGAACGCTGACGCCCATTGCTGATGAGTATAGCCGCCGATAGGTATCTATCATTCGGGCTTCATCAAATTCCGCGAGCGCTTTGACGCGGTTGGCTTCACCAAGAGATTTTCTGAGCGCTTTATCCGCCACCAAGGCTTCCAAAGCGCTGGCCAGATTGGAAGCGTCATTTTCTTTGACCACAAACGGACGGTTAGGTTCGCTCACCATATCGGATACATCGCCTACGTCGGTCGACACGACGGGTATTGCCGCTGCCATCGCTTCCAGGACGGATAGTGGAAATTGTTCCGTATCTGAAGATAGCGCAAAAATATCGAACAGACCGATGAACCGTGCCGGATCGGCTGCAAAGCCGGGCAAGTGGACGCGGTGACCAATTTCAAGCCGGTCAGCTTCCGCACGGATCGCATCTTCTTCAGGGCCCTCGCCCACGATGACCAATTGCCATTCCGCTGGTAGACCAGCGAAGGATCTTACCAATTTGCGCAAGTTCTTAACCGGCCGGAGCCCTGCCAGAGTTCCCACCCAGAATTCATCCGGCCGCTTCACTATGCCGCGCAGTGCGTCAGGCTTGGGCTTCTTGGCAAATTTCTTGGTATCAATGCCGTTGGGAATACGTTTCACACGGCCCATCGGCTGATCCCAAACGTCCAACGCCACTTCTTCCAGCACTTCGGAGGGGACCACCAAACCTGATGATTTACCCAGCGCGATCCTGCGATAAAGGTTTCGCGAGGCTTTAAGCTTTTTCTGCTCGTCCTCGTTGAACCCGTCTTCATGATGGATAAGCGGCGGCAACTCTAACATGGTGCTGAACAATGTATGCGCCATAACGGCATCCATTGCCCCCCAATTATATGTCAGAACCAGATCATATCCCCGCATCGCGCTCGCCAATTTGTGCAGCCTACCGGGTGTTGGCCGGCCGCTAAGCGATGGGAAGTTTTGCGGATAGGTAACTGAAAGGCCGGAAGAAATAAGCTGAGCAGCTGCCATTCGTTCAGGCATTGCTGACACAATCGCATGGCTAAATGCACCACCAAACGCATTGATCAATTGCGCGCAACGGACCTCTTTACCGCCCGCCGAAAATGTCGAATGGAGATGCAGAATACGCGGTTTGGCCGCCGGGATCTTAGTCATACTGCTTGGGCCACCAGATCATCAATAGCAGCGATTGCGATGCCTTCTTCCAGCAATGGTGCATGGCCAATATCAGGCACTGTCACAGATGTGGCTTTGGGTAAGCGAGCCAACATCTCGGCCATAGTTTTTTCTGTCAGCAGGTCCGAAAATGCGCCGCGGACAATCAATGTCGGGGTATCGGCCAAAGCCTCTAGCGCGGGCCATAGGTTTGGCGGCGCGGCGCCATCATCATCCTGAAACGGTTCAGCGATATTCATGTCATAATCGAACGCGATGCGCCCGTTTTGCTGAACAACCATGCCGCGCTTTGCCATTTCCAGCCAATCATCAAGGGTAAATGCCGGAAAAGAGGATGCGTGCTCCTCTTCCAACGCGCGCGCTGCGTGCATCCATGAAGGATAGCTGCGCCCCTGCCCGACATATTCACGGATGCGCTCAATCCCCTTGGGGTCAATTTCCGGACCAATATCGTTCAGAACAACACCGGCAAACCGGTTGGCATCGGCAAATGCCATCAACATCGTCATCAAACCGCCCAAAGACGTGCCCACCGCGATGAAACGTTCAATACCCTCTTTGGCCAGCAAGGCCTCCACATCACTGACATAAGTGAGCGGATTATAGGTCGCGAAATCCTTGGCGTATTCACTTTGCCCGCGGCCCCGCATTTCGGGAACCAGCACCGTATGATTTTCTGACAAGTGCCGCGCCAGCACCGCGAAATCCCGGGAATTGCGGGTCAATCCGTGCATACAGATGATTGGCGGTGACGTGTCACCGGTGCCGCTGCGTGCCTCATAATGGCGATAATGTAGCTTGAGACCGTCCGGGCTTTCCCAAAAACGGCTGGTGTATAATGTGTCCATGCGGCGGAGATGTCCCTATTTCTCTTAGCTGGCTGCCTTGCGCCTAACGATCCTTATCCCCATTATCGCTGCATGAAGGCCGAACCGCAAGCCGCCGCCTACAGGCCTGACCCAAAACTGTTGGAATTGGCTGATTGGTTGGGTGATCCTGTCCTTTCTGCAGACTTTCCGATGACCAAGACGCGCTTTCGTCATGATCTGCATGATGCCAGCGTTGGCCTCGGGGATCTGTCTGCTGCTGCGTGGGAAGAACATTTCGGGCGATTCGCGCCGTTGTCGCAGAATCTACCGCAGCCTCTTGCGCTCCGATATCATGGCCATCAATTTCGGGTCTATAATCCGGAGATCGGCGACGGGCGCGGGTTCTTGTTCGCCCAACTACGTGATGCACAGGGCCGCTTGCTTGATCTGGGTACCAAGGGGTCTGGCCGGACACCGCATAGCCGGTCGGGTGATGGCAGGTTAACGCTCAAAGGCGGCGTCCGCGAAATTCTGGCCACCGAAATGTTGGAAACGCTGGGCGTAAACACCTCTAAAACGCTGTCTATTATCGAAACCGGCGAAGAATTGACCCGCGGCGACGAACCGTCTCCTGCGCGTTCCGCAGTCATGGTACGTCTCAGTCATGGTCATATTCGCATCGGGACTTTTCAACGGCTATTAGCGCTGGAAGAGCCAGATCATATGGCCGCGCTGGTCGATTATTGCCTGGCAAACTTCCCCGGGCCGCCGCCGCCTGAAGATGCGCCGGGCCGTGATGAGCCCGCCGTCCAGCTGATGCACCAATTGGTTGAACGAATGGCAGATTTGGCCGCCAGCTATATGGTCGCCGGCTTTGTCCACGGTGTTCTCAATACCGATAATATGAATATTACCGGCGAAAGTTTCGATTATGGCCCGTGGCGCTGGCTGCCAAAGTGGGATCAAAGCTTCACCGCCGCATATTTTGATAGCTCCGGCCTATACGCATTTGGCCGCCAGCCGGAGGCTATCCATTGGAATTGCGGGCAATTTGCGGTCGCGCTGAGATTGCTGGCAGACGCCCCTCCACTGATTGCTGCGTTAGAGCGCTTTGGCCCCCTCTATATGGAGGCAATCGCGCGCCGCTGGTGTTGGCGGATGGGCGTACATTCACAAGATGCTGAAACAGACGCGCAGCTGGTTGCAGTCTGTGAACAGGCCATGCGCAGCAGCGGAGAGCAGCCGGACAGCTTCTTTTACACTCATCGGGGCGGTCAAAATGCCCGGGGGGCGCTGGCAGAGGCGTTCCGGAATTACAAAGCTGTGGATGATCCGCATCCCTATTGGACTGACAACGCACCAGAAACGATGTTGATCGACGAAGTTGAAACCCTGTGGGATGCTATTGCGGAACGCGATGATTGGGGGCCGCTAAATGACAAGATTGCAGCCCTGCGCCGTATGGGCGAAGCGCATGGCACTCCCCCAACCCCGCGCGGCCATATCACAGGTGATGATCGCAGCAATTGACCTTGGCGGAAGGGACACTAGAAGCCTTTGAAACAATGATTTTTGGTCGTATGATCCGGGTCTAGGACCTAGATGATCCAGGCCCCCATGACACTGAGAGAGAATATCACCGTGGCGCAGACAGAAATCATCTCTTTCGAACCCGCGACCGGTGAAGAGCTGTGGCGTGGCAAAGTGGGCGATGTTGACGCAGCAGTTGATCGTGCTCGCCGTGCTTGGCCGGAATGGGCAGCCAAGCCGCTTGCGACGCGGATTGAACTGTGCCGCCGCTTCGCCAACGAAGTGCGCAAGGAATCCGATAATCTTGCAGAATTAATCGCCAAAGAAACCGGAAAGCCGCTTTGGGAAGCCCGGACAGAAGTTGAATCGGTCATCAATAAGGTCGATATTTCCGTGACAGCTTTTGCGGAGCGGACTGGCCAGAAAAAACTGAACAGTGCCCTGCAAGGGACTGCCGCGGTCCGCCACAAGCCGCACGGCGTAATGGTTGTTCTGGGCCCGTATAACTTCCCCGCGCATCTACCCAACGGCCATATTATTCCTGCCTTGATTGCTGGCAATGTCGTGATCTTCAAGCCGAGCGAGAAAACTCCGGCGGTGGGACAATTGCTGATGGAATGCCTAAGCAAGGCGGGCATCTCCGCTGCTGTCGCCCAATTCTTTGTCGGCGGGCCGGAAGAAGGCAAAGCGCTAGTCGCCCATCGCGGTGTTGATGGCGTACTATTCACAGGGTCTGCGCAGGCGGGCATTGCGATCAATAAAAAGCTGGCGACCAATCCTGGCAAAATTGTGGCTTTGGAAATGGGCGGCAACAACCCTATCGTGGTCATCGATACGCCCAAGATCAGCGACGCTGTTACACTGATCGTCCAATCAGCTTTCACCAGTGCCGGCCAGCGCTGCACAGCCGCACGGCGGTTGATCATTACAGCCGACATGTACGATCCAGTGATTGAAGAACTGAAGGCCACAGTCGGCAGGTTGATCGTGGGTGAGCCCTTTGCTGATCCCGCGCCGTTTATGGGGCCGGTGATTGACAACGCCTCTGCAGACCAACTGGTCGAAAGCTTCCTGTATCTGTTGTCAAATGGCGGCAAAGCCATCCGTCATATGCAGCGCCCCAACGATAATTTACCCTTCATATCACCGGGCATTATCGACACCACAGCAATGCCAGACCGTCCGGATGTGGAATTGTTCGGGCCGCTGTTGCAGGTCATCAAAGTAGACGATTTTGATCAAGCCATCATCGAAGCCAATCGCACACGGTTTGGTTTGTCAGCATCGCTGATTGGCGGCAGTCCGCAAGATTATAACCGGTTCTGGGCTAATATTCGTGCCGGTATCATCAATTGGAACCGGCCCACCAACGGCGCGTCCTCCAACGCACCATTTGGCGGAATTGGATTATCAGGCAATCACCGTCCGGCCGCGTTTTATGCAGCGGATTATTGCGCTTATCCGGTGGCAAGCACGGAAATGGACCAGCCACGTGCCACTATCGGCGTTGGCATGAAACAGTCTTAATTCCTGCGCTTAATTGCCGCTGGTGATCAGATCGATCTCGGTCACACCAGAAGGCAACTGGCGGCCATATACAACATAGCTACCGCGCCCTTTGGTGCCGCTGACAATGCGGTCACCATCATATGAGACATGTTCGGAAGAATAGCCCGCAGACAGCGCCCGGCTGTGATAGAAAGTCAGCACATCATCAAGCGGTACCGGCGTCAAGTAATTGACCACGCGGAGCGAACAGTCACCCGCATCGGTTCCTGCAGCTTCTTTGGTGGTTCCGCGCGGATACACAGGAAAATCGGCTGGTAACTTCGCGGCCCACGCTGCGGAATACTCTGCCTGCTCGGCGCAGTTTGCACCGCCCGGTGTGGCTGCCGCCCGCGCTGCTGCAGTCAATGTTGATTCTTCAGGAATTGTCTGACCTAGCTCCTTGGCCGCAGGCAGTTCCTTGAACCCGTCGCTTCCGCCAACCAACGCAAAGGCAGCTTCGCGTGCAGCATTGATCGCCTCCGGCGTCATATTCTCCGCCGGGATAGATTGATCCGTCCCGCCGGTGAGAACCGCGTTGGCCTCGTTCTGGTTGGCCAGATCTGGATCAACCATAATCTGGTCATTCAGCGCCTGCTCCGCCGCCGGATCCATTTCGCCCACAACCTCTTCCTCAGCGCCGCTGCTGCACGCTGCCAAAAGGGTAATTGGACTGATCGCTAAGAAGAGTGATGAACGCTTGATCATGGGGAACTCCGGTAATTGATATCCCTGCATCACTCTGCAGAGTTAACGACATATTGCACGGTAGAGTTAAGATTTTGGATGTCCCGATTAGGGAAGGAAACAAGCCAAAACTTAACTTGGTAATTTTGGAAAAGCCCCGCGCTGTAAGGGTGCGTTAAAGGGGCTGATTGCCAAACATTGACAACCAAGCCCCTTCCACAACCCATAGGGGCCGCGCCTTGGCTGTCGGTGGGAACAGCCGAAGATATGCGCCTCACTGTAATTCCCAGCGCTATTTGATGTTCATATATAGAGTGCTTTTTATGAATAGACTGCAACAGGAGCGTCAGGATCGCATCCGGTAGGAAAGTTTTTGATCAACCAGCCAACTAGCTGCCGCTTGCCGGTCTATAATGCCCGGCCTAAGGGCAGCGGGTGCCTCAAGCCGATTCCAATTTAGAAACACCCAAATCTGGGCTGCCTCCCGCTCTCGCAGCCTATGTGATGTGGGGGTTTCTGCCGCTTTATCTGATTTTAGTGCAATCTGTGCCCCCGTTTGAATTTGTCGGCTGGCGGATCATCTGGACGCTGCCCTTTTGCCTGCTGATCGTCTTTCTTAGAAAACAGGGACAAGACCTGATCGCCGCGCTGAAAGACAAGCGCAGCCTGCTGATCCTGACCGCGAGTGCCACATTGATCGGGATTAACTGGCTGGTCTATGTTTGGGCGATCCA
The DNA here is from genome assembly GCF_012972675.1 of Pontixanthobacter rizhaonensis. Lineage (GTDB taxonomy): Bacteria > Pseudomonadota > Alphaproteobacteria > Sphingomonadales > Sphingomonadaceae > Pontixanthobacter > Pontixanthobacter rizhaonensis. The sequence continues at coordinate 609,057 of NZ_JABCRE010000002.1, read as the reverse complement.
GAACGGCAATGTCTATGCCGCCAGTTTGGGTTATTACATAAATCCGCTTCTCAATGTGGTATTAGGCACGATTGTCTTGGGCGAAAGACTGAACCGCAAACAATGGTTGGCGGTGGCTTTGGCCGCAACCGGTGTCGCGATCTTGGCATCGGGCGCACTGACGACCTTGTGGATCAGTCTGACACTTGCTTTCAGTTTCGGCACATACGGGCTGCTGCGCAAACAAGTGGCGGTGGGTTCACTGCCCGGTTTGACCATCGAATCAGCAATATTGCTGATTCCGGCCAGCCTCATTGCCTTGTATTATGCGGGGCTGCCGCAAGGCAGCGCGTTTGGCGGCGATATCCAGCTCAGCTTCTATATTATGCTCGGCGGCGTATTTACCGCTGTACCGTTGCTTCTATTCGCAGTCGCAGCCAGGCGGATGGATTATTCGACGTTGGGCTTTATCCAGTTCCTCGCGCCGACAATCGTCTTCTTGCTCGGACTGTTCGTCTTCAAAGAAGAATTACAGACAGCCCAGCTCATTTGCTTCCTGCTGATCTGGACGGCGCTGTCGATTTTCGTCTGGGATTTATGGTCTCGCCGGAAGAAACCCGACATCGCCTAATCCCTCAGGCGAATTGCCATTCCAAACGGTCACCAGCGTGAAACGGTACGATCTCCGTCCCGTTAATATCAAGCGATGCGGGAATGTCGGCACCACGACGGCGAAGGGTAACCGTGTCCTCATTCACCGGCAGATCATAGAATCGCGGCCCATTGAGCGACGCAAACGCCTCAAAATGCTCGATTGCTCCCTCTTCCTCAAACACAGCGAGATAGCTTTCGAGAGCGAACGGAGCGTTGTAAATACCCGCGCAGCCGCACGCGCTTTCCTTATCGCCTTTGGCATGGGGGGCGCTGTCAGTTCCCAAAAAGAACTTGGCCGATCCCGATGTGACTGCCTTGCGCAGCGCCAGACGGTGTTTTTCCCGCTTGGCAACGGGTAAGCAATAGGCGTGCGGACGCATCCCGCCCACCAGCATGGCGTTGCGGTTAATATGCAAATGCTGCGGAGTAACCGTCGCCGCGACACTGGGGCCCGCCTGCTCCACAAAATGCACGGCATCTTCAGTGGTGATGTGTTCAAACACAACTTTCAAATCCGGGAACTTGCCCACCACCCGCTTCAAACTGCGTTCGATAAACACTTTCTCCCGGTCGAAAATGTCAATGTCATGGTCGGTCACTTCGCCATGAATCAGCAGCGGCATTCCGATTGACTGCATCCGCGCAAGCACATCATCCAATGCCGCAATATCGCTGACACCATGCGCAGAATTGGTCGTAGCATTCGCTGGATATAATTTGGCTGCGGTAAACACGCCCGATGCAAAGCCGCGCTCAATCTCGTCAGGATCGGTTTGATCCGTCAGATAACAGGTCATCAAAGGGGTGAAGCTCATCCCCGCAGGGATCGCCGCAACTATCCGCTCGCGATAGGCCTCCGCAGAGGCGACGTCAGTGACCGGAGGGGAAAGGTTAGGCATCACAATTGCCCGCGCGAATTGCCGCGCTGTATGCGGCACGACACCGCGCATCACATCGCCATCGCGCAAATGGACATGCCAATCATCAGGGCGGCGAATGGTGAGTTCGTTCATAGTATGCGATGCTTTCCTGTATCAATGACACACATGGGACAGTGTTGTGGCAGAAAACTATCTGCGATCCGTTAGCCCGCGTGCAGCGCACCATTGGCATATTTCAGCGCCTTAGGACAGTACCAGTTGCGCCAAGCGAAGCATCTTGATTTGTCCCTCAGACACGCCACTTTAAGGTTATGTCCCAGTCCCGTCTTTTCGATCGCGCCATCATTCGCCTGTCACCGCTGGATGACAGCGAAGATGTGGCTGACTTCCTTCAAGGTCTGGTGACCAATGATGTTACCGCCGCCCTCCCCGTATGGGCCGCGCTGCTGAGCGCCCAGGGTAAGGCGATGTTCGATTTTCTGGTCTGGTCCGGTGATGCGGGCAGTTTGCTGATCGATTGTGAAGCGAGCGCCGCGGATGCACTGGTCAAACGATTGTCGCTCTACCGGCTCCGTCGGAAAATCGAGATTGTGCGGGACGATGAATTGGGCGTCTACTGGCAGGTGGCGGAGGATGCCCGCGCAAGTGCCGACCCTCGCTTGATCGCGCTAGGCTATCGCTGGATCATGCGAAGTTGTGACACCGATGAAGCGGCCGATACCGCGTGGCACGCACACCGGCTTGGCTTGGGCGTGCCCGAAGGCGCGGCAGAGCTCAACGACATATTGTGGCTGGAAACCAACGCGGTCGATCTAAACGGCGTCAGTTTCGAAAAAGGCTGCTATATCGGACAAGAAAACACCGCCCGCATGAATTGGCGGCAAAAGGTCAATCGGCGGCTGGTTGTTGTTCCGCTGAGCGGCTCTGACGAAAAACGCCGGAAAATCGCCTATCCCGATCTCGGCTTTGCGGTCGACCATTTGCGGGTTGCCGATATCACGCCTGAGCTTGCACCAAGCTGGATGTCGCTCAGCGGTACGGACGACGCTTAATCGCAGCACTCCTGGGTGTTCTCAAGATCCAGCGCCTCAATCAGGATACGCTCTGCACGGTCGCGCGCCGCGCTATCCGGCAAAGACAGTGACCGGGCCAATGCCTTACCGATAAGCGCATCACCCAGTGCCAACAGCACCAGCGTAAGCGTATTCTCATGCATTGCCATCACGCCGGAATGGCCGTCAGCCTCTTCGGGTGCCAGTTCATCAACCAGTTCGTGGATGGTTTCGATAATCGGATCGAGAGCATCCTCGTTCCCGGTCAGCAGCATCCAGCTGGCTAAGCCGCCAGCCCCTTCTTTATCGAAAGCGTCGAAGGCCAGATCGACGACTTCGCGCGGGCTACCTTCACCAGCGCGGGTCGCACGGATAGCCACTTTGATGGTTTCACACACGGTTTCAGCAAGATGCTGCGCCAGCGCTTTCTGCAATCCAGAAGCTGACCCAAAATGGTGCAGTAGATTTGCATGGGTTCTGCCTACTCGCGCAGACACTGCTTTTAGTGTTACTGATTGTGGGCCGGTTTCAATAAGTAACGCCCGCGCGGCTTCTAATGCGGAACTACGGGACTCTTCAGGAGTTAATCTTTTACGTGTTGCCATTAACCAAATCGCTCAATAGGTTGTGAACCATGAATAAACAGACCTCCATCGACGTAGAACGGGCAGAAGCTCTGGGCAACCCGGATGCGGAGGCCATCACCGCCATTAGTACAGCGACGCCGGCAGAACATGAATTGATTGTTCGTGATCAGCGGTTTGACCGGAACCACAAGACCCCCCGCTGGTGGCATTCAGGCGACCCGGTCGCCACGGCATGGTACAACTCTGTTTCCGCCAGCTTACCCCGCGGTGAAGCATTCTTCATCGATACAATGCGCCAGTTCCGGGACCAGGTTCCGCCAAAGATTGCCGCAGAAATGAAGGCTTTCACCACGCAAGAAATCAACCACACGCGGGAGCATGTGGCGTTTAACCGTCTGGTTTCCGACCATGGTTACAATGTGGAGAGCATTGATCAGGGCATCCAATCCATGCTCGCCCTGACCGAAGGTCGCCCGAAAGAATTCAACTTGGCAATCACAATCGCGCTGGAACATTTCGCCGCGATGATCAGCCATCACCTGTTGGCCGACCCCCGCTATCTTGAAGGGGCAGATCCGGTTGCAGCAGATATCTGGCGTTGGCACGCGACGGAAGAGATTGAACATAAAGGCATCACATATGATGTATGGCTCCACGCGACAAAGGATTGGAGCCGGTTCAAACGCTACCGCGTTAAAACGCTGATCGCGATGCTGATTACCAAGAAATATTTCGGCAACCGGATTCGTGATGCGATCGGGCTGCTTGAACAAGACGGCTTTACGCGCGGCCAAGCTAAGCGGAAACTCTACGCATTCCTCTGGTGGAAACCGGGAATGATGCGCCGGATGTTTTGGGAATGGTCCAAAATCCTGATGCCGGGGTACCACCCGTGGAATTTGGATGATCGGGCACTGATCAACAAGCCCGACAGCCCCTATGCGGATGCAGTGTTGCCCGCTGAATAAGGGCTTCGCGCTCTTTGCCCAGCACTGCTATTGACATTAGTGTCAGTAATGCTATTGACATCTATGTTAATAGCTATCGGAGCTGCTCGTGAACGCCCCTACTACCATTTCCGTCGACCAGAATTCAGCTGACCCGACGCCTACCGATCTTGAAATTGTTGTGCGCGACGAACGGTTTAATCGCGGTACGTCACCAAGCCGTTGGTGGGCTGGCGATGCCTTCGGGACAGCATGGCATAATGCGCTGTCCGCGACGTTCCCGCGCGGCGAAGCCTTCTTCATCGAAGCTGTGAAAGCGCACCGTGAAGGCGCCAATCCGAAACTGGCCGAAGAAATCCGCGCTTTTGTAAAGCAGGAAATCAATCACACGCGGGAACATATCGCGTTTAACCGCCTTGCGGCTGATGCCGGCTATGACATTGCCGCCATCGACAAGCGTGTGGAAGAAATGCTGGCATTGACCAAAGGCCGCCCGCCGATCCTCAACCTTGCTGTAACGATGGCGCTGGAGCACTACACGGCGATGATGGCACACGAGTTCCTCGCCAATCCGAAACATTTTGAAAATGCCGATCCGGAAGTGCGCGATATGTGGCGCTGGCACGCGGTCGAAGAAGTCGAACATAAGGGTGTCGCATTCGACACCTGGCTTCACGCAACCCAAGACTGGACCGCTTGGCGCAAATGGAAACTGCGTTCCATCATGATGCTGATCGTGACCGGCCGTTTCTTCAAAAACCGCTGGACGGACGCACTGAACCTCCTCGCGCAAGATGGCATCACCGGCTGGAAAGCGCGTTGGGGACTGTTCAAATATCTAACCGTGTCGCCCGGGGTTGTCCGCCGGATATTCCCCGCTTGGCTGTCATACTTCAAGCCTAGCTTCCACCCGTGGGACCATGATGATCGAGAATTGATCGGTAAGTATGAAGGTGAATTCAGCGACGCATTATTGCCCGCAGAATAACCCGCTTCCGGCAATTTTAAGGCCCCGCAACAGAGATGTGCGGGGCCTTTCTGATTCTAGGCGGCTTGCTGCGGGGGATAATGCGCCGCTGCCAAGTCAATTTCGTAGGTAACCGCATCTACCGCTTCACCCCGCGCCAGGCAGCCATGTTTGCGGGTCATACCCGTTGGCCGGAACCCGATTTTACGCAAGACCCGGCCGGATGCCGGGTTATCGACGAAGTGGCTGGCAGACAGGCGTTCGTGACCAAGCATCCGGGCCATCTCTACAGCGGCCTTGCCCGCCTCTGTTGCATAGCCATGTCCCCAAAATTTCCGGCCAATCCAATAGCCCATGTCTAACTGGCCATTGCACTCATCGAGGCCAATGCAGCCGATCAATGTGACCACACCGCCATGCAATGCGGTGATCATAAAGCGCGGGTTTGACGGATCATGCGGCAGATTGGCAAAATGTTGCGCATCTTGCGGCGTGTAGGGCCACGGGGCCCGCGCCAAATTACGCACAATACTCTCATCCGCGATTCCAGAATAAATGGCTTCCCAGTCTTCGGGCCATGCGGGCCGCAAAAACAACCGTTCGCTGCGGTGGAACATGTACTTTCTCCTCAAGTCGCGCTGTTCCCTCAGGCAATCCAATGATTGGGCCTTTAGGAGTGCCGCGTGACAATTCCATTGCACCAGAAACCCGTTTTCCGGTGATCTGTGAGGGAGAAACGACAAGAGGGAGGCAGGTTGGCCCTGTCTCCCTCTTGAGAGCCGGTTTTATCCGGCTGGACCATCCTGCGGGATGATCCTGTCAATGAATCATCCGATTATTCGGCGGCTTCCGCCATCATGTCCACGGACACGTATTTGCGGCCCTGTTTTCCACCGTGGAATCGCACTCGGCCGCCGGATAGGGCGAATAGGGTGTGATCCTTGCCAATACCGACATTGGTACCTGGATAGAATTTGGTGCCGCGCTGACGCACGATAATGTTGCCCGGAACCACTTCTTGGCTGCCGAATTTTTTCACACCAAGGCGGCGACCTGCTGAGTCGCGACCGTTATTGGATGAACCACCTGCTTTTTTATGTGCCATTGTCTCTTACTCTTTCGAAACTGTCTTAGTCCGCTTTTTTAGCGGGTGCCTTCTTGGCAGCGGGTTTCTTTGCAGCAGGCTTCTTTTCTGCAGCAGCTTTAGGAGCCGCCTTCTTCGCAGGAGCCTTCTTCTCTTCAGTTGCAGGTGCCACTTCTTTTTTAGGAGCAGCAGCCTTCTTCGCAGGAGCTTTTTTCGCACCAGCACCAACGTCTGTAATGCGCAGCAGCGTCATTTGCTGACGGTGACCGGCTTTACGGCGATAGTTGTGACGGCGACGCTTCTTGAAAACGACAACCTTTTCGCTCTTGGCCTGTGCAATGATTTCAGCCGAAACCGAAACTTTCGACGCATCAGCAATCGAATCACCTTCGCCAGCGAGCAGAACATCGCCCAACGTTACAGTATCACCGGCTTCACCAGCCAGTTTTTCAACTGCGATTTTATCTCCGGCTGCAACGCGGTATTGTTTGCCGCCAGTGCGCACTACTGCGAACATGGTTGTATCACTTTCAATCTAATAGCTGTGCCATCTTCATTACAAAAAACGGCGTACCCGATTAGCCGCCTCAGAGGCAGCCTTCCGGAAAGAACGTGCCGATAAGCGAAAGGTGTGTCCAAGTCAACGTATTGCAGACCGGTTTTTTGACGGCTGCCAACAGAAGTTCTCGGTCTGGCTGGCAGAAGCGGATGATTATGGTATGGCACCGCCCATGCATTCCACCATTCGTCTATTCTTGGCGTTGCCATTCATTATTGGGACCGCGGCCTGTGCCGGCTCCTCGCAAACCTACCCTAGCTTGGAAATCCGCGATTTTGAACGGGAATCCGGCACGCTTGGCACACCAGATTCCGGCACCCCAGAGACACAAGTTATTCCGGCGGTCCCTTTAAGCGATTTGGCGGCGCTGGAAACGCAGGCAAAAGCAGCACACGCAGCCTTTATGGCTGCCGTACCGGCCGCCCGGCGGAAAGTTGCCAACGGTGCCAGAGCCGCCGTCACCAGCAATGCTTGGGGGGACGCGCAGATCGCGCTGTCAGATTTGGACGCCAAACGCAGCATAACGGCCATTACCCTGGGCGATTTGGACCTGCTTTATGCCGAGCAAGCGATTGCGCTCAATTCAGCCGAGAATGTCGATGCTGTACGTGCCGAAGTGACAGCCATGCTGCGCGCCGAGGATGCTATTCTGGCGGAGCTTCGCGGCGGTCAGCGGCGCTGATCTAGCGCCAACGCTCAAGATTGGCGTAATCGTCTGAGCGCGGTTCAATCCAGTGCCAGCCATCGCTGCGCAGTTCACGTTTCCAGAACCATGCAGCGCTTTTCAAATGGTCCATGCAGTAATCAACTGCGTCGATTGCGGCGCGGCGGTGATGTGCGGCGGCGGACACACATACGATCGGTTCGCCGGGTCGAAATTTCCCCACACGGTGCGCGATCAGCAATCCCAGTAAATCAAAGCGCGATTGAGCACCGTCTGCAATTTCGTGCATACCGGTAAGCGTAAGTGGTTCGTAATGCGTCAGTTCCAGCGCTTTCACCCCGCCACCGCCGCGCACTTCACCGATAAATGTACAGATACCGCCCAGCCCCGGATTTGCAGCGGAGAACGGACCAACCAATTGATCCGCAACAAACGGTTCTGTCAGCAATCGGACATCGCGCATCATGGGCAGTCTATCCGCCGCTTACCGGTGGCAGCACTGCCACTTCATCACCGCCCTTCGCGTGGAGGTCTGCCTTGTCGAGCAGTACCTTACCCGCACAGGCAATTTTCACCCGCTCACTTCTGATCTGGTCGGCACATTCTGGACTGACAAGGTCTAACAGCCCTGCCCAATCCAATGGCCCGTCCACATTCATTTCCGCAGCAGGTGCGATATCAGACAGCGGCCCAAGGAATAGAACACGGACAGTCACATCATCCCCCGGTCATCGACATATGGCGCGGCAAAGCCGGTTCTTGGCCTGCATGATCAATATGGAAGTCATGTTTTTCGGGTTTAATCCGCATCGCTTGATCTAGCCCGATTGAGAGATTGCCTGCCGGATCATCCGACCTCAAGGCTGCGCGCAAATCCACCCGTTCGCCGCCGCCGAGGCACGGATATAGCTGCCCCGTTGCTGTTACTCTGATGCGGTTGCATCCGGCACAGAAATTGTTGGTGAGCGGCGTGATGAGCCCTAGCCGCCCGCCTGTCTCGGCAACGTCGAAATAGCGCGCTGGCCCGCCAGTTGTGTGGCTGGATGGGCGGAGGGTCCATTGCTGTTCAAGATCATCCTGCACCTCGGTCAGCGGCAAATAATGATCGATCCGATCCTCATCCACGGTGCCCAGCGGCATAGCCTCTATCAACGTGACATCACAGCCCTTCCCATGCGCCCACTCTATGACCGCCGGCAAATCTGCCTGGTTCGTGTTTCGCAGCGCCACTGTGTTGATTTTGACGTGAAGACCGGCAGCCTGGGCCGCTTCGATCCCGTCCAGAACATCTGCCAAACTGTCCCGCCGGGTGAGCCGGGCAAACACCGCCGGGTCGAGAGTATCAAGCGATATGTTGACGCGGCGAACACCGGCCTGCGCCAATTCGCCTGCATATTTGCCAAGCTGCGTGCCGTTGGTCGTCAACGTCAGCTCTTCCAGCTCACCGCCAATATGCCGGCCAATTGCCCGGACAAGTTGCATCATGTCGCGCCGGACCAAAGGTTCCCCGCCTGTGAGACGGATTTTGGTAATCCCCCGCTCCATAAAACCCCGGGACAAATCGTAGAGCTCTTCCAAAGTCAGCACTTCTGCGCGCGGCAAAAACTGCATTTTCTCGGGCATACAATAGGTGCAGCGCAAATCGCACCGATCCGTAACCGAAAGCCGCAGATAGCTGATCCGGCGGTTAAACTGATCCACCAACGGCGCGGGAGCTGCCACCTCGTTCACGAGTCACCTCGCCGCGAAAGCGGCAAATATTGGCCAGTGACACCGCCTGCATCGCTCAGATAGTTCTGCGTCGATGTGATCGCAGCGTCATCTCCGCCGCTGATCATGTTCAGCCGCGTGGGTGCATAGGTTCTGGCCAAGTCACGAATGGCAGCCCGCCGCCAATCCGCATGGTCGTAAGCTGCATCGGGCAGCACCAACACATAGCTATCACCTGCATTTATCTGTTCGCGAATGGAAGGAAGCCAGTTCGCAGAAAATTTGCTGGCAGCATCAAGCGCGTTTTTTGGCAGAGCATCGATATAGACAATATGCTGCATCAGGATCAGCGGCGTTCCCGCACCATCGTGATGCCGATTTGCTCGTTTGCTTCAGCAATTGCCAGCTTAACAATCTTCACTGTGACGGCTTCGATCCGGTCATCATCAGCCATAACGGTGGTGCAAATGTGATCGGCCAGCGCTTCAATCAGCTTGAAATGCACACCCTGCGGCAAGGCGTCTGTCGCCGCAGCCTTCAGATCCATATAATTCTTGCTCGCCTCTAACGGCGTATCGGGCTCGTAGCGGTCAGCAATCGCGATTTTCGCTTGAATGGTGATACGCAGCGGCTGCGGTTTGCCTGTCTCCTCAGAATAGATGCCGGTCAGGACATCATGCTCAAGGTCAGCAACTTCTAGGATGAGCGAATCGGCCATAGTTCCAATCAATGTTCTATCTTGAATGCGACTCATGCCGTGAAGCGAGCTGCATGACAATCAGCAGGGCTGTGTGAAAGCGGCAACCAACCTGCTTTGCTGCGCCACAGTCACTCCGCTGATAGCGATGGCACCGCCAAATATCGGTTCGTACACCGTAGGAGAAATAACGACTTCCCCATCCAGTGTTATCGGCAGTGGCTTGCCGACAAACTCATTGGTCATTTCGCTAAATGTCTGAGTACTAGCGGGCCGCAAGATGATCGACACAACCATCTGCCCTGTATATTCTTCAGGCCGCGCCGATGCTGTCTCAACCGTATCCGCACAGAGCTGCAAAGAACCGACGAAGACGCCTTTCTTGGCGGATTCAGCCGCCCCATTGGCTTGAGGTGCTTGGTCTGCTTGTTGGGCATTTCCGGCAACCGGCGAAAATGCCGCAGCGACCAGCGCGATCATGGCCCGCACTGCCCTATTCATGGATTGCTCCACCGCGCGAAAATTGCAGTGGGAAGCAGACGGCCCGTGCCGCCATCGGTCACGGCTTCTTCGCGGACGGACAGATCGCCATGCTCAATCACCCCTGGCAGATCGGCAAACATCTCGTCCAGCAAACCGGCCAATGCCAAGCTGGACATGCGCACCGCGTACACAGTCAGAAACAGAAACTTGCTGTCCGCATCAAGCAATTGGCGGCAATCGGAAACCAGATCCGGCAACCCTTGCTCCAAGCGCCAAGTCTCTGCCTTCGGCCCCCGGCCAAATTTTGGCGGATCAAGGATAATCCCGTCATAGCGGCGACCCCGCCGGACTTCGCGCGCCGTGAACTTCGCCGCATCATCGACCAGCCAGCGGATCGGACGATTTCCCATCCCCGCCAGTTCAGCATTCTCGCGCGCTTGGGCGACCGATTTTTTGGAGGCATCAACATGGGTCACCCGGCCGCAGCCAGACAGAGCCAAGCTGCCGACGCCGGTATAGCCAAACAGATTAAGCGTTTCGGCATCGGTCTTGCCATCCAGCTGCCCACGCATCCAATCCCACACAGGTGCCATATCCGGGAAGAAGCCGAGGTGACGGAAGGGCGTACATTGTGCGGTAAAATCCACTTCACGCCATGTCAGCGGCCAGCCCTCTTGCGGGACAGGCTTGTTATACTGCCAGCGCCCGCCACCATCATCGTCAGATCCCGGCACAAATTCGCCATGCGCGTCCCAATTGCCAAGCCGCGGTTGCCACATCGCTTGCGGTTCCGGCCGGATAAACCGGTAATTGCCATAACGTTCCAGCTTGCGCCCATCCCCGCTATCGACAAGACCGTAATCGTCCCATGCTGTGCCGGTGAGCAATTGCTGTTCTTCGCGCAGCTGCGCCATCAGCGGGACTCGGTCGCACGCTGGGAGACGTAGTCGGTTAATGCAGCGTAATCGCCCTCGACCTCGTCAAAACGTTCTTCCCGGCTGAACAAATCCCCCACTCGCGCTGGCAAGGATGGCCGCATACCGGTTACCCGCTCCACCGCATCGGGGAACTTAGCCGGATGTGCAGTTGCCAACGTCACCACTGGAACATCGGCAGGCAGACCAGCAGCCCGTGCCGCGTGCAATCCGATGGCAGTGTGCGGATCGATCACTTCGCCGCACGCATCATTGGCCCAGCGCATCGCGTCGGCCATATCGTCTGCATCCGCCCGCGCGCTAGTAAATAGCTGCGCTGCGCCTTCGCGCTGCATATTGGTCAGCTGCATTGCCTTGCTTTGTTCGAATGCATGCATCTGAGCAGCCATTGCGGCCCCGTCACGCCCGCCTGCATCGAACAGCAGGCGTTCAAAGTTGGAACTGATCTGAATGTCCATCGATGGTGAAGCAGTCGGGGTAACTGTTCCGGCAGAATAATCACCGTCAGCCAAAGCCCGGTGGAGGATGTCGTTCACATTGGTTGCCACAATCAACCGTTCAATCGGCAAGCCCATCTGCGCCGCAACATAGCCGGCAAACACATCACCGAAATTGCCTGTCGGGACAGAGAATGCAGCCTTCCGCTTGGGCGCACCCAATTGCAGAGCAGCGGTAAAATAATAGACGACTTGCGCCATCAACCGGGCCCAATTGATAGAATTGACCGCGCTTATCCGGAACCGGCCATTCATCGCGTCATCGGTAAACATCCGTTTGACCGCTGCCTGCGCATCATCAAAGCTGCCTTCGATGGCCAGATTATAGACATTGGGGGCCAGCACAGTGGTCATTTGGCGGCGTTGGACGTCGCTGACCCGCCCCTTTGGATGCAGCATAAAGATGTCGATACCGTCCCGGCCGGCCACGGCATCGATCGCGGCAGAGCCTGTGTCGCCGCTCGTGGCGCCAACAATCGTCAAATGACCGCCGCTGCGCGCCAGAAACGTTTCAAACAGAAGCCCCAGCATTTGCAGCGCGACGTCTTTGAAAGCCAGCGTTGGGCCATGGAACAGTTCCAGCAACCATTGCTGCTCGTCAAACTGTTTGAGAGGCGTCACGGCAGCATGCGAAAAGCGGCCATATGCCCGATCACAAAGCGACTGCAGCTCGTCTTGGCTCAGGCTGTCACCGACGAAGGGTGCCATGATCCGCGCCGCCAGTTTGGCGTAGCTAAGGCCCGCCATATCGGCGATTTCTGCCTCACTAAAACGTGGCCATTCTTGCGGCAGATACAGCCCGCCATCACTGGCGAGCCCGGCCAATGTGGCACCTTCAAAATTCAGAATAGGCGCTTTGCCGCGCGTAGAGATATATTGCATGATGCATCGCGGTTAGCGCCGCGCGCGATGCGGGGCAAGCCACCCGCGCTTTACAGCCACAAAGTTCCGCTGACAGTGACCGGATATCTACCCCGATTTGGAGCGGCGACGCAGCGCAATAATATAAATGATGAACGCCGTCAGCGCGAACAGGAACCACTGACCGGCATAGGCCAAATGGTTGTTCGGTAAATCAGCCGGATCAGGTTTCGCCAGCGGGCCAAGATCAGCCAAAGCGGGGTCAGCAATGATCTTACCCCCGGGGGCAAGCACGCCTGTCACAACACCGCCGGACCATGCTGGCGCAGTTGGATCCCGCGACCAGCCCAGCGCGACTTCCGCCGTGAGATCATTCTCAATGGCGCACTGCGCGACATGGGCCCAGCCCTTCACGCCAACAGCGTTTGTTCCCGCCGTGCTGCGCATATCCGAGACGGAGAGGCATTCAATCGCAGTTTGCCGATAGAGTTTTTGCTCCAAATCGGTTTCGTCCACGGGATAGGCTACGGTCGCTGCGTCCCCATCAATTGATTGGTACAACGCCAACATTGCATCTTTTTCATCTGCGCGGCCCAGTTGCCAAAAACCCAGCGCGATCATGATCGCCATGCACAACAATACAAAGGCAGTCGGGATAATCGGTATATTGCGCATTATAGATCCTGACTGCCGGTTTCGCGGGCGTTGCGGCTATATTCCGCGAACAGCAATGCAGCTTTCGCGGCGCGCAAGCCGATCAATACAGCCGCCGCCGTCAGCGGTATCCATAACATCGCATGGACCCAAAATGGCGGAGCCAGGCTTACTTCCAACCACAGGGCCAAACCCACGATCAATCCGCCAATGATCAGTGTGAGGAACCCTGCCGGTCCATCACCAACATTGAACTTGGAATAATCCAATCCGCAGGAACTGCATTTTGGGGCGAATTGCGCGACCCCGTCAAACAGCGTTCTGGCACCGCATTCCGGGCACAGACCGAAAAGGGCAGCCTCGGCGAAACCGGGCTGCCCTTTCGTTTCAGGTGTGTCTGACGACATTAGTCAGTGCGTCCTTAATGGATGGTCGCACCCCAACCGCCCCAAACATAGACAGCAATGAACAGGAACAACCATACCACGTCGACAAAGTGCCAGTACCACGCAGCAGCTTCAAAACCGAAATGCTGACGCGGTGTGAAGTGGCCCTTATATGTCCGGAACAGACATACAGCGAGGAAGATCGTGCCGATCAAAACGTGGAAGCCGTGGAAGCCGGTCGCCATGTAGAAACCGGAGCTGTAGGTGTTTCCACCAAAGCCATAAGCATTCAGCGCATGACCATATTCGTAGGCTTGGATGCCGCTGAACAATACGCCAAGTGCAATCGTTGCCCAGAGACCTTGCTTAAGGCCTTCACGGTCACCGTGGATCAGCGAGTGGTGTGCCCAGGTTACAGTTGTACCAGAACACAGCAAAATCAGCGTGTTAAGCAGTGGAAGCTCAAACGGATCGAGAACTTCCAAGCCCGCAGGCGGGAATGTCCGTGCAGCGGCTTCACCTTCTTGCTGGAACAAGCTGTTGGTCACGCCGTCGACAAATTCCAGTGGCGCAGGGAACAGAGCAAAGTCGAACCAAGCCCAGAACCAACCCACAAAGAACATCACTTCTGATGCGATAAACAGGATCATGCCGTAGCGCATGTGAAGCTGGACAACCGGCGTATGATCGCCGCCTTCCGCTTCGCGTACAATGTTCGCAAACCAGCTAAAGAAGGTTGCGATCAGACCGGCAATACCCAGACCGAGCACCAGGTTAGCACTGGCCATTTCGTGCATGAACAGCACCATTCCAGTGGTGAAAGTCAGCGCCGATACAGAGCCGATAAATGGCCAAATATCCGGTGCTAGAATGTGATAATCGTGGTTTTTCGTACCAGCCATGAATTCTCTCGTCCTGTCAGAACATTATCAAATGTTCGCCCTGCCCGGCTCCATACTGGGCCAAGCGCGATTGGTCTAGCCTTACGGCGTAGGATTTTCCGCAACATTTGTTGCTTTATGGAAGGTGTAACTGAGCGTAATTTGCTCAACATCCTTGGCATTCTCGTCATCCAAGATGGCCGGGTCTACATAATACAGTACTGGCATCCGAATGGATTCGCCCGGTTGCAGCGTCTGTTCGGTGAAGCAGAAGCACTGGATCTTGTTGAAATACTTACCGGTCTGTTCGGGCTCTACATTGAATGTTGCAGTACCGGTGATCGGCACCCCGCTATCATTACGGGCTGTGTAGAACGCCAGATCGCGTTGTCCGATCTGGACCGTGTCGGTTACTTGTTCCGGACTAAACGACCACGGCACATCACGCGCGGTCGATGCGTCAAACCGGATCGACATGGTCCGTGTAGCGCCGCTCTGCGCCAAACGCGCTGCGATGTCAGCGTCAGATTCGGTCGCCTTCTGAGTTGTTCCGCCAAATCCTGTAACACGGCAAAACAGGTCATAGAGCGGCACAGCGGCGTAACCCATGCCCAACATGGCCAACGCACCAATAAAAGCAAAAGCGCCGGTTCTGGTATTCTTCTCTTCAAGCGTTGCTGTCGTCACAGCTCAATCTCCGATCCGCGCAATGGTAATGAAATAAAACAAAACAACGAAGAACAACAACACGCCGCCAACCACGACGTTGCGGCTTTTCTGACGGCGACGATATTCGGCATCTTCTTCGGGGGTCATGCGGTTACTCCTGGAATGGGCCAATTTTGATAGTCAGCCACGCGGTCCAAAACGATCGCCCCGAACAGGGCGAACAGGTAGATTATACTGAATGCAAACAGGCGCTTTTCCGGCTTCATGGTGTCGTCCGGTACCGACCGGCGAAACGACACAGGCACGGACAACGCCAGAAATGCCAGCGACAATACCAGAGCCGTTATTCCGTAGAGTGCCCCGGTCCCGCCGATGAACCACGGGGTGGCAGCGAGCGGAACAAGCAAAATGCTGTAGGCGAAAATTTGCTTACGGGTGGAAGCCTCGCCCTTCACAACCGGCATCATGGGAATGCCCACTTTTGCGTAGTCACTCTGCACAAACAGAGCCAGCGCCCAAAAATGTGGCGGCGTCCACATAAAGATGATGGCGAATAGCAATACCGGCATCAGCGTGATGTCACCGGTCACAGCGACCCAGCCAATCATTGGCGGAAATGCGCCAGCACCGCCGCCGATCACAATGTTCTGCGGGGTACGCGGCTTGAGCCAAATCGTATAAATCACCGCGTAATAGAAAATCGAAAAAGCCAAAATACCAGCGGCCAACCAACCAATCGCCAGCCCCATCAGCCCGACCGAACCGGCAGAAATACCGATCCCGAAATCCCGCGCATTTACAGGGTCCATCCGGCCTGCCGGAAGCGGGCGCTGCGATGTCCGCTTCATCCCCGCATCTATATCCGCTTCCCACCATTGGTTGAGCGCCGCAGCGCCCCCTGCACCCAGCGCAATGCATAATATGGCCGTGAACCCGAGCACTGGGTTGATCGACCCCGGTGCAGCCAGCAACCCGCAAATGCCGGTGAAGATCACGAGGCTCATCACGCGCGGCTTGGTCAGCGCGTAATAGTCGCGCCAATCAGCCGGCAATGTATGCCCGGAGGAGGTGGTTGTAACAGTCATTTGAGGCGGTCGCGCCCTTTCAGCCTAAGATCTTTAAAAAGGGGGGCGCACCGTTTCCGATGCGCCCCTCCCCTAGTCCATGTTCTGTGCTTCCGTTTCGGGAAGCTCCGGCAGTTGCTTACGCGGTTGCCGGACGGTGATCGTGATAATCGTTCTTATCGGTGATCACCGGAAGAGTTTCAAACTGGTGGAACGGCGGAGGTGAAGACAATGTCCACTCCAGCGTGGTTGCACCTTCGCCCCATGGGTTGTCGGCAGCTTTCTTGCCGGCAGTGAAGGCGTACACAAGGTTCGCGAAGAAGATCACAACCGACGCAGCCATTACGACATAGCCGTAAGATGAGATCTCATTCCAATAAGCGAACGCTTCGTTGTAGTCCGGAATACGGCGCGGCATTCCGTTCATGCCCAGGAAGTGCTGCGGGAAGAAGATGATGTTCACGCCGATGAAGAACACCCAGAAGTGCAGATGCGCGAGGAATTCGCTGTGCATCCGCCCGCTCATTTTCGGGAACCAGTAATAGAAGCCCGCGAAGAGAGAGAACACCGCACCCATCGACAGAACGTAGTGGAAGTGTGCCACAACGTAATATGTGTCGTGAAGGTTATCATCGATGCCGCCATTGGCCAGCACCACACCCGTCACACCGCCAACGGTGAACAGGAAGATGAAGCCGAGCGACCAAACCATAGGTGATTTGAATTCAAGCGAGCCGCCCCACATTGTGGCGATCCAGCTGAAGATTTTCACACCGGTCGGCACCGCGATGACCATTGTCGCCGCAGTGAAGTACATCTTCGTATTCACGTCGAGACCCACGGTGTACATGTGGTGCGCCCAAACGATGAAGCCGACCACGCCAATCGCCACCATCGCATAGGCCATGCCGAGGTAACCGAAGATCGGCTTACGGCTAAAGGTTGCGATGATCTGGCTGACCATACCAAAGCCCGGCAGGATCATGATGTACACTTCAGGGTGACCGAAGAACCAGAACAAGTGCTGGTACAGTACCGGATCACCGCCGCCAGCAGGATCAAAGAAAGTTGTACCGAAGTTACGGTCTGTCAGCAGCATGGTAATAGCCGCTGCGAGAACCGGCAGAGCCAGAAGCAGCAGGAATGCTGTGACCAAAACCGACCATACGAACAGCGGCATTTTGTGCAGGGTCATGCCCGGCGCACGCATATTGAAGATGGTGGTAATAAAGTTAGTCGCACCCAAGATCGAACCGGCACCCGCCAAGTGAAGCGAGAAGATCGCGAAATCAACCGCCGGTCCAGTGGATCCAGAGGTTGAGAGCGGCGCATATACCGTCCACCCAACACCGGCACCGTTACCAACACCGCCCGGCACGAACATAGAGAACATCAAGCTGGCAAAACCGGCAACGGTTAGCCAGAACGACACATTGTTCATCCGTGGGAATGCCATATCAGGCGCACCGATCATCAGCGGAACGAACCAGTTACCAAAGCCGCCAATCATGGCTGGCATAACCATGAAGAACACCATGATCAGGCCGTGTGCTGTGATCAGAACATTCCACATATGGTAGTTTTGATCGATCGAGGCTTCGCCGCCCATCATCGAAACAACAGCGCCCAAATGCTGGATACCAGGTTCAGCAAGCTCCATCCGCATAACGCCAGAAATCGCGCCGCCAATGATACCCGCGAGAATCGCAAAGATCAGGTACAGCGTACCGATATCTTTGTGGTTCGTGGACATAAACCAGCGGGCGAAGAAGCCCGGCTTATGATCAGCATCATGCGCGTGATCGTCGCTATGAGCTGGGAATGTTTCGGCTGTTGTTGCCATGATCTTTCAAACCTTACTTGCGTTCGAGCGTAGTTTCGTAATTTCTATCAAGCTGCCGGAGCAGCGCCAGCAGCAGCAGCGACTTCCGCTTCTTCTGCCGGAGCTTCTTCAGTAGCAGCCTCTTCAGCTGGTGCTTCTTCAGTTTCTGGTTCATCACCAGCGACCGTGCCGCCTTGCGACCGGACCCATGCTTCCCACTTATCGCGTGGCAAGGCCTCAACCGCGATTGGCATGAAGCCATGCTTCACACCGCACAGCTCCGAGCACTGACCGTAATAAATGCCAGGCTCGTCAATTGTCAGCATCCGCTCGTTCAAGCGGCCAGGTACTGCGTCAATCTTGAACCAGAGTGATGGAATAGAGAAAGCGTGAATGACATCCGCAGCGGTTGTCTGGATACGCAGCGGCGTATTCGCTGGAACAACCATCCGGTTATCCACCGCCAGCAATGCCGGTTCCCCGTTTGCAATCGCATCATCATTCGACAGCATGTTGGAAATAACTTCGAAATCGCCATTGTCCGGGTAGTTGTAACCCCAATACCACTGATAACCGGTCGCCTTAATCGTGACCGCGTCCGCTGGCGGTGTTTCATACTGGCGCGCGAGAAGAGTGATGGATGGGATAGCAATACCGACCAGTACCAATACGGGTACCAACGTCCACACGACTTCGATGAAAGTGTTGTGCGTTGTCTTGGAAGGGTTTGGATTGGCTGCCTTGCGATAGCGGGCAACAACCCACAGCAATAATCCCAACACAAACAGGCTGATGATTGTAATCACAGGCAGCAGGATCGCATCGTGCATCCACAGCGCGTAATCACCATTGGAAGAAAACTGTTCTTGGAACGTCATGGATGCGACCGCATCATCTTCAAAAGAAGTCGGCTGACCCTTGATCCATTCCGGACCCAGCGGCTCATACGTCGAGTCGGACTCCGGAGCTTCCGCTTCCACCGTTTCCAAACCAGCAACCGGCACAGCATCCTGAGCCTGCGCAGCGGCAGGAGCCAGTGTCATAAGGGCAGCAGCCCACAGCAGTGTTGCAAATCGTACAGTCGCTTTGGACCAGTTACCAAGAGCCATTATTAAGACACTTTCCATTCATTGCGGTGCAACCTGTAGCGCACCCCTATTGCCCCGTTGCCGGGATTCTTCTGGGTCGGCCTATACGCACGCTTGCCCGCTCCCTCAAGCAGTTCTAGGAGAAAAATCCGCAACGCATGTTGTCTTATGGACAAGTTTCAACGGATTTATCAGCAGATCACTATGACAGAAGAAGACGTACTGACCGAATTTCGCGCAAGTGAGGCACTGCTTGAAGGGCACTTTAAGTTGTCTTCCGGCCGCCATAGCGGGCACTATCTACAATGCGCCCGTGTGCTGATGGATCCGATGCGCGCCAGCCGCCTTGCCGCCGGGCTGGCAGCCAAAATGCCGCGCGAGCTGCGTAGCCAAATCGACACAGTCGTATCGCCCGCGATGGGCGGCATCATTATCGGTCACGAAATGGGCCGCGCGATTGGCAAAGAAGCGATGTTCCTTGAACGACCGGAGGGAACCTTTGAGTTCCGCCGCGGGTTTGGGATTACGCAAGGCGCCAAAGTAATTTTGGTGGAAGATGTGGTCACAACCGGCCTTTCCTCTCGCGAGGCGATGAAAGCGGTTGAGGCAGCCGGCGGCGAGGTGCTTGCCCTGGTTTCTGTTGTGAACAGAACAGGCGGAGACGTAACGTTTGACGTGCCGTATTTCGCTTTGGTGGAAATCAACTTCCCGACCTATGCAGAAGACGCGATACCCGCTGAGCTCGCAGCGGTGCCAGTAACAAAACCGGGGAGCCGGAAGTAAATTGACGAACGCCCATACCCCTCACGCCCTCCGTCTTGGGGTGAATATTGATCATGTGGCCACCATCCGCAATGCGCGCGGTGGTGAGCATCCTGATCCGGTGCGCGCCGCGCAGATCGTTGCCGCAGTTGGCGGCGACGGCATTACTGCCCATCTGCGGGAAGACCGCCGCCATATTCGCGATGATGATCTGAAACGTATTCAGGATGCGACTGACTTGCCGCTCAATCTGGAGATGGCGGCGACCGATGAAATGCTGGCCATCGCATTACGGCATTTGCCAAATGCTGCGTGTATCGTTCCAGAAAACCGCGAAGAACGTACCACGGAAGGCGGCCTTGACGCTGCCGGGCAGCACAACCGGCTCGCCCCGATCGTGTCCCGTCTGAAAGACGCCGATATAAAGGTGAGCCTGTTTATCGAAGCAGATGCACGCCAATTGGAAGCAGCAATGCGGCTCGGCGCAGATATCGTCGAATTTCACACTGGCGAATACGCTCACGCGACGGGAGAAGCGCGGGCAACGGAACTCAAACGCATCGCTGATATGTCCGCTCTGGCAGTCAAAAACGGGATTGAGCCTCACGCTGGCCATGGCCTTACTTATGAGAATGTGCAGCCAATCGCCGCGATCCCGCAATTGGCGGAACTCAATATTGGCCACTATCTGATCGGTGAAGCCGTCTTTGGCGGGTTGGAAAATGCTGTCCGCAAAATGCGCGAACTGATGGATCAAGCACGGTGAGTAACGATCCCGCCCAAAAACATGATTTCACCGGCCGTGAAAAGCTGTGTCTTTTGGCGGGCACCATTCCATTTCTGCTCAGCATTTTATTGCTTGGTCTCGCCGTCAAACAGCAAAGCTTCCTGCCATTTGCAATTGGTTGGCCGGTGCTTCAGCTGTTTGGGTATACGATGACTTTGAAAATGGCGAAGGGGGCAATCACGCACCCTCTCGTTATATCGCAAATTATGCTCAACTATCTGGTATTGGCGCTGCTCGGTTCGATCTTGGTGAAAGCGTTATGATCATCGGCCTCGGATCAGATTTGTGCAATATCGAACGGATCCAAGGTGTGCTCGACCGCCACGGGGAGCGGTTTGAACAACGCAGCTTCACCGAAATTGAGCGCGCCAAAGCAGCGAAACGGCCATACACCCGCGCCGGAACCTACGCGAAGCGGTTTGCCGCAAAGGAAGCGTTTTCCAAAGCGGTGGGCACAGGGTTTTATCGCGGCGTCTATATGAAAGACATTGGCGTTGTGAACGCGAAGTCCGGCGCGCCCACGCTGGCGCTGACCAATGGCGCGGCCGCGCGGCTTGCCGAATTGACCCCGGCGGGCCATGAGGCCGTCATTCATCTTACCCTCACCGATGATCATCCATGGGCGCAAGCCTTCGTGATTATCGAGGCGATTCCCCTTCGCAACTAATACGCAAAGAGTTTTGACATCGACACTGTGACCACTCCCACTGGCCCGACTTCGGATACCATAAACTGGTTCGCGGAATTTCGCGGGCTGTTCCTGATGCTGTTGGCCGTGCTGGCGTTCCACAGCATCGTGGCCAAACCATTCTATATCCCCAGCACGTCAATGCTGCCCAATCTGATGGTGGGTGACCGGTTGGTCGTGACCAAATACCCGTATGGCTGGTCGTGGGTATCGGCGTCCTTTCACGTGTTACCGCGGAGCGAGACCCGCATATGGGGCTCTGACCCGGAATATGGCGACATTGTTATCGCAGTGCCGCCCGTGCGCGACGAGGATTATATCAAACGCGTCGTTGGCTTGCCCGGTGATACGCTGGAAGTGAAGAATGGCAGGATCATTCTGAACGGACAGCAAGTTCCCCGCACCATCGAACCACCGATCAGGCTTCCCTATGACCCGGACCAATTGTGCGGCGGGCTGACCTGTTTGCGTGATTTCAGCCCGTATCTCATTACGCTCGAGAACGGTCAGCAAGTGTATGAAGTCCCCGCCTATCGGGAAACTCTACCCAATGGCGCGAGCTATTTGGTGATTGATCACGAAGATGATGATCCGCTCGATAATTTTGCTGAAATTACCATTCCGGCTGGCCATATTTTCATGATGGGCGACAATCGCGACCATTCGGCAGACAGCCGGGCGCCCGCAGCAGCCCAAGGGCTTGGCGGCCCAGTGCCGATCGCCAATGTTGGCGGCCGCGCAGAATTTATCACCTTCTCGCTTGATGGGACCACTGGCTGGAACCCGGCAACGTGGCTTTCTTCCCTGCGGGGCGAGCGTGCATGGTCGACGCTCCGCCCTCCTCTAGCCGAAGAAGCACCGGCTGAATGAGCAAGGCGAAACGCAAAAACAGCAGCAGCGACAAATCTGGCGGCAGTGCGCTCGGCAGCAGCCCTTCGCGGATCTCCAGCCCGGAACTCAGATTTGAAGCACAACGCGCGTTTGTTTGGGCTTTCGTTATCGGTGCCATCGGACTGGCCATTTATATATCCCAATCGCTGCTCGTCATTTTTGGCGCGATGGTATTTGCTGCAATGATAGATGGTGGTGCGCGGCTTTTGGGCCGTGTTCTGCCTATCGGACGCACCTGGCGGGTCGTCGCGGTGCTCGCACTTGCAGGTGCATTTTTCTATTGGCTGGTGCTGTTCGCCGGGTCGCAAATATCGCGCGAAGCCGCCCAGCTCCCCAGTATCGTAGAACGCCAGATTGGAATCACATTTGCATGGCTGCAAGCGCAAGGCTTTGCGGTTGATATCAATGATATCCAGAACATTGCCGGCAATTTACTCAGCGGCGTTGGTACTCTTACCCGGGCATTGGGCGGGATTTTTGGCGGGCTGACAACGCTGCTATTGATCACCATCATCGGCATATATCTGGCTATGGAACCGCAATTGTATGAGCGCGGCGTCGCTTGGCTGTTCCCTCGCCATCGGCGGGCGGAGTTCTACTCGACAGCATCCCAGATGGCTTACACGATGCGGCGCCTTATGGCGGGCCGGTTGATCGGCATGGTGTTTGAAGGGCTGTTCACCTGGGTGCTCCTCGCTTGGTACGGTGTGCCGATGGCTGCACTGTTGGGGATATTAACAGGCTTGCTGGCTTTCGTGCCCAACCTTGGCGCGTTGATCGCTGGATCACTGATGGTTTTGGTCGGCTTTTCAGGCGGCACGGAGATGGGACTCTATACAATCTTCGTATACTTCCTGGTGCAAACATTTGACGGCTATGTGCTCATCCCGCTTATTGCCAAGAAAACCGTGGATCTGGCCCCGGCAGTAGTGCTGACGGGGCAATTGATCATGGGCATTCTATTTGGCGTGATCGGGCTGTTCCTGGCCGATCCTATGCTTGCAATGCTGAAGGTTGCTTTGGAACGCCGTGCAGCGCGCCATCAGGCAGCAGATGACAAATTGTTGGAGGCCGAAAGTGGCTCGTAAATTTCTATATTTCATCGCTGCCATCATCGTGCTGGTCTTTGTCGGCGCGTTGGTGCTGGCCATATGGTCCAAGGAACTGACCGAGCTGGCAATGGTCCCCGGCGGGGAATTTGTTGAGCAACAACCGCTCGAAGAGAATGCCTATCAAGACCCGGCGATGTGGTTCTCCCGCCCTGGTATCGGCACAAGCGATCCGGCACGGTGGCAGCCCGCCATGCGCGAAGAACGCAGCCTGCTCCCGGCCCCTGCCGACCCCAGCCAAGCTGCGCAGGATTTCGCAGTCTTCTTTGTCCACCCGACCAGCTATCTTGATCGCAGCAATTGGAATGCGCCGCTGGATGATGCGGAATCGCAACGGATCGCCCGGATTTATGTCCGCGGCATGGCGAGCCCGTTCAACCAATCAAGTGAAATTTGGGCACCCCGTTACCGGCAGGCGACATTCGGCGCTTTCCTCACCGATAGCGAGGATTCACAAAACGCCCTCAATGCCGCCTATCATGATGTGAAGCAGGCTTACGACTTTTTCCTCTCATCGATTGATGACAATACACCTGTGGTTTTGGCCGGCCATAGCCAAGGCAGCGTACACTTGCTCAGGCTGCTGAAAGACCATGTGAATGGATCACCCGTCACCGACCGGCTGGTGGCGGTCTATGCGATTGGGTGGCCTATCTCTGTCGCGCAGGATTTGCCCGCTTTGGGTATTCCGGCCTGCGCCACAGCGAAGCAATCGGGCTGTTTGATCAGTTGGTCCAGCTTTGCAGAACCCGCCGATCCCTCCCAAGTGTTGGAAGCGTACCAAACGTCCATCGCGTTTGATGGCAAGCCCCGCGGCAACAGCCGGATATTATGCACCAACCCGCTGACAGGCGGCATTGGCGGCGCTGCGGAAAAGGCGCTGAACCGGGGTACACTCGTGCCAGAAGAAGGCTTTACCAGCGGCGAATTGGTGCCAAATGAAGTGCCAGCGCGCTGCGATGAACGCGGTTTGCTGCTGATCGGTGATCCGCCCGAAATGGGCAGCTATGTTCTGCCCGGCAACAATTATCACGTCTATGATATCCCGCTGTTCTGGAAGAATTTGCAAAACGATGTCGTGACGCGTGTGAATAGCTTGAGTGCCCGGCCCTGAGCAAGGACACAGCCTTGATCACCGATAGCGCGAACGAGCTTGGCGATGTACTGCCTGATGGCGGCGCGCTGATGGCGCTTGATCTGGGGACCAAGACAATAGGTATCGCGACTTGCGATGCCGGGTGGCAATTTGCCACAGCGGGATCGACGCTGGAACGCGGCAAGTTTGGCCGTGACCGTGACCGGCTCTCCGAAATTATCCGCCAACGCAGCATCAAAGCCATCGTTATCGGGCTGCCCCGCAATATGGATGGCAGCGAAGGGCCGCGCGCGCAGGCCAGCCGGGCCTATGCCAGAAATTTAGCTGCTGCTTTTGCATTGCCAATTTTGCTGTGGGACGAGCGTTGGTCCACCACCAGCGCAGAACGCGCGATGATCGGGCAGGATATGAGCCGTAAAAAGCGCGCAGAGAAGATCGACAGCCATGCAGCAGCGGTGATTTTGCAAGGCGCGATTGACCGGCTTGCTGGCGGTATTCTGTAAATAGTCTGGATTTAGACGTTGAAATGACGCGGTGAGGCTTCCACAGCATCAGTATGTCGACGCAACAAGATCCATTTGACCCCAGTAAGGCCGCCAAGTTCTTACTCAGGCATGGGCATACTGCCAAATTGGGTCTCACTTACCGCGATCACGGCAAAAACTGGGTGGATCTGGAGCTTCCCTGGCGGGAGGATTTGGTCGGCGAGATCGACCGTGAAATACTGGCGTCTGGACCCATCATAAGCTTGCTCGATATGGCCTCTGGCCTTTCTATCTGGACCAGCCACGGCTCCTTCGTGGCCATCGCGACATTGGATCTGCGGGTCGATTATCAACGCCCCGCCCGGCCGCGCAGCGCCGTTATCGCCCATGTGGAGTGCTACAAGCTGACAAAATCCGCTGCCTTTGTCCGCGGCATTGCCCATGATGGTGATCCCAGCGATACAGTCGCCACCATGTCCGGCGTGTTCATGTCAATCGAGGGGGCCAATCGCAATGTCGGACAGTGACACGCTGACACCCTATGCGCGGACGATTGGCATTCGCCATGAAGGGGACGAGGACGGCGCCCCCGTTCTGGCGTTTGAATTTACCGGCGATGTTGAGGGCCGCCCGCAGCATTTGCATGGCGGCGCGACAAGCGGCCTGCTCGAAACAGCGGGCTATGCATTGCTACGCCGCGAACTCAGCAGATTGGACCGCACCCACCGGCTAAAACCGATCAACATAACGGTGCAGTTCTTGTCCGCAGGAAAGCAGCGGACAACATACGCCAAAGGCAGGATTACCAAGCTGGGCCGGCGCAATGCCAATATCTCGGTCGAAGCGTGGCAGGATGACCGCGACCGGCCAATTGCCACAGCGATCATGAATATCATGATGGCCGAGCCAGAAGACTAGTTTTCTTCCGGCGCACCCGGCTCAACATTGATGCCGTTTTCATCCAGCGTCACGTCTACCGGAAACCCTTCTATTTCGGTTGAGAGGGTTAGCCCCTCCCCCTCCCGCACGCGCAGGACAGAACCGCTGTCGCCAATCGGAATATCTTCCGGTTCCGGCACATCAAGCGGTTGAACGGGACCTTCTGGATCTGCCTTCGGCGCTGGTTTTGCCGCCGTTTTGCCGCTCGCCTGACGCATAAAATCACGCCAGATCCGGGCGGGCAATCCGCCGCCCGATACGCCGTCGAGCGGGGTGTTATCGTCATTGCCAACCCATACACCCACAACCAGATCGCTCTCTCCATCCCCGGCATAGCCAATGAACAGAGCATCTCTGTTGCCCTGACTGGTGCCGGTTTTACCGAAATTCGGGATGGAGAGCATCGCTGCCCGTCCGGTTCCTTTATTCACCGTATCGCGCAGCATTTGTTCCATATCTTCGTGGTCAGCGCCGGACATGCTGTCTTCACCGTTCCACAACCAATCAAACCACCCCTCCTCCTCTTGGGGGAAAGCATGGGGGACAATCGGATGCTCATTGGCGGCGACACCGGCATAGGCAGCGGTCAGTTCCAGCAGGGTGACGGATGATGTGCCAAGCGCAAGGCTGGGATCGCCATAGGGCAGCGGCGATGTGATCCCGTAATCCAGTGCCTTCTTAACAATCGCCTCATCCCCCAACTGATTGAACAGGCGCACAGCCGCAACATTGCTGGATTGGGCAAACGCATCGCCCAATGTAATCGTTTCGGAATAGCGCTCACCTGCATTCTTCGGGCGGTAGCTGCCCGCTTCGATGGCGCTGTTATCGATCAGATCATCGGGGGCCATCCCCGCGTCCAAAGCAGCCAACCATACGAACAATTTAAACGTGGAACCCGGTTGCCGTTTTGCCTGAGTCGCACGGTTAAAGGGGGATTCGCGGTAGTCCTTTCCCCCGATCATCGCGACAACTTCCCCGTCAGGGCGCATTGCCACCAGCGCGACTTGTGCATCACCCAAGGGCGCACGGCCGATCACGCGGCGGGCGATACCTTGCAAGCGCGAATCAAGTGTCGTCGTGAGAGTTTGCTGGGCATATCCTGTTTCGGTCAATTCCCGCGCGGCAGGCAAAGCCCAGTCGGCAAAATATGTTCCGGTCGGCAGATCGTTTTTCGCACGCATGTCGATCTGGGGAACCGGCATCGCGTCAGCCTCTGCTTGCGTCAGAAATTCTGCGGCCACCATGGCATCGACCACCATCAGGCGGCGCTTCTCAGCCCGGTCGAAATGCCTGGCTGGATTGAAACGTGATGGCGCTTGCACCAAGCCCGCCAGCATCGCAGCTTGTTCCGGCTTCAAATTTTCCGGCTTACGGAAAAAGAAGTGCAGCGATGCGGCGCGCAGCCCATACACATTGTCACCGAAATACGCGTTGGACAGGTACCGTTCGAGGATTTCTTCCTTCGTCAGCCAGGATTCGAGCCAAAATGCGATCAGCATTTCGCGCGCCTTGCGGGTATAGGTTTGCTCTGGCGTAAGGAATGTGAACTTGGCCAGCTGTTGCGTGATCGTGCTGCCACCTTGGGTCCGGCCTGTGGTGACATTGGACCACGCAGCCCGCGCCAACCCGCGCGGATCAACGCCCCAATGCGAATAAAACCGCCGGTCCTCAATCGCGAGGAAAGCCTCCACCACGTGATCTGGCAAGGCCGATACGTCGACCGGCTCGTCCGTTATTGCCCCGTTCCGCGCAATCGGGGTGCCATCTGCCGCCAGCAGCGTAATCTGTGGATCGGCAATAGGTTCTAAGGATTTGGAAAGCGGGGTCGTAATCGCGAGCCACGCAATGATCAGAATGAACAGCGCAAGCCCGAAGGACGTTATGCGGGCGGCCCACCATAATTTGCGGCGCCCCCGCCAGAAAGTCGGCTGCCACCAACGCTGTCGGCGGCGCTTTTCCGCCTCAAGGGTTTTATCAACGCCTTGATCGATCGATCCAAGCTGCGAATCCCACCGGTCAAAATCCGGGGCCCGGGTACCGGATTGATAGACGACATCGTCATCATCATCATCGTCCCAGCTCTGCCCATATGGCTCTTGCAACGCGTAATAATTGCCGCCGGCCGAGGATTCATCAGGCGGCCGATTGGCACGCAATTTTTGAAACAACCGGCGAAACATAGGGCTGTATTACATTAACAACACAGCCTTGGCGAGAGTGAATTATGCCTTCACAACACTTTCAGGAAGCTCGACACCAAACACACGCTGGTAATATTCAGCCACCATCATCCGTTCTGCCTCGTCACATTTGTTGAGGAAGCTCAGACGGAAAGCAAAGCCGACATCTTTGAAAATTGCGGCGTTTTGCGCCCAAGTGATGACCGTGCGCGGACTCATCACAGTCGAAATATCGCCATTCATGAACCCTTGACGAGTGAGATCAGCAACCTTGATCATATCCGCGATTTGTTTGGGATCGGATTCAGGGTTTTTCGCCGTCACGATGGTTTGTTCGACATCAGCGGGCAGATAATTGAGCGCGGTTACGATGTTCCAGCGGTCCATTTGACCTTGGTTGATCGCTTGTGTTCCGTGATACAGGCCGCTGGTGTCGCCCAAACCAACTGTGTTGGCCGTGGCAAACAAGCGGAAGCCCGCATCGGGCCGGATCACGCGGTTTTGGTCCAGCAGCGTCAGTTTACCTTCTGCTTCCAACACGCGCTGGATAACGAACATCACGTCCGGACGGCCCGCATCATATTCATCAAAGACCAAAGCCACCGGATGCTGCAACGCCCATGGCAGCAGACCTTCGCGGAATTCCGTCACTTGCAGCCCGTCACGCAGCACAATGGCATCACGGCCAACAAGATCGATCCGGCTGATATGCGCATCCAGATTGATCCGGATACACGGCCAGTTGAGACGCGCGGCGACTTGCTCAATATGAGTTGACTTACCAGTGCCGTGATACCCCTGCACCATGACCCGGCGGTTATGCGCGAAACCGGCCAAAATCGCCAAGGTTGTATCCGCATCGAACACATAGGTCGGATCGAGGTCCGGCACGCGCTCATCCGCTTCACTGAAAGCGGGCACTTGCCAGTCCATATCAATGCCGAAAGTGTCACGCACGCTGACAGTTGTGTCAGGCGCGGCTAGCGATGTTTTGGATGTCGGGTCAAAAGTCTTGTCTGTCATATGGGCGCAACGCCTAGCGGCGCGATTGGGTCCCTGCAATACCATCAGCGAAGTAGAATTGCCGTTTTACCCTTCGCGGGGTGCCGAGATGTGGCTGAGATGTCCTGTCTTAATCCAGATTTGCGCGCCATCTGCACCGGCCTCGGCACGCAACCTGTCGCCATCTGGCATACGTAGCCAATTATGACGCGTTAGCTGTTCGGAACCAGCCGTCAGCGCCCCCTCAAGCACCAACAGCTCCAATCCGCCACTCACCACCAATTCGCGGCCAGCACCCGCATTCCATCGCTCTACGGTCACCGTTTCGTACTGATCTTCGTGCAGAATTGCGGCGGAGATGGCGTCGACATCCCCTGCGCAATACTGGGCGGCATTGATGTCGAGCGAGAACTGGTTGCGATCCTCGGCATCAAATTGCCACAGCTTTACAAAGATGGTGCATCCATCATCGGATCGCGGAACATGATGTGTGGTGGGCGGATTGCGAACATACGTACCGGCAGGATAATCCCCATGTTCATCCTGAAACACACCTTCCAATACGATAAATTCTTCACCGCCGCCGTGGGTGTGCTCAGGAAAACTGCTGCCTTCGGCATAGCGGACAATCGAAGTTGCCCGCGCGACTTCCGCACCGATCCGGTCAAGCATCCTTCGGTCGACGCCTTTCATCGGCGACGGAACCCAATCGACTTGCTCGCTATGTACGACGACCCTTTGTTCGAAATCGGCATGAATTTCCATGATGCTTCCTGGCCAGTTTTTCTGTCTGCCCGATATATGGGCTTGGTCCTGCGAGAATAAACCGCCATGTTCACTAAATGACCCCCAGCCGCCCATCAGAGTTTGTTCGCCAGCAAGTCATCGGTCGCGTTCGCGCGGTGTTTAATGACGTGGAAAACGGCCAACAGCCGGTCCCGCCATCAGATGATGCCTTATTCGCCAAAGACACCCCTATACGGATGGTTCATGCCGATGCTGTGTCGATGATGATCGGCGGAATTCGCAGCCTTTTGCTGCAAATGCTGCATCCGCACCCTTTGCAAGGGGTGCTGGACCATTCCAACTTCCGCGAAGATATGCATGGGCGGCTGCGCCGAACCGCTCGTTTCATTGCCATCACGACTTTCGGCCACCGTGACGAGGCCGCTAAAATCTGTGACCGCGTCAATCATATTCATACCCAAGTGAACGGTACTTTGCCCGATGGCACGCCTTATTCAGCCACAGACCCCCGTACCTTGGCATGGGTGCACGTGGCAGAGGCTGTCAGTTTTCTGGAAGCGTATATTCACTATGTGAAGCCAGCCATGCCGCTGGCAGATCAAGATGAATATTTCCGACAGTTCGCGCAGGTTGCGCAGATGCTGGGCGCAGACCCGATTCCAAAAACCAAACGCGAAGCAGACGCATTGATGCGGGAATTCCAGCCTGAGTTAAGAGCTACTAAAGAAGCCAAAGAAATTGCCCGGCTGGTGCTTACCCAGCGGCCCAAGGGCGCGCCGATTGCGGTACAGAAAATGCTGGGCACTGCGGCGGTCGACCTGCTGCCCCGATATGCGCGGACAATGCTTGAACTGGAAGATCCGGGATTGGCCATCATCCCCGCCAAGGCTGCCGCCGGAGTGGTTGGAAAAACCCTGCGCTGGGCGTTCAAACAATAGGTGTCGCAGAGCCTGAATTGGCGAACCGCGCGTTGCATCGCGATTAACTAAACGCGGCACTCTGTTTGAGCAGCTGATAGGCTTCCACCACTCGGCCGAGGCGCGCCTCATGACTGCGATCACCACCATTGCGATCAGGGTGATACCGCCGGACCAAATCAGAATAGCGCCGCCGCAATGCGGGCCGGTCTGTATCGACATCAAGACCCATCTCGGTAAGCGCCTGCTGCTCGCGCGGAGTGAACTTGGAATAGACGGCTGCGTTGCCTGAAGCCCGCGCTTTGATGTCCGCCGCGCGCCCGCCAATCGCATCAAGTGGGTCGGCAAAATCTGCCCAGCGCGGGGTACCATCAACACCGGCATCAGGCTTGAAGGCGCGCGTTTCACTCGCCCACCCCGCCGCCGGAGATTGGGCCGCGAGAATTTCATCCGCATTCATGCCTTCAAACCAATCATAACCGGCATTGAATTCCCGTATGTGTTCAAGGCAGAACCAGCGCCACATCCCTGGCCCGTCAAAGCTGTTGCCGCGAATGCCCGGTGCGCGAAATTCGCCCGGCTGTTGGCAATCCGGCGCTTGGCATTCTTGCCCTACATCCTCAAACCGCCCATGGAACTTGTCTTTACGCATCATCTCTAAGGATGGGGTGTGATGAGCGAATTGCAAATAGGAGAATATGCTGATGGGTGTCGCTGACGAAATGAGAGCGCTTTTGACGGAGGCTCTGGCCCCGACGGTTCTCGATATCATCAACGATAGCGCAAGCCATTCCGGACATTCCGGTGATGATGGCAGCGGCGAGTCGCATTTCACCATTGTGATAGAAAGTGCCGCCTTTGATGGTGTCTCAAGGCTTCAGCGCCAGCGGATGGTCAATAAAGCTCTGGGCAATATTCCCGGCGACCGGGTCCATGCATTGGCTATTAAAGCGACCGCAGCAGGAGACAATGCATGACCCAGACCGTTTGGATCACCGGTGGATCATCGGGCATCGGTGCAGCGCTTGCGGCCGAATGGGCCAAACAGGGCGCAAATCTCATTCTGTCCGGGCGTGACGAGGCGCGATTGAGCGCAGTGGCAGAAGCGCTGGACACGCAGACGCTAACGCTGCCTTTCGACGTGCGCGATGAGGCAGCGATGCTGGCCGCGACTGAGAAAGCCATCGCGTGGACGGGTAATGTCGATGTGTTCGTGGCCAATGCCGGTGTTTCACAGCGTAGTCAGGCGCTCAAAACTCAGATGCAGGTCTACCGTGACATTATCGATATCGACCTGACCGCGCAGATTGCTGCCTCACAAGCCCTGCTCCCGCACATGGCAGAGCGCGGGTCAGGCAAGCTGGTATTTATATCCTCCATCGCCGGAAAGGTCGGTGTGCCGATGCGTACCGCCTATTGCGCGGCGAAGTTTGGCCTGATCGGCTATGCTGACGCGCTGCGTGCTGAAATGTCCAATCGCGGGGTTGATGTGCACGTAATTGCGCCCGGATCAGTCGCAACGAATGTTTCGCGGAACGCATTGACATCTGACGGCACCAAGCGGGGCAAGAGCGATGGGGTGATCGACAATGGTATCCCAGCCGCAGATGCTGCGAAAACCATCGTTGATGCCATTGGAGAGGGTCAGCGAGAGATCATCGTTGCCCAAGGTATGGAAGAAGCGATGGGCGAAATGCGGCGCACACCCGATCAGCTATTTGATCAAGTGGCAGCGATGGTTGCGGCGGGTTATATTGAAAAAATGGAAGCTGAAGGCTGATCATGAATGACGATATGATCCGCGTAAAACTGCCAAGCGGGATTGAGCTGGATGTGCTTGATACCGGACCCCCAAAAATGGGCCCCAGAGATGGGGAAACGCTGATCTTTTTACACGGCTTTCCCGAATCGCACCGTACATGGCGGCATCAGATCGCGGCGTTCTCTGACCGCTATCGCTGCATTGCGCCCGATCAGCGCGGCTATGCGGGATCATCCAACCCGCAAGATGCCAGTGAATACACTATCGAGAAACTGATGGGCGATATTGCTCAGCTGGCGGATGCTTTGGATGTCGGTAAATTCACGCTGGTGGGCCATGATCTGGGCGGCGTGGTTGCATGGGCCATTGCCCTTACCGGTGTAATGAAAGACCGGATTGAGCGGCTGGTGATTGCCAACGCGCCCCACCCCTTCGTCTTCTCCAAGCTGTTACACATCAATCCAGATCAGCGGGCGGCGAGCCAATATGTGCGTATGTTTCGGGATCGGGAAAATGACGCTCTGCTCCGTCAAAAAGGGCTGTTGCCCCTACTTGTCAAAGCTCTCGATTTTCAAGGATCCGCCAATATGGAGCCTGCGGAGAGGGATCGCTTGCTGAAAGAGTGGTCTAACCCCGATACAGCGGTCGCGATGATCAATTGGTATCGTGCAGGCCTGTCAGATGTACCGCCAATGGACGCCCCGTTTGAGCTACCTGCCGATTATGCGACGCCGCCTTTGCCCAATGTCGCGGTGCCGACATTGATCGTGTGGGGGATGAATGATCTCGCCCTGCCCGATGCCAATCTGGAAGGCTTGGACGATCTGGTTGATGATCTCACACTGGTCCAAGTCCCTGATTGCGGGCACTTTGTGACATGGGAAGCGCCCGCCGCGTTCAATGCCGCGCTGGAAAGTTTTCTCGCCTAGGTCACCTTATGGCGTATCAAACCATTCTGCCCACGCCCCATGCGGATGGCCGCATCCCAGCAGAGTTTCTTCACCTCCGGCCGGCCAATATCGGACATGGAGTTCGTGCCGGAAGGTTTCGCGATTGGTTTCCAGCGCCACCCACGCGAGCGGCTTTTCAGCGCTCGCCCGCTCCGCTGCTGCTGCCATCGCCGCCTCGATAGATGCACGGGTTGCTTCGGGAATGTACTGCCAGACGATTGAATGACTAAGCACCCGCGTAACGCCGGATTCTTGGGGCCGATCCATCATAGCCGCGACAAAATCACCCGCATCTTGCTTGATCAAATCCGGGGTTTGCTCACTCGCAAGCGCGATGGCGGCTTCGATCCGGCCCATACGTGCTGTCGCTTCTGGCCAGACATAGCTTTTCAGCCGCAGCGCAGCCGCTGGATCGGATAGATCAACCGGGGCTTGATCGCACCCGCGAATTTCCGCGATCTCTACCGGTGCATCAGGCGGCGGTGGCCCCCGCCATTCGGGTTTGATCTGCATAGGAGATTTCGGCGGCCCAACTGTCACCCCGCCCAGATCAAAATGATACCGGTCCATCATTGTGTTGACCCCGGCGCTTGCGCCCAGCTCGTTAATTTCAAACTTGGGGCCGACCCGCTTGGACAGCCACATAAGCGCGCTCATAAATCCCCATGACCGCCCGGCTTCATTGGTTTGCGGCGGCCCATCAAGCCATGGTAGCAATTGCGCATCGAAAGTTTGGACCAAATCGGCCACAATCGCGTCAATCGTGGATTGGTCGGTTGTCAGGCCAGCATAGACCGGTCCCAGCCGCGGATCAGCTCCGGTCAGCAGCAAATTGTGCAATCCGCCATTGATCCGTAGCGGCATCGCATCCTGCAAACTGAGCCCCTGCCAATTGGCCATACGCCGCCCAACCGCCGTATCTGTTCCAAGAACAGCCAGCAATGCGCGAACAACCCGGGCTGTGTTGGTTGCCCCCGCTTCATCACAATGAGTCGCTTGCCAAGCGATGGCTTCCGGAACGTCGACAATGTTCATAATCCCATTTGCAGCCATAAATTCGCCTTTTCCTGTCCTATTCATTGCCCTTTGCGTGCGGGATCTCTATTTGCCGCCACGCTATGACTGCTGTGAACTCTGCTCCGCTAACCTTTGCCATTCCCAAAGGCCGCATCCTTGACGAGGCTTTGCCCGTGATGGAGCGCGCCGGAATTGTTCCAGCCGATGCCTTTCACGACAAGAAAGACCGGTCACTTAGCTTTGCCACAACCCGCGAAGATATGCGGCTTATCCGCGTCCGCGCATTCGATGTCGCTACCTTTGTAGCACATGGTGCGGCACAAATGGGAATCGTTGGTTCAGACGTGATTGAAGAGTTTGATTATTCAGACCTTTATGCCCCGGTAGATCTGGAAATCGGGCGCTGCCACCTTTCGGTCGCAGAGCCCAAAGATGGGGCGGGCGAGACTGACGGTGCAAGCCACCTGCGGGTTGCGACAAAATACCCCAATATCACCCGACGCCACTTTGAAGCGCACGGCATTCAGGCCGAATGCGTCAAGCTCAACGGCGCGATGGAACTCGCGCCGACCCTTGGCCTTGCTGGGCGGATTGTCGATCTGGTCTCCACCGGTGCGACGTTGAAACAGAACGGTCTGGTGGAAACCGACAAGATCATCGACATCTCTGCCCGGTTGATTGTTAATCGCGCTGCGCTGAAAACCGATCCGCGCGTGGCGCAATTGGTTGAAACATTCCGCGCCAATGCCGAACGGGTTGCAGCCTGATGCAGTGGCTCAATATCAATGATGCGGGCTTTGAAGGCGCTTTCCGGAAAATCGTGAATGATCGCCGCGATGGTGATGCCAACGTCACTCGCCAAGTCGACACGATACTCAGCGATGTACGCGCTCGCGGTGATGCGGCATTGTCTGAACTGACCGCCCGGTTTGACAATCACACCCTGTCATCCGACACGGATTGGGCGATTTCGGCCGAGGAATGCAAAGCAGCGTTTGACGGGCTGGATGCGGATTTGCGCGATGCGCTCACCCTCGCCGCCACACGCATTCGCACATATCACGAAGCGCAATTGCCGGAAGATCGTGATTACACCGATGCAGACGGTGTGCGCTTGGGCGCTCGGTGGCATCCGGTGGATGCAGCAGGTCTGTACGTTCCCGGTGGACGCGCAGCCTATCCCTCATCACTGCTGATGAATGCCATCCCGGCGAAAGTTGCCGGTGTTAAACGCTTAGCCGTTGTGACACCGACACCCAAAGGCGTGGTCAACCCCCTGGTCTTGGCTGCTGCACATTTGGCCGGCATATCTGAAATATGGCGGGTTGGCGGCGCGCAAGCTGTGGGCGCGCTGGCCTATGGGACGGAGCGTATCAAGCGCGTCGACGTGATTACAGGCCCCGGCAATGCTTGGGTGGCAGAGGCAAAACGCCAATTATACGGGGTTGTCGGCATTGATATGGTGGCGGGACCGAGCGAAATTCTGGTGATCGCCGATGGGCAGAATAATCCGGAATGGATCGCTGCTGATCTGTTGAGTCAGGCGGAACATGACCCCAATGCCCAATCGATTTTAATCACTGACGATGCGGGCTTTGCCCGGCAGGTTGAAGATCAGGTTGATGTGCAGTCTGCCATGCTCGCAACCAAGAATGTCGCGCAGAAAAGCTGGCAGGATCACGGCGTCATCATTCAAGTAGATGACATCGCCCAATCGATCGATCTGGCCAATGATCTGGCGGCAGAGCATGTGGAACTGGCAGTCGATAATCCGCAGCCCTTGTTTGACGGTATCCGTCATGCTGGCAGCATTTTCATTGGCCGTTATGCACCCGAAGCGGTTGGCGATTATGTTGCCGGGCCGAACCACGTATTGCCTACTGGCCGCCGCGCCCGTTTTGCCAGCGGTTTATCCGTGCTGGACTTTATGAAGCGTTCCAGCTTCATCGAATTAGACGAAGCCGCGCTGAAGGCTATTGGCCCCGCCGCAGCCACGCTCGCCCATGCAGAAGGCCTACCGGCCCACGCCATATCCATCGAAAGCCGCCTGAAATGAGCAGTTCCAAATCATCCTCTCGCGGCCTTGCCAGATCAGCGGCCCGCCTTGCCGCTGTGCAAGCTCTCTATCAAAAACAGATGGAGCAAACAAAGCTCGCCAAGCTGCTTGATGAATTCCACCAGCACCGTCTGGGCCGCGAGATCGAAGATGATCAATATGCGGATGCCGATGTAGATTTCTTTGATGATATCGTCAGCGGCGTTGATGCCCGCCGTGATGAAATTGATGAAAAACTGACCGAAAAACTGGCAGATGGCTGGACTGTTGCCCGTCTGGACAAGACCATGCTGCAAATCTTGCGCGCTGGATCGTACGAACTGATGGCGCGGGCCGATATCACCAAGGCTGTTATCATCAACGAATATGTCGATGTGGCAAAAGCGTTTTTCGATGATCGCGAAGCAAAATTCGTGAACGGTGTTTTGGACGCCGCAGCAAAAGATTTCAGACCATAGACGAAGCCGCATTCATCGCAGCCTTGCGCACATTGCCTCTGCACGCAGGGGCGCGCGGACTGCATGACGATGTAGCGCAATTGGAAGTTGGCGGCGAAACGCTGATCCTGACCCATGATAGCATGGCCGCAGGAACACATTTTCGCGCCAATGCCGATATGGCAGACGTGGCTTGGAAATTGGTCGCCAGTAACCTGTCTGACTTGGCCGCCAAGGGCGCCGAACCGGTGGGCGTTTTGCTCAGCTACACACTGGGCACGGATGATGCGCGTTTTCTTAAGGGATTAGACGAAGCTCTCACCAAATTTGCCGTGCCGATATTGGGGGGCGATACAATCGCCGCTGATGGCCCGCCCACATTTGGAATGACCGCCATTGGCCGGGCGACATATACCCCCGTTCCGCACCGGGCAGGTGCCGTGGTCGGCGATGCCATTTACGTCACAGGTCCGCTTGGTCGGGCGATGCTCGGATTTGAAGGGCAGCCGGATTATCTGGCCGCGTTCAATCGCCCTCACCCTCGCCTTGCCGAAGGGCGCGCATTGGCCCCCTTTACCCACACTATGATGGATATATCTGATGGGTTGTTGCTCGATTGTTGGCGCATGGCACAAGCACATAATGACCTGACCTTCCAACTCGACCGCGCAACCATTCCCGTGGCAGACCCGAACCGCTTGGACGAATGCATCAGATGGGGAGAGGATTACGAGCTGCTGTTCACCTGCGCGCCGACTGCCAGTTTGCCAGTTCCCGCGACCAGGATCGGTACAGTGATCGAGGCTCAGCACGGGCTGTTGCAGCTTGATGACGCAGTTTTGGATAGCTCGATCGGCCTCGGGTACCAGCACTAACGCCGCGAAGAATGCGGTGAACCGTGCATTTCTAACGGTTTGGGCTTGCGCGCCATTCCCGCCCCCTTATACCTTAATGATCTTTTGGACCCGTATAAGCGGGCCAAATTCAATGCAATTCGCATGAGGGGATAAACGTGCAACTAGTTTATATAGCAATCGGACTGGGATTGCTGGCCGTTCTATACGGCCTGATTACCAGCCGCCAAGTGCTCGGCGCTGCCGCCGGCAATGAAAGAATGCAAGAAATCGCTGGCGCAGTTCAGGAAGGCGCTCAAGCCTATCTGAAACGTCAATATACCGCGATCAGTATCGTCGGTGTGATCGTGGCCATTTTGGTCTTCGTATTCCTTGGCGGGATTTCTGCCATCGGGTTCGTTATCGGCGCTGTGCTATCGGGTGTGGCCGGCTTTATCGGCATGAACATATCCGTCCGTGCCAACGTGCGAACGGCTGCTGCTGCTGAAACAGGTCTTCAAGAAGGCCTCACCGTTGCATTCCGCGCAGGCGCGGTAACCGGTATGCTGGTTGCTGGCCTTGCGCTTCTGGCGATTGCAGGCTTCTTCTACGTGCTGGTCGGCCCGTTGGGCAAAGACCTGACGGTTCTGGCCGATAAGCGTGAGATTATCGACGCTCTCGTTGGCCTTGCGTTCGGTGCATCGCTCATTTCCATCTTCGCCCGTCTGGGCGGCGGTATCTTTACCAAAGCTGCTGACGTCGGTGCTGATCTCGTCGGTAAAGTGGAAGCGGGTATCCCGGAAGACGATCCACGCAACCCTGCCACCATCGCTGATAACGTTGGTGACAACGTAGGTGACTGCGCTGGTATGGCTGCCGATCTGTTCGAGACATATGTCGTTACCGTTGGTGCGACGATGGTTCTGACGGCTTTGTTGTTCGCCGGTCTCGCAGCTGCTGACCTGTTCGCCTTGATGAGCCTGCCGCTTCTTATTGGCGGTGTGTGCATCGTGACTTCGATCATCGGGACATACATGGTTCGTCTCGGCAGCTCGAATAACATTATGGGCGCTTTGTATAAAGGCTTCATCACAACCACTGTTCTGTCGATCCCAGCGATCTGGTGGGCGACTGACTATGCGGTAGGCATGGACACATCGTTCACGCTAGGTGATCAAACCTTCACCGGTATGTCACTGTTCTGGTCGATGATGGTTGGTCTGGCGGTTACTGGCCTGATCATCTGGATCACCGAATATTACACTGGCACCGAATATCGTCCGGTCCGCTCTATCGCGAAATCATCTGAAACCGGTCACGGCACCAACGTTATTCAAGGTCTGGCTATCAGCCTTGAATCGACTGCATTGCCAACGCTGGTCATCGTGGTTGGTATTATCGTCACCTATCAGCTTGCTGGTTTGATGGGCATTGCCTTCGCTGCGACATCTATGCTGGCGCTGGCTGGTATGGTTGTGGCGCTGGATGCGTATGGTCCTGTGACTGATAACGCTGGCGGCATCGCTGAAATGGCTGAAATGGAAGAAAGCGTCCGGGAAAAAACCGATGCGCTGGACGCCGTTGGCAACACTACGAAAGCTGTCACTAAGGGGTACGCAATCGGCTCTGCCGGTCTTGCCGCTCTGGTGCTGTTTTCGGCCTACACCGCTGACCTCAAAGAGTTCTTCCCAGATCTCGAAGTCAGCTTCAGCCTTGAAAACCCGTATGTCATCGTCGGTCTGCTGCTTGGCGCGCTGCTCCCGTACCTGTTTGGTGCGATGGGCATGACCGCTGTTGGCCGTGCTGCTGGTGACGTTGTGGTGGATGTCCGTGCGCAGTTCGCTGCGGACCCGGGCATTATGGATGGCACCAGCCGTCCAAACTATGCTCGTACCGTCGATCTGGTGACGAAAGCTGCGATTAAGGAAATGATTGTTCCTTCGCTGCTGCCGTTGCTCGCACCGATCGCCGTCTACTTCGCGATCACTATGGTGGCTGGCCAGGCAAACGGCTTTGCTGCTCTTGGTGCTCTGTTGCTGGGTGTGATCGTTTCGGGTGTCTTCGTGGCGCTTTCCATGACCGCTGGCGGCGGTGCGTGGGATAACGCCAAGAAATATATCGAAGACGGTAACCACGGCGGCAAAGGTTCAGAAGCTCACAAAGCTGCTGTAACTGGCGATACTGTGGGTGACCCGTACAAAGATACCGCTGGCCCTGCTGTGAACCCGATGATCAAGATCACTAATATCGTTGCGCTTTTGCTGCTTGCAGCACTGGCACACTGATCTGATCCAATAGCGTTGGCTATATGAGCCCCGCCGGAAGCAATTCCGGCGGGGTTTTCATTTGGGCCTGTTCACCGCACATTTGCGGCTTGGCCCCTGCCCTGCGCCCCTGCCACACTGTAAAATCTGATCGTCGTTAAAACCTTGTCAGTCTTCGCCTGTTACGGCCCCGTCACGGCTGCCAAAGCCGCGTGATGCAAAGGTTAATACGTGGCGAGTGTGCCAGTAGAAAAACGAGCCGGTGACCTGCGTGATAATTCCGCAGTCGAACCCGCGCGCGCCTCGCAGATCATCGTTCAAAACTGGACCGACCCAGACAATCAGTTTTTGAAAGACTGGCAAGCACTGGCCGACAGCTCTTCTGATCCAAACCCGTTTTTTGAACCGTGGGCACTGCTTCCGGCACTAAACGAGTTTGCTGAACCCGAAACAGTAACCCTGCTCGCCTATTACGAGGCGAAGCAACTGACCGGTGTCATGCCGGTCAAGCGTGCAATATCCTATTATGGATATCCCATACCCCATCTATCGGCATGGTCGCATGACAATGCCTTTTGCGGTGCTCCGCTTACTCTCGCTGGCAGCGAGTATGGCTTTGCGGAGGCTGTCCATCACTGGGCGGATGCGCGTACAAACACCGGGTTATTTCTCCACTTTAACCACCTGCCGGAGCATGGACCATTTCACGCGGCGCTCAGGCATTTCGCATCCAACAACCATATTGAGGCGGGCATTGTCCACCGGGAAGCGCGGGCGATGCTGCAATCCGATCAATCGCCCGAAGAATACTTCGCCGCCGCCATGTCTGGCAAGAAACGCAAAGAATTACGCAGGCAGCTTAACCGCCTGAGTGAACATGGTGACATCCGGTTTGATCGAACCACATCAGATGCCGGACTGGCCACATGGATCGACGATTTTCTTACACTCGAAGCCGCTGGTTGGAAGGGCCGGGAGAAAACCGCCCTTTCTGACAATGTGCCCAATGAGCGGTTCTTTCGCGCCACATTGACCGGAGCCGGCAACGCCGGAAAGCTGGAGCGCTTGTCACTGTCATTAGACAGCCGCCCTATTGCGATGCTGGCCAATTTCCTTACCCCGCCCGGGGCTTTTTCCTTCAAGACCACCTTCGATGAGAACTATGCGCGATTTTCTCCGGGTGTCTTGTTGCAAAAAGAAAACCTCGATCTGCTCGCCAATCCCCACATTGAATGGGCTGATAGCTGTGCCGCAGCTGACCACCCGATGATCGAACGAATCTGGCGGCAAAAACGCAGCATGGTGGGCGTGAATATCGGCCTTGGCGGCGCATTTAGAAAAGCACTGTTTCGTCAAATACTGCGCAAGGAAATAGTGCCGGAGCAATCGGAGCAGCATGATGGATAACATCCAAGATTTTCGCGGAACGGACACTGCAGACAGTGTGTTGGAGGAAGACGGCACAGTCTTCAATGACGCTGCGCGCGCCGCATTCGCTGCGAATTACCCAGAAACACCGCATAGCCTGCCGCACCAGCTCCACACGCACCATTTGCTGACACTGGATGCTTTGGCAGATCTCGCCGGGATCATGCAGGAAAGCTCCATCGAATATAACCGCGGCGATCTGCCAATCGGCGTCGACGGGAAGCCGGGTGCGACGGGTATGTCTATCCAGGATACTATTCGCCACATCGCCACCAGCAATAGCTGGGCGGTTCTCAAAAATATCGAGCAAGTTCCAGCCTACCAAGCGTTGTTGGCATCTCTGCTGTCCGAGATTCAGCCTGAGATCGAAGCCAAGACGGGCGCTATGTTGCGGCCGCAAGGTTTCATTTTTATCTCTTCTCCTCACGCGGTTACGCCGTATCACTTTGACCCTGAGCACAATATCCTGCTGCAATTGAAGGGGTCAAAAGTGATGACGCAATTCCCCGCTGGCGATCCTGTTTTCGCTGCGGACACCGTGCATGAAAGCTACCACTCTGGCGGCGCGCGCGAGCTGACATGGCAAGAGAAATTCGCAGACCAAGGAACCGCAATTGCCATTGCCGCCGGTGAAGCCTTATTCGTCCCGGTGATGGCGCCCCATTTTGTCCGCAATGGCCCCGAAAGCTCGATTTCCCTGTCGATTACTTGGCGGAGCGATTGGAGCTTTGAAGAAGCAGATGCGCGCGGATTTAACAGGATCATCCGGAAGGCAGGGATCACACCGGCCGCGCCCGCACGCTGGCCCGGTTCCAATGCCTCCAAAGCCTATGCCTACCGGGTGCTGCGAAAGCTGCGTCTGACAGGAGTTTGAGATAACTTCATTGACGAACGGAAGCAGGCTTCGCAAAGCCGCATTATGAGCACTTCCAAA
Organism: Pontixanthobacter rizhaonensis; assembly: GCF_012972675.1. Lineage (GTDB taxonomy): Bacteria > Pseudomonadota > Alphaproteobacteria > Sphingomonadales > Sphingomonadaceae > Pontixanthobacter > Pontixanthobacter rizhaonensis. The sequence continues at coordinate 566,649 of NZ_JABCRE010000002.1, read as the reverse complement.
ACACCCCAAGATCTCGTCAATGACCTTGTCAGCCTTTTGTCTGTCACTAAGAACTCAGAAGATCACTTCACCGGCAATCCGCAAAAAGGGGGCGTTGGCAGAGTTTTCGGCGGCCAAGTTATCGCCCAGGCATTGATGGCAGCACAGCGCTCCGTGCCAGACGAGAAAGTGGCGCATTCAATCCATGCGTATTTCCTGCGCGGCGGGAAAGAAGGCCCACCGATTAACTACACGATTGCCCGTGATTTCGACGGGCGCAGTTTCGCCAACCGCCGGGTCGTGGCCAGTCAAAATGATGATGGCACAGAAAAACCGATCCTCAACCTGACTGCATCCTTCCAGATATCGGAAGACGGGTTGGAACATCAGGATTGCGTGATGCCTGATGTCGCCCCGCCAGAAGACCTCAAATCAGACATGGAGCAGCGTAAGCACTTCATTGATGCCTTACCGGAAATAAGTGACACACAGCGCCGCCTTATGCTGCGTCCGCGCCCGATCGAGATGCGCACGATTGACAGGCTGCATTGGATGAATAGCGAGCCGAAAGCCCCCCTCGCTCACACTTGGTTTCGCGCGGCTGCGACTTTGCCTGATGATCCAGAGATCCACCGGGCAGTCATCGCCTATGCCAGCGATTTCACCTTGCTCGGGACCAGCGTTTTGCCGCACGGGCTCAGCTGGATGCGCAATGAGCTAACCGGGGCCAGTCTTGATCACGCGATCTGGTTTCATCGCCCTGCTCGCGCGGATGAGTGGCTGCTATATGTCACTGACAGCCCGTGGAGCGGTAGCGGACGGGGGTTTAACCGGGGCCGTATTTTTAGCCGGGACGGGACATTGGTAGCCAGCGTGGCGCAAGAGGGCATGATCCGCAAGCGCCGTGCAAAAGCTGAGTAAAAACGGGCCCGACGGCTGCGCCTTGGGGCGGGATAAGGTGCGGCGGGATAAGGTGCGGCGGGATAAAGTGCTAACTTCTAACCACCTGCATGATAAAAATCATAAATCGTCTGAGCCACCGTTTCACTGACGCCTGGTGCCCGCTGCAGATCCTCCAACGATGCTGCACGCACTTTGCCGGCGGTGCCGAAATGCAGCAGCAGCGCCCGCTTTCTCGCCGGACCAATGCCCGGTATTTCGTCCAGCGGTGATGCAGTGATCGCACGGCTGCGCTTGGCCCGGTGCGCGCCGATGGCATAGCGGTGCACTTCATCGCGCAGGGTCTGCAAATAGAACAGCACGGGGGAATTGGTTGGCAGGGTCTTCTCGCGCCCGTCTGGGAAGTGGAACACTTCGCGCCCTTCCCTGCCATGATCCGGGCCCTTGGCGATCGCGATAAGCGGGACATCTTCGATCCCTAGCTCTTCCAACGTATCCCTTACAGCGCTCATCTGGCCTTTACCGCCATCGATCAGGACCAGATCGGGCCACACTGCCTTCTCACCGCTGGTTTCACGGTCGGGATCATCTTTCATCGCACGGCTGAAACGGCGATGCATCACTTCACGCATCATGCCGAAGTCATCGTTGGTCTGCGCAGTCTTGATATTAAATTTACGGTACTGGTTCTTCAGAAAGCCCTCAGGCCCCGCAACGATCATACCGCCAACGGCTTTCGCGCCTTGAATATGACTGTTGTCATACACTTCGATCCGCTGGGGAATGTCCGCCAGTTCAAGAAACTCCGTCATCTCGCGCAAGGTTTTGGCTTTGGTGCCGCTTTCCGCAAGACGCCGTTCGAGAGCCTCAACAGCGTTACGCTGCGCCTGTTGCATCAGTTTGCGCCGGTCACCGCGCTGCGGAACAGAGATATCAACCTTACTTCCCGCACTTGCGCCAAACGCTTCTTCAATCAGCTTTTGTTCGGGCAATTCACGGTCCACCAAAATAGTTTTTGGCGGGGGCACTTCCTCATAAAACTGCGCCAGCACATTGGCTAGCACTTGGCCTTCCTCCACATCCTTCGTGTGGCGCGGGAAAAAGGCGCGGTGCCCCCAATTTTGACCGCCGCGAATGAAAAAGGCCTGCACAGCAATTTGCCCGCCTTTGCTGGATAAAGCGAACACGTCTGCATCGCCTACACCGCTGGCATTGATCGCCTGACTGCCTTGAATAAAAGTCGCCGCACGCAGCCGGTCCCGCAAAATCGCTGCGGTCTCAAAATCCAAATCCTGAGCCGCTTTGGCCATTTGTTTTTCAAGGCCCGACTGCACAGCGGAACTTTTGCCGCCCAAAAAATCCTGCGCCTGCTTGACCAGTTCGGCATAACCGGCCTCGTCAATCCGGCCAACGCAAGGGGCGCTGCATCGTTTGATCTGATACAACAAACACGGCCGGTCACGGCGGCTAAAGAAACTGTCCGTACAGGACCGCAAAAGAAACAGCTTTTGCAAGGCATTGATGGTCGTGTTGACACTTCCCGCGCTGGCAAAAGGCCCGTAATAATTGCCCTTCGCCCGGCGCGCGCCGCGATGCTTCATGATCCGCGGATAACCGTGATCGGACCGAAGCAAGATAAAAGGGAAGCTTTTGTCGTCGCGCAGCAACACGTTAAATGGCGGCCTGAAACGCTTGATGAACTGCGCTTCCAACAGCAGCGCTTCCGCTTCACTATTGGTAGTGACAATCTCCATCCGGCGGGTTTGGCTCACCATTCTGAGCAAGCGCTGGGTCAGGTTGTTTTGCTGCGTATAATTGGCAACCCGGTTTTTGAGCGCTCTCGCCTTGCCAACATACAAAACGTCTCCGCGCGTATCGAGCATTCGGTAAACCCCGGGAATAGGTTTCAGCGTTTTGACGGTTTCTTTGATCGCTTCCAACCCGGCCTGAAGGTTGGGTTGCGCGGACGCGACAGTATAGGTCGCCTTCTCCTCGTTGAAGCGTTCCGCACCGCGCGGATCATGCGGCGCTCCGGCCGAGGTGGGCGAACCTGTTCGAGACATCCCCCACCAATAGACTCGCCCGCCCAGATTGGAAGTTTTCGTTTGGCTTCAGGCGAGTACGAACCGAACTTCAATCGGCCGATAGCACGACATTATTCGACTTTTTACTTGTGGATAACTCCTAAAACCTAGACACTCTCGCAGCTGGCCGATTCGCGAATCGACTGGATCTAAACTTTGGGGGTTTTGATGGATTTTGAGCACTCTAACGGAGAGCATCCTTCGGTCGTTTTGGCCGATATTTGTCGTCGCCCCGAGATCAAAGCCCAGATCATCGTTTTCGCCAATGAAAAAGGCGGCGTCGGCAAATCAACGCTGGCATTCCACACCAGCATCGCTTTGGCGCGTTCAGGTAGCAAAGTACTCGCTATTGACCTCGATCGCAGACAGCAATCGTTTTCCCGTGCGTTAGAGAACCGCGAAGCGACCTCTCGTAGCTTGGGGATCGACCTACCCAGCCCGCAGCCGATTGTGCTGGAACATCAAACTGGCGCGATGCTGGCGCAAGAAATCGCCCGTGTCGGTGCTGGTGCTACGCATATCGTTATTGATGTGGCGGGACACGATTCGCCGATTGCGCGCCGCGCGATCGCGATGGCAGATAAGCTGATTACACCAGTCAACCCGACCTTTATTGATTTGGACTCGGTTGCCCATTTCAACGCTGCCACCATGCGCTTTGCACGTCTGGGCCGGTTCGCAGAAACTGTGGCGGAGCTGCGGGCTGAACGCTGTGAGCGCGGGCTGCCGGGCACTGATTGGATGCTGGTGAAGAACCGCGTCAGATGGGCTGAGAAGCTGCAACTAAAACGTTTTGACAGTGCATTGGACCAATTGCCAGCCCACCTTGGGGTAAGGCTTCTATCCGGCTTGACGGAACGGGTTGCCTATCGCGAATTGTTCATGTTCGGGCTGACCCACGCAGATTGTGGCGATCTACCGGGAATGACGAATATGACCGTCCGCAATTCGGATGAGATCATCAAGTTTGTTGGCGAATTGGACCTAAAAACACCAGCATCGCCAACCGCCAATGCAGTCCCCCGCAAACAGCGGATGCCCGCACCTTCGATGAAGCGGTACCGTCAGACGCTACAACGTCATGTCGGTTCGGCAATCAAATCCCGCGAAACAGTCTAACCGACCGCGACAGCTTTATTGCATAATCTGCATCGATAGTTGTCATATTGCGCAAGGACGTTGACGCCGCCTCCTGCTGTGTTACCCCTCTGGCATCTATCCGGCGCAGGCCGGCGATTGAGCAGGAGCGGATTTGCGACAGTTACAAGGCATGGATGCGTCATTCGTCGCGCTGGAAACGCGCAACTCACCGATGCATATCGGGTCTTTGTTGATCTACAATCCTGCGACTGCGCCCGGCGGTTTTGTCCGCTTCAAAGACATCCTGTCTTTTTTTGAAAGCAGGATGCAACTGTCGAAAACGATGCGACAGCGCTTGGTCAAAGTCCCTTTTGATCTCGATTATCCCTATTGGATTGAAGACCCGGATTTCGATCTGGAATATCATGTGCGCCATGTTGCATTGCCCAAACCGGGTGATTGGCGTCAGCTGTGCATTCAGGCAGCGCGGATTTTCGCCCGTCCGCTGGATTTGAGCCGCCCCCCTTGGGAATTCACAGTTGTAGAGGGGCTGGATAACATTCCCGGGGTCGCGCCCGGCGGCTATGCAATGATCACAAAGGTCCATCATGCAGCCATCGATGGTATGAGCGGCGTGGATTTGATGGAAGCGCTGCATACGCTGGTTCCGGATGCGCCAGCGCCAGACAAACCCGATAATTGGAAGCCGGAGAAAGTTCCCAATCCAATAGAGCTACTCGGCAAATCCTATATCAGCGCGCTCACCAACCCGTTGAAGCAGTTGGAAGTTGCCGCAAAGGCAGCGCCCGGTCTTGCCAACGCCATCAAAGGCTTGGCGGTGAAAGACTTCAAAGTCAGCACCGAAATGGTCGCACCGCGCTGCCGCTTTAACAAGGTGATTTCGACCGCGCGCGTTGTCGAAGGGCGCAGCGTGCCTTTGGCCGATATCAAATCCATTCGGGCGCTGTCACCCGGTTGCAAAGTCAACGATGTGTTCCTCGCCATTATCGGCGGCGCCATGCGGCGTTATTTGCTGGACAAGAGCGACCTGCCCGCAAAAACACTCACGGCGATGGCGCCTATTTCCGTCCGCTCCGGCGAGGAGAAGGGCGATATGGGCAACCAAGTGGCTGCGATGATCGCGCCTTTGGGCACACATTTGGAAGATCTGACAGAGCGGTTGGATTTCGTATATTCCCGCACCACCAATTCCAAGGCCATGAGCGACGCGGTTGGTGCGCGCAATATGACCGAAATGAGCAAAGTCAGCCCGGCCCTGTTCATGGCATTGGGCGCGCAGCTCTACACACGCCTTGGCCTGGCCAATCGTATGGGCCCTCCATTCTCAACGGTGGTCACCAATGTGCCGGGTCCGCCGGTGCCGATTTACTCATCGGGCGCGCAGCTTGAAAGTATGATGGGGCTGCTTTGCCTGACCGATGGCCTCGGCCTTGGTCATGTCGTGCAATCGTACTGTAGCGAAGCAACAATTTCCTTCACCGCCTGCCGCAAATTGATGCCCGATCCGGACTTCTACGCACAGTGCATACAAGACAGTTTTGAAGAATATCGTGATTTAGCTGCCAAACTAAATGCAGCACCCACCAAGAATGCTTCTGCAAAAAAGGCCGCCGCTCAAAAAACACCAGCAAAAAAAGCGCCCACCAAAAAGCGGGCTGCAACCAAACCCACTGCGGCGGCGAAAAGCCGGACAAGCAGTACGAAAAAAGCACCAGCAAAAACGGGGCGTAAGATTCCGGCAAAAGGTGCAAGCAAGAGGAAGCCAAAAACATGACAGCAACCCAATCGGCAGAAGCCACCAGCGCTCGTCCCCCAAGCCGTTTTTACACATTGACGGAGCCGGGCCGCGCGATGGCTGAATTTGCCAGTTTCGTTGCTCTACGCCCTGCGATGCGGCACCTGCCCAAGGGTGATGGCCACGGTGTGCTCGTATTACCCGGCTTCATGGCCAGCGACCGCTCGACCCGCCCGATGCGCTCCTTGCTGGATAGTTTGGGCTACCATACCGTAGGGTGGGAACTTGGCCGCAATGTCCGGATCGACAATGCCCGCGTAGATGCGATGAAGCAGAGGGTTGACGATCTGTATAAGGAAACAGGCGGCAAGATTTCAATTGTCGGTTGGAGCCTTGGCGGTGTGTTCGCACGGGAGCTGGCCAAGATGATGCCGGACAAGGTCCGCATGGTAATTTCACTTGGCAGCCCGATCAGCGATGACCGCGATCACACCAATGCGGCCAAATTATTTGAATGGCTCAATGGCAAAAACCCTGAACCGATGGAGGCTGGCCACTTCACTGGCTTGGACCAGGCACCGCCCGTACCGACGACCTCTATCCTGACCAAAGGTGACGGTGTCGTCCATTGGCGCGGCTCAGTGCAGCACCCGCATCCCGATACAAAGGGGCAGACGGAAAATATTGAGGTCATGGCCAGCCATATCGGCCTTGGTGTCAACCCGACGGTCATGTTCGCTATTGCCGACCGGTTGGCGCAGAATGAAGGCGAATGGCAACCATTCGAACCGCGCGGATTAACCGGGCTGCTATTCCCGCAATCCAGCCTGCATTGATAGGATGTCGGAAAACTCCGCAGGCATCAAAATAGCTTGCGGAGTTCCATACCCAAATACCGGCCTGTGGGGTCCACCAACAGAGGCTGAAAGCCGATCGGGATATCGCCATTGTTATCCCGCACAATACGGCGCCCATCAAACACGTTGTCGAACCTGAACGACGCTCTCATCCCTTTCAGTATGCCGCTGTCTTTTTTCAGCAACCGACCCAGATCAGCAAATAAGCGCACATCCATTGTCAGCAGGTCATCAACGAACAGATCCGTGCTGCCTGGCGCCCCGCTTCCATTGACCCGTGCGCTGCCAGTATATCGGCCTGACAGCCGCATACCCAGCCCCTGCCCGAATATGCCCGCTTCAAGCCGTGAGGTGTTTGTCGGTGTACCAAAGGCCGTCAGCGCATCACCGTCCAGCAGGTCAAGCAATGGCCCGTTTTGAGCGATCAAAATCTGCCGGTCCAGCTCCACAGTATGCGTCAAATTCAAGAAGTAACGGATGCTATTCTCGCCGCCAAAACCAGGGATTCCGCCTGCGCCTCGCGGCTGCCCACCAGTCGCCGCATTGGGTCTACCGGACTGCGCACCAGCGCTCGCGGGACCATCAGGCCCACTACCTGCACACATACGTTCGCGGAAGCGGCTTAGGCGCTCTGTGTTGAGAGTGCCGTCTTCATTGGAAAACCGCGCGAGCATACGTTGGGTTCGCTCACTATCGAAACCCTCCATGCCCTCAGGTGTTTCTCCTCTCGCAAGGGTCTGCGCCAAGCCTGTTATAAACGCCTCGCCATCATCCGCACATAACCGCTGCCGGAACGCCTGAAATTGTTCGCGCTGTTCCTCGCTCATATTCGCCAGAGGGGGACCGCGTCTGGACCGGTTGGGCCCGCCTCTTTCTTCGCCTCCGTCTCTGGCTCCCTCTCTGGCACCCCCGCCAGCACGTTGATCGGTAGCCGGGGTATCGGGTCGGGCATTGGGCCGGCGGCCACCAGTAACACCAGCAGGCGGCCCTCCTCGGCCGCCGCCGCGTGCATCTCCGCCACCAATCCGGCCGCGCATCGTTAAGCCAAAGGACAAACGCTCTGTTCGGCTTTCAAAGAAGTCTATCGGCCGTTGGTCAACCGCCAGCAACGACCCAGCCGCATCGCGGGTCACCCGCGCGGGGAATGCTGCCTCAAGCTCTGGTGACAGGAATGGGAAAGAAGATGACACATCGTCCGAACGGTTTTTGACGTAATCGATCCTCAGCCGCGCACCATCCACAAACGGCACGTCCCAATTGGCAGAAAAATTCCAATCAGACTGCGTCTCTGTTTGTAGATTGGGATTGCCGCCCGTGGTTAATTCAACCAGCGCAGTATCGCCCGTCGCCAGATCAAAAAACGGAACGTTCAGCGTCGTGATCTGCGGGTTACCCAATTGGGCCAAAGACGGCGCGGCTTCCCGAAACACATAGGTCGCTTGCAAATTAAGCCCGTCAACCGGTTCCCAATTCAATCCTGCATTCCAAGTATACAGGGTTCCGAAATCCGACAGATCGGTGAAACCTACCTGCCCGTTCAAAGTAATAGAACCGATCGCGGCAAGGAAATCATCGCGCGTGCTGGTTATAGGAACCGCAATATTGAAACCGCCGGAGATAGCACCCCGCGTCAGTTGTACATCGGATCCAGCGCGAGAATCCTCGCTATCGATCCGGTTCCATCCATAGCCAAGATCGACCGTCGTTTGGACATCACCTGCGGGTACGAAAAACGGGCTGCCCCGTACTGTCAGTTTGGTGTCAGCCGAATAAGTACCCACATCAGCCACATCGAAACCGGCGTCCTCTAAAGCGGGTAAAGCGCCATCAATCGCCAAAGTGCCGGCTGCGGCATCAGCGATCAGAGCGGTTACATCGGCTCGTCTGTCTATTTCAGTCCGACTGGCCGAGTAATTGGCATCAGCCGTGGCGGTGAACTGAAACGATCCGAGCGGTTTTGAGAAGGAAAAAGCGCTAGAGAATGTGTCTGACGCAATTCGTCTTTCCAGCGGATTATCAGCCCCGAAAGTTCGCAGCGCTTGATTACCAGCGCCATCAGTCAGCAGGACACTGTCGAGACCCGACAGGCTGCGCGAATCACTGCGCTCATAGGTGGCGTTAAGACTGATGGACGAACCGGTATCGAGAAATGCCTTGGCCCAGTTGGCAGTAACTTCCTTTTGGGCACTGTCGGATACCAAACTGCGAAATGCCGCGGGGTTTGGATCGGTTGCAACATCAGGCAGACTATCAGGCGTCTGGATGATCTCGCGCTCTTCTTCTGTTAGCAAGGTGACATCGCGCACTTCCGCATTGAGGTTGAGCCGCCCCGCCTTGGATATACGCAGCAGGGTCAGTTCTTGCTCATTGACTGAATAGCCACCGCGATCAGGTTGCTCATATTCCACTTCCGCGGTGACTGCGGAAAAATTGTCTTTCAGGATGAAGTTCAACACACGCCGGTCCGGTGGGAAGCCGAACAATTGCGCGGTTTCTTCGGGCAGAACCTCTACTTTGCGGATAGCTTCCGAGGGGTAGGATCGGAACTCACGAAAACTGGCGACCCGGATGCCATTGACCAGAAATACGGGCCTGCCGCCGCCCCTTCCCCGGGTTGAACCAGTCTGCGGCTCAATAGCTGCCACAAGATCGGCAACCGACGATGCGCCGTAGGCTGCAATGTCTTCCTCGTTCAATTCCAAAACTGGAGCTTGCGCCGTGTTGACTTGTCCGCGCAAACGATCGGCCCGCACGACAATTTCTCCGTTGGACGATGTGTCTGCTGTGGGCGGATCCCCTTCTGCACCCTGCGCAGATACAGAAAACGGCACCGTGAGCGCCAAAACAGCGCAGGAACCAAGAAGTGTGCGAGCGATCATACGTTTCGCCTTGTTGAGATGAGCGGGCAAAGGGGCAACCCGCTTTAAGGTATCGAATTGTCGCAGACCCATGAAATGGCTGCTGATTCCCTACTCATACGCGCGAGGCTTCCCTTTTATCCCGCTCGGCGCTATGTGCGCGCCACACCAATCGACAAACGACACGGATAGACAGAACTTATGGCGAAAGAAGAACTCCTCGAAATGCGCGGCAAGGTGGTAGAATTGCTACCCAATGCGATGTTCCGAGTAGAGCTTGAAAATGGTCATGAAGTACTGGGCCACACTGCTGGCAAGATGCGCAAAAACCGCATTCGTGTGCTGGTGGGTGACGAAGTTCTATGTGAACTGACGCCCTATGACTTGACCAAGGCGCGTATCACATACCGCTTTATGCCCGGCCGTGGCGGCCCGGGACAAGGCCCTGGCCCTCAATAATATGTTGCGGGCATGACCGCATCCGTTTCCCATCCTTCGTTGATTCTGGCCTCTGCCAGCCCGCGCCGGCGTGAGCTGATCGCGAGGCTGGGTATTGAGCCCGTAGGCATATCTCCGGCCGATATTGACGAAACACCGCATAGCGCTGAAATTCCGCGAGACTATGCCCGGCGCATGGCCCGGGAAAAAGCGCTTGCAGTACCCAGCGATGGCTATTTCATTCTATCGGGCGATACGGTTGTCGCTGCCGGGCGGCGTATTCTGCCTAAGACTGAGGACGAACAATCCGCGCGCCAATGTTTACAGCTTCTGTCCGGGCGGCGGCACCGTGTATTATCGGCAATCGCTCTAAAATATCCTGACGGTACCCTGCGCGAAAAGCTGAGCGAAACCATCGTTCGCTTCAAACGGCTGAGCCAAGCCGAAATTGATGCCTACATCGCTGGTGGTGAATGGGACGGCAAAGCCGGTGGCTACGCCATCCAAGGCAGCGCCGAAGGGCTGATCGCATGGATACAGGGGAGCCATTCAGGTGTTGTCGGCTTACCCCTGTTTGAAACACGCGCCCTACTGAAATCGGCGGGGTTTGCCATTGGCTGAGTGGCAGGTCGAACGCGGCATCGGGGAAACTCGCGCCATTCTGGTCAATAACGACCAGATAATGCGCACTCGACATCACTGGGATGGTGAACTGATTGCAGGTTCGGTGGTTGAGGCAAAGCTGATTTCAAAGCCCAGCGGGGCCGCGCGCGGTACAGCCCGGCTTGACGATGGGACAGACCTTCTCGTTGATCGGCTAGATAAAGATGCGCGAGAAGGCGCCATGCTGAACCTTACGATCATGCGTTCAGCGATTAGTGAGAAAGGTCGCATGAAATTAGCCCATGCACGGCCCAGCACCGATGCAGTCAGGACTTTATCCCTGACGGATAGTTTGGCGCAAACACCCTGCCCCATTCGCGAAGTTCGGCGCTTCTCCGTTCCGGGTTGGTCCGATCTGGTGAGTGATAGCTTGTCGCAATCAATCGACTTCAATGGCGGATCATTATTGATCGCCCCGACAGCTGCAATGCTGGTGGTCGATATTGATGGAACGCTGCCGCCCCGCGAGCTAGCGCTTGCTGCGGTTCCTGCGATTGCAGCCACGCTACGGCAAATGGATATTGGGGGGATGGTCGGGATTGATTTCCCGACCCTGCCTTCCAAAGCGGACCGGCGCCTGGTCGACATGGCGCTGGAACGGGCGCTGGATGATTGGCCGCACGAACGGACGGCTATGAACGGTTTTGGCTTTGTGCAGTTGGTTTCCCGATTGGAACGCCCGTCTTTGTTTCACCGGGCAGCAATATCACGCAGCGGGGTGGTGGTTCGGAATTTGCTGAGACAGGCAGAACACATCACACAGCCCGGCGCGATTATGTTGACCGCTCACCCTGCAATTTCCGCGCAATTGAAAACCACATGGGTGGAAGAACTGGCTCGCCGGAGCGGGCGTCAGGTGAGGATAGAGACTCGCCCATCCCTTGCGCCAGAAGGCAGTTTCGCCCAATCGGTGCCATTATGACTACCGCATCGAAGCCCTGCCCAATCTGCAAAAAGCCCCGCAATCAGGAATTTCATCCATTCTGTTCCAGAGGTTGCCGTGACCGTGATTTGAACCAATGGTTCACTGATGGATATGCCGTTCCCGGTCGTCCAGCAGCTCCAGAAGAACTGGCAACACAAGAATGGGACAAACAAGATTGATCGCGCATGCAAGAAAGCGCTCTGGCAACACTGATTAGCGCTTGCCAAGCGCGCGTAGCTTCGCCATAGCGCCGCTTCCAACCCGCGTTGAACACGTTTGATTCAGCGCCGAGTGCCCGGATAGCTCAGTTGGTAGAGCACACGATTGAAAATCGTGGTGTCGGCAGTTCGAATCTGCCTCTGGGCACCATTTCCCGAATTGGGGAGCCCCCCAACAAAACCTGTCCTCGTCAGCGCGTCATTTGACTGCTAGCCTTCTGATATGATTTGGAGAGGCGAGAATTTTGGTGTGGCTGTTAAAGCCATTGCGAACACTGTTGAACACGGCCGGCCCGCTTTGCTGCATGGCGATAGGATGGTCACGTGGCAGGAGCTGGACCGCCAAACTGATGCGATCGCGGCATCACTTATCAGACAGGGCTTGAAACCGGGTGATGTCGCCGGACAAATGCTGCGCAATTCACCGGACTACATCCTGGCCTATTTCGGATGCGTCAAAGCCGGTATCACGCCGGTCAATGTGAACTATCACTATAAACAGGGTGAGCTGCGCGATATCTTTACGCGCTTTGGTTTGAAGGCTCTGTTTGTGGAGCAGGAATTCGCCGCCGCGGCCGAGGCAACAGATACTCCGGGCTTAGATCACATCATCATTGCCGATCCCGCTAATGCCAATTGGCGAGATATGCTTCAAGCCGATGGTTCGGAAGACTTTGTACCGCACCAAGACGCGCAGGCACTGTTCTTTACTGCCACTGGCGGGACGACGGGTATGCCGAAAGCGGTCATGTGGCCATTTGAGGAAGCATGGGACGCATTTCAGATTTCGCAATGGCCGACGGGCCTTGGCCAGCCGCCTCATATTGCAGCATCATTGGCCGAGCACTGCGCAATTGCCGCCAAAATCGCCCCTGATGGGCCTGATAGCCCTGCCCCGCTGCTGCTGCTTAGCCCGCTAATGCATGGCGCCGGGCAATTTGCTGCGATGATCCATCTGATGCGCGGCGGCACATTGGCTACTGTGCCGGCATCACGCTTAGATGCAAATCAAGCTATCGATGCCGTGAAGCAGCGTAAGGCACGTTCACTGGCCTTTGTGGGTGATGCTTTCGCAATGCCTTTGGCGGACGCCCTGGAAAATCGCACCGATGGAAAGGATGCAATAAAAAGCCTGCGTCTGGTGACATCATCGGGCGCTGTCTTCAGCCAATCCGTCAAAGACCGGCTTATCGCGGCCAACCCAGAAATGGTCATCATCGACGCTTTGGGGTCGAGCGAAAGTGCGGGAACGGCTGTCACAATTACCAGCGCGGCGGGCACCAGCGGCGGCGGCAACTTTGCCCCGATGCCCGGGCGGGATACGAAAATCTTCGCTGTAGATGTATCGGGCAATCATCAAGAAGTACAACCCGGATCAGACGATTTTGGCATATTGGCAAGATCAGGCCCCCTGCCCCTTGGCTATCTGGGTGAAGACGAAAAGAACGCGCAAACCTTCCCTGAAATTGGCGGAAGACGCTGGCTGATGACAGGCGACACAGCCCGATACCGCGCAGATGGCAGCATCGAGTTTCAAGGCCGGGACAATATGTGCATCAATACGGGCGGTGAAAAAGTCTTCCCCGAAGAAGTCGAAGCCGTGCTGCAGGGATGCGAGGGCGTTCAAGATGTCCGTGTTGTCGGTATTCCCGACCCGCGCTTTGGCCGCAAAATCACAGCTGTCATACAGGGCGCAGACGCGGTTGAAGCTGAGCTGGATGCAACCGTTCGCGCTGCATTGGCGGGATATAAAATACCCCGCCTATACGTGTTTACCGAGCAATCGCTCCGCCTCAACAATGGCAAGCCTGATTATAAAGCAGCACAAGCCTTGGCTGATGCTGCGATTGGCTAGCTTGCACGGTCCTCCTTATCCTTGGCATTCGTGCCTTTGATCATAGCGCGCATTTGATCCCATTCCTCATCCCCTAGCGGGCTGAGCATTTGGTAGAAATTGCCGCCGGTTGCCTGATATCCTGCACCGTCAATGGCGATAGTCTGGCCGTTCACCCATTCCGCGCCCGGCCCCATCAGGAACACCGCCAGATTGGCGAGCTCATGCATTTCCCCGTGGCGGCCCATCGGGTTCATCCGGTCATTGGAATTATCGCCCCGTCCACCGGGCGACAGGCGCGCGCTCATCCCGTCGGTCGGGAAAAGCCCCGGCGCAATCGCATTGAAGCGCAACCCATATCGGCCCCATTCCACCGCCAGACTTTGAGTCATCGTGTTGATTGCCGATTTCGACATCGCAGACGGCACCACAAACGGCCCGCCATTCCAAACCCATGTTGTAAGGATCGACAGGAAGCTGGCGGATTTGCCTTCATCAATCAGCCGTTTGCCGATTTCATGCGTGACATAGAACGTCCCGCGAAAGACGATGTCAGAGATAGCATTGAAACCGTTGGTCGACAGGTCCTCTGTCCGGCTGATGAAATTGCCCGCTGCGTTATTCACCACGCCGGTCAGCGCACCGCCTTCTTCCCAAATGGCGTCGACCATAGCTTTGATCGCATCAGCATCGCGGATATCACAGGCATGGCCAACCACTGTGCCGCCATGCGCAGCCATCAATTCCCCCGCTGTTTCATCCAGTCTATTCTGCCGGCGACCACAAATATGCACCGTCGCGCCAAGTTTCAAAAATGCCTCTGACATTTCACGGCCAAGGCCGGTGCCCCCACCTGTTACCAGAATCCGAGCTCCGTCCATTAATCCGTCGCGGTACATCAGTTTTGCAATATCCATAGGGAGCCTCTCTGCGCGTTGCGCGCGTTAGTCTTTGAATTCAGGCCTGCGCTTTTCGACAAAGGCCGATGTGCCTTCCGCAAAATCAGCGCCTGCAAATGCGGCGGCGAAAACCGTCTTGGTGGCAGCGTCATCATCGGTCTGGCCATCCAGAACCTGCCGCACAAACTGCTTCATTTCCTTGTTGGAAGAGGCCGACGCTGCTGCAATGGCGGAGCGTAAACTCTCGACATCGTCAGCCAGCAATTCCGTCAAACCGATCCGGTGAGCTTCTGCAGCATCAATGAGATCGCCGGTATATAGCAAGCGCTTAGCCTGTCCGGGGCCAACCAAATCGACCAACAGTTTTATGTCATGAAACGGGTAGACTAACCCCAGCTTTGCAGGCGTTATTCCGAAACGGGCCGTTGGTGCGGCGACACGGATATCGCAGGCGAGAGCCAATCCGCACCCGCCGCCAATACAATCGCCTTCAACAAACGCGAGTGTTGGCACGGGAAATCGTGTCAGCCTGTGTTGCGCCGCAAAGATGGCGTCTTGATTGGCCTTCAGCCATTCCGGATCATCTTTATGGTCCACCATCTCGCGGATATCAGCGCCAGCGCAAAAGCTTCCCCCTGCGGCAGCCTTAACCACCAGCACCCGCAGCCCATTCTCTTGCATCGCCTGATCAAGCAGATCGGGGATTGCCTGCCACATCTCAAGCGACAGGGCATTGCGCCGATCTGGCCGATCAATCAGCAAATAGCCGGTCTGCCCATCCCTCTTATATCGAATACTCAATTGCGGTCAGCCATCCGCCGGACCGTGGCCCCGTTTCCACACCAACATCTTACGGTCAAAACTACAGACCACATCGCCGTGCTGGTTACGGCCAAGCGTGTGAATTTTCACGATTCCCTGTGTGGGGCGTTTTTCCGATTCCCGCTTCTCCAGAACTTCGCTTTCAGAATATAGGGTGTCACCAGCAAATAGCGGCTTGGGCAATTTGATATTGTCCCAACCCAAATTGGCGACAGCCTTCTGGCTAACATCAGACACGCTTTGGCCGGTCATAATGGCAACGGTTAGCGGCGAGCAGATAAGCGGCTTGCCAAATTCCGTTTTGGCCGCGAATTCATGGTCAAAATGCAGTGGATGAGTGTTCATGGTCAGCAGAGTGAACCACGTATTATCTTGCTCGGAAATGGTTCTGCCGGGGCGATGTTCATAGACATCACCAACCGAAAAATCCTCGTAATAGCGGCCAAAAGTTTCACGGTACCGGCCCGGAGCCACTTCGATTACACCGTCACGCATTGCCAGATTTCTCCCTTTACCGATCTATTGTCGGCTATCCCTGCTGGACCAATCCCCCAAAGGCAAGGCAGTTCCCCATCAACAGCTTGGGCCCATACCTAGGGCCACCGCCTTGGGCCCATACGTTGACCAATGCCTAGGATTGGCAATCGCGATGCACGATCTACGGATGACCACAGCCTTGCACATCCGCCGATTGCACTTTTCTGCCCAGCACGGTAAATAGGCCCCACGCCCCGGACGCGCAGACGCTGTTGTCTCGCCAGCCGGGGCGCTGTTATTTCAAGGAACCGTGCATGACCCGTCGTCGCCAAATTTACGAAGGCAAGGCCAAGATCCTCTATGAAGGTCCAGAGCCGGGTACGATCATTCAGTATTTTAAAGACGATGCGACCGCGTTCAACGCGGAAAAAAAGGGCACGATCAACGGTAAAGGCGTGATCAATAATCGCATTAGCGAATATGTCTTTACCCGGCTCAGCCATATCGGAATCCCGACTCACTTTATCCGCCGCTTGAATATGCGCGAACAACTTGTTCGGCAGGTAGAGATTGTGCCGATCGAAGTGATTGTGCGCAATGTCGCTGCCGGATCAATCTGCAAACGCCTCGGCCTTGAAGAAGGTGAGCCGCTGCCACACACTTTGATCGAGTATTGTTACAAGGATGATGCCCTGGGCGACCCGCTCGTCGCTGAAGAACATATCGCCTGTTTCAACTGGGCCAGCCAAGACGAAATGCAGGACATTTCCTCTATGGCGATCCGCGTTAACGACTTTCTGTGCGGGATGTTTGCCGCAATCAATATCCGTTTGGTGGATTTCAAATTGGAATTCGGCCGGATGTATGAGGGCGATTTCAGCCGGGTTATTCTGGCGGATGAAATCAGCCCTGACGGCTGCCGGTTGTGGGATATGGAAACCAACGAGAAGCTTGATAAGGACCGTTTCCGCCGTGATTTGGGCGGCGAAGAGGAAGCCTATCAAGAAGTCGCACGCAGGCTGGGTATCCTTGGTAATGAGGATAACAGCCCGGGTGAAGTATTCGACCTCAATGCCCATCGCGGCAAACTGCGCGGCGCACCACCTAAAAAATAGAATGGTTCCATAGAGTTGTTGCGGGTTCATCTTGCCTTCTGCATGAAGGTTGGATGACATTACGGACTGCTGCGCATGCTGCGCTATCACTCGCTTTAACAACCGCCTTTACCCCACCTGCTCTGGCGCAAGAAACGCCCGAACCGGGCCCCAAGGTTTCTGCTGACGACGTAGCGGGACCGGTTAATTGGAACCCTGCGGACTGGGACTTGGAAGATAGCGAGTTCACTCCGGAAGCGGGCTGGTATTTCGGCAAGCTTGATAATGGTGTGCGGTACATCATCCGCCCGAACAATCGTCCAGAAGGCACCGCCTTGGTCAGAATGGTGATTGGCGCTGGATCCATTGATGAACAAGATGATGAACAGGGCTTCGCCCATTACGTTGAACACATGGCGTTTAACGGTTCCACCAACATACCTGAAGGCGAGATGATCAAGTTGTTGGAACGCGAAGGCCTTGCCTTTGGCGCTGACACCAACGCTTCAACCGGGTTTGATGAAACTCAGTATAAGCTCGATTTGCCCCGCAATGATGAAGCCTTGTTGGACACTGCGTTGATGTTGATGCGTGAAACAGTGAGCGAGCTGACGATCACGCCAGAAGCCGTCGCACGCGAACGCGGTGTTATTTTGTCGGAACGGCGGGTCCGCAACGGCTACGCATTCAAAAACACTATCGATGGCCTGAAATTCGCATATCCGGATGCGCGCATTTCCAAACGCCTACCGATCGGAATATTGGAAACACTGGAAGGCGCAACAGCAGAGGGGCTGCGCGGCTTCTGGGAACGCGAATATGTGCCGCAAGACACCGTTCTGATCGTTGTAGGTGACTTTCAGCCCGCTTTGGTAGAACAGAAAATTCAGGCTCGCTTTGCGGATTGGCGAAGCAAAGTATCGGTGGATCAACCAGATCATGGACCGGTTGATCTTACCCAAAAAGGCCAGACTGATATCTATCTGGACCCTGCCCTGACTGAATCGATTACTCTTATCCGGCATGGTGCGTATATTGACCGCCCAGACACCGTTGCCGAGCGCCGGCAGGGTACATTACGGCGTATCGGGCAAAGCATCATCAATCGCCGCCTGCAACGGCTGCAGCGCAGCGAAGACCCTCCGTTTCGCGGAGTAAACGTATCGACTTCAAACTTCTTCGAGGAAGCCCGATCCACCCAGGTTTCGGTGAGCACGGTCGAAGGCCAATGGCAACGCGGACTCGATGCAGCGATTGATGAATATCGCCGCGCTCTGATTTACGGTTTCACCGAAGCGGAAATCGCCGAGCAGATCAGTAATGGCCGGACCTCACTAGAAAACGCAATTGCCAATAAAGGCACCCGCAGTAACGCCACTTTCACGTCCCGCGCGTTCACCATCGCAAACGGTGATCTGGTACCAGACAGCCCCGAGGCTGGGCTGGCCCGGTTTAACGCCGTCGCTGAAATAGCTTCACCCCAAGCAGTGCTGTCGGCCCTGCGTGAAAACGTGGTCGATCTGGAAAAACCATTAATCAGGTTTACCGGAAAGTCGGCACCAGAGGGCGGATCAGACGCTCTGCGTGCTGCTGTAGAGGCCGCCTTTGCCCGTGATGTTACGCCGCCGGAAGACAACGGCATTGCTGAATTTGCCTATACTGATTTCGGGACACCAGGCACCGTGGTCGAAGACGGCAAGATTCAAGACTTCGGCATTCGTACATTGCGCTTCGCCAATGGGGTTCGAGTCAACCTGAAGCCCACCGATCTGCAAGATAATGTGGTATCCATCCGGATGCATGTTGACGGCGGCAGAATGCTCAGAACAGCGGAGGACCCACAAGCGGTCACCATCGCCAGCTTGTTGACGCGTGGCGGCTTGGGGAAGCACAGTACAGATGAACTACAGTCCATTTTGGCCGGTAAGTCCGTGCGCGGAAATTTTGGCGATAGTGCCGAAACTTTCCTCAGTTCAGCAACCACAACCCCTAAAGATTTCAGACTGCAAATGCAGCTGCTCACCGCCTTCCTCGCTGATCCGGGATACCGGCCGGAAGGGTTGGGATCTTGGTATAATGGGCTCGATGATTTCTTTGGCCGGTTGGGCAAAACGCCTGGATCGGCATATAGCGAAGCGTCCAACCGGATATTATCCGACGGTGATCCCCGCTTTACCCGGCCCGCAATAGAGCAATACCGTGCGCTGAACTATGAACGGCTCAGAACCACGATCAGCGACCGGCTGCAGAACGGCGCGATTGAAGTTTCCATCGTTGGCGATTTTGAAGAAGACGCGGTGATTGCGGTGCTGGCCGAAACAATCGGTGCGCTTCCGCAGCGCGAAGCTGAGTTTAGACCTTATGACGATGAGCGCCGTGATCGTAGCTTCACAGATAATCGCGGTCTAAAAATCATTCCGCATGATGGCGAAGCCGATCAGGCATTGCTGCGGATGGTGTGGCCGACCGATGATGCCGAGGACGTTAAACAGGCCACCGCATTTACGGTTCTTGCCCGAATAACCCGCCTGATGTTGACCGAAAAACTGCGCGAGGAGCTGGGGCAAACCTACTCGCCATCCGTCAGCGACAACCAGTCACGGGTTTTCCGGGATTATGGAACGTTCGCAATGGGGGCTGCCGTGGATGTGACCCAGCTGGATGCAACAAAAGCCGCGTTAATGGATGTGCTCACCGAGCTGCGAAGTGAAGCGCCCGACGAAGATTTGATGCAACGCGCGCGGCAGCCACTGCTGGAAGCCATCGACAACCGGTTGAAAAGCAATCGCAGCTGGATGAGCTTGGTTGATCGCGCGCAAAGCGAGACGGAAGATGTCGAACGTTTTCGAACCGCTCGCGAGCGCTACACGGCGGTGACGGGTGCGGAAATATTGGCTCTGGCCCGGCAATATCTTGCACTGGAGGAGGCAGTAGAATTTCGTGTGGTCCCGCGTGCCCTAGCTGAACAGATGGCCACATCTGAAAGATAAGCAGCGGATATCGGATGGTTTCCGACAGTTTCTGTTCTCACAAACCTTGCCCTACGATAGGCATCAAGCCATAGGCTAGAACGCGTTCAAACCGGTTCAAAACCGAGTCTTCTTCACAGGAATTACTCCGATGAAAGTGCAAATCCACGTTTCGCTCAAAGCTGGTGTTCTTGATCCGCAAGGCCGCGCGATCCATCACGAGTTAGAGGCACTGGGCTTCGGCGGCGTGAATGATGTGCGGGCTGGTAAGCTGATCGAACTCGACGTTTCAGATGACACCTCTGACGAGGATTTGGACCAAATGTGCCGGAAACTCTTGGCCAACATGGTGATCGAGAATTACCGGATTGAGAAGTTGGAGCAGGAGGCAGCCTGATGGCGTTCCGTTCTGCAGTCATCACATTTCCGGGGTCCAATTGCGACCGCGATATGGCCGTCGCTTTGGAACAGATATCCGGTACCACGCCGAGCCGCATTTGGCACGGCGACGCCGATCTGCCCGGCGATCTGGACTTTATCGCTTTGCCAGGCGGGTTTTCCTATGGTGACTATCTCCGTTCCGGCGCGATGGCTGCACGCAGCCCGATTATGAAAGCAGTGGTAGCTGCGGCAGAACGCGGCGTCCCGGTATTGGGTGTCTGTAACGGTTTCCAGGTTCTTACAGAAAGTGGATTATTGCCCGGCGCGCTGATGCGCAACGCCGCGCAGACCTTTGTCTGCCGCACCGTACCGCTCAAGGTCGAGAACACCCGGTCGCTATTTACTAACGGATATACGGGTGATGAAACCATTCATATCCCGGTCGCCCATCATGACGGTAATTACTTCGCTGATGAGCACACTCTCGATACGCTTGAAGGCGACGGCCAGGTAGCATTCCGATATGCGGAGCCCTGCAACGGGTCACGCAGGGATATTGCCGGTATCCTTAACGCCGCGGGTAACGTTCTGGGCATGATGCCGCATCCCGAACGCGCCATTGAAGATGCGCATGGCGGAAGCGATGGGCGCGCGCTGTTTGAAAGCGCCATCAATGGGCTGGTGCGCGCCTAGTTCGCTAGAAACAGACGGGTTAAGCGCGGATTTGCCCCTGCCGCGCAAATAGATGCCGTGCATCCGCAGCACCCATCGGCCGACCGAAATAGTACCCTTGGATCTTGGTACATCCCATATTGCGGATCATTTCAGCCTCTTCGGGATTCTCGACACCTTCCGCGGTCGTGGCCATTTCCAAACTGTCAGCCATCGCCACAACAGCACGAATGATGGCGATGCTTTCAGCGCTACCTTGCGCTGCGCCTTGCACAAAACTGCGATCAATCTTGATGGTTGAGAAGCTCAGTTTGCGCAGATAACCAAGCGATGAATATCCGGTGCCAAAGTCATCCAGCGCAACGGTACAGCCCAGCGCAATCACTTGTTCCAGCGCAGCCCGGGCAATATTCGGATCACGTAAGAAGATGCTCTCTGTGACCTCGATCTCAAGCCGTTGAGGTTCCAGCCCGCTATTGGACAATGCATGGACCACGGTCGTCGCAAAATCCGGTTCGATCAATTGCTCGCCTGATACGTTGACCGCAACACGGATATTACGCGGCCAGTTAAGCGCTTCGCGGCATGCCTCTTGCAGCACCCATGCACCAATCGGTACAATCAGGCGGGTGTCTTCTGCCAGTGCGATAAACTTGTCTGGGCGCACAAACCCATGCTCTTTACTATTCCATCGCAGCAACGCTTCGAAGCTCACTACGTTTTCTCTATTCGCATCGACCACCGGTTGATAGTTCAACAGAAGTTCGTTGTTTTCGAGCGCTTTACGCAAAGAGCCTTCTAGCTGGCGGCGCTCTTCTGCATTGGCATGCAAGGTCGACTCATATGGCCGGTGTTCCCCGCCACCTTCATCTTTTGCGCGGTACAGCGCAAGGTCAGCATTACGCATGATTTCTTCTACCGTTTTGCCGTCACGCGGACCAATCGCAGACCCGACGCTGGCCCCGACATACAGCGTGTTATTGCTGATGTTATAGGGGCGCGACAATGAGCGGATAATGCGCCTTGCCAGCCGATCGACAGTACCTTTTTCGGAAGCATCACGGATCACAATGGCAAATTCGTCCCCGCCCAAGCGGCCACACATTGTGTTGTCATCCATAAGTTCTTTGAGGCGGCCGCTGACTTCTGCGAGCAGTTCATCGCCGACCATATGCCCCAATGAATCGTTGATGGCCTTGAAACGATCTAAGTCCAGCATCAGAAACGCACAGCGCGTGCGCCACTTTTTCGCGTAAGCAATTGCGTCGCGCAGCGCCTCGTTCAGCATCAAGCGGTTGGGCATACCGGTCAGCGTGTCATAGCGTGCGAGATAGGCGATTTTTTCGCTCGACTCGCGCTGCTCCGTCACGTCGGAACCAACTCCGCGGAAGCCCATGAAGTTCTGTTGCTCGTCCAGAATGGGAGTGCCCGAGATTTCCCACCAACGGCTCTGGCCATCAATGCTGACCCGCACGATCAGGTTGGAAAAGTTCTCACGGCTTTTCAGCTTTTCGGCGAGCTCATGCAGGCTGGGAGCAAACTGCCCCGATTCCCATGAATCCCCCGCAATCATCTGCAGAAATGGCTTACCCTCAACATCGGCCGGTGTTTGGCCCAAAGCAAAAGAGAAGCGCGGTGACGCGCTACGAATGCGCCGTCCGGTATCGACCTGCCAAAGCCAGTCTGCTTGATTTTCTTCAAATTCGCGAAGCAGCATAGACACCACTTCGCTTTTCTCTTCCATACCCGCTTCTGCGATCCGTGCGATAAGATACGTTTTACTGCATTCAATCGTCCCAAGGATCGCCGCCAGTAACACAAAAACAATGCACCCTGCCGCCGTATAGTTACCAAGCAGCAATGCGCCGATAATCGCTCCGACACTGGTGACGGTGCTAAAAATAACTGACCCAAGTGGAGCCGATGCCCGCATCAGCGACGTTGAAACAATCATGGACAATGCCACGGTCCATAAAATCAACAATTCAACTATGGTTCCGTAGCTGCTAAATAGCACGAACGGTACGCACCAGATCAGCGCCAACATCAAAACAGATAGGTTTTGTTTGCGGAACTCTTCGTTTGAAATGCTGCGTGTGTCAGAATCGGAGAGGCTCTGATCTGATCGTGACGCAAAGAAAAGCGCCGCTGCCAGAGTGATCGCCCAGCCAGCCAACAGCCAAATGTTCACCAACCCAAAATACAACCAAGCGGTAAGCATCGCAGACAGAACATGCAACGCAGCCCGTTTCAGCGAATTGTCTGCGAGCGTGGCATATTGCAACCCGCGCAACCGCGCCCAATCGTCCTGACCGGGATTGGTCAGGCCCAGTACCGCCATCGCTGGCAAACGTTCCGGCAATGCAGGAAGATTGGTTGGGTTCTCGCTCACAATCTCCCGTTAGAGAAAAAAGGTTAGCGCCGGGTAAAGTATACGATGAAAACACCCTGAAATTGCCGCAAAAATTTATCGCGGCGTTTTGTTTCTGCACGTCAACCGCCGAACATCAATACTCCAAATTTTTCAGCGTTGTACGCCCTCGCCGGGTTTATTCAACAGTCACTGATTTGGCGAGATTGCGGGGCTGATCAACATCTGTGCCCTTGGCGCATGCAACATGGTAAGCCAGAAGCTGCACTGGAACCGCATATACAAGCGGCGCGATAAGCGGGTGAACCTTCGGCATTTCGATGGTCGCGATACAGCCCTCACCCGCTGCCTCAATCCCTTCCTTATCGGAAATCAGGACGATCTGGCCACCACGCGCGCTGACTTCTTGCATGTTCGAAACTGTTTTCTCGAACAGTGAACCAGAAGGCGCCAACACGATCACTGGGACTTTATCATCGATCAATGCAATCGGCCCATGTTTCATTTCACCCGAGGCGTAACCTTCTGCGTGTATATAACTGATTTCTTTGAGCTTTAATGCCCCCTCCATCGCGAGCGGGAAGTCTGATCCACGGCCCAAATATAACACGTCGCGCGCGGGTGCGATCAAATGGGCCATCGCGGCGATGTCATCATCATGCGCCAAAGCAGCGTTCAAACACGCCGGTGCCTCAAGCAGATGCTTTACTACTTCCTGTTCTTCGGCCCGGTCCATCCGGCCTTTCTTGACCGCCAGATGTGCCGCCAAGGCAGCCAAGACCGCCAGCTGGCAAGTGAATGCTTTGGTTGAAGCAACGCCTATTTCAGGGCCGGCATGTGTCGGCAGCAACAAATCGGCTTCACGTGCCATAGAGCTGGTCGGAACATTGACCACCACGCCAATGGTCTGCCCTGCTTCTTTACAATGCCTTAGCGCAGCCAGAGTATCCGCCGTCTCTCCAGATTGTGAGATGAAAAGTGCTAGACCGCCATCTTCCAGTACAGGCTCGCGGTACCGGAATTCGCTAGCCACATCGATGTCGACCGGAACGCGCGCAAACTGTTCAAACCAGTATTTTGCGACCAAACCTGCATAATAGGATGTTCCGCACGCGACGATTGTGATCCGCTTTATCGCAGAAAGATCAAAATCAATCTGCGGCAATGCCACAACCTCATCAGCGCGGTGGACATAGCTGGCCAGTGTTTGCGCCACTACGGTAGGTTGTTCGAATATCTCTTTCTGCATGAAGTGGCGATAATTGCCCTTCTCTACAGCGGCGGCGGATGCGCCAGAGGTCGTAATGTCGCGCTCTACTCGCTGGTTTTCCGAGTCGTAGATGATCGCACTGTCCCGCGTAAGTACGACCCAATCGCCCTCTTCCAAATAGGTGATTTTCTGCGTCAAAGGAGCCAAGGCAAGGGCATCGGACCCAAGGAACATCTCCCCTTCACCATAGCCGACAACCAACGGCGAACCGAGCCGCGCGCCAATCAGCATATCGGGAAATTCTTTGAAGGCGATCGCCAGCGCGAAAGCGCCGCGCAATTGCGGCAGCACTGCCTTGATCGCATCTTCCGGCGACGCACCATTTTCAACCTGTTGCGAAATCAAATGCGCCACAACTTCGCTGTCAGTGTCGCTTTCAAGGCTTCGTCCATCGGCAATCAGGCCGTCACGGAAGGGCTTGTAGTTTTCGATAATGCCGTTGTGGACCAATGCCACATCATCAGTCGCATGAGGGTGTGCGTTGTGTGTTGTCGGTGCACCGTGAGTGGCCCAGCGAGTGTGAGCGATACCGATCAAACCGGGGGCAGAATTCTGCGCGAGTTCAGTGACCAGATTTTTGAGCTTACCCTGCGCTCTACGGCGTACCAGTGCCCCTTGGTCAATTGTACATACACCGGCACTATCATAGCCGCGATATTCCATCCGGCGCAGGCCATCGACCAACCGGTCTGCCACTTGCTCTTTTCCAACAATGCCGATGATGCCGCACATAGGGGATGCCTTTATGTATAAGATGCTGATTCTAAATTTGCGCCTTAGCGTAAAAGAGTTGCCAATCCTGTAAATTTTTCAGCGAAAACTTATGAGGAAAGCTACCGGACTTTGGGCTTACCAGCCGACCACAATATCAGCCCCGAAGCGATGATGATGCAGGCACCGGCCATCGCAGTGACATCTGGTACATGGTCAAACCACACCCAACCCAAAATAACCGCAACCAATAGCTGAACATACGTCATCGGCGCGATGGTTGCCGCACCTGCCTTGGTCGTGCCGAGATATACCAGCCAATGGGCGGTCGTAGCTGTCAGTGCGACAAGCGCGCACCTCGCGACTACAGTCCAGTCGGGCATACCGACCGATAGAAGCGGTATCCCGCTATATTTGCCGATGATTGCGGACCCGACTAACACCGGAGCAGCGAAGGCAGCGATGAAAAACTGCATCGACAAAACCGATCCAGTACCTGCGGCCGCACGATTACCAATCACCATCAGACTGAAGAAAGTTGCCCCGCCCAGCGGCAGTAACGCCGCCACGCCGAGCTCAGCCACGTTGGGCCGAAGTATCATCAGCACGCCCACAAAAGCCAACGACGCGGCAAACCACGTGACCGGTGCCACTTTCTCTTTCAGCAACGGGCCACTGAGTATCGCGACTAAAAACGGCGCGACGAAACCGATCGCCGTCGCATCAGCCAGGGGCATAACGAAAATGGCCGAAAAGAAACATAGTGTGGCCCCGGCCAAGCAGAAGCCGCGTGCCGCTTGCAGCCAAAGTTTCGCGGGACGAAATGCCTCAGCCCCTTCTTTGCTGCGTAGAAAACCCGCCAGGACTGTTGCCCCGATGGTGAAGCGCAATGCGGCAACAGCGATGGGCGACCAATCATCTGCCATCGTTTTTACAACTGCATCACCGACAGACAGTATGGCAAACCCGCATAATGCGAGCAGCAATCCAGCGCGGTTATTGTGTTCTGCCATCAGCCTCTCTTCAGTGAAGGAGGCCCCTATGATGTGCGGTTACCAATTACCAGCTTAGTGTTGTTAGGGCACCAAACCGACAACCGAGCTCAGGCGGCCATTTCAGGCGTGCCCCTCACCCATTCAGGTTGAGTTTTTCGTGGTTGAGGATTGAGGTATCGCATCAGGACTTCAGTTGCATTCTGCCGCATCACTGCAAGATCCACGCCGTAAGACGCATCATAGCTGCGCATCACACCTTCCCAGCCGGGCGCTTGATAAAACCCCTTCAACCGGTCGTAAATATCGTCGCTCCACCATGGCATAGAATACACCAGCCGGCTGGCCACAAATCCATTGGAGTCAAACAGTATCCCGTCCAGGCTCGACAAGTAGGCTACCGGCCGTCCTCCGCTCAACACGTTCATGGCGACCCCGCTATTGCCGCAGATCACCAAGTCGCAAGCCGCGATTTCGTCATCAAGCGGATTGCCAATGGTCAATTCGATATTGGCATCATCCAAAGCAAGATCGGAAAAATCAGTCTTCAGCAGCGTAACGGGATGCTGCCGGATAATAATATGCGCCGCGGGTAAATCGACCCGAATTGTCGCTATCAAGCTCTTTAGAACGTCAACCTTTGTGCCTGATGTCAGGAAAATACCGATGCTCTTTACTTCATCACGCCACTCCATCGGGCGCGCCCTGCCGGGCTGGCCGATCAAGCCGATCTCTGCTGTGCAGCAGCTACGCTGCTGGTAAGTCTTGGTTGTCATATCACCATAAAACATTCCGCAATCCGCCAACACCGGCGGCACAACCGGCCCATTAGCGGGTACGGGGGCATGATTGGCATAGATTACCCGCTTGCCATGGTGGTGCGCAGCAGCAGCCATACCGACCGCTTCGGGGCTGTAATTACTGGCAATGATTGCCGCCTTGAGCGCGGGGCGTTCCGCAAACAATTGCGAAAACCGCATATAAAACGCCAAAGTGCTGGCGATCCGGGCGGATGGCATGAAGCTGTGGGTGCGAACCAGCAGCCGCAAGAAAGACCAAACTCGTTTGGCTGAACCCAGCATCCTAAGGGTTGCCGCCAATTGCCCGCGCCCGATCAAGTTTTTGCGTTCCACCGACAACCTAAGAAGCGGCACTTCGGGCGCCAATGCGGCCACCCGGTCCACCGTCTTATGTTCATTGTCGAAGTGGGAAATCGAGACAGCCTGTGCGTTTACGCCCCCGAAAGGATCGAGAGAAATGACGCATTTGATCATATAAGCAAACAGCACCAGCGGCTGAAAAAAGCGTCTGCCGGACGCTGTGTAAAGCGCATCGACCAAACGATAGATCGTGTTCTTGTTCTTGATTTCCTCAAACACGGCGCTGCGCCCCGCAGATGTTTCCATCTCGCGCACAATAGCTAGTGCAGTCGCAAGGTCGTAACGATCCTGCTTGGCTACACTCTCAGTTACCGGTGCCCGTCCGCCTAATTCCTCATCGAACACAGGTTGGACATTAACCGCTTTGTGAATCACGCCGATTTTCCTCAAGACAACCAATCATCGCAAGCCTGCCCGGTGTCACCGATCAGGATTGAGCAGCGTTATCTCAGGTAATCGTTAACAATTTAGGTTTACAAACTATCAAGCACTGGCTGCGGCAGGTGTTTTTGAGCGCAAAGGCATATGATAGTTTGATGATCCGGAAAGCATTCACGTTAAACGCCAAGAAGTTTCTGGCGGTTCAATCCCTGTTCTATGCTTTTGCCAACAGCATCGAGGCACTGGTGCCGTTTCTGCTGGCACCGATCCTCACACGGATGCTGGACCCGACAGGCTATGGCATCTGGGTGTTGTTCATTACCTACGCGACCTTCCTGCGCCCGGTTGTCGGTCTGACTACCCAAGATGCCATCCGGATGCGGTTCTACGATTTCAGCCAGAAGCAATTGGACCAGTTCACCCACACGGCATTATTCGTGATGTTGGCGATGGCAGCATTTGTGTCTGCGGTGACATTGGTGTTTGGCGAATTACTGGCTTCTGCCACAAAATTCCCGCAAGCTTGGCTCGTCGCCGTGGTTGTGGCCGCGTTTCTGTACGAAGTATTCTACACTGTTCTGACGCTTCAACAATTCCATAACAGGCGGCGTGCATTTCTCGCCACTCAAGTAATCCAAGCCGTTCTCAGCATGACCTTTATCGTCGGCTTCCTGATGGCTGGCTGGGACTGGCGCGGCGTTGTTCTTGGCCGGATGATGAGCATGGGAATTGCGACATTGTTTTCGCTCCACTCGCTCGGCTTTACCTTCTCCTCTCTGTTGCAAATTCCCGAACGATCTTTTTATCGTAACATCGCCTCGTTTGGTGTGGTCTATTGGCCAGCTGGGGCGGTCGTGATGGCCATGGCAACCGCAGACAAGGTGATCGCCGCCCACTATCTGGGCGTTGAAGCGAGCGCGATGTACGGCGTAGCGGCCTTGTTCGCTTCCGCGTTCTGGATGGTCAATTACAGCTTCGTGATGGCGTGGACGCCGTGGCTGTTCCGCAAATTGAAAGTTGCCGCCGAAGACGGTTTGCAAGAAGTCATTTCTGTCTCGGCCCTATACTTCATACTGGCCGCAATTGCTGCGGTGAGCTTTTACTTCTTTGCGGTTCTGTTCGCACCGATACTGCTGGGTGAGGCGTTTCACAGCGCGATCCCGCTATTGCAATATGTGATGATCGCGATCGTTTTGCAGGGCTATTTCATGCACAATATGAAATTCCTCCACTTCAGCAAACGGATCGAGCTGATGTCGCTGTGCAGCGCCCTGACTGTCGGCCTTAATATCTGGCTCAGTATCCTATGGGCGCCGGTCATGGGAATTCGGGGTATCATGCTGGCCACAGTGGTTTCATTCGGGGCGGCATTCCTTATAAGCGGGGCGCTTATCGTCACCCAATATGTAAATTTGCGAAAGGGAGCAAAATCCGTTGTTGGATAATAAGAGCATTCTTGTGACCGGTGGTACCGGTTCATTCGGACGGTCATTCGTCCGGACAGTCCTCGCAAAATATCCGGGTGTCCGCCGTCTGGTAATCTATTCGCGTGACGAGCTGAAACAATATGAAATGAGCCAGGAATTCTCGCCGCAAGAATATCCCGCATTGCGGTATTTTATCGGCGATATCCGTGATCAGGACAGATTGCGCCGCGCGATGGAAGGGATTGATATTGTTGTTCATGCCGCTGCTCTCAAACAAGTGCCGGCTGCGGAATATAATCCGTTTGAATGCATCAAGACCAATGTGCTGGGCGCACAGAATGTTATCGAAGCCTGTTTTGACAGCAACGTGACCGATGTTGTGGCTCTATCAACCGATAAAGCGGCCGCACCGATCAATTTGTACGGCGCGACCAAGCTATGCTCAGACAAGCTGTTCACCGCTGCAAACAACATCAAGGGTAGCCGGGACCTGCGCCTGTCGGTAGTCCGTTACGGCAACGTCATTGGCAGTAGAGGATCGGTTGTTCCATTCTTCCTGGGCCAGCGCGAAAGCGGCGTAATCCCAATTACCGACCCCACCATGACCCGGTTCAATATCTCGCTTCAAGAAGGCGTAGATATGGTGCTTTGGGCATTGGAGAATGCACAAGGCGGTGAAATCTTTGTCCCAAAGATCGCCAGCTATTTGATCACTGACCTTGCAGAAGCCATTGCGCCTGAATGCAAACAGGAAATTGTCGGTATCCGTCCCGGTGAGAAAATCCATGAGGAAATGATTACCACCAGTGACAGCCTCAACACCATTGATCTTGGCCCCTATTACGCGATCCTGCCGACCACAGCAGAAAATATGGCTGATGATCTTTTGGCAAAGCGCGGCGGGACACGGGTGGAACCGGGTTTCTCTTACAATAGCGGGACCAATCCTGACTTCCTGACGGTTGAGCAAATCCGCCAGTCTATCCGCGACCATGTCGATCCGACGCACACGGTGTAATGACAGACTTCATACCCTATGGACGCCAGTCGGTAACTGAGGCTGATATTGCAGCCGTTGTCGATGTGCTGAAGTCTGATTTTCTGACACAGGGCCCGGTTGTTCCAGCTTTTGAGGAAGCAGTGGCGGCACGTTGCGGCGCCCAATACGGAATAGCCGCCAACAGTGCCACCAGCGCTTTACACATCGCCTGCATGGCGCTTGGTGTGGGACCCGGGGATAGCGTCTGGACCAGTCCATTGACCTTTGTTGCCAGTTCGAATGCTGCCTTATACTGCGGTGCAGATGTGGACTTTGTCGAGATTGACGAACGCACCTACAATATGTGCCCAGTCCGCCTGGGGGAAAAACTGGACCGCGCTGCCGCCGCTGGCACATTGCCAAAAGTGATCATCCCGGTCCATCTGACCGGCCAATCCTGCGACATGGGCGCGATCCATGCGCATGCCAGCAAGCATGGTGTGCGCATCATAGAGGACGCATCACATGCGATTGGCGGATCCTATCGCTCCCAGCCGGTCGGTAATTGCAAGTATAGCGATATTACCGTTTTCAGCTTTCATCCGGTTAAAATCGTGACCACTGGTGAAGGCGGTATGGCGATGACTAACGATCCGGAACTCGCCCGGTTAATGCGGCTCGACAGAAGTCATGGGGTGACCCGTGACGCTGATATGCTGGAGCAGGAAAACGCCGGGCCGTGGTATTATGAACAGCACCGCCTCGGCTTCAATTACCGCATGACCGACATCAATGCAGCGCTTGGCCTCAGCCAGTTGGACAGGCTGCCCGAATTTATTGATCGCCGCCGGGAGATTGCTGCGATCTATGACCGCGCCTTTGCCGATTTACCGGTGACGACGCCTCATCAGCATACAGACAGCGCGTCGGCCTGGCATCTTTATGTTATCCGGATTGACCAGCAGAATGCTGCCCAAAATCATCGGGCTGTGTTTGACCAATTGCGCGGTGCAGGGATTGGTGTGAACCTGCATTATATCCCAGTTTATCTTCAGCCATATTATCGGGATCTGGGCTTCAAACCCGGGCTGTGCCCCAATGCGGAAGCGTATTATTCGGAAGCCATCAGCCTGCCAATGTACCCCACAATGACTGCTGAGCAGCAGCATAAAGTCATTGAGGAGGTGCATAAAGCAGTTTGCGGAGCGTCAATAGGCAGAGCTGCCGAATGAGGATTGCAATCATTCCGGCACGGGGCGGCAGCAAACGCATCCCGCGCAAAAACGTGCGGGAGTTTTGCGGCAAGCCAATGATTGCGTGGCCTATTGCCGCTGCATCAGCATCCGGCGTGTTTGATCACGTCATAGTATCCACCGACGATGATGAAATCGCTGAAGTCGCACGGCAGGCCGGCGCCGAGACACCCTTTATGCGGCCCGCAAAGCTCGCTGATGACTATGCCGGAACCACGGACGTGGTAACCCACGCCCTGTCATGGGCGATCGATGCGGGTTGGCCGGTTGAGGCCGCGTGCTGCATCTATGCCACCGCAGCATTTGTGTCGGCAGGGGATATATCAGAATCTGCCGGGTTGCTTTCTGAGGATTGCGACTTTGCCTTTCCGGCGGTGCGCTATGGGCATCCCCCGCAGCGCGGTTTTGTCAGCGCGCCTGACGGTAGTCCCGAATTCCTTCAGCCGGAACATGAAACGACCCGCACGCAGGACTTGCCGCCAGTCTTTCACGATTCCGGACAATTTTATTGGGGAACACGCGAGGCGTGGCTGGAACAACGCCCCTTCTTCGGTCCGCGCACGCGCTTTATCGAGCTGCCGGAATGGCGCGCGCTGGATATCGACCGGCCCGAAGACTGGACAATGGCAGAACGAATATTCGCTGCCAATTTGAAAGGCGATCAGTGAACGCGTTGTTCCGCTGCGATGCGGCGGACACGATCGGCTTCGGGCACTTAAGCCGCTGTATCGCCTTGGCGGAGGCACTGCGCCTATCCGGCGTCATCAGCATTTTTGCAGGGCAGTTCAACGAAGCTGCACAGGAACACATCACTGCCGCCGGTTTTGAGTTCGCCAATCTCGGCCAACCGGTAAATACCGACACGGCAGATCAAGAACATCCCGCCATCACCGGCAGTCAATCGGCAGACTTTGTGGTGATCGACAGCTACCGCGCCGACCATCATTACCTCGCCAGTCTCAAGTCACTGGGCCAAGCCACGGTCGTGATTGATGATTTCTGCGCGTTGGAAGAATACCCCTGCGATGTTGTCCTAAACTTCACTTGGGAAGCCAGTTCGTTCGCCTATCCAGAAGGGCCCACAAAGCTGCTCGGTCCGGCCTACCTCCCTGCCCGCCGCCGACTGGTGGATATGCGCGCTCGCAGTATTGAGCGAGATCGCGGGGGACCAATTGGTAATCTGCTGATCGCTATTGGCGGGGCTGACCCCAAGAATATTGCTACGCGCCTTGTGCAAATATTACAGAAGCATCATTCGCACCTGTGCATCCACGCCATTGCGCAGCCCGATGCGCCGCTTGCGGATATGTTGGGCAACTTTGCCCCGGGCAGCGCCATCGTACCGCGGCAACCTGATTTATCGCAGCAATTGCTATGGGCAGATGCTATTATTACCGGCGGCGGCCTGATTAAATACGAAAGCGCCTTCATGGGCGTGCCTGCCGCCACCATCGCGCAAAATGAGGGCCAAGATAGCGAAACCAAGGTCTTGTCAAAGGCTGGTCTGGTGTTCGATCTGGGGCCTGCGGATGGTGTGACCGATGAAGAATTGGCGAGCGCGTTGGATATTTTTATCGCAGGTTTTGACCTGCGCCACGCGATGGGATCGCGTATGCGCGAAACTTTCGTGGCAGACCCGACCGCACACGCGGCCAATGCAATTCTGGAGGCCTTGAGGCGCTGAAATGAGCAATAATTTTAAAGATGATATCGACGCTTTGGCGAAGCACTATGGTGAACTTGTCAAACAACACGGGGATGCCGCTGAGAGCGCGCAATATGCCGACCGCGAAACGCAGGAGCGGCGGATGGAAGTGCTGTGCGAA
This sequence comes from Pontixanthobacter rizhaonensis, assembly GCF_012972675.1. Classification (GTDB taxonomy): domain Bacteria; phylum Pseudomonadota; class Alphaproteobacteria; order Sphingomonadales; family Sphingomonadaceae; genus Pontixanthobacter; species Pontixanthobacter rizhaonensis. The sequence goes on along the minus strand of NZ_JABCRE010000002.1, from coordinate 533,373 downwards.
ATCGGTGTTACCAAAGATAGCAAAATACTCGATTTCGGATGCGGTACGGGCCAGATGCTCAGCCTGTTGCAACGCACTATCGGTTTTGACGGCGAATATGTCGGCTATGACATTTCACCAGAAGCCATTGAATTTGCCCGCACTGCCCATCCAGAGGGTCGGTTTGAAGTGCGTGACATTCTGGATAACCCCAGTGAAGAAACCTTCGATTACGTCCTGCTAAGCGGTGTCTTCAACAATTTGATGGCAGATAATCGCGGCTTTTTTGAAGCGGTCTCCCGCCGGTTGATGGCACAGGCGAAAACTGGATATGCATTCAATATGCTGAGCCGGTTTGTCGATTATTTCGATGAAGGTCTCTATTATGAAGATCCGCTGCACGCCTTCCGGTTTTGCAAGGAAAACTTGTCGCCGCTTGTGACTTTGCGCCACGATTATTCGGTCCGGCCAGGCGCTATACCGTTTGAATTTACGCTCTATGTCCACCGCGCCGATACAGAGCCGCGCCCGCTCAATATCCCCGGCTAGATACGACAGGTTTTCGGCGGGCAAACATAGTTAACGAATTGTCTACACCTTCGCCTTAACCCGTTCGCCATGCGTGCCGACACAGCCATTCCTAGCGTCCCTGATCCGATCATCTTCGGATGTTCTGGCGAGATCAGATCATGAAGCGCGTCCGAATTGTCGGGGGCGGCCTCACGGGTATTCTCGCAGCTTTTCAAGCGCACCGCTTGGGGGCGCGGCAGATTGATCTTTATGAGCGTTTAGACCGGCTTGGCGGCGTCGCACTGCCAGAATTGCACGATGGGAAAGAGATGCGCGAAGGGTGCATCTATTTCGGTCCGAAAGGCGATCCGATCCGCAGCCTGCTCGAAACGCATGGCGCCCGGTTTGAGGAATTCGACAATCGCTTCGGATCGGTAGGTCCGAGCCCAAGCGGCCCGGTCAATATTGATGATTTTGGCGGCCCGGCATTGGCGGCAGGCACGACCGACTTAACCCAGCCCTCTGGCGACAGCCTTGCCGACCGCCTATCATGCTACAGCGCGTCATTGGCAGCGCCCCTCGCCCGATATGTCAAATGGCACGTCGGATGCGATCCAGCGGAACTGCACGCCAATGCGGCAGTACCGCTGGCTATCAACCGTATTTTCCCCACCGGCGTTTCCATCGATGCGCTGGCCGAACAAAAGAAGACAGACCCGCTTGCCAACGAATTATTCGGTATTCCGCGGTCCCTATGGAACTATTCTTCCAACGTTCAGGCCAGTCTTCCTGTTGGCGGATTTGCAGCCTTGTTCCAGCAATGCCGCACCGCGTTGGAAACCATCGGTGTGCGGATTCATGAGCGCAGTCTAGCGACCCCCAAACGGATGCTAAGCGCGGAAACTTCGGGTGACATCATCATATGGGCCGCCAGCCCAATGCCATTATTCAAAGCCGTTGGTGTGGACACCCCGGCAGCCCCGGCGAAAAAATTCGCAACCTATACGTTCGCAGCTGAATGGGCCGGACCAGTGCCATTCTATGTCCAGAATTTCACTGCGGAAGGCAGCTGTTTTCGGGTCTATATTTATGAAAGCCAAGGCACAGTCTTGCTGACGGCAGAGTGCGTTGCAGAGACAAGCCAATCAGACCTAACGCGTGACATTCACCAGATGCTAGAGGGTTTTGAAGGCAAGCTTGCCTTGGGTGATGTAGTGTTCCGCACCATCAAGCCGCGCTGGTTGTACCATTCCGTCGATACGATAGACAGATTGGGCGAATTACGCACCGCGCTGAAAGCCCGCAGAGGTGATAGTTTCGTGACGGGCGCGTGGGAAGCATACGCCAAGGGTGAGAAGTTTGCAGAAGTGGAAGCCGATTTGAATAAGGCGTTTCAAATGCCGGAACTGGCGAAGGCATCATGATCACCGCGATTATGCAGCCGACCTATCTGCCGTGGATAGGCTATTTCGACCTCATCGATCTGGTGGACGAGTTTGCCTTTCTGGATGACGCACAAGTCTTGAAACGCAGCTGGGGCGTGCGTAACCGAATTGTCAGCCAAAACGGTGAGACGTTCCTGACAGTGCCTCTGTCCGGCCACAGTCAATCGAGCACATCCACCTTCGTTGGCACCGCGATTGATAGCGGCGATAAATGGCGCAAAACCCATCTGACTACCATCAGGCATGCTTATGGTAAGGCGCCGTATTTCGCAGAGGTGTTCCCGCAATTGGAAACGCTGATGTCTGCGGGTCATACCACCATCGGCGCCTTCAATATCGACTTTATCAGCACGACTGCTGCCCTCATGGGCATCACCACCCCTCTGCACAAAACGTCCGCTTTGAAAGGCGTTGATGGCCGCAAGGATGACCGGCTGCTCGCTATCTGCAAAGCAATGGGCGCAGACCGCTATCTCGCCGCGCAAGGCAGCGCAGCCTATATTGAACGCGATCAGGAAAGCGGCGCCTTTGCTGGTTCGGGGGTAGAGCTGCTGTATCACAATTTCGCGCACCCAGAATATCCGCAACTGAATGATGGATTCATTAGCCATATGAGCATTGTCGATCTGCTGATGAATTGCGGTTATGCGCAGGCCTTGGACATCATCCGATCAGGGCGTAGGCCCATGCTCACCAGTGCCCAGCTGAAGGAACAACTGGCATGACAAAAGCTGCGAAAAACAGCCCCGAAATCAGTATTGCTGGCAGGCGCATTGGGCCGGATCACGAACCCTATGTGATCTGCGAACTGTCCGGAAACCACAATGGTAGCCTTGAACGGGCGATCCAGTTGCTCGAAGCCGCAGCGGCCACTGGCGCTGACGCTATCAAGATCCAAAGCTACACTGCTGACACCATCACGATTGATCATGACGGCCCCGAATTCCGGGTGGAAGGCGGATTGTGGGATGGCCGGACATTATATGATCTTTACGGCGAAGCGCAGACCCCCTTTGAATGGCATGAGCCACTGTTTCGGCGGGCACGCGAATTGGGCGTAACGCTGTTTTCCTCCCCGTTTGATGAAACTGCCGTAGACTTGCTGGAGGAGCTTGGCACCCCGGCCTATAAGATTGCTTCGTTTGAAGCGGTTGATTTGCCGCTGGTCGCCTACGCCGCGTCGAAGGGAAAACCGCTGATCATTTCCACCGGGATGGCGAACCTGCAAGAAATTGAAGACGTTGTGCAGACCGCCCGGGACAATGGGTGCGACGAGATCGTGCTGCTCCACTGCGTCAGTTCATACCCGGCCTTGGATGAGCAATCCAATGTCCGCACCGTGCCCGATTTGGGCGAACGTTTCGGTACTGTTTCAGGCCTGTCCGATCACACTTTCGGATCGGCGGTTGCGGTCGCATCTATCGCTCTTGGCGGCTGCGTGGTGGAAAAACACTTCACCTTCCGCCGCGCTGATGGCGGACCGGACTCCGCGTTCAGCTTGGAACCAGAAGAATTCACCGGGCTGGTTGAGGATTGCAAGCGCGCCTGGCGTTCAATGGGCAAGGCAACTTACGATCTGCAGGGATGCGAAAGCGGATCAATCCAGTTCCGCCGGTCGCTCTATATCGTGAAAGATGTTGCAGCAGGCGAAGAACTCACCCGCGAAAATGTCCGCTCAATCCGCCCCGGCCATGGTCTGGCGCCCAAACATCTGCCCGAAGTGTTGGGCCGGAAAGCCGCCACTGATCTTAAGCGCGGCGATCCCTTGGCTTGGGCTTCGCTGCGCTAAAGGCGGCTACTGTTCTGCATCAATGCGAACGTAATAGGTAAACTCAAGCCGTTCGCCTTTGTGCTCAAACACAGGCTTATATTGCGCCAAAATCGCTTGGAACCGGTCATCATTGGCGAAGGCTGTCTTCCACTCGACGCTGATGAATTCCAGTGGCCAACTGGTGCTTTGATCCAGGATCAATATTTCCGGCGGCATATCCTCCCACAGGCGCAGCATATCATCATGCAACATTTGCCGGCCGGGGTCGTCGAGAGTGACTGGCGGTAGAACCATATCCGCATTTTCAGGCCGGTCGAGCGGCTTCAATTCCGCGGCGACGTAAGAATTGTTCATGCTTGCATTCCACCGGATCGCGCCCTGCGTCGCAAGGTATTGATTGAATGGCGAAGGATGCATGGTGAGCACCCCAACCCGCTTGCCCGCTATCGAAAGATCGGGCCGGTCCATCGCGGCCTCAACCTCGTCAAAGGTCACTTGATAGATAGCCGAGTTGCGAAACTCACCCACGACCGGACGCGCCATCACAACTGCGACGGCGACGATCCATAACAGTTTGATGTGCCGGTGAACGATCCACAGCCATGCAAGGTACGCCATGAAAATCGGGAACAGGTGATGACTATACCACCGCGATTGAATCCACGACGCAGCGATGGCAGCCACCACCATCGCCAACGCGATGGCGGCCTCCCTGACAGACAACTTATAAATCACAGTCAGCGCGATGAAGAAAAATGACAGCGCCAGATGCAAAGCGGATTGGTAAAGGTTGGTCTGCCAGCTGGTCAAATTGGCGTCGATTGCGCTCACCACTGCTCCAATCGCTTCGCGCTGGGCGGGGTCAATGACGAGCCATAGGAACAGATAGAGCGCAACTATACCGCCAGAAATCAGGTTCTCTATCCGGAAGAGCGCGCTGGGCCGCCGCCTTACCGCAGCATCCGCGATCTCAACCAACAGCACCACCAGGCTGTAGAGATATTTAAACAGCAAGGTGACACCCAGCCACACACCCAACAACACGCGGGTTTTCGGCCCGATCACGCTGTTATCCGGGTCTGATATCCGCAGGACAATATACGGCCAGAGACCAAGAACCACCATATGTTCGCGCAACCCGAACACGTTCTTGTACAGCACCGGTATAATCACCAACAACGCCAACGATACCACGATGAAAAGCGGCGATGCTCCAACAGTCTGTTGGCGGATATGAAAAGCCAACCCGACAGAGAATATCACCGCTACGCCAGCCATCATTATGACGGTCAGATCAAGCTGCATTCCGGTGAGGTCGCTCAACCAGACAGACAGGCTGAACCAGGCGCGTTCTGCGGGCGGGAAATAGAGGCTGTAATTGCTGAAACTGTCACCCAATGTGACAGCCAAACGGCCCGACAATGCTGCCCCGGCCAAATCGGTATGGACCGAATAGATAGTACTGTAAAACAGCTGGAGACTAACCAAGAGGCCAATGGCAAGCGCGACATAAGCGCCGATCGATGGAAGCGGCCAAACGGCGCGCGCGCCTCCGCCGTGAAGCAGTCCCTGAGTCAATTCTCTTTCACCCAATCCAGTATCCATGAGAGTTGTCTCACCGCCCCTTAGAGCCAAATATTATTGAGAGCAGACCGAAACAGTGTTCCGCCGCTGCGTCAAGCAAGCGGCATGGCTCCATCCGCACTTTTGGGCATAGCCGGTTCCGCAGCTACGCGATGGCACTTGCCTGCCGTGTAAAACTTACATCCCGGCATTTAGGAAAAAATAAGGTTTCCGACTTATTCACCATTTCTATTGAGAACTGATTGGGCAGACACGCCCAGTACCACATTGGAATAACGTGGCACGCGCCGCGAAGGGGATCACAGATGAGTGCATTCGGACGGAAAAACGGACCAAGCGGCATGGCGCCGGGTGCGCGGCCATCGTTCGGCGTGGCTCGCCCTATGAAAGGCGGCGACGGCAAACCGGCCAAGGACGTTCCACCGCCGGGTGGTGAACAATTCCCTCCGCTTCCAGGCGAAGATGCAGCCGCTGCTCCTGCGCAGTCAAAGCCCAACAAAGATGATGCAATGACCCGCCTGACTGACCGCGCAAATGCGGTCATGGAAGGGACTGCTGAAATTGGCGGCTTTGAAGCCAGCGTCCATAAGATTAAAGAACAAGTTCTGCCGCGCTTGCTGGAACGGGTCGATCCCGAAGCCGCTTCAACGCTTAGCAAAGAAGAACTGTCGGAAGAATTTCGCCCGATTATCATGGAAGTATTGGCGGAACTTAAAGTTACGCTGAACCGCCGTGAACAATTTGCGCTTGAGAAAGTTCTGATCGACGAATTGCTCGGGTTCGGACCGCTCGAAGAGCTACTGAACGATCCCGAAATCTCGGACATCATGGTCAACGGTCCTGATCAGACCTATATTGAAAAAGGCGGTAAGTTGGTCATTGCGCCAATCCGCTTCCGTGACGAACAGCATTTGTTCCAGATCGCCCAGCGTATCGTGAACCAGGTTGGCCGCCGCGTTGACCAAACAACCCCGCTTGCTGATGCTCGTTTGAAAGACGGCTCGCGTGTGAACGTCATCGTTCCGCCGCTGTCCCTCAAAGGAACTGCGATTTCCATTCGTAAGTTCTCCGAAAAACCGATTACCATCGATATGCTCAAAGGCTTCGGTTCGATGAGCGATCAAATGGCAACTGCCCTTAAAATTGCAGGTGCGTGCCGTTTCAATGTCGTTATTTCAGGCGGTACGGGTTCTGGTAAAACAACCATGCTCAACGCACTGTCGAAAATGATCGATCCGGGTGAGCGCGTGCTGACGATTGAGGATGCTGCGGAACTTCGCTTGCAACAACCGCACTGGCTGCCACTGGAAACCCGCCCGCCGAACCTTGAAGGGCAAGGCGCGATTACCATCGGTGACCTTGTGAAAAACGCCCTGCGTATGCGTCCTGACCGGATCATCCTGGGTGAGATTCGTGGCGCGGAATGTTTCGATCTTCTCGCCGCGATGAACACCGGCCACGATGGCTCTATGTGTACACTTCACGCCAACAGCCCGCGCGAATGTCTGGGCCGGATGGAAAACATGATTTTGATGGGCGACATCAAGATTCCGAAGGAAGCGATTTCACGTCAGATTGCAGAATCTGTTGACCTTATCGTTCAGGTTAAACGTCTGCGCGACGGTTCACGCCGTACCACCAACATCACCGAAGTTATCGGGATGGAAGGTGATGTGATTGTGACGCAAGAGCTGTTCAAGTTTGAATATCTCGACGAAAGCGAAGACGGCAAGATCGTTGGCGAATATCGCGCCTCTGGTCTGCGTCCATACACGCTTGAAAAAGCGCGTATGTTCGGTTTCGACCAAGCCTATCTGGAAGCCTGCCTGTAATCCGGGCAGCAGCCTAACCCGCGGCAATGCCTTTGGCGGCGAGCGCGATAAGCCCGCCGCCAATCATTGCGCAGACCATAAATATCGCCGTCCACGGAACCCAGCCAATCCGGTCCAGGCGCGCATGCTTGTTCCGGCGCTTTTCTGCGAGCAACGCAACAATCGCTAGGGCAATAAAGCCAAGCCCCCACAGGCCGACCAGCTCCGCTTCGCTGGCGAAAGTAATAAAGCGTTCGATATCCATCGCGGCGAGCATATGGGTGCAACCGGGCGTGCATTCAACCTAGGCAATCTACAGCGCTACACTTGCGCGCTGTCACCAACCCCGTATGGCGCGCAGCATGGATGGAAGCATTGCCCGGCCGCGCCCGATGTTGGCGTTGGGCCTGCGCCTGATTACGGCGCTGTCGCTTGCGACTATGGGCGCGTTACTGAAACTGGCTGAACAGCGCGGCGCCCATTTGCTGGAATTGATATTTTGGCGTCAAGCATTGACCTTCCTGCTCATTGGCGGGTTTTTATTGCTGGTTGGGAAGCTGGCGAGTGTGAAGACCAAACGGATCAAGTCGCACGTCTATCGGTCCGTCTATGGCATCACGGGAATGGTCTTTGTGTACGGCGCTGTCGTGCTGTTGCCGCTGGCTGAAGCGACCGCGATCAGCTTCACCACCCCGATGTTCGCAGTGTTGCTTTCTATGCTGTTATTCAGAGAGAAGATTGGCAAATATCGGGCCGCTGCAATCGCTTTGGGCTTCACCGGAGTGCTCATTGTGGTCCAGCCGGGAAATAGCGGCGCCGTCAGCCTGTTCGGTGTATGTGTTGGTTTGGTCGCAGCATTTCTGGTCGCCGTGATCTCCATCCAAATTCAAGATCTGAACAAGACCGAAAGCCCGTGGAGCATTGTCTTCTGGTTTACGGCAATGACGTGGCCGGTGGCCGCGCTCGCCCTGCCCTTTGTTTGGACCACGCATGATGCGGTAACGTGGCAATTGATATTTGCGATGGCCCTCAGCGGGGCAACCGCGCAAATGTTGCTTACCTCCAGCCTACGCTACGGGTCTGCTGCAACCATCATTATCATGGATTACACATCGCTAATCTGGGCTACCGCCTTTGGATATTATCTGTTTGATCGTCTTCCCCCGACGACACTGGCTATCGGTGCCCCGCTGATCATCGCTTCAGGTCTGCTCGTGGCATGGCGGGAACGGGTTTTGTCCAAAAAACCACCGGTCACAACCAGCTAGACTAACCTGCCCGCCGATATACCAAAATCAGATTATTGGCGGGCATCGCGTAACGAGCGGTTCGCTGTAACCCGACATTTGCGGCCAATACGTCCAAATCGGCGCTTAAGCGAAGCCCCCACTGAGGATTGCGTGACTGCAAACTTTGGTGGAATGCCAAATTGGATGGCGCAGTCTCGACGTCTGTTTCCTTAAACGGGCCATACAATATTAGCGGCCCATCTGTCAGCGCATCGGCTGCCCCGCGGAACAACCCCTGCGTTGCTGCCCACGGGCTGATATGGATCATGTTGCAACAGAAGATGGCATCTACTGATCCCACCGGCCACGGATGTGCTGCGGCATCCAGCTGTAGCGGAGGCGCGATATTGGGAAGGCCGGCATCCTGCGCCCATGCTGCAATCGATCCTAAGGCCTCTGGCTCCACATCGGTCGGCTGCCAGGTCAGCGCGGGAAACTCGCGCGCCAGATAGATCGCGTGCTCGCCTGAGCCGCTGGCGACCTCCAGCACGGCGCCCGTATTCGGGAGTTCTTCATGCAGCACCTTAGCTATCGCGGCGCTGTTGCGCGCCGTTGCTGGTGCATGACGTTTCATCTATTTCATCCGGCCAAGTTTACGAGCAGCACGCTCGCGCACCGCAAGCCAAACTAGCAGGCCAATCGGACCGGCAAGGAACGTCGCCAGCAATATCGGAGCCTGCAAAATACGCGAGAACTGTTTGGCATCGGCATCGCGGGCGATCCACAAACCAACAAACAGATCAAACGCTAAATAATGCACCCAGCCGATCGTTACGCCGCCATCGGAACCAAAAACCGCGCGTACCCCTTCGATCGTTGTAAAATCAACGCCGCCACTGGGGCCAACCGGGTCCGCCCATCCGGCCATGGTAGATATCATAGATGCAGTATAAACACAGCAGAGCAGGCCCACACCGCAATACATGATCGCGCTTAGAGCCAACGGCTTTCGCGGCAACAGGATGAGGACAATCCATGCCAGAATCGCCAAACCGTTTGATGCATTGAAAATGAAATCCCACATGTGGTCTATTCCTTGTCTCGCATGATTTGCGGCAGCCCGTGCGCCGCTCTCGCAATTCCGTCTCCATCATGAACGAACTTGCCCGCCGGTTTGCGTTGCGCCAACGCCAATATGCAATCGGCCATCAATGTCGCGGAAACCGAACGGTACTTTCGGTATTTCCCATGCAAGGCCAGATCGAGCAGAGGGCTAAGCGCAATCCCTAATCGTTCGCCAACCCGGCGATCATTCTCGCGGGCCCCTCGCAGCAAGCCGGGTCGCAATATATCCAGCCGGTCAAAACCAACTTTCAGCAAATCACGCTCTACCTCGCCCTTCACTCTCAGATAGAAGTTTTTTGACGCGGTATCGGCGCCTACCGAACTCACTGCGATCATCCGATTCACGCCATGCTCCCGCGCTGCCCGCGCTGTGTTCATGACCAATTCTTGATCAACTGCGCGAAAGGCCGCCTCGTCTTTACCGGCCTTGGCCCAAGTAGTGCCCAGCGCGCTGACCAACACGTCCGGCTTGGCTTGCGCCAGAACCGCTTCCCATGCCGCAGGATCGGCAAGGATCATCTCCATTTTCGCGCCGACCGGTAATTTCATTTCCCGCCGGGCTATTGCCAGAATCCGGATATCCTCACGGCCAACGCTGCGTTCGATCAGAGTGCGCCCGATCAGGCCAGTCGCACCCACAATGGCAATCCGCAGCGGGCTAGACATTGCTCAGCCCCTCTGGCCGATTGCCATAAATCCGGGTTACTTGATCCATTGCAAACTTATCCGTCATACCCGCAATATAATCGGCAATATGGCGGCTGCGCTGCGGCTGGGAGCCCGGCAACGTATCGCGCCACCCATCGGATAATTGCCCCGGATCGCTGTCATAAGCTTGATACAGCCGGGCGACCACATCGCTTGCTTTCTCTGCCGTCGCCAACTGCTCTGGATGGTAATAGAGCTTTTCATACATGAAATTCTTCAACCGCCGTTCTTCTGCGGCCATCGCCGGTGAAAAACCAGCCAACGTCCGGCCCGCTGACCGGACTTGCTCGACCGTTTCCAGCCCCGCAATATTCCGCCGTGTATGATCCAGAACATCATTCACCATCACGCCAATCTGGCTGCGGATCAATTCGCGCAATTGGCGGTCGCGCGGGGTGTTGGGAAAGCGTTTTTCCACCTTGCGCCAACCATCCGCTACAAAATCGAGTGCCAGCAGCTCGTCCAGATCCAGAAAGCCCGCACGCAAGCCGTCATCAATATCGTGATTATCATACGCGATATCATCGGCAACCGCAGCGACTTGCGCTTCGAGCGAGGCATAGCGGCCAAGGTCTAACGGATAGTCGCTATCAAGTTCCGAAAGCGCCCAGCCCGGATTGGCAACCGGCCCATTATGCTTGGCCAAACCTTCCAGCAATTCCCATGTCAGATTGAGGCCGTCATGTTCGCAATAGGGGCTTTCCAGCCGCATCAACGTGCGCAGCGATTGGGCATTGTGATCAAACCCGCCATGCGCCTCCATCGCAGCGGACAGGGCTTTCTCCCCCGCATGGCCAAATGGCGGATGTCCGATATCATGCGCGAGACATAGGGCTTCGGTAAGGTCTTCATCCAAACCAAGAGTACGGGCGATCACTCTGCCGATCTGGGCAACTTCCAGACTGTGGGTCAGCCGGGTCCGGTAATGATCACCATCTGGCGCCACGAACACCTGCGTTTTGCTGCGCAGGCGGCGGAACGCAATAGAGTGGATGATCCGGTCACGATCCCGCTGAAATTCACTGCGCGGGCCGCGCGTCCCCTCACGGTTTTCCGGAAACTCGCGCCCGCGGGACGTAGCAGGATCAGCAGCATAAGGGGCGCGTGTCATAGCACTGCTGCTTAAGCGACCAGTTTACACCCGACAACGGGAACAATCTGGCAACACGGTCAGCAAAGCGTGCTTATCGGCCTGTTCAGCCCTCTTCCATGATCCAATCCACTGCAGCCTCGCAATGGATCCGGGTGGAATCGTAAATGGGCAGCACATTGGCATCAACATCAACAATCATATTCAGCTCCGTACAGGCCAAGATGATCGCTTTCACACCGTCTTGTTCCTTGCGGGTGATAATTGTTTTTAAGGCGCGCTGTGCATCACGGGTAGCTTTGCCAACCATCAATTCGTCATAGATTATCGCATCGAGAATTTCGACATTGGTCATATCGGGCGCGGTCAGATCAACCCCGTGGGATACCAGCCGCTGCCGAAAGAAACTCTCGGTCATGACATTTTTGGTGCCCAACAATGCAGCGTGGGTTGCGCCGTCAGCCTGCATCTTTGCACCCAATGCTTCGGCAATGTGGATGATCGGTATATCCACTTGTGCGGAGACCTGATCATAGACTTTGTGCATAGAATTGGCAGCGATCACAATTGCTGTCGCACCGGCGGCTTCTAACCGCTTGGCAGATGCGGAAATCACCTCCGCTGCGCGGTCCCAGTCTTCAGATGTAGTCAGACCGTAAAGCTCGCAAAAATCGAGGCTTTCGATCAGTAACGGCGCGCTTGTCATCGCCGTCATGCGCTTTTGTATGCGCTTGTTTATCCGCTCATAATAGATCGCAGTAGAGGCCCAGCTCATACCGCCAATAATACCCAGTTTGCGCAACAGACGTTCCTTCTAAACTCGGTTCAGCCCTTATTCGGCAGATGTGGCTTCGTCTACCGATGCTTCGCCCAAACCGGCTTCATTCATCCAGGTAGTGACGGCATTGACACTGTCATCCGGAGCCTCTTCCATCGGCAAATGTCCAATATTTTCAAACACTACTAACTGACTGTTGGGCAAGTATGTATCGAGCCATTCGCCAGCAGCCAAGGGGATCAGCGCATCCTGATCTCCCCATATAATCAGTGACGGCATGGTCAGGCCCGCCATCTGCTCCTCTGTGAAGGGCTCCCGCGTTTGGCCGAACCGGGCGATGGTCGCGGCCCGGTTACCGGGATGGCGCAGCATCTCCCAATAACGATCAATGGCTTCTTCCGTCACAATCGCCTCGTTCGAGACGCTTTGCCGAAAGCTTTTCTCCACCAGACTACGAGGTGTGATATGCTTCATCAGTTCGCGAATGCCGGGCGTTTGCGCAATGGTGAAGCCAATATTCCCGCCTTCATCGTCCTCTGGTTTCTTCAGACGTGGTGGCCCGCCAGCATCCACCAGAATTAAGCCCTGCACCCGCTCAGGATGCGCCAGAGCATAGGCTAGCGAATGCCCGCCACCCATCGAATTCCCGCCCAGAATAAACTGTTCGAGCCCAAGGGCGTCGGCGACCTGATCCACTGTCTCCACATAAGTGGGCAAGTCATACGTCCCGTCAGGCGTCGCACCGGTCAGCCCGTGCCCGGCTGAATCGTACCGGATGATCCGGTATTGATCGGCCAGCCGCTCAACCCACGGGTTCCACGTCAGCAAATCAGCATTGGAACCATGAAGTAATATGATCGGCTGGGCATCTCGCGGGCCCTCGTCGCGCAAATGGACGTTCAGCCCGTTGGGAAGCTCAACAAATTGGGACGGCTCCCCCGCATATTTGGCCCGCATCTCTACCGGGTCAGTGTCCGGTGTCCGGAAGAACAGAAATATCGCGCCCACCAGCACCAAAAGGCCGAGCAGAAATTTGCCGAGAGTTTTCACTTATTGCATCTCCTCAATCCAGCGCGTCACAATGTCCGCACCGTCCTGATCAATGGTTGTCTTGCCCAGTTCCGGCATCGCGACACCGGCCTCGTCGCTGCGCATCCGGAATGTCATGATAGAACTGTCCGCATCGCCGGGTACAATATCAAACAAATGGCCACCCGATCCGCGGCCCGCAGCCACTGGCCGTTTATTGACACCCAACGCGTGGGGATCGTCTTGCTCCCACCGCAAATCCAAACCAGAATTTGACGCCGTCGCGCCGGGCCGGTGACAATGGGCGCAATTCACATCCAGATATCCGCGCGCGGTGGCCGTTACATCAGCGGTTTCGCGGTTTTCCCATAAAGGCAATTGATCATGCCCATCGGGCACTGCGTTCAGCTTTCCAGCGCCAGCTAAATCTTCCAACCAGTCAGCGGACAGGTTGCGAGCTTTGGGCCCAATCGGAACTACCTCGCCATCCACGCCGTGGCATTCCTTGCACTGGTTCTTATTCGGCACGCGGTAGCTGATATCTTCACCTGCTGGAGTGGTCAGATCAACGCGGGCGCCAGCAATCGCCAGCCGTGCATCGGTTTGTTCGTCGTTCCATTTATATGGCAGTGCCAACCAACCATCCGCACGGCGGAGCAAAACCCGTGTTTCAATCAATTGCCGGTCATCACCCTCACCAAAAGCGAAGGTTTTGATCAACGCGGCACCGACCGGCAGTTCCAGCAAACCTTCACCGCCCCCAATCGCCTGCAATCCTGCGGGTAAATACATAAACCGTAATTTCTCTGCACCGTCGGAATATAGCGGGATATTAAGCCGATAAGGAACAACATTGGCTGCCGGCACTTGCTGCACCCCGTTCTGGAAAAAGCCAAAATCCGACAGTTTACGCGGCAGCCTTTGTTCCAGAACGGCCGTGTCATTTACGGCAATTGTCTGAGCTGCTTGAGGGGCAGGACTGGGAACGAGCGTGGCGCTCGATAGCGCCAGTACAGCCGCTGCCAAAACGCCCCTACCGATTATTTTCGTGGCAATCATGGACGCGCGCGTGCTTCCATTTCGGCGCTGTGCTGCATGGGAATTGTCGCGCCGGTTGCCGCTGCGGCGACCGGAAGCGTATCTGTTACGATATCGGGTGCGGCGCTTTCAGGTCCCTGCCCTTGCTTGGTATAACCAAGCGATAACGCCGCAACGCCGCCATTGGTCACTACGGCATTCTCGCCCAGACCATCCCACATAATTGTCGGGATCGCGCCACCAACGGCTACGGCCAGCATCCCGCCGCCCGGCAAATCCGGCGCATAACCATTATGACCAAACTGGTTGCTGTTGGAAACAAAGACATTGCGCGGAAACGGATTGTACCGATCATCTTCATAGCTCTGCGTATATGCCACCACGATGACTGCGGCCGTGGCATTTCCGTCCACCACATTATGTTCGAGACTGACATTCTCGTTAGCCATCACCATTATGCCGGACCCCATTGGCACACCGGCCACGATATTGCCCGCTGGCGCAAAATTGGGGACGTCATTATTGATGACGATATTGTGATCAACCAGCACGTCTCCGCCGCCCATCACGGGCAGGTTCGGCAGATCAAACACCAAAATACCGCCGGTATTATGGGACACATAATTGCCGGTAACACGGGCTTCGCGGCTATTTTCTATCTCGATCCCGGCAACGTTATATTCCGCCACCGAATTGCGCACGATGATGTTTTTGCTCTGCCCGACGTAAATACCTGCATCAGAAGCACCGCGAACCACTACGCTGTCGATCAGGACATTACTGCTTTCAACGGGATATACGGCGTAGGCACCATTGGTTTCCAGCGGCCCGCCAGTCCATTCGACCCGCAAATTGTAATAGACGATATCGTCCGCACCTTTGGACTTTATCCCGTCACCACGCGTATTTTCGACACCGAAATCGCGCAAAGTGACATTATCGGAAGTGACCAGCAGACCTTCACCGGCATCCTGCTGTTCTGAAAAATCCAGTATGGTCTTATCCATACCTGCACCGCGCACAGTCACGCCATCGACATCCAGCGACAGGCCATCGGTCAGGGTAAATACGCCCTCGCCCAATACCACCTCATCGCCCGGCTCAGCCAAAATCAACGCTTCTTGCAGCCGCTCCTGCTCGCCTTCACCTGCCTCGACAGTAATGACTTCGGCATAGGCGGGCTGCGCTGCCAGTAAGGCGATAGAACTTACCAGACACGCCATATTCAGCTTGGACATCATATTTCTCCCTCTCGAAAAACACTCTGTCCTAAAATTACAATGAAACCAAGTGCCCCTTTCCTACGAATAACCGCATGGGGATATCCTAGAGGAAACGATAAATGACTTTTGTAAGACTGGCGCTTTGTGCTGCTGCTCCATTATTATTCGCAGCGCCCGCACAGGCTGCGCCGGCATCCATCACGGGCAATTGGAAAACTGACGACGGGAAATCGATCATCCAGTTTTACAAATGCGGCACATCAATGTGCGGCAAGATTTCCAAGTTTCTGGTACCAGAGCCAGCGGGCGGTGCCCGGGATACTGAAAATCCCAATAAGGCAAAGCGCAATCAGCGATTGCTTGGCTTGCGGATTTTCTGGAATTTGAAAGCCAGCGGTACAAAGTTCAAAGGCAATGGTTACAGCCCTGAAGATGGCCGTAATTTCAACGCGCAGGTTTGGCGTGAAGGTAACAAGCTGAAGGTTAAAGGCTGCGTTGTGGTATTCTGCCGCACGGCGACTTTCACTAAAGCCTAGCTGCGTTTAACCAATCCCGATCGCGCACAGACCGGCGCTGCTGGCGGTGACAGCCACCGCCTCAGCATCGTCTACCCGCCGGGCGCGTTTGACCAATTCACCAATGCCGCCAACTTTTTCCGGCTCCCCTTCTTGAGGGGCCATGCCTTGCTGCAATTTATACAGCTGCCACACTGACAGGCGGCCAACCATCCGGGCCGACATACACTCCGCCCGGTTTTCAGAAAGGCCAGCTTCCAGAAGGGCGCTCTCTACCCGCCACTTGATCACTGGTTTCGCGGCACCTGTTTGTACCGCGATCAGCACCAACAAGGCGAGTATGACAATACCAAACAGGATTTTCCGCACGTCGCGCTCTTTCTAATCGAGGTTTTTGACGATCTCTTCGACCATCTTCTTCGCATCAGACAGCAGCATCATGGTTTGATCCATATAGAACACTTCATTGTCGACACCGGCATATCCGGCGCCGCCCATGCTGCGTTTGATGAAGAATACCTGCTTGGCCTTGTCGACGTCAAACACGGGCATCCCGTAAATCGGGCTGGTCTTGTCTGTCTTGGCCGCCGGGTTCACCACATCGTTTGCGCCGATGATGAAGGCAACATCGGCCTGAGCAAATTCGCTATTGATGTCTTCCAGCTCAAACACTTCATCATAGGGGACGTTCGCCTCGGCCAGCAGCACATTCATATGCCCCGGCATCCGGCCTGCCA
Organism: Pontixanthobacter rizhaonensis; assembly: GCF_012972675.1. GTDB lineage: Bacteria > Pseudomonadota > Alphaproteobacteria > Sphingomonadales > Sphingomonadaceae > Pontixanthobacter > Pontixanthobacter rizhaonensis. Next base: position 516,801 of record NZ_JABCRE010000002.1, on the reverse strand, counting down.
CTGGATGGATAGCGTATTTGACCTCAACGCCCTTCTCTTTCAGCACATCAGCCATCTCGCGCAATACGTGCTGCGCCTGGGCCACCGCCATGCCGTATCCCGGGATGATGATAACCCGCTCTGCTTGCTCCAGCATAAAGGCGGCATCGGCTGCGCTGCCTTGCTTATAGGGACGCTGTTCACGCGGGGCGCCATCGGTGGATGCTGCCTCCGCCCCGAAACCGCCAGCAATCACGCTGATGAAACTGCGGTTCATGGCCTTGCACATGATGTAACTTAGGATCGCGCCCGATGCGCCGACCAACGCGCCGGTGATGATCATTGCAGTATTGCCAAGGGTGAAGCCCATCGCCGCCGCAGCCCAACCGGAATAGCTGTTCAGCATCGACACAACGACCGGCATATCCGCCCCGCCAATCGGGATGATCAGCAAGAAACCGATGATGAACGCAGCGGCCAAAATCGCCCAGAACATCCATCCTTCGCCAGCACCGCCCATCGGGCTAACAGCATAGAGTGCAGTCAGACCAAGAATGGCAGCCAGCGTGCCCAAATTGATAATATGCCGTGCGGGTAACAAGATCGGAGTGCCCGACATATTACCGTTCAGCTTGGCAAAAGCGATTACCGAACCGGAGAAGGTAATGGCACCAATCGCCGCACCCAGTGCCAGCTCTACACGGCTGACGAGCAGTATCTGCCCTGCCGCGTCAACAATGCCAAACGCACCCGGATCCAGGAACGCCGCCAGAGCGACCAAAACCGCTGCCAAGCCCACCAATGAGTGAAACGCCGCCACCAATTGCGGCATATCCGTCATCGCAATACGGCGCGCAATGGTGAAGCCGATGATCCCGCCCAGCAGAATCGCAATCCCGATTTCCGGCAGTGTCGCGATGCTATGCGTCACAAGCGTGGTAACTACAGCAATCAACATACCGATCATGCCATAACGGTTACCCGCCCGGCTGGTTTGCGGGGAACTGAGCCCGCGCAGTGCAAGAATGAACAATACGCCGGATGCCAAATATGCAAGCATGGCCCACGCGGGTGTGGCGGCGGCGTCCGCACCGCTGGCGAGGAGAGGAAGCATTACTTCTTCTCCTTCTTCTTATACATTGCGAGCATTCGCTCCGTCACCGCAAAACCGCCAAAAATATTGATGCTGGCAAGCACGACACCGGCCAACCCCAACCACTTTGCGACCATGCTTCCCGCTTCTGCCGATGCGATCAACGCGCCAACAATAATCACCGATGAAATCGCATTGGTCACCGCCATCAGAGGCGTGTGCAATGCCGGGGTAACCGACCAAACAACGTAATAACCAACAAAACAGGCCATTACGAAAATGGATAGGATCGAAATAAAGTCCATCAGCGGTCTTTCATCGGATATCTAGGAGCCAGAATAAATGTTCGATCAAACCGATCAAACGACTCCTGCTAACTGTTCCAGAGCGTTCAACCGGATGTTGATCTCCTCCAGCTCGGCATTGAACTGGATCATGCCCTCTTCAGTGTCTTTGGGGCCGCAATCCACGCTATTGGTCGCCCAATATTGCTGATAATCGGCTTCGATTATCGCCAGATCGGTAGCGAAGGGAGTACCGCTGACCCATTCCTTAAGAGCGGCATAACGCGCCCGTGGTTCATCATAACGGGCAAGCTGGTCCGCATCGTCGGTAAACGGGCAAACGGGATCAAGGCGGCCAAATGCTTCGCTGGCCTCAACACGGAATGCTGCACCATTGGCAGCATCAGCGGGGCTATAACCACCCTCGCCGCCCGGCATAGAACAGCCCGCGATGCCAAAACACATTGCAGTCAGAGCCAGCGTTGCGCCAGTCGTTTTGATGTTTCCGATTTTCATGTCAGCCTCTCATTCACGATTTTACCGCCTTGGGTGAGCCGGACGGCATCACCAATTTCTTCGTCGAGTACAGGTTTGCCCTGCTCTTGATCCCAAAATGCAGACAGGAAATTAAACAGGTTCCGTGCAAACAGCGCTGATGCATCTGCAGGCAAATGGCTTGGCGTGTTGGAATAGCCGATAATCTTCACGCCGTGCTTGATTACAATTGCATCAGGCTCGCTACCTTCAACATTGCCGCCTTGCGCAACGGCAAGATCAAAAATCACACTGCCGGCCTTCATGGTCGCGATTTGCGCGTCGGTGATCAGGCGCGGCGCTGCTTTGCCCGGAATCAGTGCCGTTGTGACCACGATATCCTGTTTGGCAATATGGCTCGATACCAGTTCGGCCTGCGCCTTCTGGTATTCCTCGCTCATTTCAGTCGCATAGCCGCCGCTGCCTTCGCCTTCGATGCCGGCAACATCTTCAACAAATATCGGCTTTGCACCCAGCGATGCGATTTGTTCTTTGGTCGCAGAACGAACATCCGTCGCCGACACTTGGGCCCCAAGCCGCTTGGCCGTCGCAATAGCTTGCAGCCCCGCGACGCCCACACCCATGACGAATGCTCGTGCGGCTTGAACGGTACCAGCCGCGGTCATCATCATCGGAAAAGCACGGCCATATGCATCTGCACAGGCTAAAACCGCCTTGTAGCCGGAAAGGTTGGACTGGCTGGACAAAACATCCATGCTCTGCGCGCGTGTGATGCGCGGCATGAATTCCATCGACAGGCCTTCAAGACCCGCCTTTGCATAAGCTTCAACGCGCTGCGGATCACCGAAGGGATCAAAGGTGGCTGCCACCCAGGCCCCAGGATTAACACCCTTCAGCAGTTTCACATCGGGGGCCTGGACCCCCAACACTATATCAGCGCCAGCAACGGTTTTCGCGGCTGCCGCAACAGTGGCACCGGCATCTTCGTAAGCAGAATCGGATATAGAGGCGGCTTCACCCGCGCCCTTTTCAACCGAAACTGCCGCGCCCAGTGCGATGAATTTCTTCACCGTTTCGGGAGTTACCGATACACGCGCTTCCCCCGAAGCGCGCTCTTTCAAGGCTGCAATTTTCAAAGCAGGTGCTGCTTATGTTGCAATGATAATTACGACAATCGCGGTAATCACAGCGATTAACGGCACGCTCCATTTCAAGCTTGCGATGAAGCTGTCATATGTCTTTTCAGCGGCTTTCATGTCATTTGCAGACGGCATGATATTGATCCCTACACACAGTTTGTATTTTGAATTGCCTATCCGTCTATAGTGCGACGATCCGTGCTTCAAGAGCGAGAAAGCTTTTCTTACCCTTAATCTGACCTTTACTCATGCTGGTTAAATGCACCCACTGTACCACAGCGGGACGATTTTGGGATTATGTCAGACAGCGATACACGACTCCTCATGTTGATCGATGATGAACCGGCACAAAGCCGGTTGATCACCGCGCTCGCCGCGCGTGAAGGATGGCGCACGCTCGTGGTCAAAGATTCCGAAACAGCCATTGCTACGCTCGGCACCCGCCAAGGCATGCAGTGCTCTGCCATCATACTGGATCAATGGGTTCCGGGCGATGATGCGTGCACGCTAATCGAAGAACTCAAGACGCGGCGCCCCGCAATGCCGATTTTAATGCTGACGACCAGTGCGAGCCCGCTTCTCGCCGTTGAAGCGATGCGCGCTGGTGCAACAGATTATCTGATCAAGCCGGTATCACCAGACCGTTTGATGCAGGCGCTTCGCAGTTCCACCAAGAAAGAACCGCCAAAGGATGAACTGCAACCTCTAACCGAGAAAATGCACACTGCGCTCGATTTCGATTCCATGATCGGAAACGCGCCTGATTTCCGGGCTGCTTTGGCAAAAGCGGCAAAGGCTGCTCGTGGTCACGGCCCGGTTCTGATCGAGGGAGAGAACGGCACCGGCAAGGAAATGCTGATGCGTGCGATGCATTCTGCCAGTCCGCGTGCAAAAAATGCCTTCCGGCTGATCAATGTGCGCAGCGTCGCGGCCAACTCGATTGAATCCGTGTTGTTCGGGCATGAGCAAAACGCATTTCCCGGGGCGTTTGACCGCAAAATTGGTGCTTTGCAGCACTGCGATGGTGGCACGCTGATCTTGGATGAGATCGACCGGCTGGATGAGACATTGCAAGCCAAATTGGCAGAGACAATGGCGACCGGCATTGTCCGCCCGATCGGTGCACAGCACGGGTTCCGGGTTGATGTGCGGCTATTATGCGCAAGCAACTTACCGCTTGCCGATATGACCAGCACCCAAAACAGCGTGGGTCACTTCCACCCGGACTTGTTGAAGCAGATATCGCAAACCACCATCATCTTGCCACCTTTGCGCAAGCGCCAGGGTGATATTTCGGCCCTTGCACGCTATTTCCTTGCCCGGATCGGCGAACAACCCGGTCTGCGCAAAATATCAATCAATGACAGTGCATTGGCCCTGCTTTCAGCTTTCGATTGGCCCGGCAATGTCCGCCAATTGCAAGCGGTGTTGTTCCGTGCTGCTGTCCATTGCGACAAAGAAGCGCTTACAGCCGAAAGCTTCCCGCAATTGTCTGAATTACTTGGTGAATTTGACGAAGCTATCAATCCATTGCAGGAAGGTGTCGGCGTTATGCTCTACACCGAAGATGGCAATTTGCGGCCACTGGAAGAGATCGAAGCCGATGTCATTCGGTTGGCCATTGGCCATTATCGAGGCCGCATGACCGAAGTCGCCCGGCGCCTCGGAATTGGCCGGTCTACGCTGTATCGCAAGCTCGGCGATTTAGGGATCGACAACGCGGCATAAGCCCGTGCGCTTGGCCATTGCTTCGACAGGCCAACTCAGCCAAGGAAATGGGAAACCTTGATGGGATTTCCAAACCTATGCCTTCGACTACATTACCCGGCTTTGCCGGCAAAACCGCACTCATAACCGGCGCTGCATCGGGCATCGGCGCTTCCTGCGCGCGCTGGCTCGACAGTCAGGGCATTGGCAAACTGATCTTGATTGATCGGGACCTTGATGGTCTCGGCCGTCTGGGCCTGTCATGCTCTTGCGAAAACCATGGCGCCGATGTCAGTGATGAAAGTTTCTGGGATAGGATGGATGCCTCGCTAAGCGAGCTGGATTTTGCCGTGGTAAATGCTGGCATTGGCGCATTCGGCCCGTTTGCAGAACACACCATGAAAGACTGGCGGCGTGTGATGGGTGTCAATTTGGATGGTGCCTTCCTGACTTTGCGAACATCTTTGCGCGCCATGAAAAAGTCTGGCGGCGGCAGTGTTGTTCTGGTGTCGTCTGTCACAGGGCATAAGGCCGTGCCCGGCATAGGCGCTTACGGCGTCGCCAAAGCTGCTGTGTCGCATATGTCCCGCGTGGCGGCAGCTGAAAGTGCCCAAGACAATATCCGCGTGAATGCGATCGCCCCCGGCGGAGCAGATACCGCGATTTGGGACACCGGCGAGGCCTTCCGCGAAGCCGTTCAAAAGCATGGGCGTGATGCCGCTTTGCAAGGGCTCGCCGTGGGAACCCCGCGCGGGAAGCTCGCTACATCAGATGAAATCGCCGCGAACATCGGATATCTGCTGAGTGACGCCGCGGCCAACGTAACGGGTACAGTCCACATCAGCGATGGCGGCTTTTCGCTCTAGAAAATCGCCCAAGTCTGTCCCAAGTCTGTCTACAGCTGGATTGCCGCGTGGTCGCAACACAGTATGGCGGCATGTTCAGGAGAGGGAACACGCCGCCAAAACTGTCAGCTATTAAAAGCGGAACCGAATGCCAGCGAGCAAGCTGACAGTTTCATAATCACCTTCCAGCTGGGCGTTGAGGTCATTGGCGCCGCCGGCAATGAAACGGCGGTCCAGATCCAAACCATCAATACGCTGATAACGCACCCGGGTGTTCAGGTCGAAATTCTCGTTGAGAACGAAGGTCACGCCCGCATTGCTTTGCAAATATAGCGCCGTATCGCTGTCACGAACTGCGAAAGTCGGTGCTGTCGCCACGCCGTTATTGGGGAAATAGGTGGCGTTTGCGTCCACGTCAGCGATACCGATACCACCGCCAAGGAAAGGAATCACACGCTGGTTGTTCGACCAGCGAATATCCGACTGGTAATTGACCGCATATGTGTTGACTTCAAAATCACCGGCGAATGTCTGGTTACCGCCGTTAAAGGCGCCGCCATCTACGTCCGGTGTGGAGCGGCTATATTCCAGTTCAAGACTGGGTTGGAAGATGCCGAAGACATGCTTTGGAAGCCGGTATCCCACGGCGACCGCGCCCTGAAACGTATCTTCAAATTCCACGCGCACATCGGCTGGTGCACCGGCGACACCCGGTGCGCTTCCTTGTGGATCCTGAACACCGCTGAAATCACTGTCAGTCGGTGACGTAACCCCGGCGAGAACAGAAATATAGGCTCCACCCTCTGGCTCAAACTCTTTGGTGTCTTGCGCGAACGCAGGAGACGCAGCAGCCAAGGCGACCACTGAACTGATAGTAGCAATCGTGCGAAGTGAAATAGCGGTATTCATAATAGTAAAACTCTCAATCAGTGTGCCCGTCCCGATCGATTGTTCGCACGCCGGATGCATTCCGTTACAAATTTGAATAATTTTATTTCACACCATCATCGCAGCGCGGTGATGGGAAGTTGTTAGGACATTCTTGGTATTCCCAATTCTAGAGGCAATGCCGCCAGATCAACCGAGGATGATGACAATGGAAGACAATTTCCAGAAAGCTTGTGACACACTGTCCAACACAGTTGATAACACCCAATTTGAACGGTTTCGCTGGACCCGTGACGAGCAGCCAAAGATTGCCCGGATGGTGGAACTGCTGCGCGGCGCATTTGAGGATCGCGAAGATTTTGACCTGGCCGAAGAAGGCGCGACCGGCGCGGTCAAGCGGTTCGTCATCAAAATTCACGGTCAACGGACAATCGCCATCGCAATGAGCTTGCAACAGGGCCAAGTCGTGATCCAATGCGAACCGATTGAGCGCAGCCGCTTCACCGTCAATCCCGGTAATCCGATCTCCGATGCGTTTGAGCATTTGGACGAACGCTGGATGGAACAGGCGCTGCAATTGATCTTTGCGCGCATCCGTCCGGTTGGCGGGAACGCACAGGACCAAGCTGCTTAGAGTACAAGGTAACTAAGCTCGCGCCGTCAGTCCGGGGCCGTCATAGCAAAATCGGTAAGCGCCGCATCGCGCAGCCCGCGCCACACATTGCGCGCCTGAACCGTCTGCGGAACATCATGCACGCGGAGCAATTGCACGCCTGCATTCATCCCCGCCATCGCGAGAGCAATACTGCCGCCAAGCCGCTGGTCAGCAGGGGCTTCATTGGACAAGGCACCAATCATCCGTTTCCGGCTAGCCCCCAATAGCAGCGGCTGACCCAAAGCATGGAACAGCGGCAAGGTATTTATCAGGGCCAGATTATCCGCCAGACTTTTGCCAAACCCGATACCCGGATCAAGAATGATATGTTCCCGCGCAATACCCGCCTCGATCGCACGATCCCGTGCCGTGCGTAGCCAATCAAACACATCTAAAGCCACGTTATCATAGCTGTCATTGGCGTGGAGGTTATCCCCCTCCCCCGGCGCATGCATCAGCACAACCGGGCAATCCTGCGCCGCCATTAAGGCCAGGCTGCGCGGATCGTGGCGGAGCGCTGACACATCATTGATGATATGCGCGCCAGCGTCCAACGCTGCTTCCATCACCGCAGGACGGCGCGTATCGACACTGATGGCTGCACCCATAGCTGCACAATATTCTACTGCCGGGATAACCCGCTCCAGTTCGTCACCTTCCCATGTGGCCGCAGCACCGGGCCGCGTGCTTTCACCGCCAATATCGACCAGCGCGGCTCCGGCTTCGAGCATTGCAGAAGCGTGCGCTTTACCGGCCTCTGGTCGATCAAGAAATTCGCCGCCATCAGAAAAACTGTCCGGCGTTACATTGAGGATGCCCATAATCTGCGGCTGATCGAGCCGCAGGGTCCGTTCACCCAATTGGATGGGGGAATGCACCTTGGATAGCGCCGCCCATTGATCCCGTGCATCAGCAGCGATGTCTGCCGGCAGCGCAGACAATGCCCGTTCCATGCCCTGTGAAGACACCAAAACCCGGTCAGCAACTCGGCCATCTTCGCGGGTGATGATCGCAAATCGGTGGGCATAGACCATGCCGCCTGCAAGACGGATCGCATCGCCCAATTCACTCTGCGGGCTCGCCGTAAAACCGACAGGTTGGATATAAATTTGAGCAGTCATACGTTCAGCTTCACCTCGGAATTACTGAATGAGAGTGACACATGGTACACTGTCCTAAGCAAAAAAATCTACTCACCCACCCACCGTTTTCTGCCCACGCGCTAGCACATAATAGCGCCGCACCCACAGCATAGGAGCCGAGCGATCTCAGTCTTGTAGGACCTGCCGGCTCTGTAGGACAGCCGGTCAGTCTTCAGTAGCCAGCAAATATGTCTGCCGCACGCTATCAATCGGTTTCACTTCTGGGCCGCCGGGGCCGTCTTGTTCAAAATGCCAAAATGTCCAGCCATTACAGCTTGGTGCGCCTTGCAAATCTTTACCCAATCCGTGGATTGATCCCATCTGCTTGCCATAGATTAGTGAGCCATCCGCACGCACGGTGGCCACCCATTTGCGTTTCTTGTCAAACACTTCGGTGCCGGGCTTGATATAACCATTTTCTACCAAAGCACCGAAGGCAACGCGCGGGGCGTTCTTCTTGCTTTGCATGGTTTCCAAAGCGCTTTCATCCAGCGGCAGTTCTTTCTCGATGCGCTTCATCGCAACATCGCGGTAGAAATCCTCGCGCTCGCAGCCGATCCATTGGCGGCCAAGACGTTTTGCAACCGCGCCGGTCGTGCCCGTGCCAAAGAAAGGATCAAGCACAACATCGCCCTTCTCCGTCGTCGCCAGCATCACGCGGTACAGAAGCGATTCCGGCTTCTGCGTTGGATGGGCTTTGGTGCCGTTATGTTTCAGCCGTTCACCGCCGCCGCAAATCGGCAGCACCCAGTCGCTGCGCATCTGCAATTCATCATTGAGCGTTTTCATCGCGCGATAGTTGAACTGGTATTTGGATTTCTCGCCCTGGCTCGCCCAGATCAACGTCTCATGCGCGTTAGTGAAACGGGTGCCTTTGAAATTCGGCATCGGGTTGCTTTTGCGCCACACGATATCGTTCAAGATCCAGAAACCGAGATCCTGCAAAATTGATCCGACGCGGAAGATATTGTGATAGCTGCCAATGACCCACAATGCTCCGTCGGGCTTCAGCACGCGGCGTGCCTCTGTCATCCAGTCGCGGGTGAAATCATCATAGATTTTGAAGCTGTCAAACTGATCCCAGTGATCGGTAACCGCATCGACCTGGCTGCCATCCGGGCGATTGAGATCACCACCCAATTGCAGATTATAGGGCGGATCAGCGAAGACCATATCCACGCTATTGTCGGGAAGTGAGCGCATAGCCTCTACACAATCGCCAGACAGAATGGTGCTGAGCGGCAGATCAGCCGGAGCGTTTTCTGTCCGTTTTGGCGCTGCTTTCGCGCGCATTCTCGTGGTCTCGATGACCCCCATTATTGTTCCCCAAACTGTCTGATCTGCAAGTTATCCACAGGGTGAGTCCAAACGGACTCCGCGTCAAGCACAGACTATGGGCCAACATGGTTAACGCGCCGCTAACCATGTTCTGTTTGAGAGAGAACGAAAGGAGTCCGCCACAACATCTTGAGTCTGCGCCCGTTTGGCAGACTCGATATGATGGGGTGTGGCGTGGAAGACTCGCTTTTGCGAATTTCTTTTTGGCAGGGCCTATTAAACGCCTGTCAGACGAAGAATAGCACTGTGTTCACTGCAAAGGCTGCCACCAACAGGCCGCCAACCACGCGGCTAATGCTATTTGCGAACCAACACATCAGCAGCACGAGCAATGCCGTGGCAACAACCAATGGAAACTCGACATCAACCAGCTCCGCCGGAATCGGGAACGGCGCAATCGTCATAGTGACGCCGCCAATCAGCAGCAGATTGTAGATATTCGACCCGACGACATTGCCCAGCGCCAAGCCGGATTTGCCTTTCAACGCCGCTGCCACCGAAGCCGCCAGTTCTGGCAAAGATGTTCCAATGGCCACCACCGTCAAACCAATAACGGTCTCGCTCAGGCCAGCAAAGCGGGCAATATCCACGGCCCCATCGACCAGCAATTTACCACCGATAATCAGCGCGCCCACACCGACGAGGAAATAGACGATGGCCTGCCACATCACTGGCGGGTCTTCGTCTTCTTCCTCATCATCGGGGCGCGGATGACGATACCGCCAGACGATGTAGACAACCAACAGGACGAGCAGCCCGATACCGATCAATGGCGAAGCATAACCCTGCCATGTCAGAAACCACAAAAGCACTGAGGCTGCAAAGGCCACGATGGCATCGCGCCGCCCTGCCCCGGTCAAAACAATCGGCGCAACCATGGCTGCTGCGCCCAAAATCAGTAGGGTGTTGGCCAAGTTGGATCCGGCAATATTGCCCCATGCGATTTCAGGCGACCCAATCAAGGCCGCCTGAATACTCGCCACCATTTCGGGCATGGATGTCGCCGCACCGACAATCACCAATCCTGTTACCAGATTGGATATGCCCATCCGCTGCGCGATCCCCACGGAACCGCGCACCAGCCATTCGCCGCCAAAACCCAATCCGATCAGGCCCGCGAGGACCAGCAGTGATGCAGTTATCATGCAGGCTTATTACTCGCTGCGCGGAGGATAACCACCCCTGCAATTGCCGCTATCAACGATCCGCTGAGTACGCCCAGCTTCACCGCTGCGATTTGCTCTGCCGAGGCGAAGGCCAAGTTACCGATAAACAGGCTCATGGTGAAGCCGATACCGGCGATAAGCGATAGGCCCCATAGCTGCATCCAGCTGATGCCCGGCGGTAGGCTGGCGATCCCGGTTGCCTTCGCAACCCATGCAAAACCAACGATCCCGATTTGCTTACCGATCAACAGGCCAAGAGCGATCCCGAGTGGAAGCGGTGCCAGTAGCGCCGCGAACTCGATATCAAGCAGTCCGACACCGGCATTCGCAAAGGCAAAAATCGGGACGACCATGAATGCCACCCATGGGTGGAGGTCATGCTCCATATGCTCAAGCACGTCTTCTCCGCCGCGACTTTTGAGCGGGATAGTCATCGCCAAGGCAACGCCTGCCAGTGTCGCGTGGACACCGGATTTCAGAACCAGATACCACAGGATCACGCCCAGAATGACATAGGGCAAACGGGATCCGACCCGTGCCTTGCCGATCGCAAACAGCGCGGCAAAGACCACAGCTGCACCGATCAGCATATTGGTTTCCACACCTGGGGTGTAGAACAATGCGATAATCATGATCGCCCCAATGTCATCAATGACTGCGATGGCGAGCAGCAGCGCTTTCAGAGCCACTGGCACCCGGCTGCCGAGCAACGCAAGAATACCGAGCGCGAAGGCAATATCGGTCGCTGCCGGAATGGCCCAACCATTGAGGTTTTCCGGAGTATTCCAGTTGATCGCGAGGAACACGAGCGCCGGTGCGACCATTCCGCCAAGCGCGGCAAATAGCGGTAAAGATGCTTGTTTCCAGCTTGATAATTGGCCGGTCAGTACTTCGCGCTTCACTTCCAAACCGACTAGGAAGAAAAACAGCGCCATCAGCCCGTCATTGATCCACAGGATGGCCGGTTTTTCGATACCGGTTCCGCCCACGGTAAAGTGGATGGGTGTGGCCAGCGTATCGGAATACCATCCGGCCAAACCGCTATTGGCGACTATAAGCGCGGCAAGCGCCGCGATCATCAGGACAACGCCGCCGGCGCTCTCCTCTTTTAGAAAATCCCTTAGGAATTGTGCAGCGCCTTTAACGGCCATTATTTGTGCCCCTTAGCAGTGCGGCGCGGCAGGATTGACCTGCGCGCGCCGCAATTCGTCTCATCTAATATGTTTGGGACGGCATCCGGTTCCCAGGAGGAGGGGGGAGGAAACCCGATGCCGTCCTTACCGACCTACTGCGTCACAGATGCTCTGCTCTGCCTCAGCGCGGTAATTCTATCTTTCAAATTCAGCCGGATCCGTTTGAGGGTTTTCAATTCCTCTTGCTTGCCGGCAGCCTTCGTCGTGTCGATCAACCGATCCAACCGCCGATGGCGAAGGCGCAATTTGTCGAGATGATTTTTCATTATTCTCTCCTTTCGTTGCCCCGCTGAGAATGAAATGGCAGCAAAAAGTCGATAAATCCAATTGCAAGTGTTGGTCTAATTTGATAGATAATGTCTATCATGCCATCACTTCGACAATTACAATATCTGGTCGCTATCGAAGACACGCTCCATTTCGGACGTGCAGCCGATAGCGTGCACGTCACCCAGCCAACGCTGAGCCAGCAGATCAAAGAGCTGGAATTGCGCCTTGGCAGTAAATTGGTGGAGCGTGGACGGCCCGTCCGCTTGACGCCTATCGGACGGGACATTGCCGCCCGTGCACGCAATGTATTGCGTGATATTTCCGAAATCCGGCTGATCGCAGAACGCAGCAAAGACGGCATGGCGGGTACCATTCGCTTTGGAGTATCACCAACCATTGGCCCCTATCTGATGCCATTTGCGGTGGTGCGGCTGCACAAGGATTATCCTCAGCTTAAGCTGTATGTGCGTGAAGGTCTTCCCTCAGACCAATTTGCCGAGCTGCGCAATGGCACTTTGGATATGATGCTGGCCCCGCTGCCCGTGACCGGTTCTGAATTGCATATCGAACCGCTATTTCAGGAGCGACTGCATCTGATCGGCGCACCCGATCATGCGTTGTTCGGGAAGGAGACGCTCGAGTATAGCGACTTCACGGGCGAGCCTGTCTTGAGCCTTGATCGCCGCCACCCCTTGCATCTCCAGGCCTACCAAATTTGCGAGAAGATGAATGCCGATATCCAGCGCGACTATGAAGGCACCAGTCTCGACAGTCTGCGCCAAATGGCCGGGTCAGGTCTGGGCATGGCCATTTTGCCCGAGCTATACCTGCGATCGGAAACCGGCGGCGAAGGCATGGTCAAACGGTTTGATATCAAGGGCTGGTCCGAAAAACGGTCGATCGCCGCGATCTGGCGTGAAGGTACTGCGTTTGCCGATACATATGCCGCGATTGCCGAAGTTGTGGCGACAGAAGCACGCGAAATCCTGGCTTAACGGCCCGGAGCAAAGGTAATCTAGAGCAAACTCAGTTGAGCGACCGGAGCAAAACTTTGTCGGTGCAGCGGTGTGGGACCATGCAAATGAAGGCCTTCCATATGCTCCTTAGTTCCGTACCCTTTGTTACGCTCCCACCCGTAATGCGGCCATTTGACTGCCGCATCGATCATGATCCGATCACGCCATTCCTTGGCCACGATAGAAGCCGCTGAAATGCAAGGTTCACTGCCGTCACCGCCGACTATTGCCCTGACATCCGCTCCGGCTGGATTGACCCAATTCGCGCATCGTCCATCTGGCGTCATGTTCCCGTCAATCAGAACCGCAGAGGGAGCCGCTTCCAACAAGGCGGTCACCCGCTGCACCGCCAGCGTCATGGCGAGCATTGTTGCACCCAAAATGTTCAATTCGTCTATCTCGGCAGGCTCCACCACACCGACTGCCCAAACACAGCTCTGGCGGATTTCGATATCCAGCGCCGCCCGGCGTTTCGCAGACAGCTTTTTTGAATCTGCCAGCCCAGTTGGCGGATTGTCGCACAGCACCGCAGCACCAGCTACGACTGGCCCGGCTAAAGGCCCTCGACCTGCCTCATCAACCCCGATAATCAATTTTCGGGCACTAAAACCGCGATCAGGAGTTCCAAAAAGCATGACCCAGACAAATCCCACTGTGCTCGCGCGCAAATTCGCCCTTCCCCTATTCCCTTTTGCTATCATGCTCGCAAGCTGTAGCGCCTCCGCATCGGGGGACAGTCAACCGGCTGTCAGCGCCATTGCCGGGGCCACTGATGCGGAAATTGTAGGCCCGTTTTCAGTCACCGCGCATGGTGAATTTGAGGAGCCTTGGGCGGCAGCGTTTGAACCGGGCACTGGCCGGCTGTTCATCACTGAAAAGCCTGGCAATTTGAAGATGTTTGACCCCGCAACAGGCAATATCGCCACTGTTGGGGGCGCGCCGGACGTAGATTATGGCGGCCAAGGCGGCTTGGGCGATATTGCGTTTGCGCCCGATTATGAGACCAGCAAAATGGTCTATATGAGCTGGGCCGAGGCCGGTGAGAACAACACCCGCGGGGCTGTGGTTGGACGCGGCACGTTAAACTGCCTCACGGCAACCAGCTGCGCAGTTGAAGATATCGCCGTGATATGGCGCCAAGGGCCAAAGACCACCGGGCGCGGCCACTATTCACACCGGATTCGTTTCTCACCCAATGGGCAGTATTTATTCGTGGCATCCGGCGACCGGCAAAAAATGGCGCCGGCACAGGATACGTCCAATACGATCGGTACGATCGTCCGCTTGAACCTTGATGGCAGCCCGGCTGAGAAGAACCCTATGGCTGACAAAGGCGGAGCGACCGCTGAAATCTGGTCCTACGGCCACCGCAATATTCTGGGTATGGATTTTGATGCAAATGGACGCCTGTGGGAAGTCGAACACGGTCCCGCTGGCGGTGATGAACTCAACCTCGTCAAAATGGGGGCAAACTATGGTTGGCCCGCTGTATCAGACGGCAACCACTATAATGGTGACGCCATCCCGGATAACGCAACTCGCCCGGAATTTGCCAGCTCTGTCATTACATGGACACCGGTAATCGCACCGGGCGATATGATATTCCTGGACGGAGATATGTTCGCCGAGTGGAAAGGCACCGCTTTAATCGCCGGTTTGCAAAGCAAAGGTTTGGTCCACATCACCGTTAACGGTGACGACGCCACCGAAAGCGCCCGGTATGATTTCGATGCGCGCATCCGTGCAGTGACAGAAGCGCCTGACGGTGCAATCTGGGTGCTGGAAGATGGTGATGGCGGGCGTTTGTTGCGCTTGTTGCCTGCCGGCTGGGACGCCGAACCGCAAGCAGGACAATAATCTACGCATAAGCTGGTCCTTACCGGCCTGTAGCCGAATTTGATCGACAGCGCGCGCGCCGCATCCTATCGGCGCGCGCTCTATGGCCACGATTGTCCCCCTCACCAACGTCCAACCGGACATGATCGAGCAATTGCTTGACCGCGCCTTCGGGCCGGGGCGCGAAGCGCGGACTGCCTATCGTATCCGCGAGGGTGCCCAGTGGCTCGAAGCGCTGAGCTTTGCCGCCTTGGATGATGAGGAATATCTCGCGGGCACGATCCAATTATGGCCGGTGGCTCTGACTGATCCCGATGGGCGGTCGCATCCAATGATCATGGTCGGCCCGGTCGCGGTTCTACCCGAAAAGCAGAATGACGGTTACGGCAAGGCATTGATGGTCGCTGCGTTGGACGCATTGGCACCGGGTTCCGCATTGCCCCAGATCATGATTGGCGACCCTGAATATTACGAACGCTTTTTCGGGTTTACCGCCGCACCAACACAAAATTGGCATTGCCCGGGGCCATTTGAGCGGAGCCGTCTGCTGGTCCGTTGCGCAAACCCAGCCATACTCCCAACCGAGGGCATGCTCGGCCCTTGGCCAACCGATTTGCCAGACGCCTAAGCCCCCAATATGCGGTATATAAGAAGCGCATGAGACGCTTACGGCTTGGCCGCCGGTCCTATTTCTGGCATCGCACATCACGAAATGCCCTATACGCCCCCACCAGAACTTGCCGATCTGTCGCTTGCCCAAATTGCCGAGCAGGTTGAACTGCGCAAGCTCCCGCCCGTAAACACTTGGACGCCGGAGCATGAAGGCGACAGCCGGATGCGTATTTGTGCCGATGGCACTTGGCTGCATGATGATAGCCCGATCAAACGACCAGCCATGGTGCGGGCTTTTGCCAGCCTATTGTTGCGCGATGAAGCCGGGGCCCATTGGTTGGTCACCCCGTTCCAGAAACTGTCGATAGAGGTTGAAGACGCTGCCTTTATCGCAGTGGATGTCGCGCTGCGCGGTGACGGTTTGGCATTCCGTCTCAATACTGACGAGCTGGTTGTTGCGGGGGCGGACAATATGCTTGTGGCCCGCGGCAACCCCGACACTCCCGCTCTTTATCTTCATGTCCGGCAAGGCTGCGAAGCGCGGCTCAACCGCAGCACCTTTGGTCAATTGGCTGACATCGCTTTGGCCAATGGAGAGGATTGGACGGTCTCCAGCCTTGGGCAAACATTTTCTCTGATACCGGCTTCTTGATCTCTGTATGAGCGCTCTGTTTAACAAATTGTCCAATCTGTTCGAGGCCGGCCACCGTACCGGCATCGGTGATTTGATCAGCGAAGAACGCTACAACGCCAACCGCAGGACCAAGGACGCGGCTGTGCTGATTGCTGTTACCGACCGCGCTGAGCCGGGCATCATTCTGACCCAGCGGCCGCAGGATATGCGCGACCATCCCGGGCAAGTGGCTTTTCCGGGGGGAAAGCTTGACCCCGGCGAAGATGCCATTGCCGCTGCCCTTCGCGAGGCCAATGAAGAGCTGGCGCTTGATCCCGCAACGGTTCGGCTGATCGGTACCACCGATCTCTACCGCACCGGCACCGGTTTCAACGTAACCCCTGTTTTGGGCGTGGTGCCGCCGGATCTCGCACTTACCCCGAACCCGGCTGAAGTGGACGAATGGTTTGAGGCACCGCTCAATCTGGTACTCGATCAATCACAGTGGACCCGCCATGCCGTTGAATGGCGCGGCACAAAGCGGGAGTATCTTGAGATGAACTGGCAAGGTTTTCGCATTTGGGGCGTGACAGCCGGTATCATCTACAATCTGTCTCAGCGTATCAAATTTGCTGATGTGTTCGGCGGTATAGATCATGGATAAGGTTCTACCCGCAGCCGCGTGGACACGGCGGCAAGATTTGGCGCAGTTGGTTTCCGCTTTGGGCGCCGACAATATCCGCTGGGTTGGCGGTGCAGTGCGTGACACCCTGCTGGGTTCGGATGTTTCCGATGTCGATGCAGCAACGCCGCTGCTTCCTGCCGCGGTGATGGATCAATTGAAAGAGGCTGGCATTCGCTGCATCCCGACCGGCATCGATCATGGCACGGTAACCGGCGTTTTGGATGGCGGCCCGGTGGAAATTACCACCTTGCGTAAAGATGTGGCAACCGATGGTCGCCGTGCGACAGTCGCCTTTGCAAGCGACTGGCGCGACGACGCGGCCCGTCGTGATTTCACGATCAATGCTCTTTATGCGAACCCTGAAACCGGGGAGATTTCCGACTTTTTTGGCGGGTTGGAGGACCTTTCCAATCGCCATGTAAGATTTATAGGCGAAGCTGGTGAACGCATTCGTGAAGACCACCTACGTATCCTCCGCTATTTTCGCTTTCAGGCACGGTTTGGGGCTGAACTGGATCAGGAAGCAATCAGTGCCTGCCGCGAACTTGCCGGAACTTTGACCGCGCTCAGCCGGGAACGTGTGGCGAAAGAGCTATTGCTGCTTCTCGCATTGCCCGACCCTGCGGACACTGCCGAATTGATGGTGTCGCTTGGTGTGTGGAAAGTGATTGTGCCAGAAACTGGCCCGCGCGATTTGCAAAGGCTGCGCGATCTTATCGCGGCGGAGGCTGGCGCGGATATTGCGCCCCACCCCATTCGCCGACTTGCTGCCTTACTGCCTGCATTGCCCGCGATTGCCGATGAAGTCGGTGTGCGATTGCGCCTGTCCCGCGCTGAACGCGCGCGATTGGTGTGTGCGGCAGAACGGCAAACGAGCGACGCTGCGGACCCTAAAGCGCTGGCCTATTACCAGGGCACACAAGGTGCACTGGACCGGCTGTTATTGGCCGGTGCCGACATATCGGCAATCCGGGATTGGACCCCGCCGCAACTGCCCATGAAAGGTGGGGAGATCGTGACACACGGCGTCGGGGCTGGCCCCGAAGTGGCGCGCATTCTCAAACAGGTCGAGGCTCAGTGGGTGGCTGAAGCATTTCCGGATCGCGACCGCGTAGAGCAAATATTGGACGCGATATTGGCGCAATGATCGGCCTCTATCGCGTAATTTCATTGCTTCTTCACAAGTCGCCCCCTATATGGCTCTCAACGTCCAGCACAGGAACCGTCCTGTGAAACCATCTGCGAGCGTGA
This sequence comes from Pontixanthobacter rizhaonensis, assembly GCF_012972675.1. GTDB lineage: Bacteria > Pseudomonadota > Alphaproteobacteria > Sphingomonadales > Sphingomonadaceae > Pontixanthobacter > Pontixanthobacter rizhaonensis. The sequence goes on along the minus strand of NZ_JABCRE010000002.1, from coordinate 498,594 downwards.
ACTTCCCCGTATTTTCAAGGGGCTAGTCCCGCACATGGTGCATGGAATTTGCGTTATCGCAATGCTTCCCGTTTCACGCGTGGGTCGCCGTAAGGACCTCTCCGCGCCCGGATTCTCATATCCGCTTGGCGCGCAATGAAAGTAATATATGTCTTATTTTGAACAACTCGGCCTGGCCGAGCCTATCCTCCGTGCTTTGAACACGAAGGGTTACACTGAACCTACTCCGATCCAGCGCGAGAGTATTCCCGCACTGCTGGATGGCCGCGACCTTCTGGGTGTTGCCCAAACGGGTACCGGCAAAACGGCGGCGTTTTCGCTGCCATCCCTGCACCGGTTGGCGCAGAACCCGATCGCCCGCCACCCAGCCGGTTGCCGGATGCTGATCCTGTCACCAACCCGCGAGCTGGCGGCTCAAATCGCCGACAATATGCGCGATTATGCACGCTTCCTCGACCTGTCAGTACAATGCGTATTTGGCGGACTGCCGGTGCGCCAACAGGCGCGTAAACTCGTCCCCGGGTGCGATGTTCTGGTGGCGACACCGGGCCGTCTGCTCGATCTGGTCGAACAGCGGGCACTTACACTGGGTCACGTGGAAATTTTCGTTCTCGATGAAGCGGACCAGATGATGGATCTGGGCTTTATCAAGCCGCTGACCCGTATTGCCAATATGCTGCCCAAAGAGCGCCAAAGCCTGTTCTTCAGCGCCACAATGCCGAATGCGATTGCGCAATTGGGCAAGCGTTTCATCACCAATCCCGTCCGCGTAGAGGTTGCCCCGCAATCGACCACGGCAGAACGGGTCGACCAGTTCTCCACCTTCATCGACCAGAAGGAAAAGCAAGCGCTGCTGACGATTTCCTTACGCAAAGGCATCGACAGCGGAGAGATTGAAACAGCTCTGGTATTTACCCGTACCAAACACGGTGCAGACCGCGTAGTCCGCCATTTGGTAGCCGCTGGCATTAACGCCGCTGCCATTCACGGCAACAAATCACAGGCCCAGCGGACCCGCGCACTCGACGGTTTCCGCCGCGGTGCGGTGCCCGTTTTGGTCGCCACCGATATTGCTGCACGCGGCATTGATGTTCCCGGCGTAAGCGCAGTGTTTAACTTTGAAATTCCCAATGTGGCAGAACAATATGTTCACCGCATTGGCCGGACCGCGCGTGCAGGTCGCAGCGGCATTGCGATCAGCTATATCGCGCCGGACGAGCGTCCCTATATCCGCGATATTGAACGGTTGACCCAAGTAAAATTGACCCCGGCCAAACTGCCGGATGACTTTATCGCACAGGCTGCTGGCCTTCCTGCACCGGCGCGGAAAGGGTCGGGTGCCGAGCGCAGCGACGAAGACCGTGCCAATCGCTTCCGGAAAGGTTCTGGTGGCGGCGGTGCGCGCGGCGGCCAGTCACGCGGCAAGAAGCCACAAAAGCAGCAACCGCGGGATCGCAATTGGCGTGACGCAGAAGGCCGGAGCCCGGATCAAGGCAATTACCGCAGCCGCGACGACCGTGACCGGCGCAGCGGCGGCAAAGAAGGCCGCGACGAACCTGTCTATGGCCGCGCCAAAAATGTGAGTCATAAAAAAGGGCCAGTGACCAAACCTATTGTCGAAGCCAAGCGCCGCGATGAGCGGTCTGCAGACAAACCAGCCGGCAAGAAGTTCCACAAACGCGGCGGCCAAACACAAGGCGGTGGCGCAGGAAACCGCCCTCAACGACGCCGCCAAGGCTAAGCCACGCTATCGAGCGCATTACCAAAAAGGGCGCGAACCGTATGACCGGTTCGCGCCCTTTTGTGCGTTAGAACTTATTATCGCGGGGGAAGCCTTGTGGCGGCATCCGCCCGGCGGCACCGCGGGCGACTTTCCATTGCCAGATGTCGCTTTCTGTCCGGGTACGGCCACTGTCGCCGCCCATCGCCCAGCTAAGGCCATCTTCCAACTTGAAGGTGATTGCATCGGACAAGCCGCCATCACGGAACCGTTGCAGCATCACGCCCTGCCCGCGCGCCAGTTCTGGCAGTTCTTCCAGATTGAACACAACCAGCTTTCGGTTGTCGCCCACCACTGCAATGTGATCATGCTCTGTCTCGATTGACCGAACGACAGACAGTTTGGCATCGCCTTTAAGATTAACGACTTGTCGGCCCTTTTTCGTTTCTGCCAAAATCTCGTCAGTCTGCGCGGCAAAGCCTTTTCCGTTGGTCGATGCGAGCAATAATTGCCCCTTCGGCTTGTAGACAATGACGTTAACCAATGCCGCTTCGGCATCGATGTCCAAAGTCGTCCGCACAGGCTCACCAAAGCCCCGCGCACCGGGCAATTTATCACAGCCCAGCGTGAAGAAACGGCCATTGTCGGCCGCGATCAACAGCTTGTCTGTGGTCTGCGCATGAAGCGCAAAGGCGGGGCCATCGCCTTCTTTATATTTGAAGTCGGCTCCCTTGCCATCTGCCCCCAGATCAACATGGCCTTTCGCACCTCTGATCCAGCCTTTTTGCGACAGAATAACCGTGATCGGTTCCTTCTCGATCATCGCATCCATGCTGAATTCAACGGTCGGCGCAGCTTCGGCAATGGTGGTGCGGCGGCGGCCGAGATCGGTTTCCTCCGAATATTCCTTGCGCAGATTGGCCAAGTCCCGCTTCAAACGAGTGCGCTGGCGAGCGGGAGAACCGAGCAGCTTCTCCAGCTCATCGCGTTCTTTCAGCAAATCATCGCGTTCGCCGCGCAGCTGCATTTCTTCCAGCTTACGCAAGCTGCGCAGCCGCATATTAAGGATGGCCTCTGCCTGACGGTCAGTCAGTTCGAACTCGGCCATCATCACCGCTTTGGGCTCGTCCTCGTACCGGATAATCTCGATCACACGGTCGAGATTGAGGAAAGCAACGATATAGCCTTCCAACAGTTCCAGCCGCGCCGCGATCTTATCCAACCGGTGCTGTGTGCGGCGCTGCAAAATCTCGATCTGGGCCGCTGTCCAATTTTGCAGCAGTTCCTTCAGGCCCATCACCAGCGGCGTGCGCGATGCGTCGAGCACATTCAGATTGAGGCCGAAGCGCGTTTCCAGATCGGTCAGCTTATACAGCGACTCTTTCAGCAATTCGGGATCAACATTGCGGTTCTTCGGAACCAGAACGAGACGGATATTTTCATCACTCTCGTCGCGGATATCTTCCAAAATCGGCAGTTTCTTATCCGCGATCAGTTGAGCGATCTGCTCTATCAGCTTACCCTTCTGGACCTGATAGGGAATTTCGCTGATCACCAGCTGATATTGGCCGCCGCCCAGCCGCTCTATGCCTGCATTGCGGTCTTCTTCTTTGTCCGCTTCCCCGGCATGGAACCGCCCGCGAATGCGGAAAGATCCGCGCCCGGTTTCATAGGCTTTTGAAATACCATCCGGACTATCAACAATCAAACCGCCGGTTGGAAGATCCGGTCCGTGGAACAATTCCATCAACCGGCTATGTTCAACCGTGGGGTTATCGATCAGCTCCAGCGTTGCATCGATAATTTCGGCCACATTATGGCTGGGAATATTGGTCGCCATGCCCACCGCAATACCGCTGGTGCCGTTTGCCAACAGATTGGGGAACAGGCCCGGCATCAACTCAGGCTCTTCTTCTTCCCCGTTATAGGTGGGAATGAAATCAACCGTGCCCTGATCAAGCCCCGCCATCAGATGCATCGCTGTTTTTGTCAGGCGCGCTTCGGTATAGCGGTAGGCAGCGGCATTATCGCCATCAATATTGCCGAAATTCCCTTGCCCTTCCACCAGCGGATAACGAAGCGAGAAATCCTGCGCGAGGCGGACCATCGCATCATAGGCAGCAGTATCGCCGTGCGGGTGATATTTACCGATGACCTCACCCACAACACGGGCACTTTTCTTGAACGTGTTGGTCGGGTCCAACTTAAGTTGCCGCATGGTCCACAATAAGCGGCGATGAACCGGTTTTAGGCCGTCCCGCAAATCGGGTAAGGACCGCGCTGTAATCGTCGACAAGGCATAGACCAGATACCGTTCGGACAAGGCGGAATCGAACGGTGCATCGACAATCGCGTCAAATGGATCAGGCTCTAAATTGTCAGTATCGGCTGTGCTCATACGCGGTGCTTAGCAAGTCGCCGCGTACTGTGGGAGATGCTTATCGTGGGTTTCACACCAGTTTGTTTGGGTATTTTGGGCGCTTACTTCTTCAATTCGGCAATATCGGCCCTGAGCCTGCGTAATTCGGTCAGAATTTCCTCGCGCTCCCCATGCGCGTCATCCTCGGTTGCTTCTGCCATCGCGTTGACGATCACACCGATAAACAGGTTCAGCACGATAAAGCTGGTCAGCAGAATAAACGGCACGAAGAATACCCACGCATAGGGATACACTTCCATCACCGGCCGAACGATACCCATCGACCAGCTTTCCAGCGTCATAATCTGGAATAGTGAGTAAAGTGACAGGCCAAGGTTGCCGAACCAGTCGGGGAAGGCGGCGCCAAACAGCTTGGTCGCCATCACCGCGCTGATATAAAATAGCAGCAACAGCATCACAATCACCGTACCGATACTGGGGATCGCCTTGAACAGCCCCACAATGACCTTCCGCATGCTGGGGACCACCGAAATGAGCCGCAGAGCGCGCAATATGCGCAGCGCCCGCAACACGCTGAACTGCTGGCTGGCAGGGATCAGCGCAACCGATACGATGATCAGATCGAACACATTCCAGCCATTGGTGAAAAATTTCAGCCGGTAGACGAACAATTTCAGCGCTATCTCAACCACAAAAATGGCAATGGATGCGCTATCCAATAGCGCCAGCAGCCCGCCATAATCGCGCACTACCGACGGCACTGTTTCCATGCCGAGCACAATCGCATTGAGCACGATGACGGCAGTGATGCCCCATTCAAACCGGCTCGATTCAATAAAGTTGCGAATGGTTTCGCGCATTTTTTTGCTTTCAGTAATGTGCCGCCCGACGGGGTTATAGTCAGCAATCTGGCTAGCCCGTGGCGGATATTCGCCCTCCATTAGCGCCAACAATGTGGCGCCGCAATCAGGGCTTTCTGCTTGACTATTTCAAACGGACACGGTCAATTGTGGCAAAAATAAGGCAAGCTAGAGGAATGTGATATGCGCAAAGTGCTTTTTCCGTTGGTGGGACCGTTGGTTTTACTGGCAGCATGTTCAGACGGCGCGCAGGAATACACCGCTGATCGCGAGGCAGCGGAGGCGCCAGCCGATCGGTTAGAAGCTGAATCAGCAGTTAGCGTCGCCGAAACATCACCCGCCCCAAACGCCAGCGCCGACATTCCGGTCAGCACTCCGCAAATCGCCTATATTTATGATTTCGGGTTCCGGGTGACTGCAGATGCGATGTCCCCGCTCCAACAGAGCCACGCTGATCTGTGCACCAGCAAGGGCGACACGGTGTGCCGTATTATCTCTCTCGAACAATCAGGGTCGGAGGGGGACTATGCCTATGGCAGCCTGCAACTTGCCGTTGCGGCGGGCGCGGCGCGCAGCTTCTCCACCGAGCTAGCTACTGTTTCGGAACAAATGGACGGACAGCAAATATCGAAGTCCATCCAGGGTGAAGACCTATCCAAGCAGATCGTCGACACCGAAGCCCGGCTGCGGGCGCGGACGTTGCTGCGCGACCGGTTGATGGAAATTCTGCGCTCCCGGCGTGGAACAGTGGCCGAGCTGGTAGAAGCAGAACGCGGTGTGGCGCAGGTCAACGAAGAAATTGACCAAGCCAGCAGCTGGCTCGCTGAAATGAAAAACCGGGTCGCATTCAGCAAAATGACGATCAATTACAGCTCTGGTGAACGCAGCACTGGCGGCTTTATGGGCCCGATCAGGCAGGCATTCTCATCCATAGGATCTGTGATGGGTTCAGTGATTGCCGGGATCATCTTGTTGCTGACTGCTGCAATTCCGATCATCTTGTTGGTGCTGGGTATCCGCTGGATCTGGCGTAAAAGCGGTATGCGACTGCGCAAACCATCTGCCTTAACCCGCGACACTACGCTGGAAGCGCAGGAGTGATCCCATCACATCCGCGATGCGTCATTGCTATCGCTCGGGATAGCGACGGATAATCCGTCCATTTCATCTGTCAGATCGATCTGGCAGGACAGGCGGCTTGTGCGTTGCACGCCATAAGCAAGGTCAAGCATATCTTCCTCTTCCTCGCTCGCTTCGGGCAGGCGATCGAACCATTCTGTGTCCACAATGACATGGCAGGTGGAGCACGCCATTTGGCCTTCGCAGGTTCCTTCCAAGGGCATACCCGCCGCTTGCCCGACTTCAAGCAGTGAGGAGCCGGACGCCGCATCGGCGGTAACGACATCACCGTTGGCGGCAGTAAATCGTACAGAAACAGTCACAGGCCTTGCTCCTTCACCGCTTTCAGAATTGCGTCGATACCTTGGTCTAACTCTTCCATGGTGGTGTAACGCCCGAAGCCCAATCGGATGGAGCTTTTGGCCGCTGCATCATCAAGCCCGATCGCTTTCAACACATGGCTGGGCCGTCCTGACCCGCTGGCACAGGCCGATCCGGCGGAAAAACACAGAGTGCGCGCATCAGACATCAGCCGTGCCACATCCAAGCCTTGCTTGCGGATGTTGAGGTTGCCTTGCCAGCGCGCCTCTGCACTGCCGTTCAATTCCCATCCTTCAAAACGGGCACGCGCCGCGATCCACAGCCCCGCAATATGATCGGCATCGTCCTGCATACGCTCAGCCGCGACCTTGGCTGCGGCGCCAAATCCAGCACACAGAGCCGGACTGAGCGTGCCAGAACGCACTGCGCCTTCCTGTCCCCCGCCATGCAGCAAGGGATCGATTTCCAACCCGTCACGTATCCACAGCGCGCCAATACCTTTGGGCCCGTGGATTTTATGGGCTGAAACTGCGATGAAATCACACGTCCCCGCCATTTCGATCCGTCCGTAGGCCTGAACGCCGTCACACAGCACTAACGCGCCGTTTTCCCGTGCAATCGCTGTGATATCCGCCAGCGGATTGATCGAACCAATTTCATTGTTGACCATCATCGCCGCGATAATACCGGTCTGTTTATTGGCGGCACCGCGCAAAGCGGCCAAGTCTGCAATCCCGTCATCACCGACTGGCAGAATTTTAAATTGACGCCCCTGCCGCTCTACCGGAACGGCACAATCGCGAACCGCTGAATGTTCCGTGGCAAAGGTCAGCACATTGCCCCGAGACCCCTTCAGCACGGTATTGAGCGCTTCTGTCGCCCCGCTGGTAAACACCACTGAGCCACCCGGAGGGAACAACGCCGCCACCCGGTCCCGCGCCAGCTCCACAGCTGCCGCCGCGCTGCGCCCCAGCCGGTGTGATGAATGCGGATTACCAAAGCCTTGCCCGTCTGCACCATCCAGCCAACGCAGCATCGCATCGCGCGCTTCGGGGGCAAGGGGTGTGGTGGCCTGATAATCGAGATAAATCATGTAAGACTTACCCATGCCTCGGCGAAGCGTTCCAGTTCCTGCGGTGTTGTATTCCACCCTAGGCTGACCCGGATTGTCCTCGCTGCCACGGCATCATCGACGCCGAAAGCATCAAGCACGCGGCTTTTCTTAAGAGTGCCGGAGGAACACGCACTGCCAGCCGATACCGCAATGCCCATGGCATCGAGCCGGATCAGCAGCGCTTGGGCGCTCAAAGTAGGATGAGTGATGGCACCGATAAAATCCACTTGATCGGTAAACTTGAGCCGCGCATCGCCAAAACCATCATAAAACGCGGCGCGCTGCGCGGCAGAGGTTTGCCAGTCAGATGCCTCCAGCGCGGCTGCAAAGCCCATGGCCGCGGGCAGATTTTCCGTTCCCCGCCGATAGCCACGTTCATGTCCGCCGGTTGGGTGTAGCAATGCGTAATCCCGCACCAGTAACGCGCCAATACCTATGGGACCGCCCAATTTATGGGCAGAAACGATCACCATATCCGCATCCGGCAATTCCAGCTTGCTGGCACTTTGCGAACAATCGGACAGCGTAAGCACGTCGAAATTAGCCAAAATCCGCTGCGCTTTTGCAAATTGTAACTGCGCACCGGTTTCGGAATTGACCTGCTGGATGCAGACAAGCGTACGCCAATCCCGCTCGGCAGGATCCATGCCGACTGCGCCCACTGCCTGATATATATCGCTGCGATCAAAAGAACCGTCACTCTGGGCCGGAAGAACCGCGTCATACGAACCCGGCCCGTTCAAAAAAACCGCATCATGTTCGATCTCGCTAACAGCCTTGCGTCCGGCTTGGACCTGCCCAACAGCAATGGCGGCGGCCTCGCTCGCCCCGCTGGTGAAGATCACTTCACCATCCCAGCCGAGCGCTTTTTTTACCCGCGCCCGTGCATCTTCCAACGCCTGTTTGGCTTTGCGCCCTTCCGCGTGCGGGCTGCTGGGATTGGCCCAGATCGCGAAACCTTCCTGCATCGCGGCCGATGCCTCTGGCCGGATCGGAGTGGTCGCTGCATGGTCAAGATAGATACGCTCGGTAATCGGTCAGCCTCTACTTCTTTGCGTGTATGGTTATCGCAATTGCGAAAAATGGATAGAACACTATATAGACTGCGAAATACGCCGCGCTACCCGCGTGTGTTCATCTTCTGACAGGTACATCAACAATGCCATCCGTAATTTTCCCCGGTCCAGAAGGCCGTCTTGAAGGCCGTTACACTCCCGCTCCGCGTCCGCGCGCGCCGGTTGCTATGATCTTGCACCCCCACCCCCAGGGCGGCGGTACAATGAACGAGCAGATGACTCAAAAACTGTTCAAGACATTCACCGATCGCGGATTTGCGACATTGCGGTTTAACTTCCGCGGTGTCGGGCGCAGCCAAGGAAGCTTTGACAATGGTATCGGTGAATTATCCGATGCCGCCGCCGCTCTCGATTGGGTGCAATCCATCCATGCAGAAGCGCAAACCACATGGGTTGCGGGCGTATCTTTCGGTGCGTTGATCGGTATGCAATTGCTGATGCGCCGTCCCGAAGTGCGCGGTTTCATTTCGATCGCGCCACCTGCGAACATGTATGATTTCAGCTTCCTTGCCCCGTGCCCTGCCTCCGGTATCTTCATTCAGGGTACCGCTGACACAGTTGTGCAGCCCAGCGCCGTACAAAAACTGGTCGATAAGCTGCGCACGCAAAAGCACATCACCATCCATCACGAAGAAATTCCGCGCGCGAACCATTTCTTTGAAAATGAACAAGATGAATTGATGGCTTCGGTTGATAACTACCTTGATTTCCGGCTGGACCCATCCTGCCCGATCAAGTGATCACCCAAACATCGTTAGTTTACATATCTAATATTCATTCCAAAATGTATTAGTGGCAAATTGCCACGCGATACTTCTTGGGTATCTTGTTGTGATGTTGTATCATCCTGTTGGAAGTTGGTCGTAACTTCTCGACCAGCGGGTAGAGGAGACACAACATGGCATATGTCGATCAAGGCATGGCGGCAGACCGAAAAAAAGCGGCAGCCGGTGTTATTGTTATTCACGCAGCGATTGGGACTGTGCTGGTCACAGGACTGGCCACAAACTTCATTCCGGCGGCGCCGCCCAAACCGTTTGAAGGGCACAATGTCGAAATAGAGCTACCCAAGCCAACCCCGACCCCGACCCCCATTGAAGACATCAAACCCAGCGCTGATCCGATATCCCAGCCCGATCCCTTCACGCCCGATCAGGCGATCGATATCACCCCGGCCGGACCGGTGATCACCACATCCACCACACCAGTACCGGCGGGCCCTGTCACGCGGGAGGTACTACCAACCGGACCGATAATGGTGATCCAGCCGCCCGTACCCCCGGTGCCGACATTTGAGCCGATTGCGGCCAAACCGCGCAATGCCCCCAGCGGCTGGATCACCCAGTCCGATTACCGGACCAGTTGGATCAACCGCGAATATACCGGGGTTGCCCGTTTCCAATTATCAATCGGGACCAATGGCCGGGTGCAAAACTGCCAGATCATGGCATCTACCGGCCATTCGGTCTTGGATACTGCAACATGCAAATTGGCATCGCGCCGGGCCCGATTTGAAGCAGCCCGTGATAGCAACGGTGAAAAAGTCATTGGCAGCTACACCGGTTCTGTCCGCTGGGAACTGCCCGATTGATGCTAAGAGGAGCTAGCAGGCTCTTCCACTTGCTCGATCTTGTCGAGGGGCGATGTCCCCTCGGCATCGGGTATCGTCCAAATCGCGACATTCACCACCGCGATAACGGCAAGCAGCACCATCATAAGCACTTGTTTTATGGGGCCGCCCCGCTTCCATAATGCGAACGCGCCAGCCAGCAGCCCGAACGCGGCCAGCACCATGATAGACAGAACGATATTCATCATTTTACACTAGCGCACAAATGCAGCGGTTTGAACCGGTTTAATATCTGCGCCGCAATGCCCATATAGTGGGTGTTGGAGAGCGACGCCGGGGGTGGTGATTCGCTATTGGAATAGGGAATTTTCTATGGGTATTTTCAGCTCAATCAAAAACGCAGTCTTCGGCAAAGACGAAGAAGAAACAAAAGCTGCACCAGCAGCGCCAGCAGCGCCAGCGGCCCCTGCTGCACCAGCCGCAATCAGCAACGTTGATGTCGCCGCCAATCTGGATGCAATGCCCGGTGCCGATAAACTCAACTGGCGCACATCCATCGTCGATCTTATGAAACTGATCGGTGTCGATGCAAGCTTTGCCAACCGCAAAGAACTTGCTGGTGAGCTGGGTGACACAAACTATTCCGGTTCCGCTGAAGAGAACATCTGGCTGCACAAGAAGACATTGCAAGAACTGGCCAAAAATGGCGGTAAAGTTCCCGCTGAATTTCTCGACTAAGCCTGCTGCGTGGCGGACGTTTGACTAAAACGCTCAGCCACGCCAGACATTGGGAATGACCATTCCCACACAGAATTCGATCACCCGCCGCCAAGCCCTGTCAGGGATTGGGGCGGGTGTTTCTTTAACCGCCGTCGCCGCCTGCGCGCCCGCCAGTATTGCCAGCCAGGCGGTAAAATCAGCCGCTATGATCCAGCCCAATGCGTTTTTGGATCTGGTGGCGTATCGCCTGCTGCAACATGAGCCAGAACGCGCCACCGGACTGGGTGTTGATACCGGCGCCTATGCTGGATTGCGCTCCCGATTGGAAGATCAGACGCAAGCCGGTCAAGACGCGTATGCGGCGACACTGCGCGAAGACCTCACCACTATCCGCGCCATCGACACCAGCGGTTTCGATGCCGACACCCGAACCAATTTTGAAGTCGTCGAAAGCGGATATGCCAACGCGCTGGACGGGTTCGCCCTGCCCTATGGTGACGTTGCCGTTGGCAGCTGGCGCAACGCGCCATATGTCGTCATCCAGAACGTCGGCTCCTATCTCGATCTGCCTCGCTTTATGGATTCAACCCATCCAATGCGGGACGCAGGCGATGCCAGCGCCTATCTCGACCGACTGGCCCAAGTCCCCGCCGTGCTGGACGGAGAATTGGACCGGATGCGCGCAGCCACCGATATGGGTGTGGTGCCGCCAGATTTCTTATTGGTGAAGGCCGTCGCGCAAATGCAGCGGACAATTACCGACGCCATGAAAGGCGGATCGCTGGTCGCTCCGCTAGAAAATTCCACACTCGGTGCTGCAAACGAAGCAGCTGGCGAAGCCAAGGCCATAGTGCAAAACCAGATTGCACCCGCGCTTGAGGCGCAACTGGCAGAGCTGTACCGGCAACAAAAATCCGCAACCGGCGATCCGGGCATGGCCGCCCGGCCCAAAGGGGACGAATGGTACGCATGGGCATTACGCGCCAGTACCACAACGCCGCTAACGCCGGACGAAGTGCATGAGCAGGGTTTGGAAGAACTCGCATCCTTGCACGGGCGGATGGACCCGATCCTCAAAGATATCGGCTACACGGTCGGCACGGTTGGCGAAAGGATGCAGGCGCTCAGCCAAGATCCGCGGTACAAGTTCGCAGAAGGCGATCCCGGCCGTAAAGAGATCATGGATTTCATCAAAGACCGGATCGGTTGGATTAAGGGCCAGATGCCCCGCGCCTTCAATACGCTTGTCGACCCTAATCTGGAGGTAAAACGCCTGCCGCTTGCGGAAGAACCGGGCGCACCCGGCGCGTATGGCGGGGCTGGCAGCAAGGATGGCACCATCCCTGGCCGGATGTGGATCAATTTGCGCACCACCGATCTACACCGCAAATATGACCTTGCCGACCTCACCTATCATGAAACGATCCCGGGACACGTTTGGGAAGGCGAATATTCTAACCGTTTACCGCTGATCCGCAGCATTTTGGCCTTCAATGCCTTCAGTGAAGGTTGGGCACTTTATGGCGAGCAATTGGCGGATGAACTCGGCGCCTATGACGATTTTGTCGTCGGCCGTCTGGGCTATCTGCAAAGCTTGGCCTTCCGCGCCTGCCGGATGGTCGTTGATACAGGCTTACATCACAAACGCTGGAGCCGCGATGAAGCGGTCAACTTCTTCGTCGAACGCAATGGCAGCAAACGGCAAGAGGTTGAAAGCGAAGTCGATCGCTATTGCAGCTGGCCCGGCCAAGCCTGTGGTTACAAGGTTGGCCACAGTGAAATTGTTCGGCAACGCACCATGGCAGAGGAAAAACTGGGCGATGCTTATGATTTCAAAGCCTTCAACGACGCAGTTATTCTGGGCGGAAACGCCCCGCTTGATGTGTTAGGCAAAAACGTCGCGCGTTATATAACTTCAGTGTCATAGATCACAAATACAACTTCTATTCTTCTTCGATCTCGCTAGTCTGAATGGCGATTCGATAGGGGCAGATAATGAAATATTGGATTCTACTATTTTCATTGGTGGTTTTCAGCACGGCGGCAGAAGCAAAGTGGTACGAGGCACAGAGCGATAATTTCGTAATCTATGCCGATGACAGCGAGAAGGATGTTCGGCGTTTCGCTGAAATGCTTGAACAATATCATGCCTCGATGGAATTCATTACGGGCCGCAAACTGGATAAGCCTAGCCCATCAAACAGAGTTACAATTTTTGCGGTGGGCAGCAAACGAGACATCAGAAAGCTATCTGGATCAAAAAGCACAACGATAGCCGGTTTTTACATACCGCGTGCTGGTGGCTCAAAGGCATTCGTACAGGATATTCGTCTCAAAAGCGGCTACCCTGATTTCTCAACAGTGGTGCTGCTACATGAGTATGCACACCACTTCTTGATCTCGAGCTCACGCTACGCAATGCCCCGCTGGATGAGTGAGGGTGCCGCTGAGTTCTTTGCAGCAGCAACATTCAATCGCGACGGAAGTGTTCTGATTGGAAGGCCAGCGCAACACCGCGCTGGAGAATTGGCCTATGCCAAAGATGTTTCCATCTACGAACTGCTTGATCGAAACTTATACGAGAAGAACAAAGGGCGGAAATACGACTCATTCTATGGTCGCAGCTGGTTGCTTTATCACTACCTGCAGTTTGAACCCACGCGGAAGGGGCAACTCACGGCCTATTGGAAACGAGTTGTTGAAGGGGAGACATCAACCGATGCCGCACAAGAAGCATTTGGAGACCTTGATCAGCTCGGTAAGGATTTGGATCGCTATTTGAAACAGCGACGAATGATGACATTTAACCTGAAACCTGACTGGTTGACTGTCGGTGAAGTGTCGATCCGGGAACTTTCGGAGGGAGAAGCCGACATAATGCCATTGAGGATGCGCTCACAAAGGGGCGTGACACGGGAGGAGGCGCTGGAGCTGCTACCTGATGTGCAGAAAGTGGCCAAACAATATCCAAATGATCCCGCTGTTCTGACGGTTCTTGCCGAAGCGGAAGTAGATGCAGGTAACAATGCAGCCGCCATTGCGGCTGCCAACGCAGCTATCGCGCTCGACCCAAAACAGCGCAATGCATATGTTCAAAAGGGCTATGCGCTATTTCGTGAAGCAATTGACGCAGAGGATCCGGACAGCGCCTATAAAGCAGCGATGGCACCATTTTCGGCGTTGAATGCGTTGGAGAATGACCACCCTTTGCCCTTGATCTATTACTACCGTAGTTTCGTGGCGCGCGGAAAAGAGCCACCTGAGCAGGCAAGGCACGCATTGGAACGGGCGGCGGAACTCGCACCCTTTGATCACGGATTGTGGGTGAATGTTGGCGCAATGCAAGCTGCAGAAGGCAAGATAGCTTTAGCAAAGGAAAGCCTTTCGCCGGTAGCTGCCAACCCTCACGGAGGTAGAACGGCCTCTAGGGCCGAGGCCTTGATAGCTGCACTACAGAACGCAACCGAGGGAGAGCCCTTTAGAGCTCGCAGCAGGCCAAAGTTCAAAGTGACCCAACAAGATGGTCGAGAAGAATAAACGATTACTGGCACCATTGATGGGCCGTTCAATACGCCCATTCAAGGCACAGTCGCCATAGAATGAAAGCGTGGCGCTCCACTCGCGGTAACGCCACGCTCCCCTGTCTTAGCTCGAGAAGGGTACCGAGCTATGATGCAGATTGATCTTCAGTGAACCGTCTTCAGCGCGCACATAGCCGAAGGTGTATTCAACCTTGGTGTCGTTGCCATCGGTGTCAGTGAAGTAATAGTTGCCCATTGCCATCGCGCTGTCACCATCGGTTACGGTACCTTCGTTTTCCCAACGAACAGCAGTCCATGGCTTGATCGCAAAGCCTTTATCTTCGGTGCCTTCTGTACCGATGAAGTAGCTCAGGGCTTCGTCAGCGTCACCGCGGAACTGGTCTTCAGCGGCCAGAGTTGGCTTGAACAAAACGGTGTCGCCACCTTCATAGGCATAGAAGTCAGCAATGTGCTTCTCAGCAGCCGCTTTCACGTCGCCTTCTTCAGTAAATACTTTGCCGATTGCGACAATGCCTTCACCCCAGGCTGTTTGAGCAGCAGCCACTTCTTCAGCGGTGATTGGCGCGCCAGCTTCCGCTGTTGCTACATCTGTGGTGCCTTCTGCGTCGGAGGGTGTTCCACACGCTGCAAGTGCAAGTGGGGCAGCGGCTGCGAGAACCAAGTGTTTAAGTTTCATAATCTTTTCCTTCATTGTCCGGGGAGAAATCTACGCCTCAGCCCCAATTGCAGATGACGCTTCGGTCGCGCCGTCTGATCTAAGATGTGGTGTCACATGATCACATAGACCAATATGAAATGATCGAACTTTTCAATAGTTCCAGTCTATCGAAAAGCTATCCCTCAATATGCTGCATGCCAAACAAAAGCGGCGACGGGATCCAATCCCATCGCCGCTTTTGTTTGTTATGAATGTTGTCCGGGCGTTTAGCGCGAAATCATGCCGGTAACGATAGAGCCAAGAATTCCGCCGAGTGCCCCACCCCCGGCACTACCGCCTGCACTGCCGCCAGCGCCTCCGCCGGAACCCTGGGCATTTTTGGCCATGTAACCAGCCGCTGCCATAGCCAGAATTGGCAGCATCTTTTTCAAAACACTTTCATCAATACCGGTCATTGCCGCAACCTCGCCAGCAACGCCGCGGCTGACATCTTTGCTGCCGAAGATTGTGCCGAGGATATCGTTGCCCTGTTGCGTCGGTGTGGGTGACTGGCCGAGTACCGCATCGAGCATTCCGCCCCCGCCGCCGCCCAAAATTGCACCGGCTAGGCCGCCCAAACCACCTAACGGGTCCGGCGTCGATGAACCGCCCGTGGCACTCCTCCCCATTCCTGCGACGATGGCCGGCAACAGAGCCCCGGCGCCGATCTTGGCGGTTTGCGGATCAATGCCCAGCTCACCCGCCATGCTTTCGATTACGCCGCTTTGCTGCAGCATTTGCGCCAAACTCATATATCTTCTCCCCGCGGTGGTAGTGTGACTATTTTTTGCCAAACAGGCTTGATGCCATACCGATCACATCGTTGATCGGATTTCCATCACCGTCGCGATCAAGCATGGATGCGAGACCGGCCAATTTGGAATCGCCGCCCATTTTCCCGGCCAGATCGCCCAATGCACCCTCACCGCCCATTTGCTCCATAATGGAACCAAGCGTGCCGCTGTCTAGGCCGGTCTTGCCCGCCGCCAGTTCAACGGTGTCACCATCTTCAGCGTGGGATTGCCCCAGCGCCGCAACCGCTTTTTCTGCCATTGCCGGATCAATGCCGACTTTCTCTGCGATGGCAGCCACTGTGTCGGGTGAGCCTGAGACTTGTGTCAGGATCGAATCAAGAATGCTCATAAAACCTCCATGTGTTGTTTGCGCCTACATTGGCCGACTCCCGGCAAAAGAAAAACCCCCTCCCCGACAAGCGGGGAGAGGGTCTCCTCTCCAACTGGTAAAATTGTGTTAGATTGTCGCCAACCGCTTATGCAGCGGCCATCTATGCAGCAGAAGGTGCAGCCTGCCGCACACCTTCATCCACATGGGCTTCAAACTCTGCAAAGTTATCAACGAATAGCTGAACGAGTTTTTGCGCTGTTTGGTCATACTCATCACCATCTGCCCATGTCGAACGCGGATCAAGAATGGTGCTGTCGATACCAAGCGCATCCAAACTGGGAACGCTTACCGGCACATCAAATCCGAAATTCGGATCCTTGCGGAATTCCACATCATTAAGGGAACCGTCCAATGCAGCATTGAGCAAGGCACGGGTCGCTTTGATCGGCATCCGGTTGCCAGTCCCGTATTTACCGCCGGTCCAACCCGTGTTGACCAGCCAGCACGCCACACCGCCTGTCGCGATACGCTCTTTCAGCAAATTCCCATAGACGCTTGGGTGGCGCGGCATGAACGGCGCACCGAAACAGGTGCTAAAAGTGGCTTCGGGTTCCGTCACGCCGATTTCGGTGCCTGCCACCTTCGCTGTGTAGCCGGACAGAAAGTGATACATCGCTTGATCAGGCGTTAGACGGGCGATCGGAGGCAATACACCAAACGCATCCGCAGTAAGCATGATGACGTTACTTGGAACCGGGCCAAGATTGTCAGCAGATGTGTTGGGGATCGATTCAATCGGATAGGCGCCGCGTGTGTTTTCCGCGAGCGTGTTGTCATCAAAGTCCAGCTCCCGTGAAACCGGATCCATGACCACGTTTTCCAGGACTGTGCCGAATTTCTTGGTCGTCGCGTAGATTTCCGGCTCCGCTTCTTCAGAAAGCCGGATCATCTTGGCGTAGCAACCACCCTCAAAATTGAAGACAGCGGTGTCTGACCAACCATGCTCATCATCACCAATAAGCGTGCGGCTCGCATCGGCAGACAATGTTGTTTTGCCTGTTCCCGACAATCCGAAGAACACGGCTGTTTTGCCATCCGCACCAATATTGGCAGAGCAATGCATCGGCATCACACCTTTGGTCGGCAGCAGGTAATTGAGAATGCCGAAGACACTTTTCTTCATTTCACCGGCATATTTGGTGCCGCCAATCAGGATCAGTTTTTCGGCCAAGTTGACCGCCACAACAGTTTCGCTGCGGGTGCCATGCCGCGCGGGGTCAGCACGGAAGCTCGGCAGATCGATGATTGTATATTCCGGCGCAAACGCGCCCAGCTCTTCCGCGGTCGGGCGAACCAACAACGTCCGGATGAACAGGTTGTGCCATGCCAGTTCGTTGATCACGCGAACGTTTACGCGGTGTTCTGGCTGCGAACCGCCGAACAAATCAGCGACATACAGAGTGTCTTTTTCGCCAACAGCCACGAGGAAATCTTCCTTGAGATTGGCGAAGTGCTCAGGTGTCATGGAGGCGTTGACCTTGCCCCACCAAACCGCGTCTTCAGTCGCCTCGTCGCGGACAATGAACTTATCCTTGGCCGACCGGCCCGTGTGCTGGCCGGTTTCCACCACCAATGCGCCATGTTTGGCAAGACGGCCTTCGCCGTTGGCCAAAGCATGCTCTACCAATTGCGGCGTTCCAAGGTTGGGATGGATGGTTGCACCAGTTTCAATATTCTGACTGGAAAGCGATTTAGCGAGGGGGGCGATCACAATGGTCTCCTGGCCGGTAGAAACGTCCGGCGATGTGCACATTACGGCGGGGTTCGACTCGTCTGCATACGAATGCAAAATATTTTGGCCCGCATAGTAGCGGTCTGCCGTAAGGTCAAACTGTCGCGCTCTAATTGTGCGTGGATGAAGGACGTTTGCTGTTTACCCACCATTAGCTGAACTACCAACAGAGCCGCCGCCGGCATCTGGGCTAACGATGTGATATTGGCATATCGACGGCCAGACGCCATAAGGCTGGCGGAGACATCATGCCAGAATCGCCAGACACATCATCACCTGCCGCATCCGCTGGTCCCAACCGCGTGATTGCTCTTGTCGATGATGATCGCAATATCCTGACGACCGTATCAATCGCCTTACAAGCGGAAGGCTATACCACGCGGCTATATTCAGATGGTGAGGCCGCTTTGAAAGCTCTGCTGGAAAACCCGCCTGATTTGGCAGTGTTCGATATCAAGATGCCGAAAATGGATGGTATGGAGCTTCTGAAGAACCTGCGGCAGCATTCTGCCTTGCCGGTGATCTTCCTGACCAGCAAAGATGATGAGCAAGACGAAGAAGCCGGTCTTGAGCAAGGCGCCGATGATTACATCGCAAAGCCGTTTAGTCTGCGCTTGCTGCTGGCACGCATCCGGGCAATCCTGCGGCGGAGCGACGCTCGATCAGAAACTTCGCCTTTTTCTTATGAAGAAGATCAGAGCCCCCCTAACGAAAAGCTTTCCCGTGGGCGGTTGGAAATGGATCCCGCCAAGCATCACGTTTCCTGGGATGGAAAAGCAGTAGCGTTGACCGTGACAGAGTTTCTGATCTTGGAAGCTCTGGCATTGCGGCCAGGTGTCATCAAATCGCGTAACCTGCTGATGGACGCAGCCTATCCCGACGATATGTTTGTCGATGACCGTACAGTAGACAGCCACATCAAACGGATGCGCCGCAAATTCCGTGTGGTCGATCCAAATTTTGATGCAATCGAAACGCTTTATGGCGCAGGATACAGCTTCACTGATGGCTGAACCCTATTCACAGAATGGGGATTTGGCGGCGCTATCCGCCGATACGGATCCTGTACGCTTTAACTGGTTCCGAAGCATATCGCTCACGGCGCGTATCTTGGCCGTCAACCTATTGCCGCTCGCCTTTCTTGGTGGCGGCATATTTTATCTGGATGGCTACCGCGCCCAGTTACTGGATGAACGGTATAAACTCGCCCGCATCGAGGCCCAGATCACTGCCGAGGCATTGGCTGGTGCGACACGTGAACGGCAAGAGGCGCTGCTGATCCAAATCGGCAAAGAGCAAAAGATGCGCTTGCGGATGTTTGATGCTGAGGGAAATCTGTGGGCTGATAGTTTCGCCCTGGACGAGCCCTCTTTTAGCTTCGCCGACACATCGCGTGATGATTGGAGCCAAAAGTTCGCTCAGACGCTCGACAAAATCGTCGATACTGTTGTGTCTGCCGAACCAGTGCCTGATTATATCGAACCGGAATCGGACACTGCAGATGCATGGCCGGAACTCGTCCGTGCGCGCGAAGAAGGCGTCAGCCAAATTGAACTGCGCGACTGGCCTGATGGCACGCCTGTCATCACCGCCGCTGCCCCCGTTGGCCTGATCGGCGCGACACTGCTTACCACTCGCAACGCGGTTGATATTACAGAAGCGGTGCGATCGGCCCGGTCCACATTGGGCATCGCCGTGTTGCTGGCGCTGACCGGCTCCATATTATTATCGCTCTATATGGCCCGCACTATCGTTGGCCCGCTGCGGACTTTATCGAAAGCAGCAATTCGGGTCAGACTGGGGCGTGAGCGCGGTGTCGAAGTCCCGCGCTTGCCCGACAGGCATGATGAAATCGGCCTGCTCGCGCGCGCCGTTTCCGATATGACGGAAGCCTTGCGTGAACGGATCGATGCGGTGGAACATTTCGCGGCTGACGTGGCGCATGAAATCAAAAACCCGCTTGCCAGCTTACGCAGTGCCATTGAATCGCTCGCCCGCGTCGATGATCCGGAATTGCGTAAACAACTGACAGATATCGCCTCGCACGATGTACGCCGTTTGGACCGGCTGATTACCGAAATTGCTGATGCCAGCCGCATTGATGCAGAGCTGTCCCGCGCGACGTTTGAAGAAATGGACCTTACCGCCATCACCAAAGCTATCATCGATAGGCGCGCCTATCGGTCGGTGAATGATGAAAGGCGGGTCGAACTGAGCCACCCTATTGGCAAGGCGATGGTGCGCGGTGTTCCAGAAAGGCTGGAACGCGTGATCGAGAATTTGCTTGATAATGCCGTATCTTTCTCGCCGCCTAGCGGGGTCATCAGCGCGGCCATTTCCGTCGATGACACATGTGTTTCCTTGACAGTCAGTGATCATGGTCAAGGCATCCCGGTAGATGCCCGGGAGAAGATTTTTACCCGATTTCATTCCGACCGGCCCGATGGAGAGGATTTTGGAAATCACAGCGGTTTGGGGCTCGCTATTGCCCGGACAATCGCTGATGCCCATGACGGCACGCTAACAGCTATTGATCGGCCCGACGGTCAAGATGGTGCCTGTTTGTTGCTGCGCCTACCGCGCATCAGCCCGCGCGTTTTCTAGCAATGGAAAATCTGCACCAAGCCACAGCTGTGGCAATCAATGGCCGGGCCTTACTGATACAGGGCCCGCCCGGTTGCGGTAAAACCGGTCTAGCTTTGACCTTGATTGATCGCGGAGCCAGTTTGATTGGCGATGACGGGGTGGCCCTGACAGATGATGACGGCGCTTTGTTGGCTGCGCCGCCAGCCGCGACTGTCGGCCTGATCGAAATACGCAATGTGGGAATTGTCAAACTCGCAGCCCGACGCGCCCCTGTATCACTGGTTTTAAAGATCGCACCTGAGGCCCCTCGATATATTGAGGAAGCACAGGTGACGCACCTTATGGGGCACGCCATCCCGTGCCTGGAATTCCCGCTATATGGCTCTGCGGACGCAATCCGGGCTGAATATGCGCTAAAAAGATACGGCTTACCCGGTGGTGCAGACTAAGTCTTTTCATCAGGCTCAATAGCGCGCACACAAGCCACCATGAGTTATGATTCGCCCACTCCATCTGACCAAGAACGACAACGTATCTTGCTCGTCACAGGGTTGTCCGGGGCCGGCAAAACAACCGCTCTGCGTGTCTTGGAAGATTTGGGCTGGGAAGCGATAGACAACTTCCCGATCCGGCTGCTGGGCGGCTTGGTCGATCACAACGCGCATAACGCCCAGCATGCCCCGCTCGCAATAGGATTTGACTCTCGCACACGCGGCTTCGTGCCCGATGACATTATCGCAACCGTCAAAGAACTCACCGCGCGTGATGATTTGGTCGTCACCACACTGTTTCTGGATTGCGCAGGGGGCGAGCTGGAACGCCGCTATAACGAAACCCGCCGCCGTCACCCGATGGCTCAGGGGCGCCCTGTCCATGTCGGCATTCAGGCGGAACGTGAATTGCTGGAGCCTTTACGCCGCTGGGCCGATGCGGTCGTGGACACAACCGAATTTGCCAGCAACCAATTGCAGCAATCTATCCGTGAGCGCTTTTCGGGCAGCGCGCCGCAACAAATGTCGGTTATCGTTTCAAGCTTTGGCTTTGCGCGCGGCACACCTCCGCTGGCCGATCTGGTCTTTGATATGCGGTTTTTGGACAATCCGCACTGGATTGAAGAATTGCGTGAGCAAACCGGGCTGGATGAACCCGTTGGGGCGCATATCCGCAAAGACCCCGCCTTTGATCAGGCGTTTTCACAGATCAGAGAGCTGTTGATCACGTTGCTGCCACGCTATGCCGCTCAGGGCAAAAGCTACGTGAATATTGCATTTGGATGCACCGGCGGCCGGCACCGTTCCGTCTATACGGCCGCCCAAATGGCGAACCAGCTGACCGAAGCCGGATTTGAACCGACAGTCATCCACCGCAATCTGGCATCCAGAGCCGCTGACGCAATCGAAGGGCGGAAGACATGATGTGGCTTGCTGAACGGTTACCCCTTTACCTTGCGATCACTTTCGGACACACGCTCGCACCATGATCGGCATGGTATTGGTGACTCACGGCAATCTCGCCGACGAATTCGTGTCCGCGATGGAACACGTCGTTGGCAAGCAGCCCGCCTTGGCTACAATTTGCATTGGGCCAAGCGACGATATGGAACAGCGCCGGTCTGAAATAGCTGGCGCGGTTAACGACGTGAACGATGGCACGGGTGTGGTTATTCTTACCGATCTGTTTGGCGGCACACCGTCAAACTTGGCCATTTCACTGATGGAAGCAGGCCACGTAGAAGTGATAGCCGGAATTAACCTACCGATGCTCATCCGCCTGGCAGAGGCACGGAAGAAGAAAACCATTATGAAGGCAGTCACCGCCGCCCGTGACGCCGGCAAAAACTATATCACCATTGCATCAGAATTTTTGGGTCAGGAAGGCGACGCAAAATGAGCGAGCTGCGGCGGAACATCGTAATTGTGAACCAACGCGGACTGCACGCACGCGCAAGTGCAAAATTCGTCGGTGCCGTTGCTGATCTGGGCGGCGATGTAAAAGTCACCATCGCCAAAGACGGTAACGAGGCCGCAGGCGGATCGATACTGGGCCTGATGATGTTGGGGGCAGCCAAAGGCGACACGGTTGAGCTGATCGTGTCCGGAACCGAGCCGCAGCCCGCATTTGACCGGTTGGCGGCCATGATCGAAGATGGCTTCGGCGAAGAATAATGCCTTTTGACACGGGCACCGGGGCAGGCGGGAGTTTTTCAGCGCGCCGGGAAATAACCGGTTTCTCAAACCCAACTGTCAAATACCTTCGCAGTTTGCGGGAGAAGAAGCACCGTAAGAGGGAAGGCAAATTTCTGGCCGAAGGCCTCCGGTTGCTGACCGATGCCCGCGAATGCGGCCATATTCCGCAAATGCTGGTGATGGCGGCAAAACGTGATCCGCATCCGCTCTTGTCGCAGCTTGAACAGGCCGTCGCGGACGCTGGCGGAGAGATCATTGAAACCTCGGCAGACATCCTCACCAAAATCACCGGCAAGGATAATCCACAAGCCGTTGTGGGGATGTTCGCAGAATTTGACACCTCGCTGGCCGCATTGGAGCGTGACCGGGGCGATATCTGGCTGGTGGCACAGGCGCTGCGCGATCCTGGCAATCTGGGCACGATGCTGCGGACCTGCGATGCAGTGGGTGCCGGCGGATTGATCCTGATTGACGATTGCGCTGATCCCTTTTCGGTGGAGGCCGTGCGCGCCAGCATGGGGGCGGTTTTCACCCAGCAAATCGGCCAAGCCACGTGGGACGATTTCTCCGCATGGCTGCGTGCAGATCATGGCGGCCGTGCTGGCCAGTTGGTGGCGGCAAGCCTACGTGATGCGGTCGATTATCGCGGCGCGCCCTACTGCGCCCCGTGTTTCATCATGGTGGGGAATGAATCGCGCGGACTGCCCGCTGAATACGAAGACGCCTGCGATCTGCGGGTGACCATGCCGATGAAAGGCCGCGCCGATAGCTTGAACGCAGCGGTCGCCGGTGCGGTTCTGGCTTACGAGGTTTTGGCGTCACTCGATTGATTGAGGCTGGATTGATCGGGGCTGGATCAATCAGGCGGGGCGGTAACTTGACGAAGTTGACAGTCTGTCAGGCAGCCAAATCATGTATTTGTTCTGTGTTTTCTGTACATTAAGGCGATTTTGCGAAGTTGACACGTGTGGCGCACGTTTTGGTCGCGGCTGATCCTAATTCACCCGTTCCATTCATGCGGGGGCGATACACTGACGATGTGAAAGAGCCGGGTCATAATATCAGCAGGATTCCCAGTAGGAAAACCGCGTAGCCATAAGCCGCCTTTGCAAGAGCACCCTATCGGTCCGGCCCCGATATTAGCTTGGCCCCGATATTAGCCGGGCAAAGCAGGTGTTTCGCCATCATCCATGTCAGACATATCGATATCTGCCTCCACCGCGTCTTTGGCAGTATAGCGCGGCGCAGCCTCTACCAGCGGCACCTCTTCAATCTCCCGCTTGCCGACCTCAATCCCTTTTTCTGCCAAGCGCTTGCCGGACGACAGGACATTGCGTTCAAAGCTGCCGACAAATTTGTTGTAATTGCCGACCGCTGTTTCGAGGCCTGAGCCCATACGTTTCAAATGCTGGGAAGCAACCGCGAGACGCTCGTATAGTTCCGCCCCAGCCTTGCCAATTTCACGCGCTTCATCGGCCAGTTGGTCCTGCCGCCAAACCTGCGCGATTGTGCGCGCAATGGCGACCAGATTGGTCGGGGAAGCCAGCAGTACCCCGTTCTGGAAAGCGAAGTCCCACAGATCGGGATCAGCCTCCAAAGCCGCGGCAATGAAATGCTCGCCCGGTACAAACATCACGACATAGTCTGGCGCTTCATCGAACTGGCTTTGATACGACTTAGCACCCAATTGCTGGACATGATTGCGCATGGATTTCGCGTGTGCAGCAAGCGAGACTTTGCGCACATCGTCATCATCTGCCTCAAACGCTTCCTGATAGGCATTGAGCGAAACTTTCGCGTCGATAATCAGTTTTTTCTGGCCCGGTACGTTCACAATCGCATCCGGGCGCAACCGACCCTCCGATGTGTCAATGGAATGTTCCAGATTGAAATCTGTGTGCTGTGACAGGCCGCATTGTTCGAGCACATTTTGCAATGCCCGCTCACCCCAACGCCCGCGCGCTTTCGGGGCGTTGGTCAGCGAATTCCCCAGCCGCTGCGCCTCGCGCCGGACTTCTTCCTGGCCCTTCTGCATATTATCGATCAGGCCGGTTAGCTGGCCGAACGCATCAACCCGCTTAGCCTCCAAAGTCGCGACTTGCTCTTCATAGTTTTTGAGGCGTTGACCAACAGGTTCCAGCAAAGCTTTGATCTTCTGCTCGCCGGTTTCTTCAGATTGTTTGAAGCGTTCATCCGCGCGCCGTAGAAAGGCTTCCTGCGCCTTTCCAAGCACTTGCGCGCCGGTGTTTTCAAATTCTTTGAGCAGTTTCTCGCGGCTTTCTTCGAGCAGCTTTTTCTGCTCGGCAAAACCGGCGCGTTCGGCTTTGAACGCCGCATTCTCATCCCGCGCCATATCGAGCTTCGCAGCCAGATCATCCGCCCGTGCCGCGCGGTCGCTCATGGTCGCCAGTTCGGGGGCCATGCGCGCGACCGTATCGCTCGCTTCTTTCGCCGCCGCATCACGTTCTTCAAAACGGGTGCGCCAATCGGCAACGGGGCGAGAGCCGAAATACCAACCAGCCCCTCCACCCAATGCGAGGCCGATGAGTAGAACGATGATGGTTAAAATTGTTGAATCCATAACGCTTGATAGGCGGAACGGACAGGGAACGCTAGTGGCTCCCAGTGATACTCACATAATTTCGTCATTCCCGCGAAGGCGGGAACCCAGAGCGGCGTAGCGATGGGCTGTTTAAACGCGCCTTAGGCAGCCTTACGCAGCTTGTTCAGCTTCTTCAGCGCCATTTGCTTTTTCAAACGGCTGAGGTGATCGATGAACAAAATGCCTTCCAGATGATCCATTTCATGCTGGATGCAGGTGGCCATCAGGCCGTCCAAATCTTCCTCATGCGTTTTGCCATCAAGGTCTTGATAGCGCACACGGCAGGTCGCGGGGCGATCCACATCGGCATAGATTTCAGGGACCGACAGGCAGCCTTCCTGATATGTCGCCAGCTCCTCTGCCGGATCAAGGATTTCCGGATTGATGAAAATGCGCGGTTCTTTTTTCAGCGGATAATGCTTGTGAGAACCCTGCCCGTCCCCATGGCCATCCCCGTGATCATGGCCGCATTCTTCCGGCTCCGCATCGGTATCTTCCGGTTGAAGATCAATCACCAATACACGCTTGGGCACACCCACTTGGATCGCGGCAAGGCCAATGCCCGGCGCGTCATACATGGTTTCGAACATATCCTCGACCAGCGTTTTGAGCTCATCATTGAACTCTGTCACAGGGGTCGAAACGGTTTTCAGCCGGGGGTCCGGCACTTCAAGGATTTCACGGATAGCCATAGGCGCTATCTAGGGGTGCGAGGGCAATGCTGCAAGCGGTGAGAGTTAATCCACCGGTCGCCGCGCGCGCAATGCCTGCGCCAGCGTGCCTTCATCCAGGTAATCCAGCTCCCCGCCAACCGGCAGGCCGTGCGCCAGTTGCGTGATCCTGATAGGGAATTCTTCCAACCGCTCCGCGATGTAATGGGCGGTCGTTTGCCCTTCCAACGTGGCATTCATCGCCAATACGATTTCATCAATACCGCCATCAGCCACACGGCCCAGCAATGCAGCAATATTCAAATCCTCTGGCCGGACACCGTCCATTGCAGATAATTTGCCGCCCAGCACGTGATAGCGCCCGGTAAACAGCTTAGCCCGGTCAAGCGCCCACAGATCGGACACATCTTCGACAACGCAGATCGATTTTTGATCGCGGCGCGGATCGGCGCAGATGCCGCACGGGTTCTGCGTATCGACATTGCTACACGTCTCGCATTCAACCAACCTGTCACGAACGGCAACAAGGGCATTGATGAGCGGATCAAGCGCATTGTCGCGGCGCTTCACCAGCCACAAAACCGCACGGCGTGCCGAGCGTGGCCCCAAGCCGGGGAGCCGTGCCAATGCCGAAGCCAGTGTCTCGATCTCTTGCGATGCCATGCGGGCCAAGATAGGGCGCTTGCAGCTTGATAGGAAGGCCAGCAGACACCGCTATGCGCATCATTTTCATGGGAACACCCGACTTTGCCGTGCCGACGCTGAATGCCCTACACGAATTGGGGCATGATATTACGGCAGTGTACACGCAGCCCCCCCGCCCCGCCGGGCGCGGTAAGAAACTGCAACCCTCTGCCGTCCACACACGGGCAGACGAACTGGGGCTGATGGTGCGCCATCCGGTGTCGCTCAAAACTGCAGAAGCGCAGCAGGAATTTGCGGCACTGAACGCCGATGTAGCGGTGGTGGCTGCCTATGGGTTGATCCTGCCGCAAGCGGTGCTCGACGCGCCGAAGCAAGGCTGCCTCAATGTCCATGCCTCTATCCTGCCCCGTTGGCGCGGCGCGGCCCCCATCCACCGCGCAATCATGGCTGGTGACGAAGTAACCGGCGTTACCATCATGCAAATGGAACTGGGACTGGATACCGGCCCGATGCTGTCCACGATACGGACACCCATCGAAGACAAAACAACGGGTGAATTAACCGCTGAACTGGCCGAATTGGGCGGACGTTTAATGGCGGAAACCTTGCGTGAACTGGCCAATCATATCCCGGTTGCGCAAGATGACGGCGATGCCACCCATGCCGCCAAAATCGACAAGGCCGAAGCGCGTATTGTGTGGGCCGATGATGCGGCTGTCATCGAACGCAAAATCCGGGCGCTGGCCCCCTTCCCCGGCGCATGGTTTGAACTGGATGGCGAACGGATCAAAGTGCTGAAGGCACAGCTTGCCAGCGATACAGGGCCCGCGGGCAGCACATTGGATGACGCATTGACGATTGCGTGCGGATCAGGTGCGATACGCCCGCTGCTGATCCAGCGCGCAGGTAAGCCGAAAATGGATGTCGATGATTTCCTGCGCGGCTCCAACGTGCCAGCGGGAACGCAGCTCGCTTGACCCGTTACGCGCTCACTCTCGAATTTGATGGCGCACCCTTTATGGGCTTGCAGCGCCAGAACCACGGCATGACTGTACAGCAAGCCGTGGAAGACGCGGTGCTAAAATTTTCCGGGCAAGATGTGCGGATGCAATCCGCTGGCCGCACCGATGCGGGGGTCCACGCCTATGGCATGGTGTCCCACATTGATCTGGACACTGACCTTTCGCTGTTTCGGATGCAGGAAGCGATCAACGCCTGTCTGCGCCCTCATCCCGTCGCGGTTACGCATATCGCGATCAAGCCGGATGATTGGCATTCGCGGTTCGATTGCACCGGACGCAGCTATATTTACAAAATCTGCAACCGCCGTGCGCCGCTGACATTTGAACGCGGCAATGCATGGCAAATCCCGCAGGAACTGGACGCAGAAGCGATGCATGATGCGGCGCAAATCCTTACCGGATTGCATGATTTCACCACCTTCCGATCGGTCAATTGCCAATCACAAAGCCCGGTAAAAACCTTGGACCGGCTCGATGTGTACCGCAAGGATGAGTGGGTTTTTGTCGAGGCTGAGGCGCGTAGTTTTTTGCATCATCAGGTACGCTCAATGGTCGGCTGTCTTGCTCTGGTCGGCATGGGCCGCTGGGATGAAGCTCGTTTGAAGGACGCGTTAGAGGCCAAAGACCGGCAAATGTTGGGCATCAATGCGCCGCCGCATGGATTGTATTTCGTGTCAGCTCAGTATCCAAATGAAACCTAGCCAAATCAGCAGAGCCAGCCTAGCGGTATAGCAACTCAAGTGAATGGAGAGCACATAATGGCGACTACTGGTAAGCAGATTTTCTCGACTCTGGACGCAGGCGGCACTTTAACCGTGGAAGTTGGCGAAAAGTCGTTTGACGCCCCGACCGGCGCGCAGGTTCTGGTTAAAATGGAGGCCGCCCCGATCAATCCGTCTGATCTGGCCCTGCTGTTCAGCGCCGCTGATCTGGAAAATGCGGAATACACTCCGGGCAAGATCGTGGCACAGATGCCAGAACCGTTTCTGTCAGGTGCCAAGGGCCGCCATGGCCAAAAATCGGTTGTCGGTAACGAAGGCGCTGGCACTGTGATTGCAGCTGGCGAAGATCCAGCGGCACAGGCCCTTATTGGACAGCGCGTTGCGTGCGTACCCGGCAACGCCTTTGGCCAATATGCGGTTGCACCTGCCGCGATGTGTTTGCCGCTGGGTGACATTTCTTCCGTCGATGGCGCGTCTGCCTTTGTGAACCCGATGACCGCGCTGGGTTTCGTGGAAACTGCCAAGATGGAAGGGCACAATGCCATCATCCACTTGGCGGCCGCATCCAACCTTGGCCAAATGCTTAACCGCATCTGCCAAGAAGACGACATGAAGCTGGTCAATATTGTCCGCAAGCAAGAACACGCTGATCTGCTGAAAAGCCAAGGCGCGAAATATGTTGTGAACTCATCCGATGATGATTTCATGGCGCAATTGCGCAGCGCAATTGATGAAACCGACGCATATCTTGGCTTTGATCCGATTGGCGGCGGCAAGATGACCGATGCGGTCCTGAAAGCAATGGAACAAGTCGCAGCCGGGAAGATGACCGAATTTTCGCGCTATGGCTCGGATCAAGACAAGAAAATGTACATGTATGGCCGCCTCGATCTGGGCCCGACCATTCTGACCCCGTCTTACGGTCTGCAATGGACAGTGTCGGGCTGGCTGCTAACGCCGTTCCTCGCCAAAGCGGGCATGGAAACGGTCGTCCGGATGCGCACCCGCGTGCTGACCAACATGAAAACAACCTTTGCCAGCAATTACAAAGCGCACGTCAATCTGGAGCAAATGCTCGAGAAAGAGGCTGCTCTTGATTACCGGGCGATGAAAACTGGCGAGAAATACCTCGTCACGCCGCATTCCTAAAAAAACGGCGGCAGGCTAGCGTCTGCTAAATTCTTCTTGAGCGCGAGCGGGGTCAGTGATCCCGTTCGCGAGCAAGAGCTGCAACAGAATACGCGCTCTGGCCGGACCTAGCGCGCGCGCGGCAATAAAGCCCGCATCATCATCTTCGGGCTCCCGGTCAACCAGGCCTTCATCCACCCGTGATGATCTGACCACCAGAACACCCTGCTTCACTGCATCAGCCAACGCATCGCGGATACCGCGCGGCGCATTGCCGTGGCCAAAACCGGCCAGCACAATCCCGGCAGTTCCGCCATCGAGTGCGTCGGCAACATTGTCAGCCGGCATCCCTGCATAGGCATACAGGATCGACACCTTCGGCATATCCTCGAAGAACCTATATCGGGCCCCTTCGCCAGCGCGCCATGCCGGGCCGAACCATTCCAGCGAAGTCGGCGTAACATGGCCCACAGGACCACGCGGAAATCCCTTAAAGGCGTCGGTCATCTCTGTATGGGCTTTGCGCGCATCGCGGGCCGCGAAAATCCGGTCACTCATAACCAGCAAAACGCCTCTGCCCGCGGCATCCGGATCATCAGCAACACGCACCGCATTGGCAAAATTGCGCAATCCGTCCGATCCAACCGCATCAGCCGGCCGCATCGCGCCCACGATCACCACCGGCTTGTCAGCGGACACTGTCTGATCAAGCAAAAACGCGGTTTCTTCGGCAGTATCCGTGCCATGTGTGATGATGACGCCCCTGCACGCATCGTCAGCCAACGCGTCGGTGGTCGCCTGATGTAATTGTGCCCACAATGCGGGCCCGATATCTTCCGAACCGATATTGGCGAATTGAGAGCCAATCAGCGCAGTCTCAATACCCATCGCGGCCAGCTCGCCCAAGAAATCATCTATTCCGATTTGACCGGGCCGATAATCGCGCCGAGTCGCGGAACCTGCGACACCTGCGATGGTCCCGCCAGTGGCAAACACCTTGATATGCGGCGATCGAATGTCAGCATTATTCATAGCCCGCCCTTAGGGCACGATGAAAAAAGGTTCAAAGAAATCCACATTGGCAATTGATTTTGAACCTTTGGTCGCTATTAGCAGCGCTTCCGATGAATATCGGGCGCTTAGCTCAGTTGGTAGAGCATCTCGTTTACACCGAGAGGGTCGGCGGTTCGAACCCGTCAGCGCCCACCATTCTTGGCCACAGGCAATCATTCGGGGAATGATTTTCGGCCAAAAATCCCGAGCGATAGCGTCGGGGCAACCTACCCAGCAGAAAAACTTAGCTAATCAGCTCGCCAAAGCAGCGCGGATGGCTTCCTGTGTTTCTGCGCTGGACCAGTCATATTCACCGACCACGCGCCATATTTCTTGACCGCTTCCATCGTAGAGAACCGTCGTGGGCAATACGCCGCTTTCCAAAGCGAAGCCGAACTGGTTTTCCGGGTCCATCCACGGTTCCAGATTTTCAAACTGCATTTTTGCAAAGAATGGCTGAACCTGTTTCGCGCCTTGTAAGTCCTGGCTTACGGTAAGAACGCGCAGCTCGCCGTCCATATCGCCGGCCAGTTCATCCAGCATCGGCATTTCAACCACGCAGGGTGCGCACCAGGTTGCCCATAGGTTGACCAGAACCGGCGTTCCCTGAAGCGCGCCGAGATTAAGCTGGTTACCCGCTGGATCGGTCACATTGATCGCGGGCATCAGACTTCCAGCCCGGCTATCATCAATTACGCCTGACAAGCTCTGCTTCTGACCATCCAAACCGGCCTGTTCTTGCGCGGGCACGGCGGCTTCCCTATCGCAAGCGCTTAGCGCCAGACTCAGTCCGGCAAGCATGAAGGCAGTTTTTGTGAGCGAAGACGGTAATAGCACAGCAGGCTCCAACCAAATGTGGGGCGGAAGGTTCGCTGAAGGACCTAGTGCGATCATGCGCGAAATCAATGCCTCGATCCCTTTTGACAAGGCTTTATGGCGGCAGGATATCGCGGCGAGCAAGGCCCATGTCGCCATGCTTGGCGCGCAGAATATTGTCTCTGCCGACGATGCCAAAACCATTACTGACGGGCTTGATGCTGTCGCCGCCGAATATGAGCGCGACGGCGTGCCGGAGGATTGGGATCTTGAAGATATTCACATGACCACGGAAGGGCGGCTTGCCGAACTGATTGGCCCTGTTGCGGGCCGATTGCATACTGCCCGCAGCCGCAATGATCAGGTCGCCACCGATTTTCGCTTGTGGGTGCGCGAAACCATTGATCAAACCGATGCCGGGCTGGAGGCTTTGCAACGCGCGCTGGTGATACAGGCTGGCAATCATGCAGACAGCATCATGCCCGGTTTTACCCATTTGCAAACCGCGCAGCCGGTCACGCTGGGCCACCATCTGATGGCCTATTACGAAATGATCCGCCGGGACCGTTCGCGGCTCGCCGATGCGCGGGTGCGGATGAATGAAAGCCCGCTCGGTTCGGCGGCGCTGGCGGGCACTGGTTTTCCCATAGACCGTGATGCGACATCGGCTGCGCTGGGTTTTGACCGGCCCACCGCCAATAGCCTCGATGCTGTATCAGACCGCGATTTTGCGCTCGATTATCTGATGGCGGCAAGCCAGATATCGTTGCACCTGTCGCGCCTCGCAGAAGAATTCATTATTTGGGCAAGCCAGCCTTTCGGCTTTGTACGGATGGCAGATAGCCTCTCCACCGGCAGTTCGATCATGCCGCAGAAGAAAAACCCCGATGCGGCAGAGCTGGTGCGCGGTCATGCCGGGCGGATTATCGGCGCGTGCACATCCCTGATGATCACGATGAAAGGCCTGCCGCTGGCCTATTCCAAAGATATGCAGGACGATAAGCCGCCAGTGTTTGAAGCTGCCAGTCTGCTGGCCCTGTCCATTGCCGCGATGACCGGCATGGTGGCGGACAGCACGTTCAAAACGGACCGGATGCGGCAAGCTGCGGAACTGGGCTACGCCACGGCCACAGATCTGGCCGACTGGCTGGTTACAGAAGCGGACATCCCGTTTCGTGAGGCGCATCATATTACCGGCGCCGCCGTCAAACTGGCGGAAAGCAAGGGCGTAGCGTTAGACGAACTCTCTATCGAGGAACTGCAAGCGATTGACAGCCGGGTGGATAAGCGGGTCTATTCCGCGCTGTCTGTCGAAGCATCGGTTGCTGCCAGAGCATCGTATGGCGGAACCGCGCCCGATCAAGTGCGTAGTCAAGTGGCGCAAGCACGCGCCGCGCTGGACATAGAGGGATAGGACGATGAAACACGCAAAGGCTACCCTCATCGGCAGTGCTGCGGCCTGTCTTCTCACCTTGTCAGCCTGCGCGCAAACGGCTGATTTGGTGCCGCTGGCTGGCAATGATTTACCGCCGACACCAACCGGAGCTGCCGCGGCGCCAACTGCCGCTGACCTGCTTGAGCCTACTCCGCAAGCCGCTCCGGAACGTAGTGTCGAACTGCGCCGCCGAAGCGAAGAACGGGAGGACGACCCTTTCGACCTCCCCCCTCCTGAATAAGCATCTGACAAAGCGACCCGATGGACCATTTTCAACTTCGTAATGGCGTGATGCACGCCGAAGACATCCCCTTGCCGCGAATTGCAGAGGAAGTGGGCACACCTGTCTATGTCTACTCCCGCGCCACGCTGGTGCGCCATGCGCGGGTATTTCGCGATGCGCTGAGCGGCGTAAGAAATCCGCACATCGCCTTTGCGGTGAAATCCAATCCTAACCTGGCGGTTCTGAAGGTTCTCAGCCGCGAGGGATACGGCGCGGATGTAGTATCCGGCGGTGAGCTGACCCGGGCGCTGGCAGCCGATATGAAGCCCGAAGATATTGTCTTTTCCGGCGTCGGAAAAACCGATGCTGAACTGCTTCAGGGGCTGGAAGCCAATATCGGCCAGTTCAATCTGGAATCCGAAGAAGAAGGCCGCGAGCTGGCCGCAATTGCTGCGCGCGCTGGCAAAGTCGCGCGCTGCGCTTTGCGCGTGAACCCCGATGTCGATGCGCGCACGCATGAAAAAATCTCCACCGGCAAAGCGGAAAACAAATTCGGCGTGCCGATTGACCGCGCAGTGGAAATTTACAGCGCGTTGGCCGCTTTGCCCGGCATGGAAATGCGCGGGATTGCGGTGCATATTGGCAGCCAACTATCGACACTCGAACCGCTCGAAACCGCTTTTGGCAAAGTCGGCGCGCTGATCACGGAATTGCGCGCGGCGGGCCAAAGCGTCACCCATGCAGATCTCGGCGGCGGCCTTGGCGTGCCCTATAAAGCGGGCGAGGTTTTGCCCAGCCCGGCGGAATATGGTGCGATGGTTGCGCGGGTCACAGCGGATTGGGACTGCGCGCTATCCTTTGAACCGGGCCGCGTTATTGCAGGCAATGCGGGCATTTTGCTGACCCGTGTAATCCGCGTAAAGCGCAGTTCAAACGCCAGCCCGTTTGTGGTGGTCGATGCCGCGATGAACGATCTTGCTCGCCCCGCAATGTACGGCGCATGGCACGATATCGAAGCGGTTGAACCAACCGGAAGCAAAAGCACATCGCACATTGTCGGCCCGATTTGCGAAACGGGTGATACCTTTGCGATGAACCGCGAAATGGACACGTTGGAATCGGGCGATCTGGCGATTTTCCGCACCGCCGGAGCCTATGGCGCGACGATGGCATCCAGTTACAACTCGCGCGGGTTTGTGGCCGAGGTGCTCGTTGATGGGGATAAATATGCCGTTGTGGCCGACCGCCTGCCACCCGCCGATATTATGGGCGCAGAACGCGTTCCCGACTGGCTAGAGTAAGGGTTTTAGCAGCGCGATGATCCGGTCCCTTCCACTTCTCCACCGCATTGCTGGCAAGCGCGTTGTGGTTGTGGGCGATGGCGAGATGGGTGAAGCCAAGACGCGGCTGATTGAACGCGCTGGCGGTATTCCCTGCGGCGAACCAGAGGCGCATCACGCAAAGCTGGCATTCATCGCATTGGAAGATGAGCGCGAGGCCGAAGCCGCCGCCAAACGGTTGAGCGATAAGGGCCTGCTGGTCAATGTCGCCGACCGGCCCGAACTCTGCGAATTTACGACACCCAGCATACTCGACCGCGATCCGGTATTGATCGCCATCGGCACATCGGGTGCATCCGCCGGTATGGCCAAGCAATTGCGGCTGCGGCTGGAAGCTATGTTGCCGCAAAGCCTGGGCGCATTGGCGGACAAGCTGCAAAATAGCCGCGATGCCATGCGCGCGCGCTGGGCTGATGGATCAGACCGCCGCAACGCATTGGATGCAGCCCTTGCAGAAGGCGGTACGCTCGATCTGCTCGATCCCGCCTCGGCCGAAAAAGTCGATGCCTGGCTCGCTTCGGAGGAAAAACCCACAGGCGCGCAAACGATCGAAATCATGCTGACCAGCGACGATCCCGAAGACCTGACCCTGCGCCAAGCGCGCATCTTGGGCACAGTCGACACTCTGATCTATGACCCCGCCATACCGGCGGCAATTTTGGACCGGTCCCGCGCCGATGCCCTGCGCCGCGAAATGCCGTTTGATCCGCCTAAAGAAGGGCTGACGGTGGTGCTCAAGCGGGCGTGATATCCTTTTCCCTCAAAAGCTCAATCATTCCGCCAGATGTCGCAATTGACCAATGAAACGCGTCCAGCCGTGCTAGGCCGCAGGCATAATCAGTTCGGGCTGTTTGGCGATTGGGGCATTTCTTGCCTGTAAAAAAATAGCTAAAATTGGCGCTTCAAGACACAATAGGTTGGGGATATTTGGATGAAGTTACGCACGTTGTTTTCGCTAACCGCTGCTGTTGCAGTATGTCTTTCTGCGCCCGGCCACGCGCAATCGAATGAAAGCGAAAAAGCAGCGATAGCGTCTTTTGCCGAACCGTATGGTTTCGATAAGGGCAACGAGTTCACAATCTATGTGCCGCCGACCGCACATGTGAGCGAGATTGTCGTATTTTATGATGAATCTGTCGATGCGATCAACGGGGTTCAGATATATTATCAACCCGATATCAATTCAGATCCCGTCAGTACAAATTATGCCGGGCGGCTTGTCGGGAAGCAAATACGGGTCAGCGTGGGTTGGGATGACATCATCAACGGGCTTGAAGTTGAAACCAGCCCTGCCGGAGCGCTCGCTTCTTTCTTGCTGACAACTGAAGCTGGCGCGAAACGCGGCTTTCAATCCACATTGGCAAATGGCCGATCCAAACAGCTGTTTGGCAATAATCTGAGATTTTCCGGACTAACCGTCCGCGCGGACAAGAAAAGGGTCTATGCGATGGGACTAAACCTTGTTCCGGCAAGCAGTGTTCCGCGGGCACGATCAGCAAACGGTAATACCGCCAGCAGCGGCGGACTTACTGTTTTCTCCGCTGATGATACACCCAGCCGGTCAGCACCAACACGCAGCAGTCCGCCCGCTTCTCCTCCGCCATCCAAAGGATCAGGATTGGCAGGCGCGCTAGCGGATTTTGTTAAGGCAGTGGAGCGCGGCCAGCGAACGAATAGCAGCGACAATCGCACCAGTTCAAACACCCGAAATCGTACAACATCCAGCACCCCAAACCGGAACACCACATCGGTTTTGGCAGGGAACACCAAAGCCATCCTATATGAAGGGTGCAATTTCACCGGCAAGGCGGTTGGTCTGGATGCCGGCGCGTGGGATACAGCCGCATTGTCCCGCTTGGGCATGAGAAATGACACTGTTTCTTCGATCAAGATCCAAGCCGGATATGAAGTGGTGGCATCCTCTAATGATTACGCTCGCGGCGGCGTGAACAAGACTTTCAGCACCTACCAATCCTGTCTGGTCAATCAGGATTTCAACGACGTATTATCGTATATCCGCGTGCAGCCTGCCACCAGACGCGCAGCAGCCACCCCGCCGCGCCAGAACACAGCAAACCGGGTTCCCGCGCCGGTTCTATCCGGCAATACCAGAGTGATTTTATATGAAGGTTGCAATTACACCGGAAAAGCAATCGGCCTGAACATCGGCACTTGGGACAGTGCAACTTTGGTCCGCATGGGAATGCCGAATGACACCGTTTCATCCATCAAAATCCAGAACGGATATGAAGCGGTGGTTTCGTCCAATGATTATGCCCGTGGTGGTGTGACCAAAACCCTGAGCTCGTTCCAACCCTGTCTGACGAATCAGAACTTTAATGACGTGCTGTCATTTATTCGCGTCCGGCCAGCTTCCAAACAGGCCGCGACATCATCTCCTCCGCAAGCACGCACAAGCCAACCAACGTCTCCGCCAAAACCACGCGGGCCAGAGGAAATGCGTTGGACTCCGCAGGGTGTGACCGGGCAAAATGTGGGCGCAATTTATTACGACCGTTTCAATGCCAGCGGCGAGGTCAATCAAAGCGGCCGTTTTGAAATATCCGAAGAAGGATCCAATATCTGGAACTGGTTTGTAACGTCGCAAGCTGGCGGTATGCGCGGTGACCGGAACAAACCCCACACACAGTTGCGAGTGACGGGTAGGACCGCCGATACGATCAGCTTACAGGATGTCAAATCCTCCATTCACCGGTTCGTCATAAACACCCGCACCAAAAGAATTCGCGGTATTCAGGCAGCAGTTAGCTCGCAGCCGGAACTGGATTTCTTTGTGGGAAAGACGACGCACCAATCAAGACCGTATTGATATAGCGTTCGGCGTGTACCGCGCGATGCAAGATCAGTAGCGTTACACCAAACCCGCGCCATCGCTTGCCAGTTCCGCGAAATACCGCGCCATTGCGTCGGCGGCGCTATCGCTTAGCGCGATGAAGGCGCGGCGTTTATCGCTTTCATCCTCCACTCGTTCCAGCAGCCCAGCCTCCACCATTTGGCTGATCCAGCGTAGCGCCGTGGTGGGTGGGACGCCGGATGCAATACACAGAGATGTCACCGAAACGCGCACGTGCTCGGCCCGCGCAGCCGTCAGATCCAGCAGCATATCCCACGCCGGATCAGCGAACAGTTCCCCGTCAAAGAACTTGGCACGCGCTTGGCGCTGGCGGATAATCCGGCGGACCAAGCGCGGATCGGGCAGGGATGGCCGTTTCGCCCGCACCAGCCGCTCCGACCCGTCCTGTCCTGTTTGGCCGTGAAACTTCGGGTCGGGGCTTTCAAAACGGAATGCCCCGCCATGTGCGCTTTGTCCGGCTGCGCCCATCCGCTCCAGCCGTTCGGCAATCTGGCCGACCTGCTCGGTCAAGCGGATCAATGTCAGCCGGTCTTCATCATTTATTTCGCGCAGCCGCATGCCCGGCATCTTGGCTAACGCTCTGCCAAGCGCAATTACGCGCTCGCCCCTAGTCGGATCGACCAGCAACTGCATATCGGCCTGTTCCAGACAGCCGAACACGCCGTCCAACCCGTCCACAGATGTAGAAACAATCAGCTGAGAACCCGAATGCGCAGCCCGCGTATCAAGCCGCGATAAAGCCGCCAAAACACCGCCGCCTGCTATGGGGCAGTCAAGCAAAATGACATCGCCCAGCGGGA
This sequence comes from Pontixanthobacter rizhaonensis, assembly GCF_012972675.1. GTDB lineage: Bacteria > Pseudomonadota > Alphaproteobacteria > Sphingomonadales > Sphingomonadaceae > Pontixanthobacter > Pontixanthobacter rizhaonensis. The sequence continues at coordinate 460,454 of NZ_JABCRE010000002.1, read as the reverse complement.
CCGCTGCTTTTCCCAGCAGCGCATCCAAATCACCCACTTGGCCCAATCGAAAGCCGGCTGCCTGCGCATCATCGCGCATCATGTCGCGCATATGCGCCCGATCGGAATAGATCGATACGGCCAGCGCAACCCCAGCCGCATCATTCGCCGCTTCAGGTGCTATACTCGCTGGTTGATATTCAAAATCCGCTTGCGCCATCAGTTCACCCGTTCCCGCCGACTCATAGAGTTAACAGAAACATAATGAGAACAAATAGAGATCAGGTCAAGGCCGTATCTCGATCGGGGTCCCATCAGGGATGGCATTCCATAGCTCGGTTATCTCGGCATTGGACACGGCAATGCAGCCATCGGTCCAGTCACCAGGGATGCGCGCGTCGGGGCCAAGACCGCTCATTGCATTGGGCTGTCCGTGAATAAAAATATCCCCGCCGGGATCGCGGCCGATAGATTCTGCACGGGCACGATCTGCTGTGTTGGGGTAGGATATTCGCAAGCTCAGGTGATAGGCGCTGTTGGGGTTGCGCGTATCGATAGTGTACAGCCCTTCTGGCGTGCGCTCGTCACCTTCAAACTGCTTATGCCCGCTTGGCGCATCGCCGAAACCAATGCCTTGGTAGGTTTTGATCAATTTGCCTTCATAATACACCGCAAGCGTCCGGTCGGATTTATCGACCAACACGAAATCAGCGGCGGCGGGGACGATATTGGCCGGTGCAGGTTCCGGAGCTGGGCCGGATGTCGGCTGACACGCAGCCAGCAGCATTGCGATTAGGAGAACTGCATAGCGCATCATTGTACGCTACGCAGCCCAGCCCGTTCTATCAATCCTCAAACGGATCGCGCATCAAAATCGTATCGTCCCGTTCGGGGCTGGTCGATACCAGCGCAACCGGCGTTTCGATCAGTTCCTGAACGCGCTGGATATATTTGATCGCATTGGCCGGTAAATCGGCATAGCTGCGCGCGCCCGCCGTGCTTTCGCTCCAGCCTTCCATTTCTTCGTAAATCGGCTCAACCTCGGCCTGATCCGCCGCGTGGCTGGGGAAGTAATCCATGATCTTGCCGCGCAGCCGATATCCAGTGCAGATTTTGACCGTTTCAAACCCGTCGAGCACATCCACTTTGGTCAGCGCAATTCCGGTAACGCCGCTGATCGAACAGCTTTGCCGCACCAGCACGGCATCAAACCAGCCGCAGCGGCGCTGACGGCCCGTAACAGTGCCAAATTCATGGCCCCGCTCACCCAAACGCTGCCCATCTGCATCGTCGAGCTCGGTGGGGAACGGCCCCGAACCGACCCGCGTGGTGTAGGCTTTTACGATGCCCAGCACATAGCCGGTTGAATTGGGACCAAGGCCCGAACCGCTGGCCGCTGTACCGCTGACCGTGTTGGAACTGGTGACGAAGGGATACGTGCCGTGATCCACATCGAGCAATACGCCCTGAGCACCTTCGAACAAAATCTTGGCGCCCGCTTTGCGCACCTTTTTCAAACGTTTCCACACCGGCTGCGCATATTGAAGCACGAACTCGGCGATCTCTTTAAGATCCATCAGCAACCGGTCACGGTCCACCGGTGGTTCATCAAACCCGGCGCGCAACGCATCGTGATGCGCACACAGACGGTCCAGTTGGGATTCCATCTTATCCAAATGCGCCAAGTCGCACACACGGATCGCGCGGCGGCCAACTTTGTCTTCATAGGCAGGGCCGATGCCGCGACCGGTGGTCCCGATTTTGCCCGAGCCGGCGGCGGTTTCGCGCAATCCGTCCAAATCGCGGTGGATTGGCAGGATCAGCGGGCAATTATCGGCAATCGCGAAATTGTCATCCGTAATGGTGACGCCCTGCGATTCCAGCTTTTCAATCTCTTCTTTTAGCGCCCACGGGTCGAGGACCACACCGTTACCAATGATGGATAGCGTGCCCGAAACAATGCCCGAAGGCAGCAGGCTGAGCTTGAACACTTTGCCGTCAATAACCAGAGTATGGCCCGCATTATGGCCGCCCTGGAAGCGTACAACCGCGTCTGCCCGGCTGGCCAGCCAATCAACGATTTTGCCTTTGCCTTCATCGCCCCACTGGGCGCCAATTACTGTTACGTTAGCCATGGATATACCTTCACCCCTGCCCGGGGATCCTCAGACGTCCTTCGACAGGACTCGACGTAAGGGATGGATTGCAGCGGACCAAAGGCCGCGATGTCCCAAAAGCTTACTCGCGCTGAGTAAACAGGGTCAAGCACTACTACGCGACATTCCGCGATAATATACAGATTAAAGGGCTACTGCCTCGCCGCCCTCCAGACGGTGGGTACAGCCGAGCGCAGCAGCGCGGTCATCCTCTGACAAGGCCGCCACTGTGCGCCACCCAATCGCCCGCAACCGATTCGCTGCAGCGACATCATAGCCCAACGGCAGGAACACGGTGTCACGCTTTGGGGTCTCATCCAATGCATCAATCAACCGGTCGAGATAGAGGGAGAAACCAGTAGCAGCCTCGTCCGTTCCGCGGATGGAGTAGGTTCCGCCACGCCCCAATGCGCCGCGCACGCCTTCCGCGTAAATCGTAAAGCCGAACCAGCTTTGATATTCAAACCCGTGGCGTTCTGTCGGGTCCAGCGTCACGCGGGCTTGCGTGGAAACACGCGCTGCAATCGCTTCCAGCCCCTCGATCCGACTGGCTAATGCCCCGCCCGCATCAATATTGCGCAACCTTTCAATAGCATCAGCAAAATCACCGGTAGCATAAAGCAGAGGGAGGTAAGCTTCGCCGCCAGCTTGCTTCAGGCCGCCAGCATCCTTGGTATCCAATTCGCGGCGCACAGCAGACTTTTGATCGTCTGACAAAGGCATTGCGCTTTGGGCCAGAGTATCGACCAAATCCGGCAGAGTGAAATCCACTGAAACACCGGTCGCGCCTGCGCCCTTCAAGGCTTCAATCGCGAGCTCAACCACTTCGGCCGCCGCAGCAACCGTATCGGTGCCGATAATCTCTGCGCCCAGTTGCAAACGCTGGCGTGCCGGATCGAGCTGATCCGCAGTGATGGCCGCGACTTCACCGGCATAACACAGGCGAAGCGGGCGCTGGCTTGCAGCAAGCGATGTTGCCGCGATCCGGCCAACCTGAACTGTCATATCACTACGCAGCGCGAGCGTGCGCAAACTGGCCGGATCGACAAAACGAAACATTCGCCGGGCAGAAACGCTATCGCCATTGCTGGCCATACGTTCCGCCATGGACCGCTCAAATTCCACCAGTGGCGGCCGAACGCGATCATAGCCATGCGCATCCATCGTATCGAGCACTTTGCGCATTGCGTCAGTCGCAATGGCAGCCTCGGCAGGCAAGCGGTCGGATAGCCCGATGGGCAGCAAATCGTCGGATCGGTTGGTCATAATGGGGCCTCTAACCAATCCGTCACGCCTGCGAAAGCAGGAATGACGGATGGTTTGAAGTCTATTGCGGCACGTGCCGTTAGAAAGTCAGCGCCTTTACCATTTTGACGCCTTCCAATGCGGACGCTTCCTGCACAAGATCTTCAGGAATAGCCTGGTCTACCGACAATAGCAGGACAGCTTCCCCGCCCCCTTCACGGCGACCCAAATTGAAGTTGCCGATATTGATGCCATTCGCGCCCAGCAACGACCCGATCCGGCCGATAAAGCCCGGCGCATCTTCATTGACGATATACAGCATGTGCCCCGTAAGGTCGGCTTCGATACCAATCCCAAAGATGTTCACCAAACGCGGCGCTTCGCTGCCAAACAATGTCCCCGCGACAGAGCGATTGCCCTGTTCAGTTTCAACCGTAACGCGCAGCAGGGTGTTGTAATACCCTTCTTTCTCATTGCGGATTTCACGCACTTCCATACCGCGCTCTTTGGCGAGATACGGCGCATTGACCATGTTCACAGTGTCGGAATATTGGCGCATGAAACCAGCCAGAACGGCGCCAGTGATCGGCTTTCCATTCAAATCGGCAGCGGCGCCTTCACGCTCAATGCTGATTTTGGTCAGATTGCCGTGGGCCAGCTGCCCAACCAGCGAACCAAGGTTTTCGGCCAGCGCCATATAGGGCTTCAGTTTCGGCGCTTCTTCAGCGCTCAGGCTCGGCATATTGAGGGCGTTGGTCACGCCGCCATTGACCAGATAGTCAGCCAATTGCTCCGCCACTTGCAGGGCCACATTCACCTGCGCTTCTGTTGTGGATGCGCCAAGATGCGGGGTGCAAATGAAGTTTTTGGTACCGAACAGCGGGTTTTCTTTGGCGGGTTCTTGCGCAAACACATCAAGCGCCGCGCCAGCAATATGGTCGCTTTCCAGCAGATCTTTCAAAGCTGCCTCGTCAATCAAACCGCCGCGTGCGCAGTTGACAATGCGGACACCAGGCTTGGTTTTCTCAAGGTTTTCGCGGCTCAGGATGTTGCGTGTCTGATCGGTTAGCGGGGTGTGCAAAGTGATAAAGTCGGCCCGTTCCAGCAAACCGTCCAGATCAACCTTCTCTACACCCATTTCCACCGCGCGATCTTCGGTCAGGAAAGGATCGAAGGCAATCACTTTCATCTTCAAACCAAGCGCGCGGCTGGCGACGATGGAACCGATATTACCCGCGCCAATCAGGCCAAGGGTTTTGCCGGTAATCTCCACACCCATGAAGTCTTTCTTGGGCCATTCGCCAGCCTGCGTGCGGACATCCGCCATCGGGATTTGACGGGCAAGCGCCATCACCATCGCAATGGCGTGTTCAGCCGTAGTGATGGAATTGCCAAATGGCGTGTTCATCACAACAACGCCCTTGCCGCTGGCATAAGGAATGTCGACATTATCCACACCAATACCGGCGCGGCCAATGACTTTCAGATTAGTCGCAGCATCAAGCACCGCCGGTGTGACCGTGGTCGAGGACCGGATGGCAAGGCCGTCATACTCACCAATGCGAGCGATCAATTCTTCAGGTGTCTCACCTGTAATAACGTCTACGTCGCAGCCGCGCTCTTCAAAAATGCGGGCTGCGTTAGGATCCATCTTATCGGAAATAAGAACGCGTGGTTTGGTCGTTACGTTAGTCATATCGGAATACCTTTGACTTCGTCATTCCCGCAAAAGCGGGAATCCAGAGCGGTAAGCTATGCGCTGAGTATTTCTGGATTCCCGCTTTCGCGGGAATGACGAGAAAACTGTTCGGGGTGGAGTTAGGCTTGCAGCTCTGCGTAAGCCCATTCAATCCATGGCAGCAGACGGCGCAAATCTTCTTGCTCAACCGTACCGCCGCACCAGATCCGCAGACTTGGCGGCGCATCGCGGTAGCCATTGAAGTCATAGCCGACATCAAGCTCGTCAAGCTTTGACGCGATGGTCTTTGGTACTGCCGCTTGTTCTTCTGGCGAGAGGCTATCGTAATAGTCACCCTGGAATACGAAACAGACACCAGTGTTGGTGCGTTGTTCCGGATCGTAAACCATATTGCGTAGCCACGGTGTCGCTTCGATCCAGTCGGTTACGATCTTGGCATTGGCATCAGCCCGGTCAAACATGGCCTGACGTCCGCCGAGGGATTTCGCCCACTCCAGAGCCATAATGTAATCTTCGGTTGCAAGCAGGCTTGGCGTGTTAATCGTCGCGCCTTCAAAGATAGCGCGATTGATTTTATCGCCCTTCTTCATGCGGAACAATTTCGGCAGCGGCCATTCCGGATCGTAGCTTTCGATCCGTGCAACCGCTTTGGGGCTGAGGATCAGCATTCCGTGCTGCGCTTCGCTGCCCATCACTTTTTGCCAGCTAAAGGTCGTGGCATCGAGCTTCGCCCAATCCATTTCCTGCGCAAATACCGCGCTGGTGGCATCGTTGATGGTGATGCCTTCGCGGCCTTCAGCAAGCCAGTCAGTGTTCTTAATCTTGGCGCCCGAAGTCGTACCATTCCATGTGAAGACAACATCATTGTCTTGCGGAATGCTCGCCAGATCAGGAATTTCGCCATAATCGGCGTCGAGAACGGTCAGGTCTTTCAGCTTGAGCTGTTTGACCGCATCCTGGATCCAGACATTGCCGAAGCTTTCCCACGCAGCGACAGTCGCCGGGCGTGCGCCGAGCATAGTCCACATCGCGGCTTCAAGCGCACCGGTGTCGGAACCCGGCATAATACCGACGAGATAATCGTCGGGAACGCCCAGCAATTCGCGAGTCAAATCGATGGCATATTTCAGCCGCGCCTTACCAACGGCAGAGCGGTGCGAACGGCCTAATGCTTTTGTTTCAAGGGATTGTGCCGACCAGCCAGGAATTTTGGCAGTGGGACCGGACGAAAAAAATGGACGCTCAGGTTTGAGCGCAGGTGTATTTGTCATGTATTCTCTCCTTACAGAGAGCTCGCGCGGCGTTGGGACCGCGTGGCCCGTCGGCGTCACTAATGCTGCGCCGCAGCAAGTCAAGCGTTCTTACGCTTATCACGGTGGATGGCACGTAATCTGCGGTTAACTCCCCTCTCGCCAAAGTAACAATTGATGCGTACAGCGCGAAAGTAATGCAGATGTCTGACCTTCGGATCGCCCTATTTAGCGGCAATTACAACATGACGCTGGACGGCGCGAACAAAGCGCTGAACCGGCTGGTTGAATATATGCTGCGCATGGGCGCGCAGGTGAGAGTGTATTCACCGACCATCGACACGCCAGCTTTTGAACCGCAAGGCGATCTGGTCAGCCTGCCATCATTCGCGATTCCCGGCCGGTCGGAATATCACATTCCCACGGGAATTTCTGCGCAAGTCAAAGCGGATTTGGAAGCGTTCGCTCCGAATCTGCTTCATATCTCATCACCGGATTTTAGCGCACGTGCGGCGGTAAAATGGGCCCGCAGCAAAAATATTCCGGTTCTGGCTTCCGTTCACACACGGTTTGAAACCTATCCCCGATATTACAAAATGGGCTTTCTTGAACCCATTTTGGAAAGCTGGATTCGCGGGCTGTATAGGCGCTGCGACGCGCTGGTAACGCCATCAGAAAGCATGGTCGAAGTTCTGCGAGAGCAGAACATGAATGATGATGTTTCAATCTGGTCACGCGGCGTAGACCGGACGATATTTGCGTCAGAACGGCGCGATCTTGAGTGGCGCCGGTCGCTCGGCATCGAAGATGATGATATAGCAATCGTATTCTTGGGCCGGTTGGTGATGGAAAAAGGTCTCGACATATTTGCCGAGACAATCATCGAACTGCGCAAGCGGCAATTGAAACATAAGGTTCTGGTTATCGGGGACGGCCCGGCCCGTAATTGGTTTGAACAGCACCTGCCCGGCGGCATTTTTGTCGGCTTCCAGATGGGTGCTGATCTGGGCCGCGCGCTTGCCAGCGGTGATGTATTCTTCAACCCTTCGGTCACCGAGACATTCGGCAATGTCACGTTGGAAGCGATGGCATCTGGCCTGCCTGTGGTCGCCTCTGCAGCCACCGGCAGTCAAAGCCTGGTTCAGGACGGCGTGTCCGGCCATTTGGTCCCGCCCGGCTCCGCGATGAAGCTGGCCGACGCCATCAGCCCCTATCTAACCGATGATGCCGTGCGCCATGCCCACGGGGCAGCAGGCGAAAAGCGCAGCTTGGAATATAGCTGGGACGCCATCAATCAGGCGGTGGCTGACACCTATCTACGCCTGATTGATAGCGCCAAAAAATAGCGCCCAAAAAATAGCGGCCGAAACGCTGATTACCGCAAAACGCCTTCGCGTTTCATCCGGCTTGCATACCACAGCATAAACACTGTGATGACCCAGATCATGACCGACAATGGGATGCTGTCATGCTTTTCCGGAATTTCGATCATCATGCGCTGAAAGTAAGTCGTACCCAACAAGCCGATCACGGCAATCACAAGGGAGGTAACCGCCCAGCGGGAGCGTAAAAGCAGCAATATCGACCCCGCAAATGCGCCCCATACACCCATTGCCCAAAGAGCATTGGCCCATGCCGGAAAACTTTCAAAAAAGGCAATATCCTCGGCGGTCATGCCCAGCGATTCAAGCTTGCCCAGCCGGGTCATCAGATAGCTGAAAATACCGATGCCGTTCCACAGCAATGTGATGATACCAACGGCCCAAAGATGCCACGGTGTTTTGACGTGATCCGTCATGATGTTCCCCTCCATCGTTATAATGGAGGGGGGCTACCATAAATAGGTGGGGTGCGCCAAATGCAAGTCAGGTCCGTGCGGGGGCGGTATCAGGGCCGTGCAAGGGCTAGCCCGCGTTTTTTGGCTGCAATGCCAACCGCCCTGCCCTATCGCACCATCATGACAGATTTGTTTGGTGACGATCCTTCCCAGCATAATACGCCTCACACGGTACGCGAAGATGCGCCGCTCGCAGACAGGTTGCGCCCACAAATGCTATCCGAAGTTATCGGGCAGCAGCACCTTACGGGGCCGGAGGGCGCGATTGGCCGGATGGTCGCAGCGGGCCGCTTATCCTCTATGATTTTGTGGGGGCCGCCCGGAACCGGCAAAACCACCACCGCGCGCCTGCTGGCCGATGCAGTCGGTATGCGGTTTGAGGCAATCAGTGCGGTTTTTTCCGGCGTAGCTGACCTGAAGAAAGCCTTCGCATTGGCTGACAAGGCCGCAGCGGCGGGGCAACGTACTTTGCTGTTTGTGGACGAGATCCACCGCTTCAATCGCGCGCAGCAGGATGGTTTCCTGCCCTTTGTGGAACGCGGCACAGTGACGCTGGTCGGCGCGACCACTGAAAACCCCAGCTTCGCCCTCAACGCTGCTCTGCTGAGCCGCGCGCAGGTCTTGATTCTGCAACGGTTGGACCATGACGCATTGGGCACATTGCTGGACCGCGCAGAAGCATTGGAAGGCCCGTTGCCGCTAACCGCCGATGCCCGTGATGCACTGATCGCATCTGCTGATGGTGACGGGCGGTTTCTGCTCAACCAAGCCGAAACGCTTTACGCCGCCAAGATAGAGGCGCCGCTTGATCCTGCTGCACTGGGCACATTCTTGCAGCGCCGCGTCGCAGTGTATGACAAGGATCGTGACGGGCACTACAATCTCATCAGCGCGCTCCATAAAAGCCTGCGCGGATCAGACCCGCAAGCCGCGCTCTATTATATGGCCAGAATGCTGACAGCGGGTGAGGAGCCACTCTATGTGCTGCGCCGCTTGGTTCGGTTCGCCAGCGAAGATATCGGCCTTGCTGATCCGCAGGCCCTCACCCAATGTCTTGCCGCCAAACAAGCCTATGAATTTCTGGGCAGCCCGGAAGGCGAAGTGGCGATTGTTCAAGCGTGCCTGTATCTTGCCACCGCGCCAAAATCGAACGCCGCCTATGTGGCGCAGAAAGCCTCTTTCAAAAACGCGAAAGAAACCGGCAGCCTGTCCCCGCCGCAGAACATCCTCAACGCGCCAACCAAGCTGATGAAGGATATCGGCTATGGCAAAGATTATGCGTATGATCACAATCTGGAAGATGGTTTTTCAGGCGATAATTACTGGCCGGAAGGCATGGAGCCGCAGACCTATTATGAACCGGTAGAACGCGGCTTTGAACGCAAAGTGCGCGAACGTATGGAATGGTGGGACAAAAAGCGCGACGAGTTGCGCGGCCCCAACAGCGCGCCGTGAGTGTTACGTGAGCATCCCGGTTTTCGACCATTTCTGCGCGATTGACTGGTCTGGTGCCGCCGGACCGCGGCAAAAGGGAATCGCGATCGCCATTGCAGCAGGCGGGGCGGGAAACACAGCGCCGGTTCTGGTGAAAAGCGATGCCGCATGGTCGCGAACCCAAGTTCTGGCCTTCATCCGTGACACTTTGCCCGCCAACACTTTGATTGGCCTCGATTTGGGCATCGCGCTGCCGTTTGCGGATTGCGGCGCGTATTTTCCCGGTTGGGCCGAAACGCCCGCCAATGCGCGTGCCCTGTGGGCATTAATCGATCAGATCTGCACCAATGATCCCAACCTTGAAGCAGGCAGCTTTGTCGATCATCCCGATCTCTCGCGCTATTTTCGCCGTCATGGCGGGCGTGAGGGGGACTTGTTTCATACCCCGGGTGCGAACGACAAACGCGGGCGCTTCCGCCTGACAGAGCTGGCCCAGCAACAACAGCAGTGCAAACCTTACAGCAATTTCAATCTGGTTGGTGCGGCCCAAGTCGGCAAATCCAGCCTCACCGGTATGCGAATGTTACACCAGCTTAATGATGCGATACCGGTATGGCCGATTGATCCCCTGCCAGAATCAGGCTCTGTTATTACCGAAATATATACCGGCCTTGCCGCGATTGAGGCAGGCCGGCCGCCGGGCCGAACAAAAGTGAGGGACTACGCTCAGCTCAATGAAGCACTAACACAGCTCGATTCGCAGCCCGTGAAGCACACAGGTGCAATCGACGACCACTCCTCCGATGCGCTTTTAACTGCCGCATGGCTCAGAAAAGTGGCCGTAGAACCGCCGAGATGGGCCCCAAAACACATGAGTTTGCAAATAGCTGCAACTGAGGGGTGGACCTTTGGCGCATTTTGAGTCAAAGGGCGCTCCGCACTCACTTTAGAGTGCTGTTGATGGGCCGGCTTAGCTCAGTTGGTAGAGCAGTTGATTTGTAATCATCAGGCCACGCGTTCGAATCGTGTAGCCGGCACCATTTTTCCCATTTGAAAACAATGCGTTAGCCCGACTAAGAAGAAGTTTCATTTGAAACATTCCAACTTTTTTATGTTGGAATTCCAACATAAGTGTTGGCATCAACTGCATTATGGACAATTTGTGGTTCATCAGTGAGGGAACAAATGGCTGAAATGAGTAAGCACGCTCGCACAACTCTGAAGTATGATGGTCCCGCGTTGGTAGATCATGAGATGGACGTTCAGGATCTCGCACCAGCCCTGCTGGCGCTCGCAGATATGATCCAAACGGCCAATCGAAAGTTCAATGGTTCGCAGACTGAGATTAAAGTCTTGGTGAACACAGACGTTGAGCAAAAATGCTTCATGATAGATATCAGCCTGGTTCAGTCTTTTCTGGATCAAGCGAAGGATCTTCTTGGATCAGAAAATGCCAAGACAGCTCGCGAGATTGCAGAATGGATTGGTATCGGAGTCGCTGGCTCAGTGGGGTTGTTGACTTTCCTCAAATGGTTGACAGCGAACGCGAATAAAGCTGATCCACTCCGCGTCGAGAACCACGGTGATGGCAGCACTGTCATAACTGGCAACGGCAATACCATCATTGTTCCACGGCCCGTATATGAATTGGCTCAAGAGCCACGGATGATCGACAAAGCAAAAGCCTTACTCAGTCCGCTGCATAGCGAAGGGTACAGCACCCTAACATTCATCCAGGATAATAAGGAAGTAGTCGAATTCGACTACAACGATGCCGATGAGATTGAAGATCTCCCGAGCACACCTTTTGAACGTATCCCAGAAGAGAGCGTTTCGACAATTCGCGGAGATCTTCGGATCAAATCTGCACAGTATGAAGGAACCGCTCAATGGTCATTTTTATGGAACGGCCGGGCCATTTCGGCCGAGATGGTCGATGCGGCAGCAGATTGGGTGATCGAGTTCCAAGAAAACAGAGTTAGCGCTCCGCCAAACAGCATCCTGAACGTCACGATGTTTGAGCGAGCATTCTTGGATCCACAAGGCCTTATATTGGGCCGGGCAACCTATCGAATAACCGAGGTGCATCTAGTTACTCCTCCACCTCGCCAAACAGACTTCCTATCCGATTAGCAATGACCGTTTCATAGGCAAAATCGTTCCAACATTTACGGAAATACGACACGATGTTGGAACGATTTCAGACAGAAAACCTCAGAAAACCGTGGGTCATTTAGCTTTGTAATCATCAGGCCACGCGTTCGAATCGTGTAGCCGGCACCATTTTCCTTTTTTAATTTGACCCTCAAACGCCGGGCGCTAGCCATCCGGCTCGCTTGGCTTCGCAGCATAAGCTGCGGCGGGCAGTCGCCCTCAGGCTGCCGCAACCAAAGTCACGACATTTTTGTCTGGATTCGGCTTCAACCCCGACCGCGATATCCCTGTACGCCTTGATCCGGCACCCACAGCCCTTCCGGCGGCGCGCCGGTCTGCCAGAATACGTCAATCGGGATTCCCCCGCGCGGATACCAATAGCCGCCTATGCGCAGCCACTTCGGCTTCATCTCGTCATTCAGCCGCTGGCCGATTCCCACCGTCACATCCTCGTGAAATCCGTTGTGATTGCGGAAACTGCCAAGGAACAGCTTGAGCGACTTCGATTCGACGATTGTGTCGCCGGGCGCATAATCAATCACCAGATGGGCGAAATCGGGCGCGCTTGTTACAGGACAGAGCGACGTAAATTCCGGCGCGGCAAAACGGATCAGATATAGCGATCCGGCACGCGGATTGGGCACATAATCGAGCTTTGCGTCTTCAGGGCTGGCAGGCAAGGCGCTTTGCTGGCCAAGAAATTGCACATTCGGGCTGGATGAATCGGGTGTGTCAGTCATGCCGCGCTGATGCCGTGATCGCGTCTCTCGCACAAGTCACCTGTGGCCATAATGGTATTCAGTGACTATTCAGCGCCAGCTTGGCCCGAAAGTTAGCCGAACCGCCAGCCACCCAGAACATCGCTTAAGAACTGCCCCAAAGACATACCATGAAACGCACGCTTACTCTTTCCCTGCTTGCTGCAATGCTCCTACCGCTTGCGACGGCTGCTGTTGCAGCACCCGGCAGCGTACGCGGTTTTCAGTTGCCGCCCGCCCCCGCGCCGACACCAAGTAACGCACCTGAAGTTCAAGGCCCGGTTGATAGCGAAGCCCCTATCGCTACCCGGCCGCGGGATATCGCTGCACCCAATGATCAAGCCGCCCCTGCTGAAACGGCGACTGAAACGGCAAATGGAACGCCGCCAGCGAGCGTCAACACAGTGTCTAGGCCGGTCATTCAGCCTATTCCTCAGGCAACCAGATCAGCACCCCAGCCCCGCCGGGCAGCGCCACAACCATCGCGAACCCAAAATCCGCCCAGCCCGCCAGTCCAATCGGTTGAACCAAGCACCACACCGGTACCCGATCCAGCATTAGATGGTGCACTGCCCGACGGCCCGGCCAGCCTTCCAACCGATAATGCGCCCGCTGACACCACACCAAACGCCGCATCACCTGCCACGCAGTTTTCCGGCAGCGATGCCCTCCCCCTCCCGAATTATCTGTGGTGGATCGGCGGACTCGCCCTGCTGGTATTGCTATTGATAGGCGCGGTGATGTGGTGGCGCCAACGCGCACCGTTGGCCGCTGGTGTTCCAACCATTGAACCGCCTTTGGCTCGCTCGCAAAAGCCCGCTGACCCTGCACCGGATAGCGCGGCTGAAGCGCAAGCTGCGGCCCAAGACACAACAGCAGATGCGGCAACGCCGCTGCTGCCTATCCAGATCAAAGCCGAGGCAATATCTCTCAGCCGCAGCATAATGAATGCTGCATTGTCCTACCGGTTTGAATTTATGAATATCGGCGGCAAAGATCTGGAAGAAATATCCATCAGCGCGGATATGATTTCCGCACATGGAAAAGCGCCGATTGACGAGCAGGTCGCTCATAGTGGATCCGAATTGCCATTCGTCAGCATTATTGCCGCCATCAAAAAAGGCGGCAGTCAGGAACTGAAAGGCGAGCTGCGCCTACCCGTCGGCAGTATCCGCTGGATCGCACAGGGATCGGCCAAACTTTACGTTCCATTGGTCCGGTTGCGCGTCGAGGCGGAGGGCTTGGAACCGGTTGTCCATACTTTTGTGGTCGGAATCCGGCCAGAGGCCAAGGGCGGCAAGCTGCGCCCCTTCCGTCTGGACGAAATGCCGCAGACTTACCGTACGATTGGATTCCGGGCGCTGACATAACCCCGCCCTGCTTCACGTCAGGCTCGACGAGCACAGAGCTGAACGCTACCGCCGTACTATGGAAAAACTGGTTACTACAGCTTGGCTTGCCCAAAATCTGGCGCGGATTCTGGCCGAGAAGCCGGATCAAGAGAATATCGTAATTCTTGATGCCTCAGCGCATCTGCCCGCAGCGGGGCGGGACCCGCTTGCCGAACATACCGATGCCCATATTACCGGCGCGCGCTTTCTTGATTTGCCATCACTCCAAGACACGGCTTCGCCCGTACCGGCAGCCTTGCCGCGTGCTGATCAATTCGCCGATCGCCTTTCTGCGTTAGGTGTCCAGCCTGACGACCATGTCGTGCTTTATGACGATAGCGCATTGCGAAGTTCGGCCCGGGCATTCTTCATCTTCGCAATGTTCGGGTTCACCAATGTCGCCATACTGGATGGCGGTTTTGCAAAATGGCGCGCGGAAAATTTACCCGTCGCGACCGGGGTGACAGAGGCCCCGCCATCCGACTTTCCGCTGCCCCGCCAGCTCACCGATACAGTCCGGTCAAAAGCCGACATGCTGGCAAATATCGACAGCCGCAAAGAACAAGTGATCGACGCGCGCGATGCGGGACGGTTCGCGGCGGAGGTCAATGATGCTGTCCATGGTTTGCCCGGCGGCCATATTCCCGGCGCGAAGAACCTGCACTTTGCCCAATTGTTCAACACCGACGGTACTTTCAAAAGCCCCGATGAACTGGCGGCCCTGTTTGATGATGCCGGGATTGATCGATCCGCCCCGATCACCGCCAGCTGCGGCAGCGGGATGACGGCGTCAGTCATTCTGTTTACCTTGGAGCTTCTTGGGCATTCACATTACGCGCTATATGACGGTAGCTGGAGCGAATGGGGTGCAGACCCTGATACGCCTAAACAAACGGGGGTGGCAGCGTGAGCGATGCAGGTAAAAACGGGCGGCGCGACACCAAAGCCGTTGCTGCCGGTCGGCGCGCAGAATGGACTGGCCCAGTCGTCAACCCGCCAATCTGGCGGGGAAGCACGCATCTTTACCCGGATATCGAAACATTCGAAAATTCCAAATCCCGCAATGCCGATGGTGAATTTTTCTACGGCCGGCGCGGCTCTCCAACCCAATGGGCTTTATCCGAAGCGCTGACCCAATTGGAACCAGACGCGCATGGCACGGTGCTGTATCCCAGCGGAGTGGCCGCTCTGTCTGGCGCGTTGATGACGGTTCTAAAGCCAGGCGACGTATTGCTGGTGACGGACAATGCCTATGAACCCACCCGGCTGATGGCGAGCGGATTGTTCAAACAATTCGGTATCGAAGCACGCTTTTTTGATCCGCTCGATCTGGATGGTTTTGCCGATCATTTTTGCGATCGGACAGCAGCGGTTATGCTGGAAAGCCCGGGCAGTTTGACAATGGAGGTGTGCGATATCCCGGCTCTTGCCAGTATCGCGCGAGAGCACAAGGCGGTCAGCCTCCTTGATAATACGTGGGCCAGTTCGCTTGGCTTCCCGGCACTCCAGCATGGCTGCGACATTGCGATTATGGCGCTTACCAAACATGTCGGCGGGCATTCCGACCTGATGATGGGCAGTGCGAGCGCGGGCAAGCTATATTACAGCCGCCTGCGCCGGACAGCCCAATCATTGGGCCACGTTGTCTCTCCCGATGATGCAGCGCTCGCGCTACGCGGATTGCGGACGATGCCCTTGCGGTTGGACAAAAGCACTGCCAGCGCGCTTGAGATTGCCCACTGGCTCAATCAACATCCCGCGGTCAGCCGCGTCTTATGCCCCATGTTGCCCGGTGCGCCGGGCCATGCATTGTGGAAGCGCGATTTTAGCGGTGGATGCGGCTTATTCAGCTTCGTTCTGTCTGACGCCGACACCGCAGCGCGCGCACGCTTTATCGATGCGCTGCAACTGTTTGGGATAGGCTTCAGTTGGGGCGGGTTTGAAAGTCTGGCGATACCCTATGACCCCAAATCGATCCGCACCGGAACGGCATGGCCACCTGAAAGTTGGGGTGATGGGGAACATCTAGGCATTCGTCTGTCTATTGGTCTAGAAGACCCACAAGATTTAATTCGCGACCTTGAAAACGGTTTTGCGGCACTGGAGCAAATATGACAACCGCAACCACCCCCAGCATTCCTGCCGATAGCGATGCACAGCCATCCAGCACCCCGCCCGAAGGGACATCAGCAGATGCTGGCGAAGGTACGGAAGCCGCGGAAGGCCCGGTAGAAGCTGCGGTTGACGCTATAGTCGATGAAGAGCCGGTTGAGGCGGTCGGCGCTTCGGCAGAGATCAAAGAAGGTCTCGCAGGGCAGAGTGAAACCATCGGCAGTATGGCCGAAGGCCTCGACGCAATGGCAATTGAAGTCGGGTCGATGCGCCTTTCGGTATTCGACGTGCTGGTCGTGGTGGGCGTGATTGCCTTCGTCATCATACTTGCGTGGGTCGCGACCAGGATCTGCCGTGCGGCAATCAACCGGATGTCACGGTTGGATAGCACCCAGCGATTGCTGACTGAAAAGCTCAGCACAATTATCATTTGGGCAGCTGCGTTCTTCTTGGGCGTTGACTTGCTCGGTATTGACCTCACCGCGCTGGCGGTATTTTCCGGTGCATTCGGTTTGGCGATTGGTTTCGGCCTGCAAAAGACCTTCGGCAACCTTATCTCTGGCATTTTGTTGCTGCTGGATAAGTCGATCAAACCCGGCGATGTTATCTCTGTGTCCGACCAGGCGGGGAATGAAAGCGTCGGACAAATCCGGAAAATTGGTGTTCGCGCAATATCGGTGATTACGCGTGACCAGACAGAGCATTTGATCCCCAACGAAAATTTGATGATCAATCAAGTGGTCAACTGGTCTTACAGCTCCCGCGATGTACGGGTCAAAGCGCCAGTGGGCGTGTCATATGACAGTGATTTGAAATTGGTGAGCAAGCTTCTGCTTCAAGCTGTCGAGGAGACAGATCGCATTCTCAAGACCCGCGCACCGCGGGTCAATATCATGGAATTTGGCGACAGTTCGGTCAATTTTGAAGTGCGCTTCTGGATTCAGGATCCCGAGGAGGGTCTGACGAATATCCGGTCCGATGTGTATATGCGTATTTGGGAACTGTTCCAGGAACACGACATCGAGATTCCATTCCCGCAGCGTGATTTGAACGTGCGCAGCAATGATCAAATAGACCAATTGATCGCCGCGGTATCGCAGCGTGTCAGCCAGAAAGAGGCATAGCTTCAGGGCACGTTACACTATCAGCCTAATACCTTTGCTTGCCGAACTAAAATCCATTCTCGCTGGCGAATAGGGGCTGCTCGGCCCATTTCGCCAGCATGACACACACAGGCACAGTATACCTCGTTGGGGCGGGTCCCGGCGATCCAGAGCTGCTGACGCTGCGCGCTGCGCGGCTGATAGAAAGCGCATCGCTGATCGTGCATGACGGTCTGGTTGATCCGGCCATTCTCGCGCTCGCCAGTGCAGATGCGCGGCTGATATCCGTCGCCAAAAAACGGTCAAAGCACACCTTGCCGCAAGATCAGATTAACGCTTTGCTGGTGCGTGAAGCACGCGCGGGCCGTGATGTGATAAGGCTCAAAGGCGGCGACCCGTTCGTATTCGGGCGCGGCGGCGAAGAAATGGAAGACTGCCATGCAGCCCGCGTTCCCGTTCAGATCGTACCCGGTATCAGCGCCGCCAATGGCGCAGCGGCAGCGTCCGGAATCCCGCTAACCCACCGTGACAGCGCCAGCATCGTCAGCTTTGTGGCAGGCCAATGCAAAGGGTTGAAAGATCAGAACTGGGCAGGTCTGGCAGGCAAGAACCGCACATTGGTGATCTATATGGGCGTAAAAACAGCGCCGCAAATTGCTGAAAAATTGATGGAAGACGGGCTGGCACCAGATATGCCGGTGGCCATTATCGAAAACGCCGCACGGCCTGAAATGCGCGTCTTGCGCGGACCGCTGGCGGCGCTTCCCCAACTGGTTGAACAGCAACAGGTCATCAGCCCTGCCCTTATCGTGATTGGCGATGTGACAGCGCGGGAAAATACGGCCGTGGCACAAATGGCTTTGGAGGCCGCAGCATGATTATTCTTACTGGTAACGATTTGAAAAGCGGCGCTGTCGTTTGGTGGGATGGGGCCGAATGGTCGCTCCACATCGAAAGCGCGGTGGATGTGGGTGACGAAGCAGAAGCGATCATGGCGCGCGAAGAAAGCGCCCGCCGTGTCAATGTGCCCTATTCTGTCGAGGCAACGCTGACAGACGGTATCGCCCGCCCAAACCATATTAAGGACCGGGTACGCGGCCTTGGCCCGACTGTGCGCCCTGATCTGACACTAAAGCCTGACAATCCGGCTGCGATTGAGGAAATCGTCTGATGTATAAATATGACCAATATGACCAAGCAATGGTCGATGCCCGCGTCGCGGAATTCCGCGATCAGGCACAGCGCCGCATCGACGGGAAGCTGACCGAAGACCAGTTTAAACCATTGCGTTTGATGAATGGTCTCTATCTGCAATTGCATGCCTATATGCTGCGCGTTGCTGTGCCCTATGGCACGCTGAACAGTACACAGATGCACGTACTCGCGGACATCGCGGACAAGTATGATCGCGGCTACGGGCACTTCACCACCCGTCAGAATATCCAGTATAACTGGATCAAGCTGGAAGATGCGGGCGACATTCTCGCCGATCTCGCCAAAGTGGAAATGCACGCCATTCAAACCAGCGGCAATTGCATCCGCAACATCAGTTCCGACCACTTTGCTGGCGCTGCGCAGGATGAGCTAGTTGATCCAAGGCCTTACGCCGAACTCTTGCGACAATGGTCCAGCTTCCATCCGGAATTCATGTATCTACCGCGCAAGTTCAAAATCGCGGTCATTGCCAGCGACACGGACCGTGCGGCGATGCGGCTGCATGATATCGGCATCCAGATCGTCAAAAATGCTGACGGTGAAATCGGCGCGTCCTTCTATGTTGGCGGCGGCATGGGGCGGACCCCGATGATCGCGCCCAACATTCGTGACTTTGTTCCGCTCGACCAGCTCATCACCTATTCCGAAGCCTGCCTGCGCGTCTATAACCGCTATGGTCGGCGCGATAACAAGTACAAAGCACGGATCAAAATTCTCGTCCATGAATTGGGCGCAGAGGAATATACTCGGCAGGTCGAGGAAGAGTTTGCCCATCTACTCGAGCAAGGCATCGAACCGCCAATTGCCGAGCTAGAGCGGATCAAACCTTTCTTCGCTGACCCGGCCTTTGAAGACGGTACCAAAACCGTGGATCGCAGCGATCCAGACTTCGCACTATGGGTCGATCGCAATACGCATCGTCATAAACATGATAGCTATGTCAGTGCGGTAGTCAGCCTGAAACCCGTTGGCGGAATTCCCGGCGATGCAACGGCAGAGCAAATGCATCTGATGGCCGATCTGGCCAAGGAATACAGCTTTGATGAACTGCGCGTCATGCACACGCAGAACATCGTTCTGCCGCACGTAAAAATCGCTGATCTGCACGCGCTATGGACCAAACTGGAAGCCGCAGGGCTGGGCACACCAAATCTGGACCAGATTGGCGATATCATCGCGTGCCCTGGTCTCGATTATTGCAGCCTCGCCAATGCGCGTTCGATCCCGCTCGCACAGAAAATCTCCGAACGGTTCAAAGCCAACGGCAAGGAAGATACGCTCGGCGAGCTTAAGCTCAAAATCTCCGGCTGCATCAATGCCTGCGGGCACCACCACGCCGGCCATATCGGTATCCTCGGCGTGGATAAAAAAGGCGTCGAGAATTACCAATTGTCATTGGGCGGCAGCGAAGCTGAAGACACTGCGTTGGGCAAGATCACCGGGCGCGGTTTTGACGAAGATGGCGTGATCGAAGCGGTGGAAACCGTGACCGACGTTTACCTTGCTCAAAAAGAGGATGGGGAGCGCTTTCTCGACACCTATAACCGAATTGGCATGGCCCCATTTAAGGAGGCGCTTTATGACTGATCTTCTGCGTTTTCGCGACGATACGCCCACAACAGATCCCGTTGCTGCCTTTGAAACATGCTGCGACCAAAGCAACGCCACCGCCGTCCGGATTGAACCGGGTGATGATGCGCGTGCACTGCTTACGTTTCTTGACCGGCTGACTTTGGTCGAAGTCAATTTTCCGGTCTATGGCGATGGACGCGGCTATTCCGCTGCGCGGATATTGCGCGAAGCCGGGTTCGACGGAGAAATCCGTGCGGTTGGTGACGTTTTGGTCGATCAGCTGAACAATATGCGCCGGTGCGGGTTTGATGCATTCCAACCAAACGCTCCGCTTGATCGGGCGGATGCTGATGCAGCATTCAAAACATGGCCCGAAGTCTATCAAGCGACCACAGATGGCCGGAACCCGATCTGGAATATCAGACACGGTGCCAACCATGAATGAGCTACGCGCGATTGACCGGATTGATACCGGCCCCCGCTTTACAGACGAAGATGCCGTGCGTCTCAACCGTATGTTTCGCGGGCAGGACACGCGCGAGATGCTGGGCAATTTGATCGCTGACGGTTTGGCCGGTGATTTGGCAACCGTATCCAGCTTTGGCGCAGAGAGCGCGGTCTTGCTGCATTTGATCAGCGAAGTTGCGCCGGATTTGCCCGTGCTATTTTTGGATACGGGCAAACATTTTCCCGAAACATTGGCGTATCGTGACGCGCTTATTGCCAAGCTTGGCCTGACCAATCTGCGCAACCTAACGCCTGATGCAGAAACGCTGGAAAAGAAGGATGAGACCGGCCTGAGATGGTCATATGATCCTGATGGCTGCTGCGACATTCGCAAGGTAATACCGCTGGCAAATGCGCTGTCGGATTACGACGCAACACTGACCGGGCGCAAAGCCTTCCAATCGGCAACGCGCGCTAACTTGCCGCGCTTTGAAGTGGACAATTCAGACAGCCAAGGGCGCCTCAAAATCAATCCGCTGATTGATTGGACATCAGACGATATCGAAGCCTATTTTGACGAGCACGACCTGCCCCGCCATCCTTTGGTGGCGCAGGGGTATCCCTCTATTGGCTGCGGCCCGTGCACGAACAAAGTTGCGCCTGGTGAAGACCCACGTTCTGGCCGTTGGAAGGGCTGGGACAAGACCGAATGCGGGATCCACACGCCGGGGTCAGAAGATGGCGACACCAGCGACCTGCCACCAGGCTACGACCCGGCGTTCTAAGGCATCATAGCCAATTGTTGGCTTGGTACCATTCGGCGGTGCTTTTCAGCCCCTTATGTGTTTCGATACTGGGCTGCCAGATATCGGCCGGCACTGCCTTATCAGACCGTGCCACCCAATTGGGATGGCACATATACCCTACCCGGTCGGCAGTGAGTTTCGCCGCATCGCCGCGCATCAAGCGGTCTGTCCTGGCTGCCATATCCAAAACCGGCTTGGGCAGCTGCGCAACAAAAGGATTGCGGCCCATCGCTGTACCAATCGCCTTGGCCATCTCTTGATGGGACCAGCCGCCTTCGCGCCCGTCATCAGGTTCAAACATTCGGCGGCGTGTTTTCGGTGATGATGGAATAAGAGCGATCAGCAATTCAGCCAAATCATCGACATGGATCATCGACGTTGCGCCGCTGGGCGGCATCGGGATGACGCCCCAACGCGCAGCCTTGAACAGTTCCAGCATATCATTGTCACGCGGGCCATAGACAGCCGGGGGGCGAACCATTGTCCAATTGAGTCCGCTTCCCATGACCAGCTCTTCAGCCGCCAGTTTGGAAGCTCCGTAGCGGGATAAATCAGGCTTGCGAGCTGACAGGGAGGAGACAAATACAAAGCGCTTCACTTTGGCCGCCTTCGCCGCAGCAATGACGGCCGCTGTGCCATCAACATTGGCAGCAGTGAAATTCGCTGGATCAGGCGTATTGGTCAGCCCCGCAATATGGATCACTGCGTCTGTGCCGCTTACCAGATCGGCCAGCGCAGCATTGTCTGACAGGCTGCCCTGCACCCACTGCACCTCTGGCCGGTCCTCTGGGACTTTGCGGGCCAAGGCTTTCGCTTTGATGCCCTTTGCAGCCAGCCCATCAAGCACAGCCTGCCCGACGAAACCGGTTCCGCCCGTAACCGCGACCATACCCTCGCTCACAACAATACCATTTGATCACGGTGGACAACGGCGGACCGCGGCGCGTGTCCCAACACCTCAGCCTGCTCTTCATGCCGTTTTCCGGATAAAGCGGCGCACACAGCCGCATCGTATTCCACCAGGCCCTGGGCAATCGCGCAGCCATCTGCATCCTTGATCGACACCAATTCACCGCGCTGGAAACTGCCATCGACTTTGGTGATGCCTGCCGCAAGCAAGCTCGCCCCTTTGGCCAGTGCTGCGATGCAGCCCTCATCAACAGTCAGGCTGCCAGCGGGCGCAATCCGGCCGCCCAGCCAAGCCCTGCGTCCGCCATCTTGGCGGGTGGGAATAAACAGCGTTCCAAGATCTGCATCCACAGCCGCCGAAACCGGGTGGTCCCGCGTGCCATTGATGATCGCCAGCGCAATACCGGCACGTTCGGCAATCTCGGCCGCCTGAATTTTGGAAATCATCCCGCCGGAACCCAAGCCGCTTGCGGAACTGCCACTTGCCATGGACCGGATATCGTCCGTCACACCCTCTACAATGGGGATGAGGCGCGCACCCGCTTGGGACGGGTCACGGTCCATCAAGCCATCGACATCGGACAGCAGCAGAACAGCATCGGCCCCTGCCGCCTGCCCTACCCGCGCGGCCAGCCGGTCATTATCGCCAAACCGGATTTCCTCTGTCGCGACGCTATCATTCTCGTTCACGATCGGCACCACGCCGCAATCGAGCAACCGTTCCAGAGTGGAGGATGCATTCAAATAGCGACGCCGATCTTCCAGATCACCAACAGTGACCAGAATTTGCGCCGCGTTCAAACCATGCGTCTGAAGCTTCGATGACCATAATCCTGCCAAGCCAATCTGGCCGACAGAGGCTGCCGCTTGCGCATCGGCCAAGTTGGCCCGTCCGCCTTTATCGAGATGTAGCCGCGATGCGCCCAATGCGATCGCCCCAGAGCTTACCACCACAACCCGTTGGCCCTTAGCGTGCATCGCAGCGATTTCCGCCGATAGGCCGGACAACCACTCTTCACGCGGCTGGCCATTGGCATCAACCAGCAATGCCGAGCCGACTTTAACGACCAGTGTTTTGCAGCTATCTGCGGAAACAAGCTGTCTGAGAGTTTTGATTGCCATGATCAGTCAAATAGCGTCCGGCCTAATACATGAACAGCGTCGTTAGACAGAGTGCATCAAATCGGGGACCAAGGCTTTGCCTCATCCAGATTTTCCTCTTCCGCTGCATTGGTTTCGGTCGACGTCCGGTCGGGCAGATATGATAGAACCGAATCGAGTAAGTCACTGATACCGCGGCCTGTTGCGCCCGAAATCGCAAACACCTCGTCAGCGCCAGCTTCGCGTAATTCGGCGGCGAAACCCCGAACCAGTTCAGTATCCGCCAAATCGGTTTTGTTCAGCACGATCAGTTGCGGTTTGCTTTCCAGATCAGCGCCATAGGCTGCCAGCTCGTTCTGCACGGTCACCATCGCCTCTGCGGGATCGCTGCCAGAAATATCAACCAAATGGATCAGCACCCGGCAGCGTTCGATATGCCCCAAAAACCGGTCACCAATACCGGCGCCATCGGCTGCGCCTTCGATCAGTCCCGGAATATCGGCAATCACGAACTCGCGCGCTTTGTGCTGCACGACGCCAAGTTTGGGGACCAAGGTGGTAAAGGCATACGCCCCAACCTTCGCCTTCGCGTTGGATACAGAGTTGATAAATGTGGATTTGCCTGCGTTAGGAAGGCCGAGCAAGCCGACATCCGCCAGCAGCTTGAGCCTCAACCAGACCCACATTTCTTCTGACGGTTCACCCGGTTGATGCTGACGCGGCGCGCGGTTGGTGGAGCTTTTAAAGCTAGCATTGCCGCGTCCGCCCATGCCGCCTTCAAGCATCACCACCCGCTGGCCGACTTCGGTGAAGTCAGCGATCACGTCCTCTTTATCTTCGGACAGAACCTGCGTGCCAACGGGCACTTTGATCACCAGATCATCAGCGCCTGCGCCATAACGGTCGCGGCCCATACCATGGCTGCCACGTTTCGCTTTGAAATGCTGCGCGTACCGAAAATCGATCAGCGTGTTGAGGCCTTGAACGGCTTCAAAAATAATATCGCCGCCCTTGCCCCCATTGCCGCCATCGGGGCCGCCATATTCGACATACTTCTCGCGCCGGAAGCTAACCGCCCCCGGGCCGCCGGCACCGGACTTCAAATAGATCTTGGCTTGGTCAAGGAAATGCATGACGCGCCCTTAGGAGCAAATCACCGATATGGCCAGCACCGTGCCTGCCATATCAAAACAGCGTTAACCGCCCGGTGTTTCAACCGGCTCTATCGGTGCAGGGGGAACAGCAGGAGGCGGGGCGTATTCTGCATCCCACGCTGCCACATCGATCTGATATTGCTCATACTGTGTGTAGAAATTATCGAACACGCTGTCCAAGACGGGTAAGTTCGCCAGCGCGAACCCATCCAGTTCAGCAGACGTCACGCCAACAGATGCATTGGCGACTTGTAAGGCTGTATCACAAAAATCCCGCTTGGCCGGTGGCAATGCGAAGTAGTTATAGACTTGCGTCATATACCCATCAAATTCATCACGGTACCGGCGTCCGTGCTCAGCGCGAAATTCGCGGATGATGACATCATTCACAGTTTTGAGCTTGCTGCGATTTTGCTTCAGCAGCTCGGAATATGCGGGCAAAATACCGGCATATCGCGGTGCTAAACAATTTAGCGCGGCCACATTCAAACCGGACCGCAGATTCCATACCGATTGCGCGGTTGTAATATTAGAATTGACAGAGAGACGGATGCCATCGGGTCCGCGCGGCGGGATATACATTCCCAGAGCAGCCCCACCCGGAGGTACCGGACGTGCTGGAATGACCTTCACAGGAGGCGGAGGTGGCGGCGGAGGCGGAGGTGGCGGCGGAGGCGTTACGCACCCTGCCAATAGGGCGAGCCCCATCAGGGTTCCTGCAAGGCGAATTCTGGCAGTGTTCGATTGGAACATGAAAAGCGGCCTCCTTAGCGCGCAATAAGCTTTGTTCTCTTGAGTCTGACTATTGTCTGAAGGTCAACCCTAATGAGTCAATCATGTAAAAAAAATGCCCGGAATGCATCACGCACTCCGGGCATCTTAATTCTCGTTCAATGCACCGCCAAGGGTGTTGAAATCAGTCTTGGCTGCCGAGGAAGCTCAACAGGAACTGGAACATATTGATGAAATCCAGATAGAGCGTCAGCGCACCAAGGATCACCATTTTTCCAACCGGATATTGCTGGGCAACCGCAGGGTTGGTCACCATTGCCTGTTGCACAGCCAAATATTCCATTTTCAGACGCTGTGTGTCGTAAGCGGTCAAACCCGCAAAGATCAGCACACCGATGAAACTGATGGCATACATCAGCGGCGCGGACTGGATGAACATATTGGCGATCATCGCGACAATCAGCCCGACTACACCCATGATCAGGAAGCTGCCCATGCCGGACATATTCTTCTTTGTGGTATAACCGAACAGGCTGAGGCCTGCGAAGGCTGCCGATGTCGCGAAGAATGTTACCGCAATTGATCCGCCAGTGTAGCGCAGGAAGATGGTCGATAGTGACACACCCATCAGAACTGCAAAGGCCCAGAACATGATCTGCAATGTCCCGGTGCTGAATTTATTGCGCCCGAAGCTCATCGCGAACACGATTGCCAGCGGTGACAAAACAACCAGCCACATGATCGGGCTACCGACCATTGCAGCGGCGTAACCAGCATTGGCGAACACCATTGCGATGATGCCTGACAGCAAAACGCCGGATGTCATGTAATTATAAATCGAAAGCATATGCTTCCGTAGACCTTCGTCAAAGACGGCACGGGTACCGAGATCACCGGCAGCGCCGGGTGCAGTACCGAACCCAGATCTTTCCTGACGGGTATCGTTCCAATCAGCCATGTCGAATTAAACTCCTTTTCCCGAAACCCCTATAGGTATCGGCTCTGGTTACGATATTGGCATTTACACCGCGTTTTTCAAGCAAAACCGGACTCTTGCGTGATCATCAGCGTTAACCCTGTTTTCGGGCCTGCTCCGCCATTTCTGCCCCTCTGTCTCTCGCACTGCGTAGACATTCGGTCAGTAATTTTTTGAGCGCATCGTCCGCATCGAGCACATCCAGGCCTTTTTGGGTCATGCCGCCAGGGCTGGCCACCCGCCGCGCCAGTTCGCCCGGGGAATGTTCTGATGCGGCAGCCAATGCCGCTGCGCCATCAACCATAGCGGTGGCCAACCGCCCCGCTTGGGCAGGATCAAGGCCCAGTTCGGCGGCACCGGCGGCCAGCGCATCTATGAAGCGGTAAACAAAACCGGGGCCTGACCCGGCCAATGCGGTCACCAAATTAAACTGGCTTTCATCGTGAAGCCACTCTGCCGTGCCGATATCTGATGCCAGCTGCGTCACGGCCGTTATTCGCGGCTCGCTCAGGCCTTCCGCGACAAGCGCATTAGGCGATTTTCCCAATGCAACAGCCAGATTGGGCATAAAGCGCACCACCCCGGCTGCCTGCGGGAAACGATCGCGCAAGCTGGAAAGTTCAACCCCTGCCAAAACCGACAGGATCACGGTTTCGCTGCCTGCCAAAGCTGCCAATCCGCCAGCAATATCATCCAGCATATGCGGCTTCACACCCAGCAAGATCGCATCGAAACCTGCATCGGGCCAAGAGTTATGCACCATCAGATCATGCGCAACCCTGGTCTTGTCAGGGTGATAGACCTCAAACCGTGACGCCGGATAACCTGCCGCGATCCAGCCATCGACCATTGCCCCCGTCATTGTGCCGAAGCCAACGATCAGTATCTTTTCAAATGCCATTATGCGTGCCTTCTATCTGAAAGCTTGACCTAAGCCTCACCAGCCGCATCGACAAGCGCGCTATCCAGCGCATCACGCGGCGCTTTGTCACCCCACAGTACAAACTGGAACGCGGGGTAGAACCGGTCGCATTCTTCCACTGCCGTTTCGACCATCGCCTGCGCCTGATCGAGCCCCATCATCCCGCCACTGCCCAGCATTGCGCCGTTGCGATAGACCAACACGTTGCCGGTTGACCAAACATCGAAATGACCAAGCCACATCTGTTCATTGACCAGCGCCAGCAGCTCGTAAGCACCCGTCAGCTTATCGTCCGCCACACGGATATCGGGCAAACACAAAAGCTGGAGCACCTTGTCTTCAGCACGCCAGATCGCCCGCATTTGATATTTGGTCCAACTGCCTTGGATTTCGCCTGACAATTCTTCGGGTGACAAGGTTTCAAATGGCCAACCGCGCGCTTCAAACAAAGCGGCCAGCATATCGACTGGTGCAGCATCATCATTACCGGGAAAGGCGTGTTGAGCCACTCTCATAGAGAAAGGCTTTCACGTGAGTGGCTAAACGCAATAACGTTAAAAGGCCGATTACCAAATATCATATTGGCGGGATGAAGCGGCGGCCCGTTTGGCGCAATGCCAACTGATACAGTGGCTGGGGAGAAGTAAAATTGCCTGTTCAAACTCTGTGCAAAAGCACCAAGTGGCGCGAGCTCAGACTAGCGCAGTTTTTCGATTTCCTGCCCCTCCGGGCTAGTGAAGGTAAAGCTATCAATGTCATTTTCTTTCAATGAATTCATAGCATTACGCGCAGCTTTAGACGTGCTGTACGGACCTGCCAGCAATCGGTTGGATTGCCCCCAAGGGGTCACAAATGGTCCTTTTCCCTCTAGATCGCCATCTGCCTTGCGGCTTATCCGCCGCCAGTCAAAGCGCAGTGCGCTACGATCTTTACCCGTGGCGATTTGCACCCAGAAGCGCCGGGGGTGCTTGGGCTTTTCCGGTTCGGCCTTTTTCTCAGCAACTGGCTTTTGGGCCACTTCGCGTGGAGGCTTGATCGCGGTAATATCAACACCGCCGGTCGGCTTCGCGGCGGGCACCGTTTCCAGCGACAGATTGGCAAACGCCTCCGCCACACTCTCTGGCTTGGGCGGAATAGGCTGAACGACAGGATTGGACGTGGTCGCAATCGGCTGTGCAACGTCTGCCAAATCGAATCCGCTGGCCTCTTCCCTCACCGCCACAGACGATGAAGCCGTGCCGGACGCTGCCTGCGCCACGGCCACTGGTGCTGGAACCGGCGTGACTGGTTCCGGCGTCGGCTCCGGCGTAAGCGCTGCTGGCTCCGGAGTAGGCGTTGCTGGTGCAGCTATTGGCGCCGCTGGCGTCGCCGCTGGTGACGTGGCTGTAGAGGCACCGGCACTCGGTATTGCTTCCACCGCCGCTAAACGCACCGGCTCAACCGCGCTTCCACCCCTGTCGGGGCGGCGGCGCTGGCTGGTATTGTCCGGCTTGGCCCCCAAGGGCTGCCCTTGCGGCGTTAAGCGGGCATCCGCGTTCCGTCCGGCCTCCGCCCGTCCGATATACCCTGCAATTTGCGGGGTATCCCGGCCGATTTGGGCCGCCCGGGGGAATATCCCAAGATTGGCAGCGGCAGCTTGCTGTGCTTTGGTGAGGCGCGGCATGTACCGCAAATACGGGGCTATTCGTGCCGCCATATCGCGCTGCATAACAGCTTCGGTAATGGCGATTGCTTCATCTTCCTCACCCAATATAGCAAGGCCGAAAGCTCTGGTCCGGTAAGATGCAAAATCCTGCGCCTCAAGCAGAGGCAGCAACACCGCCTCAAACTCTTCGCGATTACCGGCGATTGCGTGGCTGAGTGAAAAACGGCGGCGCGCTATTGTATTCTCGCGTCCGTTAAGGGCCTGAAGATAATACCGCTGCGCCGCGGCATTGTCGCCGACCAAATCATAGGCAAGCCCGCGATCCATCGCCAACGCACCCGCAGAGGTTCCGGCACGCTCAGCTTCGTCAAATAGGGCCAGTGCCTCTATCGGGCGCTGTGTCCGAACGAATGCCGCGGCCAAACCAATTTTCACTCTCGGATTGTTGGGTGAAAGATCATCGGCGCGACCAAAAAACCCAATCGCCGCATCAATATCATTGACCGCCAATGACGCATTGCCCGCGTCGATCAAAGCGCCGATATTCTGCGAATTACGGGCAAGCACTCGCAAGGCAGAATTGAGTTTGGTCACTTCAGCTGGCGGCAGCGGTTGGACCACTGGCCGGGAAACTACCGGAGCACTCGACTGTGCCTGAGCCACCGATGCGCCCGGCATGGCCAGCATAGCGATCCCGCAACCCAGAGCCGCTTTCGATACTGTAGAACCGCGCAATTTACAGGCCACAGACACAGGCCACCAACCTTCCAACTTACCAAGCCAAACCAATATACCATCGGCGCGATAGGCTCGACAATATGAACCCATCGGGAACGGTCAAACCGCTACAGTCCCTATTGGTTGTTTTGGCGGCCAAGAAAACGCGGGATGTTAAGCGATGACGCATCGTCGCCGCTATCATCAGCATCGTCCTCGTCCTCTTCTTCGCGATTGCTGCTCCGAGACAGGTTCGCCATCCGCTCAAACAGGGTCTTTCCGGCTATCCCGCCACCGCCACCAGCGGCAGCTCCGCCGCTAGTTTCGGCAGCGCCCCCTTCATCTCCGGCGACCAGATTACGGCGCCGTCCGGCACCGCCTTGCACAGGAGCATCTTCTTGGGAAAGTTTGTCAGCGTCGAGAAGCAGTTCATCTTGATCGGTAGATGACTTCGCTGGCTGCTCTGGTGTTTGATCGGCCTCTGCAACCAAGTCGAGCGGCGCGGGTTCGGGCTCGCTCGCTTGATTAGTAGCAGGCTGAGCAGCCTCTGTATCGTCGTCCGAAGCACCCCAGTCATTGTCTTCTGGTTCTTCGGCAGCAACTTCTTCCTCTTGCGATTGACGCAAACCGGCTAGCGGATCGACGATTTCATGGACGTCATCATCGTCATCGTCCTCTTCATCATCCAAGGACAGTTCTGCAAATGGCTGCGGGATTGCCGGTGCCGCCGCTTCAACCGGGGCAGGCGCTTCTTCCACGGCCTCTTCTTCCGGCAAATCCAGGACCGGCCGTTTTGGTGCACGGCTGCCGCCCATCGACAATGAGTGCGTTTCACCCGAACCATCGACCATGCCTGATGCGGGTTCAATACCCGTGGCCACGACAGAGACACGGATTTTGCCATCGAGTTCAGAATTGAATGCAGAGCCCCAAATGATGTTGGCATCTTCATCAACCAATTCGCGGATGTGGTTCGCGGCCTCATCCACCTCAAGCAGCTTCATATCTTCGCCACCAATGATGGAGATGATCACACCTTTCGCGCCTTGCATAGACACACCGTCGAGCAGCGGGTTCGCAATGGCGCGCTCTGCCGCTTCCAATGCGCGGTTTTCGCCTTCGCCCTCGCCAGTACCCATCATGGCCTTGCCCATTTCTTCCATCACCGACTTCACATCAGCGAAATCGAGATTGATCAGGCCCGGCATAACCATCAGGTCGGTGATAGAGCGAACGCCTTGCTGCAGCACTTCATCAGCGAGCTGGAATGCTTCTTTAAATGTCGTTTCAGCCTTGGCGACCAAGAATAAATTCTGGTTCGGGATAACGATCAAAGTATCGACGTGCTTTTGCAGCTCTTCAATACCGGCATCCGCCGCCCGCATCCGGCGCGTGCCTTCAAACAGGAATGGCTTGGTCACAACACCAACCGTTAGAACACCCTTACGCCGTGCTGCTTCTGCAATAACAGCCGCCGCACCAGTACCGGTGCCGCCACCCATACCAGCGGCGATGAAGCACATATTCACGCCTTCCAGCGCGTCTTCAATTTCCGATACTGTTTCTTCGGCGGCAGCTTTGCCGACTTCAGGCCGCGCGCCCGCGCCCAAACCACCGGTACTTTCCGGCCCGAGCTGTATGCGTGTATCCGCCACTGCATTGTTGAGCGCCTGCGCATCCGTATTCGCTACAATGAAGTCCACACCTTCAATCTTTGCGGCGATCATGTTGGCAATCGCATTGCCGCCAGCACCGCCAACACCAATTACGGTGATTTTGGGGCGGAGCTCATCCGATGCTGCTGGGCCGATATTGATACTCATGGGGTGTCCCTCCAAGGGAAAATACACAGATTTAAATACTGTTTTGAATCTTGGCACAAAGCGAATCGCCCGTGCATAGGGTTAATGGTCTTATCCACAGCGGTGGATAATTGTTGATCCATCTTAAAAATACTCTTTCAAGGCACGAAATACCTTACCAGCCATCGCCGTGCCAGTGGCTTTTACGGTTTCCTGATGGTGCGATTGGATGGACCGGATATCCACAGGATCATCAGCAGCATAAAGGCATAGGCCCGACAAAGTCGCAAAGCCCGGCGTCGCATGGGCCTCTGGCAAACCGCGCAATGACGGCGCTTTGCCGATGCGCACAGGCCGGCCAAGCGCGCTTTGTGTGAATTCCGCGATACCGGCCAATTCTGCGCCGCCGCCGGTTAAGACCACTTGGTTACCGCGTGCCCCGGCAAAGCCGAGCTCTTTAAGCGCTTTGTTAATCGCGTCAGTCAGGCGGGATAATTCTTCCGTCACGACCGATACCAGTTCCGCTCTCGGGATCCGGTTTTTGTCATCTGCCCCGCGTGCGATAGGCCCTTCACCGCTGTCAGACGGTCCGCCCACCGGGATCATTTCGCGATGATCAGTCGGACTGGCAATGGCAGATCCTGCCACGCATTTCAGCCGTTCCGCCTGAAAGCGGCGAATACCAAAGGCGCTTGCAATTGCGTCTGTTATGTCAGCTGCACCCAGCGGAATAGCCTTCAAACCCAGCAGCATACCCGCCGCATAGACAGAGACATTGGTAACATCACCGCCAATCTCGATCAGGGCGGTGCCAAGCTCCCGCTCTTCCGGACTGAGGCAGGCATAGCCGCCAGCAATTGGCGCGGCGACGACACTTTCGACATCGAGATGCGCGTTTTGAACAGACTCAATCAGATTGCGGATCGGCGCTCCATCGGCCAGCATCACGTGAATATCAACGCCCAGCCGTTCTGCGTGCAGCCCCTTAGGATTGGCCACGCCATGCGCCCCGTCCAAAGTATAATGTGCCGGCTGTGCGTGCAGCACCATGCGGCCATCGGGCTGGATCGAATCCCGCGCGGTCAGCAGCAATTGTTCAATATCTTCTTCTTCGATCCGGCGGCCGCCAATATCGATTTCTACCTTGGCAATCTGGCTGGCAAGCCCTGCCCCGGCGCAGCCGATCCAAACGCTAGACACGCTGGTTCCAGCATTTTTCTCCGCGCGTTCTACAGCATCGCGGATGGCATAGGTCGCCCCCGCCATATCGGTGATATAGCCGCGCTTGATCCCTTGGCTGGCGCGGTGGCCCGACCCCAGAACGATCATCTCGCCGGTTTCCGACATTCCCATAATCATGGCCGAGATACGGAATGACCCGACATTAACGGCCCCGAAGACCTTACTGATACGCGGCAACGGCATTAGCTACCTCCGCTGGTGTTGAGGATTTCCTTCGATCGGCCCGGAATACGCATATAAATGCGTTCTGGTGCGCGCATATCAAAAGTTGCCACTTTACCGCCCAGCAGCCGGCTCTTCCCGTCCAGCTGTGCGAATTGGATCAGCGCCGCTGCGGCGATATCATCACCTTGCGGCAGCGCCAACATCTGGCCGGTCCCGAAAGTCAGGTTCCAGCGGCGATTGCCGATCCATTCTGCTTCCGCCACTTGCGGCTTCAGCGCCGGCGCAGAGTCGAGCAATGTAGTAAGCTCTGCCACATATTTGCGAGAGCCTGGGCCAGACACGATCAGCATACCCTTGGCATTCGCTTCTGAAATCGGCTCCAGCTCCGCGCCGGTGCTGTCAATCAGAACCATCCGGTCAG
The DNA here is from genome assembly GCF_012972675.1 of Pontixanthobacter rizhaonensis. Classification (GTDB taxonomy): domain Bacteria; phylum Pseudomonadota; class Alphaproteobacteria; order Sphingomonadales; family Sphingomonadaceae; genus Pontixanthobacter; species Pontixanthobacter rizhaonensis. The sequence continues at coordinate 427,510 of NZ_JABCRE010000002.1, read as the reverse complement.
GCTTCTTCAGCACTGCATGCGGCACGCGTTCGACAATATCGACAACGATCGTGTCAGGCAGCTGGCGAGAAACCCGCGCATCTTTAACCCAGTTAAGCTCCAGCAAATCATCACGGACCAAACCAAGGTCGACGTCGGTCATCGCCTGACCAAGCTGAACCCGCTGATAGATCTTCAGTTCATTGATCCGGTCACCGCCGCGAAGCGTAACCTTATTCACGACAAAGCCTGAATCCTGCGCCAGAAAAGATAGCTGTTGTTGCGCCATGGCCGGAACACCGGCCAAACTTGCAACAAACCAAGCGAGCGCCACTGCACCGCCTAAAATGATGGCCAAAAACACACGGTGCAATTGTTCATCCGTAAACGGCAACAAAGCCATCACGGAATCCAAAACCGAACCGGTCTTTGCCTTGGCGCTGCGGGCCTTTGTCGCCCTGCTGGAGGCCGCAGCCGAGCGTCTAACGCCCTTTGCTTTGCGCTTAACTGTCGCCATGCGCTGATCCTTTCTCTGCGGGCTGGGCTGAGTGGGTGCGAAGCGCCTCGGCAACAATTGCCTCGACCAGATCACCGTAATCCATGCCGCAATATTTCGCTTGCTCGGGAACGAGGCTGAGCGGGGTCATGCCTGGCTGGGTATTTGTTTCCAGCACAAATAGGCCCGCCTCGCCTTGTTCATCATCCCAGCGGTAATCAGTGCGGCTGGTGCCTTTGCAGCCAAGCACCTGATGCGCCTTTACCGCATAATCGAGGCATAGTTTGGTGATATTTTCCGGCAGATCAGCCGGACAAATATGGTCGGTCATGCCGTCGGTATATTTGGCGTCAAAATCATAAAAACCGCTTTTGGGGACCAGCTCTGTAACAGTCAGCGCGCGCGGCCCGTCGGGACCGTCGATGACCGCAGTGGTCATTTCCCGTCCGCGAATGAACGGCTCGGCCAACAAGTGTTCAAATTCCTGCCAAGGGCCTGCAGCATCGCGCCGGATGGGGTTACCGTAATCGCTGTCATCCGTCACGATAGCCACGCCGACAGATGACCCTTCATTGACCGGCTTCAATACAAAGGGGCGCGGCAGCGGGTCGGATGTATGGAGTTCTTCACTCGCCACAATCCGCCCGCCCGGCATGGGAATACCCGCCGGAACAAGCGCCTGTTTGGTCAGCTCTTTATCAATTGCGATAACCGACGTGGCGAGACCCGAATGCGTGTAGGGCACGCCCATCAGATCCAGCATCCCCTGTACCGTCCCGTCTTCACCGGGAACACCGTGCAGCGCGTTGAACACCACATCCGGCGCTGCGTCTGCAATGCGGGCCGCAACGCTGCGGTCCATATCAATCCGGGTTACCCGGTGACCGCGTTCTTCCAGCGCATCCGCAATGCCATTCCCGCTCATCAAGGATACCGGGCGTTCATTGGCCCAACCGCCCATCAGGACAGCGATATGCAGTTTGGGTAATTCGCTCATGGCCGCCCCACCCGCTGGATTTCCCATTCCAGTTCAACCCGCGACTGCGCATAGACGCGGCGGCGGACTTCTTCACCCAGGCCTTCGATGTCGGCGCTGGTGGCATCACCGGTATTGATCATAAAATTCGTATGCTTCTCGCTCACTTGGGCACCGCCCATTGTCAGACCGCGACATCCGGCATCATCAACCAATTGCCACGCCTTTTTCCCTTCAGGATTTTTGAAGGTGGAACCGCCCGTCTTGCTGCGCAGTGGCTGGGAATTTTCACGAGCCTCGGCAATCCGGTCCATCTCCGCGCCAATCTCTGCCGGATCACCTGCGCTGCCTTGGAGACGCGCGCTAATAACCACCGCGCCTTCGGGCAGGGAGGAATGGCGGTATGTATACGCCAGGTCCGCTGCTGGAAGAGTATGACACTGCCCGTCAGGCATAATCACGTCGCAATCAATCAGCGCATCGGCAACTTCGCGGCCATATGCACCGCCGTTCATGCGCACAAACCCGCCAACTGTGCCGGGAATGCCGCGCAGGAATTCCAAGCCTGCAATGCCGGCATCGCGGGCGGTGGATGATACCAGAATCCCGCTCGCGCCGCCGCCACAAACCAGCACGTGATCGCCGTGATCTTCGACCCGTGAAAATGGCTTTCCGAGCCGCACCACAACCCCCGGCACACCGCCATCACGGACAATCAGGTTGGAACCAAGGCCAAGCGCCATCACCGGTAAATTGCCACCAAGCCGGTCCAGAAATTCAATCAAATCCGCTTTATCGGCAGGCTCAAACAACCAATCAGCTGCCCCGCCCGCTTTGAACCACACCAATTTGGCCAGCGGCGCATTCTGCGTCAGCTTGCCGCGAATTCCGTCGGTGGAAACAGGCGCCGCTAGCGCGCCTTCCACTTCGCAAGATGGCGCGCGGCCATTGTCATTAAGTGCATGATCACCGGCTTGATTCATGATGCAGAACCAGCCTTTTCACTCTCAATCGCAGGGGCAAGATTGGCGGCCCATTTGGTAATATCGCCTGCGCCAAGGCAAACCACGATGTCGCCCTCTTCCAAATCACCTGCGATAGTCTTCGCAAGATCGCTTTCGCTGGCCACTGTGGCAGCAAAACGATGTCCGCGCGATTTCAAGCCCGATACCAACGTATCGGAATTCACCCCGTCGATCGGTTCCTCACCCGCTTCATAGACCGGCGTGACATACACTTGGTCCGCATCATTGAAGCAGTTCTGGAAGTCATCCATCAAATCATTGAGCCGCGTATAACGATGTGGCTGCATCACCGCTATGACACGGCCTTTGCCCTTGGCGTCCACGCTTTCGCGCGCTGCGCTTAACACTGCGGTAATTTCGACCGGGTGGTGCGCATAATCATCAATAATCACTGCCCCAGACACATTGCCCACTTTGGTAAAGCGGCGGCGCACCCCGGTAAATTCACCAAACCCGCCGCGAATGACATTATCGGCACAGCCCATTTCCACTGCCACAGCAATTGCCGCCAGCGCATTCTGCACATTGTGGCGGCCGGGCATGGGCAGCTGAACACCTTCGATCCGGCGATCTTCTTCGCCGCGCTGGCGGACCACAACATCAAATTCATTACCGCCATCAACCGGGCGGATATTGACCCCGCAAATATCAGCTTGCAGCGAGAACCCGTAGGTTATTACGCGCCGGTCGCGCACTTTCCCGACGACTGCTTGCACCTCTGGATGATCGATACATAGGATCGCTGCACCATAGAACGGCACGTTATGGATAAACTCCACAAATGCGTCCTTCACCCCGTCAAAATCACCATAGTGATCAAGATGTTCCGGATCGATATTGGTGACGACGGCAATGGTGCCATCAAGCCGCAAAAAGCTGCCGTCGCTCTCGTCAGCTTCTACAACCATCCAATCGCTATCGCCCATGCGCGCGTTGGAACCATATTGTTCAATGATACCGCCATTGATGACGGTCGGGTCGACATTACCCGCATCAAGCAACGCTGCGATCATGCTGGTTGTCGTTGTTTTGCCATGCGTCCCGGCCACCGCGACGGTGCTTTTCAAACGCATCAATTCTGCCAGCATTTCAGCCCGGCGGACAACCGGCACACGGTCTTCCAAAGCTTGGGCGACCTCTGGGTTGGTGCGTTTAACGGCTGTGGAAGTCACCACAACAGCAACACCTTCCACGTTTTCCTTGGTATGGCCGATTTTCACCGTGATGCCGCGCTCTCTCAAACGCAGCACGCTGGGGCTCTCGGCCAGGTCAGACCCTTGAACCGAATAGCCCAGATTGTGCATCACTTCGGCAATTCCGGACATGCCGATCCCGCCAATACCCACAAAATGGACTGTTCCAATATCGGTGGCGACGCCCTTCATTCTGATCCAACCTTTGCTGATACATCTTTGGCTGCAGAGGATGCAGGCTTGACGCTTTGGGCTGCCCCTTGCCTGTGTTTGCCGTCCACACGAATGACATCCATCAAATCCGCCCCGCCAGCACTCTCGATCAAGTCAGCCAAATCTTTCACCGCATCGGGCCGGCCACAATTCCACGCGCCATGTGCTGCCGTGGCCAAAGTCTCTGGCCGCTGCGCCATTGCCTGAATCTGCTTGGCCAGTTCCTTCGCAGTAAAGCGGGGTTGTTTGATCGCCCTGGCCCCACCCGCTTTGACAACTTCACGGGTGTTGTCGGTTTGATGATCATCCGTCGCGATTGGCAGCGGCACCAAGATTGCCGGACGGCCCACGGCAGTTAACTCTGCAATGGTGGACGCACCGGCGCGCCCGATAAACAGATGGGCGTCTGCCAATCGCGCGGCCATATCTTCAAAATAGGTGCCAAGCTCGGCAGGGATATCGTGAGCGCGATATCGTTCGCGTACTGCATCCAAATCTTCAGCACGGCATTGCTGCGTGACTTGCAAGCGGGACCGCAAGGCAGGTTGCAACATCGCAAGACCATCCGGGACGATTTCGGACAGGATATTCGCCCCTTGGCTTCCGCCTGTCACCAATACGCGTAACAAGCCATCATCAGTGAAGGCGGGAAACGGTTCATCACGCAGTTGCAACAGTTCTGGCCGGACAGGGTTGCCCACCAGATGCACCTTGTCGGCATATTTGGCTTTCAGCCGCTTAACCCCCGGGAACGCAGTTGCAATTGCCTGAACACGGCCAGCAAGCAAGCGATTGACCCGGCCCAGAACAGCATTCTGTTCGTGCACCAAGCTCGGAATATCTGCCGAAGTCGAAGCCAACAATGCCGGCGCAGCGGGATAACCGCCAAAGCCAATCACTGCACTGGGTTCAAAACTTTCAAACAAGCGGAGCGCCATACGCCGCCCCTCCATAATTGAACGCAGGCCGGGCACCCAGCTTAGCGGATTTTTGGTAATCCGCCCCGCGGGTAGAATATGCGCCGGAAGAAAGTCTGGCTTGCCGGGAATATTGGCCCCGCGCTCATCCGTGATCAACGCAACATGATGGCCCCGGCGGTCGAGCTCAATCGCCAGAGCAAATGCCGGGATAAGATGCCCGCCAGTACCGCCGGCTGCGAGAACGAAGTGTTTGCTTGCGCCGCTCATGGGCTATTCCTCTCGCGGTCATTCCCGCCAAAACTGGGTACTTGGTCAGCCAGAATAGTCCGCAGACCCGGAGACTGCCGTTTCAAATATGGATTACGCCGCGTGATCGCCAGCAACAAGCCGACTGTCAAACACACCGCGATGGTGGACGAACCGCCATAGGATACCAAGGGCAATGTCATGCCTTTTGACGGGAACAGCTGCAAGTTCACCAGAATGTTGATGAAGGCTTGCCCGCCAATTTGCGTGACCAATCCGGCCCCGGCCAGCAGAGTGAACAAATTGTCTTCATTGGCAAGGCGCATCAGCACCCGCACTATGATCGCAAGATAGAGCGCCACGATAATCGCGCAGGCGATCAGGCCAAACTCTTCCCCGATCACAGAGAAAATATAGTCAGTATGCGCTTCCGGCAGGTTGTTCTTGCGTACACCCAGCCAAATGCCGCTACCGGTCCAACCGCCGGCAAGCAAAGTCCGCTGGGCCAAATCAACTTGGTCGAACGCTGTACCACCGCCCAAAAATGCGTCGATCCGGTTGCGCGCATTATCATACAGAAAATAGGTTGCTGTAAGCAGAGCCATCGCTCCGCCGATAAGCATTGCAAGCCGTTTTACCGGCACACCCGACAGCAGCACCAAAACGAACCACACGCCGCAAAACAGCAATGTTGCTCCCAGATTGGGCTGCATCATCATCAGCGCGGCTACCATGCCCATAATAAGCGTAACAACCGTCAGCACAGGCAAATGCGGATCTTTCAATCGCCACGATAAAATCCACGCGAGCGCAATCGCGAAACCGGGCTTCAGGAATTCAGACGGCTGAAACCGCATACCAAAGTTGAGCCAACGTTTGGCACCATTTACTTCGTAACCAATGAGCGGAACCAGCAACAAACAGAAGATCATGCCCGCTGCGATCAGCACGCCGATGCGCCGCGCATTCTCTTGCGAGAGCATAGAGGCGGCAATCAGCACCCCCAAACTGATGATCTGCCACCGCAGATGCGCCCAATAAAAGTAAAGTTCAGGCAATTGGACTTCATCGGTTGATAGACGGTCGGCGCTGGCCGGTGAAGCCGCAAATACGGCAGCCGTTCCGATGGCCATCAGTCCCAAAATTAAAAACAGCAGAACCCGGTCAATCTCCCGCCACCAAATGCGTAATTCAGCACGCTTGGAGCTTTGAAAACGCTCGGTCGCCATCGCGTGATCACCGCTGCGCGGGATATAGGGCTGTGTCGTGCTCATCGGCCATCCATCCCCGTAGCGTTACTGTCCCCGGATTGATCAGCAGTGAGCGCATTCACGATCTGGCGGAAGTGCTCGCCGCGCGTTTCGTAATCACGAAACTGGTCAAAGCTCGCACAAGCCGGTGATAGCAACACCACATCACCCGGCACCGCTTGGGCAACGGCCTGCTTAACAGCTTCGCACAAAAGCTCGGAACGATGCACGTTTACCTGACCTTCCAGAAGTTCCGCAAAGCGCGGGCCAGCATCACCGATGGTATAAGCGGCGGCTATATTCGGGAGATATTGCTCACATTCCCCTAAGCCGTCTTCCTTAGCCAGCCCCCCGACAATCCAATGGATGCGCGGGTTGGGGGATAGCGGATAAGCTGCCAGCGCCGGGGCAGCGGAGGCCTGATTGGTCGCCTTGCTATCGTTGATAAACAAAACCCCGCGATGCTCGCACACGAATTCCATGCGGTGCGGAAGCCCGCGGAAACTGCGCATCCCGCTCTCAATATCGGGACCAGAAACCCCCAGCATTTCGCAAGCAACACGGGCGCATTGCAAATTCTCTAGATTGTGCGGCCCCTGTAGCGAGGGCCATTGGCTTTGATCTTCAGGACGGCTTTCAGCATCAACAAAAGCCACGAACTGGTTGAGGCCGCTTGCTTGATCTGCGCCTGCTTCGGTCGAGGCGGAAACCACAGCCTGGCTATCTTCCGACTGCATCTTTAGCAGCCTGCCTTTGGATGCCGCATAGGCCGCGAACCCATCATACCGATCGAGATGATCGGGTGTAATATTGAGCAAAATCGCCACTTCGCAATCAAGGCTGCGGGTCAGGTCAATCTGATAGCTGGATAGCTCCAGCACATAAACACCGCCCGCAGGCAGCGGATCTTCACCCAAAATTGGCACGCCGATATTGCCGCCCATCCGCACGGGAAGCCCGGCCTGTTCCAACACATGGGCGATCAGAGCGGTGGTGGTGGATTTGCCATTAGTGCCTGTAATTCCCACGACCTTGTGCTGCGGCAAGCTGCCACGCGCCAAGGCGAATAATTCAATATCGCCAATTACGGGCACGCCAAACTTGGCGGCGTGTTCTGCGATTGGATGTGTGTTCAACGGCACACCGGGTGACACAACAACGCCGTCATAGCCGGTCAGATCAATGTCCAACGGATCGACCAATTCAGCGCGCCCTTCCAATGCGGCGCGCGCCACATCTTGCCGGTCCCAGGCTGTTACCTCAGCGCCGCTCGCCAGCAGGGCTTCAGCCGCCGCAAGGCCCGATCGGGCCAGACCCAGAATGGCATATCGTTTGCCGCGGAAGGCATCAGAGGTGATCACGTCTGGCTCATCTTAGCTTCAGCGTTGCCAACCCCGCCAAAGCCAGAACAATCGATACAATCCAGAACCGGATCACCACCGTCGATTCCGCCCAGCCCTTTTGTTCAAAATGATGGTGGATCGGCGCCATGCGAAACACGCGTTTGCCAGTCCGCTTGAACCAGAACACTTGGATGATGACAGACAAGGCTTCCATCACAAACAGGCCGCCGACAATCGCCAACACAATTTCGTGATGCGATGCGACAGCAATCGCGCCCAGCGCGCCGCCCAAAGCCAAGCTGCCAGTATCGCCCATAAACACGGCTGCTGGCGGGGCGTTGAACCATAGGAACGCAAGACCCGCACCCATGATGGCTGAACACAGGATCGCCAGTTCACCTGCGCCAGGAACGTGGGGAATACCGAGATATTCGGAAAAATCGGCACGGCCAACAAGATAGGCAATAATTGCGAAGGTACCGGCAGCGATGATCACCGGCATCGTGGCCAAGCCGTCGAGCCCGTCTGTCAGGTTTACAGCATTACCCGCGCCAACGATGACAACAGCCGCAAAGACATAGTAAAACGGCCCCAGCGGAATCGAGACATCCGACAAGAACGGTACATACAGATTGGTATTGATCTGACTAACAATGATATAGGAAGCGATGCCCGCCACCACGAATTCCATCAGCAGGCGGACTTTGCCTGACACGCCTTTGTGGCTGCCTTTGGACACTTTGTCATAGTCATCAAGGAAGCCGATCAAGCCAAAGCCAGCGGTCACAGCCATACACGCCCAGACAAACGGATTGCGTAAATCCATCCACAGCAGCATCGCCAGCATCAGGGCAATGATAATCATCAATCCGCCCATTGTCGGCGTGCCGCGCTTAGCCAAGTGGCTTTGCGGGCCATCTTCACGGATCGGTTGACCTTTACCCTGACGGACGCGGAGCATGTTAATGAAGCGCGGGCCGATAATCAGCCCGATAATCAACGCAGTGATCAGCGTCGCACCAGAACGGAACGTCTGGTACCGTATCAGGTTGAAAACACCTTCAAAATTCAACCATTCTGCAATCAGATAGAGCATTCAGCTTCCCTTATGCGCCCTTGGGTATGACCTTGGCGCGCACCGCAGTTTAACTTCTCGCAGTGAAGTGCGCGACCAACCTGCCCAAACCGACAGAATTCGAGCCCTTGACCAGAATGGCATCACCAGCGGTAATTCCGAACTCTTCAAGGGCAGAAATCGCCTCTGCAGGACCTTCGCAATGCGCGAAGCTGAGTCCGGCTGCAAGCGCCCCGCCTGCGCCTTTCCCCAAGTCCTGTGCCAGCGCCTTCATTTCATCGCCAACCAGCACGGCATAATCGACATTGGCTTCGGCCAAAGGCTCTGCCAATTGGCCATGAAAACGCGGTGCAAAATCACCAAGTTCTTTCATCGAACCAAGCACGGCAACCCGCCGCGTGGCAGGCGTTTGGCCCAGCGCCCGCAGTGTGGCCCGCATGGATGCAGGGTTCGCATTATAGCTTTCGTCAATCATCAGCGCTTTGCCGCTATGTGCCGCGATCTGATGGCGTGCGCCGCGCCCCTTAAGGCCGCCCATTTCCGCAAGAGCCAGTCCCGCCGCACCCAAATCGCCGCCTACAGCCTGCACTGCCGCCATCACGGCTAGGGCGTTACTGACCCAATGCTCACCCGGCTCTGCCACAGTGAAACACAGCCGCCTGTCACCCAGATCAGCGGTCACTAACGCGCCGCCATTGGCAGCAGGGATAGTATCAAGCAGGCGCACATCAGCATCAGCGCTTCTGCCGAAGGATTTGATGGAAACGCCGCGCGCTTTGGCAGCGTCACGCAGCTGCGCGAATTGCGGAATATCGGCTGGGATAACGGCGGTGCCGCCCGGCATAACGCCTTCAAAGATTTCCGCCTTCGCATCCGCAATGGCCTCAATACTGCCGAGGTTTTCAATATGAGCCGGCGCGATTGTTGTAATCACTGCCACATGCGGCTTCACTTGCGCAGTCAGCCCAGAGATTTCTCCGGCATTGTTCATGCCCATCTCGAACACACCATAGTGGCTGCGCACTGGCATTCTTGCCAGACTCAGCGGGACACCAACATGGTTGTTATAGCTGCGCACGGAACGGTGGGTATGGCCCCGGCTGGCCCGGTCCAGCGCGGCAAATATGGCTTCTTTAACACCCGTTTTTCCAACCGAGCCGGTTACGCCGATCCGGCGCGCACCGCAGCGATCGCGCGCAGCAGCAGCCAGCATTTCAAGCGCCTTGTTAGTGTCCGCCACAAGGATATGCGGATAATCAACCGGGCGATCGACAACCGCAGCAGCCGCGCCATTGGCAAACGCCTTATCCAGAAAACGGTGCCCATCCATCGTTTCGCCCTTCAACGCGAAAAACAAATCGCCTGAACGGACATCACGGGAATCGATTTCAACACCAGAAACCTGAAACGCGCCGCTGGCGGTGCCAGCCATTGCCACGGCCAAAGCATCCGCATCCCACAGCGCCATGCCCAAAGCATCACGCCGGTCTATTGGCCACGCACGAAGAGCTGCCAATGCGTTCATGAATTCGTCTCCAGCTTTGGCCCGACGTTGGCCGCGCATTCACGCGCGACAGTTACATCGTCAAATGGCAAAATTCGCATAGTTTCTCCGGAACCGATAATCTGGCCCTGCTCGTGGCCCTTGCCAGCTATCAACACAATATCATCACGCGCCGCGGCTGTGATGGCTTCAGTGATCGCATCACGCCGGTCGCCAACTTCGGTGGCGCCCGTGGTGCCGCGCATGATTTCTGCACGAATGGCAGCGGCATCTTCACCGCGCGGATTATCATCGGTAACAATGACAACATCTGAATGGGCGCTTGCCGCCCGGCCCATCTCGGCCCGCTTGCCTTGATCACGGTCACCGCCAGCGCCGAACACTGTGATAAGCCGGCCTTTCACATGGGGCTTCAGCGCGGAAATCGCGGATTCAAGCGCATCAGGCGTATGCGCATAATCAATATATACCGGAGCGCCTGCTTGGGTAATCACTGCCCGTTCCAACCGCCCCCGTACAGGCTGCAACCGAGAGACTGCGTCGAACACCGCAGACGGGTCGCATCCGGTTGCCAATGCCAAGCCAGCCGCAACCAAAGCGTTGGCGGATTGATACGCACCGATCAGCGGAAGGGTGATTGTGCGGACGTTACCATCATGCTCAACCTCCAATTCCTGGCCCAATTGGGTCGGCGTATGGGTGAGCAGACGGATACCGTTGGGGCCGCTATCCCCCTGCTCGCCCACCGTGAACACGCGCAGATTTCGCTGCTGCGCGTGGTCGATAGCCCGGTCGGTCCACTCGCCAGTTCCCGTCCAGACTACTGCTGTTGCGCTGTCACTGACAACTTCGTCAAACAGCCGCATCTTGGCCGCAAAATACTCTTCCATCGTTTCATGATAGTCGAGATGATCGCGGCTGAAATTGGTGAAACCTGCCGCCGTAACGTGCAGGCCCTCATTACGGTATTGCGACAATCCGTGGCTGGATGCCTCATAAGCGACATGGCTCACGCCTTCACGAGCCAATCCGCTCATATTGGAAAGGAAAGTCACGATGTCGGGCGTGGTCAAGCCAGTGGATACCGATCCATCAGGCGTGGTTACACCCAGCGTCCCAATCGACGCTGCACTATGTCCGCACATCCGCCAGATTTGACGGGTCATTTCGGCGGTTGATGTTTTGCCGTTGGTGCCGGTCACCGCCACGATGTTGTCTGGCACAGGAGAGAAGAACTGCGCCGCCAGCTGCGCAAATGTCTGACGCGGTTCTTCCGATACGATGTGAATGGCACCTTCCACCGTGGCCTGAGGGCGCGCGACAACGGCAACAGCCCCTGCCTGAATGGCGGCTGGAATGAAATCCTCACCATTTACCTGGGTACCCTCGAATGCGCCGAACACAGTCCCGGGGGCAACCTTACGATTATCAATCGCGAAACCGGTGACGAGCGCATCGCACGCTTCAGGCATTGCGATACCAGCAGCAGAAGCAAGAGCGCCCAACTTCATCGGCGTGCTCCGGGAAGAAGTGGCTCTAGATCACTCATATCAATGTCACGCGACATATCAGGGCGCACACCCAGAACCGGGCCGATACGCGGCACCAAACGGCCTACTATAGGCGCCGCATTCCATGCCGCCGTCCGTTGGAAAGAGCTTGCTGTTGTACCCTTGGGTTCATCCAACATCGCAATCACAACATAGCGCGGCTTGTCCATTGGGAAGGCTGCAGCGAATGTCGAAACCAGCGATGTCTTGCGATAGCCGCCTGAGCCCGGCTTTTCCGCGCTGCCTGTTTTACCGCCCACGCGGAAGCCCGGGGCGTCGGCGTTTTTACCCGTCCCATAGACCGCGATCATCCGCAGCAATTGACGCATCCGGGAAGAAGTCGAAGCTTTAAACACACGGCGGCCTTTGGGTGCAGCACCTGCTTCGACCTTACGCAGAGTAGCCGGACGCCAAACACCGCCATTGACCATTGCCGCATATGCGCTTGCCAGATGCAGCGGTGTAACGGCGATACCGTGACCATAGCTGACGGTCATATTCCGCAGGCGCGGCCAATTATTGCCGGGCCAGATCGGATGTCCGCGTGCGGGCAATTCGATATAAGGGCGTTCACTCATCCCCAAATCGATCATCGTTTGGCGCATTTTTTCTGCACCAAGCTCGTCCGCAATCCGCGCAGTGACGGTGTTGGATGAATGGATCAGGGTTTCCGGAACATTCAAATGATTACCAAGAAAGTGGCTATCAGTGATTTCAAACCGACCCACTTCAAGCGGCCTTGCATTGTAGCGCCTGCCGAAATCACGGACGGTCCCGGCATCAATGGCCGCAGCCACAGTCAGCGGCTTGAATGTTGAACCCAGTTCATAAACCTGATTGGTCACGCGGTTAAAGCTGGCAGGCGTTTCGCCGCGCTTCACTTGCTCTTCGGAAAGAACAAGATCTTCGCTACGTACTTTGTTGGGGTCAAATTCCGGCAATGATGCAAGCGCCATTACCTCGCCCGTATCCACATCAAGAACAATTCCAGCCGCACCCTTGGCATTGGTGGCCAGCATACCGGCACGCAGTTCATCTTCTAACGCGCCTTGCGCCCGCATATCGATCGACAGAGGAACCGGCTCGCCGCGTAACGACGCATCGACCAACCGGTCGTTCAGCACTTGCTCCATGCCAACGCGGCCCTGGCCTTCATTATTTACATAACCCAGAACATGCGCGCCCATTGACCCTTGCGGATAGTGACGATCAGTTTCCTCAGGCAGTTCCAACGCCAGTTCGCCGATGGATTGCACCTTGTTTGCATCTTCCGGCATCACGCGGCGGCGCAGATAAGTCGCGCGCCCGGCTTCCAGCTTGCGCACCGTGCGGTCGACATCCAGACCGGGGAAAATTTGCGCCAAACGCTGTGCAACTTCTTGCGGGGATTTCACCAAGGGATCGGCCGGATCGCCAAGCGCTTTGGGATTGTACCACAAAGCATAGGCGGGAAACGCACGGGCGAGCGGGACGCCGTGACGATCTGTGAGCTCTCCGCGAGGCGGCAGCAAGGCTTCGGCAAAGGAGGTCGCACGCGTTCCCACGTCGCTGAAGCCAAGGTAACCAATCCGCAAAATTGCCGCCGCAGCGACAATGGCGAAAATAATTGCCACCCATAGCACTCGCAATTGAGCGACGCTGAGCGATTGTTGGCGGGCAGAAACAAGATGCACACTGCCACTGGTCATAGCGGTGCTGACCGCCATCGTATTCATTCTGACACCTCGCCAAGCTGACCGCCCAATGGGCTACCCAATGCCAACCGATCAGATAGTGATTGGCGCGGCGCTTCGGCTGGCTCTGCATCCCCCTCACCTTGTACGCCATCACCCAGCACCTCTTCACCGGCTTCGTCAGCAGTGACAGCTTCAAAAGCTGCACCGGTCAGCGGGGAAATCAGGGACGGCAGATTATCACTTTCGCCTTCGGTCGGCGCACGCGCCACCCGGATCGGATTGGGCGCATTAAGACCAGGCGGCAGCCCTAGATCAGCCAGCTCACGCTCATTTTCCAGATATTGATCTGCCTTGGGGGCTTGGTAGCCAAACTCAATCCGGTTCCAATCAGCAAGCTGCTGCTGATTGGCGCGCGTTTGGAACTCGGTTTCCAAGATCATTTTTTCTTTGCGCAGCGCGATAATCTCACGCTCGGCCAAGCGAACTTCGCTCTTCACCGCATTCACACGGAAAGTCAGGCCAGCAAAACCCGCAATGCACACGGCCAGCAACGCTGCCCAACCAATTTGACGTAGACGGCTTCCGCGGATCATCACGCGACCTCCCGTGCAGGGGCAGCGGTGCGAATGGCATGGCGCAATGTGGCAGAGCGGCTGCGCGGATTGTCGTTCACTTCTTTGTCAGACGCGCGAATGGCTTTGGAAACCGATGCGTAAACGGGTGCCGCACGGTCAAGTACGGGCATATGCCGCGATCCGCCACCGGTGGAAGACGCCTCTCGCAAATAGCGCTTCACAATCCGGTCTTCCAGGCTGTGAAAACTCACCATAGCAAGCCTGCCGCCCTCACCAAGCAAATGCTCGGCTGCGGCCAACCCGTCTTTCAGCTCGTCCAGCTCTGCATTCACGTGAATGCGGATCGCCTGAAAACTACGTGTCGCAGGATCTTTCGGCGCGCCAGGGTGATAGCCAAGCGCCTTACGCACCACGCGCGCCAATTCGCCAGTGGTTTCCAGCGGGCGCGCAGCGACAATAGCGCGCGCAACCCGGCGCGACTGCCGTTCTTCACCATAGTGATAGAGCACATCCGCAATCGCAGTTTCAGACGCCGAGTTCAGAAAATCCGCCGCGCTTTCACCCTCTTGCGACATCCGCATATCGAGCGGGCCGTCGAACGAAAACGCGAAGCCGCGCTCTGCTTGATCAAGCTGCATGGATGATACGCCAATATCCATCGTGATGCCGTCAATCTTGGTAACGCCAGCTTCAGCCATTGCCGTCGCCATTTCGGAAAACCGGCGGGCATGAAGAATAAGCCGGGGCGGGCTTTCTTGGGTTTCTGTCCAGGCAGAACCAGCTTCAATCGCATCAGGATCACGGTCGAATGCATGAACGGTTGCACCCGCATCGAGCAGTTTTCGCGTATATCCACCCGCACCAAATGTGGCGTCAATAATCACATCACCCGGCTGCGGATGCAACGCGGCGATTACCTCGTCGAGCAGGACGGGAATATGCGGGACGGTGTCAGCGGCGTAGGTCATTTGCCCTTCCCGCCTGCTTTTTTGCCCGCCTTGGCAGCAGCTTCTGCAACCATCCCAGCACAGGCGGCCTTGGCATTGCTCCAGCCATCATCCTGACGGGCGAGAACTTCTGGATTCCAAACTGTGAAGGAAGAACCAGCACCCTGAAAATAGAGCGAGTCCGTAATGTTTGCGAGACCAAGCAAATAGTCCGGCATGGTAAACCGGCCGCTATCGTCAAATGGGATTTTCTTATAGCCGTAAAGCTGGTTGGACCGCTTCAACCGGCTGAAATCGCGATTGAGACGGATCGCGCGCTCTTCCTCGCGGTCCAGCATATCTTCAAATTCATCTTCGCGGGACAGACCAAAGCCGACCAGGCAATCAAACTCTTCATCTTTAACGAGGCACAATGTGCGGCCTTCGCTGGAAAGCTTTACTGTGTTGCGAAATTCCGGGGGCAAGACGAAACGACCCTTATCACCGAGCATGGTGAGGGCCTGTCCGCTATATTTATGTTGAAGCGCTCCCGCCACTTCGCCCCCTCGATTGTTTGCACCACATCTCCGACATGACTTTCCCGCTTCCACCCGCGCATAAGAACGGGTAGCTTGCCCAGCATGGCTGAACACGGCACGAGACAGTCTGTCTGATGGAATACGGTTCTAACTGGTGAAAAGCAGGGATACTAGGGGAAATTAAGGGATCATTGGGGATAGCGCGTTAAAGATATGATTTTATTGCTTAATTATCCTTAACACTCAGTCCAATAGCGCCCGAAATTTGTTCAAAATTGCCCAAATCCCGTGTTTTTCCCGCCGAATCCCCGCCAAATCCCCACAAAATCCCGGATCAGAACGACGGAACCCGCGATTTTCCCGTCTCATCCCGAAATCCACTCATTCTTGGGAAAAGGCGATATCCATAAGGCGGCGTAAAGCCCTGTTTTTTTGCGCATCGATAGGATCGGCAGCCAACATATGCGCATCCAGGATGATGACCGCTCGTCCATCGCCAATCACACAATCCGCGACCAGCCTTTCACCAAGGAGTGTGCAAGCGCTGGCATCGGCGGACGCAAACTGTCCATAGATGTGAACCGGCAGATCCTCATCTTGGACCGGCACTGCCGATGGCAGATCAAGCTGGGCCGGATCAAAGCCTTCCTCCAGTCCCCATCTTTTGAGCAGAGGAGAGAGCGTCGCTATATCTTGCGGACGCCGTTTGTCGCCAAGCCCGAAATCTGTTTCTTCGGTCAGCATTGGATCGGCAAACAGCAGCAATCGCCCGCCAGACCGGACCCAATCATCAAGGGCGACCAAATCTGCCGGCGGCAATGCAGCAGGTTGCGCCAAAACCAGCTGCGTTAGCCCCGCCAATTGCGCATTGGGAACCAGCCCGTCTGGGGCTGCAAAACTATCCAGCA
This sequence comes from Pontixanthobacter rizhaonensis, assembly GCF_012972675.1. Taxonomy (GTDB): domain Bacteria; phylum Pseudomonadota; class Alphaproteobacteria; order Sphingomonadales; family Sphingomonadaceae; genus Pontixanthobacter; species Pontixanthobacter rizhaonensis. Next base: position 411,116 of record NZ_JABCRE010000002.1, on the reverse strand, counting down.
GCACAAGTTCATATTGCTTTTCAAGGAAGCTGCGCACCCAATGCGGCTCCCCCTCCTCTGTCAGCATATCTGCCAATTCGCCGCCCGACCAATAGATCGCCAGCGAGGTCATCAAGCCAAGCTGCTGTTTTTGGCGCGGAACTGGCGGCTCATCCATTGCAAACCAAGCGGATGAGATCGCCAATATACCGGCAAAAATGCCCGCCAGTGCGAGCTTACTCCGCCTCACTGGCCTGTTCTTGTGGCTCCAGCAATTCGGGGTCAGGTTCCGGGGCTGGCGTCGGTTCCGCAGGCAGATTTGGTACCACGCCGGCATCCGCCAGCGGGTCGCTTTGCGGCGCTTCGACGTCTTCTGCAGCGACTGTGGCGGCTGCCTCCGGAACGCTGGTCGCCTCGGTTTGGGCAGCGCGGTCTTGAATGAGATCAGCAAACGCAACCAGCAAGATCATCAGCACAATACCGCTGATGCCGATTTGCAAACGCTGGATGGATTGCGCACGGCTCCCGCCCAGCGGGGCAGCGGTATCTGCGGACGGTCCGTGGAGGACCCGCTTGAACATCTTCTTCACCATGATCCAAACGCTAGCCTAGCCAACGCCTCAGTCAATCGCTTTGGGGATTATGCGCTCTCTTCCAACCAATCAAAGACGGGTAAATTTTTCGATTTCAACCAATCAGCATTGTAGAGCGAGGACAGATATCGGAAGCCAGTGTCGCATAAAATCGTGGCGACCCGCGGGTTCTCCCGGCCTTGTTCTTGCAGCCTTTTGCCCAATGCAATCGCACCGGCAACATTGATACCCGATGACAGACCAAGGCACAGGCCTTCTTCCCGCAGCAAGCGCGCGACCCAGACAAGCCCTTCTTCGTCCGAAATACGGAATTGCGTATCAATCGGCGCACCTTCCAGATTGGCTGTGATGCGCCCTTGCCCGATCCCTTCTGCAACCGAGCTGCCTTCTGATTTCAGCTCACCTTCGGCATAATAGCTATAGAGCGCGGCGCCATGCGGATCGGTCAGTGCGATCTGCACCGTCTCGTCGAATTCCTTCAGCCCTAATCCGACACCGCAAATCGTTCCGCCGGTACCAGCCGCACAAGTGAACCCGTCAATCTTGCCTTCCAACTGCGCCCATAGCTCCGCCGCTGTCGTATCAATATGCACCCTGCGGTTGGCAATATTATCGAACTGATTGGCCCATACAGCGCCTTCGGTTTCTTCCGCCAAGCGCCGCGATGTATGCACAAAGTGGCATGGATCTGCGAATTTCGTCGGAGGAACCAAAAGCAGTTCCGCGCCCAAAGCGCGCAACGTATCCATCTTTTCCTTGGACTGGTTATCGGGCATCACAATGATGGTTTTATAACCCAGCGCATTGGCAACCAACGCAATGCCTATGCCGGTATTTCCTGCGGTCCCTTCAACAATGGTCCCGCCCGGCTTTAATTCACCGCGCGCTTCCGCATCGCGGACGATACCCAAGGCGGCACGGTCTTTGACCGACGCACCCGGATTGGCAAATTCACACTTGCCATAAATCTCACATCCGGCCGCCTCGCTGGGGCCTTCCAGTAAGACAAGCGGGGTGTTTCCAATAAGTTCGAGCGTGTTCGCACGCGTTGGCATAGCTATCATGCTCACCAGATAAGATGCGCATAGGGATGGCGCAATGCAGTTCCGCTACGCCGATAAACACTCAATCTTCTGAAGCTTAGTCTTCCGGGGAAATAGTGATCTTTAGTCCATCCAGATCAGCGGTAAGCGGAAGCTGGCAGGACAAACGGGATTGCCCTGTCCGATGGTCGGAACTTTCCAGCAAATCGTCTTCGTCTTCAGAAATCGCCGGCAGTTTCTCGGCAAATGCGGGGTCAACATAAACGTGACACGTCGCGCATGAGCAGCAGCCACCGCATAGCGCCAGCAATTCATCAAAGCCGTTATCACGAATGGCTTCCATTACTGTCAGGCCGTCTTCCACTTCAATGGTTGATTCTTCACCGGAACGGTTGACGACAGTCATCTTGGGCATGAAGGCACTCCAGAATTAATTTAGGCCAATCGTGGCCATTCGCCGCGGCTGCTAAAATACGGGACCGCATTTGGCAAGCAGAGAGGGACACAAATGGGATTGACCGCAGAGCAAATCAAGCAAGGGGTTGATCATATTGTGGCGCTGGAACCCGCTTTTGCACGCGGTTTGGACGCTGCCGGATACCCAGAACCCCGCATCCGTCCGACTGGATACCGCACATTGCTGCGCACGATTGTGGGCCAGCAAGTCAGTGTCGCCTCCGCCGCTTCGGTGTGGAACAAGCTGGAGGCTGAACTGGGTGAAGATATCCTGCCTGACGAGCTGTTATCGCGCGATTTCGATACTTTGCGCGCGTGCGGTTTGTCGCGGCAAAAGCAAGGCTATGCCCGGTCGCTATGCGAGCTTGTGGTCAGCGATACGTTGGACCTAGACAACCTACCCGCCGATGATGAGGCCGCCATTGCCGAACTGACCCGCATCAAAGGCATTGGTCGCTGGTCGGCCGAAATCTATCTTTTGTTCGCTGAGGGCCGCCCGGACATTTGGCCCGCTGGTGATTTGGCTGTGCAAGTCGCGATCCAGAAGATTTTGGAGCTGGCCGAGCGCCCGACAGAGAAGCAAGTGCGGGCCTTGTCCGAGCCGTGGAGCCCGCATCGCGGTGCAATCGCGATATTTGCCTGGCACTGCTACGATAATCCGGTTCTGTAAGCCGTTAGTCGATCCAGGCTGGCTATTTGGAGCGTCCATGTCAATGTCACTTTACACTTCAAGTGTTGTCATCTTGACTGGGGAGACTATCAATGTCGAAGTTCAATTCTAAATCACTTTTCGCCAGCTGCGCTGTCATTGCGATGAGCATGGCCCTGCCGGTAGCTGCGCACGCACAGCAGAAAGAAGCACCGCAAACAATGACCACTCCTGCCGAAGCGGCTCCGATAATCCCGCGCGCACATTTGTTTGGTAATCCGACAAAAGCCGGGGGCCGAATTAGCCCCGATGGACAATGGCTCAGCTGGCTTGCGCCAGACAATGATGTCCTCAATGTGTGGATTGCACCAGCATCCGACCCGTCAGCAGCCAAGGTTATGACCAGCGCAACCGACCGGCCGATTTCGCAGTATTTCTGGGCACCGGATTCGCAAAGTTTGCTATATGTTCAAGACAAAGGCGGTGATGAAAATTACCTGCTATACGGCGTCGATCTTGCGACCGGTGCCGAACGCACTCTAACCGATTTCGAGAAAACCCGCGTCCAAGTGATCGGTACCTCCGAAACCATTCGCGACAAAATGCTGGTCGGGCTGAACAATCGTGACGCACGGCTCCATGATGTCCATTTGCTCGATTTGAACACCGGGGAATTGACCCTTGTTCAGCAGAATGACGGCTATGCCGGTTTTCTGGCTGATGATAATTTGCAGCTCCGCATGGCGATCCGGCCCAACGCGGCTGGCGGCATGGATTTCTTCCCGATTGTCGATGGTACGATAGCGACCGAGGCAACCGACAGTACGGGATTGGAAGATTCGCTCACCACCCAACCTGCGGGTTTCACAACCGATGGCAAGACCATGTACTGGATCGACAGCCGCGGCCGGAACACAGCCGCTCTGATTGCTCAAGATGTCGCCACAGGCGAAAAGACGGTCATCGCGGAAAATGACAAAGCCGATATTGGCGGCGCAATGTCCGATCCAAAAACCGGCGAAGTCGAAGCCTATTCCTTTACCTATCTGGAAACCGAATGGACTGCGATTGATCCTGACATCAAGGCATCTCTCGATTGGCTCGACACCAAGCTTGACGGTGAATTCGGCGTTTCCAGCAGGACCGAAGATGACCAGAAATGGATTGTGTGGAATGATCCGCTGACGGCCCCGTCCAAGACATTCATCTATGACCGGGCCGCAAAAACTCTGACCGATTTCTATGTAACGCGGCCAGAACTGGAAGGCGCTCCGCTTCAACCCATGCAGGGGCTGGAACTGACCAGCCGTGATGGTTTGACATTGCCATCCTACCTCACTTTGCCACCGGGCAGCGATACGACCGGTGACGGCGTGCCGGAAAAGCCCGTCCCGATGGTATTGTTGGTTCATGGCGGCCCGTGGGCGCGCGACAATTATGGCTACAACAGCTATCACCAATGGCTCGCCAATCGCGGTTACGCCGTCCTCAGCGTGAACTTCCGCGGCTCGACCGGTTTCGGCAAGGAATTCATTTCCGCCGGTGACCTGGAGTGGGGCAAGAAAATGCATGACGATCTGATCGACGCGGTCGATTGGGCGGTGAGCAAAGGTGTCACCACAGACGACAAGGTTGCGATCATGGGCGGCTCATACGGCGGCTATGCGACTTTGGCCGGGCTGACATTCACCCCGAACGAATTCGCTTGCGGCGTTGATATTGTCGGCCCTTCCAACCTTGAAACACTGCTCGCCACCATCCCGCCATATTGGGAGCCGCTGATTGCCCAATTCCACGAACGGATGGGCAACCCGAACACGCCTGAAGGCTTGGCCATGCTGAAAGAACGCAGCCCGCTCTATTCAGCTGGCAACATCATTAAACCGCTGCTGATCGGGCAAGGTGCCAATGACCCGCGCGTCAATCAGGCGGAAAGCGACCAGATTGTGGCGGCCATGAAAGAAAAAGGCATTCCGGTGACTTATGTTCTTTATCCCGATGAAGGGCACGGATTTGCCAAGCCGAACAATAATATCGCATTCAATGCGGTGACGGAAAACTTCTTGGCCACCTGCCTTGGCGGGCGCTCGGAACCGATTGGCGACACTGTGGGTAAGTCCACTGCCCAAATCGTCGAAGGTGCAGAACATGTGAAAGGTCTGGCAGACGCGCTCGGCGGCTAATGCACAGACCATAGCTGACAAAGTGACCGCGCAGGGCTAGTTTAGGTACTAGTCCTTGTGCGGTCTTTTGTTAGGCCGGTCTTTTTCGGGCTAGTCATTTCTTGGAGAGTATTATGAGCGGCAAGAAAGCCATTTTCATCACCGGTGGCGGATCAGGAATTGGTCGCGCAATCGCCCAATATTTTGGCGAGCGCGGCTGGTTTGTCGGTCTTGGTGATATCGATACTCAGGGAATGGCTGGCACCGAGGCTTTGCTGCCCGGCGGCTTTTCCTACAGCCATAAATTTGATGTGCGTGACCGCGATGCCTGGGATGTCGCTTTGGAAGCGTTTTCTACAGCAGCTGGCGGGCGGATCGATGTGATGGCGAATAATGCCGGCATACCTATCGGCGGATCTCTTACCGAAAACAGCGTCGACGAGATTGAACGCTGTCTGGATATCAATTTAAAAGGTGTGCTGTTCGGCGCCCAAGCAGCCTATCCATATCTGCAAAAGACCGCCCCCGGCAGCTGCCTGCTGAACACTGCCAGCGCCGCGGGTATCTACGGTACACCGGGCGGATCAGTCTACGCCGCGACGAAATTCGGAGTGCGGGCGATTACGGAATCGCTTGATGCGGAATGGGCAAGCGACCAGATCAATGTCCGGTCACTGATGCCCAGCTTTATCGACACGCCCCTGCTCGACATGACGCCCAACCACACCACCAATCAAGGCATCCGCGAACGGGTGATCCAAGGCGGTATGGAAATCACGCCAGTTGTTGAAGTGGCGGAAGCGGCGTGGAACGCGGTTCATGGCAACACTCTGCATACTGTCGTGGGCAAAACCGCCAAGCGTGTCGCATTTGCTGCACGGTGGATGCCGGGCCGATTGCGCAAGCAAGTCCGCTCTTCACTGCAACCACTGGGTGACTAGTATTTAGACCAGCGCATCAATCGCTTTGGCCAGCGTCACGTCACGCTGCGACAATCCGCCCCCCTCGCCCGGCACATCATGCGTGGTGAGCGTAATCTCGACCCGGTTATACACATTGAACCATTCGGGATGGTGATCCTGCTTTTCAGCCAGAATTGCCACGCTGGACATAAACCCGAAGGCTTGGACAAAGCCCGCAAACTGGAACGTTCGCTCAATCGCGGCACCATCACGCGCGAGCGACCAGTCGGCCAGCTCAGCCAAGGCTGCTGTACGTTCTGCTTCGGTCAATTGCGCTACGCTCATCAGATCATCCTTGCTTTGATCACTTGCTTGTCCAGCCGCTGCCTTTCCCCTATCGCGCTGCCCTATGCAAGCCTGCAGCCTTTCCGCCACTGACATTGCCTGCCGCAGAGGAGATCGCGTTCTGTTTCGCGGCGTCAGCTTGCATACCACCAATGGCGATGCGCTTCATATCAAAGGCGCAAACGGGATTGGCAAAAGCAGTCTAATGCGGATTTTGGCGGGGTTACTCGCTCCCTTTTCTGGCGACGTTATCCGGACAGGATCAGTGGGATTGGTAGACGAACGGCCCGCTCTCGACACACAATTGCCGCTAGGAAAGGCTTTGTCCTTTTGGACCGGGCTGGATTCTGCCTCTACCAAGACCGCTCACGCAGATCGGCTCGGGATTGCTGAACTTTTGGATGTGCCCGTCCGCTATCTGTCGACCGGACAAAAAAAGCGCGCGGCCATGGCAAGATTGCTCAACCAGAATGCTGATATCTGGTTGCTCGATGAACCGTTAAACGGATTGGATACTGGCGGCGTGCAACTCGTGGAAACGCTGATTGCGGAATATTGCGCGACCGGCGGGATTGCCATCATCGCCTCCCACCAGCCGATCACTTTGCCCGCCCCCGCAACGCTTGATCTCAGGGGCTTTGCAGCATGATCTGGCAGCTGCTCAAACGCGACCTGTCGATGCTGCTGCCCGGGGGACGGCAGGGCGGCACGATGCTACCGGTGCTGTTCTTCCTTGCAGTTGCCATGCTCTATCCATTCGCTGTTGGTCCCGATGCGCCGCTGCTGGCACGAACCGGCGGCGGGGTGATTTGGGTGGCGGCGTTGCTCGCGGCCATTCTTCCGCTCGACCGATTGATCGCACCCGATCTGGATTTGGGGGTGTTTGACCAACTGGCTCTTCGGGGCATTTCCGAAGACATGGTCGTCGCGGTTCGTATAATCGCCCATTGGCTCAGCTTTGGGCCGCTTTTGCTGGTCGCCACTCTTCCCGCTGCGGCATTGCTCGGCTTGGAAGGGGATACCGTAAAACTGGTCTTGCTAGGTCTGCTGGCCGGAACACCCGGCTTAGCTGCGATAGGCGTTATGATCGCCGCACTAACCGCAGGGTTAAGGGGCGGCGCAGCTTTATCCGGCCTTATGCTCATCCCGCTTGCAGTACCCATCCTGATTTTCGGTGCAGGCAGCTTGGCCCGCGGCGAGATGAGCGGCATCGCGCTGTGCGGGGCGATAAGTTTACTACTGCTTGCCGCTGGCCCCTTTGCCGGCGGTGCAGCGATCAGAGCCGCGCGTGAAGGTTAGATTTTTTGTTTAGCCTCAAGCGCCGGCGGTCGCATTCGCTCCCTTAGGCTACCGCGCTAACCGCGCGTCGCCCGGTCGGGCTCTGGCTGCCGCGACCAAGATCAAACGGGTCAATAATCCCCCGGCTTATGCAACCCCTTTGGGCTGAGCGTGAATATCTCATTGCCGGTTTCGGTAATAGCCAGCGAGTGTTCAAACTGCGCTGACAGGGACTTGTCCCGTGTCACCGCTGTCCAGCCATCTTTCAGCAGCTTGACCCAAGGCTTGCCGATATTGATCATCGGTTCGATGGTGAAAAACATACCCGGGCGCAGTTCCGGACCGGTACCCGCTTCGGCAGCATGGACTACCTCTGGCGCATCATGAAACAAACGGCCCAAACCGTGCCCGCAAAACTCGCGCACCACGCCGTAACGGTGGCTCATCGCGTGTTCCATAATCGCCGCACCAATATCACCCAGCCGGTTACCCGGTTGCGCTTGCTCAATACCGATCATCAGGCATTCATGCGTCACATCAACCAGCTTGCGCGCCTTAAGCGGCACATCGCCAACCAGATACATCCGGCTGGTATCGCCGTGCCAGCCATCAAGCAGCGGCGTGACATCGATGTTCACGATATCGCCATCCTTCAGCACTTTGTCGCTGGGGATACCGTGGCACACAACATGGTTGATCGAGATGCAGCAGCTATGCGCATAGCCGCGATATCCCATCGTGGCCGGCACAGCGCCGCCCGCCAATGTCAGTTCGCGCACCTTATCATCGATCGCGCCGGTTGTGACACCGGGCTGCACCATGGGTGCGATAGTGTCGAGGATACTCGCGGCGAGCTGCCCCGCTTTGCGCATACCTTCAAAACCCGCAGGGCCATGTAGCTTGATCGTGCCGTCCCGAATGACGGTCTCGGTCCCTTCGATTACCTGATATTCTGTCATGACAGGCCATGTAGCGTGCCGTTTGGCAAATTGCGAGCTTGGAACGCGCAACATTTCGCCTACATGGGATGGATGAGCACACCAGACGCATTGATTCAGGCCGATCGCGGCCAAGACGCTATCGCTATCCATCTTGTCACTCAGGAGAGTTTTGCAGATTTTGCCAAGACCCTCCCCGCTGGCCAACGGGCGGCCTTAGCGGGTCAGAAGTTTGACGGGGGTGCTTCACAAACGGCGATTGTCTCAGATGGCGATGGCTGGTTTGCAGTGGGCGGGATTGCCGATCCCGAAAATCTGGGCAGCTATTGCCTCGCAAAATTGGCTGAGGTTCTTCCCGGCGGCACATACCGCTTGGCATCAGGTGAACCGCTGGCCGCAATGCATGGCTGGATCACCGCGCAATACCGGTTTGAACGGTATAAAAAGAGCGAGAAAGACACCGAACCGCGCATCCTGCTGAGCAAACAGGCCAAGCATATTGATGCCGCCATTGCCGAAGCCGAAGCGGTCAATCTGGTGTGCGATCTGGTCAATACCCCTGCTGAAGATATGGGTCCGGCGGCTTTGGAAGCAGAGGCGGAGCGCCTTGCCAAAACATACAAAGCCGACATCAACGTGGTCAAAGGCGACCGGTTGGAACAAGAATATCCCATGATCCACGCCGTTGGCCGCGCGGCAGCGCGGCATCACGCGCCGCGTATTATTCAGCTGGAATGGGGTGACCCATCCCATCCGCGTGTCGCGATTGTCGGCAAAGGCGTGACATTCGATTCCGGCGGGTTGGATGTGAAATCCGCCATCGGGATGAAGCTGATGAAGAAAGATATGGGCGGCGCGGCCCACGCCCTCGCCCTCGCCGATCTGATTATGCGTGCGGGCTTGAAACTGCGGCTGCACCTGCTGATCCCAACCGTTGAAAATGCAATTGCGGGCAATGCTTTCCGCCCCGGTGATGTGCTGGCCACCCGCAAAGGGCTGACGGTTGAAATCGGCAACACAGATGCTGAAGGGCGCTTGATACTTGGTGATGCACTCACCCGTGCCAGCGAAGATGATCCCGAATTGATGATTGATTTTGCCACGCTTACCGGCGCAGCGCGGATCGCTCTTGGCCCGGATTTGCCGGCTCTGATGACGCGGCAAGACAAAACCGCCGATGATCTGATTGCCGCAGGCCGCGCGCATGATGACGAACCGTGGCGCTTGCCATTGCCAGATGGTTACCGCGAATGGCTCAACTCCGATATTGCAGACCTCAACAACGCCCACGCCAACCCCTATGCCGGGGCGAGCGTGGCGGGCCTGTTCCTCGACCGGTTTGTTGGCGACGGCATCGAATGGGCACATTTTGATACCTTTGCTTGGCGGCCATTTGCCAAACCCGGCAGGCAAAAAGGTGGCGCAGCCTATGGATTGCGCGCAGCGTTCCATATGCTCAAAACGCGTTATCCAGCGTCATAAACTTGCCGCAGACTGTTTGAGCGTATATGCGCGCCAATCCTTCCACAGGCATATGCTTGTGTACGGCACGCATTAGGGGCACAGAAAAGTCGTGAGCGACGTAGCGAAATATGGGATTCCTACAGGGGTGCTAGGCCTGAAAGCGCCCACTGTGCACCCGGACGAAGGGAGCCTGCCCATTCGCGGCGATTTGGCGCATATTGCATTGGCGGACCGTTATTTGGTGGCCCATTATGTGGAACCCCAAATACGTGCAATCGGGGCAACAGAAACCCCCCTACTGCTCAAAGCCTCAACCGATTCAGAAACAGTGGCTACTCTGGCTGCGGGTTCTTCTTTTGAAGCACTCGATTTCTCGGGTGACTGGTGTTGGGGATGTGTTGGTGCGGATGGACCAACCGGCTATGTCCCGATCACCGCCTTGTCAGCACCTGCATCAGCGCCAGCATCGTGACACTTTCTGTATTTGTTGATGGCGCAGCTGGCACCACCGGCTTGGAAATTCGCCAGCGGCTGGCAAGTCGCAAGGAATTTTCGCTGGTCGTTTTATCAGATGAAAACCGCAAAGACTTGGCCGCCCGGCAAGATGCCTTGAACGCGAGCGATGTGGCAATATTGTGTTTGCCCGATGATGCCGCACGCGAAGCCGTGGCGATGATCGATAACCAGACCACGCGGGTAATTGATGCCTCAACCGCGCACCGCGTGGCAGATGGCTGGACATACGGATTTCCTGAATTGATCGGGCAAGATACCGTTGCCAATGCCAAACGGGTGAGCAATCCCGGCTGTTATCCGACCGGTTTTCTCGCCTTACTTACCCCGCTGCTCCGGGCAAACCTATTGCCAGCCAGCTGGCCCTATTCTGTCCATGCTATTTCCGGATATTCCGGTGGCGGCAACGCCCTGATCGACCGGTTTGAAAGCGATCACTCCATCGCATGGCGCGGTTATGGTTTGGCTCTGGGTCACAAACACGTGCCCGAAATGCAGCAGTATTCCGGGCTGGACCATGCCCCCAATTTCGCGCCTGCTGTGGTTGACGCACATCGCGGAATGGTGGTTGAAATACCGGTTCCGGTTGGTGCCATAGAAGGTGCTGCCGATGCGAAGGCTTTGCATACCGTGCTGAGCGATTTTTATGCCGATGCGCCACTGGTTCAGGTTGCTGATTTCGGAGACGCACCACCGTCCGAGCTGCTGCTGCGCAAGGATGCGCGGCCGTGGGATGGCCTCTCCCTCCACGTGTTTGGGGATGCGCACAATGTGCGCTTAATCGCACGGCTCGACAATCTCGGCAAAGGTGCAAGCGGCGCGGCGGTGCAGTCGCTCAATCTTATGGCAGGCTTACCCGAACAGACCGGCCTGACACCCTCTGCCTAAAAATTAGGCATCTTGTGCCGCGATAGCGGGCAATCTGTTCCCTGAGATTAGGGCGGTTGAATGCCCCCCTTGCTTGGCTACAGTTGCGAAACGGCTCGAATCCACGAGTCGCGACTGCGCGTGCTGCCATTGCAAAATCATTGTCATAATTGGCATGGTTCTTGGATAGCTTTCCGTAGGAAATCCTTTGGGTCGGCCCTGCGGCAGCGGTGTCAGCCTATGTGCGCAAGAGTATCGCGCGGAAGATGCTCAAGAGAGGCAAGACGTGAAAAAAGTCGAAGCGATTATCAAACCTTTCAAACTCGATGAGGTGAAAGAGGCGCTGCACGAGATCGGTGTGTCGGGTATTACTGTGACCGAAGCCAAGGGTTTTGGACGGCAGAAAGGCCACACCGAACTGTATCGGGGTGCGGAATATGTCGTCGACTTCCTGCCAAAGGTAAAACTCGAAGTCGTGGTAACCGATGACATCGCTGAGCGGGTTGTTGAAGCGGTGGCGAGCGCGGCGCAAACCGGCCGGATCGGCGATGGCAAAATCTTTGTTTCACCGATTGAGAAAGCACTGCGCATTCGCACCGGCGAAACCGACGACGACGCGATTTAGTATTCATGATGCAGCCGCACGGGGCGGGCCGCATCTAACAAATTTCACTGCCCTTATTCATTCAATTGACCCACTCAAATATCAGGGGAAACACTATGGCTACTGCAAAAGAAGTTCTCGCACAGATCAAAGAAAACGAGATCGAATGGGTGGATCTTCGCTTCACCGATCCAAAAGGCAAATGGCAGCACCTGACAATGGTGGCCAATGTTTTGGGTGAAGACGAGCTGGAAGACGGCTTGATGTTTGACGGTTCCTCCATCGCTGGTTGGAAAGTCATCAACGAATCCGACATGATCCTGCGCCCGGACCTCGACCGGGTTTATGTCGACCCGTTCAGTGCAACACCGATGTTGATCCTGTTCTGCGATATCGTGGAACCATCCACCGGCGAACTCTACGCCCGTGATCCGCGCTCAACAGCAAAACGCGCCGAAGCCTTCGTCAAGACTGCCGGCCTTGGTGACACCATTTTCGTCGGTACCGAAGCGGAATTCTTCATGTTTGACGATGTTCGCTTTGAAGACGGCTACGCCGCGTCGGGTTTCGCACTTGACGATGTCGAGCTGCCAACCAATTCCGGCAAAGAGTATGAGAGCGGCAACCTGGCCCACCGCCCCCGCGCAAAGGGTGGCTACTTCCCCGTTGCTCCTGTCGATAGCGCAGTCGATATCCGCGGCGAAATGGTCGCGACGATGATCGAAATGGGTCTGCCATGCGATAAGCATCACCACGAAGTTGCCGCTGCGCAGCACGAATTGGGTGTGACCTTCGCCAGCCTGCTGGAAACAGCCGACAACATGCAAATCTATAAGTATGTCGTTCAACAGGTTGCACACGCTTACGGTAAAACCGCCACGTTCATGCCGAAACCAATCAAAGATGATAATGGCAGCGGCATGCACACACACATGTCGATCTGGAATGATGGCAAGAACACATTCGCGGGCAATGGCTATGCCGGTCTGTCCGACACCTGCCTGTATTACATTGGCGGCGTGATCAAACATGCGAAAGCGCTGAACGCATTCACCAACCCGACGACCAACAGCTACAAGCGGTTGGTCCCTGGCTTCGAGGCACCAGTTCTGCTGGCATACTCGGCGCGTAACCGTTCTGCTTCTTGCCGTATTCCTTACGGTGCGGGCGAGAAAGCGAAACGTGTTGAATTCCGTTTCCCTGATGCTCTGGCCAACCCGTATCTCTCCTCAGCAGCTCTGCTGATGGCCGGTATCGATGGTATCAAGAACAAGATCCATCCGGGCGAGGCGATGGATAAAAACCTGTATGATCTGCCGCCAGCCGAATTGGCTGAAGTGCCGACAGTATGCGGCAGCTTGCGCGAAGCGCTTGAAGCCCTCGAAGCAGATCATGACTTCCTGCTGCAGGGCGATGTGTTCAGCAAAGACCAGATCTTGGCTTACACAGAACTGAAATGGGAAGAAGTCAGCCGCTGGGAGACTACTCCAAGCGCGGTAGAGTATGACATGTATTACAGTGCATAATACTCAGCAGTCTCTGCATTAATCTGCAACAGACTTGTTAACTCTGGCGGCGGTCGATTGGTTTCGGCCGCCGCTGTTGTATTTATGGCGCAAGTTCAATGGAATATACTTAAAGATCCGTTGACTCCCCGGTGAACTGGTTAGATGTAACACGCAGTAAAACTTTTGGGGAATCACTTTCATGACACGTCGATCAAACCGCTTGCTGGCGAGCAGCGCAACCGCGGCTTTGGCTCTCGCTGCAATAAGCTCACCCGCCCACGCTATTGTCCCGAACGAAACGACAGATTCGGAAGAAATTGTCGATACTGATGATGAATTCGCTGGCGTAGGCCAATTTTTGTCCAATAGCGGCATAGATGGCGATACAGGGCTCGGTCTTTGTACCGGCACGCTGATTAACCCACGGACAGTTCTGTTCGCTGCCCACTGTGTAAACAGTCTTCCTGCAACCGCATATAATGACGGTACGCGCATCAGTTCGTTCGGCTTCAACGTTGATAACCTACCAGCAATTCGCGAATGGCTTGCGCCTTTCATTGACCCGAACGGCGGTTTTGTCTTCCGCACCGATGGCTTGAGCGAAGCTGAAATCGCAGCACTAGCGCCTAACCCGCTGTTACGCTCAACATCTGTAGCGAACCACCTCTACAACATCAGCCAGATCCAATATGATCCGCGTTCATTGCAGAACCCACAAGCACGGGGCTTTATTGAAGCTGATGTTGCGTTGGCCACGCTAGACACTCCTGCGGCCAACCTTCCGACGTGGGCCGTCCTATTCTCGATCTTGCCCGCTCCGGAAAATATCAATTCTGTTGCTGGCACCGGTTATAACGTCAACATCACTGGCTACGGCAGAACGGGTAACGCATTTGAGGGCAGCGTACAGGGCATTGATTTCCGCCGCCGCGCTGCGGAAAACGTACTGGGCGGGTTTCTGTCGCTAGACGACCGGAACAATGCAATTTTCGGCCCAGCTGGTCCAAACCTCCCGCAGAACCTTTACCAGTTCGATTTCGACTCCCAAACGCCTGATGACTTCTTTTTTGACTTCAACATGCATGGCGATGCAGCTCGCCCGAATGAGGGTACCACTGCTGGAGGAGATTCTGGTGGTCCGCTGATCCTGGATGCAGCCAACAACAGCTTTACTGACGAAGACCTCGTTATTGGTGTTCTTTCAGGTGGATCAAGCCTGCTCGGCCCAGGTAGTTCGCTGGGTACCAGCAGCTTCTATCAACCACTGGCACTGTTCTGGGAATATATCGCTGCGGCAAACCCATATCGCTACGTGGGCACTGCTGGTGGCGACGGCAACTGGGAAGACGCTGATCACTGGGTCAGTCTGATTGATCCAAATTACCGCGCCATTGATGCCGACGGTAATATCATTAATGGTGTTCCAACTACCCCTGAACTAGGTCTCGATGGTACAGGCGGTGATTTCGGCCTTGTCTGCGTAGAAGGCATCGGCGCTCCCGCTCTTGGACCGGATGAATGTGTGAACACGGCAACCGGCGTCACTTCTCCTTCGGGCGTTCCTGCAGAGGTTGCAGATATGCGGACCGACGCAGCTGTCGCAGGTTTAAACAATAATCTCGGCTGGGCGGATATCGGTTCTGGCGCTGATCTTATTGGCGGCGTGACCGAAGTTTCGCTTGAGGGCGGCATCACAACTTTGGAATCCGGTCAGATCCAAGCACAGATGGAAGCTGAAGAAGATCAAAATACGCTTCCGGCAGCAACCATCGAAAACGGATTACCCGGCGCAACAAACTTTGTGCCCGACAACATAGACCCCGGCTTCACTGGATCTGGTGATGTTATCAACGGTCGCTATTTCGATGTCACGCTGTCCAACACGGGCACAACAACACTCAGCAGTGAACGCGAAATTGATCGCTTGACGGTATCCGGCTTGGCAGGCTTGAACA
This sequence comes from Pontixanthobacter rizhaonensis, assembly GCF_012972675.1. GTDB lineage: Bacteria > Pseudomonadota > Alphaproteobacteria > Sphingomonadales > Sphingomonadaceae > Pontixanthobacter > Pontixanthobacter rizhaonensis. The sequence goes on along the minus strand of NZ_JABCRE010000002.1, from coordinate 395,860 downwards.
TCGTCGACGGCGGTGATTTGGATGTGTTAATCGATATCACCCAAATGGGTGGTATGGTGAATGTTGATGGCGACCTGTCATCAGTGGGAGATTACACCCTCTTTTCAGGGATGTTAACCGGCAGCGGCACCGTCGCATCGCCGTTCCTGACCAACATCGCTGGTGCAATTTCACCCGGTGAAATGGGCACAATCGACACCCTGACAATTGACGGGAATGCTATCCTAGCGTCGGGTTCGACTCTGATGATTGATCTTGGCTCTGCTGGCGAGTCTGACACATTGAACGTTACAGGTATCGCAAATGTTGGCGGTATGGTCAGCGTAGGAGCCGGCGTGTTCGATCAAGTCAATGGCAACGGCCAACAATATACAATTGTGACTGCTGACGGCGGTGTGACTGGTGAATTCACCGAAAACAACATCACTTCCATCCTCAGTACTTCTTATACTTATGAAGCAAACGCGGTGCTGCTGGAGATTGCAGCGGCGAGCTATAGCGCAGCAATTGATCCGACCAATCCAGTGCAAGCAGCATATGCTCAGTTGCTCGATCAAAACCGGTCGAATGCAGCATTGTCAGAGCTCTATGCACTCGACTTTGCCTCTGCTGAAACAATCCAGCAAACACTGACCAATCTTGCACCTGTCGGTGAAACTGCAGTCCGCACTCTGACAGGTGAAAACTTCACCCAGTTGCTGAACTTCAACGACCGTCGCCTATCCACCTCCAGCCAATCCAGCGCTGGCGGGACATTGGCTACGCTCAGCACTCCGTTCCAAGGCGTTGCCGGCGATCTAGCTCGCGCTTCACGGCCGCAGAGTGCAAACGAACTTGGTCTTCAAGGCAGCGATGTCACTGAAGGTGCAGTACCTGAGAATATGGCTGTCTATTTCGCAGGTGGTTACATTCAAGGTGAGGGAGACTCGATGCCCGGCTTCCAAACCACCCGTACAGACTTTGACGGTTTCTATTTGGGCGGCGGTCTGGACGTGTTTGTCAGCGATGTTGTGATGGTCGGTGGCTCGCTCTACTACTCGAACCTGGATGCAAATGTTGCCCTAGGCAGCACTGCTGAAAGTGAGATGATTGCCGCTACTCTCTATGGCCGCGCCAAAGCAGACAACCTTGTTTTCAAGGGGCAAGTTAGCATTTCTGATTACTCAACCGACACATCGCGTACAGTCGATATTCTCGGTACCTCTCAAACCTTGGTTGCTGATCGTGGCAGTACCGGAATTTCTGGTGCACTTGGTTTCCAATATGACATCGACACCGGTCTGGGCATTGTGTCGCCGGGTGTAGAAACTCGCTATGCAAGCGTGAAATCGTCAGCAGTTACAGAAACCGGTGGTTTTGCAGCTCTGTCGTTCAACCGTGAGACTTTCACCAGCTTCCAGATCCGTGGCGGGGTTGATTTCACCTCTTTGGAAGATCGCCCGGTACAATTCCACGCAGGTGTCGATTTCGTTCAGGAAATTGAGGATGGACCGCAATTGTTCCAATCCAATTTCGCTCAAGGCGTGGGCCCTACTGCGGCATTTGCTTACACCCCGACAGATCGTGACTGGATCGAAGTCGGTGTGTCCGCAAGCTTCGGAGAAGGCCCAGTTCGCTTGGGCGTGGGTGTCGATAGCACCATTGGCCGCGACAATGTGGAAGCTACTACATTCACGGGCAGCGCAACGATCAAATTCTAAAACTCTGATCCATCGCATTGCGATAAGAAAAGGCGCCTGGAAGAAATCCGGGCGCCTTTTCGTTACCGCCGGTCAATGCGAAGGTTAGCCAAGCAAACTGACCGAGGAACTCGTTCTTGGCTGACGTACTGCAATATTGCTGGTGCCGATGTTGATCATGATTGTCGCGGTAGTCTTTCAAGCGGTTGCTTATCGAGTCCATTCCTTTTGCCTGTAAAGAGTTCTGGGCATTATACCTTTGAGATTCGTCTCACACTCGACACCGTTTAGAGCAGTGATAAAAGAGGTAGATGTTTGGGCGTGCGGCCTCATTTGGATGGGTGGCGGTCATGATCGCCGTGGCGCTTTCGTTGGGCCTAGTAAGTGTACTATCACACATAATTGGCACTGCGAATAACATACGTTCAGCCCAAGACCCGGTATGGTGGCAGGAAGCCTTCGCATACTTTTTAACAGTTCCAGCATGGATACCCTTTGGAGCCTTTTTTATATTCGCGGTGATCTTTGCTATCCAGCTCGTGATAGATGGCCACCAAGGAAGGGAAGCGCTTTCAACAATCAAAGCTAGCATTGAACGCGCATGAGCATTTGAGCCCGAATTTCGTGACGCGGTAGACGAGATGAGAACTCAACGCGACGATTTCATACATAAGCCCAAAGAACTACAAATGACGGTTGAAACACTGCACAGCGATTTCTCAAATCTGCGAGCAGAATTTGCCGATCTGCGCGATCAAGTTAGTCATTCGATGAGTCAGTTTGAAAACTACGCCGATCGACAAGCAGATGCAGCAGCAAGTCGCGAGGCTATGCTAGCCTATAAGGACCATCTAAAATTTTCTGAAGGTGCGTGGAAGCGCATAGATAAGATCGAGCTAAGGCTCGCAGAGTCACAAAGTGGCAGGTCGAACTCAGAATAACTAATTCGCCGCTACCAAGAAGGAAAACCCTCCAGACTTTTTGCAGCCGGCCTTACAACTCACAACTGTTGCCTGTCCTACTCGGGCCCTGTTGAGCTATCGCTCTGCCGCATTGGAAATGAACGGCGCAGCTGCCAACAGCCTGATTTTCTGCCCTTGGACTGTGTACCACCTGTCCCTTTCGTACAGCTTTCAGGATGTAATCCTGAACAAGCACCAAAACTATTTTCCTACTCACTGCCTTGCTGCCTAGTGGATGCCCCTCGATTCTCTCCTTCAAAGGCAAAGCGAGGCTGTCCATGAAACGTGCCCCTATCTTTCAAACCCTGCGCACCATTATCGGGCGTGGTTTGCGCCAATCGGAGGTTGACCGGCTCGATAATGCGCTCGACTGCGTAGGTGGCAACCAAGATGCCTGCGCTTCGCCGCCCGCCGGTTCTCACCCGGATCAAAGGGTTGGGCCGGCCGGCATTGCCATGATCAAACGATTTGAAGGGTGCGCGCGCGTCCGCAGTGACGGAATGATAGAAGCCTATCCCGATCCCGGCACGGGCGGCGCGCCCTGGACAATCGGCTGGGGCGCGACCGGCCACGGGCTGGATGCCCCCATCGGCCCCGGCACACTATGGACACAGCAGCAATGCGATGATCGTTTGGAACGCGATCTGGTCCGTTACGCCAGCGATGTGACGCGCGCATTGGACGGCGTGCCCACCACCCAAAGCCAGTTCGATGCACTGGTCAGCTTCCACTACAATACCGGCGCTATCGCCCGTGCGACATTGACCCGCCGCCACAAGGCTGGCGATTATGCCGCTGCCCAAAGCGAATTTTCCCGCTGGAACCGCGCTGGTGGACGAGTGATGCGCGGGCTATCACGGCGGCGCGCGGCGGAGGCAAAGCTTTACGCCGGCGGCTAATAGTCGCGGCTAATCTCTGCCACCACGCTTTCCCTGCCGATGGTAGAGACACTGCCGAGCAAGGAAAGCCAGCTAGTTACGCGGAATTCTGCTTCGGTGGCACTGTATCCCCGCCCGTCAGTCACAATCTCGATATAGAACTTGCGTCCGATATTCTTACCCAAGGCAACACCTGTTTGACGGCCCAAGGCTGGATCGGCACTCACGATGCGCAGGCGGTCCAGCCCAATGGCGCCGCGCAGTTGATTGATCGGATCAAGTCCGCCGCCACCGCCGCGCAGGCTTGCCAGTGCTGCCCCCAATTGCAGCGCATCGGTTGCCGACAATTCTGTAATTGATCCGCCAAACAGCAATTGCGCCAGAATTTCTTCCTCCGGCAAGACGGGGTCGGACGTAAAGGTGATTTCCGGCTGCAAAGCGTTGCCCTGCACACTGACAATCACATCGATGTCGCCAGTGTCCGTTTCCGCCCTGATATCCAGCCGCGGGTCAATCGGCTCGTTCTGATTGAAATCGATCCGCCCGCGCGTCAGCTCAAACCGGCTACCTGCGAATGTATAGGAACCGCGCACCACATTGGCCTGCCCGCCAATACGTGGATCGCTGGTGGTTCCGCGCAAACGGATATTTGCGCCCCATTCACTATCAAGGCCCAACCCATCGACCATGATCCGGCTGCCGCCTTTTGCATCAATGAGATACCGCCATGGCCGGGTGATGACTTTTGCCGGGGCAATGTCGGCAGGCTGATTGATTTCTCTCGTCGCGATCTCTGGCAATTGTTCCGCAGCGGCAGCGGTGCCGAGATTCCAGCTGGCACGGTTGATCTGCACTCTGCCAGCCACTGTTCCGCCCAGACCGTTGGACACGATCCGAAGCGGTCCGGTAACAGTGGCATTCAAACCGGCCGCGTTGATCAAATTGGCGTTCTTTGCAGCGATACGCAGGTCAATCTGCGGGCCACGTGACGACAAGTCGAGGAACCCGATGGTCCCACTGCCCGAAACCGATCCGCCCCCTGCAGTTGTGCCGGAGAAGCGGGACAGTTTCAGTTGTGAACCGGAAAAAGTGCTGCGCATACTTACATCGCGGACATCGGTGCCCGACAGCGAGCTTTGCAATCGCAGGTCATCGCTGGAAACAGATCCGCGAACTTTCGGATCGGCAAGCGAACCCGTGATATTGGCAGCAGCTTTAAGCGGGCCGGTTAAATCGAACCCTTCAACGCCAGCCAAACGCCAGACGGCGGCTGCCGGGCCATTGAAACGCAATTGCGCAAACAGGTCCCCGCGCTCCAACCGCGTGATAAGATCCCCTGCGTTTGGCATCCCGGAAATTCGCGCTTGCAGGCGGCCTCTTCTTTGCCCCTCTTCATCAATAACCGTCCTTGCCTCCAAACGGTTTGCGGTCAGACGGGCAACGATCGCCAAATCAATCGGCTTGGATGTCAGAACCAAACCGGAGCGTGTCAGCTTCTCGACTTTGACGCGTGCATTCCCGGTGGGCGCGGCATTTGCAGTGCTTTGAAAATCGACAACCCCCGATATGGTACCGCCAAGCCCGATATCGGCGACTGCCAAGTCAACCAGCGACAATGGCATCCTGTCGAGCTTCAATTCGCCGTTTGCTCCATCGCCGCCGAACTGGCCCGAAGCAATCATCCCGCCTTGGCCATAGGAAATTTGGGTCTTTTCAAGTGTCCAGCCGCCATCAGATCCGCGCGCCAATACCGCCCGCCTTGGCATACGGATGGTGCGGCCAGCAAAGCTACCCCGCGCTGCAACGGCTATGCGTTCAGGTACAAAATCGGCATTCAATTGCAGGTTGAACCGGCTCCCTCGCCGCCCTGCTACAGATGCGGTGGCATTCCCGCGGCCATTCTCAACCTCTGCCTGCGCGGCAATCCGGCCCAGAAACAGGCTACCATAGGTCAGGCCTTGCCCGCTCATGCTGCCTTCAACGGCGCTATTGCCATCTTTCAGATAGGCCCTTGCCTCAATATCAGCCCGGCTAATAGCAATCGGCGTGCTGCCCCCGAAACGGGCTTGTCTGGCATTAATTTCGACGGCGACAGCTTGTCCGCCCTCGCGTGCGGCAAGGCCAATCCGGCCATCCAAACCGCCCCCGCTCAGCACCAAGCGGCCATCCGCCCCGCCGTCTCCCAATGTCAAATTGCCGGTTACTGCGGTCTGCCAGACATTAAGCCGCTGGATGTCGATCCGCGACGGTCCGGTTTCCGGAGCCACGAATGTCAGCGATCCATCAAATGCACCCAGCAGCGACTGCCCTTCCGTATCGACAGCAAAGCCTTCCTCTGTCGGGGCGACTGCGACACGAACATTTTCCAGCCCAGCAGCAGGCAGCGGACTGGCAAAGACCAATACAGCCGTCGGTCCAGCATCTTGCAGCGCGGCCTCAATCGTGAAATCACCGTAATCCTGCTGGGTCCCGCGACCGGCGATGGTGGTTGCACCGGGGCGCACCTTACCATTGAGCGAAAGGTTGAGCTTGTTGGAAGTGAGCCGGACATTGCGAAAGTCGAGCGGCGCGACACTGCCCAACCTGACCCCGCCACGCAGGGCAAGCGATGGCCCCGCAAGGTTGACTATCGTATCATTATTGACCCGCGGAATATTGGCATCAAATTCCGCAGCCAACGTCCATGGATAGCTTTCACCAATCCGAAAATCGATCCGCGCCGATCCGTCCACAAGGCCAACTTGATCAATCGGCAATCCCCGTGCGGTAACAGGGCCAACCAAAGCGTAAGCGCCAGCCTGCACATTACCCTGCAATGCCAATCGCGCGGCAGCGTTGGGAAAATCTATCGCCAGATTGTCAGACAGCAGCCGGTCGCCAGTATACACCAAAGTTCCACCGACAGTCCCGCCGACAAGTTTTGGATCGACCAGCGCGTTGCCGGTTACGATTTTTGCAACGGATCCCGCCAGAGGCAAAGTGAAGCGGGTACCATCATATCGGGCGGTCGATTGCTGGACGATATCACTGATGATCGTGGTGCCCGATTGCAATTCGCTGGCCGCGAAGCGGTGCTCAACAGTCAAATCACGGAAATCGCCATCAGCCGTTACATCAAGGACAGCATTGTTTAAAACGACCGCTTCCCCAAACAATCCAGGATCGCGGAGCGATGCCGTGATGTCGAGCTGGTCAAAGGCGTTGTTCGCCAGATCAACCCTGCCGCTACTCTGCGCGCTGAGGCCGGAGCCAATGATGTTCAATTTTCCGCCAAGAATGCTATTTTCCAGCGTTCCATTGGCAGCCACAGACACGGTATTGCCGAGCGCTCTGGCAGGCAAACCGGACAGCAGGCGGGAAGGATCAACTTGCCCCAACAGGCTATATTGCCCGGCGCGATTTTCGATCGTGAAGGCTGCCAATCGCTGGTCTGCCTGACGAATTACAGCCGCCCCGTCCCATACAGTCCAAGTGCCCTCGCCGCGAACTTTCGCCGTCGTGCTGGTTTCCATGCCAAGCATGGTGGCGATCACTCCGCCCGATGGCGCGCGAAAATCAACGGCCACATCAAACAGATCACCGTCCGGTTCGACATCAATCAGTGCCTGCAACGTATCTTGCTCACCGATCTGGCCATCCGCCTTCAGGTAGACGCGGCCGGACCGGATATCAGCCTCCGCTTGCAAGTTAGCAATGTGGGATTCCTCGCCCGCAATACCGGACGCGATTGTCAGATCCTCCACCACCAATTGGCCAATCTGGATATCGAAATCAGGCAAGATTGGAGCATCCGGATCACCCGGAAGGAGTTCTGGCAAACGTGATAGCGTGCCCCGCCGAAGGGCAAATTTACGAACGTCGAGCCCGCTCGTCACCCAGCTGAGTGGCCGCCAATCGAGCTCCACTTCTGGAATGGTCAAAAACGCACCTTTGGGGTCGAATACGGTCACGTCATACAGCTTGGCATCAGAGAACAGATCGCCTTCGATCCGCCCCACTTCAAACCGCAATCCTGATGCCGGGGCCACAGCCGCAATCTGGTCGGCCACAAAGCGTTTGCCAATCGGGCTATTAAGAAGCGCAAAGCCAAGCACCAGCAAGGCTCCCACCCCCAACACTCCGCGCAGCAGCCAACGTTTCCAGCTCGTTTTGGCCGGTGTAGCCGCCTCTTTATCGTTATTTGCTAACTCAGCTTCAGCCATCAAAATGCCTGACCCAGCGATACATAGACCGCGACGGGGTTGTCATCTGGACCGGGATTGAGCGGGACACCGACATCAACCCGCAATGGCCCAAACCCACTATCATACCGAATGCCAATGCCTGCGCCGAAACGAATATCGTCAAAATTGGGTGCAGGATCAGGCCCGATCGAACCGGCATCAAGGAACGGCACGACGGATAGCGCTCCATCGAAGAAGCCGGTTTTGATGCGGGCTTCCACCGCTGCTTCGACAACCGAACGACCGCCACTAGGCGCGCCGGCAACATCCCTTGGCCCGATCTGTTGGAAGCCGTATCCGCGTACAGAGCTGCCACCCCCGGCATAGTACCGGCGGGACGGGGCAATATCGTCCAGTGGAGCCCCCGGTATGGAACCGAACCGCACGCGCCCTGCCATAACCAAACGGTCGTTCACGCTTTGATAGTAGCTCGCATCGAGCTGCGTGCGGATATAAGTGCTTTGCTTCCCGCCGGTGCGCGATATCTCAGGCGAAAACCGCCCACCGAGCCGGAACCCTTTGGTTGGGTTCAAAAGACTATCTGTTGTATCATACAGCACCGATGCCGGCAGCGCAGCGACATAGAATGTGTCCCTTGGTTGCTGGCTGCCGCCGACCGCCGGTGCACGTTCCCGTGACCCAATCAGTTCAAAGCCAACACTCCATCCCAGCTGTTTCTGGAACAGCAAAGTCGATGCCCGTTCATACGTCCCAACCAATGCAATCGACTGCGCATCGAAAGCGTCGCTATCGAGCGTACTGATAAACGCATCGAGCGTCAGAACGCGGTCCCGCCCGCCGAAGTTATTCTTGCGGAACGTCACCCCGCCCAGCTGTTCGCGAGTGCCGACAATACCGCGGACTTTTAAGGCACCTTCCGAAGGGAACAGATTGCGATGTTCCCAACTGGCTTGGACACGCACGCCTTCTTCAGCGCCATAACCGATAGCCCCGGCAATCGTGCGGAGCTTGGCTTTGGTTAGGCCAACATCCAACACTACCTGGCCCGGCTCCCCATTGGTGGGGGCCGTCAATTCACGCGGTGTTACCGTCACTGAGGAAACGAGACCGGTTGCTGTTACTGCACGGCGCAGGTCTGTTGTCAGGCTTCTTTGATACAAGTCATTGGCATCAAAACGCGCGATGCTGGAGAGGTGTTTGTCGGACAGAAAGCCGGGGTCCGAACTGGATACAGACGCAATCAGATATTTGCCGTTGGGCGCAACGGGTACTGAAAGATCACCTTCAGACCGAGCATGATCAATCAACAGATCCGGCGCGCCGACTTCTGCAAATGGATAGCCGGTCTCACCCAAAGCTACTTCCAAAGCGAGACGGTTACTTACGATCTCGTCGCTGGACATCGGATCGCCGGTTTCAATGGCAAAGGACTTCCGTAGCGATGGATAATCCGGCGCTTCATCGAGCGCACCCAAGTCGATGGCACCAAATCTGTAGCGTTGCCCTGGGATTATTTCGAACCGGACGGACGGCGCTCTATCGCTCTCGGCCTCGCCAACTTTGGCTCCGCCCACAATGCGGGTAATTTCCGCATCGTAATAACCGTACACCCTGAGCAGGTCGGTTAGCAGCGCTTCATCCGATCGCGCCCGTGCAGCCAGTTGGGCGATGCTTTCATCATCGCCCGACAATTCTGTAATGGCCGACAAAGATTTGAACCGGTCAATAAATTCCCCGCGCATCGGGAATGCGGCATCTTCAGACGGTAACACGATAGTCAGTTCGGAACTGACTTTCTCTACAGTCGCATTATCCGATAGCGGCACATCCGGCAGTTCAACATCGGCAAACTGGATGTCTTGATCAACGTCCAAAGCCTCTAGGGGCGGGATCTCCAATTGCTCGGGCCAGTCCAACGATAATTCGGGCAATTCTGCCATCGGCGTTTCCGGGGCCAGCTCTGGTAATTCCGGTTCCTCTGCGCCAGCTTGGTTGACGCCTTCAGCCGCCCATTCTTCCGGATTGGCTACCGCTGAATCGGGGATAAGGTCTTCAAGCGTGAGCGGCGCCGATGCGTCTTGCGCTGCGGCTGGCACAGCGGCCAGTAGCAAAGAAGCGGCAGCGACCTGCGCAGCCGAACCGGCGTATAACCGCTTCAAACAGGCCGCGCTGTCCTGATTGCTTTCGGCTCTATTGATTTTGGCCCTATTGATTTTGAGCAGTCTGATACTGCTGTGGCGTACCATCCTTTTGTACGGTTTTCGCGTCCGCAGCGCCGTCTGGCTTAGAAACTGTCGCATTGGCACTTGTCTGCGCGATGAGCGCGTTCTGCTCCTCTGGAGTCATACGTTGCCACCCGTCACGGGTCAGCCGCTCAAGTGGACGATATCGCACTTTATACCGCATTCTGTCCGATCCTTCGACCCAATAGCCGAGATAGACATAAGGTAAACCCTGTTCCGCCGCGCGGCGGATATGATCAAGGATAATGTAATTTCCAAGCCCGGGGCGTGACGCATGGTCAGGATCGTAGAAACTATAGATCATCGACAAGCCATCAGTCTGCCGGTCTGTTAGACAGGCCCCCACCAGCTTGCCCGGGGTTACGCCATCTTCTGATGGTTCCCGATATTCGATCACATAACTGGTGACGGGAGTATGCTCGACCATGTCAGCATAATCGGTTTCATCCATCGTGGTCATGCCGCCGCCGGGATGGCGCACACCAAGATAGCGCTGCAACAAATCGAATTGTTCTTCGGTTGCCCAAGGGCGGCATTCCGTCGCGATCAGCCCACTATTGCGGCGTAAATTACGGCGTTGCGTCTGGCTTGGTGCAAATTCATGGGCAGCTACGCGCACTGAAACACAGGCTTGGCAACCGGCACAGCTGGGCCGGTAAGCAACGGTCTGACTGCGGCGAAACCCGATTCTGCCCAGCGCCTCGTTCAATTGCTCGGCGTGCTCACCCTTTAGTTCTGTAAACACTTTCCGCTCACTCTTACCAGGAAGGTAAGGGCAAGGCGCGGGTGTCGTCACAAAGAAACGGGGGAAGCGAACGGGAGCCGTCACGGGTTCGGGCAAGTCCTTTTGCGGAGGAATCGGTCAAAAGCGAAGACCGTATGTATGGCCGTTTGAGCCCGCCGGTAAAAGTCCCTTAACCATCAAACACAGTTAATCATTGATTATTTTGCACAATTTCCCATTCGCTTAGGGTTTGCGAATTGAGTTGTCCTAATTCAGCTCAATTTGTTTCACTGTGTAACCGGTTTTCCGCAGCGCAGCGACGAGCGAGTCGAGCTGATCGCGGTCCCGGGCCTCGCATTCGATATCCGTGATCAGCCCCTTGGCTGGTAGGGTAGTAAACACCCGCTGGTGATAGATTTCGATGATGTTGACGTTGTGATCATCAAACACACCCATCACCTTATACAAAGCGCCGGGGCGATCTTGCAAAGTGATCCGCAATCGGGCGAGCCGCCCTTCTCTCGCCAAATCGCGCAGCAGAACATTGGCGAGCAAGCGAGTGTCAATATTACCGCCGCATAGCACCAACCCGATTTTCTTACCGGCAAACCGCTCTGGATTGGCCAACACTGCCGCCAATCCAGCCGCACCGGCACCTTCGACAACAGTCTTTTCAATCTGCAGCAGCAAGGCAACCGCTTTTTCCAGCACAGATTCGTTTACCAGCAGAATATCATCGACCAGATCGGCAATGACTTCTGACGTGAATTCGCCGGGAGCTTTTACGGAAATCCCCTCCGCCAAAGAATCTCCGCCACAGGCCAGGTCTTGCCCTTTCAGCCGCGCATACATCGAGGGATATAGCGCTGCCTGAACGCCGATCACTTCCATGTCAGGCTTCAAAGCGCGGGCTACCGTCGCCATACCGGACATAAGGCCGCCGCCGCCAATTGGAGTTACGATGCAGTCTAGCTCAGGGGCATCGGCAAACATTTCGAGCGCCACACTGCCCTGCCCTGCTGCCACGTCGGGATCATCAAACGGGTGGACGAAAGTCAGCCCGCGTTCTTGCTCCAGCTCAAGGGCGTGGGCGTAGGCATCATCAAATGTTTCGCCTTCCAACACCACATTGCCGCCAACCGCCTCGGTCTGCATCACCTTCACAGTGGGGGTCGTGCGCGGCATAACGATCGTTACGGGTACACCCAACCGGCGGCCGTGATAGCTCAGCCCCTGTGAATGATTGCCAGCAGATGCCGCAATGACGCCCTTTGCGCGTTGTTCATCCGTCAAAAGCAGCAACGCATTGAGAGCGCCGCGTTCTTTATAAGCCGCAGTAAACTGCAAGTTTTCGAACTTCAGCCAAACTTCCGCACCGGTAATCTCTGAAAGAGTAATAGAATGCATGGTCGGCGTATGGACGACAGAGCCCTTAATTCGCTCCGCCGCAGCGCGTACATTGTCGATAGTCAGGCGATCTGTTGCTCTTTCACTCATGCAGCTTCAACTAGGCGAAATGATGTTTCTGGGGAACACATGATTGGGTTTAACCCCCTATGCATTTGCTTTGCCAGCCAGATTGCCTACTCCAGCACCATGAGCAGCAAACCAAAACTCGCATTTCTAGGCCTGGGCGTGATGGGCCGTCCGATGGCTGCACATCTGGTAAGAGCCGGATATGACGTTGCAATCTATAACAGGACTGCGGCCCGCGCAGATGCACTGCAAACTGCATTAACTGCCGAAGGACTGAAGGCCGCTGTCGGCAAAACACCGGCAGAGGCGGCAGCTGGCCGCGATATAGTGATCGTCTGTGTCGGCAATGATAATGATTTGGAACAAGTCCTGAGCGACCAAGATGGCGCGCTGTCTGCCATGCAGGCTGGCAGCACTCTGATTGACCACACCACCGTGTCTCCTGATATGGCCCGGAAAGCGACTGAATGGTGCACCGCCAAGGATATTGCCGCTGTGGACGCACCGGTTTCAGGTGGTCAGGCAGGCGCGGAAAATGGTGCCTTGGCGATTATGTGTGGCGGCACGGACGATGCATTTGCAACTGCCGAACCCATTATGCAGGCCTATGGCAAAACAATCGTCCATATCGGCCAAGCTGGCGCCGGGCAGACTGCCAAAATGGCCAATCAAATGTGTATCGCCGGTGCGTTGGGCGGGCTGAGCGAAGCGGTTCGATTGGTCCAGGCGTCGGGTGTAGACGCTGATAAGGTACTCTCCGCCATATCGGGCGGTGCGGCACAAAGCTGGCAAATGGAAAATCGCTGGAAGACAATGGTCGCTGACGAATTTGATTTCGGCTTTGCCATTGATTGGATGCGCAAGGATTTGGCCTATGCGCTTCAAGAGGCTGATCGATTGGGCTTGGAAAGCCCCGTCACACAGTTGGTTGACCGGCTCTATGCAGATGTACAGGCGTTGGAAGGCGGCGCGCGCCAAGATACCAGCGCGCTCATCCGCAGACTGCCGAGATAACGAGGATTCCATGATAAGACTGACACCATCTCGCAAGACGATCACCGGGCTAGCCATGGCTGCATTGACGGTTTCTGTACCCGCTCATGCCGATACGCTGGTGGACAATATCCAAGGCATAACAGTCGGCGAAGACGGTAAGGTTGAACGCTTCACTGCCTTATGGATTGATGATGATGGGCGTATTAAGCAGGTCCTCAAGCGCCAAGATGAATTGCCCCGCGACACTGACTTCCGATTTGATGGCAAAGGCCGTTATGTCATTCCCGGCCTAATCGACTCGCACCTCCATGTGATGGGGCTGGGGTTCGGAGCGCTAACGCTCGATCTTTCAGAAACGAGTTCGCTGCAAGAAGCGCAAGCTGCCATCGCTCAATACGCAGCGGAGAATCCGGCCAATCGCTGGATTATCGGGCGCGGGTGGAACCAAGAGAAATGGGGTCTTAACCGGTTCCCCACCGCTGCTGAACTGGATGCGGTAGTCGGCGATAAGCCCGTGTGGCTGGAACGCGTCGACGGGCATGCTGGCTGGGCCAACAGCAAGGCTATGCAACTTGCAGGGGTTGATAAAACTGCCAAATCACCAGCTGGCGGCAAGATAATCCGCGACAGTGCCGGTAACCCAACGGGCGTTTTTGTCGATAATGCCAGCGCCTTGGTCCAATCATCGGTTCCGAAACCGCGACCAGAGGATCGCGATCTAGCCCTTTCTAAAGCCCAGAATATTCTGCTCAGCTTCGGCATTACAGCTGCCGCCGATATGGGAACATCGATTGAGGATTGGCAGTCTTTCCGGCGCGCTGGCGACGGCGGGTGGCTCAACATCCGGATTATGTCTTATGCCGCTGGCACAGAAGCTATGGAGCTGATTGGCGGCCCCGGCCCATCCCCGTGGTTATATCAAGACAAACTGCGCTTAAACGGCGTCAAACTCTATCTGGATGGTGCGCTCGGATCGCGCGGAGCGTGGCTGAAACAGCCATATCAGGACGACCCGGCAAACACAGGATTGCCTTTGCAAACCGGCGCCCAGCTGCGCAATCTGATGAGCCGCGCCGCCTTGGATGAATTTCAGCTAGCCATCCATGCAATTGGTGATGCTGCCAATAGCGAGGTATTGCAGGCAATTGATGAATTGGCAGATACGTATGAAGGGGATCGGCGCTGGCGTATCGAACACGCCCAGATTGTCGACCCCGCAGACATCGCCGCATTCAGCAAGCATGGAATTATCGCCTCGATGCAACCCGTTCATCAAACCTCTGACAGGGAAATGGCAGAAGCGCGATTGGATCCTGCAAGATTAGAAGGCGCATACGCTTGGCGTAGCCTGCTTGGTGCAGGTTCCCGATTGGCTTTCGGATCGGATGCACCTGTCGAATCACCCGATCCTTTCGCTGGGCTGGCAGCCGCAATGTCGCGAACCGGTGCTGACGGGCAACCGTTTGGCGGTTGGCGTGTAAAGGAAGCGGTCAGCCGGGAACAAGCGCTGGCCGGATTTACCAGCGATGGTGCCTTCGCCGGATTCGCCGATGGACGATTCGGGAAGCTGGTCGCGGGACAACATGCTGACTTTCTGTTTATTGATCGCGACATTTTGCTCTCTTCGCCCGCGGATATCCGCCAAACGAAGGTACTTGCCACTTGGGTGGGAGGAAGAGAGGTCTTTGCTGCGGGTCAGTAATTGACGTCGTTTCGTCGGGAAAATCCAACCATCCAACTAGAAATGGCTGATTTCCAGGGATGTTAACTAAAATGAAATGATAACCCTGCCATGAGGGCTTGGTGTGAGACAAATAGTTAACCCTACGGAGGGTTTGCGGCTGTCAAACGCAATTTTGGCCGGTTATTCAAATCGATATGGGTTCGGTTCACTGTTACAATTCGGCCACACGACGAACATCTTGATACAACATTTAGGGTTGCCTCATACAACGTACTCACCTATTGAGGCTACGAGATTGAAACAAATAGAGAGCTCTGAGGAGACAATAATGAAGTTCCGTAACGCACTTGCTGCAACTGCAGCTGTTACTCTGGTTGCGTCGCCAGCCGTCGCACAAAGCGTACAAGCTGAGCGTACTGCTGCACCTGTTGAAGGTGAAAGCGAGCTTGGTGGTAAGGGTGGTGCTGGCATCATTCTCGCGCTTCTGGCTGCTGCTGCAATCATCGCTGGTATCGTTATCGCTGGCGATAACAATGATGACGATGTTCCAGTAAGCCCATAAGACTTACTGATAACGAAATTAGAACGGGGCCTTTTGGCCCCGTTTTTTTTGGTCTCGTCAGGATTTTAAGAACTGGTCGCGACACACTTGGATGCGATTGAATCCTAGCGGTCAGCAATATAAGACCCCACAGCTTTAAACCGGTGTCTAGGCTAACCGAATACCCAAGCTGCCAAAACAATCACCTCGCTTGATTGTGCAGACTGATCACGCGCTTTCCGGTTCTTCTTCGGTATCGCTGTCTGCCTTCTTGGGTTCGCTGAACCGCATGATCAGCAAAGATCCCTCGAACAAGAACAGCAGCGGCACTGCAAGGATCAACTGCGATCCTGGATCTGGCGGCGTAACAATTGCCGACAAAGCCACCACCAGCACAATCACATAGCGCCGCGCACCAGCCAGCTGTTGGCGATCGACAATACCCGCCTTGTTCAGCAGCAGAAGTAAAACCGGCAGCAGAAAGCTGATGCCGAACGCCAGAATAAACTGCATGACTAAAGAGAGGTACTCGCCCGCAGCCGGCAACGCCTCCAGCTCGATCCCGCCGGTTACCCCTTCAAAGCCGATGAACCATCGAAACGCAGTTGGCATCACAATATAATATGCAAGCGCAGCGCCCGCCCCGAATAAAACAGGCGTCGCAAACAGAAATGGCAAAAATGCCTTTTTCTCTTTGGCATACAGACCGGGGGCAACGAACGCCCACAACTGATTGGCAATGATCGGGAATGTCATGAAGAAGCCGGCAAACAACGCGACTTTAAGCTGGACAAAAAATGCCTCGTACAGCTTAGTATAGATCAGTTTTCCCTCACCTGGAGGAAATGCAGCCTCCAGCGGGCGCACCAAAAAGCCATACACTTCGTTGGCGAAATACAGGCCAATTCCGAACCCGATAACCAAGGCAATAACGCAGCGAACCAAGCGGCCGCGTAGCTCGATCAAATGATCCAGCAGCGGTGCTTGCGTTTCATCGATATCATCCACGCCAAGCGCCATCGCGTCTACTCCGAGTCCGTCTTATCAAGCGGCAACATCGGCTCACTGGCTTGCGGCTTTGCCGGTTTAACCTTGGCAGACGGCTTCTTCACGCTCTTGGCCGCGCTTTTCTTAGTCAAGGTAGCCGATGGTTTGGGCTTTGCAGCAGCGGCTTGCGAGGGCCCTGTATCAGACTGTTCTTTAGAGGGCACAGCCGATTCCGCATCTGCGGGGAGCGGCTCCATTTCACTGTGAGGCGTTTCCGCCATAATCTTCGCGTTTTGCTCTTTCCACTTCTTCTCCATGTCCTCCATCTCGGCCTCACGGACGATATTATCGAAGCCAGTCCGGAATTGAGCAGAAGCACGGCGCAACTTGCCGACCCATCGGCCAACGACTCGCAGTGCTGCGGGCATGTCTTTGGGGCCGATCACGATAATCGCGACGACTACCAAAACCAGAAGTTCAAGGGCACCGATGTCAAACATGGGGAAGGCGGTACCTTAGAAGATTATGAAGGATCAGACGTTTTACTCTTAGAGCTGTCGGTTGCAGCAGCGTCCTTAGCGGGCGCCTCTAATGAACCGCTAGCCTTTTCCTCAGCCGCCTCATCTTCGCTCATGCCCTTCTTAAAGCTATTGATTCCCTTACCGAAATCACCCATCATTTCTGAAATACGTCCGCGTCCGAACAGGACGAGAATAACCAGGGCAATGATAATAAGCTGCCAAGGGCCGAGCGACATTATTCAATTCCAATCTGTGTAAGGCATCTCTGCTATAGGCCAATATAGGGATGATTGAACCAGAACGCCAGCACCTCTGCGACTAGTCAGCTTGTTCTATCGGCGTGTCGTCAGCCGCCGGCGCATCCGTATCATCCAGACCTGTCAGTAGATTATACGCATCATCCACCGGATCAAGCAGACCGGCCGCGCGCAATTCATCAAGCCCGGGCAAATCACGGCGGGTTTGAAGCCCGAAATGCTCCAAAAATTCCGGGGTGGTGGCGTAAATAACCGGCCTGCCGGGAACTTCGCGGCGGCCGGCAGCCCTCACCCACCCAGCTTCCATCAACACGTCCAATGTACCTTTGGCGGTTTGAACGCCCCGGATCGATTCGATCTCTGCCCGGCTAACCGGTTCATGATACGCGATGATCGCCAACACTTCGGTGGCTGCACGCGACAGGCGGCGGACCTGCTCTCGCTCTGTCCGCAACAAATGCGCAAGATCAGCGGCGGTTTGGAAGTGCCAGCGCTTACTTCGCTCCACCAAATGGATGCCCCGGTCCTGATAGTGCGCTGCCAATTGCCGGAGGGCCGCCCTGATCGTGGCTTTCTCTTCATCGCCCAAATGCGATGCAAGCGCATCGACACTCATTGGTTCTTCAGCTGCAAACAAAGTCGCCTCAACTGCTCTTACAAGCGGCTCGGGCTTATCATCATTCATGCTGTTGCACGCTCTGTCAGGCGGCGTAGCCTCAGCGGTCCGAAAATATCATCCTGGGCGATTTCCGCCTTGCCCATCCGGGCCAATTCCAGCGCCGCGACAAAACTCGATGCCAAAGCGGACCGCCGCAAGCGCGGTTCTGCATGGGGCGGCAGAAATTCCTCCAGCGTCATCCAATCAAGCGTCACGCCCAGCATATTGGACACCCGGTCAAGCGCACTATCCAGCGTCATCACCGGCCGTTCGCGCACCATGTGCACGGCCGGCGCGGTGCGTGCCTTGACCTGGCCATATCCCTGGATGAGCGCATACCAATCGCATTGCCACTGCGTCTTACGATCAGTGCGGAGCCCTTCTGGTGCGCCGCGTATGAAAACATCACGGCCGATCCGGTCGCGCGCCATCAGGCGTGCGGCGGCTTCCCGCATTGCGCCCAACCGTTGCAGCCGCAATTGCAGCTTCAAAGCCAGCTCTTCGGGGCTGGGATCTTCCTGCTCTTCCTTGGGCAGCAACATGGATGATTTCAGGAAAGCCAGCCAAGCTGCCATGACCAGATAGTCCGCTGCCAATTCCAACTTCAGCGCTTCGGCACGGTCAATATAGTTCAGATATTGATCGACCAGATCCAGAATGGAAATCGCGCGCAAATCTACTTTCTGCCGCCGGGCCAGATCAAGCAGCAGATCGAGCGGCCCTGCCCAGCCATCCAGCTCCAGATACAGCGCGTTATCTTCTGTATCGGCAGCACCTGCACCGATCCATTCGGTGTCGGTAGAGGCCCCCTGCCCTTCCGGAAACATCAGATCGCCTGTGCTCATGCGGCGGCTTTCACCAAATCTAGCAGTGCGTCACGCTTCGCCAAAAGCTCGGCCTTATCGCCGCTAACGCGCCGATCATCGGTATAGCTTAGCGCGCGGTCAAGACGCTCTGCTGCACGCTCTGATATAGAGGGAAGCCGCTCCACCATCTGGGTCATATGGTCCATCTTGGCCCAGCAATTGAGGACAAGATCACAGCCCGCAGCAATGGCGCGTTCCGACCGTTCGGGAACGGTGCCAGACAAGGCTTCCATATCAATGTCATCGGTGAGCAGCAGCCCATCAAACCCGATAGATCCGCGAATGACGTCCTTGATCACGGTTTTGGAAAGGGTGGCCGGATTATCCGTATCCCATTCGGTAAAGAGCAAATGGCCGGTCATGCCGATAGGGGCGTCTGATAAAGCGCGAAACGGCGCAATATCCCACTCCAGCTCTGCTGCTGTCGCCGTAACAGTCGGCATTTCCTTATGGGTATCTGTCATCGACCGGCCATGACCGGGCATATGCTTGATACAACCCGCCACCCCGGCGCGTGCCAAGCCATCGAGAATGGCCCGGCCCAAAGCGGCCACCTGCTTGGGTTCATGCCCCAAGGCGCGATCCCCGATAACATCGTGTGCACCTTCCTGGCGGACATCGAGCGGCGGGTGGTAATCGACCGAGATTCCCATTTCTGCCAGTTCCAGACCCATGGCAAAGGCATTAAGCCGTGCTGCTTCAATCGCGCTAGCAGGCGCAATTTGATACAGATGGTCAAACGCTTCACCCGCCGGGAAGGGAGACCATAATGGCGGACGCAACCGCGCGACCCGCCCGCCTTCCTGATCAATCGATATCAAGAGCCGGTCACGGCCATGAAGGGCGCGCAGCGAGTCGGTTAAAATGCGCAGCTGTTCAGGTGTTTCGCAATTTCGGCCAAACAGGATGTATCCAGCCGGGTCAGCCTCCTTAAAAAAGGCGATCTCGTCGGGCGTCAGAGCTGTTCCAGCCAGTCCAAATATTGCGGGCGTCATACTGTGCAGCGTTGCAGCCACTTACGCATTGCGCAAGCGGATTGATCCCGCAGAATGTGGAAAATGAGGATGAATTGGCGAGGAAGCGGCGTTTCACCGCCTCCTCAACCCAAATCATTTTACCTGACAGGCAATTCCGTCAGCTTTCAGCGCGCGGCAGAGGCGATCGCCTGATGCTTTATCCCCCGCAACAGCTTGCAGACGGAACACTGTGCCGATATCCGCCTGCCCTTGCTGAACACGGTATTTCACGCCTTTGAGAGCATCGGTTTGACGCGTCAGCCGGTTCCAGCCTTCAACCGCGCTTTCGCGGGTGGAATACGCACCGACTTGAACACCAACACCGCTAGGCGAAGATGCAGCACCGCCATCCGCGTTGGCATTAGCCGATCCAGAATTGGTGGCCCCGGCATTCGCCGTTGTCGCTGTATCAATGCTTGGCTTTGCGCCATCAGTATCGCCAGCCCCGTTGCGGTCGCCATCACCATCGCCGCCGCCGCCATTGCTGCCATCAGCCAAGCGGCCTTCAGTTGTTTGGCCGTCACCAACAGCGGGTGCGACCTGGCCAGTACCGGCAAACTCTTTGCCGCCCGCATCCGCAGGGCGTTCTTTCATCGGGCCTTCAGGCGCTTCTATGGTGCTGCCATCAGCGACCAGTTCAGGATCAGGCCCGCGATTGCTGAAGAAGTAAATCGTGCCGAGGATCAGCGCTAACAGCAGCGCCCCCAGCAGCGCGAGGCCAACCAAGCGGCCAGTATCAACGCCTTCTTCCTCGTCATCATAATCAGATTCGAGCCACGGCAGAGGCCCATCATCTTCCACTAGAGAGAGTTCTTCATTTTCGATGATTGTATCATCGCCTGCATCGTCAATATGATCGAACGTTTCGCCGTCCTGCCCGGCCCCATCGCGGCCATTATCATTTTGCCCGAAGTCATTCTGTGTCATTACTTACATCTCCTCGACCGCTTCGACGCCAAGCAAAGCGAGCCCGTTTTGGATAACTTGCCCGATTTGGCTGGCGAGGAATAGTCTCGCCGCGGTCAAATCATTCTGCTGTGCCACGATGAACCGCTTTTCAGGCTTGTCATTGCCGAGATTGTAATAGGTATGGAACGCTCCGGCGAGGTCGTAGAGGTAAAACGCAATCCGGTGCGGTTCGCGCGCGGCGGCCGCCGATTCCACGATACGGGGGAATTGCGCTGCGTGTTTGACCAGCTCCAATTCCTCGGCTCCGAGCAAATCATTATGCTTTCCTGAAGGTGAGAAGCCTTCATTTGCGCCTTTGCGCAGCGTCGAATGAATCCGTGCGTGAGCATATTGGACATAAAATACCGGGTTGTCCTTTGATGCTTCCACCACTTTGGCAAAGTCGAATTCCATTTGGGCTTCGGGCTTGCGGGTAAGCATGGTGAAACGGACAACATCCTTGCCCACTTCTTCAACCATTTCAGCCAAAGTGATGAAGTTGCCAGACCGCTTGGACATTTTCAGCGGCTCGCCATCGCGCATCAGCGCCACCATCTGCACCAGCTTCACATCGAAGGGGATTGATTTGCCCTCACCCTCCGCCAGCGCGGCGACGGCTGCCTTGATCCGCTTGACCGTGCCAGCGTGATCCGCGCCCCACACATCAATCAGGGCGTCAGCCTTCTCTGCCTTCTGCATATGATATGCCAGGTCAGCGCCAAAATAGGTCCATTTGCCGTCGGACTTCTTAATCGGGCGATCTTGATCATCACCAAATTTGGTCGAGCGGAACAGAGGCAGTTCAACCGGCTCCCAATCTTCCGGCGGTGCCTTGCCCTTGGGCGCTTCCAACACGCCATCATACACAAGGTCATGCTGCCGCAACCACGCTTCCGCAGCTTCGGGTTTACCCGCAGCTTGCAACGCGGCTTCTGATGAAAACAGATCGTGGTGGATGCCCAGCAACGCCAGATCGGATTTGATCATGTCCATCATTGCAGCGACAGATTCGGTACGGAAGGTGTCCAGCCACTCGCTTTCTGGAGCATTCTGGAACTGATCACCAAGCTTGGCAGCCAATGCCTTGCCAACAGGCACCAAGTAATCGCCCGGGTATAGACCTTCGGGGATGGCACCGATATCGGCGCCTAGCGCCTCTTGATAACGAAGATGCGCGGACCGCGCGAGCACATCCACCTGCCCCCCCGCATCGTTTACGTAATACTCGCGTACAACCTGATGCCCGGCATATTCCAGCAGAGCCGCCAACGCGTCACCCACCACCGCACCGCGGCAATGCCCCATATGCATCGGGCCGGTCGGGTTGGCAGACACATATTCAACATTGACAATAGCATCGCCGCCCATTGAGGATCGGCCATAATCGCTACCCAATGCCGCAATAGTAGCCAGCTCGGCCTGCCATGCTGCGTCAGACAGGCGCATATTGATGAAACCCGGGCCCGCTATATCGGCGGACAATATATCCGCATCGGCAATCAACTTTGCAGTGATTTTACCCGCCAGTTCGCGCGGATTTGTCTTTGCTTGCTTGGCCAGAACCATCGCCGCATTTGTCGCTAGATCACCGTGATCGGGGTCGCGCGGCGGTTCGACGGCGACATTGCCGAATTGCGTGCCAGCCGGCAGCGTTCCGTCTGCTTCTAGTTCAGCCAGAACTGCCTTGACCTTAGCGGCAAAGGCAGCGTGAAGTGTGCGCGCAAAAGACGCAGATTTTTGAGTGTTATCGGACATCAGGCGCGCCTAGCCGAATTGGCCAGAATCGCAAGACTCCGTCCCTCAAATCGAATCGGAATTTCCGCAGCTTAACGGGTCGCGTTATGCGCCAATTGTTGCTCGGTTAGCTGAAAACCAACCAGCAGCTCGAACGTGGCACGGTTAAGCGCGGCACGAACGATGGGATCAGCCAATGGATCAAGCGCTGCGTCAGGGTCACCCGCTTTACGGCGCCGGGTGATCTTCTCGCGAATATCATCGGGTAATGTGGCCGCTGCCCGGTCAACAAATGCGCCGGCCTTTGCCGTTGCTTGCGCCCGTTCTGCACCATCTGCAAAATTGACTACGACACTGCCGATGCGTTTTGCCTGAACAGCAGAACCGCCCTGCAACACGGTAGAGAAAAACGGCAATTCAACCGACCGTGCACCGCGTGTGTCGGTACGCCGCGCCAAAACATCAAACGTCGCCTCTGAATAGACTTTGTCGCCTGTATCATTGCACGTGCTGCGAACATTCGTGATCGCCGCCACGACATCGATTTGATCTGCTGTGGTCGCGCCCGCTGTTCTGAAAGTGGTAACATCTCCGGTATAGTCAGGTACACCAACAGCCGGACAAGTGGAGCGTATTGCTGTGATACCAACACCTTGGTCGACGACTAAGTCACCTTCGCCGCGACAACCAGCCAGCGCAGCCACCATGATAAGTGCAGAAAAGATCGGTCGGCGAAGTGTCATGCAGGTAAACCCTTTAAAATCGAACGTCGCGGCTCTAGCGGCGCGCGTCGCAAAACGCTAGAGGCTGTCATATGAACGCCCCCTTGCAATCCCCCAAGAATGGCGCTGTGAAACCAGCGCTGACCCTTTTGATAGCCGCCCCACGCGGTTTTTGTGCCGGTGTAGACCGTGCGATCGAGATCGTCGAACGCTCGCTCGAACGATATGGCGCGCCGGTTTATGTCCGGCATGAAATCGTTCACAACAAGTTCGTTGTTGATGGTTTGAAAGCCAAAGGGGCGATTTTCGTCGAGGAATTGGACGAAGTGCCGGATGGCGCGCCCGTTGTCTTTAGCGCCCACGGCGTTCCCAAAGCGGTCCCGGCAGAAGCACAGCGCCGCGGTTTGGATTATCTTGACGCGACTTGCCCGTTAGTCAGCAAAGTCCATCGTCAGGCAGAACGCCAGATAGAAGCCAATCGGCACATCGTATTCGTCGGCCATAGCGGCCATCCAGAAGTTATCGGAACAATGGGTCAAGTGCCTGAAGGCATGATGACGTTGGTTGAAACTGTAGAAGACGTTAAGGCGCTGGACTTTGCCGCAGACACTCCGCTTGCCTTCCTCACCCAGACCACCTTGTCGGTTGATGATACAGCCGAGATTGTCCGCACGCTGCAAGTCAAATACCCGCAAATCGTCGGGCCCAAGGCCGAGGATATTTGCTACGCCACATCCAACCGCCAAGCTGCGGTAAAACAAATCGCGCCGGGAAGTGACTTGGTCTTGGTGATCGGTGCTGGAAACAGTTCCAATTCAGTCCGTTTGGTCGAAGTCTCCGAGAAATGCGGGACCGACGCCAAACTTATCCGCCGGGCGAGCGACATTGATCCCGCTTGGCTGGAAGGCGTGGGCACTTTGGGCCTGACCGCCGGGGCTTCCGCGCCGGAAGAATTGGTCCGGGAAGTGGTCGATAAAATCGCCGAATGGCGCGACGTTGAAGAGCATACTCTGGTCACCGCCGAAGAAAAGATGGTGTTCAAACTTCCCCGTCAATTGCTGGACTAACTGGCGCGCACAAATGGCAGTGTATACGCATCTTGGAGCGGAAGTGTTGGCCGATCTGATTGGCCAGTATGATGTCGGCAAACTGGTTTCTGCCAAGGGAATCGCGGAGGGCGTATCCAACAGTAACTGGTTGATCGAAACGACCGGCGTTGATGGCACAGGCGCACGCTTTATCTTGACCATGTATGAGCGCCGGATTGATGTGCGGGAATTGCCATTTTTCTTGGGCCTACTGGACCATCTCGCCGCCAAACATTGCCCGGTACCGGCCACCATCCATGACCGGGCGGGCAATGCGTATCGCGACCTCGATGGAAAGTCTGTGGCACTGATCGAATTTCTGCCAGGCGTATCAATCGATGAGCCCACCCCGCAGCAAGCCCACGCCGTTGGGCAGGCACTGGCGCAAATCCATACCGCCTCAGAGGACTTTTCAGCCACGAGAGCCAATGATTTGCGCCCCGCCGATTGGGGTAAGCTGTTTGAACAATGCGGGGATGACGCGATTGCGGCGATCAACCCCGACCTACTGGCCGCAATCCAGTCTCATCTGCCCACATTGATTGATGATTGGCCGGAACACTTGCCCAAAGGGACAATTCACGCCGATCTGTTCCCCGACAACGTACTGATGTTGAATGACACAGTCAGCGGCCTGATTGATTTCTATTTCGCGTGCAGCGACATCGCCGCTTATGATTTGGCTGTTACTCATGCCGCATGGTGCTTTTCAGACGATGGCACACAATTTCATTCCGACATCTCGAAAGGATTGATCGGCGGGTATTTGTCCTCCCGCTCGCTCACGCCAGCCGAACAAGAAGCTTTGCCGATCTTGGCAAAAGGGGCTGCCATGCGGTTCATCGCCACACGCACTTTTGACTGGATCGATACGCCTGACACAGCGCTTGTCGCCCGCAAGGATCCAATGGCCTTTGTTCGCAGGCTGAACCATTATGACGCATTGGGACAAAACGCCTTTCACATTCCCGACCAAACCGCCAACGGCTAACCCATGAAACGCGTTGAAATTTTTACTGACGGCGCCTGCAAAGGCAATCCTGGACCCGGCGGCTGGGGTGCCTTGCTGCGCATGGGTAAGCACGAAAAAGAACTTTCGGGTGCCGATGCGGACACAACCAATAACCGTATGGAACTGACCGCAGCGATCAAAGGCTTAGAAGCGCTGATCGAGCCATGCGAGGTCGATCTGTATTCAGACAGCAAATATGTCTTAGATGGCATGACCAAATGGGTCGAAGGCTGGAAAAAGCGGGGCTGGGTTAACGCTAGTAAAAAGCCGGTACGCAACGCCGATTTATGGCACGAGCTGATAGAAGCATCTGCACGCCACACCGTTCATTGGCACTGGGTAAAAGGGCATAGCGGCCATCCGGAAAACGAACGGGTCGATCAATTGGCTTCCGATCAAGCCGATTCGGTTCGATAAAACACAAAAGGCCCGGCCATTTCGGACCGAGCCTTCATTGCAAATTTCAAGATGTCTTAGCTTGTGGTTGTATCGACCACTTCAGCGCCAGGGCCGTTTTTGAGAACGGACTCGATGGCATTTTTGGCGCTTGCTTTCGAGCTGTAGCCTTCGGTCCACCAGATCGTTTCCGAATTATACATGAAATAGGACACGAACTCGCCCTTCTTGTTGTTACGAATTTCAAAACGATGAGCCATGTTCATTCTCCTGTGTGATAGTGTGCGCCGCATCCTACCCGCTCAAACTGGAAAATCTAGCCAAACCGATCCGCTGTGTATTTTGTTACATCTATTGCTGCGAGATCATCTGGAGTTTCATTGCCGAGCAGCCGTGCGGCCATCAATCTGGCCGCCGCCGGAGCTGTCTGGATGCCAAACCCGCCCTGCCCGGCAAACCAGATAAAATCAGAATTATGCTGATCTGCGCCATAGATCGGCAAGCGATCAGGTGTGAAACTGCGTAACCCCGCCCATTTACGCTCCACAGTCGTCACGTTCCAATCGACCACACTTTGCAGCCGCTCTATTGCTTCGGCCACGGCCAGTTCTTCGGGTGCAGCATCGCACGGTTCGGAAGGTGTCTCGTCATGCGGGCTAAGCCATACTCTCCCAGCCTCGGGCTTGAAGTAAAACCGGCCCGACACATCCAGGACCAATGGCATTTCAGAAGATGGCTGCGGGTTGGTACGCAGCTGCACCACTGTACGCCGCAAGGGCGATATGCCCGCAGGTTCGCAGCCAGCCAGCCCGGCAATTTGATCCGCCCATGCCCCTGCCGCATTGATAATCCGGCGGGCAGATATAACGGAACCGGCCTCGCTCGTGATGGTCCAGACACCGTTTGCCATAGCCAGACTGGCCACCCGGAAGCGGGTTTTGAGCACAGCCCCCGCCCGCGCTGCGGCTGACAGATAATGCGCGTGCAAGCTGCCGACATCGATATCCGCGCAGGCCGGTTCCCAAATCGCGCCCGTCCATTGCGGTCTCAATCCCGGAATTTTTGCGGTAATCTCTGCCTGTTCCACACGGCTTATACTTGCCCCGGTCCCCTCAAAGCGTTCAAGAAAATGATCGAGTTGAGCGCTGTCTTCATTGCGGCCGATATACAGCGCTCCGCGCCGTGTAAGAAAGCCGCCGTCGTTCAGGAATGGACCGGATGCCAACGTCAAAGGGACGATATCTGGACCGCCATAACATTCTTCCCAGAACGCTGCCGAACGGCCGGTTGCATGATATCCTGCCTGATCCTCAGCCTCCAGCATAGCGACGGTGGCTGAACCGGCGAGCTCAGCCGCCAAGCTGGCGCCAGCCATGCCTGCGCCAACAATCGCAAAATCATAGATTGGCGTAGTCTCGGTCATATTATCTGGTCGAAAAAACGCGGTCCAAAAATTCGGCAATACCGTTCATTGCACGGTCCCGCACGGCATCAGTTTCACGCAAAATTTCATGATGCGCCTCTTTACCGAAGCACAGCAGTTCCCCCTTCGGCAAGCGATCCGTTGCTTCTTCGATCGCGCGATAATCAACCAATTTGTCATTGGTCGTCGCGACCATCAGCACCGGAATATCAACAGCCTCCAACCGGTTGGGCGCAAATATGACATCCATTGATGCATAGCCGCGTTCAACCCAGCCCCAGCTGCCCGGCCCCATAACAATCTCAGGCCGGTTATCGCGCCACCAAAGCTCATCTTCGTACCGGTCTTTGTCATGGGTGAGCAAATTGATCCGGCCAATTGGAACTTCGCCGGGCTTTTCGCTCCACACCCATGCCTGCGTGGTATCGCCCCGAAACTTTCTGATCAGCTTCGCACCTGCATGCATCACAGATCGCGGCAACACATTTCCGAAGTAGCCCAGCATCGGCGCAGACAGGAACATGGCGTCGGGCCGTACCCGCTGTTCCACTACCCCGCGCAGTACAAGATGCCCGCCCATAGAGTGTCCTGCCAACACGTGCGGCCCAGGGTTGGAAGCCTTCCAATCGCTCCAGAAAGCAGCCAAATCGTCAATCCAGATCGAAAAATCTTCAATATGGCCAGTAACGGCATCATCGCCCAGCCTGCCAGAGCCAGCTTGCCCGCGCCAATCAGCGGCAGTTACCTGCCAGCCGGAATCGTACCACTGCTGCAAAGATTCCAGATATTTTTCATAAGCATCACCCCGCCCAGGAAAGAATAAAATCGATCCTTTAGGGGGTGTAGATTGATCTTTGGCCGCCCAATCAATCCGCCGGATTGCATGGCCGTCGGGCGCTGTCCACACGCTCTCTACCGCCTGTGAAGGTATGCTGCGCCGGTCGATTACTTTGGCTGTCATTCGATGTGCGGGCCTTTGCCTTAATACCGTCTTGTTGCTGTTGGTTACTATTTAGTAAGCCATCGTCTGTAGCACCCCCTTCAACAAAGATACCTTTGGGGGCTAAAATGCTTGGTGAATACTTCCACTACGGACTGCTCGCAGCGTTGGCAATCGCATTGCTTTTCGCCGCATTTACGGACATCCGCCGCCGTCAAATCGACAATTGGCTGAACATTGCCATCGTCATTGGCGCGCCGCTGTTCTGGTGGTCTAGCGGCCTGTCGCTTTGGCCTGATGTGGCCATGCAACTTGGCGTTGCTCTGGCTGCATTCGTAGTTCTGGCCGGTCTCTTCGCTGTCAAAGCAATGGGCGGCGGCGATGTAAAACTGCTGACAGCCCTGGCGCTTTGGATTGAACCCAACGCATTTCTGCAATTGCTGATCATGATGGCGCTAGTCGGCGGCGTGCTGACAATCGTCATGGGCGCATGGCACATCATGCGCCGCCAAAAAGATCGGCTCGCCATTCCATACGGTGTGGCGATCTCTGCCGGGGGCCTCTGGGTGCTGGGAACACAATATATGCCGCCCAGCGGCACAATTGCAGGTTTGGGGTGAACCCGATTTTAACCAATCTGCGCGTATCACGACAAACTGTAACTAAAATCAACTCATTCCCGCTGTGTTTGCGGGCCGAATTAGGGGGCTAGAATAGCCATGGATAGGAAGAAGATGGTTCTGCTGATTGGGGCGCTGATCATTGCGATCGGTACCGCTTTTGCAGCACGTAGTATGTTTGCCGGGGCCGGATCTCCGCAGGCAGAAGCAGCTCCTCCAACACCGAAGGGTCCTAAGGTACTCGTCGCGCAGCGCAGTCTGCCAGCCGGTACTATTATTACCGCGGATGCGATCAGCTTCCAGATGTGGCCGGAAGAATTGGTACAGGACGCCTATTTCATTGATGGCGAATCTGACGTTCAACAATTGCTTGGCACAGTGGTGCGCCACCAAGTGACCGCAGGCGAGCCAGTAACACAAGGTTCGCTGGTCAAGCCCGGCGATCGCGGCTTCCTTGCTGCGGCGCTCGGCCCTGGCCTTCGCGCAGTAACCGTTCCTGTTTCCGCCAAGACTGGTGTGGCTGGCTTTGTCTTCCCGGGTGACCGTGTAGACATGGTGCTGACGCAGACAGTTAAGGGCGAAAATGGCGGTGCCGGCATGAAGGCATCCGAAACAATCCTCAGCAATATCCGCGTATTGGCGACCGACCAATCAACCACACAGGAAACGCAAGACGGCAAAACTGTTGTTCGCGCCTTCCGTACGGTTACATTGGAAGTGACACCGCGCATTGCTGAAAAAGTGGCTGTTGCGCAGACACTTGGTACATTGAGCCTGTCGCTCCGTTCGATTGCTGACAACCAAAGCGAGCTTGAAAAAGCGATTGCTTCTGGCGCTGTCAAAATCCCTGACGATGCCACACCGGAAGAAGAAGAGCGTCTGCTGACACAAGCAGCGACCCGCCCGACAGAAGGTGCAACAACCTTCCAAACCGGTGGTGACGTTTCACGCTTCCAACGCAAGACCGTCGAGAAAATCGAAAAACGCAGTGCACCTGCGCCGGCAGCTATCGGTGTCCCAGCGGGCAAACCGATCACTGCAGGCCCATCAGTTCGGGTAACGCGCGGAAAAACAACATCGCAAGTTCCAGTGGCATCCGGCGGCAGAACATCGGTGATCACATCAAGCGAGGGTGAATGACCATGAAAAGCGAATTTCGTTCAGCGTCCAAATCCAGCGCTCACATATTTTCAGCCGGAAGCGCAACAGCTTCCAATACTCAACCTAGGGGCAAGACTATGGCACGCCGCCTTACTGCAACACTATTACTGGCCAGCTTGGCCGTTGCGCCAATCGCCGGAATTCCGGCTGGCGCAGCGAATGCCCAGTCTGTTCAAAAGCCACGGGGGGATGTTGTTCTGTCCATCGGCCGCGGTGAACTGGTCAACGTGCCCGGCGTAATGGCCGATGTATTCATCGCCGACGACTCAGTTGCGGATGTGCAAATCAAGTCCCAGCGCCAGCTTTACGTGTTCGGCAAAACGGGCGGTGAAACCACCGTGTATGCCAGCAATGCCCGCGGCGATATTATTTGGTCCGCCAATGTTCGCGTCGGTTCCAACCTCGACAGCGTCGATCAGATGCTCGGGCTGGCTATGCCGCAAGCGAAAGTCTCCGTCTCAACAATGGGTACTAACACCATGTTGCTGACCGGAACCGTTGCAGCACCAGAAGATGCCGCTGAAGCAGAGCGTCTGGTTCAGGCCTTTGTGGGTGATGACGTCAACGTCATCAGCCGCCTTAAAATGGCGACACCGCTGCAGGTAAACCTGCGCGTTCGTTTCGCTGAGGTAAGCCGCAGCTGGGTTCGCGAAGTCGGTGCCAATCTGGCATCCTTCGATGGAACCAGCGGTTTCAAATTCGGTATCGGCAATGGCCGTACCGGGGCGATCCCACAATATAACGTCGGCGGCGGTGTATTCACCGGCGTTACCGCAGGATCTGCCGGTACATCGGTAGTGACTGCCCAAGGGACTGGTTCGACACTCTCTGGTTTCGGAAAGTTTCTTGGTCTCGACCTGGCCGGCGCACTTGATCTTGCCGAACGTAATGGCCTTATCACTACACTGTCAGAGCCCAATCTTACCGCACTGTCTGGTGAGACTGCTGACTTCCTGGCGGGCGGCGAATTCCCTATTCCCATCAGCCAGGGCCTTGGCACCACTGCGATTGAATATCGCAAATTCGGTGTCAGCTTGGCGTATACTCCAACTGTGCTTGCAAATGGCCGGATTTCGATCCGTGTCCGCCCGGAAGTATCCGAGCTTTCAAGCCAAGGTGCTGTGACGCTGAACGGCTTCCAAATCCCTGCCCTGACGATCCGCCGCGCGGAAACGACAGTGGAACTGGGATCTGGCCAAAGCTTCATGATCGCTGGTCTGATGAGCAACAATGCGCAAAACACGCTGGATAAGACCCCCGGTGTTGGCGACGTGCCAATCCTCGGCAACCTGTTCCGCTCACGCTCTTTCCGTAAGGGTGAAACCGAGTTGGTAATTGTTGTCACGCCGTATCTGGTGAAACCGGTTAACGACAAAGACATCGTTCTGCCAACAGACGGCTTCCGTGCGGCGAGCGAATTGCAACAATTGCTCGGCTATACAGCAAGCGATGGCGTGACAGGCGGCACCCGTGCGGGACCGACAGCACGCAATTCTGATGCACCGCCACCAGCAGTGTCGCGCATTGATCCTGCCGCTGTTCTGCCAGGTGCCGGTTCTTCCCAAGAACGCGGCAAAGCCAAAGAACGCAGTGCCAAAGCCCCAGCCACACCTGGCTTCAGCCTCAACCAATAAAGGTGAATACGATGTTGATCGGAAAAAACAGTAAGCTGGCCGGTGCGTTGGCTCTCTCTATCGGCCTCACACTGGCTGGGTGCGGCGGCATGGCCACCAATCGCAGCTTGGAAAGCGTCAAGCAGCCTGTGGTCGAACGGACGAACTATACTCTTGATGTGCGTGCTGGTGCGGGCGGACTTTCTATCCCGGAACAGCAGCGTCTTGCTGGTTGGTTCGAAGCCATGGACCTGCGCTACGGTGACCGTGTTTCTATCGAAGATCCGATGATGGGCAAGTCCACTCGCGACGCCATCAGCGCCTTGGCGGCTCGCCACGGTATTTTGGTAAGTCAGGGTGCCCCTGTCACGACCGGCTATGTCAATCCAGGCAACGCCCGCGTCGTCATCACACGCTCCAGCGCGAGTGTACCGGGATGTCCGGATTGGGAAGCCTACTCAGACTCCAACTATAATAACGGTACGAACCCGAATTACGGGTGTTCGATCAACAGCAATATGGCTGCCATGATCGCCAACCCAGAAGATCTGATCCGGGGTCAAGCCGGGGACAGTCAAACCACCGTTACCACATCGACCAAAGCGATCGATTCTTATCGAGAGCAAGCTCCGACAGGCGCTGGTGGTCTTTCAAACACTAGTTCAAGCGAAGGGGGTTAAGTCATGAACGCACCTTGGAAACCAAGTGCGGGCGCAAATCGCGATCCCTTTGCAGCATTCATTTGCGACGAAGCGGCATTGGACGTGTTGCGTCCAGTCGTTATCGAAATGGGCTGGCAGCCAGAGAAATGTGCCAAAGGCGGCTTGCGTAATGCTGTGCAGTCTTTGTCCGTCGCGGCCAGCCCTAACATCCTGATGGTCGATCTGTCGGAAAGCGGCGATCCGCTGACTGATATTAACGGCCTTGCAGAGGTTTGCGAGCCTGGCACTGTCGTGATCGCAATCGGCCAAGTGAACGACGTTCGCTTGTACCGCGATCTTCTGTCGAGCGGCATTCATGATTATCTTCTGAAGCCGCTATCTGCAGGCGCATTGCGGGATTCGCTCAACCAAGCGCAGGCAGTCTTTGCTGCGCCGCGCACAAGCGATCCAGAATCCGCCAAGCGCCATGTATCGGCTGCTATCGTTGGAACACGCGGCGGGGTCGGTGCCTCTACACTGGCCACATCGCTATCGTGGCTGTTCAGCGCCGAGCATGAACTGCCGACTGCTTTGCTCGATCTTGATGTCCACTTCGGGACGGGCGCACTCGCGCTTGATCTGGAGCCGGGTCGCGGTTTGACAGATGCAATCGACAATCCCAGCCGGATCGACGGGCTGTTTATCGAACGTGCTATGGTGCGGGCGAATGACAATCTAGCGATCTTGTCTGCTGAGGCACCGATTAACGCACCACTGATGACCGATGGGTCGGCATTCGTTCAGCTGGAGGAAGAATTCCGCCAAGCATTCGAAATGACGATGATCGATTTGCCACGGAACATGCTGATCAACTTCCCGCATTTGCTGGCAGATGTGAATGTTGTGGTTCTGGCGACAGAGATGACCTTGGCATCAGCCCGCGATACAATCCGTATTCTGGCTTGGCTGAAAACCAACGCTGCGCACGCATTGCCGATTGTGGTCGCCAACAAAGTACAGGGCGGCACCGGAGAGATCAGCAAGGCTGATTTCGAGGCGTCAATCGAACGCAGTATCGACTTCACCATCCCTTACGACATCAAGGCATCCACCAATGCGGCGAAGCTGGGACAGACATTTGTCCATGCCAACCCGTCCAGCAAAGTGACCGCAGTGGTCAAACAGCTGGCCGACCGCGTGATGGGCGCCAGTGAAGAGGAATTGGAAGGCCAACAGCCAGCCAAGAAATCTCTGCTGGGCAGCTTTGATCTGAAATCGCTTCTTGCGAAGAAGAAATCGAAGAAATCCGAACCCGCCGGAGCTGACGCGTAATTCATTTTACGCACTCTCCCGCCGCCTTTGGACTCATCCAGAGGTGCAATGAACGAAGGAAAGGCAGGTCAATAGCATGAGCATTATACAGCTCCTGCTGGTAGGCGGAGGGCTAATGGCCCTGATGGTACTCGGCTATTCGCTGCTTGCCGGACCGTCCGCTGTGAAAGAAGGCCAACGGCGTTTGGACGCCGTTCGCTTTCGTCACTCGGAAAGCACCGACACCAAGGTTGAATCGCAACTGAAAAAAGCGATCGCCGCGCGGAAGCCCAAGGCGCATAAGGTCGCGGGCTCAACCTCTCGCATCGAAGCCTTGGCCATCCGCCTTGACCGGACCGGCAAAGGCTGGACCGTTTCGCAATATTTCTACGCGACATTCGGTATCGCGCTGGTAATTGCTATCGCGATTTACCTGCGCAGCGGTGCAGCTTTGCTGTCGTTAGGCGTCGGATTGGTCATTGGTGCTGGCTTGCCGCATTTGGTCGTCGGCTTCATGATCAACAAACGAACTAACGATTTCAACGCGAAATTCCCTGATGCGATTGAACTGCTGGTGCGCGGACTTCGCTCTGGTTTGCCGGTAACCGAAACACTGAGCGTTGTGGCACAAGAACTGCCCGGCCCTGTTGGTGATGAATTTAAAGGCATTACCGAACGTATCCGGATCGGTAAGTCGATGGACGAATCCCTGCAAGATGCAGCCGACAGGCTGGGTATTCCGGAATTCAACTTCTTCTGTATCACGCTGGCAATCCAACGGGAAACCGGCGGTAACTTGGCAGAAACTCTGTCCAACCTGTCCGACGTGCTGCGCAAACGGTCACAGATGAAGCTCAAGATTAAAGCGATGAGCTCTGAATCGAAGGCCTCCGCATACATTGTTGGTTCCCTGCCCTTTATCGTGTTCGGCATGATTTGGTGGATTAACCCAGGCTATGTTGGCGGGTT
Organism: Pontixanthobacter rizhaonensis; assembly: GCF_012972675.1. Lineage (GTDB taxonomy): Bacteria > Pseudomonadota > Alphaproteobacteria > Sphingomonadales > Sphingomonadaceae > Pontixanthobacter > Pontixanthobacter rizhaonensis. Next base: position 361,610 of record NZ_JABCRE010000002.1, on the reverse strand, counting down.
CTTTACCGATGAACGCTTGATTGTGACGGGCCTCGGCGGCGGCGTGTGGATGGCCATTGGCGCATTCATCATGGCCAAAATGGTCAATTTCGAGATTTAAGCGAGGGATGTGTAGGATATGATAGGCCAAGCTCCTGGACCAACCCTTCTCGGTGTTGATGTTGTTCTTGCCGGTACGCTACTCGCGGGTGTCGCTGCCTTTATGGTGGTGCTTGCGATCTACGCAGCCGTCACTGTAAAAGATCCGATGGCGAAGCGCGTAAAGGCGCTGAATTCCCGGCGTGACGAGTTGAAAGCTGGCATTACACACAGCACAGCCAAGAAACGCGCCAGCCTTGTTCGGAAAACCGAACAGACGGAAAAGATGAAAGACGCTCTGTCCGGCATGAAAGTGCTGCAACAGAGCCAGATCGAGATCATCCAGCAAAAGCTCGCTCATGCGGGTTACCGCAACAAGGAAATGGCCGTTGTGGTCATTCTTGCCCGTTTGATCTTGCCGATCGTACTTGGCGGTATCGGTTTTACCGTGATCTATGTGATCGATTATTTCCCCGATTGGGGTGATATGAAGCGTCTGGGCGGCTTTGCTGCGACATTGTTCGCAGGGTATAAGGGGCCAGAATTCTTCCTGAAGAACAAAGCTGGCAAACGTACTGACGCGATCCGCAAGGGTCTGCCGGATGCGCTGGATCTGTTGGTGATTTGTGCGGAAGCTGGTTTGACAGTCGATGCAGCCTTCAACCGTGTTGCTAAGGAATTGGGCCGTGCCTATCCGGAACTGGGTGATGAATTCGCCCTCACCGCGATTGAATTGTCATTCCTGACCGAGCGGAAGATGGCATTTGATAATCTTGCCTACCGGGTTGATCTGGAAGCGGTACAAGGCGTTGTGACCACTATGGTACAAACAGAACGCTACGGTACGCCATTGGCATCCGCATTGCGGGTTCTGTCTGCTGAATTCCGGAATGAGCGCATGATGCGTGCTGAGGAAAAAGCGGCTCGCTTGCCTGCTATTATGACCATTCCGCTGATTATGTTTATTCTACCAGTGCTGTTCATCGTGATCCTTGGCCCTGCGGCCTGTTCGATCAGCGATGCGTTCGCCTCCAAACCGGGGCAATAGCAGAGAAGCCCGACCAATAGATCGGCTCAAAACAATGGCCCTGTCACCATCTGGTGGCAGGGCCATTGTTTCAGGGCCATTGTTTCAGGGCCATTGTTTATTGCAGCCGCTATTCCGGCGTCAGTCTATTTGGGCCCGCACCTGATTGAGCAATTCGCGAAAAATGCGGCGCTGGTCTTTATCCAATGGAGCCAGCACTTTGGCTTCCTCCGCAAGCACCATCGGCACGATTTGATCGTGCATTATCCGGCCATCATTGGTTAGTTCCAAATGGTGCGACCGGCCATCTTTCTGATTGGGCAGCCGGTGAACCAGCCCCCGCCCTTCAAGCACTTTGCAGGCGCGATTGACCGCAACCTTATCCATCTGTGTCTTGGAGGTCAGATCGCGCTGGGTGAGCGGCCCGCCATCCCCAAGCATTGCCATCACCCGCCATTCCGTCACTTTGAGGCCAAATGCTTCCTCATAAACACGGGCAATACGGTTGCTGACCGCGTTTGATGTGACGGACAATTGGTACGGCAGAAAATCTGCAAGCTGAAAGTTGTCTCCGCTCATAGAACCAGTTTCTAATGCAACCAGATGGCTTGGCAAGGGGGTTGGCCAGCGCTTCCCCCCTTGTTCGGATCGCTAACCCAAGATCATTCGTATCCCGGCTCGTCCCACCAAGGGTAAAATTCTGGCATATCCTGCGACACTTTACCGGGGAACTGAGGTGGCCGTTTTTCCAGAAAACTCTGGATACCTTCAGCAGTGTCTTTGCCGCGCGACAATGTGTAAATCGCCCGGCTATCGACCCGGTGCGCCATCATCGGGTGGCTTTCTGACGGCAAACGCCACAACATCGCGCGCGTCATGGCGACCGAAATTGCAGATGTATTCTCCGCAATTTCCAGAGCCAACCCCCGTGCCGCGTCCATCAATTCGCCTTGCGGATGGATAGACCGAATAAGGCCCCCGCTTAACGCTTCTTCAGCATCAAATATCCGCCCTGTCATGCACCATTCAAGCGCTTGTTGCGGCCCTACCAACCGTGGCAGAAACCAGCTGGAGGCCGCCTCTGGAACAATCCCCCGCTTGGCAAAAACGAACCCATAGCGGGCATTGTCTGAAGCAAGCCGGAAATCCATTGGCAATTGCATGGTCGCGCCAACGCCAACCGCGACCCCGTTACAGGCAGAGATCAGCGGCTTGGTGCTCTGGAACATCCGCAATGTCAGGCGCCCGCCGCCATCCCGCACAATTTCGTCAGACAGATCCGTGACGTTTTTTGTGCTGGAAAACGGCGTGGTACCGTCATCAGGTGTCAGGTCAGCCCCGGCACAAAACGCACGGTCCCCCGCGCCGGTAATGATCACCGCACGGATATCGTCATCCGCATCAGTTTCATCCAACGCAGCAATCATCTCCGCCATCATATGACGCGTATATGCGTTCATTTTTTCCGGGCGGTTGAGTGTAATTGTTGCAATCGGCCCGTCTTTTTCAAGCAGGATTTGGCTGGGGGTTGATGCGTTATCTGTCATGTGATGTATCCTATTACCTTAGAGCTGCCGCTATCACTTCTGTCCGTCCTTCATTCGAAAGGCGTTCCGCAACCGACTTGGCGTTATTGGTACTGATATTCCAAGCGCGACCCATTTTTTCAGCGTCGTTATAGGAATAGCCCAGTTCGCTCCAATCGCATTGATTGCCCTGATTTCGTGAGCTCGCCAACATTCCCGGGATGTTCTCGATCAGGCCAGCCTTGACCTTATTGCCGATTTCCAATTTGCCGCGATACGGATCCCAGCCCCACAAATCACCGATCAGCTTGGCATCACAATATGAAAAACCTGAACGGGCATAGGAAGCAAAGGCAGCATCTTCAGACGTGCCCCAACCGGTATTCTGTCCCTGGCTCGCCAATATGCCTGTGATGACGCCTGCTTTGCCTTCGGTGTAAAAAGAGGCTGCCTTCGCTTTAGCGCTGCTGGTTGCGATACCCCAATAGGAGCCCAATTGTTCTGCATCAGCGTAAGAATGCGGTATATCGATCCACTCACAGCGATTGCCCGCGATCCGGCTGCTGCTCAGAATTGGGGGCAGGTTCTGTTCAATGCCATTTGCTATCTTCGCACCGATAACCGTTTTGCCGTAATCCGCGCCCTTTTGATAAAACGCGCCGACCAGCTTGGCATCGCAATAGGTATAATTGGAATTCGCATAATTCTCGAACATCGCGGCACTGTCCTGTGCAGATACCGGTGTTGTGGTGGCTATACAGCCTAACGATGCACTGGCCATCAGTGCCAAAGCATAGCGAAAAGACCTACGATGTTTCAGAATTCGCATTAAGTTCACCCCCGTGTGTCGGAAATTCAGTCTAGCTATCAGGCTGGGCCAGGCAAGTGCGCCAACCGCTTTACCCAGTATTCGCGCGCTGTGCCGGTCAGGGGTATCGCCTCAATTAGCCGGGCGGTGCTGTGCAACTGGGCATAATCGTCATCCCCAAGCGCGAAACGGATCAGCCCTTCGAACAAGGCGGTGGCCATCACAATGGCATCTGCCTCCATATGGCTGGGCAGAATGCGCACTTCCAATGTGTGCTTGTCTGCAAATCCTTTGACCATATTCACCAGATTGAAATCGCAATATTTGGTGAGCTTGGTCATAGCGAGCGCGCCGCACGCATCTTCCCAACTCATCGCAAGAAACTCGGGTGTTTCAACCAGAGCAGATACAGCATCCGGCCAACCGCCTATTCTGACGCAGGACGGATTGACCCCCACCAATTGCCGGAGAGCGGGTCCGTGGCGCAAAACGATCGGCACGAAGCGGCTGATAAAATGTGTGTTGCACAGCTTGGCGGCATCAAAGTGCAAATGTGTCGCGCCTTCGACGGGAACAATGAAGCCGAGAGATTTCGCATCATCGAGCAAGGCGGTTAGCTGCTTGGCGTGATTATGCGCGATCGGCGCGGTTACGATTTCGCAAGGCCGCTCTCTTTCGCCGGGCAAAGGTGCCCCGATGGCGAGCGACATATCTTGGCCGTCCACCACCCGGATCATTCCCGCCTCATGTGCTGATGGCGCCGTGCCAAACAGTTCGGCAAATGGGTCCAATACTTTGGAAAGGTCTTCTTCGGCATCGCAATGGCGGGCGGCCAAGCGAAGCAAGCGGCCATCATCACCGACAATGCGGTACCAGCCATCCAGCGGCGCAGCGCCGTGATCGCAATCGGCCTGCAATGTCAGATCATCAACAAAACTGGCAGCCCAATTGCCAGCAGAATCGTCAACCCGGAACGCCAGTGTAAGATTTTCAAATACCGGCCTGCCCGGTACGGCGCTATGTTCTGAATCTTGCTGGAAATAGCGACTGACAGACCCTTGGATACGGTCTGATACCCGCTGAGCCAAGGCGAGGCGCGTCGAACCCCGCGGGGCCATCAGTTCGATCTCGAAGCCGACTTTCCAATCGATAGCGACTGTCATCGCCGGCTCCGAGTTCGATAGTGTGTAATTAGCGTGGTGCCATCCGGATCGAGCCATCCAAACGAACGTCTTCGCCGTTGAAGTAGCCATTTTCGATCATAGTCAGGGCGAGATGCGCATATTCTTCTGGCTTACCCAAACGTTTCGGGAACGGCACAGACGCTGCAAGCGCTTCTTTCACTTGCGGCGGTGCCGCAGCCATCAGCGGGGTTTCAAAGATACCGGGCAGGATTGTGTTGACCCGGATACCTTCGTTCATCAGGTCGCGGGCGATGGGCAGCGTCATACCGATAACGCCGCCTTTGGAAGCGGAGTAAGCAGCTTGGCCGATTTGACCGTCTTCACCGGCAACAGATGCAGTGTTGACGATAGCGCCGCGATCACCGTCTTCGCTGAGCGGGTCAACCGCCATCATGCCCGCAGCAGATTTGGCGATACAACGGAACGTGCCAACCAGGTTGATCTGGATCAGCCAGTTAAACGCATCAAGGGGGAAGTGTGAAATCTCTCCAGTGTTGCGATCCCGCTTAGCCGTTTTGATTGCGTTGCCAGTGCCTGCGCAATTGACCAGAATACGCTCTTGGCCATGCGCCTCACGCGCTTTGGCAAAGCCGGCATCTACGGATGCATCGTCGGTAACATTTACTTCGCAAAAGATACCGCCAATTTCCGAAGCAACCTTAAGGCCCTTTTCTTCCTGAAGGTCAAAAATTGCGACCTTCACGCCTTTTGCAGCCAATGCCCGCGCGGTTGCTTCACCAAGACCTGATGCGCCGCCGGTAACGACTGCAGGTGTATTTGCGCCAACTTCCATGAACAATTCCTCTCTGAATTTGAATCTAATCGTCTAGTTAATAAGGGGGTTAAAGTGATTCAACGATCGTGACGTTGGCGACACCGCCGCCTTCGCACATCGTTTGCAGACCGTATTTCTTGCCTTGCGCTTTTAACGCATGCAGCAAAGTGGCCATCAATTTCGTGCCCGATGCGCCGAGCGGATGCCCCAGCGCAATCGCACCGCCATTGACGTTGAGCTTTTCCGGGTCAGCTCCGGTGTGCTTGAGCCAAGCCAGTGGTACCGGAGCAAAAGCCTCATTCACCTCAAACAGATCAATATCGTTGATGCTAAGGCCCGCACGCTCAAGCGCCTTGTCCGTCGCAAACAGTGGTTCTTCCAGCATGATAACAGGATCACCTGCCGTCACGGTCAGATTATGGATCCGCGCCAGCGGGGTTAGATTGTGAGCTTTCAAGAACTCTTCAGAAACCACCAACGCGCCGCTAGATCCATCGCAGATCTGGCTTGCGCTAGCCGCAGTAACCGCTCCGCCTTCTTGGATGAGTTTGACCGAGCTAATGCCCTCCAGCGTGGCATCGAACCGGATGCCTTCATCGACTGTATGTTGCTCCTCGCCTTCCGGTGTTTCGATTGTGATCGGAACGATTTCGTTTTTGAAAGCACCTGCCTCCGTGGCGGCAATGGCTTTCAGATGGCTGTTCAATGCAAATTGATCGAGATCATCTTTAGAAAAGCCATGTTTTTTCACGATCATTTCCGCGCCCATAAATTGGGAGAACATGATGTTGGGATACTTCTCTTCGAGCCCCGGTGATTTATAGTGACCCAGACCTTCTTTCATATGGAAGCTGCCAGTGGAGCCCATGGGCACGCGCGACATACTTTCAATGCCCGCCGCAATCACGGCATCTTGCGTGCCGGACATAACCGCTTGCGCAGCGAACTGAATCGCTTGCTGGGATGAACCGCATTGGCGATCAATCGTCACCGCAGGGGTGGATTGCGGCAGATGTTTGGAGGCCAGCACTGCGTTACGGCCTACTTGCCCTGCCTGCTGGCCAGCTTGGCTAACGCAGCCCATCACGACATCATCAATCGCGGCAGGATCAACACCCGTCCGCTCCATCAAAGCATCAAGCGATGCCGCGGCCAGATCAACAGGGTGTATCCCGGCCAACCTGCCGCCACGGCGGCCTCCGGCTGTCCGAACAGCATCTACGATATAAGCGGTGGCCATACGTATCTCTCCACAAGGTTCACTTAGTTAGCTATGTTGTGAAACGCTGGTTAGCATCATCAATTGCTTGGTCAAGCGTCGCATAAGCCGATATTTGACCTTCTTGCCAACTGGTCGCCTCTCCCGTTAATGACCAGCGCAGAGTATTTGTTCCCACCGAGAGCTAACCAAGGACGTCATGGCCAAAAAGCTGTTCGAAATTAACCCGGCTATCGATCGAGTTGCTTGCGCAGAAGACTTTGCCGCAAACACTAGAACCCAAATTCGTGATGTTTTGACGCGTGAGACCGCCGAAGAAGTCAGGATGATCTTGGCTCGCCAAACCCCATGGGGGTTGGCAATGCAAGCAGGCGACAGCCTAGACCCAGGCCCGCAACAAGTTCTGGCAAAAGAACTAGCGTCCGATAATGGTAAGAAAAAAGCCCAAGAGTTAGCCAATGCTGCCTATCAAGAAAGTGCTAAAGGTGGATATGGGTTTCATTTCGCGCAATATTCTTTGGTACAAGGGCTAAACGAGAAATGGGATGAAGGCGGCGTACACGACATGCTGCTCGAATATTTGAATGCCCCTGACTTTCTGCAACTGGTGCGTGACGTGACCGGAATTCAAGAGCTAGCGAAGGCCGATGGTCAAGCAACACTGTTTGCGGCCCAGCACTTTCTTGGACTGCACATCGACAGTCATGTCGCAGAGGGGTGGAGGGTTGCTTATGTCTTGAATCTCGGACTGGATGAATGGAAGCCTGATTGGGGCGGCTATCTCAATTTCTTTGATAACGACGGAGACGTTGTTCGTGGCTATCGTCCGCGCTTTAACGCCCTTAACCTGTTTCTCGTGCCGCAGGCACATAACGTTTCATATGTACCGCCAACCGGTCCCACAGGGCGGTTTGCGATAACCGGCTGGCTACGGGACCGGTGACTGTTTCTTCCGCGTTTCAAGCTTGGCAAACGGCGCAGGCAGCTGCGAAGACCGGAGATGCAGATGCAGCTCGTCAGGCGCTGAAAGAAGGGCTCGCGGCTTTCCCTGAAGATTCTTCATTCCGCAACAGCGCCGGTAGCCTGTTCCAAAAAATGGGAGATATGGAAGAAGCCGAAACCCAATTCGGCAAAGCGCTCGCGTTAAAACCGGAAGCGTTGGATATAGCCATCAACCATGCAATTTCTTTAGCTGGGCTTGACCGTCATATTGACGCTTTAGCAGTGCTGCAGCGCTACGAAGCAGAAGGATCACGTTCGGCATTGTATTCATCGACTCGGGGAATGGTCGCTCGCGGACAAGGGAACAAGGTTGAGGCTGCCCGTTGGTATGACCGAGCTTTAGCATTGGAACCAGTTCGGCCTAAGGCACTTCACGGACGTGCGCGCGTCGCGCTCGAGCGCGGCGAGACAGATGCGCTGGCATGGTTTGATAAAGCACTATCGGTAAACCAAGGTGACGCTGATCTGTGGCTCGGCAAGGCTCAATCTCTCGATGTAGCCGGTGATGTCGTTGGCGCTCGTGCCATCGCGGAATCTCTTGTTCAACAAGCACCGCAATGGTCGGAAGGCTTACGCTTCCTTGCCCAATTGCGATTGGCATCAGGCGATCGAGATTTCACGTCACACTATGGAGATGCTGCAGAGCGCGTACCCCAAGATCCCAATATCTACGCCGAGTGGTGCGGAATTCTTGCTGGCCTAGATTATCATCAAGAGGCGGCCAATGTAGCCTCGCGGGGCAGCGTGCTTTTTCCAAAGCTTGAACACTTCCGTTTACTACAAGCCACATATATTGGCGCAGCAGGAGATAGTGAACAAGCAGACAAACTCTACTCAACGTTGGAGCTAGACACGCCAGAACGGCGGTTAAACGAAGCACGACACCGCATACGGCGAGCAGAATATTCGGAAGCAGATAAGCTTTTAGATACGCTCCTGACCTCAGATTCTGAGAGTGTTGCAGCGTGGGCGCTTCGCGGGCTTCTATGGCGCGTGACACAAGCCCCGGAGGCCGGATGGCTACATGAACAGGCCGAGTTGGTGCAGTTGGTGCCATTGAAACGCGCTGGTGAAGTTCTGGAAAACATCATTCCCGCCCTGCATCGACTGCATGACAATTCCCCGCTGCCCCTGGGTCAATCCTTGCGTGGCGGCTCACAGACCCGTGGTAATTTGTTCGATCGCCACGAGGCAGTTTTCCAACAGTTGGGTGATGCCGTTCGTGACACCGTTGAACAGTTTCGACAGTCTCTACCAGGACACGACAGCGCTCACCCACTTCTAAGATATCGTGATCTCGATTGGAATGTGGCAGGCTCATGGTCAGTCCGCTTGGCTGGGGGTGGTGATTATCATATCTCACATATTCACCCTCAGGGAATTGTCTCATCCGCACTGTATTTGGAGCTGCCAGAAGAGACAGAAAATGAAGATAAAGCGGGTTGGCTGGAGATCGGCCGCCCGCCCCCCGACTTGCGGCTAGAACTCGAACCCTTGCGAACAATAGAGCCCAAAGTTGGATATATGGCGCTATTTCCAAGTACCCTATACCACGGCACACGGGCTTTCTCTCATCAGCAGCGCATGACCGTAGCTTTTGATGTAACTGCGACCCAAACTTGTTAGCCAAACTCCTTTGAAAGACCATAGCCAATGAACGCGGAACAAAACCCTGAAAGCAAGAAGGCATGGAGCGATTTCTGGGCGCAAAATCGCAGTTCCGGCCAAGACGGCGGATGCTTACCATCAAAATGGCAAGGCATTGATGCGGCGCAGCGCGCTGCATGGCAGTCATTTGCACACACCCTACCTGCCAAAGGCCATGGACTGGACATCGCAACGGGCGATGGCCGCGTTATGGCATGGTTGCTCAAAAATAAGCCGAATTTCAAATTTTTAGGAGTCGATTTAGCTCCAGAATTACCGCCCGCCCCTAAAGGAACGAAGGCCAAACCCGGTGTACCAATGGAGAGAATGCCGCTACCGGACAACAAATTTGACGCCGTCGTCAGCCAATTTGGCTTTGAATATGGGGAGTTACCGAAGGCGGCCGCTGAAATCGCGCGAGTATTAAAGCCTGGCGGTAAAGTAGGATTGATAACTCACCGTATCGACGGGCCAATCTTGAAACATAATTTGGAACGTCGCAGTCAAATTCAATGGGCGCTAGAAGATCAGGATTTGATAGCAATCGCAAAACGTAGCCTTCAATTATGGGCTAGTGGCATTCGTAGCGTACCGCCCAAGATTACAAACGCACCTATTGAAGGCGCTCAGAAATTTGGTCGGGGATCTGCTGGGTGGGAAATACCAGAGGCCATTCGTCAAACGCTGGTGATGGGCGTGCGCGACCACCCTGCCAACGTCGCCAACATGCTCGACACCATTGCAATGCGGGCCAAGAATGAAATTGGGCGGATCGCATCACTTGAATATGCTTGCAAGCAAACGGCAGATTCAGACCTGTTTTTGACGGCACTTAAGGACGGCGGTCTGGAACAAATTGATCGTACAGACATCGTCGATCCTGGCAGCGGCTCTCCCGTAGCCGATTTTCGGTCGATAACACACAACTAGAAATTGGTCTCGGCTGCTGACTGAACGCACGCCGTTTCGGCTACAGTTAAATACAGAAAAAGGGGGCGACGAACCGAAGTTCGTCGCCCCCTTCTTTGTCTGTAATCGTAGCTTCTTAAATCTTAGAACTTGAAGTTCACAGATGCGAAGAAGTCACGGCCCAGCACGTCATATGTGCTTGGGTATGTGTTAGACTGCTCACCGTTATTGAAATCGCCGAGTAGCAGTGTGTTGGTGTCGTTGATAACATTACCAGCAGCATCGAACTGTGGTGTTGTCGGCAGCGTATTAAACAGGTTGTTAATACCAGCTGCAATCGTCAACCGCTCGTTCACATCGAAAGACAATGTGAGATCGATAAGGTCGTACGCATCGATGCGTTCAACGAAGTTATCAGCCGCATCTGTGTCATCATCAACTGCTGACAGGTGACGCCAGCGAATCGATGTAGTCAATGGACCGTCAGAGAAGCTAGCACGTGACGTCCACTTGAACGACGGTGTTGGCTCACCACAAGTCAGACCGAATTCACCGGCACATGTGATAACGTTAGTAGGATCTGACTGAATTGGTGCAAAGTCAGAAGTCTCTGTCCAAGTACCCAAGAACGACAGGTTCAACATCTGCTCACCTGAATCGGTGAGAAGCGAGAACGGAATAGTTGTTGAGTAGTTGGCTTCCAGATCGACACCTGAAACGCTAATTTCAGCAATGTTAGCTCCACCGAGAACAGGTGGGTTATCACGGCCAAACGCGCCTTGCGCATCACGTGTACCGTTGAAGTTCCGACATGTAGGTGAGTTCAGATCTTGGATTTCGTTGAAACAGATATCCAAAACAGTCTGCAAGCTGACAGTCGAAATTGCATCTTCAACAACAATGTCGAAATAGTCGGCAGTGATCGTAAGACCCGGGATGAAGGAAGGCTGCAGAACAACACCAAAGGTGTAGCTGTCTGAAGTTTCTTCAGTCAGGTTAGGGTTACCACCGAACAGAGTCGCGATTTGGCCATCAGGCTGGATCACTTGGTTCCGATTTACGCTAGGATCTTGCTGAAGACCGATGTTCCCTGCAGGAACGCCGTTCGCCAAACAGGTAGCGAGAAGGCCGCCGGTCGGTGTAGCACCGCCAACACCAGCACAAGGATCGGTAGCACCAGGGAAACCAATCGCAGTACCTTGGAACAATTCACCTACGTTTGGTGCACGCACCGCACGCTGATACTGAGCACGGAAAGTGACGTCAGGAATTGGAGCGAACTGTACACCACCAGCATATGCCCATACACCGCCAACGGTATCGAGTGAGTAATCCGAGTAACGTACCGCACCGTTAACTTCAAAGCGCATACCGCTTTCAGTTTCGAACGGAATGTTCAACTCACCGAAGATCTCTTTAACATTATAAGAGCCTTCGGTTGGTTCACCCGCGTTGAAGCCAGCAACGTCGCCCGATGCCAAGAATTCATCAGGAATGAAACGCGAACTAACTGCACGGGATTCAACACCAACAGCAAATGCGATAGGCTCAGCAGCACCTAGAGCGAAATCGCCGAAAGTGCCAGAAAGAGAAGCCGAGGCGACTTCAATTGATGAGATATCACCGTTTTGCGCTTGGATACGGAACACATCGACCATGTCAGGTGTCAGAGTACCGGCACCAAAGATGTTGATCTGTGTCGCACCGGTGCCGTTAATCGCTTCAGTGAAACGTGAAACAGACGCGTTGCCTTGCTGGATGTTGGAGTTACGTGTCCGTGAGAACATGTAATATGCATCATAGCTGAGATAGTCATTAATCTGACCACGAGCACCAGTAACGATCCGGAATGAGTTACGCTCGTCTAGGTTACGACGACCACCAGCTTCTTCCAGACGACGACGAACTTGTACGTCGATTAGACCGTTGTTTTGGTCTGCGCCAGTTTCTGAAGCATCCAAGTCACGGAACTGAGCTTCGGTAGCGGCGTCAATGAAGCCATTCGCAACCAAAGAATCGATGTCGAGGAATGTGTTCACAAGAATTGGAGTCGGAGCAAGCTCTGAATCCACGCGGTTGTTGATGTACGCTAGTTCAGTGTAAAGCTCGAGAGCGTCTGAAATTTCATAGCGTGCATTACCACCGAGCATGTACCGTTCTTGCGGCAATTGCAGGTAGTTCACAGGTGCATAGTTATACAGATCACGTGGTGTTTGGTAATCGCGCAGCGAACCAGGCGAGCCGAAGATAGCCAGATTGCTGTTAGGCTCAAACGACGTACCTGTCACGTCACCATCACCGTCATAACGGAGGCGTGTTTCTGGTGGAAGCGATGAACCCAATTGACGAAGCGGCGAACCACCAAGCGCGAAGTTCGAGAACGTACGATCGCCTTGGAAGATTTCTTCACGGTTATAGTACTCACCAAACAAAGTCACGTTACCGCGACCGTCTGCGAAGCTAGAACCAACTGCGCCGTTAAGTTGATAACGCGCGCCGTCGCCTTGCTCAGTAAGCGAGTACTGACCACCGACTTCAACACCTTCAACTTCGCGAAGACGGAAGTTCACAACACCAGCAAGAGCGTCTGAACCGTAAACGGCAGAGGCACCACCGGTCACAACGTCCACAGATTCAAGCAAGAACTGTGGAATTGTGTTCAAATCAGTAATTTGGTTCGTATCATAGAACATCCAGCGGCGACCGTTCACGAGCACCATTGTACGCGTAGCACCAAGACCGCGAAGGTTTACCGACGCTGTACCGTTACCTGGGTTGTTGGAGAAAGATGTTGTGCCTGGCACAACTTGCGGCAGTGTATTGATAACGTTTTCGACGTTAACAGTACCCGAAAGTGAGAATTCGGCAGCATCAACAACCGCAATTGGCGCAGCTGTTTCAACGTTGCGACGCGCGATACGCGAACCGGTAACAACGATGAAGCCCTCATCTTCAGCGGCAGCTGCTTCACCAGCTGCTTCTTGCGCCACAACAGGCGTAGCAATCATGGCACCAGCCATGAAAGTCCCTGCTAACAGCGCGGATTTAGTAAAACGGTTGGACATTCCAATCCCCTTAGTAATGCCCGCCACCATGGCGAGCATGTAAAACAGAAAGTATCGAGCTATTAACCCGAATTTCGCCCGTCTAGGCGAAGCTGTAAGGCGTTCGCAACGCGTGTGATTGTTTAGGCATCTGTAAAATTTCGAGTGTGATATTCGTGCATCAGTTGGCGCACCTCCCTTAGTGTGGCATCATCAATGGACTAACCACAGCCCTCAGTTGTTTTCCTGCTTTAGGAAGTTAGAGTCACTCTATGCGACATTATATATATATCGGCCCGATCATCGCTATTTCGTCATACCTAACCGCCGTGGGTGTAGCTGCCCAAGACATGCCCGCAGATGAAGTGGGTGCTGGCTCTGGGGCAGTTGCTTATTTGGACCCTTTAAAACAGTGCTTATCGATCGCTGAAAATGGTGAGAGACTGGCATGTTATGATGAAGCAGTTGGCCGGGTGGTCACGGCGGCGGACGAAGGTAACGTCACGCTAGTGGATCGACAGGATGTAAAAACGACGCGTCGCAACCTGTTCGGCTTTCGGATACCAGACTTGGGCATTTTGGGAGGCAACTCGGACGAAGAAGAAGAAGAAGAAGAAAAACTGTTCGAATCCACGATTACGAAAGTCAGTTTTCGCGAGCGCCGGGCAATCAGCATCACCATTAAGGATGGTGATGCTGTATGGAGAATGGCGAATCCACCAAGAAACATGCTCCGCCCGAAAGTCGGCGACACGGTCGTCTTTAAAAAGGCCTCACTCGGAACCTATTTCATCAGGATAAACGGTCGCCTTGGCATAAAAGGCAAACGGGTAGAATAGGAGAGTAAAAGAAGACGTTTACGGCAATGCATGTCGCTTGTTTCGATTCTTTTCTGTTTCCGCCTTCTACCCTACCACCATCAGCAATTCGCCATCACCTTCATCAATCGCGACCGTGCTACCGTCGGGCACATCGCCTTTCAGGATCATATCCGCGAGCGGGTCTTGCAAGTAGCGCTGTACCGCGCGTTTCAGCGGGCGGGCGCCGTATACCGGGTCATAACCCACCCGGCCCAGCCAGCGCAGCGCCGCATCGGTTAGATCCAGCGTAATTTTGCGGTCCGCCAACAGCTTTTGCACACGCCCAACCTGGATCGCGACAATCGGCGCCATGTGTTCCTGCGCCAAACGGTGGAACAGAATTGTCTCATCCAAACGGTTGAGGAATTCCGGCCGGAAATGCCCGCGCACCACATCCATCACTTGCGGCTCGACATCGGCCACGGTCTGGTCATCTTCCATATTGGCCAGATATTGACTGCCCAAGTTGGAGGTTAGAATGATCAGCGTGTTGGAAAAATCGACCACGCGGCCTTGCCCGTCGGTCAAACGCCCATCATCCAGCACTTGCAGCAGAACGTTGAACACGTCGGAGTGGGCTTTCTCCACCTCGTCAAACAGGATGACTTGATATGGCCGCCGGCGCACGCTTTCGGTCAGCACGCCGCCTTCCTCATAGCCGACATAGCCCGGAGGCGCGCCGATCAGACGGGCTACCGCGTGCTTCTCCATGAATTCGCTCATATCGATGCGCACCATCGCGCTATCATCGTCGAACAGGAATTCTGCGAGCGCCTTGGTCAATTCTGTTTTACCCACGCCGGTGGGGCCGAGGAACAGGAATGAACCCAGCGGACGGCCCGGATCTTGCAGCCCTGCTCGCGCCCGCCGAACGGCCTTGGAGACCGCTTCAATCGGCTGCCGCTGGCCAATCACCCGTTTGCCAAGAACTTCTTCCATTTGGAGGAGCTTTTCGCGCTCCCCTTCCATCATCCGGTCTATCGGAATACCGGTGGCACGGCTCACAACCGCAGCAATGTCATCATCGGTCACTTCTTCGCGCAGCATCGCATTGTCAGTCTGGTCGGATGCCGCTTCTATGGCTTTCTCCAGCTCAGGGATTTTGCCGTAGGAAAGCTCACCCGCTTTGGCGAGATCGCCTTCGCGCTGGGCCTGTTCCAGTTCCAGCCGGGCAGCGTCCAATTCCTCTTTCAGCTTGCTTTCCGCGTGAATTTTGTCGCGCTCATTCTGCCAGCGCGTGGTGAGTTCAGACGATTGCTGTTCCAGATTGGCGAGTTCCGCACGCAAGGTTGCCAGCCGGTCTTTGGAAGCCTGATCGGTTTCTTTGCTCAGCGCAGATTCTTCGATCTTCAGCTGGATAATACGGCGGTCGAGCCCTTCGATCTCTTCCGGCTTGCTCTCAACTTCCATCCGGATACGGCTCGCCGCCTCATCCATCAGATCAATCGCTTTATCCGGCAAAAAGCGGTTCTGGATATACCGGTTGGACAGGGTCGCTGCCGCCACGATGGCACCGTCAGTAATGCGCACCCCGTGATGCAGTTCGTATTTTTCTTTCAGGCCCCGCAGGATGGAAATCGTATCCTCGACCGTGGGTTCATCAATATAGACCGACTGGAAGCGCCGCTGAAGCGCCGGGTCTTTTTCGACATATTTCTGATATTCATCGAGCGTGGTTGCGCCAATGCAGTGCAGTTCGCCACGCGATAATGCCGGCTTGAGCAAATTGGAAGCATCCATGCTCCCTTCAGAGGCCCCTGCCCCGATCAACGTGTGCATTTCATCAATGAACAGGATGATCTGGCCGTCAGCGCCTTTCACCTCGTCCAGAACCGCTTTCAACCGCTCTTCAAACTCTCCGCGATATTTCGCACCTGCGATCAGCGAACCCATATCGAGCGACATCAATGTGCGCCCTTTCAGGCTATCCGGCACATCACCATTGGCGATGCGCAGCGCCAAGCCTTCTGCAATAGCGGTCTTACCCGTTCCCGGTTCACCAATCAGTGCGGGATTGTTCTTGGTCCGGCGCGCCAAAATTTGAATGGTCCGGCGGATTTCTTCATCCCGGCCAATAACCGGATCAAGCTTACCATCGCGGGCTGCCTGGGTCAGATCGCGGGCATATTTCTTCATCGCATCATAGGCATCTTCCGCGCTCGCGGTGTTCGCCGCACGGCCGCCAGTCAGCTCGACAATCGCTTCATTAAGCGCCTTGGGGTCAACATTGGCCTCTTTCAAAATCTGCCCGGCAGCTGTGGTTGAGGCCAACGCCAATGCCACCAATAGCCGTTCCACCGTGACGTAGGAATCGCCCGCTTTTTCAGCAATTGTTTCCGCTGAATCGAGAATGCGAACCGCATCATTATCGAGGCCCGGTGTCTGCTGGGCCCCGCCGCCGGAAACCGCCGGAAGCTTTGCCAGCGCTTCATCGACCATGTCCTGCGCGGTTGCGGTTTGGCCACCAGCGCGCTGGATCAAACCTGCTGCCATGCCTTCATCATCTTCAAGCAATGCCTTCAGCAGATGGGTTGGCGAAATACGTTGATGGCTATTGCGGATCGCGACCGTCTGTGCGGATTGTAGAAAGCCCTTTGCCCGGTCAGTAAATTTTTCCAAGTTCATCGCGTTTCCTCTTACTTGTCCCGCTCAATATGGTGTTGCATATCAGCAACACAAGTCGAGTCAGACACAATAATTAGGTGTGTTACTGTCATATAGGGGTGCGATGTTCTGATCTGCAATGACTGGCCGGAAAATATCTTACTAACGGTCATGGCTGCGGCTCAGACGCTTTCCAAAGTTACGCGCTTCACCTGCCTGCCAATCCGCGCTACCCCTCTTGCGGAGAGAGGACTCTGTATGAAAAAATGGCTGGCGCGTGCCGGATGGGTGTCACTGACCGCAGTTCTGGTAACTTTGGTGGGGCTGATGGTGTGGGAACCGCTGCTCGCCGAAAAAGGCAACGATCCCGCCGATACCGCGCAAAACGGCTATCAGGCAGAAATCATCCGTAGCGAGTTTGGGGTGCCGCATATTTACGGCAAGACGGACGCAGATGTCGCCTTTGGTGTGGCTATTGCCCATGCAGAAGATGATTTCTTCACTCTGCAAGATGTGATCGCGATGGCGCGGGGCCGGTATGGGGCGATGGCGGGCGAAGAAGGCGCGCAGGTTGATTATGTCTATCACCTATTGGATGCGCGCGGGACAGCCGAGCGGCACTATGCGGGCATACCTGCCGAAACGCGGGTCTTGTTTGAAGCCTATGCCACCGGTCTCAATCAATTCGCGGCCGAGCATCCGGATGAAATCCGGTTGGGCAATTTGTTTCCGGTAAATGGCAAGGATGTGGCGACAGGCTTTGCCTTGCGCCAACCATTCTTCTTCGGCCTCAACAATGTGATTGGCCCGCTGGCCGCTGGTGAACCGCTGCGCAAAGAATTTGGTCCGGCAATACCGGGCCATGAACCTTCGGACAGCGCGGAACCCATCATGGATGGAGCTGGCACCAATGAAACTGCCGCTGCGCTGCCGATCCATATGGGTCAGGACGGCGCGATGGCAGGGTCCAATGCATGGGCAATTGCTCCGGCAAAATCTGGCGACGGTGTGACACGGCTTGTGTCCAACAGCCACCAACCCTGGCGCGGCGGTGTCGCTTGGTACGAACTGGTCGTGCAAAGCGAAGAAGGCTGGCATTATGCTGGGGCAAACTTTCCCGGCAGCCCGTTCCCGTTTCTGGGCCACAATGAACATCTGGGTTGGACCAACACAGTCAACCGGCCCGACATGACCGATGTCTATCGGCTGGAACTGGACGAGAGCGGAACGCGCTATCGGCTGGACGGTGAGTGGCAGGAGCTGGAGAGCAAGACTGTCACTCTGGCGGTAAAAATGGGGCCGCTGGTCCTGCCCGTTCGTCAAACCGTCCATCGCAGCGCACACGGCCCGGTGATCATCAATGATAATGGCGCCTTCGCCATCCGTTATGGCGGAATTGATAATCTTGGCGCGCTCGATGCGTATTATAAGCTCAACAAGGCGGAAACTCTGGAGGAATGGGAAGCCATTCTGGCGCGGATGGACATCCCCTCCACCAACTTCATTTACGGCGATAAACAGGGCAATATCGCGTATGTCTATAACGCTGCTATTCCCGATCGCCCCAAAGGCCCGAACTGGCGCGGGATATTGCCGGGTGATGATAGCAGTCTGATTTGGACAGGACCGGTCGATTACAGCGTTCTACCCAAACTGATAAATCCGGGCAGTGGCTGGGTCTATAACGCCAACAACCAGCCATATTCCGCAGCAGGCCCTGCTGACGATATTGACCCGGACAGCGTCGCACCGGAACTGGGTGTGGAATTGAAAATGACCAACCGCGCGCGGCGGACGGAAGAACTGATGGCGCAGTTCGATATTATCGACCGCCCAACATTGGAACGGATCAAATATGATATGGGATATATCCGCGCGGATTATGTCGATGTGATGATGGACGGTGTTGAAGCGCTGGATGTGTCCAGCGATCCCCAGCTCGCCAAGGCGCAAGCATTGCTCGCCAGCTGGGATATGACGTCAGACAATGTCGGGAAAGCAGATGCGCTGGCGCTCTTGATGATCCGCCCATGGATGGGCGCGGAATATCAAAACTATCCTTTGCCCGATGCACAGGAAGAACTGCAAAAGGCATCAGACCATTTGATGGAGCATTTTGGCACTCTGACACCGCCCATGTCCGACTTGCTGCGGCTGCGACAAGGGGATGTGGATCTACCGCTCGATGGCGGCAGCGACACCTTGCGCGCCTCCACCTTGTGGGATGTGGACGAGGATGGCCGATTGTCTGTCCGCCACGGCGACAGTTTCATCATGTTTGTGGAATGGGCACCGGGCCAGAAAGTACGATCGGAATCGATCCAGCCCTATGGCGCAGCAACCACGCGGCCCGGCAGCCCGCACTTCGCAGATCAGGCCAAGCTGTTCGTCCGGAAAGAATTGAAACCGGTCCATTTCTGGCGCGAAGATGCGTTACGAAACGCCGCCAGCCGAAAAACTGTCAGCAGCCAATAATCAGCGCGGCATAATAGCATTTAAGGGACTATCACGATGCACTTCAAATCCATCACCCGCTGGGCCACGACCAGCGCACTTGTTCTGTCACTGGCTGCAACACCTGCGCTGGCTCAAAATGCTCCACCAACAGAGCAAGCAGTTCAATCGGTAGATGCCGCCGCACCCGCGCCGGTATCGGAACTGATTGATGCGGTGTCGATACCGTATGACCAATTTGAGCTAGCCAATGGGCTGACCGTGCTTGTCCATGAAGATCGCAAGGCACCCGTGGTCGGTGTTTCTGTTTGGTATAATGTCGGTTCCAAGCATGAGCCGAAAGGCAAGACAGGTTTCGCGCATTTGTTCGAGCATTTGATGTTCAATGGCAGCGAAAACGCCCCGGGCGATTTCTTTGAACCGATGCAGCAAATCGGCGCGACCGACCTCAACGGTACCACATGGTTTGACCGGACCAATTACTTCCAGACTGTTCCGACCGGCGCGCTTGACCGTACCCTGATGCTGGAAAGCGACCGGATGGGATATCTGCTGGGAGCTGTCACTCAGGAGAAGCTCGATAACCAGATCGGCGTTGTCCAGAATGAAAAGCGTCAGGGCGACAACCAGCCCTATGGCTTGGTCGAATATGAGCAGCTGGAAAACCTATACCCGTCCGGCCATCCCTACCACCACTCCACAATCGGTTCGATGGATGACCTATCCTCTGCCACTCTGGATGATGTGAAGCAGTGGTTCCGCGACAATTACGGGCCCAATAATGCGGTTCTGGTGCTTGCTGGCGATATCGACACTGCAACAGCAAAAGCAAAAGTGACCAAGTGGTTCGGCGCGATCAAACCAGGGCCGGAAACACCCACGGTCAATGCGCCCGTGCCAACGCTGGATGAAGCGAAGTCCAAAACGATCTATGATAAAGTCGCGACCCCGCGCATCTACCGCATGTGGGCTGTGCCGGGCCTCGACAACCCGGACAATCTGCCGCTTGCGATGGGGGCGACCGTTTTGGGCGGGCTGGCCTCTTCCCGTTTGGATGACGCATTGGTCAGGGGCAAAGGTCTTGCAGTGCGGGTTGTCGCCCGTGCCGATATTTTTGCGCAAGCAGGCCAGTTCATCGTGTATGCCGATGCCAAGCCCGGCGTCGATACCGGCCTGTTGGCGGCGGCCTTGGACGAGGAAATCGCCAAATTTATGGCCGAGGGTCCGACCGATGCAGAGATCCAGCGGGCAACCACGGTCTATGCCGCCGGCCAAATCCGCGGATTGGAGCAAGTTGGCGGGTTCAGTGGTAAAGCGCCGGTCCTGGCCCAAGGCTTGCTCTATGAAGGATCGCCAGCCGCTTATAAAAGCACGCTGAAGCGCGCTGCGGCCCTGACCCCAGCAGAAGTTCAGCAAACGACAGCAAAATGGCTATCGCGTCCCGTGTTCGAACTGATCGTAGAACCGGGGGACCGCCAAGAGGGCGGGGAGAACCGCGCGGGGTTTGTTGTCTCACCCGAAGGTAGCGGCCGCCAACCAGCCTTCTACATCAACCCTGTGACCCAGCAGGGTTCTGCGGCCCTATCACAGGTACCAGAGGCGGATAGGTCTGAGCTGCCACCCATTGGCGAGCTGAAAGCGCTCGATTTCCCGACGATTGAGCGCGCCACCTTATCCAATGGGATGAAAGTGTTCTTTGCCCGGCGGGATGCAGTTCCGACCGTTAGCGTAAGAGTGTCATTTGACGCAGGATACGCTGCCGATCCCGAAAATCGCTTGGGGCTGCATTCTCTGATGCTCAGCGCGATGGATGAAGGCACCAGCAGCCTCACCTCCTCGCAATTGGCGGTTGAGCGGGAAAAGCTGGGCGCCAATATCTTCGGCAGCGCCAATGCCGACACGACCTTTTTCGGAATGGATGCGGTGACCCCTAATCTTCAGGGATCACTGAACCTGCTTGCAGATTACATCCGCAATCCAGCCTTTGATGAGACGGCGCTGGAACGTGTTCGGGCGCAACAGCTCACGCGCATCACCGGTGAATTGAACAGCCCTGCCGCCATCGGCCAACGGGTGCTGGCACCGATATTGTTCGGGCCGCAACATCCCTATGGCAATCCGCCATCGGGCACCGGCAGCGCGGAAGTGGTTGCCGCTGTAACACGCGAAGAACTGTTCGATTTCCACCGCAACTGGCTCCGTCCTGATCTTGCTAATGTCTTCGTGGTCGGTAACACAACACTGGCAGACGCGGTTGCGCAATTGGAAGCCAGCTTTGGCGACTGGGCGGTTCCAGAAGTTGCCGCACCGGTCAAAAGCTACGATGCACCCATCCCCGCACCGCAGCCCAAGATCATTCTGGTCAACCGGCCCAATTCCCCGCAATCGATCATCTTCGGTGCCCGTGTTCTCGATCAGAAAGGAACAGACGACCTAACCGTCATGCGCGCTGCCAATGAAGTGTTTGGCGGCGGCTTCCTAAGCCGGATCAACATGAACTTGCGCGAGACAAAGGGTTGGTCTTACGGCGTTCGGAGCTTGATCCAAGCGCCGCAAGATCGCACCACATTCCTCATCTACGCGCCAGTTCAGGCGGATCGCACTGGCGATTCCGTTGCCGAGCTACGCAAAGACCTCACGTCCTATGTCAGCGGCAACGGCGTGACGGAAGAGGAGCTGACACGGCTCATCAATGGCAATGTTCGCGAGCTACCCGGACAGTTTGAAACCAGCGGCGATGTGCTGGGCGGGTTGGTCAATATCGTCACGTTTGAACGGCCAGACGACTATTACGAGACATTGGCGAAAAAATATTCTGCACTGACCACGCAGCAGCTCGACGCTGCGGCATCGCAGTCATTCAAGGGGGATGATCTGGTATTTGTGATTGTCGGTGATGCAGAGATTGTACGGCCACAACTTGACGCGCTCGGCCTTCCTGTAGAAGTACGGGGAACACCAAGCCAATAAGACCGTTTTTAACGAATAATAGGAGAATGAATATGTCCGTATCTGGCACCTTTGACTGCGTAACAAAAAGCCCAATGGGCGACCAAAAAAGCGTTGTGACCATCGTTGATAATGGCGACGGCACATTTTCCGGCACTAACGCTGGTGCAATGGGCGGCATGGATCTGGAAGATGGCAAAGTAGACGGCAACACGCTGACTTGGACCATGAACATGACCGTTCCCATGCCGATGAAACTGGAAGGTACAGCCACTGTAGACGGCGACACTCTGACCGGTAGCGTGAATGCAGGCGCATTCGGCACAATGGCGATGACCGGCGTTCGTCAGGGCTAAGCCCAACCGAACATACAGTTCTTACAGAACAACAAAAAGCCCCGCACTCTGCGATAGAGTGCGGGGCTTTTTTATACGCCCGACAAACGCTTAACCGGCCGGGCCGCCGGTTTCAGGGGCGGCTTCAGGGGCCGGTTCTTCAACCACCGCCTCTTCACCATCAGTAGATGCTACAGCCTCATCCGCCGCTTCCATATCATCGCCAATTTCTTTGGCTTCTTCAGCCTCCAAAACTTCGACCTCACCAAGAGTAATCATGGAATCGCCTTCATACCGGAAGACGCCCTCAACTGGCATCAACCGGTCGACTTCCAAACCGAACCAATTGGGTAGGCGGGAAATCGGGCGCATAGCCGGAAACACCACACGATCCTGCGGCAAACGCTGATCCGATTTGGCCTTTTCAACGGGCAACAAACCAGTGGTCGTCAACTCTTCAGGCATCTCTAACGGTGTCTTTGGGCGTTCTTCCTTGGGTAAGTTCGCCAGCATATCGACAAAGGGATAATCCAGGCGGACAGCAGCAATCTGGCCTGCTTCTACGTTGATGGCGACGGTGCCCATGCACACACACGTTCCCATGGCGCCGCCATTCGGGTTGAAAAATGCGTTACCGTAAAAGACATATTCACCCTCTGGCACCGCATAGAGATAAATCGACACATCATCATTGTTGAACCGTCCTTGCGGTCCGATGGCCAGATTATGTTCTAGCTCAAAAGGTGTAATGCTGAAATTGCCTTCGGTCGGTTCGACAGGCGGCTCCGGTTTGCGCCCGCTGCGGATTTTGCGCCATTTTGCCAGATCGTTTTCGTACCGTTTTTTACGGCTCACATACTTCTTCTGTGCCTTCGCAAATTCTTCCAAGCGCATCTTCTCCCAGATCGCTTGTTCCTCTTCATTTGGAAGCTTCATGAAGGAGACATTGGTCATCCGGTCATATTCGACCAGGATGTAGGCCTTGCTCTCGTCAAACGGGAATTCAGGCTTGTCTGAAATGCGTTCCGGCTTGAATTCAAACGGGCTTTTCGCCGCACTGGCCGGCACCGAAAATAGCATCGACGTCGCCAGAAACGCTACTGACAGAGTTTTGGAAAACGCGTTCATCGGCCTAACTCCTCAGTTGCCGGTTTTGGCCCCGATGCCACTTTCGCTTGCTGAATAATCGCGCCCTGCCGAATATGTTCAGCCTCGCCCGAAAATCCTTCTTCAAAATTGAACCTCTGCCAGAGGTCTTTTTCCAAGCCGTATCGTTCATAGCCTTTGAAATTCATACAGCGCCGCAGATTTACGCGGCGAATGCGCCGCTTCTCGGCAGAGCCAAAGATAGCGGCGGCAATAGCATTGCCGATCACCCCGCCCGCAGCGCCAGCCAGCCCGCCATAGGGGCTGTAAACATCCTGATAGCCCATTCCGGAATTCAAGCCCCGGGCAAGTGAATCGCAATCACGAATATCCGCCAGCGCCTCTTCAAAGCTGACATCTTCGCGGTGGAAATAGAAATATTTGTCGTAAGTATCGGCCGTTTCCGGTGTCGAGACATATTCAAGATCAGGATATGGAACTTCCACCGGATCGGGCACATACGCCATCGCGTCCGCATCACTCAATGATGCATCAAGCAGATATTCTGTATTGGAATCGTCAGCCATTGCCGGCACAGCCGCAAAAATTGCGACAGTGCCAATGGCACTACACAGTGTATTTCGCATTTTAACAGGTTCCCTCACACGCCTGAGCGGCGCGTGAGGAAAATACTACGTGTCAGAATATTTTGGCAAGCAAATATGTATCTGCTGCCGGGGGAAAATCACTTCCCGTATTGCTTCACGTGGCCGTCAAAGTCGCCTTTCGCGAGTAGCTTGGCTTGCTTGACCCACTCATCGCGCTGAATACGCCCCTTGAAACTACCCAGATAGCCATCGACCTCTTTGACATCGGCGGCTTTCCACGCGGCTATCTGATCCCAGCGTTTCACACCAAGCGAATTGCACAGTTTTTCAAGCTTTGGACCAATGCCTTTGACTTTTTTGAGGTCATCGGGCTTGCCCACGGCCGCAGCGATTTTTGGCTTTCCTTCGGACACGGTCCCACCCGCGGCGAGAATCTTCGCTTGGCCGACCCAGTCATCGCGGTCGATCCGGCCCTTCATTTTCAGATATTGGTCAACCTCTGCAATGTCGGCCTTTTTCCATTTGGCAATCTGGTCGAACCGGCTCACCCCCAGCGACAGGCACAGATCATTCAGCTGCGGACCGATCCCTTTGATCCGCGTCAGGTCATCAGGTTTACCGACCGCTGCCGCGATTTTCGGCTTCGGTTTCGATGCCGCCTTGGGTGTTGCTTTGGCCTTGGGCTTCGCCTTCGGCTTCGGTTCTGTATCCAGCTCAGCCACGGCCAAGGGTTTGACAGGCACCGCAGGTTCCGGCTTCAAATCTTTCGGCGGAGCAGGCTCAGCCGCGCTGGTGGTCGCCGCTGCTGCAGCGCCAGTGGCGGCAGCGGCCGCAGCAGGAGCGGTATAATTCGTTTCATGATCGGCATCGCTATCCGCATCATAATCCGCCTCTACATCGGGCGTGCGGCCCCAAATCCACCATGCTGTCGCAAGGCCGATAATGAGCGCAATGATGAACGGAATCGGGTTCGCTGTAATAAGTGATAACATAGTTCAGTCTCCCCCGGCGCTTACGCGCGCTTCCAAATAAAACGGCCAATCACAACGCCGATCACAAATGCGATCATCAGCAAAATCCAGCTTTCGAGTAGCAATGGCATCTTATTCTCCCCCTTCCGCAGCATCGGCAGACGCGCCGCCAGCGCTTACAGTAAATTCAATCCGGCGATTGGCTTCATTGGCCCCGTCACCCGGCACTTTCAGCTGGGTCGATCCGAAACCGGTGGCTGTAATCCGGTCTGCTGCCACGCCGCGTTCGGTCAATGCCGCTGCGACAGCATCCGCGCGGCCTTGGCTCAAATTCTGGTTCACTTCGGCGCTGCCGGTGGCATCAGTATGCCCGCCAACAGCCACCGTCATGCCGCTGCAGTTCTTCAATGCGTCAGCGACCTCGGTCACCACCGCAAGAGACGAATCGGGCATGAATGTACTGCCGCTGCGGAAGTTGATCGATTTTTCTGCAATAGCAGCATCCACGCCGGTCTGGCATTCGGTCACCGCCGCTGCGGTGGCTGCATCGCCTGCATCACCGTCACCATCACCGCCAGCGCCAGCGCCAGCATCATCGCCTTCGCCAGCCCAACGGACTTCAGAGACGCCGTCCACTCCGCGTACAGCGGCTTCGGCGGCTGCGCGTTGCTCGTCGCTTAGGCCTTCGCCAGAAAGCACAGCCACACGGCTGAGCGCCGGCTCTGTCTCCATGGCAACGGTCACGCCTTCAACTTCGGCTCCGGCTAAGGCGGCAGTTGCGCCCTCGCCCAAACCTGCGACATATTTCTCTCCGCCAGCGGCGTGCGCGCCCCAAGCGAGCAGTGACGTCGCCGCCCCGCCGATCAGTAATTTTGCTAGATTCGTCATGCGATCCCCCCAATTTCGTAGTTAATAGGAAGTTACCGCCTGCCACGTGAATTGCAAATGACCGAAATGTAAAATGAATCTCGATCGCTGAAATCGTCCCAAAAGGGGATTCAGAAGCGCCCTTGCAACGCCTGATATGCGGCCGCGGTGACAGTATTCGCCAAATTGAGCGAGCGGACTTTGTCGGACCGCATCGGCAGCTTAACCAACTGATCTCTATGCGCCTCCACAATGCCGGATGGCAGCCCTTTGGTTTCCTGCCCGAACACCAGATAGGCATCGGCGGGATAGTCCGGCTCGTAAAAGCTGCGCGGGGCATATTCTTCAAACAGGAACATCTGGTCCACGCGCGGAGCACGCTCGCCAATAAACGCATCCCAGCTGGCAAATTCCACCAGCCGGATATGCCGCCAATAATCGAGACCTGACCGCTTCACGCGCTTGTCCGAAATATCAAAGCCGAGCGGATGGATCAGGATCAGCTCCATATCCAGTGCCACGCAGGTGCGCCCGATTGCGCCCGTATTGCCGGGGATTTCCGGCTCGACGAGAACTATAGACGTCAGCCCAATTTGCCTTTCAGCAATTCGTTGACCACTTGCGGGTTCGCCTTGCCCTGCATCGCCTTCATCGTTTGACCGACGAAGAAGCCGAACAGCTTGTCCTTACCGGCCTTATATTGTTCGACCTTGTCCTGATTGGCTTCGAGGATCTTGTCGATTTCCGTCTCAATCGCGCCTGTATCGGATAGCTGTTTCAGCCCTTCCGTCTCGGCAATTTCAGCGGGCTCACGGCCGGTTTTCAGGACAATCTCGTAAATTTCCTTGGCCTGACTGCCGGAGATATCGCCCGCGCCCTGCATACCGAGAATGGCCGCTTGCGCTTCGGCAGTGGCGTATTCGAGGTTGGCCTCATCACCGAGCGATTTCACCACGCCCGGCGCGGTGGACATGGACCAGTTGGCAACCGTGGTGGCGATTTCACTTTCGGGCTTCCCCAAATGCTTGGCAGTAATGCCCAGCAGCGTTTCAAACCTCGCGAAGGTTTCCACCTCCACCGTCAGCACCGCTGCATTATATTCGCTCAGGCCCAGCTCCTCGATATAGCGGGTGCGCTTGGCATCGGGCAATTCGGGCAGGCTCGCGCGGCATTCCGCCAGGAAGGAATCCTCCAGATTCACCGGCAGCAAATCGGGATCGGGGAAATAGCGGTAATCATGCGCGTCTTCTTTGCTGCGCATGGAGCGTGTTTCATTCTTGTCCGGATCATACAGGCGGGTTTCCTGAACAACCTCGCCGCCATCTTCGATCAGATCGACCTGACGGCGCACTTCGCTTTCGATCACTGCCATCACAAAACGGACCGAGTTGACGTTCTTCGTCTCTGTGCGCGTGCCTAGTTCGGTCGAGCCGACTTTGCGGACCGATACGTTGACGTCCGCACGCATGGAGCCTTGCTCCATATTGCCGTCACACGACCCGACATAGCGCAGGATCGAACGCAGCTTGCGCACATAGGCACCGGCTTCTGCGGGCGAGGTCATGTCAGGCTT
The DNA here is from genome assembly GCF_012972675.1 of Pontixanthobacter rizhaonensis. Classification (GTDB taxonomy): domain Bacteria; phylum Pseudomonadota; class Alphaproteobacteria; order Sphingomonadales; family Sphingomonadaceae; genus Pontixanthobacter; species Pontixanthobacter rizhaonensis. The sequence continues at coordinate 334,084 of NZ_JABCRE010000002.1, read as the reverse complement.
GGACACAATCTCCATCAGCGCGACGCCGCAGCGGTTGAGATCGACATAAGACATGGTCGGGTGCTGGTCATGCATCAGCTTACCCGCATCTTGCTCAACGTGAATACGCTCGATCCCGATGATCTTGTCCTCTGGGATACCCGCCTTCTCGTCCTTCTCGATCAAAAGCTGACCCTCGCCCACAATGGGGTGATAGAGCTGGGAGATTTGATAGCCCTGCGGCAAATCGGCGTAGAAGTAGTTCTTCCGGTCGAACCGCGAATATGTGTTTATCTCGGCTTCGATCGCCATGCCGGTCCGTACCGCTTGGCGGATGCATTCGGCGTTGGGCACAGGCAGCATTCCGGGCATCGCGGCGTCGATCAGCGATACCTGCGTATTCGGCTCCGCGCCAAAAGTCGTATCCGCGCCGCTGAACAGCTTGGACGCCGAAGTGATCTGCGCATGGACCTCAAGGCCGATCACGACCTCCCACTCGCCCGTTGCGCCTTGGATGCGGTAGTTACTCATTTTGTTTTGTCCGATTTCTTGAAAGCTTCTTCCAGAACCCCATCAGGTACACGCGCTGGCGGAGTACCATCAACTGGCAAACCCGTGCCAAGATTATGCGGTGTGCGGCCCATCCGGTGCATTGTAGCGAACTGCTTTTCCCAAAACTTCGATCCTTGAGCGACGAAGAAACGGAGCAACAACGTAGAACACAACCAGCCTACGACTATAAATGTATACAGCATGTATTCGCTAAATAGTGAGTTCCAAAAAAATCCAGCTAAGAGCAAAGATATTACTGGGACGAAATACATCAAACGGACAATATTGGTTGATCTAATTCCAAAATCCGATGCATTCAAATCTGTGCCTGGAACATTCGTATTCTCCAATGATCTCATCTGACGGATAAAGATCATAGATGAAAGAAATGCAGTATGAGAGATGCAGACTAACAGTAATAACACCCCGTTTCCAAAAACCGGTTCAAGGTTTACGATCTTAAATCCAAAATAGGCGCTTAACATTGCGCCAAATACTACGTTGGCAGCGTCGTCCCAAACACTCAATCCATGCTGATTTTGAGCTAAAAACAAGCTTCGAGAAAACTTCCCATCCCTGAGCCAAGCAGATTGCAATTCAGATTCTAGAAAATATTTCTCATCTGTCACCACCACTTCTCCGGCTTCGCGGTGAACCCGGCACGCTCTTCAATCGCGAGGCCAGCGTTCATTACGCCTTGCTCGTCAAAGGCTTTGCCGACGATTTGCAGGCCCAGTGGCAGACCTTCCGAATTCACACCGCATGGCACTGACATCGCAGGAAGTCCGGCAAGCGAGGCGGGCACCGCAAACACGTCGTTGAGATACATGCCCAGCGGATCGGCCGACTTCTCGCCAAGACCGAAGCTGGCAGTTGGCGTAGTCGGCGCGAGGATCACATCGCACTCTTTGAATGCATTCTCGAAATCCTGCGCAACCAATGTGCGGATTTTCTGCGCCTGTGTGTAATAGGCATCGTAGAAGCCCGCGCTGAGCACATAAGTGCCGATCAGGATGCGGCGTTTGACCTCATCCCCAAAGCCTTCTGCTCGGGTCGCAGCGTACATATCCTGCAAACCGGCACCCTCTGGCAGATCGCGCAAACCGTACCGCACACCGTCATAGCGCGCGAGATTGCTTGAGGCTTCCGCCGGGGCAATGATGTAGTAAGCAGGCAGCGCATATTTGGTATGCGGCAGGCTGATATCGACCACTTCCGCGCCCGCATCTTTCAGCCACGCAATCCCGTTATCCCAGCTTTGCAGGATTTCAGGATCGGTGCCGTCCATCCGGTATTCACGCGGAATGCCGACTTTCTTACCCTTAAGGTCCGAATTCAGCGCCGCTTCCCAATCGGGAACGGGCAGATCGAGGCTGGTCGCATCCTTGGGATCAAACCCTGCCATCGCGCCGAGCATAATCGCGCAATCGCGCACATCATGCGCCATCGGGCCAGCCTGATCGAGGCTGGAAGCAAACGCCACCACGCCCCAACGGCTGCACCGGCCATAGGTCGGCTTAATACCTGTAATGCCAGTAAAGGCCGCAGGCTGGCGGATCGACCCGCCAGTATCGGTACCTGTCGCCGCAGGCGCGAGGCGCGCAGATACTGCGGTTGAGCTGCCACCCGAAGAACCACCCGGACTCATCGGAGTGTTTGCCCCATCAGGGCGGCGCCACGGCGAAGTGACATTGCCGAAATAGGACGTCTCGTTGGAACTACCCATCGCGAACTGGTCAAGGTTCAGCTTGCCCAGCATCCCCGCGCCAGCGGCCCAAAGGTTGCTCGACACGGTGCTTTCATATTCAGGCGTAAAGCCTTCGAGAATGTGGCTCGCGGCAGTGGTCTGCACGCCTTTGGTGGCGAACAGATCCTTCATGCCAATCGGCACGCCCGCCATGCTGCCCAATTCCTTGCCAGCCGCGCGGTCGGCATCGACAGCATCCGCCGCCTCCAGAGCCTTCTCCGGCGTGGTGACGATAAAGGCGTTGAGTTCTTTTGCGGCAGCGACATTGGCGTTGAACGCCTCCGCCACTTCGCGTGCGGTGAAATCGCCATTTGCAACGCCATTGCGGATGGCTGCGACGCCAAGATCGGTTAGGTTGGTCATATCTCGTCACCCTGAACTTGTTTCAGGGCCCATTTTTCCATCGGCTCAGTTTTCGCGGCGATCATGCAGAGTCCTTGTTTCTGGATCCTGAAACACGCGCTGCTGCGCAGCTGTTCAGGATGATCGAATGAAAATGCAATTCTCATTCGATCACCTTCGGCACGCCAAAGAAGCCGTGTTCAGCAGCAGGCGCATTGGCGAGGATATCATCACGGCGATCACCGCCGGTTTTCGGATCGGCATTCACTACATCTGCACGCAAGCGCAATGCGTTAGGAATGACGGCGGTCATCGGTTCCACATTGCTGCAATCAACCTCGCTCAACTGGTCAACCCAGCCGAGGATTTGATTGAGTTCTGGCACCATACGTTCCAGCTCCGCATCATCCATTTTGATGCGGGCCAGCGAAGCGATTTTCGCGACGTTGGTTTTATCGACGGACATAAGCCTTGCCCTTTATTGGATGGTTCGAAAGGCCGCCACTGGTGCAGCGGCCCTATTCAATTATTGTGCCGGTGGCGCGCCCGGACCAGCTGGTCCGCCGGGGCCGCCTTCACCGCCCTGTTGCTGCTGCATCATCTGTTGCAGCGCGCCCAAGCGGGTCTGGAAATCCTGTTCCGCCATAAATTCTGTGACCTCGATTTCAAAGATCAAATCAGCATTTGGCGGAATAGGAGCGCCTTCTGGCGGATTGGCACCATAGGCTTTCTCAGCCGGGATCTCGAGGACATATTTGCCGCCCTTCTGCACTTGCCGCAAACCTTCAAGGAAGCCATCAATCGCTGCGCCTTCCTGAATGGGGAATGGGTTGCCTTTAGGGAAGATGCCTGGCGGGATTGGCGGATCTTGCGATTCGTCAAACACCGTGCCGTCGGTCAGCTTGCCGACGTAATTGATGAAAACAACGTCGCCCTCGCTCGGCGTCGGGCCTGTGCCCTCCACCAATGTTTCCAGCGAAACACCTTTCGGAATTGCGGCCCAAGCGATGCCGGCCCCGATCGCAATCGCGACAATAATGCCGAGCCATAATTTGGTCAGCGAGCCTTTGGTCACTGGTTTAATCGGTACGCGGGTGACTTCGGTCATCAATTTATCCTGATCTAAATGCGCATTTTCCAACAAAAAGGGCGCGGAGACTGTCCGCGCCCTGATGGCTTATCCCAAAGACTGGTTCAAGCTCTTTGGTGTCAGCAAGCTATGAATTTCCAACCTGTAACAAATACGGGCCGGAAATTAGCCGTCGCGTTCCATACGCTTACGGTCCATCTTACGGGCGCGGCGAACAGCTGCTGCCTTTTCACGGGCGCGCTTTTCGCTTGGCTTTTCATAGTGACGACGCAATTTCATTTCGCGATATACGCCTTCACGCTGCAGCTTCTTCTTGAGCGCGCGGAGGGCTTGATCAACATTATTATCGCGAACCATGATTTGCATAAATTCTAAAACCTTCAAACAAAGGGAATCGGTCCCGCAAAAGAGCAGGCCAGCCCTATAAAACTCAACGAAAAATGGCCGAATCCGCGACGGATCGGCTCGAACACAGGCGCAATTAACGAAACTTGGGTGTTTTGGCAAGAGCGAACGCCCAAAATGCCAGCCTACCCGCCGCCGAAGGTGCTAGCCCTCATCCCGGTTCGGGGCTAAGGGGCTGATCATGTCTTCCATTTCACCACTGGCCGCCACGCTCAATGTTGCATTGGGCGGTGCTGCGGGCGCTGTGCTGCGATACCAAATCGGGCGCGGATTGACCCATTGGCTGGGGCCAAAGGCAGTCATGACATTTCCGTGGGCCACCCTTAGCGTCAATGTGATCGGCAGCCTGCTGATGGGTATGCTGGCGGGCTGGCTGGCCAAGCATGGCGGGGACCAGAATGACGAGCAATGGCGGCTGCTGATCGGCGTGGGCCTGCTGGGCGGGTTCACCACATTTTCTAGTTTCAGCCTGGAATTGATGCTGCTGATTGAACGCGGCCAATGGGGGCTGTCCTTCACCTATGCCGCAGTATCTCTGCTGGCGGGCCTGACCGGGCTATATATCGGATTGATTATTATGAGGCTGGCAGCATGAGCGCGGGCAAAAAAAACATTTCCGGAGAGCCGAAGGAAGGCCCGAAAGAGGGCTCTGGTGCAAATCCGTGGGACGCGGGTAAATCATCCGACAATGTCCGGCAATTTACCGTGGGCCCCGATGATAATGACATCCGGATGGACCGCTGGTTCAAACGCAATCTGCCGCAAATCGGCTTTGCCATGGTCAGCCGGTGGGCGCGGACCGGCCAGATTCGTCTGGATGGCAAGCGGGTTAAACCCGAAGACCGCCTGATGGCCGGGCAAGTGCTGCGCGTACCGCCCGGCGGTGAGACCGCAGCGCGCGGGCCGCGCAAGCGGGAAGAACTGTCGGACGAAGATATTGACCGCGCAGAGCGGATGCTGATCACGCAAGATAAAGCCGCGATTGTCCTCAACAAGCCGCCGGGTCTTGCCACGCAAGGCGGAACCGGCACGCGGGACCATGTTGACCGGTTGCTGGATGCCTTTGCGGATGAGAAATCGCCCCGCCCTCGCCTTGTTCACCGGCTGGATAAAGACACCAGCGGCGTTTTGCTGACCGCCCGCACACCGGGCAGCGCCGCGTTTTTCTCAAAGCATTTCTCCGGCCGCTCGGCCAAGAAAGTCTATTGGGCGCTGGTTGTTGGCGTACCCGAAGTGCATGACGGCATCATCGAAGCCAAGCTTGCCAAACAACCCGGCACTGGCGGCGAGAAAATGCATGTCGATGAGAAAGACGGCCAGACCGCCAAGACCAAATACCGGGTTGTCGACCGCGCCGGAAACCGTGCCGCATGGGTCGAATTGCAGCCTTTTACAGGCCGGACCCACCAGCTCCGCGTCCATATGGCGGCCATTGGCCACCCGATTGTGGGTGACGGCAAATATGGCGGGCAAGACGCATTCCTAACCGGCAGTATCAGCCGTAAAATGCACCTGCACGCGCGGCGCCTGATTATCGAGCATCCCGATGGTGTGCCGCTGGATGCAACTGCCGAATTGCCAGAGCATTTTGCGGGCAGCATGGAACAGCTCGGCTTTGACGAGAATGACAGCGACGCGATGCCAGAGCAGGATCGCGGCCCGATGCCCAAAGCGCTCCAGAAAAAAGCGGCGAAACAGCATTCCAAACAAATCCGCAAAGAAGCACGAGGGGAAAGGCGTGGCCGCGGGCTTGGCGATGGCCCGAAACAGAAGCTGGGCAAGAAATCCGCCGCAAAGTTCGCCAAAGGCACAAAAGGCGGCAAGCCTCCTGAACGCGGCGGCGCGCGCAAAGGCCCCAGCAAAAGAGGGCCCGGCGGAAGAGGGAGAGGCTAATGCACCCGAACCCTTCCTATCGCAGCGATGACCGCGCTTTGATGGAAACGCTACTTGATGAAATCGGTTTTGGCACGGTGTTTCTGACCACGCCGGACGGCCCGCGTGTTGCCCATACTCCGCTCGTTTCGACAGGGGATGGCGCGGTCCAGTTTCATATTGCCCGCGCCAATGCGCTTGCGCGGCATTTAGACGGCGCCACCGCTCTGGCTGTCATCAACGGCCCAGACGCCTATGTCAGCCCGCGTTGGTATAGCAATCGCAAGACGGTGCCGACATGGGATTATATCTCTCTGGAGCTGGAAGGCCGGGTCCGACACATGGATGATGACGGGCTGGAAGCGCTTTTACACACATTGATCGAGCGCGGCGAAACCCGGCTCGGCGGGGATCAGTGGAACGCGCAGGAAACGCCAGCGGATATCTGGGCCAAGCTGTTCGGCGCGATCAGAGGGTTCGAGCTGGAAATTCTGGCATGGCGACCAACGCTGAAACTGCATCAAGGCACAACTGCCGAAGATCGGGCCAATATCGCATCAGGCCTGGAAAATAGCGGCTCACCCGCCCTCGCCCAGTTAATGCGGACTCTAGCCCCATGACCGTGAAACTCGCCATATTTGATTGCGATGGCACGCTGGTTGATGGCCAAGCCAGCATTTGCGAGGCGATGGAAACAGCCTTTGCCACCGCTCGGCTGATCGCACCGCCCCGCAACGACATCCGCCGCATAGTCGGATTGAGCCTGCCGCAAGCCTTACATCAACTCGCGCCAGAGGCGTCCGATGACCAACGCCGGATCGCGGTTGACGCCTATAAGGATGCATTCCGCACCAGCCGAATGGAAGGCCGTTTGCAAGAACCGCTCTATGACGGGATTGCAGCACTGCTTGACCGGTTAAAAACCGCTGGATGGGAATTGGCTGTCGCCACCGGAAAATCGGATCGCGGATTATTTTCCTGTCTGGCTATGCACGGTTTGAGCGACCACTTCATATCCCTGCAAACGGCCGATAGGCACCCGTCCAAACCGCACCCGGCCATGTTGGAAGCCGCGCTGGGCGATGCGATGGCAGAACCCGAAAATGCCGTAATGATCGGTGACACCACTTTCGATATGGAAATGGCCGCAGCGGCCAATGTGCGGGCCATCGGCGTCGATTGGGGGTATCACTCACCCGGCGAATTATTGGCTTTCGGGGCGGATGCGCTGGCAACATCTCCCGCCCATTTAGGGGACCTTATTCTATGACCCGCAATAATAACCTACCCAGCCAAGCCGATGCGGAAGCACAGGCCAAGGTTCATTTCTTTATTATCAGCAGCACGCGGCTGGTGGGTGCAATCTTGGTTATGCTGGCAATTTTGGTGCTGATTGGCACGCTCGATTGGCCCGAATGGGTTGGCTATATATTGCTCGTCATCGGCTTGGTGGACAGCTTTGTAATCCCGCAAATTCTGGTTCGGCGATGGAGCTCGCGCGAAAGATGAAACGGTTCTATAAACTGGCTGAAGCCCGTCCGGTTCAAGGCGGCTATCAAGTGCAGCTGGATGGGCGCGGCGTCAAAACACCGTTGGGCGCGCAGCAGATCGTGCCCACCGGCCCTATCGCAGAAGCGCTGGCGGCAGAATGGAATGCTCAGCCAGAAAAGCTTGATCCTGCCCTATTCCGGTTTCGTGATCTGGCCGATTATGCGATCGACATGGTCGCGCCCGACACAGATGGGACAATCGCCAAGCTTTTGACGTTTTTGGACACGGATACGCTGTGCTACCGCGCAGATCCGGATGAGCCCATTTTCAAGCGTCAAATCTCCGTTTGGGATCCGGTATTGGCGGCATTGGAAAACCGGCACAGTGTGAAATTGGAACGGATCAGCGGAATTATGCACCGCCCGCAACCTGCCGAAACTGTTGCCGCCATTCGCGACTATATGGGCCGATATGATGCCTTTACCCTAAGCGAGCTGATCACCAAGACCTCTCTTGCGGCGTCGCTAACAATCGGGCTGGGTTCGATCGAGCCAGATGCCGATATCGAACAGCTATGGTCGGCGGCCAATCTGGAAGAGGACTGGCAAGTGGAACAATGGGGCAGTGACGCAGAAGCAGAGGCTGTCCGCCAAAGGCGCCAATCCGACTTTATGAACGCGCACGCATTCGGGCAAATGCTGCGGAGCTAATCCGCTGTGCCTGCCCCAACGATCCAGTCGTTAACCTGACCGGCCACATCATTGGCTGCAATATTCAGCGCCTCTGCCACCGGCCCGGCTTCAGCGACGACGCCGCCTTGCACGCTTTCAAAACGCTGAGTGTAGGTGGCGTCAGCACCGACGCTCCACACCGCGTCAAACCGCACGATCACTGATCCATTGCGGGCATCATAGCCAAATTCACGGATGACTCCGCGCAAATTACCGTCTGCCTTCATCCCCGGATCGTCACCATCGATGACAAAGGTGGATGTACGGGCACGGATGGTTTCCGCCATCAGACTACGGAAAAGGCGGGCGGGCTTTTCAATCCACACCGCATCTTTCAAAAATGCGATCTCCGTAGCATCAACCTGCACAGGTACGCGCGTGACATTCAGCTTTGCTGGCGTTTCCAGCGGGAATATGCGGATGGCCGAGCTCTGCCCGCTTTGCGCGGTGACACCGGCTGGCAAAGCGGTGTCAGGGGTCAATGTTAGCAGGCTGGGCGGCGGTTCTGCACCGCCGAAGCTAACACAGCCAGACAATAGAGCGGCACCGGCCAAGGCCATACCGCTGCGAAACATCGTCACCATCATCGATCCCTGTTGTTCTGACACTCTTCTCACGGCTCATACTCCGGCAAGGATGGCGCACCGAGCAGCGACCCTGCCCCTTCATTTTCAATCCGTTCGGTCACGTTGCGAAGCGCCTTGCTTGTGGCCCTTAAGTCCTCAAGAGTGGCTTCTGCTGCAGGCAAAGTCTTTGTGACCAATTGCCGGGTGGCGGGCTGTGTATCTTCCAGTGTGGTCGTCAGCGCGGTGGCTGCTTTGTTGGCAGATGCCAATGTCCCGCGCAGTTCCTTGGCCAGTGCTGCACCTTCTTGATTGAGCAAATTATCTGTGGAGTTTGTAACCTTCTCAAACGCGTCCAACGCTTCGGAAGCCTCTGCCAAAGTGCCTTCCAACTCTGCCATCGTGCGGGTGAATTGCGGCCCGCTTTCGGCATAGCCCGCTGTCACCTTGTTGGTATTTTCCAAAATAGCTTCGAGCTGGCGCTGGTTTTTATCAGATAGCAGCAATGTCATGCGTTCAGTCAGCGTTGCCAAGCGTTCCAGCAAGACAGGTGCGCTGGACAAGAGAGCGCCCAAGCCGCCCGATTTTGGCGGGATCTGCGGGATATCCGCTTCAAAACACGCAGTCGTTTCGCAGGTAATTGGCGGGGCGCCATTGCGGGCACCTTCCAGCAAAATCGTCGATACGCCGGTAAACGACCCTTGGATCGTGGCGGTTGTGCCGATCAGAATTGGAATATCGCTCTCCACCTTGATCCGCACGCGAACGAATTCGAGATTCTCTTCATACAGCTTGATATCGCTGACTTGCCCGACAGGGACACCGGCAAAGGACACTTGCGACCCCGTTGCCAAGCCGGACACATCTTGTCCGAACAGAATATCATACTGCTTCTGCTGGCCTTGCCCCAATTGGGCGAGCCACACGATGCCAGCAGCCAGCGCAGCCAGCAGAACCAAGGTAACTGCACCGACCCAAAGATGATTTGCCCGCGTTTCCATAGTCTGTCCTTATGCCCCTTTACCGGCCGGCTTGTCCATCGCTCTGGAATTACTCGACATAGCGCGTTTGCTTTCCCGTGCCTGTGCCGCCTGCGCAGCGCGGCCGCGCGGACCGGTGAAATAATCCTGGATCCACGGATGATCGGTCGCCAGCAGTTCCGGGATAGTGCCCACCGCAATCACTTTTTTATCCGCCAATACCGCAACGCGGTCGCAGATTTCATACAGCGTATCGAGATCGTGCGTGATCAGAAAAACTGTCAGCCCCAGCGTTTCTTTCAGCTCCTTGGTGAGCTGGTCAAACTTGGCCGCACCGATGGGATCAAGGCCTGCAGTCGGTTCGTCCAGAAACAGCAATTCAGGATCAAGCGCCAGTGCGCGGGCCAGACCGGCACGCTTCTTCATTCCGCCTGATAATTCCGCCGGATATTTGGACGTTGCATCCGCCGGAAGGCCGGATAGCATCACCTTGTATTGCGCAATCTCTCGCAGCAATTCTCGGCCCAGTTCTGGGTAAAACTGTTTCAAGGGAACTTGCACATTCTCGCCCACGGTCAGCGTGGAGAATAACGCGCCGCCTTGAAACAACACGCCCCAGCGGCAACGCACGCCGATTTCTTCATCCGGTTCTGCATCGGTGATAGAATTGCCAAACACTTCGATCTGGCCAGCGACGGGGCGCTGCAACCCGATGATCGAGCGCATAAGCACAGATTTACCGGTGCCCGATCCGCCGACCACGCCCAGAATTTCCCCCTTGCGGACATCCAGCGTCAGATCATCGTGAACCGTTTGGTCACCGAACCGGTTGACCAAGCCCGATATGCGAACCGGAAAATCATCCTGCTGCATCAGCCCCACCCGATCTCAGTGAAGAAGACCGCAAAGAATGCATCCACCACGATCACCATAAAGATAGCCGACACCACAGCTTCTGTCGTGCGCTTGCCGACCTGTTCGGAATCGCCCTTAACCTGCATCCCTTGGTAACAGCCGGCCAATCCGATGATCAGCCCGAACACCGGCGCCTTGATCAACCCAACCCACAGATCATGCACCGGCACAACGTCTTTTATCCGTTCAAGGAACGTCCAGAACGGCACACCCAAGGCCAAGTCACCGATCACGGCACCGCCCACAATGGCAACCACAGCCGAATAGAACCCCAGCAGCGGCATCATCAGGACAGAGGCCAGAATGCGCGGCATCACCAAGGCTTCAATCGGGGAAATGCCGATCGTCCGCATTGCGTCCACTTCTTCGGTAAGCCGCATTGTCCCGATCTGTGCTGCAAAGGCAGAGCCGGACCTGCCCGCCACCATAATAGCAGTCATCAAAACGCCCAATTCGCGCAGAGTGATCCGGCCAACCAAATTGACGGTCAGCGTTTCCGCCCCGAACTGTGCCAATTGGACAGCACCCTGCTGGGCAATCACAATCCCGATCAAGAAGCTCATCAAACCAACGATAGGCAGCGCGCTAACCCCGACCAGTTCGAGCTGCCGGATCAGAGCCTTACCGCGAAAGCGGCCCGGATGCCGGATGAGCGTGCCCGCTGCGAGAATGATCTGGCCCAAAAAGCCAACCACCCCGGCAATACCGAGCAGCAGATTTCGCGTTAAACCGCCAACATGAGAAGGGATGCGCTGCCAGAACGGCGCTTCTTTGCGCTGTATATCACCAGACGAATCGCGCATTTGCACCGCATCGAGCAGACGCTGGCTGCGTTCATCCGCGCCTTCGATTGATGCCCCATGGCGCGCCGCCAAACTGCAGGCCGACCATGCCCCTACCGTATCGATCGCAGTAACCTGCGACAGATCAATGACGGAAACAGGGTCGGCAATGGCGCGCAATTGCTGGTTCAAACCGCCAATTGTGGAGACCAGATACGGGCCGGATAGCACCAGACGGAAGCCGCCAGTGGCGTCATCTTCCAAACTGAACTGGGCACCGTCACTCATATTGGTAAGCTATGCGTTGAAATCATTTGTATCACAAGCCGCAAGTGGCCGGTTGCCTCTAAACTCTGCCGCTGGCAAAGGCGGCTACCGACAGAACAGAAATTCTACAGAAAACCACCATGACCAGCGAACTTTCAAAGACTTTTGATCCATCTTCCATTGAACAGCGGTGGTATAACCACTGGGAAGATAACGGCCTGTTCCGGCCTGAACGCCCGGATGCGCAGCCCTTCACCATTGTGAACCCGCCGCCAAATGTCACCGGATCGCTGCATATTGGCCATGCGCTGGACAATACGCTGCAAGACATCGTGATCCGTTATGAACGGCTGCGCGGTAAAGATGCGCTGTGGGTGGTCGGAATAGACCATGCGGGCATCGCGACGCAGATGGTGGTCGAACGCCAGATGGAGGAAAAGCAGGATAAGCGGACCAATTACAGCCGCGAGGAATTTGTCCAGAAAGTCTGGGACTGGAAGGCGGAAAGCGGCGGAACCATAACGGGGCAATTGCGCCGCCTCGGCTGCTCTATGGATTGGAGCCGCGAGCAATTTACGATGGACGAGCATTTCAGCAAAGCGGTGCTGAAAACCTTTGTCGATTTCTACAATGACGGCCTGATTTACCGCGACAAGCGCTTGGTCAACTGGGACCCGAAGCTGAAAACCGCGATTTCCGATCTGGAAGTCGAAACGCAGGATATTAAGGGCCAGTTCTGGCACTTTAAATATCCGCTGGCAGACGGTGTGACCTTGGCGGATGGCCGCGATTATATCGAAGTTGCCACCACACGCCCGGAAACGATGCTGGCCGATATGGCGGTTGCGGTGCACCCGACTGACGAGCGCTATGCCAGCGTTGTGGGCAAGGAAGTTGTTCTGCCGATTACCGGCCGCCGCGTGAAAATCGTTGAGGATGAACACGCTGATCCTGAACTGGGTAGCGGCGCGGTGAAGATCACACCCGGCCACGATTTCAACGATTTTGAAGTTGGCAAACGCGCAGGGATCGCTGCGGGCGATATGCTCAATATGTTGGATAGCGAGGCCAATGTCTGCCAGACGGCAGACGGTCTGGTGCCCGATGAATATCTTGGCCTGCACCGTTTCAAGCGGGACGGCACCGACGGCGCGCGCGAGCTGGTGGTCAAGCAGCTGAAAGAGCTTGGCCTGCTGATCCCGCACATCACCAAAACGAAAAAGGGTGAGGAACTCGAACTCGATTCCGAACCGCGCACTATCGCCACGCCCTTTGGTGATCGCGGCGGTGTGGTGATCGAACCGTGGCTCACCGATCAATGGTATGTCGATGCGGAAAAACTCGCGGCCCGCCCGATGGAAGCCGTGCGCAATGGCGATATCGAGATTATCCCGCAAAGCTGGGAGAAAACCTTCTTCCACTGGATGGAGAATATCCAGCCGTGGTGCATCTCACGCCAATTGTGGTGGGGCCACCGCATTCCGGCATGGTTTGGACCAAAAGTGTCTGGCGATAAAATTTCTTATGATTTTAGCGGACAAATTGGCTGCGAAACATTTGTCGGCATCGATGAACAAGACGTCTCCTTACAAGCAGAAAAAATCTACAGTAAGGTAGGCTTCAACCAAGTAGCAGTTTTTGACAGCTACGAAGACTTAATCACCAGCGGTATCCTAGCTAAAGGCCACGAAAAGACAGTAGCCCTTTGGCGCGATGAAGACGTCCTCGACACATGGTTCTCCTCCGGTCTGTGGCCTTTTGCCACGCTCGGTTGGCCCGACGAGAACGCGCCGCTCTATCAAAAGCACTACCCCAATGATCTGCTGATCTCCGGCTTTGATATCCTGTTCTTCTGGGATGCGCGGATGGCGATGCAGGGGATGAAGCTGACTGATCAGGCGCCTTGGAAGCGGCTCTATCTGCACGGTCTGGTCCGCGCGGCAGACGGTTCCAAAATGTCCAAATCGAAAGGCAATGTGGTCGATCCGCTTGGCCTGATCGACCAATATGGCGCGGATGCGTTACGGTTCTTTATGGCCGCAATGGAAAGTCAGGGTCGCGACATCAAAATGGATGATGAGCGGGTCAAGGGATACCGCAACTTCGCCACCAAATTATGGAACGCCACCCGTTTCTGCCAATCCAATGGCATTGGCGGCAGCACCACGTTGGAAGCGCCCGCCGCGACCAGCGCAGTCAATCGCTGGATCATTGGCGAAGTGGCGGAAACGCTTGCTAAGCTTGATGCCGCGATGGCCGATCTGCGTTTCGATGCCGCGGCCAATATCATTTACCACTTCACATGGGACACATTCTGCGACTGGTATATCGAACTCGTGAAAGGGAACTTTGACGACGAAACCAAAGCCGTTGCCGGTTGGGTGCTCGACCAGATTCTGGTCATGCTCCACCCCTTCATGCCTTTCGTCACAGAAGAGCTATGGAATGCACAGGCCGACCGCGCGAATTACCCGCTGATCACAGCCAAATGGCCAGAGTTTAGCGCGAGCGTGGATGCTGATGCGAAAGCCGAAGTCGAATGGCTGATCGGACTTACATCGGCTGTACGCGGCGCGAAGAACGAGCTCGGCGTACCGCCCGGTCAAAAGCTGGAAGCCTATTGCCCCGCGCCGAGCGCGCTTGCCGCAGATGCCATCGCGCGCAATTCCGCCGCGATCGAACGGCTGGCCCGGATCACCACGATCCACACCAGCGAAGCGCCCGATGGCGCGGCAATGCAAATCGGGGCGGGTTCCGACACGTTGATTATTCCGCTGGAAGGTCTGGTCGATATCGACGCCGAAAAAGCACGCCTGAATAAAGCGCTGGAGGCTTCTGCCAAAGAAGCCAAGTCGCTCGAAGGCCGCCTATCCAACGCAAACTTCGTCGAACGGGCCAAACCCGATGCGGTCGAAAAGGCCAAGGCCGACTTCGCCCATCACAGTGCAGAGGTGGAGCGGATCACGGCAGCATTGGCACGCTTGGGGTAAGCCAGATGGTGGGTATTTTCCTACCGCGCCGTTTCATGGCATAAGAGCGACACAGGTTTACATCAGCTGATCGCCCTTCATCCCCTTGCACCACGGGGGCAGTCCGCTGAGCTAAGTGTCAACTTTGATATAATGCTGAAAACTTCAATATTTCAGCGTATTAGATATGTTTGTTCCGGTTGACACAGTGTCAACTTTGTCACCTTCGTAGGAAATATTCGATCCCTATGGCGCAATTAACGCTCGCGACTGACGATGATGGGGGGCCGGAAATCTTTGCCTCTGTGCAAGGTGAAGGTCCCAGTGCAGGTATGCCCTGCACGTTCATCCGCCTGTCGCGCTGCAATCTCGCCTGTGTTTGGTGCGACACCGCCTATACTTGGCGGTTTAAAGGCGATGCCCAAAACCCGCCACGCCCGCACCGTGATGATGCGGTGTTTGACCGTAAAGCCAATCAGGTGACGCTCGATATTGCAGATGTGGCCGCGCGTATCGAAGCGCATGGCCAGAACCGGCTCATTATCACTGGCGGGGAGCCGCTGCTGCAATCACCTGCATTGGCCGAATTGCTCAAACAATTGCCAGACATGACAGTCGAGATCGAAACCAACGGCACAACCACTGCGCCCGGCGGCGTCGACATCTGGGTCGACCAATATAATGTCAGTCCGAAACTGGCGCATAGCGGCAACGCGGCTGACCTCGCATTGATACCCGAACGTTTGCGCAGCTATTCGATCGACAAACGGGCATTCTTCAAATTTGTGGTCGCCAGTGAAGCGGATGTAGACGAAGTAGCCGACCTGGTCCGTGCCCATGCGCTGCCCAAAGCCCGCGTCTTTCTGATGCCCGAGGGCACGGATAGCGAGACGCTCCGCACACGTGAGCAATGGATAACACAAAGCTGCTTAAAACACGGCTTCCGGATGAGCGACCGGCTCCATATCCATCTATTCGGAGATACAAGAGGGACGTGAACCCCTACGTTTTTACACCCCTTGGGAACGCCAGCGCTCGACCGTACGGTACACCGCTTCTTCCTCACCGCCGGGCGCATTCCATAGCTCCACAAAGCTTGGATCTTCCGATGCGGGCCGTTTGACTTCTTCCAGATTGTCAAAGGAAACACGGATCGGAATGGCGACACCCTCGCCGCAAATAATACACTCGCGGTTACGCAATGCGGGAATGGAATCGAGGAAGCCGCGCGCACCTTCCGGCATAGCAGCTTTCACAAACGCTTGGTCGCGGTCATTGTTGAGGCGCATCGAAATGATCGTGCCGCATTGCGACAACACACCTTCCGCCAAATCGGATGGTCGCTGGGTAATCAGGCCCAACGAAATACCGTATTTCCGGCCCTCTTTGGCAATCCGGCCAAGGATATTGCCGACCGTAGAACCATCAGCATTGGCTTCATTCGGAACGTATCGGTGGGCTTCTTCGCAGACCAACAGGATGGGGCGGGTTTGCTCTTCCCGGCTCCAAATTGCAAAGTCGAACACCAAGCGGCTGAGAACAGCCACCACGGTAGAGGTAATATCAGAGGGAACGCCCGACACATCAATAATCGAAATCGGCTTCCCATTGCCCGGCATCCGGAACACGGTGGAAATGAAATCTGTCATCGTGTCGCCGACCAACATTCCAGAGAACATAAATTGGTAACGGGGATCGTTCTTCAGCTCATCAAGTTTGTTTTTAAGCCGCATGAACGGGGCGCTGGAGGTGGCTTTGTCCAGCTTGCCCATTTCGTTCTGTATCTCGTTTGCAAGATCAGACAGCAAATACGGGATCGGGGAATCAATCGTGATCTTGCCCATATTCTCAGCCAAGCGGTTTTTGCTGCGGGCAGCCAGCAAGCATCGCGCAAGGATGTCTGCATCAATCTGCCGCTCGTTGCCATTGGACGTCAGCAAAACTTCGCAATGTTCTTCAAAATTCAGCAGCCAATATGGCATTTGCAGATTGTTCACATCGAGGATTTGACCATTGGTCTTGAAGGCAGCGGAATATTCGCCGTGCGGATCGATCATAACGATATGACCGTCTGGCGCAGCTTCGCAAATCCGGTGGAGGAGCAAGGCAGCGCTAGTCGATTTACCGGTACCGGTCGAACCCAGCAGCGCGAAGTGTTTGCCCAGCATCGCATCAATATAGATGCCGGCACGAATGTCTTTTGTCGGGTACACAGTCCCAACCTGAATGTTGGAGCGGCCATCGCTGGCGTATATCTGCCGCAGATCAGCCGTCGTTGCCGGATAAATCATCGCGCCGGGAACGGGATAACGCGTGACACCGCGGCGGAAGCTGCGGATTTTACCGGTCAGCTTTTCTTCCTGACCTTCGCCAAGAAAGTCGATATTGGCAAGAACACCGCCATTGGCGCGGCGGTCTTGCCGCTGGTTGCGGACGCTGGCGAGCAGCCAAGTATCACCCACGCGGATTTTGATCTGGCTACCAACTTGGCCTGCCAGTGCAATCGAAGGATCTTGATCCTGCATACACTCGTTCAGGCGTTGAAGATCCAGAGCGATTTGCGAGCCGGAGCCTGCGATTTCCAGGACGACCCCGATCGGTTGCATCGCATTATCGGCCGCTGCAGCAGAGGCGGCAGGGGCCGGTTGCTGAAAATTCTGATTACCCAAATCACCCATAATGCGCCCACTCAATGCTCTATTGTTCGCGGTATCCCTAGGGTCAGGAAGGTTAATATCGCGTCAATGCTTGGCCTAGATCATGGCAAACAACCGGCCAGCAACCCATCCCATCAGGATGGACAGCGACACAGCGAACAGACCGTAAAGAAGCGACTGGCGCTGAGAAAAGATTTCCACCAATCGGCCAAAGCCAACTTTGCGCACTTCAACTTCCGCGATTTCAGATGCTATCACCCTGCCCCGTGAAATCGCAAATGTCTCTGCCGTATATTGCCCGGTCTGCACGTTGGAGGGCAGCGATATCCGTGCTTGATACAACACTTGTTCGTTGATCTGGACGCCATCCATGTCCTCTTTGAACAGCCCCTGTCTTTGCCGCAAATCTACAAAGCCTTCGGTGAACCGGGCCTGTTCTTCCGGATCAATTGTGCCGCTGGGGGAGAGCTGAATGAAATCCAGACCCAATTCATAAATTGCAGCGGTTCGTTCATCAACAATGCTGGCGATGTCAGTGGATGATGCGACCGCAAAGAAGGATGGGGCCGAACGAAATGCGGTACTTTCCGCGTTGATCCAGATACCACCGATACGGTCTTTTTCCCGCAGGCGGATGGGTTGGGTCGGCCCTTTTAACACTACGACAATATCGTATTCTTGCCCTGCCCGTGTCCCTGATGGGTCAAGAATAGCCCCGAACAGCAATAGCTCTTGGCCAACGAACCCTTGCTCGATCTGCACCTCATGCTGGGAGACTTCTGGCACAAGAATGGGGTCGCGCTGGGCTGACAGCGATACGAAGCACAGCAGAAGGAAAAGCGAACGGATCATAACGGCATAACCGTGTAAATCTCGTCTGGCTGGAAACCAAGGCCGATCAACATCCGAAAGGCAACCAGCAACACAATCGCCGCCAATATTAACCGCAGCCATTCGGGTTTGGCCTTTTGCGCAATCAATGTCCCCAATTGTGCGCCTGTCACCGATCCGAACAGCAGCAAACCTGCCAGCACAATATCAACGGCTTGCGTAGTCAGAGCATGCATCATCGTTGTCGCGATGGTGACAAACAGAATGTTGAACAAAGACGTGCCAACAACCACCCCGGCGCTCATCCCGAGAATGTAGAGCATCGCCGGCACCAAAATGAAGCCGCCCCCGACCCCCATAAGCATGGTCAGAATGCCAACAATGACACCCAGAAAGAGCGGCGCCAACGGAGAAATATAGAGACCTGATCGATAGAAACGCCAACGCAAGGGAAGCGCGGTTACCAGCGGGTGATGCCGCCGGTTGGGCGCGGCTACAGCCTCCACCTCTTTCTTGGGTAGAATAACACCCAGAGCTTCTTTCGCCATCAACGCACCAATCCCCCCAAGCATCACCACATACAGGATATTAATGACGACATCGATCTGGCCGATTGATTGAAAGAAGCGAAACAGCAAAGCGCCGATTGCAGCCCCGAGTAGGCCGCCGACGACGGTTACAGCCCCCAATTTATAGTCCACCCCCTTGCGCTTGGAATGGGCCAACACTCCGGACACGCTGGCACCTGTGACCTGCGTTGATGCTGACGCAGCAGCGACGGTTGGCGGGATGCCATAGAAGATCAGCAGAGGGGTGGTCAGGAACCCGCCGCCAACGCCAAACAACCCGGACAAAATGCCAGTCAGCGCTCCAAGCAGCACAATAACCACACCATTCACCGACAAATTGGCAATGGGTAGATAGACAGGCAGAAGGTCTTCCATGCCGCATCCTTAACCCACCACAGTTAGGGTGGGAAGCCAGCGCGGGCGCAATATGCCAGAATTATCAAGAGCCCGCTTTGCGGCGCCTAAAAGCCAGTAGATACCGTAATTGCCACTCCGGATTGGGACTGTGCATTGCCAGCGACGCGGTGGCGGTAATCGGCGGCAAGCCTAACCGGCGTACCATCAATATCGACAGTAAATGTGACCGCCGGTCCGACATCCAACCGCCCGGTATCTTTTTGAGCTCCGCCCCAAACGCCCGCCCCAACCCGAATTTGGCCCATATCAAATGACCGCACTTCACGGTCCACCCGCAAACCGCCATCAACGAAAGGAGTGGCAAAATCCCCGCCGACATATCCGGCCTGGCCATATAGTTCTGCGCGAAAATCATGGGGCAAAGGCTGCGGATCAATCGCAGTATAGGCGAAAATTGCGGGGCGGATTTCGGTGTTACCCTCTTGGCGGCTCACCCTGATCTCCGCTGCAACAATTGCGGGAATATTCGGCAGCGGTTTTGCGGAAACACCTCCGGCTATATCTTGTTGCCGGTTATCATCCAATGCAGCTGTCGCGCGAACGTAAGCTGCCGGTTCTCGTCCTTGACCAGGCGCAATCTGATATCGCAGGATAAGACCCGCTTGGCTGGCGCCATAGAGAGGGGGCCGAACCCCGTTCACCCCTCTCCGATCCAACCCGCGATCAGGCCTGTAAAACAACCAACCATCCATCGACCACTTACTGGAAGAGGGCTCACCCGGGTCGCTGCGAATAAGCTGATTGGAGGTAGCATTTTCGGTCAAGGAATGGGGCGCGGCACCCTCGCCCGCACCACTGATGGGTGCTTGGGTCAATGGCGTATCAAAGGTTTCAACATATGCCGGCAAGGAACTTGGTGAGCTGAGACTTGTAAAAGCAAATGCTGGCTTCGCGAAGTCTGTACCTAGAATGGCCTGATCACGGCTATTTGGTTGGCTCAAAATGTGAGCAGACGAGCGCAGAACCTCTATCTCTGATGAGGCGTCGGCACTTTGATGCAAATCGGGAATGATTTCACCGCTGGCCTCATCTATCAGCGGATCCGCAGAGGGAAACGGTGATTGCCACGAAACAATCCGAACTCCGACATAGAGCGCGATCACGCCGGCCAAAGCATATAGCGGGTGGCCTTTAGGCCGCCGAACAGCAGGGATCATCTTGTGCCCTCAGCTCGCATTGATGCGGGATGCGCTAGATGGTCGGTTTTATCCCACTGAGGCAATTTACCCTTCAGAGTGGATAGATATGCGGCCAACGCCCTGCGCCCGGCCATAATCGCAATGACATTGGCCACCGGAATACGCAGCACAGCCCAAAGACCCTCACGCCAGCCATATTCGCGCGTGGTGAACGCGAAACGCATGCATGCTCGCCATATAAAGCTCAAAAAATTGAGGAACAGAATGGTCTTCAGAGCTGCGGTCAATGATGACGGCTCCCCAAAACCGTTTGCGCTTAAGGTCCAGCTCAAAACCGACAGAACCAGAAGGACATATGCTATTGCCAGCACCAATGCCGTAAACGGCCCCCGCCGGTCGCGTAACCGCATCCAAATTTCACTAGGCTGTGCCTTCCACCCAAGCCGATCCCAACTTTGGAAAGCGATACCGTGTATCCAGCGGGTCTTTTGGCGGACGGATTCTTCAAGCCGTCCCGGAAAACATGCACGAGTGGCGACCAGATCACCATTGCGATGACGCTGCCGGATGAAACGTGACCTGCCGCCCAACTCTGCTACGCCCAGACCAAGCTCGTAATCTTCGGTCAGGCATTCGGCTGAAAACGGCATCCGGTCGGCCTTTGTCGCCGCCAACCTACCAAGCATAGGACGTGCTATCGCACATCCGACACCGGCGAGAGGCATGGCCGCTCCCAAAGCGTCTCTCACAACCATTGCCTTGCCATGCGCTTCGGCAAACTCCTCCTGATAATGACCCGATATCCAAGGATAATCCGGCTGTTTCACAGGAAGGACGGGAAGCTGCACAAGATCATAGTGCGGTATCGCATTTTGAATAATGGGAAGCGCGGCCGGGTCGACCATGTCTTCTGCATCATGCAGTATGATCTGGGCTGTCTTAATTCCGTGACGCTTCTCATCATCAATCAGCGCCTGATAGAGGCGGTTCAGACAATCAGCCTTCGTTGTCGGCCCTTCCCGATCATGGACCACGACCCGAACACGAGGATCACCAGACGAAGCCGAGATTACGGCCCCAATAGTATCAGGGTCATTGCAATAGCACCCAACATATACCCTTAGCTTGGCATCGGGCCAGACTGACAAAGCGTGGCGGACCGTCGAACCGATAACGCTCGCTTCCTGCCATGTTGGGATAAAAACCGCTGCGCATTCTGACTGCATGATGGGCTTTGTGTCATCATAGGTCGCGGTAACCGCCTGACCAGTGAGTTTCAGCCAAAGCCAGGCACAATCCATGACAAGCTCGTCCAGCGAACCAATCAGAAAAAAAATTCCAGCGAATAAAAGCAACTCGTGCTGAAACAGCACAAACCACTGCCATGCAGTGAAATCACCCATTTTTTGACCCCTGCCCGTGAGGTCCTCATCACAAAATAGACTATCCGACGTAGCCACCCCTTGCAACGGATAAAGAATTGCGAAAGAGGGACTGAACATATGGCAGATAACAAATTACCCCTCCGCTCTGTATTCGCTCCCGTCCGGGCCTTGTTCGTTGGCGATGCTTCCGCTGGTATATTGCTCATCTTGGTGGCTGCCGCTGCCATGCTAGCGGCAAACTCAACCCTTGCGGGCGAATATGATGCTTTGTTCAACAACACATTCGCTTGGTATCCTCACGAAAAACTCAAGTCGCTTCACTATGTGATCAATGACGGATTGATGGCGATCTTCTTTTTCGTGGTTGGTCTGGAAGTAAAACGAGAGGTCGTCTGCGGTCAGTTGGCGACACCAGAGCAGCGCCGATTGCCGGTACTTGCAGCTGTCGCCGGCATGCTCGTGCCAGCAGCTGTTTACCTGGTGATTGCCGGCGGGGAGCCGCAGCTTATCCGGGGTTGGGCTATACCGGCAGCGACTGACATCGCTTTTGCTATGGGCGTGCTGGGGCTACTCGGCAGCCGGGTGCCTGCTTCGCTTCGTCTGTTTCTACTGACTGTTGCGATTGTCGACGATATTGGCGCGGTGCTCGTGATCGCCATCTTTTATTCCGAGATCGGATCACAGGAATTGATGTGGATCGTCGCTTCTCTTGTGGTGCTTGGCGGCATGATTGCCATGAATCGCGCACAAGTAAGCAGAACATGGCCCTATATTGTGGCGGCATTACTGCTGTGGGTTTGCGTCCTGAGTTCGGGGGTTCACGCAACAATCGCTGGGGTTGCCGCCGCCCTGACCATTCCAATGCACCGCAAAGATGGGAACAGTCTGCTGGAAAAGCTGGAACATGGCTTGGCCCCATGGAGCGCCTACGCAATTGTTCCGATTTTCGGTTTCGCCAATGCGGGCGTTAATCTCAGCGGCATAGGTATGGATAAGATGCTCGATCCACTGCCGCTAGCGGTTGCAGCAGGTTTGGTTGTCGGCAAACAGCTGGGTATCTTTAGCTGTATCTTTATCGCTGCCAAAATTGGCTTCGCTAAGCCACCCAAAGGGGCAAGCTGGACAGAGATTTGGGGGATTTCGATCCTGTGCGGCATTGGCTTTACCATGTCGCTATTCATCGGCGAGCTGGCATTTCCAGGCTATCGCTTGTTAATCGATGAGGCAAAAATCGGCATTCTGGCAGGATCGGTTATTTCCGCAGTGTTGGGGTATGTGGTTCTACGGCTGACCACAACACACCCCAACGATCGAACTGCAGAATCCGACCCTGCCTAAATCAGCGCTGGTGCTACCAGCTGCCTGTATTTTCCATGCTCGCCCAAGGCTCTTGCGGCGGCAGGCTGCCTTCTTGAAGCAGTTCTATAGATATCCCGTCGGGTGATTTGACAAACGCCATGTGCCCATCGCGCGGGGGCCGGTTAATAGTAACCCCAGCATCCATCAAGCGTTGGCAAGTCTCGTAAACATTCTCCACCCGGTAAGCGAGATGGCCGAAATTGCGACCCGCGTCATACACTTCTGCGTCGCTGCCATCTTCGGCGGGCCAATTGTAAGTAAGTTCAACCTCAGCCAGACCTTCTTGCCCCGGTGCGGCGAGAAAGATGAGCGTGAAACGTCCAGCTTCCACATCAAAACGCCGCACTTCCTCCAATCCGATCAACTTGAAAAATTCAACCGTCGCAACCGGGTCGGTCACACGGATCATACTGTGCAGATATTTAGTCACTGGAAACTCCATTCGTCGCTATTCAAGCACAGTTCATCGGAAATTCTTCAATTGAGCCACGTCGCTCAACCGATTGCCGAGAGGAACCAAGATGACTGATACTACAAGTGAAACACCCCCAACCGCCACCCCCTTTTGGCAACAGCAAACGACCCGGCTCTGGCTAAGTGCCTCAACCATTATAGCGATTGGACTGATAGCTGGGGGCTTTTTGCTTGGCGACGGGCTTGTCCGCGCGAAAGAGGCTGATCGATCCGTGACGGTTCGCGGATTGGCAGAGCGCGAGGTGACAGCGGATTTGGCCACATGGACAGTCGCCTATTCTGCCAGCGCGCCGGATCTACAATCGGCCCAAGCAGCGGTCGATCAAGACACCAAGTCGATCGAGGAATTCTTCAAAAAAATCGGTTTTCCCGAAGAGGCGCTTCAACCAACCGGCGTCAATGTCTCTTTCTATTCTGATCGCGGCGTTCCCCGATACACAGTGCGTCAACGCTTGACCCTGCGCACAACAGATATTGAACGGGCGGAAAACGCAGTTAAGCGGCAAGTTGAACTGGTTCGCCGCGGCGTGGTGTTAGAAGATGGTTCGGGCATGGCCTACACATTCACCAAACTGGATGAAATCAAGCCGGATATGGTTGCCGCAGCGACCAAAGACGCCAGAGCAGCCGCCGAGCAATTCGCTTCTGACAGTGGGACGGGTGTCGGCAAAATACGCAAAGCCACCCAAGGGTACTTCTCTATCGATGCCCGCGACGGGGAAGCTGGTGGCTGGGGAGTGAGCGATACCCCCTACAAAAAGGTGAGGGTCGTCACGACCGTCGACTTTTCTCTGGACTAAAACAACAAGGCCCGCCGCGCTCACCCATGGTGAGCGGGACGGGCCCGGTTATGTACGCGGCTTCTTAGAAGCTGGCGCTCAACGTTACGACAAATGCATCGTCGACAAAGTCATACGCAGGAGCGACGATATCGCCTTCTGCGCCAGTGTAGGCTGCACCAAGCGTAAGAGGTGTGCCTGGAATGGCCGCTTCTGCGCCAATCGACCAGTCAAACGCTTTGCTGTCGCCTGTGAAGGTCAAGAAGCCATCGGTGTAACCGAGGTGACCCGTAACTGTCAGCGGGGTGTCCGGAATTCCGATGCCCAAATCAGTGTAGACATAGGTGTTGTCCGTGCTGCCCAAAGAATCTTGGTCAGGCGCATAAGCCACACCAACGGTGGCTTCTGCCGGACCGAAAGTGAAACCTACGGAGCCATAGAATTCGGTGTAATCGAAATCACCGGGACCTGCATCGGGATAGATGTACTGGATGACACCGACATCGATGCTGACGCCTTCAGCGACTTCGCCGCTCCAACCGCCATAGATGTCGAGTTCTGTACTACCGAAGCCGACCGTCGTTTCATCGAGCGACGATGCCCAGGTTCCAACATAAATACCCGAATCGTGAGCGACATCGACACCGCCTTGGATGGCGAACTCGCCACCAGACAGATCAACACCGCGGAAGCGGTACTCGCTGGTCATCGCAACATTTGCGGAAACGGAGATGGATGATTCTTCTTCCTGCGCAAAAGCAGTAGTAGAAGACATTGCAGCACAAGCTGCGAGAGTAACTGCGGTAAGACCGCGGATGGACGTTAGCATACCAATTAGTTCCTTGGTTTAGGTGTTGCTTCGTCCCACCTGCATATTCACCGGCCGCCTCGTTTTAATGTGCGTTCTCGTGCGAATATGAAATAATCTTGCCGCGACATGCTGCGCCGCACAAGGGTAATTTCACCAAAGTCTACAACTTGGCAAAAAGTGTGGGTTTTTTACATCAGGTGACCGGCAGTTAAGGCACCGCTCAGCGATTGCAGCCCATGATCTGCTGCCCTAAGGGGCCACCGATCAATTGGATATCTTAGAACCGTAATGTTTGACCCCATTCGCAAAGCCTTTGGCAAACGAAAAAAATCGCAACGTCCCGAGCTGCCAGCGGGAACGCGTCTGTATGCGATCGGTGACATTCACGGCCGGCTTGATCTCTTTGAAGCTTTGACCGACGCCATTGAACAGGACGTTGAACAGAACGCCCCCGCTGAAACGACTATGATATTGCTGGGCGACCTAATTGATCGCGGCCCGGATAGCGCGGGCGTGATACGTCACGCGCGGGAATGGCAGCCCCGTTGCCCAAAAGGTTGCGAAGTGCGCTACCTCATGGGGAATCATGAAGAGATGATGATCGACGCGTTTAAGAGCGTGAACATCATGCGGCATTTTCTCAAACATGGCGGACGAGAAACTATATTAAGCTACGGGGTGAGTGAGAAGCAATTCAACGACGCTACAACTGCTGAGCTACAACAGATGATGAAGGACCTTGTGCCTAAAGCTGATAAGGCATTTATCAAATCCTTCGAGGAGATGATCATTCTGGGTGATTATCTGTTTGTGCATGCCGGGATAAATCCCGAGGTTCCAATGGATGAACAGCGCAAGCGCGACACCCGCTGGATACGCGAACCCTTTTTGAATTCTACGAGAAAACACTCGCATCTGGTTGTCCACGGCCATACGATTGTGGAGAATATTGTCGAAAGACCAAACCGCATTGGCATCGATACTGGTGCCTACCGCTTTGGAATACTGACAGCGCTGGTATTGGAAGGTAGCGAACAACGCTATATCCAAGCTATTGAAAAGAAAAACGGCAAGATAGTCATCCAAAAGAAGGATACAGCAGAATGAAAATCGCAATGGTTGGATCAGGCTATGTAGGGCTCGTTTCCGGCGCATGTTTCGCTGATTTCGGTCATGATGTTGTCTGCATTGATAAAGACCAGTCAAAGATTGACCGTTTGCACGAAGGTGTCATGCCAATTTTCGAGCCTGGGCTGGCTGAACTGGTTGGCAAGAACGTTGAGACCGGACGGCTTTCATTCACGACCGATCTGGCGGAAGGTATCAAGGATGCTCAGGCCATTTTCATAGCAGTCGGTACACCTAGCCGCAGGGGTGATGGGCACGCAGATTTATCTTTCGTTTATGCCGTGGCCGAAGAAGTCGGTGCCAGCTTGGCCAACGATGCCGTTATCGTCACCAAGTCCACCGTACCGGTTGGAACGGGTGACGAAGTTGAACGCATTCTTGAAGCGAGCGGAACGCCGCACACATTCGCAGTTGTTTCCAACCCAGAATTTTTGCGCGAAGGTGCCGCGATTGGGGACTTCAAACGCCCAGACCGTATCGTGATCGGGGCCGAAACTGAATTCGGCCGCGAGGTCATGAGTGAGGTCTATCGCCCGTTATTCCTCAACGAATCCCCGATTATGTTCACCAGCCGCCGCAGCGCTGAGCTGATCAAGTACGCGGCCAACGCTTTCCTTGCCACCAAGATCACTTTCATCAATGAAATGGCAGATCTGTGTGAAAAAGTCGGAGCTAACGTCCAAGACGTGAGCCGCGGAATTGGCAGCGATAACAGGATTGGTCCAAAGTTTCTGAACGCAGGTCCCGGCTATGGTGGATCGTGTTTCCCCAAAGATACGTTGGCATTACTGAAGACGGCTGAGGATTATGAAAGCCCCGTACGCCTCGTTGAAGCTGTCGTAAAAACCAATGATAGCCGCAAGCGGGCGATGGGACGCAAAGTCATCGACGCCTTGGGCGGCCCTGATGCAGCGCGCGGCAAGAAAGTTGCCTTGCTGGGTCTGACCTTCAAACCCAACACCGATGATATGCGGGATAGCCCAGCGATCGCGGTTGCGCAGACATTGCACGATGCCGGTGTATCAATTGAAGCCTTTGATCCAGAAGGCATGGAAATCGCGGCACCCTTGATGCCGGAGGTTACCATGATGAACGATCCCTATGATGCCATCAAAGGCGCAGATGCTGTTGCCATTGTGACAGAATGGGATGCCTTCCGTGCGCTGGATCTGAAACGTGTCAAGGAACTGGCGAATGCGCCGGTAATGATCGACCTGCGCAACATCTATAAACCGGAAGATGTGCGTGCCGCTGGATTTGAGTATTCCAGTATCGGCAGAAGCTAGATCCAGATCGGCTTACGGTGCGTTGCCGCCGCCCAACCAGTGGTGGCGATCGGCGCGATCGCTAAGTTTGGCCAGTACGGCATATATTACCGCCAGTGCCGACAGCACCGTTGCCCCTGCAATAGCCCAGCTTTCTTGGCCACCGCGAAAATAGATCGCCAGCAGCGCCCAACAGAATACCAAAGCATACCAAGGATTTCCGCGGCTGCGCCAGACTGCCAATGCAGCGATAATACCGCCGATCAGAACAATAATAGCAGCGATGAACGGGTGCGAAAAACCGCCACCTACGCCGTAATATACCAAGGTCGCAGCGACGTTCACAATGGACGCCGCCGTTAGCCAAGCGGCGAGCGCGCTGAACGTTAAACCCGCGATCCACCGTTCTCCGGCCGTAAATGGCCGCTTTACCGCCACCAGTTCCCGCAAAATAAGCAGCAACGCGCATAGCGATGTGAGAATGATGATGACGGAAATCACAGTCAGGTTGGCCACTTGGGTGTATGCCGCCCAAGCCCCCTGCGCCGCCAAGGCCACCACGGATGCCCAACCGATACGGTTCACCAAACTATTGTATTTTTGCGCGGGCAGAGCTTGCCACACGGCGTACATGACGGAACCCAGAAACAGCAGCCCCCAGATCGAAAAGGCCCAACCTGATGGTGTGACCAAAGTTCGCACCGAGTCGGAGCGCTGTCCAATCGGATCGCCAAACCCCAATTGCGGCAAAAAAGTTGCACCGATCTGTACGAAAACTGCAAGTATAATGGCAATCCGTTGGGCAAGACTGCGTGGCACTGGTGTGTCATTCATAGCAAACGAACTGCCCAATCAGGGCAAGGTTCCAGCCGCCTATCCCGTCATTGGCCGTTCCAGGATGAAATCGTTCCAATCCGGCACCTTCATCTCTTGTGCGAAGCGGGTGTAACTCCAGGGATAGGATGCGACCCGTCCTTGGGAATCAAAGTACCAACTGTTGCAACCGCTGGTCCAAACGGTGCCTGCCATGGCATCGCGAAGCTGGGTGTTATACGTGCTGGTTGCATCCTCTTTCGGCTCAATACTACGCACGTGCCCACTGGCAATCTCGCCAACCAGCGAGGCGATGTACTTCGCCTGGGCTTCGGCAGTCATCAAATAGCTGAAGTTCCCAATTGGGCTGTTGGGTCCGCCCACCATAAACCAATTGGGGAAACCGGGGACTGCGACCGAACGGTAAGCGACATTCCCGTCACGCCATTGTTCCAGCAATTCACGATCTTCGCGGCCAACAATCCGCATGGGATGGCACAAGCTATGCGCATGAAAACCTGTGGCGTAGATAATGACATCCAACGCATGGTGCACATCATCGGCCGTGCGCACACCCGCCTCATCAATTCTGTCAATATTGTCGGTTACCACGTTCACATTGGACTGCTGAACCGCCTGATAAAACCGATCGGAAACCACCAATCGTTTACAGCCCACTTTGTAATCAGGGGTCAGTTTGGCGCGCAGAACTGGGTCGGCAACGCTGGCGTGCAAATTGTTCTCGCACGCCCGCGCCATCTCCTCATACGCTTCGGCATTGTGACCCGAAACAGCATCAGCAAAGACAGAGTTAAACCGGTCCGCCAAATAGTCGTAATACGTGTCCATCGCCTGGGGGTTGTCGCGGTATTCCTGCCGCTTCTTTTCTTCAATCGGATGATTGGGCAGCGGCATGATCCACTGCGCGGTCCGTTGAAATACCGTCAGCTGGCTCACTTGATCGGCCAAGGCACACGTGAGTTGGGTACCAGTCGAACCGCTACCGATGATCCCCACCCGCTTGCCGGTAAGGTCGAGACTATTGTCCCACCGCGCCGAGTGGCAAGCGACACCCGCAAATTCATCCATGCCTTCAATCTCTGGCATTTTGGGGTGATGCAGAGCCCCGCCGGCAGAGATGACTGCATTATAACTGCCCTGCGGTCCTTGATTGGTTGTGATCTGCCACTGCCCGTGGGCATAGAGTGTATCAGTGACTTCATGCCCGAAGCGAATGCGCTCAAAAACTCCCGTCTTATGGGCAACATCGACCATGTAATTCTGGATTTCGTGACCCGGGGAGCAACGCTGCGTCCATTCAGCATTGGGCGCAAAGGTGAAACGATACAGATGAGAGGGCACATCGCAGGCCACGCCGGGATAGGTATTATCCCGCCACGTACCGCCCAATTGGTCGCTCTTTTCAAACAGCGTTACGTCCCGGATACCGCGATCCATTAGGTAATAAGCCGCAGCGAGCCCCGATGCTCCTGATCCGATAATGGCAACCCGCATGGCTATTCTTCCCCGTATAACAGCTTGCTGTCATTACACCGCACTCAGCTTCGAAAGGCTAGCATAGCGTGATCACATCGACAGAAAAGGGGCGGCTGACCCAAACGCCAACCGCCCCAATTCATCAGCTATTGAGCCCGCTTTGGGCCTTATTCGCCGCCGATATCTTCCAGAGTTTCGCCCGGCGACAAAATATACCGCCAGATAACTGCGCCGATAATAGCGCCAACGATTGGCGCCACCCAGAACAACCAGAGCTGCGATGCGGCACCAGTTTCTGCAAAAAACGCAACGCCAGTAGAGCGCGCAGGATTTACCGATGTGTTCGTGACCGGAATCGAGATCAAGTGGATCAGCGTCAGGGCCAAACCGATCGAGATTGGCGCAAAACCACCGGGCACTGCGCGCGATGTCGATCCGAGGATCACGATCAGGAAGCCCGCTGTGAGAATAACTTCAATCAGCAATGCCGACATAAGCGAGTATTTGCCCGGGGACAGACTATCGTACCCGTTGGATGCAAAACCACCCGGCGTCCAACCAGCCTGGCCGCTTGCTATGATATACAAGGCCCAGCCCGCGATCATCGCACCAATAAGCTGCGCAATGACATAAGGCGCCAGCTCTTTCCATTCAAACCGGCCTGCCATTGCGAGACCTACTGAAACGGCGGGGTTAAAGTGGCCGCCAGAAATACCGCCAACCGCATATGCCATCGTCAGCACGGTCAAACCAAAGGCCAGCGAAACGCCGACAAAACCAATACCCAATTCAGGAAAAGCTGCGGCTAATACGGCTGAGCCGCACCCGCCAAATACCAGCCAAAATGTGCCAAATGCTTCGGCCGCCAATTTGCGTGTCATAGGTTAATCCCCCTCCAAAAAAAACATTACCGAACGTCTATGAGCAGCCGGTATCTTGCAAACCGGCCATTCTGCGTGTCCCGAAATGGTATACATGATTTCGGCCCGGCCTGATGTAAAATGGTGCGAAGATGTAAAATCCGCTACGCGCAATCCAATTATGGAGTCACGATTTCAAAGTACGGCACCTGGGAATCGAGCGCTCCAAACATTCTGCCTAGCGCTGTGACATCGCCCTCAAATGTGGCGGCACCTGACCCCAGCAATTCAGGTAAAGTGGTTTCTTGGGCCAGCAACCGGTTCATATCACTGCGCTGAATTGAAAGGGTAACGACGGGCGCATCAGCAGACCCGACGCGCGGAAACATCACGCTTTGCCGCAGATCGACCGAAATCTCTTCTTCAGTATCAGGGAAATTGAACGCCAGTATCCCGCCCTCCCCTTGCATCTTTGCTGGATTGAACCGCGCGGCCAAGGCATCGAACAAATCAAGCGTTGGCAACGCAGCCAATACCGACGCTGTTACCGTGTTAACGCTGTCATTCTCTTTTGGTGTCCGCAATTCCAGCGCCGCCGAGAGATAGATGTTCCGCCATGTTCCGCCTTCTGCTTGATAGCCCAACTGTTCGTAAGTGGATGCCAGCCACATCTTCGCGTCGGTATTATCGGGTTCGGCAAAAACCAGTGTCTGCAGAA
Source organism: Pontixanthobacter rizhaonensis (assembly GCF_012972675.1). Classification (GTDB taxonomy): domain Bacteria; phylum Pseudomonadota; class Alphaproteobacteria; order Sphingomonadales; family Sphingomonadaceae; genus Pontixanthobacter; species Pontixanthobacter rizhaonensis. The sequence goes on along the minus strand of NZ_JABCRE010000002.1, from coordinate 302,697 downwards.
GCCGTGCACCCCAGCGGTAGTCGCCCGCTTCAAAGGCTTTCTGCCCCTGCGTCAGCGCTGCTTCGGCCCCGCCAAGTGCCGATATCCATTTGGCCGCTTCCTCAACCTTGGGCAGCGGGTCATAATCAGCCGGAACTGCATTCCACCAACCAAAATACCTTTGATATACGGCTTTCGAATTATGTTCGAACGTGCCGTAATATCCTCGGACACCAAAATCGGTTTTGGCGAAATCGGGCTCGCCAATATCCTCGGCGATCTCATCCATTGTGAGCCCCTGATTGGCCATCCTCAAGGTTTGGTCATGAATATACCGGTAAGCGTCGCGTTGATTGCGAAGTTTATCGCGCACCGCATCACCGCCCCAAGTCGGCCAGTGATGGGAAGCCAGCATAACCTCGCTCTTGTCCCCAAATCGGCTGAGAAATTCGTCTACCTTACGGCTCCACTGCAAGCTATCCCGGACAATCGCACCGCGCGGTGTCAGGATGTTATGCTGAACGCGCGTGACAACTTCGGCAGCATGGAACGCCTTGAATTGAGGCAGGTAAAAGACAAATTCTGACGGTGCCTCAGTCTGTCCCGCATCAACAAATTCAAACGTGATGCCATCAATGTCCAACGTTTCACCGTCGGTCGATAATTCGCGTGTCGGCGGCAACAAACCAATGCTGCCGGCAGACAGTTTCGGCCCCAAACCTACGCCAACTGCACCAGCAGCACCCGAAGGTACATTTGCACCAAACTGATACTGCGCCCGGCGGCTCATCGCGTTACCGGCAAGCACGCTTTCCCCGACCGTTTCTTTAGTGAAGCCATACGGGGCATAAATTGCCACTTTACCAGCTTGCAGTTCTTCGCGCGACGTTACGCCCAGCACGCCCCCAAAGTGATCAGCATGGCTATGCGTGAACAGCACAGCGACCACTGGCTTTTCGCCCAAGGTTTTGTTGGCCAGATCCAGCGATGCCCTTGCCGGGGCAGCGCTGAGCAGCGGATCGATGACAATCCAGCCGCTGTCCCCTGCGATCAATGTCATCACGGACAAATCATATCCGCGGACCTGATACACTCCGGGAACAACTTCAAACAAACCGTGGATGGCAGCCAATTGGCTTTGCCGCCAAAGTGACGGGTTCGCAGATGGCGGTGCTTTGCCGTCCAGAAAATCAAATTCGTCAATCTTCCACGCGACGGAACCGTCCTCGTTGAGAATGTCCGTTTCTAATTGGGCCAAAAGGCCCCGGCGCGCATCCTCGAAATCTTGCTGGTCAGCGATGGGCAGTGCTTCTGCAACGGCCTGATTGCGCTGCGCAGTCTGATCGGTGGCAACACCCACGGGCGGGCTAGTATTGGCCAATATAAGCGCGACAAATGGCACGGCCGACAGCAATTTCAGATTCTTCATTTATGGTCTCTCCCAGCGTCGCTTAAGCGATCATTCTGGGGCCATTTGGTCAGCAACCGCCGCTGTAGGCAAGTACTTTTGTCAGAAAGAGAACGTCAGGGGGCCTATAAGCCGGGTTCTGTCTCAGCGGCGGTATCCGCAAGGGACCTGCCCGCCAAGGGCAACCATTCCTCTAGGCTACGGATTGCTCCGCAGCTCAAGCAGCCAACCCGGGCGATCACGGTCCGAAATAGACCTGCCTTGGACCGAAGCCCTCGGCGCGCCGCCCCTATTTGGCCTTGCTCCGGGTGGGGTTTACCATGCCGCGATTGTTACCAATCGCGCGGTGCGCTCTTACCGCACCCTTTCACCCTTACCTGCCGTTTTCCAAAAGGAACGCGTGCTCCTTCCGAAACGCACAGGCGGTTTGCTCTCTGTGGCACTATCCCTAAACCTCTTACCCCGTAAGGATCGAAGCCCGGCGGGCGTTACCCGCCACCCTTATTTCGTGGAGCCCGGACTTTCCTCGGATGGGTCACCCCATACGCAGTTGCCCGGCCCCCTGACCCGTCGCTATCTAGCGTCTCCGCGATCCCTGTCGAGCAAAAGCTGGAACAGGATCGCGCGGATTTCGGCATTGATCACACCGTCAATCTTGCGCGGGCACCAGCGGCGCTGAAACGCCTCTACCGCTTTAATTCCATCGGTGATGTCATATCCGTAGCGTTCCAGTGCGAGATAAAACGCCCCGTCATTGTCAAATGGATCGCCCAATTCGATCTTCGGCGTTGCAAGGGCAAGGCCCAGATCTGCCAACCGCTCCCACGGGAACAGCTCGCCGGGATCAGTCTTTCGCGCGGGGGCGACATCTGAGTGCGCAACCACATTGGCGCGCGGAATGTCATATTGCTTCACAATCCGGCTGAGCAGCGGGATCAGGGCGTCGATTTGAGCGTCTGCGAACGGCCTGTATCCCAGCCCATGCCCGGGATGGTCGAGCTCAATCCCGATACTGGCGGAATTGACATCTTTAATATCCCGCCAATGCGATGCCCCTGCGTGCCATGCGCGCTTTTCCTCCGGCACCAGCAGAGTCACCTCACCCTCTTCGCTGATCAGATAATGCGCGCTGACTTGCGCTTCGGGATCACACAACCGGTCCAGCGCCGTCTCAACCGGCTTCATTTCCGTATAATGCAGCACCGCCATCGTAATCGGCAATTTCCGATCATTGCAATTGGGCGATAACCGCGTGTGATGGATGAGCTCATCCATTAACCGATAAGGCCCTCTGGCTCAGGCAGGACTGCACCCAAAACCAAGGCTTCATCACTCAGCTGGTATTGCAGTCCGCCGCCGGATTTTTCCGCCATCAAATATAGCATATGCGCCGGTGCCGTACGGCTCGACAGTTCATCGCTAGGCAGCTCGCCCTGCAGTGCCTTACCAACCGTTTCATCGAATGCGATCTTCGGCCCGGCAGCCCGCACCACAATCTCTGTATTGCCGCCGGTAGATTCCGCACCAATGTCTAGCGTGCCGCCGCGAACAAGCCCCTCAAGCGCCATATGGGCAAAATTTAGCATCACTTTCACGGCATCTTTAGGCAGCTTGGCGGCATCTATCGCCCAGTTGGCTTCAACGCGCTTATTATCCGCCACCAACGCATCAATGACAGCCTTGGGCTCCGCCACCTCAACCATTTCACCAAAGCCGCCCGCTGCACCGAAGGCCAAACGGAAGAACTTCAATTTGTCCGTGCTGGTCTTGGCGCTTTGATTGAGCAAATCCATACATTGCTGCCGCATCGCCGGATCATTCTCATCCGCCAGCAATTCCAGCCCGTTACTCATCGCCCCGACCGGGCTGAGCAAATCGTGGCACAAACGCGAACAGAGCAGCGCGGCAAGGTCGACAGAACATTTGTCGGTCATAGTATCGGACATATTATCGAGATATTTCCTGTAGGAAAGGGACACATGGGACACTGTCTTAACCTAAAATCTCCGCACCGCCACCCGCGCGTGGAAAAATCGGTTTCGCAGCGAGTCATCGTCAACGCCATTGCGTGGATTTAGACCTCCGTCACTGTGTAGGACAGCGCGGTAAAACCACTCTTCTCGTCACGCCAAAATGTCACCGTGTCTCCGGCAATAATCGCCCAAACCTTTCCGTCCGCCGCCGCCATCGCCGCGTCGGTCTCAGACGGCGCAGTCAACCCATTGGGGTGGGAGTGGTAATAGCCGACGATGGCCGGCCCGCCGCTCCGCTGCGCTTTGTGCGCATTGATCAAAACCGCCGGATCAATCTCAAAATGGGTTTGCGGTGCCGGATGGATATTGCCAGCCCGCTGGATTGCGGTGATAATGTTGCCCTCCCCCAACAACAAACCGCAACACTCCTGCAGAGCGGCGTCTTGTCCCGCGGATATCAAACTATGGAGTACCGGGCTCTTAATCACCAAAGACATGGTACGGAGCCCTAGCATATAGAGACAAGGTTAGTGCAACAGGTTATGGAGAGGCCGTGTCACTATCTCAAACCATCACTGGAACCCTTGCCGCATCAGGTAGGCTCGACAAATTGTTGGCTGAAGCATCGGGATTGTCGCGCGAGCGAGTCAAAGCCCTGATGGCGGCAGGGGCCGTTGTGGTGGGCAAAACCACTGCGACCAACCCGTCAGCCAAAATGCAGGCAGGCGCGCATTTCACCATAGAAGTCCCGCCGGCGACGGAGCCAGAGGCGCAGCCGGAGGATATTGCGCTGGATGTCGCGTTTGAAGATGCGCATCTGATTGTCGTCAACAAACCGGCTGGAATGGTCGTGCATCCTGCGGCGGGCAATTTAACCGGCACTCTGGTGAACGCACTGCTCCACCATTGTCAGGGCCAATTATCGGGTATCGGCGGTGTGGCGCGTCCCGGTATCGTACACCGGATTGATAAGGATACTTCTGGTTTGTTGGTTGTAGCCAAATCTACTGCCGCGCATGAAGGGCTGGCGGCGCAATTCGCTGATCACTCCATCCATCGCCGCTATTTGGCGGTATGCGGCGGCTATCCGGTCCCTGCCGATGGTACAATCGAAGGCATCATCGGACGGTCCCCCGGAAACCGCAAAAAGATGGCTGTTCTGGATGAAGATTCCGCGCGCGGAAAACACGCGATCACGCACTACAAAACGCTGAAAACACTTAATAATGCCAGCCTTGTCGAATGCCGGCTTGAAACCGGTAGAACCCATCAGGTGCGCGTTCACTTTGCGTCAATCGGTCATGCGCTATTAGGGGATCCAGCATATGGACGAACAAGCGCTGTCTTGCGGCCAGTATTGCAACGATTGCGGTTTGTCCGGCAGGCACTGCATGCAGCATCATTGGGGTTCAACCACCCCGTAACAGGTGACTATGTGGAGTTTCACGCCGAGATTCCTGACGATATGCGGGAACTGATCGACGAAACCACTCGTTGATATCGATGAAACGCACTGCAAAAGCAGAAAAGAGCGTCTATATGTAACCACGCGGCCCGAAATTACGGATGCCCATCAGGGGTCCGTGAACAAGCGGCTGGCACTAGAAAGGTTAGGGATAGAGTGAGTAACGAAATAGCAAAAGTCCCGGCCCTCGGCGGAGAGCAAAGCCTCAACCGCTATTTGGCCGAAATCAAAAAATATCCGGTACTGACGGCAGAGCAGGAATATATGCTCGCCAAAGCGTATGCGGAACATGAAGACCCTGAGGCAGCCGCGCAATTGGTGACCAGTCACCTGCGCCTAGTCGCGAAAATCGCGATGGGTTACCGCGGCTATGGCTTACCCGTATCGGACCTGATTTCCGAGGGTAACGTTGGCCTGATGCAGGGTGTCAAGAAATTCGAACCAGAGCGCGGCTTCCGTCTTGCCACCTACGCAATGTGGTGGATTAAGGCGAGCATGCAGGAATTTATCCTGCGCAGTTGGTCCTTGGTCAAAATGGGTACCACTGCGGCTCAGAAGAAGCTGTTCTTCAACCTTCGCCGGATGAAGAAAGAACTGGAAGCCTACGAAGATAGCGACCTGCATCCTGATGATGTGAAAACCATCGCCACCAACCTTGGTGTTGCGGAGCAGGAAGTCATCAATATGAACCGGCGCATGATGATGGGCGGCGACGGCTCGCTCAACACCAAAATGCGCGGCGATGAAGAAGATGGCGGCCAGTGGCAGGATTGGCTTGTGGATGACCGGCCTTTGCAAGACGAGACAGTTGCCGACGCTGAAGAGGCAGAGGTGCGTCACGACATGCTATTGGAAGCGATGAACGGGTTGAATGACCGCGAAAAGCACATTCTGACCGAACGCCGTCTGACCGAAAGCCCGCAAACGCTGGAAGAACTGTCACAGGTCTACAGCGTCAGCCGTGAACGCATTCGCCAAATCGAAGTGCGCGCTTTTGAAAAGCTGCAAAAAGCGATGAAAACCATCGCTGGCGAGAGGTTCACGCCAGCAGCCGGGTAAATAGCGCACCTACCGAAACAATGGCCCCGCTTGCAGACATGCTGGCGGGGTTTTTGTTGGAATGCCTCACCAATCAAAGTACACGTGAACGATGATGTGGCTTGGCAAATTTCTGGCGAAAATTATCCTGTGGTTCATCGGCCTTAGTCTGGCCTTTGTGCTATTATTCAAATTCGTCCCGCCACCCGTCACAGCGACCATGTTGATGGATGAAAACAGCATCACCAAGGATTGGGAAAGCCTGTCCAACATAGACCGGAACTTGGTCACTGCCGTTATCGCCGCTGAAGATGGCAAGTTCTGCTCGCATGACGGATTTGATCGTGAAGCGATAGAACAGGCGATTGAGCGCAACGCGAAAGGCGGGCGTATTCGGGGTGGCTCCACCATCAGCCAGCAAACCGCCAAGAATGTCTTCCTATGGCAAGGTGGCGGCTACGTCCGCAAGGGGTTCGAGGCGTGGTTCACTTTCCTGATCGAGAAGATCTGGGGCAAACGGCGGATTATGGAAGTCTATCTGAACGTCGCGGAAACGGGCATTGGCACCTATGGCGCAGAGGCTGGGGCGCAGCGCTATTTTGATCATTCCGCAGCGCAGCTAAGCAAGGTCGAAGCCGCACGGATGGCAGCAGCACTTCCCCTCCCCAAGAAACGATCCGTTGCAAACCCCACCGGCTTCACCCGGCGCTATGGCAATACCATCGCGGCACGGATGGGTGTGGTAAGGCGTGACGGATTGGATTCTTGCGTTTACGAGTGAGCCGATGAGCGATGCCGACTTAGCGCGTGAGGAACTGAAAGCAGCCATTGCCCGGCTGGCTGATGGAGATCGGTCTGCGCTGGAATTCATCTATCAAGCCACATCAGCGAAACTATTTGGCATTTGCCTGCGTATCTTAGGAACCAGAGATGACGCCGAGGATGCCTTGCAAGATGTGTATGTCAGTTTGTGGCGCAGTGCCGACCGGTATGATCCGGCACGGGCCAGCCCGATTAGCTGGCTCGCCACCTTTGCACGCAATCGGGCGATTGACCGGCTGAGATCTGGCAAAGTCCAAAGCGGCGCGGTGCCCGTGGATGAGGCAATGGAAATCAGCGATGAAACACCGCTGGCCGACGAACAGCTGGAGGTTCAGCAAAGCAATGCCCAAGTGCATCATTGCATCGAAACGCTGGAAGAACGGCAACGCGATGCCATCCGCACCGCCTTTTTCCACGGCGCGACATATGCAGAACTGGCCGAAACGCAGGGTGTGCCGCTCGGCACCATGAAGAGCTGGGTCCGTAGAGGACTCGCCAAACTCAAAAGGTGTTTGGAGGCATGACAGATTCAAACCCAACTTCACCAGAAATGACCGATAAAGACCGCCTCGCGGCAGAGCACGCATTGCGCTTGCTTGAAGGGGAAGAATTGATCACCGCGCGCGGTCTGATGGCCAGCGATCCCGCTTTTGCTGCGGCCGTTGCCGATTGGGAGGAAAAGCTCGCACCTTTATATGACGGCGCATCAGGCACAGTTCCGCCGCCGGCAGTGTGGGCGCGGATAGAGGCAGAGTTGGCGCGCCCTGCCCGCTCCGCCGCATCTGCCAATGTTGTTGCGCTCCAAAGAAGGGTACGCCGGTGGCAAATTGCCAGCGTACTATCCGCAGCAGCAGCGGTCGCACTGGCATTCTTTGCTTTTCCCGGGACGAAACCTGCACCAGCGGAGCCCACTGCCCCGCTTATGGCCAATATCCCCATTGCGGACACTCCCTTGCGTTTGGCCGTTACCTATTTGCCTGAACGTTCCGAAATGCTGGTCTCTGCCAGCGGGTTAACCGCCGACGGCGTGCATGACCATGAGTTGTGGCTGGTAACGCCTGATGATGGCGCGAAATCGCTTGGCGTTGTAGTGCCGGGCGAACAGCGGCGCGTGGCTGTCGATGCCGCACTCACACGCCATATAAACGACGGCGCCCAGATGGTACTAACTCGCGAACCGCTAGGCGGCGCACCCAAGGGTCAAGACGCCGGACCAGTCGTCGCACAAGGTACTTTTGTACAAATTTAGAAAAGTTTGCGTCCAAATCGCAGGCTCAAGCGTATCTCTTACATCAGGCAGGACGGGGCTTGTTGTTTAGAGGAGTATTTAATGTCTAAATTCAATTCATTCAAAGCTGTCGCCTTGGCCGCAACATTTGCTGTTTCGGGCGGCGTAATGATGGCTGTACCTGCCGCTGCGCATCATCATGGTGCGAAACCCGCAAAAGCTGCACCGAATATTGTGGAAACAGCAATGAGCACAGGCGTGCACAATACGCTGGTCGCTGCTGTAAAAGCCGCTGGTTTGGTAGAAACACTTTCAGGACCAGGCCCTTTCACAATCTTTGCGCCAACCGATGATGCATTCGGTGAACTGCCAGATGGCACTGTCGCAACCTTGGTAAAGCCAGAGAATAAAGGCACACTCACTGGTATTTTAACGTATCATGCGGTTGCAGGCACAGTCACCGCTGGTGATCTGATTGATTTGATCGAAGCCGGTGACGGCAGCGCCACAATCACAACACTGTCTGGCGGCACGCTCACTGCTATGATTGACGACGGTTCGGTTGTGATCACCGATGCAGCTGGCCGTACCAGCACCGTTGTGCAAGCCGACGTTACCACATCAAATGGCGTGATCCACGTGACAGACGGCGTATTCTTGCCAGGCTGATCACACAACATTCCTGCGCTGCACCCACCCCCACACGCAGCGTAGATACGAACCCCGTCTGGCAGGTGAGAATCCGCCGGGCGGGGTTTAATTTTGCCGGGAAGCCCAACGCTCCGTTAGCCAAAGAATGAGCATTTGAGCGCCCAATATGCAAACACCGCCGAGCACAACCCCGGTGACGGCATCACCGTTCTGTAACTCGCTGGGGACCAGCACGCCGGCCAAGGCAATGGCTATCAGCACCGTCGACAGAACAATGGGAATATACCAAATGATCAGGCTGCGCGGCGCGAGATAAGTCGCCTTGCCAGTGATATCGAAATGCCCGGGCAAACGCTTAAATCGTCTAAATCGCCGGTTGGCCCACAGCCCCGATGCCATAATCAATAGGACGAATGGCGCGCACAGAATGAGCGGCAACCATTCCTCCGACATAATTAGGCAGCTTCTTCCTTCTCACCGCCAACAACACGGATCGGGTCTTTGTTGCCTGCTACCACATCCTTGTCGATCACGATTTCGGTCACCCCGTCCATATCGGGCAGATCGAACATCGTATCGAGCAAGATGCCTTCAACAATGGAGCGAAGGCCGCGCGCGCCGGTTTTGCGTTCGATTGCTTTCTCAGCAATCGCAACCAGTGCATCATCGTTGAATGTCAGCGCGACATCTTCCAGCTCAAACAGCTTGGCATATTGTTTTGCCAAAGCGTTTTTGGGCAGGCTGAGAATTTCCACGAGCGCATCAATATCCAAATCGCGCAGGGTGGCGATAACGGGCAAACGGCCAACAAATTCAGGGATCAGGCCGAATTTCAGCAGATCTTCCGGCTCACATTTTTCGAGCAATTCGCCGACTTTGCGCTTGTCCGGATCGGCAACATGCGCGCCGAAACCGATGCTGCGTTTCTGCAACCGGTCAGCGATCACTTTTTCAAGGCCAGCAAACGCGCCGCCGCAAATAAACAGGATGTTGGTTGTATCCACTTGCAGGAATTCCTGCTGCGGATGTTTGCGCCCGCCCTGCGGAGGAACGGAGGCAGTAGTGCCTTCCATCAGTTTCAGCAGAGCCTGCTGAACGCCCTCGCCCGATACATCACGGGTGATGCTGGGGTTTTCCGCCTTGCGGGTAATCTTATCAATTTCATCAATATAAACGATGCCGTGCTGCGCCTTGTCGACATTGTAGTCGCTCGCCTGCAGCAGTTTGAGAATGATATTCTCGACATCTTCGCCAACATAACCGGCTTCGGTAAGCGTCGTCGCATCGGCCATAGTGAATGGCACGTCGAATGTGCGTGCCAATGTTTGGGCAAGCAGTGTCTTACCGCAGCCGGTCGGGCCGACCAGCAGAATGTTGGATTTGGCAAGCTCAACTTCGCCTGCTTTGCCGCCATGTTTCAGGCGTTTGTAGTGGTTGTGAACCGCCACAGACAGAACACGCTTGGCGCGGTCTTGACCAATCACGTAATCATTCAGCGTGGTGAAGATATCCATCGGCGACGGGACTTCGCCTTCTTTGCGGCCCGTCAGACCCGCTTTGGTCTCTTCACGGATGATATCGTTACATAGTTCCACGCACTCATCGCAGATGAACACGGTCGGGCCAGCAATGAGCTTGCGCACTTCGTGCTGCGATTTCCCGCAGAAACTACAATATAGCGTAGACTTGGAGTCGGTTCCGCTCAATTTCGTCATATCCCGTATTCCCGATTCCCATGCCTGCAAATGGCATTGGGGATTCGTCCGACTCTAAAGCCGGATATTTGATAATCAACCAGCAGTATCTAGCAGAAGCCCCTTACGGAGCGCTGAAGCGACAAGGTTGCTGAAATGCTACAGTTAACGTCCCGCACAGACACATACTGTGGTGTATTACCCATGCGGGACGGAATTTTCGGCTTACTCTGGTGCGCCGCCGGCACCTTTGTCATCTGAATCCGTGCCGGGCTCTTCACCCTCCGGGCGTGTCTCAAACACTTTGTCGACGAGGCCGAATTTCATCGCCTCTTCGGCTTCCAAGAAGGTGTCACGGTCCATTGCAGCTTCAATTTTCTTGAGCGTCTGACCGGTATATTTCACATAAAGATCGTTCATCCGCGCTTTGATCCGCAGAATTTCGCGCGCCTGAATTTCGATATCAGATGCCATACCGCGTGCACCACCCGAAGGCTGGTGGATCATGATCCGTGCATTGGGCAATGCCACACGCATACCCGGTTCACCGGCTGCGAGCAGGAAGCTGCCCATTGAAGCAGCTTGCCCCATACACACGGTCGAAACGCGCGGTTTGATATATTGCATAGTGTCATGGATCGCCATGCCCGCTGTCACAACACCGCCGGGCGAATTGATATACATCGAAATCGGCTTGGAAGGATTTTCACTTTCCAGATACAGCAGCTGAGCCGTGATCAGCGATGCCATGCCGTCTTCAACCTGACCAGTCACGAACACGATCCGTTCGCGCAGCAACCGGCTGAAAATATCAAAAGCACGCTCGCCTCGGCTGGTTTGCTCTACGACTGTCGGCACCAGGGCGCCGGTCAATGGATCACGGGTAAACTGGCCCTGAGAGCCATAAGTATCGCCAAGTTGCGCGGAAAGATCGATCATGGGGTTCCTTCAAATCATCTGTTTCGATGACCTATGTCGCGACTACACCGCCGATGTTCAAGTGCGTTAACCCTGGCGGGTGTTGAAAGCCGCCTTATCAGCCCGATCCGCCATGCGCATTTGCTGCGCTTGCCATTCGTCGCTCCCACTGTTCATCCGGTCGATAGCCCCTATTCCTTTGCGCAAGATAGTTTCACCAGACTTTCACAAAGCAGCTCTGCTTGACGAGGGATTACATTGAAACAGCATCTGCTTTTTTACTGCACAAGCGGCCTCGCGCTGGCATTGTCTACTCCGGCGGCTGCACAAGAAGCAGAACCAGCCAGCGATACCGCCACTGAATTCGCGCCTGAAAACGTCTACGAACCATCCTATTTTGAACGTTTTGCCCCGCGAAATGCACTCGATATGGTGCGCCAAATTCCCGGCTTTAATTTGCAAGGCGGCGGCGATGGTGGCCGCGGACTGGGTCAGGCAGATGAAAACGTTCTGATCAATGGTGATAGGCTAACCAGCAAATCGGACAGCGCGCGCGATCAACTGGGCCGTATTCCTGCCAGCAATGTTGTTCGGATCGAAATTGTCGACGGTACGACTTTGGATATTCCAGGGCTTACGGGTCAAGTCGCCAATATCATTATTGAACAAGGCGGCATAACCGGACAATTCCGATGGGAGGGCGCGGTCCGCACTACGGAAGTTGATCCGGAATGGTATGGCGGAGAGATTTCTGTATCCGGCAGCCTGGGTGAACTCGATTTCACCGTCGCGATAGAGAACAACAACAACCGCTTCGGAGCGACCGGACCGATTGTTTTTACCGATGCAGCTGGGGCGGTTATTGAAGACACTCAAGCCGTTTTCACTGGCGCATTCGACGTTCCGCGAATTAGCGGGGCGTTTGGTTATGATTTCGGCGGCGACGTTACTGCCAATCTCAATCTCAACTATGCACGATCCTATTTTTCCCGGTTAGTGGCGGAAACGCGCGATATAACCGGGACCGGGCTGGTCCTGCGCGATGATTTGCGCAGTGGCGGTACGCCGGAATACGAGATTAGCGGTGACATCACCTTCCCCCTTGGCCCTGGCGCGCTAAAGTTGATCGCCTTGGACGCCTATGATGAAGAGCTGTCAGACAGCGTCATCATCGACACCGTGGCCAGCAGCGGAACGGCCACTGGCGACCGTTTTGTGCGTAGCGGCGGCGACGGTGAACGGATCGGCCGATTTGAATATAGCTGGCCGATGCTCGGCGGTGACTGGCAATTATCCGGTGAAGCCGCCTTTAACCGGCTGGAACGGGTCTCCGAGCTGTTCGAACTAGCCCCTGATGGCAACTTTACCGAAATTGATTTTCCGGAAGGCAGTGGCGGGGTAACCGAAGACCGGTACGAATTCATCCTGGCCTATAGCCGCCAACTCACCCCGAAATTGGCGTTGCAAGCCGCGGCTGGCGGTGAATATTCGCAGCTGAAACAAACCGGTTCAGCGGCCAATACCCGGACATTTCAGCGCCCCAAAGGCAATCTTTCATTGGCATGGCGCCCGCAAACCGGGCTGGACATCTCGGTAGAACTATTGCGCGAGGTGGGGCAGCTGTCATTCGGAGATTTCTTGGCCAATGTCTCTTTGGGTGATAACAACCAGAACGCTGGCAACAATCAACTTGTGCCCCAACAAAGCTGGGGCGTCGATGTCGAAATTAACAAAGTGCTTGGTGAAATCGGCTCAACGACGCTCACCTTGCAGCAGCGCTGGATCGAAGATTATATCGATTTGATACCGCTGATCGCTGGCGGCGAAGCGCGCGGTAATGTTCCCAGCGCGCGCAGTACCGAAATCAGCTGGAACACCACTGTTCAGCTAGACAGTTTGGGTATTTCAGGTGGCCAACTGGATTGGGAAGTAGACCTGTTTCTCAGCAGTGTACGCGATCAGCTAACCGGCGAAAACCGTGCTTTCTCCAATGCCGGTGACGTGGATATCGAGATCGACTACCGCCATGACGTGCCCGGAACCAACTTCGCTTACGGTGCGGGCCTGAATTACGAACACAGGCAACCTTCATTCCGTATTTCAGAGACAAACCTCGACTTTGAAGGACCAACATTCGCCAATATTTTTGTTGAACATAAGGATGTGTTCGGCCTGACCGTGCGCGCGACCTATGCCAATCTGTTTGGCGGACGGGAACGGACCATCCGTACCGTATTCAACGGGCCCCGGACTGATGAACAGATCGCCTTTATCGAGGACCGCAATTTGAGGATCGGCCCAATTTTCCGGTTCAGTGTCTCTGGCAACTTTTGAGCGTCTATTCCGCTGGGCTTAGAGCTGGATAGCGTCTCTGGTTCGCTTTTTCCGCCCTTTTGCGCCGAATTGCGTCAATATCCGTTTTCCCGTTGAACAGCAGCCGCGCCAAATGGAAGCGGCGCACGACATATTCATGAACAATAATCACCGTCGCAGCGGCCCCGATGGTGAGGACGGAAAATTCCAGCCAGATCGGCCACTCTACGCCGACAAGCCAACGCCCATAAACATAGACCAAGCAATGGTGGAACAGGTACATGGAAAGCGCACAATCCGCGAGCCATGCTGTCTTCGGCCCTCCATCGATAAAATAGCGATGGAAGAACTGCAAAATGAACAACACAATCGTCCAAATCGCAAGCTGGTTGGCGAACAGCATAAATAGCGAAAACAGATCACCCTGCTCCGGCGTGCTATAGGGCTGAATGATCAAAGCAATGGCAGCCGCATATGGCATCCACCCGCGCCATTTGACCAATGTGGCTAGAAATGACGGGGACAAAGCCGCCATTACACCAATCACAAAAAACGGAAATTCGCTGACCAGCTTGTACCAGCTTTGGAAGCCGGGGAAGATCGGCTCATAAGTGCCCGGCATTTGCCCTGCGACCAGATAGTTGGCGGTATTGCCGACCGCCAGCAGCACAAGAAACACGGCAAAGGCACCGCTTGATTTGGCAACCACGGCCAGCCAGTCCGGGATTGCCACAGCCTTGCTACGCAGCACAGATCCCTGTGGAACAAATTTCTGGACGAGAGCGGCAAGCAAGAACATCGGGATCAAACTGACCAGAAACCACAGATGCAAGGCCCACAATCCACTGGCCCAAACCTCGATGAAGTTGGGGCTCCCGATCCAGCCGACAAAATTTTCAGCCCCGCCGGCATCGACATAGCGCAGATATAGCTCGATCATGTTGAGGGTGAACGCAATTGTAACCAGCGGCACCCCTGTTCGCAGCAACCGGTTAAGCAGGAAATCGCCCACCGCCCTGCGCGACAGCAGCAGAACCGCAAAGAACCCGCCGACAAAAAAGAACGTTGGCGTAACAAACAGGTGAAACCCGAAAATCAACCAGTCAAAAAACTCATGCCGGGCGGTGTTCGCGGTGATCCACGGGCGGGCGGGCGCGTAGACCGTTCCGGCGTGAAGCGCGACAGACAAAAACATCAGGACGGACCGAGCGCCGTCAATATCGTGGTAATGCTGCGGCCGGGGCGCGCTGGTGGCTGTTGATGTGGTCATACTCGTTTACGGTTCACGAGTTCCCCCTTTGTAACCCGTTAACGCCTATCTCCATATTGTTTGCTCGGCGTGGCATAGTTGGAATTTGCAAAGTTTGGGTAAATCTCTGCCCCCTGTCCCCCAATGCGACAATCCATCGGGCAATCGTTACCAAAGACAAAAAAGGGCCGCGCGGCGCAATGCCGGGCGGCCCTTTTTGTTACGCTTTGAAAGCGCTTATTTCTTGGCTGCCGGCTTCTTGGCAGGGGCCTTCTTGGCCGCTGGCTTTTTCGCAGGTGCTTTTTTCGTAGCTGCTGCTTTCTTTGCCGGGGCTTTCTTCGCCGCTGGCTTGTCTGCATCATCCTTAGCAGCTGCCTTCTTGGCCGGCGCCTTCTTTGCAGCTTCTTTTTTCGCAGGTGCTTTCTTCGCCGGAGCTTTTTTCTTGGCTGCCGGTTTTTTCGCTTTCGCTTCTTCAGCAGCTTCATCTGCTTCGATCGCAGCTTCCAGCTCTTCTTTCGTGACTTCACGCTCGGTCACGTCTGCTTTTTCAAACAGGAAATCGACGACTTTATCTTCGTAAAGCGGGGCACGCAGTTGGGCAGCTGCCATTGGCTCTTGCTGAACATACTGCATGAAGCGCTCACGATCAGCTTCATTATATTGCTGAGCCGCCTGCTGGATCAGCATAGACATCTCTTGCTGAGTAACCTCAACGCCGTTCTTTTGGCCGATTTCACTCAGCAAAAGGCCCAGACGCACGCGGCGTTCGGCGATACTGCGGTAATCGTCTTTTTCCGCTTCGATTTCTTTCAGCGCGTCTTCCGGATTCTCATCCTTTGCGGCTTCTTGCTGCAATTGCGCCCAAATCTGCTCGAACTCAGCATCAACCATTTTGCTCGGAACTTCAAAATCATGGCCAGCGGCCAACTGATCAAGCAGCTGACGCTTCATTTGCGTACGGGTCAGACCGTTGGTTTCTTGCTCAAGCTGGCCTTTCAAAAGCTCTTTCAGCTTATCGAGGCTGTCGAGGCCGAGTGAGGTCGCGAAATCATCGTCGAGCTTGGTTTCTGCTTCGACTTTAACTTGCTTCACCGTGATCGCGAATTGGGCGTCCTTGCCCTTCAGGTTTTCGGCCGGATAATCTTCCGGGAAAGTCACAGTGATGGTTTTCTCATCACCGGTCTTTGCACCAGTCAACTGCTCTTCAAATCCAGGGATGAATTGACCAGAGCCAATTACCAGTGGTGCGTCTTCGGCTTTTCCGCCTTCAAACTCTTCACCATCAATGCTGCCAACGAAATCGATGATCAATTGATCGCCGTCACCAGCTTTTTTGGTTTTGGCCGCATCTTTGTAGCTTTTTTGCTGGTCAGCGATGCTTTTCAGCGATTCTTCAACCTGCTCGTCTGTAACAGGAACGGTCAGGCGCTCCAACTTCAGGCCTTCAATATCCGGCGTTTCGACTACTGGGAGAATTTCCAGTGCGACAGTCAATGTCGCGTCTTTGCCTTCTTCATAGCCTTCAGCAAGATCAACCGCTGGCTGCATCGCAGGGCGAAGTGCCTTTTCTTTCATCAGATTGTCGACTGATTCGCGGATCACATCATTGACGGTTTGCGCGTGAAGCTGCTCACCATGCATTTTCTTGACCAGATTGGCGGGTACTTTACCCGGGCGGAAGCCGGGCATTTTCACCTGCGGCGCAATCTTCTTCACTTCAGCATCGATTCGCGAAGCGATGTCTGCTGCCGAAATGACAACTTCATAAGCGCGCGAAAGGCCTTCGTTGGTGGTCTCTTTGATTTGCATGGCGGGCACTAAAACCTTTTCAAAATCTCAAACATTATAACTGTGTCGGTCGAGGGCTACAGCGCTGTTCTGGTGCGGGCGAAGGGACTCGAACCCCCACATCGTAAGATACTGGTACCTAAAACCAGCGCGTCTACCAATTCCGCCACGCCCGCAACTTGAACAACGCCGCGCGCACACGCCGAATGGGCGCGAACCTCGCGAGCAAGGGCGTGCCCTTAAAAGGACATGGGCAAAAGGGCAAGCAGACTGTTGGGCATTAGGCCGCAAATTTGCCAGATATTATGATCATTGCATTCTTGCCCCCGCTGCCTTGGGTCACTACAGCGCAAAAATGACTGAAGAAAACGCCCCAGAAACGCCCGAAACAACACCGGAAACCGCGACCACTGCTGGACCGGATGTCCCGCCTGATCGCCTTTCGGTGAACCCGCGCAGCAAATTATTCGACAGCGAAGTGTTGCAACGCGGCGTCGGCATCCGCTTCAAAGGGACCGAGCGCACCAACATCGAAGAATATTGCATTTCCGAAGGTTGGGTGCGTGTTCAGGCAGGCAAAACGCTGGATCGCAAAGGCAACCCTTTGACGCTTAAGCTGAAGGGCCCTGTCGAAGCATGGTTTGAAGATCTGGGCGACGAACCGCCCGTCGCCAAGGCCGATTAAAATCTAGCGGTCATATTTGGCGATGATAGACGCGAAGTCATCAACGCTATTCCTTGACGCTGGCCGGCCGCGCGCAACCGGGCGACTGACTGCCGGACGCACGCTGGCCCGTGCGGGTGAAACCGATGTGTTTAGATCCGCAAAGGCATTCTGAAACGGCTTGGACGGCTTCCGGTTGACTGTTGGAACCGGCGCTACCCTGCGCGGCGCGGACGGGGTTGCCGATCGAGCCACTGTAGCCGCGCGGCCAAAATTAGGTCCTTTATCCGAATAGATGAAGCCGTGCACTGGCCATGCCGTTTTGCCCAAGGCTTGTATCGGATGATACCACACCCGGACTTGGCTCCAGTCGTTCGCGCGCGACACATCAATAGCCCGCACATCATTTTCAATCTGCCCGCGGCGGCCATTGATCGGTGACCAATTGGCGTGGCGCAGCAGAACTGTGCGTTTATCGATGACCTTGCTGACCGCTGCAACGTGGCCCAGCCGCATATTGCGGTGGGGTTGGAATGCCATCACAGCACCCACTTTTGGGCGATTCCCACGCTTGAAGCGCCCTTCTGCCTTGTCCCACCACTCATGGGCGTTGCCGTAAATCTGAACGCCCGACTGCTCGCGTGCATACGGCACACATTGCAGGTAGGGAGGGAGTTCAACGCTGCCGCGCCCTGCACTCCGAAATGGGTCAGAAGATTCTGCCGATGCGGGTGCGGCCGATAGCCCTGTAAGGGTCAAAGCGCTCAGGGCGATGAGTTGTGTAACGCGACGTATCATGCATCCCTAATGACGCATTAGTCTTGCTGCATAGCTGCGCAGTAGGGTTAACGTGAACTAACCATAACAAGGCCAATCAGCAGGAATACTTGCCATTCGGGTAAGAACACGCCACCTGCGCTGACATCATGCTCCCACAAGTCATCATTATTGGTCGCCCGAATGTCGGCAAATCGACCCTGTTCAACCGTCTGGTCGGCAAAAAGCTCGCTTTGGTGGACGATCAACCTGGCGTAACACGCGACCGGCGCAGCGGTGACGCTGAGATTGCCGGGCTGAAATTCCAAGTCGTCGACACTGCTGGTTGGGAAGATGATGACCCCGACACGCTACCGGGCCGGATGCGCAAACAGACGGAAGTTAGTTTGGTTGGCGCTGATGCTGCCATGATGGTGATTGATGCCCGCGCTGGTGTGACCACGCTGGACGAAGAAATTGCCTTATGGCTGCGGAACCAGAAAGTTCCAGTGGTGATGGTCTGTAACAAGGCAGAGGGTAAAGCCGCCGAAGCAGGCATTTACGAAAGTTATGCGCTGGGCTTTGGTGATCCGGTGCCGGTTTCTGCTGAGCATGGCGAAGGCATTGCCGACCTGTTCGGCGCGTTATGGCCAATCATCGGTGACAGTGAAGCCCGCATCCAAGCTGAAGAAGCCGCTGCCGATTATACCAAGCAACAAAACGAGATTGCCGCACGGGCCGCCGCCGAGGAAGCGGGCGAAGAATATGTTCCGGAAGAGGAAGATCTATCAGCCCCACTGAAGCTGGCGATTGTTGGCCGGCCCAATGCAGGCAAAAGCACTCTGATCAACCGATTGCTGGGTGAAGATCGCCTACTCACTGGCCCAGAGGCCGGTATTACGCGCGATTCGATTGCAGTGGACTGGGTGTGGCATGATCCCGCGATGGGCGAAGATCGGGAAATACGGCTGATCGACACTGCGGGAATGCGCAAGCGGGCCAAAGTGACAGAAAAGTTGGAACGGCTTGCTGTCCAAGATGCCAAACTTGCAATCGACTTCGCAGAAGTGGTTGTGTTGCTGCTCGACGCGACACAGGGTTTGGAACACCAGGACTTGAAAATCGCCAGCCAGACGCTTGAAGAAGGCCGTGCGCTGATGATCGCCATCAATAAGTGGGACATCGCCGAAGATGCCTCCAGCCTGTTCAACGGCGTGCGTGAAGCGCTCAACGAAGGATTGTCGCAAGTGCGCGGTGTGCCGCTTTTCGCGGTGTCCGCCAAAACCGGCAAAGGGCTCGACACTATGCTTGGCGCAGCCTTTACCCTGCGGGCCAGCTGGTCCAAGCGTGTGCCAACCGCTGGCCTGAACCGGTGGTTTGAAGACGCCATCAATGCCAATCCGCCCCCTGCCCCCAAAGGCAAGCGGATCAAGATGCGCTATATCACCCAATCGAGCACCCGGCCGCCACGCTTTATTGTGTTCGGCAATCGCTTGGAAATGCTGCCGACCAGCTATGAACGCTATTTAATCAACGGCATCCGCAAGAATCTGGGCTTTGATAGCGTACCCGTTCGGATCACGTTCAAGGGGTCATCAAACCCGTATCACGTGCGACAGCAAGCCAGTAAACAGGAACGCACGAAGGGCTAATGCAGGCTGGCCCAGGATTGGCCCAGCCTGCCTAACCCGTCAGCTATCACTCGCCCGCAGGCTTGCTTTGCAGCTGAACGTAATTTTCCAGCCCCATACGTTCGATCATATCGAATTGGGTTTCCAAGAAATCGACATGCTCTTCTTCGCTGGCAAGAATACCCGCCAACAAATCGCGTGTCACATAGTCGCGCACTTTGTCACAATGTTCGATCGCGTCTGTCAGCAGCGGACATGCGTCATGCTCAACCGCGAGATCGGCCTTGAGGATTTCTTCCACTGTCTCACCGACACGCAGATTATGAATCGCCTGGAAGTTTGGCAGACCGCCCAAGAACAAAATGCGTTCCGCCAATTGATCAGCGTGTTTCATCTCATCAATCGATTCGTGACGCTCATACTCCGCGAGCCGGGTCACACCCCAATCATCGAGAACCCGATAGTGTAGCCAATATTGATTGATGGCAGTCAGCTCGTTGGTGAGTGCCTTGTTTAGAAATTCGATTACTTTTGCGTCGCCCTTCATGGCACGTCTCCTGAATAGCCCGTCTGCGCCATATATGACCGCGAAGCTCTATTCTGGCAAGAGTGACATATCCAAAAAATGGCGGAATTCAGCCACTTGCGAGTGATTTGCGTTAGACTAGAAACCTACTCTGCATAGGCAGGCATAAGAGCCATTTCCCGCTCTTCAGACACAATCGCATTAGCAGCCTCTAGGCATTGGCCGCAGTTCGGACGCTTGCCCATACACGCATATACCGCCTCTGCATCGCCTGCATTCTGACAAGCGGCACCGCGCAAATCAGTCTCTTTAATGGCATTGCAAATACAGATGTACACGGTGGCAATCTCCTTCAATATGGAAAGAGTTAATGCGACTTACTCTCAATAGCAAGCCTGTTTGTCACCTTTTTGGGCAAAAAAATGCCCTCCCCGTGAAGGGAGGGCAGTTCTCGCTGGAGGAAAATAAATTTCTATCGGGGCGTTTTTTAACGTGCCGCCATCCGGACACCGCGATCTACAGCGCCTGGGAGCGGCTGAGCAGCGGCCCAAGTGATGCAGCCATTGCCAGATGCCTTGACCTTGGAGCAGACCGAATTGGCGCTAGCACGCTGATCAAAACCACCGGCAGACACGCGGAAATACGTTTTACCGCGCACTTTGGCCTGCGTGATAACCATTTTGTATTTGCTAAGCTGCGGGAAGTCTTTGGCATAAATGCCCCAAGCCCGCTTTGCACCCGCTTCGCTAGAGAAGGACCCGAGTTGAATAAGGTGGTCGCCAGCCACTGGCGCGCTGCTGGCCGTCGCTGCGGATGTGGCTGTAGTAGCACCCAGACGCGCAGGCATTTTCTGCACGACAGGGTCAGACACGAATTTCACAGCGCTGGCAGTGACTTCAGCCAGAGTAGCACCTGTTGGTGCTTTGGTGGCGAAGGCATCCTGGAAGCTTTCAGGTTTCGCCACCGATGAAGCGGCATAATCCTGAGCGGCCTTAACCGGCTCAACCGTTGTTGATGGTCCGCTTACGGGCATCAATTCACCGCCCAAAGGTGGCAGCTCGTAATTCGGTGTTGATGCGGGCGCAGCTGCGACTTTCGGTGAAGAATCTACCAGGGCAGACGCTTCTGCTGCCAGTTGTTCTGCGCCGACACTGTTTGTTAGTGCCAATTGGGTAGGCTGGCCGCCATCCCAAACAACAGGCACTTCCAGAAGGTTGGCTACCCGCTGCTGGAAAGCCTCCGGGTTGGCAGTTTCTGCCCATTGACCGATGCGGTCATCAATTTGGTCCGCAGGAACATCTTCTGCCGCCATCAGACGCGCAGCGCGCCAATCGCCTTGCAACGCATAGGAATATGCGAGGTTCTGGCGAACTTTGGCAGTGTTCTGGCCGCCGCGAAGGGCATTCCCCAAAACATGCACACCGCGTTGCGGTTGGCCCGCCAGAGCGAATGCCAGACCCAAATCTGCAGGATCAATATCATCGCGCCAATCATCAAGCACAGCCAATGCGGCTTTGTTATCGCCTGCTGCAACTGCCGCCAGTGCATAGCTCAGCGCAGTACGCGGGCTGTTATCGCCCAGTGACATCGCATCTTTGAAGCTGGTTGCCGCCGATTTGAAACGCCCCGCTTCCATATAGGTAGCACCCAGCATGGCGCGATATGCCGCGTTGCGCGGTTCGGCTAATACGGCTTGCTCAGCATGGCTAAGAGCGGAATTGGTATCGCCTTTCACCAATGCCTGCTGCGCCTGCCCTGCTGACACGGCAGCAACGGGTGCCGCCTTAGTCGCACAGCCGCCCAGTGCGCTTGTCGCAAGCGCAGTTGTGACAGCAAGCAGGATAGCCCGTTTCTGAGTGGCCTTATGTGGCGCAGTCTTAAGCATGGTCGTTACCCCTAGTTAGTCGTTCAGTCAGCGCCGCGCACTTGTGCGGCCAGTGAATCTACATCATTCATACTTCCGAGCAGCTGATCGAGCGCCTCGGTTACTAATTGTTGTGCGCTCCGGCCCCGCAAAGTGCAGGCCAGGCGCAGTTTTAGATGGCGATCTGCATCGAGACGCAGAGTAAACGCAGCCCGTTTGCCGCGCTGCAGCGCAGGGCGCCGTTTACGTTCGCTACGCACCAACTGGGCAGCGTTGACCTTAGGTGCGGCTGCCGCAACCGGTGCAGGTTCAGCGACTTGAGCTGGCGCAACTGCGCTGGCTTCGGGTGCCGCATCACCTCGGTCCGCTTCTGGACGGTCTGCTTCCAGACGATCCGCAATTTCTTGCTGTTGGCGAAGTACATTAGGCTTTTGGGCAAGCAGCGGCGTATCCAGAGCGGCTGCAAGCTCTTGCGCGTGCTCCGCTTCCTCGGCTTCATCAACCGAACCACTGGTCGCCGGGCTGAGCTGAAGGACATCGGCTGGACGTTGGTGAGAAGCAGGTGCTGCTTCCTCCACGTCGTCACCCATATCATTCCATCCCAGATCTTCTAGGTTTTGGGCAGCTGCTCCAGCCCCCGGCAGAACACCGACCTGCCGCCGCATGGCTGGCTTTGCGCCGCCTTTCCGGGCCAGAAGGCTGGGTCCTAAAGATGCAAAATTATCGCTCATCGTGTTTGGCCTGCCCTCAAGATTACTGAGCTACGCGGCGGCCAAAGCCACCTGCTGAGCGATGCGCCGGGGCGGCTTGGGAAATAGAGTTAGGCGCCGCAAACACTGTGCGGCGGAAGTTCTTTTCAAGACGGTCGGCCATGTAGTTCCACAGGGCGGTCACCTCGGCAGCAGAGCGGCTGTCAGGGTCGACTTCCATTACGGTACGGCCATCAATCATCGAGGCTGCAAAGTCCGTACGGTGATGCAGTGTAATCGGGGCAACGGTGCCGTGCTGCGACAAAGCGACAGCGGCTTCCGACGTAATTTTTGCTTTGGGAGTGGCAGCGTTGACGACAAACACCAAAGGCTTGCCAGCGCGTTCACACAGATCAACAGTCGCACCCACGGCGCGCAGATCATGCGGGCTTGGCCGAGTGGGCACAACGATCAACTCGGCAACGCCGATGACCGATTGAATAGCCAACGTGATTGCTGGCGGCGTATCAATAACAGCCAGTTTAAATCCTTGTTGACGCAAAACTTGAAGGTCATTCGCCAAGCGAGCCACCGTAGTTTGCGCAAATGCGGGATAGTCATCTTCGCGCTCGTTCCACCAATCGGCGAGCGAACCCTGAGGATCAATATCGATCAGTACGACCGGTCCAGCTCCGGCGCGTTGCGCCTGAACTGCCAGATGCCCTGACAAGGTGGTCTTACCTGATCCACCCTTCTGCGATGCCAATGCTAATACACGCAAGGCCTGTTCCCCTGATAATCCGTTTTACATTCCGCTCATTGCGGGTCGTGTTAGGAGATCGCAGGATAGGACTAATTTTAGGTTAACGCCGTTCTAAAGGATTGGCTCAAACACCAAAAAATGCCGTATTTGTAAAAACCTTGGGCATGGAAACACTTTACTAACGCCCTGTTCACTATACCGTTGGCACAATTATCGCGATGAAGAAGGTTCGCAGACAGATATGTTAAATGCGCGCGCATTAAAATTTATGCTAGCTGGCGGGCTATTGGCCGCAGCAGCCCCTGCCCTTGCGGATGTCAAATCGGGCGTCGATGCATGGAGCAAAGGAGATTATGCCGCTGCCGTTCGCGAATGGCGCGAGCCTGCCAATGCTGGCGATCCTGATGCGCAGTTTAATATGGCGCAAGCTTATCGGCTGGGCCGCGGCGTTGAAGCCAATTCCAAACAAGCCGAAATTCTGTACGCCAAAGCCGCCGCCAAAGGGCACATCAAAGCGGCCGACAATTACGGACTGCTGTTGTTTCAAGACGGCCGCCGTGAAGAAGCTATGCCTTATGTTAAGGCAGCCGCTGACCGCGGAGATCCGCGGGCACAATATTTGATCGGCATCGCCCACTTTAACGGTGATCTAGTCGAGAAAGACTGGGTCCGTGCCTATGCATTGCTGACCCTCGCCAACACCACTGGCCTGCCTCAGGCCAAACCAGCAATTGCGCAGATGGATGATTTCATTCCGCTTGAACAACGCCAACAAGCGCAGCTGGTTGCACAGAACTTGAAACGACAAGCAGAAACGAACCGCTCGCAACAATTGGCTGCGGCCGATCTGGGTGTACGTTCTGCCACTCCGGGCACCAATCCTACCCGGGTGGCCCCTACTCCTCCGCCGCGCGTGGCTGCGGCGCCGACAAATAGTGCGCCTCTTCCAAGTGCTGGAAACAGAATTCCACAGCCGATCCAACGGACCAGCGTCGCTCCATCCATTGCCGCTGCAAGAACGGCTGTCGCCGAAGCAGAGCGGGTGACGGGCACAGAAACGCCGGCCAATGCGGGTGCAGACTTTGCACGGCGCAATGCGGCACCGGCAACACCTGTTCGCACAGCAAGGGCCCCCTCACCTGCGCCAAGAACAACTGCACCGGCGGCGCGGCCAGCTCCGCCGCGGGCTCAGGCACCAACGCGGGCAAGCGGCACCAGCGCCAATGGTGTTTGGCGTGTGCAGCTCGGCGCATTTGGTGTGCGCAGCAACGCAGATCGCCTTTGGTCAAAACTATCCGGCAACGCTGCTTTGCGCGGATCAAAAAAGGTAGTTGTTCCAGCAGGGCGCCTTGTGCGTTTGCAAGCCGGCGGGTTCACCAGCCGTTCCGCAGCGCAAACCGCCTGCAACGCGCTTAAGCGCAATGGCCAGAATTGCTTGGTCACTAAATAAAGGCAGCGAATTGGTCGTTGGTAGACGGCTGATCGCGTCTGGCAGAAATCCATTCCGTAAGTCGGGGGCTAGTGATAACGAGGCCTCTCAGGGGGATTTTCATGACCGACGCGACCGTGTCTGCCGACCAACCAACATCTGATGCCCCGCTGCCATTATCCGCGATTGGAGGCCACAGGATCGCCAGCCTCGATTTTATTCGCGGCTTCGCGGTCATGGGAATTTTGGCGGCGAACATCGTCGCCTTTGGCCAGCCATTTATCGCCTATATGTGGCCAGATGCCTTTCTTACCCCGCATGGTGAGACATCCAATTGGATGTGGGTTGCCCAGTTTGTATTAATTGATGCCAAAATGCGCGGGCTGTTCACCATTCTGTTTGGCGCCAGCATGATGCTGTTCCTTGAAAAAGCATGGGAACGCGGTTCGGGCAGGCGTCTACAGGCCAAGCGCTTACTATGGCTGCTAGTGTTTGGCTTGATCCACTTTTTTATGATCTGGCGCGGTGATATTCTGATCCTGTATTCCATCGCCGGATTTGCCGCGATGGCATTCGTTAAAATGAGCGCGAAACGGCAAATGGTTCTGGGCCTAGTAGGCTATTTCATAGGCGCGCTGTTCTACGCAGCCTTTATGATTTTCCCTTACATGATCGCCGAAACAGACATAGGGACTACGCCAGAAATGGCCGAGATCCGCGCGGATATGGCGAGCGAAACTACGCTTGAACAAGCCAAAGCGGCCAAGGAGGCGCAGATCATTACCGAGGGTAATTATCTGGAATTCGTCCACTATAATCTAACAGAACACACGTGGGACCCGCTGTTTTCCCTACTGCTGTTTGCGTTTGAGACACTGCCCTTGATGCTGATTGGCATGGCTTTTTACAAGCTCGGCCTATTCTCGGGCGGGATGAACAGGTCGAAAATGCAAATCTGGGGCTGGATTGGTGTTATCGCTGGCTCTCTATTGACGCTGCCGGTTGCTTTATGGGCGCTTGAGGACGGCCTGAATTACTGGGGCACTCTGGCTGCATTTGTCGGCATTTCCCCGCTGCCACGATTGCCCGCTATCTTGGGCTTGCTCGCATTATTGGCGGTCTATGGGCCAGCCGCGACGGGCTGGCTTGGACAGCGCGTTTCAGCAGCTGGCCGGATGGCATTTTCCAACTATCTTGGCACATCCATCCTGATGCTGTTCGTTTTCCACGGTTGGGCTGGCGGCCTATATGGCCAATTGACTCGCCCGGAGCTCTATTTGGTGGTGCTTGGCGCATGGGCCGTGATGCTGCTGTGGTCGAAACCATGGCTGGAACGATTCAAATATGGTCCGCTAGAATGGATCTGGCGGTGCCTAACTTATGGCAAGATGTTCCCGCTTAAACGGTAGAGCGTGCTTATAACCCGACCTGCACCCCGCCTTTGAACACAGCGGTCGCGCGACCTTGTGCCGGTTGCCGGTCGAAAGGCGTATTTCCTGCTGTGGCGGCCATTTGGGCGGAATCGACAATCCATGGCTTGTCGGGATCGATCAAGCATATGTCCGCTTCCTGCCCCACTGCCAGCGCACCTGCATTGACACCCAGTAACGCGGCTGGGTTGCCAGCAAGCAACCGGATCAGGCGAGGCAAATCAATCACCCCGTCCCGGACCAGGTTCAGCGTCATTGCAAGCAGCGTCTCCGCCCCTGCCATTCCGGGGTCGGCATCGGAAAACGGCAATCGTTTATCTTCTGGACCGCGCGGATCATGGCCTGACGCAATTACATCAATTGTTCCGTCAGCAATCGCTGCGATAACGGCCTGCCGGTCTTCCTCGCTACGCAGCGGCGGGGAAAACTTTGCAAATGTGCGGAATTCTGCCGTCGCTAGGTCTGACAGCATAAAGTGTGCCGGGGTTACTCCGGCTGTAACGGAAACGCCGCGCGCCTTTGCGCCACGCACCAGATCAATCGAGGCCTGCGTTGTCACTTGGCGCAGATGCAGCCGTGCGCCAGCCATTTCTGCCAATGTGATATCACGTGCCACCGCCAGTGCCTCCGCTTCCGCAGGTGCGCTTGGTAAACCAAGCCGTGTCGCCATATCACCCGCAGTCGCAGCGGCAGAGCCGGACAAGCCCGCATCTTCCGCATGGCTCACGACAACCAAGTCCAGCATCGCGGCATATTGTAACAAGCGCAGCATTGTGCCGGAATCGGCAATCCAGCTACGGCCGGTCGCCACTCCGCGAGCGCCAGCAGCCTTCATCAAGCCTATCTCTGACAGTTCCTGCCCTGCCAAACCCTTCGTAGCTGCAGCCAAAGGATGCACCCAGAAATCCGGTTTCCCACTCTGCGCGACAAGCTTGACCCGCGACGGGTAATCAAGCGGCGGACTTTGATCCGGCATAACTGCTGCGCGCGTAATACCACCGAAATGGAATGCAGGCTTGTCCACTGCAAACACGCCAAAATCAACCAGACCAGGCGCGATCAACTGGCCGCGTGCATCCACAACAGTGTCACCGCTCTGCGCGTCAACATCGCCCAATTGTTCGATCAGGCCATCAACCAGACGAATTCCGCCAGATTGCATACCGTCCGGCAGAACCAATTGTCCGCCAGTAATCGTTAGCGGGGTTTGCTGCTTCATGCCCAACCCTCCACTTGCCGCGTCTTGCGGGTCAGCACATCCAATGCGGACATCCGGATCGCCACGCCCATTTCAACCTGCCGTGTGATAATCGACCGGCCAATCATGTCGGCCACTTCGCTGTCAATTTCCACCCCGCGGTTCATTGGTCCGGGATGCATCACCAATGCATCCGGGGCAGCGCGTGCAAGCCGTTCTTTGGTCAAGCCGAACAAGTGGTGATATTCGCGCGCAGACGGGATGAACTGCCCTTCCATCCGCTCCGTTTGCAGTCGCAGCATCATCACCACATCTGCGCCTTCCAGTGCCGCGTCGAAATCAGAAAACGGCTGTGCGCCCATCGCGTCAACCTGTGCTGGCATCAAGGCTGGCGGGGCACATAATCGCACTGTGGCCCCGAGTGCAGTCAGACACAGAATGTTGGAGCGTGCAACGCGGCTGTGCAAAATGTCGCCGCAAATCGTCACTGTTAAGCCGGTAAAATCATCCGCACTGTGCCCGCGTTCGCGCAAAGCATGGCGCAGTGCCAAGGCATCGAGCAATGCTTGGGTCGGATGTTCATGTTGCCCGTCCCCAGCATTCAACACCGGGCAATCGACCTTATCCGCAATCAATTCTACCGCGCCGCTCGATCCGTGGCGGATCACGATCGCGTCCGCCCGCATCGCGTTGAGAGTGATCGCCGTGTCGATCAGCGTTTCACCCTTTTTCACACTGCTGGTGGCGGCGTGCATATTGACCACGTCGGCGCCCAGCCGTTTGCCCGCAATTTCAAAACTCAGCAGCGTGCGCGTTGACGCTTCAAAGAAGGCATTGATGATGGTCAAGCCAGCCAAAGCGTCGCTATGTTTGGTTTTTTGCCGGTTTAGATCGACCCACTGTTCCGCTTCATCCAGCAGGAATAGAATTTCGTGGCGCTCCATCTGCCCGATGCCGAGCAGATCGCGATGAGGATAGGCCAAACTGCCCGCGGGATATTCCCGAACGAGGCCAGCATGAGCCGGTGAAGATTGCGTCGATGTCATTAAAACAAAGCCCCTAGTCGAGGCAGGTTGACGGCTCAAGCGGTTTCGACTGGTATCTCGCGCTGAGAATGCCTAACAAATGCGCGGGGCAACATTTCAAGGAATAGGCAATATGGCATTCGCGGGCAAAGTCTGGCGACTTCTGGTAGGTATCAAAGACGGTTTAAGTCTGATCTTTCTGCTATTGTTCTTCACGCTATTGTTCAGCGTTCTAACCGCCAGTCCAAGCCCAGCCTCGGTTCGCGATGGTGCCCTGTTGCTCAATCTTGACGGGGTCGTGGTGGAAGAAAAATCGGCCATTGATCCGGTGGAAGCGCTGCTATCGGGTCAGGAACCCGTCCCTGAATATCAAATCCGCGATCTGGTTCATGCGCTCGATAGCGCCGCCACTGATGATCGTATCAATTCGGTTGTCCTTGACCTGACCAGTTTTCTGGGCGGCGGACAGGTGCATATGCAGGCGCTTGGTGAGGCGATTGAACGCGTCAAAGCTGCTGACAAGCCGGTCCTTACCTATGCCGTTGGCTATGCTGATGATGGTATGAAACTCGCTGCGCACGCCAGTGAAGTATGGGTGGATCCATTGGGCGGCGCAGTGATCGCCGGTCTTGGCAGATCACGCCTGTATTACGGTGAACTGCTGGAAAATTTGGATATCAATGCGCGGGTCTACAAAGTGGGCACCTATAAATCGGCCGTGGAGCCATATCTTCGCGGCGACATGTCCCCTGAAGCGCGTGAAAATGCCGAAGCGCTTTATGGCTCGCTTTGGGAAGAATGGCAGGCCAACGTTAAAAAAGCCCGCCCCGATCTCGATCTCGACCTCGTGACCAAAACACCCGCCGAATGGGTTGCTGCCAGTAATGGTGACTTGGCTACTGCGGCGCTCGCTGCTGGCATGGTCGACAAGCTGGGCAGCCGGGTCGAATTTGGCGAACGTGTGGCGGAAATTGCGGGCAAAGACGACTTGGACGAAACGCCGGGTTCCTATGCCTATACAGAACTCGGCGCTTGGCTGGCCGACAACCCCGTGGATAGTGACGGCGACGCCATCGGTGTCGTTACCATCGCAGGCGTGATCGTTGACGGTCAAGCAGGCCCCGGCACCGCAGGCGGTGACCGGATTGCGGCCCTCCTCGATGATGCATTGGATGATGAACTGAAGGCATTGGTCGTTCGGGTTGATTCACCGGGCGGTTCGGTGCTGGCATCGGAAGAAATCCGGCGCGCCATCCTGCGTCACAAGGCGAAGGACATTCCCATCGTCGTTTCTATGGCCAATGTTGCTGCAAGCGGCGGGTACTGGGTTTCGACGCCAGGTGACCGGATATTTGCGGAACCAGAAACGATTACCGGATCTATTGGCATCTTCGCGGTTATCCCGACTTTTGAACGGGCAGCAGCAAAGTGGGGCCTTAATGCCGACGGCGTTCAAACGACCCCACTATCGGGTCAACCTGATTTGGTTGCCGGCTTCCCCGCAGAAGTAGACGCAATTTTGCAGAGTTCCATTGAAGACGGCTATTCTGATTTCCTGACCCGCGTGGGCGAGGCCCGCAATATGACGACCGCTCAGGTAGACGAAGTGGGTCAAGGCCGTGTCTGGGACGGCGGAACTGCCCGCCAAATTGGGCTGGTCGATCAATATGGCGGCATTGACGATGCTGTCGAATGGGCTGCCAAGGAAGCCGGACTGGAAGACGGCGACTGGCACGTCCAATATTTGACCAGCTCTACCGGCGAATATGACAATCTGTTGCGCGGCCTGATGGGCGGCAGTGCTGACACCGCACAACAAGGGGATCTGTTCGCGATGGTGTCAGGCCAGCAGCAGGCGCTCCTCGCGCAGGCTCGTGATGACTTTCATCTGATAATGTCGGTTCGCGGAATGCAAGCCTATTGCTTGGAATGCCCCAACACTCCTGCACAGGCGGCCTCCACAACCGCTTCTCGCGGGTGGTTCGCCAAAGCGATGATGCAATTTGCGGATTAAGTAGCGGGCGCTAATCAGCCAATCGCACCATCACTTCGTTGCGGCGGTTGGCTGGGCGCGTCCACGGTCCGTCATAAAATGCATAGGTAGGCGCTCCAGCAGCCTCCATGCCGTTCGACGCCATATAGCGGCGCAGCACATCGGTTTGAGCGGCGAGATCGCCGTTATTTGCCGTTCCGGAAAAGCGAATGACCGCAAAAGACTGCGCCGGAATTTCAAGCAGCTGCACCGCGCTGTTGACCGGCCGCGGCAAGGTTTCCATTGAGTATTCAGAAGGCATAATAAAGCGAACCTGCCAAATATCATCAGCATTTTCTTGCTGGGTGACGGGCGAGGTCATGGCAATTTTCTCGCTGGTTTTCTGGGTAACGGGAGACGTCATCGCGATCTTGTTGGACGAGATATTGTTCCCGAAAATATAGTCCGCAATCAGCCGAAAACCGCCGCTCATTGCGCGGCGACGCTCACCGCTAACCGTCACCTGGGCGACGATCATTGGCGTATATTTCCTGACTTCTATCGGCCCCTCTTGGATGAGAAGCGAAAAGTTCGGTTGTTCTGTTTCTTGTGCAGACACTATAGGCACGGGACCCATCGCAATCGCTCCTGAAACAATCGCAATAGTAAGAAATCGTGAAACAGCGTTAGACATTCCATATCCAATCAGAACAGAGGTTCACTGCTGCCAATGGCCTGATCGGTAAATTGTTCCGCTGAGCAATCTCCGGTATCACTGTCGGGCTGTAGCGATCCCTTTGGCGAGTAACGAATGCGCTGCATCGCTGACCATATCCAAGCTATCGCCGTCGCGATTCCAGATCGAATAGCGCAAACCAAGAAATACATTCATTCCCATAAGCGCCCATGCGTGGGCTTCGCTTAGATCTGGCCGAAATTCGCCATTTCTAGCGCCGGTTTGCAGCCGGTCATTGATCCGCGCTGCGATTGTTTCGTAATGCGTGCGATAGCTGGCCGGATCGACAAATTCTGCCTCATCAATGATGCGGTAGATTTCCTTATGCTCGGAAGCGAATTCCAGAAACCCGCGCAGCGCTTGCCGCTCGATATCGAGCGCCGACATAGGCTCAGTAATGGCGTCCCTTGCCGCTTGTTTGACCGAGTTGCTCATATCAACCACGAGCGCGCGGAAGATTGCATCTTTGCTGTCAAAATATGTGTAGAAACTACCCAAAGCGACACCAGCGCGGCGGGTTATCCCGCTGATAGACGCCTCGTGGAACCCGTTTTCTCCAAATTCAACGGTGGCTGCATCCAGCAGCTTGCGCAATGTTTTGCGGCCCCGCTCCGTCCGTGGCTGCTTGCTGTTTTCAGCCGTTGGCGTGGCGCTGATCGTGCTGTTTTGTGACCCCATAGGCTGATCGATTAAGCATCAATTGCCACGCTGGCAAGTCTGAATTTGAAAAGTGGTTCATGTTTCAATATTGGTAGTCCAACCACAAGGGAGAGATACCATGCGTTCAACGAATCGCGCTTTGAAATTGATGTGCCTCACAGGCGCTGCATCTGCCGCTATCGCGCTCAGCGCAGCGCCGGTCGCCGCCCAAGATGCAACTATCGAAGACACGGCAGAGACTGGCGAAGATGACGGTTTCATTGTTGTCACCGCCCGCCGAAGGGCCGAAAGACTGGTCGATGTCCCCCTTTCGGTCACCGCGATTTCTGGTGAAGATCTGTCAAAGACAGGCACATTGGAACTGACCGAGGTTGCGCAAGAGGTCCCCAACCTCACACTGGAAGTGTCACGCGGTACCAACACCACATTATCCGCGTTTATCCGCGGCGTCGGCCAGCAGGACCCAGTCGCAGGCTTTGAAGCGGGTGTTGGACTGTATGTGGACGATGTCTATCTCAACCGCCCTCAAGCCGCTGTCCTTGATATTTACGATGTTGAGCGGATTGAAGTTCTGCGCGGACCGCAAGGCACCTTGTATGGCCGCAACACCATCGGCGGCGCAATCAAATATGTGACCGCCCGACTGCCAGATGAAATGCAGGTGAAAATTCGCGGCACCTATGGTTCTTATGACCAAGCCGATCTTGTTATCAGCGGGTCTGCCCCGCTTACAGAAAGCCTCAAATTCGGTGCCAGTGCTGCCCGCCTGAGCCGAGGCGGGTTTGGTGACAATCTCACTCTGGGGACCGAGAACTACAATAAAGACGTCTGGGCTGGCC
This sequence comes from Pontixanthobacter rizhaonensis, assembly GCF_012972675.1. Classification (GTDB taxonomy): domain Bacteria; phylum Pseudomonadota; class Alphaproteobacteria; order Sphingomonadales; family Sphingomonadaceae; genus Pontixanthobacter; species Pontixanthobacter rizhaonensis. The sequence goes on along the minus strand of NZ_JABCRE010000002.1, from coordinate 269,989 downwards.
GCGCGACTTTGGAGTTCGACAACGGGCCTTTATTTGTCCGACTGTCGGGTGATTACGTCAGAGATACCAGCGAGGCACGCCAAGGGCACCGGCTTATTCCAAGCCTGTTAACCGCCGCGCCAGTGTTGGACGATGTGTTCAACACCCGTGCGGGGCTGAACGTGGTAGACCAAAAAGTGGAAGCATATGGCGGTGCGCTCAACATCGCTTTGGAAGTCAGTGATACGATTACGCTCAAAAGCATCACCGGTTACCGCAAGGATGAGTCAACCGCGCCAATTGATTTTGACAGTCTGCCGGCGGCCGATCTGGATGTCCCGGCAATCTATGAAAACAAGCAGATCAGCCAGGAATTTCAACTGCTGTATGAAGGGGATCGCCTGAACGGGGTGCTTGGCGCATATTATCTGGACGCCGATGCCTTCACGGCATTCGATGTCTTGCTTGCCAACACAGGCGCGTTGCTCAGCCTTCCCGGCCTGAACGCTCAGACATTGGGTGACGTGAACACCAAAACTTGGTCCATTTTTGGCGATTTCACTTATGACTTCTCTGACCAGCTCAGCCTGTCCTTGGGCGGACGCTTCACCAGCGATAAGCGCACCAGCCGGGTACTGCGCACTACCTTTATCGGCGGCTTTTCGCCTTTGTTCCCCCCATCAAACGCAACTGCCATTGCGGTAACATCTGACTTCAACGGCAGCGAGACTTTTGAGGAATTCACCCCGCGTGCTTCGATCAGCTACAAGCCGAACGAAAACCACAATATCTACTTCACCTATTCAAGGGGTTTTAAAGGCGGCGGGTTTGACCCCCGCGGCCAAACCACCGCGGCGCCCGATTTGGATCGCGACGGCGATATTGATCGGGATGACCAATTTGCATTCCTGCGCTTTGCACCAGAAACTGTCGATAGCTATGAATTGGGTTGGAAAGCCTCTCTTTTGGACAACCGTTTGAACATCAGCATGGCTGCATTTTTCGGCAGCTATAATGCTGTTCAAATCCCGGGCTCCGTCGGTGTGGATGCCGACAATAACGGTGTGTTTGAAAGCTTTATCGGAATTACCTCAAATGCCGGTAAAGCCAATGTGAACGGCTTTGAATTTGAAGGCCGCGCATTGGTGGGCGAGGACTTTGCCGGGGCGGGTAGCCGGTTGAATGTCAACTGGGCGCTTGGCTATGTCGATGCAGAATATAAACAATTTATCGACGCGTTCGGCAACGATGTCGCTGACCAGCGAGTATTCCAGAATACGCCAGAAATCACTGCAAATATGGGTTTCAATCTGGGCATTCCGGTTGCATCCGGCATGGCCGATTTTATTGGCTCAGCCAGCTTACGGTCCGACGCGAGCCAATTTGAAACGCCCAATGCGTTTCTCGATCAAGATGGCTTTGTCCTGTTGAATGCCAGTTTGGTGTACACCGATGATGATGACCGGTTCAGCATCGGAATTCACGGCAAAAACCTGACCGACAAACGCTACATTATATCAGGCTACAACTTTGTTGCTGGCGGAACCGGAGGCCAACCCTTCGCCCCGACTTTGGGACTGGAAGGTACTCTTACCGGCTTCTACGGCGACCCTCGTCGTTTCTACGTGACCGGCGAAATCCGCTTTTAGCACCGCCAGTAAAACACATAGGGCGTGCGCTCCGGTAAGGAGCACACGCCCTATTGTTATAATTGCAGTTTTCTTAGATGGCCGTCGGCCTCACTGTCGGCGCTGTGGGAGCCGCTGTAGGCCGCGTAGGTGCCATTTCGCTTTGCCGTCCTGAATATTTTTTCCAGGCATACCCGCCAGCAGCAATCGCGATCATCGTTGGAACGCTCGCGCGGCGTAGCACCGTCATAGATGCTAGGCCTAACGCTGTGCCCAGCGGGCCGCCAATACCACTTGTGGTTTTGGCCAGATTTTTGCCCGCGATCGCGGTGACGATGTTCTTGATCATGTGATCTCCTTTACACCAAACCAACGCAAAACTAGGCAATTCGTTCCGCTCTGGACCGCGCAGCCTCCACCGTGAAACTGCGCGGTTGCTGGTTCCACGCCCCGCTTGCAAAGACGATTGTGTCGCCAGGCGCAGTATCGTCCGCTGCATAACAATCCCACGCTTCGTGGATCATATCTGGCTGACCCCATATCTTCACAGCATTCCAATATCGGTCATCACGGAAGCCGACAAAGTGGAGAAGCGCAGTCATAGACGACAAATAGGGGTCCGCGCGCTTGAGGCCAAATCAAAACGAGTCCATAGCGCATAACCATGCATGACATTCGATTTATCCGCGAAAATCCCGAAGCTTTCGACGCCTCCATCACACGGCGCGGCATAGAGCCTGTAGCCGCCAAAATTATCGAGCTGGACGAAGCACGCAGAGCTGCTGCAACCGCCATTCAGGAAGCACAATCTAGGCGGAATGGTGCATCCAAAGCCATCGGGCAAGCGATGGGCCAAGGCGACACCGCCAGGGCCGAAGCGTTAAAGGCAGAAGTTGCCGAACTCAAAACGCGGATGCCGGAGCTGGAAGAGGAAGACCGCCGGCTTGGTAATGAACTTACAGACTTTATGGCCCGGCTGCCCAATCTGGTCGCCATTGATGTGCCTGACGGCGAAGACGAAGAGGCCAATGTCGAATTGTCGACATGGGGTGAGAAACCGTCATTCGATTTCGATCCGCAAGAGCACGCCGATATCGGCCCTGCCCTCGGCATGGACTTTGAAACAGGCGCAAAACTATCCGGTGCGCGATTTACCTTCCTGCGCGGCGACATGGCCCGGATGCACCGCGCGCTGGGGCAATTCATGCTCAATCATCAGATTGGCGCCAATGGCTACACCGAATGCGCCCCGCCCATTCTGGTCCGGGATGAAGCGATGTACGGCACCGACAAGCTGCCAAAGTTTTCAGAGGATTCATTCCAGACGACTGATGGCCGCTGGCTGATACCCACTGCGGAGGTCAGCCTGACGGCATCGGTGCAAGACCAGATCCTGGCCGAAGACGTATTTCCGATGCGCCTCACCGCTCTCACGCAATGCTTCCGCAGCGAAGCCGGGTCCGCTGGCAAGGATACACGCGGCTTTATCCGGCAGCACCAATTTGAAAAATGTGAATTGGTCAGCATCGTTCGCGCGGAGGAAAGCGAGGCCGAGCATGAGCGCATGACCCGCTGCGCCGAAGAAATTCTGGAAGCTTTGGAGCTGCCCTATCGTAAGGTCCTGCTATGCAGCGGGGACATCGGCTTTGGTGCCCGAAAGACCTACGATCTGGAAGTGTGGCTCCCCGGCCAAGGCGCCTATCGTGAGATTAGCTCTTGCTCCAACACAGGTGATTTTCAGGCCCGGCGGATGAACACCCGTTTCAAGCCAGAAGGCGAGAAGAAGACCGTCTATCCCCACACTCTCAACGGATCTGGCCTTGCAGTAGGCCGAACATTGGTGGCGATCATGGAAAACTACCAGAAGGCCGATGGCAGCGTCTCTGTGCCAGAGGTTTTGAAACCCTATATGGCCGGCGTTGAAACGCTAAAGCCGGTCCACTGATGCGGATATTGCTGACCAATGATGATGGTATCTTCGCGCCGGGCCTCGAAGTGCTGGAAGCTATCGCAGCCGAGTTTAGCGACGATGTCTGGGTGTGCGCCCCGCATGAAGAACAATCCGGGGCCGGGCATTCGCTGTCACTTAACGCACCTGTAAGGCTACATAAGCACGGGCCAAAACGCTTCTCAGTCACCGGAACACCGACAGACTCCGTCACGCTGGCCTTGCGTAAAGTGCTGGACAGCCCGCCCGATGTAATCCTGTCCGGTGTTAATCGCGGCGCCAATCTGGGGGATGACATCACCTATTCAGGCACAGTGTCTGCCGCCATCGAAGGCGCATTGGCGGGTGTCCGGTCGATTGCGCTGAGCCAAGTATATGATCGCAATGCAGACCATGAACAGTTTGCGGCGACCCGTGAGTGGGGCGTGCGGGCGATTGGGCCACTGCTGAAAGCACCCTTGCCCTCTCGCACATTGGTAAATGTAAACTTTCCACCACTTCCCGCCTCAAAAGTTGCAGGGATTCGCGCAGTCAGGCAAGGTTTCCATGACTACTCGCGCGGCTCGGTAGTCGAAGGGAAGGACCCGCGCGGTCTGCCCTATTACTGGTTTGGGCTGCATGCGATTGAGCATACGCTCGATCACGGGACAGATTTGGAAGCGATAGATGAAGGCTTCGTTTCGGTGACTCCGCTGCAACTGGATCTCACCCACTATGCCTCCATTGGCGCTTTGGCGGAGAGGTATGAAACATGATGCGATTTGGCCTGAAGAAGGTAGCTCTGTTGGCAGCAATCCCCCTATTGCTGGCTGCCGGTAATCCAGCGACCGAAACAGAACACACGGTCGAAGAAGGTGAAACGCTGGGCGGGATCGCCAGCCGCGCGAATGTGCCGGCAGCGGTCATCGCCGCAGCCAACGGTCTGGTGGAACCCTACAACGTGCGTGTCGGGCAGACACTGCAAATCCCGCGGCAGAGGGTACATATCGTCAAAGAAGGCGATACCGGCTTCGGCATAGCCCAGCGTTACGGTGTGCCTTTCCAAAATATAGCCATCGCAAACGGCCTGTCCGAGCCATACACAATGATAACTGGCAAACGGCTTATCATTCCAGCTGTTATGAAGGCGGTCACTAACCCCCAACCCGCACGCACAGAGCCATATTTCCGTTGGCCGCATGATGGCAAAGTGATGCTCGGCTATTCTCTGCGCGAAGATGGCGGCGGGCATGATGGTCTGGATTTCCAGGCTAATCTTGGCGACATGGTTCGCGCATCGGCATCGGGCACAGTCGTTTTCGCCGATAAAGAACCCAAGCGGTTTGGCCGCCTAGTGGTCGTCGATCACGGGAATGGCTGGCGCACGCGCTACGGCCATCTTGACCGGATAACCGTGAAACTTGGCGATGTCGTCAAGACTGGTGAGCGCATTGGAACAGCCGGTGAAGCCGGTATTGCGACACGTCCGGAAGTGCATTTTGAAATTATGAAGAACAACAAGCGCGTTGACCCGGCGAGCAAGCTGCCCCAACGATAAACATTCATGGATAAACCGATAGATAGGATTGGGGATACCGGCGGCAAACGGCGGATGCGCGGTCCAAAGTTCCGCCCCCTGCGACGCGCAACACGGTTACCCGTTTGGGGTGATTTGGGGATCCGGATCGGGCTTGCCCTATTGCTGATTTGGATCGTGATTGCGATCCACTGGTTTGACCGCGGCGGGCTGGTGGATAGCGTCGATGGCGAGGTGAGTTTCCTCGATGTGGTGTATTTCACCATGATTTCTGTCACGACAACTGGCTTTGGCGATATTGCCCCGGTGACCGACAGGGCCCGAATGGTGGAGGCTGTTATTGTCACCCCGATCAGGTTTGCTGTCTTTTTCATTTTCGTGGGCACAGCCTATAATTTCATCATCAAGCGCAGCTGGGAGAAGTTTCGCATGGCGCGTATTCAGGAAAAACTATCGGGCCACGTGATCGTACTGGGGTATGGCGTATCCGGTTCGGAATCTGTCGGAGAGCTGATTGAGCGCGGCACTGACCCGCACAATATCGTTGTCATCGACCCCAGCGAAGACCGTCTCGCAGAAGCCGAGAAACTTGGCTGTAACGTGATGGCAGGAGACGCCACGCGTGATGAAACGCTCAATGCGGTACGCGTTACCGAAGCCAAGAACGTTCTCGTTTCCGCTGGACGCGATGATACATCAATCCTGATCGTCCTAACCGTACGTCATTTGGCACCAGACTTACCGATCAGCGTTGTCGTCCGCGCCGATGATAACGAAATATTGGCCCGGCAGGCGGGTGCCAACATTGTCATCAATCCGGTCCGCTTTACTGGCTTGCTTCTCGCTGGTTCAGCAAAGGGCGCGCATATTGCCGACTATTTGGCTGATCTAGCCTCCGTCACTGGGCGCGTTCAATTGGTTGAGCGGGAAATTACCGCCGAAGAATGCGGCTGCTCGATCGCGGAACTGCGCACTGGCGGCCGCGGATTGCGGGTTTATCGCGGGGGACGGATTCTCGGCTTCTGGGAAGATGAATGCCAGAATCTGCAAACTGGCGACATCGTGGTCGAGATTGTCCCTACTGAAAGCGGAGAGGACCGCGGGGACGGCCATAATGGCCGCCACTGAACCGCAATCTTCCATCATGCCCCCTAAGCTTTACGGCAAATATGCGTGGACCAGCCCCATCGCGATATAGAACAATATCCAATATCCGGCGTCGATAAAGAACAGTGCCTTGCCCTTTTGCGAGAACAAATAAGCGGTTCCAAGCGCCGGGATAATAAACCCTATCGCCACACCAAACGCGGTCATCACTTTCGCCAGAACTGACAAATCAGCCCCCAACGCGGCATAGCTGGCGAAGGTATGCGCCAATGTCCAACTGCCCAGCAGCGAGAACGCAAACGCCCCGCCATAAATCAGGCCCATATTACCTTCTTTAATCTGTTCCTCTGTCAGGCCGACCGCGCCCATCCATTTCTTGCCCATTACCGGGCCATACCAAATGCCGCCCACGATAAAGCCGCATATCGCCGCCAGCACAATCGCCAGCCAATTTACCTCAAACATGCTGTTTCCCCTCCCAGGATAAAGCCGGTTTTGCGACCCGGTACGCTTACTATAGCGCAAACCGGGCTTCGCGTGTAGAGCGCCCCTCAATCATGAGCACAGCATCACACACTCCCCCGCAGACACTGCCAGACGCCAAGAAGGTCGGCATGGTCAGCCTTGGCTGCCCCAAAGCCCTGGTCGATTCCGAACGTATCCTCACCCGGCTGCGGGCAGATGGCTACGCCATGTCCCCCGATTATGCCGGGGCGGATGTGGTGCTGGTCAACACCTGCGGCTTCCTCGATAGCGCCAAGGAAGAGAGCCTCGCCGCGATCGGAGAAGCCATTGCCGAAAATGGCCGCGTTATCGTGACCGGCTGCATGGGTGACGAGGCGGAGGCGATCCGCGCCGCCCATCCCCAAGTCCTCGCCGTTACGGGTGCGCATCAATATGAACAGGTCGTCGATGCCGTTCATACCCATGCCCCGCCGTCGCAAGGGCCGTTTGTAGACCTCATACCCCAGCCGGATATCAAGCTCACCCCGCGCCATTACAGCTACCTCAAAATTTCCGAGGGCTGCAACCATTCCTGCGCCTTCTGCATCATCCCCGACCTGCGCGGCAAGCTGGCCAGCCGCCGGATTGATGCCGTTCTGCGAGAGGCAGAAAAACTGGTCGCGGCCGGCACCAAAGAACTGCTTGTCATCAGCCAGGACACCTCTGCCTACGGCGTCGACACCCGGCATGATCCGCGCCAGTGGAAGGGCCGCGAAGTCCGCGCCCATATGACCGACCTTGCGCGCGAGCTGGGCGAGCTCAAAACGCCGGAGGGGGACACCCCGTGGACCCGGCTGCACTATGTCTACCCCTACCCCCATGTCGATAGCGTGATCCCGCTGATGGCAGAGGGGCTGCTGACCCCGTATCTGGACATTCCCTTCCAGCACGCCAGCCCCAAGGTTCTCAAATCCATGCGCCGCCCGGCTAACGAGGCAAAGGTGCTGGAACGCCTCAAAAACTGGCGCGATATCTGCCCCGATATCGCCATCCGCAGCAGCTTTGTGGTCGGCTTCCCGGGCGAGACAGAGGAAGATTTCCAGTACCTCGTCAATTGGCTGGAAGAAGCCCAGCTCGACCGCGTCGGTGCCTTCCGCTTTGAACCGGTCGAAGGCGCGCGGGCCAATGCCCTGCCCGATCCCGTGCCGGAGGAGATCAAAGAAGAACGCTACGCCAAATTGATGGAGGTCACCGCCCGCATCAGCGCCGCCAAATTGGAAGCCAAGATCGGCACCACCATCCCTGTTATCGTGGATGAAGTGGGCGAGCCGGACGAAGATGGCGACATCGGAGCCACCGCGCGCAGCCAGGCCGACGCGCCGGAAATTGACGGCAATGTCTTCCTGCGCAACGTGCCCGAGGCACTTGCCGCGGGCGATTTTGTGACCGTAACCGTGGAAGATGCCGACGCGCATGATCTGTATGCGGTGCCGGTGTAAAAATCACACGGCACACCGCCCGAAGTTGACAAAGTTGACACTGTGTCAGGCGCGCATTTGCACAGGTTTCCGTTATTATTGAACGACTTGTAGCAAATATGCGAAGTTGACACTGTGCGCGCGCAAAACACGCAGATGAGGCGCAGCATAGGGGGATCAACAGTATGAAAGAGCGCCGCCACCGGTACCAAATACCGGTGATGTAGGAAAACCCGACCGCGCCCCGCGCGCGGGCTGGTATCAAGATCAGTAAATCGCTTGCCAATTCATCACACTAACGTGATACCAAACCTATGAGATTAGGATGGGATGAAATCGGGCGGCGCGCCAAGAAATTCAGCGAAGACTGGGCGGGCGAAACGCGTGAACGCGCCGAAACGCAAACATTCTACAATGAATTCTTCAATATCTTTGGCATTTCCCGCCGCCAAACCGCGATTTACGAAAAACGCGTCAATCTGCTGAAGAAAAAGCACGGCTTTATTGATCTGTTTTGGCCCGGCACTCTGCTGGTTGAACAGAAAAGCGGCAGCTTGGATCTGGACCGCGCACAGGGCCAAGCGCTCGACTATCTCGACGGAATTCATGCGACCGAACAGCCGCGCTATATCCTGACCTGCGATTTCCAGAACTGGCGCTTGCTTGATCTGGAGGAGAATACCGAGCTCACCTTCACTCTCCCCGATCTGCACAAACACATCACCGCATTTGATTTCATGCTGGGCCGCCGCGTCAATTTTGAACGGCAGGAAGCAGTCACGATCAAAGCGGCAGAATTGATGGGCCGCGTGCATGATGCGCTGCATGACAATGGCTATACCGGCCACGATCTGGAACGGTTTTTGGTGCGGCTGCTATTCTGTATGTTTGCCGATGATACCGGCATTTTCCAGCCGAAGGATATTTTCCTACAGCTGATTGATAATGACACCATGATTGACGGCAGCAATGTCGGGCGGGTGATTAACGAACTGTTTGAAGTGCTGGATACGCCGGAGGATAAGCGGCAATCCAACCTGTCGGGCGAACTGGCGCAATTCCCCTATATCAATGGCGAGCTGTTCAGCGAAAACCTGCGCACACCCATTTTCGATGCAAAATTGCGCGAAGATTTGCTGGATGCCTGCCGCCATGATTGGTCAGCGGTCAGCCCCGCCATTTTCGGCAGCCTGTTCCAATCCGTGATGGATGCGAAGCAGCGCCGCGCGAAGGGCGCGCATTACACATCCGAAGAAAACATCCTGAAAGTTATCGGCCCGCTATTTCTGGATGAACTTCGGCTGGAACTGGAAGAATTAAAAGTCCGCCGGACTGCCAAGGAAAAAACCCTGCTGGAATTTCAGGCGCGTCTATCGCGCATGACGTTTCTTGATCCGGCCTGCGGCTGCGGTAACTTTCTGGTGGTCACCTATCGCGAAATACGGCGGCTGGAACTGGAATGCTTGCAAGAGCTGTACGGCGATCAGCGGATAGATGCCGAATTGATGACGCGGATCACCGTGAACCAGTTTTACGGCATTGAATATGAAGAATTCCCCGCGATGATTGCAGAGGTTGCCATGTGGATGGCGGACCATATTGCCAATAATGAAATCAACGAAGCATTCCGCCTGAATTATGCCCGTATCCCGCTGACAGAGGGCGCGCATATTCGCCATGCAGATGCGTTGGAATTGGATTGGAACGATGTTCTGCCCGCGACCAAATGCCATTACATTATCGGCAATCCGCCGTTTATTGGCGCAAAATACCAAAGCAAGGAACAACGCGCTCAAGTGCGCTCTATTGCCAATCTCGGCGGTTCTGGCGGGACGCTGGACTATGTCGCGGCATGGTTCCTGAAGGCGGGCCAATATCTAAATGGCAACACTTCTCCCCTCCCGCTTGCGGGAGGGGCTGGGGGTGGGCAAACCACAGCCGACGCACAGCGCGATCCTGCGGACCGCGCCCCACCCCTAACCCCTCCCGCAAGCGGTAGGGGGACAGGGAACCACCGCATCAAAATTGCATTTGTTTCAACCAATTCGATTACGCAGGGCGAACAGGTGGCGCAATTATGGCCGCTATTGTTTGACCGGTATAAGCTGGAAATTGCCTTCGCCCACCGCACTTTCAACTGGTTCAGCGAAGCCAAGGGCAAGGCCCATGTCCATGTGGTGATTATCGGGCTTACGCATCGCGATTTTGAACCCAAAGAAAAACGGCTTTTCAGCTACCCCGATATCAAAACCGATCCGGTCGAAAGCACACATGGCGCGCTGACGGCGTATCTTTTTGATGCGAAAGGAGCGAAAGACCGGCACTTGGTAATAGCAGAAGCCAAAGCACCGCTATCGGCGGAGAGCCGGCTTATTATAGGGTCGAAGCCAATTGATGGTGGAAATTTTATCTTCAAAGAAGACGAATGGGCTACTTTTTGTGAATCGGAACCTAGAGCTAAGAAGTACGGAAGACCCTATGTTGGCGCTCACGAATTCATAAATGGCTATACCCGAAAGATCCTTGCCCTGCATGACATTGAGCCGTCCGCCCTTAGGGCAATGCCTAGCGTTCTTGAGCGTGTTAATGCAGTTCGCCAACTGAGAGAGAACAGCAAAAGCAAACCAACTCAGGACTTAGCGCTAACCCCTACCCGGTATCATATAAATGTTTTGCCAAAACGGCCTTTCATGCTTCTCCCCCGCGTTAGCTCAGAACGCCGCGATTATGTTCCTTTTGGCTGGGTCAAACCGCCCACAATCCCAAGCGACGCAGCACTGGTTTTGATCGATGCAACCCTTGCCCAATTCGCCATACTAACCAGTCGCACCCATATGGCATGGCTTAGCCATATCGGTGGACGCCTAAAGAACGATTTCCGTTACTCCATCGGGCTGGTCTACAACACATTCCCGTGGCCAGACGCTTCCGACAAACAGCGCACAAAAATCGAGAAGCTCGCCCAAGCCGTGCTTGATGCGCGGGAGAACCACCCAACCTCCAGCCTTGCCGATCTGTATGATCCCGACACGATGCCCGCCGATTTGCGCAAGGCGCATCGCGCGCTCGATCTGGCGGTGGACAAGCTATACCGCTCTGCCCCGTTTGATAGCGACCGCGACCGGGTGGAACATTTGTTTGGCCGGTACGAGGCGTTGGTCAACCCGCTCGCCACCAAAGGCGCGGCCAAGAACAAACGCGTGGCGCGCAAGACAGCGAAGAAGGACAAGGCCTGATTGCCCCTCTCCATCACCTCCACTTTTGCGTTTAGCACTGCCGCGCCGACCGATTGCTTGCTGCAATTTGAGGTGGCGGAGTATGCCGGGCAGCGGATTATCTCGGCGGCGACTGAGTTTTCCAGCCTGACTGGTGTCTCGCGTTTGAATGCGGAGGACGGAATTGGGGAGCGGGTGTGGCTGCGGGCTGATGGCCCGGTAACCGCATCGCATACAGCGCAGGTGGAGATTACCCGGCCTGCGCCGGTGTGGGATCGCCTATCCGCCGTGCCGCCTCATGCTTTGCCCGAAGATGCGGTGAAATATCTGTTCGACAGCCGCTATTGCCCCGCCGGGCGGTTCGGCGGCTATGTTGACGAGGAATTTCCGGACAGCGCCGCGCCCGAACAGGGCGGCATCCGGATTGATGCGATCCGCCGCTGGATTGCGGAACATTTCACGTACACCCCCGGTGCCAGCGGGCCGGAAACCACGGGTGCGGACAGCTTTATCGACCGCGCCGGAGTGTGCCGCGATTATGCCCATGTGCTGGTCATGCTGGCCCGGGCCAGCGCCATTCCGGCGCGCTATGTCAGTTGTTATGGCCCCGCTGTAACACCGCAAGACTTTCACGCGGTGGCCGAAGTGTATCTGGCCGATAGCAGCGGCGCGGAGGGGGGCTGCGGCGCGTGGCATTTGGTTGATGCCACGGGCATGGCCACGGCGCGGGATATTGCAGTGATCGGGGTGGGCCGCGATGCTGCCGATGTCAGCTTCCTGACCAGTTTCGGGCCCAGCGATTTCCAGTCCAGCGCGGTGGATGTGCAGCGCGTGTAACCGCCCTGCTTGCCCCGCCCGCACTATGAGGGCGCATGAATACGATTGCTATTTATCCATTGCGGGGTGCGTGCAGCGCGCGGGCTTGCTAGGTGGCTGCAAGCCGTTTTTTTGGGAGAATAGACGCGCATGAGTTTTACCGCAGACCGCTTGCTATTATTCGGGGCCACTGGCGACCTTGCCCAGCGTATGCTGTTGCCCTCTCTCTGCGCGCTTCATGCGGACGAACTGATCGCGCCCGATCTCAAAATTATCGCCACCGCCCGCAGCGAGATGAGCGATGCGGAGTTCCGCAATTTTGCGCGGGAGGCGCTGGAAAAATATATGCCCGCGGATCGGCGCGGCGGGATGGCGGATTTTCTCAATCGGCTTTCCTATCAAGCGCTTGATGCCACCACGCTGGACGGGTTTACCGATCTAGCCAAAGCGGTCGGCCCGACAGAGCGGGGCCTGGCGATTTTCCTGTCCACTGCGCCCAGCCTGTTTGAGCCGACGATCAAGGGGCTGCACCATGCCGGGCTGGACGGGGAAATCGTCCGGATCGGTTTGGAAAAACCGCTGGGTACCGATCTGGAAACCAGCTGCGCGATCAATGACGCTGTGGCCAGCGCCTTTTCCGAAGACCGGATTTACCGGATCGACCATTATCTGGGCAAGGAAACGGTCCAGAACCTGCTCGCTTTGCGGTTCGGGAATATCATGTTTGAACCGCTGTGGAATGCGGCGCATATCGACCATGTCCAAATCACCGTGGCCGAAACTGTCGGGCTGGAAAGCCGGGCGGAATATTACGATGGCAGCGGCGCAATCCGCGACATGGTGCAGAACCATATGCTGCAATTGCTCGCTCTGGTGGCGATGGAACCGCCGGGTAATTTCGATGCGACCGCTGTGCGCGATGAAAAGGTCAAAGTGCTGCGGTCTTTGCGCCCCGTATCCGATGGAGAGACTGTCACCGGCCAATATCGCGCCGGTGCCATCGGCGGCGAAGCTGTGCCCGGTTATGATGATGAGCTGGGCAAACCGTCAAACACAGAAACCTATGTCGCGATCAAAGCCCATGTCGATAATTGGCGGTGGAAAGGCGTGCCGTTCTACCTGCGCACCGGCAAACGTCTGCCCCAGCGTCGGACAGAAATTGTGGTCCAGTTCCGCCGCGTGCCGCATTCCATCTTTGAAGGCAAAGGCGCGAAGATGGAGCCGAACCGGCTGGTGATCGGCATTCAGCCGGAAGAGAATATCTCGCTCAATCTGATGGCGAAAGTACCGGGTTTGGGGGCCGAGGGTATCCGCCTCCGTTCTGTTCCGCTGGATATCGCCATGCCCGATGCCTTTGTCGGGCAGCACCGCCGGATCGCGTATGAACGGCTGTTGCTGGACTTGATCGAAGGCGACCAGACATTGTTTGTCCGGCGCGACGAAGTTGAGGCCCAGTGGGAATGGATCGATGCCATTCGCGCCGGTTGGGAACAGTCTGGCCTCACCCCGAAAACCTATACATCGGGCAGTTGGGGGCCCAGCGCCGCCATTGCGCTGGCCGAACGTGACGGAGTAAGCTGGAATGAGTAGTTTGAACGATACTCTTCACCGCGTGACCCAGCGGGTGATTGAAAAATCGAAGGGTAGCCGCGGGCGCTATCTCGATCTGATCCAGCGTGAGGCTGACAATCAGCCAGATCGCAATCAAGTATCCTGTTCCAACCTTGCCCATGCGTATGCCGGCGCGTTGGAAGACCAGAAAGCCCTGATGGCGCAGCGCGGCCCCAATATCGGGATCGTCAGCGCGTATAATGATATGCTGTCCGCGCATCAGCCCTATGGCCGCTATCCCGAACGGCTGAAAATCTACGCCCGCGAAATCGGCGCAACGGCTCAAGTAGCAGGGGCAACGCCTGCCATGTGCGACGGCGTTACGCAGGGCGAAAGCGGAATGGAACTGTCACTGTTCAGCCGTGATGTGATCGCGCTCAGCACTGGCGTCGCGCTCAGCCATGCGATGTATGACGGCGCATTGATGCTGGGAATTTGCGACAAGATCGTACCCGGCCTGCTGATCGGCGCATTGCGGTTCGGCCACTTGCCCGCGATTTTCGTGCCCAGCGGCCCGATGCCCAGCGGTATCTCTAACAAGCAAAAGCAAGCCACTCGCCAGCTATACGCAGAGGGCAAAGCAACCCGCGCCCAATTGCTGGAAAGCGAGCTGGGCAGCTATCACTCGCCCGGCACCTGCACCTTTTACGGCACTGCCAATTCCAACCAGATGATGATGGAAATGATGGGGCTGCATATTCCGGGTAGCGCTTTTGTGCAGCCGGGCACCCAGCTGCGTCAAGCGCTTGACCGTGCAGCGGTGCACCGCGTTGCAGAGATTGGCATTGGCGGGGATGATTACCGCCCGATTGGCCACTGCGTTGATGAAAAGGCGATTATCAACGCTGCGGTCGGCCTGCTGGCAACCGGCGGATCGACCAATCACGCCATCCACATTCCGGCAATGGCGCGCGCCGCAGGGGTGCAATTGGATTGGACCGATTTGTCGGACCTGTCATCGGTCGTGCCGCTGCTGGCCAGTGTCTATCCCAACGGGTCAGGCGATGTGAACCATTTCCATACTGCGGGCGGAATGGGTTATGTCATTCGCGAATTGCTGGATGCGGGCCTTGCCCACCAAGATGTTATGACCGTCGGGGATAGTGATCTGTCGCGTTACGGTGAAGAACCCGGGCTGGATGGGGAAACACTGACTTGGCGCGATGTTGGCCCAAGCGGCGATGACACCATGCTGCGCCCCGCCAGCGACCCCTTCCAAAAAGACGGCGGTATGCGGCTGGTTGAAGGCAATCTGGGCCGGGCCACCTTCAAGACAAGCGCCGTTTCAGAAGACCGTTATACGGTGGAGGCTCCCTGCCGCGTGTTTGAACATCAGGCTGATGTCACTGCCGCGTTTAAGGCCGGTGAACTTGACTGCGATGTTGTGGTTGTGGTGCGGCATCAGGGTCCGCGCGCCAACGGTATGCCGGAACTCCACTCGCTCACCCCGCCCCTCGCCGTATTGCAGGAACGCGGATACAAGGTGGCGCTTGTCACCGATGGGCGGATGTCGGGCGCCAGCGGCAAAGTACCGGCGGCCATCCATTGCACACCCGAAGCGCTTGGCGGCGGCCCGCTGGCCAAGTTACGCGATGGTGACATGGTCAAACTCTGCGCCAAAACCGGTGCGCTTAGCACCACGGCAGATCTTTCCACCCGGGACGCGGTCGCGGATCCCGCAGGTGATACCGGTTTTGGCAGGGAACTGTTCACGATGTTCCGCACCAATGCCGACGGGGCAGAGCAAGGCGGGTCAGCAATGCTGGCGATGGCGGGATTATGACCCAGCTTGTTTCGGTTGATATTGGCGGTACTCATGCGCGATTTACGATCGCGGTGATTGCCGATGACGGGTCCATCACAATGGGTGAGCCCGAGACGTTGCACACCAGCGATCATGCGAGCTTCGAAACCGCATGGGAAGATTTCCGCGAACGCCAAGGCGGGACACTGCCGCGTGCGGTGAGCATGGCCATTGCCGGTCCCGTTGGTGGTGACGTGATCCGTTTTACCAACAACCCTTGGCTTATCCGGCCCGCCATGATCCAAGAGAAATTGGACGTCGATCACTTCACCATTGTGAATGATTTTGAAGCCGTCGCCCATGCGGTGGCCCGTGCCCGAAACGATGAATTTATCCATTTGACGGGGCCGGAAACACCGCTGCCTTCAACCGGTCGTTTGACAGTTCTTGGCCCCGGAACCGGTTTGGGCGTGGCCCATCTCTACCGCGAAGCAAGCGGTACCTACCGTGTCTCGGCCACCGAAGGCGGACACATCGATTTCGCGCCGCTTGATAGTATCGAAGATGCGATTTTGGCGCGTCTGCGCAAGCGGCACAATCGCGTATCGGTGGAACGTGTTGTTGCCGGCCCAGCCATCTCCGACATTTATCAAACGCTTGCTTCGATGGAGGGTAAAACCTTCGCCGATGAAGATGACATCGCCATCTGGACCAGAGGCCAAGACGGATCGGACAGCCTCGCCGCTGCCGCAGTCGACCGGTTCTGCCTTTCACTCGGCAGTGTGGCGGGTGACATGGCTCTTGCCCACGGCGCAAAAGGCGTCGTGATTGCAGGTGGTTTGGGTTACCGTATCCGTGACACTTTAACCGCTTCTGGTTTCGCAGAACGGTTCCGCGCCAAAGGGCGTTTCGCAGAACTTATGGCGGCGATGCCCGTCAAACTTATTGTCCATCCGCAGCCCGGCCTGTTTGGCGCCGCTGCGGCCTTCGCATCAGAACATCTTGGAGACACGCAGTGAGCAACAATATCGAAACCATCATGCGGCTTGCGCCGGTCGTTCCCGTAATTGTCATTGAAGACATTGATCATGCGGTTCCCCTTGCAGAAGCATTGGTGGCCGGCGGATTGCGGGCATTGGAAGTTACCTTGCGCACGCCCGCTGCGCTCGACGCGATCCGCGCGATGAAACAGGTCAAAGGGGCTGTTGTCGGCGCGGGTACAGTAACCAATCAAGACGAGCTGGAAGATGCCTTGGATGCAGGCAGCGAATTCATCGTCTCGCCCGGCCTCACCACATCATTGGGCCAAGCAGCGATCCGGCATAATGTGCCGTTCCTGCCAGGCACTGCCAATGCTGGCGATATTATGCTTGGCCTCGATTTGGGCCTGACCCATTTCAAATTCTTCCCGGCAATGGCTGCGGGCGGTCTTCCGGCGCTGAAAGCGTTGGCTGCGCCATTTGGTCAATGCCGTTTCTGCCCGACCGGCGGGATCAGCGCATCGAATGCTGCAGAATGGCTCTCCTTTGATCCGGTGCTGTGCGTCGGCGGAAGCTGGGTTGCGCCCAAAGGTGCGCCAGACCAAAAAGCAGTGGAGGCAATGGCGCGTGAAGCGATGGGGCTGCGCGCATGAAAACCGTTGCTGAACTGACAAAACGGCTGCGCGAACTGCACCAACAGACGCAGGAAACGCCGCTGTTCAATCCGGTTTTCCAACTGTCGCTTGATCTATCCCGCCAATTGGAAGCGGGTGAATTATCGCTCGACGATATTGAAGGCATGATCAGCGAGCTTGAATGTCATTCACTCAAAACACGCGCATCGCGGCTGCGCAGTAATATTGCGCCGGTGAGCCAAACCGCCAACACAGATATTCTTGCCCGCTATTGCGCCGCTGACGATTTCGCGGCCTTCCGAGCGCAATGGGAAAACCCCAGCCTCCACGCCGTATTTACCGCGCACCCCACATTCCTGCTGACCCCGGATCAATCCGCCGCTGTGGCCAATGCCGCCAGCAGCGATGCAGAGATTACCGATGATACGTGCACCCCGGTGTCACAGCGGCCCGCCATCACTTTGCGCTACGAGCATGAGCAGGCGATGTTCGCCATTGCCAATGCCCAAGACGCGCGGGACCAGATCGTGGCGCAAGCGCTGGATCAAGCGCACTCTGCTTGGCCAACCGAATGGACCGAAGCGAGCCCCCTACCCTTCCGGTTCGCCAGCTGGGTCGGCTACGATATGGATGGCCGGACCGATATCAAATGGTTCGATTCCATCGGTTTCCGCCTTGCTGAAAAGGCACAGCGTCTGGAACGCTATGTCGCCGCACTGCAAGCCATTGATGATGGCCATCCTTTGCTGGAAACGCTGCGCAATGCGACCACATATTCGCAGGACCGGGCGGCTGATTTCCGCACAGATTTGTCTGAACCGGCGGCTTTGTCCGCGGCAGCGAATACTCTGACAGAAGATCATCCGCATAAGATGCTGTCGCTCACACCGGTGATCGAATTGCTCGAAGCGGAAGCAATTGGTGCTGATAAAGATCGGGCAATTGCCCTTAAAACGCTGGCAGCGTCGATGCGGGCAGATGGTTTGGGGATGAGCTGGATCCATTTCCGCGTCAATTCCAGCCAGTTGCACAACGCCATCCGCCGCCGGATCGATCCGGAAAACACGCTCGATCTCAGCAGCAAAGGCGCAATGGCGACTTTGCGTGATCTGCTGGAAACTGTGCAGCCCTTGCGATCCAACTTTGCCGCATTGGCGATCGAAAGCAGCACCGCCATTCGCCAATTTCTGGCGATGGCGCAGATCATTCATCACATTGATGGTGATGCGCCGATCCGGATGCTGATTGCGGAATGCGAACAGCCCTCCACCATTTTGGCAGCGCTGTATTTCTCCAAACTGTTCGGCATTGAAGACAAGGTCGACGTTTCACCCCTGTTCGAGACGGAAAGCGCGCTGGAGCATGGCGGCCGTTTCCTCGACGCTTTGCTGGCTGAACCCACCTATCAAACCTATGCCCGCAGCCGCGGCCGTGTTGCCATTCAAACGGGCTTTTCCGATGCTGGCCGGTTTGTCGGCCAGATACCGGCAAGCCTGGCGATTGAGCGTTTGCAGGGCCGCATGGCTGATGCAATGCGCGACAATGGCCTGACTGATGTCGCCGCGCTGATCTTTAACACCCACGGCGAAAGCATGGGCCGCGGCGCGCATCCGGGCGGCTTTAAAGACCGGCTTGAATGGCCGCTAAGCCCGTGGGCTCGCCGGCGGTTTGTGCGCGCTGGTATCCGGCTGGAACCGGAAGTGAGCTTTCAAGGCGGCGATGGCTATTTGCATTTCGCCACACCGGAATTGGCACTGGCAACGCTTACCCGAATTGCAACCTTGCAGCCATCATCAAACAGCGCAGATGCGCCAACCGATCCATTTTACCGGCGGACCGACCTCAGCCTCGATTTCTACCGCGCGGTCAGATCGCACCAGCGCGATCACTTGGAAAGCGCGACATATAGCCGGGCTTTGACCGCGTTTGGCCTGGGCTTGCTAAACAACACCGGTAGCCGGGTCTCGCGCCGCCAGTCCGATCTCAGCGCAGATCGCGACATGAATTTGCGCCAAATTCGCGCCATTCCGCACAACGCAGTGCTTCAACAATTGGGCTATCCGATCAACATCATTTCCGGTGTCGGCAGCGCCGCGGACGGCAATTATGAAGACATTGCAGCGCTGCTCAATGATAGCGAACGCGGCAAACAATTGGTCCGTCTGGTCCGTGCATCCAACGCGCTGGCCAGCATTAAAACAGTGGCTGCGTTTGGGGAGCTTTTCAATTCCGCCTATTGGGCCAGCCGCCCCTATCGCGGCACCGAAAGCCATCTATCCGACGCGTGCGAAACCCTCGCCGAATATCTGACCAAGGATGACCGCACCGGTGTTTTCCGCCGCCTCGCATCCAGATTGCGGGTGGACGCTTTGAAACTGCACCGCCTGCTGGAACTCATCCCGGATGAGGAACCACATCCAGAACGCGAAACAGTTCGCCGGTCCATCGGCGCATTGCAGGCTTTGCGCCTCACCCTGTTGCAGCATATGTTTATCAAGGCCGTGTCGATCCCGACCTTTAGCCGCGCCAATGACATCAGCCGCGACGATGTGCTGGAAATGGTCTTCACATTACGGATCGACGATGCGCTTGCCCAGCTGCGCCGCGCCTATCCCACAAGCTTCCCCGGACTGGAGGATTTCGCGGTCGATGAACCAAGCGATTATCCTGACGGGGATGGCGAAGGGTACCGCGTGATACAGCGTGATTACATTGATCCACTGGAACGCTCTTATGATCTCAGCCTCAGGATCGGGACCGCTATCGCGAACGAATTTGGCGCTCATGGCTAGACGGTGACGTTAAGCTGGCTGTAAATAGCTGTATCGCCGTGGGACGGGTGCAATCCAGAGACTCGCATTTTTAACGTTTTTGCGGCATCTACCCACGGATGAGCCCGATGATAAAATGGATTGGCGGCGCAACAGCCGCATTAGTACTCGTCTTTGGCGGAGCGACTTTGGCCAGCACTATGGCCGAAAGCGATAGCGCTGAGGCAGTGGAGTTTGCTGAAGCAGCACCCTCGCTGGAAAATGCAATTCCGGTTAGCGAAGCCGCCATCAACGGCGCGCCAGCTGATGCGGAAATGATGCCCGCCGACGGGGAAAGCACTTCAGAAGCCAGTTTGCAAACCGCCGATATGACATCGGACGGCAGCACAGCTGGTGACACGCAAATTCAGCCTGAGCCCGCTGCGAAGAAAAAAGACGAGGATTTCGTTATTAAGCGGGTACTGCCGATCGACGGACCGATCAAATATGGTGAGTGGCACTGGGATGATGAGGGTGTTCCCCCCGGCCCAATCGTTATGACGGTTGATCTTGATGCCCGCGTTTTGTCAGTCTTTCAGGGCGGTTATGAAATCGGTGCAACAGCCGTTTTGCTTGGAACGCAAGAACACCCGACCCCGCTTGGCGTGTTCCCCATCCTTCAAAAGAAGAAGGATAATATTTCCAGCATCTACAACGTCCCGATGCCATATACGCTGCGTCTGACATGGGATGGTATTTCGATCCACGCATCGGAAGTGGAGAATGGCTTCGCAAGTCACGGCTGTATCGGCACGCCTGATCCATTCGCGGCTAAGCTGTTCGCGTTGGTCAAAAAAGGTGACAAGGTCATCATCACCCGCGGTAAACGCATCGGGATGGGTGATCAGATCCTTTAAGGTTCCTGCGTCCGGCGGCGCGGTTCTTTCTCGAACCGCCAAGCGTCACCGACGATAGTCACCAGAACGCCTCCGGCATTACCGGATTCCCCTGCGCTTAAGCGGGTGACCAAATCTGCCACAACCGATCCGCGCGGTTGCTTGCCGGTGATCGCTTTCAGTAGCCGTGCTGCAATCCGCATTTGCACAATCGGCGGGGCGAAGGGCCGGTAGATATGGCGCTGCCCGATACGCCGGACACGCCCGGACCATTCCTGTTCCGCCATCCATTCGATGGCTGCGTCGGCCTCTGCCAAATGGGCGGCACTGGCCGAAATCGCCTGTGGGTCCAGCCACTGTGTTTCGGCCAATTGTTGACGCATCCGAACACGGTCAAAGGATAAGTCTGCATTGCTAGGGTCCGTGACATAGCCAAGCCCCGCCCCATCCGTCACTTGCACCAGCTCAGCTTTCCGCCAGTTCAGTAATGGTCTGATAAGCCGCTGCGTTCCGCCAGGTACGACGCTGTCTTTGCGCACCCCGGCAAGACCGGCAACCCCGCTGCCACGGCCAAGCCGCATCAAAAAGGTTTCGGCCTGATCATCGGCATGATGGGCGGTTGCCAGACAGCCAATTTCCTGCCGTTTCAGCCAATCCTCCATCGCGGCATAGCGGGCAAGTCGCGCCTCTTGCTGCACATTGCCTTCTGCAACTGTGATGCGGAGTATCTGGTGCGGAACGCCCAAATCGGCGCATATACGGGCCACCTGCTCCGCTTCGGCAGCGCTTTCTGCCCGCAAACCATGATCGACGGTAACGGCTTCTATGCTGCCGGGCCGGATCGCATGGCATAATGCAAGCAAAGCCATACTGTCAGGACCGCCAGATATGGCGAGCCCCAGACGTTCATCCTGTGCCCATAGCTGATCGGTGTCAGCCCGAAAGCGGCCCGTCAGTACAGGATCGATCAGCAGAGGATCGAGCGGCCTATCAATTGCAATCGACCTTATCGAGATTGCGCTGATACTGGTCACCCAACCGGCCCGAGGCCAAAGCGGGATACTCATCGCCAAATTCAGCCAATGCGATACACGCCCGGCTGGTATCATTGAGCGCAATCATGGCTTCACCCAAATACAGCAAGCTATCTGGCGCCCGCGCATCAGTTTTACCGGTAGAGTAATTTTTCAGGAACCAAGGCGCTGCTTCCTGCGCCTTGCCATCATCCAGATAGGCACGGCCCAAAAGATTGCGGCCATAGGTGGCGCGCCAGTGGGTCGGATATTTCTCTACAAACATGGTCAGTTGCTGCTGTGCCTCTGGATAGAAACCCGCATTCCACAACCGGTAGCCATAGGAATATTCATCATCCGCAGCGTCATCAGTTTGCGGTTTCGCAATCTGTTGTACCGCAGCCAACCGTTCTGCCGTGGGGCCGGTGGCCACTGTCGAGGTCGCAGGCACCGGGGTTGAGCTGGCTGTTGTTGCTGTGCCGGTACCGGTCGGGCTCGATATGTCCGTCGGCGTGCCCGCTGAAACAGCGCCACCCGCACCTGCCACACCAGCACCGGGGGTTGTCTCCAGCGCGACCAAACGGTTGGTCAATTGCAGAATGGCGTTGCTGTTTTCTTCGGTCTGCGAAGTCAGCGCCGCAATCTGCGCTTCCATGGCATCCAGCCGGATCAGAATATCGGTGACAGCTGTTGTAGACGGGGATGTGTTCACTCCGCCAGCGCTTGGTGTGCCGGTGATTTGCGGTTCAAAATACCGGCCATCACCGCCCGGGAAAACAGTCCGTTGCAAGGCCCGGACTTCTGATTCAAGCTTACGCAGACGCGCTTCGTCACCACTACTTTGTGCTGATAGCGGCATTGCCGTACCCGCAACTGCGAAGATGGCGAGGCCGCTGATTACGATACGGCTCAAACGATTACTCATGGTCTTCCACGCTCCAACTTTTTGCGCCGGATTACCGGCTCACACCGTCTATAATGACGGCATGACGTCAAACACAGGCTGAACAGCCGTGATCATTCACAATTCCTGCCCAATGGCAGCTATTTTGTCGAGGGCCAGAACCACCAAATCCGTGGAGATGCGGGCTGATTTCCTACTCCGACGGGTTCTCTTCGGGATCGGCTGGTTCGTCCTGCGCAGCCAATGCTGATTCTTCCTGTGCCGCCAACAAAGCATCCGCTGTCACATCCACATCGCGAACAATTTGGCTTTCATCCGACAATGTACCGATAGACTGCCCGCCGATGGAGATCGCCAACGCTTCTGGCTGGCCTGTCCAAACCTGCGGCCCGGCAGCATCAGTTGGCACCGCATATGTTTCGCCTTCCTCCATCTGCTTTTCCATCAACCGCTCGCCTTCAGCGTCGTAGAATTTAACCCACACGCCGTCTTGCAGGGAGGTGAAAACCACTTGGCCAGAAGGAGCTGCTGGCGCCGGGGCGCTCGCACCCTCGACAGTATCTGATGGTTCATCGGCGGCCGCCTGTTCTCCGCTGATGAGCGATGCAGGGCCTGATCCCGGTATGAAGTACCCGCGGAAGAATGCCAGGCCGCCCACGATCAACAGCAATGCCGCAAAGGCGCTAAACCATGCCAGACCCCGCGATGGTACCCGCGCCGGATCACCAGGCTCAAAAGTGACGCTACGCTGCTCCTCATAATCATCGCCTGCTTCGGCCAAATGAGCCCGCACTTGGTCGGCAATCTCTTGGTCATTAACATCGACAGACCGCGCATATGTTCGCGAGAAGCCAATCGCATATGTTCGCGATGGCAGAGCCGTAAAATCATTGGCTTCAATCGATATCAGATGACGTTGCGGAATCCGCGTTTTCGCCGCAACCTGTTCGATTGTCATGCTGGCGGCTTCACGCGCCTGTCTCAATCGCCCGCCAGCACCATCCAACGGTAGCTCGGTCTCTGGAAGCTCTGCTTCGTCGCTCATTTATAATCCCTTGCCACCCGGCCATTTCTTTTTTTTCGAAACAATAGGTCAA
This sequence comes from Pontixanthobacter rizhaonensis, assembly GCF_012972675.1. Lineage (GTDB taxonomy): Bacteria > Pseudomonadota > Alphaproteobacteria > Sphingomonadales > Sphingomonadaceae > Pontixanthobacter > Pontixanthobacter rizhaonensis. The sequence goes on along the minus strand of NZ_JABCRE010000002.1, from coordinate 246,228 downwards.
CGGCCTAACTGTCAAGCTTGTAAACTGATGCAAATGTAAAATCTCGCTCATCCGAGCCCCACGGCGGACCGGTTGGTTCGGGCAAGCGTTAATCGGCGTTGATACCGCGCTCTTCGACCCAGCGTTTCATTTCCGCCCGTAAATCCGCTGGCGGTGATGCGAGCCAATCATTCATGGCTTTGGTGATTTCAGCCAGATCGACTTGCCGCACCAGTTCCTTGATCGGTCCGACCGAAACGGGAGTGATCGATAAGCGGCGATAGCCAAGGCCGAGCAAGGCCAGCGCTTCCAATTTGCGGCCGCCCATCTCCCCGCAAATGCCCAGATCCACAGGCTGGCCGACGGCCGCCTGCGATATCCGCTTAAGGAAGCGCAAAATAGCCGGGCTGAGCCAATCGTACCGTTCCGCCAGCTTGGGATTGGCGCGATCAGCGGCAAATAGAAACTGAGTGAGGTCATTCGTGCCAATCGACAGGAATGAGACACGGGGAATAAGCAGATCAAGGACCTCGGCCAGGGCAGGCACTTCCAACATAGCGCCATATTGGATGCTTTCCGGCAGATCTTTCTTCTGTTTCTTCAAATAGGCAAGCTGCTGTTCAAACACCGCTTTGGCCGCATCAAATTCCCAAGGTTCTGACACCATCGGGAACATCACATTCAATGACCGGCCTGCTGCCGCTTCGATCAGGGCGCGGGCTTGGACTTTCATCAAGCCATCCCGTTCAAGTGCCAAGCGCAAGGCCCGCCACCCCATCGCCGGGTTTTCGTCGCTCTCTGATTGCTCTGAACGCAGATACGGAACGGCCTTATCACCGCCAATGTCCACTGTACGGAAAATAACCGGCCGCTTACCAGCGGCATCCAGCACATCCCGGTACAATCGCAATTGCCGTTCCCGCTGCGGCAGTGTCGCGGAAACCAGAAATTGGAATTCCGTCCGGAACAGACCGATCCCGTCGGCGCCAACCAGATTCAGGTTGGTGATATCATCACGCAGACCGGCATTCATCATCACCTGAATGCGCGTGCCGCAGCGGGTAAACGGCTCTACATCGCGCAGCTCTGCATAGGCCGCTTGGCGTTCTTTGGTTTTCGCGAAACGGGTGTCGAATGCATCCGCCACTGATTGCGCCGGCCTGACGGTGGCTGTCGATTCGTCAGCATCGAGAAGAATTTCATCCCCTTCACGGACCAGACCGCGCAATCCGCGCGTCTGGCCCAAAACGGGAATACCCATTGCACGCGCAACGATCACCACGTGGGCAGTAAGCGACCCTTCCTCAAGGATCACACCTTTGAGACGGCGCCGGTCATATTCCAGCAACTCTGCCGGGCCGAGGTTCTTGGCGATCAAAATGGCATCGCGGCGCAGACCCTGTGTCGCCGCTGTGCCCAATTGGCCCGATACAATCCGCAGCAGCCGGTTAGCCAGATCTTCCAGATCATGCATCCGGTCCGCCAGCAAGGGGTCATCAATTTCACGCATCCGCATCCGGGTGCGCTGCTGGACCCGTTCAATAGCGGCTTCGGCAGTCAGCCCGGAATCGATCGCCTCATTAATGCGGCGGCCCCAGCCTTCATCATACGCGAACATTTTGTAGGTCTCGAGGACCTCCTCATGCTCCCCGCCCTTGCCGAATTCAGCATTGCTGGCCATCGTGTCGATCTGTTCGCGCATCTTGTCGAAAGCACGGTAAACCCGCTGCCGTTCGACTTCGATGTCATCCGCCATCACCTGATCAATGGTAACACGCGGCTGGTGATAAACGGCATATCCGCTGGCGAGCCCTTTCACCAAGGACAGGCCCGATAGCGTCAACGGCCCGGTGGCTTCCGGCGCCAGCCCCAGCGCCTCTTCCTCATCAATCAATTCATTGTTGGAAATGAGTTCGGACAGCACCATCGCGGTCGTCTGAAGCGCTTCAATCTCAACTTCTTCATAGCGCCGCGGCTCAACATGCTGAACACACACGACCCCAACGGGACGCTCCCGGTACACAATCGGAACCCCGGCGAAGGAATGGAATTTCTCCTCCCCCGTTTCGGGCCGGTATTGAAAGTCTGGATGCGCCTTTGCCTCGGCAAGGTTCAGCGTTTTGACGTTTTCCGCGATAGTGCCGGTTAGCCCTTCGCCAATCGCCATTCGGGTCACGTGGACCGCGCTTTTGTTCAAGCCATGCGTGGCGAACAGTTCCAGCATCCCCTCCCGCAAGAGATAGATCGAGACCACTTCGCTATCGAGGCTTTCGGCAATAATATCGACCACCCGATCAAGTTTGCCCTGCGCATGGGTGCGCGATGCCATAATCTCATGCAATTGCGTCAAAATCTGGCGAGCGGATGCAGCGGCGGTCATGGCAGCCGATTACACTATGTAGGATGGCTTGTTAATGCCTCTTAGGGCCCCGCATACGATAACTTCATCGTGCAGCGATGCGGAAACGGCTGGTTTAGTGAGCCGATAATTCCTCTTTAATTCGGAGCTTTTTCTTTTTCAGAGCTTGGATAGTCGCAGTATCAGGCGCGGGCCGGTTCTGTTCTTCGCGAAGCTGGGCTTCGATACCGGCATGTTTGGTTTCCAGGGCGCTGATGTGGGACGATTCCATATGGCTCTCCTTTTAGGTCTGACACCCTCTCTTGATGAAAGGGTCAGCGACTCGTCCCGGCGGACGCGCCGCTGAAATGCATAGAAACATATTCAGCGGCACTTGCGAAGAGCGAATTAACCCGTAAGCGTTGGTTTACCAGATCCACGCGACGAGTTGCGCGGATCGTTTGTGATAGGGATGCGCATCGTGAACGAGCAGGAATTGCGCAAAAAACTGGCGATGCTGCGGACAGAACATCGTGATTTGGATGCCGCAGTAGACGCTTTGCGCGAGTCTGGATCGGCTGACCAATTGCAAATTGCCCGACTGAAAAAACGCAAGCTGGGCCTCAAAGACCAAATTATGATGGTCGAGAACGCGCTTATTCCTGATATTATCGCCTAAAAATGCCCCAGAATGGAACAGTCCCGATTTGGTTCGGGATAGTTCTGATCTGCCTCTGGTTCTACGCCGCATCGGCTCATACGAAGATCGCAGGATGGGGCAAACGACCGACATAAGCCGCCCGATTATCGAGGCGTTGTACTGCGAGGCATTGGTCCTTGCCGATGAAGTGCGCCAAGTATTTGACCTTAACCCCGTGCATGACACTGGCGAGGCCGCCGACCAAGTCCGGATGGCCATTTCGGTAGAGGGGCTGCGCACCACGACACGGGTAATGCATGTGCTGGCATGGCTTCTGAACCAGCGAGCCTATTTTGATGGCGACCTCAGCGAATTCCAGCTTCGCCGTCACAGCAAATTGCCGCCTGACAGGGGGTCCGAAGCTGCCAATATGCAATTGCTGGAAGAACCCACCCGCGGCTTGATTTATGAAACCGAGCAATTGCACGCGCGGATTTCGCGCCTTGATACAGCATGGCGTGACGGGTTTGAAATGCGGCCAGCCGCGATCCGGCGCTTGCAAGAACGCCTTGGCCACGCCGTTGGCAGAGCTTAGTCGCTAAGCCGCCGCCAGCGCTTTTCGCCATGCTGTAAGCCGGGCTTCACGAACGGAATTCTCCATTGACGGGCGGAATGTGCCAAGGCTGCCCCGCATCGTTTCGCTGGCCTCTTCTAACGATCCAACCATGCCCGCACCCTTGGCTGCCAGCATCGCCGCACCCAGCGCCGTGGTTTCGACAAATTCCGGCCGTTCAACCGGAAGATCCAGCAAATTGGCAATATCCTGCGCCATCCAGTCATTCGCGCTCATCCCGCCATCCACTTTGAGCGATGTCCACTCTGCCCCATCAGCAGCAAAGGCCTGTGCCAAATCATATGTTTGATGGGCCATTGCTTCCAAGGCTGCGCGGGCGATCTGCGCCCGCCCCGTCGCAAAGCTCAGGCCAGCTATCACACCGCGAGCCTCCGGCTGCCAATGCGGTGCGCCCAGCCCCGACATCGCAGGCACAATCACTACGCCGCCGCTATCATCGATAGACCGGGCAAGCGTTTCAGTTTCGGCAGCTGTGCCAAGCAGTCCCAAACCATCCCGCAGCCATTGCACCAAGCTGCCAGCGACAAATACCGAACCCTCCAAGGCATAGGTCCGCTGTCCGTCCTCCTGATACAGGACCGTGCCGAGCAACCGGTTGGAAGATGCCGGTATGTCATGGCCCTTATTGGCCAGAATGAACGCCCCCGTCCCATAGGTCGCTTTGGTTTCACCGGCAGAAAGGCAGCCTTGCCCGATCGTGGCCGATTGCTGGTCCCCGACCATCCCGCTTATCTGGATTGGCGCGCCAAATAATTCAGGCAAAGTCGACCCGAAATCGCCTGAATTATCGGTCACTTCTGCCAATGCGGCCTTGGGCACTTCAAACAGGCTGCACAGCCCGTCATCAAACTGGCTACCGCCCAGCTTTAGCAACAAGGTACGGCTGGCATTGCTGGCATCACTGATAAAGGTTCCGCCGGTTAGCTTATAGACCAGCCAGCTTTCTATCGTGCCCAGGGCCAAAGTGCCCGCATCACTGGCCGCTTTTACGGCGGGTTCATTATCCACCAACCAGCGCATTTTGGTGCCGGAGAAATAGGGGTCGAGCAGCAGACCGGTGTGGTCTTGAACCGCTGCCTCATGCCCCTCGGCTTTCAGCCGCTCGCAAAAATCTGCTGTCCGGCGATCTTGCCAAACAAGCGCGCGGGCCAGCGGTTCGCCAGTGCTTTTATCCCACGCGACAACCGTTTCGCGTTGATTGGTGATGCCGATACACGCAATCCGGTCTGCGCCGCCCGCTTTTTCGACCATTTCCCGCGCACAAGCGAGCGTCCGGTGCCAAATCTCGGTCGCATCATGTTCGACACGCCCCGGCGCGGGATAATGCTGGGTCAGTTCCTGTTGGGCACTGCTGAGCATCGCACCGTCGGCTGTAAACAGCATTGCCCGCGTAGAGGTGGTCCCTTCATCCAGAACCAGAATCGCCGGGTCGCTCATGATATTCTCCCTTTGCCGCTGTGGTAGCGGGTACCGCTTTCACTCGACAAGCCCCCCTACACTGCCCATATCGGGTTTATGGGGATACCAGAGAAACCTTGGCCCACGGGCCTATCAGAACAAGCCGAACCGCTGGTGCGCCGCGTGCTGGCACCAAACCCGTCGCCTTATACCTATACCGGAACGCAGACTTACATTGTCGGCGCGGAAAGCGATGTTGCCGTAATTGATCCGGGCCCGGATGAGGCCGCACATCTGGATGCGCTGATGGCAGCCATTGGCGATGCCAAAGTCGCTGCGATTATGTGTACGCATACCCACCGCGATCACTCCCCCGCGGCGGCGCCGTTGGCGAAATTGACAGGTGCGCCCATTATCGGGTGTGCCCCGCTCATATTAGAAGTTGATGGCCCGCGTTCGGATGAATCCTTCGACACCACCTATGCACCGGACAGAGTGCTCGAAGATGGTGAGCAAATGACGGGAACCGGCTGGACACTCACCGCCATTCACACGCCGGGGCATACCTCCAACCATCTGTGCTTTGCGCTGGAGGAAAGCGGCGCGCTGTTCACCGGCGATCATGTGATGGGCTGGTCGACCAGCGTCGTCGTACCGCCAGACGGCAATATGGGTGACTATATGGCCAGTCTCGACCGGCTCTATGCCCGCGCGGACGATGGGAAAGACCGGGTCTATTACGCCGCGCATGGCGCACCGATTGAAAAACCGCGCCAATTGGTACGCGGAATGATCGGCCATCGCCGCCAGCGGGAAAACCAGATTGTCCGCTTGCTGGCGGAAGAACCGCGCAGCATCGAAGACTTGGTCCCAGCCATGTATAAGGGGCTTGATCCGCGCCTGACCGGTGCAGCAGGAATGTCCGTCAAAGCCCATCTGCTGGATTTGGAAAGCCGCGGCATGGCGCAATGTTCAGGGGACATATGGCAGACGATTTGAAAACCGAAACAACCGGCACCGAGACCCTTATAACACCGCCTAAGCCCGAACGGTCTCTGGCGCGGATACAGGCTGTGCCGTGGTTCATCGTCATCCTGCTGATTGCTGCTGTCGCATGGCTGGGCTGGCGCGCGTTTTTCTATCAGGAAGAAGGCGATCCGGTTGGCAGCGCCATGCTGGCCTTTGAAAAGCAAAACTCGCTGACGGTATTCAGCAGCCGGTTTGAAGTCGTGGCGGAAAGCACAAACACCACGTCATTGGGGCCGATCACATTGGCGGAATCGCGGCAAGCAGCGATCATTCCTGCATTGGTCGAATACCGCGTGAACCTGTCCACAATCGGGCGCGACCGGATTGCATGGGATGCAGGCGAGCAAGTGATGGATATCACCCTGCCAATGTTGAAAATCTCCAAACCCAATCTGGACGAGGCACGCCAGAAAACCTTTACCGAGGGCGTATGGGTCAGCCGGGGTGCATCGGCCAACCTGAGCCGTGAAAATTCCCGCCAAGCGGAAATAAAGGCAGCTGCCTTTGCCAAGAACCCGGAAGTTTTGGCATTGGCGCGATCCGCCGCTAAAGACGCGGTCAGACAAAATTTGACCATTCCGCTGCAAGTGGCGGGATATGACGATATTACAGTGAATGTCCGTTTCGACGGAGAGAAGGTACAATAATGAGCGAAGTGTCCAAAATGCCCGTCGGTGATGATTTGCTGGCTGAAATCAACCGGCTGCGTAAGGAGCGCAATGCGGTGATTTTGGCGCATTATTACCAGCGCCCTGAAATTCAGGATCTGGCCGATTATGTCGGGGATTCGCTCCAGCTCAGCCAGATGGCGGCGGAAACCGATGCGGATGTGATCGCCTTTTGCGGCGTGAAATTCATGGCCGACACGGCGAAAATCCTCAGCCCTGAAAAGATCGTTGTGCTGCCCGATATGGATGCCGGGTGTTCGTTGGAAGACAGCTGCCCGCCGGACAAATTCGCCGCTTTCCGCGAGGCGCATCCTGATCATATCGCGCTGACATATATTAACTGCTCAACCGAAGTGAAGGCGCTATCCGATGTGATCGTGACCAGCTCCAGCGCGGAAACGATCCTCCAGCAAATTCCGGCGGACCAGAAAATCATCTTCGGGCCTGACCGGCATTTGGGCGGGTATCTATCGCGTAAATTTGACCGTGAAATGCTGCTTTGGCCCGGTGTCTGCATCGTGCATGAGGCATTCAGCGAAACCGAATTGCTGAAACTGAAAGAAGAACATCCCGATGCGCCGATTGCCGCGCACCCCGAATGCCCGCCGACGATTGTCGATCACGCGGACTATGTCGGATCGACCAGCGGGATTCTGAAATTCGCCAAAGAATTCCCCGGTGACACTCTGATTGTCGCGACCGAGCCGCATATTATCCACCAGATGGAAAAGGCCCTGCCGGAGAAAACCTTCATCGGCGCACCCGGCGCAGACGGCAACTGCAACTGCAACATCTGCCCCTATATGGCGCTCAACACGCTGGAAAAACTCTACATCGCCCTGCGCGATCTGGAACCGCGAATCGAGATCGAAGAAGAACTGCGCCTGAAAGCCAAGAAAAGCCTCGACGCGATGCTCGATATGGCCAGCGGCACTGTCGGTAAGGGTGATCTGGGGGCGCGTTAGAGATGATACCAGACTATCAGTCTCTTATGCTTCCCGTTTTAAAAGAAGCGTCCAAGGGCGAGCAAAGAATCGCAAACGTTGTTGAGACAATCGCTAGTGAATTGAAGTTAAGTCCAGACGAACGTGCAGAGTTACTTCCAAGCGGAAAACAGACAATAATCGGCAACCGCGTTCACTGGGCAAAATCATATTTGAAACAAGCAGGTTTGGTCACATCTACAAAGCGAGGGCATTTCGTGATCACGGCGCGCGGGCAAGATGCTCTCAACCGGAATATTCCTGAAATTAATGTCAAATTTCTGAGACAATTCCCTGACTTTGTTGAATTCCAAAACCGTTCCCGTGAGGATACCGCCTCCAATCTGAGCGGAACTCTAGACGAAGCAAATACAACAGCAACTCCAGAGGAGGTGCTTCGGTCTTCTCACTCACAGATTAATAAGACCGTATCGGCCGAACTTATAGATCGACTTCGGCAGGGAACACCCGCGTTCTTTGAGCGAGCTATGGTCAGTCTTTTGCTAGAAATGGGTTATGGTGGAAACGGAGAAGATGCTGGCAGGGCGATTGGCCAATCCGGTGACGACGGCGTTGATGGTGTAATCGATCAAGATGCATTGGGCGTCGATCAAATATACATCCAAGCAAAACGCTACGCTTCCGACAACACTGTCGGTCCAGCGGCGATAAGAGATTTCTTCGGTGCGCTCAGCTTAAAAAAGGCGCAAAAAGGGATATTCATAACCACTTCAAGTTTTACAAAATCAGCCATTGATACAGCAAACCAAATTGGTGGCAGAATTGTTCTCATTGATGCCAAACGCCTGGGCGAGTTACTCCTAAAATACAATGTTGGTTGCCGAAGCCAAGAGGTTCTTCATATCAAAAAAGTGGATGAAGACTTCTTCGAATGACAGCCTACCCTCGCCGCGATCTCGCCACCAATAATGCTGCGCCGACCAGAACCATCCCTATAATATCCACCGGCATCAGCACTTCGCCAAAAACGCTATAGCCGATTATCGCAGCCACGGCTGGCTGGGTTAACAACGCCAAGCCTATAATCAAGGACGGGAAATGGCGCAGGCTGAACACCAGCAAGCCCTGCCCGATCAATTGGCTGGTTACGAACAGGATCACCACCGGCGTCCAATCGGTTGGCCAGATCGGTTCACCCGAAGCCAGCGCCAACGCCAATATAACCGGGCAGGCAAAGATGCTGACCCATACCAGCAAGCTCCATGCCCCGATATTGTGGCCGATCCCTTGGCGGGCATTTTGCAGGGTCAGCAGATAGACCGCGTAAAACAGCCCAGCGGCGAGACAGAACAAATCGCCGATCAGCGTGGCGGTGCTAATTTCCAGACTGCGGCCCATCAATATGCTTGCCCCGCCCAGTGCAAAGACAATCGCGACCCACTCCAGCCCGCGCGGCAATGTGCGGGTGATGATGAAGGTCCAGAACAGCAATACGATGCTGCCCGCATTGCCAAACAAGGTCGCATTGCCAAGGCGGGTTTTCTCGATCCCGATATGCCAGCTCGACAGATCCAGCGCGAAAGCGACCGAACCCAATGCGACCAACAGCAGTGTCTTTTTGGGAATACCCGTTAGCGCTTGCCCGGTGCCGCGGGCCAGCAGTACCAGAAACGGCAGAGCAAGGAACAATCGCCAAAATGCTGATGAAACCGGCCCGGTATCGGCAAGGCGCACAAACCACGGCCCTGTGGCCAGCGCAACATTGCCTGCCAGCAGCGCCAACACCAGAATCCAGCGCGGCCAAGCATTGCTATCAAGCCTGATCGGCGTTGTTGTGGTTGTATTGACCATCCGCGGCCCTTAGCTCCCAAAAACAGAAAGCAAACACCTAATTTATTGGGGCACACTATGAACGATGCACTTTTCCAGCCGATCACACTGGGCGCGATCACGGCAAAGAACCGTATCCTGATGGCTCCGCTCACCCGCGGGCGCGCGACCAGCCCCGGCTTTGTGCCGAACGATATGATGGTCACCTATTACCGCCAACGGGCGAGTGCTGGCCTGATTATCAGCGAAGCCACCGGCATCAGCGTGGAAGGGTTGGGCTGGCCGAATGCCCCGGGCATTTGGAGCGACGAACAAGTCGAAGGCTGGAAAGCCGTGACCGATGCTGTCCATGAAGAAGGCGGCCAGATCATCTTGCAGCTGTGGCATATGGGCCGGATCGTCCACCCTGATTTCTTGGGCGGCGAACCGGGCGTATCAGCCAGTGCCACCACCGCGCCCGATCACGCCCACACCCCCACTGGCCGCCAACCGCACCAGCAAGCCCGCGCTTTGGAGCTTGATGAAATCCCGCGCGTAATTGAAGATTACCGCCACGCTGCTGCAAACGCCAAGAAAGCGGGTTTTGACGGGGTACAATTGCACGGGGCCAACGGGTATCTGGTGGACCAGTTCCTGCGTGAGACAACCAATCTACGGACCGATGAATATGGCGGATCGCCGGAAAATCGCACGCGTTTCTTGCGCGAAGTACTGGAGGCCCTGATTGATGTCTGGGGTGCAGACCGGGTCAGCGTTCGCTTATCCCCCAACGGCGCAACCCAAGGGGCTGATGACAGTAATCCGGAAGCCCTGTTCGGGGCGGCTGCACAAGTGATCGAAGATCTTGGCTTGGGCTTTTTGGAGCTGCGCCAGCCGGGACCTGACGGCACATTTGGCCGAACAGATGTGCCCAAACAGGATCCTGTGATCCGCAAGATCTATACCGGCCCATTGGTACTCAACAGCGATTATTCCGCTGAAGAAGGCGTGGCGGATATTGAATCCGGCAGAGCCGATGCGATCAGTTTTGGCCGCCCGTTTATCTCCAACCCCGATCTACCGGACCGGATTGCCAAAGGCGCAGACTGGGCACCCAACACCAATGTCCCGCAGAGCTGGTATTTGCCCGGAGCAGCCGGATATATCGACTATCCTACACTGGCCGAACAACCGGACCAACAATGATCGGCGGTTAGCGGCGGTTTACTCGGCCGCTTCGGCCTCGCTATCTTCCTCTCCTTCACCGCTGGCGTCATCGCTGGCGGCTGAGGGGGATTGCGATTGAACAGTATCAAGCGGGAGCATTTCATCGGTAATCGACCGCTCCAGCACATTTCCGCTGGCGCTGGCATCATCGGTTACCGGTGCTGGTTCTGGATCATCGGAGCATCCGGCGATCAATAACAGGGCGGCAGCAAGTGAAACGGCATTTTTGATCATAGTCTATCCTAACGGTCCGGATTTTCAGGCAGCATATTGAGGAAAGCCTCGCCCCGCGCAAGTAAGGCGCGGTCCCATTCCGCCGCTGTAATGGTGACACCCAAACGGGCCAGGCTGGTCACGCCGAATTCGGCAATGCCGCATGGCACGATACCTGCAAAATGCGACAGGTCCGGATCAATGTTCACGGAAAAGCCGTGCATGGTCACCCACCGTCTGACCCGCACACCAATGGCGCCGATTTTGGCTTCACTGCCGTCAATATCCCGCGTCCATATGCCGATCCGGCCTTCGGACCGCCAACTTTCAACGCCCAGATCACCCAGCGTATCAATAACCCAGCCTTCCAACGCATGGACAAAACAGCGCACATCGCGGCCGCGCTTGGTCAGATCCAGCATCGCATAGCCAAGCCGCTGGCCCGGCCCGTGATAGGTGTAACGCCCGCCCCGCCCGGCTTCGACCACTTCAAACCGTGGATCCAGCAGCTCACCCTCACCCGCGCTGGTTCCTGCTGTGTAAACCGGAGGATGTTCCAGCAGCCACAGCAATTCGCTGGCTTCCCCGGCAGCGATCGCGCGGTTGCGGACATCCATTTCGGCCAAAGCGTCACGATAGGGGACTTGGCCCTCCGCACGCCGGATCGCGATGCTCGCACCCCGGCTGTGCTGCGCGCGAACCGGCAAGTTTTCAGGCATGGTTTGGTTCATAGACATTGCGTGGCGTGCCTCTCTGCGGTTATCAAGGGCAAAACAGGAATTGGGGAACGGAAATGAAACTCGATATGAGCCAAGCATGGAATGATGCAACGGCGATTGCGCTGGCCAATAAAGATGTGTTGGGCATTATCGCGGCCGTATTTTTCTTTTTACCGACCCTTGCGCTTAGTGTTCTTGCCCCTGGCACAGAGCTGGAAGCAGCCGCCGCAAACCCGGACCAGTTTCAGGCAGCCATGATCGCTTATCTGACCAGCAATTGGCCGTTATTTCTGATCTATGTCGTCGCAACAACCGTTGGTACGATGACCGTGTTCGCCCTTTTGGGTAAGCGGCAAAGTGTAACCGTCGGGGAAGCGATTAAGGCCGGATTGGGCGCTACTCTACCCTATTTGGGGGCGACGCTGCTCATCGGTTTAGCAACGGTTTTGGCGTTCGGGGTGATCGGCGCCATCAGCGCCGCTACCGGTTCAGCCGTTATTGGTTCCGTCTTGGGTATTGCCTTGGGCATCGCGCTGTTCATCGCCATGATCCGTTTCATTATCGTCGGGCCGGTGATCGCGGTTGAGGATGTGAATAATCCGGTTGCCGCTTTGCGCCGTTCCTGGGCTTTGGTGAAGGGGAATACGCGCCGGGTATTCGGCTTTATATTCTTGCTGATCATTGCCATTATTGTTGTGTCAGCCGTGATCGGCATGGTGTTCGGATTGGTGGCAGCCCTTGTCGGAGGCGACATTGGGGTGTGGATCGAAGCCGTACCAGCAGCAATCATTAGCGCGGTATCATCGGTACTCTTGCTGTCGGTTTACACCGCCATCCACCGCCAATTGACACACGGCTTGCCGACTACAGATATTGAGATTTTCGAATAGGCGTTAAACGGTTTCTGACGGGCGATCTTTCCAACCCCAGAACAACTGGCACGGAAGGATATTCCAAAACTCAAAGCCATTATCGATCCGGCTAAAGTGCTTCGCCATATAATCGCGCGCTTTGGCGCTGAACTGGTACACCAGAAACGCCCCGCCAGGCCGCAACACGGTATGGGTAGCCTGGGCGATGGCCGGGCCGACGCCTTCGGGCAATGTCGAAAACGGTAGACCGGACAAGACATAGTCGGCTTCCTGATGGCCCAGATCGCGGATGATCTGCTGGACATCAGCTGCCGACCCATGAACTGCGGTAAAGCGGCTGTCAGTGATGGTTTTCTGCAAATATTCGATAAATAGCGGGTTGGTATCAATCACCACCAATGCACCATCGCGGCGCAGCCGATCCAGAACCGGGCCGCAAAAAGTCCCGACACCGGGGCCATATTCCACGAACAACCGGCACTCGTTCCAATCAACCGGCGCAAGCATCTTGCGGATGGTATAGCGTGACGACGGAATAATCGATCCGACCATGCGCGGGTGCTCCACAAAACCGCGGAAGAACACGCCCCATTGTCCAAACAAACGGGCCATTTTCAATTTTATTTTCCGTGTCAGCCGCTGTGGCAGGATGGAACCGTCAGTCACATGATCACCTTTGTATTTTGGTTGTCCTTCATAGACTTACTATAGTCGCAGAAAACGCACCCGGCTACCGGACTATTGGTGCAGCGGATTGCAAGCGCTGCAAGAGGAGCGTAGCGCTCTGTGGATGAGTAGCAACGATCATTCACCGGTTGAAAATACGCGCAAACCGATCTCTCGTGACCGGATGGCATTGCTGTTCGCCGTCATGCTGACCACTGCGGCGGGGAACACCGCCATGCAATCGGTCATGCCGTCCATTGGTACGGCGCTACAGGTGGACGATGTGTGGATCAGCTTGGCCTATACATGGTCCGCCCTGCTGTGGGTCGTATGTGCGCCAATCTGGGCGCGGCGATCTGATAAGCGCGGCCGCAAAGCAATGATGGCTTTGGGATTGATCGGCTTTATCGTTTCGATGGGCCTATGCGCTTTGGTGCTGTGGTTCGGGCTGGCTGGGCTGTTGCCAGCATTTTGGACATTGTTGCTGTTTGCGTTAGCGCGCAGTTTTTACGGCGGTTTTGGATCGGCAGCCCCGCCAGCGGTGCAAGCCTATGTCGCATCGCGGACCGCACGGTCTGAGCGAACGCAAGCCCTATCGCTGATCGCGTCCAGCTTCGGCCTTGGGACAGTGCTCGGCCCTGCACTGGCGCCGTTGATGATCCTGCCCGGCGTTGGATTGATCGGGCCGTTTCTGGCGTTTGCCATTCTTGGCGCAGTAACTCTGGTCGCTTTGCGCATTTTGCTGCCCAATGACGAACCACAATTTGCCGCACGCGGTGTCACCTATGATGCGCCATTCGGGGCCAGTTCCAACAGCCGGTCTGGCGATGAAGATCAAGAGATTGCTCCGGAACACGATGCCGCCCCAGAACCCGTCGCCAAAATGGGATGGTTCGAGGCGCGGATCCGGCCTTGGGTGATAGCCGGATTGTTGGGCGGGCACGCCCATGCGATGATCCTGGGCATTGCCGGTTTCCTGGTCCTGGACCGATTGGGACTGCGCGACAGCCCGGCCGAGGGGGCAGGTCCTGTGGGCATCGTTTTGATGTGCGGTGCCATTGCGACGTTACTCGCACAATGGGGTGTTATCCCGCGTCTTAATATGGGGCCGCGTGCCGCCATCTTGTGGGGTGTGGCGCTGGCCGCGCTGGGAACCATCCTGTTTGGCGTGGCTCAGAACCTGCACGGCATTGCGCTGGGATATTCCATTGCATCTCTGGGCTTTGGCCTGTTCCGCCCCGGTTTTAACGCCGGTGCATCTTTGGCTGTCAGCCGCGCGGAACAGGGCGAGGCATCGGGCGTGGTTGCGTCGGTTACCGGAGCGGCTTTTGTATTCGCCCCGGCCCTTGGCGTATGGTTATATGGCCATTCCGATAGCATAGCCTTTGCGGTGGTTGTGGCACTGTGCCTTGCGGTCGCAGTGATCGGCTGGCGATCGCTGGTGAGCGACGAAACCTCCGAACAACCGGATAAGGCCGCTTAAAGAATTTCGTGAACCACATCCTGCGGACGGCATAGGCGCACGCCTTTGCCCGTTTCAACAAAGGGGCGATTCATAAATTTCGATTCCGCGGCCATTGCGTCCAGAATTGTGTCGGCGTCAGCATCGGGCAATCCGCGTTCTTCGGCATCGGTCCCGCGCAAGCGCAATGCTTCTGCAGGTGTCATACCAGCATCTTTGAAAAGCTGCGCCAGCTTGGCGCGCGCCGGTGGCTCTTTAAGATATTCGACAACCGTCAGCTCAATGCCGGCTTGCTCCTGCAAGATGGCCAGTGTCTTGCGCGATGTGCCGCATTTGGGATTGTGCCAGATTGTTGCTTTCACCGTTGTACTCCTTCGTATGTGATACAAACGCTACAGCTATGGAAAAGACACGCCAAGCCCAAAACGATCCTTGCAAATGCGAATAACTCTCAATAGCTAGCTCCAATCGCGAATCATTCGCATTTGGAGAATTGTTGATGTGTTACCGCTCGTTGCGCAGTGCCTTGCTGGTTAGTGCCGCTACCTTGGCTGCCCCTGCAATGGCGCAGGCTAATGCCGATAGCGCGGACAGCGAAGACATCGTCGTAACCGGCAAGGTTCTCTATACTGACCAAGTCAACGCACTGCGCTCTCCCACACCGATCATCGATGTACCGCAAAGCCTGTCCATCGTGACTAGCGAAGAAATTGCAGAGCGCGGTTTCACCAGCATCGGTCAGATTGTCGATTACACACCCGGCATCAACACATCGCAAGGTGAAGGCCACCGGGACGCGATCGTCTTTCGCGGAACACGTTCAACAGCGGATTTCTTCATCGACGGCGTGCGCGATGATGTTCAATATTATCGCGGCCTGTACAATCTAGAGCAAGTAGAGGTTCTGCGGGGTCCAAATGCGCTGTTATTCGGCCGCGGCGGGTCAGGCGGGATCATCAACCGGGTGACCAAAAAGGCCACCATTGGCGAGACATTCGGCGGCGGCCAGTTGGCCCTCGACACGTTTGGTGAATTCAGCATCCAAGGCGACATCAATCTGGCCGCGAGCGAAACAGTCGCCGTCCGGCTGAACGCCTCGTACGAAAACCTCAATAATCACCGTGATTTCTATGATGGTGATCGGATCGGCATTAACCCGACCGTCCGTTTTGCGATCTCGCCAGACACCACGCTCGATCTATCTTATGAATATGCCAATCATGATCGTTTCATTGATCGCGGCATCCCAACCGGCGCCGATGGCCGCCCGGTAGAGGCACTGCAAGATGTGGTGTTTGGTGACCCGGATCAGAACTTTCTCGATCTGGCAGCCCATTTGCTCCGCGCCAATGTGCAGCATCAGTTTTCAGAGAATCTGAAGGGCAATTTCAGCGCGTTCTATGGCAGCTATGACAAGGTGTATTCCAACTTCTTCACCAACAGCTATGACCCGGTCACCAATATCGCAGAACTGGACGGTTATGTAGATACAACCAAGCGCGACAATTTCAGCCTGTCCGGCAATCTGGTGGGTGATTTTGAAACCGGCAGCATTGGCCACACAGTGGTTGGCGGGTTTGAATATATCAGCACATCGTCCGATCAAAAGCGTTTCAACACGCGCTTCAGCACATCGGTTGACGATGTTGCCAATAACGTGCCCGGTGCCCGCACAGACCGGGCGGATTTCTTGGCCGTTCGCCCAATCAACCTGCGCAACAGTGTTGGCGTAGTGGCCGATGGCCGGACAACGACGAACGATTTCGGCGTCGATATCAATGACGACACACGCGTCTCTATCGATGTCTTCTCTGCCTATATCCAAGACGAAGTTGAAGTGACCGATTGGCTGGACGTTATTGTCGGCGCCCGGTTCGACAGTTTTGATATCGAAGTGAACAATGTCGTTGGCGCCGAAGTGCGGACCCGCAAGGATGAAGAGATTTCACCGCGCTTGGGCCTGGTCATTAAGCCGCAAGAGAACATCTCTCTCTATACCAGCTATTCAGAAAGCTTCCTGCCCCGTTCGGGCGAGCAATTCGCCAATATTGATGGCAGCAATAACGTGCTTGATCCCAACACGTTCACCAATCTGGAAGCTGGCATCAAATGGGATTTCAATTCCGGCCTCAGCTTGACCGCTGCGGTCTTTGAGATCCAGCAAAGCCAACCGGAAGTGGACGATAACAACGTGCAGAACTTCGTTGTCGTTGATTCCGAAATCCAAGGGTTTGAAATTCAATTGCAAGGCCGGGTGACGGATTTCTGGTCCGTATCTGCAGGCTACAGCTATCTGGATGGAGAACAGGTGGAGCAAGCCGGGCCAACCGGGCTGCGCCCGCGCGAATTGCCGGAAAACACTTTCTCATTGTGGAATGCCTTCACCGTCACCAGCAAATTCGGTCTTGGTTTGGGCGTGACCTATCAAGATGAAAGCTTCATCAACAATGGTAACAGCGCCACTTTGCCAAGCTACACCCGGTTTGATGCGTCTGCCTATTACGATGTTTCGGAGAACCTGCGGGTTCAGGTGAACATCGAAAACCTGACCGACGAGCTATATTTCCCGAACTCCCACTCGACCCATCAGGCAACAGTGGGCGCGCCTTTGAATGCCCGCTTTGCGGTGAGCGCGAAGTTCTAATCACACATAACCGGGCCGCCAGCTACGTGCTTGCGGCCCGGTTTTTGGATAGCTTACGTTTGCGGGTCCGGCGGCGTTATCGCCGGTACTTCCCCAGCGGCATCTTCTGCGCTGATACCGGGTGCGGGCGCAGCACTGATGGTTTCCTGACGGCGTGCAACACGGCCCGCACGCTGGACCGCTTTCACCAAACGTGGATACACGCCGCAGCGACATAGGTTGGGGATCGCTTCTTCTATCTCTTCTTTCGATGGATCAGCATTGCGAGCAATTAACGCCGCTGCTGCAATGGCGATACCCGGGGTGCAAAACCCGCATTGGATCGCTTGTTCTGCCACCAAGGCCTGTTGCACGGGATGCGACCGGTCGCGAGAAAGCCCCTCTATCGTGGTAATAAAGCGCCCCTCGGCTTCAGCGATAGTGATCAAACAGCTCCGCAGCGCTTCCCCATCAACCATCACCATGCAGGAAGCACAGTCACCCACACCGCAGCCATATTTGGTGCCTGTCAGATTGGCAGCATCGCGGATTGCCCACAGTAACGGCGTGTCCGGGGCCATATCAAATTCGATCGGCTGATCGTTCAACGTCATCCGCGGCATTGCTGGCGATCCTTGGCTGTCAAAACTATCACGCGATCATCAATCAATCACGCCAGCTCGGGTCAATCAAATCGATCTTGCGCTTCCACGCCTCAAAATCTGCAAATCCGGGACCACCCGGCGGGGCCACTTGGCCCAGATCGCGCTGATGTACCGCAACAACTTCATCCGGAATGATAATCGGCTTACCCATTGAATGGGTAGCCAGTTGAATTTCACAGGCACGTTGCAATGCCCAGAATTGCAGGAAGATTTCCGGAATAGTCTTACCCAGCACAACCGGGCCATGATTGCGCAACAGCAAAATGCGGTTGTCGCCCAAATTCTGGACCAGACGTTCGCCCTCTTCCTCGCGAACGGTAACCCCTTCAAAATCGTGATATCCGACTTTGCCGATAAAATTACACGCGTAGAAATTGCTTGCTTCCAAGCCATTCTCGCTACTGCAGACGGCCATCGTCGCGGTGGTGTGCGTATGGCAAATGGCATGGGCCCAATCGAGATGCCGGTGGAAATAGCCGTGCTGCGTAAAGCCTGCTTTGTTCACTGGATAGGGGCTGCCATCCAATGTGTTGCCGTCAATATCAATCTTGACCAGATTGGATGCGGTCACTTCACTATACAGAAGGCCAAACGGGTTGATCAGAAATGCGTGCGGTTCGCCGGGTACTTTCAGGCTGATGTGATTATAGATCGATTCCGACCAGCCAAAGTGGTCAAAAATCCGATAGCAAGCCGCCAATTGCTGGCGCGCAGCCCATTCAGCTTCGCTGCATTCCAATTTCGGTTTCAACTGCGTCGCCATAAAGCGCTCCCCGTCATCTCATCTCTATAGTGCTACATCGCACAAATGAGCCGAACTGCACAAGCGTACATGATGCCAGTGTTCGGCATCAAAAAGTGGCTTCCCCGATCCATGCCACCCCGCTATCGCCCCGGTGATGAGCCAAGATGCGAAATTAACCCGCGGAAGCGTTCGCGGGCACTTGGTTACACAAGCAATTCCGATGATGATTGGCGTGGCGGCGATTATGTCCATCGGGCTGGTCGATTCCTACTTCATCGGTCAATTGGGCAGCGCAGAACTGGCCGCAATAGCCTTTATCTTCCCGATCAGCGTGGCGCTTTCCAGTCTGGGTGTTGGCATTTCTGTCGGCATTAATTCAGTGGTTGCGCGCGCATTGGGTGAAGGCGACCGGGACCGCGCAGGACGCCGGGGCAATTTCGGAATTGCGCTTGCCGCCAGCTTGGGCCTGATCATGGCCGCCGCTCTATATCTGCTGCTCGATCCGCTGTTCGGGCTGATGCAAGCGGATGAAACCCAGCTGCCACTAATCAAAGCTTATATGACACCCTATGCCTTGGGCTTCCCGCTATTGATGCTGATCATGGGCCTCAACGGGGTCTTGCGCGGTCAGGGGGAGGCGAAAAAGACATCGTATGTCTCGATTACCTATGCAGCTGCCAACTGGGTGCTGGATCCGATCCTGATTACCGGCGCATTCGGCTTTGAAGGCTACGGTGTGGCTGGCGCAGCCTATGCAACAATTATCGGGTGGATCATTGCCGTTGTTTTCGGCTTCTGGATGCTCAGTACGACGGCACTTCCCTTCAGCCTCGCCAAAGTGCGCGAATGCGAAGTGGGCCCGTCGCTTAAAGCTGTCGCCAGCGTTGCCGGGCCAGCCGCATTTTCCAACGCAATCAACCCGATCGGTCTGTCTGTTCTGACCGCGCTGGCCGCATCCCAAAGTCAGGCCGTCGTCGCCGGATTTGGTGCTGCCGGACGGTTACAGAGTTTCGCCGTCGTTCCGTTACTCGCATTATCGGGGGCAATCGGCGCGATTGTTGGCCAAAACTGGGGAGCGGATAAACCCGAACGTTCCCGAGAAGCCATGCTATGGGCTGGCGGTTTCTCGTTCGCTTACGGTTTGGTGCTGGCGATTATTCTATTTGCCGCAGGTGAATGGTTCGCCGATTTCTTCACCGAAGACCCCGCTGTCATCCGTGAATTCGCCGCCTATCTGTCCATCGCGGCGTGGGGCTATGCAGGATATGGCGTACTCATCGTCAGCAATGGTGCGCTCAACGCGGTCGACAAAGCCCGCTCCGCTCTGGTCCAAAGCTGTGCCAGAGTGTTTCTGATCATGATGCCAGTTGCGTGGCTACTCCTTCCCGGTTGGGGAGCAAGCGCGATCTACACCGCCGAACTGGCCGCGAACGTGATTGGCGGCACGGTTGCCCTGCTTGTTGTCTGGCGCGTTTTGAAACGCAGGCAGTGACACTTCGTTAACCATCATCCTTCATAACCGGCGGCTAACACTGCCGGGGATTGTACGGATGGATGATCTGCTTACGGATTTCATCGCGGAAACGCGGGAAATGCTCGAAGCCATTACGAGCGAGCTGATAAGCTGGGAGCAAGACCCCGCTGATCGCGCACGCCTCGATTCCATTTTCCGTTTTGTGCACACCGTCAAAGGCAATTGCGGCTTCTTCGATTTTCCACGGCTTGAAGCTTTAAGCCATGCAGCCGAAAGCGCCCTGGCAGATGTGCGGGCGGGATGGCGTGAGGCAGACAAACCGCTGGTTTCTGCGGTACTCGCGATCATCGACCGGATCGCTATAATAAATGACGCAATCGAGGCCGGAACACCCGATCCAGAAGGCAATGATGACGCGCTGATTGCTGCCATTGGCGGCGATGGTGCGGGCTTGGATCTGAACGACACGTTCGTTGAAACCCCTACTCCCGTTCAATCCCCTTCCCCTGTCCAGTCCCCTTCCCCTGTCCAATCACAGCCAAACGCCCCCGCTGCACCGCGGACCATTCGGCTGCCAGTGGAACTGCTGGACCGGGTTATGAGCGGTGTTTCCGACATGGTTCTGGCCCGAAATGATCTTGCCCGCCGTTTGCGCGAAACGGGCAGCGAGCCAGCTCTAGAGGGCCCGTTTGACCGGTTATCGGGCATTCTGACCGACGTCCGCGAGGCGATTACCCGTATGCGGATGCAGCGTATCGAGCATTTGTATCACGGCCTTCCGCGCTTGGTCCGCGATCTATCGGCAGAGCTCAACAAAAATGTCACCATCGAGGTCGAAGGCGGTACGGTTGAACTCGACCGCGAGATGATCGAGATGATCCGCGATCCGATCACCCACTTGATCCGCAATGCAGTCGACCACGGGATAGAACCATCCCAGGCCCGCCTTGCTGCGGGTAAGTCTGCAACGGGCCGGATTACGGTGGCCTCGCGCCAGTCGGGCAACAAAATCGCTATCGCGCTTTCCGATGATGGCGGCGGCTTGGACATCGCCAAAATCAAACAGAAGGCGCTTAGCTCCGGCTTGTTGAGCGCGGCAGAGCTTGACGCCATGTCCGAACACGCCGTTATCAACCTTATCTTTGAAGCCGGCCTCTCCACCGCCGACACCGTCAGCGGCATATCGGGCCGCGGCGTGGGCATGGATGTCGTCCGGTCCAATATCGAGAAGATAGGCGGCACTATCGAAGTACGCTCCGCAGCGGGTCAAGGCACGACATTCATCATGAATTTGCCGCTCACTCTCAGCATCATATCCGCGCTGACTGTTAGTGTGGGGGAGCAATCTTTTGCGATACCGCATTCCTATGTGGCAGAGATTGCGCATGGGAAATCGGCCGCTATTTTCCTGTCTCAAGTAGGTGAAGCAGATCTGGTCACATTTCGTGGCAGCCGCATCCCCTGTTTGACGTTGGGCAATGTGCTTGGCCTGACAAACCGCCGCGCCGGTACCGATCAACGCCTGATCATGATCAAGCTTAGCGGCGGTGAGACTTTCACTCTGGCGGTCGATCAAATTCACGATCAGGAAGATCTCGTTATCAAGCCTTTGGCCCCGGCGGTGATGGAAGCGAAGCTTTATGGCGGCAGCACCCTGCGCGATGATGGTCAGCCAATATTGATGTTGGATATTCCGGCGATTGCCACAATGCACGATCTGCTGTCCGTGAACCAAATTCGCGCGGTGCAAAACGAGCCTGACGAAACCGCCCAAGCGGATATCGCCAAGCGGACATTCATGACATTTGTCGATCTGCATGACCGCCAACGTGCCATCGCCATGAATTTGGTGACGCGCATCGAAGAAATCGCCAGCGAGACGATTTCGACAGAAGGGGACCGCAGCCAGGCTGTCATCAATGACGCGATCATCCCCCTTGCCGGTATCGATGGCGCGACTGTCCCCGATGGACGAGTCAAGCTGCTCCGCCTGTCAGATGGAGAGAACGAGATTGGCTATCCAGTCAAACAGCTTGGTCAGAGTATTGACACAACCGAAGATCTTGCGCCGCATGATACAGACGCATCTATTGAAGGGATCGCTTTGCTAGATGGCAAAGCTGTCCCAGTGGTCGATGGCTTTTCTCTTTTTGCCAGATTTGGAACCGATAGTCCGCATATGCGGAAATTGACCTGCGCTTTGCCCGAAAATGACGATTGGGCACAGCGTATACTGGCCCCGTTGATTACTGCGGCAGGATACACGGTCAGCACGCACGATGCGCATAATGCGGACATATCCATTGTCACAGATGGCGCGCCGGACGCCGCGCCCAATCCATCCGGCAAGGTTCTTCACGTCCACTCGGACATCGATAAAGCGGGCGACCCCGGTAACGGCATCTACCGCTATGATCGTGCAGCATTGCTTCAGGCACTGCACCAAGCCCAATTGGAGATTGCATCATGAGCGGGCTGGTCGTCCTTGTTACGATTGATGGAAAGCGCGCAGCAATCGCCGCGCCGGATGTAGAATCGGTGATTGAGCTGGAAGCCATTTATCCTGTGCCTGGCGCGCCAGCCTATGTTGCAGGCCTCACCGCCATGCGCAGCCAGACCATGACGGTGATAGATTCCAGCGTTGCGCTGGGGCTACCATCCGCATCCCAAAACGCTGAACGTTGCCCGGTTATCAATATCGACGGCCATCTCTACGCGCTGCTGGTCGACAATGTCGAAGATGTCGTGGAGACATCATCTGAATGTACCCCAATCGCCGGCGGCTACGGTGCTGCATGGGCAGGCGTCGCAAAAGGCATGGTTGAAACTGACACCGGGCCGGTTTTGCTGATTGATCCAGCAGAGCTCGTCCTCAAGCGGTCGCTGAAGGCGGCTTAATCACTTGGTTACTGCTTTACTTTATCGAAACCAAGATAAGAGGGGATCGCCGGAAATGAAAAGCTGCCTAATCGTTGACGATTCACGGGTAATTCGCCGCGTATCACGTCATATTCTGGAATCGCTGGATTTCGCTGTCGAAGAAGCGGAAGACGGCCAGCTAGGCATTGATCACTGCAAAGCAGCAATGCCAGACGTTGTCCTGCTCGATTGGAACATGCCGGTTATGACCGGCATTGAATTTGTCGCCAAATTACGAACTTTGCCGGGCGGTAATGTTCCGAAAGTTATCTTTTGTACCACTGAAAACGATATGGCCCATATCCGCGAAGCCATTAGCGCCGGTGCCGATGAGTATGTGATGAAACCGTTTGACCACGAGACCCTCCAGATAAAGCTGCAACTGGTCGGAATGGTGTGATTGCTGCACGATGGGCAGCTCCTCCATCCTCCCACTAGCCAAATCCAAAGGCAGCGCATCCAGTATCAGCGCGCATGCCCGGCAAACCCGTGTGATGGTGGTGGACGACTCCCTTATTATCCGCACAGTATTGGCGCGGATAATCGGTCAACAACCTGATCTAGAAGTCGTCAGCAAATCTAGCAGCGCGGAACTCGCCCTGAAAGAACTGGCTAAGATCGAAGTCGATGTAATCCTGCTTGACTTGGAAATGCCCGGAATGGGCGGGCTAGATGCGCTGCCAAAAATACTGACCAGCGCGCCCAAGGCGCAAGTTCTGGTGGTATCCAGCCTGACGGAAGATGGCGCAGAACATACGCTGCAAGCGCTCTCTATGGGTGCTGCAGACACGCTGGCGAAACCGCGCGCAGGTGAATTCGGTGCTGATTACAACAACCGATTGGTCGAAAAAATCCGTGCGCTTGGCCATTCGCAGTCGCGCGGCAATGATCGCTCAGAGTCGGCTGGCACGCCGAACATCAAACCACGGCGCGAGAATCTGGCGAAGGAAAAACCAGAAGTCTTGGCGATCGGTGCTTCTACGGGCGGCATCCATGCGATGTGCGCGATGTTGGCCAAATTGCCCCGGCAGTTTGATTTGCCCATTCTTGTGACACAGCATTTGCCCGGCTCTTTCATGCAGGTTTTCGCCAAGCAATTGGAACTCGCCGCAAGCCGCACAGCGGTTGTCGCCGAAAATGGCATGATCATACAGCCCAGGACAGTCTATATTGCGCCAGGCGGCGGCCATTTGACGGTCGAAAAACGCGGATCCAATCTGGTTGTCAAAATCATTGACGGGAAAGCGCCTAGCGGATGTATGCCCTCGGTCGATCCTATGCTGGAATCGCTCGCCGCAGCAACCGCTGGTAAAGCCATCGCGGTCATCTTGTCCGGCATGGGCCGCGACGGTGCAATTGGCGCAGAAAAGCTTGGCCGGACAGGCGGCACGATTTTGGCGCAAGACCAAGACAGTTCTGCTGTGTGGGGTATGCCCCGCGCGGTGGCTGAGCAGGGCCTTGCCTCTGCCATATTACCGCCAGCCGACCTGGCGCTGGCGATTATGTCCACTGCGGGAGCGGCGGCATGGAAGTAAGCGAAGTCTCCTTCCGCATCATCGCCGATCTGCTCGAAGCGCGGACTGGCCAGCAACTGACCCGCAATCGCCAATGGCGGATCGGAACGGCGCTGGCTGGCGTCTTTCGCGAACATGGAATTTCCAATGTTGATCAACTGGTCTGCTTGCTCGCAGATCCGGCATCTGGCTCGCTGGCGCAGCAAGTAGTCGAGGCGCTACTCAATAACGAGACGTACTTCTACCGCGACCGTTCTGTGTTTGAACTGCTCGACCGCCGCATACTTCCCGCATTGGCTGAGAAAAGGGCCCGGTCGAAGCGTTTATCCATTTGGTCAGCCGGGTGTTCAACCGGTCAGGAAGCCCTTTCGCTTGCAATGATATTTGCCGGCCAGCCCAACAAATGGGATGGCTGGAATATCGACATCGTTGGAACTGATATTTCCGAACAGGCGGTAAAAGCTGCGCAGCAGGGCGTGTATACGCAGTTTGAAATCCAACGCGGTCTTGGCGTCGGCCAGATGATCAGCCATTTTAAAGAAACAGATCGCGGCTGGCAGGCATCTGATAAGCTAAAGCGGATGATCCGGTTCAAACAAAAGAGCATATTGGAGCCGTCAACCTCTATCCAACGGTTTGATCTGGTACTGTGCCGCAACGTCCTTTTGTATTTTGGCCCAAGGGCGCGGATGCAGGCTTTCGACCGGCTCGCAGAACAAATGTGCGACGATGGCTGGCTGATGCTTGGCGCAGGTGAAACAACCGTCGGGCGGACCGATATTTTCCGGCCCACTGCCGGCAATCAAGGGCTTTTCATCCGTTCCTCAGCGGCGGACACCATGCATATTGCAGACCCTTCAACGCCCTTCGTACGGCGACGCGGGTAAACCCGAAATTAACCCTTCCTTAGTCCCCCACAGTTACCGCTGATTGCCTAGGTAAACCGCAAACAGAAGGGGGGCTTTTCAATGCAAAATTCGTGGCGCAAGCTCATCATGGCCCCCGCAATGCTGGTTATCGCGCCGCTGATCGTGCTGACACTGATCTTCGCCGGTGTCATTGGCACAATTGTGTGGAACGGCAACCTGACATCGGCGCCGGCAGCATCCCTTTTGATCGGTTGCATCTCGATCTATGCCGCCGCCGTGGCCTTGCTGTGTAAAGTCGGGCTTTCAAGCGTTGCCAGACTGGAAAATCTGGGTCTGACCGACAGCCTCAGCCAGTTGCCTAACCGCCGTGCAATGCACAAGAATATCCACAAAATCACCGCTAAGCACGGTGAAATCGCAGTCGCACTCATCGATCTTGATGGCTTCAAGATGGTCAATGATCTGTACGGCCACGCCATCGGCGACGAGCTTATCAAACAAGTGTCCCGCCTTTTGCGCGAAATTTGCGGTGATGAAGCCCAGTATTTCCGGCTTGGCGGCGATGAGTTCGCTATCTTCATGGCAGGGCCGTTATCCAACACCCTGTTGGAGGGGGTTTGCCGCCGTTTGCTCGAACGGTTGCGTCATCCCATTGAAATTGACGATCGCCGTATTGCGATCGGGGCCAGCGTTGGCCTCGCCCACAGCAGTGGGCAGCAAGACCTCAGCAGTTCCGAATTGCTCCGCCGGGCCGATGTCGCCATGTATGCCTCCAAGGGTGGGGGCAAAATGCGTTGCACGTGGTTCATGGCCGAATTTGATCGCAACCTTGAAGCTATCCGGAAACTGGATGAAGAGCTCCGTTCTGCGCTTCGTAACAATGAATTTCGGGTCAACTACCAACCCTTGGTAGATGCCCAAACGCGCAAAGTTGTCGCAGTGGAATCGTTAATCCGGTGGGCGCGGCCTGATGGAAAAATGGTCGGGCCAAGCATCTTTATTCCGGTGGCCGAGGAATCGGGATTGATCCACGCGATTGGTTTGTTCGTTCTGCGCCAGTCTTGCCAAGATGCACTGGATTGGAACGGCATCAAATTGTCGGTCAATATCTCAGCTGCCCAGCTCCGTGATCCTGAATTTCCGATCCAACTGGGCCAAATTCTGGAAGATACGGGCTTCGCGCCAGAACTTCTTGAGCTGGAAATTACCGAGACCTGCCTGGTCCTTGATCCAATAGTTGCAGAGCGGAGCCTTGATGTGATCCGCGGCTTCGGCGTCAATGTGGTGCTGGATGATTTCGGCACCGGCTATGCATCAATCGGCTTCCTGCGTCAGTTCCGCTTTGAGAAGCTCAAACTGGACCGGTCGCTAATTGTTGGGTCCGCTGATGATGAGGGGTCGCGCGCCATGATGCTGTCCAGCATTTCAATGGCCCAAGCACTGAAAATGGACGTGACTGCCGAGGGTGTAGAAACCGAAGCCCAAGCCGATTTGGTCAGGGCCGCAGGCTGTGATCAGATCCAAGGCTGGCTGTATTTTAAAGCCATGCCGGCAGATCAGATTTCGCAACATCTGACACCCGCAAGCGTCAATTCTCCGACAGTTTCACTACCCAAAAAGGCCGCATCATGAGCGTGATGGACACAATCGTCGCAGAGATCGAAACCGAACTTGCCGAAAGCGAGAAACGGCAGGGTCACACGCAGGCAAAAGGAAGATTTGCACTGGTGCATTGGTTCCAAAACCTGCCGGTCAAATCCAAACTCATAGCGGTTTTTGGTTCATTCTTTGCCGTTGGGATCATCCTTGCGCTGGTCGCCGGGGTCGGCATGCTCAACGTCTATAACAAGTATCAAACCAACAGCGCTTTGACCCACACTGTGACCGACGCCGCAGACCTGCGCAACACCGCTGGCGAGATGCGCTATCAAGCCCTGCGCTATACCCTCGCCGGAGAGACATCTGCGAGTGCGGGGATGACAGAGAACTTCGCCGAAGCGGAAAAAAAGATCACGCACATCCGTGAGATAGTGACGGTCCATCAACCCGCACTGGCGCCCGCTGTTGGCGCCCTTACCAGCCAACTGGAAAGTTACCGCACTGCTTTTGCCAGAGTGAAGGACAGCCTGGCAACGACTGGCCGAAGCGATGACACAACGCGGCTCGCTTACGAATTGGCAGCAACTGGCGACGCGCTGTATAAACAGACCGACAGCCTCCAGCTGGATCTGGCGGCCCGTTCCACCAAGTTGGAAAAGTCAGGAATGGCGTATTTCCTCAACTTGGTCACGTTTGTACTTGCCATTGCTGCGCTGGCAATCGTGGTCACAGCCTTGGGCCTTCGCTTTCTGCATAGCGACCTGATCGGCAAAATAACCGAAATAAACGGCGCAATGAACAAGCTCGCCGTCGGCAAGGCCGATTTTGAAATCGAAGGAGGCCACCGCACCGATGAGATTGGTGACATGGTTCGCGCACTCGATGTATTCAAAGCCGCCAATGCCCGCCTTATCCGCCATGCAGATGAACGCGAGGAACTACAGAATAAGCAGCGGGATACGATGCGCGCCATGGCCGATCGGTTCGAGCGCACTGTCGGCGACATCGTTGGCAGCGTTGCCGCAGCTTCTTCGCAGCTTAAATCGACAGCCGGCGAAATGGCGGATGCCGCAGATGGTTCATCCCGGCAAGCAGATGTGGTGTCACGTGCCATGGGCGATGCGTCCACCGGCGTTACCGCTGCTGCAACCGCCAGCGATGAATTTGCCATGTCTATTGGCGAAATCAGCCGTCAGGCGGCCTCTTCTGCAGAGCTTGCCCGACAGGCCTCGCAGTCCGCGGGCGAAGCCGATGAAACTATCTCGGCACTGTCGGTTTCCGCAGAGCAAGTCGGCAATATTGTCGAGCTGATCCACTCCATCGCCAAGCGCACCAATCTGCTTGCCCTCAATGCCTCTATCGAGGCAGCACGGGGCGGCGAAGCAGGCCGCGGGTTCGCGGTGGTTGCTTCGGAAGTCAAAGAGCTGGCCGCACAAACCAGCCGCGCGACCGAAGAAGTCGCGGAACAAATCCGCGCTATGCAAAGCTCAACCACCAACAGCGTTAGCGCTCTACGCAACATTGGCGAACAAGTATCGCAGCTTGAATCCACGGCTATTTCCATCGCCTCCGCAGTCGACCAGCAATCTGTTGCCGGCCAAGATCTGGCGCGGAGCATTGATCTTGCCGCACGCAGCAGCGATGAAGTGTCTGCCAGCGTGTCCAGCGTCCGTGAAGCGTCACTCGCGACCGGAGCAGCGGCTTCACAAGTGCTCAACTCCGCGACTGATCTGGAAGGGCAAGCCGCCACACTACGCAACCAGGTTTCTGACTTCTTGGTGGGCGTGCGGGGTTAACTTGCCACGCCGGTAGTCCGCTGCCGATTGCCGTCTGTCGAATGGTTGGCAGTATCGCTTTGAATTTCTGATCTT
Source organism: Pontixanthobacter rizhaonensis (assembly GCF_012972675.1). Classification (GTDB taxonomy): domain Bacteria; phylum Pseudomonadota; class Alphaproteobacteria; order Sphingomonadales; family Sphingomonadaceae; genus Pontixanthobacter; species Pontixanthobacter rizhaonensis. The sequence goes on along the minus strand of NZ_JABCRE010000002.1, from coordinate 217,351 downwards.
CTCACGCATAGCCATGCCAAGAGGAGTCGGGGACACATGGGCGTTACGGCAATTACTGCGCGGGCAAGTTTGGCCAAACGGTGCCTTTTTTGCGCCGCTTCGGCTGCGGCGCTGAGCGGCTGTGCCACTGGTCTGACCAATGTAGAGCCTGCCGTTTCGGGAATAGCCGTCCCGCAATCTTGGGCCACCGAAACGGTGCCGATTGAAACCGATATTGACCAGTATTGGCAATTGCTGGGCGATCCCCTTCTGTCAGAATTTGTCGATCAAGCCGTTCAGCAGAATTTGGATATTGCACAAGCTGCCGGCCGGTTAGCGCAAGCCCGTGCGGGATTGAAAGGTGCGCAAGCGCGCCGTCTGCCACAACTGTCTGCAACCGGCGGTGCCCGGCGTGATGTCGGTGATTTCGCCAATACGGATGTTCTGTTTTCCGGCGGTCTGGATGCCAGCTGGGAAGCCGATCTGTTCGGTCAAATCAGCAATTCTGTGACCGCGTCACGCGCTGATTTGGCCGCTGCGGGATATTCACTGGGTGATGTCCAGCGATTGGTCATTGGCAATGTGGCCCTGTCCACCATTGCGGCGCGGTCTACCGCGGTTCAGCTAGCCATTGCCCGCGATACTCTGGCCAATCAGAACGAAAATTTGCAAATCGCTGAATGGCGCAATCAAGCCGGTCTTGTCTCTAGCCTTGATGTAGAACAAGCACGCGTCCAGCAAGCCCAAACGGCAGCGAGTATCCCCGCTTTTGAGAGCGACCTCGCATCGACCGCGAACGCTATCTCGACATTGATCGGGGAGCCGCCTGGCCGGGTACTGTCGCTGTTACGGCAAGAAGCAGCTATCCCGGCACCGCCGATGACAGTCGGTTTTTCGGCCCCTGCCGAAGTCCTACGCCGCCGCCCTGATGTGCGCGGCGCGGAAAGCGCTCTGCTGGCGAACAGCGCACGGATCAATATCGCACGCGCGCAATTGCTGCCAATGGTCCGGCTAACCGGAAATCTGGGTTCCTCCTCTCGCGGGATCGGCAATTTATTCGACGTCATTACGGGAAATCTCTTTGCCAGCGTGGGCCAGCTGATCTTTGATGGCGGGCAAGCGCGCTCTCAAATAGACAGTGCAGAAGCAACCGCGCAAATCTCGCTCGCCGCGTGGCAGCAAACTATCTTGCGCGCGCTTGAAGACGTGGAAAGCTCTGCAGTCGATTTAGACGCATCGCGTGAACGGGTGGCAATTCTGGCACAGGCACAAGAGGCGGCGGGCAATGCCGCCATACTCGCGCGCAGCCAATATCAGGCCGGACTGATTGATTTCCAGTTTCTGCTGACCAGCGAGAACCAATTGCTGTCAGCGCGCAATGCACTCGCCGCCGCCCAAGCGCAGCGCGCCAGTGCATTTGTCCGCTTAACCCAGGCATTGGGCGGGGGCTGGACAGAAACCGGCACCCCTACCCCTCAAACTCCACCGGCTGAAGGAAATACGCCATGACCGAAGACACCTCGCAGCAGAGCGTCGAGGAATTTCTCGGTGAGAAAGAACGCCCCCGTTGGCGGCGATGGGCCAAATATTGGGTGCCTGCGCTGATCCTGATCGTGCTCGTGCTCGCCATCTCTCGGTGCAGCGGCGGTGATGATGGTCCGGAATATATCACTCAAGACGTGACTGAAAAGTCGCTTGATCTCACAGTGTCAGCCACCGGTAATTTGCGGCCGACCAACCAAGTTGAGGTGGGTTCGGAAATCTCTGGCCGGATCGATGATATTCGCGCCGATGTGAATGACCGCGTGACTCGCGGCCAAATTTTGGCGGTGGTCAATACAGAGATTATTGACGATCAAATTGCCCAAGCCCGCGCCAATCTGAACGCCGCCAAGGCGCAAGTGGCGCAGGCCGCGGCCGGGCTGAACGTCAACCAAGCGCAGCTCAACCGTTTCCGCGAGGTCTACCGCCTGTCGGATGGGAAAGTGCCCTCCCGCGTTGAGCTGGAACAGGCCGAGGCTTCCGTCGCCCGCGATAAAGCTGCCGTGGCTGCCGCACGCGCCAATGTGCGCGCAGCCGAGGCCACATTGTCGAGCAACAATGTGCAGCGCAGCCGCGCGGTAATCCGCAGCCCTGTATCCGGTGTCGTGCTCGCCCGGCGGGTTGAACCGGGACAAACCGTGGCGGCCGCATTTAACACACCCACCCTGTTCATACTCGCCGAAGATCTCTCGGTCATGCAATTGCGCGTTGCGATTGACGAGGCTGATGTGGGGCAGATTGCCCCCGGCCAGAAAGCCAGCTTCACCGTTGATGCTTATCCGGGGCAACGTTTCCCGGCGCGGGTTGACCGGATCGATCTGGCTTCCAACACGACCTCCGCCGAGGGCGGCTCCGCTGCAGCGGTGGCCAACTCTGTTGTCAGCTATGAAGCCAGATTGTCGGTTGCCAATGGTGACGGGCTGCTGCGCCCCGGTATGACCGCAACGGCGACCGTCGCAACAGAGAGTACCGGCGTACAAATGCTGGTGCCCAATGGAGCACTGCGGTTTAAACCGGATGACGAAGATGAAGGCGGCGGCGGAGGGCCGCTCAACGTCCAAGTCGGGCTGGAACGCGGAGAGCAGCAAGCCAGTATCGGCGCAGGTAGCCGGCAGACGGTCTATATTCTGAAAGACGATGGCACGACTGAACCGATCCAAGTGACCACCGGGCAAAGTGATGGCCGCCTCACGGTGGTAAAATCGGCTGATCTCAAAAAAGGAATGGCGGTTATTACCGGCGTGAAAGCGGCCGGCGAGTGAGCAGCGATCCGCTCATCCAGCTGGAAGGCATAACGAAGACCTTCGGCAGCGGCGATGCGGCGTTTCAGGCGTTGAAAGGCGTCGACATGTCGATTGAACGCGGCGATTTCGTCGCGGTCATGGGGCCATCGGGTTCGGGCAAATCGACCACGATGAACATCTTGGGCTGCCTAGATATCCCGACCTCGGGTATTTTCCGGTTTCGCGGCACGGAAGTGCAATCGCTTACCCGCGATCAGAGAAGTCTGCTGCGGCGGCGTTACCTTGGTTTTGTGTTTCAGGGCTTCAATTTGCTCGCCCGTACCACCGCGCTTGAAAATGTGGAGCTGCCGCTGCTGTATCGCGGCGAAAGCAAGGCTGAACGGCGCAAAGCTGGTCTGCGCGCGCTGGATATGGTCGGGCTAGTCCCTTGGGCTGGCCATACACCGGCGGAACTGTCCGGCGGCCAGCAGCAGCGGGTTGCCATTGCCCGCGCGTTGGTGACACAGCCCGATGTGCTGCTGGCCGATGAACCAACCGGCAATCTCGATAGCGAACGCTCGATTGAAATCATGGAATTGCTCACCGAGCTGAACCAGTCCGGGATTACCGTTCTCATGGTCACGCATGAAGAAGAAATGGCGGCCTTCGCCAAAACCATTGTGCGGTTCCGCGATGGTGTCGTTGAACGGATCGAGAGCGGCACCAGATCGGCACAGATAACCGAGGCGAGCGGCTGATGTTTGGTATTTTCGGCGCGACATTGCTGCTGTCACTACGCGAAATCCGCCGCCATTTGATGCGGTCGTTCCTGACCACGCTGGGGATCATTATCGGTGTGGCCGCCGTGATCACGATGGTCACATTGGGCAATGGCGTAACGGCATCCGTTAAAGAAGACATCTCGTCGCTCGGCGCGAATGTGTATATTATTTTCCCGGTGCGAACCGAACGCGGCAGCCCGCGCCCGTTTGACGAAGCGGATGTGAACGCAGTCGCCAACCAAATCGCCGGCGTCGAAGCCGCCGCCGGCAGCGCCTCAGCCGCTGCAACCGCTTTCCATAACGGGCAAAACTGGTCGACTTCCGTCAATGGTGTGAACAACGAATTCCTGCGCGCGCAATCCATTGACCTTGCCGAGGGGCGCAGCTTCACAGCGGCGGAGGAAACAGCCGGGCAGAATGTCTGCATCCTTGGCCCCAAAGTGCGCGAAGCCATTTTTGTGCCGGACGTTTCACCGCTGGGTGAGGAAATGCGGTTGGATTCGGTGTCTTGTACTGTCATCGGTGTGCTTGAAGAACGCGGCCAAGGCGGCGGCGGGCGCGATGAAGACAATGTCGTGATGATGCCGCTCAAAACCGTCCAACGCCGTTTTACCGGCGATGACACAATCCAGTTTTTTGTGGTCAAATATGACGCGGCCTATTCCAGTGCGAGCATTCAAACCGGTTTGATCGACCTGCTCCGCGAGCGCAGGCTTCTGCAAGAGGGGCAGGAAAACGATTTCAACATCATTGATACTGCGCAGGTCAACCAAGCGCTTGGTACGGCGATTGGCGCATTAACAGGAATGGTCGCCGCGATTGCAGCGATCAGCCTGCTGGTCGGCGGGATCGGGATCATGAATATTATGCTCGTATCGGTCACTGAACGAACGCGAGAGATCGGCATCAGACTGGCCATCGGGGCCTTGGCCAAGGAAGTGCAATTGCAGTTCCTGACCGAAGCGGTTGTGCTGTGCTGTCTTGGCGGATTGGTCGGGATTGTGCTGGCATTCGGCCTGTCATTCGGATTGGCGGCGGCGGTCGGTGTGCCCTTTGTGTTCGATCCGATGATCAATATTCTCAGCTTTATCTTTTCTGCGGCGATGGGAATTATCTTCGGTTATTATCCTGCGCGGCGCGCATCCAAGCTCGACCCGATTGACGCACTGCGTCACGAGTAGGCCCAGCAGCCCAGCACGGCTCCCAAACTGAATGCTGGGCATAGACAACCAGCGCTGGTAGGCGCCGCGCCATGTTAGGAATCAACGGAATTACAGTGCGGCTTGGTGGCCGCGTCATTATTGACAAGGCCACCGCTGCCATCCCGCCGGGCGGACGTGTCGGGTTGATCGGCCGCAATGGCGCGGGGAAATCAACTTTGATGAAAGCGATCATCGGCGACATTGATCCTGATGAGGGCAGCGTGGATATGCCGCGTAACACCCGCCTCGGCTATATCGCGCAGGAAGCACCCGCCGGTTCTATAACACCGCTGGAGTCAGTGCTGGCCGCCGATGTTGAGCGGACGGAATTGCTGGAAGAAAGCGAAACCTGCGAAGACCCGGACCGGCTGGGCGATGTGCATGAACGATTGCTGGCCATTGATGCCTATTCCGCACCATCGCGTGCAGCCCGTATCCTGATCGGGCTTGGCTTTGATGAAGCGATGCAGGAACAGCCGGTAGACAGTTTTTCTGGTGGCTGGAAAATGCGCATTGCGCTGGCTGCGTTGTTGTTCACCCAGCCTGATGTGCTGCTGCTGGATGAACCTTCCAACCACTTGGATTTGGAAGCGACGCTGTGGCTTGAAAACTTCCTGAAATCCTACCCTGCGACGGTGCTCGTGATCAGTCACGAACGCGATCTGCTCAACAATGTGGTCGATAATATTCTGCATCTGCAGGGCGGCAAATTGACGCTGTATCCCGGCGGCTATGACAGTTTTGAACGCCAACGTGCCGAACGCGCGGCTCAGCTCGAGGCTGCGCGTGCATCGCAAGACGCCCAGCGTGCCCGCTTGCAGGATTATGTGAACCGGAACTCGGCCCGCGCATCGACTGCCAAGCAGGCCCAATCGCGCGCAAAGATGCTCGCAAAAATGCAGCCGATCGCGGCAATGATGGAAGACCCCTCGCTCAGTTTCGACTTTCCCCAGCCGAGCGAACTCAAACCCCCGCTGGTCACGCTGGATTTCGCAGCGGTTGGCTATGAGGAGGAAAAGCCGATCCTTCAGCGGCTGAATCTGCGGATTGATCCGGATGAACGGCTTGCTCTGCTGGGCCGGAATGGCAACGGCAAAACCACCCTCGCCCGGCTACTCGCAGCGCAATTGCTGCCGATGGAAGGCGAAATGAACGCGTCTGGCAAAATGTCGGTCGGGTACTTCACCCAATATCAGGTCGAAGAACTGTCCGGCGATTCCACACCGCTGGAACATATGACGCGGGTGATGAAGGATGAAAAACCCGGCTTGATCAGGTCGCAGCTGGGGCGCTTCGGCTTTTCGGGCGAACGCGCAACACAGATGGTCAGCAAGCTTTCCGGCGGCGAAAGGGCCCGGCTCGCGCTGGCGCTGATCACCCGCCATGCCCCGCATTTGCTGATCCTGGATGAACCGACCAACCACTTGGACGTCGACGCGCGCGAGGCGCTGGTACAGGCGCTCCATGCCTATGATGGCGCTGTGATCCTGATCAGCCACGACCGCCATATGGTGGAACTGACAGCAGACCGCTTGGTCTTGGTCGATAGTGGCCGGGCGACGGATTATGATGGCAGTATGGAGGACTATATCGACTTCGTTCTGGGCCGGAACCAGAACAAGTCGAGCGACAAGCCCAAGGCGCCCAAAAAAGACAAGAAAACCGCTGCCAAAGAACGCGCGGATGCACGCGCCGCCAAGGCCAAAATCACTGCGTGCGAGAAAGAAATCGCCAAGCTTGAAGCGAAAATTTCGGTCATTGATCAAGCGATGTTTGAACCCGCCAAAGCCGCCCCCGAAGTGCGCGATATGTCGATGGGCGATTTGTCCCATCAACGGGGCAAGCTGAGCGCGCTGATCGAAGAAAAAGAGGCTGAGTGGCTGGCGCTGAGCGAGACAATAGAGGTTGCAGGTTAGCCCCCGATGGCGCGCCTTATTCTCTTCAACAAACCCCACGGAGTTTTATCGCAATTCACCGATAAGGGCACCGAAACCAAGCGGCAGACGCTGTCCGATTTTGTCGATGTGCGCAGTGTATATCCGGCAGGCCGGCTCGACCGCGATAGCGAGGGATTGCTGCTGCTCACCGATGACGGAAAGCTGCAAGCGCGCATTGCCGAGCCGAAATACACAATGCCCAAAACCTATCTCGCGCAAGTGGAAGGTGAACCTGATGAAGACCAACTGGCGCAGCTGGCGCAGGGCGTGACGCTGAAGGATGGCGTAACCCGTCCGGCACAGGCGGCGCCTATCCCGCCGCCTGATCTGTGGGACCGCGATCCGCCCGTCCGCTTCCGCAAGACAGTGCCCGATAGCTGGATCCGCCTGACCATTACAGAGGGACGCAACCGGCAAGTCCGGCGCATGACCGCAGCAGTGGGCCTGCCGACATTGCGGCTCGTGCGGTGGTCTATCGGGCCGTGGTCGCTTGATGATTTAGACCTTGGGATGTGGCGCGAAGTGGACGCGCATATCTAAGCGTTAATCGGCTTCGACCAGTTCCAACGCGCCTTTATTGTATAGCAGAACAACCAACTCCATCGCGCTCTCGCTGGCGATTTCACCGGCTGATAATTCGGTAATCCTTTCGCGGCAGAGGCGCTGCGCCATATGCGCCATTTCGGCATCGCATTCATAGCTTTCACCATCCACGAACAGCACCACAGCCGCAGCGCTGATTTCTGTGAAGGCGAACCGTTTGGCTGGATTGCGGCGCACCGCTTGGCCCAGTGCCAATTCGCTTTCCATCATTGACCGGGTGAAAGGTTCATCCGGTTGCCAATCAATATCTGGATATTTGGAGGCAGTGGCATATTCCCCTGCCCACCGCGCAAACTGGTCTGGATCGCTCACACTATCGAGCATCATACGCTGCATCTTTTGCAGCACAGCGGGTGCGATGGCACCGGGATGTTTCTGGGCGACAAGATCGGGATCACCGTAGCGTGGGTCTTCGGTCATGGAGAGCAGCACATGGTCGGCATAATGTGCCAGCAACTCGCTCGTCGCCGGGGCGCGGAAACCGATGGAGTAGGTCATACAACCATCGCCCACTGCCACGCCATTATGGGCAATACCGGGCGGGACATAGAGCATATCACCGGGTTCCAACACCCAATCATCCTGCACTTCAAAATCTGCCAGTAGGCGCAAATCATCATGCGGCAACAACGGGGAAGATGCATCGCACACCTGCCCCGTTTGCCATCGGCGTTTGCCCGCCCCCTGAATCAGAAATACGTCATACTGGTCAAAATGCGGCCCGACCCCGCCACCATCATTGGCAAGGCTGACCATAACATCATCAATCCGCCAATCAGGTACGAACCGGAAAGGCTCGATTAGATCAGCGACCTCGGGAATAAACTGGTCGACCGCTTGCACCAGCAATGTCCAAGCCGCTGGCCCAAGGGTTTGCAATCGGTCCGCCATCATTGGCCCGTGGGTCAGCGTCAGCCCGTCATCGCAATGTTCGATGAGCCGCGATTCCACTTCTTCCTCGCAAGCGAGCCCTGCCACATCATTCTCATCGACCGGATTGACCCACCCGTCCCAGGCATTGCGGATCAGGCGCGGTTTTTTCTGCCAATACTTTGCCAGAAAATCCGCAGAATCGAAGTTGACCAATTGCATATCCCGCCACCTACAACGGTCTGCGCATCAGGGCGATAGGCTATCTGCGTGCAGTAAATAGCGCCCTGCCCGTCAACACCGCTGGCACCGCACCGATCAGCAACCGCAGAAAGGGTGTGGGCACACCGCTGCAAAGGCTCCGGCTGATCGGGTATAGACTTGGTTCAGATAGAGCCGCATACCATCAGGCAAACTGCTTCTGCGCGAAGCATCCAGAATTGAAAATCATCAGGGCTAGATATATCAATGGCGAGCAAGCAATCCCCAAGCGTTCCGACCAAACGCAATGCGTTTACGCGCTTTCTCGACGGGGTTGAATGGCTCGGCAACTTATTGCCGCATCCCGTCACGCTATTTGCGCTGCTGGCCATCGGGATCGTTTTGCTGTCCGGCCTTATGGGCTATCTTGGCGTGGCAGTAGAAGATCCGCGGCCAGCAGGGGGCAAAGGCGTCGCGGAAGACGGAATGATCCGTGCGGTCAGCCTGATGGATGGTGACGGGGTCCGCCGTATATTCACCAATCTGGTCGGCAATTTCACCGGTTTTGCGCCTTTAGGCGTGGTGCTGGTGGCCATGCTGGGCGTGGGTGTGGCAGAAAAATCAGGGCTGTTATCAGCCGCAGTGCGCAACATGGTGCTGGGCGCACCGCGCCATTTGGTGACGGTGGCGATTGTCTTTGCCGGCATCGTTTCCAACACCGCGTCAGAGGTTGGTTATGTGGTTCTGATCCCGCTGGCAGCCGCTATTTTCTATGCGCTTGGCCGGCATCCGCTGGCCGGTATGGCCGCCGCATTTGCCGGTGTATCCGGCGGCTACAGCGCCAATCTGCTGATTGGTACGATCGACCCCTTGCTGGCGGGTATCACACAAGAGGCAGCCCGGCTGATTGCTCCTGACTATATCGTAGTGGCGACCGCCAATTGGTACTTCATGGTCGCATCCACCTTTCTGATCACGATTATCGGGTCGCTGGTGACCATCTTTATCGTTGAACCAAAGCTGGGCGAATATGACTCCAGCGACGCGGACCCGACCATCCTTGATGATAATATGATGGAGCCGCTGGCAGATAAGGAACGCAAAGGGCTGCGCTGGGCCGGTATCGCCTTGCTGGGCGTATTGGCGTTTATGGCGCTGACATTGCTGCCCGATTGGGGTGTGCTCAGAAATCCGGAAACGGGCGACCGGATCAACTCCCCTTTCTTCAAAGGGTTCGTGGTCTGGATTTTGATTTTCTTTGTCGCCACGGGTTACGCTTATGGCCGGGCAGCGGGCACCATGAAAACTGATCGCGATGTCATTGATGCAATGGCCGCCGCGCTTGCTTCGCTTGGCCTATACATCGTGCTGGTATTCTTTGCCGCGCAATTCGTCGCATTCTTCGGATGGACCAATTTGGGCGCGATCACCGCCGTCACCGGGGCAAACTTCCTGCAAGAGACGGGCATGACCGGCCCGGCAGTGTTCTTTGTGTTCATTCTGATGTGCGCGGTGATCAACCTGTCGCTGGGATCAGCATCAGCGCAATGGGCCGTTACCGCGCCGATCTTTGTCCCGATGCTGATGCTGATCGGTTATTCGCCAGAGGTCATCCAAGCCGCCTATCGGATCGGCGATTCCACCACCAATATCATCACCCCGATGATGAGTTATTTCGGGTTAATTCTGGCTTGGGCGACCCGGTACGACAAGAATTTGGGTGTCGGTACGTTGATCGCGATGATGCTGCCTTACACCATATTCTTCATGCTGTTCTGGTCGGTATTCTTCTATCTCTGGACATTCGTATTTGGCATTCCGGTTGGCCCGGGATCACCGACCTTCTACAGTCCTTAAGCCGGATTTTTGATCAATTGCCGGGCGGTTTCCAGATCATCCGGGGTATCAATATCGATAAGTATCGCTGGCGGTGCAGCCACCATAACCGCCTTGGCCAACAGGGCTTTCGCGCCGTATTGGCCATCAAGATTGGCTAATTCAGCAAAGTAGCGCTTCCCAAAAATAGCGGGCGGCAATGCGGCCGTGCCATTGCCCGATGCAATAACGCGATCATCACCATGCTGGCCGAACCGATCGATCAATGTCTGAAAGTGCTCACGCGTCACCAATGGCATATCCGCCAAACATATCAGCAACGCATCTGCATCTTTATCAGCGGCTATCTGCGCAGCCATTGCAACCGATGTGCCCATACCCTGCTGCGCCAGCGGGTTTACATGCACTGCAAAGCCGCGCGCGGTCCAGCCTTGCGCGCACAGATGATTGGGTTCGGACGTGATGATCACTTGATGGTCGCAGCCGAGCCTTGCGGCCGTATGGCTGGCGTGATGGCCCAGCATTACCCCGTCCAATTGCTGCGAAAGCTTATCCGCATGGCCAAAGCGGCGCGATTGGCCAGCCGCCAATATGGCGGCGCAGATAGACGGGTCCGGCCTATGCTCGGTCATATGTGAAACCGGCTTCGTGATAAGATTGGATCACTTGCCCCAGCGTTGACAAAGCCAGAGTGTCCGGGTCGCGCGAAGAATGAAACAACCCGATCGGCGCATGGATAGACGCGATCTGTTGGTCGCTGATACCAGCATGGCCGAGCGCCACAACCCGCACCGCATGGGCCTTGCGACCACCCATAGCGCCAAGGTAGAAATGCGGTTGGCCAAGCACCTTGGCCATCAGCTCCGTTTCCCAATCATGATCATGAAACAGAAACACGATTGCCGTCCACCTGTCGCAATCCAGCGCGGACACATCTGATGGCGCGGTAAGATGATGGGTGGCGATCTCCGGATCACTCAGGCCCGCCAGCAACGCTGTGTCTGGCGACTGAACCGCCACTGTGAGATCGATCTGCCTGGCCAGCCGGGCCAAGGATGCCACCCCTGCCCCGTGTCCCAAGATCAACAATTTGGGTTCCGGCCAATGCCCGATTGTCGCCGTTCCATCCGGCACGGAGGTATCGGTGTCGCTCCGCCCAGAGATGAAATCTGCGTTCCCGCCCTCAAGCGGTAGCGCAAGCGAAAATGGTGTCCGGCCCTCAATCGCGGCCAGCGATGCATCAATCACTGCACGGTCATGCAGCGGCTGAAAATGAATATCGAGGCCCCCGCCGCATGGCAGCTTGATATCGATATAGGGTGATCCCGCCCCGAACCGGACCATGCGGGCCTGCCCTGTCTTAAGCGCATCAAGCGCCTCTGCCACGACTGCATTTTCGATACAGCCGCCCGACAGCGAGCCTTCAAACCGGCCATCGCTGCACACACCCATATGCGTACCCGGCCCGCGCATAGACGAGCCCTCAACAGCGATCACGGTGACAAGGACCACAGAAGCCCCGGCGGTTAAACAATCACCCAGAAAGGCAAATACGCGCCGGTTATCCAACGCTTGAGTGCCTTATTCTGAAAGTGTCGCGAGATACGCAATAATCGCCGCGCGATCATCCGCATCGTTCACCGCACCGGCCACCATTCGGGTACCAGGCACTTTGGCAGACGGGTTCGTCAGGAATTCGTCCAATTCACCGCTATTCCAAGTGAGACCGGAACCAGCCATTGCATCGGAATAGTCAAACCCTGCCAAGCTACCCGCCGCGCGGCCAACGACCCCGTATAGATTTGGTCCGATGCTGGAGGCGCCATCGGGCGTTACTGAGTGACACGCGACGCACGCAGCAAAGGCAGACTTGCCCGCTGCCACAAGATCAGCTGCGTCTGCGCCGTCCGCATCAGCGGCAGCACCCTCTACCGGCGTTGCCGCTTCACCCGGTTCGCGGATGACAATCTGCTCTGTCGGTTCTGGCGATTCCGAACCACAGGCAGACAGGCTGACGGTGGCCGTCATGGCGAACAGGGTAAGCTTGATAGCATTCATAATATAGCGTCCTATCTCAGGCGAAGTTTTGGTATCAGGCGAAGTGTTTGGAAATCGGCAATTCGCGAATGCGCTGGCCGGTCGCTGCAAAGATGGCATTGGTCACAGCCGGTGCCGCTGGTGGCAGGCCGGGTTCCCCCGCCCCGCCCAAATTGTCTGGCGCACCGTTGATGATCTGCACAGCAATGTCCGGTGCATCGTCCATTCTCATCATTTTATAGTCATGAAAATTGCTCTGTTCGACAGCACCATCTTTAATCGTGATTTCATCATACATGGCCGCTGTCAGCCCGTAGATGATGCCGCTTTCCATCTGGGCTTTCAGGCCATCGGGGTTCATCGCAAAGCCGGCGTCGACACAGCAATAGACTTTCGTCACCTTGGGCGTTTCGCCGGTCATATCGACCTCCGCCACTTCCGCGACAATCGAATTGAATGACCGCGCCAAGGCGATCCCGCGACCATGCCCTTCCGGCAGCGGACTGCCCCAGCCCGCCATTTCGGCAGCACCGTTAAGGACAGCCAAATGACGCGGCGAATTCTTCAGTAGTTCGCGGCGGAACTCGACCGGATCCTTGCCCGCAGCCGCAGCCAGTTCATCCACGAAACTCTCAACAAAGAACCCGTGCTGGCTATGCGCCACGGAACGCCACGCGCCCAGCCTTACAGGCCATTCCACTTCGGCATTGCGAACCGAGACATTGGCAATATCGTAAAATTCAACCAGCGGTGCCTCTGGCGGTTCATCCTCTGTGCAATGGACATTGTTCCAGCAAATGACTTTGCCGTTTTCATCCAGTCCGCCGGTAAAGCGGCTGATATCTGCCGGGCGGTAGAAATCCTGAGCAGTATCTTCTTCGCGCGACCAAATCATCTTGATCGGATAGCCAGTCGCCTTGGCCAGACGCGCAGCCTGATTGGTATATTCAGGCGTCAAACGGCGGCCAAATCCGCCGCCCAGCAGGACGCTGTGCATTGTGACATCATCAGCGCTGACACCTGCACCCTCCGCCGCACCATCGCGTGCCATCAACGGTACCTGTGTGCCGGTCCAGATGTCGCATTTCCCATCGCGCACCCAGGCAGTGCAGTTCATCGGCTCCATCGTCGCATGGGCCAGAAACGGCACCTTATATTCTGCCTCCACCTTTGTGACAGCATCGGCCAAAGCGCCCACCGCATCGCCATAATCCGCCTTGCTGTTGCCGCCGCTATCACCGGCTTCGTCCAAGGCTTTGGTGAAACCCGCAAACATCGTGGCAGTATCGGCGGAATCGTTTTCCGATTCTGTATAGGTTATTTTGATGGTATTGAGCGCTCGCTGTGCCTGCCAATAGGAATCGGCCACCACCGCCACAAAATCACCCATATTCAAGATCTGCAACACGCCGCGCATTTCCTTCGCTGCGCTGGCATCCATCGATGCGATTGCCCCGCCAACCACAGGCGACGCCTTCACCGCAGCATAGCGTAAATTCTCGCCTTCCGGTCCTGCATCAACCCCGAAGATGGCTGTGCCATCGACTTTGGACGGGATATCTTTGCGCGGTGCCGGTGTACCCATCAATTTATATTCATCGACCGTCTTGATGCGCGGCGCACGCGGCAAGTCTTGCTCAGCGGCGGCTGCGGCGAAGGCGGAATATGGCTCCGACCTACCCGAAGCGGCATGGATCACCGTGGCGTTTTGCGTGGTGATTTCTGCGGCGGGAACACCCCATTCCTTCGCCGCGGACGCAACCAGCATTTCACGCGCCGCAGCGCCGGCGATCCGCATCCCGTTTTGCCCGGTTGACCGCACGGATGAGCTGCCGCCAGTGATATAGGCACCGGCCAGCTTGCCAATTTGCGTGAACAGACCGTCATAGGTCGGCTCCATAAAGCTCACTTGGTTGGGCCGATCAGGCAGCGTTCCCGGCCCGACAAAAGTCCGTACAGCGTGCTGGGACACATAATTGCCGTCTGCCGGGGCATCCATTACCCGGACATTCTCCCAGTTCACATCCATTTCATCGGCCAGCATTTGGGCAATCGTGGAATTGGCACCTTGTCCCATCTCACAATGCGGAACAATCGCGGTGACCAGATTGTCCGACCCGATTTTAACCCACGCATTGACCAGAGCCTCGCCCTCACCCTGAGCCACGATACCTTTTAATTTGCCCACCGGATTGCCGGACCGGACAGCCACACCCACAACCAAAGCGCCGCCTGCGATGGCACCGGCACCGATAAATCCGCGGCGGGTCCATTTCGCGGCGCGGCTGCGTTCGGGCTTTTCAGATACTGGATCGCTCATGCCGATGCCTCCTGAGAACCGGAGGGTTCACTGCCCGCTGCCACTTTAATGGCTTTGCGAATACGGCCATACATCCCGCAGCGGCAGACATTGCCTTTCATCGCAGCGTCGATCTGTTCGTCGGTTGGGTTAGGTGTCTCTTTCAGCAAGGCTGTGGCCGACATGATCTGGCCAGACTGGCAATATCCGCATTGCGGCACTTGCTCGCTTATCCAGGCCTGTTGCACTTTGCTGAGCGTGCCATCCGCCTCAGCAATACCTTCGATTGTCGTAATGGCTTTGCCATCAGCGGCAGAGATCGGGGTGGAACAGCTGCGGACAGGCTGCCCGTCCAAATGCACTGTGCAGGCCCCGCATTGCGCAATGCCGCATCCGAATTTGGTGCCGGTCAGGCCAAGCTGCTCACGTACCGCCCACAAGATGGGCATTGCGGGATCAACGTCCAGCTCTTCCGGTTTGCCATTCACGCTGATGCTAAGCATAGATATTTCCTCTCACGGCAGCTGATCATGGTGGCCGCTGTATAGCCTTTTTAGGCGACTTTGCCGCCCGCGCAACAGGACACTCCAGCAAGCATTTTTACTTGCCTACGAAGTAACCGTCTGGGGAACATCGGGTTCCCCGGCGGCCCACTCTTTAACCTTGGCCTTCGCCTTCATATGCACCACCGCCAAGGCAGGTATTACCAGCATCAACTGGATCGTCCCGATCAGCACCCCAAAACCGAGACTGGCAGACATCGGGATCAAGAATTGCGCCTGAATGCTGGTTTCAAACGTAATCGGCGCCACGCCGAGGAACGTCGTGATCGCGGTAAGCATGATCGGCCTGAAACGCGATTTGGCAGCGTCGATCACGGCCTCGTCCGGCGGTATCCCGGCTTCCAAATTCTCGTTCATGAAATCGATCAGAACAAGGGAGCCGTTAATGATCACACCCGACAGCGCGACGATCCCGAACATCGACAAGATACCCAGCGGAATGCCAAGCACCAAATGCCCGAACAATGCGCCAACCAGGCCAAAGGGAATTGCCGCCATAATGATCAATGGCTGGGTGTAAGACCGGAAAGGAATGGCGAGCAGCGCATAAATGATGATCAGCGCCAACCCGAATGCCGAACCCAAATCACCAAAGCTTTCCTGCTGTTCTTCCTGCGCGCCGCCAAACGAATAGCCAAGCGATGGATAGTCGGCGATCACTTTGGGCAAGATATCTGCGGTGAGCAGATCGGTCACTTCTTGCCCCGTTACCACATCCTCGTTGACGTCTGCGGTTACGGTAATGATCCGCCGGCCGCCTTCTCTCCTGATTTGCGAAGGGGCCTCCGTGAAGGAAGCCTCCGCAATCGAGCCAACCGATGTGAAACCATTGGCCAAACGGATACGCAGCTTTTCGATGTCGGCGATGGAATTACGCTCATCTTCGGGCAAGCGCACATATACGCGAACGTCTTCGCGGCCCCGTTGGACACGCAGCGCCTCTGCCCCAAAGAAAGCAGCACGGACTTGCGCAGCAACATCTTGCAAGGTCACACCCAGCGTACGGGCTGACGGCTTCATCCGCAGCTCAACCTCGCGCATTCCGGCATCCTGATCGCTTTCAACATCGAACACACCGCTCAGCGATGCCAGCTCTTCCATCACTCTGGCCCGGATAATATCCAGCGTCGCTTCGTCCTGATGGGACAATTGCACATTCACCGGGTCACCAATGCTCAACAATGCAGAGGAAATTGCGAAAGACTTTGCTTCGGGCAGATCCCCCAATTCCTCGCGCCAAGCGTTTTCAAACTCTACTGCCGAGATGGTCCGATCGTCTGATTTGGACAGCGCAATCTGGATGCTCGCGATGCTGGGGCTGAATGTATCTTTATTGCCATCCGGCCCGCCTGCGACTTGCTGTAGGCCGATGGTGGTATAGGTCGATTCGACAAGCAAATCACGATTGCCGTCTTCACCGCTGCCATCGCCGGTCAAACGTTCAATCGCACGTTCACCCGCCTGTTCGATCCGTTCCGCAACCGCAGTGGTGCGATCAATGGTTGTGCCAGACGGCATCTCCAATGACGCCGTGACTTGATCCGCTTCGATATCGGGGAAGAAGGAAAATTTGATAATCCCGGCGGGCACCATCGCCACGAACAGGATCAGCATCGCAACCGCGCCTGCGATAATAATTGCTGGCGCCCGAACAGTGAAGTTCAGCGCGGTATCCAGCGGACCTTCAACGAATTGCTGGAACCGGACGTCAACCGCCTTCTGAACACGTTCAAAGAAGCGCGTGACCCGGTTTTTGGCAACGGTTCCGGCTGCCGGCAGATGGGACAAGTGATAGGGAAGGACCAGCAACGCCTCGACCAGAGACAGTATAAGTACGGCCAACACCACGAGCGGAATATCCGCCAGAATCTTGCCGATTGACCCGCCAATTGCGAGCAGCGGCGAAAACGCGGTTACAGTCGTCAGAACCGCGAAGATCACGGGGACTTTGACGCGCTGCGCCCCGGCAATCGCGGCCCCGATACTGCTGCGCCCTCGCTCCCGCTCAGCATAGATATTCTCGCCCACAACCACTGCGTCATCAACCACTAGACCGAGCGCCAGAATAAAGCCGAAAAGGGAGAACATATTGATGCTGGAACCGGCATATTCCAGCAGGAATATCGCACCGATAAACGTCGCACCGATCCCGATGGCAGTCCAAAACGCCAAGCGTAAATCAAGAAACAGCGTCAGTGCGACGAGCACCAAGATCAAGCCTAGCACCGCATTTTTCAGCAGCAGTGAAAGCCGGTCATCGAGAATTTCGGAATCATCATCCCAAATCGCATAAGAAACTCCCGGTGGCAGCGAATAGCCTTCCGTCAGCAGCGTTTTGACGGCGGCGGACACATCGAGGACGCGCTCGTCACTGGTCCGGTAAACATCCACGAAGGCGACCGGCTTATTATCAAAGCGCGCGGTAAGGTCCGTGTCGGCAAAGCCGTCCTCAATAGTGGCGACATCGCCCAAACGCAGGATTGCACCTCCGCCGGTCGTAAGCAGAACAATGTCTTCAAAATCCTGTTGGGTATAATTCTGGCCGACAGTGCGAATGCGCACTTCTTCCGTCGCGGTATCAATCGAACCCGCGGGGCTATCCAAGCTGCTCTGCGCCACAATATTGGACACATCGGTCAGCGACAGGTTGAGCGCCCTCAGATCGTCTTGCGATATATCCGCGAAAATCTGGTAATCCCTGACTGTGCTGGTGGTAACATAGCTGACATCAGGCAATGCGGAGATTGCATCTTCCAATGCATAGGCCGATTCCTTCAGCGTCCGTTCTGGTACATCGCCAAACAGCGCGATTTTCATAAGAACCTGCCGCGTTGTCAGCTCGCGAACATTGGGTTCTTCGGCTTCCAAGGGGAAAGTGTTGATTTGATCGACTTCGGATTTCACCTCGTCAAGCGCGCTCGCGAGGTCAGTGCCGACTTCCAGCTCTACATTGACCGAGCCAGCCCCTTCAGAAGCAGTGGAAGTGATCTTCTTGACCCCTTCAATCGCTTCTACCGCCTGTTCCACCCGCACAATGATCGATTCCTCGACCTCCTCTGGTGTCGCGCCGGGATATGCGACCGACACGCTGACGGTATCGAGGCTTTGTTCGGCAAATACCTCCTGCCCGATGGTGGAGTAGGAATAGAGGCCGGCAATGATCATGAAGATCATAATGATATTCGCGGCCACGCCGTTGCGCGCCATAAACGCAATCACCCCGGGACGATCCCGGGCGCGTTCGTCGGATACTTCACCGAACCGATCAACCGGACGCTGTTCGCCCGCCGGTGTCACATCATTCTGTTCGCCCGATCCGCTCATTGATCAGGACTGCGAGCGATCCGCACGGGCATACCGTCAGTCGGTGTGGTCATGTTGCTGGTGACAATGCTGCCCCCCTGTTCGATGCTCGGCATGGTGACATAGGCCAGCGTGTCACTGCGTTGGAGAACACGCACCGGCAGTATCCGCAATTTGTCATCGCGCACGACCCATATTTCATTGCCGGGCCGCAATGCTTCGGCTGGTATTGCGGCATAGCTGTCGACACTCGCGCCTGCGATTTCTGCGCGGACAAATGCACCAAGCAACAGGGGCGGAGCGCGCGCCACAGAGCTGTCCTGTTCGGCATCGCTCAAACGGCCACCACGAAGCGGTGATGGCACTCGCAGGAAAACCTCCACATTGCGGGTTGCGGCATCCAGACTGGCGTCTGCGCGATCAACAAAGGCAGGCCAGCGATAGGTTAGCCCGCCATATTCGTAGAACACATCAGCGCGAATATTCCCGCCGGACCCGTTCAGCAGGCCGGGGATCAACGCCGCTTCATCCTGCGTCAAAGACAACCGAACTTCATAGGCGCTGGTCGACGCGATCGAACCAAGCGATTGGCCGACCTGCACCAGCGTGCCGACAGCGGCGCTGTCTTCCAGAACAAGACCGCGAAACGGCGATGTAATGCGCGTTCTGCTCAGCGCGAGCCTGGCATCGGCCAAACTCGCGCTGGCGCGCTGTTTAGCCGCTTGGGCAGAGCGTAATTGCGGCTCCCGCGTGGCCAGTACGGACGCACTTCCTGACGCGCTTCCGGACGCGCCTGTTGCAGCACGATTGGATTTGGCTGGCTTTTCCAGCGAGGCTGGCGGCAATATCCGGGCGGCATGATCATCTTTATCGATGGTGGTCGCCAAGCTGTTCTGGCCGGCTTCCCGGCGGGAATACCGTTCCAGATCATCACGCGCGATTTTCACTTCTTCGCGGGCTTCAAGAACCGCGACATCCTGCGCTGCAACATCGGCTTGCGCCATGCGGACTTGGTTCTGATAATCAGCCGCGTCGATCCGCACCACAACCACGCCAGCTGGAACGATGCTGCCTTCACGAAATGCGGGGGAGACATAGGTCAACCGGCCGGAAACTTGCGCGCCGATAACCACCTGGTCACGTGGCTGCACAGTGCCGGAAACGATCACCGGAATGGTTCCAGACGCCGCTTTTAGCGGTAGCCCTTTAACCAGCGGAATTTCAGCGATCCGCTCCTCCTGCTCGGGTGTCGGTCTGATCCAGATCATCAGCGCAGCAATGCCAACCGCTGCCAGCAAGATACCCAGGGCCCATTTGATTTGGCTGCTCATTGCTGATCTTCCTGTACGTCTGATGCTGCTGGCGGGGACTGCTCTACCTGCGTGGTCATTGGCGGTTTCTCTGGCTCAATATCTGGTGCCCAATTGCCGGCGAGCGCCTGATGCACGCTCAGCCTGGCCAACGCCGTTGCGCGCGCGGAAGATGATAAGTCGGATTGCACCCGGTAGACTGTGGTCAGCGCATCCAGATAGGAAACATAGCTTCCCACTCCGGCTGAAAAGCGGCGCTTTTGCAGATCGAGCGACAGCTCCGCATCATCCAATTGCGCGGTGATCAGCAAATAACGCTGGCGTTGTTCTTCATAATCTTCAATCGCACTGCTGCTTTCCTGATACGCCGTGAGAACGGTGCGCGCATAGATAGCGGCTTGTTGATCGTACAATGCTCTGGCGCTGCGGATATTGGCGCTAATCCGGCCAGCATTGAAAATCGGCGCGACAATGTTTGCGGCAAGCGATGTCGTCCAATTATCTGCAAAATCCAGCGCGGCGGAAACCGTATCGCCTTGCGTCCCGACCGAACCAGACAGACTTATCTGCGGGAAGCGTTCCGCTTTTCTGGCGCCGATCCTCAACCGTGCGGCATCCAGCCTGGCCCAATTTGCCGCAACATCGGGGCGCTGGGACAACAGATCAATCGGCAAACCGGCGGGCACCGGTTCAAACACCAGCCGGGGGGTTAAGCTCTGCGATAACCTTTGCCGGAGCGGTTGCGGATACGTTCCAATCAACACCGCTAAACGGTTTTCTGTATCCGCCAGCGCGCTTTCAAACTGCGGCAGTGAAGCCTGCGCCGAGCGGAGTTCCTGCCGGATTTGGAACAGTTCAAAACTATCTGACAAACCCCGCCGGAACTGTTCGTCAGTGCGTTCTGCCCGATCATTCAGAACATCAGAGATCAATACCGTCAGTTCGATCTGGCGGCGCGTATCCACGATGTCGAAATAGGCCGATATTGCCTGAGCGGCGGCGGAAAGCTGAACTGATTGCAGATCATAGGCTGATGCCACAGCATCCTGCCGCGCCGCTGCATAATCATTGCGCGCGCGGCCAAAAAGGTCGAGCTCATACGCAGCGCTGAGGCTGGGGGAATAGGTTTCGTTCTCGATCCGGTTAATCGCGCCCGCACCCAAATCACCAAAAGCACTGCCAGCAAGCGGGCTGCTGGATTGGCTCGCACTAATCCCGGCACTCACGCTCGGAAGAAGCGATGCCCTGGTGATGCGTGCTTGTGCAGTCACTTGTTCCAACCGGGCCGCTGCCTCGGCAATATCAAGATTGTTCTTCAAAGCATCAGTGACCAGCCCATCCAGAACCGGGTCTTCAAACGCATTCCACCATGCGGCGGGTTTGTAGGGCTTGCCATCAACCTCGCTGGGGAACGTATCAGGAATGTCCGACACAATGTTTGGCGTTTGTTCGGCTGGTGCCATCGAAACACAGCCCGCCAGCAGCATCACAATCGGTCCAGTGCACAGCACTTGTCGCAATGTCAGCCCCTTGGAAAGGTGCGTGGGGGTAGCAATTCGCGGTTGGTTATTACGCCTTGAGACCATTCTTTCTGCAATACCCCGCCCGCATGATAATGCTAGGCGTCATTACAGATTCACGCCAAATTCCCTGTCCTGCTTAACGTGACATCAGCCTAGCCCGCACTGGCATTCAGCAAGTAGCGCCCGTTTGGGTCACGCCAATGGCTGGCTAGATCGCATTCCCGAAGTTGCATCCTCACGGCTTTATGTTTGAATATTGCCCCGCGCCCGTTCAGCAAATTTCTTGGTCGCCGCATCGTCTTTCAGCGCATTTTCCGACTGTACCGGCACTTGAACACCAGCCCGCAAGGCCGGTCGTTGCTTCATTGCATCCAGCCACCGGTCGAGATTATCCAATCCATCACGGGACACACCAGACCAGCGATACGTCCGCACCCAACACCAATTGGCGATATCCGCAATCGAGAAGTCATCGCCTAACCACTCGCTTTCGCCCAGCCGCCGGTCGAGCACTTCAAACAAGCGGCGCGATTCGTTCTGATAGCGATCAATCGCGGCCGGGATTTTCTCCGGCAAATAGCGGTAAAACACGTTGGCCTGCCCCATCATCGGGCCGATTCCGCCCATCTGGAACATCAACCACGACATCACCCGCGCCCTCGATTTGCTCTCTGTGGGTAGCAACCGCCCGGCTTTTTCCGCCAGATACACCATAATCGCGCCGGATTCGAACACCGCCACATCATCATTTCCGCGGTCAACAATCACCGGGATACGGCCATTGGGGTTCATCGACAGAAAGGCCTCTGTCTTCTGGTCGCCTGCGGTCAGATCAACTGGGTGAACCTGATAGGGTAATTCCAGCTCTTCCAAAGTGCACGATGCCTTGTGCCCGTTTGGGGTCGGTGAAGTGTACAGATCGATCATCGCGCCAATACCCTGATTACTATGCTTGTCTTCAAAAAGTAGCAGTGCGATATGATACCAACAATGCCAGTACCGGCAACGCAGTAGAATCTAAGAAGCCCCAGAAACCGAGCAGCCGGAGTACGCGCGATGCCGCTGATTTTTTACGATTGCAAAACTGCCCCCAGTCCGCGCCGTGCCCGGATCATTCTCGCTGAAAAAAACGTTCCGCATAGCGTCGTTGAAATCGATTTACGCAAGGCAGAACAGATGGGCGAAGCGTTCCGCGCAATCAATCCAAACGCCACTGTCCCGGCGCTCCAATTGGAAGATGGCACGGTTCTAACCGACAATGCCGGTGTCGCTGCATGGCTTGAAGCAACATATCCCGATCCTGCGCTGATGGGTTCGACCGCAATGGAAAAGTCGGAGATTGCAACCTGGCAATGGAAGGTTGAACAGGAGCTCGGCATGGGTGTCGCCAGTGCCCTGCGCAATGCCAACCCAGCCATGAAGGGGCGCGCATTGCCCGGCCCGCATGATTACGAGCAAATTCCTGCACTGGCAGAACGCGGCATGCAGATGATCGACAATTTCGTGGACGGCTTTGACCGCCATCTTGCCGACCGGGAATTTGTGGCGGCAGGGCAGCTCTCAGTCGCTGATATTACAGCTTTTGTGTTTATCGACTTTGCCAAAGTTGTGCGCAAACGACCTACAGAAACACACCGCAATATCGGACGCTGGCACGCAGCGCTGGCGCAAAGGGACGCTTTCCAGACCTAGCCCTTCCCGTCTCGCCGCAGCGCAACCGAAAATCTGATTGTTTCTATGCAATTGAGTAATTGGTATAGTAACCAGTTGCAGCTACATATGCAGATGTGTTCGACAATATAAAACTCCGAACTCTCAGTGGCCGGGCGATCGCTTTGATTTTGCCCGCTGCAATACTGTTATTCAGTGCCCTCACTTGGATAGCATATGAAAGCGCGCGCCAGCGGGCGATCTCTTCCACCATCGCCCTGCTCGACGAAGGACGGGATTTTTCACAGCAAGAGCTCGCCGTTCAATTTGAAGAAATTGCTGACGCTCAGAAAAAAGCTGCGGAGTTAATGACTTCTGCTCTTGCAGCGCCGCCCAGTGGAGCCGCCCGCTTTGACCGGGCTTTCCCAAGGTTTGGTGACGGAACCAGAAGAAGCGCAGACCGTCTGTGGACAGGCGATGCCGCAGGCATTTCGCCGCGCGGATATGGTGCATTCATAGCGGACGAAGCTGTTACAGCAGATCGCCGCGCGAAGTTGTTGGCAGCATTTGATACGTTGACGGCAATGGCCGAAGGACTGCCGAAAAAGGTCAACAACCTCTATTTCTTTTCACCGGACAACGACCTGATAATGTTCGCCCCGGAGCGGCCTGACAATCTGCTTTTCTATCGCAAAGAAGCGCCGACCGATTTGGAGTTTCAAGACGAGGAATTTTCGACCATCACTCTTCCGGCAAATAATCCGGCCGGAGAGATGCGGTGCACCAGTCTTCAGCCGATTTTATATGATAAAGAACGCAAGACTTGGACCACCGGATGTATGATGCCCGTTCGGGTGGACGGTGAACATCTGGGGGCTTGGGGTTCCAGTGTGTTACTCGACACTATTTTTCCTGACACCGGAGAAGAGAGCAGGACGCTTGAAACGTCGCAAATCGTGATCACGAATAGCGGCCAACTGATCAGGCACCCTCAATATACCGTTCAATCCAACGCACAGACCGGTGACTTTCTCGACCTGGATAGTTCCCAAGATCCGGCTCTGACGGCCCTGTGGAGCTTGCTGAAGCAAAGCCAAGGGAAGGCCACATCGGGTTATTTGGAAGCCAGCGACCAATATTACTCATTTGTCCAGATGGATCAGCCCAAATGGTTCATCGTTTCAGTGATTGCGGGCGACAAAGTGCGCGGGCAAGCGTTTGAGGCTGCCCGATCCGTGCTGTTTGCGGGCGCCGTTGCCACCGCCGCGTTTGCCTTGTTCCTCATCATCTTCTCGCGGTGGCAACTCGCCGTGCCGCTCAAACGCCTTGCTGAGCGCGCAGATAGTATCTCGTCCTATTCTGCCAGCGAAAGCGAAGGGCAATCTACAAACGATGATGAAATTATCCGGCTTAACCGGGCATTTGATGCGATGGAATCGCGCGTCTCCCGCGAACGGTTACGTATGTCTCAATCATTCGACACCATGGTGGATGCGATTGATGATTACGCGATCCTTTTACTCGATCAAAATGGAGAAATCAGGCGCGCCAACCGTGCAGCCAAGGAGCACTTCCACTGGGATGAGCGCAACGACAAAGGGCTGCGCCAAATTTTTGACCCCGCGGAAGACTCAATAGCTTTGCTCAAACAGCTACTCACCAAGGTTGAGGAAGAAGGAAGGCTCTTTCAGGCTCCACGCCGATACCGCGGCAACGGCAGGTCATTTTGGGCGACCGAAATTATTCAAGTCATCCAGAACGAAGAAGGGCAAACGGACGGGTATGCCTACATCGTTCGCGATAGCAGCGACGAGTACCGCAGAATTGCGAAGATGGAGGAAAATCTCCGGCTTTTGAATATGGCCGAAGATACCGGAATGCTCGGCCATTTCACCTATGATCTGGACAATGAGGCTCTGACGATCTCGCGCTGGATTGGTGACCAGTTCAGCCTGCCGATCGACAAACCTTTGAAGCTGGACCGGATACTCAACCAATTCAAAACCGACCAAGGTAACGGCACTGCCGATACAATTCTTGAGGCGGTTGCGGCCAAAACACAATTTGATGTTGTCGCGCAGCTCGATGCCCCAGGCGGCGGTGCCTCATTCATTCAGATCAAAGGCGAACCCATCGCCGCCGCCACAACAGCGGGGACAGAAGAGGTTATTGGTTACTTCGGCATCGCCCGCGAAATTACTGAGGAAAAGCAAGCCGAAGCGAAGCTGGTAGCGGCCAGAGATCAAGCACAGCAAGCGGCGGAAATGCGGATGAATCTGCTTGCTTCAGTGTCGCATGAAATCCGCACTCCGATGAGCGGGATTTTGGGAATGCTTGATCAGATGCGCAGCGGCGGATCGGCCCGCGAGAAAGAACGCGCGCTCGATCTGATTGAAAGTTCGGCGCAGGCATTGATGCGAATTCTTGACGACGTGTTGCAGCAAGCACGGTTGGAGAGCGGTAAGGTCATTCTGGATCACCGTCCTTTCGAGCCGGCTGCACTCATCCGCCAGACTGCCGAGCTTTTTGTCCCTCTCGCAAAGCGCAACGAGGGCAAGATCGAAACACGGTCAAGCTTCCGCGGAACGCTACTGGGTGATCCCACCCGAATTCAACAAATTTTGGCAAACTTCACCAGCAATGCGGTTAAGTTTGTGGGTAACGGCACAGTCCGAATTGAGTGCGAGGCATTGGAATCTGCTTCGGGAGAAACGGTTGAGCTGCTGTTCACCGTTTCCGATGATGGCATTGGGATCGCGCCGGAGAAGCTGGACCGGCTGTTCGAGAAATTTGAACAAGCAGAAGCAACTACGCAACTTGATTATGGCGGGACCGGCTTGGGACTGTCGATCTGCCGAGACTTGGCCCACGCGATGGGCGGCGAAGTCGGCGCATCTAGCACGCCCGGCGAAGGAAGCAGCTTTTGGCTAAAACTTGCACTAAAAGCCGAAAGTGCAGCATCCTCTGTCCGGCCCGGTGCCGGCAAAACGGCGATAGTCATCGAAGCCGCTGCAACCAGCCGGATCGCCACTGAAATCGTGCTGGATGAGCTAGGTTTTGACGTGCAGGGCGTAAAATCTATTCAGGAAGCAAAATCGGTCGACACGCAGATTGATGTGGTTCTCTATGATGACACGGCCATTCTGCCGGTAACACTTGAACGGCAGTTTCCAGGCGCCAAGGCAATCGCCATAAGCTCTGTCACCGCTGAAGACGGCGATCAAATGTCTGGAGGCATATCCGTTGATTTGCTGACCGCGTTCTTGAATGGCTCAGCAGATGACTGACACGCCTTTTGACGACATTCCGCTGGAAAAACGCGCGCAGATCCTCGAACGCCGATTGGCCAGAGCGCAAGCTGCATTGGCCGATGCCGAAACGGCTCTTGAAGGCCGAATGCATGAGCTGGATCAGGCCAATCGCGACCTGCAACGGCGGGAAAGCGAACTGGCCGAACGGCTTGATATCGAAAGTGCCAAGCTACTCGCGGCGCAGCGGGTTGGCGGCTTTGCGACGATTTATGCAGAACGCGGAAAGCCGTATCATAGCTCCGTCCAACTGAACCGCATTCTGGGCGTTGCCGAGGATGTCACAATCGATCCGGAATATCTGATATCCCTCATACATCCGTTGGACCGAGGGCGAATTAGCCGTAGCTCGGTGCAATTCTTTGAACAGATGAGCGCGGACACAGACCATAGTTTTGAACACCGCATAGTGCGGCCTGATGGGGAATTGCGGTGGCTTAGTTGGAAGTTGCGCAAAGAGGTGGGGGCCGATGGAACTTTCCAATCTGTCTCCGGCTCTGTTCGCGACATAACCGAAAGCCGGGCCAACCAAAGAGCGGTCCGTGCGTTGCAATTGCGGGCGGAACGAAGAGTTATAGAGCTAGACCGGCTGTCTCGCACCCTTGCGAAATCGCAGGCTCAGGCGGAGACTGCACTGAAGGCCAGGACGGACTTCTTGTCCTATATGGCGCACCAATTCCGGACGCCGCTTAACACGCTCACCGGAATGATGGACTTGCTTTCGATAGAAGAACGGTCAGCAGAGGACGGCCAAAAACTGGCATTCGCAACACGTGCGGCGGAACGTCTCGGGTCTCTGGTAAACGAAGTCATTGATGAGGCAGAGGGCCGGTCAACCGACGTTACCCTGTTTCCAAACCCAACAGATTTGGAACAACTGGCGGAACAAACGCAAGATTACTGGGATCGCGCATCATCGGAAAGCGAGGATGGCGGTGTCCTGACGATAGCGATAGACGGCGCGCTGCCCACCAAAGCATTTGTCGATGCTAGCCGTTTACGCGAAGCGCTCGATAATCTGATCGGTTACGGCCTTTCTGCGGCGGGCGACGTGAAGCTCGACATGACATGGAAGGACGGGCTCTGCATATCGATGATTGCCGGGCGACTAGCCGCAGATATCGACGCGCAGGGCAAGAAAGAACTGGCCGCAACCGAGCCGCAATTGCGCCGGGCGGGACGCATTATTGCCGCGATGCAAGGGGTAATTGACATCAGCGCATCGCCCGCTGCGACCCTTGTTGTTTCGCTTCCGCTCCAAGTGCACGAGGCAGACGATGCCAAAGAAACAGGCTTTTTACGCAATAAGGCTGGCGACCAGCCGACAATCCTGATTGCGGAAGACACCGAAAGCAACCGGTATGTCATAACCGGCTTTTGCGAACGCCTTGGGTGCCGGGTTGAAACTGCGGTCAATGGACTGGAGGCTGTAGAGGCCGCTTTGTCCCAGCAATTTGACGCGATCTTGATGGATGTCCAAATGCCTGTGATGACAGGTGAAGAAGCCGTCCGGCACATTCGCGCATCCGACTTGCCGCAATCGAGAACGCCGGTGATTGGCGTGACAGCGCACAGCCTTCAGGCCGAACGCGATCGGCTGCTCGCCTCAGGAATGTCGGCATGTTTGGCCAAACCGATTCAGCTGGCCGAATTGCGAGCAGCGCTGACAACCGCGATGATGCCGCAAGACGGCGGTAATGAAACCGGAAGCCTGTTTGATTTGCGGCGCTTTCGCGAAGCCTTCGAGGCCTTGCCAGTGCAGTTTCGAGAGAAGTTTCTGGCGGCTGTGCGGGAAGATCTGCTGAATTATGGCAGCAAGCTAGAGGCGGCTGTAGCGGAAAAAGATACCGATGCCGCAGACCGGCAAGCCCATGCATTGAAGGGCATAGCAGGCAATATCGGCGCAATCGGCTTGCTCGCGGCAATCGCCACATTCAGGGAGGCCAGCGCCCCCTTGGATGGCGAACCATTTGCTCTGCTCAAACAAAAAATCGCCGCGACGCTCGAAGCGTGCGGCGATCTTTTTGAAGCGATGATCAAAGATCAGTAAAGGCTGGCAGGCAGATTAATAAGCGCCACGCCCGGTCAGCACTGCCGGAATAGTCCGGATCAACAACCAAAGATCGGTTATGATACCGCGGTTCTTCAGATAGGCGACATCCATTGCCAGCTGTTTCTGGAATGGGATTTCTGCCCGGCCTGACACTTGCCAAATGCACGTGATACCCGGCTTGCCGCCCAAACGGCGATAGGCCGATTTTTGATAGACTGATACTTCAGAACCCAGTGCAGGACGTGGGCCAACAAGTGACATATGACCGAATAATACGTTCAGCAGCTGGGGCAGTTCATCAATCGAAAACCGGCGGATGAATTTTCCGGTCTTGGTGATGCGCGGATCATTGCGCATTTTGAAGCAGATCCCGTCGCGCTCGCTGTCTTTCAACAGCGCAGCCCGGCGTTCCTCCGAGTCAGTGTACATTGAGCGGAATTTATACATCGGGAAGCTACGGCCATGTTCACCGATGCGCAGCTGTTTGAAAAATACAGGCCCGCGATCTTCCAGCTTGATAGCAAGCGCGACCAACAAGAAGAGCGGTAAAAGCATCATGATCGCCATGAAGGCACCGAAAATATCGAGAGATCGCTTAGTCGCCGGTGAAAAGACCGGCTTTGCAACTGTTTCGGTCCACGCATTGTGCAATGTATGGCCGAGGAACACGATGTTACCGGCGATATAGCGCCGAGCAAGACGGCGAGGTTCCATCGCCAGTCGCCAGGCCCACTCACACCCCACGGCACGGATAGCATGAGGCGCACGCGGAATTCGGCCGGAATAATAATCAAACAATCCGCCGACACCCATAACGACTGGAACGTTCAAGCGATGACGGTTGCGAACAATCCACTTTTCTTGCAGCGGCACACCAAATCCAACCATCAGGATGGCTGCGCCGGACCCGTTGATCAGATCGATCAGCCCATCCTCTTCCTCATCGGTGAAAAAGCCGTCTGCACAGCCTGCAATCTCAAGCCCCTTGACCCGGTCTTGCATGGTGCGCGCTGCGTCTTCCGCAACATCAGGTGCCCCGCCCAACAGAAAGATCGACTGACCGTGCTGTGCGGCTTCATGGCAAATTTCCGGGAAGAGATCAGTCCCGTTGAGATTTTCTTTGAATGGCTGATCCACCAGCTTGGATGCGATCCGCATGCCGCTACCATCCGGCAGGATCAGGTCGCTGGCACGCAACGCCGAAGCGTATGTTTTGTCTGCTTTAAGAGTATTGATGCAATGTGCATTGGCAAAGTTGACAATCAATCGCTGCCCACGCGCCGCTGCAGCGACAAGCTGTGCGGCTACCTCTGTTTTCGTGCTTGATACCAGCGGCAGACCAAACAGTTTCGCTTTTTCAGTCCAACAGAGCACGCCGTCTGTCGCCTCTTCCATCGAGATTCTTTCATATGCGGCGGCATCAAGATTGATTGCTGAGTATGACATAATTGATGTTCCCTAATTGCGTTGGGATACCATCTGCATTGTATGTGCCAGTTTCACATATCTATTATAATTCAATACCTTAGGTCAATCCAAGCCGCTGGATGCGAGACTTGAAGTGCGATTTTCGCAATTTGCAATCTCGTTTTGCAACAGCTCCATATACTTTTCGCAAATTGCAACAGTTGCCATCTGGGATACTCCATCCGAAAATCGATAAGCTATTGGATTATATACGTTTTCGCAAACTGGCACGAGTCTTGGAACGGTGGGGCTGAACTCATTGGAGAGACACCATGTCGGTGACAACAATTGCAAAAAGACTGCCAGCAGGGATGGAGCCTTTAATCAGGGCCTTCCTTGCATATGCTTCGGCAGAGGCCATGACCCGGATCGTCCGGTTGGTTGCGATCATTGTTATCGCCAGCTTCACCAGCCCGCTCATTCTAGGGACTGCAGCTCTCTCGCTCAGCATCTTTGAACTTGTTCGCGTACTTGCCAATGCTGGCATCGGCCAACGCATCATCGTCGCAACCGACGAGGAGCTGGACGCTGTTTGCAATACCGCCCTTCGCCTGTTCTGGGGCGTCTGTGCGCTCGTTGCAATTATTCAAATGCTGATCGCGGCCATTCTAGGTCTTGGCTTTGCCCAGGCGGATGCAGCGATCATGCTGGCTGTTCTCTCTGTGGTCTATTTCATCATGCCGCCCGGCTTGGTTCAAGTCTTCCTGCTGATGCGCGATGGCAATTTGGCGACGACAGCCCGGATCGGCGCAAGCCAAACCATCCTTGACCACATTCTGACCATGATCCTTGTTGTTGTATGGCCGAGCGCTTGGGCAATCGCGCTACCAAAACTGCTGACTGCGCCGGTCTGGACAGTCATGGTACGCCGCGCACGTAGCTGGTCCAATAAACCAGCCGCAGGTTTTGCCCCACTATCCGAATTCCGGTTCTATGCCGCGGGCATTCTCGGCAGCGAGATCATGAGTGCCCTTCGCGCGCAAGCAGACAAGCTTCTGATTGGTGCAATTTTCGGCACCAAAGTATTGGGCATTTACTACTTCGCATTCAACGCCGGCCTCGGCATTGCCCAATCGCTAGTATCCGCATTTGGTATCGTTCTGTTTCCGCATCTTGCTCGGATCAAAACTTCAGCCGCACGTTTGCTGGAAGCACGCCGGGTGACGGGTTTCGGACTGCTGTTCTTCGCGCCGATTATCATTGCTCAAGCAGCGCTCGCTCCAATTTATGTGCCGATCCTGTTCGGCGAAACATGGGCATCTTCATCATTCTATGTTTCCATCCTGGCCCTGGGCGGCATCCCGCTTTTCGCAGCGGCGAGCCTCAGTGCGCTCTACCGCGCCGCTCAAAGCACAGGCCGTGAAGCACAGATCAGCGCCGCCGCCACTATCGCTGCGCTGACCGGCCTCGTCATCGGCGCGCAGTTTTCGTTTGAAGCTGCGTGTGCCGGATACGTCACCGGCCTCGCACTTACCTTTATTCCCAAAGCCATCGCGGACCTTGCGACCACGGCAAATCACACATCATCCCTTGAAAGGATCCCATCATGAACACTCCACTTATCTCAGTAATGATGCCCGTTTATAATGCGTATGAAACGCTCACGACTGCTGTTGCCAGCGTCATCAATCAAAGCCTGCAAGATTGGGAGCTGATCCTGGTGGATGATGGTTCAACCGACCGTTCTCTCCAGCTTGCTCTGTCACTGGCGAGCGAAGACGAGCGTATTCGCGTTATCGCTCAGGAAAATCGCGGCGTATCGGAGGCCCGTAATCTGGGAGCCGAAATGTCCCGCGGCGCGCTGCTGGCCTTCCTCGACGCCGACGATGCTTGGCGCGTCAATAAACTTGTCATCCATCATCAGCTGCATCAGGCCAAACCGTCTTTGGATGCCAGCTTCGCCCGGATCGCTTTCCGCGAGACGATTACAGCGAAAACCGGCGAAATAAAGACCTTCAGCTCCGTTCCAGCCGGCCCGATCCAGATCGACCAGATCATTGCCGACAACCCTGTTTGCACAACATCGAACCTGGTCGTCACCCGCAAGGCGTTTTTACGCAATGGCGGCTTTGAAAAAGGCATGAACTATGCCGAAGATCAAGAATGGCTGGCCAGATTGGTTGCGAGTGGCGGCGTTATCGAAGGGATCGCTGAAACACTCACCGATTACCGGATGAGCGATGACGGCCTGTCGGCAGACTTGGAGAAAATGCTGGCTGGCTGGCGCATGCTCGCCGCACGCTATGCTTGTCACATCAATGTACGCCAAGCCGAGGCCACCTACTTCCGGTACCTGTCACGTCGCGCCCTGCGCACCGGTGGGCCCGCCTCCAAAGCTGTCCAATACGCTGCACAAGGTTTCACCCTTAGCCCGCGCGGTTTCATGTCCGACCCGCGCCGCGGCAGCCTGACCCTGGCCGGTGCATTGGCCGGAATGGCGATGCCAGCACGGGTCCGCACTCGCGTATTCGCATAACGCAAATTTACTTCTTCAGATTAGGATTTCATCATGTCTCACATCAACGCCCCTCGACCTAAAATTTCAGTCGTCATGCCGGTCTACAATGTAGAACAATATATTGCGGAAGCGATCGATTCTGTTCTTGCCCAATCGCTTACCGACTTTGAACTGATTATCGTCGATGATGGCGGTAATGATCGTTCGATGCAGATTGCGCGTAGCTATGAAGATCCGCGGATACGGATCGTCAGCCAGCCAAATCGCGGGTTACCCGGCGCACGCAACACCGGAATTGCAGAGGCACGCGCCCCTTTCATCGCCCTTTTGGACTCCGATGATCGGTATCATCCTGAAAAGCTCATGCTTCACTATGTTCACCTTCGTGCAAGCGGGAATATCGGGGTAAGTTATGCAGGATCCGACATGATGGACCAGCACGGTGTTAAGATGTCGGTTGCGATGAAACCGAAACTGACCAACGTTGATGCAGGTGACATTCTGAAACGAAACCCTGTAGGCAATGGCAGTGCAGCGGTGCTGCGGAAATCCGCAATTGACCGGGCTGCATTTCCACATCCTGATGAGCCAAGCCGGACTTGCTGGTTCGACGAGACGTTCCGCCAGTCTGAAGATATCGAATTCTGGGTCCGTCTGGCAGGCGCCCACAATGTACAATTTGAAGGTATCGAAGGCCAATTGACCGATTACCGGATTGTCGGTGGCGCGTTGTCAGCTAATATCGTCAATCAGTTCGTCAGTTGGGAAAAGATGATCCGCAAAGCCACTGAATTCGCACCTGAACTGGTTGCAAAGCACGGGCGGGCGGCACGCGGCTATCAGCTGCGCTATCTTACCCGGCGCGCCTTGCAGCTTGGCGAAATCGGCTTTGCCCGTGACTTGATGAAACGTGCCCTCGCCGCTTCCCCGACCATAGCTATCGCTGAACCGGTCAAGACATTTGTGACAGCCAGCGCAGTAGCAGTCGGTTCCATCATCGGTGCCGAGCGGTTCAAACTGCTGATGCGACCCTATCTCAAAGGCGCTGCTTGATGTTGAAAATAGTCCATCTGCTTGACGATTTCGGGATGGGCGGCGTGGTCCGTGCGTTGGGCGTGTTTGACGAGCCCGAGCTGGCCCGCGGCGCATCATCGGATACGGTGCCAATTGCACGGAATGCGTATGTGGCACCGAAACTCGATGCAGATGTGATCATAACACATTTTCCGGCGAGCTGGGCACGCATCGGGTTCTTCTGGACGCTTCGTTTACGGAACCCGAAGGCGCGCTTAATTCACATCGAACACAGTTACACTCGGTCGTTTGAACACCATAACGTACCAAACACCAACCGCTTCAGAATGTTGCTGCGCCTCGCGCTCCGGCACTTTGACGAAATTGTCTGCGTTTCGGACGGGCAGAGAAAGTGGCTGACCGGCGCGGTCGGATTGGAACCGGGCCGCTGCCGTACAATCCATCCGTGGAGCGGGCGGCAAGAGCTGCTTGCAATCCCCGCCCCCGAAAGGCGCAGCGGCAGGCCACTGCGTTTGGCTGCTTATGGCAGATTTTCCGAGGTTAAAAACTTCGCAGCGCTGATTGATGCCGTCGCCAAGATCGGGCCTTCAGTTGAATTACAGCTGGCCGGAAGCGGTCCTGACGAGGCGGACTTGCACCGCGCTGCGCAGGCGGCGAGCAACATTACCACTTACGGTCCGATCAGCGATATCGGCGGGTTTCTAAAGTCCGCAGACGCGGTCATTGTTCCTTCAAAATGGGAAGCCTTCGGCTTGGTCGCCACCGAAGCGCGGCTGGCTGCCAGACCGATAATTGTGGGGGATATAGACGGGCTGCCAGAACAAGTCGGCAATGCTGGTCTTGCCGCCAAATGCGACAGCGCAGACGATATTATGCGTGCGATAGAGCGCTTCCAAACGCTTCCATTTGATCAAATGAGCCATGCAGCCCGGCAAGAAGTGTCGGGTATGCGCGGGCAGATTATTGGACAGTGGATCGCGCTTCTTCAGAGCTGATGCTCTGGCCCGGCGTGCCGCTTTTCAACGCGGTCCCGATGATAATCAGGGCAGGCCAATACAAATAGCTCAATATCTCCAGATTCTCGCCAAAGCTATACAGCACTAAGACCAACACCAGGCCAAACGCGGTCCGCGCCAAATGGCCGGCGGTTCCTTTAATCGCCAACATCGCAGCGCTGGCCGCAAGCGGTACGGCCAATGCCATGACGCCGGCCAACCCCTTCACGAATAGCAAGCCATACCAGCTATGATGGCTGCCGATTGGCATATATTCGACCATGTGCGGCCCGTTTTCGACCACCCCATGACCAAACCACGGCGCTTCATTGCTCCAGCGTTCGACAGCGATACGGCCCAACGCTTCGCGCACACGGCTAGAGTCCGCTCTTGCACCGCGGAAGTCGCTCATCAGCTGATCTGCAAATTCGATCAGCGTTGGCCCGAAAAAGCCCGCCAGCAAAACAACCGGTGCCGCAATCATCCAGACCACGGGGCTGCGCGTCCGCCCCAGCGCGAAAAGAACCGGGAACACCACTATCAAAGCGACCAGCGCGAGCCTCGACTGCGACAATATCGCCAGCGCCAAACCTGCGATTATCCCGACGCTTTTCCAGCCGATCTCTTTCTCCTGCGCTGATAAAAGCACAAACACGACCGCAATCATCCCGGCCGCCGGCGACCACGGGGCGAAGAACTGCCACCGCGGTGTCCCTGCGCCTGGCTCAATAGTGTAGAGGATAGCCGCAAAATACTCCGGCCCTGACCCCCCTACTATTTGCAATGGTGAAACCCATAAGGTGTCTGGAAGCCCGATAAATGGAGCCAGCACGAATACAGGAAGAACAATCAACGTCTGCATGCCCAGCTTGCAAACCGCGCGGTAGATAATCTCTGGCCTGATCGAGAGGACAGACGCCGCAAACGGGAAAAGGGCGAGCAATGCCCACCCCTTTGCCCAACCGATCGAAGACTTGATCGTTTTGGCTGCGCCCAGTTCAAAATTGCTGTGGCCGATCCATAGCACGACCAACATTGCCAGCATGCCCCACAACCACAGTCGGATTACCCATCCCGGCTTGGGCGGTCGCTCTGCTTCCGCCTTGCCCGGCGCGACATACAGCTCCTGCACCGCAAGCATTGCCAAAACCCATCCCAGCACCGGGCCGACAATGTACAGCCCGCCAATCAACCACAGCAGCCATGTTGACTGTATCGTGAGAGATATCAGACGTTCGGCAAGATTTTGCGGATGATTGGCTGACGCAGCCATAGCAACATGAACCCGATTAGAAGGAGAATGGACGCCGCAAATGCACCGGCGATTGCGAAAACAGGCTTAGGTGACGCTTTTGTGCGCGGTAAGGATGGTGCCTCTAAAGTCTGAACAAGCGGATAAGACGCGAAAGGATCTGACTTATTGGTGTCTACACGCGCAAGTGCTGAACTGAACACCGCTTCTGCAACCCGCAATTCTCTGGTTAGACCGGCAAGCTCTGACGCCTGCTCTACCAACTCACCCGTCTTGGCCGATTGTTGACCGATTTGACGGCGAATTTCCGCAAGTGCCGCATTGGAGCCTGCGCTTGAACTATCGCTCAGCAAAAGACCTTCAAACAAGGATGCGCGCGTGTCCGAGACAGAGAGTTCGGCGAACTTCATCACAGTAGCAGAGCGCAGGCCGGTAACAGTCGCGCCCCGTTTGGATAACGCAGCTTCCAGCTCCTCACGTTCCGATCTCAAAGCTTCCATTTTGGCATGGGCCGGGCCCAGTGTTCCGCCCTGCTCGGTTTCTTTGGTCAGAACCTCAGAATACCGGCCCAACAATTGTTGGAACGCCTGGTCGGAAGACAATCGCAGCGCGCGATTGGCAGTGCCGGTTGAAACACGGAGCGTTGACGCAAGCCTGCCGGCGACGGCGGCGTTCTGGCTACGGGCGGTTCGCGCCTCTCTTTCCCGCGCTTTCAAATCATCCATTGCCGCAATCCGGTTGTTAAACTGGTCTAGCGAGACAAGGCCGGACCGGCCCTGAAACTCCAGGACTTTACGTTGCGCTTCTTCCACCTTTTCAGCAAGTGCTGCGATGCGGGCCTGGTCTGCTTCTTCGCGGTGCACCGCTTCATCGTTCCGCAAATCATCTAGCGCAGCCAAAAACACTTCGCGCAGCGCAGCATTGCGCTGCTGTGCCTGCTCGGGGCTGCTGCCGGTCACATCAACCGCGATAAGGTTGGTTTGATCGACCAGTTTAATGCTCGGCTGCGGAAACGCGCCAGCCTCCTCGCCTGCAAGTTCCGCCGCCGCACTGACGACACGGTCGGACATAAGCAGCCGTTTGTAATTCTCGGTAGGGCTAAGGGTCGTACTTGAGAATGCGGAAGCCGCAGTGCCGCTAGCCTGTCCGATAGATTCAAGGTTCAACGATCCACCGACGCCGCTACCAG
Source organism: Pontixanthobacter rizhaonensis (assembly GCF_012972675.1). Lineage (GTDB taxonomy): Bacteria > Pseudomonadota > Alphaproteobacteria > Sphingomonadales > Sphingomonadaceae > Pontixanthobacter > Pontixanthobacter rizhaonensis. The sequence goes on along the minus strand of NZ_JABCRE010000002.1, from coordinate 180,734 downwards.
GCAAAATCAGCGTCATTTCGCTTTCATACCGCGTTGGCGCCAGGGCAACATATGCGATCGTCAGCAGCCAAATTGCCGCCAGCGGAGGCAGCACCGCGATAATGTACCGGCGGTAGCGGCCAACAGACGGCAAACCGTCACGCACAAGCATCCAGAATTTTACGATCCGGCGCGGCTGGGTGTTTTCCTGTTCCATCAGTTTGCCGCATTACCAAGAATGATTGCAGGCGTTGCCGAATTGGCAACATCGGATGCCAGGCTGAGCGCCTCGCGGAAATTCGTCCAGCGGCTGTCATAGCAAGCCAGAGCATCGCCGGGCATAAGGTAGGGATCAGCTTCATCGCGGTCGATGGCACGGACCAATTTCTCGATATCACGCTCGATCACGATGCTTTGGCCATTGCGCGGGTTGCGCGAAATCAGGATTGCCCGGCGATCAGACTGCATATAGCTGCCGCCAACGCAGTTCATCGCGACAAGTCCTTGCAGCAGGCGTGTGCCGTATGGCAGCGACCCTGTCTTTTCCCCTACCCCGGCACCAGCGTTATTATTCGCGCCGCGAGTCAAGTTAGACATAAATACACGGATACCCGGTTGAGTAATCGCAGTCGGCCGAACGAGCTTGTCATTGAAGCAATCAGTTTCCGGCACAATGATCCGATCACCGGCGGACAGCGTAGGGTCCATTGCCGGCCAGCCCTCGGCCCAACCGTTAAGATCGAACACGGCATATTCATTGCCCCGGATCAGATAAACCTGCCCGATATCTGCATCAGGGCGAACGCCCGCTGCAGCCCGTATGGCGGCTGATAAAGTGCGTCCCGCATTGGCATCACCCGTTGCCGGGCCTTCTTTCAGGCCAATTCTACCTTCAGGGCTCCGCTCGCCAGGCCGGACACTTCCAGGCGCGAACACAGCACCTGAAATGGCCACTGATACGCCGCTGGCTTCGATGGTTCGCACACTGACAGACGAAGCAAGGGGGCGGATCAAACCGGCACTCACCAATTCACGGCGCAGGGTGGCTGTAAGCTGTTGCTCGGTCAGGCCAGCGACGTGGACAGACTTAAAATTGCGAAGCGCCAACGTGCCGTCATTTTGAATGGCGTACACCCCGGTCAGCATATCATCATCGCCAGCAACATCGACTTGCAGCCGGTCGCCGGGTGACAGCACTAGCGCAGTGGCAGCCAACGCTGCCGGATCAACTCTGCTCAAGGTCGCAGGAAGCCGGATAGGTGATGCACTGCACGTAGCGGTACCTGCACCAGATGCCTGTTCACCGTACCAACGGCCATCGGGCTGTTCTGTTTGCGGCGCGCTTTGGCCAGGCGCCCAAGCGCTGCTGTGAAAGTTCTGCGGTGCCGGGCCAGCGACACAGCCTGCCAAGGCAAGCGAAGCGACGGCGGCGTTGAGGACAGCTTTAAACATCAATCTTCCAATCTGCGAAACTACAGTTGGGATAACCTTTTCAAGTACCGTGCCAGTTTGCCCTCACCCTCGGTATAACACCTAAGCCTAGCAATTCGCGAAACCACTTTTGCATTTTGCATCAGCAATATTTCGCGATTTGCAACTATTTTCGCATAATGCTAGACCTCAACCACGCAAAACGGCGCAATTCCGCGACCTATTGTTCGGCATAGTTCTTGCATATTTTTGCATTACAAGAACGCAAGGAGATCCCATGAAGGGTGTGATTTTTACCGAACTGCTAGGCTTTGTAGAACATAAGGCCGGAGCTGAATTTGCCGAAGACGTGCTGGACGCCGCAGCATTGCCAAATCACGGTGCCTTCACCAAAATCGGCACCTATCCCGCAGCGCACGCCCTGAGGCTTGTCCAAATCGCCAGCGAGAAGAGCGGCATCCCTGCCAGCGATCTTTCAATAGAATATGGCGAATGGCTGTTTCACCGTTTCACCATTTTGTATCCCGACATCATCGCACGATACGAGACTGCGGAATCGATGCTCGACCATGTTGGTTCGCATATCCACCAAGAGGTCGTGGTTCTGTATCCCGATGCGAAGCCTCCTAAGGTGTCGACTGTCCAAACAGACGGTGAAATGGTGATTGAATATTCGTCACACCGGCCAATGGCACACATTGCTTTCGGCTTGGTACGGGGATGCATGGCCCATTACGGCGACGATCGAACCGTAAAATGGCAAGCGGATGCTGATCCCACATCTGCCCGCTTTGTGATTACCGAAAGAGAGCGTGTCTAACCATGACCATCTGCCGTATCCTGATCGTAGAAGACAGCGCGTCACTCGCGATGAGCTATGCGGCACAGCTGACCGAGGCCGGTCACCACGTCGAAGTATGCGGCACCGGCGCGGAAGCCGCGAGCTTTTTTACAGGCAACCAATCCTTTGAAGTCGTCTTGCTGGATCTGCAGCTTCCCGATGCAAACGGGCTGGATCTGCTGAAAACATATTCGGATGATCTGGGCGAGACGAGTGTAATCGTCATCACTGCCGATGGCTCGCTCACCCGGGCGATCGATGCAATGCGGCTCGGTGCGTATGATTTTCTGGTAAAGCCCGTCAATTCAGAGCGTTTGCTCACCACCGTACGCAATGCAGCAGAGCGGGGATTACTCAATCGCGAAATCAAAGCAGTCCGTTCCATCAGAAAGAAGGACCGCTTTCAGGGCTTCGTTGGCGAATCCACCTTGATGCAGGCAGTGTATCGTTCGATCGAGAACATCGCTGATTCCAACGCGACCGTGTTCATCACCGGCGAAAGCGGAACCGGCAAAGAAGTGGCAGCGGATGCGATCCATAAAAGCGGGCGCCGCGCCTCAGGGCCGTTTGTAGCACTCAATTGCGGCGCCATACCGGAGAACTTGCTGGAATCAGAGATATTCGGCCACGTCAAAGGGGCCTTTACTGGCGCGCTAGAAAACCGCATCGGCGCCGCGAAGGAAGCCGATGGCGGCACACTGTTTCTCGATGAAGTGTGCGAAATGGAATTGAAGCTTCAGGTCAAACTCCTGCGCTTTCTTCAGACCGGCATGATCCAGCGCGTGGGCGCTAGCCGGCCCGAGCCGGTTAATGTCCGCGTTGTTTGCGCCACCAACCGCAACCCCGCACTAGAAGTCGCGGAAGGCCGGTTTCGGGAAGATCTTTACTACCGGTTGAATGTGATCCCACTAGAGCTTCCGCCATTGCGTGAGCGCGGGGATGATGTGCAGCAGATTGCCGATTTCTTCGTCGAGAAGTTCTCAGGCGAAGAAGGCAAAGAATTTGAACGCGTCAGCGACGAAAGCAGGCGGACCATTTCAACCCATGCTTGGCCAGGGAATGTCCGCGAGCTGCAGAACACCATCAGACGGGCAATCGTCATGGGTTCCGGCCCCGAATTAGAAATTACCATTGGTGCCGGGCCCACGGCTTCGCAAGCCAGCCCCGCGGATGACACCGCAGATATAGCGTCGCACCAAACACCCGGCGAGCCGGCCACGGACATGTTTGGTCACATGACCATGATGGCTATCGAACAGGCCGTAATCACGCAGCGCATCGACAAGATGGGCGGCAATGTCACCAAGGCTGCGCGCTCCCTCGATCTCAGCCCCTCCACACTGTATCGAAAAATGGAAAAGTGGAACTAAGCTCGGCCTTCGACAGTATTCCAATAGCCAACACAAAAAGCCCCACTGGCAACAGTGAGGCTGAATAATCATGGGTTTTCAATGAGGTGCCGTAATAATGGTGGTTGCGGGAGTTGGATTTGAACCAACGACCTTCAGGTTATGAGCCTGACGAGCTACCGGACTGCTCCATCCCGCGTCACCGATATGGCATCAAAGGAGTATACTCCAGAGACGCCAAAAGGGCTGCCCTTGATGGGTCAGCCCTTTGACTTATGAATGGGTTTTTACCGCGTATATCCACCAGCTATAATGCCTGGCGACGACCTACTCTTCCAACGCTTAAGCGTTAGTACCATCGGCGCTGTCTGGTTTCACGGCCGAGTTCGAGATGGGATCGGGTGGGGCACAGACGCTATGGCCACCAAGCAATAAAGCCAGTGGATGTACGGGTTTAATCGATGCGATACGTTTGTATTAGGCGTTCGATCTGGCTGGATGTCTTCCGACATCAACAGCAAGCCAATTCAGGCCTGTCGTTGATGGTGGGATTCATCAAGCGCGATCAGAGTTATTAGGACCGGTTAGCTTCATGCATTACTGCACTTCCACACCCGGCCTATCAACGTAGTGGTCTACTACGACTCGAAGATACCTTATCTCAAGGGAGGCTTCCCGCTTAGATGCTTTCAGCGGTTATCCCGTCCATGCATAGCTACCCAGCGGCACGCCTGGCGGCATGACTGGTACACCAGAGGCATGTTCACCCCGGTCCTCTCGTACTAGGGGCAACTCCTTTCAAGTATCGACGCCCACGGCAGATAGGGACCAAACTGTCTCGCGACGTTCTGAACCCAGCTCACGTACCACTTTAATTGGCGAACAGCCAAACCCTTGGGACCTGCTCCAGCCCCAGGATGTGATGAGCCGACATCGAGGTGCCAAACACTGCCGTCGATATGAGCTCTTGGGCAGTATCAGCCTGTTATCCCCGGCGTACCTTTTATCCGTTGAGCGATGGCCCTTCCACGAGGGACCACCGGATCACTATGACCGACTTTCGTCTCTGCTCGACTCGTCAGTCTCGCAGTCAGGCAGGCTTATGCCATTGCACTCTCGCAGACGGTTTCCAACCGTCCTGAGCCTACCATCGCGCGCCTCCGTTACTCTTTAGGAGGCGACCGCCCCAGTCAAACTACCCACCACAGAGGGTCCTACTACCGGATAACGGTAGTTAGTTAGACATCAGAAAACAGCAGGGTGGTATTTCACCTATGGCTCCACTTGGACTGGCGCCCAAGTTTCAAAGCCTCCCACCTATGCTACACAACTCTTTCCTAATGCCACTCTGAAGTTGCAGTAAAGGTGCACGGGGTCTTTCCGTCTAACCGCGGGTACTCCGCATCTTCACGGAGAATTCAATTTCGCTGAGCATATCCTGGAGACAGTGGGGAAGTCGTTACGCCATTCGTGCAGGTCGGAACTTACCCGACAAGGAATTTCGCTACCTTAGGACCGTTATAGTTACGGCCGCCGTTTACTTGGGCTTCAATTCGGAGCTTGCACTCCTCCTCTTAACCTTCAAGCACCGGGCAGGCGTCAGACCCTATACGTCGTCTTGAAGCCGACTTAGCAGAGTCCTGTGTTTTTGATAAACAGTCGCTACCCCCTGGCCTGTGCCCCCTGATAAGAGTTGCCTCGAATCAGGGCCTCCTTCTTCCGAAGGTACGGAGGCAATTTGCCGAGTTCCTTCAGGATACTTCTCTCAAGCGCCTTGGTATACTCTACCTGACCACCTGTGTCGGTTTCGGGTACGGTCTATATGAAGAGGCTATTTCCTGGAACCGCTTGGCTGCACACTCAATCCAATAAGAGCATACAACTTCCACGATCCGTCACACATCTTCAGGCCCACGAATATTAACGTGGTTCCCATCGACTACCCCCTTCGGGCTCGTCTTAGGGGCCGGCTTACCCTACGCTGATTAGCATTGCGTAGGAACCCTTGGTCTTTCGGCGAAAGGGTATCTCACCCTTTTTATCGCTACTCATGTCAGCATTCGCACTTCCGATACGTCCACCGTCGGTTACCCTTCGGCTTCATCCGCTTACGGAACGCTCCGCTACCGCTCAT
>NZ_JABCRE010000002.1:0-170000 GCF_012972675.1 Pontixanthobacter rizhaonensis | reverse complement strand
TCTGACATTGTTCGGGCCGAAATGGACAGAGATGGCGCCTATCGCCGCTGGGCTGGCGCTGGCGATGCCGTTCTTCGCACTACAAATCGTCTGTTCCCCGGCGACCAACGCCATCGGCCGGCCCCGCATATATGTTATGAGCAGCATAGTCGGTGCGGTGATTTTCCCTGCGGCTTTCCTTTACGGCATTTCCAGCGGCCCCATCGGGCTTGTCCATGCATGGTGGATTGCTGCGCCCGGATTACTCGCTGCGACACTGCTGCTGACGCTGCCCGCTATCAAAGTGAAATTCACCGATCTTGTCCGCGAATTGCTGCCGGCAGTGGTCGGCTGCGCGATCATGGCCGCAACTGTCACATCGGCAAAGCTGCTGACAGCTAATCTCTTGGCACCAATAGAGCTACTGATTTTGGCTGCGACGGGCGGTGTAACCTATACCGTAGTGATGTGGTTCCTATGGCCAAACGTGGTCAAAGAAACATGGGCCATGCTGCGTCAACGAGATGCAATGCCAACAACAAGCGACCCGGGCCAATCAGCAGCACAGCCGGGATAATTAGGTAAGACATGAACTACGTGATAGTCTGGCCAACCAAACCGGAGACTATCATGTCGATCATCGCAACGCTTGCAGCCGCTGCTCTCGCTTCGCAACCTACGGTACCATCTCTCGCCGAATCTACTGCGGTGGAAAGCGATGCCGTCTCAGCAACCAATGCCGACGCCGCGGCCCAAACGATTGCCCCCGATGTTGTTGAAGGACAGGCTGATCATCATAAACGCATGACCATCCCGGTGACTATCGAGGGTGAAGGGCCGTTCAATTTTATGATCGACACTGGCGCTCAGGCCACTGTGGTCACACGCCGTTTGGCAGAAAGGCTTGCCCTAGCTCCGGCCGGCCGTGCCACTGTTGTTGGCATGGCGGGCCGCAAGGCAGTCGATCTGTTTGCATTGAACGGGCTGGAATTTGCCGAACGTGTGTTTGATAATATCGAAGCCCCCATGCTGGAAGCCCGCAATATCGGCGCGGACGGCATATTGGGCTTGGATAGCCTGCAAGACTTACGTGTCATGATAGATTTCCGGGATAATACCATCGCCGTAAACGATGCGCGGGAATTGGGCGGCAATAGAGGGTATGAAATCATTGTCCGCGCCCGCCACAAGCTTGGCCGTTTGATCATTACTGATGCCAAAATAGATGGCGTTAAAACCGCAGTGGTGATCGACACCGGAGCGCAGAACAGCTTCGGAAACCTGGCACTGAAGCGCAAAATGCGAACCCGCAATGATGACATAGTCACATCCACTGATGTGTTAGGGGTGCAGCTTACTGGCAATCGCAGCATTGCCCGTTCGGTCCGCATTCAAACTATGCAACTTGAAAATATGCCCATTACATTCACCGACAGTCCGGCATTTGCAGCGTTGAACCTTAACAAACGGCCCGCCTTGATCCTGGGTATGCGGGACCTGCGCCTGCTGAACCGTATCGCCATCGATTTTGAAAAGCGGCAGGTCCTTTTTGATATTCCCAAAAACGGCAAGCGCCGCTCTAGAATACCGCTTAATTTCGACGGCAGCGGGCTTTAACCAAAAAGGCAAACCCATTGTGCTGACGGCTTCGCTGCACCACATGCACACCTATGCCGCCAGATCCAGCCTCACCCACCCCGCCCGATCACGATAGCTGGGCGACCCTCAAGCGCTTTCTGCCCTATCTGTGGCCCAAGGATAATCCATCCCTAAAGCGCCGGATCGTGATTGCCGTCATGCTGGTGATCGCGGCCAAGGCCACAATCCTTTCGCTGCCGTTTGCCTACCGCGCTGCCGTGGACAGTATGACCACAGTGTCAAACGAGGCATTCATGGCCGCAATGGCGATGGTTCTTGCCTATGGGCTTGGCCGATTTGCCAGTGTCGGATTCGATAATCTGCGCAACATCGTGTTTGAACGGGTCGGCCAAGATGCCACGCGGCAATTTGCCGAAGATGTGTTTCACCGGCTCCACCGGTTGAGCTTGCGTTTCCACCTGTCACGCCGGACGGGCGAGATTACCAAAACAATCGAACGCGGCACCAAGACCATCGATTCGATGCTGTATTTCATGCTGTTCAACATCGCGCCGACCATTATCGAGCTGATTGCGGTCGGGATCATCTTCTACATCAATTTTGGCTGGGAACTGGTCGCCGGAACTGCCTTTACCGTGATCACATATATTGCCGTTACCCGCTGGATCACCGAATGGCGCACCCAATTGCGCAAAGAAATGAATGATATGGACGGGCACGCGCTGGGCCGCGCTGTGGATTCGCTGCTCAATTACGAAACCGTCAAATATTTCGGCGCGGAATCCCGCGAAGAAGAACGCTATGGCCAAGCCGCAAGGTCCTATGCCGATGCAGCGGTGAAAAGCGATAACTCACTGGGTCTGCTCAATATAACCCAGTCCCTGATTACCAATGCGCTGATGGCTGGCGCCATGGCCTATACTGTTTGGGGGTGGAGCAAGGGCGAGCTGACCGTCGGTGATCTGGTATTCGTCAATACCTATCTGATGCAGCTGTTCCGCCCGCTTGATCTGCTCGGCTTTGTGTATCGCACCATCCGCCAAGGGATGATCGACATGGCAGAAATGTTCAAGCTGATGGATACATCGGTAGAAGTCGAAGACGTGCCCGGCGCCCCTGCCCTGATCATCCGCAAACCGACTGTGACGTTTGACAATGTGGTGTTCGGCTATGACCCCGACCGAACAATCCTGCAGGGGCTCAGCTTTGAAGTGCCTGCCGGTGACAATATCGCCATTGTTGGTCCTTCTGGCGCAGGTAAGTCGACCATCGCGCGATTGCTGTTCCGCTTCTACGATCCCTGGTCAGGCCGTATTTTAATCGACGGTCAAGATATTGCCCAACTGCAGCAAGCAACAGTGCGCGGCGCCATTGGCATCGTCCCGCAAGATAGCGTGCTGTTCAATGACACCATCGGCTACAATATCGCCTATGGCAAAGCCGATACGGATGACCGCACGGTACAGGCTGCAGCACGCGATGCCGCGATCCTGCCCTTCATCGAAAAACTGCCGCAGGGCTTTGACACGCAGGTTGGCGAACGCGGGCTGAAACTGTCAGGCGGGGAGAAACAGCGCGTCGCAATTGCGCGGACGCTGGTCAAAAACCCGCCGATCCTGATGCTGGATGAGGCAACAAGCGCGCTCGACAGCCGGACAGAGCAAGACATTCTGGCGACGCTGGACAGGATTTCACGCGACCGAACCACGCTATCAATCGCGCACCGCCTATCGACCATTGCCGATGCAGACGAGATTTTGGTGCTCGATCAAGGGAAACTGGCAGAACGCGGCAAACACAACCAGCTCTTGCGCAAAGACGGCCTCTATGCCGAAATGTGGCAACGGCAAGCGAGTGAGGCGGACGGATAGAAAAGGGGCGCACCGACCAAACAGCGCACCCCCTTTTTCATTTCAGCCTCTTCGTTACTCGGCCGGTTTGGTCAAATCTTCTCGTGACAGGTCAAGGTCATCAGCAGAAATCACTTCTACATCGGGACGCAGTTCGCGTAATTTATCCACGAACTGCTCGGCATCGCCCACGATAATGACCGATGCTTTCGCCGGATCGACAAGATCGGAAGCGATTGCGGAGGCTTCTTCGGCGGTCACGCTGGAGAGGCGCTCTGCCAGTTTCGCAGCCTCCGCAGGTTCAATTCCTTGCTGCATCAAACCTGCCACGATGCCGTTGAAGCCTGAACTGGTTTCGAGCGAGCGCGCATAGCTTCCGCCGAGGTACAGACGCCGTTTCTCCAGCAGATCTTCTGTCAGAGGTTCGCTACCCAGACGCTCAAATTCATTGAGGAAAATCTCGGCCACTTCGGTGGCGGTTTCATTCTTAGTTTGCGCGCTCGCGGTCAGGACGGATTCGCCCGCACGCGACCCGAAACCGCTATACGCGCCGTAGCTCAGCGCGCGCTTGGTGCGCACTTCGTCAAACAAACGCCCGCTTGACCCGCCGCCTAGCACAGCATTGGCCAGCATCAGATCATAGTACCGCTCATCCGAACGCGAGATGGCCCGAACACCGGCGATCACTGCTGCTTGGCCCGCATCGGGCATATCGATCACAACTGTTCGCGGTGCCGGTGTTGCTCCATCAGGTTCAGCCACGAGAGTTGGCGGATCGCGGTCGACCGTCCAGTCGCCTAGCATCCGTTCGACCAAGCTGCTCGCCGCGTCGGGCGCAATGCCGCCGCTGACAATGACTTTGGTCAATGACGGGTGCCAATAGGTCTCGCGGTGCGCGACCAGATCACTGGCGGTGATCGCATTGATGCTGTCCGTAGTGGCGATGGTCCCATAGGGTGCCTCACCATACATGACCGGTGCAGCGACGAAACGCGCCAATGCGCCGGGATCTTTGAGTGAGACCTGCAAGCCATCGACTGTACGTTTGCGTTCACGTTGGAATTCAGCATCAGGATAGCTCGCGCTGGACAGAACACTGGCCATAACCGCGCCCGCTTCTTCGATAGTGGCGACAGGCGCGGTCAAGCTGAAATAGGTGCCATCGGCCCCACCTGACCCACCGAACCTTGCGCCCAGACTTTCCAGCCGCGCTGCGATTTCGGTGGCAGACATATCCGCCGTGCCCTTATCCGCAAGCGATGCGGCAAGTTCTGCCACGCCGGCTTTGGCTTTGCTGTCGGTAACAGTGCCGCCCGGCAGGACAACTGTGATCGTTGCAATCGGTACTTCGCCGGTTTGCGTTGCAACCACAGAAATGCCGTTATCGAGAGTGGTTTCGACAATTGTTGGCGCGGTGACTTCCGGCTTCGCGCCCGGTCCAGGCGGGGCTTGGCGCTCGCCTTCCGGCTTTACTTGGCGCGGCTTACCCGTCGCAGCAGCCAAAGTGCGGAATGTCGGGAACGGCGCAGGGTTGGCATAAGTCTCCTTATTATCCTCGCCTGCAATGTAGCGAAATTCCACACGGCCTTCCGGCTTCAGATAGGTTTGCGCGACACGCTGCACATCCTCAGCGGTGACCGCCGCGATCCGTTCAAGGCGAATATCGGCGGCTTTGGGCTCGCCAGTCAGCATCAGCGCCTCACCGATTTCGAATGCCCGCCCACGCGCGGTTTCACGGCGGCGCAGGCTGGAGGAGAAAATTTCGTTCTTGGCTTCGGAAAGCTCTGCTTCTGTAACCAGCTCCTCGCGCACTTTCACGCGCTCTGCAGCCATCAATGCATTCACTTCGTCGGCATCAGCGGCCGGGTTTATCACGGCGAATTGGGCGAAGAAGCCTCCCTCCTCGCTTTGATTGACGAATTGCTGGGCCTGAACCGCTTTGCCGCTGCGAACCAGCGCCTTGTGCAAACGGCTGTTCTCACCCGCTGACATAATCATGTCGAGCACTTCAAGAGCCGCAGAGTCGGGGTGCGCAACGCCTGGCACTTTCCATGTCGCCCCGACTAGCGGCAGCGGCACATTGGGCGCAGTTGCCGTGACAAAGCGCGGCTCCGTCCGCTCCGGCTCACGCTCTGTAATGGTCAGATCAACCGGATTGGCGCGGCGCGGAATGTCGGCGAAATACTGGTCCACCAGCGCGCGGAGATTATCCATTTCAAAGTTACCTGCAACAATCAGCGTCGCGGTATCGGGTCCGTAATAGGCTTGGAAGAAAGACCGCGCATCGGCGAGAGTGGCGGAATCCAATTCTTCAATGCTACCGATACCCGGGCGCCGCTGCGGCAGAACGTCATAGGCGTTTTCGGGCAGAACAAAGCGGCTGAAACGGCCATAGGGCGGCGCAAGAACGCGCTGGCGCAGCTCCTCTTTCACCACATCACGCTCCTTATCGAACACGTCCTGATCTACGACAGGCAGAGCCATCCGCTCTTTATGCGTCCACAGCATCGTTTCCAGATATTCGGCGGGCACCTGCTCGTAATAATTGGTCCGGTCGGGACTGTTTGATGCATTGCGCGTGCCGCCCACATCAGCAGTCAGACCGTAGATCATATTATAGGGCATATTCTCGGTTTTGCGGCTCAGAATATGTTCAAACAAATGCGCAAATCCGCTCCGGCCCTCCGGATCAAGCTTTGATCCGATGTCATACCACATGGAGGTAGTCACAGTAGAAGTTGTGTCATCTTCAATCGCGATGACACGCATGCCATTATCCAACATCCATTCGGTGTATTCGATTTCAGGCGCAGAGATCGCCGGCGCATCTGCCAATGCGTGGTCGTCTGCCGAAACCGGCTGGGCAGCAGCCAGCGCAAAAGCAGCCGTACTGGCGGTAAGAAGTGATCGAAGCATCTAAGGGTCCCCTGACAAAACTCGTCTGAGGATGAATAGACCAAAACTGAGTGGTAATAACAAGTGACGGGGAAGCTAATTCTACCAACGGCTCAGCTACGCCCACCAGCGGTGCTTGATAGCTGGTTCAAGACCTCCATCGCGCGGTCGGCGTCACTGGCCGGCACAAAAATATGATCGTGATAAAACGCGGCGACGACATTGCAGGCAATTCCTTGATCTGCAAGCGCGCCCGATACTGCGGCTGTGAGGCCGACCCCTTCCAAATCGGAATGGACTTGCAAGGTGATCTGGCAGAAATCAGGGCCTGTTTGCCCGCATTCGTCTGCCAAGCCGGCAGGAACGATGGCCGATACCCCTTCTGTTTCCCGAAAGGTTGCAATCGCCTCGCCGAGCAGCGTCGCCGCATTGGCAGGCTCAATCCGCACAATTCGCCATATGCCTGTGACGAGCGAAGGCGCCATATTGGCCACCATCGCATCGCGTTCGACCACAGTCTTATGTGTCATCAAAGGATATATTTACTGAGATCCGTATCGCTCGCCAGATCAGTCAGCCGGCCACGCACATAGGCGGCATCGATTGTGATGGTTGCGCCTTTATGGTCTTCCGCTTCAAAGCTGAGGTCTTCAAGCAGTTTTTCCATCACCGTCTGCAAGCGGCGGGCCCCGATGTTTTCGACGCTCTCATTAACTTGCGCTGCGATCTTGGCGACCTCGGCGATACCGTCCTCGCCCATCTCAATGGTGACCTCTTCTGTGGCAAGCAGCGCCTTATATTGCGCGACCAGATTGGCGCGGGTTTCACCCAGAATACGGACAAAATCTTCTTCTGTCAGCGCCCGCAGCTCAACCCGGATCGGCAAGCGGCCCTGCAATTCAGGCAGCATATCAGACGGTTTGGAAACGTGGAACGCCCCGCTCGCGATGAACAGGATGTGATCAGTTTTCATCGGCCCATATTTGGTGGACACAGTTGTTCCCTCGATCAGCGGCAGCAAATCGCGCTGCACGCCTTCACGGCTGACTGACCCGCCGCGCACATCGCTGACCGCAATCTTGTCAATCTCGTCCAGGAAAACGATCCCGTTGGTCTCTGCATTTTCCAGTGCAACGCGGGCCACATCATCTTGGTCCATCCGCTTTTCAGCTTCTTCGTCGACCAGCTTGTCCCATGCCTCTGGCACTTTGAGTTTGCGGCGCTTGGTGTTGGTTTTACCCAGCGCCTTGCCCATCATATCGGACAGATCGATCATCCCCATGCCGCCGCCCATACCCGGGATTTCCATCGGGGCAGACGGTGCATCGACGACATCGATTTCTACTTCGGTGTCATTCATCGAATTATCGACGATCCGCTGGCGAAAGCTTTCACGGGTGGCTTCGGAAGCATTTTCGCCGACCAAAGCGTTCAGCAGGCGATCCATCGCCGCTTTGCTGGCGGCTTCGCGAACCGCTTCGCGCCGGCGTTCCTTCTCAAGACGAATGGCCTCTTCCGCCAAATCGCGGGCGATCTGTTCAACATCACGCCCGACATAGCCGACCTCTGTGAACTTGGTCGCCTCAATTTTCACGAAGGGGGCTTGCGCCAATTTGGCCAAGCGGCGGCTGATTTCGGTCTTACCGCAACCAGTGGGGCCAATCATCAAGATGTTTTTCGGCGTCACTTCATCGCGCAGGTCGGCATCCAATTGTTGGCGGCGCCAGCGATTGCGCAATGCCACAGCCACCGCGCGCTTGGCGTCTTTCTGGCCAATAATATGCTCGTCCAGCGCAGCAACGATGGCTTTGGGGGTAAGGGCTTCAGTCATGAATTGTCTCAGATAGTCTCGACGGTCACATTGCCGTTCGTGAATACACAAATATCCGCAGCCACAGCCATTGCCTTGCGGGCAATCTGCTCTGCATCTTTCTCGTAATCGGCCAAGGCCCGTCCAGCAGCCAGCGCGTAATTGCCGCCGGATCCAATCGCGGTCACGCCGCCTTCGGGTTCCAGCACATCGCCATTGCCGGTCAGCACCAGCAAGCTTTCCTTATCGGCCACGATCATCAGGGCTTCCAGATTGCGGAGATATTTGTCGGTCCGCCAATCTTTGGCAAGTTCAACCGCCGCGCGCAGCAATTGCCCGCGATGCTGTTCCAGCTTTTTCTCCAGCCGCTCAAACAGGGTAAATGCGTCTGCTGTTGCACCGGCAAAGCCAGCTATCACATTTTCATCTTTGCCGATGCGGCGGACTTTGCGTGCGTTGGGTTTCATCACGGTGTTGCCCATCGACACCTGACCATCCCCAGCGATGACGGTTTTTCCGTCCTTCTTTACGCCGATAATGGTGGTACCATGCCATTGGACAAGGCCGTGCGGATTGTTTGTATCACTCATGAAACGGATATGGGGTGCACCAACGACCGATCAAGAACTGTGGCCAGTCGATGAACTGGAAAGAGCTGCGAAAACGCCGGGGAAACGCGGAGAAAACTAGGGCCCGCCCGGAGCGCCGCCACCGGGTGCACCAACTGTGCCAATATTACCGAACAGATCTTCAAAGAACCCCCGTTCGCGGCCCAATGTCGGCGTCTCATCACCGTCAGGCGTAAAATACGCCACCTTCTCCAAACCGGAGCGATCAGTAGCGATCACGTTTCCTGATGCGTCAAACTTTACCGCCAATACACTGTGCCCCCGGATACGCGGGCGGACAAAGGGCTTTCGTCCAGTTGTACTGGATACATAATACCAAACAGGATCGCCATATTGACTGGTGAAGGTCGGCCGGCCCAAAACTGCTGCCACAGATTGTTGGTTATCAATGCCCGGCTGTACCGAGCTGGTCAGTGTTTGGTCGACAATGTAACCACGCGTCTCACGGATGGAGGCACAGCCGCTGATTGCAGTTGCGCCCACGGCCAATGCCAAACCAACGAGTATTTTGCGTGAGAACATGGTCATCCTAATTACTGTCAAAGGCATCTGATGGTCCTGATGTGCAGATACGACCGTATCTTGGACAAGCGGAACCAAGCCCTATATTGTTGGTATCCCTTAAGGCGGCGAAGCGGACTGTGCAACACACAGCTGCATTGTGCTCCACCCATTTAAGGAATGGTCATGGTCCAACTGGCCTTGATCGTTTGAATTACTGATGAACAACCCCCGCTTATGAAGGGCTGAATGCATGTCATTTTTTGCCAAATTGCTTGGAACTGCCCCGGATCCCAAAGAGGAGCTGCGCCCCTTATGGTTGTGGGTTGTGAGCGAGGCCCGCAATCCAGCGTGGTACCGCGAATGCGGAGCAGTGGACACGGTTGATGGCCGGTTCGACATGATTACCAACATATTGGCCGTGGCCATGTTGAGGCTTGAACAGGACGAGCAATTGGTCCCCGCTTCAGCCCGGCTGACCGAACTATTCGTCGAAGATATGGAAGGTCAGCTGAGAGAGCTTGGCTTTGGCGACCCGACCCTTGGCAAGAAAATGGGCGAGATGATGGAGGCTATGGGCGGCAGATTGGGCGCATTCAGAACTGCATTCCCGAACGGACAGGAAGCCACCACGGACGCGGTGAATCGAAATGCAAACTTGACGGATGACGCTGACGGGCAAGCGATGGCCCGCAAATTGATTGCGCTGAACAACAGCCTCAGCACCGTATCAAACGATGCCTTGCTAAGCGGGAAATTCGGCACATGATCGACAGTGAGTTGCCCCGGCCAATCAAAATTAAATCGATTGCCAGCGAACCCTATACGGTAACCGCTTCACCCGATGAGTGCAGCGCATTGGCCAAGCGATTTGACCTTTCCAGCGTGGAGAAAGTCCACGCCATTGTCGATTTGATCCGCGATGGAGACATCATATCGGCACAGGGTACGCTTGACGCGGAGTGGACACAAAGCTGCGCATTATCGGGCGACGACTTTCCGGTATTGCATCAAGAACCTATCGAACTGCGCTTCGTACCCACCCGCACCGATTGGCAACCGGACGATGAAGTGGAACTCACAGCCGAGGATTGTGATGAATTGGAATATGAAGGCGATACATTCGATTTGGGCGAAGCAATCGCACAGAGCCTTGGCCTAGCGATTGATCCTTACGCCACTGGTCCAAATGCCAATGCAGCGCGAAAATCGAAGAATATCCAGACCGAAGGCCAGCAAGACGGGCCATTGGCAGAATTGCTGGCCGGGTTGAAACGCGGCTGATCAACCAGCCGGGGCATTTTCCAGCCCCTTATTGATCAAAACGGAATATCATCATCCAGATCATCATAGTTGGAGCCGCCGCCTGACGTCCCGCCGCCAGAACCGCCGCCTTGGCCGCCACCGCCCTGATTCCAGCCACCGCCCGATGAACTGCCACCAGAGCTGCCGCCGCCTTGGTTCCAGCCGCCACCTTGGCCACCACCACCGCCTTGGCCCCCACCTTGACCACCGCCCTGACCACCGGGACCATCCAGCATGGTCAACGTGCCGTTATAGCCGCGCAGAACGACTTCGGTTGAATAGCGGTCATTGCCTTGCTGATCCTGCCATTTGCGCGTTTGCAGCTGGCCTTCAATAAACACTTTGCTGCCTTTGCGCAGGAAGCGTTCCGCGACATTGACCAGACCTTCCGAAAAAATGGCGACGGTGTGCCATTCGGTGCGCTCTTGGCGTTCGCCCGAATTGCGATCTTTCCATTGTTCAGATGTGGCGATCCGCAAATTGCAGACTTTGCCGCCATTTTGGAAGCTGCGCACTTCTGGATCAGCACCCAAATTGCCGATGATCATTACTTTATTGAGGCTGCCAGCCATGTCTCGAATCCCTTTTGATTATGCAGCGGGCTTATCGAATGCGCAGAAGAGTCGCTAGCCCTACCCCGCCCTTTCCACATATCCTCAGATCATAGACCCAAAGATCTGCCTGAATCGCGGCAGTATTGGCCGTTCAGGGGAGTTGGAACTCTTTGAATTTGTAAGGCAGGGACCATCTTGGCAATGCTGCGAATTGCTGGTGTGCGGACTATCTTGCGCTTTATCGTGCAGAGTAACGCAATCTTCCCAGAAAGCGTGTGACGCTGAAACTCTCTCGATCCGGATTAAGCCATTTGGCTTTCACTTTTTCAAACTTCATCACGCCTTCGATACGGCGGGCCAGAAACGCTTTCGTCTGCTCTTTATCCTCGCTCATATCATCAGCAAATGACGCCAGCGTAGCCGCGTATAGCCCAGCCAGAATAGTCCGTTTGGTGTAATGGTTGTAATCCGTTGCTGTATCACCAGCCAGCCGCCACATCAGATCGGCTGTCGTCCATGCGCGCTTCATAGATGCGGCTGCATTCTGCGGCATTGCCATGATCGCCGTTGCCCGTTTCAGCGCTTCTTCCTGTCCATCAATCGCGTCAAGACGGAACTGTACCAACACGCGAATTCGTTCGCGAATGGGCATGGCCGCTAGCTGCTGCGCGGTTAGTTCCTCAGCCATTTTAACATCGACTGATTCTATCCAGGCGCCAATCATATCCATTGCGCCGCCGGGATAGGCAAGCCGCGCTACATCCGGGTCAGCGCCGAACATTTCGGCTGCTTGGATAACCGCTTCATCGGTCCATCCGTCAAAGATGGCAGCATCTGCCAATGAGGGTGCCAAAGCGATCCGCAGCTCGTCCAGCGTCAAATCATTCGCATCCATTACTTAGAAACTCGGCCCATAAGTCACTCCGGAGTCTGACGCGGCACGTTCCTCGTCTGCTTTGGTAAACTCGCTCAACAGCAAGCCGTTCCCGCTCAGCAGTTCAACGTAATCGCGCGCCGAGCGTCCGGAATTGTCATTACGGTCCGGATTGGCATTATTCGCCAACAGCAACCGCACCATTCCAACATCGCGCTTATGAACCGCCGATATCAGCGGCGTTTCACCGGCAATATTGTTGTCATCAACATTGGCCCCGGCCTTCAGCAACGCCTCCACGCCATCAATGAAACCGAGTGACGCCGCGATTTGCAGCGGTGTATTGCCTTCCTTATCGCGAATATTCGGGTTGGCCCCTTTTTGCGCAAGAAACTTGACCCAGGCTACGTCGCGCCGCGCCGTCACGATGTGCAACGCCGTCTCACCCGTAGTAATATCCCGGGTATTCACGACAACGGTACCGGGCTCATTCAGTACTTTGGTTACTGCCTCACCATCACGGTCACGAATTGCCTTGAGGAAATTATATCCATCTGAATAAAACTGTGCACTCACAGGCGCAGCAACGCTGAACGCCAACCCAAGCGCCAGAACAAACTTCGGGAAAACGGCACTGGCCATTTTCATTCTCCAATACATAACTATGTGACACTGAGGGAATCATCCCCTTGCAGAACCCCAATTAGCAGAGCATGAACCTGAGCGCTATGATGATCCGATCCACCCTATTTGCCTTCGCCGCAGCCACCTTGCTCGCAAGCTGTAATTTTGCCGCTGGGGCACCGCAACCACCGCTTACCGAAGCACCGCTGGCGGGCGCTGACATTGGCGGCCCGTTTGAATTAACAAGCAGCGCAGGCGAAACGGTCCGGTGGGCAGACTTTAGCGGGAAATTCCGGATTGTGTATTTCGGCTTTGCCTACTGCCCCGATATCTGCCCGACCGATATGAGCCGGATCGCCGGTGGCTTGGCGCAATACCAGAAAACACATCCTGAACTCGCCAAAACGATCCAACCGATGTTCATCTCGATCGATCCAGAACGCGATACGCCAGAAGTTTTGGGCCAGTTCACCAGCGCCTTTTCCGATGACATTATCGGCCTGACCGGTACGCCGGAACAAATCAAACAGGCCGCAGACCATTTCAAAGTGTTTTATTCCCGCGGCGAAGATCAGCCTGGCGGCGGATATCTGATGGATCATTCCAATATTGTATATTTGTTTGGTCCAACCGGCGATCCACTCGCCACTCTGCCGACAGATCAGGGGCCGGAAGCCGTCGCAGCTGAACTTGCAAAGTGGGTGCGGTGAGGGACAAATTCTGGGAACTACCGCTTGCGCAATTGGACCGCGCCGAGTGGGAGGCATTGTGCGACGGATGCGGCAAGTGCTGCCTGCACAAGATTGAAGATGAAGAGACAGGCGCCATCGATGGCACCAATGTGTCGTGCAAGCTGCTCGATACACAAACGGCGCAGTGCAAAGACTATCGCAACCGCAAAGCCTTTGTGCCTGATTGTATGCGGCTGACATTGCGCATCGTGGAAAGTGTCGCGTGGTTGCCGGGCAGCTGCGCGTACAGGCTTCGCTCGGAAGGTAAACCGCTGGAGGACTGGCACTATTTGCTATCCGGTGACCGCGACAGCGTGGTCCGGGCCGGCATATCCGTCGCTGGCAGAGTGATCAGTGAAACCGATGCGGGGCCCTTAGAACATCATCTGGTCGATTGGGACGATGTGTGACCAGTTGGCTTCGCCCTAATGTTGCCGATCCGGTGATTGATGTCGCGGGCAAGACCTTGCCACTGGCGATCAAACGGCATCCGACGGCCAAAAAACTCGTTATGCGGCTGGCCCCTGATGGCAGCGAAATACGCATAACCATGCCGCGATGGGGGCAATCGCGGGATGCGCTTGCATTTGCACAATCCCGGATGGGCTGGCTTGAACGGCAATTGGGCAATGTTGCAGACGCCGCCCAGCCAGAACATGGCACGATATTGCCATTTCGCGGATCAGAGCTGGAGATTGTCTGGGATGAAACCGCCCGCCGTACACCCGTGGTGGATGATGGACAGATCATTATTGGCGGCGCGCAGGAAAGCCTGAAACCCCGGCTGGAGAAATGGCTACGAACGGAGGCTCAACCGCTGATGGCAGCGGACCTCGCCCATTATTGCTGTGTTGCGGGTGTCGGCACGCCGCCTATTCGATTGTCGCGAGCCCAGCGCCGTTGGGGCAGCTGTTCTTCATCCGGCACTGTCCGGATTAACTGGCGGCTGATCATGGCACCTGATTTTGTGCGCCGTTCGGTCGTCGCACATGAAGTCGCGCATCTGGTCCATTTCGACCACAGCCCGGCGTTTCACGCATTGCTCGGTGATATCTTTGAAGAACCGATCGAGACAGCAAACCGCTGGCTAAAAACCGATGGCCGCACACTGTATCAGTATTTCGGATAGGCCCAATCACAGTAAGATCGCCGGAAGATAACTGGGTAACCGGCAAAATCGCTGGCGAAAGCGGCGCTATGGCACTATCTTCCCAGCATGGGATTTTTTAGCAGATTCAACCCCAAGGCAGGCGTATCGGATTTCGTTCACGAATTCAGCCGCCCCAACCCCTATCGCTGGCATATTCTGGCGATCTCTATGTTGATGACATTTACCCTGCTGTTCATGTTCACGCGGGAAGGTGCCAAAGGCCCGCCTCCCCGGCCAGAGGTTGATTACATTGTCAGCTTCGCTCCGGGCCGCACTGATGCAGAAATTCTCGCCTCCAATATCGAAAACCAGCGCCGCAATGATCAGCTGGAACAGATTTTGGCAGAACGGGAAGAGCGCAAGCGCGAATTGTACCGGACGCTGGGCGAAGTGAGCGGCATGGATGTCGAAGAAATCGAACGTCAGGCAGCGCTTGAACGCCAAGCCGAAGCTGAAGAACGCCAGCGCGTGCGGGATGTGATGCGCGGACGGGTCTCGGACATTCCTGAAGATGTGCTGCGTCAGGCCGAGGAACAAATTGCCGCAGCGGAAGCTGGTACCAGTACAGAAGCTGCGGCTGAA
Source organism: Pontixanthobacter rizhaonensis (assembly GCF_012972675.1). Lineage (GTDB taxonomy): Bacteria > Pseudomonadota > Alphaproteobacteria > Sphingomonadales > Sphingomonadaceae > Pontixanthobacter > Pontixanthobacter rizhaonensis. The sequence continues at coordinate 154,917 of NZ_JABCRE010000002.1, read as the reverse complement.
ACTGCTGCTGAAATTGAGGCACCCGAAGCTGCCGAATGATTCCGACTGGATGGCCGCCGCAGCCCATTTGGGCCTGCGAGGACGCCCGCTCAGCAGCCCGAACCCCAGCGTCGGCGCTGTCATTATCCGTAACAACATTGTGGTTGGGCGGGGATGGACCCAGCCCGGCGGTCGCCCGCATGGCGAAGCAATGGCGCTCTATCAGGCTGGCGATGATGCACGCGGGGCGACACTTTACACCACTTTGGAACCCTGTGCCCACCCGTCGCAGCGAGGGCCAACATGCAGCCATTTGATCGCGGAAGCGGGTATTGCCCGCGTTGTATTCGCGTGCCTTGACCCCGATGCCCGAACGGCCGGGAATGGAGTGGAAATACTGCGAAGCGCCGGGGTAATCGTAGACCAGATTAGCCATGCAGTGGCCGCAACCGGATTGGCCGGATATCTGACAAAGCAGCGGCTGGGCCGCCCCCATGTGACGTTGAAACTCGCCCTTTCGCTAGACGGCTTTATTGCCATGCCATCAGGCGAAAGCCAGTGGATCACCGGTGAAATCGCGCGCGCGCATGTCCATTCCCGCCGGGCCATGGCTGATGCCATTTTGGTCGGCGGCGGTACATGGCGATCCGATCGCCCCCGTCTTGATGTCCGCTTGCCCGGTCTGGAAAGCCGCAGCCCGAAACGCGTTGTCCTCACGCGCGGCGTTCCGATTGACGGGGTGACCATTATCAATACACCGGCACAAATCGCAGACTTGGCCGATGTGCAATATCTGTATGTAGAAGGCGGCAGCCAAACGGCAGCCTCTTTCCTTCGCGAAGATCTGGTGGACCGGATCGAGCTGTACCGCGCACCCATCATTCTGGGTGAAGGCATGGCAGCGTTGGGCGATATCGGCCTTAGCGCGCTGGGTGATGCCCATAATCAGTGGGCGCTGGAACAGCGGCTGCAACTTGGCAGCGATACATTCGAAGCCTATGGGCGCCAAAGATAAGAGAGCGATAACAGGCTGATCAGCCTTCAAAGGGAAGTCACATGTTCACAGGTATCGTCACCGCCATTGGCACGATTGAAAGCACCGAAAACCGCGGTGATTTGCGCGTGCGCGTCAGCTGTCCGTTTGACCCGGCCGATATGGCTATCGGTGCCTCGATAGCCTGTTCCGGTGCGTGCATGACAGTGGTCGAACGCGGCGGAACAGCGGGCGATGCGTGGTTTGCAGTCGATATCTCAGGCGAAAGCGTTTCCAAAACATCCCCCGGAATGTGGGAAACAGGTGCATCACTCAATCTGGAAAGCGCCTTGAAATTGGGCGATGAATTGGGCGGTCACATCGTTACCGGCCATGTCGATGCGGTTGGCGAAGTGGAAAGCACCACCGAGATTGGCGGATCCCATCAAGTGAAAATCCGCGCCCCTGCTGAACTCGCCCCCTATATTGCGCCCAAAGGCTCCATCACAGTCGACGGCGTATCGCTGACGGTCAACGAAGTGACCGATCACGCGGACAAATCCTGCACCTTCGCTCTCAACATCATACCCCACACATGGGAGGTGACAACATTGGGCAAGCTGGCAGCCGGAAGCACCGTCAACCTGGAGATTGACGTGCTTGCCCGGTATCTGAAACGGATGGAAAGCCTGCGGGGGTAAGCCTAGCCGGCGCGCAAACTCTTGGCCCGCCAACTGTTAGAATGTCTGTGGTTCGGCAGCCTGAAAGCACTATCCGAAAATATGCCGTTACTCCCGATGACGGCCCCGGCCAACCTTTCCTACTTCGCCGCAATCTGCCTTAGCATTCAGGATGAAGCAGCCACCGGTACACCATCCTCCGCCTCCCCCACCCCGACAAAAGCGTATTCCGCCATTCCACGCTGTGCCGGGCAAGGCGCGGGCTGATGGGTGGACACCGCTGAGGCAGGCGGAATTTATCGGACATTTGGCGGAAACGCGCTGTGTCAGCTCTGCCGCGCTGCGTGTCGGCATGGCGCGTGAGACAGCCTATCGGCTGCGGCGGCGCAAATGGTCGGACAGCTTTTGCGCGGCTTGGGATGCGGCAATGGGCGATCGTATGCGCCCGGCCAAAGGCGGCAAAAGTCACACTGCAACGCCTGCAAAGGTCACAGTCGCAGAGCTGGAATGGCGCGTGGCTAGCGGGATATGGTCTGTGATTATGAAGTATCGTCGTTATGCCGGAGTGCGCCGGAAAGCTGATAATTCTGCGCTTTTGCAATGGGCCAAAATGTCAGGAATAGCCTCCCGCCGAGGAATCCAAAGCGCTGCCCCGGCGGGAAAGTCACAGTCTTGAAAAACCGCCGGACCGTATCTTTCCTACACAGAACAGGATTTACAAACCAAGCAACAGCCGCAGGACGCATTCATACCGGGGGGACGTCAGAGCATAGTCTGAAACCTACCCAGTCACGGCCTCCAACGCGCCAATGAACTTCTCAATATTGCCCATATGCAATCCGGCAATATTAATCCGGCCGGACCCGGCCATGTAAATGCCATGATCGCCGCGGAGCGCCTGGATTTGATCTTTGCTGAGCGGTAATACGGAGAACAAGCCATTTTGCTGACCCAATGGGCGCAGATCAAGGGAGCCAACATCGCCTGCTTTTGCAAGTGCGTCGCGCACTTCGCGCATCCGGTTACGCATGGTTTCCAGTTCGTCCAGCCAAACCTGCGTCATATCGCTATCGCGCAAGATCAACCGGACGGCGGCGGCGCCGTGATCCGGCGGCATCGACCAGCTGGCACGGGCCAGAGCATTGAGGTTAGACAAGACAGGAGGCAGCTGGTCGCTGGTTTGCGCCATCACGTACAGCGCACCCACACGGTCGCGGTACATGCCAAAATTCTTGTCACAGCTATAGGCAATCAGCGCTTCGGGAACAGCATCCAACACCTTGCGAATACCATAAGCGTCTTCGTCCATTCCATGGCCAAGACCCTGATATGCGATATCCAAAATCGGCAATGCTGCGCTACCCGCCAAAGCCTCCGCAATCGCTTCCCAATCAGCGTTCGAATAATCGATACCGGTCGGGTTGTGACAACAGCCATGAAGCAGCACCGCATCACCATCCTGCGCATTGCGGATCACATCCAAGACGGCATCAACATTCGCAGTGCCGTCTGCATTGGCATGATCAAACGGCGTGAAAGCAATGTCCACATCATTCAGGATTTGCGCGTGATTGGGCCAGCTGGGCACGCCCATATGAACGGTATGCACACCAGCCTGCTTGGCCACTGCAACCGCCAGCCGCACAGCGCCGGTACCGCCAGGGGTTTGCATCCCCTCGATCCGGCCACCTTTGGTAGCGTCTTTGCCGAAAATGTAGGGCATCAATGCATGGACAAAGCCCAGATCCCCCTCTGGCCCAAGATAGCTTTTGCTGTCTTGTTCTTCGACCAGCTTTTGTTCTGCCTGCTTAATCGCCGCGAAAACCGGCGTATCGCCATCATTCGTTCGATAGACACCGACACCAAGGTCGATTTTATCCGAACGGTCGTCGGCTGCGTAAAGCTTGATCAGCGCAAGAAGCGCATCGGGCGATTGGGGTTGTAATCTGTCGAGCATGATGCATTCCCCATGCCCAGACCCGCGCTCCGCTGCAACCGCTTTGTGGCAGTTGCCCGGTGCATCTTTTCTTTATTTCAGAAAAGGTACGCGCCGACTGGTCTCAGAATGGCAGCCAGCGCTGCTTTTTAGAGAAGCGCATATAGCCTGCATTGACACCCAGCCGCAGCCCCGCACCAACGCGGATCGGGATCATCACAATGTCGCCGCGCCGCAGATACGAAGCATGAAGCCCCCCGACCAGATAGGCCTGCCCTTCCCCTGCGGGAAAGCGTTTGAAAATGTCCTGGGTGTCGTAGAGATTGTAAATGAGGACAAAGGTGTTGCCAGCATTTGCCCCGGCATCAAACCCGATCGATGGCCCTGTCCAATAGACTTTCTGTTCACCTTCAACCTTATGGAACAGCGTACCCGAACCATAGCGCGCGCCGACAATAAATGCCCCGCCGGCCTCGCGACCAACGATATATCCGTTGGGTTCACCCTGCTTTTTCAGAAGATCTTGAATCATTTTAGCGACGCCTTTTGCGCCTTTGCCAAACACACCTTCCGCCGCGCCAATCAGGTCGTCTTCTTGGTAGGTATCTGCACTCACACCAGTGTTATTGTTTACAGCGTAGGCACTGTCCCCACTATCAGGGTTCGCCCATGTCGGGGCAACATCAGCCCCGGCACTCGAACTGGCATCTGCTGCATTGCTGGCCGCTGCACCGGCCTGATCTTGAGCCACACTCATGGCGTCTTCGAAGCTTTGCTCAACCTGCGCGCTTTGCTCGTCAGCATAGACGGGTCCATCGCCCGGTGCTTCAACCAGATCACCGTCGATGACATCGCTGGGATCAATCGTCTCGATTGTCTGAGCGTAGGATGGCGCGGCGGCAATCGCAGCGGCTCCGAATGCAACGATGCAGGCATTGCGGAACTTGCGGCGGGCTATACTGGCGATACTCATGCTGTCTCCAAGCGCGGTCATTGGGCGCAGTCGTTCAATTCTGGACCCTTATCAGAATCCTTTGCGGCTGAAGCAGCAATGAACGCGCGGCGAAACGAATCTCTTTTACGGCGAAACGAGCAGACGATGGCGAGAACTGGGTGTTTTTACGGAATCTGCTTTTCGTCAGAATGCAGACTTGCAGGCTCACGCTGCCCCCGTTATACGGCGCTCCACTTTGCTACTGCAATCCGGAGACGTGGGTGAGTGGCTGAAACCAGTTCCCTGCTAAGGAACCATAGGAGTAAATCCTATCGAGGGTTCGAATCCCTCCGTCTCCTCCATTGCCCCAAAGCCCCCAAATTATCCTTGAATGTTGCGCAGAGCCACCTTGGCCAGATGCTCGAACACGCTTAGAGACTGCGCATGGACCGGGCTCAAATCGTTCACGACAATTTTCTGCGGCGCTGCGCTGCGGCCGACTTTCCTGAAGGCAACGCACCGGCTGGCCCGCTTACGCCGGAGGGGGCGGTATCAATCTATCGCTCCGGCTGTCTGACGCGCGCGCTCGACCGTACCAGCCGGGCGATGCAAGCACAGGGCCAGGGGTTCTATACTATCGGTTCCTCAGGGCATGAGGGGATGGCAGCCATAGCGGCAGCGCTGCGGCCCAGCGATATGGCATTTCTGCACTACCGCGATGCGGCGTTCCAAATTCAACGGGCGGAGCAGATGTCAGAAGCCGGCGCGGCCCAGACAATCACTTGGGATATGCTGCTGTCCTTCGCCTGTTCGAGTGACGACCCCATTTCTGGCGGGCGGCACAAGGTGCTGGGATCAAAGGCCCTCACCATTCCCCCGCAGACCTCAACCATTGCCAGCCACCTTCCCAAAGCGGTTGGTGCAGCATATTCTATCGGTCTGGCGAAGCGGCAACCGCCTGAACATAAACAGCTGCCCGATGATGCCATTGTCATGTGCAGCTTTGGCGATGCCTCCGCCAACCACTCGACCGCGCAAGGTGCCATCAACACATCGGCGTGGACGGCTTACCAAAATATTCCGATGCCGCTGCTTTGGGTGTGCGAAGATAACGGTATCGGAATTTCCACAAAAACGCCCACCGGCTGGATCGCCGCCAATTTTAGCACCAAGCCGGGGATCAAATATTTCTACTGCGACGGTTTAGACATTTACGACACATTCCGCGCAGCTTCCGAAGCGGCGGCCTATGTTCGCAAACGGCGCAAGCCTGCCTTCCTCCATATCCGAACTGTGCGGCTATATGGCCATGCCGGTGCCGATGTCCCAACCACCTATCTGGCGAAATCGGAAGTCGAATCGGACGAAGCGAACGATCCGCTACTGCATTCTGTCCGTTTATTGAGCGAGGCAGATGCGCTGCCCCCAAGCGCGGCCATTGAAATATATGAGCAAACGGCGAAGCGGGTCGACCGCATTGCAGGAGAGGCGATCAAAAGGCCAAGGCTGCAAACCGCCGATGAGGTGATGGCCAGTATTGTACCGCCGAAACGCAAACAGCCGCCATCAAACGGCCCCTCTGCCGAGGAGCGACAGGCTACCTTTGGCGGCGATCTGAAACAAATGGACAGCCCGCAAATCATGTCACGGCTGATCAATTGGGCGCTAACAGATTTGATGCTGGAACATGGCGAAATAGCCATGATGGGCGAAGATATCGGCCGCAAAGGCGGCGTATATGGCGTAACACAAAAACTGGCGGCGCGGTTTGGCCGCGCCCGTATGATTGATACTCTGCTGGATGAACAATCAATTTTGGGCCTGGGGCTCGGCATGGCCCAAAACGGATTTCTGCCAATTCCCGAGATTCAGTTCCTCGCTTATTATCACAATGCTGAAGATCAGATTCGCGGTGAAGGTGCCACGCTGCCGTTCTTCTCCAATGGTCAGTATACCAACCCCATGGTCGTGCGGATTGCCGGGCTTGGGTATCAAAAAGGTTTTGGCGGGCACTTCCATAACGACAATAGCTTTGCGGCGATCCGCGATGTGCCTGGGGTGATCTTGGCGTGCCCGTCCAACGGTGCCGCCGCCGCAAGAATGCTCCGTGAAGCGGTCAGGCTCGCCCGCGAAGAGCAGCGGCTGGTCATTTTTCTGGAGCCGATTGCTCTCTACCCTATGCGTGATCTGCACGAGGCCGGTGATGGTGAATGGATGTATCCTTATCCCGATCCATCGGAGCGCTTACCCTTTGGCCAAGTAACCACGCATGGGACCGGCACAGACCTGGCCATCGTTACTTTCGGCAACGGTACCTACCTGTCTATGCAGGCCCAAAAACAGCTTGGGGCTGACGGTATAAACACCAGAATCATCGATTTGGGTTGGCTATCCCCATTACCAGAGGCGTCATTGCTGGAGGCGGTAAGGGGGTGCACCAATATTCTGATCGTGGACGAAACACGGCGGACTGGCGGATTGGCAGAGGCATTGATGGCTATGTTCAGCGAGCAAACCGATATTCCGCATTCGCGCCTTTGCGCAGAAGACAGCTTCATACCCACCGGCCCGGCCTATGCCGCCACTATGCCATCAGCAGATAGCATCGTTGCCGCAGCACGCACCATTGCACGGACAGCGTCTTGAACACGGCGCGCAAAACAGCGGTTGTTATCTGTCCGGGACGCGGCACTTATAACAAGACCGAGCTTGGCTATTTGAAGGAGCATTTTCCCGACCCCGCCCTGCTGGCAGAATTTGATTGCCAGCGCGCCAGCAACGGGCAAGAAACGCTTTCCGATCTGGACAATGCAGAACGGTTCAGCCTCGCCAAACACACACGCGGGGATAATGCATCGGGCCTGATCTTTGCAGCCACGCTGGGCGATTTTCTATCGATTGATGATACCGGGATTGAAGTCGTCGCAGTGACCGGCAATTCGATGGGCTGGTATTCCGCACTCGCCTGCGCTGGTGCCACATCCCCGCTGAACGGCTTCAAGGTCGCCAATACAATGGGCACGTTGATGCAAGAGACCTTGATCGGAGGCCAACTGGTGTACCCATTTATGGGCGATCATTGGCAGCCTGATCTAGCAAAACGGGACGCCTTGCTGGGCCTTGTCACCCAGATTGATACGCGGGCAGATCACATTCTGCTACCCTCTATCCATCTTGGCGGTATGCTGGTTCTGGCGGGAAATGAGGCGGGTTTGTCCGCTTTTGAAAGTGCCGTAGAACCGGTTGACGGGCGTTTCCCCATGCGGCTTGGTAATCACGCTGCATTTCATACGCATATGCAGCGCCCGGTCGCCGATAAAGGGGCACGGGCACTTGATAGCGGCCTATTCAGGCAACCTGATCTTCCGCTGATTGATGGCCGGGGTTCCATATGGTGGCCGCACGCCACCAACATTCACGCGTTGCATGACTACACTCTGGGTCATCAAGTGACGGAGGCGTACGATTTCAGCCGCGCTGTAGAGGTGGCTGCACGCGAATTCGCGCCCGATATGTTCATCGTCACTGGCCCGGGAACAACGCTAGGCGGCGCCGTGGCGCAGTCGCTAATCCTCGCTGATTGGCGCGGCATGAATAGCAAGGCGGCTTTCAAAGCCGAACAAACCAGTACTCAATTGCTCGTTGCCATGGGCATGGCACAGCAGCGCGGCATAGTGGCCAAGCGCTAAAACTTGGCGCGAACACCGCCCCACACCGTGCGCGGCACACCCAGGTCGAGAACACCGTTGGCATTACGCGTTACGATCGTTTCATCGAACAGGTTTTCTCCGCGGAAGACCACCGAAAGGCCCCGTGTGACGGGAACCTCGGCAAAGGCGTTGACGGTTGTCGCGGCGGGCAGAACATTGGTTTCCTGATCGCTTTCAAACTGTGCACCAACATGACGCAAAGTTGCTGAGAAATGCCACCCTGCCGCAGGTTTCCACGCTAGGGTTCCGCTGGCGGAGAATTCCGGTGTTTGCGGTGGGCGATTGCCGTTGAGCGTGGCCGACGCACCGGTGCCGTCAACCTCAGCGTCAGTATACACCATACTGCCATTGAAGCTGACAGTGCCCCGGGTAATCGAAGCACTCGCCTCGACCCCGCGTGCATCAATGGCAGGCAAGTTTTGGCGTTGCCGCAAGGTTGGCGTCAGCGTCACATTTGCGATGGCATTCTTCAGCCGGTTATCAAATGCCGTCACCGCGAATTTCACGCCGTCAGCAGGGGTGAGATCGATGCCTGCTTCAAAGCCTTCGAGCACTTCATTTTCCAACGCGGCGTTAGCCTGTGTCACCACAGGGAAGATGACAAATGGGCGGTAGAGTTCGTTGAGAGTGGGCAAGCGCAACCCGCGATAGGCTGCGGCTCTTAACCGAACGGCATTATTGGCCTGCAACGCCGCCCCCGCACGATAGGAAATGCTCCAGTCGGACCGATCCGGTGCCACCGTGGAACTAACCTCCACCCCGTTGGCATTCACTGCCCGGAAGAAGCCGTTTTCAATCACGGTCCGATCGGCGCGCAAACCGCCGGTCAGGACCAGCTTACCAAGTGACCAATCGTTTTCGATGAACACACCCAAATCGCTATTGCGGCCCCCTGCCCGGCGGCGCTCCCGCAAATTACCTGTGAAAGCGCTATAGGCCTCCTCCTGCAGTTCTCCCGATGAGCGCCGGTAATCCGCGCCGATCCGCACAACATGATCCGGGCCTACCGGCGGGCGTATTTCCAACTTGCCGCCGATCCCGGTGGATGGCGTGTTCCTCTGATCAAGCACTCGCACAAATCTGGTGGAGCTGATGACGACATTGGAAAAATTGCGTGACTGGAGATACGCCAGCGCGTCAAATTCCCACTTGCCGCGCCCTACCAAGCGAATGCTGGCATCGGCGCCCTCACTCGAACTGTCGGCGCCTTCGAAACGAAGGGTGCGTTCATCGCCAAATACCAAAGCGCGCGCTTGCAGTTCGATATCGCTCGTAAGCGGAGCAACCGCCCGTGCGCTTATTGAGTAACTGTCGAAGCCCGCCTTGGCCGTTGCCGGAACACGTTGATTGTCAGGCGTGGTGAAGAAACCATCCCCACGGTCCCACCGCCCGCTGAGCACCGCAAAGCCGCTGCCTAGATTTTGCGCGACGCTGGCACTGGCCTCTGTATCACCGCGATCATTGACCAGTAACGAGCCATCAAATGCCCCAAGCGTGTCAGCATTGGCGCTGGTCAATTCTATCGTCCCGGCAAGCGCCCCTGAACCAAATGGGCCAGCCCCACCGCCGCGAGTTACGCGAACAGACTCAAGCCGCTCCGGTGCGATGGCGCTGAGCGGGATGTAGCCAAAGAACGGATCGGACATGGGCACACCGTCAAGCAATACCAAAGCCCGACTGGTGGCGTTCCCTCCGAGCCCTCTCAACGTTACACCTTGCGCACTGGGGTTGGAACTTCGGCTGTCGGATCGGCGGAACTGCTGGAAGCCCGCGACAGATGACAAAACATCTTCAATCCGGCCGGACCCAGATGTGACCAGAATATCCCGGTCCAGTTCTATGGCCCCATAGGCGGGCACCGCAGGGGTATCTGGCAAACCCTCCCCCGTAACAACGATTTCGACGTCCTCTTTGCCTTCGGGCTCTTGAGCCAAAGCCGGAGATGTCATCACAGCGGCGATCAGACCAGGGATCGCTGCACAGGCTAGTGTCTTGGAGTTTTGCATAATTGGCGGCCTAGCCGTGGTTTACGTGCACGTCAGTACCGAATTGCAACCAGACTCGCATTTATCATCAAGCTGTGCTTACAATGCCAACATAGGAGAGAACACAATGCTCGCGACCGCCCCTGATTTCGACGTCTTGATCGTCGGTGCCGGTATTTCCGGCATCGGAATGGCTGCCCATATGGAAATGCAATGCCCCGGAACATCCTACGCGATTGTTGAACGGCGTGAGAATCTGGGCGGCACTTGGGATTTGTTCCGCTACCCCGGCATCCGATCCGATAGCGATATGCATACGTTGGGTTTCGTTTTTGAACCGTGGAAGCACGAAAAGTCGATTGCAGATGCGCCAGCCATTCTGGAGTACCTGAACACAATCGTTGATGAGCGCGGCATCCGCAAACATATCCGTTATCAACGAAAGGTCGTTTCTGCTGACTGGCGCAGCGATGAGGCGCGCTGGCACGTCACGATTGAACAAGCCGATGGGTCGGAAACCCGCGTCACCGCCAATTTCCTGTATTTGGGTTCTGGCTATTATGATTATGATCAAGCCTATGATCCCGGGTTTGCGTTCGGCGATTTCAAGGGGCAAGTGATCCATCCGCAATTTTGGCCAGACGATCTTGATTACACGAACAAGAATGTTGTGGTCATCGGTTCAGGCGCAACGGCGGTAACGATCGTGCCTTCAATGGCCAAAAAAGCCGCCAAAGTAACCATGTTGCAGCGCACGCCGACATGGATGTTCTCCCGTCCTGCAAAAGACGGGCTGGCCAATTTCTTGCGCAAAATCCTGCCGGAAGAGACCGCCTATAAAATCACCCGCTGGAAGAATATCACCTTGCAAGACTTTGCCTTCAAGCAAGCACGCAAGAAGCCTGAAAAAGTCAAAAAGATGCTGAAGAAGCGCATCGTCAAAGCGCTCGGCAAAGACAATTACGACGAGCCAACATTCACCCCGCCATACGATCCATGGGATCAACGTTTGTGCTTGGTCCCGGACGCCGATCTTTTTGAAGCTATGAAATCGGGCAAGGCTCAGGTTGTAACCGCCAAAATTTCCAGCTTTACGGAAACTGGCATTGCGCTCGACAATGGTGAAAAGCTTGATGCAGATATAATTGTAACAGCAACCGGTTTGAAACTGGCAGTATGCGGCAAGATCGCTGTGAGCCAAGATGGTAAGCCCGTCGATTTCAGTGAACGGTTTTACTACAAGGGCTGCATGTTCTCCAACCTGCCCAACCTGGCGGTGGTATTTGGCTATCTCAATGCAAGTTGGACGCTGCGGTCGGACGTTAATTCAGAATATGTCTGCCGTGTGATCAACACCATGAAAAGCAAGGGTGCAGACGTCGCAGTGCCGGTGCTCGCAGCTGACCATGCGTTAGAAGAGGATGATATTTTCGACTTCTCCAGCGGCTATATTCAACGGGCTTTGGACATCATGCCCAAAAGCGCCATTGCCTATCCTTGGCGGCTCAATCAGGAATATGTGACTGATCGCAAAATTATGCAGGATGGACCTGTAGAGGATGGAATTTTGTCCATTCATGCCGCAGGCGCCAATGCGCAAACCAGCGAGGAACAGTTAGAAGCCGCTGAATAGCAAACGGCGCTTCACCTTCTTCATTGCATCGCCTAGGCAGCGCCAATGAGTGAAAAGATATACACCGCTGGTTTGGTCGTCATTGGTGACGAAATTCTGTCAGGCCGCACGCATGACAAGAATATCGCGCAAGTGGCCAGTTGGCTGCAAGTTCAAGGCATTCGTCTGGATGAAGTCCGGGTAGTCGCAGATGTTCAGGAGCGGATCGTTGAAGCGGTCAACGCTCTGCGTGAACGCAACGACTATCTTTTTACGACCGGCGGTATCGGGCCAACGCATGATGACATCACCGTCGATGCGATTGCTGCGGCATTGGGCGTTAGCGTGGTCATTCACCCGGAGGCCCGCGCTATTCTGGAACGCTATTATGCGGACAAAGGCGGGATCAACGAAGGGCGTTTGCGGATGGCGCGCGTACCAGAGGGTGCAGAGCTGATCCCGAACAAGAAATCAGGCGCGCCGGGCATCCAGATAGGTAATATTTACCTGATGGCGGGGGTCCCGCATATCACTGCCGGGATGCTGGATGCGCTTACTGGAACACTGGAAGGCGGTGCGCCGCTACTGAGCGAGACCATCGGTGGTTGGATTCCCGAAAGTGAAGTCTCTGATTTGCTTCGTGAAACTGAGCAAGCCCATGAGAATTGCCAGATCGGCAGCTATCCCTTTTTCAGGGACGGCAAGGTTGGGTCCAACTTCGTGATCCGTTCGACCGATGCGGATGATTTGCAAAGCTGCGTTGATACTCTGTGCGACGGCCTTGGTACGTCTGGTTTTGACTTCACCCCAGGCGGTATTTAGCCGCGAATTCCGGACCGTTTCCTAACAGTGCTTTAACCGACCCGTTGTACACCCCCGCCTGAGAATATTTCTCGGAGGAGCAACCGGCCATTTTGAGTGGCCAATTGGTGAGTAATGACGCAGGTCTATATCACGGTTGATACCGAATACTCGGCAAGCATTGTCCAAAGGATGGGCAAGGATTGCCGCGCCGAAAATTATGCTCGATCCATATCCGCGACAACGCCAGAAGGTGATGTCGGCATCGCGTATCAAATCGATTTCATGAACCGCTACGGCCTGAAAGGTGTGTTCTTCGTCGATCCGATGCCTGCCCTTATCTGGGGCACTGAAGCGATCACAGATATTGTCGAGCCGATTGTCGAAGCTGGCCATGATGTTCAGCTTCACCTGCATAGCGAATGGCTGGAATTTGCTGGCGATGCGACACCGGTAAATGGAAGAACTGGCCGCAACATCAAAGACTTTACCTTTGATGATCAATGTACGCTGCTCGATTATGCTCGCACGACCTTGATCGCCGCGGGCGCTCCGCGTCCAACCGCTTTTCGTGCGGGTAATTATGGCGCCAATGATGACACTTGCCGCGCTCTGGCGGCGCTCGGTTTTACGCATGAAACCAGCCATTGTCCGGGTATTGCAGTATCAGCCTGTGACATCAGCTTGACTTCTACCGACCGCCAACCTTTGCAGCATTGCGGCCTCATCGAAGTACCGATTGGCTGCGTCGAAACATTCGGCGGTGAACTGCGCCATGCCCAAATCACCGCGTTGTCTTCCGCCGAACTCAAAGCTGCAATGAAGCACTCAAGAGCCAACGGGGTCGATGCCCTCACATTGGTCTCCCACAGCTTTGAACTGCTTTGCCGCCAGCGCGAGAAAATCAATTGGATCGTGCGCCGCCGATTTGAGGCGCTGTGCAAGACCATTGCTGCCATGAATGGGGTCGGCACAGCTACATATGCCGCCAATCCGCCTTCTGTTTCTGCGTCATGCACGCCAGCTTCAGTGGTACCCTTGGACCCCGTCCGGTCCGGTTACCGTGTGGCCGAACAGGCGGTCGCCAATATTCTGTATGGTGGATCATGAGCAGCACCAAAACGTCTGTTAAATTTGTCGTCGGTTCACGGGTGCTGCTTTCTGTGCCCAAAGATCTAACCACGCTGTCCTTTAGCTTGGCGGATGTCGTCGGCGGGAAACAGCTCACCCTGCCGGAACTGACGGACGACCAAGACGGCTTCCGTGTTTTGTCAGCCCCAGCCGGGACGCTTAGCACTCTGGGCAAGCAACACCCGGATTTCGTGATCGGCGGGGTCCAACAGTATGAACGCCACTACATCGACATGGCGGGGTCGTTTGACGAATATTTAGCGCGCTTCTCTTCAAAAACACGCTCCACTTTGCGGCGCAAGCATCGCAAGTTGATCAAAGATATTGGCGGTGAAGTCGAATTTCGCGAATATCGGACGCCTGACGAGATGGACGAATTTCGCGATCTGGCGCTGCCTCTATCGCGCCGGACCTATCAGGCCAAATCACTGGATGCTGGCCTGCCCGAAAGCGATGAAGCGCATGAGGAGCGCCGGCACTTGGCCTCTGCAGACAAAGTGCGTGCATATTTGCTCTGCGTAGATGGCCAGCCAATCAGCTATTTATACTTGCCGGTCATTGACGACACCATCGTCTATGCCTTTCTGGGGTATGATCCCGACCATGCAAAATTCTCACCCGGGACAGTGCTACAATTGGAAGCGTTGGAACGCTTATTTGCCGAAGGTCGTTATCGCTATTTTGATTTCACCGAAGGCGAAGGCGCTCACAAGGCAATGTTTGGCACGGATGCGGTCAATGCGTGTTCCTTCTTCATGATGAAGAAAGGTCTTACCAATCGTATGCTGCTATCGTCAGTGGATGCATTCGATGCAGGCGTGGCCCACATCAAAGCTGCCACAACGCAAAGCGGAACACTGGCAAAAGCCCGCCAATTGCTACGCGCTTAGAAGCACCATCATCGCCAGTTCATCACTCTTTGTGTAAGAACACGGCCATGAAGCATCTTCTTAAACCCTGTCTTACCGCCGCCGCTGTGCTGATGTTAGGCGGTTGTGCCGCCATATTCGATAAGCACCCTGTCGGTAATACAGCCGTCCCTGAACCCGCCAAAAGCATCGAGATCAATCGCTATCTGGGTAAGTGGTATGAAATCGCCCGGTACGAACAAGGATTCCAAAAGGGCTGCGAAGGGGTAACGGCGGAGTACGCCTTGCGAGAGGATGGCAAAATCTCGGTGATTAATTCCTGCCGCAAAGAAGACGGGAAAATTACTACGGCCAACGGGCGTGCCAAAATCGTCGATGACCCGACCGGCGCAAAATTGAAAGTCAGTTTCTTCGGGCCTTTCTACGGCGACTATTGGGTTCTTGACCGTGCAGATGATTACAGTTGGGCGATCGTTGGTGAGCCGGCTGGCCGGTACTTGTGGTTGTTGTCACGAACCCCTGATCTGACGGCTGCAGAAGAAGCAGCTTTGTATAACCGTGCCGCTGAGATGGGATATGACACGTCGTATTTACGCCCCACCAAGCATCCGTAACCCGAAAGAAAAAGGGCCAGAGGATTACTCCCCCGGCCCTTCTCAAATTCGGATTATGTAGGAAAGTCGCTTATGCGCCTTCGATTTCCGACAGATCGATTTTCAGACCCGGGCCCATTGTAGAGGTCAGCGAGACCTTCTTTACATATTTGCCCTTCGCACCGGCTGGCTTCGCTTTCACGATAGCTTTGGTAATCGCTTCAAAGTTGGTTTTAATATCCGCATCTTTGAACGACATTTTGCCGATGCCGGTGTGGATGATGCCCATCTTCTCAACCCGGAATTCAACCTGACCGCCCTTGGCGTCTTTCACGGCTTGTTCCACATTCGGTGTGACAGTGCCCAGCTTCGGGTTAGGCATGAGGCCTTTCGGACCCAGAACCTTACCAAGACGGCCCACAACACCCATCATGTCGGGCGACGCAATCACACGGTCATAATCGAGGTTACCGGCCTGCATGTCTTCCATCAGGTCTTCCGCACCGACCTTGTCAGCACCAGCAGCAGTAGCTTTATCGGCATTGTCACCGCGTGCGAACACAGCGACTTTGACGTCTTTACCAGTGCCGGAAGGCAGCGCGACCATGCCACGAACCATTTGGTCTGCGTGACGCGGGTCAACACCCAGGTTGATGGCGACTTCAACGGTTTCGTCGAAGCCTTTTCTGGAGTGCTCGCGCAATGTCGCGATCGCATCGTCAACACTGTAGAGCTTTTCACGGTCCATTTCAGCACGGACTTTTTGAATTTTTGTCAGTTTAGCCATCAGATCAGCCCTCCACCACTTCGAGGCCCATCGAACGGACAGAGCCTTCGATGATTTTCATAGCCTGATCGATATCGTTTGCGTTGAGATCAACCATTTTGGCTTCTGCGATCTCTTTCACTTGGCTCTTCTTGACCGAACCAGCGATAATTTTGCCTGGCTCAGATGAACCGGACTTCAGCTTGGCAGCTTTCTTGATGTAATAGCTTGCCGGCGGTGTCTTGGTCACGAAAGTGAATGAACGGTCCGCATAAACAGTAATCACTGTTGGGATCGGTGCGTTCTTCTCAAGTTCCTGTGTCGCCGCGTTAAACGCCTTACAGAATTCCATGATGTTAACGCCGCGCTGACCCAATGCAGGGCCGATTGGCGGTGATGGGTTTGCAGTGCCAGCGGGCACTTGCAGCTTGATATAGCCTTCAATCTTCTTCGCCATAATGGCTTCCTTTCACACTGTCTCCCACGGCCCGCTCGTCCTGAGCTTGCCGAAGGATCATGTTAAGTGGTCAACGGCAGTAAAACTGCCTCCCACATCTCCCAAAATCGGGAATCCCTTTCGGGAAGCGGCGCTGATAGCGTTTCGGAGAGGAAATGCAAGCAATTCCGCCGCGTGTGTCCGTCTGTTTACGTTTGTAGGAAAGGGACACATGGGACACAGTCCTGACCGAGAAAAACGACAGCCACAGGCATGGCGCGAACCCACAGTAATGCACCAGCTTTTGAACCCTGTCTGGGCCGCAGGCCATGCTGCAGCATAAAGGGCCATTCTCAAGTAGGAAACGCTACGTGGCGGCAGCAATGCCGGTCAGCTTAAAACCCGAAACGGACAGATGTCGTCGCTGATGTTTCGGCTTCGTCGAGTATTTGCACCCCGCCGACTTCCACTTGCGCATCGGAGTGATTGACGCCCAGATTAAGCGACAACCCACGCGCAAAACCATAGCTGAGGCCGAAAGCACCAGATTTCTCTGCCTGCCCTTCAATTTCACCGAAATGCCCTTCGACAGAAGTGGTGAATGCACCCCATTGGCGTTGCCAGCCGCCCGACACAAACCAACGCTGCGCATCGATGGGTCCGGCTTGAAGCAATTCATATCCAGCGCCAACATTCAGGATGCTGCGCGAATACATATATTCAAACGTGCCGGTCAGAGCATTGGAATCAAATTGTGTAATCCCGTCGGCGGCCACAAATGGAGCATCCGTAAACCGCGCGGCATAGCGGTAACCGGCTTTGCCCGAAGGCCGTTCATAGACGAAGCCGACATCATAATTGCCGTCCTCATCCACCAACGCGCTGAGGCGTGATGGACCGAACTGACCGACATAGCCCCCGCCCCAATTTTGGGCGGCACCCAATGCATCGTCAAATCTCAGATCGGCGTTACCGATGCCGCGCACACGGCGAGTTTCCTCACGGACAAGGTTCATCACCTCACCCGCCAAAACAGTGCCGTATGCGCCGGAAATGAAACCGGCGATATTGTCTGTGTAACCTGATACGCCGCGGCCATTCTCATACTGACCAAAATAGGCGACACCGACATCCCAGCGATTGCCAAGCTGGGTGGATGCATTGACGCTGAAATTACCGATAACGCCCGGATCAATCACATCTTCATCGTCGAACATGCCTTCCAGATCATAATCGAGCCGCGCATCGACCACACCGGCTGCTTCGATCGTCACGCCGGCGATTTCTGTCGCCAACGGTTCTTCGATATTGGCCAATCTTTCGCTGCTGATAGAGAAATCCTGCGCTGAAGCAGGTGCAGCTACGCATACGGCCAATATACCAGCGCACAGTGTGTCACTGATGGAGAAATTGCTCGCTCTCATGATCACGCCTTAGGTTTGAACCAGTTGGAAAATGCCTGACGTGCGATCGCCCGCCCGGCAGTCATGCCTGCGGTATGATCGACATCCCAATGCACGCCGCCGTAAAGCCGGCTCATCCCGTTTTCTTCGGCAGCCTGAGACAAAGACGTCCAATACCGTCGTTTACCGTCCAATTGCGGGAAGCCGTTCAAATCGGGCGATTGGTGATCGAAATTCACCTTATCTGTGCCGATCAGCAACGCTGTCAGCTCGCTACCTGCCGCTCCGAAGGTAGAGTGGCCGGAAGTATAGGCCGGGAAATTCGGTGTCGGGATATAGCTTTTCCAGCCTTTTTCCTGACTAAGCGCGGGATTGCTGAATTGATTGGCGCGGTAGCGGATCGCTGTCTCAGGGCGCAGCACATCATACTGATATTTGCTGTTCCACGAATTGATCGCGGCATCACCCTGAGTCATGCCAAGGAGGGCAAAGGCGCGCGCCAGATCGAGGAAGTCAAACCCGCGATCCTGCATAACTTGAACCGCGATCAACAGGAAATGCCCCGGCGGCGTGATGCCCCACGGGCCATCTTCCCAGAAAATCGCTATCTCCGCTTCATCTTCAGTTCGCATTGTGCTGCCGACACAGCCAATCTTGCGGACATACTCATATTGTTTGGCAAATTCCGGGCTGGCGGGATCATAAAACTCAGCTGGCTGGAACTGCTCGGAATGAGTCATGGTCCATGGTTTGACTTTACCAAGCCCGGGAAAGAGGCCCCGCTCATAATGGCCCACGCTTGGCCCCATACTATCGCCATAGGTTGCGCCCGTGGGATTCCAGTTGAGTGCATCTTTACGACGGTCATAGCGGCCGTGATAATAGTTCACCTGGCTAGGCTGCGCACCGTCGCGGGTCCGCATTTTGTTGATTGCCATGCCGACTTTACGGCCCCACGCAACACCAAGCGACTTTGCTTCACTGTCAGGAAAACGCCGCTTGAACGCCGCTCGTTCCAGCATAAAGGGTTGGCCGAAGCACTGGGCTGCTACTGTCGCAAACGCCACACCGTAGGCTACTTCCGGGTCAGCACCTGCAGGTGCTTCGCCAATGCCGTAGGGTTCGTCATAACGCTTCATGATTGCATTAGCGGCAAGGAAGCCCGCGAGCATTGGACCAGCATAATTATAGGCTGCGCGTGGCGGCGGCACGCGCTGGTCACGCGTTTGCTGCAATACCACATCAACCCAGTGGAAGACCGTGTTCTGGCGTTGCGGAGCAAGGATCGGCGTCAAATAGGACGACTGACTGCCAAAGCTGGCCGTGCTGCACCCTGCAGTAAGACCGGCCAAGCCAATGGTGGCGGCACTGGAAGAGATAAACCTCCGGCGAGTAAGCGTCATTAATCCGGGTCCTTAAAGCCAATTACGGGAACGTTTGGACTGCGGATAGCGGGATCAGGTTAAAACTCGGTCAACCAACAACCGTTGGCGTTCAATCCGATGGAACGCCCCTCGAGTGTATTGGTAGAATAATACAGATGGGCCGGAAGGCGGCGGCGAAGGTGTGCCCTTCTTTGGGTGGTCACAAGAATATGGCGGCCTGCGCCCGGCACAATCGCCTGAAAACCTCGCCAGAGCATGGTTAATAGCTCATTTACTCTCTTGGTGTAGGTATGCTTATCCCGTGATGTGTATTACGGTACCAAGTAATAGCAGAAGGTAGTACATCACCTGAGAACGTCTATATGAACGAACTCTCAAAACTCTTCATTGCGCTGGCAATGGCATTCATTCTGATGATGCCGGAAAACAGTGCAGCCCAAACGTCCACTGTCGTCTTTTCAGATGATTTCGATAGCGGCGCAGGATGCGGCACGCTTTCCCCCAATTGGACCGCAAGCGACGGTACGCGGGCCGGTGTTAACACCGATACATCTAATTCCGGCAATTGCTCACTATTTACGCGGCACAATGTTGTGACCGTGACCAGCGGCACCGTCGATTTGTCCGGCGCGTCATTTGCCACTTTGGAAGCATGGGTCCGCAAGGGCGACGATAGTTTCAGCGAAGATCCAGATGGTAACGAAGATTTGGTGCTGGAATATCGCGATGCCGGCGGCACTTGGATCGCACTGCAGACGTTTTCAGCCACAACAATCGCTGATGGCGGCATTACAACTGTGAACACAACCCTACCCGTCGCGGCCTTACATTCGACCTTTCAAATGCGGTGGCGGCAAACAGGCGGTAGCGGTTCTGACTTCGATTATTGGCACGTCGATGATGTGGTGCTGACCGAGAATACCGGTCTTCCACCCCCATCAACGGTTTTGAACGCCAATAGCTGCGAAGATTTTGAGAACGGCTTTGGCAACTTCACCACGACCGATACGACCCGTTCCGGAATTGGTTCTCAAACAGCCAATTCGCCGGGTAACTCCCTGTTCCTCCGCCACAATACAGTCACTGTGACCTCTGTCGCAATCAACACCCCTACATTGAACGAAATCACGATTTGGGTCCGGCGCGGATCCGATGCCTTTAGTGAAAACCCTGAAGGGACAGAAAATCTTGTTCTGGAATACTTCAACAGTAGCGGCGTTTGGGTTACGCTTGAAACATTCACAGGTGCGGGCACGCAGGGTGAGATTTTCAACCGCACCTACACGGCAACAGCGGATATGCGGCACGCCAATTTCCGGTTCCGGATGCGCCAGACCAGCGGATCCGGCAGCGATTTCGATTATTGGCACGTGGATGATTTATGCTTCAGCAGCGCGCCACCCAACATAGGCGTGGACAAAAGCTCTGTGATTGTATCCGACCCTGTGAATGGCACCACTAACCCGAAAGCGATTCCCGGCGCCATCATCCGCTACACGCTGACGGTCGAAAATACCGGCTTGGGTGTACCCGACGGCGGATCGTTGGTGGTGACGGATGAATTGCCCGCTGACACCGCAATGTTTGTCGGCAATCTGGGCGGCGGCGGATCGCCGTTTATCTTTACCGACGGTACGGGCAGCAATGCGACCAGCCTGTCGATCGATTTTGCGAGCCTCGGCAGTGCTTCTGACGGTGTCATCTTCCTCGACGCGAGCAGTTCGAGCATCACACCAGTGATCGACTTTGACTCTGCTGTGCGCAGCTTTGCCATACGCATGACCGGAACTATGAATGGCACAACAGGCGGCGGAACCCCTGCTTTCACCATTCAATATGATGTGCGTCTAAATTGAGGAATGCGGGAGAGGTGCCTTGCGCCCTCTCCTCGTGCATCAAAATTACTTGACCAGTTCGACCTGTTCAAACTCCAGCTCAACCGGAGTAGCACGGCCGAAGATAGAGACCGAAACCTTGACCTTGGCTTTGTCGAAATCGAGTTCTTCCACGACACCGTTGAAGCTTGCGAACGGACCATCCAGAACTTTGACCGAATCGCCGATTTCGTAATCGACATTGATCTGCGCCTTGGGTGCAGCCTTGGCTTCTTCGACACCGCCGAAATAGCGTGCAGCTTCTTTTTCAGTAATCGGCTGCGGCTTGTTATTAGAACCGAGGAAGCCGGTCACTTTCGGTGTGTTCTTGACCAAGTGGTAGACATCATCTGTCATTTGCAGCTTGGCCAGAACATAACCCGGCATAAATTTACGCTCTACCTGAACCTTCTTACCGCGCTTGACCTCGGTGATGGTTTCCGTCGGAACCTCAACCTCTTCAACACCGTCCGACAGGCCCAAACGCTCTGCTTCGGAAATGATCGCATCGCGGACCTTGTTTTCAAAACCCGAATAGGCGTGGATGATATACCAGCGAGCCATGTGTAATCCCTGTAATCAGAAAGTGTCAGTTCAATCGTGTCAGAGCCATTCGGCCCTTGCCCGGCAGCCGGGCCAACTCAGCGTCTAAAATTTAAGCGAGGGTCAGCAACCAGCCGACAACACCGCCAAACATCGAATCAATCGCGAGGAAGAACAGCGACAATACAACCATCATAATCCCAACGAAAATCGCGGTCGTGATGGTTTCTTGCCGGGTCGGCCAAACAACCTTGCTGGCCTCTGTACGGACCTGACGGATGAATTCGCCCGGTGTCGTTCTGCTTTTCTTTTCCGCCATAATCTCCAGCTCTCGCCGTAAAATGTTCAAATCTTGTCTCTTCCGGGATGGGCTCATCGCCGCCCCGATCAAGATCGGGAGGGGCTATGCTTGCTCCAATGTAGGAAGACAATGATCATTTAGGGCGACCGACCGGCAAAAGCAAGGACAGGAATAGTCTAGTTTCAGCGCACCGTGCATTAACGCTAGCCTTGCTGCGAACTCGGCTCTAGCGTGCGCGCCAGGAAATTCCGCTAGAGGGGGAGCCAAGAATGGCCGCAAGCGACACCGGTGCGATGGAACAATTTATAGACCGCGTAACCAACGTTTCAGATTTCATCTGGGGCGGAACATGGAATGGCGAACAAATCCTGCAAATTGCGGGGCAACCTGTTCCGCCAATGACCATTATCCTGCTGGGCATCGGTCTGTGGATCATGTTCGGGCTGAAATTCTACCCCATCCGCCAACTCGGCAGCGCTTTTAAAGGGCTGTTCAAAAGCCGCAAAGGCGATGGTGACGGAGAGATTTCTCCCTTCGCCGCTCTGTCGACAGCCCTTTCCGGACAAGTCGGTACAGGTAATCTGGCCGGGGTCGCCACCGCAATTGCACTGGGCGGACCCGGTGCGATCTTCTGGATGTGGGTCACAGCGCTGATCGGAATGGCACTGGCCTTCGCGGAGGGGTCATTGGCGATTCGCTACCGTGAGAAAACGTCTGACGGCGTCTATCGCGGCGGCCCGATGAGCTACATCATGATGGGCCTCGGCCCCAAATACACATGGCTGGCGATATTCTTCTGCATCGGCACGCTGTTTTCCGCGCTGGTGACCGGCAACTCAATCCAGGCCAACGCTGTCGCGGATGGTTTGAATGAACTGTTCGGTATTGAAGAATGGCTTGGCGGATTGATCGTAGCCGTGGCTGTGTTTGTCGTGATTATTGGCGGCATCAAATCCATTGGCGGTGTGGCAGAGAAGATCATTCCGTTCATGGCCGGCGCTTACATCGTGATGGCGATTATCGCCCTGGCGCTGAACATCAGCGATATTCCTGCAACATTCGGATTGATTTTCCACGGGGCGTTCAACCCGCAGGCAGCCACTGGCGGCTTTGTCGGTGCTGCGATCATGTTGGCCATCCGCGCCGGTGTGGCCCGCGGCTTGTTCTCTAACGAGGCGGGTCAGGGTTCGACCCCGATTGCGCACGCTGTCGCGCAAACTAATGATCCTGAACAGCAAGGCCGGATGGCCATGCTGGGCACGTTCATCGATACGATTGTCATTTGTACGATGACGGCTTTGGTCATTCTAACGGTTCAGGGTGATTTCACAGGCGGCGGGCAAGCTGTACCGCACGCCTGGAACTCCGATCTGGAAGGCTTCGCCATGACATCGGGCGCGTTTGCTGCGGCTTTCCCGCTTGAGATTGCAAGCATTCCAATCGGCACATTGATCGCGTCGACTGCCCTGATCCTGTTCGTGTTCACGACCTTGCTCACGTGGTCCTATTACGGCGAGCGGGCAATCACATTCATCTATGACCGTATCCCGGGCTCGACTCGCGGCGGCGAGAAGGTGCTGCATATGATCTGGCGTGTCTTGTGGTGCGTGGTGATTTACCTTGGCAGCACGCTCGATCTGACATTGGTGTGGCGTATGGGCGATATTTCCAACGCTGCGATGGCGCTGCCAAACTTGCTCGCGCTGGCATTGCTTTCCGGCGTCGTCTTCAAACTCGCGCAAGGCGACAAGAAGGCCGGCAAGGATTTCCATGCGGAAACACCGGAAGAACCCAACGAATACTGACTTGAGCACCATTCAAATGGTGCAGAATAGCCAAATAGAAAGGGCCGGTGATCGCACCGGCCCTTTTTTGTTTCTGGCTTTGTTATCTGGCAGATCAGGTGCTCAGCGCGCCCCGAACAATCTTGCAAAAAAACCGGGTTCATCCATCGGGATGATTTTCCCGTGCTGTTTAAGGCGCTGGGAGGCGTCACGGTAAGCACGCGGCTGGACCCATGCGTCTGGGCGACTGCTGCGATAGGTCAGGTTAGACATAGTGGATCTCCTCTTTTCGTTGCTTCGTTCTGACCTTGATAATGCACAACTGGTCTGGGCGTTCCCTGAACGATCTTGTTGCTATTCGTTCAGGCAAGCCCATACGTTGCATTCAGCCTGGTCACATCGGCGGAGAAGATTTTATAATGGTTTTGAAAAAATCGCCTGGCAGGGGCACAGAGACTCGAACTCTGGACCTTCGGTTTTGGAGACCGACGCTCTACCAACTGAGCTACGCCCCTGCAGGCAAGCAGCGCCTCTAAAGCGATGGGGACGGCATGGCAAGATGGCAAACGTACCATGACTGACTATTTTGTAAGCTATGCGAGCCCCTGACAGACCGCTAGAACACGGCCCGATGCACGCGCCCGCACCACCTTTGATCCCGCAGGATATGCTGCTGCTGGCCTATCGCAGCGGTATATTTCCGATGTCTGATTCGCGCGATGACCCTGAAATTTTCTGGGTTGAACCGCGCGAAAGGGCCATCTTCCCGCTAGACAAATTCCGCCCGTCAAAATCGCTGCGCAAGATGGTCCGCCAAGATCGCTACACAGTGACATGCAATACCGCATTCAATGATGTGATGGCTGCTTGCGCTGCACCGCGCGCGGATCATTCGGGTAGCTGGATCAGCCACAGAATCGCCGCAAGTTACGCTGTGCTGCACGATAATGGCCATGCCCATTCAATCGAATGTTGGGACGGCGGAAAACTTGTTGGCGGCCTGTACGGGGTCAGCTTTGATCGTGTTTTTTGCGGCGAAAGCATGTTCAGCCGTGCGGACAACGCATCAAAAATTGCCTTAGTATGGCTGGTGGCGATGCTCAAACACGCCGGCTTTGAAGTGCTGGACTGCCAATTTATGACCGATCACTTGGCAACTTTGGGTGCGATTGAGATACCGCAAAGTGACTATTGCCAGCTGGTTGCAGCTGCAGCCCAACCAGCCCGCCATACCTTGGACGAAGCCTACGTTTCGTTAGTAGCCGGGGCTTCAGCGGATGGTTCAGGCGCTGGTGCCGCTTGTTCAGCAGGCTCAGATGGTGCTGGCGTGGCGGGTTCCGGGTCCACTTCGCCTGGAAAGCTCATCGCGCAGTCTTTTACCCACACATCGTAGACTGGATCTTCAACCACATTAAGGGAAGGCGAGTTTTTGAACAGCCAGCCGGAAAACACCCGCTTCCACTGCAGGGTCTCAGCGTCCTCTTGATCATCCGCCAATGTCAAAACTTGTACAAACGCACCCGTTTCCTTTGGCATTTCCCACGACGGAGTGCGTTCACAGGCAGACAGCCGAATGATCACATCGCCCAAACGGCGCGATTCGCCCGGCTTCATTTTCAGATCCTGCGATACGTTGTTGCGCTTGTTCAGCACCCCAATCGTGGCCACGCGCTCTGCCATCGGCGTGCCGATCTGCTCCTCATCCGTGGGCGTTTCGCTAACTGTATTGCTCGATTGCAGCTCTTCAGGGACGGCAGTTTCCTGCGCTTCTGGTAAAGTCGGTGCAGCCTCGCTGCATGCAGCCAGGCCGTTGATCGCAGCGGCACACAACACAGTTGTTACGCAGTGCCTCATGATCAGGCGTCCGGTGTCCACGCTTCGTAATCACCGCTCGCCTTCGCCCGCTTCCCGCCTTGCTCAAGCGCCCCTTTAGGACGGTAAGCGGCGGCCGTTCCGGTCGCATTGGGTGTGTAATCCACTTCCCAAATCTTGGCGGGCGGCAGATTGCTTTCCGGCACACCGTCGAAAGAACCATGCAGCCAACCATGCCATTCAGCCGGAACGCGGCTGGCATCATTCGCACCGTCATAGATTACCCAGCGGCGTTCACGTGCGCCATCTTTGGCCTTCTTGGCACGGTAATAGGTGTTGCCTTGCGCATCCGTGCCAACCTTCTCACCAGTACGCCAGCTGTTCAGCAGCGTGCCGATGGTTGCACCGTTCCACCATGTAAAAATCTTGCCGAGAAAGTTCATCATCTAACCTCTTTGCGCGCCGCTTAGCGGTTTCGTGCCGCGCTTCCAACCTGTATCTAGCACCCTGCGTTTATACAGGCTCAATATTCCACAAGATCGCCAGCTTTGATCCCCAGTTCCTCCGCGCGGCCGCCCCGAATCTCAAAGACAGTTTCCGTTAGCCCGATCGCGCTTACCGGCTCTAGGGAATAGGGTTCCGTATTGGCCGCAATATTCAGAATGCGTCCGTCGGTGCCGACAAAAATAATATCGAGCGGCAGCGGCGTGTTCTTCATCCAAAAACTGGCGATATCGGCAGGTTGCCGCGGAAAGATCATCCCCTCGGTCGGGCCAAGCTTTGTTCGGAACATCAGCCCTTTCGCCTGCTCTGCCTCAGTCTGCGCCACTTCCACTTGAAATTCATGCCGGGTGGCACCGCTGGTAACCGTAAGCGGAATAACCGCCAAACCAGATTCGGGATGGGTGGCAGGCTGTTCAGCGGACATCGCCGGCTCCTGCGCATTTTGGGGCGCGCACGCCGTCATTGAAAGCGTAACAAAAGCCAGAATATGAACCAGTCTCATCTCAATAATCCTCGTCGCGCGCTTCTGACATCCAATGCTCAAGCGCTTCTTCGCTGGCCGCGTCCATTACCCGCCGGACAATATCAAAGCTATGCCCCGCCCTTAACATGGCGGCAATCTGTTTGTCGCGTCGCTTTGGATCAAGCTCCTCGCGGTAAAACGGGCCGAACCGCCGTTTCTTGGCCAGATTAAATGCCGCCTGCCGCTTGCCCAACTCGTCAGGCGCTACGTCTTCGCGCAAATGTTCATCAATGCCTGCTGCAGTTAAATCCTGTGACACCCGGCGCGGCCCGTAACCACGGCGCAATAAGCCCCCGGCGCGGGACTGGGCGTAGGTGGCATCATCAATATAACCCAGCTCCACATAACGGGCGACCAGGCCTGGAATATCAGGTTCTGTACCGTCTTCTTCCCACCCTTTTTCGCGCAATTTGCGCGCAAGATAGGCTTCAAACTTCCCCGAACTGGTGGAAAACCGCGCCACATAAGCAAGCGCCAAATCACGCAAACGCGCAGAATTCAGCGGTTTTGGGGGCTTACGGCCCTGCTTTTGCCCGGATTGTCGATCATTCATTGGCCATATTGGTGCCACAGTCTAAGGGAAATGGGAAAGATTACAGCGGTGTGACTCTGTGACAAACACCGAAACGAATAATAGGAAGCGCCCAGAAGGCGTGCAATTGACAGGTTACGACTGACTTTATGACGAACGTCACTTCCGATAACGCCTCTTCCGGGGATCACGCATTGCAGCCCACACCCAATGATTGCCCCCTGCCGCGCCGACGGTCTGATTTCGCGACATTTACAGAGGCGGTGGAATATGCCGCCAAAAGCGCGAAGGGAATGAACTTCCACGATATGCGGGGTACGCTCGAAAATGTGTACACCTATATCGATCTGCACAAAGATGCAGTCGAAATGGCGCAGCGTTTTCGGGCGGCTGGGATCGGCAAGGAAGACCGTGTCGCTCTGATCGCAGAAACCGGCGCCGAATTTGCGGCACTGTTCTGCGGTGCAGTCTATGCCGGCGCGTGGCCAGTGCCCTTGCCGCTGCCGACCGGGTTTGGCGGCAAAGAAGGCTATATCGACCAGTTGGCAGTACAGCTCGACAGCTCCGACCCGGTGATTTTGCTGTATCCGGCAGAGATCAGCGAAATGGGCGCCGCAGCGGCAGAACGGCAAGGCTGCGAAGGCTCGGATTGGGAAAGCTTTGCCACCCGCCCTGCGCCAGAATGCGAACTGACACCGCCGGAACCGGATGATATTTGCTATCTGCAATATTCCAGCGGATCGACCCGTTTCCCAACCGGCGTCGCAGTAACGCACCGTGCTTTGCTCGACAATCTAGCCGGGCATTCCATTTCAATGGATGTCGGCGCCAATGACCGTGTAGTCAGCTGGCTGCCGTGGTATCACGATATGGGGCTGGTCGGCTGCTTCCTGTCGGTCATCGCCAATCAGGTGTCGATCGATTATCTGAAAACTGAACATTTTGCGCGCCGTCCATTGGCGTGGCTTGATCTTATCAGCCGTAACAAAGGCAATACACTTAGCTACTCGCCTACATTCGGCTATGATATTTGCGCGCGGCGCATTTCCAGCCAAAGCAATGTGGCGGACCGGTTCGACCTGTCACGGTGGCGCACTGCGGGCAACGGCGCGGATATGATCCGGCCTGACGTGATGCAAAATTTCGTCAATGCCTTTGCTGATGCGGGCTTCAAAGCCAATGCGTTCACCCCCAGCTATGGTCTGGCCGAAGCCACTTTGGCTGTCACAGTAATGCCGCCGCGCGAGGGCATCCGCGTGGAGCTGGTCGAAGAAGAGCGCCTGTCGGGCACGCCGCGCGATCTGTCACGTCCTGCTCGCTACCGCGCCATCGTCAATTGCGGTAAAGCTGTGCGCGGTATGAAAGTGGAAATTCGCGGCGAGAACGGCGCAATCAAGGGGGATCATCAAATCGGCAAGGTCTGGTGCCAAGGTACCAGCGTTATGCACTCCTACTTCCGCAATGAAGAAGCGACCAATGAATGTTTGGTCGATGGCTGGCTCGACACTGGCGACATGGGATATATGACCGACGGGTATCTGTTCATCGTTGGCCGCGCCAAAGATATGATCATTATCAATGGCAAAAACCTGTGGCCGCAAGATATTGAATGGGCGGTTGAACAATTGCCCGGCTTTAATCACGGCGATATCGCCGCCTTTTCCATCGACAAAGACGACGGTGAAGAAGCACCGGCGGTACTGGTGCATTGCCGCGTATCCGATCCGGAAGAGCGGGTAAGACTGCACGAGCAAATCCGTGATAAGGTCCGGTCGATCACCGGCATGAATTGCGTGGTTGAATTGGTTCCGCCGCGGACATTGCCGCGCACCAGTTCGGGCAAGCTGAGCCGCGCCAAAGCCAAACGATTATATCTGGCAGGCGAGATCCAAGCCATTGAACTGCCCGTTGCAGCTTAACTGGCTGCAACTCTGCAGCATCTCTAAACGCGGCGAAACCTAGCGGGCGATATCGCCCCAGGCCGCTGTGATAGCGGGGCCGCTACCGGTTTCGACAGCCACGGTTTGCAGCCCCTCTGCACGCAGCAATTCTGCGGCTGTTTCCGCATCTGTAGCAGGCCCGGTGAGCACGATTGGCGCGCCCACCCGGCCACCTGCCCATGCAATCAGTTTGATCGCGGCCACTCCACCCTCGGTCGGCTCACCATCGGCGAAAGGAATTGATGGCAGCGCTTTTGCAGGTGGGATCAATTCGATACGCCAGTCCGGTTCAGTCGCTTTGATACGCCTTTCCAAATCAGCATAAGCGGCCAAAGTTGCACCATCCAGCTCACGTGCTTTCACGACTGCACGGCGCCGCTCTCGGTCGATCAGCAGTTCTTCTTCTTTCACTCCGGCGACCAGTGCCAAGCGGCTCGTCAGATCGGCAACGCGTTCAGCCGCAGCCGCCTCCTCGCTCGCGCGGGCGGCGCTCAATTGTGCCTGTTCAGCAGCGGCAGTGCCAGTGCCCACCAAATATTGGTTGATCCGCAAATCGACGCTCTGTCCCAATTGCCGGGTCAAAACCCGCGCCGCTTGTGCTTCGGCGTTTTGGCGATTGATCGGGGTCATGACAGTGGCATCGATAGTTATCGGCCGCGCATCCCAATTGATCGTGACATCTGATAAACGCAAATCGCCATCAAACGTATCGACCAGTACGGTCCGCACTTGGCGGGATGAATTGGCCTCCCAAGCAATCTGGCGCAGCGAAATCGCCAACGGCACCGCCAAGGCCACAAACACCACCACAATAACCACGTTCTGTAACTGGGTTTGGCGATCCGACAGCGCGGTCCGGAAACCGTATAACCGCGCCATCAAAGCGGCAGTCAGCGCGATTGCCATCAAGTTGGTAATATAGAGCAGCAGCGCGCCGGAAAACACAGTCCAGTTAAATGTCGCCAGACCATATCCGACCACCGCCAAAGGAGGCATCAATGCAGTCGCGATCGCCACACCAACAATTGTGCCCTCACGCCCCCGTATCATGGCATAAGCGCCCGCCAGAGCAGAGAATAGGGCCACCAAAAGATCAAACAGGTTTGGCCGTGTACGCGACGCAATTTCAGGTGTGAGTTCCTGCAAAGGCGACAAGAATACAATCACGGAACACAAGCCAACCGCCATTAAAGAGCCCCATGCGAGCGACACGGCTGACTGTCTGAGCCATTTATAATCCCCGGTCGCGAGTGCAAAACCAAGGCCCATAATCGGGTCCATCAAAGGCGAGAGCAACATCGCGCCAATGACAACCGCCGGGGAAGACAGCAAAAGGCCGAGGATCGCGATCCCGCCTGACATAGCTGTCATAAACATATAGCGCGCCGACATGGTGCATTCGGCGCGGCGTTTTTCGATCACCGATTGCTGGTCGATGGTACCCACGACAGATTCACGCCACCATTGCCGCCAATTATAGACGGCTCTGGCCAAACTCAGATTGTTCTTTTGCGATGCTTCGCTCGCCATAAGCGGGCAGTCCTTTTGATGCTCTGCCTCGGCATAGCTTGCTGCAGACACATAAGAAAGCATAGACGTATTGCTTTGTATCAGGCACAAATCTTGAACTTCGTGTCTTATGACCTTAATACAGTAGAAATATCATTTTCCGCAGGCCTGTTTCCAAACGGGATGCGGACATAAAGGAGCCGGCAGCCCGCCATGAGCGCAACAGAGACGAAAACCGCAACCGATATTGGCCTTGAACTGACACCGCCTGACCCGGTGCCCGAGGTTAAACCGGCCAATGCCGCAGGTCTGGTCCCGGTTTCAGATGAAATTCAGTCCAAACTTGCCGCCAAAGTCGATGGCTTCGTGACCGATTTGATTTCGTCAGACGCGAATTCGCCCGAATTTGGCAAGAAGGTCGATCAGTTGACCAATATGGGCCGTAAGGAAATTATGGCCGCCAGCCAGATGTCCAACCGTTTCCTGGATCGTCCGATCCGCGCGATGGATAAGGATGAGGGCGTTGGCGCCAACCTTCAGGAACTGCGCAATGTGGTGGAGGATCTCGATCCGGGCAAACGCGGAAAACTGACCGGAACCCGCAAGATTTTCGGTATCATCCCGTGGGGTAACAAGCTCACCAACTATTTCCGCAGCTATCAAAGCGCGCAGACACACATTCAGGAAATCCTGTCCAAGCTGGGTAACGGCAAAGACGAATTGCTGATGGATAACGCCGCAATTGACGTCGAACGGCAAAAATTATGGGAAGCGATGGGTGATCTGGAACAGATGATCCACATCTCCAAAACGCTTGATGAAAAGTTGGAAGAAAAGGCGGTTGAGCTTGATTCAACCGACCCCGCAAAAGCCAAAGCCGTGCGTGAAACTGCTTTGTTCTACGTCCGTCAGCGGACACAGGATTTGCTCACGCAAATGGCGGTCAGCGTGCAGGGTTATCTCGCGCTTGATCTGGTTAAAAAGAACAATGTCGAGCTGGTCAAAGGCGTTGATCGCGCCAGTACCACCACTGTGGGCGCGCTGCGCACTGCGGTGACCGTATCGGAAGCCATGACCAATCAGCGATTGGTATTGGGCCAGATTACCGCTTTGAATGAAACAACCGCAGGCATTATTGACAGCACTTCCACCTTGTTGCGCGATCAAACCGGCAAGATCCATGAACAGGCCGCGGCCAGCACCATTCCGCTGGAAACGCTGCAACGGGCGTTCCAAAATATCTATGATACGATGGACGAAGTGGACACATTCAAAGTGCGCGCGCTGGATTCCATGAAGCAGACGGTCGATGCGCTCTCTGGCGAGGTTGAAAAGTCGAAAGGCTACATCGCGCGTGCCGAGGGGCAAAATCAGGCCTCTCAGCAAATCAGCGAATCCAGTTTGCTAACGGTGGAAGATTGAGGTCAGCTTGCCAGAAATGAACGACCTGACCAAAGACGCCGACCGCCTTCTACAAGAGGGCAAGATGCTTGTCCGTGACAACCGGGAAGGCGGACGGCATCGCCGTGCTGGCTCCATCGGCAATGGATCAGCACGGATCAAACGCCGTAACTGGATCAAACGCGCCAAGTATTTTGCCGGCGCGGTTCTGACGATCTTTATATCCGCGTCTGTGGCCGGCCTGCTGCTCGAAGGGATTGGCTTTACCGGCATCATGATGATGGCGCTGGCCGTGATGGCAGCCGCTTTTGTGTTCACCAACTATCCCAAAGTCAAAACGCCAAAGCGCGCTGACCTGACCAAGGGCGATGTGCGGCAAATGGTTGGCAAGACGGAATTATGGCTGGAACATCAACGCCCGGCCCTGCCGCCACCAGCCGCCAAAATCGTCGAAGATATGGGAGTCCAACTGGACTCGCTCGGTTTGCAATTGGAAACAATTGATCAGGAACATCCCGCTGCCCGCGAGGTCCGCAAGCTGGTGGGTGAAGTTCTTCCCGAAACAGTCGATTCCTACCGCAATATTCCGGCACATCTGCGCAGCGAAAAACGCGCTGGCTCTACACCTGATCAACAGGTTACCGAAAGTTTGGGCAAGATCAGCAAAGAGATTGATCATGTAACCCGGCAATTGGCCGAGGGATCGCTGGATGATCTGGCGATTAAGACCCGTTACCTCGAATATAAATATGGTGAGGGTGAAGACACCAGCGTCAGCGACGGTTTGCGCAACGACAAGGAACCCAGCTGATGCGCGTTGCAATCCCCCACGACCTTGGTCGCGAAGAAGTGCGCAAGCGCTTGAGAGAGCGGAGCCATGAAATTGCTGACCATATCCCTGGCGGAATGGCCCAAGTGGCAACAGACTGGACTGGTGAAGACACGATGCAGATCAATGTCAGCGCGATGGGTCAAGATTTAAGCGGCAAAGTAAACGTCGAAGATACCGAATTGGTATTTGAAATTGCGCTGCCACTGGCGCTTTCTTTCGTCGAGCCGATTATTTCCAGCGCTGTTCGCCAACAAGGGCAAAAGATGCTCGAAGCCCCGTCTCAAGACTAGCGCCGGAAGGCTGCCTCCTGACGACTAAAGTTTTCGGTCTAGTTCCAGATAGGTTTCCGGAATCCGCAAGCTTGCAGAGGCTTCCCGCGTCTCTCTCAAAAAGTAGATCAAAGCAGTCATCATCAATCCTATGGAGACGATGAATGTTCCGGCCAAGGCTTCCTCTAGGCTTTGTTCGATAAAGCTGCTGACAAACAGCAAGACGACCGTCAGACCAGTTGCGAGGCCGCTCAAAACCAGCAGAAGAATCGCGCGATTGGTACAATCGATCCGCTTGGCGATATTGCGGATTTCCGACACCACCATGTCGTGTTCCATACCGTCTGTTTCGCCGTGGCGTTCTTGCAGGATGCGCGATCTATCAACCACCCTACCCAATCGAATGGTCAGCAAATTGAGCATGCTGCCAATAGCGACGAGCAGGAACACCGGTGCCAAAGCCACCTGAATAATTTCACCGATCATAGGATACCTACCTCAAAGACTGCGCCAGAAGCACCGATCCTTGCGTGGAAAAACGCGCTGGTGCAAGCGAAGTGAGCGCAGCACATTCCCCTTCGGCAATGCATTCGTCAGCAATCGTGACGTCACCCGACAGAGGCATCACCAGCACGCCTCCATCAAATCGCTTTAATGTCTCTGGGTCAGGCTCCCCGACGATAAAATCAAGTTTGAAGTGCGGCCCATCGACCAATTGCACCGATTGATCCATCGCGATGTTGCGGCGCAAATGGGCCGGATGCGGGGTTCGGTCGGCGACAGCAATCGCAGCATCAAGATGCAATTCTCGCGGACGGCCATAATCAAACAGCCGGTATGTGATATCGCTGTTCTGCTGAATTTCAGCGAGGCTAAGACCCGGACCGATCGCGTGTACCGTGCCCGCAGGCAGATAGAAGAAATCACCACGCTTGGCAGGGTGCCATTCCAGCAGATGCTCTATCGAACCGTCCAAAGCAGCGGATCGCATGGTTGCTGCACTGATCGCTTCTTTAAACCCGATAGCGAGTACTGCATCAGGCTCGGCATCCAAAACCAACCAGCATTCCTCTTTACCCGATTGTCCATCGGGGGCCTGCGCATCCGACGGATGCACTTGCACGGAAAGCTTTTCGCTCGTGAACAGATATTTTGCCAACAGGTTTTCACACGGTTCAGCCGGCTCAAACCAAATCTCGCCAATCCGCTGGCCATCAGGCGCGCTGAACGGCGCCGACAAGTGCTCTCGCCCCCATACTTTTTCAACCGCACGGGTTGGCAAGATCGGCCGTTCTATCATTGGGCGCTGGCCCCCTTGAGCGTACCAACGCGCTGGGCCCCATCCGCCGTTGTGACCAATATTTCGTCTCCATCGACGACGATAATCACATTATCCAGGCCAATGGCGGAAACGCGCGGGCCATCGCTTTCAATCAGCACATTTGTACAATCGACAGCATCTACTGGACCGGTCAGGCTGTTACCCTCGCTGTCGCGCGGCCTGGCATCGCGTAGCGCCTGCCAATTGCCGATATCGGACCAGCCCATATCAACCGGGACCATCGCGGCGCGCGTGGTTGGTTCCATAACAGCGTAATCGATGGAATCGCCCGCGATGCCGCCGAAGCTCTCTGCATCGGGATAGAAGACCAGCCCCTCAGATCGGCCATTGGCGACAGCTCGCTCTACAGCAGCCATCATCTCTGGCCGGTGCGCGCGGAGTTCTTCTAGAAAGACGCCGGTTTTGAAAACAAAGATCCCGCCATTCCAGCTGAACCCGCCATCTGCCAAAAATGCTTTGGCAGTCGCGATATCGGGTTTCTCGACAAAGCGTTCAACGGCATATCCGCCGCCAATCGGGTCACCTCGTTTGATATAACCATAGCCCGTTTCCGGCGTCAGCGCTTTGATACCAAACGCAACCAGATGTCCCTGTTCCGCCAGGATAGAGGCAGATTGGACCGCGTCGACAAAAGCTGTCGTGTTGTCGATATGATGGTCGCTGGGACACACCAACATTACCGCGTCTCTGGGCAGACGGAGAGCCGCCAGAGCAATAGCCGGCGCGGTATTCTTGGCGGCTGGTTCGACGATGATTTGCGCGCTGGATGAAGGATCAATCTGGCTAGCAACCAGCGTGTGATGCTTCGCCCCGGTAACAATGCAAGGCGGCGCAAACACTGCACCATCCGCGCTGCGGGCCAGCGTCTGCTCAAACAGGCTGGTCTCGCCAATCAGCGGCAAAAATGGCTTTGGCTTATCGGCACGGCTACGCGGCCACAGGCGTGTACCGCTACCGCCGCATAGTATTACCGGATGGATCACTTGAGCTGTGCCTTTCAGTTGCATTGCCTAGCGACCATACCCGGCGAGCCTTGCAATCA
Organism: Pontixanthobacter rizhaonensis; assembly: GCF_012972675.1. Lineage (GTDB taxonomy): Bacteria > Pseudomonadota > Alphaproteobacteria > Sphingomonadales > Sphingomonadaceae > Pontixanthobacter > Pontixanthobacter rizhaonensis. The sequence goes on along the minus strand of NZ_JABCRE010000002.1, from coordinate 119,516 downwards.
AGTTACCGCCGGAAATTTTGATGCGTTAAAACCAGCGCTGCCTCCAATAAAATGGCGCTGCCACCGGGTCCCCATTGCCGTCTGTCGCCGGTTTAAAACGCAGCCGATCGACCACAATCTGGCAGGTGATCCGGTCGGCTTCGCTGTCGGGACTTGGCCTAAAGACACTGCAATTGCGTGCACGGCCATCGATTCCCACGGTCACTTTCACAATCACTTCATTGCCCAGACGCGCCTGTCTGCCGCCTTCCGGTATAGGGTAATCACGCGCATTATTGATCGATCCGGAGATATGCACGGGCTTGGTAACGGCAATGCCGCCCATGCCGCTGCCGCCGCGGCCGCTACCCGTGCCGACCCCTTGGCCCGCAGCGCCCGTTCCATCGCCAGCTTCTTTCGCGCCAGAGCTATCGGCTGCACCAGTCGACGAGGCTTGCGGTATCGGCTTATCTGGCTTTGTAACAATCTTGGGCTTTGGCGCAGTCACCTCCTTGGGTACGGCCTTCTTGCCTGCTTCGCCGGCCCCGCCTTCATCGGGTACCGGCTCTACCTCTTCAGGTGGGGGATCTTCTGGCGTGGTAATGGTGACGGTAAATGCGGCAATAAAGCTCGTTTCGACCGATTGCGTCATATCCGGCGCAAATGCACGCGCCAGACCGTAGATTGCCAGAATATGGAATAAACCGATTAAGATGAGCGTCGCCGGTTTAGGACGACGCCGTATGGTCGAGAACTTGCCAGCGTGTTCCATCGGTTCCTTCTCTATTGATGCAGCGCCCTCATACGATAGCACAACTGGACACCCAACAGAAAACGGCGACCCCCGCTAGAGGGCCGCCGCTTCTATTCAGCGATGCTGGTTACGAATTAGAACTCGTAACGAACACCAACCTGCATGCGCCAGATTGATGATGTGGTGCTGACATTCAAACGATCATCAGGGTTGAAGCCCGAAATCGCATAGCGACCTTGATCATCAACACCGCCGACGGAAATAGTGCTACCTGGATTATCAGGGTCGTCCACACGGACACCTGTGTCGACCAAGTCAACAAATTGACCGCGTGCACGGACAATATTTGCACTATCATCGATGAAGTTCAGGAAGTTATCCATGTCGACAAACAGTTCCAACTTATCGTTCGCAATACCGGTCAAGCTACCGATGAATGGCAATTCCTGACTGAACCGCAAGTCAAGGTCGTATGACCACGGGTTCCGACATGTGTTACGAGCGATCGAAGCGCCAGCAGTGAACGAACAACCAGAAGCATCCACGTAGTTAGTGAGCGACTGAACCGCTGAATCTTGAGCTGCCTGCAATGCTGCAATTTGAGTTGCAGAGAAGCCTTGGCCGCTAAAGTCTGTCAGATTTGCATCACCTGTACCTGTAGGCACGTATAGTAACGCATTGTCGTTACCTGACGAACTGTCGTTGAATACGCCACCGCCGTCGAAAGTCAGGCTGTATGGACGGCCTTCACGAGCGCGGAAGAACAATCCCAATGTGGTCGCATAATCACCGAAGAACTCTTCACGGAAGCTGACAGCCGCAGTAAAGTTATGCCGTGTTTCAAAGTTAGATGTCGAAACAGCTGGGTTCTGACGGTCAAACGCTGCCGATACGTCGAAGCTCGATGTGGCTGTCGAGGAACCAACGTTACGGTTATTGTTCGAATCTGTGAACGCATAACCGAGACGGAGGAATACACCGCCGCCCTCGGTGAAGATACCACGGTCAAAGTTCTTGGAGAGCAAGAATGATGCAACGTGGCTTTCATAGCCGGGGCCGTTAGTCAGCTGGATTTCATCATCACGGCGTGTGTTGAAGCAATCTGCAGTTACGCCGGTATATGTCGGAGGTGTGCCTCCAGTACCCTGCAGTTCTGCATTACACCCGGTCGCTGTTGGATCAATCGCCGCATAAATCGGACGACCATCCACAGTGAACCCACCGTTTGTGCGGATGTCTGGTGTTTGTGACAGATCAACAAAGTTCAGCGTGTTATTGAAACGGCTGTAGATGTAATCCACATTCAACCGCCAATCGCTGAAGAAACCACTATCTGTACCTAAGTCAGTCGAGAAACCGATGTTAGCCCGGGTGACTGTCGGCGTTTTGAAGTTCGGGTCTGTTGACTGTGTATCTGCAAGACCGGCAGCGGCCTGCGCTGATGCTGCAGTCACGGCACAAGCAGGAATACCAGTGAACGCACCGTTGTTCAGCACGCTGATCTGACCGTTGGCATCTTGGATACCATTACAAGGACCATCAAATGTATCGCCTTCACCAGTGGAGAAGCCATTATTTGAAAAGGCATTGGAGAAATACACAACCGGGTCGCCGCCGGAGAAAATACCGACGCCACCAGTCACACGTGAGTTACTGAAGAAGCCAGTATTGTCCAACTCATAAGTCGCAGACAAACGCGGCAACAAAATCGGGTCTAGAGAGCCGAAGCCAACAGCATTGTTGAAACCATAGCGCGCTTGAAACGCTGGGTTTGGCCGCGGTGCATCACCAGCAAACCACTGAACGCGAACACCGGCAGTAATGCCAAGTTGCGGAGTAGCCTGCCATTCATCCTGAGCGTAAACCGAATAGATCTGACGCTTGAATGTTGCGGATGCTTCGTTGATGTCGCCAGTTGGTGTTGCGCGGATTGTACCGCCGCCGAGACCACCGCCCACTAGATCATCAGCACCAGCAAACACGCTGGAGAAACCGCCCGAAGCAACCAAACCGTTTTCAAAGTCATCCAAATTACGGAAGAACAAAGTACCGGTTGCGTTAATCGCAAACAAGTTGAACACGTCGAGTGAGTTGATTTCAGCACCCAGTTTGATCTGGTGCGCACCGCCATCAATGTTCATTTGGAACTTGGCTTGATCAACTGTGCTGTTCAGCGCGTTAGCCGAACGGAAAATACCAGGACCGGTGCTGAGACGGCCATTTTGGCCCCCAGGAATCAATCCATTAGTTTCATTATCGACACCAACGGTCAAACGAACTGTTGGATTGGCTGACTGCGCTTCACCAAATCCGACGGGGCCTTGAACGTCAGCAACCTCAGCGCGGCTCAAGCGCAATTCGGTCGAAACCTTATCGCTCCAGTCAGAATACAAACGGACCGAATAATAATCTGATACGGTACCTTCATCTTCGAAGCTGTTAAAACCGGTCAGTTCTTGCCCGCCAGTATCAGACTCAATGTTCGTTTCTTCAAGACGCTGATACGTCGCTTCCAAACGGTGATTGTCGGAAATGTAGGCATCAATACGACCGAAATAACGAACGGAAGATTCCGCCAGCGTCACCGGATAACCGCCAACATCTTGGCCGTAAACGTCGTTAGCGATTTGCGCGAACCGATCGAATTGCGCCTGCGTAACAAAGTTTGCTTCGTTGGCGAAACCGCCACCGAAAGGACCAAATTCATTGGCATTGCCCAAATCGGTTTCTTCATAACCCGCATAGAAGAACAAACGGTCCGGAATGATAGGACCACCAAGGGTCGCGCCCCAACGCTTTTCTTCAAACGGTGAGACAATGTCGTCAACACCATCAAGCGATGTGCCGCGGATATCGTCACTGCGGAATGTATAGAAGGCGCTACCGTGGAATTCGTTCGTACCAGATTTGGTAACTACGTTGACCAAACAACCAGTGAAGTCAGAATACTCAACATCGAACGGCGCAAATTCAACCGAAGTCTCGCGCACAACATCAAATGGAAGCGGCAGAGCATTACGAGCTGCGAATGGGGTGCCATTCAAACCAAATACGTCTGCCTGAACGATCCCGTCGACAGTAAATGTGTTGGAGCGGTCATTACCGCCCAAGCAGGAAATGCGGTCGACTTCGTTTGCCCGCTCTAGACTAACTCGTGGGTCAAGGCGAATAATATCGCGAACGTCGCGTGTCAGACTCGGGAATGTTTCCAGCGTCTCAGTGCTAAATGCAGAACCTGGCCCAACGGCCAATTGCTGGACGTTAGCGCGTTCACCCGTCACGACGATGAAGTTTTCTCCACCAGCCGTCGCAGCAGCAAGTTCAAACTTAAAGTCCGTGTTGCCGGAAACCGTGATGAACTGACCTTCGACTGACTGACCTTCAAAGCCGTCTGCCGTGACAGTGACAGTGTAAGGACCGCCCGGGACAAGCGAGCTAATACGGAATGAGCCATCGCTGTCAGCGGTCAACGCGCTGGAGCGGCCGGTACGGGTATCGGTCACAACAACAGTTGCACCAGCGACTGCCGTGCCGTCAGTGCTTGTAACCTGACCTTCAATACCAGATGTAATTTGTTGAGCCGAAGCCGGTGCTGCCACCATGGCAGTTGCGGAAAGGCTGACAACACTGGCAGCCAAGAGATACTTAAGTTTCATTGACGAAGGTCCTTGCGTGACGATCGGGGTTGGGACGAAGTAAAGAATCGATAGACGCCCGTTACGGACGATCAGCTACGCCCAAAAGACCTTTTTGTGACAATTAGGTGACAATCGCCAGATCAGTTACACTGGCAAAAACCAGCCCCATCAAAAACCCCAGAATTCCGCCAAAAATCGGTGTTGCTGCGTTGCAACATAAGTTTGGAAACTTCGTTTTTTGAACAGGCTGTGAATATTTTGGACCAAAAACCGGCGGTCCAGCAGCCGATTAAGCCAGGTTGATCTCTCGGAGTCGCTGGAGCAGGAAGTCATGGCTTGAAATCGGCGGGGGTGCAGTTTCATCCACACAAGATGGCAGCGTTTCAATCACATAATCAGGCCTGAAATGCAGGAAAAATGGCATCGAATACCGGGCGCGATGTGCCGCATCCCCGTGAGGGTTTACGACACGGTGAGTGGTCGACACCAAACGTCCATTGGTTAGCCGGTCGAGCATATCGCCGATATTCACCACCAAGGCGCCTTCGGGTGGATCGATTGCCAGCCAGTCTCCATCCGCCTTGAGCAGCTCCAAACCCGCTTCCTCAGCGCCCAATAGCAAAGTAATCGTATTGATATCGCCATGCGCTGCTGCACGAATGGCGCCTTTCGCTTCTTCGCCCTCCAGAGGGGGATAACGCAGAAGACGCATGACAGAATTGCCATCTTGCACAGTGGCGTCGAAGAAGTTTTCGTCCAGCTCCAAATGAAGAGCTATGGCGCGCAGGACTTTGCCCCCGGCCTCTTCAAATGCTGCATACAGCGCTTCAAATGTTTCCTTGAAACCGTCAACTTCGGCGGGCCAGATATTCGGCGCCATAAATTCAGAGAGCGGGTGGTCAGAAGGCAGATCCCGCCCGACATGCCAGAATTCTTTCAGATCGTGGACTTGTGCGTCTTTGGCTTTTTCGGTGCCGAACGGAGTGTATCCTCTGGCACCGCCGCTGCCAGCCAAGATATATGACCGCTTCACTTCCTCTGGTAGTGCGAAGAAAGCCTTCGACATCGCTTCTGCCCGGGCGATCAGATCCGCCGGGATCCCGTGATCGCGAATAACGGCAAAACCGTATTCGGCAAAACTGCGGCCAAGCTCGTCAGCCACTTCGGACAGCGGGCGAGCAATCGAGACAGATGCAATCTGGGTCATGGCTATATCTTAGGGATAAACCGCACTTTTTAATAGGGCAGGAATAATCCAGCGAGCGCGGCGCTCATCAAATTGGCCAATGAACCTGCGGCCAAGGCGCGCAGGCCGAGGCGGGCAATGACCGGCCGCTGGTTTGGCGCCAAGCCGCCCGTCACCGCCATTTGAATGGCGATAGAACTAAAGTTGGCAAAGCCGCACAGTGCGAAGGTAACAATTGCCCGGCTGCGGTCGGTCAGTTGATCCGCGCCCATCGCGCCCAGCTCAATAAACGCCACAAATTCGTTGAGCACAATCTTGGTACCAAACAAGCCGCCAGCGACTTGCGCCTGCTGCCAATCGGGAATGCCAATGAGGAACATGACCGGCGCAAATACATAACCGAGCAATTGCTGGAAGGAGAGATCAGGATATCCAAAGAGACCGCCCACGCCGCCCAGCATTCCGTTGGCCAGTGCCACGAGCGCCACAAAAACCATGACCATCGCGCCAACGGCAACGGCAAGCTTAACACCCGTCTGGGTGCCTTGTGCAGCCGCCTCGATAATATTGGCCGGGCTGTGCCCTTCTTCAAACGTCTCCGCAATTTCAACCTCTGGCGCTTTACCGCCTTCAACCAGAGATCCCGGCCCTTCCGCGCTGATGCGCCCTTTTGGCAGCACAATCTCTTCAGCATCGACACCCGACAGTTCTGCGGCGGCGCGAGCCAATTCGCTTTCATCATCAGGCATGATGATCTTCGCCATCAGAATGCCGCCAGGGGCGGACATAAAGGCGGCTGCAAGCAAAAACGGTACAGCGTCCGATCCGATAAAGCTGGCATAGGCCGCCAGAATGGTGCCCGCGACCCCTGCCATACCTACGCACATGAGAGTAAACAGCCGGCTGGGTGTAAGCGCCGCTAGATAGGGGCGCACCACCAGCGGACTTTCGGATTGGCCGACGAAGATATTCGCCGCACTACCCAGCGCTTCGACCTTACTAATGCCGGTAATCCAACCGATGGCGCCGCCGACCCAGCGCACCAGACGTTGCATGATGCCAAGGTGATACAGGATCGACACAATCGCAGCGAAGAAAACAATCACCGGCAAGGCTGCGATCACAAAAGTGTTGGCGAACGGATTGCTTTCCATCGGGCCGAATACCGAAGTGATGCCGACCTTGGAATAATCCAGCAGAGCGATCACTCCATTGGACAAAAATTCAATAGCGCCGACGCCAAATGGCGTGCGCAGGACCAATAGAGCCATCACCGCCTGAAGCGCGAAGGCCGCACCAACCACCCTCAGTTTAATTCGTTTTTTGCCAGTAGACAGCAGAAACGCGATGGCCAAAATTACAAGGATGCCGCACAGGCTGGTCAATATCGGGTGCATGATGTCTTTCGTTACCGATTCCCTAGATGCCCCGCTGTCGCCTTTTGTGCCGCCCGCGTCAAACGCGCTGCCCACAGTTTACGGTAGAAAGGCCGCTTCCCTTTTTGATCATTACGCCATAGTCAGCGTGCATGACTGATACCGCAACTGCCCGCCCGATCATGCCGTCACTCTTCTTTATCGGGTTGCTGTATGGCGGGATGACAGTGATTGCGGGGGTGCTGGGTTTTAAACAAGTCGCGTTGGGCCCGCTTGCCGTTGAGGCAGGAATTTTCGCCTTTTTGATGCTGGTTGTCTTGTCCAGCACGACGGCCCAGTTGCACGGACAGGCGATGGCAAACCGCCTGGTCATGTGGGGCTTTGTTCCGCTTGCGGTATCCGCTGCGCTGGTCGTCTTCGTGTTGTATTTGCCGCCCTCAGACAAAATGCCGTTGGAAAACATAAAGGCATTTGAAACGGTCACCACTCAAACCCCGCGCATTATGATGGCGGGGCCAGTGGCCTATGGTGTTTCCCTGTTTCTCAATGTTTGGATATTCTCCAAACTCCGGGGGCCAGAAGGGGGAAACACTACCGCGGGATTGATGGTGCGCGGCGCTATTGCCTCTGCACTTAGCCAAGCGATCGACACGCTGATCTTTATCACTTTGGCGTTTTATGGCGAATTTCCGATTACGTCGCTGTTGATCGGACAGATGCTGGCAAAGGTTGTTCTCTCGCTGGCGCTGGTACCGTTCCTGATCACTGGATTTGTCAGCTTCGCCAAATGGCTGGATAGCCGGCCAGCCAGCTAGCTGGCTTCGAATACCGCCACGCCAGCAGCGCTCAACGCGCTCGATCCAAGACGTTCAATCCCCCGCAGGGTAACTTGCTGTGTTTCATTGCCGTAATTGAAGGCAAAAATGTACGTGTCTGTTTTGCGCACGCGGACACCGGTAGGCAATGTGACGGGTTCTAACCCCGCCTCTGTCGCAGCTCGCCGCGCAATCTCTGCAATAAGCGCGCCTTCCGGCCATGCTGCGCAATAGCGAACATTGGCTGATTTCCAGCATGCGACCATGCCATCCTCTGCAACCAGTTCAGCTTCAGCCTCTGTTTCCAAATGATCGAGCCAGCGGGTTGCAGACCAGCCATCTCCGGCATGGTGCGTACCGGGCCGCAAGCTCTCGCTGCGAGTAACTGTCGCGGGGAATAGCGCTTTCAGTTTTCCGGGGGCCAAACCTGCCGGGATTGATAGCTCGTCTGTCTTGCTACCCGAACGCGGACCGATGATCACCGATCCATCGAAAGCTTTTAGCGCGCTTACTAACTGGTCAGGAACCGCTGGCAGACATGGCACGGCCACCATGGCATACCCCGAAAGATCGGCACGGGGCGGGATGATATCGACATTCAAGCCAGCCTCTCGCAGCGCCGTATAGATCGAAAATGCAGCCCACAGCGCCGACAACCCTTCCCCTTGTGGCTGCGTTTGCGTGATCCATTCGGCATCGTAACTGAAAATCAGAGCCACTTCTTTTATCGGGCGGCCCGCCTCGCCCAGATCAGCGATGTCTGATGCTGCCTGTATGGCTTCATCTAGCCCGGGCGCCGCTTGACTATCCGGCCGCAGCAACCCTGCGTGCATTTGTTCCTGCGCAAAGGGCGCTTGCCGCCAACGGAAATAACTGACGAGTTCGGCACCATGCGCCATTGCTTCCAATGTCCAAAGGCGAACCATTCCCGGTAGCGGGGCGGGATTATGCCGTGCCCAATTGACTGGCCCGGGTTGCTGTTCAATCACACCCCAGCGGCCATCTGCCGCGCAACCGCGATACAGGTCATGGTGAAACGCGGCGATATCGGGATGTCCCTGCCGCACATAGGCGGCCTTGTCGGCATCGCTGAAGGGGAACATCTCCAGGAAGCCGAGCGGATAGCTATCCCACATCACAACATCCAGCTGCTGCCCCAGATCATGATGATCGTAATCGGTAACAAAGCCCATCGCGTTGTGCATCACATCCCGGTTGGGGGATAGCTCGCGCAGAATATCGATCTGCGCCTTGTCGAAACTGATCACTTGATCAGAGGAGAACCTTCTAAACGCCAGCCAATGGGCGGGATTTGCCTCGGTAACGGTTAAATTGGGCAGCTCGATCTGGTCGAAGCCGCGATACTCCATGCTCCAAAAGACATTACCCCACGCAGTATTGAGGGATCCGATATCGCCATAACGCTGCGCCAGCCAAAATCGGAAGGCGTCGCGCGCAGCGTCTGAATAGCTGATCGTGGTATCGTGGCAGCCATACTCATTATCGGTTTGCCACATCACAACGGCGGGGTGGTTGCCATATCGCTGGGCCACTGCGCGGGTGATCCGTGCGGCTTCCGCCCGGTATCCCAAATGGCTGAAGCAATAATGCCTACGCGATCCGAAACCGCGCGATCTGCCGTGGACATCGACGGCAAACATATCAGGCATTTGGTCCGCCAGCCATTTCGGCGGGGTAGCCGTTGGCGTACCCAGAATGATCTCTAAACCCGCTGCGTGAAGCGTATTGATCGCACGGTCGAGCCAGCCCCAGTCGAACACACCGGGTTCCGGTTCAATACGGCTCCATGCAAATTCACCGATGCGGACACGGCTTAAGCCAGCGTCTGCCATGCGGCGAGCATCATCGGCCCACATATCTTCCGGCCAATGCTCCGGATAATAACACGCCCCCAGCTTCATGCTGCGACGGCATCCGTAGAAGCGTCAGAGGGCTTCATGCGCCGCTCAATACCCAGCATTTCCAAGATTTCATCTGCCAAATGGTCTGCTCCATCAACATCTGAAACATCCACCATAACAGCCATGTCATCGGCCAAATCTGGCGGTTCTTCCATACCATCCACTGCAATAATCCGCATCAGATCTGGTGCATGATCGCGGATCAAAGGCGATATCTCGCGGACGCGGTCCATATTGCCCTGCGTCACGACCACGGCAAGCCGTTTTGCCACGCCAATGGCTTGCCAGCTGCGCGGATCGCCCACGGGTGCAAAATGCACGGGATAGCCATCAGCCAACGCGATTTCAAAACGCTCCCGATTGGACTCAATCGCCATATAGCTGATGCCTTCTTCCTCAAGAATATCCGCCACACGGCGGCCAGTCTCCGCCAGATTGAGGATCAGAATGGGTGCATCATCGCCAGCCAGTTTCTGGTCGGGTGGCCCCTGGCGCAGTTTGCCCGCCAATTTCCTGCCCAGCGTCGAGATTGCAGGTGTCAACGCCAGACTGACTGCAATCGCAGAGACGACAATTGCCAACGCCTCGCTGCCAAACAGTGCCGCGACAGCCGGCATAGAAAACAGGACCAAAGCGAATTCCGACCCTTGCCCCAACAGAAAACCCAGTTGGGTGGAACCGGGGACAGACCAGCGATTGGCCAACCCTGCAAGGATATTGAATGTGCATTTGAGAGTGACCAGAGCCGCCGCAGCCGCAAGAATAAGATACCACTGCCCAGACACCACCTCGGGATCGAGCGACAGCCCGACAGTCATGAAAAAGAAACCAAGGAACAGGCCCCTGAACGCTTCGATTTCCGTTTGGACGAGCAACCGATACCGGGAATCCGCCAACGCAACCCCGCCCAAAAACGCACCAAGCGTAAGAGACAGCCCGATCATCCCTGTCAGCCATCCCGCCGCCAAAGCAAGGAATAGCGCTGAGGCGGTCAGCACTTCGCTGCTATCAATCCGGGTGATAATCCGAAATAGGGGTTCTGTCAGATAACGCGCAAACAGCACCGCCACGGCAAAGGCAGCAACCGCCTTCGCCGCTGCTATGGCGAGAGCACCACCCAGCGCCTCTCCGCTGCCCAAACTACCTGCAACAACCAGCAGCATAATCGCCGCGATATCCTGAAAGATAAGGATTGATTGTGCTGCACGGCCAACAGGGCAATCTTCCTGTTCACGTTCCCGGATCACCCCGATAACAACAGCCGTGGAGGACAAGCCCATCGCGAACCCGCCAAGGATCGCGGCGATGGGCGGCAATCCAAATAGTAATCCCAACGCTGTGAAACCGCCGCCCGCAATAAGCATTTGCAAGGTACCAAAGCCGAAAATGTTCGCCGCTTCCTCGCGTATGCGCGCGATGGAGAAATGCAGGCCAAGATTGAACAGCAAGAACATAATGCCCGCTTCGGCCAAGGCTTCGACCACCGGTCCATCAAACAGTTCGCTTTGTCCTGCAAACGCCAGCGCCAGACCGACAGCAATATAACCCACAATCGGGTTAAGCCGGCAAATCTTTGCCCCTAAAGCAGCAAGAATGCCCAGCCCCAAAAGAATGATCGCCGGCTGAATAACGCTGACGACAGAATGTGCATCTGCTGCTGAACCGTGAACCATGAAGCCTCCACCGGTCTGCTTGGCAGAATTGGCCGCAATTGCAATTGAGTACAAAGCGGCAAGCTGTCCGAGAAGCTATACTGCCGAACTGAAACGTCTGGCAGAAGGTTGGCGATAAGGATCAAAAGTCGCTGCAATTCCGCGTGCATATGGCACCCCGTGCGGTCCGATAACCAGCTCCTCTTCGGCAATGTCACACACGCCTGCTTCGATAAATGGGGCTAATCGGGGCCAAGCGGCTTCTAATAGGGTGAGGCCAGGTTTAGCTCTTCCGGCGCATAACACATCCTCAATCACTTTCGCGCGCTGCTGGTCCTGCGCGGATCGCCGCACACCCAAGGCGACAGGCAATAGGCCTTGCGACAGCTGCATTCTGTATCGCCCCGAATTCTTATCATTCTGGACCAACATATTGGGTAGACTGCTGATAGATGACGCGCCTAAACCGATAACTGCATCCGATGGGTCATCGGTAAACCCTTGAAAGTTGCGGCGAACCTGCTCATTCTCGGCCGCAATGGCCAGCGGGTCGGCTGCTTGGGCGAAATGATCAAAGCCGATCGGTCTCATCCCGCGATCAGTACAATATCGATGAGCCAATTCTGCCATCTGGAAGCGCTGTTCCACGTCAGGCAAACCGCGATCATCAATGCGCCGCTGCCGCGGGATCAAATGTGGGACATGCGCATATCCGAACACTGCGAGCCGGTCCGCCCCCAAATCACGCGCAAGCGTTAGCGAATCTTGCACATCACCGGCGGTCTGCCCTGGCAGACCATACATCAGGTCATAATTGAGCGAAGTGATCCCCGCCTGACGGAGCCACCGCGTCGTCCGATCAATCATGCACAGCGGCTGGACCCGGCCAATGGCCACCTGGCAATGCGGCGAGAATGTTTGAACACCAAGGCTGGCCCGACTTGCCCCGATAGACTTCAGAACGGGCACCCACTCTTCCGTCAGACTACGCGGATCCAGCTCCATCGAAATCACCGGATTATCCAGCTTGAACGCCAATATTATCGCGTCGAACAAACGGACAAAATCCACTGGCGCGATAGCATTGGGGCTGCCCCCGCCAAAGGCAATCCGGCCAATCCGCACTCCATCCGGCAAATAGTTGGATACCAAGGCGATCTCGCGATGCAGGGCATCAAGATAGGATGCGAGGCGCTGCTTCTTATTGGCCGCGCCCGTATTGCACCCGCAATACCAACAAATCTTATCGCAAAACGGGATATGGACATACAGAGAAACAGTGCCGCTTAGGCCCGCCAGCTCAGTTTGATAATCTGCGGGCTCTAACCCTTCTGCGAATTCAGCGGCAGTGGGAAAGCTGGTGTACCGGGGTACTGGCGTCGCGAGCAGATGAGGAATGTAGGGCCACATAGTATTCATCAGCCTTATGTTGGCGCCAGTTTCATTGTTCTGGATCAAATTGCGCAGATTTTGCCAATTTTCTGCTCTTGGTCTGGCAGCCCTTGGCACAGCACATTGACGGCACACTGCCGGGTAAATCTGGCGACCCCACCGGGATAGAGACGGTTACCCCGGACCCGCAAACAAGCGCGCTGAGGGTTTTATCCCGAACCACCAGCGACGGGTTCATCGCTGCCGGGATGATCGCCACAACCGCCACCAATGCTGCAATACTGCTCATTTCTCTGGCCCCTCATCATCCATCAGGATTCGATTGGCGGCCCCTTCAGGATCATCGAATTGGCCGCTCTTGAGAGCCCAGAAAAACATCCCGAGGCCAAACAATCCAAGCCCGAGGGCAACCGGTATGAGAACGATCAGGCTCGTCATTTCGCCGCCTTCACCAGCCGCAGAGAATTGGCCACAACAATCAGCGAGCTGGCCGACATCGCCGCAGCCGCGATTAAGGGCGTAACCACACCGGCAATCGCCAACGGGACCGCCAGCACGTTGTATCCAATGGCGAGCGCAAAGTTCTGTCTTACGATAGTCATTGTTCGCCGCGACACAGTGATCGCCCGTGGCACCGCTAACAGGCTGGTTTGCATAAACACGAAGTCAGATGCATGCAGGCCAACATCGCTGGCGCTCCCTGGCGCCATAGACGCATTTGCAGCAGCCAAAGCGGGGCCGTCATTCAATCCGTCTCCAACCATCAGAACCGTTCTTCCTGCTGCCTGCAAGTTCTCGATCGCCAATTGCTTTTGAGCCGGCGTTGCATTGGCCTGCCCCGTAAGGCCTGTTTGACAAGCGATTGCCCCAACTGAACCGCAATTATCACCTGACAGGATACTCGGTTCTACATTGAGCTGCTTGAGCATCGCCAACGCCTCGCCAGAATCGGGTCGCACCCGATCGGCAAAAGCAATCAGACGGTCAGGCTCATCACCAATACGCAGCACCACGGCCGTACTCTCTGCGATTTCCGGCCGTCGCAGAGCAACTTCGATACCGCCGACCGTGCCGAACACCCCTTGGCCGGGCACCTCAGATACAGTTTCCGCCTGAGCGGGCTCGATCCCGTATTCCGTCAGGGCCTGCGCCAAAGCGCGCGATAAAGGATGGCGGCTATATGATGCCAAAGAAAGTGCGACAGAGGCCGCCGCAGCATCACTGGCCAGTGCAGAAATCGCCGCCGAGTCGGGAACCGGCTTGCCCTGTGTCAATGTACCGGTTTTATCCAGCAGGGCGCGATCAACCATTGCCAACCGTTCAATGGCAGACCCATCCTTGACCATAATCCCGGCGCGCATCAAAGCACCGCTGGCAACCACTTGTGCCACCGGCACAGCCAACCCCAAGGCGCAGGGGCAAGTAATAATCAAAACCGCCACACCAATTACCAGCGCATCGTAAACGGTAACTCCTGCGATCAACCAACCAATCACGGTCAATGCCGCCAATGTATGAACTGCAGGGGCATACAGCCGCGACGCCCGGTCAGCGATCCGCACATATTTGGAGCGGTTTTGAGTCGATGCCTCCATCAATCTGGCGATTTCCGACAATGTTGTATCGTGCCCGACTTGAGTCACCCGCACATCGACAGGATCGCCTAAATTGAGCGTACCTGCCAACACTGCATCTCCGGCGGCCGCAATTACCGGGGTTGTTTCACCGGTTAAAAGTGAGCGATCGAAACGGGTCCGCCCGGTGACAATGGCTCCATCCGCCGCCAACCGTTCTCCGCTGGCTACGCGCATCACCATGCCTGCCCGCAAATCGGCGGTCTTGACCCATTCTAAAGCGCCCGCGGCATTCACAGCCATCGCGCCGCTGGCGGCCTGGCTCAACAATGCGTCGACCCCGGACCGGGCCCGATCACGCATCATTCCATCCAGCACCCGGCCTGCGAGCAAGAAGGTGAGCAACATCAACGCACCATCAAACCAGGCATGATGCCCACCGGTAACGGTTTCGTACACGCTCAGCCCGCTTGCCACGATCACACCGATCGAAATCGGCACGTCCATGTTGGTGCGTTTCTTGCGCAATGCCGACCATGCGGAACGAAAAAATGGTTGCCCTGCATAGGCTATCGCGGGAACCGCAATCAACGCTGACAACCAATGAAACATACTGCGTGTACTGCCATCGGCGCCAGACCAGACGCTGACCGACAGCAGCATCACGTTCATTGCGGCAAATCCGGCTACTGCCAGCGGTGCCAATAGCGGCTTAACGGCTGACACTGGCCGAGCGGTTGCTGCCTGGCGGGGCTGCGCTTCAAACCCAATATCGGCGAGCGCCAAGACCAAGCCCCGCTCGTCAACGACCCCTGAATGGGCGACCCGTACCAAGCGAGCAGACAAGTTCACACGGGCCGAGTAAACCCCATCAATTCCTGCCAATCCGCGTTCGATTTTGCTCATGCAGCCCGCGCAATGCATGGAGGGAACTGCAAGAACCGTTTCTTCCGCATGATCCGTAACCGGGGCAGATAGAGCAGTCACCGCAACGCCTCTTTTCCACGCCATACATCGGTGCCTGATGTAATCATCAGTTCTACGCTCCACCGGCCTTCTGGCAGCCTCTGCTGGGAAACGAACCGGCCATCAGGCTGTTCAATCATAGTCAAAGGCTGCTCTGACGCGCGGCCCAATGGGTGGCGGGCTTTGGCTGTCATTGTTGCGCCTTTAGGGACATTGCCAGCTGTCACTTCCACCCGGCGATCCGTCCGCCATGTGCTGGTGATTTCCCAACCCAGTGCCTCTTGAACCTTTGCATTCTCAAGCCAGCTGTTGAATTCCTGACTCGCGACGTAAGAATTTTCTACTACCACCCCGCCAAATGTTGAGCTGGCATACTTCGCCATCGTGAAATTGACAGCGGCGACAAAACCGAAAAAGCCGACCAGGATTATCGCCATAGTATAACCGGTGAACGGCTTATGCGTGTGCGATTTCATATTAGTTCTCCGGACTTTCAAAACGGACTTCAGCGGCATCTTGTTCACTTTGCTCATCCTGCGATGTG
Source organism: Pontixanthobacter rizhaonensis (assembly GCF_012972675.1). Lineage (GTDB taxonomy): Bacteria > Pseudomonadota > Alphaproteobacteria > Sphingomonadales > Sphingomonadaceae > Pontixanthobacter > Pontixanthobacter rizhaonensis. The sequence continues at coordinate 103,718 of NZ_JABCRE010000002.1, read as the reverse complement.
ACCGTGAAGGTGAAGTTTTGCGTCACAGTGTCGGATGGGGCGATGACGTAAACCCGAACAGGCTGCGTCGCATCGGCAGGAACAGCGCGAATGATAGAGCGGGCGGCGTCTGCACGCGCTGTATCATCAGTCCACATCAGGCCGTCTGGCAGTCCGCCAATTTCCAACTTCATATCGCGCGGCCGGCTTTCCATGTTCCGGATACGCACAGTGAAAGCGTTGCGCACATCGCCATTGCTCATCAACATAAAGGGCGGATTGCGGTCATGCTCAACCGTCAGTTCAGTATGCGTCCGCACCCCTAAGGCGAACAGCAATGCTGCACCGATCGCGCCCCAAATGCTAAAATAGATAAGCGTGCGCGGGCGAAAAAGTGTTTTCCAAATGGAGCGAACATTGCCGCCGGCAGCTTCATGCTCACAATCTTCCAGCGTGGCATAATCGATCAAGCCGCGCGGGCGCCCGACCTCTGCCATCACCCTGTCACAGGCATCAATGCACAGCCCGCAAGTGATACAACCGATCTGTGCCCCTTCGCGAATATCCACTCCGGTGGGGCACACCGCGACACACTGGTTGCAATCGATACAGTCGCCATAGCGTTCGGGGTTCTTCGCAGCTTTCTTCACGCTGCCGCGTTGTTCACCGCGCCAGTCCTTATACGTCACAATCAGCGACTTTTCGTCTAGCATCGCTGTTTGGATACGCGGCCAAGGGCACATATAGATGCATACTTGCTCGCGCAGAAAACCGCCTAATATGAAGGTCGTGGCGGTAAGAATGGCGACTGTAACATATGCCACCATAGCGGCTTGGCCAGTCCAGAAATCCACCGTCAGCGTCGGCGCATCAGCAAAATACATGATCCAGGCGCCACCAGTCCAAAAGCTGATGACGAGATAGATGGTCCATTTGAAACCGCGGCGGGCGATCTTGGCTGGCCCCCAAGGCGCGGCATCCAGACGCATTCGGGCATTTCGGTCACCATCAACGAACCGGTCGACATGTTGGAATACATCCGTCCAGACAGTTTGCGGACAACTATAGCCGCACCACGCCCGGCCCACTGCACTGGTCACCAAAAACAGCCCAATACCAGCCATAATCAGCATGCCCGCCACGAAGTAGAATTCATGCGGCCATATCTCGACGCCGAACATGTAGAATCTACGATTTGCCAAATCGACCAGCACAGCCTGATCGGGCGCGAACGGGCCGCGATCCCACCGGATCCAAGGGGTAATGTAGTAAATCCCCAAGGTGATCAGCATAACCAGCCATTTGAACCGGCGAAAGGGACCGTCGATCCGCTGTGGATGGACCGCTTTACGCACTGCATAAAGCGGTCCTGGCTCAGGATCTGGCCCAGGATCAGGCGCTGGCTTTTTGGACGGATTGGTCCAGTCAATGGCAGGGGCATCGCTCATTCGCGTTACTCGCTGGCACCTTCAGCGGGCGCGGGTTCAGATACCGCGACTGGCGCTGCTTCACCGCCGCCGCGTGAATGGACATAAGCGGCCAACATCTTGATAGTCACCGGATCAAGTCGTTCTTGCCAGCCGGGCATTACGCCGTTTTGCGGTGCCCAGATCTGGCCTTCAATCTGGCTACGCTTATCGCCGTAGAGCCATATCTTATCCGCCAGATTAGGCGCACCAAATTCGCGCAATCCAGTGCCATTCGATGCATGACATACAGCGCAGTTTGCCTCGAACAATTCAGCCCCGCGCAGGCTAGCCGGACTGACATCTTCTGCACCGGAGAACGTCAGAATATGCGATGTCACCTCGGTAATCTGTTCACGGGTTAAGATACCGTCACGACCAAAGGCGGGCATCTGACTAATGCGGGTTTGGTCCGAGCCATCCCAGCGAATACCATGCTGCAGCGTGACTTCGATCGCTTTCAAATCACCGCCCCACAGCCAATCATCATCGTTCAGGTTTGGATAGCCAATACTGCCTGCGGCCCCAGCCCCGTGGCACTGCACGCAATTCACTTTAAATGCAGCCTCTCCGCCAGAAATCGCCTGCCGCATTCGCTCGGGATATTCAGTCAGTTGCTCGGTTGGAATTTCAGATAAAGCAGCAAGAACAGGGGCCCGCTCCAGCTGTGCAGCTTCGACAGCTTCGGCCAGTTGGCCGCGACTTGTCCAGCCCAGAACCCCTTCGGTCCCCTTCTCTACCAGCGGCCATGCAGGATAAAGGATTACATAGACAATCCCCCACACAATACAGGCATAGTAAGACCACAGCCACCAGCGCGGCATGGGTGTATCCAGCTCTTCGATCCCATCCCATTCATGGCCGACAAACTCTGTGCCGGTGGGTTCATCGACGCGTTTCGCATCTTGATGCTTATTCGCCATCGCTTTGGTCCTCAAAAATTGCTGTAGCAGCGCGGTGATTGCGTTCTTTCGCACCGGGACGGAACGGCCAGAACGTCAGGACGAGGAACATGATCAACATCGCCAAGAGGCCCCAGCTATCCGCCAGTTGCCGCAAGGTTTCATAGATGGAATGGTCGTTCATCGGCCCTTCTCCGTTGCGAGTTCCTCTTGCGCGACCGCACTGTTCACATCGACCAAAGTGCCGAGCATTTGGAGATACGCGACCAGCGCGTCCATTTCTGTCACTTGGTCAGGATTGCCGTCAAAATCGCGGATTTGCGTCTTGGGATAGCGCTCTTCCATATCGCCCGCGTCCAGTTGCGGGCTTGCTTGCGCGATCATATCCTGTGCGGCGGCTTCTATGTCAGCATCCGAATAGGGTACGCCAACCATCCGCAGGGCTCCTAGCCTCGCAGACGGGTTTTCGAACTTGATGGGTGTCTCGCTAAGGAATGCGTAGGACGGCATGATGCTCTCGGGAACGACCGATTGCGGATCCTGCAAGTGCTGCACATGCCATTCGTCGGAATAGCGGCCGCCAACGCGGGCCAAATCAGGGCCGGTCCGTTTTGAGCCCCATTGGAACGGGTGATCATACATGCTTTCCGCCGCCAGACTGTAATGCCCATACCGCTCTACCTCGTCGCGGAACGGCCGGATCATCTGGCTGTGACAAGTATAACACCCTTCCCGCACAAAGATGTCACGGCCCGCTTGCTCCAGCGGAGTATAAGGCCGCATTCCATCCACCTTCTCAATCGTATTATCGATCCAGAATAAGGGCGCAATTTCCACGATGCCGCCGATGGCCACGGTTACGAACGCAGCAGCAGCCAGCAGGGTCACGTTGCGTTCCAACCGCTTGTGACCTTTAGCCGGGGGGAGGCCCGCGGATTGTTCTGCGGCATCAGGCGTTTTACTGACAGGTTTGGTCATAGTGGTGCCTTTCAATTCGCAGCTGCAGGGATGGCTGGGCGGTCAGCGGCGGGGTTGAAATCGGGCTGGCTCATCGGAGCTTCCTCCCGCACTTTCCCGGCAATTGTCGCCCAGATATTGTACGCCATGATTACCGCCCCAGCGAGGTAGAGACCGCCGCCGAAAGCGCGCATTACATACATCGGATGGATCGCTGATACGGTGTCGACGAAGCTGTTTACCAGATACCCATCAAGGCCATATTCGCGCCACATCAGGCCTTGGGTAACACCGGCAACCCACATGCTGGCAGCGTAAAAAACGATCCCGATCGTAGCGAGCCAGAAGTGCCAGTTGACCATGCGCAGGCTGAACAGCCGGTCCTTGCCCCACAGACGGGGGACCAGGAAATATACGCACGCGAAGGTGATCATGCCGTTCCAGCCCAATGCGCCGGAATGGACGTGACCGATGGTCCAATCGGTATAGTGAGACAGGCTATTGACTGCCTTGATCGACAGCATTGGCCCTTCAAACGTGCTCATGCCGTAGAATGCGAGCGCCATCACCATCATCCGGATAATCGGATCGGTGCGGACTTTGTCCCATGCGCCGTTCAGCGTCATCAGCCCGTTGATCATACCGCCCCAGCTGGGCATCCACAGGATGATGGAAAACACCATGCCCAATGTCTGCGCCCAGTCAGGCAGCGCGGTGTAATGCAAGTGGTGCGGACCGGCCCAGATATAGAGGAAGATCAGCGACCAGAAGTGAATGATCGACAGACGATAGGAATAGACCGGACGTTCTGCCTGCTTCGGAACGAAGTAGTACATCATCGCCAAGAAACCTGCGGTCAGGAAGAAACCAACCGCGTTGTGGCCATACCACCACTGCACCAAAGCGCCTTGCACACCAGCAAACAGCGGATAGCTGGTTGATCCGACAATGCTGTACGGCATATCCAGATTGTTCACGACATGCAGCATGGCGACGGTCAGGATAAATGCGAGATAGAACCAGTTGGCCACATAGATGTGCGGCTCTTTGCGCTTCACGATAGTCGCCACAAAAACCAGCAGGTAAGACACCCAGACAACGGTCAGCCACCAATCGGTGTACCATTCAGGTTCCGCATATTCCTTGCCCTGGGTTGCACCCAGCAAATATCCGCTAGCCGCCAACACGATGAACAGTTGGTATCCCCAGAAGACGAAGCGGGCGAGGCCCGGGAAGGCAAGCCTCGCCCTACAAGTGCGCTGGACGACGTAGAAAGACGTCGCGATCAGGGCATTGCCTCCAAAAGCAAAGATAACGGCGGATGTATGAAGCGGACGCACTCGCCCAAAGTTGAGATAGGGTTCGATATTGAGAACCGGATAGGCCAGCTGCAATGCAATAAAGAGCCCGGCCAACAGTCCAGCCAAACCCCAAAACATTGTGGCAATAACACCCCACCGGATCGGATCATCATCATAGACGGTTTCATCCGCCGGCATCTTCAGAATGCCATGCGCGATCGCAGAATAATCCGCCCCGCGCAGATTGAACCACAAGGCGATACAGATCGCGATTGCGACGATGGTCATTTGAATGGCGAACACTTGATCAGCAGCCACCGCAATGGCCAGAACTGATAAGATGAGCAGCACGTAATACATGCCCGCCCGTGACAGGACGTTGTCCATAAGCTTCCCTTCCCGTTGAAGCAGAATGATGACAACGCTGTGGAAGGGTTTGCTCCGGCAAACATTGATCCAAATCAATTTACGCCGGAATTGCAAAATTTACCGCGTCATTTCGCTTTTTACGAAATTTGCGCAAGATCAATGTTTGCTGCTGCGGATCGCCCCACAGCATACTCGCGTCGTAAATATCCTTGGCTGCAAAGGGCAGCTGCTACGGCGCGGGAGTATACATTAATGCGTTTTGCAACTGCTGCTCTGGCTGCAACTGCCGGACTCGCCTTATCTGCCGGCCTAGCTATGCCAGCCTATGCCCAAGACGATGCCGAAAAGGGCCGTCTGCAAATCAAATTTTTGGGAAGCGCCGTTCTCACTGACGGTGCCATCACGGAAATCCGCACTGATACAGTGGGCCTCCCCGCCGATCTGCAAACAGAAGCCAATGACAATGTCGTACCCACAATCGCGGCCGAGTATTTTTTTACTGACAATATTTCCCTCGAAACAATCTGCTGTGTGACCCAGCATGATGTCGATGGCGTCACCGGTTTGCCCGGCGCGGAGCTGGTATCTGACGCGCGTTTGATTCCGGCAACATTCACCCTGAAATACCACTTCAACACCGATGGCGTGATCAAGCCTTATGTCGGGGCTGGACCAACATACTTTATCTGGTTTGATGAAGATCCCGGCTCCACAACCGTGGGCCTTCGCGTTGATGATCTCGACTTTTCGAATGAGCTAGGCTTCGCGTTGCAAGCGGGTGTCGACGTTGCGCTCAATGATGACGGGCTTGGCCTCAGTCTGGATGCGAAACGTTACTTTGTCGACACAGATGCAACATGGTCAGTCGCAGGCACACCGGTTATCGAAACCACCCACAAGCTGGATCCTTGGGTGCTCAGCGCCGGGGTGTCATACCGGTTTTAAGGGCAGCGACGCGTTACGCAGCCAAATCTTCGAGCGCCGTGCGGTTAGTGATTGCAACCGCACGGCGTGATGGCAACGCCACCACGCCGTCGCGCTTCATCTTGGTGAACTGCCGGCTGACAGTTTCAATGGTCAGCCCAAGTATATCCGCCACGTGCTGGCGGGAAAACGGCAGATCGAACTCGGCTAAGGGCTCATCCGTGACGGTTTCACAACCCGGATCGACCAGCCGTTCGGACATATCTAACAGGAAAGAAGCGAGTTTTTCTTCAGCGCTCTTCCGGCCCAGCAAAGTCATCCATTTTCGCGTGCGCTCCAGCTCTGTCAGCGTTCGCCGGAGCAACTTATGTTCCAGCGCTGGATGATCGTTGGCAAAACCATCGAAATCAGCGCGGGAGAATAGACACACTTTCGCGTCCGTAATCGCCGTGACTGAATGGCTTGTATTGCCGCCAAAAGGTCGGCCGATAAAATCAGCAGGGTACACCACCCCGACGATTTGCTCGCGCCCGTCCTGCGAACCGGTAGATAACTTCAAAACGCCATCTATCACATTGGCAACCAAGACAGATTCATCGCCTTCCCAAATAATCGACTCGCCTGCAGTAAGGGTACGCCGGCGCCCAATCAGGTTGAGAGCATCGAGCTCTTCCTTATCAAGAGCCGCGCAAATCGCTCTGTTTCGTACAACGCAGGTGCTGCAATCGGTCATACGTCTGATTTACCAAACTGTTTTACGCCGTTCAACAGCGAACCATCTATAATCACTGCTAGAAATTGGCTGTAAAATTCCCACCTTCCTGCAAGCAGACTCTTTCGATGCGAGCCGACTTCTGTCATGGCGCATCTAAATAGAACGAGATTTTCCTAATGAGCGATATGTACACAATCAGCCTTCCCGATGGTTCGCAGCGCGAAATGCCGGTTGGCTCTACCCCTGCCGACGTCGCAGCAGCTATCGGCCCTGGCCTGGCCAAGGCAGCCCTCGCCGCGCGAGTTGATGGCGAGGTACGCGACCTTGGCCGGCCTTTTGAAGGCGATGCAGAGCTAGCACTGATTACCAGCCGCGATGAAGAGGACGCGCTGGAACTGGCACGTCACGATTTCGCGCACGTATTGGCGGAAGCTGTTCAGGCCATTTGGCCCGGCACGCAAATCACTTTCGGTCCGTCGACCGACGATGGCTTCTATTACGATGTGATGGCCCCGGAAGGGCGCGATCCGTTCGGCATGGATGATCTGCCCAAGATCGAAGAAAAAATGCGAGAAATTATCAAGGCAGACAAACCTCTGCGCCGTGAGGCGTGGAGCCGTCAGGCATTGATCGACAAATGGAAAGCTGATGGCGAAACATTCAAGGCTGAATGGGCTGCGGAACTTCCCGAAGGAGAAGAGCTGACGGTCTACTGGTCGGGTGATGACTGGATGGATATGTGCCGCGGGCCGCATTTGCCCTCCACTGGTAAGCTTGATCCAGCTGCATTCAAATTGATGCGCGTTGCCGGTGCCTATTGGCGCGGTGACCAAGCAAACGCGCAGCTCACCCGGATTTACGGCACAGGCTGGCTGAATAAAAAGCAATTGGCCGCGCACCTGCATAGGCTGGAAGAGGCAGGCAAACGCGATCACCGGAAGCTTGGCCGCGAAATGGATTTGTTCCACTTGCAAGAAGAAGCGCATGGCAGCGTATTCTGGCATCCCAAAGGGTACAAAATCTGGCGCGAGCTGGAAGCCTATATGCGCCGGGCAATGGATGGCGGCGGTTATGAAGAAATCAAAACCCCGCAAGTGATGGACGCGCGCCAATGGGAGAAATCCGGCCACTGGGGCAAATATCGCGAGAATATGTTCGTCATCCCCGACGAAGTTCCCAATGTCGAAGACGAAGGCCCCGTCATCAGCGGTGATGCGGATTGGATGGCGCTCAAACCCATGAACTGCCCCGCTCACGTGCAGGTGTTTAAGCAAGGTATCACATCTTATCGCGACTTACCGATCCGGCTTGGCGAAATGGGTTGTTGCCACCGCAATGAACCTCACGGCGCACTGCATGGCTTGATGCGGGTCCGCCAGTTCACCCAAGATGATGGTCATATTTTCTGCACTGAAGACCAAGTGGTCGAAGAAACACGCAAATTCTGCCAGCTCGCTGCGCGGGTCTATGCCGATCTGGGCTTTGAAAAATTCGCGATCAAATTGGCGACCCGGCCAGAACAACGTTTCGGCAGTGATGCGGACTGGGACAAAGCAGAGCAGGAACTGCGCGATGCCGTGGCGGATGCTGGCATGGCAACTGAGGAGTTTGGCTGGGAAGAACTGCCCGGCGAGGGAGCATTCTATGCGCCCAAGCTAGAATGGCACCTGACCGACGCGATTGGCCGCACATGGCAAGTTGGCACGATCCAATCAGACCGTGTCCTGCCGGAAAGGCTCGATGCCACCTATGTGGGCGAAGATGGCGGACGGCACCGGCCTGTGATGCTGCACCGCGCCATCTTTGGATCTTACGAGCGTTTCATCGGTATTCTGATCGAAAACTACGCTGGCAAACTGCCGGTGTGGCTCGCACCAACGCAAGCGGTCGTCGCGCCGATTGTTTCGGATATCGATGGCTACGCGAGCGAAGTTCTGGGCCGGTTGGAGGCTGCGGGTATCCGTTGTGAAGCCGATCTGCGCAATGAGAAGATCAATTACAAAGTGCGCGAGCATTCTTTGAAGAAGGTTCCGCATCTTCTGGTCGTCGGCAAACGCGAGCAAGAGGAAGGCACAGTGGCCATCCGGACGCTGGGCCAAAAAGATCAGCGGGTCATGTCTTTGGACGAGGCCGTGGCTTTGTTGACCGCAGAAGCAACGGCACCGGATCTGCGATAGGGCCCTCAGGCAGATCGGATAAGATCGTTGGTGAATGCCAAAAGTGTTACCCGAAGCAAACCACCAGCGACTTGTCCAATCGACCGTCTGATCCAAGGCATTTGGCAGCAGTCTCTCGTGCGCGTGTACTCGGTGGGTATGCACCTGATCTGCGCATCGGTTCGCCGCCTGTCAACTTCATCAAAACAATCACAAGAGTCGCATTGCCGCGCCGAACCGGCTAGAGCTATGCGCAACAAAAGAATAACGGACTTTGCAGGAGATGCGCGATGCGTCAGGTTGGTCACTTTATTGTGGACGGTGTTGGAGCTCCATCTGGGCGCAAACACCAGATCTGGAACCCATCGACGGGTGAAATTCAAGCAGAGGTCACTTTGGGCGATGCGGCGCTGCTAGACCGGGCAGTTGCCACAGCAAAGGCAGTCCAACCGGAATGGGCCGCGACCAATCCGCAAAAAAGGGCCCGCGTCATGTTCCGCTTCAAAGAGCTGATCGAAGCCAACATGCAGGAATTGGCGGAATTGCTGTCTAGCGAACATGGCAAGGTCATTGATGACGCGAAAGGCGACGTGCAGCGCGGTTTGGAAGTTATCGAATTCGCCTGCGGCATCCCCCACGTTCTAAAGGGTGAATACACCCAAGGCGCAGGCCCCGGCATCGATGTTTATTCCACCCGTCAACCACTGGGTATTGGCGCAGGCATTACGCCTTTCAACTTCCCCGCAATGATCCCGATGTGGATGTTCGGCATGGCAATCGCCGCTGGTAACGCTTTCATCCTGAAGCCTTCAGAGCGCGACCCATCAGTGCCCGTTCGCTTGGCGGAATTGTTCGTTGAAGCGGGCGCGCCTGAAGGTCTGCTTCAAGTGATTCATGGCGACAAAGAAATGGTCGATGCCATTCTTGATCACGCCGATATTTCCGCTGTGAGCTTTGTCGGATCAAGCGACATTGCGCATTATGTGTACAAACGCGGTGTCGATAACGGCAAGCGCGTGCAAGCAATGGGCGGCGCAAAGAACCACGGTATCGTGATGCCCGACGCGGATCTCGATCAAGTTGTAAATGATCTGGCTGGCGCAGCGTTCGGCTCCGCTGGTGAGCGCTGTATGGCGTTGCCGGTTGTGGTTCCAGTGGGCGAAGACACAGCCGAAAAACTCAAAGCCAAACTGATCCCCGCGATCAATGCATTGCGGATTGGCGTGTCCAACGATCCAGACGCGCATTACGGCCCGGTGGTAACACCAGAGCACAAAGCGCGCGTGGAACAGTGGATTACAACGGCAGAAGAAGAAGGCGGCGACATCGTAGTCGACGGTCGCGGCTTTAGCTTGCAGGGGCATGAGAAGGGCTTCTTCATCGGCCCCACACTGATCGACAATGTCACACCGCAAATGAGCAGCTATCAGGAAGAAATCTTCGGGCCAGTGTTGCAAATTGTGCGGGCCAAAGATTTTGAAGAGGCCGTCCGCCTGCCCAGCGACCACCAATATGGCAATGGCGTCGCGATCTTCACGCGTAACGGTCACGCGGCCCGCGAATTTGCCAGCCGCGTGAATGTCGGCATGGTAGGGATCAATGTCCCCATTCCCGTTCCTGTGGCCTATCACAGCTTCGGCGGATGGAAGCGCAGCGGCTTTGGCGATACCGATCAGTACGGCATGGAAGGCTTGAAATTCTGGACCAAGGTTAAAAAGATAACCCAGCGCTGGCCAGATGGATCGCCTGATGGCGGCAATGCCTTTGTCATTCCGACGATGGGGTGAATGTCTGTTCAGTGCCGCCCGGAAAAGTGCGGAAAAGTGGGATCAATCGGTCAAACATTTGAGGAGAGATTCGTGAAAAAGTGGCTTGGGGCGATAGCTTGTGCAGTGACAGTATCAGCCTGCACGGCACCGAACAGCTCTCCTCCGTCCGGCATTCCAAGCGCAGAGGGTGCCGGTATATGTGATGCCGCAAACGTGCAGTCTTATCTTGGATCAATGGTCACTGAGGAACTGGGCGCTAAAGTGCTCAGCGAAACCGGCTCTCGTGTTCTCCGCTGGATCCCGCCCAGAAGCGCGGTGACGATGGATTACCGGACTGATCGGGTATCGATATCCTATGATGACCAGCGAATGGTGACTGCGATTAGGTGCGGCTGATGCGGCGCAGCTTTACATATTTGTGTGCGGCCATCCTGGGCATCGCGATTGGTGGCTATTCTGCGCTCGCTATGTCAGGCCTCCTGCCCGATGATCGCCGCACGGGTGGCAGCATCAATCTGGATCGCTGGTACGGCGATTTCACCATGGGCTCTGAAGATGCCAGCCCCTATTTCCGGGCCCGCATTGCCCGCCATGGTCTACTGGCGCTGGCCAATTCAGAAGCAATATATTTCACCCGCGCAGTCGATGATGCTGGCGAACCTTTCCGCGAGAACTGCAAATACCAGATCAGCGGCGGCCCGATGCCAGCCCGTTGGTGGTCAGTCACCCTGTATAATTCGGATAATTTCCTGCCCAGCAACACCGATGCTGCGCTGAGTTTTGATGCAAGCCGCGCTGAAGCGCAGAGCACCGATGGCCAATGGACCGCGATAATCTCTCCGGTCAAACCGGAGGGTGGCACAAGCTGGATATCGAGCAAAGCTGCTGGCAATTTCGACCTAACCTTCCGTCTTTATGTGCCCGCCCACGGTGTGCTTGATCGCCCGGAGGAACTGATCAACGCGCCTGTGATCAAGCGGCTTGATTGTGAGGGGGGGCAGACATGAAGAAATGGCTTGGTCCGCTCGCCCTATGTTTGGTGCTTGGTGCCATAACGCATCTGATCGTGATATATTCTGCGCCGCCCCTGATTATGGACCGCGCTTTCACCATGCTTGAAAAGCGCGGCACACCCACGCATGATTTTGAACTGGCACCGCGTATGACACCAGAAACACAAAGCGTTGTCCGCCCCTCACCCGATTTGGCCTATTCGATCTGTATGTTCGATTTGTCTCAGGCACCTAACGGCGTGCAGGTCACGATGGCTGCGTATGATGGGTATTCATCGCTGTCCTTCTTCGACGCTCAGACTAACAATTTCCTGACCCAGCGCGGCGATGGCGAGCAGCATCAAGTCGTTCTGAATGCAGACAATGCGCCATCCGACAAAGGCGTAATTTTGATCCGCCGTTTGGCCCCCAGCCAAGCAGCGTATGACACAGTCGTAGGGGTTTCTTCCGGTGATGAATGCCGGGCGTTATGACCTATCGCAAAATGAAGAGAAGCTAATGAGCCAGTTCCAACTCAATGAAGACCAGCTTGCGATCCAGGAAATGGCGCAGCGCTTCACTGCTGATAATATCACACCCCACGCCGCCGAATGGGACGAAAAGCACCACTTCCCGCGCGATGTGATCAAAAGCACGGCAGAGCTTGGTTTTGGCGCAATTTACGTATCCGAAGAAAGCGGCGGTATCGGGCTTGGCAGGCTGGAGGCAGCGCTGATTATGGAAGCAATGGCCTATGGCTGTCCCACCACCAGCGCGTTTATTTCGATCCACAATATGGCCGCATGGATGATCGACGAATTTGGCGGGCAGGAACTCAAAGACCGTTACCTGCCAGACCTAGTCACGATGGAAAAGATCGCATCTTATGCCCTGACAGAACCGGGCAGCGGATCGGATGCGGCGGCGCTCAAAACCAGCGCCAAGTTGGATGGCGTCCATTATGTGGTCAACGGCACCAAACAGTTCATTTCAGGCGGCGGGTTCAATGATGTCTATGTCTGCATGGTCCGCACCAGCGACCATAAGACCAAAGGTGTCACTTGCCTTGTGGTTGATAAGGACACACCCGGCGTCAGCTTCGGCGCACCGGAAAAGAAGCTCGGCTGGAATGCCAGCCCCACTGCGCAGGTTATCTTTGAGGATGCGCGCATACCGGTTTCCAACCGTGTGGGTGATGAAGGCGAAGGTTTCCGCTTTGCGATGATGGGCCTCGATGGCGGCCGGCTCAATATCGGGGCGTGTTCACTTGGCGGGGCGCAGCGGTGCCTGGATGAGGCGATTGCCTACACCAAAGACCGCAAGCAATTCGATACCGCCGTGGCGGATTTCCAAAACACGCAGTTCATGCTCGCGGATATGGCCACCGATCTGGAGGCAAGCCGCGCGCTGCTCTATCTGGCCGCTGCCAAAGTGACCGACAATGCGCCCGACAAATCGCGTTTTTCCGCTATGGCCAAACGCCTTGCGACCGACAATGGCAGCAAAATCGTCAACGACGCGCTGCAACTGTTTGGCGGCTATGGTTATCTGAAAGACTACCCCATCGAACGCTTCTGGCGCGATCTGCGGGTTCATTCGATTTTAGAAGGTACCAATCAAGTCATGCGCATGATTGTGGGCCGGGATTTGTTGAGGCAATAAACATGACCGATAATATTCTGATCCACAAATATGACCGCGTTGGTCATATTTCGCTCAACCGGCCCAAAGCGCTCCACGCGCTGACGCTCGATATGTGCCATGCGATCAGCACAGCGTTGAGCAACTGGGCTGATGATGACAGCGTTGAAGCCATCATTCTCGACCATGCCGGGGGTACACGCGGTTTTTGTGCAGGCGGTGATATCAATCTGCTGCGCAAATCTGCGCTGGAAGACAATGGCGTTATGGGCCGCAAGTTCTTTCATGATGAGTATCAACTCAATCACCAAATGATGGCTTATGCGAAGCCAATTGTGTGCTTCATGGACGGCATCACAATGGGCGGCGGTGTGGGCATTGCCATGCCCGCCAAATTCCGCGTCGCAACTGAGGCTACGCGATTTGCCATGCCTGAAACAGGGATCGGCCTGTTCCCGGATGTAGGCGGTGGCTGGCACTTGTCACGCCTTGGTGGGCGGCTGGGACAGTTTCTGGCTTTGACGGGTGCCCGCTTGGACGGTGCCGAGTGTCTGTGGGCAGGTCTCGCCACGCATTATGTGCCCAGCGAGATGGTCGCAGATGCCAAGGCGCGGATCATCGAAAAGCCGGATCGGATTGGCGGCGTTCTGTCCGAAATGGTCGGTAGTCCGCCCGAAGCGCGGCTGAAGAAGAACGCGGACAAAATAGCCAAGCATTTTGCCTCTGATCGCTATGAAGATATCCTCGCTTCGCTTGAAACAGCGATCGCAGAGAATGATTGCGAGTGGTCTACCAAAGAGCGCGACACACTAGGCACAAAGAGCCCGCAGACCTGCAAAGTGGCATTGCGCCAATTGGCCGAAAGCGCCGCCATGACCGACTTTGCGGACAATATGCGAATGGAATACCGCATTGGATCACGCGTTTTGGTCCGCCCTGATTTCGCCGAGGGCGTTCGCGCCGTTATCGTCGACAAAACACATGATCCCAAATGGAACCCGGCCACACCAGAGGAAGTCAGTGACGAGCTGATCGATTCGATTTTCGCGCCTCTGCCAGAAGGCGAGGAGTGGGTGCCGCTAGATTGATTAACCGTCATCCTGAACTCGTTTCAGGATCCACCCCTCCTCCAATTATCGGAGGTTCTTAATTGAGAAATGGATGCTGAAACAAGTTCAGCATGACGAAGTTGGAGAATAGAATGACTTACGAAACCATCCTGACTGAAACCGATGGCGCAGTGACCACAATCACTCTCAATCGTCCCAAGGCGCTCAACGCACTATCCAGTGTGGTGCTGGAAGAATTGATCGACGCTTTTAGCGCATATCAAGCAGATGACAGCCAGCTATGCGCCATCATCACCGGATCGGGCGACAAAGCCTTTGCTGCGGGCGCTGACATCAAGGAAATGTCGGATAAAGCCGCAGCAGATTTCTACCTCGACGATTTCTTCAGCCGGTGGACCAGCGATATCGTGAAGACCACGCGCAAGCCGTGGATTGCGGCGGTTAACGGCTTTGCACTCGGCGGCGGATGCGAGCTCGCTATGATGGCCGATTTCATCATCGCCAGCGAGAACGCGAAATTCGGCCAGCCGGAGATTAAGCTGGGCGTGGCCCCTGGTATGGGCGGCAGCCAGCGTCTGACCCGCGCGGTTGGCAAAGCCAAGGCAATGGAGATGTGCCTGACCGGCAGAATGATGGGCGCAGAAGAGGCCGAGCGTTCCAATCTGGTCGCCAAAGTCGTGCCGCATGATGATCTGATGGCAGAGGCCAAGAAGACGGCTGCCCTGATCGCATCCATGCCGCCAATGGCGGCCATCGCGAATAAGGAGATGGTCAACTCAGCCTTTGAAATGACTTTGGAACAAGGTGTTATCCAAGAACGCCGCCTGTTCCAAATCCTGACTGCCAGCGAGGATAAGGCGGAAGGAATGGCCGCCTTTATCGAAAAACGCGAAGGCCAATGGAAAGGGCGCTAACATGAAAATTGCATTTATCGGACTTGGCAATATGGGCGGCGGAATGGCTGCAAACCTTGTTAAAGCAGGCCATGAAGTAAACGCTTTTGACCTCAGCGCAGATGCACTCGATACCGCAAAGGACAATGGCTGCCGCACATTCATGGCGGCGCGGGATGCCGTTCAAGGTGTCGAAGCGGTCGTGTCGATGCTGCCCAATGGCGCAATTGTGAACAGCGTTTATGCGGAAGACGTGATTGGCTTGGCACCGGCAGGCGCTGTTTTCCTCGATTGCTCGACCATTGACGTCGCGACCGCGAAATCAGTCGCTGCAACCGCCACTGATGCGGGTTACGAGATGGTCGACGCCCCGGTTTCCGGCGGCATTGCAGCAGCCAATGACGGCACTTTGACGTTCATGGTGGGCGGGACACAAAGCGCGTTCAAACGTGCAGAGGCGATACTGAACGCAATGGGCAAAGCGGTGATCCACGCTGGCGATGCCGGTGCAGGGCAAACTGCCAAAATCTGCAACAATATGCTGCTGGCCGTCCATATGATCGGCACCTGCGAAGCGATGAAGATGGCGGAGAAACTGGGCCTTGATCCGCAGACTTTCTACGATATCAGTTCGCAATCGAGCGGCTATAATTGGTCGCTCAATGCCTACACCCCGATGCCCGGTGTTGGTGTGCCCAGCCCGGCGGATAATGCCTATCAAGGCGGCTTTGCAACGGCGCTGATGCTGAAGGATTTGCGCCTCGCAATGGAAGCGGCCGAAGGGTCAGACAGCGCGGTTCCGCTCAGTTCCCGTGCAGCGGCCTTGTATGAAGATTACAACGGTGCGGGCAACGGCCAGCTCGATTTCTCGTCCATTATCGGGACCTATTAATCTCGGTCAGGATCTGATCCAGCCACAACCGCGGCGCGCTGCGGCGTCCAATATTCGCGACGAATTCCTGACCACGTGCGACACTACGCAGGCGGCCTCCCCGCAGCCAGCGATCTGCCCGATCGTGGTAAGACAATCCGCCTCGCTTCAACCAGGCGGGACGGTGCCATAGGCTGGGCGGGCCGCCCGCCACAGTCAGTCTTAGCCCCGCACCATCATGCCGCGCGGTTTGTCCTTCGCCCACATAGATCACGTCATTCTTGGCGTGCAGGCCCAGCGCGTGCGGATGGCCGATGGCGGCAAATTTCTGCCGTTCAGTATCGCTGCATTGCGTCAGATCAACGATCCGCTCTATGATCTGATAGCCAAAGATGCGGTGATGCGGCTCACCCGTCGCCTCTTCCCGAAACAGGCCAAAAAACACGAATATATCACCGATGCCCACACCCTGATTGGCGAGATGGGTTTGCGCGGCGCTGCATTGGCCAAACAGGCACGTACCATCATCGCGAAACATGGGATCGTGATGGCAGAAGTCCTCGCCTGTCACCCTGCCCCGGCTTGCCGCATGGGCCAATTCAGCAAGCCCCAGATCAGCATAGGTAGTGACCGAGTGCCCGCCGCTGGGGATCGGTAAACTAATCGGGCAGCCATCCACTATCGGTGAAGCGCCGCCGCCAGCCGCGCTGTCAAAGCCCTTCCGGCTGAAAATTATGCGCATGGTCGGCCCGATGAATGGGTCACGGCACGCCCAGCGCAGCCGCTTCCCGCTTAAGCCGTTCGGCGTCATCCGGATTGGCAGCCACAGCATCTTTTAATGCCTGAGACGCCTTGTCGGGCTGCCCCAAAGTCATCCGGCTGCGCATGAGCATGACCCAGCCATCAGGGTTGTTCGGATTGGCACGCAGCTTGCCGTCCAGACTTTCGACCATGCCTTCCGCCATACCGCGTTGATCGGTCGGGGAAATGGCGCTGGCTGCCGCGATTTGTTCTTGCGAAGGCCCGGGAATTGCATTGCCAGCCGTCAACTGGGGTGCAGCTGGCCGCCCCTCATCCGCCTTCGCAATGGCACTATCGACAGCAATATTATTGATCTTGCCAACTTGGACAATGGTCTGGCGTAGGTTGGCTTCCCACGGTGCGCCGGGCGGTGTGTCTTTGAGCAATGCTGCCCAATCATTGATGGCCCCCTGATGGTCGCCCTCCAGATCTTTCTTCACCGCCAGAAAATACCGCGCACGCGCATCGGTTGGGTCAAGGCCGATTGCCTTTTCAAACGCTGTCACCGCTGCGTTGGGCATCGGATCGCTTTCGCTCGCCATCAAACGCGCTTCGCCTAACGATGACCACAGCACTGCATTGGTGTCATCACCCTCAATCGCTTGCCGATATGCCTTGGCGGCATCTTCAAACTGACCGCTTTCATAATAGGCGAAGCCCAATTCCTGCCACGCTCCGGCGTTGAGCGGGTCTTTCTCCGCCGCGGCGCGGAGCGATTCAAGTGTTGGCGGCCCCTCCGCCGTCGCCACTTCCGCCACTTCGGACGGGTCGCCCGACAGCACCCGGTATCCAATCGCACCGCCGGCCAGCACCACAGCCGCCAGCAATATGCCAAGGCTTTTACGGGAGACACCGCCGCCGCTCGAATTCTGTTTGGTTTCTTCAGTCATAGGCTGTTGGCTAACAGCGAAAAAATGGGCTGGCAATTGGCAGGATGTTTGCTCTGGCGAATTGTCGCGAAATGCCTATTATCGCCAGACTGACTTTGTAAAGTTGCGGGATCATCGGGGGGATGAATGCCGGAAACGTACCGCGTAGCGATTGTTGGATCTGGGCCAGCCGGGCTCTCAGCAGCCGCGCGTGCGGCGCAGTTGGGGATGAGCCATATCCTGATCGAAAAGACCGATCACCTCTCCGACACAATATACAAATACCAGAAGGGCAAGCACGTGATGGCGACGCCCAGCAATCTGGTGCTGCGCAGCGACGTTGATTTTGATGCCGGCAAACGTGAATTTATTTTGGACACGTGGGACCGCCAGATCGAAGAATGCAAAGCCAATGTCCGGCTGAATTCAGAAGTCACCGCGATTACCGGAACCACGGGCGCGTTCACTATCGAAATCAAGGGCGGTGAGACAATCCAGGCCGAGGCGGTTATCATGGCCATCGGCACCCAAGGCAATCCCAACAAGCTGCGCTGTCCCGGCGCCGATATGCCGCATATCCAATATCAATTGGATGACCCCGGCGAGTATTTTGACGAGCAAATCACAGTGGTCGGTTCGGGCGATGCGGGGATCGAAAACGCCTTAGGGCTGGCAGCCGACCCGGCACAGCGCAACATCGTAACGATCCTCAATCGCAGTGCTGAATTTGCCCGTGCGAAACCCGCCAATGTGACATTGCTGGAAGAAGCAGAACGCGATGGCCGCATATCTGTCCGGCGGGAAACGACGCCGACCGATGTGCGCGACAAACAGCTTGTGCTGGAAACCCGTGACGGAGCAGAAACCATTCCCTGCGACCGGATTATTGCGCGGACAGGATCCCAGCCGCCACGCGGGTTTGTCGAAAAATGCGGTATTGAGTTTACCAGCGAAGAACGCAGCGCTTTCCCCAAGCTCAGCCCCAGCTTTGAAACCACCCAGCAGGGCATCCATGTTATCGGCGCATTGGCCGGATATCCGCTGATCAAGCACTGCATGAATCAAGGCTATGACGTGGTCGAGTTCTTGAACGGTAATGCTGACTTAAAACCGGCCGACGAACCGATCCTGGCAGAAAAATTCTCTGCACTACCCGGCAACAGATCGGTCGATGAATGGCTGGAAGTGTTCCGGGAAAATATCGTGATTTTGCGGGAACTTTCACCGCTGCAAATGCGTGAATTGATGCTGGATGGCAGCGTCGCTGCTTTCGATGCGGGTGACGTGATATTTGTGCGCAATGACCCGGGCTCTTCCATGTTCGCCATTGCCGAAGGGTCCGTATCGGTCGAGGTCAATCCCGCTGATACTTCGATTACAGTCCCGATCGGCCGAGGCTCTATCTTTGGTGAAGTCGGCTTGATCTCTGGCCGCCGCCGCGGTTCAACCGTACGCGCAGCGGAGCCGGTTATAACGCTCGAACTGTCGCGGACAGCGGCGCTTAAACTTCTCGCAACCGCCCCAACCGCAGATCGCGCCGTCCGCCAGATCACGATTGAACGGCAATTGCTGCAAATGTTCGGTTCCGGCCTAACCCCGCAAGATGTTACCGAAATGGTTGAAGCGGCGGAAGCGGTCGAAATCCGGGCTGGTCAGAATGTGATCGAAGAGGATGCCGACGATACCGATTTCTACGTTATCCAACGCGGATCGATGATCGTCGAAAAAACCATTGGCGGAAAACCGGTTTTCCTGTCTTACCTGCCCGCCGGTTCATATTTTGGCGAAATGGCAGTCATCGACGGCAACCGCCGCAGCGCGACCGTCAAAGCCGCGATCAAATCGGAAGTGATCAAATTCCCCGGCGATGCATTTATGCGCTTGCTGGAACGCAATCCGAAAGTTCGCGAGCGCGCGCTGGCTGACATGGCATCCCGCCGCCAGATCAATGCCTTTGTCGAGGAACGCAAAGAGAGCTTTAGCGGTGCGGTTGATATGTATTCCGAAACCGCCAAATTCCTGATTGATAACGGGATTGGTGAAGCCACCGATGTGCTGTTGATCGACGAGACGTTATGCGTGGGCTGCGACAATTGCGAGAAAGCCTGCGCAGATAGTCACGAGGGATTGAGCCGGCTCGACCGGGAAGCGGGCCGGACCTATGCCCATCTGCACGTTCCAACATCCTGCCGCCACTGCGAGCACCCGCATTGCATGGCGGATTGTCCGCCCAATGCCATCAAACGCGGCGCGGACGGCGAAGTGTTTATCGACGAGACTTGCATCGGTTGCGGGAACTGCCAGCGGAACTGCCCATATGGCGTGATCCGGATGGACCCCAAGCCGCCTAAAAAGCCATCGCTTCTATCATGGTTGATGTTCGGCGCAGGGCCCGGCCCGGGCGAAGCAAGCTATAGCTGGCGCAAGAAAACGGCTCAGAAAAAGGGCCTTGAGCAAGCCAAGCTGGCGATCAAATGCGATATGTGTGCAGGGATTGATGGCGGTCCTGCCTGTGTCCGCGCTTGCCCCACTGGCGCAGCAATCCGTGTTGCGCCTGAAAAATTCCTGACCTTCACCAAATTGGCGGAGGATGTCGACTGATGGCGAGCAAAGCCGACAGTAGCAACTTCGCACAGGCGGAAAAACGCCGCGATACAGATCATGAGAGCTTTCTGGCGCATAAACGTATGCGGTGGCTTAAAATCTCTGCCGTGTTGTGCCTGATAGTGGTGATTTCATACTTCTTGGTTGATGTAGAGCCGCGCCATAATGGCGGAACGTGGTACGGATATACGCTGGGAACGATCGGCGCTTTGCTGATCGCTTGGCTGTCTGTCTTGGGCATTCGCAAGCGTAATATCAGCGAAGGCAAATGGAGCCTGAAGGCGTGGACCAGCGCCCATGTGTATTTGGGGCTGGCGCTGATCGTAATTGGCACCATGCACACCGGCTTCCAATTGGGCTGGAATGTCCACACGCTGGCATGGGCATTGATGATGCTGGTGATCGTATCGGGCATTTACGGGATTTCAGTCTATGCTGCCCTCCCCCGCGCGCTCAGCAACAATATGCGGGAGATGACCCGCAAGCAGATGGTGGAAGGTCTGGCCGCATTGGACCGCCAACTGGATAGCGCCGCCCAGCCGCTCGACCGGATGGAAGCCGACGCAGTAATCAATGCAACCCAGCAAGATGCGTTTCGCGCTGGGCTGTTGGCTCGGCTTACTGGCAGCTATCCGCGCTGCGCCACCAAACGCGCTTTGAAAGCGTTTCCCGATGGCGCGCTGAACAAGCATGAAGAAAAAGTCGCCAGCCTGCTAAGGAAGCGCAAATCACAGCTTGGCCAGATCAGACGGCATATGCGTTATAAGGCGCTGCTCGAAGTCTGGTTGTTCGTCCACATCCCTGCAACGATTGCACTGCTGGCTGCGCTGACCGCGCATATTGTCAGCGTGTTCTATTATTGGTGAGGCAGCGAGCATGACTTTCCTGATCCGCACCATCGATTTTACCGCGAGCGGCCGTGAGATTATTCGCGACCGGACGGCGGAGCAAAAGACGCTTTCCATTGGCCGTGCGTCTGAAAATGACATCCATTTGCCGGATCTGGCGGTGGAGCAAAACCACGCCACTATCCGTCAATCCGAAACCGGTTCGTTAATCGTCGAAGCCGCTGGCACAATGGGGTTCACCCATGACGGGCGCAAGACAAGCGCCGCAACCATTGATCCTTCAACAGGGGGCGAACTGGGTTTTGGCGCTTACCGGCTCCAAATCGCGCAGGATGGCGATGGACCGCCGGCAATTACCATCAGCCAAGTTGAAGCTGCACCCGAAGCGGACGATAATCTAGCCGGTTTTGCCCTCACCGCCGCACTGCCTAGCAAACGCGTAATGGCCTGGGCCGGTCTGGCGGCGATCCTGCTCGCCTTCCTTGCGATCCCGATTTACACCCACCTCAATCGTTCTACTGTCACTGGTGACTATGACCGCGCTGGGCAAGTCGTGATGGACGCCAGCTGGAGCACGGGCGCTCTCAGCACCGCGCATCACGGGCTGGAAGACAATTGCGAGGCGTGCCATGTCGAACCCTTCCAATCGGTGCGGGATGAAACTTGCCTGACCTGCCATGAAGGGATCGGCGATCACGCGGAAATCCCGCGGCAGAACACTGGCCGGGGCCCGCTATCCAAGGGCGATGAGATCCAATGGGCAATTGCCGATATGTTCGGCAAAGAAGGCCAAGGCTCCTGCACTACCTGCCACACCGAGCATGAAGGCGCTGGCCGGATGGAACCGACAGCACAGAAATTTTGCGCTGAATGCCATGACGGTATGGATAGCCGCCTAACCGATACGGCGCTCGCCAATGCCGCCGATTTTGGGGATGCCCATCCGCAATTCCAGGCCGTGTTCCACCCCACATTGGGTAGCGACGCGACTGCACGCATATCTTTGTCGAAAAATCCCAAAGAACAGCACGGCCTGAAGTTCCCGCACGAATTGCACATGAACAAGGCTGGCGGTGTCGCCCGGATGGCCAGCAATATCGGTGCTAAGCAAGGCTATGGAGACAGTCTGGTTTGCGCAGACTGCCATACCCCCACAGCGGATAAGAACAGTTTCCTGCCGGTCGATATGGAGGAGAATTGCGAGAGCTGCCACAGCTTGGTCTATGACCGTGTCGGCACAACTTTCCGATCATTACGCCATGGGAATGTCGCGCAGATGCAAGCTGATCTACGCGCGATGGACCGCGCTCCGCGGCGCCCGGTTACCACTGGCCGCCGCCGCCCGGGTGAATATGCACAAGGCGGGCGATATTATCAGAACTTTGGCCGACCCGCCCGATCTTACATCGCCGTCAACAGGGCACTCGCCCCCGATGGAGTCTGCGGCGAGTGCCACATTCCAACAACCAATAATGGCAAAGCGGATGTGATGCCCGTCCATCTGCGCGACAGCTATTTCATGCACGGCTATTTCGATCACAAAGCGCATGAGCAGGAAGATTGTACGACCTGCCACGCTGCCGATACATCCAAATCTGCCACCGATCTTCTGATGCCGGATATCGCCATCTGCCGCGACTGCCACTTGGGTGAGCAAGCCACTCAGGCAGAAGTCCCTTCCAGCTGCGCGATGTGCCATTCCTATCACCCCTCGACCGTTCCAGGTGCCCCGGGCAAAGATAAAGGCCGAAGCGATACAGTCGCACTCATCAGCAGGAAGCCAGACTAATATGCTGCGGAGGGACACATCATGTTGATCGCGCAAATGACCGATATCCACATCGGCTTTGATCCCGACGCCAAGCCGGAAGAATTGAACCGTATCCGGTTCCGCGCGACTCTGGATAGAATGCTGTCCGCGCCCAATCCGATCGATATGCTTGTGCTGACCGGGGACCTGACGGATCATGGCGATATTGATAGTTTTGAGAAGACCGCGGCACTGCTCGAAAAATGCCCGATGCCGATTTACGCCATACCCGGTAATCACGACAGCCGCGAAGGGATGCTGCACGCCTTCCCGGATACACCAACGCATGACGGCTTCCTGCAATATGCGGTCGAGAAAGACGGCTTGCGAATAGTGTTCCTTGATACGTTGGAAGTTGGCAGACATGGGGGCGGATTTTGCGACACGCGCCGCGAATGGCTCAAGGCAGAGCTTACCGCGCATCCAGAAACACCTACGTTAATCTTCATGCATCATCCGCCAGTTGTATCGGGTATTGGATGGATGGATCCCGGCCCGGAAGAACAATGGATGCTGAACTTTGCTGATGCAATTGAAGGGCACTCGCAGATTTTGGGTATTCATTGCGGACATTTGCACCGGCCGATCTCCACTCGATTCAGAGGTGTGCCACTTAATGTGACTCCGTCTGTCGCGCCGCTGGTGGCGATGGATTTGCGGCCGATTGATCCCGAAACGCCAGACAATCGCAACCTGATTACAACGGAACCGCCGCTTTATGCGATCCACCGGTGGTCCAATGGCGAATTGCTCACTCACTACGAAACGGTCAGTGATTGGGTGGTTCTCGCCCGTTACGACCCCAACTTGCAGGGTATGATCCAGGAAATGTTCGCCGAGCGAGAGTGAGCTTTCGGCCTTTGAGAATCGCCCATCAGCGCCATTTTCGGACAGTTGTAAAATCAGACTGACCTCAACTTGCCGCAGGAAACGCTCGCCACAGCAGCACAATCAGAGCGAAAATCAACGTGGTTCACTTGACAGACAGGTTTGTCTGAACAGTCAGGGGCCGCGCTGGATTTTACATGCAGTGTGGATGCCATAGGTCTTGCTTTGCAAGATGCGGGGGTGTTGACCTCTGATCACAGCTAAACTGGGGCGGCCTGTTATTGGGCCGCACAGGTGTGATATCAGTGGCTATAGTGTGAAGGAGTATTTTCATGAGTGTGATTTCTGTAAGGCCGGCAACGCTTGCCCTGCTCGCCGTGGCTACAATCGCCACGCCCACAGCCTTATCCGCGCAGCAACAGGACCTGCCTGACGGCGAAGTCATGACGACCGTTTATGGCGCACCGCCAGCTGATCTATCGGAAATGGCCGAAGGGCCCGAGATCGAAGGTTTCATCTCCGCGCGCAGCGGCGATAAAGTCCGCGTCACAACCGCAGATGGAACCTCCACCACAGTGCATATAAGCGAAGGTACCGAAATCAGGGCCAGCAAAGGCATTCTAGGTTTGGGGCGCACAAAGCTGGGTGCGGATGCGCTGCTTAACGGTCTGCCGGTCTCTGTGAAAACAGTAGAATGGGGCCGGGGATTGGTCGCAAGCCGCGTTAAATTTAAAAATACCGACCTCAAAACGGCTAGCATGATCCGCACTGGCACCAGCCAAGGATTTGCAGAGCAGACTGCCGCCACAGAAGCCCTTCGCGGGCGCTTTGGTGATATCGACCAATATAACATCAAGGGCACAGCCAATGTCTATTTCGACACTGGCAAGGCCGAGTTAGCACCCAGAGGCAAAGCCGATTTGTGTTCAACAGCCGCTGCCGCGGAACGTACAGACAATGCGCTGCTTCTGGTTGTCGGATATACCGACTCTACAGGCAGCCAAGAAGTGAACCAGCGTCTGAGCGAGAAACGTGCCAGCAGCGTGGTCAATTATCTGCAACAAGCTTGCGGATGGAAACCATACCGGATGCTGACACCAACAGGTATGGCCATGGCTGATCCCGTGGCAAGCAATGATACAGAAGCGGGTAAGGCCCAAAATCGCCGCGTGGCAGTCAACATTTTGGTCAGCAAAAGTGTAGATGGCCTGTAAGTGATATGGGGTGGGCCTTGCTCACCCCCTCCTTCTCAGCCTTACCAATCTGGTCTCGATATCTATCCAGGGCCATTACTGTCCCATCATCGGGGCACGGCCAGATTTCCAAGGACCGCCAACCCATGCGCTCATGTCGGGTTCGTCGCTCACCTTCCACGGCACGCCGCCGCCGGTGAGGAACAGTTTTTCCATTTCTTCGCGCTTGAACGGGCGCGATCCCAGCCTGCCGAATACAGCCATTTGTCCGCCGGTTTCATCCACTGCCCGGTCACGGTCCAAACCTTTGGACAACGATATGGATGGCGACTTCGTTTTGGCAAAGGCGATCAATTCGGGCACGGGCGCTGGGCTAAATCCATAGAAATTGGGCTGGCTGTCAGGGCTGGTCAATTGTAGCACTTTCATCCCGTTCACACCATCCGCCACATACGCAAACAACGATGCGTTGGTGGAGGCCACGATCACATCCTCGACATCATTCATCGTGCCGCCGAAAGTTTCCTTCTTATAGACTGACGGGGCCAGTGGCCGGGTTATATCAATAATCACCAATCCTTCCTGCTTGCCTGCGACATAGGCATAGGTCCGCGCTAGATAGAGCCGCTGCGCATTGGCGAGCGGCACCGTTGCCTCTGGGCGCAGAACAGGATTGCGCATATTGGTGACATCGAACAGTTTGACGCCTTCTGCATCCGTAACCCACAAATAGCGGAACTGGATTGCACTGGCCCGCGCATCTTGCATCTCACGCACGGCGGAGATTTGCGGATTTTTGGGGTCTGCCAGATCGACCACAACCAAGCCCCGATCAGATGTGATGAAGGCAATTTCACCTGCCAGATGCACATGCCGCGCGCCGGTAAGAACGCCGCTTTCATTCCAAGCCGTGGAACCGTCAACAAACTTCATCCGGGTCAGCTTGTTATTGCGAAACTCGCCGTCGCCCATCGTATTGATATTGACGAGGATCAGCCCCTCTTCAGCATCGGTCACAACGGCGTAATTGTAGATCGGCAGGAACGGTTGTTCCTGATTTTCGTCACGCATTTGTTCGGTATTGCGAAGCGGATTGATCGGTTGATTGGTTGCCAGTGCCATGCAGGTGGCGTTCTTGGTGTCGACAATCGTATCATGGCCAAGCGCGCTGAACGGCGCGGTTATGATCCGTTCGGAAATCCCCTTATTGGCGATGCTCGCAATGTCATAGACAGCGAAACCGCCCTTGCCTTCTGCCACATACATATACTCGCCGCGCATTTGCAGGCAGCCAACGCGGTCGCTTGTTCCCTCGTGAACATTGGCAAATTCTTCAAATGCCTTGGTTTCACCCGATAGATCTTCGTCAAAGGCTTTGCCGCGGACCCAGTCTTTCAGCTCGCGATTATTGTCATCGACGAATTGCTTATAATAGTCGGGATACGCATATTTGTGCAGATACGAACCCAGCACAGCCTGCGGTTCATCCCATTCGGTCACGCGCACAGCCTCAAACCCGCCCTCCAGACCGGTCCACGCATTCATCCCGACAAAGTTCACATAATTTGTGCCCAGCAACAGCAATTGCGCCATGATCGCATTATTGTCATCCGCCTCTGACAAGTGGCAATCCGAACACGTCTTGGTTTCCGTCATACGGACTGTATGCGGGAAATGCGGGGCGAAAGCCTGACTGCTGAAACCAATGGCAGAAACCGGCGGTTGCTGCACATAGATCCGCTCGCGGTTGATGTTGGTGGAGGATAGAACCAACGCCGAGGTGGAACGTACCGGTGCGACTTGATTGCCCTTTGTGGTCTGGTGCTTGCCCAATTGGAACATCTGATCGCGCGCGACTTGCGGATTATAGGTCGCAAAATTCCGCGTCTCACCATTTTCATAGTGATGATCTTCGGTTTTCCAGTTTGCCTCAATAGGCAAGTGGCACCCGCCACAGCTGGTGGTCCAGCTCAGGTGGCAGGTAAAGCATGCCATCTCGCCTTCTTCATGGGCACGGTCACCCTTGGCTATACCGGTTCCGAATTCAAACTTGCCTGTTTCCGCACCGCTGCGCGCCATCAATTTGGCCCGTGCGGCTTTGGCATTGAAGTGCGGCGATGTGTTGTCGACGGCGTCTCTCGTCAGGCTGACTTTCCACTCCAGCTTTGGATCAACAATGGATCGCTGGGTCAGTTCACGCCGGCCCATTTCATCATATGTCCATTCAAACCGGCGTTGGCCGTCCGGATTGCGCAGCAGAGACAGATCATTGCCTTTGGGCGGCGCAGCGGGTCCGCTTGTGCGCAGCGTCGGATAGGCATCGGCTGTACCGTGGCAGTCTTTACAGCCAATCTCGATCGCATTGGCGACCTCTCCGTAAATCATCCCGTTACCGTGGCTGTCCTGCGCATAATGGCAATCCGCGCATTGCATCCCGACCTCGGCGTGGATGCTCATCAAATGGACAGATTTACCAGGGTTTACGCCCGGCTCCACGAACTTACCCTCGCCTTCCTTGCGCCATTTCTCGGGGTCATCATTAGCAACAATATTGCCGTCTTTATCCAGCAGATTGCCCTCACGATCACGCTTGAAAACACCGCGGAAATTCCAGCCATGACCGTGATAATCGGCAAATTGCGTATCGTTGAGATCTTCATTGAGGTCATAAACATTGCGCAAGAAGTCGAGATCAGCCCATTTGCCCTTGGGTGACGCCCCTTCCGGGTTGCGGTCGAGCACTTTGCGGACTTCTTCGGCGGTGGGGTATTTCTGTTCTTTCGGCCACATCGCCGGGGCGTCAGATTCGTAATCCCACATCGTGTAGCCAAGGTAGCTATTCAGGAAAATATTAGGCTGATGCATATGGCAATTCATGCATTGGGCAGTCGGGATGGAGCGCGTGAACACGTGCTGGATCGGATGCCCTTTTTCTTTCACCGCGCCTTTATCGCCACCATCGGAATGATCATCAGCATGACCATCGCCGGGCTGTTTCAGGCCGCCGTGACCACCAGCTTTTTCGCCGTGATCATCGCCGTGACCGTAACCGTCTTTCGGCTCCATCTTACCAGAAATGGTCGGATCAACCGTGGCTGTCTGCCCGTCACGGCCATATTTTGCGTAGGTCAGGCTGTGGCGCGGTTCGCGGTCATTGGCGTAAACGACATGACACGCCGCGCAGCCCGAATGGCGATAATCACCCGGCTGATCATTCGTGCCCATAAACCACATAAACGGATCATTGAGCCGGGTTTTGTGAATATTGAGCACCGGAATCGCCACCCGTAGGCCGGTTCCCATCCCGCGATTGCTTTGCTTCAAATCGGGGCGTCCGGGTTCTTCAAGACGCTGGATGCTGCCGGTCGGGTTGGGAAGGCCGATCTCGGGGAACTGGGAATTGATCGTCCGTCCGCCGCGCTCGAACACGCGGAACACATCACCCGGCGGTGTGACTTGCCAAGCTGGTAACGGGTACATTTCCGCAATCGCACCGCGCGCGCGCTGTGTTTCTGTAAGAGTACCCGGAGGCGCACCGGGAGAGACCAGTTTCGCTGGCTTGCCATCACGGGTAAACGCTTGGCCGAAGATGTAATTTTTATAAGGCGCGATCCCGTTATTATACGATGCGCCGCCCCACAACATCGCGCCGGTGGCCATGATTGATCGCTCACCCGCCTCAATGATTGGCAAGTGGCAGGCCCCGCAGCTTTCACGCGCTACACGGTAATCGCTCGGGTTCACAAACCGCACAAATTCAGGCGATTCCTTATTAAGCAGAGTATAGGTCCGCTTGGGGTTTGCGCTGCTCGGATAATGCCAGCTCGATGGGTATTTCGGCAGAACGTGTGCCTTCTCCCGCGCCGCAACATAGAGCGGATCGTCATGCTCCAGTTCGCTGTTACCTTGAATTTTTGGGTTACCGCCGTGGCAATCCACACAGCCCAAGCGCACCGCCGGCGTTGTATGCATGGTTGGCGCATCGGTTTTGACGTGACACGAATAGCAGCCATCGGATTTGGCCATCATTTCTTCCAACGTCTGCTGCGCGGGCGCTGGGGCCGCGATGACGCTGCTGTAATCGCGTTCAACAGGTTTCTCGCCCGATGCTGCTTGGGTTTGGCCAGAAAACAGCATAGCCCCGCCCGTGCTGAGCAGGGCGAAACACAGGATCAAGAAACGTAAAGCGCGCATCAGTAGGTCAAAATCACATTTGCGAGCACGGAATAATAGGTTCCGTCATTGCCCAAGGTACCAAAGAGGTCGTCAAATCCATCACCCGACAGCAATGCCGCGCCAGACAGGCGGAAAACGATGTTCTGTGTCGCTTTGGGTCGCCAGATTGCCGCGGCGGACAAATCCCAACCAATGCTTTTGGGGATGCTGCCTTCATTACGCAGCGCTTGCAGCGTCGCAGTGTTTTCAAACCACAAATGATTGGCATTGGTCGACAAGCGGAATTCCGGGGTCAGATCAAAATCAGCACCTGCGCCCACCAGCATCAGGCCCGGATTATTGAAATTCGATTGCCCTTGCTCTTTTGAAGGACGCAGCGAATTGAGCAAACCGTTGCGATTGTTCACAGCGATATTGCGCCCGCCCCCCGCAAACGGAATCGTCTGGCGGATCCAATAGGATGTGTCCGCGCCAGCAAAAATCGGGTTTTCAAACACAGCGTCATAGCCGGTTTCGACATCATCATAAGGATCGCCATCACCGCTTGCATAAGCAGCTGACAGGCGGAACCGCATCCAATCCCGGTCATAACTGGCCTCTGCAGCGCCAAAATATGCGCGGATATCCGCCGGACGATCGGTGAAGAAGCTGTTCCTGTCCTCCCCGAACACACCATAGGCACTGGCGGTCAGATTGATCCGGCCGATCCGGCCATCTGCGTTGTAACCGACATAGAACGCATCGTAATCCCGACCGCGCAATGTCCCCAACAAGGCGGGGCGCACTGGAAATCCATTGTCGTCAATCTGGACATCATCGCCTTCGCGATTGCGGTTATACGCCACCGTTATCTGGCTGGTGAGCGCGGGGATCAGAAAATCCTGGCGGTATGCGTTTGCGATAAACAAGAAGTCATCGCGCGGGCTTTGCAGCACCGCATTCAAACCGCTGTTGGTGTCTTTTTCCAGCCGCCAAAAGGCCGCAACATTATATTGGAAACGGTTATTGTCGCGCGTGCCGAAGAACCGCAGGCCGAGCTGCTGATCCTGAAACAGAAATCCGCGAAAGTCTGCCTGGAATGGCTGTATCCCGATCCGGAAACTGTCAAAATCATACCGGTCAGATGTGTTCCGGATGTGATAATCAAAAAACAATTCCTGCACACCCACGAAGTGGTCAAGACGGCTGGATTTGCGGCTCGGTTCAACCAGCAATACACGCCGTTCGGGCACATCGACATAGTTTACATTGAAGGCCAGCGTGGCGCGGTATTCAACGTCTGGTGGCTTGTAGGCAGTGTTCCCCTTTAGCAGAGCGAAACCTGCCAAAAATGTCTGCGACAGGACCAGACTTTCAGGATCTCCGAACACGTCAATACGGTCGGGATCCTCGGTTGTTTGCACACCCACGGGAATCGGGAAAGTGCGCGGTTCAATCACGCTATCGCTGATCACATTGGCGACGAAGAACCAGTCCTTGCCTTTGATCGGCAACCACGGAACTTTGGCCGGGTTGATTGGCCGGTCCCCCTTATACGTGTTCTGGTTATACGGATCCCACCATTTTTCTGTCACCAATCCCAGCGATTCAATCAGACGCCACCTGTCTGGAATCGGGATTTGATCGGTGGGGAATGCTTCCGGCGGCGGAGTGCGGAAGGCACCTTCGTTTGTTTGGTCAATCCTATCCGGCAAAGGCCCGGTATAGCCCGGGCGGCGGCGGCCATCGATGGAATCGTTATCCACGGGCGGCGGGGCATCCGGCTCCACCTCGATTGTGTTTTCCGTGCGGCTCTCAACAGGCTCAAGTTCGCCCGGGCGTTGGCGTCTCTCCGCCGGGGGAACCAATGCCCCGCGATATGTTTGCCCATTCCCCTGCCGGTATTGCTGGAACGCAGCGGCAAAACTATCCGGACTGTTCACGAGGCCGGGGGCAGCAGAGGCATCAGGATGAGCAAATACGGCGAATGCGCTATCGAAAGAGCCATCCATTGCGTCGGCAGCGCTGAGGGCAGGCTCTGCAGCCGGCGCGCTGTTCAGGATCAAAGGCAGGACGAACGCGACGCTCACTAAAGCCCCTCGCAAACGTTATTTGCGGGATCATCAAGGAACGGAGCGAAAGGACAGTTCACATAGCGCAGGCGAGTTGTCCGGCCACCGACGGTCACAGCGATCCGATCAGCCCGAATATCATTCGGCGCATTGCCAATGCCCCCGACCCTTAGGCCCGCATTATGCAGCCCCAGGAAGCTCACCATATCATCCTGATCGATACCATCGCCCGACACACCAATGCCGCCAATCAGCTGATTGCCGCGATAGATTGGAACAGACCCAGGGAATATCTGCATTCCGTTCGCCAGTTCCTTGGTTCCGCCCGCCCCAGAGGGAACTGCGGTACACTCTCGCGGCGTGTCCGCATTGGCTCCGGTGACAAAACCCAGATGCGTTACAATGTTGCCAGCGATGAGATCGCTCTGAATCCCCACGGCAAAAGGGCTGAACTTTGATGGCACTTCGACCGATAGCGGCCCCGGAATGGGCCCGACTTCACCATCGGGGAAATAGGGGCGGGCCAAATTACCACCAGATCGGTCGGCAAAGGCAAAAGTACCGGTCAGTGCTGTCGGATCATTGAGGAAATCGCCCACCCGTTGAACATAGCCAGACACAGGGGCCGGTGCGCCAAGTAATTGCTGTGCTGCGGTCGCACTGGAGAAGAACGTCGCGGTACGCGCTTTTTGCAGTGACACATCCGTGCCGAAGATCGGTCCATCGGGCGACCGCACCAGACCAAGGATCGCACCATTCGTGTCCACCAGACTGATGGTGGCTTGCATTCGGCTGTCCAGCGGGCGGCGGATCTGTGCGCGGGCGCGGGAAAGGACAGCGAATGCTTCTTCCAAAATGGCCTGCGATTCTGCGGCGCTAAGGGGTGTTCCAACAGTGCCCGCATCGGTACCGCCGCGGATCGGGAAGCGCGCTGTTCCACTACCGTCGGTGAGAACATACGCATCCGGATTGGAAAATTCAGCAGTGGTGCTGCGCCGGACACCCGACGTTTCTGATCCATATGCCGTCCCAGCGCGCACCGCGCCATTTGTGTATCCGGTGACCGCGACAAGCGCGCCTGCCGGGCCATTCACTGCACCAAAGCTGGTTTGCAAAGGTGACAGATCAGCAATTGTCATATCACTGAAGCGGAGAGACGTACCGTCAACGGGAATCCGGTCTGCGGTGATCTCTAGCGGAGGGGCAAATCCTTGAATACCCGCTAGGGCAATCGCCTCTTCATCATCCACGTCGATGTCGATAATGTTAGGATCAAAGCCATAATCCCCATCGCCCGACACACCGATACCGCCCACAACCACACCGTTTTTGTAGATCGGGAAACCGCCGGGATCAGCCGCCAAACCCAGTGGCGAACGCTTAGGCCCGATCAGCGCGCCGGGGCCCGCCGCAATGAAGCGCGAGGACAAGTCAGAGCATGGCAGCTGGCTAAATTGCACACCAAAGAGCGGGCCGCTTTCCAAGCCCACAGTGTTGGGTGCGGGGGGAAAGTGCTCCTGAACGATCTGGCTCGCCGTGCGGGTAGAGAACGCATTGCCCCCACTGGAAAGATAAGCCCCTGTTATGGCTTTCGCGATGGCAGCAGTGCTGTTCGGCACATCCGCGCCTTGCAAACCGATTTCATCGCCGATTGCAGCCATTCCGCCAATCTGCTGCCTGCTAAGCTGCGTGGTGGCTGGTGCACCGGTCATATTAAACACGGCCAAGACGTTTCCGACACGGTCAGTCACAGCGATAGTTGACGGTAGATTGCGGGCCTGTGCTTCGCCAATGGCTTGGGCCAGAATTTGCTGCACTTCCGCAACAGAGAGCGATTCCGTAGCAGGATCAGCGAATAGCCTGTCAGGCGCAGGAGGGGTCGGCGTAGGTGCAGGGGTGCCGCCAACCGGAGATGACGGAGAGCTGCTGCTATCACCGCCGCAGCCAGCCAGCGCCAAAGCCAGGGCAGCGGCAAAACAACCAGAATGTCCGGCTCTTACAGCCATCAGCGTAAAGCCCCGATAGAGCGGGCAGCCTGCCCCAATGATGCCCTGAAAGCCGCCGGACGATACGTCTCCGGGCTGCGCACTGCGGCATAGGCGCGATTAATATTCGCACGGATGCCTGCTGCTGCACCGACCGTAATCGTACCGTCACGAACCATCGCGTTCAGCATAGTATCAACCGCCATGACCGCTTGAGCAGAGCCGGCATAGTCAGTGAAACGCGGCGCTGTAGCGGTATTGGCAATTACCCGCACAACCGCGAAAGCATCTCCGCCAGAATATCCGCGCTGGGCAAGCGCAGAGGACAAAGCAGCGGACTCGCTCCGCAGTTTTTTCGCAGCCGCGACTGCTTGGCTGCGCCCCTGCCCCATTGCCCGGTGAAAATTTTTGCTGGCAGCATCGAAAGCTACCGCACGGCCCGGCGCGAATGTGCGCGCAGCGGCGGAGAGCATGATGATATTCTCGTCATTATAGGGCGCGAGACCAAATGGAATGGGCCGCCCCGGATTGGTTTCAAAGGTCAGCTTGCGCTTGGGGCCATCGGAAATATTCCGGTGGCAGCTGTGACAATCATAGAAGTAATATTCGGGAAAAACGCCTTCGGTCCCATATGCCTCGCGTGAGAACAAATCGGTTGATCGGCGCACTGCCTCTGCCTGACCAACCGCCCACAAACGGACACTGTCTGTCCGGCCTTTGCGCGCGACATAATCGCCATCCTCGTCATGATGTTGCTGGAGCGCGGAAAACAAATCCAGCTCAAATGTCACACGCGGATGACCCGCTGCCATCATAGAGTGCGTGACGAACTGGTTTCCATCAGCGCTGCCATAATGGCAATCGAGGCAGATTTTCGCGCGGACTTGCGGGTTCTTAAGCGGCGTCAACCCTGCTGCGACATTGGAAGCATGGGTGGCTGGTGCGGCATAATGGACGGCGAGCCAGTTGGACGATGGGCCATGACAGGTCTCGCAGCCTACCCCGTCAGCGGTCAAAAAACGCGGACCGCGCTTCGTTTCGGGGACATAGGTTGCATGGCAGCCAAGACAGGCTGGCGCAGATGTCGCAGCGCCCAAGCCAAGGCTGGCCGCAATTTGCTTGCCGCGCGGTGATGCCAACACAGCATAGGCTCTACTATGCGAACCACTGGCCGAAGACGGCTCCTGCCAGGTCGCGATTTCATCCTGCCGAACAATTTCACCATTGCCCTCCGCGCGCCCATGGCACGTGGAACCGGCGCATGTGGCCACACCTTCATAGCGTGCACCGCTAGATGATTGGGCGTCTGCTTCAGAAAAACCGCCAAAGAAAAACACCGCAAGCGCCAAGAATGGCACTGCGAGAAAACTATATGCCGATAGCCGAATTCGAGTCACGAACTATCCCCCCTGATGGTGCATCCTAAGCGGAAGGCACCGCTCTGCAAGAGGCTCGTGAAAAAGTACGCTGTTCCGCAGCACACAAAACCAGCTGCTGCCGGCATTTTCGCACTACAAGTCTGTACGTCCTCCACATTGCCCCCTCAGACAGTATGATCAAATTGGCAGCGGCCGATCCCAGGGCGCGCGGTCCACCCTGGCCCTACATCAGTGTTTCGGCCAACAACTCCAACTGCGCATTACAGCCCTTCTCGATCAAAACTTCGGCCAGCGCCTCTGGCGTTTCTGGCGGCGATGCAATCGTAGCGAAAGTCATTTCCTGCGCTTCACCGTCACCTGGCCCCGTAATGGTGTAGCTGGCCCCTTCAGTCAGCGGCATACGCGCGGCATCCCAAGCTGTTGTCATTTGGCCGTCAGGAAAGCTGACATGGATATGATCGGTCGAGCTTCCGCTCGCAAAAACATAGGTAGAGGCACCTTCCATTCCCGGACGCCACATACGCACGGCGGACAAATCAGACACACACATCGTGCCTGATTTGGAAACATCCACCCACCAGAGGTTGGGACTGGTCATCGACATAACGGTATCGCCGCGCGATGCCCCGACACGGGCCCGCGAGGCAGAGCGTTGCTGCGTCAAGGTCCGGAATGCGGCGCGGCGGCTGCTTCCGCGCGCCGAAACACGGTGCGTTCCGGGACCGCTGATGACACGCGTACTGCCGTTAGACAGCACCGTTACCTTGTCGCCAGATTTCAGGGTGATGCGGCCATTATCATCGACCTTCTTTCCAACAGGAAACTGCGATGCTGACGGACCGCTGGATTTAACAACCACACCAGCGTCAGCAGCTTCAGGCATGATCATTGCACCTGCGGCAGCAACGCAGGCTGCTGACATCATAAGGTTCTTAACCGAGAACATATGCATTCCCCTCACTCACATTTTTCAATCTATGGCGCAGGTTAGCCAGCGCAGTGTCGTCTGGGTGCCTGCTGATGATCTCTTCTAACATGGTAATGGCGCCGGTATTGTTCGTTTCCGACAGAATAATGGCATCGCGCAATTTCTCGCGATCATCTGCTGCAAAGTCTGGTGCCGGCTCCATAATATCAACCGGCCGCGCACGCCCCCGCAACACCACCCGCCCCATCGGACGCCAGAAATCCACACTGGTTTGATCGGCAAATTCACGGCTCGCCATAACGCTGGATTCCATCGCCTTATTGGCGGCTTCCAATCGGGCGGCCGTATTCATGCTATCGCCAAGGGCGGTATATTGAATGCGCGTATCTCCGCCGAAATTACCGACAACAGCTTCACCAAAGTGCAGCCCGACACGGGTTTTGCCGATCTTGGGCAGGTTTTCATCCATCGCGGCAACTTCTGCGCGGAAGGCCTCACCGGCTTGCCAGATCGCATAACCCGCTTTTGCCGCGCGATCAGCGTCATCATCACGCGCGATGGGCGCCCCCCAAAACGCGACCACCGCGTCGCCCACAAACTTATCAATCACTCCGCCATGATCGAGCACCACTTGGCTGAGCATTTCGAGATACCGGTTGAGCAGCTTCGCGACCATTTCAGGGCTGATCGCATGGCTCATTTTGGTGAAGCCTTCCAAGTCCGAAAACAGCACGTAAATCTGTTTTTTCTCACCATGCAGGGCAAGCAATTCAGGGTTTTCCAAAATTTCCTGTGCCATTTCGCGCGGCAGATATTTGCCCAATGCGGCCTGCGCAAACTGCCGTTGTTCAGCAGTTGAGGCGCGGGCGGCCGATGTCACCGCAGTGAAGGCAATAATCCATGCAACCAACCAGCCAAATGCTGGCATTCCAAAGGTATCAACCCCGCGCAAATGGACCAAAAATGGTACGCAAACAAACAGCGCGAACTGCGCAAACATCAGCGGATAGACACGCCAGTTCTTCCATTCCAGCAAAGCGGTTAGCGAACCGGCAATGACAACCAAGAGAGCCAACAACCACAGAGTTACACTCATCGGCTTAGGCAGCGCGGCTCCGTCTAACATCTGGGCAATGCTGGTTGCATGAAACACTACGCCCGGAGGTTCTGGCGACCCGGATGCTTCCGACAGCGGGGTAGTGAGACGATCAATGTCAACCACATCACTGCCAAGCAGAATATACCGCCCTTCAACCGATGGGACAATTTCCGCAGCCAGATCAGGAATTTCGACCAGATTGGGTATCGCAAAGGGATCTATGGGAATGGTGGTAAAGACTGGCCGGGAGGGATCGGCAGGCAATTGGTAGCGTACCGCCCCGGTATAGCCGGGCAGTGTCTTGTCCCCTTCCCCCGCAGCCGTCAGCATCGCCCTGCCCAGCAAGGGCGGCAAATCGCTTTTTATCTCTGGCCAGAGCCGCGTGACACCGCCTGTCTCACTTAGACGAACGCTGGCAATGCTGGAATTTGACCCTTCTAAGGCCGCGGCAAAATCATCCAAATAGAGCTGCTGTTCATAAATGATATTCTCGTCATTGGAGTCCATCCGGGCATAGGCGATGAAAGTGGGCGTCTGCATATTTCGCAGCGTTTCCACCAATTCAAAATCTTCATCCTGTGGCTGATCAAACAGAATATCGATCCCGATGGCCTTTGCACCCATCTGATCTAGGTTTTGCAATGTCTCGATCATGATCCCGCGATCAAGTGGGGAGCGTTTTCGCGCCTCGATCAAGGTTTGATCATTATAGACGATCATCGTTACACGGTCGTCTTGCTCGACCTCGTTAATATCGGCTTCGATGAAACTGCGAGCATCATATAGCTCTCGCTCCGCCTCTCCGACGGCGGGGATAAACCAGCTATATCGAGCGACAAGGAGCGCAACGACCAACAACGTGGCCGTGATGGCCAAGCGCTGGGTTCCTGCTTCGCGAATATTTCGCCAGCCCCGCTGGACGAAATTACCTGAATATTTCGCTTCCGCGGCCATTGCGTCGTTTCTCCCCCATAGGAATGAGAAAAGACGCAATGGTGCGATTGGTCAAGTCGCGAGACCTATTCCGGGTCGATAAACCCCAAATGCGGCTTGCGCGCTGCCATTGTTTCATCAAGCCGGCTGCGCGGCGCATAATACGGAGCGGCTTTGAGCGATTCATCCCCGGCTTTGGCGCGTTCTGCCACGCTGCGAAATGCGGTGATAAACTGGTCGATCGCGGCCTTACTTTCCGTTTCTGTCGGTTCAACCAACATCGCGCCGTGAACAACCAGCGGGAAATACACTGTCATCGGGTGGAAACCCTCGTCAATCAGCCCTTTGGCCAAATCAAGCGTAGAGAGACCGCCTTCAAATCCGGCATCGCCAAATAAGGCCTCATGCATACAGGGGCCGCTATCAGCATAAGGCGCATGCAACACATCTTCCATCGCGCGAAGGATATAGTTGGCATTCAACACCGCATCTTCGGCTACTTGCTTAAGACCGTCTGCGCCGTGGCTGAGCATGTAAGTAAGTGCACGGGTATACATGCCCATTTGACCATGAAACGCGGTCATCCGGCCAAAGTGCTGCAATGGTCCGCCAAAATGCTCCTTGGCGAATTCTTCTGCGCTTTCCTCTTCCACCAGATGCACGACACCGTCAGCAGTCCGTGCGGTATAAGGAAGCGGACCGAACGGAGACAATGCTTCGGACAAAACCACTGGGCCAGATCCCGGTCCACCGCCGCCATGCGGGGTGGAAAATGTCTTGTGCAAGTTGATGTGCATCGCATCAACGCCCAAATCGCCGGGGCGGACACGCCCGACAATCGCGTTGAAGTTCGCACCATCGCAATAGACGAAGCCGCCCGCCTCATGCACCGCATCAGAGATAGCGCGCATATCCGGTTCAAACAGGCCGCATGTGTTAGGGTTAGTGATCATAACCGCAGCAACATCGGGGCCAAGCCGGGCCTTCAATGCCTCCAGATCAACCCGTCCACCTTCTGTCGCCGGGATATTCTCAACCCGGTATCCGGCGAAGGCCGCCGTTGCCGGGTTCGTGCCATGCGCACTTTCAGGCACCAAAACGACTTCACGCGCATTGCCGCGCGCTTCCAGCGCTGCACGGATGCACAGAATGCCGCACAATTCGCCATGCGCGCCCGCTTTGGGGCTCATCGCGACGCCATGCATTCCGGTAAGCTTGATCAGCCATTGCGCCAATTCATTGATAACGCCCAAGGCACCGCGCACTGTGTCCACCGGTTGCAACGGGTGCACATCGGCAAATCCGGGCATCCGCGCGACTTTTTCATTAAGGCGCGGATTGTGCTTCATCGTGCAGGAACCAAGCGGGAAGAACCCCAGATCAATTCCGTAATTCTGGCGGCTTAAGCGGGTATAGTGCCGTACCGTTTGCGGCTCTGAGAGGCCGGGCAATCCGATTTCATCAGTACGGGCGAATTTGCCCAACCGGCTTGGCGCGCTATCGTCAACATCAGGCAGATCAACACCGGTGGTTTCGGTCGTGCCTATCTCGAAAATCAGCGCTTCTTCCAACATCAGCGCTTTGTTGCCAGTCGTGGTTGCGGGGCCGCCAAACTTGCCGTCCGTTCCAGCAGGCATTGTAGGTTTCCAGCCGCTTTTGTTCGGAGCGTTCATGACAATTTCTCCTTAAGCGCAGAACAGAGGGTTTCGATGTCCTCCTCGCTGGTTGTTTCAGTGACAGCGACCAGCAAACCCCGCGAGAACCCTTCTACGCCGGGATACAGGCGAGCGAGTGATACGCCGGCCAGAATGTCATCCTGCGCCAAATCGCGTACAATCTGGCGGGCGTCGCCATCCAGCAGGATAGTAAACTCGTTGAAGAAGCTGGTGTTGAGCACCGTCACGCCCGGGATCGCTGCCAGCTTGTCGGCAGCAAGACACGCCAGGCGGTGGTTCTCTGCCGCAAGCTGGCGAAGGCCTTTTTCACCCAGCAAGGTCATGTGAACACTGAAAGCCAATGCGCACAGGCCAGAGTTAGTACAGATATTCGACGTCGCTTTCTCGCGCCGGATATGTTGTTCTCTCGTGGATAGCGTCAGCACAAAGCCCCGCCGACCATCAGCGTCAATAGTCTCGCCGCATAGGCGGCCTGGCATCTGGCGAACGTGTTTCTTATCGCGAACAGCGAAAAGGCCCAGATATGGCCCACCAAATTGCAGTCCGACCCCGATGGCCTGCCCTTCACCAACCACAATATCCGCGCCTAGCTCTCCGGGTGACTGGATCGCCCCCAATGCAACAGGCTCGGTATTCACAGCAATCAGCAGCGCGCCCTTCGAATGGGCGGCTTCTGCAATTTCAGCCAGATCCGGCAAGCGGCCCAGAATGTCGGGATACTGAACCACAACGCAGGATGTATCGTCATCAATACGTGCAATAAGCCCCGCATTATCGGGCTCTGCCTGAACGGTCGGGCTGGATGATGCGATCTCGTCGCCGGTAAACTTCGCCATTGTTTTGACGACTTCGGTATAATGCGGATGAAGCGCGCCAGACAATACGGCTTTGTTGCGCTTAGTCACACGGCCCGCCATCGCAACCGCTTCCCAGCACGCAGTAGAACCATCATACATCGATGCATTGGCCACCGCACAGCCATATAGCCGTGCCACTTGGGTCTGGAATTCAAACAGCATCTGCAATGTGCCTTGGGCAATTTCAGGCTGATACGGCGTGTAAGCTGTCAGAAATTCGCCGCGCTGGATGATCGTATCAACGGAAGCAGGAACGTGATGGCGATAGGCACCAGCCCCCAAAAAGAACGCTGCATCTGCCGCTGCCAAATTCTGTTTCGACAGGCCGCGCATGTGTTTTTCAACGGCCATTTCACTGGCGTGCATCGGCAAATCACGGATCGGACCATCAAGCCGTGCGACTTCGGGCACATCGACGAACAGATCATCAATGCTGGACGCGCCGATAGATTGCAGCATCTCGCCGCGATCAGTATCTGTCAGGGGTAGGTAACGCATAGAATTTTCTTTCGCTTGGGATCGCCGGCAGCTTTAAAGCTCGGCGACAAACGCCTCATAGGCTTTGGCATCCATCAGGCCGTCCAGCTCGCTCTTGTCGCCAATGGTCATTTTAAAGAACCAGCCGTCTTCTTCGGGCGAAGTATTTACCAAAGCCGGATCGTCTTCGAGGCTGGCATTGCCTTCAACCACTTCACCCGTGATGGGCGCATAGACATCGCTCGCCGCCTTCACCGATTCAACGACCGCAGCATCCCCGCCTTTGTCGACTGTCGCACCCACTTCAGGCAATTCGACGAACACGATGTCGCCCAGCTGTTCTTGCGCATAGTCAGTGATGCCAACCGTCGCAGTGTCGCCTTCAACGTCGATCCATTCGTGCTCATCAGTAAAATAGCGGGCCATCGGTTCATTCTCCTCGGTAGTAATTAGTCGGTACGAACGGCATCGGAGTCACCGCTGCTTCAAGACGCTTCTTGCGCACCTCGATCTCCAGTTCGGTACCCTTTTGCGCATAATCGGAAAGGACATAAGCCATCGCAATTGGATAGCCGAGCGTCGGGGAAAATCCGCCACTTGTAACCCGGCCAATTTCGGTATCTCCGGCAAACACAATCGCGCCTTCACGCGCTGGCATTTTGCCTTCGACCTTCAAGCCAACGCGCTTGGTCGGTGAGCCTTCCGCCAACATCTTTGCGCAGGTTACATGGCCCATCCAGCCGCCAGTCTCGCGCCGTGATTTGGCAAGACCAAACAGCAAGCGCGCCGAAACCGGATCGGTCGCCGGGTCCAGATCATGGCCATATAGCGGCAAACCGGCTTCCAAACGTAGCGAATCCCGCGCGCCAAGGCCGATCGGCTCGACCTCAGGCTCCACACATAGCAGCGTCGCAATTTTCTCTGCATCCGCGGCCGGAAGCGAGATTTCAAACCCGTCTTCGCCAGTATAGCCAGAGCGGCTTATGCTCATTCCGACACCGCCTATGGTAAAGTGGCCAAACTTCATAAAGACCAATGCCGACAGCGGATATTCGCCCTCTACATGACGGTCGAGAGCGGCAAATGCTTCCGGCCCCTGCAAGGCGAGCAAGGCACGATCCTCCAGATGGTTCAGCGTCACATCATCGGGCAAATGTTCACGCAGATGTGCGATATCATCCCACTTGGTCGCCCCGTTGACGACCAGATAGAAAGCGTCTGGCCAACGTGAGACCATCAGATCATCCAGCACGCCGCCATCTTCATTCAGCAACAGCGAATAACGCTGCATCCCCACTTCCAGCGTAGAAAGATCGATCGGCAACAGAGCTTCCAGCGCCGCCTCTGCGCCAGCGCCTGAAATCAGCAACTGCCCCATATGGCTAACATCGAACAGGCCCGCATGCTCGCGTGTCCAGCTATGTTCAGCAACGATGCCGCCCCCATGTTTCAGGTGTTCACCCGCATATTGGATCGGCATTTTATAGCCGGCGAAATCGACCATGCGCCCACCCATTGCACGATGCCATGCGTCCAAAGGCAGCACTTGCTCTTCAGGCATATCGTCAGGGTGGATGTCTTCTAAAGTGTCTTCGCTCATCAAAAATTCCCGACATAGAGTGCCGACGTTCCGCAATGAAACGCCTGATCGCACCCCCTCTGTCGGGAAACCTGAGAGTTTTAACATGCGCCGCTACTATACGGTACGCGTGCCTACCCCTTCGGTGGTATCCGCCGCAGCGCATACGCTTTCCAGAGTGTCTGCCGGTACGCGGTCCCTGTTACCTGAGAGTTTCCGGGGCGGTTGCTCCTTCGGTGCCATCAGTCCTTAGGCTGATGGTCTCTCCCGCGCATCGGCCAAAGAATCACTTCCTTGGCGACGGTTATTTCACTGCGCGAAACGCAGCTGCCGGTCAATCAAGATTAGGGCGCAGCCAGCGTTCTGCCGTGGATAGATCGACATTGCGGCGCCGGGCGTAATCTTCCAACTGGTCGCGGCCGATCCGGGCCACACCAAAATACTGGCTTTCGGGGTGACCAAAATAGAACCCGCTAACAGCAGCTGTCGGCCACATGGCGAAACTCTCGGTCAGTTCCAGCCCGACATTCTTCTCGGCCTCCAACAGATCAAACAGGATGGGTTTGAGACTGTGATCGGGACAAGCAGGATAGCCAGGCGCCGGGCGGATGCCGCGATACTGCTCCTTAATAAGCGCTTCATTTGTGAGCTGCTCACCCGGGGCATACCCCCACAAATCAGTCCGCACATGCTGATGGAGCCGTTCCGCAAATGCTTCAGCAAAACGGTCTGCCAGCGCTTTTAACAGAATATCGGAATAGTCATCATTATCCGCCTGGAAGCGCGCAATGTGATCATCAATTCCGTGAATGCCCACGGCAAAACCGCCAATCCAGTCACCTGCCGGATCGATGAAATCCGCAAGGCACATATTGGCCCGATCGCGTGATTTCTTCACTTGCTGACGCAGGAACGGCAGCACAACATGCTCTTCCTTGCGAACGCGGTGAATGGTCACATCATCGCCATCACGGGCGCAAGGCCAGAAGCCGCAGACACCCCGTGCTGTCAGCCATTTCTCCTCGACAATTTTATCGAGCATGACCTGCGCGTCTGCCCACAAAGATTGGGCGCTTTCGCCAACAACTTCGTCTTGAAGGATTTTGGGATAGGTGCCGTGCAATTCCCATGCACGGAAGAACGGGGTCCAATCTATCGCGTCACGCAAATCGGCCAAAGACCAATCATCAAACACATGAACGCCCGGCTTAAGCGGGGGTGCAGCTTTATCGCCGACATAAGCATCGTAAAAGTTCGCCCGCGCATCTGCCAAGCTGAGCAGTTCGCTTTGCCCTTTTCCTGCCCTGACATCACGGACGTGTTCATAATCAGCCGCAGTTTCACTGACGAAATCATCGCGTAACGTGTCGGATAGCAAGCGACTGGCAACCCCGACCGCCCGGCTGGCATCCAGCACATGGATAACAGGGCCATCATAAGCGCCATCAATGCGCAGCGCAGTATGCACCTTGCTGGTTGTCGCGCCGCCA
The DNA here is from genome assembly GCF_012972675.1 of Pontixanthobacter rizhaonensis. Taxonomy (GTDB): domain Bacteria; phylum Pseudomonadota; class Alphaproteobacteria; order Sphingomonadales; family Sphingomonadaceae; genus Pontixanthobacter; species Pontixanthobacter rizhaonensis. The sequence continues at coordinate 60,130 of NZ_JABCRE010000002.1, read as the reverse complement.
ATCAGCAGGGGGATATCCATTTCCGCACGCTGCATTTCTTCGGCAACCGTTACCATCTCGTCCAGCGAGGGCGTGATCAGCCCGGAAAGGCCAATCATATCGACATCTTCTTTCTTGGCTGTTTCCAAAATGGTGCTCCACGGCACCATCACGCCAAGATCGATCACCTCATAGCCATTACATTGAAGAACCACGCCAACGATATTCTTACCAATATCATGCACGTCGCCCTTCACGGTTGCCATGATAATTTTGCCTTTGGCCTTGGCCCCTTCTTCCTTCTCCGCTTCGATAAACGGGATCAGATGGGCGACGGCTTTCTTCATAACCCGGGCTGATTTGACCACTTGCGGCAGGAACATTTTGCCGCTGCCAAACAGATCGCCGACAACATTCATGCCGTCCATCAGCGGGCCTTCGATCACTTCGATCGGGCGACCACCGGCGGCGAAGATTGCTTGGCGCAATTCTTCGGTGTCTTCGACGACATCAGCGTCGATACCCTTGACCAGTGCGTGCTCCAGACGTTTCTCAACCGCCCAACCGCGCCATTCGGCAGCCTGTTTGTCTTCTTCTTTGCTTTTACCGCGATAGGATTCCGCCAGATTGATCAGGCGCTCAGTCGCGGTTTCTTCACCCTCGACCGGCCGCATCAGGATCACATCTTCGCACGCATCGCGCAGAACCGGGTCGATCTCGTCATAAATATCGAGCTGTCCGGCATTAACGATGGCCATATCGAAGCCGGCCGGGATCGCGTGGTACAAAAATACAGAGTGCATTGCGCGGCGAACCGTTTCGTTACCGCGGAAACTGAATGACAGGTTGGAAAGTCCGCCGGATGTCTTGGCATACGGACACAGCGCCTTGATTTCGCGGACCGCTTCAATGAAGTCCAGCCCGTAACGGTCGTGATCTTCAATGCCCGTCGCGACCGCAAACACGTTGGGATCAAAGATGATATCTTCCGGCGGAAAGCCAATGCCGACAAGCAAATCATAGGCACGTTTACAGATCTCGACCTTGCGGTCTTTGGTGTCTGCCTGACCCACCTCATCAAACGCCATCACTACAGCCGCTGCGCCATAATCCATGCATTTGCGTGCTTGTTCGAGGAACTGCTCCTCACCCTCTTTCATCGAGATAGAGTTGACAATCGGCTTGCCCGAAACACATTTCAGGCCCGCTTCGATCACTTCCCACTTGGAGCTGTCGATCATCAACGGGACCCGGGCAATATCAGGCTCCGCCGCGATTAGCTTGAGGAAGGTCGTCATGGCGTGAACTGCATCCAGCAGCCCTTCATCCATGTTGACATCGATCACTTGCGCGCCATTTTCGACCTGCTGACGCGCGACTTCCACTGCTGCCGCATAGTCATCCGCCATGATCAGCTTTTTGAACCGTGCAGAACCGGTAACATTGGTACGCTCGCCGATATTGACGAATTGCGCGCTCGAAATATTGTCTGTCATTATGCTGCTATCGTAAAAGGTTCGAGGCCAGCGAGTTGCATGGCGGTATCACGGCTTGGCACTTGCCGCGGGCTTAGCCCTTCGACCGCCTTGGCAATCGCGGCGATATGATCGGGGCTGGACCCGCAACAACCGCCCAGAATGTTGACCTGACCGTTCTCTGCCCATTCGCGGACCAAAGCCGCAGTTGTGGCTGGCGCTTCGTCATATTCACCAAGCTCGTTCGGCAATCCTGCATTGGGATAGGCCAGCAATAAAGTATCCGCGATCTTGCTCAGCAATTGAATATGCGGGCGCAGCTGCTCTGCACCAAAGCTACAATTCAGCCCGATAGTGATCGGATTTGCGTGGCGAACGGCATACCAGAACGCCTCCACGGTATGGCCGGACAGATTACGGCCCGACAGGTCGGTCAGTGTCATGGAGAGCATGATCGGCACATCGCGGCCTAATTCTCGCTCCAGCTGTTTGACCGCCATGACGCCCGCCTTGGCGTTGAGCGTATCAAAGATCGTCTCGATCAAAATGAAGTCCGCGCCGCCTTCCACCAATGCGGCGGCCTGTTCATGATAGACTTCGGTGAGATAGTCGAAATCGATCTCCCGGAACCCCGGATCTTCAACATCAGGGCTGAGAGATAGAGTTTTGTTAGTCGGTCCGATAGCCCCGGCGACAAAGCGCGGACGATCTATTCCGGCCTTGGCATCTTCAGCCTCGAAAATATCAGCCAGTTCGCGGGCAATTTTGGCCGATTCCACATTAATGTCACGTACCAGAGCTTCGGCGGCATAATCCGCCTGACTGATAACATTGGCAGAAAACGTATTGGTCGCGATAATATCTGACCCTGCTTCAAAGTAGGCACGGGTAATATCCGCAATTACATCCGGCCGGGTCAGCGCCAAAATATCATTATTGCCCTTTTGATCAGCTTTCAGACCAAGATCACCAGCGTAATCTTCTTCCACAAGCTTACGGTTCTGAATTTGTGTCCCGAAGGCACCGTCAGAAATAAGAACACGCTTGGCTGCGGCTGCGTTCAGCCGCTCACGTACAGTAGTCATGCAGCATCTCCGGCATTGCTCGCCTGCGGCCTCATTCCCAGCATATGGCAAATTGCATAGGCCAGATCCGCACGGTTGAGTGTGTAGAAATGGAAGTCACGCACGCCGCCAGCATAAAGCCGCCGGCAAAGCTCTGCCGCGACGGTGGCTGCAACCAACTGGCGCGAGGCTGGGCGTTCGTCCAAGCCTTCAAACAAACCATCCATCCAATCTGGGATTTTTGCACCGCACGCACCGGCGAATTTCCGCGCCTGGGCGACATTGGTCACCGGCAAAATTCCCGGCAAAATCGGTTGTGTAATACCAGCCGCCGCAGCATCATCACGAAATCTGAAAAACGTATCAGCAGAAAAGAAAAACTGGCTGATCGCCCGCGTGGCACCAGCATCAAGTTTCCGCTTCAGATTATCGAGGTCGCTTTGCGGGCAATCTGCGTCCGGATGGGTTTCGGGATAGGCAGCAACCGAAATCTCAAAATCAGCAATGTTTTTCAAACCGGCCACGAGGTCGGCCGCGCTTTTGTAACCGTCCGGGTGCGGCACAAATGGAGCGCCCGGTTCGCCAGCATCGCCGCGCAACGCAACAATATGCCGAACGCCCGCTTCCCAATATTGCTCAGCCACCTCCTGAATTTCTGCCTTGCTCGCGTCAACGCAGGTCAGATGCGCCGCAGCTGGCAATCCGGCTTCGCGAATGATGCGGGCAACGGTGTTATGCGTGCGCTCACGGGTCGAACCGCCAGCACCATATGTGACCGAAACGAAACTTGGATTCAAAGGCGCAAGCTCTTGCACCGACGCCCATAATTGCGCCTCCATCTTTTCCGATTTGGGCGGAAAAAATTCAAATGATGCAGTGATATCGCCGGGCAGCCCCGAGAATAACGGCGTATCGAGCGCCGTTTGCGCCTCCCGCATCTCATCAAGCCGTGGGAATGAACGGTTACTCATTGTGCTGCCTTCCTCTGGCCTGCAACGGCGGGATTTCCCAACCGTGTTCCAAGCCATATTTTTACGGTTAGTTCGCCTTCATCCATCGCGACAGGCACTGCAGGTTCATAGCCCGCCTCCTTCATCAACGACCGGATAGCCTTGTCGGTAAAACCAAGGCGGGCATGGGCGTAGCGATCACGTAATTCTTCACGGTTATGCGCGGCAAAATCAACAATCGCGATCCGCCCACCGGGGCGCGTGACCCGCGCTGCTTCTGCCAAAGCTGCCGCAGGGTCTTGGGCAAAATGAAGCACCTGATGAAGCAGCACGGTATCAAACCGGTGTGCTTCAAAGGGCAATGCCAGAAAATCGCCCTGCACCAAATCTACTGCGTTACCGGGTAAATTCTGCAATTTCGCACGGGCAACCCGCAACATGTCGGGGCTTTTATCTAAAGCGGTCACGTGATCAGCCGTCGGCGCAAACAATTCTGCCATCCGCCCGGTGCCGGTGCCGATATCGAGCAATTCACCGATCGTACCTTGATCCGCCGTGCTAGTCAGCGCGGCAACCAGCTGTTCTTCAACCACCTGATCGGCGCTGTGCAGCTGACGCAATTGGTCCCATTCATCCGCATGTTTTGCAAAATAGGCTGCTGCGCTGTGCTCCCTTGCGCCGCGTATCGTTGCCAGCTGATGCCGGTCCTCTGCACATATGCTCGCGAAAGTCTGATCCTCTGTTTCCGCCGTTGCCAACAACCGGCTAAGAGCATCGCCTACCGGGTTGCTATGCTCGCTCCCGATCGCGGCGCGCAGAAATACCCAGCTGCCCTCGCGGTGCCGTTCGGCCAATCCGGCATCGCACAGGATGGCGACATGGCGCGACACGCGCGGTTGACTTTGACCCAAAACTTGCGCCAACTCGCCAACCGCAAGCTCCATAGCGGACAGCAAACGCATGATGCGCAGCCGGGTTGGGTCAGCCAAGGCCCGCATGGTGATTTCTATTTGCACGAAAAAGCACATATAAAGATATCGTTATATCCGCAAGCGCGTTTGCACACTTGGGCGCGAACGAAGCCTATGATAGGCGCAAGCCAAACTACTCAAGAAGGCGACTTTCCATGCAATACACCCAATTCGGCAACACTGGCCTTACCGTCTCGCGTTTATGTCTGGGCTGTATGAGTTTTGGCGATGCCGCTGCCGAAGGGCACGATTGGGCGATGGATTTGGATGCGTCACGCCCGATGATCCGTCAGGCTCTGGAAGCCGGGATCAATTTCTTCGATACTGCCAATGCCTATTCCGGCGGAACATCCGAGGAATATATTGGCACCCTTCTGAAAGAAATGGCTAATCGCGATGAGATTGTGATCGCAACCAAAGGCTTTTTCCGGTGGCGGCAAGCACCAAACACAGGCGGGCTATCCGCGAAATCTCTCATCCATGCAGTCGACGATAGTCTGCGCCGCTTGGGCACAGACTACATCGATTTGTACCAAATTCACCGGCTCGATCCGAACACGCCAATGGAAGAGATCGTGGAGACACTCGATGCCATCGTTCGGTCCGGCAAAGTCCGCTATGTTGGTGCTTCATCAATGTACGCATGGCAATTTCAACAGATGCGCCATATCGCGGAGACAAACGGCCTGAAGCAGTTTATTTCCATGCAAAATTACGTGAACCTTCTTTACCGTGAAGAGGAACGCGAAATGCTGCCTTTGTGTGCCGATCAAGGTGTTGCGGTCATGCCCTGGAGCCCGATGGCACGCGGCAAACTGACGCGGCCTTGGGACAGTACAACCGATCGATCCGAAAGCGATGTCGTGGGCAAAATGCTATATGCCCGCACTCAAGAGAATGACCGTGAAGTTGTGAACGCGGTTGAAGCTCTTTCGCAACAACGCGGCATTCCTATGGCACAAATTGCCTTGGCCTGGGTCCTCCAGAAGCCTGAAGTCACCAGCCCGATTATTGGTGCTACAAAGCCCAAACATATCGAAGATGCTGTTGCGGCGTTGGATGTTACCTTGTCCGCAGAAGACATCGCCGCAATCGAAGCGCCCTATGCACCACATCCCGTCATGGGATTGTTCGGTATGCCGGATGCGGAACTGAAAGTGACAGTGAAGGGGTAAACTACCCGCGTTTGACACTTCCGCGATGAAGCACTCTTACAGGGACGCGCCGTTCGGACGCCTGATCTTCCCCTAACACTGTGCGAACAAGCATGACGCCGGCAACATCGAAATCCGGCTCAATACTGGTCAGGGGCGGGTTGCTGTGCTGACCTGCCCTGATCCCATCAAAGCCAATAACTGAACAGTCGCGCGGCACCTTGATGCCCCGTGCGTTGAGCTCTTCCAAAGCACCCAAAGCCATCGCATCGCAAGCAAGAAACAGGCTATCAAATGCAGTGCCGCTGTCGACCAGCCGTGCGACTGCATCGCGGCCCTGCCCTTCCCGGTCGAGCGCCACATCGACAGCTTGCAAACAGGGCTTCTGCCCCGCTTTTTCTATTTCCGAAGCATATCCTTCGTATCGTTCACGGAATTGCTGCTGGGGGGAATCCACTGAACCGACGTGAACGATGGACCGGCATCCGGCAGCGATCAAATCCCGCGTCGCCAGCATACCGCCTTCGTAATTGTCGGAGCGAACCCATTCAAGATCTTCGTAGGGCGAACCCCAGAAGGCGACGGCGCGCCCATCTGAACTTAGATCCCGGAAATATTCCCAAGCTGCTTCATTCGCCGTGGTACCAATGACAATCACGCCATCGGCTTGGCCGCGCTCTGCGTATTTCCCGAAGAACTTACCTTCTTCCGATTGGAACGAAACCAGCGTTTCGTACCCTTGTGCAGCCGCTGCCGCACAGATGCTTCCCAGTAGCGAGAAGTAGAAGGGGTTAACATCGCTTGCTGCTTCTTCAGGACGCCCAATCACGACCACTGCCAAAGTGCCCGTCTTGCCGCGCCGTAGCCGCGCAGCGCGCTCGTCAACTACGTAACCCAGTTCTTCCGCCGCTTTCATGACCTTGGCACGGGTAGGTTCAGTAATCGCAGTAGAGCCTGCCAATGCCCGCGAGACGGTGGACTGGCTTACGCCTGCTTTTTCTGCGACATCAAAAGAGGTTACTCTTTGAAGGGTTGGCCGTTCGGCCATCGTGGCTCTCCCAATGGCCTAGATGAAGAGGCGTTTTCGATAGCTACGTACAAGATGTCAACGGACAGATCGAATTCGCTGTATTATTACGCTCGCAAAAAGGGCGGCCACCGCTGACAACAGGAACAACGCGCTGATGGTGCCGCGATCCGATAGCGCAGAAACCACTGTGAGCGTTAATACCGGACCGAAAACGCCGGGCAGGGTGTTGGTCAAATTCATAACCCCCAGCCACATCCCCCGGCGCCCATGCCCGTGCAGCAATTGCGCGACCAAAGCGGAATCGACTGTCACGAAACAGGCAAGGCCAATTTGGCATACCGCATATGCCGCCACGAAGATCAGCCAGCTTTCCGTCAAAGCAAGCGTGGCAAAGGAAATTGCCACACATAATGCTCCGGTGGTCATTGGGGCCAGGCGGCCAAATGTTCCGTCCGACAAGCGCCCCGCCCCCACAGCAGAAGCAAAACCTGCTGCCGCCGCGACAAGTGCGAGCGTTGCGACCCCGGCAGACGCGTTGACCGGGAAGTCTGGGATATCCATGCTTAGCGATAGATAAGCGAACAAATAGCCCAGTACGATTGCTGCACCGAACTGGATCAGGAAACGGGCGCACCAAGCGATCAGAAAATCGCTCCATACTTGCCGGGACGGGGGTGCCTCGCTTCGGTCAGTGACGGCTAAAGGCTGAAGATGGTTCGGCCACAAAATCAAAAGAGGCGCCGCGCACGCTATTACAGCCGCCGCAACAACCAAAAAACCAGCGAAATCGTCGACCGGATATAGTCTCGCGATGATGGCCGTAAAAATGCTCGCCAGTGGCAACGCAGCATTAAGCCAGCCCGCTACTGTACCCTTGCGTTCGTCCGGTACGTAGTCGACCAACAGCGCGCCCAAGGGAGCAAAGAAGAGGTTCAACGCGATTTGATAGACCACCACCGCCACTACTATCGTCGTCACATCCGCCGCCGCCGCCAACCATAGATAACTGCCACATAGTGCGAACAGGCCGACCCCGATCAGACCTCTACGACTGCCAAACCGGGCAAGCCAACGATCCCCCCAATAGCCGGCAAAGATATGCGCAATACTGGCGGTAACAGCACCCAGAAGAAGCACCCAGCTCAAATCTGTCAGGCTATCTCCCGACGAGAAACGCTCAATTTTGCGCGGCAGTAATAATGCAAAGAAGGGAATGAAGGCGATGTGGGCACCAATAAAGGCCAGCGGATACGTCCACCCGAAGTGAGCTGGTTGACTGTCAGTTTCAGCGGTTTGAATACAAACACCCCCGGCCCATTAAATGCCGCGGCAGCGACACATTATTACATTCCAGACTGCTGTCAGAAACTAATCTGATAGCTTTGGACGCTGGTCCGCTCATAGGCAAATGCTATGGAAGAATCGATCACACATTGATCGCGGTCGATGTGACAAAACTATCACATTTCACCGAGCCGAAACGATGGCATGACATTATGGCCACTCCAAAAATGTCGATTAACGGCCCACCCCTGCGCACCGCGCGCCACGCGAATCAATATCTCGCCGCAGGACTTTTGATTATATTTTTCAGTATCTTAATCGACGATAGCAGCTTAAGGTACAGATATTGTCAAACCGAAAGGGCCTGCCAGAGACAGGATGGATCGCCGTCCAAAACTACCAAAATTGTGAACGTTCATTTTTAGTTGTGAACGCTCACAATTTTGGTAGTTTAGCCTTCATAGTAAGCGTGTTCGTCGCGCATTTTAAAATCCTAGGGAGGGAAAATTGGTTCGGAAAACTCTGCTTGATACGAATCTTCTGTCAAAGCGTCTCGCAGCATTGGGCACAGTATCTGCCACTGCGTTAGCATTCAGCACCAGCGCAATCGCGCAAGACGCCGCCTCGGATGCACAGCCAGAAGCCAGCCAGCCGGAGGCTTTGGACGATAACACTATTATCGTTACCGCCGATCGGCGCGAGCAATCGCTGCAGGATTTTGCGGGTACGGCGTTTGTCGTTACCGGCGAAGAGCTTTTGCAGCGCGGCGTCCAAGATTTCACCGATCTGCAAGATGAGATCCCTGGCCTATCTGTAGCCAATAATGGCGGTAATGTTGAAGTCTTCATCCGCGGCATTGGTAGTTCTAACAACACCGAGCTGGGTGATCCGGCAGCATCGTTCCACTTTGACGGGGTCAACATCCCCCGCCCTTCCGGGATCGGTAGCGCGTTCTATGACATCGAACGGGTTGAAGTGAATGTGGGCCCACAGGGCACATTGCGCGGACGCAACGCGACAGCCGGTTCGGTCAACGCGATCAGCTTCAAACCCGGCCTCGGCATTTGGGATGCTGGGCTTGAGGCAGAGTATGGCAACTACAATCAACGCTCTTTGAGGGGCGCTTTGAATATTCCAATCGGCGAAAACGTCGCCGTCCGTTTCGCTGGTCTCTATCTGGCGCATGACAGCTACTACAATAATGTCGGCCCGGTTCAGGGAATTGGCGTTGCCGAAGAAGTCGAGAACTTCTCTGGTCGTGCGCAAATCCTGTTCAAGCCAACTGACCGCCTCACAGTTGTTGTGGCTGGTGACTATATTAGCGAAGGCGGAACGGGCTACACCGGAACGAACTATGCGCTGCCTCTCGGAGAAATCGCAGATGGCAACTTGCAAAGCCTCGATCAGATCAACGACCCAAGGGACGTTATCGCACGCGGAATAACGCCAGATCTGAATACTGATCACTGGGGTATCCGGTCGACGATTACTTACGAAACCGATGATATGACAATCGAATATATCGGTAGTTATCGGGACGCCGTCTACGATTATGAAGCTACAACGCCACTCTCCCCTAATTTTCCAGGTGTTATAGACGCTCTGTCTGGCGGCGCTGGAAACCCGAATGCTGATATCATTCTCCAAGAATCTCTCGACAACTTCTCGCGCTTCCGGATTATCTCCGACTCGCGTTCGCAGTTCCACGAACTACGTCTATTCAACACTGAAGGTCCGTGGATTTGGAGCGTTGGCGCGCAGTATATCAACGAGAAACAATTCTCTTTCCTCGGTTCTACTGGCGATCGGACACCATTTTTCTCAGGCATCGAATTCAACACGAATACAGATTCGGAGGCTTGGGCCGTTTACGGCGACATGACCTATTCCGTGACCGACCGTTTCCGCCTAACTGGTGGCGCCCGGGTAACCAAGGACAAGAAGGAACGGAACGGTGTTGCGGCACGCTATGCGATCGCGCTGGGGGACGGTAACTTTAACTGTTGTCTCGGCGTTCGTGTTGGTACCGAAGGGTTCGAGTTCGCTGCTCGCGATCGTACAATCATCAACCCAGATACCGATGCTGATGGCACAATTAGCGATCAAGAAGTCTTCGACTTTTACGCTAATGGCATTGCCCAATTCGGTGATCGTGACAATTTGGACGAAATCCTGAACTTCGGCCCATTCCCTGGGTTCTTTGGAACGGTTCCTGGCCGGCCAGACTGTCTAGATACGAATTTCGGCGATGGATTGACGTGTAATGGTTTCGAACCAAGCGGTCAGTTTACTTTTGGTGTCCCATTCCAAGGTCAGATATTTCAGCAAGATGGTAATTACGAAGACGAGTTCTTCGATTGGCGCTTGCGCGGTGAATATGACATCACTGACGATCACTTGGTCTATGCTCTGGTATCAAACGGCCATAAATCCGGCGGATTCAATGATAACCTTGGTGATTTGGGTGTGGCGCCGACCTACGAAACAGAGTCGGTTGTCCTGTATGAATTGGGTTCGAAGAACGAATTCTACATCGGTGATGTCCGCGCACGATTGAACGGCTCCATTTTCTATAACGACTATTCGGACCAAGTGTTCACCTCCCTGCTGTCAGTCGCTCAGGCCGTTCAGTTCACGAACACTTTTGGTGGTCAGACGATTACATTGCCTGACAACACCAGCCAGGCTTTGATTGTGTCGTTCAGCTTCAACGCGGCGGACTCCGAAATCTATGGTGCTCAAATTGATGGTGGCTTCGATCTGCCTGCGAACATTTCGCTCGATTTCAGTGCATTGTATTTGGAAGCCCAGATCAAGAAAGCTGAAGACATTCAGGACTTCCGTTTCCAAGCTGACGTCGATGCCGCAAACGCTGTGTTCCGTTCGATCGAAGGCCGCCGCTTGCCGCGGACTCCGAAATGGCAACTGAACGCGAAATTGTCGCAAGTGTTCGAACTTCCCACTGGTCAGCTCGATTACGTGATTTCTGCAGGGTATCGCTCTTCGCAGTTCCACACGATCTTCAACAGCCTGGAATTTGACGCCAATGGCAATGCATCGACCGTTACCGATGGTCGCTTGCTCGACAAAATTGATGGCTATTTCACGATGGATATTGGCGCTGGTTATACCATCGACGATGCCGGGAAATACCGGATTGAAGCGTACGCCAACAATGTCACCAATTCTGTGAACGAAGCAGCCATTATCATCACCCAATTTGATAATACCCGCTTCTTCACTCGCCCGCGCACTTACGGTGTTCGAGTGCGTGCTCGCTTTTAAGGGAAAGGAAGAGCGGCGGAGGAATCTGCCGCTCTTCACTTTTGGAATATCGAGCCATAGAGTTGTGAAATGACAGTATTTGCTTTGATCGCGGCAGCCGTAGTTTCTGTACAACCGGCAACAACAAACGATCCAGCGACGCAGAGCCCCGCCAAGACCAGTGCTTCCTTGCCCAAGCAAGAACCTCACCGGCCACCAAATGGGTACGAGCTCGTTTTCTCGGATGAGTTCAATACTGACGGGCTACCAGACCCTAAGAAGTGGGCATACGACACGCACCGCAATAAAGAAGGCTGGTACAATAACGAGCTGCAATATTACGCCAGCGAGCGAAAAGAGAACGCACGGGTCGAAGGCGGGATTTTAATCATCGAGGCTCGCAAAGAGACACTCGATCCAGCCCAATTCCCAGATTGGGGAAAGCAAAAATATACTTCGGCGCGACTGTTCACCCAAGGCAAAGCTGCCTGGACCTATGGTTTTTATGAAGTTCGTGCGAAGCTGCCCTGCCAGCGCGGCACCTGGCCGGCGATCTGGACTCTGCCAGAAGATCCTGATGTGGTTTGGCCCAACGGCGGTGAAATCGATATTATGGAACATGTCGGGTTTGAACCCGGCGTTATTCACCATTCCATTCATACCAAAGCGTTCAATTTCGGGCGCGGTACACAGCAAACAACTAGCCATACGTTGGAAACGGCCTGTACCAATTTCCATCGATATCAATTGCTATGGACGCCGGAATTCCTGCTGTTTGGTGTAGATGACGCTCCGAAGTTTCTGTTCAAGAAAAAGAAGACGAGCGTATCGCGTTGGCCGTTCGACAAACCGCAGCATCTATTGCTCAACATCGCCATCGGAGGTGACTGGGGCGGACGCAAGGGAATTGATGTTGACGCCCTGCCCGCACGGATGGAAATAGACCACGTCAGGGTCTACCAACTGCCAGCTTCAAAGGATTAGTCATGGCTCGCCGGCGCCAAGCCGTAACGATCAAACATGTTGCAGCGGATGCAGGCGTATCCCTGCAGACGGTTAGCCGTGTCATCAATAAAGAGCCCAACGTGCGTCCTTCCATGCAAGAGAAGGTGCAAGCATCGATTGACCGCTTGGGCTATATTCCCTCCATCGCAGCACAGCGAATGAGTGGGTCGCGGTCCTACCTAATCCTTGCGCTCAATGATCGTGAGCGAACCATCGCTGACTGGCGGGCGCGTCAGGGGTCTGACTGGATCGACCAAATGCTGCTTGGTGGCATGCTCAAATGTGCCGAGCTTGGCTACCGGATGATATTCGAGCTGGTCGACACGCATAATGACCATGTGGAACGAGAATTGGGCGCTGCTATTGCCGCCCTTCAGCCGGACGGCGTCATTCTCACACCGCCGCATTCCGACAATCCGCTGATCACCAATCTCCTGACAGCGCACAAAATTCCCTTTGCCCAGATCGGGTCTGAAGGACAAGGCGGCGGCATTCCGTTGATCATGGGAGATCAAGATGCCGCGCGGAAGGCAACCGAGCACCTTCTTGGGCTTGGTCATACCAATATTGGCTTCATCGCTGGCCCAAGCGATTATCTGCTGAGCGGCTGGCGCTTAGCCGGTTGGAAAGGCGCAATGGAAAGCGCTGGCTGCGCGACATCCGGAAAATCACAGGAAGGCGATTTCAGCTTCGCTTCCGGAGCGGCTGCTGCAAAGATATTGTTATGCCAGTCCGATCGGCCAACGGCCATTTTGGCCAGCAATGATCATATGGCTGTTGCCACCATGGAGGTAGCAAGCGAGCTTGGCCTGTCGGTCCCCACAGATTTATCGGTCATCAGTTTTGACAATACACCGATGGCTATCTTTGCAAGGCCTTCGCTTACTGCAGTAGACCAACCAATTGCCGATACGACTGCGCGCGCAATCGAATTGCTCATTTCAGCGAAGAACGGCGATACGCCAGTTCTCGGCCCTACCATCATACCGGCGGATCTCGTCCTTCGCGATTCCACAGGCCCTGCTCCGCTATAAAAGCGCGTTCTGACAGAGGCGGACGGCCCCCACTTTCTAACCGGTTGCTTTTGGTCGAACAGCGTGTACAACTCAGAATGATAACGTTCACAAACGTGAAGTCTTGAGGGTAGAATGCACATCAAATCGACTATCTTGGCCAGCACAATGCTGCTCGCCGCATGCGGAAACTATCAAGCAGCGGAATCCATTCCTGCATCCCCGACTTCATTGACCGAGGCGGAGCCGGTTCGGGCAACTGCCCAAACCGCCGAGCAGATACTGGCGGCAATGACACTGGAACGTAAAGTCGCCCAGCTGATAATGCCGGACATTTCCGCCATCACACCTGCTGACACAGAAAAGTACCGCTTCGGCACGATTCTAAATGGCGGTAATTCCGGGCCCTATGGCGATGATCTTGCCCCAGCGCCCGAATGGCTGAAATTGTCAGACGAACATTGGGATGCTTCGCTTGTCCCGCTGGCCTCTGGCGAGCCAGTTGTGCCAGTGCTGTGGGGCACTGACGCGGTGCATGGTCACACCAATGTCAAAGGTGCAACCATGTTTCCGCACAATATTGGGTTGGGCGCTACTGGCGATCCTGATTTGATCCGCAAGATCGGCCAGGCAACCGCGATTGAAATTGAAGTAACCGGTATTGAATGGACGTTTGCACCCACTGTTGCGGTTGCCCGCGATGACCGGTGGGGCCGCACCTATGAAAGCTATTCGGAAGACCCTGCCCGCGTATCAGTGCTGGGCAAGGCAATGGTCGAAGGCCTGCAAGGCTATCGATCCGCCGATGATTACCTGGGCAACGGACGTGTCATCGCAACAGCCAAACACTTTTTCGGTGACGGCGGAACAGAGCAAGGCGTCGATCAGGGCGATGTGAACGGCGACTTAGACGCGCTGATGGATATTCATGTTGCGCCCTATCCCGCCGCGATCGAGGCTGGCGTGGAAACCGTTATGGCCAGCTTCAATTCGATCAATGGCCGTAAGATGCACGGCAATACCGAACTTCTAACCGGGGTTTTGCGCGGCGACTTAGGCTTTGACGGACTGGTCGTGGGCGACTGGAATGGTCATGGCCAGATCAAGGGTTGTACCAATACTGATTGCCCGCAGGCCCTGATGGCTGGGCTTGATGTGTATATGGTCCCCGAAGATTGGAAAGGCCTGTACGAAACGCTTCTCGCGCAAGTGCAGGACGGTACCGTTCCAATGGCTCGGTTGGATGAAGCGGTATTGCGTGTTCTGCGCCTCAAAGAAAAATCAGGTCTTTTGGCTGGCGCCCCGCGCCCTTCAGAACGGGCCAATGCAGGACAATGGGACAAACTCGGCAGCCCGGAACACCGGGCCATTGCCCGCGAGGCAGTCGCGAAGTCGCTCGTGCTGTTGAAAAATGATGGCGTGCTACCGCTCCAATCAAAGGCCAACATTTTGGTCGCGGGCAAGGCGGCCAACAGCATAGCTCAACAAGCGGGCGGCTGGACGCTTACATGGCAAGGCGGCGGTGAGCTGACCAATGCAGACTTCCCAGGCGCCACATCAATTTATGATGGACTTTCTGCTGCTGCACAACAAGCCGGCGGCACCGCCGTTTTGTCGGACGACGGCAGTTATGCTGACAAACCTGACGTCGCTATCGTGGTGTTTGGTGAACAGCCCTATGCGGAATTCGTCGGGGATCGCAAAGACCTTGCGTTCCGCGATGAAGAGGGTCTGAGGTTGCTCCGGCAGTTCAAATCAGAAGGTATCCGCACTGTTGCCGTATTTCTGTCTGGTCGACCGCTTTGGGTAAACCGCGAATTGAACGCAGCCGACGCCTTTGTCGCGGCGTGGCTGCCCGGCAGCGAAGGCGCGGGCGTTGCCGATGTGCTGTTCGGCCAAGCACCGGCGAGTGGCCGACTGTCTTTTAGCTGGCCAGCCGATTGTGCAGGGGCGCCACTGAACAGCGCTGACGGGGCGCTATTCGCTCTGGGCTATGGCCGTGCGACAGGGGATCACGCACCGTTAGCCACGCTCAACGAGGAATGCAGCGCGTTGACCGATAATGGGCAGGCTGACTGGTTTATCTCGGGCCGTCTTGCATCGGATATTACCGCCACAGCAGACGGGTTAGTTCTGCCCGATCTAAGAGGGGTAAACGGAGGGGTGACTGCGCGCGGTATTGACCGCAACGCGCAAGAGGATGCCCGCGAAATCATTTTCACGGCAGGATCATCTTTGGTCCTGACAGGCCCAAAAAGCAGTAGCGGGTTCCGAATTACCTATTCGGTCGATCAGCGCGCCGGGCAACCGGTCGCTTTATCCAGCGGTGGTTCCACATTTGACATTACGCATCCCATGGCGGTCGCAGAAGGCAAGGGCTGGCGGGAAATGATCATCACCGACGAATGTTTGCCGGGCCTCAGCAATGATTTGACGATCCGCTCGGATGGTGACTTCACGATAAAAGTGTCGTCAATTGCGCGCCAAGACATAGCGCAAGGGACAAGTTGCTCGTTCTAACAGGAATGACCGCACTGGAATATCATACCGGCCTATCCACAGGCCGGAAATAGGAGGGATACACTAATGGCACTTGCCCCAGACGCAGCTTCCGGCGCTGCTGGAAGCGATGGAAACAATATTGATGCACCCGGCCTTCAAGGCTTCGTGTTTGGATTGTTCTTCATCTTTGGCGGGATCACGTCACTAAACGACGTGATCATTCCCAAGCTCAAAGAACTGTTCACACTTAGCTGGACCGAAGCGATGCTGGTCCAGTTTTGTTTCTTTTTTGCCTATTTTGCCATTGGAATTCCAGCTGCGAAACTCGTTAAACGGATCGGATATATGCGCGGCGCCGTTGCCGGCCTGCTGATCATGATGGCCGGTTGCTTGCTGTTTATTCCAGCGTCTCAAACTGCAACCTACGCTTTGTTTCTGTTTGCCTTTTTCATCCTCGCAAGCGGGGTCGTGGTTGTCCAAGTGGTGGCGAACCCGCTGATCAGCCTTCTAGGGCCTGTGAAAACCACCCACAGCCGGTTGACCTTCGCGCAAGCATTTAACTCGCTTGGCACCACGATATTCCCCTATGTCGGGGCCATACTTATCTTGGGTAGCTTGGCGACAGTTACCGCTGACCAGCTATCAGGTGTTGAACTCGAAGCTTACCGCACAGCAGAGAGCCAAGCGATCGTAAACGGCTACCTCGGGATTGCTTTCGCACTCGCTATTGTTGCTGCGGTAGTTTGGATGTTCCGCAACCGTCTGAAAGGCGAGCAGCACCAAGCGAGCGAGGGTTTTGCCGGGTTCGACCTGCTTAAGCGGTCACGTTTTGGCTTCGGTGCCTTGTGCATCTTTTTGTACGTTGGCGGCGAAGTGGCAATCGGATCCATCATTGTGGATTACCTACAGCAAGACAGCGTCATGGGATTGGGCGAACAGGCGGCCGGTAAGCTAATTGCGCTTTACTGGGGCGGAGCCATGGTTGGCCGCTTTATCGGTTCTGGCCTTCTCCGGATGGTTAGCCCGGGTCTGCTGCTCGCAACGGTTGCGACCGGGGCGATCGCCCTACTGCTAATATCGGCCAACACGACAGGTGCCGTTTCTGGGTATTCGCTCCTGGCGATTGGCTTGATGAATTCGATCATGTTCCCGACAATCTTCTCGCTGGCTTGCGAGAAACTGGGATCACGGGCAGCTGACGGTTCTGGTATCATCAATGTCGCCATTTGTGGTGGTGCGGTTGTACCATTGTTGTTTGGCGTCGTTGCGGATGCGACCACGCTCACAACGGCCCTTGTCATCCCGGCAATTTGCTACGGTGTTATTGTGTGTTTCGGCATCTTTGCTCGAAGACCTGCCTAGTTCAGCAGCAGACCGCATTTGCAATATTGGGGGCAGGCTCTATGCCTGTCCCCATATTAGCCCGTCAGTCTGAAATCTTGCTGTGCGTTCCGCATGGCACATTGACGCGGCACAGCTGAACCGAAAGCCCCATCACCGCATGAGTGAAACTTCCAGCAATTCGATTGACCCGCCTCTTATAGATTTGCCCATCGAAACCGCCGATAGCGGTTTTTACAGCGGCTTCAGCAAAATGGTCACGGTCCCGTCCAAGATCATCGTTGCGGCACTGATTGTTTGGGCCATCGTCTTTCCGACCCACGCCAATGACACACTCAAAATAGCCAATGAAAATATCATCCGGGAATTTTCCGGCTGGTATGTTTATCTCGTGGCATTCCTGATGTTGGTCGCGTTGATTTTGGCAATCATACCGCAAACCGGCTCTTTGCGATTGGGCTCCGCCGGTGAAAAGCCCGAATTTTCGCGTTTCTCTTGGTTCTCTATGCTATTCGGCGCGGGCATCGGTATCGGGATGCTAACCTATGCGACTGGTGAGCCAATGTCGCATTTCCAGAATAATCCCGACATCATTCGCGGAATGATCGAACCTGTTTCACAAGAAGCAGTCAGGCCCGCCTACGTCTACACATTCCTGCATTGGGGTTTCAATGCTTGGGCAACCTACGCACTGGTCGGCCTCGCAGTCGGCTATGTCTCCTATCGGCGCGGCCTACCGCTAACCATCCGTTCAAGCCTCGCTCCGCTATTTGGCAAAGCGATGTCAGGTACTGCTGGCCACATCGTCGACATTGTCGCCGTCGTAGCCACCATATTGGGCGTTGCGGTTACCATGAGCCTTGGTGTCGAACAATTTGTCGCCGGGCTCCACAGGATCGGCATGGGCGATTGGTTGTTGAAGGCAGAAGGCAGCGCATCCAATCCTGCCATTGTCATCGCTCTTATACTGCTGGTCGGTGCATCCACCCTGTCCGCCCTGTCAGGCGTTGGTAAAGGCATTAAATGGCTGTCAAACCTGAATATGGGTTTGTCATTTCTGCTTTTGGCGATCTTCCTGATATTTGGATCGGGCCTGCTTGGCATCGAACTGCTGTTTACTGGCATGTATGATTACATTCGCACGCTGCCCCAGCTGGTACTGACGCTGTGGAGCGCCGATGGCACAGCCGCAGGAGACGCTCTTGCCCAATGGCAATTGGATTGGTCGGTATTCTATTGGGCCTGGTGGATCGCCTTTGCACCGTTTGTCGGGATGTTTATCGCGCGCGTTTCGCGCGGCCGGACTATTCGTGAATACATGTTTGGCGTGGTGCTCGTGCCCTCAGTCATGTGTTTTATCTGGATGGCGATTGTCGGCGGTACTGCGATCGATCTGGAATTATCCGGCGCAGCAGAGGGCACGATTTTGGCGGCTGGCATTTCTGACCAGCTCTATGCGACCCTGTCCGTTCTGTTCAGTCCTGATATCGCCATGATCCTGTCCGGCCTCGTGGTTATTCTGCTGATGACCTACCTAATTACTTCAGCCGATAGTGCCATTCTGATCGTCAATACGATCAACGGCGCCGGTGAGGACGCAGCGGATCAGGCATCCGAACGGCGGCATCATATTGTCTTCTGGGGCGCGGCAATCGCGCTTGTGGTCGGTAGTATGCTCATCCTTGGCGGCATCGATGCGATCCGGGTTACCATGATAATCGGGGCGCTGCCGTTCAGCTTTGTGGTCGCCTTGATGGCCATCTCGATCGGCAAAGCGGTACTGTTCGACCTGATTAGGAAAAGTCAGGACGTGCCGACAACTGCAGAAGCCATTGAAGCGATTGCGGAAAATCAACCCGCCTGAGGCAATCTATTCATGGTCCATTCCTTCAGGGCCAAGCATAAAGCGCCTATAGCAAGCCCAACACATATGACCATATCATTTATAGAATAAGAATTACTTAGGTATACTATAAATTGATGAACATCTAAGAATGAATAGAATTAGGCTAAACTTGCTAGAAAAATAAGTCGTTCGAACAGACGTATCATTATTTAGTTTTTTCTATATAGTGTTGTCATTCCGCAACACCGCATCCTTCTTTGGCTTCATTATTGCCACTCAGGTGGATTGCTCATTCGTTGTTTGTTAGCGCCCATCCCGACGCGTGAAAGTCGGTCGGTTTTCGCGCGACAAGCAGGGTTTTTCGGAAAGTCAGGCAATTCTGCCGTTTTCCTAGCAGAGACCCAGCTTAGAATTCGATAGGGAAAAATCTCAATGATGAAATTACACAGTGGCGCGTCCCTCGTGGCGATCGCTACCCTTTCTGCAACGCCTGCGTTCGCGCAGGACGCTGGTGATCAAGCCGGCGAAGAACGCGTCGGCGGCGTAACCGAAATTGTGGTGACCGCGACGAAGCAGAGCGAAAACCTCCAGGACGTTCCAATTTCTGTCAGCGCAATTGGCGCAGAAGCGTTGGAAGAGCTGGCGATTGACACATTCGGCGATTATCTTGAGCAACTCCCTAGCGTTACTGCTGGCGGTAGCGGCCCCGGTCAAAGCACCATCTACATTCGCGGCTTGGCGTCCACTACGCCTAACCTGACCACTGCCGGTGTTGCTGGACTTGCGCCAAACGTTGCCCTGTATCTTGACGAGCAGCCTCTTGGTCAGCCTGGCCGTAACCTCGATGTCTACGCAGCCGATTTAGAGCGGATCGAAGTTCTCGCTGGCCCGCAAGGCACCTTGTTCGGCGCTAGCTCTCAAGCTGGTGTTGTACGTTTGATCACAAACAAGCCAAGCCTGTCCGGTTTCGACGCGTCAGGCAAAGCCGGCGTTGCCTTCACCAAAGGCGGTGAAGCGAGCTACAACGCAGAAGCCATGATCAACGTGCCTGTGACAGATAGCCTCGCAGTGCGAGGCGTCTTCTACCTGGACGACCAAGGCGGCTATATTGATAACGTTGCTGGTACAATTGATGCCAGCCAAAGCGGACGTTTCCGTGAAGCTACGGATGTTCGTTCGAATGGCGTGCCTGTGGGCACCATTCGCCAAGGTTTCCAAGCGGGCGGACCCGCTGCTGGCACAACCTTTATCGCCGCCGACAATGCTGGTCTGGTTGAAGAAAACTTCAACGACACACAATATTCCGGTTTCCGGGTATCGGCTCTCTATGAATTCTCGCCTGACTGGCGCCTGACAGTTACACACGCACGCCAAAGTGTGGAATCAGACGGTGTGTTTTTCGCTGATCCAGACCTTGGCATTGATGGCCTGAACGTTCAGCGTTACGAGCCCGATAGCCTGCAAGACGATTTCTCGAACACCAGCTGGACAATTGAAGGCCGCCTCGGCGCTCTCGATATCGTTTATACGGGTGCCTACACCGACCGTGAAACACAGCAGCGTGTCGATTACACGGACTATCTGTTTGTTGGCCAATATCTTCCCTATTACATCTGTGATACTGCCGTTGTTTATCCAGGCTATGTGGCAAACGCCCCTGCCGATCCAACGTGTTATGCGCCGAACACTTTCGTCGCATCTAACACGGATACAACCGTGTTCACTCAGGAATTCCGGGTCAGCACAGATCAGGATGCGCCTTTCCGCGTGACAGCGGGTGCCTTCTACAGCGATCTGGAACTGAAAGAGCTGAACGACTTCTCCTATCCGGCGAATACTTTGGTTCGCGGCTCAGATGGTGTCACAACGGGCTTCTTGCCAAACTTCCCGCTGACCAATGTCAACGCGCCTCCCGGTGCGATTAATTCCGCTTCTGAAGGATTCTTCACTGAAGCAGGACCGTTCCCCGCGACCACGATTTTCCGGAATGACATTCGCAGAACCGACCAACAATTTGGTCTGTTTGGTGAAGCAAGCTTGGACATCGTCCCAGACTTGCTGACGATCACTGCCGGTCTTCGTTACTACAACGTCGAAGTAGACTTGGAAGGCAGCGCGAACTCATCCTTCTTCAACCTGCGTTCACCGGTCTTTGGCGCGAACACTGGCGTACCGCTCGCGGACCGCGTCGATCAGCAGCGTGGTGGTACCAATATCAGCGCCCAGTTCGGCCCTAACAATACAGTGGGCGCACCCGATGTTGCGAAAGCAGAAGGTGTAATCTTCAAGGGTACTGCAACAGTCACCCCAACCGAAGATCTGCTGTTCTATGTGACCTATTCAGAAGGTTTCCGTCCTGGCTTGCTGAACCGTCCAGGCGGCGCAGCAGGTGCAAACGGCTTCACAGTGCCATTTGAACTCGAAACCGACGAAGTGAAAAACTACGAATTCGGTTGGAAAATGGATTTGGCTGACGGTCAGGTACGTCTGAACGGTAGTGCGTTCTATGTCGACATTAGCCGCCTTCAAACGACCATTTTCGATCCATCAATCACCAACCTGTTCTTCTCCGATAACGCTGCGAATGCGGAAATCTTCGGTGTCGAAGGTGAACTGACGATCGCACCATATAGTGTCCCTGGCTTGACAGTGACTGGCGCGTTTTCGATTTTGGATAGCGAAATTACCGACGTTCTCACACCGACTGATGATGTGGTGGCGGGTGAGCCGCTGGCATACGCCCCTGAATTCCAGGGTAATATGCGGGTTCGCTATGAATGGGATGTCAGCGATGCTTTGCGTGCGCATATTATGCCGCAGCTGGTCTATTCTGGGTCAAAATTCACTGACATCATCGAGATCAACAAGTTCGAACTCGATAGCTACACCACAGTCGCTCTAAGCGCCGGTGTCAAAGCCGATAATTGGAGCTTTGAACTCTATGGTGAAAACCTGTTTGATACGCGCGCGGAAATCGCAGGTAACTTCATCAATGATGTCGAACGCATCACCACCAACCGTCCACTGACAGTTGGCGCACGGGTAAGCTTCAACTACTAAGCTTACTATCTAATGTGAAATGCGGCGGGTGAGGCAGATTGCTTCATCCGCCGTTTTCATTCCGCCGCAGTTTCTGTCAAAGGCTTCTGAATGACAACAGATACACCAAATCGTGCAGACCAGCTGCAACGCGCGCAAAAGCACTTGCAGGCAGGCGAGTTTGCGATTGGCCTCAAAGTGGCGCAGGCACTGCTTGCAGATGTCGCAGACGATACTGATGCGCTGTATCTGGCGACCGTCGCTGCCCGGTATCTTAAAGACTACGATACCGCAGACCGCTATCTGGCCCTGCTCCATCAGGCATCCCCTGAATATGGGCGGGCATGGCAGGAAGCGGGGCATCTCGCACGGGCCAAAAATCAACCTGCGATGGCCTTGGAGGCCTACCGGCGCGCCACACGCTTCAACCCTGCATTAGAGGCCAGCTGGCGGGCTCAGGCGGAACTGTTGGATGGTACCGGGCAAAGTGCGAATCGGGACGCTGCCCTCACGCAGGCAGATCGCCTGAAAAGCATGCCGCGCGAATTGCTCGCAGCGACCAACCATTTGCACGAGGGCCGCCTACTCCGTGCAGAAGAATTCTGCCGCCACTTTCTGCGGCAGAACCCGAAACACGTCGAAGCTATGCGCTTGCTGGCGCAAATCGGTATCAAGCTTGGCATCTTGGATGATGCAGAGTTCCTGCTGGATAGCGCCAAAGAGTTTGATCCTGACAACATTCAGATCAGGCTGGATTACATCGATGCCCTGCGCCGCCGTCAGAAGTTTGCTGAATCCAAGAGCGAGGCAGAGGCACTCTATGCCCGGGATCCGCAAAACCCGCTATTCCAATCGCATCTTGCGATAGAATCTATGCAAACCGGCGAATTTGAGCGCGCCTTCGAGCTATTCGATCAGGTTCTGACAGCCATACCGAATGATCCCGCCACGCTGACCTCGCGCGGTCATGCGCTCAAGACAACCGGCGACACCGGCAAAGCTATCGCTTCTTATCAAGCAGCCTTTACGGCGAAGCCCGATCACGGTGATGCCTATTACGCGCTGGCCAACCTCAAAACCTATCAGTTTGACAAGACACAGATAGCGGCGATGCGCACGCAAGTTGCCCGTACCGACTTGGCATTTATGGACCGGGTTCACTTTTCATTTGCGTTAGGCAAAGCCTACGAAGATGCGGGCGATTATGAACAGTCGTTCCAATTTTATGATGAAGGGAACACCCTTAAGCGGCGCCAAACGCGATATGATGCCGATGCGATGCAAAGTGAGCTGCAACGCCAAGCAGAATTTTGCACATCAGGCTTGTTTGCGAAGCACCAAGGCGCGGGATGCCCCGCCCCAGACCCCATTTTCATTCTCGGCCTGCCCCGGGCAGGATCGACATTGCTGGAACAAATTCTGGCCTCCCACAGTCAAGTGGATGGCACCCTGGAACTGCCCAACATCCTCGCGCTTGCTCACCGCCTCCGCGGCCGGAAAGCAGGCGAGGCACTATATCCCGGCATTCTGCACGATCTAACCGCAGATCGCCTGGCGAAGATGGGGCAGGATTTTATCGACAATACACGCATCCACCGCCAAGGCGCGCCATTCTTCATCGACAAGATGCCTAACAATTTCCGGCATATCGGCTTGATCAAACTTATCCTGCCCAACGCCAAGATCATTGATGCCCGCCGCGATCCTATGGATTGCTGCTTTTCCGGCTTCAAACAACTCTTCGCAGAGGGCCAGGAATTCACCTACGGCCTAGAAGAAATTGGCCGGTATTACAGTGACTATACCGCCCTGATGGAACACTGGGACGCGGTGTTACCCGGACAGATCCTGCGGGTGCAGCATGAGGATGTGTTGGACGATCTAGATGGCCAAGTCCGCCGTATGCTCGACTATCTCGGCCTCCCGTTTGAGGAAGCCTGCGTCAATTTCCACAAAAACAAACGCGCCGTCCGTACCGCCAGTTCAGAGCAGGTCCGGCAACCCATCAACCGATCCGGAGTGGCAGCGTGGAAACCGTTTGAACCGTGGCTTGACCCTTTGAAGCAAGCGCTGGCATGATGGCTCTATAGAAGAAGCGCCGGACATTACATCCGGCCCTTCTTCAATTGCCAAATGCCCATCCTATCGCTGAGGTTTGTAGCCAGCATTGCCCATCTCATTACGGCCAACCACCATATGATGCACTTCGTCAGGCCCATCGGCCAAACGTAGCGTTCTTTGGTTAGCGTACATGCGCGAAAGCGGGGTCCATTGCGACACACCAGCTGCGCCATGAATTTGGATCGCTTCGTCGATGATACGGCACACAATCTCAGGCACATACGCCTTGGCCATCGAAACCCACACACGTGCCTGTTTGTTACCCATAACATCCATTGCTTTAGCCGCTTTAAGAACCATCAAGCGCATGGCCTCAATATCAATCCGTGCGCGTGAAATGACCTCCAGGTTCTTACCTAACAATGCCAAGGGTTGACCAAACGCTTCACGGCTTCCACCCCTACGGATCATCAAATCCAACGCTCTTTCTGCGACACCAATCGAACGCATGCAGTGGTGAATACGTCCAGGTCCAAGGCGGAGTTGGGATATTTCAAAACCACGCCCTTCACCCAGCAGGATGTTGTCTTCAGGTACCCGGACATTATTGAACTTGATATGCATATGACCATGCGGCGCGTCGTCGTCACCAAAGACGTGCATCGGCCCCACGATTTCAACACCTGGCGTATCAATGGGCACCAGAATCTGAGATTGCTGTGAGTGCCTTGGGCCATCCGGGTTGGTCTGAACCATCGTGATCAAGATCTTGCAGCGCGGGTCGCCCGCACCAGAGATGTAGAACTTTTCTCCGTTGATCACCCATTCGCCTTTTTCAAGGACAGCCTCCGTCCGAATGTTCCGTGCATCCGATGATGCATGCCCAGGCTCTGTCATCGCAAATGCCGAACGGATCTTTCCTTCGAGTAAGGGAACAAGCCATTCCTGCTTCTGTGCAGGTGTCCCAACACGCTCAAGGACTTCCATGTTGCCAGTATCGGGCGCACTGCAATTCATACACTCCGAGGCCAAAGGGTTTTTACCCAACACGCCAGCGATGAACGCATAGTCGAGGTTTTTAAGTCCTTCGCCCGATTCCGCATCTGGTAGGAAGAAATTCCACAAACCCTGCGCGCGAGCCTTATCCTTCACTCCTTCGAGTAATTCCAATTGCCCCGGAACATAGCTCCACCGATCCTCGCGACCTTCACCCATGGTGAAAAATTGCTCTGTGATCGGATCTACCTCCTCAGCGACAAACCGCTTCACGCGGTCATAAAGGGCGCGGCCGCTATCAGACATTCTCAGATCATTCAGTTCAGAATCATTGGGGTCATATGTCATTGCTGTTCCTTTGTTGGGCTGCCTTGGTAGTTACGTCGGGCACGGACGAAACACGGATTGCAATATACTTCATCACTGAAGTATATTAAGATCGTCGTGAATGGCAACAGGAAACATCTACTTAGAGCGTGACGAAAGTTTGCATATTCCTAACTTCAAAATCGTATATGCCGATAGTTCACCGGTGAACCTATCGATGGTTCACAAATATCCAGAAGCGCGCTAACTTTGACACATGCCCGCAAAAAAACTCAGATTCTATTCCCGCTTGCAGATCGCTGCGCATGTCCTGAAAAAACAATCGGATCGACGACTGCTTGAGGTGGCTGGAGTCACAACCGCCCAAATCTCTGCCCTTGCGATCATCGCATCAGAAGAAACCACCACACAATCAAAATTGGCGACAGAGCTTGGCCTCAATGATTCCGCAATCACGGCCATGGTTCGCAGATTTATCGATCTCAAAATGATCGAAAGGCTGCGCGACGATAGCGACGGCCGGGCTTGGTTGTTGAAACTGACAGAACTCGGTTCCGATACAGTAGAAAAAGCCAACGCAACAACGAATGACACCAGCGCTAAAATAGATGAGCTGCTGGGCGAAAAAACAATCGCGACGGTGGTAGCGGCGATGGAATTGATCATTAACGAAGCGGATTGATGATCAGTCTCAAGACTGCAATCACATGACTTTGGCATTATCACCAGAGCTCGCACACCTTCATATTCGCACCATTGCGATCAGAGCCAAACCCTTTCGTCGAAGGCGGATTACGGTCTGTAGATAACGGCAATCCGATCCTGCATTTGGTCAGCTGCAATGAGCTCGCGGGCGTTAAGCGGATTGCGAAATTCAATCCTCTCGCTTTGTTTCGCCTGACTGGACTTAAGCACCTCGCCTGCTGGCAAATACAGTATCGCAACCCGTTTTTTCGTCCCCGGAGCCGTTCCGAGCAGGCACGGTCCGGAAGCATACTCAGAAGGGCATATTGCACGCGAACTGACGTCTATTGTTTGTTCAAGAAACTGCCGCGCAGCGAAGCTGGAGGCCCATAATTTCTGCCGAGATCTGAAATCTTCGGCGCTCAGATCATTGTGGTCGAATTTCGCTCCAAAATACCATTCAACACCTGAACCACCTGCCAGAAGATGCCCCCACAAAGCTTCACGGATCAATGCCAGATGGTCATCTTCTGCATCGGCATCAGGTATAGCACCGTTCTGCCATGGCCCGATTTCATCCATGGTGAGCACCCAGCGATGGCCCGCATCGCTCGAGCGTTTGAACCACTTCGCTGTTTCTTCATGCACCAGCGTGGGATCGGAAATTTGCAAAGACAGCCCGTCCAAATCGCGCAAACCCAAAAGCGGCCCGGCTATCGCAACTTTGTCATCCGGTTCGGCATGCGTGTGGAGCAATATAGGGTGGCCATAAGGATCAACCCGCGTCAGCCATTCAATCATCGCCCGGCGCTGTGCATCGTTCTGCCCCTCCGGCCGCCAATGGACAGGGCCGTTCTCTTCTCCCAAATTCCAGATCAGCGCATTGTGATGGCCGAAGCGGGCGACGAGTTCAGCGATGAACAACTTGCGGATGCGGCCGGTATCGCCGCCATCCATCAGCAACTCATTCTCGGTTTCCTGCAACACTATATGCAGCGCAATGCCCCGCTTCTGCATATGGGCAAATACCCGTTCCCACTGATCGAGCTTGCTCGTGTCAAAACGGGTTTGGGTATCGGGGCCCGCAAAAGGCCAGACATCTTTCCCGTCACCTTCAACATTCCAAACCAGAAAATAGGCGGCGTTGACCCCGCTATCCGCCAAATAATTGACTGCCCCGATCAGCGAGTGCCCGCGTTCATCACCCCACAGCGGATCGCCTGGGCGCCAGTCCCGCTGATGGGCCTCGAACCGGTGAAGCTGTTTGCCGCTATCCGATTCCCCATCACGGGCATTGCTGTCGATCCGCCAAGTCCCGTCGAAGCCGACATAGCCGAGCAAATTTTCCGGACTATTGGCACCGGTTTTAAGCCACACATTGCCAGAACCAGTGGCCACCAGTTCCCCGTTTTTGGCAACCAATCGTCCATTCGCAGGCGCCCGCCAGTCCTTTCCTTTTGCAAGAGACGGGCCGACATGGAACGAACCGCTTGATGGCGACAAGGCAATTGTCTTTCCCGACGTAATGTTTTGATCAATTGCAATGTCGGCTCCCTTAGAAAGACGGGCGGTCCAGCGCCATGTGCCCGTAAGATTGGGAGTGAACATCGCTCGCCAAACTGGGCCGGACATGGCGCTGGTGTCGGCGGCTTTGCCATCAGCGGCATAGAACCCGCGAATATGAACCGGGACGTCCGAACCCGGAGCATAGAAAGACACAACCAACCGGTAATCTGTGAACGGGTTGGTAACGGCACGCTCGCTCGTATCAGGACCGGTAAATTCAAATGCCGAGAGGTGGAACAAGGTACCGGCGCGTGGCGGATGAATATTCAAGCCAGAATGCTCTTCCAAGGCCGAAGAATCGTCTTGCTGCGCATTGGCGATACCGCCTACTGCCGAGAGGACGATTATCATTGCGGCAGATAAGATTTTTCTAATCATCGGTCCCCATCTCATGCGAAGATTGCAAACAACCAATTGAATTGTCCGGCTTCAGCAATTGAGAGCGCTACCAAAAAGATCGCCCGATGGCAAAATTCACACGGTTGGCCCCGCGGTTGCGAAGTGATAAACAGACCCGCCTTTTGAGATTAAGAGAAGTTTCATCTCGGCCCTAGACAGAGAGAGAAATTCGCTTAATGATAGCGCTCACATTTTGGGTTGAGGGTACTTGATAATGCGTTTTTATTCACTGACAATCGCGGCGGCAGCTATGCTGCTTTCAGGCTGCTCAGCCTATTCGATGGGCGCAGAGCCAACGAATAGCGCAGCGCCGGTTGTTGCAGACGCGGCCGGTGAACACACCCAGGCAGGTGTCGCAAACCCGTCAATCTGGCCTTCTTACACATATCCGGTCGTTACATCAGACGAAACCGAAGCGCGCATTGCGCAAATCATCGCCCGTATGACGTTGGAAGAAAAGATCGGGCAACTTGTCCAGGCCGACCTGTGCTGTGTGACAGCGCAGGATGTGAAAGAATACAATCTCGGCTCCGTACTGAACGGCGGCAATAGCGGCCCTTACGGCAATGATACCGCGCCTGCACCGCAATGGTTGAAGGCGGCAGACGAATTTTACGACGCATCTGTTGACATCAGTGATGGCGGCGTAGGCATCCCGATTGTGTGGGGCACGGACGCTGTTCACGGACATTCCAACATCATCGGTGCCACAATTTTCCCGCATAATATCGGGCTGGGCGCGATGCGCGATGCCGAATTGGTGGAACGTATTGCGCAAGTCACGGCGAAAGAAATCCGCGTGACCGGGCAAGAATGGACCTTCGCGCCGACCGTAGCGGTTCCGCAGGATTTCCGTTGGGGCCGCGCTTATGAAGGATACTCCTCCGACCCTGAATTGGTTGCATCCTATGTCGGCGCGATGGTCCGCGGACTGCAAGGCGCGCCGAATTCTCAAAACCTGCTCGCTGGTCCATATGTGATCGCTTCCACCAAGCATTATCTGGCTGATGGCGGTACGAAAGACGGCATTGATCAGGGTGATGCGGACATTAGCGAAGAGGAATTGCGCGACATTCATGGCGCACCTTACGGCCCCGCGATCGAAAACGGTGTTGCTACCGTCATGGCCAGCTTCTCCAGTTGGCAAGGCAAGAAGATGACCGGCAACCGCAGCCTGTTGACCGACGTTTTGAAAGATCGAATGGATTTCAAAGGCTTCGTGGTTTCTGACTGGAATGCACACGGGCAGGTCAAAGGCTGTACAAACGAAAGCTGTCCCCAAGCTATCACCGCCGGCATCGATATGTTCATGGCGCCTGATACGTGGAAAGCGATCTATGCAGACACGCTGGCCAAAGCCAAAGACGGCACAATCCCGATGGCACGGATCGATGAAGCCAATGCGGCTGTGCTGCGCGTAAAAATGCGCCTTGGGTTGTTTGAGGCGGGCCGCCCTTCAGAGCGGCTTTTGTCGGGTGACTACGACCTGCTGGGTGCTCCCGAACATCGCGCAGTTGCCCGGGAATCCGTGCGCAAATCCCTCGTGTTGCTGAAAAATTCCGGTGTTCTGCCTCTGAAAGCCGATGCCAATCTGCTGGTTGCTGGTGATGGCGCGAACGATATTGCGCGCCAATCCGGTGGGTGGACCATTTCATGGCAAGGCACGGGTATCGAAAATGATTCGTTCCCCGGTGCGACGTCTCTCTATGCTGGCATTGAAAGCGCTGTCGCCCAAGCAGGCGGCACCGCCCAACTGTCGCCGGATGGCAGCTTCACCAAAAAACCTGACGCAGCCATCGTCGTGTTCGGTGAAACGCCTTACGCCGAGTTCCAGGGAGATCGCGCGACTTTGGCGCTCGATACAGAGCTGACAGCTCCCTATGAAACAATGCGCAAACTGAAAGCACAAGGTATCCCTGTTGTCGCCGTGATGATCACTGGACGGCCGCTTTACGTGAACCCAGCGCTTAATATCGCAGATGCATTTGTTGTGACGTGGCTTCCCGGCTCGGAAGGCGGCGGATTGGCTGACGTGTTGATCGGAGATCAGGCGGGCAAAGCGCGCTACGATTTCACAGGCCAATTGCCGGCTGCATGGCCAAATACCCCTGAAATGGGTGATGGCGTGCTGTTCCCGTTCGGATACGGGCTCAACTACACAGCGCCGGCATCGGCCTGGCAACCGTTGGCCGAGGTTGATACGGCCAATGCAGGTGACAGCCGGAATTGGCTGAAGGCCGGTGTCCCGGCGTCAAGCTGGTCACTATTGGTCGAAGGTGATGGTTCCGGCGAAGAAACGCGCATAACAACCTTGCCGGTCAATGCTCTTAGTGGCCGTGTCCGGGTAACTGCAAGCGACTATATCGTCCAAGAGGGAGCGCGACGCTTCACAATCTCTTCCGGACAATCTGCAGTGACCCTTCGCAACTTTGAACCGATCGATCTCGACCGGGAAACTAATGCGGATGTACTGCTGTTGTTTACAGCAAAAACCTGGACCCCATTGAAGAACGCCAAGATCGGCGCATCGGGGAACGCCAGCGAAGGAATTGTCGACCTGTCATTGCCAAAAACCGACGATTATGTCCGGTATGGCATTCCGCTCAAATGCTTCCGCACCAATGGCGCTGATATGACCGCTCTGACCAAACCCTTCGTGTTAGAAACCAACGGCCCGGCTGATTTCGGACTGACAGAAATCCGTTTGGGTTCGGATGCAGAACAAATTCTGCCCTGCCAGTGAAATCGCCACTGCGCCTATGACACCAATACAGGAAATCGAGGCACCAACGCCGCTGGAATTTGAGGACCGTATTCGTCCGCAATTCCAGCCGGTGGTTATGCGCAATATCGCCAATGAATGGCCGATAGTGCAAGCGGCGCAGCGATCCCACGGCGAGGCGCTTTCTATGCTTCGTCAGCATGATAGCGGCGCGCCAACCGATATTATGGTCGCGCCGCCATCGGAAAAGGGGCGGTTCTTTTATCGCCCTGATATGCGGGGCCTGAATTTCACACAGAAGAAAGCAAGCCTAACCCAGCTCGCAGACCAGATTGAGCAATTGTCCGCAACGGATGAACCGCCCGGCATGTATGCCGGGGCAACCGCGCTTGCCAGCCACCAGCCGGGCCTGCGTGAAAAGCATCCCTTCCCGCTGGCGGATAGGCTGCCGGACGCTACCCCGCGCCTATGGCTCGGCAATGCATCGCAAGTCGCCACACATTTCGACATGTCGGATAATTTTGCTGTGGTTGCTATGGGCAAACGCCGTTTCACCCTGTTCCCGCCAGAGGTCACCGGTGATCTGTATGTCGGCCCGCTCAACTTCACATTGGCGGGGCAGCCGGTCAGCATGGTGGATCCACTCAATCCCGATTTTGAACGGTATCCAAGATTTGCAAATGCATTGGCCAAGGCACAATATGCCGATCTTGAACCGGGCGATGCGATATATATTCCCACGCTGTGGTGGCACCATGTCGCGGCTTCAACGCCGATGAATATATTGTTCAATTATTGGCACAATGATGCTGCACATGGCGGCGGGTTTCTGGCGCTGGTGCATGGGATGTTGTCGATCAGAGATTTGCCCAAACCGCAGCGCGACGCCTGGCAGGCATGGTTCGATCATTTTGTTTTTGGTGATGATGCCCCGCAATCCGCAGCCCATCTACCGCCCGCTGGCCAGGGCATAAACGGTCCGGCGTCTGAACAACGCAGTGCCATGATGCGCCAATTCATCGCACAAGTTTTAACACAATCACAATAAAATACGGGAGCGCTCCATGATTAAGTCCTTAACCGCCACACTGATGGCTTCGGCACTCGTAGCCTCGTCATTGGCCGTCCCTGCAGTACAGGCCAAAGCCCCAGAGCCGCTGCCAGTTGGCACATGCATCAATATGGGCAACAGTCTGGAGCCAGAGACCGAAAATGCCTGGGGCGGCAAACGGATCAGTGCTGCCGATTTCAAGCGCATCAGAGCCGCTGGGTTTGACACGATCAGACTGCCGGTGCGGTGGCATACGAAAAGCAAGAACGAAGCCCCCTACACCGTTAGCCCATCGTATATGAAGCGGGTTGAGCAAGTGGTTGACTGGGCGCTTGCGGCAGATCTGAATGTGATTTTGAACAGCCACCACTTCGATCCGATTTATGAAGATCCCAAAGGCACGGCAGACTGGCATGGCGGCGTCTGGAAACAGATCGCAGCGACATTTGCAGACCGCCCCGAAGACCGTTTGTGGTTTGAGCTGGAGAATGAGCCGCATAAGAATTTGGACGATTCCAACCTGCTGGAAACACTTGCGCCAGCGCTCGCGGCCGTCCGTGCAACCAACCCGACACGCGCGGTAATTATTGGCGGTGAAGAATGGAGCGGCATCGATTCCCTGGCGACATTGGAATTGCCCGATGACATCAACATCCACCCGACATTCCACTATTATTCACCGTTTGATTTCACGCATCAGGGGGCCAGCTGGACTGGTGATGCTATGCCGCCAGTGGGCAGGCAATATGGTGGATCCGGTGATGCGAAGTTGCTGGAACAGGATGTGGCAAAGTTACGCGCCTATATAGAGCGCACCGGCCACACCCCCTTTATGGGCGAAACCGGCGCGTATGAGGCGCATATCCCGCTGGCCCAGCGGGTACAATATCACGCCGCAGTCACAGAAGCCTTTGCACCAACAGGGATTGGCATCTGCGTATGGGCTTACACGAATACCTATCCTTTCTGGGACCAGGAAACGCGCAAATGGTTACCCGGCTTGCGTGGCGCAATCGGATTGCCGGATGACAGCGTGGCTCCGCAGCCAGCGGCTCAGCCTGCCGCTCAGAATAGTCAGGGGCCGCTCCTAAACCCTGATCTGCCTGAAGCATTGCGCGCAATTGACGGCCAATTGGCAGGCGCATTGATGAATGACCCAAGCCGTCTTGATTGGGACACGTATGGCGATCAATTCAAAGCACGCGGCTACGCCGATGCAAGCATACCCGGAGGTCAGGCGGCGCTAGCGTTCACGGTTAAGAAGGCACGCGAAAACTTTTCAGTTGGCACGACGATCCCTCTTCTTGGTGAGATCAAGCAAGGTGACACGATGACGGTCGGCTTTTTTGCCCGTACCATCAAAGCGGATACGGCTGATGGCAAAGGGCGCATTGGCGTCCGCTTCCAGCAAAACTCGGCGCCATATCCGGGTTTTGGTGACACTACGATCTCTCCGGACTCGGAATGGGGCTGGTATGAGGTTACAGGCAGAGCCAACCGGGATATCTCCAAGCAGTTAGCCATTGTCACTCTGCAATTCGGCGAAGCCAAACAAACCGTAGAAGTTGGGCAAACCATTGTTGTGAAAGGGGTCTCTTCAATCGTGGATTGACCCAAGTTGTGAGCAACGGGCAACTTGCCTTGCGCTTTGATATTAGGCGGCTATGGTAGCGCTATCAGAATGCTACCTTGCTAGGATAATTATGAACGGCACCGGCCTGCTAGACAGTTTACCGGAAGATCATCTGACCGGTCACTTCCTCGGGCGGGCAATGTCGCCTGAGGGGCCGTGCATCATTTCCGTTTTCGAAGGCCGAATTTACGATCTTACCCAGATCGTCTCGACTATGTCTGGCGCGATTGAGCGCCGTATATTCGATGGCGGCAGGGATCTCGGCTCCGTGCAACAGGGCCTGCCGGCTGATTGGCACTTGCTGAGCCCGGTTGACTTGCAATGCATCAAAGCCTGCGGTGTTACCTTCGCTCTCTCGGCGATTGAGCGTGTCATTGAAGAACGCGCGCGCGGGGATGCCACAAAAGCCGTGGAAATTCGCGAACAGCTGGAGCAGCGCGTCGGATCTGGTATTCGCTCTGTGGTGCCGGGAAGCGCGCCAGCCGCCGAGCTCAAGGAAGCTCTCATTGAAGAGGGAATGTGGTCGCAATATCTGGAAGTAGCGATCGGCCCTGATGCGGAGGTTTTCTCCAAATCGCCTGTTCTTTCCACGGTTGGTCACGGCGCTGAAATCGGCATTCGTTCTGACAGTGCCTGGAACAACCCGGAGCCTGAAATTGTACTGATCGTCGACAGCCGCGGCAATGTACTGGGTGCGACGCTGGGCAATGATGTCAATCTGCGCGATTTTGAGGGGCGCTCTGCCCTGCTTTTGTCCAAGGCTAAAGACAACACCGCTTCCTGCGCAATCGGCCCCTTCATCCGGCTGTTTGACGATAATTACACGATGGATGATGTGCGCAATGCCAATGTTGATCTGACTATTCAGGGCCCTGACGGATATGTTCTAACTGGTAGCAACGACATGGGCCAGATCAGCCGTGATCCGATGGATCTGGTGGCGCAGAATTTGAGCGAGCATCACTATCCGGACGGCTTCGTGCTTTTCTGCGGCACTTTGTTTGCACCGACACAAGATCGCGATGTTCCCGGAAGCGGCTTTACACACAAGATCGGTGACCGCGTGGCTATATCATCCGACCGCCTTGGCTGTCTGGAAAATACCGTAACAACATCACGCGATGCCCCCCCTTGGGAAACCGGCATCGCGGAATTCATGCGTGGCTTATCCGCGCGCGGCCTAATCGACAGGATCTGATCCACATGAACACACAAACTCTCAATCATTTTGTTGGCGGCGAGTGGCTTTCCGAGCCAGCCGCAATGGACAGCATCAATCCGTCGAACACGGATGACATTGTTGCCCGCTTTCCGGTAGGCGATAGCGGCACAATCGACCGCGCCGTTGATGCAGCGCATAGTGCATTTCCGGCTTGGTCGGCAGGCTCGCCAGAAATGCGGGCGGACCTGCTACACAAAGTGGGGGAGGCCCTGTTCACGAACGCCAGCGAGCTGGGTGAATTGTTGGCGCGCGAGGAAGGAAAAACCCGCGCCGAAGGCATGGGCGAAACGCTGAGAGCCGCGCGCGTTTTCCGTTATTTTGCTGGTGAAGCATTGCGCCGTCACGGCCTTACACTCGAATCCTCGCGCCCTGGTCTTGATGTTGCGACATACCGCGAAGCGCTCGGTGTGGTGGGCATGATCACGCCTTGGAATTTTCCTATCGCCATTCCTGCTTGGAAGGCCGCCCCTGCCCTCGCCTTTGGCAATACGGTGGTTATGAAACCCGCTGAGGGGACGCCAGCCATGGCAGTCGCTTTGGCGCGTATCTTTGAAGAATGCGGAGCTCCGGCTGGCATCTTCAACCTGGTGCTTGGAACAGGCGATGCAGGCGCCGCGCTGGCATCGCATGAGGGGATAGATGCCATCAGTTTTACCGGGTCACGCGGCACCGGCGCCAAAGTCGGTGCGGCTGCAATGGCCGGACAAAAGCGTGTGCAAATGGAAATGGGCGGCAAAAACCCGCTGGTCGTGTTGGCCGATGCCGATATCGACAAAGCAGTCGGAATTGCTGCTGATGGGGGCTTTTTCCAGACGGGGCAGCGCTGCACCGCATCCAGTAGGGTGATTGTGGAAGCCGCTATACACGACCAGTTTATTGAAGCTCTTGTCAAACGTGCCGAGGCAATCAAAGTTGGCCCGGCGCTGGCCGAGGGCACTCAAGTTGGCCCCGCTGCCAGCGAGACGCAGCTAGAACAGAATCTGCGCTATGTCGGTGTTGCAAAAGACGAAGGCGGCACGATCGCGACGGGCGGGGAGCGGATCGATTGCGAAACGCCCGGCTACTACATGGCGCCAACCGTTGTCGCAGACACCGCGAATGACATGCGGATCAACCAAGAAGAGGTGTTTGGCCCGGTGGTGAGCACCGTCAAAGTCGGTGATTATGACGAAGCCCTAGCTGTCGCAAACGCCGGTGATTTTGGCCTTTCTGCTGGAATTGTATCAAACGATGCCGCCCGTATTCGTGACTTCCGCAAGAACGTTCGCGCGGGCATGGTGATGGTCAATCTCCCGACTGCCGGAGTGGATTACCACGTACCGTTTGGCGGCACGCGGGGTTCCAGTTATGGCCCCAGAGAACAGGGCTTTGCCGCGGTCGAATTTTATACACAAATCAAAACGGTCTATACCGGGGACTAAGATCATGAAGGAGGGGGTGATTACACAGGATAGTAGGGGCGCGATCTATCCCGATCTCGAAGGAAAGCGCGTAATCATAAGCGGTGGCGCGTCTGGTATCGGCGCAGGCATTGTTGAGGGCTTTGTAGAGCAAGGCAGTGCTGTTGGATTCATCGACATATCCGGCGACGCAGGACACTCCCTGTGCCGCTCATTGGATTACGCCGCCCATCAACCCGTTTTTGAGACCTGTGATGTCACCGACACCCCAGCTTACACCGCCACGCTTGCCAACATGGCCGACACGTTGGGCGGTTGCGATGTGCTCATCAACAATGCCGGTAATGATCATCGTCACACGGTCGAAAGCGTCACCGACGCAAGCTGGGATGACAGTATCGCGATCAATTTGAAACATCAGTTTTTTGCTGCTCAGTCGCTGGTCGACACAATGCGCCAAAATGGTGGTGGCAGTATCATCAACCTTGGTTCAATCAGCTGGCATCTGGGCATACAGGATCTTGTCGTCTACCAGACCGCCAAGGCTGCTATTGAAGGTTTGACCCGCAGTCTCGCCCGCGAACTGGGCCGCGACAACATTCGGGTGAATGCAATCCTGCCCGGCAATGTCGAAACACCTCGGCAAAAGCAGTGGTACACACCCGAAGGCGAAGCAGAAATCGTCGCCGCGCAATGCCTTAATGGGCGGATACAGCCGAGCGATATCGCCGCCATGGCGCTGTTTCTTGCATCGCAGCAAGCGCGCTTCTGCACCGGCCACAATTACTGGGTTGATGCGGGGTGGCGATAATGACGGGCATAACCGAAGTACTCCAGGCCGACTGTGCACTTGGCGAAGGACCCATCTGGGATGCCCGGCGCAAAGTCGTGTGGTTTGTCGATATCAAACGCCACCGGCTGTGGCATTTCGATCCAGCAAACGGCAGCAATGCAATCAGCGATGCGCCAGATCAAATCGGCTGGGTTTTGCCGGCCAGTAATGGACAATTACTCTGCGGCCTAAAGGATGGGCTCTACACATTTTCACCCGAAGCAGCGCAATTCGAAAAGCTGATGGATGTGCCGGGCGAATTGCCAACCAACCGGTTGAATGATGCCTGCACTGATCGTTGGGGGCGGGTTTGGTTCGGATCAATGGATGATGGCGAGAGCGACAAAAATGGCCGTTTCTATGTTTTTGATCGCGGCACAATAGCCCCTGCCGGGCCAAGCGGTATCGCAATCACCAACGGCCCCGCTGTCAATGCGGATAGCTCACGGATATACTTCACCGACAGCGTCAATCAGAAAATCATGGTGGCCGACCTCGACAAGGAAAAGGTAAGTGAAGCGCGTATGTTCGTCGACATCACAGCACATTTCCCCGAAGCATTCCCAGACGGCCCCACAGTAGACAGCGAAGGCTGTCTCTGGACCGGGCTTTATAACGGTTCGGCTGCGGCGCGTTTCAGTCCTGCCGGCGAATTGATCGAAACCACCGCACTTCCCGCCAAGAATATCACCAAGCTGTGTCTTGGGGGACAGGACTTGCGGACCGCATTTGTCACAACGGCCCGCCAGGGAATGTCGGAACAAGCGCTTGCCGACAGCCCGCTCTCAGGCAGCCTTTTGACCTTTCGGGTTAAGGTGCCCGGCTTCACGCCAGCCGAAGCCGCATTGTGAGGGTATAAAAACCTAACCTGTTTATCGTGCGATGAACCGCAATTAATGATTGTGACGGGGCAACTTCGCGGATGTCTTGCGATATTTCAGCGCGAATTCCATCACCCCGCCTTCGCTCAATTGACTGCTTTTTTCCCGGAATAGTTCTTCCCAAGGAGTCTGGGAGGCGGGAATTGTCGGCTGCGGATCATCCGCAATGCGCCGGGCAATTTCTTCCTTATCAACCAGAGCATCGCACGATTGTGAGTTCAGATCGACGCGGATTGTGTCGCCTGTTCTCAGCCAAGACAATCCTCCACCCGCCGCGCTTTCAGGCGAGATATTGAGGATCGACGGACTATCCGAAGTTCCCGATTGGCGGCCATCGCCCAGCGTTGGCAGCCAAGCAATACCATCGCGGATTAGCGCGTCAGGCGGCTGCATATTGACCACTTCTGCGCTCCCCGGCCAGCCAATCACGCCTGACCCCCTGATCACCAGAATGCAGTCAGCATCAATATTCAAATCGGGATCATTTATCCGGTGATGATAATCGTCAGACCCGTCAAACACGATCGCCCGTGCTTCAAACACACCCTCTTTCCCATCACGCGAAAGATATCGTTGCCTGAAGTCTTCAGAAATGACGGACGTCTTCAGTATGCCGAAGTCGAACAAATTCCCTGACAGAACCAAGAAACCTGCCTTTTCCATCAGCGGTTCGTCAAACGTCCGGATCATCTCGCGATCATTGCTTTCGCTACCACAGAGATTATCGGCGATGCTCTGGCCTGTGCAGGTCAACGCATCGCCTTTGAGTTTGCCCGCGTTCATCAGTTCCCACATGGCGGCGGGCACACCGCCGGCACGGTGAAACCGCTCGCCCAAATAGGCGCCGGCTGGTTGCATATTGACCAATAGCGGCAAGTCATAGCCATGTTCTTGCCAGACCTGAGGCTCCAGCTCGACACCGGCATGGCGCGCCATAGCGATGATATGCGGCTGGGCGTTTGATGAACCACCACATACGCTGACCGTCGCGATCGCGTTCAAAAAGGCATCGCGGTTCAAAATTCGCGACGGCCGCAGATCCTCGCCCACCATGTCAACAATACGTTTGCCGGTACGGTAGGCCATTTGGCCACGTTCACGGTATGGAGCTGGTATTGCAGCACACCCGGTTAGCGAAAGACCAATCGCCTCGGCCACTGCATTCATTGTGCTGGCAGTGCCCATGGAGTTGCAATGCCCCGCAGATGGTGCGCTGCTGGTCGCACGATCGAGGAATTCCTCTTCGTCTATTTCACCGGCGGATAGCTTACGGCGGCTTCGCCAAATGACGGTTCCAGAGCCGACCAGTTCCCCATCATGCCAGCCATCCAGCATCGGACCGCCTGACAAAACAATCGCGGGGATATCGACCGTGCTTGCGGCCATAATTTGGGCAGGCGTAGTTTTGTCGCACCCTGTTGTCAGAACCACCCCATCAATTGGATAGCCGTTGAGCAATTCAACCAACCCCAGATAGAGCAGATTGCGATCAAGCGCAGCAGTCGGTCTGCGGCAATTCTCGAAAATGGGATGCACGGGAAACTCGATAGGTATTCCGCCCGCATCACGAATGCCATCCCTTGTCCGTTTTGCCAGATCGATATGGATGCGGTTGCAAGGACTTAGATCACTACCTGATTGCGCAATGCCGATGATTGGTTTGCCACTGCGCAATTCCTCAGGCGTGACACCATAATTCATAAATCGCTCAAGATAGAGCGCTGTCATATCCATCCGTTCGAGATTGTTAAACCAATCCCGCGACCGGAGCGTTTTGGGGCCATTTTGGGTCACGACTGGCCAGAACCGCTGCTTGTACGTTTTGCTAAACTCGGCGCAGCGTCGGAATCTCGGCGGATCAATTCATAGGGCAATGTCGTGAATTCGGTCGGCCAATTGCTACTGGTACGTCTTGCGCTCACGATACGGGCGATTGTCGACACTGCACTTGCCGTCATTTGCCGGATAGGTTGGCGAATGGTGGTCAGCTCTGGCCAAATAGTGCTGGCCATTTCCGTATCGTCAAATCCGCAGACAGTCAGATCAGTCGGCACGTCAAGATGCTGGCGGTGCGCCACAGCAACAGCGGCCGCCGCCATATCATCATTCGAAGCAAAGATCGCCGTGGGCCGGGGATCAACCTTCAACAGCGATTCTGTCGCCGCCATGCCCGAACGATATGTGAAACGCCCTTGGACTATCAATTCATCAATCACATCGAGTTTGGCATCATTCATCGCCGCCAGATACCCGCTGAGCCTGCGTCCGCTGGCCACCTGTTCGGGGTTACCGATTATAAAGCCGATACGGCTATGACCAAGGCCGATAATATGTTTGGTCATATCGTAAGCAGCTTGAAAATCGTCGATGATGACTGATCCATGCGCATCGGTCGCCTTACCCGGACCGACAGCGATCGCCACTGCATCCAATTCGTTGGCCAAATCCATGACGGCCTGATTGTCACACAGGGGTGGCGGTAAGATGAAACCCTTGATCCCGCCATCGTGCAATTTGCGCATGATGGGCAACGCTTCACTGGCATTATCACAGCTCTGGACTTCCAAGTGAATATCATTGCTGGATGCCTCGTCCAGCGCACCCATCAGAAACTCGGCCAAATATGATGCTGACGGATTGTCGAACATCAACGCGATACGAAGCTGTTCTCCTCCGGCCAGGCTGCGTGCAGCCCGGTTGGGTTTGTAATTGAGCTTGCGAACGGCCTTCATGACCGCTTCGTGCGTTTCCGCCTTCACTCGGCTGCCGCCGTTGATAACACGGCTCACAGTCATGGGAGAACAGTTGGCCTGCGCTGCGACATCGGCAATCGTAGGCGCGTTCCCACCGCGCTGTTTCACGCGCTTTATGTAGCCCTGAGGCTTCAGTCCCTCCATGACAGCTTGCATAGCCATACTCGTACTCTTTCAGCAATAGTTCAGGCCCGAAAAACGCGAAGGATGAGCCCTGCCCGCGAAATCATCCACATTCATCGCGGTTGACATCAACCAGCAAGACGATAGTGGTAGCGCTACCATAAGTAAAGCGCGGTACCACCGACGCTGATCACAGGAGCGGAAATTAATGGGCACTCTCAAGAACGCTGCACTGGCAGCATGTGTCAGCGTCATGGCGATATCAGCCAGCTATTCCAGCGCGGCCAGCGCGCAGGAATTGCTTACGGAAACGGTTGAACGACCAGAGGCCGCCGCGCTTTATTGGGATGCCTCCGCACCAACCGAAAAACGGGTCGAAGATCTGATCGCCAGAATGACACTGGAAGAGAAGATCGGGCAGATGGTTACCATCTGGAACGACAAACCGAAAATACAGGACAAGAACAACTTCTTTGCGGCTGATAAAGCGGCGGAACTTTATCCCGACGGACTCGGCTTTTTCGCCCGTCCATCTGATCTCAAAGGTCCGGGAAGCCCGCGCGTGAACACACCGCGGAGCATCGAAGAATCGATCCGCTACGTCAACGCTCTGCAACGCTGGGCGCGCGAACAGACGCGCCTGGGCATCCCGGTGCTTACACATGAAGAATCGTTGCATGGTCTGGCCGCTCTCGACGCCACCAGCTTCCCGCAATCTATCGGTCTGGCTTCGACTTGGGACCCCGATCTGGTGCGCAGCATCAATGACTATATCGCCAGTGAAGTGCGCGCACGCGGTGTGCATCAGGTGCTATCGCCGGTAGTCGATATCGCGCGTGACCCACGATGGGGCCGTATCGAAGAGACGTTTGGCGAAGATCCGTATCTGGTGGGTGAAATGGGTGTCGCAGCGGTCGAAGGGCTGCGCGGCGTCGGGAAGGATCCGAAACTGAAACCGGGTCAGGTCATGCCAACACTGAAGCATATGACCGGTCATGGTCAGCCGGAAAGTGGCACCAATATTGGCCCTGCTCAAATCTCAGAACGCACTTTGCGCGAAATGTTCTTCCCGCCTTTCCAAGAAGTGGTCGAGCGTACCGCAATTGATGCCGTTATGGCGAGTTATAACGAGATCGACGGTATCCCAAGCCATTCCAGTTCATGGCTGCTGCAGGACATCCTGCGCGGTGAATGGAAATTCGACGGTACGGTAGTGTCTGATTACTACGCCATTGAGGAAATGGTTTCCCGTCACAATATCGCGGCCGATGTACCCGCCGCCGCCAAAATCGCTCTGGAAGCCGGTGTCGATGTGGATCTACCCAGCGGAATATCGTTTTCCACACTCACTGAACAAGTGAAAGACGGTTCGGTGTCGATGGCCGCAATCGATACTGCTGTCCGCCGTATCCTGACGATGAAATTCAATGCAGGACTGTTTGAAAATCCATTCGTGGATGATGCTGCGCCCGCGCTGCGTTCCAACGGAGCTGAAGGGCGTGCCCTCGCCCGTCGCGCGGCTGAAAAGTCGCTCATTCTGCTTAAGAATGATGGGGCGCTTCCCTTGACCTTGCCCGATACGGCAGCAGACGCGCCTACAATCGCGGTGATCGGCCCGAATGCCGATGTTGCGCGCCTGGGCGGCTATTATGGCATTCCGCGCGACACTGTAACGCCTTTAGAGGGTATCCGTAGTCTCGTCGGTGACCGCGCAAATATTGTGCACGCACAAGGCGTGGTGATCACCGAAGATGATGATTGGTGGGAGGATGAAGTCACTCTTGGTGATCCGGCCAAGAACCGTGAGATGATTGCAGAGGCTGTCAAAACAGCTGAAAATGCGGACACAATCCTGCTGTTTATCGGGGACACCGAACAGACAAGCCGCGAAGGCTGGGCAGAAGCGCATTTGGGCGACAGAACAAGCCTTGATCTGGTGGGAGAGCAGAACGAGCTCTTCGCCGCACTAAAGGCGCTTGGCAAACCGATCGTAACGGTCCTAATTAATGGCCGTCCGCCAAGCTATCTGCAGGTAGCCGAACAATCTGATGCGATTTTGGAAGCATGGTACGCTGGCGAGCAGCAAGGCAATGCCATTGCTGATGCGCTGTTCGGGCAA
This sequence comes from Pontixanthobacter rizhaonensis, assembly GCF_012972675.1. Classification (GTDB taxonomy): domain Bacteria; phylum Pseudomonadota; class Alphaproteobacteria; order Sphingomonadales; family Sphingomonadaceae; genus Pontixanthobacter; species Pontixanthobacter rizhaonensis. Next base: position 17,444 of record NZ_JABCRE010000002.1, on the reverse strand, counting down.
GTAAACCCCGGTGGTAAGTTGCCGGTAACGGTCGCGCGTAATGCCGGACAATTGCCGTTCTTCTACAATCACAAGCCAAGCGCGCGGCGGGGTTATCTATTCGACGATGCTACGCCGCTATACCCGTTTGGTTTCGGCCTTTCTTACACCAGCTTCGATATGGCAGCCCCCACAGTGTCATCAGCGAGCATTGCGCCGGGTGAAGATGTGACAGTGAATGTTCGCGTCACCAATTCCGGTGATATGGCTGGGGATGAAGTCGTCCAGGTGTATCTGCGCGACGTAGTCAGCTCGGTTACGCGTCCGGTTAAGGAGCTGGTCGGATTCGAGCGCGTTACCTTGGATGCCGGTGCCTCCAAAACTGTTAGTGTCACGATTGATGCAGACAGTTTTGCGTTTTGGAACCGCGATATGGAACGCGTCACCGAACCGGGGGAGTTCAACCTGATGGTCGGGCCAAATTCACAGGACCTCAAAACGGTTAAGCTTACGATCACGGAATAGGACCACCTTGGTGACCATCGAAACTCTGCATCATTGCTCTCGCCGGGCCGCACTCGGCGGTCTGGCCGCATTACCTGCTGCCGCTTGCGCGCCGACACTCGTCGCGCCAGCTGCATCACCGAAGCTAGATGCAAAAGGAAGTCTGGACTCGATAGCAAGGAGCGGCGGAAGGCGCTTCGGGACCGCAGTGGCGCATGGGATTGGCAACGAAAATTCCGGCTCCGTCGCGAACACCAAATACGCCGAATTGGTGAAGTCTGAATGTGGTTTGGTGGTGCCTGAAAACGCCATGAAGTGGCAGGCTATCCGCCCCTCGCCCGATCGCTATGATTTCTCGCAAATGGACACAATCGTACGATGGGCGAAAGCCAACGATATGGATGTGCGCGGCCACGTGCTGCTGTGGCACCGGCCAGAATGGTTTCCAGATTGGCTCAATACATATGATTTCGGGACTTCGCCAGCCAGTGAAGCCGGGCATATCCTGAGTGAACACATCCGGTTGGTAACCGAACGCTACGCTGACACGATTGTCAGCCATGATGTTGTCAACGAAGCGATCGATCATGGAACCAACCGGCCAATAGAAACCAGCCTTAGCCGCGCGATGGGCAGCCCGGAAGCGGTCATGGATCTGGCCTTCCACAGCGCGCGGGAAAATCTGCCAAACGCCCAGCTTGTCTATAATGATTATATGAGCTGGGAACCTGCACATTCCAGCCACATGACGGCTGTATTGCGTCTGCTGGAAGGGTTCAAGAAACGCGGCACACCGGTCGATGCACTTGGTATCCAGAGCCATATTGAGATTATGGAAGTCGATCCGGTCACCGGGGTTAGCCCTTACCGCGAACGCGAATGGCGCAAGTTCCTCGATGAGGTAACTGGCATGGGATATCGTCTTCTGATCACTGAATTCGACGTGAAGGATAAGGCGTTGCCCGCCGATATCGCTACTCGCGACCGCTTGGTGGCTGAATATACGCGCCGCTATTTCGATGTGATGATGGATTACGATTCAATGCTGGACGACATCCTCGTGTGGGGGATGGTCGATCAATATAATTGGCTTCAGTATTTTGATCCATCCAAAAGGGCCGACGGGCTGGAAGTGCGCGGCACACCCTATAGCAGCGATTATCAAGCAAAGCCGATGCGTGAAGCCTTGGCGCAGGCATTGAAACGCACCTGAGAGTATAGGCTGAGACGGGGCGGAAACGCCCACAACGTTAACACTGCTTGCCCCAAAGAAAAGGCCGCCCCGGTTTCCCGAGGCGGCCTTTCTTTTTGCCTAGGTCTAAGGGGGTTTAGAACTTACCCCTGAGGATGAACGAGAACCTCCGGTCATTTGTGAAGAATGATCGCGGTGCCAAGACATTCGCATCGCCGGTATAGGCCTGCAGCGTCTCGGTCGTTTCATTCAGCAGGTTCACACCCTGCACGCCGACCTGAACTTCATCAGATAATTTGAAGAAGATCGAACCATCCAATTGTCCGGTCTCTTCATTGAAGATCGAGTAGAACGGGAAGATCACGTCGGACGCGGTAAGCAAGAAGCGCGAGCGCCAATTGTAAGCCGCACGGACACTTACCGGCCCCTTCTCATAGAATACCGTAGCGTTGATATTATGTTTCGATAGCTGCTCGAGCGGCAAATTGCCGGCTGGTGCAACGGTCGATTCATTGGCCAAATCAGGCCCGTTCAAGAACGTGTTCGGCAGGCCATCACTATCGATATACGTGTAGTTGGCTTGCACACCCAATCCATCGAACGGAGCAGGCAAGAAGTCATAGGTCTGTTGATATGCAACCTCGAAACCTTTGATCTTACCTCCGCCTTGGAAGTTGGCAGGCCCGCGGACCAGCACATTTTGGGTGATACCGTTATTGGTCACTTCCTGATTGACCAAGTCCTGGAAGAAGAAGTTATCGATATCCTTGTAGAACGCGTTGAACGTCAAAGAGCCAACCGGCGCAAAGTACCATTCCAGCGAAGCGTCATATGTCCAAGCGGTAGCCGGTGCCAAATCGGCATTGCCGCCTTGCGCAGTCAGATTGCCTGACTGATCCAAGGAGATGTCCAGGAAGTTCCGCAACAATGCGTTATCTGGCCGGGTGAGAACCTTAGAAGCGGCGAAACGTAGGATCAGATCTTCCGTAAGCCCAAATCGGAGATTCAAGCTTGGCAGGAAGTAGTCAAACGTATCACCGCGCACGCTATTGGTACCGCCTGTACCGTTGCCCGCGAACGCTCTAAGATTGTTATAGGCTGCTTCGCCTTGCAAACACAGCGGCTCGGTGCTGGGCACAGGACCGGTTGGCCCCTGCGCAGTGCATCGAACAGAGAATGGATCTGCAATACCCAATTGTTGGGCGCTTGGCGCACTAAGATTACCGAACGATCGCGTATCCAGGTTCACATAGCGAACGCCGATATTACCGGCAAAACGTACGTCGCCCAGCAGATCATCGGAACCAAACTCCAGCATCGCATAGGCAGCCGTATCACGTTGCTTCAGGCGTTGAATATCGCTTGGAATGAACGGTGAGCCATTAAGTGCACCCGGACGTTGAGCCAATGGCACCCAACCAGCGGGGCCACCACGGTTTTGGAATTCCTGGTTTACACCCAATGCGAAATTGGTCGCTTCGTCATAACCGTCGATCAAGTCACCCGAGTAATACAGTGCAGCCGGCGGGGCTGCCGTTTCACCGCGGAAGAAGTTGTCGAAATCGTGGACTTCGTAGTTGCTTGGATCGGTATCACCGAAACGAACAACGTCACCATTTGCACCCCATACTTCGCTCAGCACGCCCCAATTGTAGGTGGTGTACCGAACAGTCGTGTCACGTTCGGAGAAGCGTGCACCGACTTTGGCTTTGCGGATGAAGGAATCGTATCCGAAATCATAATCGATGTCAGCTTGGAAGGCGAACTGCTCCCCTTCGCTGTCTTCGATGTGATCCATCGCAGCGCGCCAGAACTGGACGCGGGGATCGACGAAATATTCAGCGTCGGTCAGGCCATCCAGGTTTGCATTTGGACCGCCCTGCCACGAATAGCTGGTGAAATTCGGAATATGAGGAATACCGACGGGCAAATCACCCGTCAGATCCAGCTCGGAATCCGCAAAGGTCGAACCAAATACAGAGAAATCGAGGTTCTCTTTGCGGGATGTCGCATATTGTGCATCAAGCCTGATGGTCAGCCGATCAGTCAGCTCAGTGCGCAAATTAAGCGAATAATCTTCATTGGTTGTTTCGTCTTCAACTTGACGGCGTGAAAGCACTTGCTGCAGCCCGCCAATCGATGTGAATGCAGCGCCTGCGCCGGGATCTCCGCGCCAGCCATTGTTCGGGCTGGTGATATAGCCGGATTGGAACAGGCCAGTATCGTCGTAGACGTAATTTTCAAACCCACCGACAGGGCATTCCGCACGCGCCGTCCCGCCTGGGCCATTCTCGTTCTGCAAACAGCCAATCGGATATGTGTTATATTCCGCCAAGTCGGGGCCGGTTTCAAACGTATGCTCACCCCAGCTGTTGGTGGTGTGCGAACGAATAAACTCGGCAGTTACAACAGTACGCTCATCGATTGATTCGAATTGGGCTGCAACAGAGAACCCATCCCGCTTGCGATCAAACTGCTGTGACCGGAACTGCGGCCCGAGTGGAGCGAAGCGTAGATCGGCAAGATCGGCGAATCCGTCTGGCCCGCCAGCACCCAATGTCCCGCATGGTGCACCGCCTGGTGGCAAAGTGCTGCTGTCACCATCAACCGGCAGAGCGTTACGACATGTCAATGCACCGCCGGTGTTTGCCGCCGCAACCAATGTGTTGTCACGCGCCTGGAAGTTTGTGACTTGGATACCGTCAGCGCGGCTACGGATACGGGAGAACGTACCACTAGCCAGAATGCCAAAGGTACCGGCGTCAGTTTCCCACGTGTTGCTAATGAGACCAGAAACTGTCGGCGACCATTTCTTTGCGAAATCGCCATAATTGCCTTCCGCACTGAACGCGATTTTGAAACCGCGTTCATCAAGCGGCTTACGCGTCACCAGATTGACAGTGCCGGAAATGCCGCCTTCGATCATCGCCGCAGTAGAGTTCTTGTTGATGATGACCGAACCGAGCAATTCAGGCGGCACATCGGCAAAGTTTAGCGCCTGCCCGCCAACACCCGCAGAAAATGCAGTGCGACCGTTAAATTCGGAGCGGACATAGTTCAGTCCGCGGATGGTCACGCCCGAACCTTCGACCGAGAAGTGATCGGGATCGTTGGAACCAGCGAAACGGTTGATCGCGACGCCAGGAACACGCTGCAGTGCCTCTGTGACCGACCGGTCAGCAAGCGCCCCGATATCATCTGCAGTAATCGCATCAACAACTGTATCCGCATTGCGTTTGATGTTCTGGGCAGAGATCAAAGAGGCGCGGATACCACTGACGACGATAACATCTTCGTCTGCCACCTCGGCTTCGGTTTGCGGTTCAGCAGGCTCTTGCGCCGCCTCTTGGGCCAGCACATTAGAAGACAGCAACAGGCTGCCCATAGCCAGCATTGAAGCGCCGGAGCGCAGAAGCGCACTCTTGCCAAGTGTCGCGCGCTCGGCCGACGACCCTGTCAATCGATCAGAAGTGTTCACTCGAAATTCCCTCCCCTGTGGTAGCGCTACCAAAAAAATGTAATAGCAGCGCCTTGTTGTATGGCATTGGACTATCAAAGCGGTTTGCGCTTGGCAAGAGGCGACGGACGCGGCACAAGGACAACAACGCAATTATGTAACCAAAAGGACGCAGTACACAGCCATGCAACCCGAGAATGATAGCGATATCGCGAAGATTGTTATTGTCGGGGGCGGCACAGCCGGCTGGATGGCAGCCGCTGCATTTTCAAGATATTTCGATAATGGCAGGCGCACGATCACACTGGTCGAATCGGAGCAAATTGGCACGGTGGGGGTTGGCGAGGCGACTATCCCCCCGATCGCGAATTTTAACAAAATGCTGGATATTTCTGAAAGCGATTTCCTCCGCGCTACCAATGGTACTTTCAAATTGGGCATCGAGTTCGTCAATTGGGGCCAGCAGGGCGACAGGTATTTCCATCCCTTTGGCAGTTACGGCCAGGATTTGCACGGCATTGCGTTCCATCAACTCTATTTGCGAGAGAAAGCCCTGGCAGAATCAGGGGCAATAGCGGGCCGCGAGGCAGTGGGCGATATTGCGGGCTACTCCATGAGTTCCATGGCCGCCCGCCACAAAAAATTCGCCCGGGTAAAGCCGGGCTCCAAATCTTTGGCAGCACAAATCGGATACGCGTATCATTTTGATGCCGGACTATATGCAAAGTTCCTCAGAAAACTGGCAGAGAAACAAGGCACCATCCGCCGCGAAGGACGGATTTCAGCGGTGCATCGCGATGGCGAGACAGGTGATGTCACATCGGTTGAATTGGACAATGGCGAAAAGATCGACGGTGAGCTTTTCATTGACTGCTCTGGCTTCCGCGGGCTTCTGATCGAAGGCGCTTTAGAGACAGGTTACGACAATTGGAGCCATTGGCTGCCGGTTGACCGCGCCATCGCCCTCCCCTGCGCGAACCCTGAAACGCTTGATCCTTACACACGTTCAACCGCACATGGCGCAGGTTGGCAATGGCGGATCCCGCTTCAACATCGCACCGGTAACGGGCATGTCTATTGCAGCAACCATATGGAGGCAGATGAAGCCGAGACAATCCTGCGTGCCAATATCGAAGGGGAGCCGCTGGCAGAGGCCCGCCATTTGCGCTTTACCACCGGTATGCGCAGCAAAGCGTGGAACCATAATGTGGTCGCGCTCGGTCTGGCGTCGGGCTTTATCGAGCCGCTCGAATCAACCAGCATTCATTTGGTGCAAAACGGTATTGCCCGTCTATTTGCCCTGTTTCCGGACAAGAAAATCAGCCCGGTCGAGCGGGATGAATATAACCGCGGAATGCACGAACTCTATGAAGATGTGCGCGATTTCGTGATCCTGCATTATAAGGCAACCCAGCGCGATGACACAGAGTTCTGGCGCTATGTGCGGGACATGGATGTGCCGGACACCCTGGCAAAGAAAATGGAATTATGGAGACTGCATGGGCGCGTGTTCCGCGAAAATGCAGAGCTGTTCACGATGCCAAGCTGGATCGCTGTGATGCTCGGACAGAATATCTGGCCCGAAAAATATGACCCAATGGCTGACACGCTTGATGATGTGAAAGTAGCCGGTGCGCTGAAGCAGATGCGGGAAGCGTATAATAATACAGCATTGCAGATGCCGTCTCAAACCGACTTCCTGAAGCAATCGAATTCTTGGGCAGCAGCGCAGGATATGTCGGGATGACGCGAACCATGACTGGCAAGCCCATTCAATCGGTCACAATTGTCGGCGGCGGGACGGCGGGCTGGATGGCAGCAGCAGCCCTGTCGCGGTTGCTTTCAGGAATGCCGGGGCTTTCCATCAAGTTGATCGAAAGCGAAGTGATCGGAACGGTCGGCGTGGGGGAGGCAACTATTCCCCAGATCAATTCCTTCAATGCTCTACTGGGTATTGATGAGCACGAATTCGTGCGTGAAACGCACGCGACATACAAATTAGGAATTGAATTCGTTGATTGGACCCGCCTGGGCCACTCTTACGTTCACCCGTTCGGATCCTTCGGCCTCGATATGTACGGGATTGAGTTCCACCATTATTGGCATCGCGGTTTAGCTGCCGGGGATAGTTCGGAACTCAATGATTATTCGATTTCCGGCATGGCGGGGAAATTGGATAAGTTCATCCACCCGCAACATGACAATCCGAAATCTGCCTTGTCTAAACTCGGTTATGCATTTCAATTCGACGCCGGGCTATACGCCAAATATTTGCGCCGGATGGCGGAAGCGAACGGCGTCGAGCGTATTGAAGGCAAAGTCGTTCAAGTCGCGCAAGATAGCGAAACAGGCTTCGTTACGCACGTTACGCTGGACGACGAGAGCGAGGTCGGCGGCGAGCTGTTCATTGATTGCACCGGTTTCCGCTCGCTACTTCTCGGGCAAGCGCTGGAAGTCGGCTTCGAGGACTGGAGCAAGTGGCTCCCCTGCGACAGAGCGGTTGCCATCCCATGCTCGCTTGCAGGCAAGAACGAGGCACTAACGCGGTCCACCGCCCGGCCTGCGGGCTGGCAATGGCGCATTCCATTGCAGCACAGGCTGGGTAATGGTCACGTCTACTCTTCAGCCCATATGGACCAAGATGAAGCGACAGACTTGCTTGTGTCCACTTTGGATGGTGAACCAATGGCTGATCCCAACCATCTGCGTTTCACAGCGGGTTACAGGCACAAATCCTGGGATAAGAACGTTGTCGCTTTGGGTCTTTCGGCGGGCTTTCTCGAGCCGCTCGAATCGACCACCATTCATTTGGTGCAGACCGGAATCGCGCGTCTCATGACGTTTTTTCCAACAACCGATTTCAGCGAACCGGAAATCGCGCATTTCAACAAGCAGAACGTGCAAGACTACGTCGATATACGCGATTTTCTCGTGCTGCATTATAACGCTACAGAGCGCGACGATTCGGAATTCTGGAACTATTGCCGCAATCTTGAGCCGCCTGCGGGGCTGGCGGACAAGCTGGAGATGTTCCGTTCATCCGGCCGCATCATTCGCGAGCATAACGAGCTGTTCACCGAAGCGAGCTGGCTCGCTGTGATGACAGGCCAAGGGATCAAACCTGGGGGATGGAACACAGCAAACGGCGTGATTGACGATGCCGAAACGCTGAAACGCTTGGCGCATATTCGGCACGTTGTTGCCAGCACAGTGCAGCAAATGCCATCTCAAGCAGAATTTCTGGCAGCGAACGGTAGCGCAATAGCAGCGCGATAGATGGACGCATCCAGCCCGCCCCAGCCCGTTGTAGAACACGCGATCGCCTCGCAGAGCGAATTTGCCGATATACGGGCGGGCAACATACCTGTTGTGAGCCGCGGTCTAGCGCTCAACTGGCCCAGCGTACAGGCAGCGATTGATGGCGATGAGGCGTTTGCCCGCCATGTTACAAACGGTGCGAGCCGGGAGCCCATCAACGCTATTGTTGCCGGTCATGAGGAGCAGGGCCGCTTTTTCTACAACGAAACGCTGACGAAATTTAATTTTGTCAGCGGACGCGGGACATGGGCGGACTTTGTGGGCGATCTAATGCGCCTTCGCAGCGATCCGCGGCCGCCATCAATGGCTGTCCAATCTACACCGGTCGACAGTATCATTGCTGGCTTCAGCCAGCACAACAGGCTGGACATGCTCACCCATGTGGAACCGCGCATCTGGCTGGGCAACGCAATTCGTGTGGCCCCGCATTATGACGTGAAAGAGAACGTCGCCGTCTGTGTCGCGGGGCAGCGACGTTTCACTCTATTCCCGCCTGAACAAACACCCAATCTTTATCCGGGCCCGTTTGAGAAAACCCCTGCCGGCACACCTGTCAGCATGGTTGATCCGCACAATCCCGATCTTGAGAAATATCCGCGCTACTCGGAAGCATGGCCGCACGCTTTGCAGGTCACTCTGGAACCGGGTGATGCGATCTACATCCCTTATTGTTGGTGGCATGGTGTCGAATCGCTTTCACCCGTCAGTTGCCTGATCAACTATTGGTGGAATGACGCCCACCCGGCGCTCGCCGGACCGTATGATGCCCTGCTACACGCCCTCGCCGCTTTCCGGCATTTACCGCCGGAGCAGCGCAATGTTTGGCAAATGATGCTGAACCACTATGTTTTCGAGGATAATGGCGATCCGTCGGCGCATTTGCCCGATCATGCCAAGGGTATCCTCGCCCCGGCCAGTCCGGAACTGTTGGCCCAAATGCGCCAGATGCTGCGCGGAATAGTCAAATAGGTGGGGCACGAAGCGCCCTATTGACGGGGCACTAACCCGGCTGATTACTCTGCAAAAATCGACCGAGCCATTCGCCATAGGGCGGCGCGGCAGACAAAGCCGCTTGGGCTTTCGCCTCAAAGGCAGCACGCGATTTTTCGGCCGCGTCGTTGCCTTCGGCCAATGCTAGAGGCGTCAATCCGCTGCCCATTCCCAGCGCAGCCAGCAATGCTGACAATTCCTGATTGGCGAGCGGCAATTCTTCCGAAAATGGAATACGGCCGCGGCGGGATGACTGATCCAACACGCGCTTTAAATGCGCTGATTGTTTGAGCGGGCCGAACCGTTCCGCAGCCGCCGGTGCCGCATAATGCAGCCCCAACACATCGCGCACACCGGCAGCCATCAGGCCAGCGCGGCGATTATACTCGTCGCGTTCCCGCGGATCGACCACTTGGCCGGGCAGCATTTCTAGCAGCAATTCCAATTGCCTATGCGCCAAATCCAGATTGAGGAAGCCCAGCGGCTCAAATTGCGCAGCAGCATCGCCAAGCGCCGCAACATTGCCGGTCCACGGTTCGCAAACCGCGCCGGGGTTTAACGATATGCTCTCGGCAGGCGGCTGGCCCAACATGTCCATAATCTGCCCATCTGAAACGCCGTCTGGCAAAGCCAGCATCAATTGTAATGCGTCTCTGCCAGCCAATTCGTTCAGCCAGCCATGCTGGGGCAAGGAAACACGGTCTTCCAAAGACAGAACAGGCTTCACCGGTTGCGCAAATGCCAATTGGCGAATGGGTAGATATTCCTGCCAATCGTCGCGCTTAACGGGCGCAGTGCGAGACAGGAGCGCGGCGGACGGGCCAGTGCAATCGACAAAGAAATCAGCCTCTATCGTACCTGCGCCTGCAATTGTCAGCGCGGATAGCCCGCCCTGCCCGTCTGGCACTGTGTCGGAGATTTCTCCCGCGATGTGCCGGACACCCGCCGCAGCGGCCCTTTCAATAATGAGATCGCGATAGGCAGCAGGGTTCCAACGCAAGGCATAATCAACGTCGCTCAGCGGTGTCGGTGTTTCGCTGGGCAGAATTGCGAACTGTCCGCGGCCTGCCAATATTTCGGCCACTGATCCGGCGAATTGGGAGCCGGATTGCCCCTCGGTCCCGCTTCGCGATCCCCCGCCCCATTCCTGCGCAAAGCGCGTTTTCAAAGAGGCGTCATTCGATAAGCCATACGGCATCGCACCATGCTGCACAGCACCGGAGCCATCGTGGCCGCCCCATCCGATATAGCGCAGCACCAAACGATGGCAGCCGCCAGCGCGCAGCAATAGCAGCTCTTCCTGCAATCCCAGCCGGTCATGAAAGCGATTGGTAAATGGAAGCGCGGTGGGCGAACGATCAGCCAGCGCCCCATTATCAACCGGCGTGCCGATTATGATGACTTCGGCAAAAGGCAGCGCCTGTTTGATCGCCAATGCGGCCAGCGAGCCAAGCTGCCCGTCGCCTGCCACAACGATCCGTCTCAAAGGCGCGCGGGGATTGCTCATAAGGGGTCAGCCATCCGGGCCGTCTGCCGGTGCAAATATTCGGTATGGCTTGGCATCCCGGTGACAATGTCACCAATGGTCTTTTGCAACTGTGACAGCGCGCCCGCGACTTGCTGCGGCTTAGGTAAGGCGGCGCGGGGATCATGGTGCTGCGGTAAAACGCCCTGCCCAAGATACACAGCGATCCAGCTGGCATCGTAAAACAGGCCATCGGAATATTTCTCTATCCGTCCGGCATCACGCCACAATTCCATTTTGCCCGATAGGCTGTCCGGCAGCTCCATCGTCCTGACATGGTTCCAGAATTCAGAATCGTCGCGCGTTGTCGCGTTATAATGCAGGATCAGGAAATCGCGGACGCGGTCATATTCCATATCGACCAGCCGGTTGAACTCATCGCGATCGCGCGGGTCAATCTGCGGTCCATCTGGGAACAGTTCGATCAGATAGGTAATCGCCATTTGCGCAAGATAGATGGAGGTCGATTCAAGCGGCTCCAGAAATCCGCTGGCTAAGCCAACGCCGATAACATTGTGGCTCCAACTTTTTTTGCGTCTGCCCGGCCGGAAGCGCAGAACGCGCGGATCAGCCAGCTGGGTTCCCTCAGCCGCTTTCGCAATTGCGTCACACGCCTCGTCTTCCGAAATAAAACTGCTGGCAAAGACGTAGCCATTGCCAATCCGGTGTTGCAACGGAATGCGCCAGCGCCAGCCGGCGGGCATTGCAGTCGCCGTAGTATACGGCGCAATCTCATCAGATGTGTGCGCACATGGCATCGCTGCGGCACGGTCGCAGGGCAGCCAGTGAGTCCAATCCTCCCACTCTTCATCCAGCGTATCGCCAAGCAATAGTGACCGGAAGCCGGAACAATCGACGAATAGATCGCCTTCAATCCGCTCCCCCGATTCCAGTGTCAGTGCAGACACATCGCCCGTCTCCGCATCCCGTTCTACCCCGGTGACGCGCCCTTCGGTGCGGCGGACACCATTGGTCACCCCGAATTCGCGCATAAATGGCCCGAACAACGTGGCATCGAATTGGTAGGCATATCCGTATGAGGATGCGAGGCTGGTATCTTGTACCGGCGGGACAAAGCGATTTGCCTGCGCGGCCTGCACAGCCAGCGAATAATCTCCGATCGGACCGGCCATTCCCTGCCGCTGCAGCTCCAACCAATAGTGATGGAAGCCAACCCCGTTTACCTCTTCGCCAAAACTGCCGAACGGGTGAATATAGGAGGTTCCGATGCTGCCAAAATCGCGAAAATCAATGCCGAGTTTATACGTCGCATGGGTGGCCTTCATGAAAGCCGCTTCGTCTATACCCAGCCGCTCCACAAAGCCGCGAATGTGGGGAAGCGTCGCCTCACCCACACCGACGATACCGATATCTTTGCTCTCGATCAGATGGACATCAGCCAAGCCCGGTAGCAGTTTCGCCACACCCGCCGCCGTCATCCAGCCAGCCGTGCCGCCGCCAAGGACGACCACACGCAAGGGCTTGGGCTGACCGATACTCATCGCCCGCAGTCTACCCGCAATTGAGCGAAAGGTGCCATGGCAGAATGCCTTTTGGGATCATCCTTTCATATCCTCAAGCTCAAGCCCCTTGGTCTCGTGAACGATCTTCCAAACGAACAAGACAGAGATTGCAGCGCTGATTGCATAGAAACCATATGCGCCGGTCAGCCCAATCGATGCGAGCATAATCGGGAAGGTCATGGTGATCCCGAAATTCGCTGTCCATTGCGCGAACCCGCTGACCGCAAGACCCGAACCGCGGATCTGGTTGGGGAACATTTCACCCAGCATGACCCACATTACCGGCCCCCAGCTGAAATTAAAGAATGCCACATAAGCATTCGCGGCTACCAACGCGATCACACCGGCACTGTCCGAAAGAACCAACGAGCCATCAACGATTGATCCGCTTTGGAAAGCAAATGCCATCGCCGCCAAAGTGATGGCCATGCCGATCGACCCCACCAGCAACAGCGGCTTGCGGCCGATCCGGTCAATCAAAGCAATTGCCGCCAAACATGCCGCGATGGAGATTGAACCGCTCAGAATATTTATTTTAAGCGCGTCGCTCTCACTAAATCCGACAGCCTGCCAAAGCACAGCCCCGTAATAGAAAACCACGTTAATGCCGACCAATTGCTGGAACACCGCCAGCCCGATGCCCGTCCATACAATTGGGCGGATTTTCCCACTGTGACGGTCAAGCAAATCCGACAGGCGCGGCGCATGATCCGCCGCAATAGATGTTTTGATTTCGGCAACTTTGCGCTCGGCAAATCCGCTGCCAAACAAACGACCCAGAACATTCTCTGCATCCGCGTTACGTTCTTTCGCGACCAGGAAGCGCGGGCTTTCCGGAATAAAAAACAAAGCGATCAGGAAAATCGTAGCAGGGATGAGTTCCATCCAGAACATCCAGCGCCATGCTTCAAACCCCATCCACAGTGCATTGGTGGATGCGCCAGCAAACTCTGCAAGAAGATAATTGGAAAGGAACGCAGCGGTCAGACCGATAATAATCATGATCTGTTGCAAGCTCGACAAACGTCCGCGCAAATGGGCGGGCGTTACTTCGCTGATGTACACAGGGGCCAAAACACTGGCCGCACCGACTGCCAAACCGCCAATAATCCGGTAAACGACAAATTCGGCGGATGAACCGGCAATGCCAGAACCATAGGCGCTGACAATAAAGAACAAAGCCGCCAATAATAGGGTGCGCTTCCGGCCGAGTATGTCCGCCAAACGCCCTGCTACAAACGCACCGACGGCACAGCCAAGCAACATTGAGGCCACGTTAAAGCCGGTTCCGACATCATCCGAATCGAAAGCGATGCGAAGACCATCAACGGTGCCATTGATCACCCCGCTATCAAATCCGAACAGAAACCCGCCCAGCGTGGCTACCGCGACGATCGCGGTGATCAGCGCCATGTTTGCACTTTGTTGTTGGTCCATCTTGCCCTCCCTAATGCGCCGAGAATGGTCGTACGCAACCCTTATGGTAGCGCTACCTATCTGCAAGTCTTATGCATTGGCAAGCGATATCGAGAATGATCCGGCAATGGCGTATTATCCCACTCTACTTTTTCAGGAGAGCAGGTGAGCAAAAGTACACGGACGGGCCATTTGGTAATACCAGAATTACGGCGCTAAGACATTCGCGCAAAGTTGGCCACACCGCGAACAGACTGGCGTGAGGCCGGTGAAGAAATTGGCTGTTTGCTAGCAAGGGTCTCGATCAGCGCGGCTACGCTAGACAGGCTCTCTTTATCGATGCGATAGAAAACAAGTTTCGCATCTTTGCGTGTTTGCACGATGCCAGGCAGATCGCGACACCGGCAGATTGGCGCTCCGGTTCCGACGTCATCATCCCGCCGTCAATTTCGGATGAGGAAGCCAAGCCGCTATTCCCGCAAGGTTGGACTACCTTACGCCCGTACCTGCGCACAACGCGGGTTGATTGAATTAAATGGATGGCGGTTCTCGGCATCATTTTGCAGGTTGCATGTGATCTGCCAACTGTTGCGATAAACACCATCGCAAGCCTGAAATTTCAGAGTTAAAGAGAATTATGTTTGAACAGTTCGACGCCTTGCTGCTCGCTCGTATCCAGTTTGCCTTTACGGTCAGCTTCCATTTCATCTTCCCGTCGTTTTCGATCGGGCTCGCAAGCTATCTGATGGTCCTTGAAGGCCTATGGCTGAAAACGGGCAAACAACTCTATCTCGATCTGTTCAAATATTGGATCAAGATATTCGCTGTTGCATTCGCAATGGGCGTCGTTTCGGGCATTGTGATGAGCTATCAGTTCGGCACGAATTGGTCTGTCTTTTCGGACAAGGCTGGTCCGGTCATCGGGCCGCTGATGGCATATGAAGTGCTAACAGCCTTCTTCTTGGAAGCAGGCTTTCTAGGCGTAATGCTGTTCGGCATGAACAAGGTTGGCAAAAAGCTGCATTTTGCCGCAACCTGCATGGTGGCCTTGGGCACTTTTATCTCTGCCTTCTGGATCTTGTCGGTAAACAGCTGGATGCAAACGCCGGTGGGCCATGTGATGGGTGCGAACGGCCAATTCCTGCCGGGCGATAGCTGGTTCGACATCGTCTTCAATCCAAGCTTCCCATACCGGCTCGTACACACTCTCATGGCGACCTATCTCACCACCGCATTCGTCGTTGGCGGCGTTGGCGCATGGCACCTACTGAAAGATCGCAGCAACGCCCATGCACGCAAGATGTTCTCTATGGCGATGTGGATGGCGGTTATCGTTGCTCCCCTGCAAATTTTTGCCGGAGACATGCACGGCCTCAACACTCTCGAACATCAGCCACAAAAAGTGATGGCGATGGAAGGGCATTATGACAGCCATCCGAATGGCGCTCCGCTAATCTTGTTTGGCATTCCCAATAGTGAGGAAAAGCGGGTCGATTATGCTATCGAAATTCCCAAAGCATCGTCGCTGATTTTGAAGCATGATCCGAACGCGCCACTGGCAGGGTTGGACACAATTCCGGATGATGAAGAACCGCCCGTCGGCATCGTGTTCTGGTCTTTCCGAATTATGGTCGGGATCGGGTTTGCAATGCTTGGCGTCGGACTTTGGAGCTTGCTCGCACGGTTCCGCAAGCGGTTGTATGAATGGCCGGGGTTGCACCGCGCTGCGCTCGTCATGGCCCCCTCAGGCTTTGTTGCCGTGATCGCCGGTTGGATCACAACAGAGGCCGGAAGACAGCCCTATGTGATTTATGGCCTCTTGCGAACGGCGGACGCTGCCAGCCCTCTTGATGCCCCCGCAGTCGGAGCATCACTGCTCGCCTTTGTTCTTGTCTACTTCGCCGTCTTTGGCGCCGGAATACTGTATATCTTGCGCCTTATGGGCAAGTCGCCGCAAACAGGCGAACCGGGCGCACAACACGGTGACACCGGTCCGATCAGGACCGCAGGTATCACCCCCGGCCCGACACAAAATCTCGGGCGCGCGGAAGCGCTTCCGACCGATAAGGAGGATGTGTAATGGACCTCACAGTCATCTGGGCCTTTATTATCGCCTTCGCTGTTTTTGCCTATGTGGTTATGGACGGTTTTGATCTTGGCATTGGAATATTGTTTCCGGCTTTTCAGGTTGGTTCGGAACGAGATCGAGCGATGAATTCCATTGCCCCTGTTTGGGATGGAAACGAAACTTGGCTTGTCCTTGGCGGCGGCGGGCTGATGGCGGCTTTCCCGTTAGCATATGCGGTAATTCTACCTGCCACCTACCCTCTGATAATTGCCATGCTTCTTGGCCTGGTATTTCGCGGCGTTGCGTTCGAATATAGATGGCGCGATCCAAACCATCGCCGGTTCTGGGATGCGGCATTTACCGGCGGCTCTTTGGTCGCCGCAATGGCACAAGGCATGACCTTGGGGGCGCTGCTCCAAGGTATCGAAGTGGTTGACCGCGCCTATGCGGGCAGCTGGTTCGATTGGCTGACGCCGTACACTCTGCTCACCGGCTTAGGCACGGTAGCTGGCTACGCACTTCTTGGGGCAACGTGGTTGGTCTGGAAGCTAGACGGAACGGGACAGGCGAAAGCTAGGCAGTTGGGCAAGATATCGGCTCTGGCGACGATCCTGCTGATGGGTGCCGTCAGCCTGTATAATCTGGTGCTCAACGCGGAATATGCCGAAAGATGGATGACGGCACCTGAGATATACTTCGCAGCCCCCGTCCCGATCCTGACAGCAATCGTTGCAGTCGCTTTGATCCGTTCGCTCAAGGCTGAGCGCCACAGCAAGCCATTTTGGCTGTCATTGGCGCTGTTCTTCTTTGGTATGGCTGGGTTGGGCGTAACGATGTGGCCTTATGTTGTCCCTCCCGGCGTAACCATCTGGGATGCTGCCGCGCCGGAGAAGAGCCAGATATTTATGCTAATAGGCGTAGCCATCACCCTGCCGCTTATCTTGGCTTACACGGCGTGGGCCTACTGGGTGTTTCGCGGTAAGGTAGGTGATGAGGGGTACCATTGATGCCGGTGCCTGACGAACCGACCTCTCCGCTCTGGAAACGCCTCTTATGGATGGCGGCAATTTGGGGGATGAGCGTGACGGTGCTTGGCGCAGTGGCTTGGGTCATCCGAACATGGCTTACAGAGTGATCGCAATGTCCGGATGAACCGAAAGCATGCAATTACGTAGGCTGAATGCACCGGCGGAATGAACGCCATCGCAAGGCTTGACCAAAAACCGCAAAAATATCCCGGCTGTCTACAGATATTCCGGGATATATCGAGATAATCCCGGCGCAAGAAAGGTGCTACCTTTCCGAATCAAAAGGCTACGATACCTATTTGCTACCTGCGCGTTCGACACTCGCGGCTCGGTCTCGATAAGTGATTGAAAAGGTGGTGAGCCCTGCTGGGTTTTCGATGATGTGACCGTGGGACAGAGCTTTGAGGCACGCTTGCTTCGCTTGTGGGGAGCGTTGATTGAAGC
>NZ_JABCRE010000001.1 GCF_012972675.1 Pontixanthobacter rizhaonensis | reverse complement strand
ACGCCAGACTGGTTGAGGCATTTGAAGGCGACGTTCTTCTCTGCCAGATTCTCGATGATCTGGTGAAGGTCGCCAACGCTACGAGCCAACCGATCCAATCTGGTCACGACGAGAACATCACCATCACGAACGAAGTCGATGGCATTGGCCAGTTCGATCCGATCCTTTGCCGACCGCCCCGACATCTTCTCCGCGAAGACCTTCTCACATCCCACTTCGGCCAGTGCGTCATTTTGAATGTCGAGGCTCTGCCCCGCCGAACTCACCCGCGCGTATCCAACCAGCATTCTCTGCTCCATGTCTCGTTTGCTTCTAGAGAACACGATTGCAGATGTTTCGAATCTGTCAGCAACTTATTTAAGACGATCATCCTGTCTCATGCCGATGTCCCGTCTGGGCTTACCTTCTGAGAGGAGGGCAATTGACTGCGCGGACCATTTAGGTGGGAGTCGGCGGGTATTCGGTCCAAATCACAGTGTCTAACTCTGCCAAACTTTTTGCCGGATGCTTCGGGTTCTGTTTCAGGGAAAGGCGCAAACGAAGTGCCAAGTCTAGATACCGCCCTCCCTCAGAAAGTCCAAATGCTCCGCGAAATCGAATGTCCGAAAGATAGCGTTGAACTGGCTTGTTCAAGACCGGATACTTCTCTGGGAACTCCAGACAAAGCATCTCGGAGAAAAACGCTTTTCTGGCTGGGTTTTTGAGTCTGGCGAGTCTGTCCATTTCGGCAACCACCACGTCATCACGATCGCCGTCTTTGGCATCAAGAACGCGAACGAAGCTCTTTGCTAGTGATTGAAAATTGGCTCGACTTCCTTGTCGCTCCCAACCTTTGCCTTGTATCCGCCCGCCTGCGCCGCCTCCCCAAAAGTTTGGTAAATCTCGATAGAAAGCTGCAGATGAAATCCGCCCATCTGCACACTGTCGGAATAACGAAATTAGATCATCTCGGTTGCGTCCATATTCCAGAAGGATTTTGCGTCTTGCTCTTACGGCAGCGGCACTACCTCGTGGCCTTGGTAGCCAAACTGGCAAGACATCAGCTTTCTGTGTGTCTGGCGAAGATGTTCTGCCCTTACCGCCGCGAGGCTTATTCTCACAATACTGATCTAACCAATCTTTCGAAACCGGAACCGCAAGCTCAGCGATTTCCTCAACCCAAGCGCCTGCGATCTCAAAATCTGATTCGGGAATCTCAATAAGAACATTTGCCTCACAATTACTTTCAAACGCGGCAAGCGAAAGATTTGATGAACCGATAATTGCAAAGGATCGACCATCTGCTTCGCGCCAAAAGACAGCCTTTGGGTGGAAACCATCGATCTGGTCTGCGACACGAAAATGCACCTTATATTTTGTCGGGACCCATTTGAGCACTGCTTCGCATGCAGCTTTGCGAGTGAGGCCAAAGTCCTTGCCAACTATCATTAGGAACTTGTGGCAGTTCTTGTTGAGCTTAGATTTGTAGCTCCAGTTCGTAAGATAGGCGCTGACAATGAAAAGCTCGGTAGCATTTGCGAAGGCTCGCTCGTAGGAATCCGGAAGAAGACTGCCTTTCCCTTGGGAATGCAGGAAAAGTTTGATCTCGCTTGTCTTCTTCATTTTTTGCCCCGACGACGTAATGGCTCGCGATTGAGTTGATGCCGATTTCTTATGCTAATCCAGCACTCCATTCCTCGTGAGCGAGAGGTTCCCGGTTAAGCTCATCGCGCAATGTGCGCCAATTTGGCAAATAGCGATCCAGTAGCGCGATGAAACGATCACCGTGGGATCGTTCAATGAAATGAGCCAACTCATGGCAAACTAAGTAGTCGAGACAAGCGGGTGGTTTTTTTGCCATCTCAAGATTGATCCAAACGCGACCCCCGATCGGGTTGCATGATCCCCACTTCGTTCGCATTCGCTTAATCCCCGCCTTGGGGCGCTGAACTCCAAGAGTCTCTGACCAGTGACCGACCAAGGGCTCCACGCGTTCTCGAAGTCGGTCGCGTTGCCATCGCTGGAAAGCCCTCTCCCGAAAATCTCGATCTGCATTTGCCGGAACCGACAGTTCGATCCGATCGCCAGCGACCGACACCATGGAACCGCCAGACTTTCGCACCAGTCGCATACGATACGGAACCCCAAAGTAGTAGTGGGTCTCTCCGGAGACATAAGCCCGCGCGCTTTGCCGAGCCTGTTCCTCGAACTTATTCCTTTGTCGCTTGATCCAACCCATGCGCGTTACCACCGCGAGCCGGATAGCCTCATCATTGACGCTCGGTGGGACGGCAACCCGAACACGCCCACTTGGCGGGTAAACACCCAAGTGGAGGTTCTTGATGGGCTTTCGAACAACCTCGACATCGATGCCACCTACCGAGAGATTTTGGCGCTCAATATTCATGCTGTTTGTGCACCAAATCAAAGATCACATCGGCGAGCACCGCATCAGAAACATGTCGCTGAATCGCACGACGGACCTCTCGCTCTTTGAACATGTTTCCTCGCCAATCCGCCTTCTTCGTTTGATGAATGTCATCATCAATCGCGATAGCGAGGGCTTCCTCTTGGTCGAGGTTGTCGTAAAGTGCGCGCTTCGCCGGACTATTAATTCTGGCAGGATAGCTACCTGATGTTTCGGGCGCAGATGCTTGCTTCGCCAACTCGACGATCTTTGCGAGATAGTCAGCGTAATCGAGCGCCTCCGCTTTCCGCTGCTCAACGAGCGCATCTAGCAACTCGGACATCTGCTCGTAATATTTTGGATTGACCGGAGATTCATCAATGATGAGCTTTCGGACGTTATTCTCGATCGTCTCTGCGACGGCTTCATTGTTGCCCCTGATCCCTTCAGGAAGCTCTTTCACAGCGTCGGCACCGCGCTCGACAATTAACTCCACCAGCGACATATCATCGAAGGCTGAAACGACTTCACTTTCCTCGGCACGGATATAGGTGTCGATCAGGTGCCGCATCGCGGGCTCGAAGGCCTTGAGGTCGATGTAATCACCGCTTGCCAGCTTCACTTCACTACGGACCTTCTCAAAGTGCCCGACTTCTTTTTTGAGTTCCGCAGCGGCCTTCTCGTTATAGCCGAGATCACCGAGATCGTTAGCAATATCGGAATAGGCGCGAATTAGCGAAGCAGTCAGTTTGTAGAGGGTCAGCCGCTTTGGCTCGTTCTCTTTCAATGCGTCCTTATCAGCAGTATCCTCCGCGCAAAAGAAATGCAGATATGCTGGCGTATCCTGTGGCATTGGAACAGGTTCGCATAGAGCGCGGATCGCTTCGAGCACTTCGGTCAGACGTTGCTGGGCCTTCGCCAAGCGATTCTCCATGAGGCCTTCCACATCTGCGGCATCGTAGCCTTCAAACGCGCCGGAGGTGTAGTCCGTAATCGCGCCTTCAAGGCTGCGGAACAGGTCCTTGTAGTCAATGATCTGGCCATATTCCTTGTCGTCCCCGTCAAGCCGATTAACCCGGCAGATCGCTTGGAACAGCCCGTGATCCTGCATCTTTTTGTCGATGTAGAGATAGGTCGCAGAGGGCGCATCGAAACCCGTCAACAGCTTATCAACGACGATCAGAAGCTTCATCTGGCCGGGCGAGTCAACGAACCGCTTCTTCACCTCTTTCTCGAACTCTTCGGGGTCCTTGCCACCTAGCATCCGTTCGTAGATGTCATATTTGCGCAACCGCTCGGTCAATCCTTCGCCGTCGCCTTCGCCTTTCACATCGCCGGGTGCGGGCTTGTAAGAGGTTACGATCGCGCACTTGTCTTTGAGCGGCGTTTTCTCGAATAGCTCGTAGAACTTGCAGGCCTCGTAAATGCTGCCCGACACCAACATGGCATTGCCGTGACCGCTGGCGAGGCGATCTTTCAATTCCATGTCCATCAGTATGTCAGCCACAATTTTTTCGACCCGCGACTGGCTGGAAAGCACCGCTTTCATTGTGCCCCAACGCTGCTTTAGTTGCGCTTTGGCTAGGTCGTTCAGTCCCTTGGTTTTTGCTTCGAACCACTGATCGATTTTTTGCGGTGACGTGATCTCCTGATCGATGTCGCGCGCTTCGTAGCGCAGATCGAGCACTACGCCGTCCTCTACTGCCTCATCGAAGCGGTAAGTGTGGATGTAGGGGCCGAAGACTACGAGACTGGTTTGCTTGTCATCCTTGAGCAAAGGCGTGCCCGTGAAGCCGATGAACATCGCATCGGGAAGGATGGATTTCATGGCTGCATGAAGTTCACCTGATTGGGTCCTGTGACACTCATCGACGAACACGAAGATGTCGCCCTTTGCGCTGAAATCGGAAGGCAGTGACTGGCGAACATCTTCTACGAATGCGTCGACGTCGGCCTCCTCCTTGCCGCCGAACTTGTGGACTAGCGAGCCGAGCAGCCAAGGCCCTGTATCGTTCAACCGGGCGATCAGGTCAGCACCGCTCTTGGTGCGGTGGATGTCTTCGTCCACACCCTTGAAGACCTTTTCAATCTGCTCATCGAGTTCAGTGCGATCGGTGATGATGAGCACGCGCGAGTTCTCGACATTCTCGCGAATCCACTTTGCCAGCCAAACCATGGTCAGGCTCTTTCCGGAGCCTTGCGTGTGCCAGATGATCCCGCCTTGCCGGGTGCGAATGTGCTCCTGCGCAGCGCGAACGCCGAAATACTGGTTGTGGCGGCAAGTCTTCTTGGTGCCCGCATCGAACACCGTGTAGTCGTGGATTACTTCGAGCAAGCGGTCCTTGCTGCACAGGTGGACCAGTTCGCGATCAAGCGGGCTTGTCGGCAGGCCTGCAGCTTCTTCCGGCTCCTTCCATTGTAGGTAATATTTCTCGCGGGTTTCCGTCGTGCCGTAGCGCAGTCCCTCGGTGTCATTGCCCGCCATGACAAGCTGCATGGTCGAGAAGAAGGGACGGATGAACATCGCCTTTTGGTTGTCGAGATTCTGCCGGATTCCCTCGGCCACCGAGACTGTCGAACGCTTGAGTTCGAGGACGCCCAGCGCGATACCATTTACATAAAGAATGATGTCTGGACGCTTGGTGCTGCTCTTGGCGTCGACCCCGGTGACGGTGACCTCTTCGGCAATGGCGAAGTGATTGGAGTCAGGATTGGCCCAGTCAATCAATCGAACCGTTTGGTAGTTCTCGCCTACCCCGGTCGCGACCTTCACGCCATAGCGTAGCAATTCATACACGGAGCGGTTCACATCGTATGATATGCGGGACTGGTCGCCAGCCACCCGCTGCAATTCGGTAATGGCGCGGGTGATCAATGCATCGTCGTAATGGCCCTCCAGCCACGCACGGAGGTATTCCTCTTCAATGTTGCGATTGTTTGGTCGATCTTGCCAGTCCCCCACATAATCATAGCCTAGATTCTCGCGGAATAGCTTTACGACACGATTTTGGGTCGCGCGCTCAATCTGGCCAACCTTGCTCATGCCAATCTGATCCGGCCCGTAAGGAGTTGCTGCATCATCCCTTCTCTTAGATGGCGCACTTTCGAAACCTTTTGCTCAAGCGCGCGCACTTCAGATTCCATATCTGACAAGACCGAAACGATGGCATCCCGCTCATCGGAGTCTACCGGGAAAGGCACTCTAAAGCTGCGTAGACTTGCGTTCGTGATCTGATTGATGGTCGCGCCAAGGTGCTCATGGATTTGCTTTTGGATAGTGTGTGATTGAAACTGATGATGCAGAAATGATGAGTGGGGCGAACGAAAAACCGACATAAATGCCCCAAAGGCCATTCCTACTGCGCGGGAATCAATGATCGCGCATTTACCAATAAGTGCGCGACTGCCATTACGAACACAGATCAGGATGTCGCCCTCGGCCACAAGTGCCCGCGCGGCGGCATCTGAATCGACGAATACATTGTCGTCGAACGACAAGTCACCGTTTTGCACATTTGAAGAGCGAAGAACGAGCGTTCCAGACTCACGCACATCAGACGGACTATAGGTTAATCCAATCCGGGGCTCCCCAAGAGAAGCGAGAGAGCGAACCTCCCAGTCTTCAGGAATCTCTCCGATCTCCGATTTAACTATAGGTGTAGTTGAAAACTGCGGCAGACGCGTCCGTCCAGTGAGAAGCTGCTGCATCGCGGCTTGCTTGATGTCGCGCTTCTTAGCGATCAGCGCGTCGAGTGAGGCTATGAGATCTTCAGCGCAGCGAAGGGCGGAAACGATTGCCTGTCGCTCCTCAATATTGTCCGTAAAAGGTATCTTGAAAGACTTTAAGCTGGCATTGGTGATCTGGTTGATCGTCGCGCCGAGATGTTGCTCGATTTGGCGCTTCATTCCAGCAGATTGGAATTGGCGAAACACGAAGTCAGCGAAAGGCGTTCTGTAAACGCTCATGAATGCACCAAACGCCATTCCGTCCGCTTGCTGATCGATTTGTGCACATTTGCCAATCAGCGCCCGACTGCCGTTTCTGACGCAGATAAGAATATCGTCTTGTTGAACGAGGGCGGGAGCCGCTACTTTAGGATCAACGAATACATTGCTATCAAGCGACAACCTTCCATCTTGCACGTTGGAGGATCGTAGAACTAACGTCCCGTGCTCTCGAACATCGCTTGGCTTATAAGTGAGGCCAATCTTCGGTTGTCCAAGCTCAGAGAGAGGAACCACCCGCCAGTCTCGCGGCAATGGCCCAAAGTCGGTTTGAGTGCATCCTTCCTTAACACTCATGGGGCAAAACCCATGCACTTGAGATGCTCGACCACCTTGGCTTCAAGTTTTGTCACTGCATCATTCAATACCGGCATTGGTAAGGCATAACGTTTAGTCAGCGCCTTAAGCCGTGTAGTCAGCATCTGCGCTGCCCGGTCCAATTCGTCATCAATCGAGCCAGACAAGGAAGCGATCCACTTGTCCTCGACAACTAGAGCTTTAGCGTCAGCATCAGTTACATTTGCATATTGTGCTGCCACCATCGCATTGAGCGCGGCCTGCGCTTGTTTGGCTGCTCGCTCTGCCTCCTTCTGGCTAGCTGCCAAAGCATTCCATTTCTGCAAGACTGTCCGCTCATCCGCCGCATCAGCATCGCTTTTGATCACCTTGATCCGCGCCTTCACGCTAGCGATGGTCAATTTGTCTGCATCTGTCTTCGCCTCAGCAAGGAGGCCATCCTCCCCAGCGTGCTCCTCTTCCAATTCCTCAACCTGCCGCCCAAAATCTTCGGCCTTGGATTCCAAAGCTTCAATCTCCGCTTGTTCTTTGGAGAAGTAGCGGGCGACGATGAGCGCAGGAGGTATCACTTCTGCCTTCAATTTCTTCGCGCTCCGGCCACTACCCAGAATCAGATCAGGGTCTTCGGTAAACTTGCCGTCGGCGTCCTTAATTAATTCGCGTAGCACCTTGGCTACAGGCCAGCCTTCCGCTGTAATCTGGTAGGCATCATCCTGCATCACTTCTGACCAGTAGGTCATGATGTGCTGGTAAGCGTCATATGCGTCGATCAGCGGGGCCTCCCGGAACCGGGCCAGCAAGTCTTCGGAGAGCGAATGGATCAAGCCAGCGGGATGATCCCCCTCATCGAACGTGCGCATCAAATCGATATTTGTATCGCGCCATTCAAAAAAGATGCCCCGGACCTTGGCCGCAAATGCCTCAAACTCGGGATGAGCATGGATCGTTGCACGCACTTCATTCGGTTCGACCTTGGCGGTAAGATAGCCGGGACGGTCACCGGGGCCGAAAAGATCATCGCGTAGTCCCGGCATGACTGCCCAATATTCTTGCAACGCATCAACATCACGCACCGGGATTCCACCCTTTAGATGCGCTTCAATATCTTGCAGGTCCTCTGCTTCCGATCCGTCGATGTAGCGCGGTATATTCAGGTTGCCGTCGTTCTTACCGATCTCGGCGAGTGGGACCATTCGCGAATAACCATCGATCTCGGTCGAGTTCTGGAAGATGTCGATGATCTTGTGAACGTCCTGCTCGCGCAGACGGTTCTTGTTACCGTCCTTCACGAAACTCTTCGATGCGTCGATCATGAAAATACCCGTGCGGGCAGCGGCATGCTGCTTGTCGAGGACGATTAAGCAGGCCGGGATGCCAGTGCCGAAGAACAGGTTTGCGGGGAGCCCGATGATGGATTTGATGTAACCCCGCTTAATTAGACCACGCCTAATCTCTGCCTCAGCATTCCCACGAAAAAGAACACCATGCGGCATGACAACCACGGCCTTGCCAGTCGATTTTATCGAAGCAAGAACGTGCATCAGGTAGGCGTAGTCGCCGTTTTTCGCAGGCGGCGTGCCGTAGGCGAAGCGTCCAAACTCATCATTTGCTGCATCGAATCCGGTTGACCATGCCTTGTCCGAAAAGGGCGGATTCGCGACGACGAAATCGAATTGTTTGAGCTTGCCGTCCGGCCCCTTGTGGTGCGGCTTCGACAGGGTGTTTTCGCGCCAAAGCTCAGCATCGGCAGAATTGTGAATCACCATGTTCATGCGCGCGAGCGCGAAGGTCGCCACATCCTTTTCTTGCCCGTAGATTGAGAGACCGTCGGGCGCAGCATCATTAGCTTTGAGCAACAAAGAGCCTGATCCACACGTTGGATCGTAAATCGTATTCTGGCGAGTAGCGGTTGCATCGATTCCGACCACCTTGGCCATGATCCGAGAAACTTCGGACGGGGTGTAAAACTGGCCTTTGCTCTTACCGCTTTCCGTGGCGAAATGACGCATCAGATATTCGTAAGCATCGCCAAGGATGTCGTCGCCCTCGGCTCGGTTCTTGCGGAAATCGAGTTCGGGGCGGCTGAAAATCTCCATCAGCTTGGACAGTCGATCCACCATGTCCTTGCCGTCGCCAAGCTTTGTCGGATCGTTGAACTTGGCATTGTCGATAACGCCGCCGAGGCCATTGGTTTCTGCCACCTTGGCGATGATCTTGTCGATCTCCTCGCCGATGTCCTTGCTGCCTTTGAGCTTCAACATGTCAGAGAAATGGCATCCCTCCGGCACAATGATCTGCGCATTGGGGTCGCTAAGCGATCGATCCGATACGTATTTCAGGAACAGCAGGGTGAGGATGTAATCTTTGTATTGCGAGGCATCCATGCCCCCTCGCAAGGCGTCGCAACTCTTCCACAACGAACTATAAATCTGCGATTTTTTGACCGCCACCGTCGAACCCCGATCCTGAAATGATACGCGCATTCAGTGCGTTCATCCGTGGCTTAATGAGACAATCCTAATGGGGCAATGAATATGCGGTGTCGGATTCACAGAGAGCCATAGGAATCTAATTCATACTGCTTTGCATAGTCGGGAAGGTAACTAGCATTGAGCATTTGAAGTTTTGATCGATATAGCCTCGAATCTCTGTGTTCATTATCATGAAGGGGAACGCTTGCGCGTTCGCCCTTGCCTTCATGTTCGTGCGCGGAACAAGTTCCTTGCCGAACCCTACGGCGTTAGATTCTCATTCAATTTTGAACCCAATACTCAGTTGATCATTAGGCCATATCTCGGAGGAGATAGTTCTCTATCCCCCCTCTCCATTGCGACGACACATGAATTGTCAAACGCACTGAAGAAGGGGGAGAGATCGCACCATATCTGCGGTATCGATAGGAAGTTTTAGTAGGCAGCGTCAGCGTCTATAGCTGGTGAGTGGTCGCCCTTGACCTCACGTTACTGCCCCTCTCCGAGCTAACGCTCGCGACGGTTATCCTTTAAGGAAGCATCCAAAGGCCGCGCAAAACTTCGATGACAGCCGATGGACCGAGGGTTGTCAGATATCGACATATCCCTCGTCTATCTGAAGCTCTGTTTATTCTGGCACTTCACGACCAGTCGGTGCTCTCCATTCCAATCTGGATACGGCCCTCTTTCGAGCGCCTGCAAAATCCTGCGATGTGGTTGTGCGCTGGGGTCGGCGCTCGCTTATTGCTTTTGTCCCCTGAGCTATGTTGTTGTCTCCATTCTATCACTGGGGGCATGGAGACGCATTAATTAAATGGCCGTGATCCGAAGAAATGGTGGAACGTGCCGCTGCTCAAATACGCCATCACAAATGGTTTGAGCCGCGACCCACGCGCCATGAACCTTCCTGAATGTAGCGTTGTCTGCGGAACCCTTGGCTATCAGAGCCGTGAGTTGTAGCTCCGCCGCCAGCAGCCTCAACGAGGTTAGCGACGCGTTCGCTGGATCGCCCTTGATTTGCGACATGTAGTGGGATGAGCGTCCGAGCCATTCGGTGCTAAACTCGGCTTGTGTCGAACATAGGCCGACGCCTTTCAGCATGTCATATATATCGGTTAGATCAGTCATGATTTCCTCCTGATCTATTTACCTGCGAGTTCAGGATGTAATGACCGGACTTTATTGTCGCTGATCTCACCCTCCTCTCAGAAGGTAAGCCCAGACGGGACATCGGCATGAGACAGGATGATCGTCTTAAATAAGTTGCTGACAGATTCGAAACATCTGCAATCGTGTTCTCTAGAAGCAAACGAGACATGGAGCAGAGAATGCTGGTTGGATACGCGCGGGTGAGTTCGGCGGGGCAGAGCCTCGACATTCAAAATGACGCACTGGCCGAAGTGGGATGTGAGAAGGTCTTCGCGGAGAAGATGTCGGGGCGGTCGGCAAAGGATCGGATCGGTTGGCTCGTAGCGTTGGCGACCTTCACCAGATCATCGAGAATCTGGCAGAGAAGAACGTCGCCTTCAAATGCCTCAACCAGTCTGGCGT